>NZ_CP050154.1:0-2400000 GCF_011617705.1 Brevibacterium limosum | reverse complement strand
CGCTGCCGGTCGTGTTCGAACTCGACCCGGTCGCGGTCGGTGCTGCGGTTCTCCGCGAGCAGGATCAGCGGGGCCGCATAGGAGGCCTGCAGAGACAGGATGAGGGTCAGCAGTGTGAAGTTCAGCGACCGCGGGTCGAACTGCCACGATTCGGGCAGCAGAGTGTTCCACAGCAGCCACACGGCACAGAACACGGTCATCCCGACGAGGAACGCCGGAGTGCCCATGAACCGGGCGAAGGCTTCGGCCCCGCGTCCGAATGTCTCGGGGGAGACGGTGAAGTTCGGCAGGCGGCGTTTGCTCGACCGAGGGATCTCGAAGTCATCGACGGCCATATCTACCCCCTGTTGCGATCGTCACGACCGGTGGTTCTCCAGTCCTCGGGCAGAAGCTCGTCGAGGACGTCGTCGACGGTGACCACACCGACGAGGCGATCGTTTTCGTCGGTGATCGGCACCGACACCAGATTGTACGCGGCCAGCAGCTTCGCCACCTCGCCGAGTGGAGTCTCCGGCGACAGCGGTTCGACCTCCGTGTCCAACATGATGCCCACCGCCTCATGCGGCGGATGCCGCAGCATCTCCTGGATATGGACGAGACCCAGATATTTGCCCGTCGGGGTCTCCACCGGCTGACGGCAGACGAAGACGGCAGCGGCCAGGGCCGCCGGCAGGTCCTCCCGACGGACATGGGCCAGGGCTTCGGCGACAGTGGCTTCCGGGGTCAGGATGACCGGTTCGGTCGTCATCAGACCACCGGCGGTGTCGTCGTCGTAGGCCAGAAGTGTGCGCACATCTTCGGCCTCATCGGGCTCCATGAGGGTCAGGAACCGTTCGGCCTGATCATCGCTGAGTTCACCGAGGAGGTCGGCCGCATCGTCGGGGGCCATCTCCTCGAGCACGGTGACGGCTCGTTCGGTTTCGAGGCCGGTGAGGATTTCGATCTGGGTTTCGGCCGGCAGCTCTTCCACGACATCGGCGAGACGTTCGTCATCCAGCGCCCGGGCCACCTGAAGACGGCGGGCTGAGTTCATCTCGAAGAGCACATCGGCGAGGTCGGCCGGCTTCGTGTCCTGATAGGCGGCGATGAGCTGGGTGGCTTCCTGGTCGACCTCGGAATCCACCGGATGGTCGGCATCCGTCCAGTCGATCTGCTTGGTCTCACCGCGGCGGCGGAAGGCGGCGAAGGCGCTGCGTTCGGGCACACGCCGCACGAACAGCCGGGTGACCTCCCAGTCCTTGTTCACCTGCTGTTCGATGCCGACGTCCTCGATCAGCACCGGCGAATCGTCGTCCCGCAGACGCAGACGCCGGTCGAGCAGATCGTTCATCACCAGTGTCTCCGACTCACGCTGTTCGAAGCGGCGCATATTCACCAGCCCCGTGGTGATGACCTGCCCGGAGTCGATCGCGGTGACCCGGCCCATCGGCACGAACACGCGCCGCCGACCCGGTACCTCGACGACGAGGCCGATGACCCGGGGGAACTGCCGCATAGTCGCCCGGTAGACGACGACGGCGTCTCGGACCCTGCCGACCTGATCTCCGAGAGGGTCGAACACGGGGGCGGAGACGAGTCGGGCGACGAAGACTCTTTTCGGTGGACCACTCATGGTCTCAGACTACGTGGTGCGTGGACTTCTGAGCGGCCGCCTCGGCGAATTGAAGCCAGATCACATTCCCCGGCGGTGAGCGCTGTGGGCGTCGGGTTCCACTCGGACTCTTCTCCTATTCATCAAGCAGTCCTGTCCTCTTCACCTCGTTGTCGCCCCGTCTCCCTAGGGTCATCTCTCGGCAGAACCCGCCACAGTCGAATACAGGAGAAATCCATGCAGACACGACGAATCCGCCCGCGCACCGCTGCCGCAGGCCTGGGAGCCTGCGCCGCGCTCTCGCTCTTCGCCCCGCTTCTCTCGCCCTCCTCGGCGATGGCCGCGGACGCACCGCCCGAACTCTACGAAGGCCACGTCCAGGTCGACCGCGGCAAGGCCGACGACCCGGAGAGGTTCACCGGTCAGGTCTTCGACGACGTCAACGAGAACTCGAAGCTCGACGGTGATGAGAAGGGCGTGTCCGGCGTGGCGGTGTCGAACGGAGTCGACGTCGTCCAGACCGACGGAGACGGCCGCTATGAGCTGCCGGTGCGTGAGAACATGACCGTGTCGATCACTCAGCCCTCCGGGTGGCAGGTGCCCGTCGATGAGGACAAGGTCGCGCAGTTCAGCTACAACCATCTGCCCGACGGTTCCGGCGACCTCGAATTCGGGGGCATCGAACCGACGGGCGAGACGCCGAAGGCCGTGAACTTTCCGATGATCGAGTCGACGGCCACGGCGAAAGACGACCAGAACTGCCCGATCGCCGCCGACACCCAGGCCTATGACAAGACCGAGATGGGCTACGCCCGCGACGGAGCCGTCGGCGACCTCGCCGACCGCAACGACTACGGGGGCTGCGGAGTGCTCCTGCTCGGTGACAACGTCGGTGACGACCTCAGCCTCAATGACGAACTGCGTGACATCTACTCGCAGACGAACGGGCCCGTCCGAGCGGCACCGGGCAACCACGACCAGGACTATGACGCAGTCGATGACTCTCACGCCCTCGACACCTTCCGCGATCAGTTCGGACCCTCGTACTTCTCCTACGACGTCGGCAAGACTCACTTCGTCGTCCTCGACAGCATCGAGTACGAGGGCAAGGCGAACGGGAAGAAGTACAAGGAGAAGATCTCCGAGGAACAGCTGACCTGGCTGGAGAACGATCTGAAGAATGTGCCGAAGAACGCTCAGGTCGTCATCGCCACCCACGCACCCATCCTCACGCACAAAGAGGTCGTCGTCGACAACGCGAAGGACTTCTACGACGTCATCGCCGACTACCCGAACGCCGTGACCGTCGGCGGACACACGCACACTCAGGAGAACCTCGTCGCAGGGGAGACGCGGAAGGAATGGGCCGAGGCCGGGATCGAGAAGCTGCCGAACACCCAGATCGTCGCCGGCGCCGTCTCCGGCGACTGGTACTCCGGCGGCCTCAATGCCGACGGGCTGCCATACTCATTCACCCAGGACGCTTCGGAGCCGGGTGTGCTCACCCTCGAGTACGACGGTGGTTCGCGCAGCGAACGCTACACCGTGCGCAACGAGTCCGACGACCACCAGCTGCTGCTCGGAGTGAACTCCCCGCAGTGGCGTGACTGGGCGCAGAAGGCACAGGAATGGCAGGACGCTGATCAGGAGGGCGATGCCCCGAAGCCGGTGTCCGAGCGCGTGGTCACCCGCGATGACCTCGAACAGGGTGAGACCTGGCTGACTTCGAGCTTCCTCGCCGGCACCTCCGATGCTCGCGTGGAGGTCAGCTTCGACGGCAAGGCACCCAAGCAGTCCGAGCATACTCAGCCGGGCAGGGGCGAGGCTCTGGCCAAGGGCTGGGAGTACACCGATCCGTATACGGCGTCGCAGAATCTGCGCACCTCCGGCAACGTCGGCCAGTCGAGTTCGCACCTGTGGCGGACCGAGATCCCCTCGGATCTCGACTTGGGCACCCACACTGCCGAGGTGGCCGGAACCGACCGCTACGGTCGTGACTTCACCCAGACGGTCCGATTCACCGTGGTCGAGGACGACGCCGCGGCGAAGACCGAATCGCAGAAGCTGCTGCGTCAGGACGGCTTCGATGCTCAGCAGAAGAAGGAAGTCCGGGATCCGTTGGGTCTCGACTCCGAAGAGGCGCAGTCGGCGCGCAACGACTGACGCTCCTGAAGGGAGCAGTACCTCAGCGCGGTCGTCGGATCCGGCCGCCTGAGAGCGGCTGAGAACCGAGAGCAGCGGGGCCCGCCGAACGGCGGGCCCCGCCTCTGCATCCAGAGTGCGATGAACGCAGTGCCATCAGAGAGCGGTGAACGCGGACGCGAAGTCCGGTGCGATCTCGCTCAGCGTCGGCGGCTGCCCCCACGCGCCGTCGACGGGTGTCGCCGAAGCATGGGCGTCGAGAATCGCCAGACTGAGCGCATCCGCCGCCGCCGCGGTGACCATCACGAGTTCTCGGGTGGCGGCGTCGTGGCCCGAGGTCAGCTCGTTCGCTCCGGTGGCGATGCCGAAGATCGTGTCGCCGTCGAAGAGAGTGTGCGAAGGCTGCACGGCTCGGGAGATGCCGGCATGCGCCCCCGAGGCCATCCGAGTGGTCTGTGCCGGATCGAGCCGTGCGTCGGTGGCGACGATCGCGATCGTTGTGTTCTTCGCCCCGGTCCCGGAGTCGGCTGGCGGTGTGGCGGGAAGTCCCTGCACCTTCGGCAGATCGAGACCAAACGAGCGCAGCAGCGGGTCCAACCACAGACCGCCTGACGGGGTGCCGATCGTGCCCAGCGAATTCGCGACCACAACAGCTGCGACCGTGATTCCGCCGGGCAGACGGACGGCGCAGGACCCGAGACCGCCGCGCAGACTCTGGAACCCTGACCGGGCACCGGCTCCGGCCCCGATGCTGCCTCGGACCTCGACCGTCTCACCGGACAGCGCCGCTCGCGCCGCCTGAGAGCCTTCGGCCGGGGTCGGCGGGGCCACGGAGCCGTCTCCGCGACCGAGGTCGAAGATCGCAGCCGCGGGGACGAGCGGAATGACCGCATCGGCGAGCCCGGGGGCGTGGAAGCCGAGGCCGGCCTCGGCGAGGGTGTCGACGACCCCGGATACGGCGCCCAGGCCGAAGGCGGAGCCGCCGGTGAGGACGATCGCGTCGGCGCCGTAGGAATGAGTGCCGGGGGCGATGACATCGGTCTCACGGGTGGCAGGACCACCGCCGCGGACATCGACACCGACGGTCGAACCGGGCGGGGGCAGCACAGCGGTGATCCCGGTCAGACGGGAGTCGGTGAGTTCACCGGCATGGCCGAGGCGGATACCGGGGATCTCGAGGATTCCACGCCCGCGGACCGGGCCGGACCGTGCGGTCGAACCCGGACCGTGAGCGGCTTCGGTGGTCATCAGCGGTCCTGAGCCTGACCGTTCACCCAGGCCTCGACCTCGGCGCGGGTGCGGGGGAAGTCGGCGGAGAGGTTCTCCACTCCGCCGGCGGTGACGAGGACATCGTCCTCGATACGGACACCATTGCCGCGGAACTCCTCGGGCAGAAGCAGGTCATCGGACTTGAAGTACAGACCGGGTTCGATGGTGAAGACCATTCCCGGTTCGATGGTGGCGTCCAGGTACATCTCCGCCCGCGCCTGAGCGCAGTCATGGACGTCGAGACCGAGGTGGTGGCTGGTCCCGTGCACCATCCACCGACGGTGCTGCTGACCTTCAGGCGACAGCGATTCGACCGCGGAGACCGGCAGAACCCCGAACTCTTCGAGACGCTTCGCGATGACTTCCATGGCCGCCTCGTGGACCTCACGGAACTTCACAGGACGCTCGGAGTGCTCGGCGGCCACGGCGAACGCGGCATCGGAGGCTTCGAGCACGGCATCGTAGATCTTCGCCTGCACCTCGGTGAAGGTGCCCGAGACGGGCAGGGTGCGGGTGATGTCGGCGGTGTAGAGCGAATCGGCTTCGGCACCGGCGTCGACGAGGATGAGGTCGCCCTCCCGGATCCGGCCGTCGTTGCGGATCCAGTGCAGGGTGCAGGCATTGTTGCCCGAAGCGGCGATCGTGTCGTAGCCGACTCCGTTGCCGTCGGAGCGGGCAGCGGTCTCGAACGCGGTTTCGACGACACGCTCACCGCGACGGTGGCCCAGCGCCTTCGGCAGCGATGCCACGACGTAGTCGAAACCGGCACGGGTGATGGAGACGGCCTCGCGCAGCTGCGCGATCTCGTGGTCGTCCTTGATCAGGCGCAGCTCGGAGAGCATCTGGGCGAGCTCCGCGTCTCCGGCCTCGGAGGTCTCGAGATCGGCCTGGACCTGGCTGCGAGCGAGGTCGATGACTCCGTCGATGCGGGTGTCGGCCTGGCGCACGAGCCGCACGGAGATGGCCCCGAGGTCCTTCGTGATCGCGTCGTCGACGGTGCCGGAGTTCTCCGTGGCGATGCCGGTCATCGTGGACATGGCCTCGAGGTCGGCGCGCGGTCCGACCCAATACTCGCCGTAGCGGGAATCGGAGAAGAACTCTTCGGTGTCGGCACCGGCGCGGGGACGGAAGTACAGGGTCACTTCGTGGCCGTCGTCGTCTGGTTCGAAGACGAGAACGGCATCGGGCTCGGAATCGGCTTCCAGACCCGTGAGGTGGATGAACGCGGAATGAGCACGGAAGCGGTAGTCGGTGTCGTTCGAGCGGACCTTGAGCCCGCCGGCGGGAACGACGAGACGTTCGCCGGGGAACGCCGCGGAGACTGCGGCCCGGCGTGCCGGCGTGAAACCGGCGGCGGCGAGAGCCTCGGCGTTGAGCGGTGTGCGGTCCCAACCGGATGCGACGAAATCGCGGAAGGCAGTGGAATTCGGTCGATGTGAGCGATTGTTGACGCGGTCTGCGAGGTCCTGAGTCGAGTCTGGGGTCTCTGAATTCTGCTCTGTCATGCCGCCAGTCTAGACGGGCGGCATGACATGGTGCGTTCATGTGGAAGTCGGAACGACAGATGCAGATAGACTGTGACCATGGTCATCGATCTCCATGTGCACACCGCATTCTCGGACGGGACCCAGACCCCCTCCGAACTCATCTCAGAAGCCTCGATGGAGGGCATCGACGTCGTCGGCATCACAGACCACGACACCACCGCCGGTTGGACGCTTGCCGAGGATGCCGCCCGGGTCTACGGGCTCGGGCTGGTCCGGGGAATAGAGATCTCCTGTCGCTACGAGGGGATCAGCGTGCACCTGCTCTCCTACCTCCACGACCCGTACGATACGGGGCTGGCCGAGGTCGTGCAGGAGACGAGGCGGGCCCGTCTCGACCGCACTCACCTCATCATCGAACGACTGGCCGAGGACTATCCGATCGACATGGATGCGGTGCTCTCGGTCTCCGGCGAGGACGCCACGATCGGCCGTCCTCATATCGCCGATGCGCTTGTGGCAGCCGGTGTCGTCGACAACCGCACCGAAGCGTTCTCATCGATTCTGTCGAGCCAGGGCAAATACCATGTGTCCCTGCCGACGATCGACCCGATCACCGCGATCGGGCTCATCCGGGAGGCCGGGGGAGTCTCGGTCTTCGCCCATCCGCGTGCGGCCATGCGCGGTCGGGTCGTGCCCGATTCGGCGATGACCGAATTCATCGCCGCCGGCCTCGACGGACTCGAAGTCGACCACCGGGACAACCCTCCGCAGGAGCGTGAGGCGATGCGGCGTCTGGCTCATGAGCACGACCTCATCGTCACCGGGTCCAGTGACTACCACGGCACAGGCAAGCCCAACCGCCTCGGCGAGCACGTGACTTCCGACCATATGCTCGCGAAGCTGCTCGACCGTGCCGCCTCACGGCCGCGCGGCGTCGAGTACATCCAGGGCTGAGTTCAGCCGCGGCACTTCGGGCGGGAACTTCGGGGGACTCGTCGAATCGGGCAATGGACGAACGCAGGGCTCCGACCGGTCGGTCGGAGCCCTGCGTTCATGCTGTGAGCGGAATCCTGCGCCTCAGTCCTCGCTGGAGTCGGAGGCAGTACGTCCGGCCCGACCGCCTTGTGCGCGGTTGACCGGGTTGCCGCCGCGGGTGCGGCGACGCGTGCGCTGGCGACGTGGTTTGCGGCCTTCCTCACCGGAGTCGGAAGAGGAGTCTCGACCCTCGGATGAGCCGCCTCGGCGTGAATCGGAACGGCCGCGTCCGGACCCACGATCGGATCCGCGGCCCTTCCGCTCACCAGTGCTCTTCTCGCCTTCGCCTTCGCCTTCGGCGTGCTGGCGCGGCAGGCGACCCTTGGTGCCCTTCGGGATGCCCAGGTCGGAGAAGAAGTGCGGTGACGTCGAATAGGTTTCGGCGGGTTCGTCGAAATCGAGGCCGAGGGCCTTGTTGATGAGACGCCAGCGGGGCATATCATCCCAGTCGACCAGGGTCATGGCGACACCGGAGTTGCCGGCACGACCGGTGCGTCCGATGCGGTGGACGTAGGTCTTCTCATCCTCGGGGCACTGGTAATTGACGACATGGGTGACATCGTCGATGTCGATACCTCGGGCGGCGACATCCGTGGCCACGAGGACGTCGACCTTGCCGTCGCGGAAGGACTTCAGAGCCTTCTCACGCTGCGACTGGCCGAGATCGCCGTGCAGGGCCTTGACCGCGAATCCACGGTCTTCGAGTTCAGCGGCGAGCTTGTCGGCGGTGCGCTTGGTGCGGGTGAAGATGATCGTGCGTCCGCGGCCCTCGGCCTGCAGCATGCGCGCGACGAGTTCGGATTTGTCCATCGAATGGGCTCGGTAGACGAACTGCGTCGTGTTCTTCCCCGTCAGCGTCAGATCCTCATGGTCCTGAGCACGGATATGAGTGGGCTGATTCATGTAGCGGCGGGCCAGGGTGATGACAGCGGCGGGCATGGTGGCAGAGAACAGCATCGTCTGGCGGTGAGCGGGCACCGCGTTGATGATCTTCTCCACATCGGGCAGGAAGCCGAGATCGAGCATCTCATCGGCCTCGTCGAGGACGACGGTACGGACCCGGTGAAGTTTGAGGATCTTGCGTCCGTAGAGGTCGAGGAGGCGACCCGGCGTGCCGACGACGACGTCGACGCCGGACTTGAGGCGGTTGATCTGCGGATCGAAATCCATGCCGCCGTAGATCGTCATGATGTCGATATCGCGCTGCACCGAGGCGGTGACGAGATCGGCTGCGACCTGCTTGGCCAGTTCACGGGTGGGCACGACGACAAGCGCCTGCGGCAGCCGCGGCTCCTTCGAGTCGCCCCAGCTGTCGGGGGTCGACTCGGGGTCGGAGGTGACCGAAGAGTCCTCGGTCTTGCCGACGACGCGTTGGAGCAGGGGAATTCCGAAGCCCAAGGTCTTGCCGGTGCCCGTCTTCGCCTGCCCGATGATGTCGGCGCCCGACAGTGCCACGGGCAGCGTCAGCGACTGAATGGGGAAGGGATGGGTGATTCCTGCCGAGGCCAGCGAGGCCACGATCGGTCCGGCGACTCCCAGCTCCGCGAAATCCGCTTCTGTCTCCGCCATATTCCAAACTCCTTTTAGCGCGTATGCGCTTGTCACGGTGCGAACCGGTAGTCTTGAACTATGCCCGATTCTGTCCCATTGGCCGGTACTGATGCTGCGACGCTCGCGCTTCTGGCGTTCGGCGAGCTGACCGGTTTCGAACGTATGGCCACAAACGCGACGACCGCAGCGGATCTGGATGACAAGGTCATCCTGGCGCGGCTGGCCTCTCAGTCATTCGCGAACTTCGAACAGCTCTCACAGCACATTGATCAGATGGGCCAGGATGTGATCGAGCTCTGTCAGCATTTCGAACCGACCTTCAGCACTCTGGCTGAAAGGACTCGTCCTCGCGACTGGTACGAAAGCCTCATGAAGGGATTCGTCTTCGACGGAATCATGAATGATTTCTACCGCACGGCGGTGGACGAACTCGCGGAGCCCGGATACAGCCTGGCTATTGCAATTCTCGATGATACACGGGCCAGCGAATATGCGCGCAATCGTCTGACATCCGAAGTGGCCGTCGACACACAGCTGGCTTCGCGGCTGGCGCTGTGGGGCCGCAAGCTCGTCGCCGAGACCCTGGGACGGGCGCGCAGTCTGCTCACCGACCCGTTCCTCGGCCTCGACGAAGACCTCGTCGTCGAGCTGATCCCGGCGGTGACGTCGAATCACTCGAAGCGGATGTCGGCGCTCGGTCTCGTCGCCTGAGTCAGGGCCTCTCCGACAGCATGGGCAGTCTGTCGGGCCGGCCGCCTCGGGGCTGGTCTGTCCGCGGTCGATGCAGAAGGGCCCCGGTCACGATGACCGGGGCCCTCATCAGCTCAGCGGCGCTGCTCAGGCGCTGAAGCCCACACGCCGTGCTGACTCGGCACCGATTTCGAGGTAGCCGAGCGAAGCCGAGGGGACGAAGACCTGACGGCCCTTCGTATCAGTGAAGGTCAGCAGTCCCTCGGACTGGATCGTCTCTTCGACGCGAGCGGCGAGTGCCTTCGCCTCTTCGTCCGTTTCGAGGACGATCTCGCGCTGAGTCTGCTTGACGCCGATCTTGATTTCCATGGTGCTCCTTGTGCCGATGCTCGGTGACCGATGACGGATTGGACTGTGTTCAGCTTAACGTCCGCAGGCACGGGATTCTTCCCTGCAGATTCCGCTGTGGGCTGATGCCCCGGTGAGACGTCAGCGTTCGGAGAACGACCGCAGACCGCCCCAGCTCATCTGGGTGAGCAGTTCGACGGCCGTGTCGACGTCGATTCCGCGCTGTGAGTCGATCTGCTTGACGACGACTTCAGCGGTGCCGATGAGGGCCCGACACAGCAGCTGCGCCTCATCGTCGGTGAGACGGGCGAAGTTCTGCAGAGCAGAGACGACACGTGTTGCCGAACTCTCGCGCAGTGCGCGCAGCTTCTGTTCGGCCTTCGGCTCGTAGACGTCCGAATTGAAGATGATGACGAACTCTTCGCGGTGTGAGACCACGAAGTCGAAATAGGCGCGGTAGGTCGCGTGGATCTGCTCATGCGGATCGGTGGTCGATCCCAGGGCCTCGGCCAAGCGTGAGTCCAGAAGCGCCGCCGATGAGTCGATGAGCGCCAAGTAGAGGTCCTGCTTGGAATCGAAGTGCTGATAGAGCACGGGTTTGGACACACCGGCTGCCTCGGCGATCATGTCCATCGAGGTCGTCCGATATCCACGGGTGGCGAAAACGGAGCGTGCGACTCCCACCAATTGGTCGCGGCGCTGGTCACGGGGCAATCTCTGTTGTGGACTCGACATTCTTCAATGCTACGCGAAGACGGGCCTCGCACCGGGCATCCCGCCGCGTGCATCGGCGACGCGCCGGTTCCGATCTCGAACAGGCCATGTCAGCGGGCCGTGATGGAATACGAGTATGGATGAGACGACGCAGCGAATGGGCAGCACCCTGCTCTCCGGTGACTGCCTGAATATCATCGGCCGGCCGGGAACCGGGAAGACGACTCTGCTCGAGTCGCTCTATGCCCAGTTGGTGTCGGCGATCGACCCGGCATCCGTCCTCGTGCTCACTCCCGATCGCTACCACGCCGATGTGCTGCGCAACCGTCTCCAGCTGCCCGCTGATGCGGTCCTCTCGGCCGCTCCAGCCCGCAGCCTCGCGTCCTTCTCGTATGGGATCGCCCGCGCAGCACACACGACGCGGACCGGGGAGGACCTCGAATTCATCTCCGGGGCCGATCAGGATGTGTTCCTCGCGGATCTCCTCGCAGGTCACGAACTCGGCCGCTCTCATGGCCCGGCGTGGCCGTCGGAGATCACCGCGGAGGTGCGCTCGACCTCGGCGTTCCGCACCGAGGTCCGCGACGCGCTCAACCGGGTGATGGAATTCGACTTCGGAATGCGCACGCCCGGCCCATCGCCCGACTCTTCGGGCGAGCACGTCTTCGATTTCGGTCGCAGCGCCTTCGACCGTGTCCTGGCCGACAAGCCCGATCCGCGGTGGCAGGCCGTGGCCGAGGTCCTCGACGAATATCTGGGCATCATGTCCATGCCCGGCTATGGGGGCGTCGACTCCGCGACGGTGCTCGCCCTCGCCGCCTTCGAGATCTTCCGCGAACCCGCCGAGGTGACTGCCGGCAGATCGTGGACCTTCGCTCCCGACCGGGTCCCCGCCGTGGTCCTTGCCGACGGCGTGCAGGACTTCCCCGCAGCAAGTTGGGGAATCCTCGAGCAGCTGCGTGCCCGGGGGAGTGCGATCGCTCTGTTCGGATCCCCCGAAACGGTGACCGGGCGCTTCCACGGAGCCGACGCCTCGATCATCGACCGGGCGATCGCCGATGCCGATTTCGACACGGTCGTCCTCGACCGCCTGTGGGATGTCGATCCGGCATTGGCCGAGGTCATCGACGGATTCGGCGCCCGAATCACCACACGTTGGTCGCTCGGACACATACCCCGCCCTCGTCCGGCCACGGCAGAGGCCCCGCCTGCGACCCCGGTCGAGACCTCAGCGGCGGCATCACCCGAGACTCCGTCGGCCGCCTCGGTCGAGGCTCCCGTGGAGACGCATGTGTTCGAAGGCAGAGCCTCCGGACACCGATATCTGGCCCGTCGCATCACGAACTTCGTCGAACAGGGCCATTCCTGGTCCGACGTCGCTCTCATCTGCCGCAACTCGTCGAGCGCACGCACGATCGCCAACGAGCTGCGAGCCTCCGGCGTCTCCATCGCCACTCTGATGCAGCCACTCAACGTCGACCCTGCGACCGCACCTCTGTTGGACCTGCTCTCGGTCACTCCGGATTTCGACGATGACGAGGCGATCGCGGAACTCGCCCTGTCTCTGGCAGGCAGCATCTACGTCCGCCTCGACCCAGTGCAGATCCGACGCTTCCGACGCACAGTGCGCAAACGATTCCCGGCGCCCAGCAGCACGGCCTCGCTGGCACAGGCGCTGCGCAGCCCCATCGACGACTCCGCCCCACAGGGGCTGGCCACGATCTCACGGATGCTCCACGCCGCGGCCGAGGCCGGCGCCACCGACCCCCACCAGGCGCTGTGGAGCATCTGGGACGCGGCAGGCGTCGCCGAGAAATGGCAGTCCGAGGCCCTGCGCGACCCCGAATCGGTGACCAACGGCTACCTCGATTCGGTGCTGCGGCTGTTCGCACTGGCGGAGAAGATCTCAGATCGCGGCGGATTCACCGCCCGCTCCTTCGCCGGAATCGTCGCCGAGCAGGACATCGCCCAGGACTCCCTGGCCGATACTGCCGGATTCGCCGACCATGTCCGTGTGGGCACCCCGTCCTCGCTGGCCCACGTGCGTGTGCCGCTGGTGATCATCGCCGAGGTCGACGAAGGCGTCTGGCCGAACCCGAAGCTGCGCGGAGGCATCCTCGGCCTCACCGACCTCACCGCGGTGCTCGACACGGGTGAGACGATCACCGGCGACCCCGGTTACCACGCACACGCGAAACGGACGAACCTGCGCGAAGAGGGCGAGCTGTTCTTCACCGCACTCAGCCGGGCCCGGGAACGGGTGATCGTCACCGCCGTCACCGATGCGGAGACCGAACCGTCCCCGTTCTTCGACGTGCTCGCAGCCGGAACTGCCAAGGGCACCGAGGCGGCCGACGGGTATGCGATCACACATGAGGACGAACTGCCTCCGCTGACTCTGCCGGAGATGGCCGCTCACACCCGCGCCCGTCTGCTGCTGACAGCTGCGGCCGCAGATGTCGACCCCGAGGGAGCTGCGGCAGGGCACACCTTCGCTGAGGATTCGGAGAGGCCTGCGACTCCGGGCCCGGAGACACAGTCGTGGGCGGCGCTGATGAGGGCTCTGGCGGACGCCGGCCCGACTGTCGAACCACCGAGGCAGTGGCGCGAGGCAGAGGACATCACCACACACGAGCCGCTCTTCACGGACTCCGATACGGTCCGTGTCTCACCCTCCCAGGTCGAAGCATTCACCGATTGCTCACTGCGGTGGTTCCTCACCCGCAACGGCGGTGATCGTCCGATGTCGACGGCACAGAGTCTCGGAACCATCATCCACGCGGCCGCCGAGAACTATCCCGAAGGCCCCACCTCCGCGATCCGCAGCTTCGTGGAGGGGGAGTTCGCGTCCCTGGAATTCGACGCCGAATGGGAGCGCGAACGCGAATTCGAGGTGGCGATGAGCATGGCCGACCGCCTCGGTGACTACATCAAGACGACCTCGGGCCGCCTTGTCGGTGTCGAAGCGCAGGTCTATGCCGTCGGCGTCGACGCAGACGGACGCGAGTGGAAGGTCACCGGCCGACTCGACCGGGTCGAGGAGGTCGAGGGCGGGCTGCGCATCGTCGACTTCAAGACCGGGAGGAACGTCGTCGCCGGCAAGGAGATGGACCGGCACGCCCAGCTGGGCGTGTACCAGGAAGCGATCAATTCCGGCACCATCAGAATCGGAGAGGACCAGGACCTCGACGCTCACGCCTTCGGCGCCGAACTCGTGTTTCTGCGCAAGTCTGCCCGGACAGTTCGGGAACAGCCGGCGCTGGATGTCGATGAGAATCCCGGATGGGCGCGAGAACTCATCGACGACGTGTCCGGCAGGATGCGTGCCGCGAGCTTCCTCGCCCGGGTCGAACCGCAGAAATGTCAGTCCTGCCCCGTCCGGTCCTCGTGCCCGGCGATCGGTCCGAAGATGTTGGAGGAGAACTGATGCGCTTCACTGCAGAGCAGCTGGCCGAACTCACGGCCGCCGATCCTGCCCAGGCATTCCCGCCCAGCCCGGAGCAGCGGGTGATCATCGAGGCCGACCCCGCACAGTCGATGAAGGTCACCGCCGGGGCCGGCTCCGGAAAGACCACCGTCATCTCACAGCGTGTGGTGTGGTTGGTGGCGAACGGGTTCGTGTCTCCCGAGGAGATCCTCGGGCTGACCTTCACCCGCAAGGCCGTCGGTGAACTCGGCGGACGCATCCGCGTGCTTCTGTCCCGACTGCGACACAAGCTCGGACACAGCCAGGACCTCTCCCTGCCCGGTCTCGACAACCCCACCGTGTCGACGTACAACTCCTATGCCGCCTCGATCGTCAGCGAACACGGTGTGAGCATCGGCATCGAACCCGAAACGGTCCTCCTCGATGACGCCGCGGCACACACCATCGCCGGGGAGCTCATCGACTCCACACCACCCGAGGAGATCCCCGGAGACTTCTCCCGCGAGACGATGATCGCCGACGTCATCGCTCTGGCCGGGCAGATGAACGACCACGGTCGAGATGTCGACGAAGTCACCGCCTATCTCGAGCAGTGTCTGGCCGCCCTGGTCTCCAGCAGAGGCAAACCCGTCGATCCCAACGGACGACGGGCGAAGCTCGAAGCGAAGATCAGAACGGCCCGACTGGCTGATGCCTATATGCGGGCCAAACGACGCAATCTGGCCATGGACTTCTCGGATCAGGTGCGATTCGCTCAACGCATCCTCGACGAGGTTCCGGCCGCAGCCGAAGCCGAGAGGGCCCGATGGAAGATCGTCCTCCTCGACGAGTTCCAGGACACCTCGGTGGCTCAGCTCAAGCTCCTGCGCGACCTCTTCCACTCCACCGCTGTCACCGCGGTCGGCGATCCCCGCCAGGCCATCTACGGATGGCGCGGTGCCAGCGCCGACAACATGGTCCGGTTCTCCTCCGACTTCCGCGATGTCGCATCCCTGTCGCTGAGCACGAGTTGGCGAAACGACCGTTCGATTCTGCAGGTGGCCAACCGCATCGCCGCTGGACTCGACGACAGCAGCGAGTCCCCGCTGTCGGCTCGCGATGGTGCCGGCGACGGCGAGGTCAGCGTCGAGATCAGTTCGGGAGCCCACGACCCCGACTTCCTCACGACCGGACTGCGCGCCCTCACGGAATGGTTCCACACCATTCCCGCAGGCTCGTCGAAAGCGGTGCTGTGCCGCAAACGTGCCCATTTCGCACCGGTTGCGGCAGCTCTGGAAGCCGCCGGGTTCGCCGTGCATGTGCATGGTTCCTCCGGGCTGCTCACCGACCCCTTCGTCGCCGATCTGCGCGCGGTGCTCACTGCCGCGGTCGACCCGATGGCCGGCGACGAGGTCATGCGGCTCGTCAGCGGACGGATGCTCGGCCTCGGTGCCGGCGATATCGCCGGACTGCAGTCCTTCACCCGCCGTCAGACCGAGCGGCGAGCCTCCGACAGGTCCGAACCCGCCACCGAGGAGGTCATCGCCGAAGCCATCGACCAGGCGACGATCGTCGAAGGCCTCGATGAGCTCATCGAGGTGCAGCGAGCCCTCGACCAGGGTGCGCGGACAGCCGCGGGCAGGAGTCTTGTCGCCGACTATCGGCAGTCCGGGCTGAGCTCGGAGGCGCTGCACCGACTGGTCCGGCTGGCTCGTGCGCTGCGCGCCACCCGGTCGGGCACGGGCACCATCTCGTCGATCATCCGCACTGCGATGTCCGAGACCGGTATCGACTCGGACATCTGGGGACTCAGCGATTCGCTGCGCAATCTGCACAGGGCTTCCGTCGATGCGTTCCTGTCCGCGGCCAGCCAGTACTCGACCACCGACGACAAACCCTCGATCACCGGGTTCCTGTCCTGGCTCAGACTCATGGAAGCCCATGATGCGCTGAGCGTCGCAGAACCGACGACGGCTGCCGACGCGATCAACATCATGACCGTCCACGCCTCGAAGGGGCTGGAGTTCGATGCCGTCGCCGTTCCCTCCCTGGTGGTCAAGGACTTCCCGACCGAACCGCGGGACAAAGAGGGGTGGATGGACCGCACGGCACTGCCGTACCCGCTGCGCGGTGACCGCGCACATCTTGTCGACTTCGACCTGCGGGAAGCCGAATTCGATACGAAGAAGGCTCTGGACGAGTGGATCGGGGACTTCATCCGCCCACAGATCGCCGACGCGCATGTGGGCGAGGAGCGGCGTCTGGCCTATGTGGCGTTCACCCGCGCCAAGAGGCATCTGTGGCTCGGGGCGGAACTGATGGGATCGCGCACCGTCCCCGACGACCCGTCGCCCTTCCTCACCGAAGCGATCGAAGCCTTGGGCCTGGAAGTCGAGATCCCGGAGCCTGCCGACGAATCGGCAGAGGACCGCGTCGAGACCACTCCATGGCCGGTGCCGCGCACCAGGCAGGTCGCCGCCGCACAGCGCGCCGCAGACTGGGTCGAGGCGAGCCCGGAAGTCAGCTTGGAGTCTCTGGCCGAGGTGCCGGGAGTGATCGGGCGCTACGCAGCGCAGGCGCTGCGCATCGGCGACCGGCCCGAGACCGTGACCGCAGCGGCGATGCCCGACCGCCTGTCGGCGACGGCCCTGGTCTCATGGCGGCGCGACCCACAGGGCTTCCGCACGCAGACCCTGCGCCCGATCCCGACGCCGCCGAGCCGGGCGGCCGAGATCGGAACGGCCTTCCACTCCTGGGTCGAACAGCATTTCGGTCAGTCGAGCATCGACATCGGTGAAGACGAATCGGTGCGCCCCATGGACGCCGCCACGATCGAACGGCTGCAGGCGACGTTCTCCGCCTCCGAGTTCGCGACTCGGCGAGCAGACCATGTGGAGATGTCCTTCGAACTCGTTCTCGGCAGATTCCGGGTGCCGGGGAAGATCGATGCCGTCTTCATCACCGGGGGCCATGCCGAGGTCGTGGATTGGAAGACCTCGAAGAAACCCGATGCCGCGGCGCTCGAGGTGATGAAATGGCAGCTGGCGCTCTACCGGTTCGCCATCCTGCGGGTGCATCCGGAGATCACCGAGGTGACGGGAACGTTCTACTTCGTCGGCAGCGATGAGGTCGTGCAGTTCACCGATCTGCCCGACGAAGTCGAGGTCATCGAGTGGTTGGAAGCCAACGACGTCGGCTGAGATCAGCGGATGCGGCCGGTCTCTTCCCCGCCATCGGAAGCGTCGGAGTCGCGAGGCGGTTCGGTCGACACATGTGATCCCGGTTCGGAGTCGGATTCCGAACTGTCGTCCCGGGCGGCATCAGACGGCTGAGCCCGGGGAATGAACACATCGGTCGCTTCGGTCTCCGTGATAGCGGCTTCGACATCGGGAGAATCGGTTTCCGTCGCCGCAGTCGCCGATGCCGGATCGCGAGAGGCTTGACTCGAGGTGGGAAGACCGTGTGCTTCGTCTTCACGGCCGGCAGCAGATTCCGCGGCCGAGCTGGGAGCGGAGGCTCCGGCGGCTGTGCTGCCGAACAGGACCTCATCGAATGAGCTGAGAAGCTCGGCGGCATCCTCGACGGCCGTCTCGTCCCCGGAGTCGACAGCTTCGAGCAGCCAGTCGAGCACGGCGAATTCTGCCAACAGCTCGGCACGGGCAATGACGTGCTCATCGGCACGAGGCCGGGAGTTGCGGTATTCCTCGTAGAAGGTCGGCAAGGCAGCGGGATCGATCAGCGCCGAAGCCGCTGCCAGGTCGATGGCCGGATCGGCGACGCGAAGACGACCGATCTCGGCCAGAGCGAGCACCCGCTCCTGATCGGTATAGACGCTCGTCTCATCGAGGGAGCCGTGGATGGGTGTGGCGAGGAAATGCCAGAGCGCGACCTTCTCGAACTCCTCTTCCCAATGCTGCAGCAGGGACGACGGCACCCGTCCGGTGCTCGCTGCCTGATCGAGGCGCTCGAGGATGAGGAACTGTGACCGAGACGGATCCTCCACCGGGAAACCCGCATCGGAGACGGGCTCGGGTGCCGCCGAATGCAGAGTCGCCAGAGCCTGTGCCAACGAGCTGGCCCGCGCGATGTCGGCGATGGGGACGTCTCCCAGCGGCGCGCCCGGAAGAGGATCGGACAGGGTCACGGTCGTCGGGGATTCAGTATCGAAGTAGTCGCCGTCCACCTCGGTGATGGCCCGCAGGCGGGGCCACGTGAAGTCCGCGTGCGGGTACATGGTCTCGTAGATGCGTCCCGCTTCGGCGGCGGAGCCGATGTCTGCGGTCCGATCGAGCTGGGTCTGAGCCGTTGCGACGAGCTGCTGGTCGTCATCGCCGAGCAGGACTCTGACTCCGGCGTCCAGGGACGGCAGGGGAGTCCATTTCGTCGGGACGAAGCCGTCGAGCATCGTCGCCGCGATCGCAGTCAACTTGAGCGCCTTGTTATCCACCTTCCCCAATCTACCGTCTGGGTTCCGCTGAGACACGGGACTCGCCGTCGAGCGTGTCTGCCGAGCCGGCTTTCCGCTCCGGTCGGGGAGACGTCGGCCACGATCGCCGTGTCAGGACGCTGGGCTATCGTGGAGGACATGAAGCCATTGCCTCCAGTGCGGCCGATCAGCCTCGCCCGACATGGAATCGATCGTGACCATCTGACTCGGGGCCAGTACGGGGATCTCAGCGAGATCTGGGTCTCGGGAGCCCGGGCCGTCTTCGAACACCGCGGAACTCTGCTCGTCGGCGGCGGCGGCCTCTTCCTGACCGACCGCGAATCGGTGCCGGAGGGGCAGACAGAGGTCTACCTCGGCCGTGACCCGCAGGGCGCCCGCTATATCGGAGTGTCCTTGGACGACGAGGGGCGCAGCCACATCGACGCCCGACTGGACGCGTCGCGTGCCCGGGACGCCACTGACCGGCTGACCGCACCGGGGGAGGGCATCGACAGCTCCGAACCGGTCTGGCTGCCCCTGCGTCACCTCGCCGAATCCCTCGATGATGTGCAGGTGTCCCTGGCCTGTGAGATCGTCGGCCTCGGCAACTGGCATCGCGCGCACCGGTTCTCCCCGCGCACGGGCACCCCGACCAGCCCGGTCATGGGCGGATGGGTCCGCCGTGACCCGGAGACCGGCAGCGAACACTTCCCTCGCACCGATCCTGCCGTCATCGTCGTCATCGTCAACACCGATCCGGACGGTGTCGAACGTGTCCTGTTGGGCAACAACGCCGCATGGGAATCCGACCGTTACTCACTCCTGGCCGGATTCGTCGAACCGGGTGAGACCCTCGAGCACGCCGTGATCCGCGAGATCTGGGAAGAAGCTCATCTCGAAGTCACCGATCCGCAGTATCTGGGCTCCCAGCCGTGGCCGTTTCCGTGCTCACTCATGCTCGGCTTCGCAGCAGCCGCTCCCAGTCTCGACTTCGCCGCAGACGAGGCGGAGATCGCCTCCCTGCGCTGGTTCACCCGGGCAGAGCTGCAGAGCGCTTTGGCGAACGGAGAAGTGCGGGCCCCGTCGACGATCTCGATTGCCGGTCAGCTCCTGTACAGCTGGTTGGACAACGAATGAACGCTTCGGCCACGGCCCTGCTCGAGGCCCTGGACGAGGAACAGCGTGCAGTCGCCACCCACTTCGACTCACCGGTGATCGTCCTCGCCGGTGCCGGCACAGGCAAGACCCGCGCCATGACACACCGGATCGCCTATGGAATCGCGACCGAGGCGTTTCCGCCCAATCATGTCCTCGCCCTGACCTTCACCGCGAAAGCGGCCGGGGAGATGCGTTCACGCCTGCGCGGACTCGGAGTGCCCGCAGTTCAGGCCCGCACATTCCACTCCGCGGCGCTGCGTCAGCTGCGCTTCTTCTGGGACCGCTTCGCCGAAGGAGACTTTCCGCGCATCATCGAGAACAAGGCCGGCATCATCGGCTCGGTCATGCAGAGTCTCGGCATGGAGACCAGCCGAGAACTGACCCGAGACGTCGCCTCGGAGATCGAGTTCGCGGCTGCTTCCCTGCTGGGCGTCGAAGACTATGCGACCAAAGCCGCGGCCCGCGAACTCCCCGGCCGGCTGAGTGTCGAGGACATGGTTCGGATCTTCGAGGCCTATGGGGAGGCGAAGACGCGAGGGCGGCTGCTCGACTTCGACGATGTGCTCCTCGTGCTGTCGGGAGTCCTGGCCGAGCACCCCGCGATCGCGGCTGAGATCCGCGAACAGTACAGGCACTTCGTCGTCGATGAGTTCCAAGACGTCTCACCGCTGCAGTTCGATGTGCTCTCCCGCTGGTTGGGCCCCCGCGACAATCTCTGTGTCGTCGGTGATCCCGCCCAGACCATCTACACTTTCGCCGGAGCCGATTCGAGCCTGCTCGGCTCGCTCAGCACGTCGATGCCCGAAGCCAGAACGATCCGTTTGGTGCGCAACTACCGGTCGTCCCAGGCGATCGTGTCCACGGCGAACAGTCTGCTGCGGCACACATCTCGGACTGCACTGACTCTGCGGACCGACAACCCGGTGGGTCGGCAGCCGCGCATGGTCGAATATCCGACCGATGAGGCCGAAGCCGCTGGAGTCGTCCAGGCCATCACCGCCGAAATCCAGGCAGGGCGGCGTCCTCGCAATATCGCAGTCCTCTTCCGCACGAATGGACAGAGCCCGGCCTATGAGCAGGCGCTGGCCGCAGCCGGGATTCCCTATGTGCTGCGTGGCGGCGAACGATTCTTCGCACGCAAAGAGGTCAAGGAAGCCGTGCTCATGCTCAAAGCAGCACGGGCAACATCGAGCGGGCAGAGACTGCCCGAAGCCGTGATGGAAGTTCTCGGGTCGCTCGGTTTCACTCGGGAACCGCCTCCGGCCGGGGCCGGCCGGCAGCGCTGGGAGTCGCTCAAAGCCCTCGTCGACCTCGCCGAGGAACACCAGCACGGGCAGGAGCTGCCCGTGCCTATGGAAGTCTTCTTGAACGACCTGTCGGATCGTGCCGAACATCAGTTCGCCCCTGACATCGAAGGGGTCACTCTGGCCTCCTTCCATGCTGCGAAGGGCCTGGAGTGGGACAGCGTCCATCTGGTCGGACTCAGCGAGGGTCTGCTGCCCATCAGCTACGCTCAGACGCCGAGAGCCATTGCCGAGGAACGGCGTCTGTTCTATGTGGCACTGACCCGAGCCGGCACAGACCTGCGGATGAGCTGGTCCCTGGCCAGGTTCGATTCCAAACAGAAGCCTCGGAGATCCTCACGGTTCCTCGCCGAACTCGGCCAGACCGGACCGACTATGGGAGAGGGCCGGACGGCGTCGGACTCGGCGGTCCTCAACCGCTGTCGTGGCTGCGGCAGGGCGTTGGTCTCGCAGATCGACCGTGCCGTCGGGCGATGCTCCGACTGTCCCGCCGACATCGACCTCGAGCTGCTGGACAGACTGCGCCGGTGGAGAGTTCGGGTCGGAATGGAGCAGGGGCTGCCGCCTTACCTCGTGCTCACCGACACCTCGCTGTCCGTCATCGCAGAAGTCCGACCCTGCAGCCTCGATGAGATCGCTCGGGTTCCCGGGATCGGTGCGACGAAGCTCGAGCTCTACGGAACGCACCTATTGGGCCTGCTCGGCGACTGACCCGAAGTCGGGCACAGGCGAACGACACTGGCAGCGGTCGTGGAAGACCACGCCGGTGTCCATGACCTCTCCCGCATCCAAGGTGACCACGCGACGGACCGGTGCCATCTCGGGCCGCAGCAGCGCCTGACGAAGCATCTGGACGACATGGGCCGAACCGAGGATCCGCGCGGCGGGGTCGCACAGGCTCTCCCGTTCGGGCAGAGCACGCAGACGCGGATGCTGATCGAGCCACCCGGGGTCACTGTCCTTTCGGTGCAGGCAGGAGCAGACAGAGCACGGTGTCCGACCAGGACGAATAAGCCCCGTGATCTCCACAGACTGCTCACCGAGGACGACTTGGCAGTGATCGACCTCGCGATCGTTGAGCCACATGCCCGAATGCAGATCCGGAACCAAGTGCGAACTCGTGACCACGACCGGCGCCGTCATGAGGTCGAGCTCCTCGACACGGCGGGCCGCGGAGACGGCGAATCCGAGGGCTGCCAGCTGTCCCTCGGCCTGGGAGCGCAGCGGACCGGTGACCAATACCGGTCGAGATCCCAGGATCTGTGACACGCGATCCGGGGACAGAGCGAAGGCGCGCGCAGCGGCGAAGACCGGTGATCCTTTCGGCACTGTGCCGGCATCGGCATCGCCGGGGACGAGCACCCCGGCCTCACCGAGGAGGGTGATGAGGGAGCTCGCCCTGCTGAGGTCGACCCCGAGCTCCTGAGCTCGAGCGTAGTACTGTGCCGAGCCGGTGCCGAGGCGCAGATCTTCGATGAGGCTGGCATCGCCGGGCAGCATCCCATCGATGAGCACAGGATCATCGGCACCGAACTGAATGCATGAAGACGATCGCCATGTGATGGGAACACTCGGAAAGATCCTGAACATCTCGGCCCCTTCGTCTCAGCATCGTGGAGACTTCCACGGTAGTGAACAGACGGCCGATTCGCCACGGTCGGCGAAGATCTGTGGATAAGCTTGTGGAAAAACGACTGAGGACAGGCCGGAACTCTGTCCCGACATGCCCTCAGCCGCATAGTGCCCCAGGCGCTCGCGAGGACTCGTGCGGCTTCCCCTTCCGCACGCATCCTCGGGTTTTCCGGGGTCAAGCATAGAACTTATTCCGCAATTGCCGTCACGTCAATGCGCCCTCATGCACAGACACGTCAACAGCCTGTGGATAACCTGTGGGAATCGCCGTGGAGTCTGTGGAGGAAAGGTGCCTTGAGTGCCGATCGGGCTGTTGATAAACGGGGGCTTCGGATCGGGCCAGGTCCTGCTGCACGGGGAAGGTGCGCGCCGAGGCGGCTGTGGACGGGAGTTTCGTCACTGGATCTTCGTCAGACTCAGGAAACTCACACACTCGGGGATCCGAAACCGCGTCCGTGTTCATCGCCGTCCTGGTGACGCTGTCACGTCAGTGGCGTTTCCTATGATGGTCCGGTGAGCAGAGCACAGCGGTGGAGTGAAGAAGAGGTGCTGCGGGCGATCGCCCGGGGCGAGATCGAAGTGCGCCGATCGGCACGGCGGAAGAAGACCGTTGCCGTCTCGAAGGAGATCGAGACCTACGTGCTGCGCACTCCAGTGCGCTACAGCGTGGAGTCCAACATCCGGTCACTGACCGACCTGTTCAACCGTCTCTCCGCGCGGGACCATTCGTCGGATGCCGACCTCGTCGACCTGGCTGATGAGATGAGCAGACGGTATTTCGGCGGTCGGCTGCGGCCCGCGTCGATCCACTGGGTGACGAATCAGAATGTCAGCAGGTGGGCGTCGACGACGACGTCGACGGGCGACATCCGCATTTCCCATCGCCTGCAGACCGTGCCGCGCTGGGTGTTGGAGACTGTGGTGGTCCATGAGCTGGTCCACCTCCAGATCGGCCCGCATTCGAAGGAATTCCACGCCTTGGCCGATCGCCATCCGAGGCAGTCGGACGCGAAGCTCTACCTCGAGGGCTTCAGCGACGGGGAGCGTTTCAGTCGCGGGAGCTGAGCGCTGCCGCAGCGGAGCGGAAGAGACCCGGGAGCCGGTCCGGCAGATCGGGCATGAGATCGCTGGGCAACCGGTCCAACGGGAACCACGCGACGTCGAACGACTCGTCGGAGACACGTGGTGAATCGTCTGTCGATGCCTGGGCCGCGTAGACGACGTCGAAGTGCCGGGTGCAGGCCCCGAAGGCTGCCGACAGATCGTGCACATGCAGATCGATGGGGGCCGCTGTCACTCGGGTGAGCGGCCGCAGACCGCTTTCCTCTTCGGCTTCTCTGCATGCGGCACCGCGGAGTGAGGCATCGTCCGGTTCGAGATGCCCGCCGAACTGGCCCCACAGCCCGGCCTTCCTGTGGTGGTTGAGCAGGACCGCCTCGGCGAGAGGATCGATCACCAGACAGCTGGCGGTGATATGGTGCTCGCCACCGGCGCGGTGCAGGGAGTCGGCACCCTGCCGAGCGAAGAGTTCGGCGAACGCAGTCGAAAAGGGGGTCTGCGGCCCCTGCCCGACTTCCTGCCGGGCGGCAGCGAGATCGATCATTCAGCGATCATCGGGCTGATCGGAGTCATCGCCGTCGGTCGATTCGGAATCATCGGAGTCCGGGTTCTCGGAGTCGGCGGTCGACTGCTCGTCGCTGCCGCCGGCTCCCTCGAGACCTTCGGCGAGGATGCGGGACAGCGCCTCGTCGATGCTCGACTCATTGGTCCACTCCGCCTGACGACGCTCGGAATAGCCCAAGGGGTCGTCGAGGTCCTGCGTGGTCGGCAGCAGATCCGGGTGAGAGAACACCCGGTCGCGGGCCTCAGCACCGCCCTGGGTTTCGAGGTAGGCGAACAGTGCGGCCGCGTCGCGGAGGCGGCGGGGGTTGAACTGGAGACCGACAAGAGTGGAGAAGGTCTTCTCCGCAGGGCCCGCAGTCGCTCGGCGACGGCGCAGAGCCTCGCGGATCTGATCGCGACCGGGCAGATGCTTGCAGGCCTCGTAGACGACGACGTCGACCCAGCCGGCGATGACAGCGAGGAGGTTCTCCAACGATGTCAGTGCCTTCTTCTGGTCCTCGGTCGTCGGCGGATTGAACAGCCCCTGACGGATATTGTCGCTGAGATCGGAGATGTTCGAAGGATCGATATTCGACGCCATGTCCTCGATCTGCGAGGTGTCGACCTTCAGGCCCTGCGCATACCGAGTCAGGACCGTCTCGACCTGGGCGCTCAGCCACGGGGCACGCTCGAACAGTGCGAGGTGGGCGAGTTCCTGAGCCGCGAGGTAGATACGGACCTCAGAGGCGTCGACGTCGATTTCGGCGGCGAACGACTCGACATTCGTCTCGATGACTACGGCCGTGTCATGGGGGAGAAGGGGAAGTCCTACCTCGGTGCCGGTGAGGACGCTTTCGGACAGCGCGCCGACCGCTTGACCGATCTGCATGGCGAACATCGAATCGCTCATCGATCCGAACATCGACGAAGCCCCTGCGAGGATGCTCTTCATCTCCGCCGGGACCTGGGATTCGAGCGTCTCGGTCAGGGCCGAGGACATGTTCTCCTTGATGGGCAGCACGAACTTCTGCCAGCCGGGCATCGTCTCCTTGACCCAGTCGGTGCGGCGCAGCGGACGGGCGGTGCGGTTGGCGACGGAGAAGTCGGTCGCCTCGGCGAGCCAGAGCTCGGCCAGACGGAACGCATCGGTCGTCGCCCGCTCGGCGTCCTCGGGCACGGAGGGATCGGGAGTCGGCACGGCCTTCTCGGCGATCGACACAGCCTGGGCCTGCGGATCGGCACCCTGTCCGAAGAGCCCCTGCATCTGACTCATGATCGTGGACATCATCGCCGGATCGATCGGGAAGCCCTGCGGCATGCCCGAACCGCTCTTGTCGTCTCCCTGACCGGATCCGGGACCATTGGCGCCGAAGAGCATTCCGAAGATCTGCTCGAACGGATTCTGCTCGTTGTTGTTGTCATCGGTCATTGTTCTACAGCCCCCAAGAATCGGTTTGACATCAACGTTAACGGTTCCGAATGTGCGAAGCTTCCCAATTCCGGGAGGTTTCGCAGGATGTTCGCACCGGGCGAAAGGAGTCTGTGAAACGGACGCTGAGGTTTCAACTAGACTGGTGGGGCGGTGCAGCGAAAGGATTACATGACAGAGAACGCCCCTCGGGCCGTGCCGGCGTCACCGGCACCGACACGTGGCACCAAACGACGACGGAGTCCACGACTGGCCACGACCTCGGGCGTCCTCACCTACGTCTTCATCGCACTGGCAGTGCTCTTGCCGGTTCCGTATATGCTCCAGCTGCCGGGACCGGTTTTCAACACCCTCGGCGACTACCAAGGCGACTCGATGATCGGCGTCTCCGGAGCCAAGACCTATCCCACCGACGGTCGCATCGACATGCTCACCGTCGCAGTCAGCGGCGGTCCCGGTCGTGACATCTTTGCGTCCCAGGCACTGGGCGCGCTCATCAACGGTGACCAGACCGTGGTCCCCACGGAGGCGTACTACCCGTTGGACACCACTCGTGAAGACGTGACCGAGTCGAATGCGGTCGAGATGTCCTCGAGCCAGGACGTCGCCATCGCCGCTGCCATGGGGCAGCTGGACAAGGCGTATTCCGTGCATCTGTCGGTCGACGAGGTCGTCGCCGATGCGCCTGCGCAGGGCAAGCTGCGCAAGGGTGATCGTCTCATGTCCGTCAACGGAAGGAAGCTGGATTCCGATCCCCAGGCCGCGCAGATCATGAGCAAGACCGTGCAGGAGTCGGACTCCGTCGAACTCGGCATCGAACGCGACGGGAAGACCGAGACGATCAGCCTGACTCCCGCGAAGGTCGACGACCGCAGGGCCATCGGCATCACGATGAAGCAGGACTTCGAATTCCCCGTCGACGTGAAGTTCAATGTCGACGGTGTCGGAGGGCCCTCGGCGGGGACGATGTTCGCTCTGGCCATCGTCGATGAGCTCACTCCCGGTGCGATGACCGGGGGCAAGCATGTAGCCGGCACTGGGGAGATCACACCCGACGGAACGGTCGGGCCGATCGGCGGCGCCCGCCAGAAGGTGGCCGCAGCCACCGAGAAGGGAGCAACGCTCTTCCTCTCACCCGCCGACAACTGTGCGGAGGTCATGGCCGCCGCAGACCAATCCAAGATCACGGTGGCACGCATCGACACGCTCGATGACGCGCAGACCACCGTGGAGCAGTACGCCGCCGGCAACACCTCGGATCTGCCGACGTGTCCCGCCGACGGTGCCGACAACAATGAGAAAGGGCAGTAGTGAGCACTTCGTCCTCACCCACCTCCGCACGCATGCCGGCGAATCGGCCAAGACGTTCGCCGCTGCTGCTCACCCTCGTGTCTGTGGCGATCCTGCTGATCGCCTTCATCGCCTTCACCCAGGTCTACACCGAGGTGCTGTGGTTCCGTCAGATCGAGGCCGAACAGGTCTTCCGCACCTTGTGGCTCACCCGCGGACTGACGTTCCTCGGCGGATTCTTCCTCATGGCTGTTCCGGTCTGGCTCAGCCTGCACCTGGCCTACCGCCACCGTCCCGTCTATGCGCCGACGACGCCGCGGCAGGAGAACCTCGACCGCTACCGGGAGGCCATCGAACCGCTGCGTCGGGTCGCGACGATCGCGATTCCCGCCGTCATGGGTGTCCTCGCCGGCATCACCGCCTCGGCGAATTGGAACACGATCCTCGAGTGGATCAACTCGACGTCCTTCGGGTCGAAGGATCCTCAGTTCGGTCTCGACAAGTCGTTCTTCGTCTTCGTCCTGCCCGGACTGCGTCTCATCGGCAATCATCTGGGCATGGCCCTGCTCATGGCGCTCATCGCCGCCCTCGTCGCCCACTACCTCTTCGGCGGAATCCGACCGGGGGAGCAGAAGGGCGTCATCCTGACGAAGGCGGCTCAGTGGCAGCTGGGCATCACTGTGGCAGTACTCGTCATCGTCCAGGCAGGTCGGCTGTGGCTCTCCCGCTACGACCGTCTGACCGCCGCAGGCGGCATCGTCCCCGGCGTCACCTATGTCGACGATCATGCAGCCCTGCCGGCAATGGCCATCGTCGCCATCGCCGCAGTTCTGGTCGCTCTGCTCTTCGTCTACACCGCGTGGAAGGGCAATTGGCGGATCTCGATCATCGCCACTCTCACTCTCATCGTGCTCGGCGGCGTTTCGATCATCGCCTACCCGGCGCTGATCCAGCAGTTCCAGGTCAACCCCTCACAGCAGAGCAAGGAGTCGGATTACATCCAGCACAACATCGACGCCACTCGCGATGCGTTCGACTTCGATGACATCGAGGTGACACCGTACGAGCCGAGCACCAGCGGCAAGAAGGGCGACCTGCGCAAGGACGCCGAGACCGCGGCCTCGATCCGTCTGCTGGATCCGAACCTCGTCTCCGACACCTTCCGTCAGCTGCAGCAGGTGCGTCCGTACTACTCGTTCCCGCAGAAGCTCGATGTCGACCGCTACAACATCGACGGGGACATGCGAGACACCGTCATCTCCGTGCGCGAACTCGCTCCGAGCTCGGTGAACAACCAGAGCTGGTTCAACCGAGCGATCGTCTACACCCACGGTTTCGGCGTGGTCGCTGCCAACGGAAACCAGCGCAACCCGGACGGCGAACCGCTGTTCATGGAGTCGGATATCCCCCCGAAGGGTGACTTCCCCGAATACGAGCCGCGCGTGTACTTCGGTGAGTCATCGCCGGACTATTCGATCGTCGGTGCGCCGAAGGGCGCGACTCCGCGTGAGCTCGACTATCCCTCCGATGAGAAGAGCGGTTCCGGTCAGGTCAACAACACCTTCGCCGGAGACGGCGGACCGTCGGTGGGCAACGTGTTCAACCGTCTCGCCTACGCACTGAAGTTCCAGGACGAGCAGATTCTGCTCTCGGACGCACTCAACGAGGAATCCCAGATCCTCTACGAACGTCACCCGCGTGAGCGCGTGGAGAAGCTCGCTCCCTTCCTCAAGGTCGACGGCGACCCCTACCCGGCCGTCGTGGATGGCAAGATCAAGTGGATCCTCGATGGCTACACCACTGCCGAGGACTACCCGTATTCGACTCCGCAGCCGCTCCAGCAGGCCACCGAGGATTCGACCACGGCGTCAGCTCCGAATTCGGTGGCGACTCTGCCGGATGACGAAGTGAACTACATCCGGAACTCTGTGAAGATCACCGTCGACGCCTACGACGGTTCTGTCGACATGTACCAGTGGGACAAGGAAGATCCGGTTCTCAAGACCTGGATGAAGGTGTTCCCCGGACTCATCAAGTCCTCCTCGGAGATGTCCGGCGATCTGATGAGTCACGTCCGCTACCCGGAGGACATGTTCAAGGTCCAGCGCGACCTGCTTGCGAAGTACCATGTCACCTCCGCCAGTGAGTTCTACTCCGGTCAGGACTTCTGGACGCTGCCGACGGATCCGACGACGAAGGCCAGCAGCGGACTGACTCAGCCGCCGTTCTACATGACCCTGCAGATGCCGGGCCAGCAGTCGCCGTCGTTCTCGCTGACGAGCTCGTATATTCCGGCTCGATCGTCTGAGGGGCAGTCGCGAAACAACCTCACCGGCTTCCTCTCGGCCGATGCCGATGCCGGGAACAAGAAGGGCGAGACTGCCGAAGGCTACGGCAAGCTGAGACTGCTGCAGCTGCCGCGAAACACGACAGTGCCCGGACCGGGACAGGCGCAGAACAACTTCAACACCGCGCCCGATGTCCAGCGCAGCCTCAACCTGCTGCGTCAGGGTGAGTCCGAAGTCGAGAACGGCAACCTGCTGACGCTGCCGATCGGCGGCGGTCTGCTCTACGTCCAGCCGGTCTACGTCCGGTCCGCCGGTGAGACCTCATATCCGCTGCTGCAGCACGTGCTCGTGGCCTTCGGCGAGGACATCGGATTCGCTCCGACCCTCGACGAAGCGCTCGACCAGGTGTTCGGCGGCGACTCCGGCGCGACTGCCGGTGACGCGGGCACCGAGGAGAGCGAGGAGGGCCAGTCCGGGGCTTCGGGCAGCGGGGACGAGGACTCGAACTCCGGCTCGCCGGACAAGGCTCTCAACGATGCTCTGCAGGAGGCGAAGAAGGCCATGGAGGATTCCGATGCCGCACTGAAGGACGGCGACTTCGCAGAGTACGGCAAGGCTCAGGATCGTCTGAAGAACGCGCTTGAGGATGCAGTTGCCGCCGATCCGTCACTGGCCGAGGACGCGGCGGGCGAGGGTTCCTCCGCTCCCGCCTCAGAGCCGGCCGACGAAGGCGGCGACTCGGGCAACTGAGCCTGAGGCGAACGGGTCCGGCGCGCCGAGGCTTCACTGACCGGGGCCGCGCCGACCGAGTTCGGACTGTCTGAGACGAACGCCCCTGGGGACACCCCGGGGGCGTTCGTCGTTCCCACTGCAATCCCCGAGATGCAGCAGTCGCCCTTCGCACCTTCGTCGTTCCCTCATTGCCTGAGACCGGCGTTTGTCCGAGGCTCGGCATTCGTCTGGGGTCTGCGTCGGGCTGTGCGCGGCCGAGCAGGCAACACATGGTGACCGGTTGAGCAGACAGCGCACTCCGAGCGCATCTGGCAGGCAGTGCGCGGCTGCTCGAAACGCCGACTGGCAGACTCAGCCTCGCTGTGCCACGTCATGAGTCGAGCGGCCGACGCCGAGGCGAACGGTCGGCGAGGTTTCGGTCCACAGGCGATGGGAACGGTGGGTGAATGAGAAGAACCCCCAGCCAGAGAATCTGACTGGGGGGGGTTCTGCCGCTATCGTGGCGGGGGGAGGATTTGAACCTCCGACCTCCGGGTTATGAGCTATGTCCTGCGTGTCTGCAGGTGAGAACGCTGTAATGCCTGGTCACACACACTAAGAAGGCCTGTGACTGGATACTGGAGGATACCGAAGTATATGAAGGTGGGCGTACTTACGCGTACTTTTGTGCGTACTATCTTCGCCTCGTCCTCTCCGCCGCCTCCTTGAGTGCCGAGAGGTCTGAAGGGTCGGTGTAGTGCTTGGCTCTGATCTGTTCTGAGTTGCCGAACTGCGAATCGAGGACGGCAGTTGGCACGCCATCTCCGTGGAGCGTATGCAAGGTGGTGCGCCACACGTGGGAGCGTTCATTCTCGAGCGCCTTGATCTGAAGATCTTTTGCGACCTCGAGGTACAGAGCTTGCGCAGCTTTATTGCGGTTCCGCCGTTCCCATGCAACGCTGGGGTCCGTTGGCGCGCCGATCACATATTCGCTGGAGGACCGCGCGCTCTGTCTTCGGATGCGCAGGTGTTCGGCCACTCGATCATCGAGCACGAGGGCGGTCCGGGGAATGCTTCCCTTGGCAATGTCTTCAGTGACCTGAATCGACATCGCTGCTCCGTCATCGGTTAGATGATTCCACGTGATGAGGTTTGCTTCTGTCGATCGCAGACCCGTTGCTGCCTGCAGAAGAGCTTGGTCGATGGCATTGCGACGCTTGGCGATGAGGTGCTCGAGCGTCCAGCGTCCTTGCCGGCGCACAACTCCTTCTGCCGGGTCGAGACCGAGGAGGTGACCGACCACAGTCTCATACTCGGAGGCACTCAGCGACTTGCCTCCTCGGGCCCGTGGGGTCTTCTTCGTGCCCGTGAGCTCGTTCAACGCAACTCCTGCTATGGGGTTGCCTTGGATCAGCTCGTCTCGGGTGAGTCGAGTGAGCACGTACTTCGTAAGAACGGTGCGTGTCTGGCGAGCGGTCTCTCGGCCGTGAAGATTTGCGACTTCGATGAGGAGATCTTCTAGGGCTTGGAATCGGGAGCCGGAGGCTATCGTGTGATTTTTGAGGCTGTGCTGGTGCCGATGGAGTATACAGTCGCCTACGATCAGCGCGAGGCAATGCTCATAGCGTTGCAACGAAAGTGGGGCGAGCTTGGCCTTTTCCACTGCAGGCTTCGAGACCTGTTCGACGTAGTCGACCATGTCACTGGAGGATCGCCACGCGCTGTTCAATCCAGTTGACTTGATTTCGTTCAACGTCTGTCTTGCACGACGCCGGGCTACTCCGGCTGTAGGGCCCTTAGAGATCTTGCGGATGAGCTTCGAACCGTCGAGCGGGCGATAGCTCCAATTGAGGCGGACTCCGCCGTTCGGCTGCGGGCTCGGCTTGACTCGGTCGATCGAGTCCTGGCCCGGGTCGAGGCGCGCGTTCGTAGTTCGTTTAGACGCCATGGGACCAGCGTAATGGAAGCTCATAGCTGGCTGTGGTGATCTCCGACTTACAGGGAGCACCTTCACTGAACGCCTTGTAGAAGGTTAGGTCTCTGACTGTCCTAGGCAGCGGTCGGAGTAGGGCTCGAACGCATACTGGAACGGTGTGGAGACATCGATTTCGGAGGATTCCGGAGTATCGAGGCGTTGTCTCGTATTGGGGTGGGTGGCGCAGTCGAGGGCCATCCATGGGCACCGAACTTGGGACGGTCACTATTTATACAAGGATGCTATGGCGTAATTGCTAGCTGCATCAGGTGACGGCGGCCGCCGCCTCGATTGAGTCCAAGACGTGGTCGACCGGGACATAGCTTTTTGCATGTCGCTCGCATCGATCGAGGGCGTTGTATGCCTGCGCCCGGAGAGTGCCACCTGTGGTCGTCGATCAATATCCATGCTTAACGAGGGAGGTCCTCATCTAAATGGCGTTGCCGTCAGCGTTGTTATGAATTGGTGAGCCTCCCAAATTCCTGACGTCAAGGTTGTTGTGGCTAGCACCCTGGTCGCGTGCTTTTGGGACTATCCCAAGTCTAGACATCGAAGGGCGACCCAGGCCGCGGCTCTGCTATCTGCGAGAGATAGATCCAGACCTGTGAGTCTTTCGATTGTGTCGATTCGGCTATTCAAAGTATGTCGGTGCATTGAAAGCGCCGCAGCAGCTGGTCGCCAGCTTCCATTGTGAGACAGGAAAACTCGGAGAATTTGGGTCAGATCTGAGTGTGCGCCTGACGTATCTCTAAGCGGGTCCAGTAGTGAAGCGATCGACTCATGAGAATGCGGTTCGACATTGGAAAGCACGTGTTGGATCGTGGGCATCAACTCGAAGAGCGCGGTGCGCTGTCCGGATTCGATTGCAAGGCCGTGGGCCTGTCTCGCCTGATGCAGGGCTGTAGACAGTCGGTTAACGGGGGTCGGGCGGCTCAAGCCAAGGTAGACCGTATCGCCGCCATACGTCTCGAAGCTGTCAGCGAGCTTGAGCAGATGTTCGGCGAATGAGGAGGAGATAAATCCCCGTGCCCCTTGCTGATCGACAGTGAACAAGTGCGTGGCACCTAGCTGATTAAACCATCGGGTCATAAGCGACTCGATGTCGACCTCACGCGTCCGCGACGACAGGTGAAACCCACACAGGTGGCTGTCACGAATGCCCCATTGTCGGAGCCAAGATTCTGATCTGCGTCCACCGATCAGAAGCGCCTCGATCATTACGTGCCGCCCGAGCCGCTCCGTGTGTGAAGGATCGTTGGTCCGTAGTAGCAGGTCGCAAAGCGCCGCTGCCTGAGAGGAGAGATCCCGTGCACGAGACGAGCTGCTGATCCTCGTCGAGATCACCAGGTGGCCTGTCCGGTCTTCGTCAGCACCAACTGGATGCACCTGCATTCCCGTGTGCCGAATCCTCACTGGTCGGTTGAGCGCCGCCGCGGTGGCATCTTCGATGTGCAGACGTCCAGCACCGGCGCTATCTATGAGCTGACCATGGAAGTCGAGGAGGACGGCCCACCCATCGAGTCGACGAACCAGTTCCGCGAGAACGCCCGGGACTCCGCTTCGTCGTGCAATTTGTGTGAGCACTTTAGTCCCGGCAGTGACCATGCGGTCTTCTGCCGCAGTGTTCCGGTCAACCATCGACTGCAATGCCGGCCGGATCGACGATGAAGACAGTCGAAGGCCGAGCAGGCCAGAGATCGAGTGCTGAGCCAAGAAGTGGCGGAGCCGAAGGGTGTCGTAGCTCGTTACGATGACAGTCTTTTGGAGCAGACCGGTTTTTGTTGAGTAACGCCCTGACAGCAAAGCCTCGATATCGTCGTCAGCGCAAGCAACCAGCGTAATGTGATCAGCGGTCCCGATCACCGCGAGCTCGTCGATCGAGACGGTTTCGGACACTGGGAGGTCGAACTCGATTCCCTCTTGTACCTGTTCACCGCCGAATGCCGCAATCACCGAATCGATCAGTATCGCCATTTAAATAGTGTACCAAATGTCCACATTTGGCCTCAGATACCGACAGTTGTAGCAGTGCGGAGACGCGTGAGCGTATTTAAACTGAATGTCATTCAGGACAACGGAGTTTAGGAGTCACCATGAAGGCAGTCATCTTTCGCGATTCAGAGATCCCTGTCGAATTTGCCGATGTTAATCTCGCTTCGCCTAAGCAGGGCGAGGTCAAAGTCCGCATCGAAGCTGCCGGAGTCTGCCATTCCGATTTGCACATCAAGCGCGGCGAGTGGGATATCGCCCGGCCGCTTGTGATGGGTCACGAAGGTGCAGGTGTCGTTACCGAACTCGGCGAAGGGGTGACATCTTTAGCCGTTGGAGACCACGTCGTCCTCAGCTGGGTCCCGCCCTGCGGCCAGTGCCGATTCTGTCGAGCAGGTCATGAGGCCCGCTGCCAGAAGGTCGCGACGGTGGTCGCTCCTCACGGTGTTCTCTACGATGGTACTTCAAGGTTGAGCGTCGGGGAGGAGACGATTCACCATTACCTTGGTGTATCGTCCTTCGCCGAGGAGGCGGTCGTGCCAGTGACCGGAGCGATCAAGGTAAGGGACGATGCTCCTCTGGATGCACTCGCTCTTGTCGGATGCGCTGTCGCCACCGGCGTTGGTGCTGTGATGAATACCGCTGCGGTAGAGCCTGGTGCGACAGTTGCGGTCATCGGCTGTGGGGGAGTAGGACTCAACGTAGTTCAAGGAGCCAGACTGGCTGGGGCAGAACGCATCATTGCCATCGATATTCTGTCGGAAAAGACGGCGATAGCGACGCAGTTCGGAGCCACTGACACTATCGATGCCTCGCAGGCCGACTCTGTCGACCAGCTCTTCGACCTCATCCCGGATGGTGTTGACTACGCGTTTGATGCCATCGGTCGAACTGTAACGACTGAACAATCGATCAAAATGCTCGCATTGGGTGGCGCTGCTGTCATCGTGGGGCTGCCACCGACGGGGTCCAAAGCGTCTTTCGAGCCGCTCGTACTTGCGGAGGCTGACCAGAGAATTCTCGGTTCCAATTACGGGTCAGTCCGTCCATCCATCGACATTCCCGCGCTCGTTGATCGATATATGGACGGACAACTCAAACTTGATCCGTTGATCTCTGGACGGCGACCACTGTCCGATGCGGCTGACGCATTGGCCGAACTCGAGGCTGGAAACGCTCTGCGAACGTTACTTATTCCTCATCAGTAATCAAGACCACTCAATGCATTCTTTCAAAGGAGAGAAGGATGTCCACAGATAGTTCCACTCGTCCAGACTCGGGGCTGCGCGAGGGAGTCATGTCCGGGCCGGAGCTCGCGGCACAGGCGATTGCCAGCATTGCTCCCAGCGCAGTCATCGCGTTCACTGCTGCCGAAATCTTCCTTGGCGCGGGCAAAGGCACTATCTATGCCTTTGCACTGGCCACGATCGTCATTTTGTGCGTTGGATACATCGTTGCAATGTTCGCTCGAAGACACCCCTCAGCTGGCTCTCTGTACACATACGTGGCCAAAGGGTTGGGTCCGACTGGAGCGTTCACCGCCGGCGTTGCTTTGATGATCGGATCGTGGGGGATAGCAACCGGGTCTTTGAACGGCGCTGTGTCGTTCACGATGGATTTCCTCCGGGTTCTCGGGATTCCCGTTGACGGTCTCGGATGGGAGATCGTACTCATTGTTCTCATCGGTGGGCTAGCGACATTCTTCACCATCCAGGGCATTCGGATGTCGGCGCGAGTGTCATTCATCCTTGAACTCATTTCCATCGCCATTATTTTGGTGCTGCTGATCGCTTCCCTCTTCTGGGCCGGCCAATCTGGCTGGGACCCTTCGCAATTCACACTTGAAGACACACCGTTCCAGGGTGTGGCAGCAGGAATGGTGCTCGGAATCCTCGGATTCGTGGGGTTCTCTTCGGCCGACGCGCTAGGACGCGAGGCGAAGAATCCCAAGACGGCAATTCCGCGAGCAATTATGTGGAGTGCACTGGGCGTCGGAGTCCTTTATGTCTTCGCTGCGTACACCCAAATTGCGGTACTCGGTGATGAGCTGGGCACTGTCGCAAGCCCACTTGAAGCAATGAACGACAAGATCGGCATGCCGGGATGGTTTGCGCCGGTCTTGCTGTTTGGCGTCGCGGCATCGTTCTTCGCTGTAGTCGTTGCACCGTTGAACGTCGTGGGCCGCATCGCATATGTCATGGGCAAAGAGGGTGTTATTTCCAGCGCATTTGGACGCACACACAACAAGCACCTTACCCCGCACCGAGGGCTACTGCTCGCGGGAGGCCTGGCCATTCTGGTCGATGTAGTCCTAGTTTTTGGTGGAAGTGAGCTGATGGACTCAGTTGTCTGGGTTGATACGTACGGCACCTTCGGCTACATGCTCTCCTACACTCTGGTAGCGATCGCCGGAGTAGCCTATACCCAACGGATAGGTATGAAGAACTCACTGGTCAAGATCACGGCAACGGTCGCCGTCCTGGGCATGGTGTATGTCTTCTTCGCGAATATTTGGCCGATTCCCGACTTTCCCTTCAACGTCTTGCCCTACCTCTTCTTGGCGACGATGATCGCTGCGTTCATCCGCTATGGGTATGTAGCTAGGAAATATCCGTCGGTCATCGGACGGATTGGGTCGACGCACACCGAGATGATGGAGGGAATCGGCTGATAGATGGTTTGCTCTCTAAACTCGATTCTCTGATCTAAGTATGCGCGGAAACTCTAGAACGGCCTTAGGACTATGACCTGGAGCGGGAGAATCATCGGAGCCCGAGCCAGAGTCCCCGCGCTGCTGTCCGGGTCCGTCTTCCCGACCATCGTGGTCGAAAGGTGCCGTACCGAGCAATATACCGAAGGCATCCTTGAACTAACCATTATCGGAGTTACTAGTCCGCGCGAAGGCGCTGGGAATGATCGCTTTTGTCAAGATGTACAAGATTGCTCTGGTGTTCAACCTGACGGACTCATGGTCGGCTGGTGGCCCTATTGCCGCATGGGAAGAGCCTCTACTCGTCGAGCGAGCAGTTGAGTCGGAAGGGACTGGTGCAAAGAAGGGTGACAGCGTGAGTGTCATGCTGCGAGAGCAGCTGGCTCTATGATTGCTTCGTACTCGACAGGTGTCAATCGACCCAACCGAGCTTGTCGGCGACGGCGGTGATATGTCCGCTCGATCCACGTCACGATCGCGATTCTCAACTGCTCTCGGCTCGCCCACCGGCGACGGTCGAGAACGTTCTTCTGTACCAGGGCGAAGAAGCTCTCCATAGCCGCGTTATCACCAGCCGCGCCGACGCGGCCCATTGACCCGACGATGCCATGGCGCTCCAATGCGCGGGTGAATTTCTTCGACCGGAATTGGCTACCGCGATCCGAGTGCGTCACGCATCCGGCCACGTCACCACCGCGACGGGCCACAGCCATCTCCAGGGCATCAACAGCCAAACGCGCCTTCATTCGGGCCCCGATGGAGTAGCCGACGATCCGCGAGGAGTAGACATCCTTGATCGCGCACATGTACAGCTTGCCCTCATCGGTGCGATGCTCCGTTATATCGGTCAACCACAGCTGATTTGGCCCACCGGCTCGGAACTCGTGACGGGTGCGCCCATCGGCGTCGGTGAGGACGCACAGGTCGTCGTGGACGGCCGGGCCCGGCCGCTTACCGTTCTTGGCCCGGGCCTTGCCAAAGACCGAGAACCACGAGTTGGCCGAGCACAGCCGCCACGCAGTGCGTGCCGCCATCGGATACCCGGCGGTCTCGGCCTCATCAGCCAGGGTACCTGTACCCGAATTCCGGGTCATCGGCATGGGCGTCGAACAAGGCGTTGGCCCGATACGCCTCATTCACCTCGGCCTCAGGGACAGGGGCGGCCAGCCATCGGTAGTAGGGCTGGCGTGAGAGCTTCAAGACCCGGCACGACACCGCCACGGGGATCCCGTCGGCGGCGAGCTCTCTCACGAGCGGGTAGAGCCTTTTGACGGCAGATTCGCCTGCGACAGGTACGCGGCTGCCCGACGCAGGACCTCGTTCTCCTGCTCCAGCAAGCGAGTCCGCCGTCGCAGCTCGCGCAGCTCGGCGGACTCGTCCGTGGTCTTTCCGGGCTTGTTGCCGGCATCGATGTCCGCTTGGCGTAGCCATTTCGCAATAGTGCCTTCGTGGACGCCGAAGTCCTTGGCGATCTGGGCGATCGTCGTCTTCTCGTCGCGGTTCAAGGCGACGCGGACGACGTCATCGCGGAACTCTTTCGGGTAGGGCTGGGGCATAGGTCCATCCTTCCAGGCTTGCCGTAAGACAAGCCAGACTAGATGTCACCTAACCCTGCATCAGTCCCGAATGAACATGCTGCGTAAAAGGCGCTTCACAAGCCTCTAGACGAAGCCGATGAGAGGCCGTCGCTCCCTCCGTACTGTTCTTTAGCAATCTTCAAGTTTGCCCAGCAATCAACCTCGGCCAGGCCTTGAGTACCGCGAAGACGTTCCAAAGTTACGAGGAGGTCGTGAGTCGAATCGGCCGAGATCGTTGCGATGAAGTCATAGGCACCAATAGCGACGGCGAGAAACTCAGGTTCGAGCGCCTTGAGCCGTGGCAACAGTTCGTTGACTGGCACGCCAGCACGGATACCCAGCCCAAGAGTGAGTGACTCGGGCTGGCCGACGCGAACTGGGATCCCGACGACTTTGATTGTGCCGCTTCTGACTAGACGTATGAATCTTAGTCGTGCTCCGCTCGGTGACAAGCCCGAGGCTTCGCCAAGTTCTCGATAGGAAGCTCGCGCATCCTTACGCAAGTGCATGATGAGCGAGCGGTCGACTTCGTCGACCGTCAGGGGAGCTTTGGCGATGTGAAATGGGGAGAAGCGGTTTACCTCGATGGATTCATAGTGCGTGGTCCGGAGGTCACTGACACCCGGTATCTGGAGAATAGTATCGAGGGTCTGTCGAAGGTGAGGGTCGGGGCCGACCCTGACTTCCGCATCGATCGAGTACTGACCGGCAATATCGGCAACGAACGTGGTTTCCGTCATCGAGATGAGCTCGTCGCGTACTGGCTGAACGGGACCCACTACGGCGATCTGGATGTATGCAAACCGTTCGAGCCCCAAGAGATCTGGGCTGACCGATACCGTCAGATGCAGTTCATCGTCTGCGACGGCCGACTGAACGATCGCCGCAACCTGGTGCCGCAGGACTCCCACCGACTTGGCAATCTGAGCAAAGCTGGCCCGTCCGTCATCACGAAGTGCCTGTAGCACCCGTCGACGCGACTGCTCGGAAACGCTTCCCGCCACGCTTTCTCCCAAAACCCAAGTTTCTTGTAGATACATTTTCGCACAAATATGCGCATCAAGGCATTGTCGAGTCGCAAAAGATCGACCTGGTATCTCAATCGTGCACTCGGAGGGAAAGTGGCGTCGTGATTGGGTAGGACTATGAGGTCTGAGTCACTACGCTCACTGACATGACAAAGATTGCGTGTTGCCAATTCGCCCCACACATCGGTCAAGTCCGGGCGAACGTCGAAGAGAGCATCAAGCAAGTCCACTGGGCTGTCGACAAGGGAGCTCGGATCGTCGTTCTTCCTGAGTTGACCAGCTCCGGCTACGCATTCACAGACGCGACTGAAGCCAGCAAAGCGGCAGAAGCCCCGGACGGATACGCAGTGTCCAGCTGGAAACGGGCCGCCGAGGAGCTCAATGTCATAATCGTCGCTGGCTTCTGCGAAGCAAGCCATCACAGCAAGCCCTACAACAGCGCGGCCCTCCTCGCACCGGGACTAGACCCAGTGATCTATCGCAAAGCCCACCTTTGGGACGCCGAACGAGCACTCTTCACCCCTGGCGACGCGGGTCCGCCAGTCATAGAGACGGAATACGGCAGTATCGGCGTCGTCATCTGCTACGACCTGGAATTCCCAGAATGGATCCGGATCGCAGCCCTAGCTGGAGCAGATGTGATTTGCGCCCCGGTCAACTGGCCTACAGTGCCGCGGCCGGCTGGGGAGAGGCCAGGCGAAGTTGTGCGCACCCAAGCGCAAGCCTCAATAAACCGTGTAGCTATCGCTGCATGCGACCGCGCGGGAGTCGAGCGAGGCATCCACTGGACATCCGCATCGGTAATCGTTGACGCGAATGGATGGCCGAGGGCTATGGCCGACCCTGACGCAGGCCAGTCCGAAAGGATCATCGCCGACATCGATCTGAACGAGAGTCGTGACAAAAAAGTTTCTGAGTTCAGCGACGTCTTTGCCGATCGTAGAACCGACCTGTACGCCGCACTGGAGCGATCCGCAACTCGACCAGCCCAGCACGAAGGCACCGAACAAACACAGTGCTGACTGGCGCTGACGATTGGAGACGACGATGTCATCACAGCTATCACCCGACAGTCCCGACTCGGTCATTGAATCGAGATCGATCGATGTAGTCCCTCTATCTGAACGACACGGAAAGGTCTGGCACCAAGGCCCGTTCTGGTTCGCCGGCAACTTCGTCCTGACAACCCTCGTCGTGGGATTCACCGGTCCCACGATAGGGCTGAGTCTGGGCTTCTCAATCCTAGCGGTCGTGCTCGGCGTGGGATTCGGCACTTTCTTCATGGCCTTTCACGCCAACCAAGGGCCGACGATGGGGCTAGCCCAGATGATCCAATCTCGAGCACAGTTCGGCAGCCGTGGAGTATTGCTGCCATTCGTCGCGACCGTCTTCGTTTACGTCGGGTTCCTTGTCTTCGACACCATCCTCGTCGCACAGGGCATCGGAATCTTTCCCGAGGCGACGTGGTTCTGGTATCCCGTCATAATCGCCGTATCGATCATCATCGCCGTCATCGGTCACGACTTGCTTCACCTGATCCAACGATGGATGACCTGCATCCTCATCGCCGTGTTCGTCGTGATCACCATATTCGCATTCATCCACTACCCGAACGCGACAATCGACCCTGATGCCGCGGTAAATACCGCCGGTTGGACTGCAGCAGGGTTCCTGGTTCAATTCTCGCTCTCAGCCGGATACAACATCAGCTACTCTGTTTACGTCTCTGACTACACCCGCTACCTGCCGCCGAAGTCCTCGGCCCCGAAACTCATCGGCTCTGTCTACGCCGGTGCCGGACTGTCAGCAGTGTGGCTGATGTCTTTGGGAGCGCTGCTAGCAACGTATATCCCTGCAGCCGATCCGATCTCCACGCTCCGCGACGTCGGTGACTTGATCTTCCCGGGATTCGGAACAGTCGCAGTTTTGGTCTCTTCGCTCGCATTGGTCTCGATTATGGGTGTCAATGCCTATGGTGCGATGCTTACCGGCGCAAGCGCGATTGACGGATTTAGACCGATGAGGCCAACGGTTCGTCTGCGAGTCGTGTCTTTGGTCATCGTAGGCTTCGTCTCGCTTGTGATCGCCCTTGCGATACCCGATGACTACCTCGACAGCTTTAACAGTTTCGTCGGGCTCATGTTGTACTTCCTCATTCCGTGGACTGCCGTCAACCTCGTGGACTACTATCTCGTCCGTCGTGGTCGATACGCACTAACCGATATCGTCAATGGCGGTGGCGTCTACGGACGATGGGCATGGAAAGGACTCACGGCCTACGTTGCTGGGTTCGTCGCCATGATCCCGTTCTTCTCACTCTCGTTCTATACCGGCCCGATCGCTGCGAAAATTGATGGGGCCGACATGTCGTTCGCGGTCGGACTGCTGGTTTCGGGACTGTTCTATTTCATACTTGCCCGTGTTCGACCTTCGACCGTGCGTGAGAAGGCCGCGATCAAACGCAGTATGGAGGAGTTTGGTAGCGATGGCTCTCACTAAACATACCGAAGAGTCCTGATTCGCTGCCATCAGCGCCGGCTTTGACTGCTGAATGGGAGCGGACCCGCACGTCTGACAGCGCTAGCGCGCTTAAGGACGGTGTACGCGGACAAGCGAGACATAGAAAGCCCCTGCGTGGCTGACGGGGCGATTGCATGTCGGGGATGTACGCGTGGAAAAGCGGTCGTGGCTGACGGCGTGTGAAGCGTCGATCCCAACTCTGGGCTCATTTTTCGTAGCGAACCTTGACCAGGGATCCAGATGATGCTCATTTTCTCCGCTGAATCGACGATTGCCTGGGGGAGTGCTCCCGCACGTCGCAGTGAGCGAATACGGGCAAAACATCGCCCGGCCCCTGGCCACTCGTCAGTACTAATCAGCTGCGGCACGTTGATGTGACCAGGTTGTTTGTAGAAGACCTCGAGGCGACGGAGTTGATCCAGGTACGCAGTGATCTTCCACTCATGCCGAGTCGAGGCCTGGGTTTTGGATCCCTGTAGGGCCCCATTCGTCGTTGATGTATTGCTCCGTAGAAATGTCCAGGCCGTCCCAACTGAGACCGACGCCGTGTTCCCGTCTGGCAAAGGCATGTGAAAGGGGCCTAACAACTGATGCCGGCCCCTGCGCGATGCGCTCAAGACTATGGCGGGCTCTCGCCGCACGCCTTCCGGAAGGCTGCGGCGTCGTTCATGGACACTGAGGACACGCTCGGAGTTGCCGCAGTGGTTCTCGGGCGGTCGGGCACAGCGATTTCGTCATACCACTACCTAAAGAACGCCGCTGTGGCTCCGGACATGTCGGAGAAATTCGATCAGATCGGCAGGAAATGAAAAAGTTGAGTCTTCGTTGACTATTCGACTCTTCATTGCGAACGAGCCATGATTACCGAAACCATTGCCCAAAGTCAGAGTCGATTTTCTTGGTCGCCCCAACGGGACTCGAACCCACACTGAATCGATGTGGAGTCATGGTTTTCGGGAGTTATCGTGGGGTGCCTTCTGGCCCTAGAAATCGCGGAACTCGACGAAGGAGAAGTTCCTGTAGTTGTCACGAGTTTCCGTGGGGTTCCATTGAAAAAGATGGGTAAGTGTGGGGCGAGTTGAGCTGAGCCATCTTCCATTGTTGAGGAGTTGGCTTGGTTGTCAGGCCGCTTGTTCTGAGTGGTACCCGATGCTGGTCAGCGAGAGTTTCAGTTCGCCAGTTGAGAGTTGCCCAAGTCAAACTCGTGCTCCTCTTCTCGGTTGTGACTCGAGCATGGTTCGAGAATTGTAGCTGAGCACTTATCGACATACTTGTCGGATGATGCAGGACACACTCATAACGAATTGGATACTAAGTCGGTAGTGGCTATGTACTTGAACGATAAACAACCTATGATCCAAGCATGCCCAAGAAACTCCTTGCCACCATTGTGGCTACTTCGTTCCTCATCACCGGGTGCTCCGCTGCAGAAGAGACCTCTGAAGCCGCGGCACCGGCCGCGGCAGAGGCGGAAGCGACTGGCCCCGCAGCTGAGGAATTCGCGTCCATCATCGCAGAGGGTCGCAGAGATGTTGATGACTGGCTCGAGACGTGGGACGAAAACTACTGCAGTCCCATGGGGGTAGCGGATGGAACAGACATCATGGCCTGTGAACTCAGCCTAATAAGCGGCGGTCTCATTGCCGAGACCAAGCGGCTGGAACTCGACTCCGCCACCAATGAAGACTCACTCGTGTACCTCGGTGACCCGCCAGAGTCCATCGCGATCATCTGGCAATCGACCGAGGACGCGGCCGCGGCGGCCTCCGAAGCTGGAGAAGCGATACCTGAAAATTGTTCGACAAGCGACGACTGCGTCAGCAAAGTCATGGACTTCGAAATGGCAATGGAGGATCTGCAGGGGAAGTATGACGCCTGGGATCCCTACATGTAGTTCAACCGTCAGCACCCACTACTTAGGAGAACACCAAAAAGGGGAACATTCTTCGGAATGCTGATTCTCTGGGCAATCAGCCTCCTGATCCTCATCCTCGTCATTGCCCAGGGTGTACGCATCGGCATGCGCTGGTCGCGCAAAGACGAGCGGCGCGAGCGGGAGACGGCTGGTGAGCAGTACCGCCCTGGAGAGTCCATCTTTAATTACAAGCCGCAGCAGAAGTTTAAGTAGCTGGCTTCCCCGCCCACCAGACGTCGAACGGTGACAACCAAACACCGATCGTCTGACATCGCCGGTCGTGGTTCTCGACAAAGATCGCGCCATCAAACCCGAGACGCGTCGCCATGCCTTCGATCCACGTAGCACCATCGCGTTCGAAAACTAGCCGTGCGCGAACTGGGACCGGAGGGCGATCACGGTACGAACTGCGGGCACCGGCGTCATTGTGGATTTTCTGCCAATAGCGCCAGGTAGCGGTGCCGTATTCTTCGCTCATAAGGACAGTCTGCGCTGAGGTGCGGACACGAACCGCACCAGCGAGCAGTCAGAATCCCATGTCGCTTAGAGTCATCCATTTCGGAGGATCAACAGTATGTCTATGCTGCCAATGGGCAGTCTTGGGGTCATCGCTGACATTCCAAGTCTCCCAGCGGTGCATTTCCATCCATCCGCCGTTGCCGAATTGGCTGGCATAGTAGAGTCGCACTCGGTTGTCCCGATCTTCCAGATTGGACGCTTCCCCTAACTGCAAATACGCCGAGGTCCTTGTCTCTCCGCTATAGGTCACATGTTCGCCTATCAGACCCTTCGAAGGGTTGGGATCCGCCAGCAGGTTTTCTACCCATGCTTCATGTGGCATGCCATCTTTGGTCGTCCAGTTCACTCGAAGACGCGGGGCATCGAACTTTGACAGGTTCGAGATAGAAAGGGTGACGATGGCATCTGGTTTCATATAAGCGCGTTGGCTCATCATTGGGAGCATATGGAGTGACAATTGCGGTCGTGTGGCGGCGGCCAACGCTTCGTTCGTCTTCTGTGATTGTGTTCGGTTCTCGCGGGCCGTGCTTAACGCAAGCGCCGCAGCGCCCAGGGTTCCTGCGGCGGCGAGAAGTTGAGCCCATGAGCCGATCCGGACACTGAGCCCACTACTTGACTCGTGAACGACGAGAGTCCATGTCACGACCCCGCCTACTAGGACGACGAGCGCCCATATCAACCAGGAGAATTTCATACCGCAATAGTAGTCATTCGACAGGACTGAGCATGTTTTGGACGCGACCTACCGGTCAGAGAGTGAGTGGACCAATTGAAGGTCACGCGAAGGGGTTCGTCACGTGCGGAGTCACACACTCAGATGAGAAGACACGTGTATTTCAAGCGTAAGGATTCGCCGCGTTAGTCCGCTATGCCCATCGACAGGGCCCCAGTGGCTAAGGGACAGACAGCCAAGAGTTCGCCTGTCCACCACTCAGGGTTCATCCCCCACGGTATTCAGATGTCAACTGCACACCTGGAACGGTGACGACTTATCCGATTGGAAATCACACGAGGGTCCTCCGGCCGATCATGGGTGGACACTACAGCAATCACGGGAGAATCGATCCCGATCGAGGTCGCCCCTGGGGACGCGATCCTGGCCGGGTCGGTCAATGGCACAGGCACCAGCCCCTGCTGTGCCCGGCCCATCGCCCGGTCCTCCAGAGCATCGGCAACAGAGAACGGAAATGCGAACGCTGCTGCCTCTCCGACGTGGCCGAGCACGACAGCACCGATCGCGGCAATCGTCATCAACAGCCCCACACCCAAACGCCCGCGCCCGGTAGCTGCGAACTAATGCTTCAGCGTGCCGGGATAGATGACGATCTTCCGGCAAATTGAAGGAAGGTTTGAAGAAGTGGAGATTCCCGTCCCTCTCTGCTTCTACGTATCTGGCCGTGCCTTTTCGACCTCATCGGCATTGATCGACAGTGTGGAGGTGGGCTGCCTCCTCCACGAAAGAGACAACCCACCTCCATGTCTGCCGTCAGCCGCGTTCGGCCACGGTCGAGAGCCCTCCCATTCCTGGGACTACTTGGCTGGCGTGATTTCGTCTTCGACGACCCACTTATGGTTCGTCATCGTCATATCGCCCATATCAACGTCGACCATGTACACGGTTTCATCGGTCGAGTTGTCGATCGTGGCTTTCGCGCCCTTCATTCCGGGCATATGGTCGGCATTGATCGTCACCTTGGCACCGTCTTTCAAAGGAGCCTTGTCAGGGTTGTCGAGTTCTTCATGAACGACCCATTTGTGATCCTTCACGGGATCGCCACCACCGGTGGGGGTGTAGCTGACCGAATAGGTTGTGGTATCGAAGGCACCCGAAATTGTTGCCTTGGCCCCTTCCATGCCCGGCATGTGATCGGCCGTGAGAGTGACTTCATCACCCACGGCGTACTTTGGATCCGAGGCTTCCTTGATGCCCTCTGGTGGGTCGCCACCATCGGCGGCGTGCGCATGGCTTTCACTCGATGGGGACTCGACCTGTGTCTGCTCCTGGGACGGCTGCGCCCCTTCGTCCTCCTCGGGGCTGGAGCATCCAGACAATGCCAGAGCTGTCGCGGCTGCGATCGCCACGATGGATGTTATTGGTTGAAACGTTTTCATAATGCCTCTTCTTTGATTTCTGCGACTTTAACGAGCCGGGATGTTGAGATTCTGGACGCAATGCGCTTAAGGATGAAAGCTGTCTTCCATTCAGGGTTCATCCCCGTATCTTTATGGTCATGGACTTCCATCGGGGCGCCAGGGGCACGTGTCCCACACTGAGTGGCGACGCGTCAGGGTAAAGAACCGGACTGAATCGAGGCGCGCCAGATGAACTCGAATTGCCAGGTGGGTGCCCGGCTGAAGGCGAGTCAACGGTTTACGTCCTACTGATGGAAAGCTCGCCCGGTGAGGGAGAGGGTGGGTGATAGGCCATCGGCTGCAGCGGTGGGTGCGACGGGCGAGGTGCGTCGGCGAGCCAGCCGATGGACGACGGCGGTGGTATCGCCATTTGGTAGTAGGGAGAAACGGTGAGGCAACCCTCAGGGGACGTTGTATCAGCGGAGCAATGCCCGAAGTGACCTGCCAGGGGCGTGGGTACTGCGTCAGTGTTGTGTGATTCTGCGGTCCGGGGAGCTACGTCAAATCCTGCGACGCCCTGCTGCTGCGGTTCAGCGATATGAGACGAAAAAGCGGATCCAGGCGTCGACACGCTGACGACAGCACGAGTGTGAGCGGTTCCGGTCACGCACACCAGCACGGCCAGCACCAGGAGAAATACGATCATACGCGGCCGGACAAGCCCGAGACGGGCGAACGTGTGCGCGAGCAAGCGTCACCTCCTGTGGCCGAGCAAACATGCCAGTATGATCCGCCCGTGACAGGACGAAAAACGGTTGCGGGGCATGTAATGCGCCCGTGCCAATAATACCCCCGGGGCGTAGGTGGTGGGCAAATTGTTGGTATTCCTGCGTGCGGATTGGCGAGCAATAAGAGGTGTAGCCGCACATACGTAGGAGAACCGGTCTCATTCGCCAGTTCCAAAGAAGCTACTCTCCTATGTCAACGGCAATATCCGAGATCCGGTAGCGATCAGTGTCCGAGCGGCCGCGTTCACGTTTCGGGCATTTGGTCCGGCCCGGGCGTGGAACGCCTGTGGCGCAATTCGCCAAAAACGACCGGGGATGAACCCTGAGTGGTGGACACGCTGAGACTGGCCCATAATGGGCCGGAGAATGCGAGTAGAAACCATGCCGAAAAAGAAGTACTCGGACGAGTTCAAAGCCGACGCCGTCGCGCTGTACGAGACTCATCCCGATATGTCCTATTCCCAAGTCGCGACCGATCTCGGCGTCTCGCGTGGCGCGATCAAGTCCTGGGTGCATCAGGCCCGGAAGGCCGCCGGAACAGTCCCGACAGCCGCGGCAGGCCATCCGGAGTCGGCTGAGGAAGAGCTGGCGCGTCTGCGGGTCGAGAACGCTGATCTGATCGATCGGGCCAAGCGTCTGCGGGCTGAGAACGACAAGCTCGCCGAGGAGCGAGCTATCCTGCGGAAGGCCACGAAATATTTCGCGGCAGAGACGACCTGGTGATCCGCTTCCAGTTCGTTGACGACCACCGGAACACCCATGAGGTGAAGCGGATGTGTGCCGTGCTGGGTCTCCAGCGTTCGAGCTTTTATAAGTGGTGTGCCTGCCGGTCGGCACGGGCGGCCAGGCAGGCTGCTGATGATGCTCTGTGCGAGCGGATTGAGCACCATTTCGAATTCTGGGACCACACGTACGGGTACCGACGGATCACGGCCGAACTCGCCGATGACCCAGAAGTGGACGAACCGGTCAACCGTAAGCGGGTAGCCCGCCTGATGCGGAACAACGGCATGGTCGGTATCCACTTGCGTAAACCGAAGACCACGACGATGGCGGACCCGGAGGCTCAGGTGTTTGCCGACCTGGTGGGCCGGGACTTCTCGGCCGCTGAGTTGGGCACGACCTACGTCGGCGACATCACCTACTTACCCTATGGTAATGAAGGGAAGTTCTTGTATTTGGCCACCGTCATCGATTTGTATTCGCGGCGGATTGTGGGCTGGTCGATCGCCGATCATATGCGGTCCAGTCTTGTCGAGGACGCGTTGCAGAATGCGTTAAACAATCGAGAAACGCTGGAAGGTGCGATTTTCCATAGCGACCATGGTCGGCAATATACGTCCTCGTCGTTTCAGGCGATGTGTCGTCGGTTCGGGGTGGTTCAGTCGATGGGCAGGGTGGGGTCGAGTGCTGATAATGCGTTGGCGGAGTCGGTCAACGCTGCGTTGAAGCGTGAGACGTTGCAGGGAGAGAAGCGGTGGGCCTCGGAGCTCGAGTGTCGGCGGGAGGTGTTTCGGTGGTTAGTTCGATACAACACGGGGCGTCGGCACTCGGCTTTGGGTTATCGAGCACCTGTTGACTTCGAGGTTGGTTATGCGTCTATGGTGGATTTTGTTGCCTGATAGTACACATTGATGTGTCCACTTCAAGGGGTTCACGCCCACCTGTTGTGCAGTTCCTGCGTCGGCATCGGCGTTAAATCAGCATCGGCCCCCCAAAAATCTGCCAGAAAAGGCCAGCGCCGATGCCGAGGGCCAAGCTGGTCACCGCCGCTACAGCAGCGGTCGCTGCAGGCCACCTCGCGGGCTCCGACGATGAGGGCGAAGTCGCTGAATCCGTGCCCATGGGCATGAACATCGGGCCGAACCACCTGAGGTAGTAGAAGAGGCTGAGCAGACTGTTGATCATCACCACAAGGGCGAGCCAGCCGTGGCCCCCATCCCAAGCAGCGGTGGCGGTGGTGAACTTACCGACGAATACCGCTAACGGTGGGATACCCACCAAGCCCAGCAATGACGCCAGCAGCGCCACCGCCAATCCAGGGCGAGTTCTGACCAAACCACGGTATGCAGACAGGTCACGGAACGTGGGAAGGGCAGCGGTGACGGCAAAGGCACCGATATTTGCAAGAGCATATGCGGCGAGGTAGAACAGCATCGAGGGCAGGGCGAGATCGCTGCGCCCGACGGACGAGATGGGAACGAGCAGGAATCCGACTTGGGCCACCGTCGACCAACCAAGAAGCCTGCGCGGGTCACGCTGCCAGTAGGCTGCGAGGTTGCCAAGAAACATTGAGGCCGTGGCCAGTATCGCCACGACGATCAACCAGGAGTCGTCTCCCACTGACACCGTGCTCACGAGTCGATAGAAGGCGATGAGTGCCCCGATTTTGGGCACGGTGGTGAGAAAGGCCGCTGCGGTAGCACCGGTGCCCTGCGCGGCGTCGGGCACCCAGAAATGAACGGGCACCCCACCTGCTTTGAAAAGTAGCCCGGCGAGCACACAGAACACACCGACACCCGCAGCAGCGGTAGGTTCCGCCTGCAGTGTCTGTGCCAGGCGCGCGTAGTCGGTGCCCCCGGTCAGTCCGTAGAGCACCGTAACTCCAAGCATGAGCATGATCCCGGACAGTGCTCCCAGGAAATAGGTTTTCATGGCGGCTTCGGCCCCGGCCGCCCTGCCAGTCAGCCCCACGATCGCGTAGAGAGGAATACTGGCCAGCAAAAATCCTATGATCAGAACGAGGAGATCGGTAGCACCTGCCAGGACCATCACACCGGTCGTGGCAAAGAGCAGCAAGGCGTAAGTATCCGATTCCCGAGGTGAGCCAGCGAGCTCGCCAGAGGCGACCCCCAGGACTAACAGGGTCGTCAGCGTAACAATCACTCGGGCAACCCCCGTAGCGGTGTCGACTGCAAAAGTGCCGGCGAACGCAGCTTGTGGCGGTCCCGTCATCACCAGTGCGGCTACGATCGCAGCACCGATCAGCGCTAAAGCAGCCACGGCACGGCTAACCCATTGCCGGTAGCGAGGCAGGAACGATCCGCCCAGCAGGACGACGAGACCACCAACAAAGAGGATGATCTCCGGAAGCAACAGTGTCGGGTGCATCTGCATCGACGCGTCCACTGTCTACCTCCCCACCAGATTCACGAGGGCGGTCGAGGCCGGCTCGATGACACCGAGAAGCGTCTGAGGCAGGACTCCGATGAGCACGGACAGCGACAGCAACGGACCGATCGACCACAGTTCTCGGCCACGAAGGTCACCAAACCCGATCGCCTGGCCCTGAGTGGAGCCGGTAAAGACTCGCTGGAACGCGCGCAAGAACAAGGCAGCCGTGACTAGGATCCCCAGCAGTGCGATCGCAGTGACCGGGGCGACCGCGATACTTCCGGCAAAAATCTGGAACTCAGCAATGAATCCCGACAGCCCAGGCAGGCCCAGAGACGCGAACGACGCGATCGCGAACATCGCCGCAAAACGCGGTGCAGGAGCCGCCAAGCCCCCATAGGAGCTCATGGCGTAGGTTCCAGCTCGAGCTTGCATCACTCCCGCCAGGAGGAAGAGCGCGGCGGTGGTCAGCCCGTGGCTGACCATCTGCACGACCGCCCCCGTCACAGCCACGGAACGGGCCTGAGCACTGTCGTCGCCGACGAGACCGACCGCACCCAAAGCCAGGATGATATAGCCCATGTGATTGACCGAGGTGTAGGCGATCATCCGTTTCAGGTTCGTTTGGGCCAGGGCCACAAACGCCCCATACAGAACCGAGACGATACCGACGATGATAATCACCCAGGCCCAGGATTGCCACGCCTCGGGCAGAATCGGCATAGCGATGCGCACGAACCCATACGTGCCCATCTTCAGCAGCACCCCAGCCAGCACAGCCGATCCGGTCGCCGGGGCATCGGTATGAGCCGGGGGCAACCAGGTGTGAAAGGGAACAGTGGGTGTCTTCACTGCCAGCCCCACCAGAATCGCAGCCAAAATCATCCCCCCTGCCATCGGGTTGCCTTTGAGAGGGTCGGCAGCGACGAGTTGAACAATGTCAAAGGTGTGGGGGTCTGAGAACACGTAAAGGCCGATGAAACCCAACAGCAGAGACAATGACCCCAGGAACGTGTAGAGAAAGAACTTCAGTGCCGAGCGGGCCGCGTTGCCATGGCCCCATCCGGCGATGATGAAGTACATGGCCACGATCGACAGGTCGAAGAACACAAAGAAGACAATGAGATCGGCGGCCACGAACAACCCGAGGCTGACGCCTTCGAGGAACAGAAACAGTGCCGTGTGTACCCGAGGCCGATCGGTGTTCTTCAATGCGTAGATGGCAGAGGCGAGGAAGACCACCGTCGTCATCGCCAGCAGAGACAAAGAGAGCCCGTCGACACCGACGTGATAGCTGCTGTTGACTCCCGGGATCCACGGCACCTGCTCGTCGAAGGCCAAACTATTCGGACCTGGATCTTTGTAGCCAGCCCACAGGATACCGACGAGGATCAGCTCCACGGCGCTGACAACCACCCACACCCAGCGGGCCGCTGCGGGCCCGATCGCGGGCACTGCCGCAACACCGGCAGCGACAATCAGGGGCAGGAAAACGATCAGACTGAGCATGTTCATCCCATCACGGTGTAGAAGGTCCAGATGACAGTACCGGTGGCGAGCACCACGACCATCTGCAGAAAGTACTGGTGGATCGCCCCGGTCTGCGGGAGTCGGGCCAGATGCCCGAGCCGGCCGATCCGACTGGCAATGGCAGTGACACCCTTATCGACTCCGTCGTCGTCGGCCCGGGCCACCGCGTGTGCTATCAAGATGGTGCTTTTGGCAAGGACAGCGACAGATCGGTCCACCACGTAGTCATCGAACCACGCCAGAACCCGCGCCAAGACCAATGTTGGGCGGACAATAATGACATGCGCGGCCGTATCCAATCCGAGCCAAGCACGTGCCCACCGTGGCTGCGGGGCACGCCACCAAAACATCACCACCACTACGATCACAGCGATCGCCGCTGAGGTAACCAGTTCGACTACCGAAACCTCACCCCGGCCACCGAGGACCTCGGTGAGGACACGCCCGAGTGGGGGAAGGGCGAGCACACTGAGTGTGGCCGCGCCGAGCGCGAGCACAACCAGTGGAGCTTGTTCCAGAACCGTTATCCCGCGAAGGCCCTTCGGACGAACGCCTGCGCGCGCACCGCGGGTCCATATCGTCGACAAAACCTTGCCCGCATAGGCCGCGGACAAGGCCCCCGCGACCAGTCCTGCTGCGTAGAGTAACGGTGAGGATTCGAGCGCGGCTGAGAGCACGGAATCTTTCGTCGCCCACAACGACAAAGGAGCGATTCCGGCCAACGCCAACGCCCCGACAGTCGCGGTGACACCGACGACCCGCCATCGGCGCGCCGCGCCTCGCAGCTGCGCCAGATCCTCGGTGCCCAACGCCTGCAACCACGCTCCCGCAACGAGAAACAACAGCGCCTTGACTGATGCGTGCGCAACCAAGTGGGCTGCTCCACCGCTAACGGCACCGACCCCGGCGGCAAGGACCACGAAGCCCAGCTGGGCAACCGTCGAGGCGGCCAACAATTGTTTGAGGTCCCGCTGCCCCAACGCCACGAACCCCATCAGCACCGCAGTGCCCACACCCGCCCAAGCTGTCACCGGTCCGGCCCAATCAGTTGAGGCCAGCAACGGTTCGATCCGCAGCAAGAGATATCCACCCATGGCGACCATCGTCGCCGAGTGCAGCAATGCGCTGACTGGGCTCGGGCCCTTCATCGCGCCTGAGAGCCAAAACGAGAATGGCAGCTGCGCGGCCTTACCCAACGCCGCGACCACAATCCCTGCCGCGATCACGTGTCGCCACGGGTCGGCAACCGAGGAAAGGTCGGTCAGCCTCATGCCGACTCCCCCGGCCAGAGCGGCACCGGCTGCGACATACAGGCCCAGGTCGGCGGTACGAGTTGTGATAAACGCCGTCAAACCTGCGGAGACACGGGTGGAGTCACGCCACCAGAACCCGATCAGGGCGTACGACGTAGCCCCCATCAGCTCCCAGGCGAACAGGAGCGCCGGAAGGCTTGCCGCTGTCGCGGTCACCAAAGCCGCGGCAGAGAAGATCAACATCAGTCCAAAGAAGCGAGACCGACCTGCGCGAATGGTGCCCGCAGCGAAGACCAGGACCAAAAACGTCACTGTCGCAACCATCGGCACAACTAGTCCCGCAAGAGCGTCGACGTCCAACGCGAAGTCGGCACCCGCGAGGAACGGGTAGGACACCTCCGGGCGGGTGGCAGCAGTGAAGAACGCCCCGATCGTCATCAGCCCGGCCGTCGCCACCGCGATCAACCCCGCACCGCGGTCGGCCCGGCTTATCACGAGCACGCCACCGACGGCTGCTGGAAGCACCACCATGGCCACGAGTGCCGCCTGCGGCCCGATCACTGAGACAACTCCTGAGACATGTCGGTCATATCCGTCTCCCGCCGACGATGCAACAACACGGCCACAGCAAAGCCCATCGCCATCTCCACCGTCATCGCAGCCAATATCACCAGCAACAGCACCTGTCCCGACGGGTCCGGTGCCAAAAACCACCAGAATCCACCAGCAGCCAGCAGCACCCCGTTGATCATCAGTTCCAGGCCCATCATCACCATCACGACAACCTGTTGAGACAGCGCACCGTAGAGTCCCACCGCGAATAATGCCGCAGCCACCACCAACACAGCTTCGAGAGTCATTGCTCCACACCTCGGTCCCAGGCATTGTCGACGTGAGGGCCACGCAGGTCATCGCCAAACCGGTCATAGCGAGTCCGATGCGAAGCCAGGACGACACCGGCGACGATCGTGGCGACCATGACAGCGCCCACTCCCGCCATGACCAGCATCTTCTCACCCATAATCTCCAACCCGAGTGCGCGTGTGAGGTCAGCAGGTGGCCCACTGCGACGCTGCGGCCACGGGATCAGAAGGGCACCTCCTGCCAACAGCACGAACACCGCGACTGACGTTGCGATTGCAGTCTTCTTCCCATGAGTCATATCCATGGGCATAAGTGCGGGATTCATCCCCATGAACATCACCATGTAGACAGCCATCACCGCCATCTCCATGACCATCATCAGGATCGTGATTAACCCCAGATAGTTCTGTTGCAGCAGGAGAATCTGCACACCCACGGCGATGAACGACACGGCCAGTGCATATGTGGCGCGCGCCATGGAATCGACCACGAACACGGCAAGACCGCTCGCCACAGCGATTATGGCCAGGGCCCAGAACGCAATTCCGATCAGCATGCTTCAGCCTTTCCCGACAACAACGACAGACACGACAAGGTCCTGAATCACAATGGCTGGGAGCAGAATCGTCCACCCGATCGTCATAAATCGATTGGGACGCAGGAAGGGAATCTTACGGCGTAGCCACACGAGAACGGCCAGGACTGCCATCGTCTTCAGCAGCACCCAGGTCCAGCCCGGCAGCCATGGTCCAGCTCCTCCTCCGAGGAACATGGGAACAGCGAACGCCGACCCAGCGGCCAAGAACAGGTAGCGACCGGCATGGAAGACCAAACGATCGACGGCGGACAACTCTGCTCCCGCACCACCAACGATGTCGGTGGCCACGGCCGCGGCGAACGGCCCCCAGACCGAAAAGCCCATCACTCCGATCAGATAGATCAGGAATGCCACAGGCATCCATACTGCGAACCACAGCTCGTCCTCTTGAGCGGCGGCAACGGCACCGACTCGGAGGCTGCCAGCGGCGATGGCCGGGGCTACCAGAGCAAACATCAAGGGCAGTTCATAGGCCAGGCCGTGAGCGAGGAACCGATAGCCGCCTATGAGACTGTGCGTCGAATTGGCTCCCCACCCGGTGATCCACACCAGCGCCCAGACCATAACGTCGATGGTGTTGAACCACACCACACCGACATCGAGATCGGTCAGCGTCCAAGAGCCGAAGGGGATGACAGCAATCATCAGGAACGCGCCGGTGAACATTCCCATCCCACCGGTTCTCCACAGCATGGTGTCTGCGGCCACGGTGGTGCGCCTGCGCTGACGCAGTAGCCGAGCGAAGCGATTGTGCACCCATCCGCCGTGAGCACCGTGAGCGCGGGCCGATAGACCCGCATCGAGTGCGACAGCGAAGATCGCGAGTCCGCACAAAAGGGCCCCGGCTACCACAGACCACACGGCAGGAACGGTCACTAGATTACTCTCAGTCATGCGCTACCCCATGAGCCGGGAGGGGTTGCAGATTCACACTGGCAACGCCAAGCCGCAGGGTCGCGAGTTCGAGACCGATGACCAGGTCTGGCAGGACCTGCCAGGAAACGTCGTCGTCAACCGTCGGGCCCCCACCGTCGACTGCGACCTGAATTCGAGTGAGGGTGCGAAGCATTCGATCATAGGCATCTCCCCGGCAACTAGCAGGCAAACCGTATCGTTGACATTCGAGATGATCAAGGACGAGGACTCGGCGCAGGGACCCGCGCAACAACCACGATCTCCGGATCGCACGGTGCAGGCGTTCGAGCCCATCATGGGCCTCGGAATGATCACCGCGCAACAGGTGGTCCCTGGTCTGGCGGGCTCGAGCAGCCAGATCGTCAGCTCCGGCAAGGGCCAGCAGCGACATCACGTTGTCGCACCGCATTGCAGGGCTGAGTCCAGGAGCAGGCACAGGTGAAGTGTGACCATCAACGATGGAGGCGTCGGAGTCGACGACCACATCGCCTTGCAATGTGCAGTTCATGGCCAGACCGGCTGGCCAATAGGCGAGGATCGGGCCAAGTGTGAGGTGCAAGACATCCATCTCAAGACCGTCTCGATCCGGCCCGCCTTGAGCTAAGGGGATCCCGCCGGGAGACATCTCCATGTCACCATGATCGCTGTGATCCATTCCGCCGTGGCCGCTATCGTCGATGTCGGCGTGGTCACTGTGGCCCATGTGACCGTGGCCATTGTGGTCCATGTCGGTGTGGCTGTCGTGGTCCATTCCGCCGTGATCGTCATCCATGGTGTCGTGGCTACTGTGGCTCATGGCGTCATCGCTGCCGTGGTCCGTGTCATCGTGGGGAAGCCGAGGTTCTTGTGGCCGCGAACTCGCGTCATGCTTGTGGTGCGTGGTGTCGATGTAGAGGGTTATGGCATCGTCGAGAGCAGAGCTGACAGTACTGGTTGAGGGCATATCGGCATGAACCCGGGGCCCGGGCATCTGTTCCCAGAGTCGGTCCACCAATTGTGTGAGCTCGGGCCCCGGCACCCCACAAACTGCGAGCACGTCCGCATCTGCTGGACTCCATGCACGCCGCCAGCCACGACGCAGCATCTGGTCTTCGAGTTCCACCCGCGTCGACCACTGACCCGGCACCTCGACGACGAGCACCCGAATGGCGGGCACCGCCAATTTCGCCAGCATCTGGGTTATACCCATCGGAAGGCCCCTTCCCGCCAGGCCCACGCGACGGCAACCAGGAGCGCTCCAAGAAACAGGAACATCTCGATCACAGCAGAGATGCCCTTCTCGGCCACAACGACCGCCCACGGATACATGAACAACATCTCGACATCGAAGGCGAGGAAGACGATTGAGGCCAGGTACCAACGCACATGAAATCGGGACAGGGCGTGTTCTTGTGGAAACCACCCAGACTGTGCTGGAAGCACTGTCAACGATTGAGCATGCACGCTGGTAGTTCGGTGAAGACCGTAGATGAGCACGACAGCGATCATCGCAAACAGACCCATACCTAGGATCCCGTACATGAGAGACCGTCCTTCCCCGCCATTGAGGCAAACACAACCAACACTGACCAGTCGGGTCAACAGCGTGCGGCTGGCTCAGCTGCGCATCAACCGACTGATGGCTTCAGACACTTCGTCGAGCTTGTCATCAGCGTCTGCTCCACCGTCTTTGACCGCGTCGACGACGCAGCTGCGCATATGGTCGTCGAGGAGACCTCGGGCAACGTTGCGCAACGCGGATTGGATGGCCGAGACCTGAGTAAGAATATCGATGCAATACTGCTCTTCATCGACCATCCGTCCGATACCGCGCACCTGGCCCTCGATGCGCGCCAGACGTCGTTGGTACTGCGCTTTGTCGCGAATATATCCGTGCTCATGACCAGCACCATGGCAAGCGGAAGCCTCTTCAACGTCGTTTTCCTGTGGGGGTGTGATGTCGATCGAGTCTTGCGATTTCGCCATTGGTTGCTCCTCAGACTTCATTCCATATTGGAAAGTCGTGATTGACCCGAACCGAATATGAATCAGGGCAGGTGGTGCCCGAAGGGCTGCAGGTAGGGATGCTAGAAATCATCGGCTCTATGCCGGTACCGCTTGATAGCCGGCTTCCTCCACCGCATTCACGATGGCCTCAGGGTTAACGTTCGTTGCCGACGTCACGACGAGCCTTCCGGTCTGGTGGGAAACCTCGACGTTGGTCACGCCCGTTATCTCCTGGACTTCCTCACGCACAGACATTTCGCAATGACCGCACGTCATCCCGGAAACGATGAACTCACTGTTCTCACTCATCTTGGACCTCCATCATTGAATACCTAGGGTAGGTATTATCTGGGGCTGACGATATACCCATAGAGGGTATGGTTGTCAATGGAAATCAGGCCAGTTATATTTTGTGGCACATGACACGAATGTGACCTGCGGCAACGATCAGTCGTATCCGATCATGACCGTATGAGGCAGAGCCCCGAGTGGGACGTAAGGAGATGATGTGAAACGACGAGGAATTGCCATTGCAGCGCTCACACTGCTACTGGCTGGTTGTGCAGCCGACGATTCTCAAGAAAGGTCAGAGGTCGATCCGGTCTCGTCGGAGGAATTTCTCTCCGATCACGGACTGGCAGGAATGGACGCGGTTGAGGCCATCGACCATCTTGACCAGCTCGCAGTCACCGATCGTCCAAGCGATCTGATGGCATCGATCTATCCTGATGAACTCGTGCTAGCGGGCGAAGCGCAGGAGGTGACACTCGATCTACCAGCAGAGAAATCATATGTGTCGATTGCCCCTTATGTGAACACCACTCACGAGTGCTTCTATCACAGCCTCACCACCTGCCAGGGAGAACTCGGCAACGAGGACCTCGACGTCCAGATCACCGATAAGTCCACCGGCGACGTCGTCGTCGATGAACCAGCGACGACCTTCGATAACGGTTTCGTCGGTTTCTGGGTACCGAGCGATATCGAGGGAACCATCAAAGTCAGCCATGAAGGCAAGACTGGCTCTACCACCTTTTCCACCACCGAAGATGGTGCTACCTGCGTCACTGATCTTCATCTCACTTAGGCCGCATTCGCCGTCTTGCGGCTACTTGATCCAGAAGCAGCGGCCAGCGAAGTCCGCTTTCCTCAGTCTGCGCTTCGTTTTACCGCTCGAGGAGCTTGGCCCCATCGGTGCGGAGCTCACCAGTTGGGGAAACATGGCGGTATAACGTCTGACGAGTTACCCCAATTTCCACGCAAAGGTCACCGACATTGGTGCCGGGTTGTCCCATCGATGCCATTGCGAGGCGAACTTTGGCCGGGGTCATCTTAAAAGGCCTACCTCCCTTACGACCCCGCGCGCGCCGAGGCCAGACCAGCTTTGGTGCGCTCAGAGATGAGTTCACGTTCAAATTCGGCCAACGCCGCAAAAATTCCGAACACCAGTTTGCCCGACGCCGTGGTCGTATCGATCGCAGCACCTTGGCCAGTAAGCACCTTAAGCCCCACCCCCCGCTCGGTGAGGTCATGGACGATGTTGACCAAATGGCGCAAGTCTCGGCCAAGACGGTCGAGCTTCCACACGATCAACGTGTCTCCTGAACGAAGAGCCTTGAGACATGCGATCAGTTGTGGTCGGTCGTCCTTCTTGCCTGAAGCTCTGTCTTCATACAATTGCGCATCATCGACACCCGCAGCAGACAACGCGTCCCGCTGGAGATCGGTGGTCTGCGATCCATCAGCTTTCGACACTCGAACGTATCCAACCAGCATGTCCATACCTCACCACTTATACGTTCGTTTATGTGACACCAGAACTGTTGCGTCGCCGCCATCGGAAAAATGTCATTTAACCTGTGAGCTTCAGCGATGAATGGCGGTTGTTTTACAGACTGAGATGGCGGCTCAAGTCGAGAAGGATTAATAGGCGAGTCTCTTCCGGTCCATATCGTGGTCGTCGAGACTACCTAGAGCGGTGACGACTCATCGCGTTGAGGATCACACGAGAGTGGACCAGTAGTCCCAGAAGCGGTTGGCGATCAAAACGATGATGAGGAGGAACCAGCCAGTCAGGATCGCTCCACGGTATTCGTGGAGCAGGTTGATCCACTTTTGTCCCTTGCTCAGTGATCTGAGGTTTCGGGTAGAGGTGTACCAAAAGATGGGGATCGTCACTGCCCACACTGCCATGCAGTAGGGACATAGTGCCCCGATGACGTAGAGGCTCTGATAGATCAACCAGTGCACGAAGATGACCGCGAACGTGACACCGATCTGAATGGTGGCCCAGTACCAGGCGGTGTATCGCCCTCCAGCGAAAAGACCTACGCCGATAGCCGCGACGATGGCGAAACCTGCGACGCCGATGATCGGGTTGGGAACACCAAATGCCGCGGCTTGCGGAGTCGCCATTACCGAGCCACAGGAGAGAACTGGGTTGACGTTGCAGCTGGGGATATAGTCCGGATTGGCGGCCAGTGTCATCTTCTCCACCAGCAACACCACAGCCGCTATCAACCCGATGAGCCCGCCTACGACGAATAACGCTGCCAGGCCACGGGACGACGTGACCGGGGTTTCTTGTGTCTCCGTCTCGTTGCCGGTCTCAGTCTTGGAGGGCAGCATCGAAAGCTTCCTCCAGGTCAGTGACGCTTTCGGGTTGGAGCTTCTCGCCGTCGAGGAAGAACGTTGGCGTGCCGGTGACTCCGAGGGCCTGCCCGTCCTTCTGGCTCTGCTCAACGCGTTCGAGAGTGGCCGGATCATCATAGGCTGCGGTGAACTGGTCCATGTCCAGGCCGAGTTCCTTAGCGTAACCAGAGAACTTCTCGCGTTGTGATGTCTCCTGGTGGCCCCATTCGTCTACCGTTTCGAACAAACGTTGATACATCGCCTCGAACTCGCCCTGTTCAGCAGCCGCCTCGGCGGCCAGGGCTGCGTTGACGGAGTTGTTATGTAAGGGCATATGACGCACGACGAATGTGACACGGTCCCCGTATTCCTTTCGCAGGTCCTCGATGACCGGGTAAAGAGACAGGCAGCCTTCGCACTCGAAATCAAGGAACTCCACGAACACGGCTTCGCCACCCTTAGACAAGCGGGGGCTGTCATCGCGGACCAGTAAGTCGGCGGTGTCTGCACTGGTGGGTGCGGTGTCCGATTGTGGTTCGTTGCTGTCGTCATTGAACACCAGCAGACCGGCGAGGACGAGGGCGGCGACGCCGATCATTGCTAGCGAGATTTTCACGCTGCGGCTCAACGGTCGCTCACTTTCACGTAGGTCTTCGAGGATGGCATCATGCTGGCATCACTCACATCGGATGGGTGGAAAAACTGCGGTTCGTGTAAACGGATCTGCGCTCAATGACAATGACAACCGCCCTTGCAATCTCATGCACCAGTCTGGAAGCCACAATATTGAGAACAGCGATGGAGAACGGAAGGCATCATGATGCTATCCAGAACCCAAAAGACATATCCAGTCACTACTGGTCGCCCAGTCTTGGCTGGATCCAGGCTTAGGGCATCGTTCTCACGATTGTGATTGTAAATTCGACCGCGGCTGACTTCACTGTAAATGCTGATCCGCCTGCCGGAACTCTCGATGCTCAGTTGCTCGCGTTGGTGCGCACGTACAGTGCTTCGGCGATCCTGCGGTCGAGCACCTCCCAGTACGAGCGGCCGTCGAGATACTGCAGCCTGATCTCGATTGGTCATCATTTCAATTCTGGTCGTCGCGGATCATGAAGAGCGTTCCTGCAACCGCTACTATGACGATCACGATGTCAGCGATGTTGCCGATGAACCAGTTGCCGTAGGCGAGGAAGTCCGCGACGTGCCCCTGCGCGAATCCTGGTTGGCGGAAGAGTCTGTCTCCGGCGTGCGAGGCGGCGGCCCCGCCGAGCGCACCGATCCCCACCGCCCACCCGGGCCGTCGGACACGAAACGCGAAGACAAGCGCGGCAATGGCGACGGCCACGGCCACCAGAGCAAACACCCAGGTGAACCCCTCGCCGAAGGAGAACGCCGCGCCGGGATTGTAGGCGAGCTGCAAGCCCAGCAGGTCACCGACCAGCGGGATTCGCTCACCCTCGATGAGCGTGGCCTGGGCCCACGCTTTCGTTCCCTGATCGATTAGGACGACGACCAGGGCCAGCAGGAGCGACGCTGCGGTGAGCCGCCAGCGCCCCCTCTGCGGCGGCTCTACCGACGCCGGCTCAATGTCGGAGGTCGCGTCCGGGGTCATGCGAGGGCCTCGATGAGGCGGATGATGACGCCGGACTCGACCAGGATGAACAGGCCCAGTCCGATGAACACGACCGGGACGAGCCAGTGCTCGACGCGTTCGAGCGTTTCGGTGACGGCCTTGTGAGTTCCGATTAGGCGTCCGGCCGCGCACCACACGGCGACGAGTATCAGGAATACGACGATCATGATCGTGACGTCGCCGGGCGAGCTGGTGCGGAAAATGGGCGTGTAGAGCGAGATATTGTCGGCCCCGTTGGCGATCGTGATCCCGGCGACGCCCCACAGCCCGACCGCGGCGATCTTGTCATCGTCATCGCCGTTGCGGCGCAAGCCGCGCACGAGGGCCCAGATACCGATGCCGAGCGGGATCAAGCCGAGGAATCCCACCCACTCATCCGGGATGATCGTGAGACCGAGCGCAGCGACCACGCTGATCACGACGAGGGTGATGAACCCGAGGTACTGGCCCACGACGATCTGCCATGGACGAAGCTGGCCTCGGCGAGAGGCGAGGAACAGCACTGTGAGCACGACGATGTCGTCAATGTTGGTCGCAGCGAACAGTCCGATCGCTGATCCGATGGTCGTGAGCATCAGCTCTCCAATCGTGATCTGCGGGTGCGGGCAGCACGCAGACCGTTGAGGATCACGACGACCTCCGCGACCTCATGGACCAGGACGACAGTGGCGAGCCCCAGGACCCCAAACAGGGCCAGAGGGAGCAGTACGGCGATAATCAGCAGCGACAGAATGATGTTCTGATTAATGATCCGCCGACCACGGCGGGCGTGATCGAACGCACGCGGGATCAGGCGGAGGTCGTGGCCGGTGAAGGCGACGTCGGCGGACTCGATCGCTGCGTCGGAGCCGGTAGCTCCCATCGCGATGCCAATATCCGCGGCCGCGAGAGCCGGGGCGTCGTTGATGCCGTCTCCGATCATCGCGACTGACCCCACCTTCGACAGATCACCGATCGCAGCAGACTTGTCCTCGGGACGCAGCTCCGCGCGCACGTCATTGATGCCCGCCTGGCCAGCCAGCGCACCAGCGGTCCGGGCGTTGTCTCCGGTGAGCATCGTCATCCCAATGCCCTGATCCGCGAGCGTGCCGACGACCTCGGAGACTTCAGGGCGCAGCTCATCACGGACACCAACCGCCGCGGCCGGGAAGCCGTCGCGGTGGACGATCACGACGGTCATGCCTTGCTCTTCCAGGGTTGAGACCTGGCCACCGAGCTCGCCGGCGTCGAGCCAGCGGGGGCTGCCGACGGTGATACGAGCGCCGTCGACAATGCCTTCGACGCCGTATCCGGTCTGCTCGGTCACGTTCGCAGCTGCGGGCACACCGGGTGCAGATGCCGTGATCGCTGCCGCGAGGGGATGCGTGCTGTGCTGCTCCAGCGCCGCCGCCCAGGCCAGCGCCTGCGTCTCAGCAACGCCGTCCACGGTCAGGACGGCGGTGACCGCGGGCTCGTTGCGGGTCAGGGTGCCGGTCTTGTCGACGGCGACGTGCCGGATCGTGCCGAAGCGCTCGAAGACGGCACCGGACTTGATGATCACGCCGAACTTGCTCGCCGCACCGATCGCGGCGACGACCGTCAACGGCACCGAGATCGCCAACGCACATGGAGAGGCGGCGACCAGCACGACGAGCGCACGCGTGATCCACACATCCGGGTCACTCAACAGCGACCCAAGGATCGCGACCACCGCAGCGAGGATCAGAACGCCGGGCACCAGTGGACGGGCGATCCTGTCCGCGAGACGAGCACGCTCGCCCTTCTCCGTCTGTGCCTGCTCCACCAGCTCGACGATCGTGGTCAGCGAGTTATCGGTGCCCGCCGCAGTCGTCTCGACCTCCAGCGCGCCCGAGCTGTTGATCGCGCCCGCCGACACCTCATCACCCGGATCGACCTCGACCGGAATCGACTCCCCAGTGATCGCCGACGTATCCAGGCTGGAGCGCCCCGAGCGGACGATCCCATCGGTCGCGATCCGCTCGCCTGGGCGGACGAGCAAGATTTGCCCGGCAACCAGCTCCTTCGCGGGGACCTCGACGGAGACGCCGTCGCGCAACACGATCGCCGTCTCCGGCACGAGCTTCAGCAACGCCCGCAACCCGCCCCGGGCGCGGTCCATCGCCTTATCCTCCAGCGCCTCAGCGATCGAATACAGGAACGCCAGAGCCGCAGCCTCCTCGACATACCCGAGGATGACAGCGCCGATCGCACTGATCGACATCAACAGCCCGATACCGAGCTTGCCCTTGAAAAGCTTCCGGATCGCTCCCGGAGTGAACGTCGACGCGCCCAGCAACAGACCGATCCAGAACAGCACAAGCCCCAGGATCTCGAGGGCGGACCAATCGAAGATCAGCCCGGTCAGGAACGCAACGCCGGAGAACACCGGCACCATGATTCCGCGATCCTTCCACCAGGGTCTCTCTACTTCTTCGATTTCCTCTCCCGCCGTGGCAGCAGGCTCGTGCTCGCAGCCGCACGCCGCGCTCACGCGTCGGCCCCCGCTCCGCAGCACCCCGGCACTATGCACGCCGAATCCACGCACGGCGCGTGCTCATCCACGGCCAGCGTCACGTCCACCAGCGCGACGAGCGCAGCAGCGAGGTGCGGATCGGCGATCTCGTATCGCGTCTGTCGGCCCTCCGGCTCAGCGACCACGATCCCGCAATCGCGCAGGCAGGTCAGATGGTTCGACACGTTCGAACGCGTCAATTCCAACTCTCGAGAGAGCACAGCCGGGTAACTCGGAGCGTCGAGCAGCGTCATCAGAATCTTGGAGCGCGTCGGATCCGCCATAGCCCGGCCGAGCCGGTTCATGACGTCGAGGCGTGAAGCAATAGTCAGCATGTACTGAACTATACAGTGCCAGCTGACCTATGTGTAATCTAGAGTCGCATGCTTGATCACCGATACCGTGAAGCCGTTTTTGACCCACAGTGGTACACAAAGAGGCTCAACGGTAAGCGCTGCGGCGCGGAAGCGGATATGCCCAATAAGGAATGGCCATCACCCTCCTGCCTGCTCGGCGGTGAGCTTAGACAGCTGTGATCCATATCCCCGCTGGCAGGCCATGTGATTCGAGTCTGAATTCTACGAATTGTAGAATTATCTTAAGAATTCATACTGCCCAAGGAGCCAACGTGCAAAACACCTATGCGCAGCGATCGCGACTTCGATCCTTTTCCCGCCTGGCCTACGGGAGCGCTTTGCTCGCGGTCACGCTGGGTGCGATCACCGGATGCGCTCCCGCCGACAAAGGCGTCGAGGACACTTCCGGATCAAATGATCAGGGGTACGTGGCGGGCACGGGAGTGATCACGCAGATTCCCGAATCGCAACGCTCAACACCCGTGCAGCTGGCCGGAAACACGACGAACGGGGATGCCTTCGACCTACAAGAATGGCAGGGTAGCCCAGTGGTATTGAACTTGTGGTACGCAGCGTGCCCACCGTGTCGAGAAGAGGCACCAGACCTTCAGGAAAGCTACGAATCGTTTAGCGAGGAGGGAGTGGCCTTCCTGGGAATCAATGTCCGAGATGAAGCTGCTGCGGCAAACGCATTTGCTCGACAATTCGGCATCACCTACCCCTCCATGCTCGACAAAGAAGGGCGGGCAGTGGCGGCCTTGAGCGGTCTTCTTCCACCGCAGGCCGTACCGTCGACGGTGATTCTCGATTCCAAGGGCCGTCCTGCTGCTCGTGTCGTCGGGATCGTCGATCGCTCGACTCTTGATGGCCTCATCACTGACGTACTTGCCAAAGACACGTGATCGCTGTGGCAACGATCGGTGAACAGTTCTCACAGATAGCAAGCTCGGGCCCGATGCTGCTGGCAATCCCGATTGCTGTGATCGCCGGGATCATCTCGTTCCTGTCGCCATGCGTGTTACCACTGGTGCCTGGCTATCTTGGCTATGTCACTGGACTTGCCGGGAAGTCACTCGAAGATCAGAAGACATTCCGCGTGGTCATTGGTGTGTTCTTGTTCATGCTCGGCTTTTCGGCAGTCTTCGTCTCAATTGGACTCGTCTTTTCTCTCACAGGGATACTTCTCAGCGCCTGGGCGGACGTGATCAATCGCATCATGGGTGCGATCGTCATCGTGGCAGGGATCATCTTCATGGGCGGATTGAGTCTCCTCCAGCGGGAGTGGCGTATCAAGAGCCGCCCTCAGGCGGGATTGTGGGGAGCACCGCTTCTCGGCGGAACGTTCGCGTTCAGCTGGGCCCCGTGCATGGGGCCGACATTAGCGGCAGTACTTGCTTTGACGACCAGTTTCGGGCCGACAGGATCCGGTGCCTTGCTTCGCGGGACCATATTGACCCTCAGTTATTGCCTGGGTCTTGGCATTCCCTTCCTGCTTGTCTCTTTGCTACTCATCAGAGGCGGCGGTCGCATGAGGTGGGTCAAAGATCATCATGCAGCAATTACCCGTGCGGGAGGGGCCGTTCTCATCGGAATCGGAATACTGCTGATCACTGGAGTATGGACTCAATGGGTCAACGGACTGCAGGGGCTTATCGGTGGATTTTCCACCGTGGTCTGAAATGACCGTTCACTGACACATGGATTCAAGTCTGAAGAGTGAGCGCAGATATCTCTCGAAAACCTTTAATTTTATAAGACGGTCGAATCGAAGGACCGGCACCATCATGAAGGCTCGAAATTGCGGTCTTGGAATTGTCTCGACAACTCGTCTCGCAGAAAACTGTCTCATAGTCGCGACACCTCGGGCTTTGTAAGTCATTCTGGGATACACGCGAGTTAGTGCCGCATTGTTGCCTTAGGTCGGAAGTAGGGTGGGCCCATGACGAGTCGAGTTGGGGACCTCGTTGTCAAGGCCCAAGACCCAGATCGGCTGAGCCGATTCTGGTGCGAAGCGCTCGGATACGAGGTTTCAGCCAAGGACGAAACTGGAGTCGCGATCTCCGGAGCGTCGAATGCCCCGGCGATTCTCTTCGAGCGCTCGGACGATACTTTCGCGGATGGAACTCTGCATCTCGATCTGTGTCCTACCGACCGGAGTCAAGAAGACGAGCTCGAGAGGCTCTTGTCTCTAGGTGCGAAGCCAACTGACGTAGTGCCGTCAGGTAGCTGGTACGTCCTCGCGGATCCGGAAGGCAATAAATTCTGTCTCATGGCCAGGCGCATCCCAAGGGAGCCTGAAGACTTTCACGATTGATGCGGGCTAGTCGCGCAGCGCGGGAGGGAGCTCGACATTCAATTCTTGTCGGGTAGTCCATAAAAGAATGCGGAAATCGTGAACTCAGTACCGCCACGAAGTGTTGACAGAACACCGCCAATTATCGCTGAAGCTCACAGACAGGCGTGTCGAGCGAAATCCGATCGGAGGCTCCAGCGAGACGTATCGTATCCCTAGCGTTTCGATACAGCCTGGTTGCATGGCAAATCAGGCACATCGGCGACCATCGCAACAAACAAGCGGACGGACATGGTCGCCGGATAGAAATGCTCGTTGTCTGATCCTCTCGCGGATACGCGAAACCAAGAGCCCAGTGCCTTCACCAGAAGTGGTGGGCTAACATGCGTTCATGAGCGATAGAGGCCCTCTCCAAGTCTTTTTGGCGTCACCCAGCGATCTCGGAAGAGAGCGATCACTGGTGTATTCAATCATTGATCGGTACAACTCGACTCGACGTCGCAGCGGCGAACGCACATACAATTTAGTCGGTTGGGAGAACGACAGCCGAGGCACGGTTCGGCGGCCACAAGATCAAATCAACGAGCTCATTGCTAGCAGCGAGTTCATGATTGTTCTATTCAAAGAGTCTTGGGGTAGCGATCCAGCCAGCCCTTTCGGATACACCTCGGGGACGGAAGAAGAACTATTTACAGGCCTACTCGCGCTCGGCGAGATTGAGCAACCGCTGGAAGACATCTGGGTTGGATTCGTCGAATCTCCAACGCCGGCGATGGAGATATCAGAACTGCGCACTCAGTTAGAGAAGCGGCACGCGCTGAGATACGAGACCCTTACCGATGAGCTGGACCTTGAGCGCAAGCTTAGTGATCGGCTTGCGGGGTGGCAGAAAACTGCGGGGACTAAGACGGCTCGCCAAATCGATCTGAAGCCTCGTTCAGGCCGAAATATATTGGGCGCGGCGAAGCTCCGCCATGATGGCGAGAGCTTCATCCGGCTTGGTCGGGTTGACCTGGGTTTGGAGAAACTCAAGACCGCGGCAACCGTCGGGGGCCCTCTTGAGCAATTAGCGTACGCTCGCACTCTCGGACGTCGTGGCCTCTTCGAAGACGCGCTCGTACAGGCGGAACGGGCGATTGAGGTGATTCTGGACGGCTCCGTTGAACTGAATTCGACTCTCGCAGGCGAAGCGTTCGTGACCGAGGCGGGAATCTTGCGTCGCAAAGGGATGGATTTAGATGCGATTAACCGACTCGGCATTATCCTCGGGGAACTCGACGGCCGGGCCGCAGCCGCGTGGCAAGTACGGGCGCGAATCCTCGACGAGCGGGGGCTGGCTTATCAGCGACAGGAGCGTTTGACGGAGGCGAGCGATGACTTCGTCGAGGCGTACGAATTGCGCTTGAAGTACGCGCGCAGCCTGGACATCGCCCAGTCACAAGTGAACCTGATCCGGCTAAAGAACCGGGAGCGGGATTTTGACGCCGCAGAATCGTATGCGACAAGCATGTTGGAAACCCTGAAAGGGACAACGCCATCGGACCTACATGCCAATGCTTGGACCTCGATCGCTCAACTCAAGCTGCGACAGGGCCTCGCCACCGAGGCGATTCCCTATGCGCTCCAAGCGCTACGACTGAACGAGCAAACCGCGCACACCTCGGGGATCGCGAAGTCACTGATTGTTCTGACTCAGTGCTCCCGTGCAGCGGGTAATTTCGAAGAAGCTCGTCACTACGCCGAGCGCTGTGTGGAAGTCAACAATTCAATGGGCAACGTGCAAGGCGCGAAAAAAGCGCGATGGCAATTGGACCAGCTGCCCTCTGAAGAAAATCAGAGTCGGAGGATTTAGAATACCCGGCGGCCCGTCGCATCAACTTGCAAGTAGGTGCGGCTCGGCCAGAGGAATGCTGTGAGGCGCCCGCTTTTGTCGGTGCTTCCGCTTCCGGTGTCGATTTGGGCGCTAGACAATATGAGGGAAAGGTGGGGCCGGGGCCTCCGTGCATCAAAGGAATCGTGGGTTACCCAGCCACTGCCACCGTCCTACCGGGAACACCGGATTCGGGTGTGTACTGGTAGAGCCACATTTGAGCTTTTGGAGGTCCCGACATGCTCAAGACTACCTTCATCGGATTAGACGTTCACGCGAAAACCGTGACCGCGGTAGCACTGAACGCTGACACCGGCGAAATCGACCAGGCAACGATGCCAGCCGATAACCCCACGGTGATCTCGTAGATCAAGGCCCACGGCGACGACACCGCGGTCACCTACGAGGCCGGCCCAACGGGATACGGACTTGCCCGCAGTCTGGCAGACGATCACATCACCTGCACGGTCGCGGCACCATCGAAACTACTACGGGCCCCGGGAGACCGCGTCAAGACCGATCAACGTGATGCCCTGGGCCTGGCGAGGATGCTGTCGTTGGGTGAGATCACCGCGGTCCGCGTCCCGCCGATCGGTCAGGAAGGACTCCGGGATGTCTCCCGTGCCCGACAGCGAGCAGTTGGAGACCTCACGCACGCCCGACAGCGAATCAACGCGATGATCCTCCGGCACGGGCTGCGGTATCCCAAGGACACGAAGTGGACGCAGGTCCATCACGACTGGTTGGCCCGACAGCGACTCGAACCAGCCGCATCGCAGCAGGCCTTGGCTGCCGAGTTGGAGACCGAGACTTTACTGATGGCCCATGTCAGACGCCTCGACGTGATGATCGCGGAGTTGGTCGCCGAAGCCGAGGAGGCGCCGATCATCGATGCCCTCATGTGTTTTCGAGGAATCTCAATCACGACTGGGTTCGGGCTGGCTGTCGAAATCGGCGACTGGACGAGGTTCACCGGAGCCACGATCGGGTCCTATCTGGGACTGACTCCGTCAGAGTATTCGTCCGGTCAATCGCGGTCGCAGGGAGCGATCACGAAGGCGGGGAACACCTATGCGAGGAAACTGCTCCTCGAGGCGGCGTGGACGCATGCCCGCCCGTACTCGCGACCCGGGGCCCGCTTATTACGGCAATTCGAGAAAGTTGATGCGGCGACGAGAATCCGCGCGATCGAGGGCAATCAACGACTGCACCGAGTGTGGACGAATTTCGATGCTCGGAAGAAGCGACGGGTCAAAGCGAATACCGCAGTCGCCCGAGAACTTGCAGGCTGGTGCTGGTCAGTGGCCGCGCCCCTGCAAATGTACGTGACTGATCTCGAATGGCAGGAGGCCCGGATGAGGTGAGTCACCATGATCGTGCCCCACGGCAGGGGCTGATGGCTCGAGGCAGCATCAGGAGCTGATCCGAGTTGCAACTATGGGCAACCTGGCTACCTGGTCGGGTGACGCTCGATGCTAGACAACGGGATGCTCCGGTTCGAATAATCGTCATGGGGTAACCAACCCCCGAATATCAGTCTGACCATGTGAGTCGATAACGACGCGTCTGAACCTTCGCCCTTGCCGTGGTGGTACTCCTGCCATCCTGGAAAACAGCGGAAACCGAGCCGGGAAAATTCTTCTTTGTCCCTTGACAAGTAAACCCACATATCAGTTGCGGTAATGCGAGGTGAAAGACCGACGGGCACATGCGCACTGATAGAGAAGCGGCTGTCCGTACAACATGATGGCGCATGCTGCGCAACCACGTGCTCAGACTCCCAAGTCAGAGGCATCGATCGCAACCCCTCTAGATGGCTCACTGGTAGGTGGGTCCGAAAATCGTCGAGTACATCCGGAAGCACAGGACGACGTAAGTACGACTGAATAGTCGTAGCACCGCCCATCTTCAAGAACGAAGTCATATCGGCGGTATCGAGCGCCTTGAGCAACGAGGTTTCATGATTGCCTGCAAGCAACGTCGCAACGCCATCACGTTGCCTCGCCAATAGCAGATCGAGCACGTCCGCTGAGTCCGGGCCCTTATTAAGGTAGTCTCCCAAGAAAACCTGGTGTAGCCCCTCGTAAGGGGCGAGTAGGTCAAGGATTTTCTGCAAGGCATCAAGGTTGCCATGTACATCCCCGATGAAGGCCAGTCGGTCTGTCACAGGAGAATCTTCTCTACCTCGGCGTAATCTGAACCGCCCCCGCTCGAGCCCAACGCCATGAAGGCCATAGACAGCAAATCGCTGCCTGCGCCCCATTCGTTGACCACGGTCGCTTCAAGAGATCCGTGTCGGCTGGCCGGGAAGTCTCCAATTAGACCTCGGAGACGTGACTGACAGGCAGAGTAGTCAGTGAGTCTTGATTCGTCATCGTGCCGCGATGCCAGCAGCCGCGCCAGGTCCGGGTCGCCATGTCGAATTGCGATCTCTCGGACGGAAAAACACGGCGATCCTTTCGCGATCGCCTGCGCATACAGACAACTGCGGAGCAAGTATCGAACTTCACGAAGGAGCCCTGGAAGGTACTTTGGTAGGTCGATATCTGGCGTCGTAAAAAGCTCAGACATCACTCTCGCCCTTTCGAAAAGCCGCGCCGTATCGACCTGTCCCATTCGCTCCAACGAGGCAGCAAGAGTTCCGTCGTCATCGCGCAGGATCTTTCCATCGCGCTTCAGGTGGGCACCGAATAAGCTGCTAATACCAGTGGCGAGCTGGGCAACGGTGTAGAAACTGACGCTGACTGCACCAATATTGACGGACGGAAGCTGTACGGGCACGAGCGCGAGAAGATCGAGATCTGAACTTGCTACAGCATCGCCCCGGGACCGGCTGCCGTATATCAACAAGCCGGTCACTGTTCCTGGCAACTTCGGAACTTCTTTGACAACTGATTCCGGGACACCGAGAGAGATCAGCAGTTCTGTAAGGGCGGTGTGCTCCATAAAAGAGAATTTAGCAGTAGTGGGTCTGTCCGCATGTAACGGCTTGCACAGCGATCGGAGCATTGGGTCGCGCTACGCGTGAAAGTGTCTCGTAACCAAGGCGCCTCAGAACCCATGGGTTACAAGACATTGTGTTGCCCACGAGGCACCGATTCGGACTCGAGCGGTGGAACGCGCAAGCCGGTACCGGAGCTGCCGTCGACTGTTGCTCAATCGTGATGCCTCCCCGGCGAACCCACGCAGAGTGGCACGCAAACGATCGTTTCTGCGACGTCCCATCTTTGTTGGTGTGTCGCCGCTTCCTAAAGCGTCTGCGATGTCGCACAAACGTGTGCCATAACTGGACAGGTGACTGTGACGGGAATTGACACAATCCGGTAGAGGCCCAACTAACCTTCATAGGGTCGGTAGAATGCCTTTATCCAGCGCTAGGCCCTGCTGCATATTCCTGAATAGACTTATGCAAGGTTGCACGCGCAGATCGGGAAGCACTGATGTCACAGATTAGAGACGAGACGGTTCTAGCACTAACCACCGAGCGACAGATCTATGACACTGTCACCCCTTTGGAGGCTAGTTCCCAAATTGGTTGCGCCAAAGTTCTTCTAACGCGACACCTGTCCTATGTGGAGCTTCCTGAGGCACAGATCGTTCTACAACCTATTGCAACCGAAGCGGATTGGCATTACTACACCCAACAAAGAATTGTGGTCGAGTCAAGCTATGGCGTCACTGAGCTACGCGCCCGCATCATGGTCGAGGAACTTCGCGCTCGGGCCGAACGCGTCGGAATGACAATGTTCTTCGCGCTCCGCCAACAAGAAGTCATCGGAGCTATTGGAAGCTTTCGACTGGCGGCACCAGACCATCATTTTGCGAGACTGCAAGAGGTAGATGTGTTACCAACCTGGCGCGGCAAAGGATATGGGACCTTGATGCTCATGGCGATGTTACGACACAACATGAGCGAGGGGTGCACAGTAGTCGCAATCGGGGCAGACGAAGATGACTGGCCGCTGGATTGGTATCGTCGACACGCTTTCACGGGGATGAACCCTGAGTGGTGGACACGCTGAGACTGGCCCATAATGGGCCGGAGAATGCGAGTAGAAACCATGCCGAAGAAGAAGTACTCGGACGAGTTCAAAGCCGACGCCGTCGAGCTGTACGAGACTCATCCCGATATGTCCTATTCCCAAGTCGCGACCGATCTCGGCGTCTCGCGTGGCGCGATCAAGTCCTGGGTGCATCAGGCCGGGAAGGCCGCCGGAGCGGTACCGACAGCCGCGGCAGGCCATCCGGAGTCGGCTGAGGAAGAGCTGGCGCGTCTGCGGGTCGAGAACGCTGATCTGATCGATCGGGCCAAGCGTCTGCGGGTCGAGAACGACTCGTTGCGGGCCGATAAGCGGTCACTGCGATCGGATGTGGAGCGGTTGGAAGAAGAGCGAGAGATCTTGCGGAAGGCCACGAAATATTTCGCGGCAGAGACGACCTGGTGATCCTCTTCCAGTTCGTTGACGACCACCGGAACACCCATGAGGTGAAGCGGATGTGTGCCGTGCTGGGTCTCCAGCGCTCGAGCTTTTATAAGTGGTGTGCCTCCCGGTCGGCACGGGCGGCCAGGCAGGCTGCTGATGATGCTCTGTGCGAGCGGATTGAGCACCATTTCGAGTTCTGGGACCACACGTACGGGTATCGACGGATCACGGCCGAGCTGGCCGATGACCCAGAAGTGGACGGGCCGGTCAACCGTAAGCGGGTTGCTCGCCTGATGCGGAACAACGGCATGGTCGGTATCCACTTGCGTAAGCCGAAGACCACGACGATGGCGGACCCGGAGGCTCAGGTGTTTGCCGACCTGGTGGGCCGGGACTTCTCGGCCGCTGAGTTGGGCACGACCTACGTCGGCGACATCACCTACTTACCCTATGGTAATGAAGGGAAGTTCTTGTATTTGGCCACCGTCATCGATTTGTATTCGCGGCGGATTGTGGGCTGGTCGATCGCCGATCATATGCGGTCCAGTCTTGTCGAGGACGCGTTGCAGAATGCGTTAAACAATCGAGAAACGCTGGAAGGTGCGATTTTCCATAGCGACCATGGTCGGCAATATACGTCCTCGTCGTTTCAGGCGATGTGTCGTCGGTTCGGGGTGGTTCAGTCGATGGGCAGGGTGGGGTCGAGTGCTGATAATGCGTTGGCGGAGTCGGTCAACGCTGCGTTGAAGCGTGAGACGTTGCAGGGAGAGAAGCGGTGGGCCTCGGAGCTCGAGTGTCGGCGGGAGGTGTTTCGGTGGTTAGTTCGATACAACACGGGGCGTCGGCACTCGGCTTTGGGTTATCGAGCACCTGTTGACTTCGAGGTTGGTTATGCGTCTATGGTGGATTTTGTTGCCTGATAGTACACATTGATGTGTCCACTTCAAGGGGTTCACGCCCGCGACCGTGTCCGCGACGTCCTGACCGAGGTCGGTGATCTGCTCCAGCTCGAACTGGTCGCTGTTGGCCAGACCGGTCGCGAATGCTTGTTCCAGGAGTTTGGACTTCTTCTTGACCAGGGGCAGAGGTGCACGTGTGCCTGCGTGTAGTTCGTTGACCACCCGGACTATGTGCGCCCCGGACAGTGGAGCGTCCGTGCCGGTCATGGTGACCGTGATTGGCTCGATTCCAAGGTCTGATGCCAGCCGGTCAGTGTCCGGTTCTTGACCGGTCATGCGCCATGACTCTTCGACAATGACCTCGGCATCCACGATGTCCTCTGACCGGTCAGCCGGGGGAGTGGGACGTTGAGGTTGGTAAGACTTGCCGTCTAGACCGATGACCGGGGCCCGAACGGCGGGTGGATCATTTCGCTCACCTGCGCCGGCCGCGTCCTCAGGTGTTTCATTTGAAACACCTGCATCCCGCAGACGGCGGTACACCGTAGGGTGGCTAATATCGACCGCTGATGCGATCCCTCGGGTGCTCATCCCCGCTGCCCGAAGCTCGGAGATCACTTGTTCTTCAAGGTCCTTCGGCGGACGCAGGCTGACATCTCTAAACTCATTGTCGAGGTAGTCCTGCCAGGAGTCGTACCCGAGAGCCAGCCAAATTCGTCCCTGCCACGCGGTGGAGATCTTGACCTGTAGCGATCCGTAGTCACTTCGCAGTTCGTCTGTAAGCTCGCGTGCCTCTGCTTCAGAGAATTTTGATTCCAGTGCGAGGGCCATCATGCACCTACCGGCTTCGGATCGCCATTAGGAGCGAACGGGTCGTCCTCTGTTCCTTCGAGCAAAGTTGCAATCGGAATATCCCACGCTTGCGCCAGCCGCAGCAGATCCCCGATCCGCCAGTCTGTATCGCCGGTCATGCGTTTCGACACTGAACGCTGACTTGTATTCAGAATCTGAGCAACGTCACCTTCTTTGAGTTCTCTTCGGCCCATCTCGGCGAGCACGTTAGCTCGCACCTGCCTTGTATATCTCATGGTGCCACCGTATACACATAGGTTTTACCGGTCAACGACGTGTAGATCTATAGGTTCTGGGTGTGTCGCAATATCGTTTACATTGAGCCGGTTTCGATCTACGCTGGACTCATGACTATTGGAGAACTGCAGTTAACTGAGAACGAGAGAGTCGGGCGTGAGGTTGCGGCGTGGATGACGCGGTACAACCTGCGGCAAGCAGACATTGCTGAGATCCTTGGGTTTGCCCAGCGAAATGTGTCGAAGCGGATCCGTGGCGAGATGCCATTTCGAATCGATGAGCTGCTCGCCATTGCCCGGTACATGGGCATCTCACTTTCGCAACTGCTCGGTGAGGAGATTGTGAATGAGAAGAACCCCCAGCCAGTTGAACTGACTGAGGGTTCTGCCACCTTGGTGGCGGGGGGAGGATTTGAACCTCCGACCTCCGGGTTATGAGCCCGGCGAGCTACCGAACTGCTCCACCCCGCGGCGTGTTCTTAACTTTACACGAGGGGTCACCGCACGGCCAAACCGAATACAGGTGACCTCCGCCACATGGTCACTTGCCGTTCACCTGCAGGGGTTGCATGTGGTTGAAAGTTGAACTATAGTCATTCTTGTACTTCAAATTTCAACCAAAAGGAGAAATCATGACTGCTCTGCCTCAGGGACTCGCCGCCGGAACCTGGAACATCGACCCCATCCACTCGGAGTTCACCTTCACCGCTCGCCACGCGGGTGTCTCGAAGGTCCGCGGCCACTTCGAGGAGATCGCCGGCAGCGTGGACGTCGGTGAGACCCTCGAAGACAGCACGGTGTCTGCCGAAGCCTCCGCGGACTCGATCAGCACCCGCAACGAACAGCGCGACGGCCACCTCAAGAGCGGTGACTTCTTCCTGGCCGAAGATCACCCGAAGCTGAGCTTCAAGTCGACCGCGATCAAGGCCGACGCCGCTGATGAGTTCGAGACCGTCGGCGAGCTGACGATGCGCGGCGTGACCAAGGAAGTCGCCTTCGCAACCGAATTCGCCGGTGTCGCCACCGACCCGAACGGCAACCAGGTCGCCGGTCTCTCGGCCACCGCCACGGTCAACCGCAAGGACTTCGGAATGTCCTTCGAGGCCGTCCTCGGCGGAGGAGAGCTCCTCGTCTCCGACAAGATCAAGATCGAACTCGAACTCGAGCTCGTCAAGGCCTGATCTGCACTGAGGCAGTTTCTGCCTGAACGGCGACAGCGCCGTCAGGCGGACAGACTCAGCCGGCAGTGTCACTGCCCGATACAGAAGGGGCGAACCGAATCAGCGGTTCGCCCCTTCGTCGGTCCCTGCTCAGAGGAACCAGCACAGGCTGCATCGCTGCGGCCTCATCTCTGCCAGCGGTGAGCCCGTCAGCCGATCATGGCCGCTGCCGCAGAGCGTCCGGGCTCTCGCGCAGATGCCCTCCGAGGGCGATGAGCAGCTGTGCGCCCGAGTCCACGTCGGCGACCGATTTGCAGAACGAATACCGGATCGAGGACCGATAGGCCTCGTAGGCCGAGCTGCCCGGCCTGCACAGCGCTGGAACGGGGATTCCGACCAGACCGAACTTCCTAGCCAGAAGAGCATTGAGCTCGAAGGCATCGAGATCCGTCAGCGCAGAGAAATCCACCACTGTGAAGTAGCCGGCCTGCGGGGTCGACACACCCGCGCCGGGCACTGTGCGACAGGCGGACACGAGCACCTCCGCACGCGCCCGCAGAGAAGCCCGATTCTCTGCGACGAACTGCGAATCGCCAGTGAGCATATCGGCCATGCCGATCTGCATCGGACCACCGGCTGTGAACGACAGGAACTGCTTGACCGTCTGAATGGCCTGCCGCACCTCGGGGGCGGCGATGACCCAGCCGATCTTCCACCCCGTGGCGTTCCAGGATTTGCCCGCCGAGGAGACCGTGACGACACGTGCGGAATCCCCGATCGCCACGGCGGGAGGAACATGCCCCTGATCGGTGAGGACGAGCTGTTCGTAGACCTCATCGGAGAGCACCCAGGCGTCGACCCCCGCGGCGGCACGACCGATCCGGGCGAGGTCAGCGGCGGAGAAGACGAAGCCGGTGGGATTGTGTGGGGTGTTGACAAGGATGATCGCAGGATCGACCTCGGCGACCACCCGATCGAAGGCCTCCCAATCAGGGACGAAGCCTCCGTGCCCCTCGTGCAGGATCGGGACCGTGTGCAGCGCACCGCCTGCAGCGGCGATCGCCGCAGGATAGGAATCGTAGAACGGTTCGAATGCGACGAGGGAGCCGCCGCGCGGCAGCAGAGCCAAGATCGCAGCCGTCAGACCTTCTGTGGCACCCGCGGTATAGAGCACCTCGTCCGGGGCCACCTGCTGACCGAAATCCCGACCGCGCTGGGCAGCCACTGCTTCGAGCAGCCGCGGGAAACCCTGACCGGGGGCGTACTGATTGAAACCGGCCCGCATCGCCTCGGCGGTGGCGGCGATGAGGTCCTCCGGCGGCTCAGTGCCCGGAGCACCCTGCCCGAGGTTGACGGCACCGACCTCCGCAGCGAACTTCGTCATCTGCCCGTAGATCGTCTCACCGATCGACCCGTCAGGGTTCGTCAGACCTGCGGCGTCGGCCATCGCATGCCACAGCGGGGCCCTCATGATGTCCGGCATCACGACACCTCCGCAGGAGCGACCCGGCCGAGCCGATCGAGAGCGGCCTCATGGAGTCGTGAATTGCTGGCCAAGGCATTGCCGCCGAAGGGACCGGGGACCCCGGCCGTGTTCGTGAAGGTGCCTCCGGCTTCGAGGACGATGGGCACGAGCGCGCCCATATCGTAGAGCGCGAGTTCCGGTTCGCAGGCGAGGTCGACCGCACCCTCGGCCAGCAGCATATACGAGTAGAAGTCGCCGTATCCGCGTGTGCGCCACAGCGAATCGCAGAGGCCGAGGAACTCATCGAGGATCCCGAGTTCCTTCCAGCCCGACAGCGACGAATACGACAGTGAGGCGTCGGCGAGGGCATCGACCGACGACACGGTGATGCGTTCGGCCGGGGAACCGAGTTCTGTCGCGAAGGCGCCCTGACCCGATACCGCCCACCACCGGCGCCCGAGCGCTGGAGCGGAGACCACACCGAGCAGCGGCCGGTCGCCGTCGTAGAGGGAGATCAGCGTCGCCCAGACGGGCACTCCGCGGACGAAGTTCTTCGTCCCGTCGATGGGATCGATGATCCACCGTCGCGATGATTCCCCATGTGCCCCGAATTCCTCCCCGAGCACGCTGTCATCGGGTCGGACCTCGGTGAGGCGGCCCATGATCGTCTTCTCCACCGCACGGTCGCATTCGGTGACCGGGGTGAGATCGGGTTTGGTTTCGACGGAGAAGTCCTGTGCCCGAAAGTGCGGGTGGCTGATGGCATCGGCGAGATCGGCGAGTTCGATCGCCAAGTCGAGGTCGTTCATGCCTCCAGCCTATCCAGTCGAGGGCAGCAGCCGGCGCAGGGACTCCAACCTTGAGACTCCTCCGGGCCCGGCTCTGCCGTCGGCCACCCACTCATCGAGGCGGCAGCCGGGGGAGCCGGCGAGGTGCGTGCATCCGCGGGGGCAGTCGGCCGTGGCGGCGACGAGTTCAGGGAAGGCCGAGAGCAGGGTCTCCCGGTCCACATGAGCCAGGCCGAAGCTGCGCACTCCCGGGGTGTCGATGAGCCATCCGCCGCGCTCCAACGGCAGGCACACGGCCGAGGACGAGGTGTGACGTCCACGTCCGGTGACGTCGTTGACCTGGCCGGTGGCGCGGTCGGCGGCGGGAACGAGAACGTTGGTCAGCGTGGACTTGCCCACCCCGGAATGGCCGACGAGGACGCTGATGCGTCCTCGGAGGCGTTCGGCCACCTCGGCGTGGGGTTCTGCCTCGTCCCGGGCCGCGTCGTTCTCGGCGACTGTCGTATCGGTCGGCTCAGCATCGGGATCGATGGAGGACTCCACGATGTCGATCCCGGACGCGGAGAAGCGTTCCTTGAGCTCCGTGGCCGGCCGCAGATCGGTCTTCGTGACGATGAGCAGGGGAGTGATCCCCGCATCGAAAGCCGCGACGAGAGCACGGTCGATGAGGCCGAACGAGGGTTCGGGGTCCATCGTGGCCGTGACGATGCCCATGACATCGACATTGGCCACGAGGACGCGCTCGGTCGGGTCGGTGTCATCGGCGCTGCGGCGCAGCAGGGTCTGCCGTTCGGTGATCTCGACCAACCTGGCGAGAGTGCCCTCCGCACCCGAGGTGTCGCCGACTAGGCGGACGATGTCGCCGGGCACGATCGCCTGTCTGCGCAGGTGCGAGGCTCGCACAGCGGTCACCGAGGTGGCCCCGCGAGACCGTTTCCCCTTCCTCCGAGCCGGGGGAGTCGACGGGAAGTTCCCGTCGTCATCGGCGAGGATGACGCGGTAGCGGCCCCGATCGACCGCGGTGACCAAGCCGGACGCAGCGTCCTTGTGGTCGGGGCGGTTCTTCGTCCGGGGACGTGATCCGCGTCGGTTCGGCCGGGGACGGTAGTCCTCGTCGCGAAAGATCTTCGCCATATCAGGCTCCGGGGGTGAGCATGTCTTCCCACAGCTGGGTGAAGTCCGGCAGGGTCTTGGCCACGGTGCCGGCGTTCTCGATGACCATTCCGCTGCTGCGCAGGGCGAGGACGGCACCGGCCATGACCATACGGTGGTCGTGGTAGGTGTGCCACAGCGCCGGGCGAAGCTGGGTGGTGCCGGTGATCGTCAGCGCCTCGGCATGCTCGACGACATCGACGCCGATGGCACCGTACTCTCTGGTCAGAGCCGCCAGGCGATCGGTTTCGTGCCCGCGCAGGTGTCCGATCCCGCGCAGCTGCGAAGTGCCTTCGGCCAGCGCCGCGAGGGCCGAGACCACGGGGGTGAGCTCGCCGACGGCCGACAGGTCGAGATCGACCGCTGTGAGCCTCTCCGGTCCCTGCACATGCAGTCCGTCCCGGTCGAGGCGCACCGTCGCTCCGAAGGCCTCGGCGATGTCGCGGAAGCCGTCGCCGGCCTGGGTCGTGTGCACGGGCCAGTCGGCGATGGTCACGGAACCGCCGGTGGCAAGGGCGGCTGCGGCGAAGGCGGCGGCGTTGGAGAGGTCGGGTTCGACCTGGACGTCGAGTCCGCGCGGCAGTCCGGGTTCGACGTTCCAGTGTTCGGGCTCGGGTTCGCTGATGTCGACGCCGGCGTCCCGGAGGACTTCGATCGTCATATCCACATGCATCCGACTGGGCACCGTGTCGGCAGTATTCGTCAGTTCGAGGCCCAAGGGCATGACGGGTGCGGCGAGCAGCAGACCGGAGACGAACTGGCTGGAGGCGCTGGCATCGATGCCGAGATGGCCGCCGCGCAGCTGCGAGTCGGCATGGATCGTCATCGGCAGCGTGCCCTCGGCAGACGTGATCGATGCACCGAGTTCCCGCAGAGAATCGATCGTCACCGACATCGGCCGCACTCGGGCCTGCTCGTCCCCGTCGAGGACGACTTCACGCCCGGTGAGCGCGGCGAGCGGAGGGATGAAGCGCATCACGGTTCCGGCGAGACCGCAGTCGATGGTGATCGGAGACGAATCCCGCACAGCACCGTCTGCGGGCATATCCGAACCGGTGAAGGGGATCGGCTCGATATGGAGCACATCGCCGTCCTCGTCGATCACGGCACCGAGGCGGCGCAGGGCTTCGACCATGAGCAGGGTATCGCGGCTGCGCAGCCATCCCTTGAGGTCGGAGTCTGAACGGGCCAGCGCTGCCAGGATGAGATACCGGTTCGTCAGAGACTTGGAACCGGGAACGGAGACAGTGGCAGAGACAGCGGAACCGGCGACCGGCGCCTGCCAGTCGCCGGTCACCGGGGGAGTGTGCGTGGAGATGTCAGTCAACTCCGAGCGCGCTCAGAGCCTGCTTCGAGGTGTCCTCGACACTCGACCAGAGGTCTTCGGCTGCGTGTTGGGTGCGCCACCACAGACCGGGACGTCCTGCGGTGTCGACGGCAGCGAGCAGGGCGCCGCCGAGCATCGAGGTGCGCAGCACGGTGCGTTCGTTGCGGGCCTGCTTCTCCTCCTTCGACGTCGCCCTGTCGGCAGACAGACGTTCACCGACAGTGTCGAGCAGGTAGGTGCCGACGAGGATCGAAGCGCTGAGGCGCGGGAAGCGGCCGATGGCCAGCAGCGAACCGGCGGCGACCTGGGCCACTCCGGTGGCACGGGCGAGAGTCACTGCGTCGACGGGGACATCGACCTGTTTGCGGGCTTGGTTGAGGAGCGGGCCGACGGATGCGGCCGCTGCCTCCGGCTTGCGCAGTCGGTCGACGCCGTTGAGGATGTAGCCGGCGGCCAGCATGGGCCGTGCGATAAGACGAATGGGAGACACAGTGGTCCTTCCTACGTGGCGGTCATCTCACTGGCAAGCATAACTGCTGCGGCGGGAATAGTGGGACGCCAGTCCGATGTTGTACCGGGTGAAGCCATTCGACGGGTGCAGACGGGTGCATCCGTCGCGAAGTCGACAGGCAGAAGGAGAAGTCTATGAGCGCCACTGCCGTCCTGGAGAGAACGGGCGTACCATTGACTGCGATGACCGAATCAGTCAAAGAAGTCCCCGAAACCGATGCCGAGAGGTCGGCTCGTTTCGAGCGGGATGCTCTGGAATATGTCAATCAGCTCTACGCGGCTGCTCTGCGCATGACCCGCAATCCTGCCGACGCCGAGGATCTCGTCCAGGAAGCCTATGCGAAGGCCTATGCGGCCTTCCACCAATACAAGCCCGGAACCAACCTCAAGGCCTGGCTGTACAGGATCCTGACGAACACCTTCATCAACAACTATCGCAAGAAGCAGCGCCAGCCGAAGGAACACGGCAGCGAGGACATCGAGGACTGGCAGATCGCCCAGGCGAACAGCCACTCGTCCTCTGACGGGCGTTCCGCCGAGCTCGAAGCCCTCGATCACCTTCCCGACACCGACGTCAAGGAGGCGCTCTCGGCGCTGCCCGAGGACTTCCGCATGGTCGTCTACTATGCCGATGTCGAAGGCCTGCCGTACAAGGAGATCGCCGAGATCATGGAGACGCCGATCGGCACGGTGATGTCGCGACTGCACCGCGGGCGCCGACAGCTGCGGGAGATGCTGGCCGATTACGCTGCCGAACGCGGTTTCGTGGATACCGAGGGAGGTGCGAAATGAGCAACGAAGGATGCTGCGAGAGCGTCAGGGCCGAGTCTCTGACCCGCATCTACCACTACCTCGACGGAGAGCTGACGACGACGGAGATCCGTGAGATCTCGATCCACCTCGAACAGTGCCCGTCGTGCCACGACGAGTACGAGATCGAAGCGCTGCTGAAGGAACTCGTACGACGGTCATGCAGCCACGATCGGGCACCGATGGGCTTGCGCGAGAAGATCCGGCAGCGGATCGCTCTCGAACAGAACTCCTGACCGGAGACCCGGACCCACCACGGGAACACCGGACACAACGAAAGCGGGAAGAGAATCGAATCTCTTCCCGCCTTCGTCATTCACTGAGCGAATCAGCGAATCATGCGTTTGGACGCTTGCCGTGGTTTGCTTTCTTACGGCGGCGATCGCGACGCTTACGGCCACGCTTGCTCATTGTGCCCTCCTTTGATAGACGGTTAATTGTCTCATGATCGCCCGAGCAGAGCAAAGCCGGACCTGGTCACAGACCTTGCCGAATCGGCTCGAGGGGATAGTGCGCTCAGGCGCCGTGGATGGTTGCTCGGCTGTCCTCGCAGACTCTGCTCAGCTGTCGCCGAGGACGTCCTGGACCCCCAGCCAGTTGAACCAGCCGCGGTGCAGGACCAGCCAGGCCAGCAGACCGTAGCCTTCCTGTGCCGGCAGATGGTTCCGTGACGAAGCGACTTCACGCTGCCATACGGGATGACCGAGGAGCGGAGTGAAGGTGTCGACGTAGGTGATGCCGCGCCTCTTGGCCACATCGGAGAAGCTGGCATTGAGCTCGGCGATGCGACGATTGCGGTCCCCGTCGTGCTCCGGCGGTGGGCCGAGCACGAAGGTCGAGACCTTCCGGGCCAAGGCCTCGTCGAGGATGTTGGCCACATCGAGGCGGGCCCGGGCCACCGAACGACCCGAATCGAGATCCCCGGAGGCCAGAGCCAGCACCAGACGATTGTCTCCGTCCGGAGTGAACCGCAGAGACGCCTCGGCGATGGTGCGCGCATGGAGCCCTGCGGTGTCTTCAGCCGGCACCGCCAGCGGATACACCTTGAGCTCCGGCACGCTCGGCAGAGTCCTCGCCGTCACCCGACCGACCCACCCGAGACCACGGCCATCGCCGTGGCCGGCGACCAACGGGCCTCCGACCACGGCGATGGTTGTGGTGATGTCGCTGCTCACCGGCTGAAGATCCGGTCGACGAGTTCCTTCTGCTGCACATCGTGGAAGTGCTTGAGCCCGGTCGAGGTGGCTGCAGAAGCTGCACGGGAGATGACCTTGACCTCACGGCCGCCGAGGAGCTCGGGCAGATGCAGGGCCATGAACGGCCATGCACCCTGGTTCTCCGGCTCTTCCTGAGCCCAGACGATTTCGGCATCGGCCGGGAAGCGGTCGAGCACGGCGGTGATTCCTGCCTCGTCGAGCGGGTAGAGCTGCTCGAGGCGGACGAGAGCCATCTTCGTGTCGCCGTCCTTCTCGCGCTTGGCCTTGAGCTCCCAATAGAGCTTGCCGGAGACGAGGACGACACGCTCGACCTGCGAGGCGTCGACATCCGTATCGTCGATGACAGCCTGGAACTTGCCCGAAGTGAATTCTTCCGGCGAGTTCGCCGCGGCCTTGAGGCGCAGCATCGACTTCGGGGTGAAGACGATGAGCGGACGCTTGTTCGTCGTCGTGGCGTGGCGACGCAGCAGGTGGAAGTACGAGGCGCCCGAGGACGGGTAGGCGACCGTCATATTGTTCTCCGCACACAGCTGCAGGTAACGCTCGATGCGGCCCGATGAGTGGTCAGGTCCCTGCCCTTCATAGCCGTGCGGCAGGAGCATGACGACACCGGAGTTCTGCTGCCACTTCTGCTCGGAGGAGGAGATGAACTCGTCGATGACCGTCTGCGCACCCTGTGCGAAGTCGCCGAACTGAGCCTCCCACGCCACGAGGGCGTCCTTGCGCTGCACGGAGTAACCGTATTCGAAGCCGACGGCTGCGTACTCGCTGAGCAGGGAGTCGTAGACCCAGAAGCGGGCCTGATCTTCAGTGAGGTTCTGCAGGGGGGTCCACTCGTTGCCGTTGGTCGAGTCGATGAGCACCGAGTGGCGTTGGACGAAGGTTCCGCGGCGGGAGTCCTGGCCGGCCAGACGCACCGGCACGCCGTCCATGAGCAGCGATCCGAAGGCCAGCAGCTCGGCGAAGCCCCAGTCGATTCCGCCCGACAGCGACATCTCCTTGCGCTTCTCGAGCAGCGCCCGCAGCTTCTTGTGAACCGTGAAGCCTTCGGGAATCTCGGTGAAGGCCTCGCCGATGCGCTGGAGCATCTCGGGGCTGATGGCCGTCTCGGCATCGTTGAAGGTCTCGATATCGCTGGGCTCGTAGGGAGCGTTGAACGCTTCTCCGTCGTAGGGGCCGGTCTCGGCCTCCTTGGTCTCGGCGAAGGCCGATTCCAGCTTCGACTGGTAGTCCTTGAGCGCCTCGGCGGCTTCTTCGTCGGTGATGCACTTCCTGCCCACCAGCGATTCGGTGTAGAGCTTGCGCACCGAACCCTTCTTCTCGATGAGCGAGTACATCGTCGGCTGGGTCATCGACGGATCGTCGCCCTCGTTGTGGCCGCGGCGGCGGTAGCACACGAGGTCGATGACGACGTCCCGGTTGAATTCCTGGCGGTATTCGAAGGCCAGGCGAGCGGCCCGGACAACGGCCTCGGGATCATCGCCGTTGACGTGGAAGATCGGGGCGTTGATCGACTTGGCCACGTCCGTGCAGTAGAACGAGGAGCGCGCCGAGGCGGGGGGAGTGGTGAATCCGACCTGGTTGTTGATGATCACGTGGACCGTGCCGCCGGTGCGGTAGCCGCGCAGCTCGGAGAGGTTGAGCGTCTCGGTGACCACGCCCTGACCGGCGAACGCGGCATCGCCGTGGACGAGGACCGGCAGCACGGTGAAGCCGGACTCGCCCTGGTCGACGAGGTCCTGCTTGGCGCGGACGATGCCTTCGAGGATCGGGTCGACGGTCTCGAGGTGGCTGGGATTGGCCGCGACGTAGACGCCGGTGGTGTTTCCCGAAGGCGAGGTGAACGAGCCCTCGGTGCCGAGGTGGTACTTGACGTCGCCGGAGCCCTGCACGCTGTCGGGCGACATCGTGCCGTCGAACTCACGGAAGATCTGCGCATAGGATTTGCCGGCGATGTTCGTGAGCACGTTGAGACGACCCCGGTGGGCCATGCCGATGGCGACTTCGTCGAGACCGGTGTCGGCGGATTGGTTGAGGATCTCGTCGAGCAGGACGATCGCGGACTCGCCGCCTTCGAGGCTGAAGCGCTTCTGGCCGATGTACTTCGTCTGCAGGAAGGTCTCGAAAGCCTCAGCAGCGTTGAGGCGTCCGAGGATGTGTCCCTGCTCGGAGCGGGTCAGCTCCTGGTGGGGCACCTCGATCTTCGACTGGAACCAGCGGCGCTGGACCGGGTCGGCGATGTGCATGTATTCGAAGCCCGTGGTGCGGCAGTAGCTCTCACGCAGCAGTCCGAGGATGTTGCGGAAGGGCATCATCGGCTTCGAGCCGAAGCCGCCGGTGGGGAACTCGCGTTCGAGATCCCACAGGGTCAGACCGTGCTGGTTGATGTCGAGGTCCGGATGGGACCGCTGCCGGTAGACGAGGGGATCGATATTGGCCATGAGGTGGCCGCGCGTGCGGTAGGCGTCGATGAGTTCGATGACGCGCGCAGTCTTGTTGACGTCGTCCTGGTCCTCTGCGGAGACGTCGGGAACCCAGCGCACGGGTTCATAGGGCAGGCGCAGGGATTCGAAGACATCGTCGTAGAAGCCGTCTTCGCCCAGCAGGTAGCTGTGCACGAGCTTGAGGAACTCACCCGAGCCGGCGCCCTGGATCACGCGGTGATCGTAGGTCGAGGTCAGGGTCAGCACCTTGGACACGGCCAGGGAGTTGATGGTCTGCTGGCTGGCGCCCTGGAACTCGGCAGGGTAGTCGAGCGCGCCGACGCCGATGATGCAGCCCTGACCCTTGGTCAGACGCGGCACGGAGTGGACGGTGCCGATTCCGCCGGGGTTGGTCAGCGAGACCGAGGTGCCGGCGAAGTCGTCGGCGGTGAGCTTGCCCTGTCGCGCCTTGTCGACGAGACCGTCGTAGGCATCGACGAACTGGCGGAAGGTCAGTGTCTCGGCCTTCTTGACATTGGGCACCAGCAGAGTCCGGGATCCGTCCTTCTTCGGCACGTCGATGGCGAGACCGAAGTTGATATGGGCGGGCGAGATCATCACGGGCTTGCCGTCGCGGACGTCGTAGGAGACATTCTGCGAGGGGAAGTTCTGGAGGGCGCGGATCACGGCGAAGCCGATGAGGTGGGTGAAGGAGACCTTTCCACCGCGGGTGCGCTTGAGGTGCGAGTTGATGACGATCCGGTTGTCGATGAGCGCCTTGGCAGGCAGTGCCCGGACCGAGGTGGCGGTCGGGACTTCGAGCGACTCATCCATGTTCTTGGCGATGAGCTTCGCAGGGCCGCGCAGGGGAGTGATCGTCTCCTCCGGTGCGGGCTTCGGTGCGGTCTCCTTCGGGGTGACCTTCGGCACGGACTTGGTCTCGGCCTTCAGCGTCTCGGACTCAGCCGAGGACGGGGTGACCCCGCGTGAGGTCGCCGGCGCCGCAGCGGGGGCAGAGGCCTTGGCATCCGATTTCTTCGCAGCCGGCTTCGCCTCCTGCTTGGCAGCGGGCTCGGCAGCGGACTGAGCGCCTCCGCCGTTCTTCTCGTACTTGTCGAAGAAGGGCCACCAGGACTGGTCGACCGAATTCTTATCTGACTTGTACTGCTCATACAATTCCTCGACCAGCCACTCATTCGACCCGAAGTCTTCAACGGTGCGGTTCGGAGTATTGACGGACACGGCGTTGATCGCCTACTTCCTGATTCAAGACTTGCTGCTTAACGACATCTCCAAGCCTAACGTGATGTGCCATCGAATGTGCAGTTAAGGGACAATAGTGTTATGCGTTTCATCTCAAATGACCCGAACAACGATCTCACCTACTCCGATGTCTTCCTCGTCCCGAATTCTTCGGCGCTGACGTCGCGCTTCGACGTCGACCTCACCGCAACCGATCCGACCGGGTCGACGACCCCGCTCGTCGCGGCGAATATGACCGCCGTGTCCGGTCGTCGGATGGCGGAGACGATGGCACGTCGCGGGGGACTGGCGGTGCTGCCCCAGGACATCCCGCTGACCGCGGCCGAGGAGACCATCGCCTGGGTGAAGAGCCGCGACCGGATCTTCGAATCCGCACTGCGCTTCGCGCCCGAGGACACGGTGCTCAACGCTCTGCACGTGCTCGCCAAGCGTCCCCACGGCTTCGGCGTCGTCGTCGACGCCGCGGGACGCCTCGAGGGAATCATCAATGCCGCGGATCTGCGCGGCGTCGACCGCTTCACCTCGGTGGCGGAGCTGTCGGACTCCTCACCCCATGTCATCCGCGCCTCCGAGGTCGACTGGGAGGACTCTGCACAGCTGGAGTCGCTCTTCGAGTCGATGACCGAATCACGTGCGGAATTCGCCGCCGTCGTCGACGATGAGGACACGGTGCTCGGCAGCCTGACTCCGAACTCGCTGCTGCGCTCGTCCATCTATACGCCCAATGTCGATGATCAGGGACGGCTGAAGATCGCCGTGGCCATCGGCGTCAACGGCGCCGCGGTCGAACGCGCCACGGCTCTGGTCGAGGCCGGCGCCGATGTCCTCGTCGTCGATACCGCCCACGGCCACCAGGTGAAGATGCTCGACACGCTCTCGGCGATCGCCGATGCCGAGCTCGGGGTGCCGATCGTGGCCGGAAACGTCGTCACCGCCGAAGGGGTCCGCGACCTCGTCGCCGCCGGTGCTCAGATCGTCAAGGTCGGGGTCGGTCCAGGAGCGATGTGCACGACCCGGATGATGACCGCAGTCGGTCGTCCGCAGTTCTCCGCAGTGCTCGAATGCGCCGAGGCCGCTCGCGAGCTGGGTGCCCATGTGTGGGCCGACGGCGGAGTCCGCTACCCCCGCGACGTGGCCCTGGCGCTGGCGGCCGGAGCCTCGCAGGTCATGGTCGGATCCTGGTTCGCCGGCACTCATGAATCCCCCGGCGACCTGCTCGTCGACGGCGAGGGCCGGAAATTCAAGGAGAGCTTCGGAATGGCTTCGGCTCGGGCCGTGGCCAACCGGACCCGCACCGAGTCGGCATTCGCGCGGGCACGTAAGGGACTGTTCGAAGAAGGCATCTCTTCGTCGACCATGTACATCGACCCTGAATCTCCTGGGGTCGAGGACCTGCTCGACGGCATCACGTCGGGTGTGCGCAGCTCCTGCACCTACGCCGGAGCCGGTGATCTCGCGGAGTTCGCGCGCCTGGCCGCTGTCGGAGTCCAGAGCGCTGCCGGCTACGAAGAGGGCCGACCGCTGTCGGGAAGTTGGTAAGATCTCCTCATGCACAGTGACAGTCCCGGCCGGCGGGAAGCCGGCGCCCCAGATGATGACTCTCACCCCGCGAGGGTCTCACACTTCACCTGCTCTGCTCTGCAGATCGCGAACGGCGGGGACAGTCACTGATGGAATGGATCCTCCTCGCCCTCGCGCTGCTGCTCATCCTCGGCACCGGAGTCTTCGTCGCAGCCGAGTTCTCACTGCTGACTCTCGACCGCCATACCGCCGATAAGGCGGTCGAGGAGGGCGTCGTCGGCGCGAAGACGCTGCGGCGCTCGATGACCCACCTGTCCACCCAGCTCTCGGCGGCGCAGGTGGGCATCACGATCACCACACTGCTGACCGGCTACCTCATGGAGCCGTCCTTGGGCAGACTGTTGGCGCCGCTGTTCGAAGCCTGGGGCGTCGGTCCCGGTCTCGCCGCACCGATGGCGCTGACCATCGCCCTCATCGTGTCCACCGTGGGATCGATGATCTTCGGTGAACTCGTGCCGAAGAACCTCGCCATCGCCGTGCCCCTGGCGACCGGCCGCATCGCAGCTCCGATGCAGTACGCGTTCTCGATCGTCTTCAAGCCCGTCATCGTGGTCCTCAACGGCACAGCGAACAAGATCCTCATGTCGATGGGCATCGAACCGCAGGAAGAGGGCTCGGTGGGCCGTTCTCCGGAGGAGCTGACCTCTCTCGTGCGCCACTCCGCCGAAGAGGGCGTGCTCGACGAACAGACGGCAGGTCTGCTGGAGAGGACCCTGAGTTTCTCCGAGCGCACCGCAGAAGACGTCATGACCCCGCGCACACGCATGTCCACAGTGGACAAGGACACCACGGCCCGACAGATCATCGAACAGGCCCGGGACACCGGATTCTCCCGTTTCCCCGTGGCCGCGGAGGACAAAGACCACATCGTCGGCGTCGTCCACGTCAAACAGGCCTTCGCCGTGCCTCCGGGCAACCGCGACGACGCCTACGCAGGAGGACTGATGACCGAGGTCCGTGAGATCCCGGAGACTCAGCGTCTCGATCCGCTCCTCTTGGAGCTGCGAGCCACCGGCCTGCAGATGGCTGTGGTCGTCGATGAGTTCGGCGGCACCGCCGGAGTCGTCACCCTCGAAGATGTCGTCGAAGAGCTCGTGGGTGAGGTCGCCGACGAACACGATCGGATGCGTGTCGCGGCGAGACCGGCACGCGACGGCTCCTGGATCGTGCCGGGTCAGCTGCGACCCGATGAGATCTCATCGACGATCGGCGTGACCATCCCGGAGGACTCGGACTACGAGACGCTGGCAGGATTCGTCCTCAAGGAACTCGGACGGATTCCCGAACCGGGTGATGAAGTCCGCACCGAGGATGCCCTCATCGTCGTCGAGCGGATGCACGGCCGGCGCATCGAACGCCTCCGGGTGGTGCTGCGCGCCGCCGACGCGGGGGCCTTTGAAGCAGGAGGTGAGACCCGATGAGCGCCGATTGGTTCGGACTGGTCTGGCTGGTCGTTCTGCTGCTGGGCAACTCCTTCTTCGTCGCGGCCGAATTCGCGGTGGTCGCGGCCAAACGTTCACAGATCGAACCGCGTGCGGCCGAAGGCTCTGCAGCGGCGAAGACAGCCCTCTACGCGATGGAGCACGTGTCACTGATGCTGGCGATCTGCCAGCTCGGCATCACCGTGTGCTCCCTGCTCCTGGGCAACGTGGCCGAACCTGCCATCCATCATCTGCTCGCCGGACCGCTCGAGGGTCTGGGCATCCCTGCGGGACTGTCCTCGACGATCTCCTTCGTCCTGGCGCTCGGCGTCGTGACCTATCTGCACGTGGTGATCGGTGAGATGGTGCCGAAGAACCTGGCTCTGGCGGCATCCGGTCAGGCAGTGATGCTGCTGGCGACACCGCTGGTGTTCCTGGCCAGAGTCTTCGGCTTCGTCATCCGTCCGCTCAACGGACTGGCCAATGGGATCCTCCATCTGTTCAAGGTGGAGGCTCGCGACGAAGTCAACGAGGCCTTCACGATTGAGCAGGTCGAATCGATCGTGGCCGAGTCAAAGCGCGAGGGACTGCTCAGCGATGACACCGGGCTGCTCAAGGGCGCCATCGAGTTCAGCGACAAGACCGCGGCGGACATCATGGTCCCGATGTCCGAGCTGATCACGATCTCGGACAAGGTGACCCCGAACGAGCTCGTGACCCTGGTCGGAAAGACCGGTTTCTCTCGGTACTTCGTCGTCGGTGACGACGGGTATCCGCAGGACTATCTCCACATCAAGGATGTTCTCTACGCCGATACCGATGAGGCCTTCGACGCTCCTGTGCAGAGCAAGCGCTTCCGCCCGCTGTTCACGGTCACTGCCGATGACGAGGTCGAAGAGGCTCTGGCACAGATGCAGAAGGTGGGAATCCACGTCGCCCGCGTCATCGACTCGCAGGCCCAGGTGCTCGGCCTACTGTTCCTCGAAGACGTGCTCGAAGAGCTCGTCGGCGAGGTCCAGGATGCGATGCAGCGGGGTCGATTCGACTTCCGCAGCTGAGCATTCTCCAGCGGCCGAGCCGCCCGGCTCACTCGCTCGCAGCGACGGCGGCCCCCTGTCAGATGCAGGGGCCGCCGTCGCGTGGCTGTGCCTGCGCAGGTCGGGGAGGACGCCGTGCCACGGAGAGTCCCTGTCGTAATCGAATGTGTAACGGATGGTAACGAAACAGTGATCCAGGACGCCTGGAGTAGGTCAGCTGTAGTGATCCGCAATCAGTCATCTTCAGCAAATGACCTGGTCACACGCCGTGTATGAACTGAAGGTGACATTCTGTAACGATGTCGTTATAGTGTTGTGACATAAGCTTTCGGGCGCCCGGTTCAGGGCCTCCACCACACAATCTTCACCAACAGTATGGAGCACTATGTCGAGTGAGCTCTCGACCGTCGAGGCGCCGCCGGTTCGCCGACGTGATCTGCGCAAGCAGAACGCCTCCTCGCAGGTTTCGACCATCACCTCCTCGCGGTCCGTGACATCGCAGTCTCCGCGCAGCGCATCGGCCACCCTCTCGCCCCGTCGTGCGGCCATGGCCGCGGAGGTCCGCGCCGCCGCGGGTTCACCACGACGAGCCGCGATGGCCGAAGAGGCTTCGCGGCCGATGACTCCTGCGGGGCACACCTCGACGCTGGCCGCGGCCCGGCTCGGCACCCGCGGCTCGGACGGTTCGCTGCTGCGCTCGGTCCGTCGTCGCCAGGTCACGACTTTCTCCGCTCTGGCCACCGTCTCGGTCACCGGTACCGCCATCGCCGCTGTGATGGTCGCCGGAAACATGAGCGGCAACCAGGAAGTCAAGGTCGACGACACCGCCGCTCAGTCCGAGCCGCGTGCGATCAACGCCGAATCGGTCTCCGCTGACATCAAGGTCGACGATGACGACAAGACCTCGATGACCATCGGCGCCCCGAGCGCCAAGCAGACGAAGGTCGACGCCGCGTCCCGTGCGATCACAAAGACCGTTCTGCCCGGCTGTGACGAGGCGGCGCCGAAGGGCGATGCAGGCAACGGCGAACTGCCCGACGAGTGGCTGTGCGAGATCGGCGTGGGCAATCACAAGCTGCGCTCCGACGCGGCTGTGTCGTTCGCGAAGATGAACGCCGCGTTCAAGAAGGACACCGGGAAAGATCTCGCGGTCACCGACTCCTACCGGTCGCTGGAATCGCAGGTCTCCGTCGCCGCTCGCAAACCCGGCTTCGCGGCGCGCCCCGGAACGTCGAACCACGGTTGGGGACTGGCGCTGGATCTCGGTGCGGGAACGCAGAACGGAACCGGTCAGCAGTACGAATGGCTCGTTGCCAACGCCGACAAGTACGGGTGGGAGAACCCGGACTGGGCCAAGCGGAACTCCTATGAGCTCTGGCACTGGGAATACGTCCCCGGACGCAAGGCCATGAAAGGCGCCTGATCCGCTCGAATACGGCTGATCACAGCTTCACGAGACCGTGTGCAATCCTGCGAGGACTGCACGCGGTCTCGTTTTGGTCGGTGGTGTCCAACGGTGATAGGGTTGCATCCGTTGCCCGCGTAGCTCAGTGGATAGAGCGTCTGCCTCCGGAGCAGAAGGTCGTAGGTTCGAATCCTGTCGCGGGCACCACCACCGCCCATCTCAACTGCTGAGGTGGGCGGTTCTGCATTCACGGCCCGAGTGGTCGGCGCCGCAGACAGGATCTAAGGTAGTCGGAGACGAGACCCGAACCGTGATTTGAGGCATGCGATGTCGAAACCTGCTGATGAGCCCGGCCGGACGAACGCGGGCGATGACGATATCGTCCTCCGGGCGCAGGGCCTGCGCAAGAGCTTCGGCCGCGGCGATACAGCAGTCGATGCGCTCGACGACATCAGCGTCGACTTCGAATCGGGGCGCTTCACCGCCATCATGGGCCCCTCCGGCTCCGGAAAGTCCACGTTCATGCATGTCCTCGCCGGCCTCGACCGCGTCGACTCGGGGTCGATCATCATGCGCGGCAGGGACATCACCCGGCTCAATGACCGCCAGCTGACTCAGCTGCGCCGTGACCGGGTCGGCTTCATCTTCCAAGCCTTCAATCTCGTGCCGACGCTCAGCGCAGAGCAGAACATCGAGCTGCCGGTGTCTCTGGCCAGAAAGAAGATCGATCGCGAGTGGAAGGCAGAAGTCGTCGAACGGCTCGAACTCGGTGATCGTCTCCGGCATCGACCGCATGAGCTCTCCGGTGGTCAGCAGCAGCGAGTCGCCGTGGCCCGGGCCCTGCTGACTCGACCGGACGTCATCTTCGCCGACGAGCCCACCGGAAACCTCGACTCGCATGCCGGGGCCGAGGTTCTCTCGCTTCTGGGGCGTGCCACGACTCTGTACGGTCAGACGATCATCATGGTCACTCACGATCCCGTGGCGGCCTCCCACGCCGGTCGGGTCGTTCTCCTCAAGGACGGGCGTGCCACCGGCGAAGTCCATCAGCCGACCCGAGAGAGCGTGGTCACCGCGCTGAGCGAACTGAGTTCTCTGTGATCGCAGTCGCCCTCGCGCAGATCCGGATCCACTGGGCCCGGTTCCTCGCAATCGGCCTCGGCATCGCCTTGGCGGCGGGATTCGTCGCGACGACCCTGATCATCAACTCCTCACTGCAGGACAGCCTCGAACATGCGGTCGGCCGCTCATTCGAGAGAGCCGACCTCACCGTCATCCCGGACAGAGACGTCTTCGTCGGGGGAGACGAAGCCGCCCCGCTGCTCACGCCCCTTGCCGAGGTCGAGGGCGTGAAGACCGCGTCTCTGTCGGCGCGCACCGTGAGCACGGGGCGGGGTGCCGCGTTCTCCGAAAGCTCCTTCGCACTGTCTCCGGTGTCTGCCGATGAGCGACTCGACACTTTCGACATGGTCTCCGGCCAGAGACCGGAAGCGACGACCGACCTTGTGCTGGACACCCGCACGGCGAAGGACCTCAACGTCGGAATCGGTGATGAGATCCGTTTCACCGTCGATGCGGTCCCGGTGGAGAGCGGGAACGATGACATGCCCATCTATCGGGGCCCGAGTCAGAGCAGCGTCACCTTCTCGGTCGTCGGAATCGCCGAAATGGGACAGGACCCGGCACTGCCGGGGGCTACCCGGGCACTGACGACGGCGTCGGGCTATCAGGAGTACTTCGCCCAGCAGGGTGACGTCATCGCCATCCAGATCGCCCTCGATGACGGCGCGGACCCGGAGACGGTGCGTGCTCAGCTGCAGAAGGTCATCGACGGTTCGGAACTGGACGGCAGCCTCGAAGCACTTGCCGTGGACGACGCCGTGGCGGTGAAGACCGACCGGCTCTCCGGCGGCAACGCCGTCGTCACCGGAATTCTGCTCGTATTCGCAGGGATCTCCGTCATCGTGGCCATCCTCGTCGTCTCCAACACCTTCTCCGTCATCGTCGCCGGTCGCCGCCGCGAATTCGCCCTGCTGCGCTGCCTCGGCGCCACCCGTGTGCAGATGTACGGCTCCGTCGTGGCCGAGGGACTCTTCGTCGGAGTCCTCGGATCAGTCTTCGGCGTCCTCGCCGGGGTCGCGATCAGCCGCGGACTCATAGCCGCAGCCGTGCGCTACTGGCCGGAGGAGTTCCCCTACGACACGCTCACCGTTCCCTTCTCCGCCTTGGTCAGCGGCGTCGTCGTCGGTGCCCTGCTGACGATCGTGGCGACCATCCGCCCGGCCCGCAGCGCCATTGCGGTGACGCCGCTCGAAGCACTCCAGCCCTTCGACGTCTCCATCTCACCCAGGACCCGCGCTCGACCGCGCCACCTCGTGGGTCTGGGCTTCATCGGTGTGGGCATCGTCCTCGTCATCGTCTCCGTCTATGCGGTGTCGACGACGCAGTTCTGGATCCTCGGCGGAGCGCTGGGCGGTGGACTCGTCGTCACCGGACTGGTCATCAGCTCGGCGAAGATCATCCCGCCCGTCGTCGCGTGGACGGGGGAGGTGCTGTTCAGTCCCTGGGGTGTGCCCGGACAGCTGGCGACCCTGAACACTCTGCGCAATCCGCGACGCACCGCGGCCACGGCCACGGCTCTGATCATCGGTGTGACCCTGGTGGCGACGATCCTCGTGGGCGGGATGTCGACGAAGGCGACCCTCAGCCACGGACTCGACCAGCGCTATCCCGTCGACATCTCCGTGCCGCTGTCGGGACTCGTCGACGATGACGAACTCGATGACGTGCGCGAGATCCCCGGTGTGTCCACCGCGGTCATCGCCCACCGCGCCGAGGCGGTCGAGGAGTTCAAGGGCTCCCGACCCGAGGTCTTCGTCCTCGACCCGGACAGCGCCGAGACCGTGCTCGGGGACGCAGCCGCCGATATCGTCTCCGGTCGGGTCACCGTTCCCGAGGACTATCCCGACCCGACTGTGCGCGTGAGAGGACTCACCGAGATGAGCGTTCCCGTGTACAGGGACGGACTCTCCAGTCTCGCCTTCTTCACCACCCCGGACATCGGCAACGACCTCGGCATCTCGGCAACGACGACGGCCGTGCTCGTCCGCCTCGATGAGGACGTCGACGTCGACGAGATCACACGCATCCGCCAGTCAGTGGCCGAAGCGCTCGACGTCTCCAGCGAAGAGGTCGGCGGCTCCGCCGTCGCTCGGGGCGCCTATTCCGAACTCATCGACGTCATGCTCGCCGGAGCCGTGGCCCTGCTCTTCGTCTCCGTGGTCATCGCGCTGATCGGAGTCTCGAACACGGTCAGCCTCTCCGTCATCGAACGTCGGAGGGAGAACGCACTCATGCGGGCGCTGGGGCTGAGCATCTCGCAGCTGCGGTCCCTGCTGGCACTCGAGGCGGTGCTCATCTCGTCGGTGGCCGCACTCTTCGGCCTCGTCCTCGGCGGAGCCCTGGGAATCGTCGGCACACGGCTGGTCACCCATGACTACTCCAGCGACCTCATCGTCGACTTCTCCGCCCCGTCCTTCCTCGGCATCCTCGGCGTGGCGGTCATCGCCGGCATCCTCTCCGCTCTGGCACCGGCCAGGCGAGCATCTCGACTCTCGCCCGTCGAGGGCCTCAAACTCGACTTCTGATCCGCCCCGGCCACCGGCCGGCGGGTCGGTGTCTGATAGGAAAGACCTCATGAACTCCGCGCGCATCCGCATTCTGATCGTCCTCGGAATCATCATCGCCGCGTTCAATCTGCGCCCCGGAGTCACCGGGCTCTCACCGCTGCTCGACGCCATGGGCGAAGAGATCCATCTGAGCGCGGTGTTCCTCGCGGTCATCGGCATGCTGCCGCCGCTGCTCTACGGCCTCAGCGGGTTCCTCACCCCGCGACTCTACGCCCGCTTCTCCGGACTCGGCCTCACACTGGCCGCCATGCTGATGGTCACGATCGGTCTGGGGGTGCGCGCGGTCATCGATTCGCCGGCTCTGTTCCTCGCCCTCAGCGTGCTCGCCCTGTTGGGCATGGGCATCGGCAATGTCGTCCTCCCGCCGCTGGTGAAATCGTATTTCCCCGACCGCGTGGCGCTCATGTCGACCGTGCACGTCGGGCTGCTTCAGTTCGGCACGTTCATCCCGCCGCTGGTCGCGGTGCCTCTCGCCGGCGGTGTGGGATGGAGAGGCTCGCTGCTCGTGTGGGCCGGATTCGCCGCTCTGGGCGTGATCGCCTGGGTCATCATCCGCATCGTCAGGCCCGCACCGGCCACCGAGGTGGCCGCCGCCGTGGTCGGCGGCAGCGAGCTCTCCCGTCTGCTCCGCAGCCGACGTGCGTGGGCGCTGATGACGATGACGGGACTGACCTCGTTCAACAATTTCATTCTCTTCACCTGGCTGCCGAGCCTGCTGACCCGCTCCGGTTTCGATGCGGCCTTCGCCGGAGCGATGCTGGCCTTGGTCACCGCCATCCCGCTCGTCCTCGGTTTCGTCCTGCCGGCTCTGGCACAGAAGATGAGCTCGGCGTATCGCATCGTCGTCGGCTTCTGCCTCAGCCTGGCCTTGGGCTACCTGGGTCTGTGGCTGCTGCCGACCGCGGCTCCGGTCCTGTGGACTGTGCTGCTGGGCATCGGCATCTCCACGTTCCCGCTCGCCCTGACGCTGATCACTCTGCGCGCACGGGACGCTGAGGCGGCGGCTTCACTGTCCGGCTTCGTCCAGGGCGGCGGGTACCTCCTGGCGGCCACAGGGCCGCTGCTCTTCGCCTTCCTGATCCAGAGCTTCGACACCATGTGGCCGGCGTTCGCCGTGGTGCTCGCCTCGGTGGTCGTCAAGTTCCTCGTCAGCCATGCCGCCTGCCGTCCCGGCGCGATCTGAGCCAGAGCGGCATCCGTCTCGTCATGAGAGCGAAGATGACATCGGATTCGTCCTCGCCGTCCGGCCCCGAGTACTCTGTTCGAGTGACTCCCGAAGACCTGCAGACTGCGCTCGCGCGCGCCTTGGCGACGTCCGAAGCCGGTCTTGTGGCACCGGGATTCGCCGCACACATCGACGTTTCTCCGCCGACTCGATCCGAACTCGGCGACTGGTCGACGCCCGTGGCGCTGCGTGCCGCCGCCGCACCCGAGCGGCGAACCGAGCTCGCAGCACACCTGTGCACCGAGCTGCGCACCCTGCCCGAGGTGGCCGATGCAGACATCGCCGGTCCCGGCTTCGTCAACGTGACCCTCACCCCTGCCGCCCGTGCTCTCGTGGCCTTCGACCTCGCCGCGGCAGCACCGGGAGTCGGGGGAGCGGAACAGGACGGGAACCGGTTCCGAGCACTGCTCGCCGCTCCCGGCCGGGGAACGGCACACGGCTCGGCAGAGCCGCACCTCCTCGACGGGCGCAACGCTCATGTCGATCCGGCCGCACTATATGCCCTCCAACGCGGGCATGCCGCCGCCTGCCGCGAACAGCGACGAGCCCACCGCGCGGGAATCTCGACTGACGCCGCCGCTGCCTCGACGCTCGAACACCCGGACGAGACCCGGATGCTCATCGCCGTGGCAACAGTGCCGTCATCGCTGGAACGGTCGAGCCGCCTCGGCGAAGTCGATCCCTTCCTCACCGCCCTCCTCGAACTCGGCGAGGCGGTCGAGGAGTTCCTCGACCGTTGTGCGGTCACCCCGACGGTCGATGAGGACATCACCGTCATCCATTCATCCCGGCTCCTCGCTCTGAGAGCCGTCATCATCGTCCTCGCCGCAGGACTGAGACAATTGGGCGCTTCGGCCCCGGAGAGGATCTGATGCCCGCACATATCGCAGGGACGCTGCACGCGACCCCGGCCCCGGTGTGGCTGCCGTATCCCGACGACGTCAATGCGCTGCTGCCGAGCCTGTGGTCGGACAACGTCACGAAGACCGACGACGGAGTGCTCACGATCGCCGGTCATTCCGTGATCGACCTGGCCGAGCAGTACGGCACCCCGACTCTCGTCATGGACGTCGAGGACTTCCGCACTCGGGCCGAGACCTACCTGAGCACGTTCTCCCATGCATTCTCCGTCGAGAAGGGACTTGCCGGAGCCGACGTCTTCTACGCCGGCAAGGCCTTCCTGTGCACGGCGGTGGCCCGGTGGGTGCACGCAGCCGGACTCGGCCTCGACACCTGCTCCTTGGGCGAGATGATGATCGCCCGCACCGCCGGAGTCCCCGGAGATCGCGTCGGCCTGCACGGAAACAGCAAATCCGCCGCAGAGCTCGAATACGCCCTCGACTACGGCGTGGCCCGGATCTTCGTCGACAGCCTCGATGAGATCGCACGTCTGGAATCCATCGCCGCTGCCAGAGGCACGGTCGCACCCGTCATGCTGCGAGTCACGGTCGGAGTCGAAGCGCACACTCACGACTTCATCGCCACGGCACACGAAGACCAGAAGTTCGGCCTCTCCCTCGCTGATGGGACCGCTGCCCGGGCCGCCCGGCTGGCCGCCGAATCCGAGCATCTGCGCCTCGACGGCCTCCACTCGCACATCGGCTCGCAGATCTTCGACATCTCCGGCTTCCAAGTCGCCGCGGCCCGTGTGCTGGCCTTCCGTGCCGAAGTCATGGGCGAACACGGCATCGACCTGCCCGACGTCGACCTCGGCGGCGGCTTCGGCATCCGCTACACCTCGCAGGACACCCCGATCCCGGTTGCGGAGATGGCCGAGGAACTTGCGGCCGTCGTGGCCAAGGAATGCCGGGGACTGGGCACGAGCGTCCCCCGGATCTCCATCGAACCCGGACGCGCCATCGTCTCCCCGACGGTGTTCACACTCTATGAGGTCGGCACCGTCAAACAGGTGAGCACCGACAGCGGCACCCGCACCTACGTCGCCGTCGACGGCGGAATGAGCGACAACATCCGCACCGCACTCTACGACGCAGACTATTCGTGCACTCTGGCGAACCGGAACTCGGGCGCAGAACCGGCGATCGTGCGGGTCGTGGGCAAACACTGCGAATCCGGCGACATCATCGTCCGCGACGAATACATGGGTGCCGACGTCACTGCCGGAGACCTCGTCGCCGTTCCGACCACGGGTGCGTACTGCCGGTCGCTGGCGAACAACTACAACCACCTGCCCCGGCCGGGAGTGCTCGCCGTCGAGGCCGATAGAGTTGAGTGGATCGTGACCCCCGAGGACCACACACAGATGTTCGCCACCGACCCGGGGATGGCCGGGGGAGGACAGCCAAGCTGATGAGGCAGAGAGACAAGAGCGGAAAAGGTGAGGAAATGCAGGCACTGAAGGTTGCCATGCTCGGCTGCGGAGTCGTCGGCACGGAGGTCGCCGCCCGCATTCAGAACCGTGCAGAGGGCCTGGCCGAACGCATCGGTGCGCCGCTGGAGCTCAGCGCCATCGTCGTCCGTGACACGTCGAAGGCCCGGCCGGGAATCGATGAGAAGCTGCTCACGACCGACGCCGAGGCGGCCATCGCCGGAGCCGATATCGTCGTTGAGCTGATGGGCGGGATCGAACCGGCCCGCTCGCTCATCACCTCGGCGCTGCGCCAGGGATCATCGGTCGTGACCGCGAACAAGGCGCTGTTGGCCGCCAGCTACGGCGAGCTCATGTCCGCAGCCGATTCCGCCGGTGTCCGTCTCGAGCACGAAGCCGCCGTGGCCGGTGCGATCCCGATCATCCGTCCCGTCGGCGATTCTCTGGCCGGCGACCGGATCGAACGCATCATCGGCATCGTCAACGGAACGACGAACTTCATCCTCGACCAGATGGACTCGGAAGGCTGGGACTTCGACGAGGCACTGACCGCCGCACAGGAGCTCGGCTACGCCGAAGCGGATCCGACCGCTGACATCGGCGGACACGATGCGGCGGCGAAGGCTGCGATCCTGTCCTCGCTGGCGTTCCACGCCCCTGTATCGATCGACGACGTCCACGTCGAAGGCATCGAAGACATCACCGCCGAAATGGTGGAGACCGCTCGGGACCAGGGGTTCGTCATCAAACTCCTCGCCGTGTGCGAACGCGTCGCCTCGTCGCCGACCGGGGCCGGACTCTCGGCGCGCGTGTACCCGGCGCTGCTCGACCGCAACCATGCGCTGGCGTCCGTCCGCGGCGCCTTCAACGCCGTGTTCATCGAAGCCGAAGCGGCCGGCGAGCTGATGTTCTACGGTCAGGGCGCCGGGGGAGCACCGACCGCTTCCGCAGTGCTCGGCGACCTCGTGTCCGTGGCTCGCCGCAAGGTCCTCGGCGGACGCGGACAGTACGAACGTCCCTTCCACGAGGACTACCCGATCCTGCCCATCTCCTCGATCACGACTCGGTATCACATCACCCTCGACGTGGTGGATCGTCCCGGTGTGCTCGCCGCGGTCTCCGAGGTCTTCGCCGACGAGGGGGCTTCCATCGAACTCATGCGTCAGACGATCGGCGATATCGACGAACACGGTGTCCAGCACGCGAAACTCGTGCTCGCCACCCACTCGAACACCGACTCGGCACTGCAGAAGACGGTCGATCGACTCATCGATCTGTCTGTCGTCCACACCGTCAAATCCGTGATCCGCGTAGAAGGACAGTGACAATGAACTACCCCAGACACCAGTGGCAGGGCGTCGTCGAAGAATACCGCAGCCTCCTCGACATCTCCGCTGACACTCCTGCAGTCACCCTCGGCGAAGGCGGGACCCCACTGATCAGGGCGGAGAAGCTCAGCGCGCGCACCGGTGCCCAGGTGTGGGTGAAGTACGAGGGCCTCAACCCGACCTCGTCCTTCAAGGACCGCGGCATGACGATGGCGATCACGAAGGCCGTGGCCCATGGCGCCAAAGCCGTCATCTGCGCCTCGACCGGCAACACCTCGGCCTCTGCCGCCGCCTATGCCACGAAGGCCGGACTGACCTGCGCCGTGCTCGTGCCCAGCGGAAAGATCGCGCCGGGAAAGATGAGCCAGGCGATCGCCCACGGGGCGACCCTGCTCGAAGTCGACGGCAACTTCGATGACTGCCTGACTCTGTGCCGCAAGCTCTCGGAGTCCTATCCGGTCCATCTCGTCAACTCGGTGAACCCCGACCGCATCGAAGGTCAGAAGACCGCGGCATTCGAAGTCGTCGACGTCCTCGGCGATGCCCCCGACATCCATGTTCTGCCCGTCGGCAACGCCGGCAACATCACGGCGTACTGGAAGGGCTACAGCGAATACCGCGAACACGGGGTCTCCCAGAAGCTGCCGCAGATGTGGGGTTTCCAAGCTGCCGGTGCCGCACCGCTGGTGCTCGGCCACCCGGTCGACGAGCCCGACACGATCGCGACCGCGATCCGCATCGGCAACCCCGCCAGCTGGACGCAGGCCGAAACGGCGCGTGACGATTCCGGCGGCGTCATCGATTCGGTCACCGACGACGAGATCCTCGCCGCTCACAAGATCCTCTCCAGCGAAGAGGGCATCTTCGTCGAACCCGGTTCGGCCGCCTCGGTAGCGGGACTGCTGAAGATGGCCGACGCGGGAAGAGTCCCCGCCGATGCGACGATCGCGGTCACCGTGACCGGGCACGGACTCAAGGACCCCAGCTGGGCCCTGCACACCGCGGACGGATCCGATATCGAGCCCGAGCGGGTCTCCGTCGACGCCGTCAGTGCCGCCCGCGCGCTGGGACTCGAGGACAGCTGAGCGTGCGCCTCCGACTCGAGGTCCCGGCCACCTCGGCGAATCTGGGACCCGGCTACGACTCGTACGGGCTGGCCCTCGACATCGTCGACACCCTCACTCTCACCGTCCACGACGAAGCGGTCGACCCGCGCCACTGCGTCGAGGTGACGGGGGAGGGCGCCGAGGTGCTACCGCGGGATCGCACGCATCTGATCATGCGGATCATCGGTGAGGTGCTGGAATCCGAATTCCCCTCCGCCGCGGCCGATCTGGGCCCGCGTGTGTCGCTGGACTGCGTCAACCGGATTCCCCATTCTCGGGGGATGGGCTCATCGGCGGCAGCGGTCGTGGCTGGGATCGGCCTCGCCGCCGAACTCGGTGCCTCGGCCACGGGAGTGCGGCTGAGCCGGGAGCGGATACTGGAGATCGCCACGGCCGTCGAAGGCCATCCGGACAATGCTGCGCCCGCGATCTTCGGCGGCCTCACCGTCTCGCTGTCTGCACCCGTGAAGTCCTGGCAGGTGCCCGTGCGCACACTCGACACGGTCACGGTGCTCGTCCCCTCCTTCCGCCTCGACACCGAGGTCGCCCGGGGGCTCATCCCCGCAGGCATCGATCATGCGATCGCGGCGGACAACTCGGCGCGGGCCGGTTTGCTCGTCCACGGACTGAGCAATGACGCGCGGGTGCTGTTCGAAGCCACCCGCGATCAGCTCCATCAGGAGTTCCGTCGCAGCGCCTATCCGGAATCGATGGCACTCGTCGATTCGCTGCGGGCCGAGGGGCTTCCGGCCGTCATCTCCGGAGCCGGGCCGACGGTGCTCGTCCTCGCCGAGGCGGTGCCCGAGGCCCTCGTTCCGGCAGGCGTCGTCGCTCAGCGCACCGCGATTGACCTCGGCGGTTATCGGGTGAGCCGAGAAAATTGAGGAAACGATTCGCAAGATCGTCTCCGAACAAGTAGACTGTGGGTGTTCCGACAGGGCACGGCTTCCCGCTGTTTTTCACAGGTCCGTCGCCGATGTCACACATTCTGGAACATCTCCTGCTCATTCTTTAGCAGGTTTTCTTTCACAACGCACCGTCAATGGTGTTTCCGTCGCCGTGAGCAAACGGCACATGCCGCACGGCCGAAAGAGGGAGAAGGACCTTCGTGTCTGAAACCACCACTCAGGATTCCACCCCGCGCAGCGGCAGCCTCACAGCGCTGCGGCTGCCTCAGCTCCAAGAAATGGCTGCCGGGCTGGGAATCAAGGGTTACCGTCGCCTTCGCAAGAGCGAACTGATCGACGCCATCAACAGCCATTCGGGCGGATCCGCTGAGGCGAAGTCTGCCCCCGCCGAGAAGAAGTCTGCCGCCGAGCCGGCCGCGAAGGCCGAGAAGTCGGCGGAGAAGCAGGCCGAGAAGAAGCAGGAGTCGACGAACCGTCGCTCTTCGCGTCGTTCGGCCGCATCCGCGTCCGAGGACGCTCCGGCGCTCATCATCGAACCGAGCTCCGACGCCTCGTCGGCGAAGGAGTCGGGTGCAGACCAGTCCGGTGGAGCACCCACCGAGGAAGCGAACGACGACCAGGATCGTCAGCGCTCCCGCCGCAGCCGTTCGCGTTCGCGGGGCTCCGAGTCCCAGACCGACGACCGCGACACCAGCGGCGAGGAGACTTCCGATCGCTCCGGCGGCCAGGACCGCTCCGGCGGCCAGGACCACGGAGGACGCGACAATGACCGTCGCGGCAAGAACAACGAGCGTTCCGACGACAATCGCAACGACCGCAGCGGCCGGGGCAACAGCGACCGGGACGGCGGAAACGACCGCCACGGCGGAAACGACCGCGGACACCGCAACGATCGCGGCGGCAACAACGATCGCAATGACCGCAATGATCGTCGCAACCGCAACAACGACGATGACGACCGCGGCAACAACCGTCGCGGACGGGGCCGGGATCGGAAGCGCCGCGGCCGCGGCAACGACGAGCCGGAAATCCGCAACGACGACGTCCTCATCCCCGTCGGCGGCATCCTCGACGTCCACGACAACTACGCCTTCCTCCGCACCTCCGGGTACCTGCCGGGACCGAACGACGTCTACGTCTCGGCATCCATGGTGCGCAAGAACGGACTGCGCAAGGGCGATGCCGTCGCCGGCGCGATCCGCCAGCCGCGTGAGAACGAGCAGCGGGGCAACAAGCGCGAGAAGTTCGACGCCCTCGTCCGTCTCGACTCCGTCAACGGTCTCACCGTCGACGATGCACGCAGCCGCGTCGAATTCTCGAAGCTGACCCCGCTCTACCCGCAGGATCGTCTGCGCCTCGAAACCACCTCGAAGCTGCACTCGACCCGCCTCATCGATCTCATCACCCCCATCGGCAAGGGTCAGCGCGGACTCATCGTCGCACCGCCCAAGGCGGGCAAGACGACGATCATGCAGCAGATCGCCAACGCGATCACCGAGAACAACCCCGAAGCGCACCTCATGGTCGTCCTCGTCGACGAACGTCCCGAGGAAGTCACGGACATGCAGCGGGCGGTCAAGGGCGAAGTCATCGCCTCGACCTTCGACCGTCCGGCCGACGACCACACCACGATCGCCGAACTCGCCATCGAACGCGCCAAGCGTCTCGTAGAGATGGGCTCCGATGTGGTCGTGCTGCTGGACAACATCACCCGCCTGGGCCGTGCCTACAACATCGCCCAGCCGGCATCCGGGCGGATCCTCTCCGGTGGTGTCGACGCCAATGCGCTCTACCCGCCGAAGAAGTTCTTCGGTGCTGCACGCAATATCGAAGGCGGCGGCTCGCTGACCATCTTGGCCACGGCTCTCGTGGAGACCGGCTCGAAGATGGACGAAGTCATCTTCGAAGAGTTCAAGGGCACCGGCAATATGGAGCTGCGCCTGAGCCGTCAGCTCGCCGACAAGCGCATCTTCCCGGCCATCGACGTCAACGCCTCGAGCACCCGCCGTGAAGAGATGCTCATGACCGGCGAGGAGACCAAGGTCATGTGGCAGCTGCGCCGACTGCTCTCAGGCCTCGAACAGCAGCAGGCAGTCGAACTGCTCATGTCGAAGCTCAAGGAGACCGGCTCGAACGTCGAGTTCCTCATGCAGGTGCAGAAGACGACCCCGCTGCCGAAGTCTTCGACCGACAACAGCTGAGATGGTCGACGACACCCTCTCGGCCAGCGTCAGCGCTCTGCTCGATGAGCATGCGCGGGTGCAGGAGGAACTCTCCGACCCCGCGGTCCACGCCGACGCCGGCCGGGCCAAGAAGCTGACCAGGCGGTACGCGGAACTCGACAGAGTCGCCGCGGCCGCCCGGCACTTCGCCCAACTCGAAGCCGACCACGCAGCCGCCGTGGAACTGGCTGAGGACGATGCCGACTTCGCCGCCGAGGCGAAGCGGCTGTCGGCAGAGATGGACACGGCCGAGGGTGAGCTCAAGGATCTCCTGGTCCCCAGCGACCCGGATGACTCCCGAGATGCGATCATCGAGATCAAGGCCGGCGAAGGCGGAGACGAATCCGCACTGTTCGCCGGCGATCTGCTGCGGATGTATCAGCGGTGGATCGATTCGCGGGGGTGGTCGAGCCAGATCCTCGACGCCACTCATTCGGATCTCGGCGGCTACAAAGACGTCACCCTTGCTGTCAAAGCCAAGGATGACGGCGCCTACGGCTGGGTGAAGTTCGAAGGCGGAGTGCACCGGGTCCAGAGAGTTCCGGTCACCGAATCCCAGGGCCGCATCCACACTTCGGCGGCCGGAGTGCTCGTTTTCCCCGAAGTCGATGAGCCCGAAGAGGTCCAGCTGGACGAGCACGATCTGCGCATCGACGTCTACCGTTCCTCGGGCCCCGGCGGCCAGTCCGTGAACACCACCGACTCCGCTGTGCGAATCACCCACCTGCCGACCGGAATCACCGCGAGCTGCCAGAACGAGAAGTCACAGCTGCAGAACAAGGACGCGGCGATGCGCATGCTCCGCGCCAGGATCCTAGCCAAACAGGCGGAGGAGGCCGCGGCGGAAGCCGCAGACATCCGCCGCTCACAGGTGCGTACGGTCGACCGGTCGGAACGCATCCGCACGTACAACTTCCCGGAGAATCGGATCACCGATCACCGCACCGGGTACAAGGCCTACAACCTCGACCAGGTGCTGGCCGGCGACCTCGATCCCGTCATCGGGTCCTGCCGAGACGCCGACAAGGCCGCTCGCCTCGACGCGCTGGGGGACTGACCTGGACACCGTCAGGCCGACTCTCGTCTCGGAGATCCTGCGTGGGGCCGTCAATCTGCTCTCCGACGCAGGAATCGCGACCCCCGAAGCAGACGCCGTCGAACTGCTCGCTCACGCTTGGGAGATCGATCGGTCGGCTCTGAGCCGCCGCCGACTCTTCGACGACCCCGTGCCTGCCGGTGTGAGCAGGCGATTCGCCGAACTCTGTGACCTGCGTCGGCAACGGATTCCGCTGCAGCATCTCACCGGCATCGCCCACTTCCGGCACCTGGAGCTGAAGGTGGGCCCCGGGGTCTTCGTGCCGCGGCCGGAGACCGAGCTCCTCGCCGGAGCTGTCCTGACCGAACTCGTCGAATTGTCCGCAGCAGCCGGCCTCGATGCAACGCCGTTGAACGACGGTGAGCGACGCCCCTTCGTCATCGACCTGTGCTCGGGATCGGGAGCGATCTCGCTGTCCGTGGCCACCGAATTCGATGGAGTCGACGTCCTCGGCGTCGAATTCGAACCGGCAGCGCTCGAATGGTCCCGGGAGAACCTCGCCCACAGCCGCCTCGGCGAGTCGACCGTCGAGTTCATCGCCGGAGATGCGACGAAGGTCACCGAGGAGCGACCCGATCTGCGCGACCGTGCCGACATCGTGGTGACGAACCCGCCCTATGTTCCCGATGCGGCAGTCCCGCGGGATCCGGAAGTCGCCGAGCACGATCCGGCTGTCGCGCTCTACGGCGGGGATTCGGGTCTGGAGATTCCGGCGCTGATCATCCCTGAGGCCGAGCGGATGCTCCGACCCGGTGGACTCTTCCTCATGGAACACAGTGAGGAGCAGGGCGCTCGGGCGCGTGAACTGCTGGCAGCCACGGCCAGTCTGAGAGATGCCGCCACGTTCCAGGACTACACTGGACGCGACCGCTATACGGTGGCACGCCGCTCGTCGTAGGAGACACCGGAGACGAATCCGTGCCGTGCACGGCCCAGACCACAACCCGAACATTCGAAACGGAGAACTCGTGTCGAGACGATTCGACGTCAGCCAAGCCGACATCCGTGAGCTCGTCTTCGACGAGTGCGCTCGAGTCGTCGACACAGGCAATCTGCTCGTCATCCCCACCGACACGGTCTATGGGATCGCCGCCGATGCCTTCAGTGCCTCGGCCGTGGCGGCGCTGCTCGCGGCCAAGGGCCGCGGTCGAGACATGCCGCCTCCGGTTCTCGTCCCGCGTGCGGAGACCGTCTTCGGTCTCGTCGACGGGGTCGATGAGACCATGCTGGCGCTGACTGCGAAGTTCTGGCCCGGACCGCTGACGATCATCGCGAACGCTCAGCCCTCCCTCGATTGGGACCTCGGCGACACCCATGGAACCGTGGCCGTGCGCATGCCCGATGACGAGTCAGCCCTGGCCCTGCTCGGCCGCACCGGACCGCTGGCCGTGTCGAGTGCCAATATCTCCGGACGGCCCGCCGCCCAGAACGCCGATGAAGCGCAGGAGATGCTCGGCGACGATGTCGACATCTACGTCGACGGGGGAGTGCGGGAAGCGGGGATGTCCTCGACCATCATCGACCTCAGCGGGGATGTGCCCCGCATCCTGCGGCGCGGTCCGATCACCGCCGAGGAGCTGCGCGAGATCGTGCCCGAGCTCATCGACCTGGACGGCTGAGTGCGCGCCTACCTCTTCATCCTCGTCGTCTCCGCCCTCGTGGCGTACCTGCTGACTCCCATGGTCAAGCGGGTGGCCGAACGAGGAAAGATCTTCTCACCTCTGCGTGCCCGTGACGTCCATTCCGTTCCGACGCCGAGGCTGGGCGGAGTGGCGATGTTCGGCGGGCTCCTGGCCGGGCTCATCTTCGCCTCCCAGATGCCGTTCCTCAACCGGATCTTCGTCGACCTGGGTCCGATCATCGGCATCGCAGGAGCCGCCGGTCTGCTGTGTCTGCTCGGAGTCATCGACGACATCTGGGATCTGCATTGGATGGCGAAGCTCGCCGGCCAGGCCCTCGCCGCAGGCTTCATGGCGATCAAGGGTGTGGCGCTGCTGTCGATACCCTTCGGCGGAGTGATCATCGGTTCACCGAGGATGTCGATCATCGTCACCGTCCTCGTGGTCCTCGTGACCATCAACGCGGTGAACTTCGTCGACGGCCTGGACGGGCTCGCCGCGGGAGTCGTCGCCATCGGCGGCATAGCGTTCTTCATCTACTCCTATTGGCTGGCACGCGACGCCTCGCCGGAGTCGTATGCGAACCTCGCCTCGCTCATCACTGCGATCCTCGTCGGGGCCTGCCTCGGCTTCCTGCCGCACAACTTCAATCCGGCCAGGATCTTCATGGGCGACTCCGGTTCGATGCTCATCGGGCTGCTGCTCGCGGCTTCGACGATCCGGGTCACGGGGCAGGTCGATCCTGCGCTGATCGGCCAGGAGCGAGCCTTCGCGACGTTCATGCCGATCATCCTGCCGGTCGCTGTGATGTTCCTGCCGCTGCTCGACCTCGGTCTGGCCGTGGTGCGTCGACTGCGCGCCGGCCAGTCTCCGTTCTCCGCCGATGCCAAGCATCTCCACCACCGGATGCTGCGTCTGGGGCATTCCCATGCACGTGCGGTGCTCATCCTCTATACGTGGACGGCGCTCATCGCCTTCGGCTCCGTGCTACTGCTGTTCAAAGGCTGGCTGTTCGTGGCCTGGGTCATCGGCGGTCTCGTGGCCATCACCCTGATCTTCACCTTCTATCCCCTTCGCATGCGTCAGAAAGCCAGAGAGGAAATCTCGTGACCGACCCGATTCCGCGCCGAGAGACCGAAGTCGAAGCAGCATGGACCCGCGTGTGGAGGACGCTGCTCATTCGCGGCATCATCCTCGTCCTCGTTGTCGCTGCCCTCGGAATGGGCATCGGCTGGTTGGTCTCGGGCACTCCCGGGCTAGTCGGCGGCGCCGTCGGCGGGGGACTGGCCGCCGTCTTCATCATCATCACCCTCGTGATCATGTACGTCGGCCGGAATATGGGACTGACCGCGATCGCCGGGTTCCTCGGCATGGGATTCCTGTTCAAGGCCTTCATCTTCATGATCGTCATCTGGCGGATCAAGGATGCTGTCTGGCTCGACGGCACGGTCGCCTTCTTCACGATCGTCGTCGCGGTGATCGGCTCGTCGCTCGTCGAGGCGATCACGGTCGTCAAGGGACGCGTTCCCTATGTCGACCCGGAAGCGGAATAGGCGCCCGGGACCTCGTCTCCGCGCCCGTCCGAGACACGTCGCGGGGTGCGTTTCGAGCCGAATGACGTGTCGGATAAGATCGTTGACAGAAATTGCACAGAGAAGCCTGATGAATTTGTCGGTCACTCTCTACAGTTGGTAGAGTAGTTCCGGTGCTTGGGCGGATCTTCGCCCTTTGTCGCTCCTGAACCTCAAGCCTCGATTTCAGTGCGGGGCCTAGGCCAGGCCATCAGGGCCCTTGACCATGGGAGAGTAGTAAAAACGTGGGAACACTCAACGCCGCGAATACAACAGTCAATGCTGCAGATGGCGGCTTCCACGCACCGTCGATGGCTGAGTTCTTTCCAGCCTCGTTCCTCTTTGAGGGCACCCCGTTCGAAATGAACCGCGTGATGCTCATCCGCATCATCGCCACCGTCGCAGTCGTCGTGCTGCTGGCCGTCTGGGCCAAGCGCATGAAGCTCATCCCGACCCGCTTCCAGTCGAGCATGGAGCTCGCCATGGAGTTCGTGACCGTCGGCATCGCCGAGGACACGATGGGCAAGGAGAAGGCCAAGAAGTTCATGCCGCTCATCGTGGCGATCTTCTTCGGCATCCTGTTCTGGAATGTCACGAAGCTCATTCCGTTCCTCAATATGCCGGGCACCGGCGTCATCGGCATGCCGATCGTCCTCACCCTCGTCGTGTACGTTACCTATCACTGGGCGGGCATCGCAGAGAAGGGCCTCGGCCGCTACCTCAAGGATGCGCTCATCCTGCCCGGCGTTCCGCCGGCCATGCACATTCTGCTCATCCCGATCGAGTTCATCACGAAGTTCGTCACTCAGCCGTTCACTCTGGCGATCCGACTCTTCGCGAACATGATGGTCGGCCACCTCCTGCTCGTCCTCTGCTTCTCGGCCACGAGCTTCTTCCTCTTCGACGCTGCGAACGGATTCCAGTTCTTCGGCATCGTCACCTTCGCCGGCGGCATGTTCGTCTTCGTCTTGGAGATGCTCATCGTCGTGTTGCAGGCCTACATCTTCGCTCTTCTGTCCTGTGTGTACATCAATGCCGCGATCTCGGACGAACACTGAGATTCGCACCCCTAGATCCGTAACTCACGAGTTGCACGGTCGGGCCAACCACCCGGCTTCATTATGAAAGGAAAAGCATCCTATGGATATGCTCGCCGCAGTTGAAGGTAGCGTCTCGACGATCGGTTACGGCCTCGCCGCCATCGGTCCCGGTATCGGTGTCGGAATCGTCATCGGCAAGACCATCGAAGGAACCGCTCGTCAGCCCGAGATGGCCGGTGCCCTGCGCGGAAACATGTTCCTCGGTATCGCTCTGATCGAGGCCCTGGCCCTCATCGGTATCGCCACCCCGTTCTTCCTGCCCTGATCTCGAAGAGGACTGAAAGATGACTCCGGTAAACATCGTCGCTTCCGCGGAGAACCCGCTTCTCCCGGCAGCCTACGACATCCTCTGGAGTGCCGTCTGTCTGCTGATCGTCTTCCTGGTTGTCTGGAAGTACGTCCTTCCCGCCTTCAACAAGACCCTCGACGAGCGCGCCGAGCGCATCCAGGGTGGAATTGAGAAGGCAGAGAAGGTGCAGGCCGAAGCCGATCAGGCTCTGGCCGAGTATCAGAAGCAGCTCGCCGACGGTCGTGCCGAAGCGGCACGACTGCGCGCCGAGGCTCAGGAAGAAGGCGCCCAGATCATCGCCGACATGAAGGCCCAGGCTCACTCCGAGTCTGATCGCATCATCGCTCAGGCACAGACTCAGATCGACGCCGAACGTCAGGCCGCCATGGTGCAGCTGCGTTCCGAGGTCGGCACTCTTGCGACGGACCTGGCTTCGCGCATCGTCGGCGAGTCTCTCACCGATGATCAGCGTTCGGCCAACGTGGTCGATCGCTTCATCTCCGATCTCGAGTCCGACACGTCCGCGCAGCCGGTCAAGGGGGCGTGATGCTCCAGTCGAGCAGATTGTCCCTGCAAGCCGTCCTCGAGACCGCGAATTCCGAGATCTCCGGGGGAGAGTCTCGACAGATCGGCGAGGAGACCCTGGCAGTCGTCGGCGTCCTCGCCGAGAACGTCGGACTGCGCAAGGCTCTGGCAGACTCCTCCGAGTCGGCCGAGAGGAAGCAGCAGCTGCTGCGGACTCTGTTCTCGACTCGGATCACGGATGCGGTTCTGCGCATCAGCGATAAGGCAGTCAGCCGCCGCTGGGCTCGGACCCAGGACCTCGTCACCAGTCTCGAAGTCGCCGGTGTGACAGCGATTGCCGCTGCCGCACAGGCAGGTGGACAGCTCGGACAGGTCGAAGAGGAGATCTTCCGCTTCGCGCGTCTGCTGGAATCCAACCACGAGCTGTCCCGCGCGCTTGATTCGCAGGCCACCGACGAGAGCAAACGCACTCTGGTGTCTGACCTGCTCTCCGGCAAGGCACAGCCCGACACCATCACGCTGGTCGAACAGGCCTCTCTGCACCCGCGCGGTCTCCGTGTGGCGAAGGCGCTCGATCAGTACAGCGATATCCTCGCCGCCCGTCAGCAGCGGTCGGTTGCGGACGTCACCGTCGCCAGACCGCTGAGCGAGTCGCAGACCGAAAGGCTGCAGGCGGCATTGTCGGCCAGCTATGGTCGCGAACTCGTCCTCAATGTCCAGGTCGACCCCGAGGTCATCGGGGGAGTCCGGGTGCAGGTCGGCGACGAGATGATGAACTCGACCGTGGCCGATCGACTGGCCGATGTGCAGCGCAAGCTCGCAGGTTGACACTAGTGGCCGGCTTCTCCGGCATCGGCGGCCCACCGGTCGCCGGACGCAAGATTTGAGAAAAGGAAGCAGGGAAACCAGATGGCGGAACTGACAATTCGCCCGGAAGAGATCCGGGACGCTCTCGGGAAGTTCGTTGACTCGTACAACCCTGAGAGCTCGGAAAAGGCCGAGGTCGGCAAGGTCGTCACCGCTGGTGACGGTATCGCTCACGTTTCGGGTCTGCCCGGCACCATGGCCAACGAACTCCTGCGGTTCGAAGACGGCACCCTGGGCCTGGCGCAGAACCTCGACGAGCGCGAGATCGGCGTCGTCATCCTCGGCGAGTTCTCCGGAATCGCCGAAGAACAGAACGTCTATCGCACCGGCGAGGTCCTCTCGATCCCGGTCGGCGACGGATACCTCGGTCGAGTCGTCGATCCGCTGGGTCGGCCCGTCGACGGACTCGGAGACATCGACAGCGTCGGTCGCCGTGAGCTCGAGCTCCAGGCAGCCGGCGTCATGGACCGCCAGGAAGTGCGTGAGCCGCTCCAGACCGGTTACAAGAGCATCGATGCGATGATCCCCGTCGGCCGTGGTCAGCGTCAGCTGGTCATCGGTGACCGCAAGACCGGCAAGACCGCTCTGGCGATCGACACGATCATCAACCAGAAGGCCAACTGGGAGACCGGAGACCCGAAGAAGCAGGTTCGCTGCATCTACGTGGCCGTCGGACAGAAGGGCTCGACCATCGCCGGCGTCCGCCGTTCGCTGGAAGAGGCCGGTGCGCTCGAGTACACCACCATCGTGTCCTCGCCCGCTTCGGACCCCGCAGGCTTCAAGTACCTGGCTCCCTACTCGGGCTCCGCCATCGGTCAGCACTGGATGTACGACGGCAAGCACGTCCTCATCGTGTTCGACGACCTGTCGAAGCAGGCTGAGGCCTACCGCGCCGTGTCCCTGCTGCTGCGTCGTCCGCCGGGCCGTGAAGCCTACCCCGGTGACGTCTTCTACCTGCACTCGCGTCTGCTGGAGCGCTGCGCGAAGCTCTCCGACGAGCTCGGCGGCGGTTCGATGACCGGTCTCCCGATCATCGAGACCAAGGCCAATGACGTCGGTGCGTTCATTCCGACCAACGTCATCTCGATCACCGACGGTCAGATCTTCCTGCAGTCCGATCTGTTCAACGCCGGTCAGCGTCCTGCCGTCGACGTCGGCGTGTCCGTGTCGCGAGTCGGTGGTGCCGCTCAGACGAAGGCTCTCAAGGGAGTCTCGGGCACGCTGAAGATCTCGCTGGCTCAGTACCGTTCGCTCGAGGCCTTCGCGATGTTCGCATCCGACCTCGACGATGCGACCAAGCGCGATCTGGCTCGTGGTGCCCGCCTGACCGAACTGCTCAAGCAGGGTCAGTACGCGCCGATGCCGTTCGAGAAGCAGACCGTGTCGATCTTCGCCGGAACCAACGGCTACCTCGACGATATTCCGGTCGAAGACGTGCTCCGCTTCGAGTCCGAACTGCACGATCACATCGAGCGCAAGACCGGTATCTTCACGACCATCCGTGAGACGCTCAAGCTCGACGACGACACGTCCGAAGAGCTGAAGAGCGTCCTGGGCGAGTTCTCGCAGAACTTCGCCAGCTCGGATCAGAGCGGGTCGAAGGCCGGCAGCGAAGACACCGCAGCCGCGTCCTCTGACGAGGTCGAGCAGGAGCAGATCGTTCGGCAGAAGCGTTGAACCTGTTCCGTAACGGCGAAAGGAAGAACTGATGGGAGCCCAGCAGAGGGTCTTCAAGCAGAAGATCCGCTCGACTCAGTCCTTGAGGAAGATCTTCAAGGCGATGGAGCTCATCGCTGCTTCGCGGATTCAGAAGGCCATTGCCCGCTCACAGGCCGCGAGCCCCTACGCGAACGCCCTGACACGGGCGGTCTCGGCAGTGGCCAGCGAGTCGAACGTCGACCACGTTCTGACCACGGAGTCGGACAACGTCAAGCATGCTGCCGTACTCGTGATCGGTCCTGATCGCGGATTCGCCGGTGCCTATTCGGCGAACCTGCTGCGCGAAGCCGAGGAACTCATTCGGCTTCTGCATAACGAGGGCAAGAGTGTGGATCTGTTCACGGTCGGCAGCAAGGCCAAGAACTACTACACCTTCCGCGATCGCAAGATCGAGAAGTCCTGGACAGGTATCTCCGAAAACCCGTTGGCCGAGCATGCCCGCGAGATCGGTGAGGCGCTGTTGGAGAACTTCGACCCAGAGTCCGAGGACTCCGGGATCGATGAGATCTACATCGTCTTCACCCGTTTCGTCTCCAGCGTCACGCACGATCCGGAATACCGGCGACTGCTTCCGTTGGAGGTCGTCGATGCCGACGAGGCATCGACCGGCGGACAGACCGGCGGCGCTTCCGAAGCCCCGGCGTTCCCGCTCTATGAGTTCGAACCGAGTGCGGAGGCCGTACTCGACGCCCTGTTGCCGCGATACATCGATTCGCGCATTCTGTCTGCGCTGCTCAGTGCAGCGGCTTCCGAGCAGGCCTCGCGACAGGCGGCGATGAAGACAGCCACGGACAACGCGGATGATCTCATCAAGACCTACACCCGGTTGGCCAACACGGCTCGCCAGGCGGAAATCACCCAGGAACTCACCGAGATCGTCGGTGGGGCGGATGCCCTCGCGGCATCGGCAGCCGGCGACTGACCGGCGAGAGCAGAGAGAAAGAGACCATGACTGCCACAGCAACGGAAACCTCTCCGGCACAGGGCACTGCCCTCGGCCGGATTTCCCGAGTCATCGGCCCGGTTGTCGACATCGAGTTCCCGCTCGACTCCGTGCCCGAGATCTACAATGCACTGACGACGTCGGTGGAACTGTCCGAAGGAACCCGGAAGCTGACCTTCGAGGTTGCGCTCCACCTGGGCAACGGACTGATCCGCGCCGTGTCTCTGCAGCCGACCGACGGCCTTGTCCGCGGACAGGAAGTCGTCGACTCCGGCGCACCGATCTCCGTTCCCGTCGGAGACGTGACCAAGCACCATGTGTGGAACACCACCGGTGATTGCCTCAACCTCGCCGACGGCGAGGAGCTGGAGATCTCCGAGCGGTGGCCGATCCACCGTCCGGCTCCGTCCTTCGACGAGCTCGAGTCCAAGACCGAGATCCTCGAAGTGGGCATCAAGAGCATCGACCTCCTGACCCCCTATGTCCAGGGTGGAAAGATCGGTCTGTTCGGAGGCGCCGGTGTGGGCAAGACCGTCCTCATCCAGGAGATGATCTTCCGTATCGCGCACAACCACTCGGGCACCTCGGTGTTCGCCGGTGTGGGCGAGCGTACCCGTGAGGGCAACGACCTCATCATGGAAATGGATGAGGCAGGCGTCTTCAAGGACACCGCCCTTGTGTTCGGCCAGATGGATGAGCCTCCAGGCACCCGTCTGCGTGTGGCGCTGTCGGCGCTGACCATGGCGGAGTACTTCCGCGATGTGCAGAACCAGGACGTGCTGCTGTTCATCGACAACATCTTCCGCTTCACCCAGGCCGGCTCCGAGGTCTCGACCCTGCTGGGTCGCATGCCCTCGGCCGTGGGCTACCAGCCCAACCTGGCTGACGAGATGGGTCTGCTGCAGGAGCGCATCACCTCGACGCGTGGTCACTCGATCACGTCGATGCAGGCGATCTACGTTCCCGCCGATGACTACACCGACCCGGCCCCGGCGACCACCTTCGCCCACCTCGACGCGACCACGGAGCTCAGCCGTGACATCGCCTCGCGCGGTCTGTACCCGGCGATCGACCCGCTCGCTTCGTCCTCGCGCATCCTCGATCCGCTGATCGTCGGTGACGAGCACTACCGCGTGGCCAACGAGGTCAAGGCGATTCTGCAGAAGAACAAGGAACTGCAGGACATCATCGCCATCCTCGGCGTCGACGAACTCGGTGAAGAGGACAAGCTCGTCGTTCACCGCGCGCGTCGCATCGAGCAGTTCCTCTCGCAGAACACCTACACTGCTGAGAAGTTCACCCAGGTTCCCGGTTCGACCGTGCCGCTGGCCGACACGATCGAAGGCTTCTCGAAGATCTGCTCCGGTGAAGTCGACCACATCCCGGAGCAGGCATTCTTCAACGTCGGTGGCCTTGACGATGTCATGCGCAACTACGAAGAGATGCAGAAGTAAGCCATGGCGACACTCGAAGTGAATGTCGTGGCTGCTGATCGCGAGGTATGGGTCGGTGAGGCCAAGCGCGTCATCGCCCGCACACTCGACGGCGAGATCGGCATCCTGCCGGGCCATGAGCCCGTGCTGGGTGTCGTCGCCGACGGCGAAGCGCGGATTCTCACCCCCGGAGAGGACACCGTCAGGGTCAAAGCCGATGGTGGATTCCTCTCGGTGGAGAACAACCGTGTGATCATTGCCGCTGATCAGGCCGAACTTCTCTGATCCGCAGGTTACACTGGCAACCGTGAACCCTTCTGTCCTGCTGATCGTTCTGCTCTCGTTGGTAGGACTCGCGCTTGCTCTGATCGTGGTCGTCACGATCCGACGCAGGTCGATCTCGAAGCTCTCGGGTGCCTTTGACTGTTCCATCAACGTGGGCGAGGAGTATTCTTCTCGCCCACGTTGGCGTTTGGGAGTGGCTGTGTTCTCGGTCGCCTCACTGGACTGGTACCCCGTCTTCGCTCTGACCCGGCGCGCGGCTTTCCGGCTGCCGCGGGCGGATCTGGACATCCTCGTGCGGCGCAAGCCCACCTCCGGAGAGCAGTACTCGGTTCTGCCGGAAGCGGTCGTCGTCGACTGTTCCTACGGCAAAGCGGACGGTCGTCCGCGATCCGTGTCCTTGGCAATGGACACCGAATCCCTGTCCACGATGGCTTCGTGGCTCGAATCCTCACCCCCTGGCTTCAATCCGACGATGGGACGTTTCACCTGATGGATGTGTTCCGCTTGACCGGGCCCGCACAGCTGGCGGGAACCATCGATGTCAGAGGCGCGAAGAACAGCGTCCTCAAACTCATGGCCGCAAGTCTCCTCGCCGTGGGACGCACCACCATCACCAACGTCCCTGCCATCCTCGACGTGCGGATCATGGTCGAACTGCTCGTCCGCCTCGGCTGCGAGGTCGACTACGATGCCGCAGACGGCGTCGTGAGCATCGACGTCCCCGCCGAAGTCGGCATCCAGGCCGACTACGAGCTCGTCCGCGCGATGCGGGCGTCGATCTCCGTCCTCGGTCCGCTGACCGCGCGGATGCGAGCCGCACATGTGGCTCTTCCCGGCGGTGACGCCATCGGCTCCCGCGGGCTCGACATGCACCAGGCGGGACTCGAAGCGCTGGGCGCTGTCGTCCATCTCGACCACGGCTACTTCGTCGCAGAAGCACCGGATGGTCTGCGCGGCACCGAGATCGTCCTCGAATTCCCGTCTGTCGGCGCGACCGAGAACCTCGTCATGGCCGCGACCCTCGCCCATGGCACCACCACCATCGCCAATGCCGCGCGTGAACCCGAGATCGTCGACATCTGCACGATGCTCGTCGAAATGGGCGCGCAGATCGAGGGAATCGGCACCTCCGACCTCACCATCACGGGTGTGGACTCGCTGCACCCGGTCACCCACCGGACCGTGGGGGACCGCATCGTCGCGGGAACCTACGCCTTCGGCGCTGCTCTGAGCGCCGGCGACGTGACCGTGCGGGGAGTCGGACTCGACATCATGCCCAATATCGGGATGAAGCTGCGGGATTCGGGAGCCACGGTCGAAGACCTGGGAGAGATCATCCTCGGTGACGGGACACGGGGTCGGGGGTTCCGCGTCATCGGTGCGGAGCGCCCTCACGCCATCCGGGTCGCAACCATGCCGTTCCCCGGGTTCCCGACCGACCTCCAGCCCTTCGTCATTGCGTTGAACTCTGTTTCCGACGGAATCGGCCTGTTGTCGGAGAACCTGTTCGAAGCCCGCTGGCGCTTTGTGCAGGAGATCGCCCGACTCGGTGCCAAAGTGCGCATCGACGGCAATCATGCGCTCGTCACCGGCAGCGAGAGCCTTTCCGGTGCCGAAGTCGAGGCCTCCGACATCCGAGCAGGAGCAGGCCTCGTCATGGCCGCTCTGCGAGCCGGGGGAGTGACCGAAGTGTCGGGAATCGATCACATCGAACGCGGCTATGAGAACTTCGTTCAGAGTCTGCGCAGTCTGGGTGTCCACATCGAGCGAGTCGAGAAGCGAGACGTCCTCAGCTTCGATTAGGCCACCTCGGACGGTACGCACGTTCATACGATCGTGAGTGTTTCACCCCTTCAGCCTCTCGACACTCCCATGGGTGCACTCGGCCGTCGGCCCCGCTGTTCGCCGCACTCTACTCCGCTGCTCGAGATTTCTCCCGCCGAACGAATCTCGTTCAAGCGTCGGCCCGTCTACCCGTACTCTCCTCTCCCGTTCACGCCGGCCCCGTTCGTCCATAGGTCTACGGCACTACATCGGCGCTGACGCTTGAACGGTGACGGGATTCGGCATCTCCGGTACACACACCTGGCAGCAGATTCGGTGTCGCCGGCGGATGTTCGAGCCGGAGCCCAGACCCGCGGTGAGGACCACGTAGAGAATCGTGTGGCCTGTGACGTTCAGTCGCCGGTTGTCCACAGGGCTATTTCTCACTCTGGCCCTCTCGGTGCCGGTCGGTCATGCTTGATGGCATGTACGGATGTGTGTCGACGGCCGAGCTGCTCGCGGCAGGATGGGACTGTCACCGAATCAAAGCGGCCGAACGATGTTGTCTGCGACGTCTGGAACGAGGGAGGTACGTTGTCACAGCGGAGTGCGTGGACCCGGACCACGGTTTCGTCAATGCGATCGCGGTGGCCCCCACCACCACGCTGCCGAAGGAGACGACAGGCTTGCGCAAACGGACGGAGGACTTGAGAATCCTCGTCAGATCGTATGTCGATCGGCTGCCGCCGGATGCGGTGTTCTCTCACCGCAGCGCACTGATCGTTCATGGCCTGTCGATACCGTTTGTCGACTCAGACGATGTGTTTGCCGAATCGGTGAGTCCGCGCAGCGGTGTGCGTCTTGCGAAGATGCCGGTGCGACGACGCTCCCACGATCGCAATGCCCGAGAGATCGTCAACGGGGCCCCGGTCACGACGGTTCTGCAGACGTTGCTCGACGTCGCTCGGGACAGCACGCTCGCGTTCTCCGTTGCAGTGCTGGATTCGGCTGTGCGCAGTTCCGTCGTGACTATCGAAGAGATCCGGTCCTACTGCGAATCCCATCCGGTCCTACTGCGAATCCCATCCGGTGCGCACAGGCGCCCGGAAGATCCGCAGAGCGCTCGACAATGTCGACAGTCGACGGGAGAGCGTGGCAGAGTCGATCTGTGCGGTGCGATTCGTCGAACATTCCATCCCCGATTTCGTACCGCAAGTCGACGTCTGGGATGAACACGGCGAGCACTTGGGCCGGACCGACTTCGCAAATGAGCGTGCCAAGGTCATCGCAGAATTCGACGGAGCGGGCAAATACTATCTCGACGGCGCGAATCCGGAGGAGACGTTCGAACTCGAACGACGTCGGGAGTACGCATTGCGCAATGAGGGGTGGGCAGTCTTCCGCATCAGATGGAGTGATCTGTTCGCTGCAGACGTCTTCCTGCGGATCAAGGAGGCGGTTCGACGACGTGTCGTTGTGAACGACAGGCGTCGCTGCGGGGCGTGATATCTGCCGTCGTTCAAGGTGGGCCGCATATAGCGATCGGCAGACCGGCCGATAGACGCTGGGAGGCTTGATCGACGGAGGGAGTGTGTGGGGAGGGCGGACGGATGCGGGGAGGCTTGATCGACGAAGGGAGTGTGTGCCGGGGAGTGAGCAGGTGGCTCACGGTGGGTGGTCAGAAGAGGCGTGACTCCGGGTCGTCCATACCGCGGAGGGCATCGTAGTCGAGGACGACGCAGCGGATGCCGCGGTCTTCAGCGAGCGTACGTGCCTGCGGCTTGATCTCCTGAGCTGCAAAGACTCCCCGGACAGGGCTGAGCAGAGGATCGCGATTCATCAGTTCGAGATAGCGAGTGAGCTGCTCGACTCCGTCGATATCGCCACGGCGCTTGATCTCGACCGCCACCGACTTCTGCCCATCGTCGCGCGCCAGGATGTCCACTGGTCCGATCGCCGTCATGTATTCGCGGCGAACCAAGCTGTAGCCTTCGCCGAGGGCTTGGATGTGTTCGGCGAGCAGCTCCTGCAGGTGTGCTTCGACACCGTCCTTGACCAGCCCCGGATCGACACCGAACTCATAGGTGTCGTCAGCGAGGACCTCGGCGATTGAGATGACCAGGCGGTCGCCCGTCTTCGTCTGCGAGACTTCCCACAGCTCGGTCAGCCCGGCTTCTGTCTGCTCGGCATCGGGCTCGATGTGCCGAACCGTGCACGGGGGAGTCATCCAGTTCAGCGGCTTATAGGAACCGCCGTCGGAATGGATGAGCACCGAGCCGTCGGACTTGAGCATGATGAGGCGGGTGGCCATCGGCAGGTGGGCGGTCAGACGACCGGCATAATCAACGGAGCATTGGGCTATGACTAGACGCACGGGTTTCAGCCTACGTGAGACAATGGCTCAATGCCACGATCTTCATCCTCGCGTCGCAAGAACAAATGGCAGCAGGCTCCCCGCGACCTGTCCGCGTCGGTGGCAGGCATGAGGACGAGCCGTACACTGCCGGACGGAACCTGGTCTGTGCAGACCGTGAAGGGAAACGACTCCGGCAAAGTCTATGTCTGCCCGGGCTGTGGTCGCGACGTCAGCGCAGGTGCCAGCCATATCGTGGCGTGGCGTCAGGACGCCCCACACGGAATCGAAATCGGAGTCGAGAGCAGACGACACTGGCATCAGCGCTGCTTCGACCGCTTCAGGTGAGTTCTGACGGTCGGAGGCCCGTCGGCTGAATGTCTTCGGTCGACCGAGCTCCGAGGCCGTCAATGAGGAAGGGACCCGCAACAGCGGGTCCCTTCCTCATATTCGCCTCAGTCGGCCTCAGCGAAGCGAGTTGCGCGAGCGTGACGTCTTCGAGCTGTTCTTCTTCGAGCCGGAGACCTGAGCGTTGATCGAGATGGTGTCCTCGTCAGTGGCGCCGTTGGGCAGGTCTTCGCCCTTCGTGTCCTCATCATCGTCGGCGGAGTCCGCAGCCGACTCTGCAGCGGTGTTCGAATCAGGCGTCGTCTTCGCATCATCGGTCGACTCGGCGTCGGACTTCGCGGAGCCGTTCTCCTCGGCTCCGGCGCCGTCGCTCTTCGGAGCTCCAGTCGCTTTCGAATCCTCGGACTCGACGGCCCCGGCCGGATCAGCCTCGGCGTCGGTCGACTTCGCAGTCTCGGTCGACTGCTTGGAAGCGTCGTCCTTCGCTGCATCCGATGAGTCATCGTCGGCCAGCAGATCTTCGAGTTCCTGACCGTCGGCGATCTGTTCGGTTGCGTGAGAAGCCGATTCGGCCTTCGCCGGATCCACCGAGTCGCCGCCCATGACTCCGGGCATCGCAAACAGGGAGCGGAGCTGATCGAGCTGAGCGGTGATCGTCTTGCGCTGCTTCGTGAGCAGATCGACCTGCGACTGTGCCGAGGCGACATTGCGCTTCGCCTCCGCCGCGGATTCCTCGATGGTCGCCTCCGCGGTGGCCCGAGCTTCGGCGATGAGCGTCTGGGCGCGAGACTTTCCATCGGCGATGATCTCGTCAGCCTTCTTCACCGCGTCGGTGCGGGTCTGCTCCGCGCGCTCGGCAGCCTCCTTCGCCTCGGTGTCGGCCTTCGCTGCGCGTGCCTGAGCCTCTTCGATGAGCTTCTTGTTCTCAGCCTGAGCCTCTTCGTAGCGCTTCTTGCGTTCGGTTTCGGCTTCTTTGCGCTTGTTCGCGAGTTCGACGTCGAATTCGTTTCCGGCCTTCTTCGACGCCTCATCGCGGGCCTTCGCGGCCTTGAGCAGCTCATCGGCCTGTGCCTGTGCGGCAGCTACAGTCTCCTCGGCCTCGGCCTTGGCTTCTGCGCGCAGATCTGCAGCTTCCTTCTCCGCAGTCGCCCGCAGTTCGGAGAGTTCGAGATCGAGGCTCTCGCGAGCTTCCTTCGCGGAAGCGGCATTCGCTTCCTTGGCCTGATTGGTCTCTCGTTCGGTGGTCGCGCTGAGCTCCGCGGCGCGCTTCTCCGCGGCCTTGATCGTCTCTTCGGCGCGCAGCTCGGCCGAGGAGGTGATCGCATCGGCTTCGGAGCGGGCATTGGACAGGGTGTCATTGCTCTCGGTGTGCATCCGAGCACGAGCGGAAGCCGCCTCGGCGCGGGCCTTGTTCCGGATCGTCTCAGCATCGGAATTGGCCTGAGCCAGGGTCTCGCGGGCCTGCGATTCGGCGATCTTGAGGAGATGGTCGATGCGGCTGCCGGGAGGACCGGCGGCCTCTGCGTTGTCGTTGGCAGCCTTCTTCAGCTGTGCCTTGGCTTCAGAGAGCTCTCCGGCGATCTGCAGCTTCGCCCGATCTGCATTGATGACCTGACTGCGCGCATCGGCCAAGGCTTTGCGGACCGACTCGACCTCGGTGCGCAGCTGCTGCAGACGCGAATCGACTTCACTCTTCTCGTAGCCGCGCATCGCTGTGCGGAATTCTTCGGTGGGCGTCACTGAAGCGAACTCCTGTCATCTTGGAAAGGGGGTGTTCTTAGGCTGTCCTCGTCCTACTCTAACGGAGACTCCATGAGTGTTGGGTGCGAATGCGAGAGTGTGGGCGAGGCTCCGCCGGCAGGGCCGAGCGGACCCCGTGATGCAGGCCACATGGGCCTCGACTAGGCTGGTGGATGTCGAAATGCTTACGTGCCGCGGACAGAGTCCGGGCGCGGAAATCCGAGGAGGAAATATGGCTGATGCAGTGATCGTCGCCGGAGCGCGCACACCGTTCGGGCGACTGCAGGGAGAGCTGTCGAAACTCAGCGCCGTCGAGCTCGGCGCCGAAGCCATCGCCGGTGCACTCGATCGCGCCGGAATTCAGGGCTCTGACGTCGACTACGTGATCATGGGCCAGGTTCTGCAGGCCGGAAACAGTCAGGGTCCCGGTCGGCAGGCGGCGGTCAAGGCCGGTATTCCCATGTCCGTTCCGGCTGTGTCGGTGAATAAGCTGTGCCTGTCGGGGATCAATACGATCACCCAGGCCGCTCAGCTGATCCGGGCCGGCGAGTACGACATCGTGGTGGCCGGCGGGCAGGAGTCGATGAGCCAGGCTCCGCACATGCTCACGAAGTCGCGTTCGGGCTACAAGTACGGCGACGTCGTCGTCAAGGACCATATGGACTACGACGGTCTCTGGGACGCATTCACCGATCAGGCCATGGGCGGACTGACCGAAGAGGCCAACGCCGGTGACCGCGAATTCTCCCGCGCCGAGCAGGACGCGTTCTCTGCTCGTTCGCACCAGCGAGCCGCCGCGGCGCAGGAGTCCGGGGCCTTCGAGAACGAAATCGTTCCCGTGACCATCAGCTCGCGCAAGGGCGATGTCACCGTCTCCGTCGATGAGGGAGTGCGGTCGAATACGACCGTCGACTCCCTGTCCAAGCTGCGCCCCTCCTTCCGCAAAGACGGAACGATCACCGCCGGCAATGCCTCCCAGATCTCCGACGGGGCTTGCGCTGTCGTCGTCATGTCGCGTGAGAAGGCCGAACAGCTGGGCGCTCCGATCCTCGCCGAAGTCCGGTCCCATGCATGGACCGCCGGGCCCGATTCGACTCTCCAGCACCAGCCGTCACAGGCCATCAGGGTCGCTGCCGAACGCGAAGGCGTCGCAGCCGATTCCTTCGATCTCTACGAGATCAACGAGGCCTTCGCCGCCGTCGGCCTGGCCAGCGCCAAGGACCTCGGCGTCGACGAGGACAAGGTCAACGTCAACGGAGGGGCCGTCGCACTGGGCCACCCGATCGGCGCCTCGGGAGCACGAGTCGTCCTCACCCTTGCCCTCGAACTCCAGCGCCGAGGCGGCGGCACGGGAATCGCCGCCCTCTGCGGCGGCGGCGGGCAGGGCGACTCGCTCATCGTGACAGTGCCTGCTCAGGCCTGAGCAGAGCCGACCGACCCGAGTCAGACAGAAAGAGCGGTGGGGAGCCGATCGGTTCCCCACCGCATCGGAAAGAAGGGATCACCACCATGCTCGCAGCTTTCTCAGTCGCCCCCAGCGGGGGAGAAGGGGCCGATGCTTCGGTCCACGACGCCGTGGCAGCGGCCGTCGAGATCGTCCGCAACTCCGGTCTGCCGCACCGCACGGACTCGATGTTCACGACCATCGAAGGCGAATGGGACGAAGTCTTCGCGGTCATCAAAGACGCCACCGAGGCCGTCGGCCAGTTCGGCACCCGGGTGTCGCTGGTGGTCAAGGCCGATATCAGGCCCGGCTACTCCGGCGAGATCGACGGCAAACTCGAGCGCCTGGAGAAGGCGATCGACGCCCGCGGAGACGACTGAGGCGAATTCTTCTCAAATTTTCAGTGACGTGAGCCGTGTCTGGGGTTAGTCTTTTTTCATCGGATGCGCCGATCGAAGGAGATGGACAATGAATGGTGCAAAGCTCTTCTCAATTGCCACGGCACTCACGCTGGTCGCGTTGCTGGGCTTCATGCTCGCAGGGTTCTTCCCGATCATCGTCGACTTCGCCTTCGGCATCGAAGCTGTGGCTGTCATCCTTGCGATGACGGGAGTGGTCGTCGTGTCCTTTGTGACAGTGCGCAAGTCGATGGAGAACGCGGCCCGTCACTACTGAGATGTCCCTGCCGGTATTCCACGGCAGCGAACCGGCCCCGGTTCGAGGCGGCGACTGAGACAGCCAACCTGAACCGGGGCCGCTTTCTGTTCTCATCCGAGCATCGGTTACGATATTTGAGCCTCCGTAGCTCAGTCGGATAGAGCAACCGCCTTCTAAGCGGTAGGTCGCGGGTTCGAGCCCCGCCGGGGGCGCTTCTCATGTCCGGACGCGCCGTTGAGACGCGAATGCCTGATCCGTGCTGACCGTGAGCAAATCCGCGCCGATACGGCGTGGCAGTTGGTGCCGAGCTGGGAAAACATAGAGAGTGGAGGCGTGATGACTGAGAGCAAGAGCGCCGTGACGCCGCCGGTCGGCCAAGCGTTGAACGATATCGTCAAGCGAGTCTCGGAGACGCGCTTCACCCTGCGCAGCGAAGACTTCGCCGACGCTCGCACAGCACACTCGACGCTGACCGCAGAACTCAACGACTACCTGCTGCCGCGGATCAACAGTTCACGGACGCCGTTCCTCATCGCTGTGGGCGGATCGACCGGTGCCGGCAAATCGACACTGGTCAACTCGCTCGTGGGCCGGAACGTGAGTCCTGCCGGAGTGCGTCGACCGACGACAGGCAACCCGGTCGTCATCTTCAACCCGGCCGATTCCAAATTCTTCGAATCAGAACACTACCTGCCGGACCTGCCCCGCAGCTCCGATCCGCAGTCGAGCGTGCCCGGAGTCGTTCTCATCGCCGATGAGAACATCGAACCGGGCACGGCCATCCTCGACTGCCCCGATATCGACTCCATCTCAGAAACGAACCGTGCGCTGTCGCACAGGGTGCTGCTCAGCGCAGATCTGTGGCTCTTCGTGACCACGGCGAACCGGTATGCCGATGCCGCTCCCTGGGCGCTGCTGAAGACAGCGGCGGCGCGAAGCACCTCCGTGGCCATCGTCCTCGACCGGGTTCCGCCCGAAGCCAACCGCGAAGTCAGGCATCATCTGTCGAGTCTGCTCTCTGAAGCGGGACTGGCGAACTCACCGATCTTCTCCGTCGCCGAGCTCGAACTCGAGGACGGACTGCTCCCGCATTCGGCGATCTATCCGATACGCTCCTGGATCTCCCAGGTCGGCACAGAGGGAACCTCCCTCGAACGCATCCGCAACCGCACGCTCACCGGCGCCGTCGCGGCCCTGCCGCTGCGGGTCCGCGAACTCGCGGACTTCGCCGAGACTCAGGAACAGGCGCACTCCGCTCTGGCCGGTTCGTTGGAGAAGAGCTTCCGATCCGCGCAGTCGGGACTCGTCGAGGTGTTCTCTGACGGTCGCGTCCTGCACGGGGAGGTCAATGCCCGCTGGCAGGACTTCGTGGGCACCGGACAGCTGTTCCGCGGTCTGGAGCCGACCATGGCCCGAATGCGCGATCGCATCTCGGCGGCGGTCACCGGCAAACATGACGCGGCCACTCCTCTGCACGTGGCGATTCTGCGCAGTGCCGCGGTCTCACTGCGCGAACAGGCCATCGACGTGGTCGATGAGGTCAACGCCGAATGGCGCAATACGGCCGCCGGAGCCGCCCTCATCGAGGACCAGCCCGAACTGCGAACTGTCGGGGCAGGTCTCGAGGACGCGGTGAAGTCGGCCGTGAGCACCTGGTCCGACGAAGTCAATGCGCTCGTGCGCGATATCGGTCAGGGCAAGAAGTCCAAGGCCCGAATCCTCTCCTTCGGTGTCGCCGGCGTCTGCGCAGTCGTCGAATACGCCGCCTTCTGGGATCCGCAGCAAAGCCGCGATGTGGGGCAGGGCAACCGGCAGGGAGCCGGAGTCGCACTCAACCTCGCAGAGACGATCTTCGGAGAGGACGAGGCCGCCGGGCTCATCTCCTCGATCCGCCAGCGCTTCCTCGATGCCGCTGTGGGAATCGTCGCGAGCTGCCGGACCCCTTTCGACAACGCTCTGAGACTATCCGCGGTACCGGCGCGGCAAGCGGGCGCCCTGCGCGCCTCCGGTGAACGACTTGAGGTGGCATTGTGAACAGTTCTGCACAGACCGAGATCCGGAATCTGGCCGAAGGCATCCGACATGCGCTGTCGCTGAGCGATGACAAACTCGCCGGAGACGTCCGCACCGATGCCCAGAATCTGCTCGATCGGGCAGAAGATCGCCTGGGCCTGGGGGAGGACTTCACCGTTGTGGCCTTCGCCGGCTCCACCGGCTCGGGCAAGTCCTCGCTGTTCAACGCGGTGGCCGGTCTCGAGATCGCCCGAGTCGGTGTGCGCCGGCCGACGACCTCACGCCCGACCGCCTGTGTCTGGGGAGAGGGCGGAAACGATGTCCTCGACTGGCTGCACGTGCCCGAACGCAGCCGCACCTGGCGCGAATCGGCACTCGACGGTGACGACCAGCGGCGCCTGCACGGGCTGATCCTCCTCGATCTGCCCGACCACGACTCCACGGCAGTCGAACACCGCGTCGAATCCGACCGGCTGGTGGGACTCGTCGACGTCGTCTTCTGGGTCGTCGACCCGCAGAAGTACGCCGACTTCTCCCTCCACTCCGAGTACCTGACCAAACTCGCCGAGAACAGCGCGAACATGGTCGTCGTCCTCAACCAGATCGACAAACTCAGCCCGGAGGAGCAGAGGGCCGCAGGTGACCATCTGCGCCAGCTGCTCAACGAGGACGGGCTGAGCGAGACGAATGTGCGCATCTCCTCGGCAGCGACCCGAGAAGGCATCCCAGAGATCCGCAGCATCCTCGCTGACACCGTCGATTCGAACGACGCCGCCGCCGAAAGGCTGCTGGCCGATATGCAGGCCATGGCCAAACGGATCCGCAAGGAGCTCGGTGAACCGGTCGCCTCACCCGACGAATTGGCTGGCGCGTCCCGACTCGTCGAGACGATGTCGGAAGCTGCCGGAGTCGAAGCCGTGGCACAGACCGTTCACGACGACTACATCCGCCGGGCCTACCGCAAGACCGGGTATCCCGTCCTCGCGTGGGCACAGCGCAATGCGCCCGACCCCTTGGGCGCCAAACACGGTCAGGACCGGGACGAACTCGTCCGTGCCTCGGTGCCGGCGACGACCAGGGCACAGAGCTCGCATGTGCGGCTCATGGCTCACGAACTCATCGCAGAATCCGTGTCGACCATGCCACAGGCCTGGCAGAACGAGGCCGCAGAAGCAGAGAAGAAGAGCACGGACGAACTGTCAGAGAACCTCGACTCGGCCGTCACAGCTGTGGAGATCACCCGACAGGCCCCGAACTGGTGGTCGTTGGCGCACGCACTGCAGATCATCTTCTTCGTCGCCTCGATCATCGGGGTCCTCGGCCTCATCGCCTCCGCACTCGTCGCCGCGATCGGTTCCGGTGCTCTGCCGACCTGGTGCTGGATCGTCAGCATCGGACTGCTCGTGATCGGCGTCATCGGATCTGCTGTGACCTCGCTGATGGCGAAGTCGGCGCGGACCAGGGGCGCCGAAGAGGCGGCCGCTGAGGTCGACGGAAGGCTGCGAGACGCGGTCGGTCGCGTCGCCCAGAGCTCATACCTCAACCCGGTGAAGACTGTCATCGGGGAGCATCGACAGGCTTATGAGATGCTCGGCTGAGACGCCGGCGCGCACCTTCGACTCAAACACACCGCGCCGGCCACTGAGGCTGTGATGCCCTGTGGAGGCAGAACCTCTGTCCACAGGGCATTTCGCGTGCCTGGACACCGGACCGCAGCATCGGGCTGACTGAAAGTCCATGCGGACGCAGACGACCGTATGGTTTCATCGCACCGATTTGGAGACTCCGATGTCCGCAATCCCGATCACCGTCACCGGCACAATCGCCACAGACCCCACCGCGCGCACGCTGCCGTCCGGGCGCGCCTGCGCCTCGTTCCGGCTCGCCGTGAACCATTGGCGAGTCGACAAGAACACCGGGGAGTTCGTCACCGACGGCACCTCATGGTTCGGCATCGACTGCTATGGCGAACTGGCCAGCAATTCCGCAATGTCGCTGAGCACCGGAGCCGCGGTGATCGTGACGGGCAACCTGAGGAACCGGGAATGGGCCACTGAAGAGCGAAGCGGAATCTCGCCGACGGTGGTCGCCGAGCATATCGGCCCCGATCTGAGATACGGCACCGCACACTACCGGCGAGCGAAAGCATCCGAACGCTCACAGTCCACTGCCGGACAGGCGGACACGGAGTCCTCCGGAACGAATGATGGGGGCTGGGACACTTTGGGCCCTGCCGAAACGCCTGCCGCGGTGCCCGGCGGCGGGCACGGCGATGTCGCCAGTGCGACTGGAACAGACAGCTTCGCCCAGAAGGATTCGGATGATGATGGCCGCGCCGGTTCCGAGGGCGGCGCCGATGCCGACACCAGCGTCTCATCTGAAGGCAGCACCGGCACCGACAGGGCCGCGGGAGGCGAAGACGATCCGATCGCACGCGAGACCGCGAACGCGGCAGCACCGTTCTGATCATCGCCTGGATTCCTCGCTTCGAGCTCGTCTCGATGCCGCGCTCGGCACAAGTGATCCGCTAGAGTGAGACTGTCAATCGTCCCCTCTCGCCGAGGTTGTAGATGCGTCTCGTTCCTGTGCTGGGTGCCGCAGCACTGACACTGGCTTTGTCGGGCTGTTCACTTCTGGGCTTCGGCTCCGATGATCCGCAGCCCCAGCCGAAGCAGACACAGGCGAAGCCCGTCGCCGAAGTCGACAAGGTGCTCAAGGCGCTCAAACCGCTGACGGGAGACAAGGAATCGGTGCCGTCGACGAAGAAGTTCTTCACCACGATGCTCGACGCCGGATACGAGCCCGAGCAGCTCGAGGCCACGATCGACGAATCGCCGCTGGGCAACGAGGTTCCCTCGAAGATGTTCGGAGTCAAGACCGACAAAGGCTGCGTCGTCGGAGAGATCCGGGCGGGCAAAGCCAGTGCCGACCTCGTCCAGCCCACGGAGTCGACGGGTTCCTGCCTGTTCGGCGAGGTCGAACGGCCGAAGGGCGTCAAGGCGCCGAAGGGTGAGAAGCGCGACGAAGACGGCGATTCCAACGGTGCCGGTCATCTGCCGGGCGAGGACATCAACGGCAAAGACGGCGAGACCGAGAGCCCCGCGCCGAGCGGAGACGACGCCGAATCAGCAAGCACCGGGGGCTCCGAAGGGACCTCAGGCTCTGAAGGCACCGACGGCTCTGAAGGCACTGACGGCTCTGGCACCGAAGGCACGTCAGGGGACGGCGGATCGGGAGAGACCTCGAATGGAGGCGACACTTCAGGAGGGGCCCCGTCACTCGGCGGAGGCTGAGCGTTTCTCGGCGGAGCCTGTGCAACCTCGGCCGAGGCTGTGCAACCTCGGTGGAAGTTCGACATCCCCGGTGGAGGCAGAGCGTCAAGTAGCGCTGGAGGGCGCCGAACCGATAGCCTGAGTCCACTATGGCCGAATTCATCTACACCATGCACAAGGCGCGCAAAGCGCACGGTGACAAAGTCATCCTCGACGATGTATCGATGTCGTTCTACCCCGGAGCGAAGATCGGTATGGTCGGCCCCAACGGCGCCGGCAAATCAACGATTCTCAAGATCATGGCGGGACTCGAGCAGCCGTCCAACGGTGAAGCTCGACTCAGCCCCGGGTACTCGGTGGGCATCCTCATGCAGGAACCGCCCCTGAACGAAGAGAAGACCGTGCTCGGCAACGTCGAAGAAGGCGTCGGCGAGATCAAGGCGAAGGTCGACCGCTTCAACGCCATCTCCGAGGAGATGGCCGACCCCGACGCGGACTTCGACGCCCTCATGGAAGAGATGGGCAAACTGCAGGAAGCCATCGACGCCGCCGACGCCTGGGATCTCGACTCCCAGCTCGAGCAGGCGATGGACGCACTGCGCTGTCCGCCGCCGGACGCGGACGTCTCCGTGCTCTCCGGCGGTGAACGCCGCCGTGTGGCACTGTGCAAGCTGCTGCTTGAGAAGCCCGACCTGCTGCTCCTCGATGAGCCGACCAACCACCTCGATGCAGAATCGGTGCTGTGGCTCGAGCAGCACCTGAAGACCTACCCCGGCGCAGTCATCGCGATTACGCACGACAGGTACTTCCTCGATCACGTGGCCGAATGGATCGCCGAAGTCGACCGCGGTCACCTCTACCCCTATGAGGGCAACTACTCGACATACCTCGAGAAGAAGCGCGAACGCCTGCAGGTGCAGGGCAAGAAAGACGCGAAGCTCGCCAAGCGCCTCAAGGACGAACTCGACTGGGTGCGTTCGAACCCGAAGGCGAAGCAGACGAAGTCGAAGGCTCGTCTGGCCCGCTATGAGGAGATGGCCGCCGAAGCGGAGAAGACTCGGAAGCTCGACTTCGAAGAGATCCAGATCCCGGCCGGACCGCGTCTGGGCGACATCGTCATCGAAGCGGACAACCTGCAGAAGGGATTCGACGATCGCCTGCTCATCGACGGTCTGAGCTTCTCGCTGCCGCGCAACGGCATCGTCGGCGTCATCGGCCCCAACGGCGTCGGAAAGTCGACGCTGTTCAAGACCATCGTCGGCCTCGAAGACCTCGACGGCGGCGAGCTCAAGGTCGGCGACACCGTGAAGATCTCCTACGTCGACCAGTCACGTGGAGGCATCGATCCGGACAAGACGCTGTGGGAGGTCGTGTCCGACGGACTCGACTTCATCCAGGTCGGTTCGGTCGAGATGCCGTCTCGCGCCTATGTCTCCGCGTTCGGATTCAAGGGCCCCGACCAGCAGAAGAAGGCCGGAATCCTCTCCGGCGGCGAACGCAACCGACTCAACCTGGCCCTCACGCTCAAACAGGGCGGAAACCTCCTCCTGCTCGATGAGCCGACGAACGACCTCGACGTCGAGACCCTGGGCTCCCTGGAGAACGCTCTTCTCGAGTTCCCCGGCTGTGCCGTGGTCGTCTCGCACGATCGCTGGTTCCTCGACCGTGTGGCCACCCACATCCTCGCTTGGGAGGGCACCGAGGAGAACCCGGCGAGCTGGTACTGGTTCGAAGGCAACTTCGAAGCCTACGAGAAGAACAAGGTCGAACGCCTCGGCGAAGATGCGGCCCGTCCGCACCGAGTCACGCACCGCCGTCTCACCCGCGACTGATCTTCGTCCGGTCTGAGCCGATTCGGTTCCGACTCTTCGCTCCAGACAGTGATGCCCCGGTCATATCGACCGGGGCATCACTGCGTCAGCGCTGGTTCGATTCTTCGGAGTCGGTCAGTCGCTGCAGGCGCCTTCGCCTGCGCAAGTGAGTTCGCCTGCGCCGCACCCCAGGTGTGACAGGAGTCAGTCTCCTGAGCGGCTGTTGAGACCGCCGAGGGTCGCGATCCCTCTGAACAGGAGCCGGACGAGGAACGTGCCGATGATTCCGCACACGACGGCAAGCAGCCCGCCGACCGCGACATGCAGATCGGTGCGTCCCATGAACGCGACGAGGGCGAGGAGCCCGATGACGAGGAACAGCGCCACGTTCACCAGCCGACTGAGGATACTGCCGATGATATCCATCATCGTCGGATCCTTACGCGTCACCGGAACTCCTTGACCCGGACCATGCCTTCCTGGGCCACGGTCGCCAGCAGGGTCCCGTCCTGAGCGAAGATGCGTCCATAGCCGAGTCCGCGTCCGCCCTGCGCGGCAGGGGACTCCTGCACATAGAGCATCCAGTCGTCGACTCGCACCCGGTGGTGCCACCACATGGCGTGGTCGAGGCTCGCCACCCGCAGCCCGGGCGTGCGCCACGTCAGTTCGTGGTGACGCAGAACCGGCTCGAGCAGATTGAAATCGCTGGCATAGGCCAGTGCAGCGGCATTGAGCACCGGATCGTCTCCGAAGGCAGCACCGGCTCTGAACCAGGAATGCTGCTCGGTGACCGAAGGATCGGAGATGCCGGACGTGTGCAGAGACGGCTCGACAGGACGGACTTCGAAAGGACGCTTCCTCAGCCAATCGCTGACGAGCGGAGAATCTTCGTCGCCGATGTAGTCGAGCAGCTCCGGGCAGTCCTCGGGAGCCGGCAGATCTGTCGGCATCTGTTCGGCGTGGCTGAGGCCGGGCTGGTCGTCCTGGAAGGAAGCGCTCAACGACAGGATCGGCGCTCCCTTCTGATACGCATGCACTCGGCGCGCCGAGAACGAACGACCATCCCGCAGCCGCTCGACTCCGAATTCGATGGGTTCGCTGACATCGCCGGCGCGAAGGAAGTACCCGTGGAGGGAATGGATCAGCCGGTCGCTGGGAAGCGTTGCCGCAGCAGCGACGACACACTGCGCGAGCACCTGCCCGCCGAAGACCCGACCGTCCGGTTTGTACTGGCTGTGCCCGATGAAGAAGTCCGTTTCGCTGGAAGCCGCGGTGAATTCGAGCTTGCGCAGATCGAGGATCTCGTGCAACCGTGCTACGTTCGCCTCCGCTTCGATGGATGCTTCGTCGGTCATGGGTTTCTCCCTCGGATGACAGTGCCAATGATGCGTACGAGTCACGATCCTATCGCGTGCGGCATCGGCAAGATGAAGGTGGCATGATGGGAAACATGCATTCAGGCGCCATCAACCCCCTTCTCGAAGAATTCACCCGCGTGCTGCTGGAACTGAGATGGGGTGATATGGACGCGTACGGCCACGTCAACAACGTCACCCAGCTCAAACTTCTGGAAGAAGCGCGCGTCCGTGCCCTCGGCTCTCCCACACACAGCTCGGATGCACCGACCACTCCCGGAGCGCACGGGGTGACCGAAACGGTCAGCGGGATGGAGATTCCGACGATCTTCGCCGCCGCATCGGCGTCGACCGAGCTGCTCGTGGCCTCCCACGCGATCGAATACCGTGCCCCGATTCCCTATCGCACCGGACCCATCGCCGTCGATCTCGTCATCAGCGAGGTCAGACCCGCCTCGGTGACGGTGGGCTATGTCGTCTGCGAACCGGACGGAACGCGCACATACACGGTCGCCGAGACCGTCATCGTCTTCATCGACATCGATACCGGCCGACCACGCCGGCTGACCGAAGCCGAGACCGAAGCGATGGAATCGGTGCTCGGCACGCCCGTGCCGCTGCGGAGGACCCGGCGATGACCGTTCTGCACATCAACGACCCGCTGGCGATGCGGGACCTCTCTGCCTTCACCTCGCTGGCCCACCGCGTGGATTCCGACGGGGCGATGCGGCTGCAGGTCGCCTCGGACGTCCTCGCCGCGACCGTTGCCCCGCTGTTCCCGCACGGCCTGGGCGATTCGACGCCGCTGGTCTTGGCGATGCGGACGCTGCGTCTGGACGATCACGAGCTCGATGGCTTCGACGAGGCGGTGCCGCTGTCGAACCTCCTCGATCGCTTCGCCCGCGATGAGAACGGCACAAGCCTGCCCGTGCCTCCGAACTCCGTGCTCGTATCGTGGACCGGGATCGCGCCGCCGCGCGGAGGCTGGCAGGAACACGACACCATCTCAGTGGGGCGACTCCACGAAGCAGCGGCGGCGGGAATCGCTGAGATCAGCTCCGGCGCCCCCGACGGGTCCGGAAGTCATGCGGTCAAGGCCCTGCGCTCCCGAGTCTGGTCACGGGAGATGCCGGGGGAGCAGGGCGCCGTCATGCCCGGAGGACTCGCATTCGGTGCCACCGCTCTGCGCTTCGTCCCGCCTGCCGGCCACGATGATGACCGGCAGCTGCGCATCATGGAATCCGCGGGCTGGCTGCGTCTCATCACACCGGGCGGTCATCTGCTCACACGCGCCCGCGGCTGAGCGCAGCGGGACCGGAGCCGAACAGCACAGCCGAAGAGCCCACAGCTGTCGAACCAGGGAACCCCTCAGACGCAGAGTGCGGCCGCATTCGACGAGGAATGCGGCCGCACTCTGCTGCAGTCAGCGGATCGTCATCAGCGGATGTTCGGATTCGTGTTCACCATGGCGGTCGCCGCCCGTTGGAAGTAGTCCCAGAACATCTCGTCGTACAGCGGCGGCAGACTCACATCGTCGAGAGCCGCACGCATGCAGCGCAGCCAGCGATCCCGGGCATCGAAATCGATCGGATAGTCGAAATGCCGCATCCGCAGTCGCGGATGCCCCCGCTGCTCCTGATACGTCGACGGACCCCCGAAATACTGTTCGAGGAACATCTGCAGACGGTGCTTCGCTCCCTCCAGCTCATGGCCGTCCGGATACATCGCGATGAGCTGAGCATCCGCATCGACATGCTGATAGAACACATCGACGAGGCGGGTGAACGTGTCATGTCCGCCGACGGCGTCGAAGATGGAGCCGTCAGTCGTCTGCGTCATCGTTCGTTCCTTCACTGGGGGAGTCTTCCTGGACGGTGCCGCGGATCTCATCGCCGCTGGGCAGCGGCGAGGGCTTCCCGTCTGCGGCAGTCTTGTACGAGCGTGTGGTCGGTGCGGCGCCGACGGCCGACTTCTCTCGCGGCGCCGACGAGCCTGCTGTGGTCTCGGTCGATTCGGCATCGGTCGCCGGCAGGGTGCGCAGGACCGTCTCCTGCATCATTCCGATCTGTCCGCCGCGCTTGGCCATCTCTGTCATGAGCTCCGCGCGGAAGGCGCGCTCGACCATCCACTGCAGGTTCGGCTTGGTCTTGACCATCGTGCGGATGACTCGGTGTGAACCCGACAGCGACTGGACACCGGCGATCTCCGGGGCCTCGATCATCGCCTTGTCGATCTCGGGATCCTTCCGCAGCGTGTGGGTGATCTCCTTGGTCATCTCACGATACTCATCCATCGAGGTCCGGTAGTCGATGGGAATGTCGAGGACTGCTCGGGCCCAGCCCTGGGAGAGGTTGCCCACGCGCAGGATCTCGCCGTTGCGCACATGCCAGAGGGTGCCGGTGAGGTCCCGGACCTGAGTGCGACGCAGTCCGACGTCCTCGACCTCGCCGACGGCCTCGCCGAGGTCGACGGTGTCACCGATGCCGTACTGGTCTTCGATGACGATGAAGAATCCCGACAGGTAGTCGCGGACGAGCTCCTGAGCACCGAAGGCGATCGCAACACCGGCGATACCGGCCGAAGCGAGGATCGGCGCGATATTGAAGCTGAGCGCATCGAGGATCATCAGCGTGGCGATCACACTGATGAGGATCGTCGTCACCGACGAGAGCATCCGTCCGACGGTCTTCGCTCGCTGCGCACGTCGTTCCTTGATCGTCTGCTGATCGATCCCGGTCCGCTGCGCTTCCATGGCAGTGGCGGAGAATTTCGCGAAACCGGCACCGTCGGCCTTCTCGCTGCCGACCGTGCCCTTGGCCACAGCCGTCGTGAAACGGCGAATGAAGAGGCGGACGATGAGATTGACGATGAACGCCCCGACGATGATGACGGTGATCCGCAGCGGGGCACCGAGGAGGAAGGACCAGTCGAAGTCGCTTGCAGCTTGAACAGTGGATTCCATTGCGTCAGAAGTCATGATGCCTCCGAGACTAACGGGTGAGGTTCAATGATCCCTTGGAAGCGCTGGACACCTGCTGAACCCGCAGGGCTCTTTCGGCGTCCGCGAGATTCTCCCGCATCAGCCGCACCAGGCCCTTCGGCGCCGAGGGATGCTCATCGAGCCACTGCGAAGTGGCCTCGACTGTGGCAGAACTCACCGGCGGGTACAGCCTAAGAGTCATCGTCTGCGCCATCTCCAGGGTGCGGGTCTCCCACCATCCGGCCACTCGTGCGAAGTACTCGTCGGCGAAGGACGTCAGCGGTGCTTCGGCGGCGATGATCTCCCCGGCGGCGGTCTGCAGACCGGTTCCGAAGCCCAGCGCGAGTGCCCCGAGCTCGGAGTTCGGCAGGTCCGCATCGTCGACGATGCGGGTGAAGGTCTGCGACTTCGACGCCGAGGTGGGCCTGGAGGCACGTGCGGTCGCGGCGTGGCGGACGCCGGTGGCGCTGGGGTCCTTCCGACTCATCTCCGCCACTGTCGAATCGTCGACGGCGTCGTTCGAGCACAGTCCGATGATGATCTCCCACGTCAGGTCCGTGTCCAGCGCGATCCCACAGACGCGTTCCGTCTCGGGACGCAGCCAGGACCTCAGCCGATCCAGCTGTGCGGTCGTGGTCGCGTGACGGATGAATCCGCGCACGAATTGGAAGGCCTGATCCGTACCTTCCTCGATGGTCTCGAGAAGTTCGATGAAACGATCGGCCACCTCGGCGTGCATCGTCTCCCGCTCCTGCGGGGGCAGGTAGGAGGTGACCGCGGTGTCGAGCTGACGCATCTGCGTGAGCAGTCCGGAGGAATGCGTGATGGCGTTGAGGTGGGTGAGCACCGTGTCGATGTAGTCGCGGACGGGGCGTTCACCGTCACGGACCTCATCCCACAGTGTGGCCAGGACGAGCAGCTGGGTGAGTGAATCGTCGAAGTCGCCGAGTCTGTGCGCCGCCGTGTCCATGCTGCGGGCGTCGAAGCGGACCTTCGCATAGCTGAGGTCCGCGTCGTTGACGACGATGACATCGGGCAGGGACAGACCCTGGGCCTCGGTGACCTCGGCGGATTCTCCGTCGAGGTCGAGGGGGAACGAATGGGTGCGTTCCAGACGTCCCTGCCCGTTGTCCGAGTAGAAGCCGACGGCCAGCCGGTGAGGGCGCAGCGACGGGGTGGGCTGTCCCGGAATCGACCAGGGCTTCTGGGTCACCTGCAGGTTCGAGATCGTCTGTTCGGTCGTCTCCGAGTCCGCCGTGACCCCTTCGGCGGCTTCGGTGGTCACGGCGGCTTCGAGGAGGTTGACTCCGGACTCTTCGAGCCACAGCTTCGACCAGCTCTCCAGGTCCCGTCCCGAGGTGGCCTCGAGTTCGGCGAGGAGATCGGAGAGTTCGGTGTTCGACCACGCATGTTTGTCGAAGTAGTTCTTGAGACCGGAGAAGAATTCGTCACGACCGACCCAGGCGACGAGCTGTTTGAGCACCGAGGCGCCCTTGGCGTAGGTGATTCCGTCGAAGTTGACCTCGACATCGGCGAGGTCCTGGATCGGGGCGACGATCGGATGCGTGCTCGGCAGCTGATCCTGGCGGTAGGCCCAGGACTTCTCGATCGTGGCGAAGGTCGTCCACGCATCGGCGAACTCGGTGGCCTCGGCTGTGGCGAGGGTCGACATGAACTCGGCGAAGGACTCGTTGAGCCACAGATCGTTCCACCAGCGCATGGTCACGAGATCGCCGAACCACATATGAGCCAGTTCGTGGAGGATCGTCACCGTCCGGCGTTCGACCAGAGCCTCGGTGGGACGGGAGCGGAACACATAGTTCTCGAGGATCGTCACGGCTCCGGCGTTCTCCATCGCCCCGGCATTGAATTCGGGGACGAAGAGCTGATCGTACTTCTCGAACGGGTAGGCGACATCGAATTCGCGCTCGAAGAACTCGAAACCGGCCTTCGTGATCCGAAACAGCTTCTCCGCATCGAGGTGCTCGAGCAGCGAGGCCCGGCAGTACAGGCCCAGAGGCACGATCGATCCGTCGGAGGACGTCAGCTGCGAATGCACGGACTCATAGGGACCGGCGATGATCGCGGTGATATAGGACGAGATCGGCGTGGTGGGGGCGAACTGCCACACTGCCATGCCCGCGACCGGAGTCTCCTCGAGTTCGGCGAAGGTCTCCTTCGGATCGCTCGGCGTCGGAGTGGGAGAGTTCGAGACGACGGTCCACTTCTCCGGGGCGACGACGGTGAAGGAGTACGGAGATTTGATATCGGGCTGTTCGAAGACGGGGAAGACACGGCGGGCGTCGGGGACCTCGAACTGGGAGTAGAGGTAGACCTCGTCATCGATCGGGTCGACGAAACGGTGCAGGCCCTCTCCGGTGTTCATATAGGAGAAATGGGCGTCGACGATGAGTTCGTTCTCAGCGGCGAGACCGGGCAGGCTGATGCGGGCCGGTGCGACCACCGCGGCGAGGTCGAGGTCTGTGCCGTTGAGGCGGACGCGCTCGACACTGGCGGTGATGGCATCGATGAACGTCATCGAATCCGGTGCTGCAGTGAAGCGGATGCGCGAACGGACGCGGAAACTCTCACCCTCTCCCGTGAGTATCAGAGTGTGCTCGTAGCTCGAGACGTCCACGAGGGCAGAACGTTCGCGTGCTTCGTCGCGGGTGAGGTTGTGTTGCGGCACAGTGAGGTGACCTTCGCTTCGGGAACCGGGTGTACTCGGTCATTCTTTCATGGACATGCGCGACTGGTGCGATATCGGCGGCACTGATCGCGATTCGACCGCTGTCCCCGCATTCGACGGGTCTTGGTAGATTGAGCAACGACACGATGGGTGCCCGGCACGGGGCCCGCAAGCGAACGGAAGAGGAGAGACAGTGAGCAGAGAAACACTCGACCTGTGGTTCGATACGGCCTGCCCATGGGCATGGATGACCTCACGCTGGGGACTCGAAGTGGCGAAGGTCCGAGACGTCGACGTGAAGTTCCGCCCGATGAGCCTGAACTTCCTCAATCGCGACAAGGACATTCCGGAGGACTACCGGGCACTGATGAACCGGGCTCTGGCCCCCATGCGGATCGTCACCGCCGCGATCGCCGAACACGGTGACGAGATCGCCGAACCGCTCTACACGGCGATCGGCACCCGCATCCACCCTGGTGGGGAGGAGGACTTCGACAAGGCTGTGTCCGAGGCACTGGCCGAGCTCGAGTTGCCCGCCGAGCTCATGAAGTACGGCAAGACCGAGGACTATGACGCACAGCTCCGGGCCTCCCACGACGAAGCACTGGCACTGGTCGGCGATGACGTCGGCACCCCGATCTGCCGAGTTGCGGGAACCGCGTTCTTCGGCCCCGTCGTCACTCCCGCTCCGAAGGGGGAGGACGCGGGACGGCTCTTCGACGGAGTCGTCGCCGTCGCCTCGACGCCGGGATTCTTCGAACTCAAGCGCACCCGCGATCAGGGCCCGAATTTCGACTGAGACCGGCCCCTCACCGATACTTACGGCAAACAGCATCAGAACGATCCGATGAGGATCAGCGAAAGGCAGACACATGAAGGTTCACCTCGGCACCGACCACGCCGGATTCGAATTCAAGGAGGTCCTCAGAGCTCACCTCGAGACGGCCGGCCACGAAGTCGTCGACCACGGCGCCCATGAATTCGACGCCCTGGATGACTACCCCGCATTCTGCATCGCCGCGGCCCAGGCCGTCGTCGATGATCAGGCCGCCGGAGTCGACGCCCTGGGCGTCGTGATCGGCGGATCGGGCAACGGTGAGCAGATGGCCGCGAACCTGGTCAAGGGAGCGCGCACCGCCTTGGCCTGGAACCCGGAGATCGCGAAGCTGGCGCGTCAGCACAACAACGCCCAGATCGTCGCCGTCGGGGCCCGTCAGCACCCCGAAGACGAGGCGATCGCCATCGTCGACGCCTTCCTGGCCGAACCGTTCTCCGGCGATGAGCGCCACGAACGGCGAATCAAGATCATGGGCGACTACGAGGAACAGGGCCAGCAGGCTCTGTGAGGGGGAGAACACTGTGAAGATCCGAGGCGCCGTGCTGCGAGAGATGGACCGGCCCCGACCGTTCGCTCGGTCGCAGCCGATGACGGTCGAAGACCTCGAGCTCGACGAACCCGGCCCCGGCGAGGTGCTCATTCGAATGAGGGCCGCCGGGGTCTGCCACTCGGACCTCTCCGTCGTCGACGGGAACCGACCGCGACCCCTGCCGATGCTGCTCGGACACGAAGGTGCGGGTGTTGTGGAGAAGCTCGGCGACGGCGTCGATGATCTCGAGATCGGCCAACAGGTCGTCACGGTGTTCCTGCCCCGATGCGGGGAATGCGCGAACTGTCGCACCGACGGCAAACTGCCCTGCACCCCCGGCAGTGCGACGAACGGCGCCGGGACGCTGCCGTTCGACGGGCACAAGGTGCGTCTCCACGACGACACCGGCACTGAGGTGCTCCACCACCTCGGAGCCTCCGTGTTCGCCACCCACGCGGTGCTCAACCGCGCATCCGTCGTCCCCGTCGACGACGATGTTCCCGCCTCGATCGCCGCTGTGCTCGGCTGCGCCGTGCTCACCGGTGGGGGAGCGGTCCTCAACGCCTGCCGACCCGGACCGGACGACGAAGTGATGATCGTCGGCCTCGGCGGGGTCGGGATGGCCGCGCTCATCACTGCCCTGTCGATCGAGACCGCCGGCGTCATCGGCGTCGACGCGAACCCCGAGAAGCTCGTGCGGGCGAAGGAGCTCGGAGCCGCCGAGGTCTTCACTCCCGAGCAGCTGGGCGACCGGAAGGCTCCGGTCGTCATCGAATGCGTGGGACATGCGCGCGCATTCGAGACAGCGTTCGCGGCCACCGCCGTCGGCGGGACGACGGTGACCGTGGGACTGCCCGCCCCGGACGCGCAGTCCCACATCACCCCGGTGACCCTGACCGCCGAGGCCAGGACCGTCGTCGGCTCTTATCTCGGCTCGGCGGTGCCCAGCCGAGACATTCCGGTCTATGCCCAGCTGTGGCGGGAGGGAAAGCTGCCCGTCGAAGAGCTCATCTCGGACACGATCAGGCTGCACGATCTCAACTCGGCCTTCGATGCGCTCTCCGACGGAACGGTCGTCCGTCAGGTCATCGACTTCGAGGAATAGCGGCAGCTCGGGCGTCGGCCCGGCGTGCGGTGGATTGAAGAAGCCGCCCGGACCAACTGGTCCGGGCGGCTGGAGTCTGTCGGGATGACAGGATTTGAACCTGCGACCCTCTGTTCCCAAAACAGATGCGCTACCAAGCTGCGCCACATCCCGCGACGGCTCCTATCTAACCACACCCGGGTCCGGACTTGCACCTTGCGAATCGAGCAAACCCGCCGATGCGACGCACTTCACACCGCGACCCGGAGGGTGACGCAGGTCACCGAATGTCGATTTGGCGGTCGAGGAAGTTCTCGACTATAGTCGAACTCGCAACACGGGGATGTAGCTCAATGGTAGAGCCTCAGTCTTCCAAACTGATGGTGCGGGTTCGATTCCCGTCATCCCCTCCGCGGGCCGGTCTGATCACTTGATCAGGCCGGTTTTCTCGTATTCGGACGGGTATGCTCCTCCTCATGACCACCGAAGGGCGACCCTGCCGCGGCAGGCGCCTGGGAGCCGCGCCTACCTCTGCACGGCCCAGCCGGAGAGCACTGCTGACCGGCGCCGCCGTCAGGTTCGGTGCGATCGGTTTCGGCGCGGCGATCGCTTCAGCCCTCGCCGAGGCAGGACGACCCGACCCGGTCCGCTCGGTCACGGCCGCCTACACTCGCTCCGGCGTGAGAGAGGCTCTCGGCGCGGAATCCGCACGGGACCTGCCCGCCCGGTCGCGAGTCATGCCGAACCTCGCCGATCCCGGCCCCGCGCGGAGGCAGCAGGAAATCCTCGACGGCGAACTCGATGATCTGCTGCGACGGACCAGCCGGCGTCTCTTCGACCTCACCGCCCACGGTCGCAGCCTGCCCCCAGTCGGCCCGGACTATTGGGAGGTCGGAGAGTCACAGGTCACTCTCGGTCTGGCCGGGCCGACCCTGGTCGGGATGAACTCCCTTGCTGTGCTGACGAAGGCGGATGGGCAGCTGTGGAGCCGCCTCGGCGGGCGAGCGGATACGGTCCGGCGTGCCGTCGACGACTATCGTGACACCTTCGCCCGGACCTTCGGCGCCAACGGGATGCAGCGCTACCCGAGCTCGGGCGGGAGCGATTCGTCCGTCGCCTACCTGCCCGCTGCCGGACTCGTGCCGGATGCGGCGGAGGGGGTCTATGCGCTCGAGCCCGACATCCTCGCCGGAGTCTGGGACCGGCTCGAACAGCCGGCTGGTGGCATCAAGCCCGGGCACGGGTGGATCAGCGACCGCTCCAGCTGGACTCCGTCGACCTCGCTCATGGGCCTCGGCCTTCGCGCGCCTCGGGCGGCGCGAGAAAGCCGAGTCGATCCTCGACTGGCTCTCTCGCCACCGCACCGGTGCGGGATCCCTGCCGGAGAAGATCAGCGACGACGGAGCCCCGGCCTCGGTGGCCCCGCTGTCATGGACAGCGGCGAACGTCATCATCACCCTCGACGAGCTCTACGGGCACCGAGGTGGAGCCGATTCGTGAAATCACCCCGGTTTCGCGTAACGGGCGGGGTTTCGCGTAACATAGGTGATTGCGTCTTGCGGACGTGCGCGAACTATTCGTGGACTTTCGCTCCCTCTGAGGTCACGAGATGACCGATCAGGCTGTGAGATGGCCGTTTGCGGTCACGAACCCGGATGATCAGGTCGGAGATGACCGAAAATGCATGACTGTCGAATCTGAAAGGTCACACTGTGAAGAGCTCCGTCGAGCAACTCGACCCCACCCGGGTCAAGATCAGCGTGGAAGTCCCATACGCCGAACTCAAGCCGAGCGTCGACGAGGCATACAAGACCATCGGTGCCCAGGTCACCGTCCCCGGTTTCCGTAAGGGCAAGGTCCCCGCGCGCATCATCGACCAGCGCATCGGCCGTCCTGCTGTGATCCAGGAAGCCATCAACAACGGTCTGGACGATTTCTACCGCAACGCGGTCGAAGAGCACGAACTCAAGCCGATGGGCCAGCCCGAGGTCGAGATCTCCGAGGTTCCCGGTCTCGACGGAACCGAAGACGGCGAACTGGGCTTCACCGTCGAGGTCGACGTGCGTCCCGAGGTCGAACTGCCTGCCTACGACACGATCAACATCGAAGTCGACCCGATCGAGGTCAGCGACGCCGATGTGGACGCCGAACTCGAGCAGCTGCGCACCCGCTTCGGAACCCTCGTCTCCGTCGACCGCCCCGCGGCCGAGGGCGACTTCGTCACCCTCGACCTCGTCGCCACCATCGACGATGAGGAGATCGACACCGCGTCCGACATCTCCTATCAGGTCGGCGCCGGAACGATGCTCGAAGGCATGGACGAAGCCCTCGACGGACTCTCCGCCGGTGAGACCACCACTTTCGAGACCACCTTCGCAGGCGGAGACCACGCCGGCGAACAGGGCACGGTGAAGATCACCCTGAGTGCTGTCAAGGAACGCGAACTGCCCGAGGCAGACGACGACTTCGCCCAGCTGGCCAGCGAGTTCGACACGATCGACGAACTGCGTGAGGACCTGCGCGTCCAGGCCGGCAAGTCCAAGGAGACCGAGCAGGGCGTCCAGGCGCGCGACAAGGTCCTCGAGCACCTCATCGAGACTCTCGACGTCCCGGTCCCGGCCAAGGTCGTCACCGACGAGGTCGAGCGTCACCTCGAGGCCGAGAGCCGTTCGGACGATGACGAGCACCGCAAGGAGGTCACCGAGGAGACCGAGCGCAACCTGCGCACCCAGTTCATCCTCGATGCCGTCTCCGAAGCCGAGAACGTCGAGGTCAGCCAGCCCGAGCTCATCGAGTACCTGATCTCCGCTTCGCAGCAGTACGGAATGAACCCCAACGAGTTCGCCCAGATGCTCGACAGCTCCGGCCAGGTCAACGCCCTGGTCGGCGAGGTCTCGCGTCGCAAGGCTCTGGCCGCCGTCCTCGCCGGTGCCACGGTCAAGGACACCGCAGGAAACGTCGTCGACATGGAGGCCTTCACCTCCGCCGGTGACGACGAGTCCGCGGACGCCGAAGGCGACGAGCAGACTGCGGAAGCCGCAGACGAAGCACCCGCAGAGGCTGCCGAACAGAACTGAGGGAGCGCCGCCTCGGCGGTGGAATCCTGATGAGACGGTGGGTACGGATCGTGATCCGTACCCACCGTCTCTGCATATCCGCAGGTCCCGATCACGCTGAGGGCGAACACAGGCCTCGCCGCGGACTAAAACCCGGGGGAGAGCGGTTAGAGTCCATAACAAGCCATCCACAGAACACAGGAGTGAAACGTGAGCGCATACGACACGACAGCTCCCGTCGGCCTCGACGCCGGTGGGGGAATGGGTCTCGACGACCACATCTTCAATCGTCTTCTCAAGGAGCGCATCATCTGGCTCGGTTCGGAGGTGCGTGACGACAACGCCAACGCCATCTGCGCGCAGATGATGCTGCTGGCGGCCGAGGATCCCGACGCGGACATCTCGCTCTACATCAACTCGCCCGGCGGATCCGTCACCGCCGGAATGGCCATCTACGACACGATGCAGTACATCAAGCCCGATGTCTCGACCGTGGCCATGGGCATGGCCGCCTCGATGGGACAGTTCCTGCTGTCATCGGGCACCCCCGGCAAGCGCTATGCCACCCCGCACGCCCGCATCCTCATGCACCAGCCGCTGGGTGGAATCGGCGGCACGGCCACGGACATCAAGATCCAGGCCGAGCTGATCCTGCACATGAAGAAGCAGATGGCGGAACTGACCGCTCAGCAGACCGGCAAGTCGCTCGAGCAGATCCTCAAGGACAACGACCGTGACCACTGGTTCACCGCTGAAGAAGCGCTCGAATACGGCTTCATCGACAAGATGGTCACCCGCGCGTCCGACGTCAACGACAACTGAGTGGGAGTCAAGGAATGAACTCGATGAACTTCAATGCCGGCTCGACCGCCGGATACATGCCCGAGGCGCGTTACGTCATGCCGCAGTTCGAAGAGCGGACGCCGTACGGCTTCAAACGCCAGGATCCCTACACCAAGCTGTTCGACGACCGCGTGGTGTTCCTCGGCGCGCAGGTCGATGACACGAGCGCCGACGATGTCATGGCTCAGCTGCTGGTCCTCGAATCGCAGGATCCCGACCGCGACATCACCCTCTACATCAACTCGCCCGGTGGTTCATTCACCGCGATGACGGCCATCTACGACACGATGCAGTACGTCAAGCCGGAGATCCAGACCGTCTGCCTCGGTCAGGCCGCCTCTGCCGCCGCCGTGCTGCTGGCCGCCGGAACCCCCGGCAAGCGTCTGGCGCTGCCGAACGCGCGCGTGCTCATCCACCAGCCGGCGATGCAGGGCCAGGGTCAGGGACAGGCTTCTGACCTCGAAATCCAGGCCGCTGAGGTGCTGCGGATGCGCGAATGGCTCGAGGGCACTCTGGCCAAGCACTCGAACAAGGAGGCCTCGCAGATCTCGAACGACATCGAACGCGACCTCTTCCTCACAGCCGAGCAGGCCAAGGACTACGGTCTCGTCGACCAGGTGCTCACCTCGCGCAAGAACGCGAACTGATCACCTGTCGGAGGACTGGTGAACGCTGGGTACGGGTTCGTGTGATTGCGATCGCGCGGACCCGTTCTCGGTTCCTTCCTCCGACACACCGAGGCTTGGCTGGGGCTCGTGTCAGCCACGTATGGGAAGCTATTGAGGTACAGGAAACACGAGCGGTAGAGTTGGGGCCAAGCGTCCTGGCGAAAGGTTGTGACAGTGGCTCGCAGTGCGGACGGAGCAGACCTGCTCAAATGCAACTTCTGTGGGAAGTCTCAGAAGCAGGTTCGGAAACTCATCGCCGGACCTGGTGTTTACATCTGCGATGAATGCATCGGACTGTGCAATGAGATCATCGAAGAGGAACTCAGCGAATCCAGCCCGGAGCAGGCCGAACTCGAGCTGCCCAAACCGCGTGAGATCTTCGACTTCCTCCAGGAATACGTCGTCGGTCAGGAACCGGCGAAGAAGGCACTGTCGGTAGCCGTCTACAACCATTACAAGCGCATCCGGTCCCTGCAGTCGGGCGACGAGAAGACGCTGGGCAGCGACGATTCCGACGTCGAGATCGCGAAGTCGAACATTCTGCTCGTCGGGCCCACCGGCTCGGGAAAGACGTATTTGGCCCAATCTCTGGCCAAGCGGCTCAATGTCCCCTTCGCCGTCGCCGATGCCACCGCGCTGACCGAAGCGGGCTACGTCGGTGAAGACGTCGAGAACATCCTGCTCAAGCTCATCCAGGCCGCGGACTTCGATATCCAGCGTGCCGAGCACGGAATCATCTACATCGACGAGATCGATAAGATCGCCCGCAAATCGGAGAACCCGTCGATCACCCGTGATGTCTCCGGTGAGGGCGTCCAGCAGGCACTGCTGAAGATCCTCGAAGGCACTCAGGCCTCGGTCCCTCCGCAGGGCGGACGCAAGCACCCGCACCAGGACTTCCTGCAGATCGATACGACCAATGTGCTCTTCATCGTCGCCGGCGCGTTCGCCGGGATGGAAGAGATCGTCGCCGGTCGCAAGGGCAAGCACGGCATCGGCTTCGGTGCCCTGCTGCAGTCGAAGAACGACGAAGAGGACCTGTACGCGGACATCCTGCCGGAAGATCTGCTCAAGTTCGGTCTCATCCCCGAATTCATCGGCCGTCTGCCGGTGCTGGCCACCGTATCGAACCTCGACCGGGCAGCGCTCATGTCGATCCTCACCGAACCGAAGAACGCACTGGTCAAGCAGTACCAGCGGATGTTCGAGTTCGACAGCGTCTCGCTGACGTTCGAGACCGAGGCGCTCGAAGCCATCGCCGATCTCGCTCTTCTGCGCGGTACGGGTGCACGCGGCCTGCGGTCGATCATGGAAGAGGTCCTGCAGCCGGTCATGTTCGATGTGCCCTCACGTGAGGACATCGCCGAGGTGGTCGTGACCAAGGACGTCGTCGAATCCAACGTCGCCCCGACCCTCGTGCCGAAGTCACGGAACAGGACGAACAAGAAATCTGCCTGAGTCTCGTAACGCATGAGACTCCTGGCTGACACACGCCCGCTGCGCTACGCGTCCTTCCGGCGGCTGTGGGTGGCCAATATCGTCACCGTCATCGGTGCACAGATGACGGTCGTGGCCATTCCCGCGCAGATCTTCCATATCACCGGGTCCTCCGGCTATGTCGGCCTCGCCGGTGGGTTCGGTCTGGTTCCGCTCATCGTCTTCGGACTGTGGGGCGGGTCGCTGGCCGATGTCATCGATCGGCGCAGGCTGCTCGTGATCTCGACCGCCGGTCTGATCGTCACCAGTGCGATGCTTGCGCTCCTTGCGGTGCTGAGCATCGACAATGTCTGGCTGCTGCTGTCGGTGTTCTCCATGCAGCAGGCGTTCTTCGGCCTCAATCAGCCTGCGAAGGGCGCCTTGATACCGTCGATCGTTCCGCTCGAACTGCTGCCCGCAGCGAATTCGCTGAATATGACCGTGATGACATTGGGCGCCGTCGTCGGGCCCGTCCTCGGCGGGGCGCTGATCCCGCTGTTCGGGTACCAGATGCTCTACGTCATCGACGCCGTGTTCCTGTTCGCCACGCTCTACGCAGTGATTCGGCTTCCTTCGCTGCTTCCGCAGAAACAGCCCGACACGAGATCGGGATTCAAAGGCATCGTCGACGGATTCCGCTATCTGAGGACGAACACCGTCGTCATGGTCTCGCTGCTTGTCGACATCATTGCGATGGTCTTCGGAATGTCGCGGGCACTCTTCCCGCAGATCGCCGCGGAGACCTTCGACGGCCCGCCCGAGGGCGGCATCGTCTTCTCACTGCTCTTCGCCGCACTGGCCGGCGGCAGCGCCCTCGCGGGAATCTTCTCCGGTTGGGTCTCACGAGTGCAGCGCCAAGGTCTCGCTGTCATCGTCGCAATCGCTGTCTGGGGCGCGGCCATGTCGGTCTTCGGTCTGTCTCTCGAACTCGCGTCCGGCTTCTGGCTGACCGCACTTGTCATCGCCTTGAGCGCGTTGGCCCTCGGCGGCGGAGCCGATATCGTCTCCGGAGCGTTTCGGCAGACGATGCTCCAAGAGGCGGCCACCGATGCGATGCGCGGTCGGATGCAGGGCGTGTTCATCGTCGTCGTTGCCGGCGGACCTCGTATCGCGGACGTTCTCCACGGCTCCGTCGCGGCCGTCACTGACACCACGGTCGCCTCGGCGGGTGGCGGGATCGCGGTCGTCGTCCTCGTACTCGCCTGTGCCGCGATCTTTCCGACTTTCCGTAAGTACCGAGTCGAGCGCGGCGGCCGCGAGCATACCGTCCCCACAGCCTGAACCGCCGGCAAGACCCGAGACTCGACCTTGCTGGTGAGGAAGCATCACGTGCCGCTGCTCACCATCTGATTGTGCATCGCTCCCGACCGATCGAGCGTCACTCATCGATGCGCTTTTGTCGCCCTGCAGGTGGCATAACCTCCCGGCACCTGGGCATCACTCACCGGTTCTCCCAAAACACCTCGCTGCAGCAGGGCAGTGTGCCAGGGCGGGTGCGGGATGCACCGTCGACGCCGGAGGGGCATGGACGACGGCGCCCCCGGCTCGCCGTCACATCAGCTGGCCGGGGGCGTGTCAGAAGAGTGCTGTCAGCTCGTGGCGGCCGAGTAGACGGCGTTCTCCGCGGGCTGGACGACGACGAAGCCGGGGCCGTGGAAGGCCAGCTGCACGGATTCGCCGGAACCGCGGCCGAAGAACGTGCCGACGCTGACATCGGTCTTGATCTGCGGGGCCAGTGCAGAGGACCAGCACACGGCGGCCTGCGGGTCGACGAAGGTCGGCTGCTGCGAGCAGTCGAGGACCATGGGCTCGCCCTTGCAGCCGATGGCCGCAGTCCCCTGTCCGGCAAGCTCGAGGTTGAACAGTCCCGAGCCGCTGACCATCGCACCGACACCGCCCTTGATGCGTCTGATCTCCCAGCTGAGAGCATCGTCGAAGGCGAGCAGATTCGCGGTGTTGACGGTCAGCGCGTCCTGCGGCCCCTCGAGAGCCATCATGAAGATGTTCGAGGCCTCCCGGGCGAAGAAGACCTCTCCGTGTCCCTCGACGCGCATGACATTGCCGCCCTCGCCGGTGGCGGCCTTCTTCATGAACTGACCGACCGACTTCGAACCCTGGTGGGTGAAGTGGACATCTCCCTGGTAAGCGACCATGGCCCCCTTGGTGGCGATCATCGGAGCGTTCGGCGTGACCACCGAACGCAGCATCTTGTTCGACTGGAGGGTCCACCGCTCCTGGTTCTGGATCTCGGCATTGCGCTTGGAAAAGAGTTCGCTTCTCACGGTCCCGGGGGCCTTTCGATCAGGAAGGACATCAGTGCTTCTTCGGTTGTCGACAACCATATTACGGGGGAGAGACCGCGAAAGCCGGACAGTTCGTGTGTCCGTTCCGGAACATGCGAAGAGCCCCACGGCTGCCCTTCCTCCGACCATGCGAAGAAAGGGGAGCCGTGGGGCTCATCCGGGACCGTCCCAGTCTCAGACTCTCCCGGAGATCCCGTTCGTTGTCAGTTCAGCCCGTTCGTTGTCAGTTCAGCTCTGTTCGACGAAGCTGATCTCGGCGATGGTGATCTCCTCACCGGCTTCCTCTGTCACCAGGGAATCGATGCGACCTGCGGCCTTGATGTCTCCCTCGGCGGCCTTGATCGCCGAGACGACCGAAGCCGGGGCCTGAATGGTCACCGAGGCGATCTCCGTCTTCTGCGAGACCTTGGCCTCGGTCTTCGTGCGGCGGATCTCGGTCAGCGCCGCAGCCACCGAAGCCAGCAGTTCGGGAGCGACGGACGAGCCCGGGTGGCTCAGTGCCTCATCGGCCGGCCACGCAGCACGGTGGACCGAACCTCTGCGCCACCATGACCAGACCTCTTCGGTGACGAACGGTGTGAACGGTGCGAAGAGACGAAGCAGGACGTCGAGGGCCGTGGCCAGGGTGACGTGCGCGGACATTTGGTCCTCGGTGCCCGAAGCGCCATAGGAGCGATCCTTGACGAGCTCGACGTAATCGTCGGTGAACTCCCAGAAGAAGCTCTCGGAGACACGGAGAGCATGAGCGTAGTCGTAGGCGGCCATATGTGTTCCGGCCTGTTCGACGACGTCGGCCAGCTTCGCCAGCAACGCTCGGTCGAGATCGTGTGTGACGGCGCCGAGCTGACCGATGAGCCCGGCGTGCACGCCCTGAGCCAGAGCGAACTTCGAGGCATTGAGCAGCTTCATGGCCAGGCGGCGGCCGATCTGCATCTGCGTGACGTCATAGGCGGTGTCGGCACCGAGCTTCGCACTGGCAGCCCAGTAGCGGACCGCGTCGGGGCCGTATCCCGGCTTCGCCTCGCTGAGGATGTCCGAGGGCACCACGACGTTGCCCTTCGACTTCGACATCTTCTTCCGGTCCGGATCGAGGATCCAGCCCGAGAGGCCGGCATGCTTCCACGGTGCCGCGTCATTGAGCGAGTTCGCTCGGACGACGGTGGAGAACAGCCAGGTGCGGATGATGTCGTGCCCCTGCGGGCGCAGGTCGAACGGGAAGACCTTTGAGAAGAACTCCTGATCCCGCGACCAGCCCCCGAGCAGCTGCGGAGTCAGTGACGACGTCGCCCAGGTGTCGAGCACGTCCGGGTCGGCGGTGAACCCTCCGGGCATATCGCGGTGGTCCTCTGTGAAGCCGGCAGGAGCCTCGGCGATGGGATCGCAGGGAAGCGATTCGGGAACGATCGGATTCTCGTAATCGGGCTGACCGTCGGCGTCGAGGCGGTACCACAGCGGAATGGGGACACCGAAGAAACGCTGCCGGGAGACCAGCCAGTCGCCGTGCAGGTTCTCCACCCAGTTCTCGTAGCGGGAGCGCATGTATGACGGATGCCATTCGATCTCTCGGCCGCGCGCGATGAGCGCATCCCGCAGCTCGGCCGAACGACCGCCGTTGCGGATGTACCACTGGCGGCTGGTGACGACCTCCAGCGGCTTGTCGCCCTTCTCGTAGAACGGGACGGGGTGGGTGATCGGCTCGATCTCACCGATGAGGTCACCGGAATCGATGAGCATCTGCGCAATGTCCTTGCGGGCAGAGAACGTGGTCTTTCCGGCCAGCGCCTCGTAGTTGCCTTTCGCCTCGGGCTTCGGCGAGTCGGCGATCCACTCCGGCACTTCGAGGTTGAGGCGGCCGCCGCGGTTGATCACCGCTCGGGTCGGCAGATCGAGTTCGCGCCACCAGGTCACATCGGTGAGGTCGCCGAAGGTGCAGACCATGGCGATGCCCGTGCCCTTGTCTGATTTCGCAAGCTCATGCGCGCGGATCTCGACGCTGACGCCGAAGAGAGGGGAGACGACGTTCGTCCCGAATCGGGAGGCATAGCGTTCGTCGTCGGGGTGGGCGACGAGCGCCACGACGGCGGGAATGAGCTCCGGGCGGGAGGTGAGGATGATGATCGGCTCCGCCGAAGTGTCGGCCAGGCCGTCAGCGCCCTCGGGGAAGAACTTCACCTTGTGATAGGCGCCTTCGCGCTCACGGTCCTCGAGTTCGGCCTGAGCCACCGCGGTGCCGAAGGTCACGTCCCACATGGTCGGGGCGTCCTGGGAGTAGGCGTGGCCGTTTTCGAGATCGGTGAGGAAGGCCCGCTGGCTCACGGCCCGCGAATCGTCATCGATCGTGCGGTACGTGTACTTCCAATCCACGGACAGGCCGGTGGAGCGGAAGAGGTCCTCGAACACCTTCTCGTCCTCAGCGGAGAGCTTCTCGCACAGTTCGATGAAGTTCTGGCGGGAGACCTTGACGAAGTCGCGCGAATTCTTCGGAGCCTTCTCCGGCGGCTGGAAGTCCGGGTCGTAGTGCCTGCTGGGGTCGCAGGTGACTCCGTAGTAGTTCTGCACTCGGCGTTCGGTCGGCAGTCCGTTGTCGTCCCAGCCGAGCGGGTAGAACACGTTCCTGCCGGTCATCCGCTGGTAGCGGGCGATGATGTCGGTCTGCGTATACGAGAACACGTGCCCGACGTGCAGCGACCCCGAGGCGGTCGGCGGGGGAGTGTCGATCGAGTAGACCTGCTCACGATCGGTGTCGACGTCGAAGGCGTAGACGTTCTGCTCGCTCCACGCGGCGTCCCATTTGTCCCGCAGGCCTTCGAGGGCCGGCTTCTCAGGCAGGTTCACTGACTCGTGCGTCGAGTCCGAAAAGGCAGGTGTGTTCATAGTTGCTGATTTTCTCACCCGGTTCGCGATCGGCCAAACCGGTTCGCACCCGCGACCGCGCGAAACCTCGCCGGACAGTGAAAGGAGCACTCGTGCCTCGGTTCGCCTCGGTCGACGAGGTGGGCCGTCTCACACTCTGAAGACGTGGTGAGACGCTTTGGCCGCAGGCAATGAGATTATGGTCGCATGGCGCCCTTGGACAGAATTCCGACAGAGAATCCGCCGCCCACGTCGACCGCGTGGATGAATCCGGCTCGGACGATCGCGATCATCGCCGTCGTGACCATCCATTCCCTGGGCACCGTCGTCGAAGAGAACTTCACTGGCATGGGTCCCGACTGGTGGCTGGCCAACGCCATCGACTCCGCCTGCCGGTGGTCGGTACCCGTATTCATCATGATCTCCGGTGCATTGGCGCTCGATCCCGACCGGGGCGGCAAACCGCGGAAGTTCCTGTCCAAGCGGGTCTGGCGCATCGGCATCCCCCTGGTGTTCTGGACCGTCGTCTACGTTCTGTTCCGTCGCTTCTATCTGCAGCCGGACGACGAAACCTGGAATCCGGGCATCGCGATCCTCACCGGGTCCCCCTTCGTGCAGCTCTACTTCCTCTACGTCCTCGCCGGACTGACCCTGCTCACGCCTTTCTTCCGCCTCCTCAGCGTCCACGGTTCCCGTCGGCTGCAGTGGGGGACCGGCCTGATCTTCCTCGGCATCGGCATGGCCGACCAATGGGTGTCGATGATCTTCGATGTCGGCGAAGCCAATATCGCCACTCGGTTCCTGCCGATGGCCGGTTTCTACATCCTCGGCTGGGTGCTGCGCGATATCGTCCTGTCCGTCAGGGGCGCCGTCCTGGCCTGGGCGAGCCTCATCGTCGCGATCGCCGGAACTGCCGTGTGGGCCGGTCTGGGACCCGGTGAGAAACCCTGGATGTTCCCCTACGAATACCTCGCCCCCGGAGTCGTCATCGCCTCCATGTCCGCCTACCTGCTCCTGCACTTCCATATGCGGTCCGGGTTCGAGCTCCTGCATCGCTTCTACCCGTATTCCTTCGGTGTGTTCCTCCTCCATCCGCTGCTGCTCTACCCGCTGCGCAATGCCATGGGTCTGCCGACCACCGTCCCCGGTGTCCTCCTCCACGCCGTCATCATGCCGATTGCGTACGCGATCATCTGCGCCGCTATCACCTGGCTGGCTGTGAAGATTCCCGGCTTCCGAGCCGTCTTCGGCGAAGGCGGACCCCGCAATCCGCATCCTCGACCGAGCGCGAACCAATCCCGTCCGCGTGCGAAGAACTCCCGCCCGAGCGCGCCGACGACCCCGGCCGAGGCCGCTTTCGCCCCGCCCGATCATGCCCGGAGCAGACCGGTCGACCTCGATCTCGACCGCGAAGACACCGCTCCCGGTCGCGAGCCGAACTCCGTAGACTGAATTCCGAACAGGACGTCCCCGCGATCCGATCCTGGTTCGCAATCCCGACAGAGGAGAACACAGATGGACACTCTCAGAGCAGTAGTCACCGGAGCGAGTTCCGGAATCGGCGCCGCCACGGTCAGGCAGCTGCGTGAACAGGGCTGGGACGTCGTGGCTGTGGCCCGCCGTGAGGACAAGCTCAAGGCACTCGCCGAGGAGACCGGAGCCGACTACATCGTCGCCGACCTCACCGATGACGCCGCCGTGGCGTCCATGGCCGAGCAGGTGCTCGCCGGGGGAGCCGTCCACTCGCTCGTGGCCAACGCCGGTGCCGCCTTCGGAACCGACACCGTCGCCGAGGCATCGGTCGACGGATGGCGCGACATGTTCGATATCAACGTCCTCGGTGTCCTGCGGGTCGTCAAGGCTCTGCTGCCGGCTCTCATCGACTCCGGTCGCGGGGACATCGTCGTCATGTCCTCGACCGCGGGCCATCAGGCCTATGAAGGCGGCGGCGGCTACGTCGCAGCCAAGCACGGCACCCACTCGATGGCGGCGACCCTGCGACTCGAACTCGCCGGCGAACCCGTACGCGTCATCGAGATCGCCCCGGGAATGGTCGCCACCGATGAGTTCACCTACAAACGCGTCGGCGGAGACGAGGAGAAAGCAGCGAAGGTCTACGACGGGGTCGAGAACCCGCTGACCGCCGACGACGTCGCCGACGCCGTCGTGTACACGCTCACCCGGCCCCACCATTTCAACGTCGATCTCATGGTCATCCGGCCCATCGCCCAGGCCGCTCAGCACAAGGTCGCCCGCAACCGGGGGCTGTGAGCACTCACGGCTCCTGCCGGGGCCGCCTCGGCGAGTGCCTGCCGGGTGGTCTCGGGCGGAGTCGACGGTATACGATTGTCATGCATCGATCCGGCCATCACCGGGGAGCATCCGGAAGAACGGAGCAGGCGTCCCAAGCGCCGAGTTCTCAGTAGACCCGGACGGGTGGACCCGTCATCGTCTGAGTCAATGAGCGATCCGCAGACTGACCCGAACCGGTCGGAATGCGGATAAGCGAGGTGGTACCGCGGCAGACTGTCGTCCTCGTGACAGTGACCGCAGTGACCCAGAAGGACGCTCATGACCCAGCCTCTCTATCCCAAGGTTTCGACCTCGACGTTCGGACTCTCCAGTTCCCCGAACTTCCCTGCCATCGAAGACGCTGTGCTGCGCTATTGGCAGGAAGACGACACCTTCAAAGCCTCGATCGCCCAGCGGGAGGCAGGCGAGAACGGTGAGAACGAGTTCGTCTTCTACGACGGTCCTCCCTTCGCCAATGGGCTGCCGCACTACGGCCACCTGCTCACCGGCTACGTCAAGGACGTCGTCCCCCGCTTCCAGACGATGCGGGGCAAGAAGGTCGACCGCCGGTTCGGTTGGGATACCCACGGTCTGCCCGCCGAGCTCGAAGCCGAGCGTCAGCTGGGCATCACCGACAAGTCCGAGATCGGCCGCATGGGTCTGGCCGCCTTCAACGATGCCTGCCGGTCCTCGGTTCTGCGCTATACGCAGGAATGGGAAGAGTATGTGACCCGTCAGGGCCGGTGGGTCGACTTCGACAACGACTACAAGACGCTCAACGTCGAGTACATGGAAAGCGTCATCTGGGCGTTCAAGCAGCTCTGGGACAAAGGCCTGGTCTACGAGGGCTACCGCGTCCTTCCCTACTGCTGGAAGGACGAGACGCCGCTGTCGAACCATGAGCTGCGCATGGACGACGACGTGTACAAGATGCGTCAGGACCCGGCAGTGACCATCGGGTACAAGCTCAAGGAAACCGATGAGTGGGTCCTCATCTGGACGACGACCCCTTGGACGGTTCCGTCGAACCAGGCCGTGGCCGTCAACCCGGAGATTCCGCTGGTCGCTGTGGTTCCCGGCGCCGATGGTGCCGAGGAGCTGCAGGGCAAGACCCTCATCCTCGCGGAGGCGCGCCTGGGCGCCTACGCCCGTGAGCTCGGTGCGGAACCGCAGATCCTGCGTTCCTTCCCCGGCAGCGAACTCGTCGGTGCCGCCTACGAGCCTCCTTTCCCCTACTTCGAGGGCGCGCAATCGGAATTCGGCGAGAACATGCATACGATCCTCGCCGCGGACTTCGTCACGGTCGAAGACGGCACCGGAATCGTCCACCAGTCGCCTGCCTTCGGCGAAGAGGACAAGGAACTCACGGACTCCTACGGCATCATCGCGGCCCGGCCCGTCGACGATGCCGGTCGCTTCGACCCGACCGTTCCCGACTACGCCGGCCAGCAGGTCTTCGACGCGAACAGGGCCATCATCAAGGACCTGCGCAACCACACCGGTCCGATGGAATCGCGCAGTGCGCTGCTGGTCCGCCACGAATCCTACGAACACTCCTACCCGCACTGCTGGCGCTGCCGCAACCCGCTGATCTACCGTGCGGTGTCGTCCTGGTTCGTCCGTGTCACCGAATTCAAGGACCGCATGGTCGAACTCAACGAGCAGATCAACTGGGTGCCCGACAACGTCAAGCACGGACAGTTCGGCAGATGGCTCGAGAACGCCCGCGACTGGTCGATCTCGCGCAACCGCTTCTGGGGGTCGCCGATCCCCGTCTGGATCTCATCCGACCCGGCCCACCCGCGCACCGACGTGTACGGGTCCCTGGCCGAGATCGAGGCCGACTTCGGTCGTCTGCCGCGCAACGACTCCGGGGACGTCGACCTGCACCGCCCCTGGGTCGATGACCTGACCCGTCCGAACCCGGACGACCCCACCGGCAGATCGGTGATGCAGCGCATCCCGGAGATCTTCGACGTGTGGTTCGACTCCGGGTCGATGAGCTATGCCCAGGTGCACTACCCGTTCGAGAACTCCGAATGGTTCGACAACCACTTCCCAGCCGACTTCATCGTCGAATACGTGGGACAGACCCGCGGCTGGTTCTACCTGCTGCACGTGCTGGCCACAGCGATCTTCGACCGTCCCGCATTCACGAACTGCATCTCCCACGGCATCGTGCTGGGCTCCGACGGGCAGAAGATGTCGAAGTCTCTGCGCAACTACCCCGATGTCAACGAAGTCTTCAACCGCGACGGCTCGGATGCCATGCGCTGGTTCCTCATGGCCTCATCGATCCTGCGCGGCGGCAACCTCGTCGTCACCGAACAGGGCATCCGCGACGGTGTCCGCCAGGTCGTGCTGCCGCTGTGGAACACGTGGCAGTTCTTCGCCACATATTCCAACGCCGCCGACGGCCCCGCGGGAGAGAAGACCGGCTACCAGGCCCAGGACCGCTATGACTCGTCCCAGGTCCTCGACCGCTACCTGCTGGCCAAGACCCACGACCTCATCACCGAGTTCGCCGAGGCGATGGACGGCCTGGACATCTGGGCGGCATGTGAGCTCGTCCGCAGCTACCTCGACATGCTCACGAACTGGTACGTGCGCCGCTCGCGCCGTCGCTTCTGGGACGGCGGCTCCGAGACCCACGAGTCATTCGACGTGTTCTTCACCTGCCTCGAAGCGTTCTGCCGGGTGGCGGCGCCTCTGCTGCCGTTCACGGTCGAAGAGATCTACCGCGGGCTGACCGGGCAGCGGTCGGTGCACCTGGCCGACTACCCGGACTCCGATGCCTTCCCCGCCGACGCCGATCTCGTCGCAGCAATGGACCTCACCCGCGACATCTGCTCCACCGCCTCCTCGGTGCGCAAGGCAAATCAGCTGCGGGTGCGACTGCCGCTGTCGCGGCTGACCGTGGCCACCGATACGGATCTGAGCTCCGATTTCACCGAGATCATCGCCGATGAGCTCAATGTGCGTTCCGTCGAGGTCCTCGACGTCGCCGAGGCGGAAGCCGCCGGATTCTCGCTGTCGCAGAATCTCGTCGTCAACGCCCGCGCCGCCGGTCCTCGTCTGGGCAAGCAGGTCCAGCAGGTCATCAAGGCCTCGAAGTCCGGGGACTGGTCAGTTACCGACGGCACCGTCGTCAGCGGCGGAATCGAACTCGTCGACGGTGAGTACACGCTCGAGTCCGTCGCCGAGTCCGGCACCGAAGGCATGGAGCTCGCAGCTCTCGACTCCGGATTCCTCGCCCTCGACACCCGGGTCACTGCGGAGCTCGAGGCCGAAGGAACGGCCCGAGATGCCGTGCGCGCCATCCAGGGCATCCGCAAGCAGCTCGACCTCGACATCTCCGACCGGATCGCCGTCACCATCGACGCCGGCACCGAGGCGGTCGCCGCACTCGAGCCCCACGCCGACCTCATCGCCGGTGAGACCCTGACGACCTCGCTGACCTTCGGCTCGACCGATGCCGACGCCGAGGTCTTCACTCCCGAGGAGCTGCCCGCAGGCACCCGTCTGGCGGTGAAGCGGGCATGACCGGCACCGATGACTCCGCCGACGAGGCGCAGACAGCGGATGATGCTGTGACCGAACCCGTCGTCGATGAGGCGACGCGGGCCGAGCTCGCCCGGGTCTACGCCCTGCTGCTGGCCCGGGCGGGGGAGACGCAGGTCGAGCTCCGGCTCGACGCGACGCGGCGGGCGTGCGAGGTCCTCGGCGACATCCACACCGCCGCCCCGACGATCACGATCACGGGCACGAACGGGAAGACCTCGACGGCGCGGATGATCGATTCGCTCATCACCGCTCACGAACTCCGCGTCGGCCGGTTCACCAGCCCCCACCTGCACTCGGTGACCGAACGGATCTCCGTGGACGGGGCTCCCGTGTCCGCGCAGACCTTCGTGCGGATCTATGACGAGATCGCCCCGTACCTCGATATCGTTGATGCCCAGCTCGAAGCCGAAGGCCGTGCGAAGCTGACCTACTTCGAGGCACTGACCGTTCTGGCCTTCGCCGTCTTCGCCGACGCCCCTGTCGATGTCGTCGTCACCGAGGTCGGCATGGGTGGAGCATGGGATTCGACGAACGTCGCCGACGCACAGGTGTGCGTCTTCACGAAGATCGGTCTCGATCATCAGGCGTTCCTCGGCGACACCATCGAGGAGATCGCTGCGACCAAGGCCGGTATCCTCGACCGCAGCGTCGACACGAGTCCGGCCCCGGAACCTGTCGCCGTGTCCGCCGTTCAGGACGAGGCCGCCCAGGCCGTCCTCGACGAGGAAGCGGCCCGCCGTGAGGTTCCGCTGGCCGCCGAGGAACGCGACTTCCGCCTCCTCGACCGGGAACGTGCCGTCGACGGTCAGCTCATCACCGTCCAGGGCCGGCGGGACGTCTACTCCGACCTGTTCCTGCCTCTGCACGGAATCCACCAGGCGCACAATGCCGCGGTCGCGATCGTCGCGGCCGAAGCCTTCCTCGGGGCCGAAGACAGACCGCTCGACCAGGAGACGGTGGCCGAAGGGCTGGCCCGTGTGACCTCGCCCGGCCGTGCCGAACTCGTGCGCACGGGACCCAGCGTGGTCGTCGACGGCGCTCACAACCCGGACGCCGCGCATGTGCTCGCCGATACCCTCGCCGAGGCGTTCGACTTCGACTACATCGTCATGGTGCTGGCGATGCTTGCCGACAAAGACAGCGACGGTGTCATCGAGGAGCTCCACCGCAGCGCCGATGTGTTCGTCGTCAGCGAGAATCTCAACTCCCGTGCGCTGCCGGTCGACGACCTCGCCGAGGTGGCCCGGGAGTGGGTCGACGAGGATTCCGTCCTCGTCGCCTCCGACCTCAATGCCGCACTGATGAAGGCCATCGACCTGGCCAACAGCGTCGATGCGAAGAGTCCGGGGATCGTGATCACCGGCTCCATCTACACCGTGTCCGAAGCCCGCCTGCTGCTCGGAAGAGGGGAGGAGCGATGAAATCGAAGTACCCGGTGCTGTGCGGGTCGATCCTCATCTGCGAACTCGTCGTCGTCTACTTCGCCGTGCTCACGACCTTCGGCCTGTCGGTGAAGTCGGCGCAGACCCTGACCTTGGCTCAGCTGCTCATCGGGGCTTCGATCGTCGCTGTACTCGCGATCGTCGCGGTCGCCCTGCTGCCGCGTCGGATCGGCGAGAAGCGCCCCGGTGTGATCCTCGGCTGGGTCGTCCAGGTGCTGCTTCTGGCCTCCGGCTTCGTGCTGACCTCGATGTTCTTCGTCGCAGCGCTCTTCATCGCCCTGTGGGCGACGGCCGTCTACTGGTCGGCCCGCATCGACCGCGAGGTCGCCGCACGAGGCTGAACCCCGACGGCGCCGAGGCGTTCCCGCCTCGGCGCCCGGGTAGACTGTGGACCGACGTCCACACGCAATCGGAAGGACCGGAATGGAACGTACGCTCATTCTCATCAAGCCCGACGGAGTCGCTCGCGGACTCGTCGGACAGATCGTGGCCCGTATCGAAGCCAAGGGCTATGTGATCGACGCCTTGGATCTGCGTTCGGCCACCGCAGCCGAACTGGCAGCGCACTATGCCGAACACGAAGGCAAGCCCTTCTACCAGCCGCTCGTCGACTTCATGTCCGAAGGACCGATCGTCTCGATCATCGCGTCCGGACAGGGCGTCATCCCCGGCTTCCGGTCGCTGGCCGGCGCCACCGACCCGACGGCCGCTGCCCCGGGCACGATCCGCGGTGACCTCGGCCGCGACTGGGGTGAGAAGGTGCAGAAGAACCTCGTCCACGGCTCCGATTCCACCGAATCGGCCGAACGCGAGATCGGAATCTGGTACCCGGCCGGAGGCTGAGATCCGACAGAAGGCCGAGCCGAGCCGATGACCGAGCCGCGCCGGTCGAATCAGTGAGGGCGCCCTGCCACACGGTGGGGCGCCCTCACTGCATCCGGATGGTCAGAGCAGGTTGGAGAAGAATGCCCAGAACTGAACGACGATGCAGGCGAAGATGATGAGCATCCACAGTACGGACAGGGCGATGTTCTCTTTGGCCAGGACCCTCAGCACGGCATTGTCAGCGGCACGCCGGCTGAAGGAAGCGGTGAGCACATTGCGCGCGGTGACGCTCATGAACATCGGAATCGTCACCGTCCACACGACGATGCACCACGGGCAGCCGACTCCGATCCTGTAGATCGAGACGTAGAACAGGAACATCACCAGCGCCACACCGCAGCCCAGCCCGATGTTCAGCCCCACCATCACCCACCGGGGCAGACGGGTCCCGGACAGGATGAGCACACCGAGAAGCAGAGGGATGACGAACGCCGCAACGCCCAGGAGCTGATTGGGAAAGCCCAGCAGCTCCGCTTCTGCATGCTCCATGACCGAACCGCAGGAGAAGAACGGATTGAGATCACAGGAGAGCACGACATCCGGGTTCTCCAGCTTCTCGTACTTCTCCGCCGACAGGGAGAACGAAGCGAGGAAGCCGATGACGGAGGCGATGATGAGGAAGATCCCGAACGGAGCGGATCTGAGCACCCACGACGAGGTCGCATCAGCGGTGTCGAGGTCATCGGAGTGAGTCAGTGTGGTGTTCACCCCTCAAGAATGCCTGGCCGCGTCCTGCGCGGCAAACCCCGCGCCTCACGAAACCTCAGCGCAGAGGCACTTCTATGACATAATGGTCTGACGGATACCTGCTCTCACACCGAGCAGGAGAAGTGCCTCCACCGAGTCGAGGGTATGACCTCGCAGGTCGACAACAAGATGAGGCAGCACGGAAGGCCTACGCGCTGAGCGCGAGCCGGACGTGCCATCCACAGGTTTCGGTCCGTTTTGGACCATGCAAGGATCCGAAGATCCGTACGGTGTGGACGGCGTCTTCGGACTGGGAGAACTGATGAACGATACGTCGAACGACGGTACAGAGTCGACAGATCCGACCGAAGGCATTCTCGCGGACCTCGCGAATCTGCAGCAGTCGGCAGGTGCCAAGGACGCCGCATCCGAAGATGTCGACGACAGCGTGCGCGCACGCCTCGACGACATCGCCGAGGCGGCCGAATCGCTGCGCATCGGCGACGCCGATGACAGCGAGGACGAGGACGACGAACCCGCCGCTGACCGAGGCGGGCCGAAATCCGCACGCGACGCCGTGGCCAATCGGGGGCTGGTCTTCGAAGAGTTCGTCCGCGGAGAGGACGACGATGACGATTCCGATGACGGAGAGGATTCGGATGACGCCCCGGGGACTGCGCAGCCAGCGCCGAGCTTCGACCCGCGCAATCCCTTCGCCGCCCCCGCTCCGAGGGCTGCCGCGCCCGAACCTCGCACCGCCCCGGCGGTGCCCTATGACGGCGGGCTGATCTTTCAGGTGCCGAAGGCCGAACACGCCGAGGCCGTCACGATCGAGGACGACGATTCCGACGATGCCTGGGACGATTCCCCAGAGACCGATGACGACACGTCGTCGACTCAGCGGAACAGCCAGGGCGACAGCGACGAGGATGAGTCCTCCAACGGTCCGCGCCGACGTCGGGGCGGCCGTGGGCGGCGGTCGCGCAACCGCGACGACTCCCATGACGAGTCCTCGGACTCCGCCGATGACTCGAAGGACCCCGAGGACGACTCCTCGGACTCAGCCGACAGCCAGGACTCGAAGCCATCGAAGCGGGGATCGCGTTCGAGCAATCGAGGATCGAAGCAGACCACCGATTCGCACGCCGAGGACTCACACTCGAAGTCGGATCACAAGGACTCCGACGATTCCGATTCCGACGACAGTGACGACGACTCCGACGACGGTTCGCGCCGGCGCCGCCGTCGTCGTTCCCGCACCCGCAGCACCGACCGCGACGAGGTCACCTCGCTCAAGGGTTCGACTCGCCTCGAAGCCAAGCGTCAGCGCCGCAAGGAGGGCCGCGAGGCCGGACGTCGCCGCCCCATCATCACCGAGGCCGAATTCCTCGCCCGCCGTGAGTCCGTCGACCGCACGATGCTTGTGCGTGAGAGCGGCGACCAGACTCAGCTCGTCGTCGTCGAAGACGGGATCGCGGTCGAGCACTACCTCAAGGAGAACCGTCAGCAGTCCTCGCTGATCGGCAACGTCTACCTGGGCAAGGTCCAGAACGTGCTGCCGAGCATGGAGGCGGCATTCATCGACATCGGCAAGGGCCGCAACGCCGTGCTCTATGCCGGTGAAGTCAATTGGGACGCCCTCGGCATGGACGGCAAGGCACGCCGCATCGAAACCGCGCTGAGCCCCGGCGATGCCGTGCTCGTGCAGGTGACGAAGGATCCGATCGGACACAAGGGCGCCCGTCTGACCAGTCAGATCTCTCTGCCGGGACGCTTCCTCGTCTACGTGCCCGGCAATTCGATGACCGGAATCTCGCGGAAGCTGCCTGACAACGAGCGGGCACGCCTGAAGAAGCTGCTCAAGCAGCTCGTCGGCGATTCGAACGGCGTCATCGTGCGCACCGCCGCCGAGGGAGCCACCGATGACGACCTCTCGCGTGATGTCGAACGTCTCGCCAAACGGTGGGAGACGATCGAGAAGAAGTCGAAGTCGACGAAGGTGCTGGCGCCGCAGCTGCTCTACAGTGAGCCGGACATGATCGTGCGCATCATCCGTGATGTCTTCAACGAGGACTTCAGCTCGCTCGTCATCGACGGCGACGGTGCGTGGAACACGATCCACGAGTACGTCGAGTCCGTGGCCCCGGACCTGCTCGATCGTGTCCACAGCTACAACGAGGACAAGGACATCTTCGACCACTATCGGATCGAAGAGCAGGTCCAGAAGGCGCTGCAGCGCACGGTGAATCTCCCCTCGGGCGGTTCGCTCGTCATCGACCGCACTGAAGCGATGACGGTCGTCGACGTCAACACCGGCAAGTTCACCGGGTCCGGAGGCAACCTCGAGGAGACGGTGACCCGCAACAACCTCGAAGCCGCCGAGGAGGTCATCCGCCAGATCCGCCTGCGTGACATCGGCGGAATCATCGTCGTCGACTTCATCGACATGGTGCTCGAATCCAACCGCGATCTCGTGGTGCGCCGCCTCGTCGAGTGCCTCGGCCGCGACCGGACGAAGCATCAGGTCGCCGAGGTGACTTCCCTGGGACTCGTGCAGATGACGCGCAAGCGCATCGGCACCGGACTCGCCGAATCCCTGGTCAGCGCCGGGGAGGACCTCACCGGACGGGGACTGCTGCTTCCGGGCTCGGAAGAAGACGGATCGAAGGCTCACCGGGGCAACCGGTCGTCGAACCACGACAACCGCCGTGACCGCAAGCGTCGCGGTGACTCCGGTTCGAAGTCCAAGCACAACGAGTCCGAATCGACCGAGGAAGCCGTGTCTTCTGATGCTTCCCGGACAGCCGTCGCCGCGATCGCGAAGGCCACTCTGAAGAAGGACGACAGCGAATCGACCGAGGCGAAGTCCGACACCCCGCCTCACACTGACGATTCGACGAGCAGCGATGAGAGCGGAAAGTCCCGGTCGCGCTCACGCAGCGGACGGCGCCGGTCGCGCTCGAACCGCAGCGGCGATTCGCAGACCGAGTCATCCGGTGAGCAGACGACCGGCGGCGAGCAGGCGCCGGCGGCAGAGCAGAATCCTGCGGCCGAGCAGAAAGACGCAACCGAAGCTCAGCCTGCCGCCGACGAGCCGAAGGACCTGCCGCTGATGATCGGTGCGGACAGCGAGACTAAGGTCGCTGCCGCGGCGCCGGTCAAGCGCACCCCGGCGAAGAAGAGCGAACCGGCGAAGAAGGCTGCCGAGCCCAGCCAGGAACAGCTGCCGACCTCGTTCGTCATCATCGGCGAGGACTGAGCTCCTCCGCTTCTCTGAGACCGACAGAGCCCCGCCGACGTCATCCGTCGTCGGGGCTCTGTCGTCTCCGGTGGATCCTGCGCCGGTCGGTCAGCCCGCGGACTGCTGGCTGCGGGTGGTGCTGATCGTCGGCTGCGCCGCCTGATCCCCGCAGAGGACGATCATCAGGTTCGACACGAGATCGCTGCGTTCGGTCTGCCCGAGCTTGACGATCTGACGTCCCTCGATCTCCTCGATCGCCGTCTCCACCATGCCGACAGCCCCTTCGACGATGAGCTGACGAGCAGCGACGACCGCTGTGGCCTGCTGGCGTTGGAGCATGGCTCGGGCGATCTCCGGTGCATAAGCCAATTGGGTGATGCGCGATTCGATGACTGTGACCCCCGCAGCCATGACTCGGGCGGCGACTTCATCGGAGAGCCGCGAGGTGATCTCGTCGGCGTTGTCACGCAGCGACATGCGGCGCGGATCCGAGGAATCGTAGGCATAGGAGTTCGCGATGTGTCGAACGGCGGTCTCCGCCTGGATCGCAACGAACTCTTCGAAGTCATCGACCTCGAACATCGCCTGTGCGGTGTCCCGGACCTGCCAGACGACCACGGCGCCGATCTCGATCGGATTGCCGTCGAGGTCATTGACCTTCAGCGTCGAAGTCTCATGATTGCGGATACGCGTCGAGATCTGGTCCTTCGTGAAGAAGGGATTGACGAACCGCAGGCCCGACTGCCGGACCGTGCCGACATACTTGCCGTAGAGCTGGAGGACGACGGCATGACCGGGCGCCACCGAGGTGCACCCCTTGAACAGGAACATCGAGGCGATGAAGCACAGCACGGCGACGATGAAGAGGACGACGCCGACGACGACTTGGGCGAAGCTCATGACGAAGCCGATGATGCCCATGAGCACAGCACCGAGCAACAGGATGATGGCACCGACGATTGCGAAATAGCCCGAGACTCCTCCGGCCGGCTTCTCGCGCACACGCTCACCGTCGGGGGAGACGATGCGTGTGGGCGCGGAGTTCGGCGTCTGCACAGCAGAGCGCCGGGGTCCGTGGTTCGGCGCCTGCGACGCGGCGGGTCCGGACCCGGAATTAGGGCCCGGGCCTGCACCGGCGGCCTGCCCGGCAGTACGGCGACGCTGTGGTGCCGGTGGCAGCGGTGAGCCTTCACCGTGGTGCGGCGGGGCGCCGGTGTTCGCCTGGGCTCCGGCCGGCGGGCCATACGGCGCGGTCGACTCGGAACCGCCGATCGACCCGGACTGAGCACCCTGAGAGCCATAGTGTCCGTTGGGATTCGTCACCGCCTCCGCCCCAGGATAGGCCGCGGGCTGACTGTGGCCGGCTTGGATATGAGTGCTCGGATCACCGCTGGGGACGGGACCGCGAGCGGGGGATGGGGTCGATGATCGATTCGGCCGCTGACCTGGCTGCTGAGGGTTCTGAGTCATGCTCCCAGTCTAAGCCAGTTAATGAGACGCCAATCTCAAAAGCACTGCAGATGCCTTGTTCGGTAACGGTTTCATAACTGAAACGGTCCCACAACGTGGAACGCTTGAATGTGACGTAGGTCTCAGTATGTTTGCACACTATGAACGATCTTCATATCTCAGCAGAGCCGGTCTCTCCAGTCGACGATGCCATCAACTCCTGGTTCGATCCGATTGCGACGTGGCTCGGCAACATCATCTTCTTTCCGATCACGATCGGAGAGATCTCCTTTCCATTCGTCGTCCTGTGGCTGATCTTCGCGGCCCTGGCATTCACCGTCTACTTCGGCTTCATCCAGGCGCGCGGGGCCAAGCTCGCTCTCGAGATCATCCGCGGAAAGCACTCCTCGAAGGATGATCCGGGCGAGGTCACCCACTTCCAGGCACTGGCCTCGGCGCTGTCGGGCACCGTCGGTCTCGGCAATATCGCCGGTGTCGGTGTCGCCATCGCCCTCGGCGGCCCGGGCGCCACCTTCTGGATGATCGTCGCCGGGCTTCTGGGCATGTGCACGAAGTTCGTCGAATGCACCCTCGGAGTGAAGTACCGCGAGATCGACGAGAACGGTGTGGTTCACGGCGGTCCCTTCAAATACCTCCCCGTAGCCTTCCGCCGCTTCTCGAAGCCCGTGGCAACGGCGCTCACCGGACTCTTCGCCATTGCCATCCTCATCTTCGGCGTGGTCGGCGGCGGAATGTTCCAGGCCAACCAGACCTTCGCCCAGGTGCGCACAGCCACCGGCGGCGATGACGGATTCTTGGCCGGTCCCTTCGCCTCCCTCGTCTTCGGGATCGTCTTCGCAGCGCTCGTCGCCCTGGTCATCCTCGGCGGCATCCGCTCCATCGCCAGGGTCACGGACAAGCTGGTCCCGGGCATGGCCATCTTCTACGTCGTCTCCTGCCTGCTTGTGCTCGGTCTCAACTTCTCCAATATCCCCGCCGCCATCGGCGAGATCTTCGCCGGAGCCTTCAACCCGCAGGGCATCGCCGGCGGTGTCGTCGGCGTCATGATCATCGGCTTCCAGCGTTCGGCCTTCTCCAACGAGGCCGGCATCGGATCCGCTCCGATCGCCCACTCGGCGGTCAAGACCCGCCGACCGATCTCCGAGGGATTCGTCGCGCTCCTCGAGCCCTTCATCGACACCGTCATCGTCTGCACCATGACGGCGCTGACGATCATCGTCGCCAACCAGGCGTCCTACCGGGAGGACTTGGGCGCCGGCGAGATCGGGGGAGTGGCGCTGACCTCGGATGCCTTCTCCACGGTCGCCAGCTGGTACCCGGTGCTCTTGGCCGTTGCCGTTGCCCTCTTCGCCTTCTCCACCCTCATCACCTGGGCGTATTACGGCGAACAGGCATGGAGCTACCTGTTCGGCAACGCCAAGGCCAGCGTCACCGTCTTCCGCGCCCTCGTCTGCCTCTTCGTCGTCGTCGGCTGCGTGGCGACCTTCTCGAAGGTCGTCGAGTTCGCGGATGCGGCACTGTTCATGTGCGCCTTCATCAACATCCTCGGCCTCTATCTGCTCATGCCGGTGGTCAAGAAGGAGATGAAGAAGTACCTCGCCGATCGCAAGGCCGGAACTCTGGGCGATCCGGACACCGTCGACGCTGTTCCGGTCGAGCAGACCGCCTGACCAGCCGGCTCCCCGAAGCAGGGGGCACCCCGAGCTCTCCAGCGGATTCGCCCAACGTGAGGACAGTGCGCCGCGCCCGTTCGGACGCGGCGCACTGCTGTGTCCCCTCATCGTTAGACTGAGGGTGTGGAGCAGAACAATGACGACAAGACATACGCCCTCGAGCGACTGTCGGAGCTGCGCGGCAGCATCGACAACATCGACGCCTCCCTCGTCCACCTCCTGGCCGAGCGTTTCAAGCTGACCGAACGCGTGGGCGAGCTCAAGGCCGATCACGGCCTGCCGCCCGCCGATGAGTCCCGAGAGGCTCGCCAGGTCGCACGGCTGCGGGTGCTGGCCGAAGAATCACAGCTCGACCCGGATCTCGCGGAGAAGTTCCTCGCCTTCATCGTCGCCGAGGTGATCCGTCGACACGAGCACATCGCCGACTCCCGCGAATGAGAGATGCCTCACAGCAGGCAGTTCGGGCCCAGGCGGCACCTGAACGGGTTTGCCTGCGCTGTGCGGGTTCGACTAGAATTGAGCGTCGGTGCGCGTGACGCACCACGGCTGGTGATTCCTCTCAATGGGATGTCGCGGGACCCGTTCTGCGACAGCCAAGGGACAACCGCCGTTCGTTTGTGTTTTAACAGAAAGAGGGTTCGACCATGGTCTATGCCATCGTCCGCGCCGGAGGTCACCAGGAAAAGGTGAGCGTCGGCGATATCATCACAGTCAACCGAATGAAGGCGAAGGCTGGAGACAGCGTCGAACTCGATGCCGTGCTTCTTGTCGACGGTGAGACGGTCACGACCGATCCCGACGCTCTGGCGAAGGTCTCGGTCAGCGCTGAGGTCGCCGGTGAACTCCGCGGTCCCAAGATTGTGATCCAGAAGTACAAGAACAAGACCGGGTACAAGAAGCGTCAGGGCCACCGCCAGGACCTCACCCGTCTGAAGATCACGAACATCAAGTAAGAGGAGACTTCTCACATGGCAAGCAAAAAGGGAGTCAGCTCGACCCGCAACGGTCGCGACTCGAACCCACAGTACCTCGGCGTGAAGCGCTTCGGCGGCCAGGCCGTCAAAGCCGGCGAGATCATCGTCCGCCAGCGTGGAACCAAGTTCCACCCCGGAGCCAACGTCGGCCGCGGCGGAGACGATACCCTCTTCGCTCTGACTGCCGGCGCCGTGGAATTCGGCACCCGCAACGGTCGCAAGATCGTCAACATCGTCGGAGCCTGATCCTCCCCGGATCCGATCCGTCGTCAATATGATCTCTCCCTGAAGAAGGGAGCATGAAGGGTGAGTCGAACGACTCACCCTTCATCTGATATAAGGACATTATGGCCACCGAGTTCGTAGATCGTGTCACTGTTCACCTCGCCGCCGGCGCAGGTGGGAACGGATGCGCCTCGATCAGGCGTGAGAAGTTCAAACCGCTCGGCGGGCCCGACGGCGCTGACGGCGGCAACGGCGGAAACATCATCTTCCGCGTCGACCGCCAGACCACGACCCTGCTGCCCCTGCACCACCGTCCGCATGTGCGCGCCGATGACGGCGGGATCGGCAAGGGCGACCTGCGGCACGGAGCCGACGGAAAGAACCTCGTCGTCGACGTCCCCGAAGGCACAGTGGTCAAGAACACCAACGGTGACGTCATCGCCGACCTCGTCGAGGACGGCACCGAATTCACTGCCGCTGCCGGGGGCCGCGGCGGGCTCGGCAACGCCGCCCTGGCATCGACGAAGCGCAAGGCCCCCGGGTTCGCGCTCCTCGGTGAGCCGGGAGAGACGGTCAGCCTCGTCCTCGAACTCAAGACCATCGCCGATATCGCCCTCGTCGGCTACCCTTCGGCGGGCAAGTCGAGCCTGATCGCGGCGCTCTCGGCCGCGAAGCCCAAGATCGCCGAGTACCCATTCACAACGCTCGTGCCCAACCTCGGCGTCGTCCAGGCCGGAGACACCCGCTACACGGTCGCCGATGTCCCCGGACTCATCCCCGGTGCATCCGAAGGCAGGGGGCTCGGCCTCGAATTCCTCCGCCACGTCGAACGCTGTGCGGGCCTCGTCCACGTCATCGACATGGCCACCTGGGAGCCGGGGCGCGATCCGGTCTCCGACCTGACGATCATCGAATCCGAACTCGCCGCCTACGCCGTCGACCTCGACGACGGCAGCGGTCTCCTCCCGCTGTCCGAACGTCCGAAGCTCGTGGCGCTGAACAAGGTCGACATCCCCGACGGCCGCGACCTCGCCGATATCGTCCGCCCCGACCTCGAAGCTGCCGGCTACCGAGTCTTCGAGATCTCTGCTGTCAGCCATGCGGGTCTGCGGGAGCTCTCGTTCGCGATGGCCGAACTCGTGCTCGCTGAACGTGCACGTCGGGCCGAAAACGAAGCCACACCGCAGCGCGTGGTCATCCGCCCGAAGGCCGTCGACGACCGTGGTTTCGAGGTGCTTTCCGAACGATCGTCCGACGGACCGGTGTTCCGCGTCCTCGGCGACAAGCCTCGCCGCTGGGTGCAGCAGACGGACTTCGGCAATGACGAAGCCGTCGGGTACCTCGCCGACCGTCTCGAACACCTCGGCGTCGAAGAGGCCCTGTTCAAAGCCGGGGCCAAACCCGGTGACACGATCGTCGTCGGCGGAGACGACGGCGTCGTCTTCGACTGGGATCCCACATCCGTGGGCGGTGCCGAACTGCTGGGTTCGCGCGGATCCGACGCCCGGCTCGAAGAGGAATCGCGAGCCACACGCAGGGAACGCAAGGCCGCCTATCACGACAAGATGGATGCGAAGGCCGCAACGCGGGCCGAGTTCGAACAGGAGCGCCTGGCCGAACGCGCCCGGCGTGAGAGCGGTCACCCGGCACCGGCGACGGAGTCTGCTGAGGGAGCCGGCGAGGAGTGAGCGCCGCAGTGCAGGCGGACTCCTCCGCCACGTCCATCCGTGACGACATCGCCCGGGCCCGTCGCATCGTCGTCAAGGTCGGCTCCTCCTCGCTGACGACCATCGACGGCGGACTCGACGAGGCCAAACTCATCGCCCTGACCGACGTCATCGGTGCTCACCGATCGGCCGGACACGAAGTGATCCTCGTGTCCTCCGGCGCGATCGCGGCAGGACTCGAACCCATGGGTCTGAAGAAGCGGCCACGGGACCTGGCCAGCCAGCAGGCCGCCGCCGGTGTGGGGCAGGGCCTGCTCATGGCCGCCTATACGCGAGCGCTGGGACGCTACGACCTCGTCCCCGGACAGGTGCTGCTGAGCGCCGATGACCTCATCCGCCGCACCCAGTACAAGAACGCCCAGCGTGCCCTCGACAAGCTCCTGGCCCTGGGCACGCTGCCCATCGTCAATGAGAACGACGCCGTAGCCACCGAGGAGATCCGCTTCGGAGACAACGACCGCCTGGCGGCTCTCGTCGCACACTTGGCCCACGCCGATGCCCTCGTGCTGCTGTCCGACGTCGACGCGCTCTACTCGGGTCCTCCTGATCAGCCGGGCTCTCGGCTGATCGACCGCGTCCACGGACCCGGTGAACTCGATGACCTCGCCATCGGCGGTGTCGGCACGGCCGGAACCGGCACCGGTGGAATGGCCACGAAGGTCGACGCCGCAATCATGGTCGCCGATTCGGGCATCCCGGCCGTCCTGACCTCGGCATCGAGGGCCGCCTCGGCGCTGGCCGGGGAGACCGTGGGCACGTACTTCGCGGTCACTCACAGACGGCGGGGGACCCGCCTCCTGTGGCTGCGCCATCTGGCCCGGACATTCGGATCGGTCACCATCGACCACGGGGCCGAGACTGCCGTGCTCTCCCGCGGGACCTCCCTGCTCGCCGTCGGCGTCACCGCGTGCAGCGGCGACTTCGAAGCAGGTGACCCGGTCGAGATCCGCAACCTCGCCGGCGTCGTCATAGCCCGCGGAATGACGAACTTCTCCTCGGACGAGCTGCCGCTGATGTTCCGGTCCACGACCGAGGAACTTGGCACCCGTCTGGGAAATGACTACCGTAAAGAGGTCATCCATCGAAACGATCTCGTTCTCACACACGTGAGCGGGGGGAGATAGCCCATGACAGCAGCTGCCGAGATCCACCCGAAGACCGTGCGCGGAGTCACCCGCATAGTGCGCAGCGCCAAGACCGCTTCGAGTCTGCTGGCGACGACCTCGACCGCAGGGAAGGACGCAGCGCTGGGCGCCATTGCCGACGCGCTGCGCGCGAACACCGACCTTATCGTCAAAGCCAACGACGCCGACATCGCCGCCGGCACCGAGAACGGCATGAGCGAAGCGCTGCTCGACCGTCTGCGCCTCGACGCCGATCGCATCGCAGCGATCGCCGATTCCGTGGACGACGTCATCGATCTGTCGGACCCGGTCGGTGACGTCGTCGTCGGCCGCACCCTGCCCAACGGCATCCGACTCACTCAGAACCGCGTGCCCATGGGTGTGATCGGCGCGATCTACGAAGCCCGCCCGAACGTCACCGTCGACATCGCCGTCCTCGCCCTCAAATCCGGCAACGCCTCGGTCCTGCGCGGAGGTTCGGTCGCCCAGAACTCGAACACGGAGATCATCTCGATCCTCCGACGCGCAGTCGAATCGGCGGGCCTGCCGGCCGACTCGATCAACGGCATCGACCAGTACGGACGCGAAGGGGCGAACGTGCTCATGCACGCCCGCGACTACGTCGATCTGCTCATTCCCCGAGGCGGCGCCGAACTGATCAACATGGTGGTGCAGGAGTCGATCGTGCCCGTCATCGAAACCGGTGTGGGCAATGTGCACATGTTCATCGATTCCACCGCGACGGTGAAGACCTCCGTCGACCTCGTCCTCAACTCGAAGACGCATCGACCCAGCGTGTGCAACTCGCTGGAGACCCTGCTCGTCCACGAGAAGGCCGCCAAACGCGTGCTGCCGAAGATCCTCGAACGCCTCGACGGAGCCGGCGTCATCGTCCATGCGGACTCCGACGTCTCAGCGCTGGCACCGGCGGGGATGAAGATCCGTCGGGTCTCACGACGCGATTGGGCCAAGGAATACCTGGGACTGGAGATCGCGATCAAACTCGTCTCGGGAATCGAAGAGGCCATCGACCATATCCGCGCCTACAGCTCCGGTCATACGGAGGTGATCGTGACGAAGGACCTCGACAACGCCGACACCTTCGTCGCGGCCATCGACGCCGCAGCGGTGGGCGTCAACGTCTCCACGCGGTTCACCGACGGAGGAGAGCTGGGCTTCGGCGCAGAGGTGGGCATCTCCACACAGAAGCTGCACGCTCGCGGCCCCATGGGTCTCGAGCAGCTGACGACCACGAAGTGGGTGATGATGGGCAACGGGCAGGTCCGTTCCTGAATCCGCTCCGGCATCGATTCTCCGCGGACAGGGCACAGAACGCCCGACCAGGGGAGACATCGAAGGCGGGAGAAGTCATGTCGATGCCGGATTCCCGGGTCGTTCATGAGAAACTGGGAAGGTAATGACGCCGACGCGCCTCTCACGCGTCGGATCACTGAGTAAGGAGTAATGACGTGAACGCAGCCATTATGGCCGCAGCCGAAGGCGGGGAGCACGCAGCCCACGTCGAGCTGCCGATGGATCCGATCTGGTACGGACTCATCACCCTGGCGATCTTCATCACGATGGGCATTGTGACTCGGTCGTGGAAGGGCATCTCGCACCGCCACTGATATGGCAGAGCACAGACGCAGAGTCGGTGTCATGGGCGGCACCTTCGACCCCGTCCACAACGGCCACCTCGTCGCGGCAAGTGAGGTCCAGGCGACCTTCGACCTCGACGAGGTGGTCTTCGTCCCCACCGGACGGCCGTATCAGAAGGACGTCGAAGAGGTCAGCAGCGCCGAGCACCGGTACCTGATGACCGTCATCGCCACGGCATCGAATCCGCGGTTCACCGTATCCCGTGCCGATGTCGACCGACCGGGACCGACCTACACGATCGACACGCTGCGCGACCTCGCCCGCAGCTACGGGTCCGACACCGAGTTGTTCTTCATCACCGGCGCGGACGCTTTGGCTCAGATCTTGACGTGGAAGAATGTGGATGAGCTGTTTTCCCTGGCCCACTTCGTCGGAGTCAGTCGGCCCGGGCACGAACTCCATGGCGAGGGGCTGCCGGTCGATCGGCTGAGTCTCGTGCAGATCCCTGCACTGGCGATATCGTCCACGGATTGCAGGCAACGGGTGATGGATGGTGCACCCGTCTGGTACCTCGTGCCGGACGGCGTGGTGCAGTACATCGCGAAATACGAGTTGTACAGGAGTGAGAATGGCTGAGGAGCAGTTCACGTCACGTCGAGCACGGCGCGAAGCCGAGAGGCTGGCGGCGGAACAGGCGTTCGAAGCACGAGAGGTTCCTGAGCAGCCGAAGGAGGCGCCGAACTCTCGCGCCGGACTCCTCAGCCCGCTGCCGCCGAAGAAGCCCGGTGCGAAACCAGCGGCCGAAACGACCGCTGACACCGCCTCACGCATCGACCCCGATCCCTCGCCGAAGACCAGCCATGAACGCGGCGCATTGGCATCCGATCACCCGCAGGAGTCGCGGCCCCCGGTCCACGCCGAGGATCGCCTCGACCCGACACGCACTCCGCTGCCGCACTTCCAGACACGTGCGGAGAAGAAGCGGTACCTGCGTGAACACGGACTCTCGCTGTACGGTGATCTGTCCACCGGTGCGATGCCGGTCGTCGCGGATGAGAAGGAGCTGGCCGAACGAGAGGCCGCGGCCGAGGGGCGTCTGACCGGCCCGGTCCCCGAAATTTCGGATGCGGAGTCCACCGCGGACCAGAACTCCGCCGGTTCGGAGTCCGCAGCAGAGGCTCCGGATGAATCGAGCTCCCAGGATGAGTCGAGCGCTCCGACGACACCGGAAGCGAAGGCCGCCGAGACCGAACACGAATCCTATGACACGGCAGGCTTCGGGGGAGACTCCGACGAGGTCGCCGCCCGCGACTTCGAAGCACCTGTCACCGACTCGTCCGCTCCGCGCCCCACGACCGTGGAGAACGAACCCTACGATGCGCTGTCCATGCCGTATTCGGCCCTCGACGATGACGCTTCGGCACTCGGCACCGAGACCGAGAAGGACCATCTGACCGAGACAGCCGACAGGACCGACTCGGCCGACGAATCCGCCGGGGACGGACAGGCCGAACCAGCCACGGACGCAACCGCCGCCGAGACCGTCGCCGCGGACGAACCCGTTCCGGCGAACAAGGCGGAGGCGCAGCCTGATGCGGAGGCCGCGGACGAGCCCGCGCCCTCCTCTCGATCCCGTCGGATGCCGATCGTGCAGCCGCCCTCGACCTCCGGAGTCCGTGTCGTCACCGCCGCCTCGGCGCAGATCCCCGAGGTCGACGAGACCCGCGCGGGGGACGATCGCACCGAGCAGACGCCGCAGACTGGTCGTGCCGAGGACTCACAGCCCGGCGGGACAACCGACCAGACGGACGAATCGACCGGAGACGCCGGATCCGATGACGCGGCACGTGCCTTGGCCGCGAACCCGGAGACCCGACCGATGGACGCAGTGCCCGAAGCATGGTCCCTGCCGAACTCCGATTACGAAGAGGAAGAGACCGTGAACCCTCCCGGCTCACGAATCCGGGCCAGCTCGGTGACCGGGCACGACGGACAGATCCTCATGGGCGAAGAGCCTTCGAAGATGCCTTATATCGTTCTCGGCGTCGCCGCATTCTTCGCCCTCGCGCTCATCGTCGTCGCCCTCGTCATGTTCCTCTGATCACCACCCGGTTCCCACCACCTCCACAGCCGCATCCATGCGAAAGGATCTTGTGAGCGAGATCGCCGAATCCACCCAGCTGCTTCGAACCGCCGCCAAAGCCGCGGACGAGAAGCTCGGAACAGACATCATCGGTCTCGATGTGAGCTCCACGCTCTACATCACCGACGCGTTCCTCATCGTCTCCGCCGACAACGAACGCCAGATCGGCGCGATCATCGACGCCGTCGAGCAAGAGGTGCAGCTCGTGCATGACCGGACTCCGCTGCGCCGCGAAGGCCGCGGAGGTGACTGGGTGCTCCTCGACTTCGGCGAGATCGTCGTCCACGTCTTCTCGGCCGAACAGCGCGAATACTATGCTCTCGAGCGGCTGTGGAAGGACGTTCCCGTCATCGACCTGCAGCTGCCCGAGCCCGGCATCGACGAATGACGAAGACCGTTCTGTTCTGGCGTCACGGACAGACGGATTTCAACGTCGCCGGTCGCTTCCAGGGACAGACCGACGTCCCCCTCAACGACACAGGACGAGCCCAGGCGAAACAGGCCGCCCGCCTGCTCGCTGAGTTCGGACCCGGGCTGATCGTGTCCTCCGACCTTTCCCGAGCCGCTGCGACGGCCGACAGCCTGGCGGCGTTCGTCGATGTCGAGCCCGTTCGCGACGAACGGCTGCGCGAAGCCGCCTTCGGTGAGTGGGAAGGCTCCACCCGCGCCGAGGTGGCCGAGACCTGGCCGGATGAACTGGCCGAATGGGCCTCCGGTGCAGATGTCGCACCGCCCGGCGGAGAATCCCGTTCCCGATCGGGCCGTCGAGCCGCTGACGCCATCATCGAGATCGTCCGGTCCGCCGATGCCGAGACGATCGCCATCGTCGCCCACGGTGCGGTGTTGCGCGGAGCCGCCGAGATCCTCGTCGAGATGAACGGGACGGGCCGCCTCGGTGTGCTCGGAAACTGCGGGCACGGAGAATTCGTCTTCACCGGCACCAACTGGGTGCTGCGCAGCTGGGGTGCGTCCTCCCGCTGACTCAGTCCTCTGTCCTCCGGTTCGCGGCGACGGACCGGATGAGTTCGACGAGCGAGGCGGCCGAGGCCGCCCAATCGAAGACCTGTGACTGCTCCTGACCGGCTGCGGACTGCTCCGCCCATCTCTGTTCATCCGTGAGCCGGGTGATCGCCTGCGCGATCGACGGCGGATCCTCCGGATCGAAGTATTCGGCCGCCTCGGCGGCGATCTCCCTGAAGATCGGGATATCCGATACGGCCACGGGCACGCCCTGAGCCATCGCCTCGATCACGGGCAGGCCGAAACCTTCCTCACGTGAGGCTGTGACCAGGGCTGTCGACTCGTCGAGCAGACGCGCATACTCCTCATCGCTGACTCCCCGATGGAAGACGACCCTCGCGCGGTCGGGGATGAGGGCGCGCAGCTGGGCTTCCCGCCGGCCCTCGATGCGACTGGCGATGTGCAGAGTCCATCCCGGCAGATGTTCCAGGGCGCGAATGAGAGACTCGACGTTCTTGTACGGCAGGAAGGCGCCCATATAGATGAGCGTCTTCGCATTGTGACGGTTCACGGTCCGCGTTGCGGTGGCGGCCACCTCGGCGGCATTGGACACCACCTGCACCGGACGATTCGTCAGATGGTGGGCGGCGATGAGGTCCTTCGTCGTCTCGGACACAGCCGCCACGGCGTCGGCCCGGTTGAGCAGCAGCCGCTGCGGACCGTAGCTGAGGTGATACGCCCGCCACAGCAGTCGGACCGGCAGCGGCAGGTCGCCGGGCGGTTTGGGGTGGGAGTAGTAGATGAGGTCGTGGATGGTCAGGATGAGCCCATAGCGGCGACCGAACGAGCCCATCGTCTGCATCGTGGAGAACACGACATCGGCGCCCAGGGCATTGAGCTTCCCGGCGATAGCCACCTCCGTGGGGGAGGTGGGGTCGCCCAGCTCGACCCACGAACATTCGGGCAGAAGCGCCAGCTGGGCCCGATCGCTGATGATCACGGTGACGTCGATCTCCGTGCCCTCGACGGCTGTGAGCAGGGCCGAGAGCAGACACGAACCGTACCGGGAGATCCCGTCGTGGTGGGTCGTGCGAGTGAAGCGCGCGTCGAAGAAGACCGACAGCCTCGGGGAGGAGTGACGGCTCTCTGTGCTTTTGCTCATGGAACTCCGAGTCGATAGTCTGAATCTTCGAAAGTCTGTGTCTGTCAGTATGCGCGCTTCGCGATGAAGGATCAGTGAGTGAAGGAATCATCACCTGTGCCCGCGGCCGTTGAGGCCCGCTCATGATCCTAACGCTGATCGCTCTTGCCGCACTCGTCGTTCTCACCCCAGTCCTCACCCGTTTCGCGGGTCGGGAGAGCGGCTGGCCGCTCGCCATCGCCTACCTGGGTGTGGCAGCGCTGTTCACCCCTACCGCCGCCGAGGTGATGGCCGGGCGGAATCCGGAGGTGACCTACCCGTGGATTCCCCGTTTCGGTGTTGACCTGGCCCTGCGGGCAGACGGCATCGGCGTCGTGTTCACCTACATCGCCCTGGTCATCGGGGCGGTCGTGTTCGTCTACTCCACCCGCTACCTCAGCCCTGGACGGAACACGAGCTTCTACTGGCTGATGGTGATCTTCACCTTCTCCATGGTCGCTCTCGTGCTCACCAACGACGTGCTCGTGCTGTTCGTGTGCTGGGAGCTGACGTCCCTGGCGTCGTTCTTCCTCATCGCCCGCTCCGGTTCTCCCGGGCAGGCACCGGCCCTGCGGACGATGTTCTTCACCTTCATCGGCGGCCTCAGCCTGCTCGTGGCCACCGGAGTGATCATCGCGGTGACAGGGACGACGAACCTCGCCGACGCGATCGGCTCCCCGGTGTGGTCCGGCCAGCCGGAGATCACGACACTCGTGGCGCTGCTCGTCGGCATCGCCGCCATGACGAAGTCCGCTCAGTTCCCCTTCCACCCGTGGCTGCCGGACGCGATGGCCGCCGCCACCCCGGTCTCCGCGTATCTGCACGCCGCCGCAGTGGTCAAAGCCGGCATCTTCCTCATGCTGCGGTTCTCACCGACCTTCCACTCCACACCGGCATGGAACGTCCTGCTCCTCACCGCCGGCCTGCTCACCGCCTGCCTCGGCGGCTGGTTCGCGCTCAATCAGCATGACGTGAAGAAGCTCATGGCGTATTCGACGGTGTCCCAGCTGGGGCTCATCACCGCCGTGATCGGCGTCGGCACCGAGGCAGCGATCGCCGCCGCCACTCTCCACGTGATCGCTCACGCACTGTTCAAATCCGGTCTGTTCATGATGGTCGGAGTCGTCGACCACCTCGCCGGCACGCGCGACCTGGCACGGATCCCGAAACTCCTGCGCACCGCACCAGCGGCATTCACGGTGATGATCATCGGCTGCGGGTCCATGGCCGGGATTCCGCCGCTGCTGGGATTCGTCTCCAAGGAATCGCTGTTCACCGCGCTCAGGGAGGCCCCGGGCGGCCCCTGGGCCGGATGGGTGGCTCTGCTCGTCGCCGTCGGCGCCTCCGTGCTCACCTTCGCCTACTGCGCGAAGACCGTCTGGGGCAGCTTCATCGACGGCCGCGAACCCGAACCGCGTCGCATCCACCGCGGTTCCCCTGTCATGCTCATCGCCGCGGCCATGCCGATCCTGGCCTCGATCCCGCTGAGCTTCGTCCTCTTCCTCTTCGACACTCCGCTCGACCGCGTGGTGCGGGCAGCAGTGCCGAAGGCCACCGAACACGTGCACCTGGCGCTGTGGCACGGATTCAACATCGAGCTGCTCGCCTCGGGTCTCATCATCGCCGTCGGCGTGTTCATCATCCTCCGCCGTTCACGCGTCTTCGTCTTGTTCCACAAGGCCACGCTGCCCTTCGACGGCTCCGACGTCATCGACTCGCTGACGACGGGCCTCAAACGCCTGGGACATGGACTCTCCGCCTTCGCCCGCCCGATGAACTCCGGCCCCTACCTCGCACTGTCCCTGGGCGGCCTGAGCCTGATCGCATTCGGTGCGATTCCCGTCGTCTTCGACGATCTGCCTCCGCTGCAGGAGAACCTCAGCCGTCCCGTGGACGTCATCCTGCTCGTCCTCGTCACCGTGGCGGTGCTCGTCCTGTGCACCTCGCATTCGCGTCTGACCACGGTCGTGGCGCTCTCGGCCATCGGCATCCTCGCCACCGTGCAGATCCTGGCTCTCGGAGCCCCCGACGTCACCCTGACCCAGCTGCTCGTCGAAGCGATGACGATCATCGTCATCATGCTCGTGCTCCAGAAGCTGCCCCGTTCGTTCTGGCGGTACCAGAAGCGCAAGCAGACCCCGCGTCTGCTCCTGGCGATCGTCGTCGGTGCGAGCATGGCCGGGCTGACGCTGGCGCTCAACGGTCGTCGGGAACGCTCCGACCTCGGCCAGTACTACCTCGACAACGCCCCGGAGATCAGCGGCGGGAAGAACATCGTCAACACCATCCTCGTCGAGTTCCGTGCCCTCGATACCCTCGGAGAGCTCACGGTCCTCGGCATGGCCGGAATCGCGATCGTCGCGGTGATGTCGACGGTCAAGGACAAGTTCATCGACCCTCCGGCCGAGAACATCCCGGAACCGCCGCGTCCGCCATGGGTGTCGATCCGCCCCAAGGGGACCACCGCCTACCGTGCCGTCCACGAGGCGTGGCCGAACGTCATCCCGCTGCAGCTGACGCTCAAGGTCCTCGGCCCGCTGCTGGCGCTTAGCTCCCTGCTGATCTTCTGGCGCGGACACAACTCTCCCGGGGGCGGATTCATCGCCGCTCTCGTCGGGTCCGCCGTCATCGGACTGGCCTACCTGTCCACACCGAAGGATCGGGCGATCGGCCCGCCGCGGGCGCCTCTGTACCTCATCGGGTCCGGAGTCGCCACGGCGGTGGTCACAGGCATCATCGGACTCCTGTTCGCCGGTTCGTTCCTCAAACCCATGCACACCGAATTCGCCGGTCAGCACTGGACGACCTCGATGCTCTTCGACCTCGGCGTCTATCTGGCGGTGCTCGGCCTCATGCTGCTCTCGTTCAACCTTCTCGGGGTCTCCGATTCTGCGGCGACGCCGGCAGGTGACGATGTGCTCACCAACGGCATCATCCGCCGCGACGTCGAGCGCACCCGCGAACGTGCCGATGAGCTGCTCTACGGAGAGCTGAGCGGCCCGATGGAAGCCATCCGCGGCGAACGCCCGGAACGCAGCCGCCGCCTCAGTGCGCAAGCGGCCGAGGAGGCGAAGGTGCGGGCGAACTCGACGCACATCCTCTACGGGGATCCACCGGCCGACGGAGACGAGGGGGAAGCATGATCCTGGCACTGACGATCGGCGTCCTCACCGCCGGCGGGGTCTACCTCATGATGCAGCGGTCCATGGTGCGGGGAGTCTTCGGACTCACCCTCATCTCCCATGCCGCGAACTTCATCCTCCTCTCGGCCGGAGTCGGCGCGTGGAGAGGCGAACCACTGGCCGGACGCGGAGACCTCGCCGAGGCAGCCGACCCGCTGCCCCAGGCCTTCGTCCTCACCGCCATCGTCATCACCTTGGCGGTGACGATCTTCATGCTCGCCCTGGCCGTGCTCGGCCATGACGACGACCAGAAACGACATCCCGAGACAGGAGAGGAGCGCGACTCATGAACTCGGCCCTGCTCCTCCTGCTCATCGGCGTCCCGCTGCTGGCTTCCGCATCAAGCGTGCTCATCACCTCACGCACCTTCGACCGGCTGCTGCTGTTGGCGGTTCCCGTATTCGTCGGCGGCAGCGGCGTCGGCCTCCTCGGCGTCCACGGCACGACCCCGGTGATCGCCCATTCGGTCGGCGACTATGTTCCGGGTCTGGCGATCGTGTTCGTCTCGGACACGTTCACCGCGCTCATGCTCGTGCTCACCTCGCTCGTGGCGTTGGTCAGCGGCCTGTTCCTCATCTCCACCGGCGAGGACCAGTACCGGTTCGTTCCGGCGCTCATCCTGATGATGCTCACCGGTGTCTACGGTGCCGTGCTGACCGGTGATCTGTTCAACTTCTTCGTCTTCGTCGAAGTGATGATGCTGCCCGCCTATGCGCTCATCGCCGTCACCGGCACCTGGCGCAGGCTCGGCGTCGGACGCCTCTACGTGATGGTCAATCTGCTGACCTCGACGATGCTGCTCATCGGCGTCGGATTCGTCTACGGCGCCACCGGCACCGTCAACCTCGCCGTCCTCGCCGATCAGGGCCGTCCGACCGGTCAGGCAGCTATCGCTCTGGGCGTGGTGCTGCTCTCGCTGTTCATCAAGGCCGGCGGCGCTCCCTTCCACGGTTGGCTCGTGCGCAGCTATCCGAACACCTCGGCGGGTATGATGTCGCTGTTCTCGGGTCTGCATTCGAAGGTCGGGCTCTACGCGATCTACCGCATCTACACCACCGTCTACGGTGAACCCGCTCCGTGGGCGACCGTCCTGCTCCTCGTCGCGGTGGCGAGCATCCTCATCGGTGCGATCTCCGGATTCGGGCAGGTGCGAGTGCGCAATGTCCTCGGATTCCAGATGACCGCCGGAGTCGGGCATATCCTCATCGGCGTCACCCTGCTGACCTCGGCCGCACTCGGCGCCGGCGCCTTCTATATGATCCACCACATGATCACGATGTCCGGTCTGCTGCTGATCATGGGCGCCGTCGAGCAGACCTACGGCACCGGTTCCTTCCGCAGACTCTCCGGCCTGGCCTCACGCGAACGGTGGGCGACCGTCCTCATGGTCCTCGGACTCTTCTCCCTCGTCGGCCTGCCTCCGACCTCCGGGCTGTGGGGCAAGGTGGGGCTCATCAGAGCTTCCACGGACACCGGAGGCGGCTTCGGATGGGTTCTCGTGGCAGCCATCGTCGCAGGCGCCCTGATCAGCCTGCTGGCCCTCCAGCGCACCTGGCGCAACACCTTCTGGGGACCGCCGATGCAGACCTATCGGCCGGACTCCGCGGAGACCGGTCGTGCCCCGGCCGAGCCGATCATGCGCAGCGTGCGCATCCCCGCCCGTCTGCTGGTGCCCGCCACGATCATGATCGGTCTCTCCGTCGCGCTCTTCTGCTGGCCGGAGCCTCTGCTCGACCTCACGCACAGGGCAGCCGAGGGGCTGCTCGACCACAGCGACTACATCCAGGCGGTGATGACACCTTGATGCGTCTCATCCACGGCATCTCCTACGTCGGATTCATCCTGTGGGCGGTCATCACGGGTTCGGCGACGATCGTCTCCCGGCTCTTCCGCGCCGACTACGCGCAGCCGAAGATAGTCGAACTGCCGATGCGCTGCGCGACCGACCTCGAAGTCACCCTCTTCGCATCCTCGATCACCATCACCCCCGGCACCCTGGTCGCTGCGATCGCCGCCGGCACGTCGACGACCCCGCCGGTGATCTTCGTCCACGCTCTGTTCGAGGAGTCGGAGGAATCCGCCCTCGACGGGCTCATCGACATGGAGTCCCGTCTGCTCACCATGACCCGCGGACGAGCACCCGGACCACACGCCGATTCGCAGGGAGGCCGCCCATGATCGTCATCGCAAGCATCTGCGCGTTCATCCTCGCCGCAGCCATCATCATCGGCCTCGTCCGCGTGCTCACCGCCCGCGACCAGGGTTCACGCGCCGTGGTCTCCGACCTCATCTACTTCTCGGCCATCGCGATCGTCACGATGCTCGGAATCGCCGTATCCTCATCGATCGTCCTCGACGTGATCTTCCTGTCCTCCATGGTGGGGATCCTCGCCACGATCGCGCTGTCCCGCATCCTCACGAGGGGGCACCGCTGATGAACGACGCACTCGCCACGACACTCGTCGGAATCTTCGGAATCACCGGATCCCTGCTGCTGCTGGGCTCCGCCCTGGCGATGTTCCGCGTCCGCGACGCACTGTCCAGGATCAACGTGTTCTCCCCGGCCACCGGGCTGGGCATGCCGTTCATCGTCATCGCGGCCTTCATCTTCGACCTGTATTCGTCCGGGTTCTCCTGGGTCTCACTGATCATGGCCGTCATCGCCGTCCTGTGCCTGATCATCGTGTCCTCGGTCGCGAGCAACACCCTGGCCAGGTCGACAGTGCTGTCCGGGCAGCCGGTGTTCCGCAAGACCTCCCCGAATCGGTTGGCAGCACCGCCGGAGGGCGTCGTCGACGTCGATCCCGACGCGGACGGATCCTGACCCGGGCCGTCCTCTGGGTGCGCAGGTCGACCACCACAGACAGTTCCTGCCGTCAGTCCTTGCCGCAGTGCGGTGTCGGCAGTCACTTCCGTGTGGTCGCTCAGATCAGTCCCGACCGGTTGTGCGCATGGTGATGTTGATCCTGCCCCCGCCGAGGTGGTCGAGTCGACCGTGATCAGGTGCCGTTCCGGGTCGGATCGACCTGACCCCGTGATAGGCGAAGCGCGCGGGTCCGCCGAAGACGAATGCATCGCCCGAGGCCAGACGGAGGTCCTCGAAGGGACGGTTGCGAGTCTCAGTGTTCCCGAACCGGAAGAGACACGTATCGCCCAATGACAGGGAGACGACGGGTGCGGGATCGAATTCGTCCTTGTCCTGGTGCATTCCCATCTTCGCGTGCTCATCGTAATAGTTCACCAGCGCCACATCCGGGTGGTAGCCGGCAGGGTCGAAACCCCATGTGGCGGCGGTGCCCGAGGCGAAATCCGGTGAGTCTTCCACGACCGTGACGGCGGCCTGCAGCACCTGACGACCCAGACGGGTCATCCAATCGGGGAAGGGCAGCACCACCTTGTCGTTGACGTCGACGGCACGGCGGTCGTAGCGACCGGGCTGCCAATGCCAGCCGAGACCGATCGTCGTCACACTCATCGGATGGCCCGCGATCGTCGTGGCATGCGGCGGAACCGGCCCGGACTGCCAATCGGCGTAGCGGGCGATGATCCACTGCTGGGCCTCCGCGGACAGGTGACTCGGCACCCAGACCGCACCGGGCGCGATGATTCTCGGACGGCGATCGAAGGCCTCGTCGGCGAAGAGCGAATCCATGCCTACCAGGATGCCAGAGCCGACTCAGAGCTCTCCGACAGGCACCTGTTCGTCGGTGAGACGATCGGCGGAGACCTCTTTGCCGATGAGGGCACGGAGCTCGTCGCCATAGTCCCAGACATTGACGTTCATGGCCGCGGCGACCTTGCCGTCGCGGCGCCAGAACACGATGAATTCGCCGCTGGACTTCTCGCCGCGGATGACGACCTCGTCCTCGGGCCCGCCACGACCGACGTATTCCATGCCGAGGTCGAACTGGTCGGTGTAGAAGTACGGCTGCCAGTCGTAGGACCTGGTTCCCTCGGTGATCGTCGAGGCGGCGACCTCGGCCTGGCGCACCGCGTTGTCCCAATGTTCGACGCGCAGACGCTCGTCGCGGAGGACGTTGTGCGCGTTCGCGATGTCGCCGATGGCCAGGATGCTGCCGTCCGAGGTGCGCATGTGCTCGTCGACGACCACGCCGTTGTCAGTGGACAGCCCCGCCGAGGAGGCCAGATCGACGGCGGGATCGGCACCGATTCCGACGACGACGAGATCGGCAGGAACGCTGCCCGCGCTGGTCTCGACAGATTCGACCGCGTCGGCCCCGGTGAAGGATGCCGTCTCTGCCTGGTTGAGGAACTCCACGCCGTTCGTCCGATGCAGCTCCTCGAAGTATTCGCCGAGCTCATCACCGAGCACGGAGGCCAGCGGTGGAGCGTCTGTGTGGAGGATGACTGTGACATCGCAGCCGTGGGACTTCGCCGCAGCAGCCACCTCGAGGCCGATCCAGCCGCCGCCGATGACGGCGACCTTCTTGCCGTCACCGAACTGCGACCGGATCGCCACGGCGTCACCGGCGTGGCGGAGAGTGTGGATGTTGCCCAGCTGAGCACCTGGCACATCGAGTGTGCGGGGAGTCGAACCGGTGGCGAGGATCGCCTGGCCGTAGTTCAGCTGCCGCCCGTCGTCGAGCGTCACCGACCGTGCCGCCGGGTCGATGGCTGTGACCGCGGTGCCGAAGAGCACAGTGACATCGTGTGCCGCGTACCAGTCTTCACCGCGCAGGGCGGACTCGGTGGGATCGGATTGCTCGAGCATGACCTTCTTCGACAGGTCGGGCCGGTAGTACGGCGCGGCGGGGTCGGCTCCCACGAGTGCGACCGAACCGGCATAGCCGACGTCGCGCAGCGCTTCGACGACAGTGCCTCCGCCGATGCCGGCACCGATGACAACGGTTCCGAATTCCTCTGCCATGACACATCCTTTCGTTGAGCGGATCTGCTCCCGACTGTACCTGTCGCCGTCACCCCTCACCAGGGACTCGCAGTGCAGGTGGAGACGGTGCAAGGAGGACCAGCGGCGGTTTTGATCCCGGCGCCGATCAAGGCGTAAGCTGGTGCCGGCAAGGGGCTTTAGCTCAGTTGGTAGAGCGTTTCGTTCGCAATGAAAAGGTCAGGGGTTCGATTCCCCTAAGCTCCACACATCTCCCCGTCACCTCGGGCGATGCCGAGTGCGGCGATGAGGTCCTCAGGCAATCGGAACCAGACTCGCCGGCAGGGGATGAGCCGAGGCGAGGACAGTCAGGACGGACTCGCAATGAAGACGAAGACGGCGATCATGACCGGCCTCCTGGGTCTCGCCGGCGTTGCCCACTTCTCCCGGCCCGTCCTCTTCGACTCCATCGTCCCGCCTCGGTTGGGCAGCCCGCGGTTCTGGACCTACGCCAGCGGCATCGCTGAATTCGGTTGCGCGGGACTGTTGGCCAACAGGGGCACACGTCGCCTCGGCGGCGCCGCAACCGCCGCGCTCATGGTCGGCGTCTTCCCTGCCAACATCTACACAGTGGTCAAGTACTGGGACGATCCGAGGGGCCGGGCCATCGCCATGGCGAGGTTGCCGGTGCAGATCCCCCTCGTGTGGGCCTCGGCCGCGATTGCCGTTGACACCGACTGACGTATCATCCCCCCTGGTGGGAACCTTGCGGCGGTTCACTTTCCGTGACATATTCTCACTATGGATGGGGCGGAGCCGTTCAAGGCCGAGACTGCGCGGAGTCTCCACTTCTCCGCGGCGACGTCCGCCTTCCAGATCGAGGGCGGACGCAGCATCTGGGACGACTTCGTCGACACCCCGCGCAACGTGATCGACGGCAGCACAGCCGAACCCGGACCCGACAGCTACCACCGCGTCGACGGTCTCCTCGCCGCAGGCGTCACCCCTGAGCCGACGCTCTATCACTGGGATCTGCCGGTCGCCCTCGAAGCCGTCGGCGGTTGGCTCAATCGCGACACCGCGCACCGCTTCGGTGACTACGCAGAGGTGGTGGCCGACCGCCTCGGCGATCGTGTCCGGCACTGGTACACGATCAATGAACCGGCTTCGACCTCACTGCAGGGCTACGCGTTGGGGGAGCTGGCTCCGGGCCGGAGTCTGCTCTTCGAAGCGCTGCCCACGGTCCGATCCTCTGCAGGGCCCGTGCCGTTCGAGATGGTGCCCACGCCCGGAGCACCCGTCACAGGATTCGGCCCCATGTGGCCGATCCGACCGGACACGATGCGCGACTTCCTCATTGACATGGCCCGACGCTATGGGGTCCGCAGTGCCGCCGATCGTCATCACCGAGAACGGGGCCTCGTTCCCCGAACCGGAGACCACGACAACCGAGATCGACGATTCCGACCGCATCGACTACCTCAACGATCACCTCGGCGCGGTGTTCGACGCGAAGTCGGCCGGCGTGCGCATCGACGGCTATACCGTGTGGTCGCTGCTGGACAACTTCGAATGGGCAGACGGGTGGAGCCAGCGCTTCGGCCTCGTCCACGTCGACATGCACACGGGGTCGCGGACTCCGAAGGTCTCCTACCGCTGGTACCGGGATCTCATCGCCGCGGCCCGGTCATGAGCGCGTTCGGCCCTCCACCTCACCGAGGCGGCTCCGCTTCTCGCTCACGAGTCTCACCTGGGTGGATGGTGTGGTTCACGCTCGCCTGGTTGGCGATCTGGACGGTGCAGCTGACACCGATCCAACTCCTCCTGCCCCTTCAGCTCGACACCCAGAGCGGGCACTGGATCGACGGCGTCGTCTGGTCCGGGCTCGTGCTCTCGACCGGAGGCCTGGCCGGAATCATCGCAGCGCCTCTGGCCGGACGGTTCTCCGACCGCACCCGGTCCCGTTACGGCAGGAGGCGTCCCTGGGCGATCGGGGGATCGGTGCTCGCCGCGCTCGGGCTCGTGCTCACCGGCAGTGCTGAGGGACCGCTGCTGGTCGGCGCTGCCTGGGTGGTCACCTCGGTCGGCGTGTCTGTGGCATCGGCGGCACTGACCGCGCTCATCGCCGACCAGCTCGATGACCAGCGTGGTGCTGCTTCGGCAGCGGCCAGCTCCGCTCAAGCGGTCGGAGTCGTCGTCGGTGTCGCCGCCATCGTGCTGCTGGGCCTGAGCACGGGTGCGTCCTACACTGTGCTGGCCGGCTTCATCCTCGTCGTCGGCACGGTCACTGCGATCCTGCTGCCAGATCCGCCGCTGCCGCACGCAGCCGTGCTCGACTTCCACGCCCGTCGGGAGCTCATCCGGCCACGGATGTCCTCGCTCGTCGACCCGAGCTTCACTCGGCTGCTCATCAGCCGATTCATCGTCAACGTCGGCAACGCCTTCGGCACTTCGCTGCTGCTGTTCTTCCTGCTCTATGGAATCATGATCCCCGCCGTCGAGGCCGAGAACAGTCTGCTCATCCTCATCGTCATCTACACGGTCTTCGTCGTGGCCGCCTCGATCCTCGTCGGTCTGGTCACGGACAGACGCGGCAATCGGCGACTCTGGACGGTCGTGTCTGCGCTCGTCCAAGCGTGTTCCGGGGTCATCATCCTCATCAGCCCGAACTTCACCACCACTGCTGTGGCCGCCGGAGTCATGGGTGCCGGGTACGGGGCGTATATGGCGGTCAGTCTTGCTCTGGCCACCGATCTGCTGCTCGACCCTGATGATCACGCCCGCGATCTCAGCCTCGTCAACAGCTCAGCGAACCTCGGACAGCTGGTCGGTCCGCTCCTGGGCGCCGGGCTCGTTGCGCTGGTCGGCGGGTTCTGGCTGCTCTTCGCGGCAGCCGCAGTCGTCTCTGTGCTCGGTGCCGGACTCACGCTCACGGTGCACCCTGCACGTGCGGTGTTGCGCGCCCCGCAACCGGAATGACGGATTCCGGCTCACCGGCGAGGGCTGGGCTTCGGTCGGGCTGAGCTCCGGTCGGGCTGAGCTCCGGTCAGGCTGAGCTCCGGTCAGGCTGAGCTCCGGTCAGGCTGAGCTGCGGTCAGGTCAGTCCGAGGAGCTTGCCGCTCTTCGACAGTTCGGGATCCGTGCATGAAGACAGGTCGAAGCAGCAGGGACGTCGTTTGCCTGATTCGAGCTTCGAGATCGCCACTTCCACTCGGCGCGCACGGGTATCGGCATTCTTCGTCGACTTGATCCAGCGCACCCATTCCCACCGGGCCATCGGCGTCAGGCCGGTCCACACCTCGTCGAGATCGTCGGCAGCATCGAGAGCCGTGCGGAGATCCGAGGGGACCGTCACCTCCGGCCAGTTCTTCGTCGGGGTCAGGTCGACTTCGACCGTGGCATCTTCTCTTGCACCGAGGCTTTCCCACTGGTCCTCATCGAGGCTGATCCAATGACCGCGTCGACCATCGGGTTCGATGACGGTGCTGAACTCGGCACCGTCGAGGGTGCCGGTGATCGCGACCTGTCCGCGGGAGGGCAGCCGATCGCTGGCCTCCTGCGGCAGGCGCAGAATGGGGCGGTCGCCCAGCACCTCGGTGACAGCGGTGAAGGTGATGTCTGTGGCCGTGGCTTCGTGCGTGGACATAGCGTCTCCTCGAAGGATCGGTGCCGGGCGGTGTGCCCGGCGAGTTCGGTTGCAGCGCTGACTATCAGGGTAGCGCCCCGCAATCGTCTCTGACTTCTCGATTCCTGATGAGTCGCCGAACGTCCGGCGGCCGCGGACCGGCGGATGCGTCTCCGACCGGCCCGCAGCAGAGGGCGGGTCGGTCAGCCGATCGAACGACCGACCCAGTCCGGGCGGCTTGTCTCGATCTGCGTGATCTGCTCGGTCACAGCTGCGGGGAAGGCCACGACACGGTCCTCGGCCTGGTCGACGTGGAGAGCAATGATCTCCTCGGTCGACACGAGCCGGTCGCCGACGTACATCTCATAGGCCAGGTGCAGCTTCTTCTCACCGGCGCTCACGAGATGCGGGACGACGGTGAGACGGTCGCCGAGGGCCGCCTCGTCGAGGTAGCGGATATGGGATTCGACGGTGTACAGGGACGCCTTCGTCGACTCCCGGTAAGCGGCATCGAGGCCGAGCTGATCCATCACCTGATCGGTCGCGAATCCGAAGACGAGGACGTAGAACGCCTCGGACATGTGCCCGTTGTAATCGATCCATTCGGGCACGACCTCGCTGGTGCAGGCGTCGAGAAGCGAGGAGGACTCGACCGCAGCCGCAGGCGCATCCGGGTCGTCGGACCATTCCGGAGCACCGTCGTCCGTCGCCCGGTCAGCACTGTCGGATGCAGCAGCGGTGGCGGCCAACTGCCCGTTGAGCCGACGCAGGGCGATGATTCCGGCATCACGATGGGCCACGAGGTCGGCGATGGAGCGTTCACCGGCTTCTATGTCACAGCCGGCCACGACATCATCGCGCAGCTGCCGGCTGAGTTCCGGGGCGGTCAGCCGGGTCCACGGAGACTTCAGCGAGGGCCCGAAATGGTCGAGCATATGCGCCATTCCACCCTCGCCGCCGGCGAGGTGGAACGTCAGCATCGGACCTTGGAACGGCCAGCGCAGACCGGGGCCGTCGGTGATCGAGCGGTCGATCTGCTCGACGGTGGCCTCACCCTGCTCGACCATGTGCAGGGCCTCCCGCCACTGCGCCTCCTGCAGACGGTTGGCGATGAAACCGGGGACCTCACGGTCCATCCGGATCACGGACTTGCCGATATGGGTGAAGAAGTCCGCGGCCCAGTCGACGGCGGCAGCCGAGGTGGACTGACCCCCGACGACCTCGACCAGGGGGATGAGGTAGGGCGGGTTGAACGGATGGCCGACGACGAGACGTTCGGGGTGGGTCGCCTCGGTGGCCATCTCCGTCATGCTGTAGCCCGAGGTCGATGAGCTGATGACGATATTCGGCGGACACGCCCCGTCGATCTGCGCGAGGAGGCCGCGCTTGAGGGCGAGATCTTCGGGAGCGGACTCCTGGACGAATCCGCTGCCGGTGACCGCCTCGGCGAGGTCGGTGTGAAGGGACCAGGCGGTGCGGTCGGCTCCGTCGACCATATCGAGTTCAGCCAGTGCCGGCCACGCCGCATCGAGGAGGCGGGCGAACTTGTCGCCGGCGTCCGGGGCCGGATCCCAGATCTTCACCCGGTACCCCTGGGCGAGGAAGTATGCGGCCCAGCCGCCGCCGATCGTTCCGGCGCCGACGCAGGTGATGGTGTCGATGGCATCGAAGTCGGGGTAGGCGGGAGTGGAAGCGTTCACAGATCGCCTCCGGTGATGGTCGGGGTCTGCACCCGCAGGTCGAGGATCTCACGCGCCTCATCCGGGGTGGCCACGGACGAGCCGAGATTGGTGATGATGTCGACGGCGCGTGCGGTCAGATCGGCGTTCGTGGCCTTGACCCCCTTCGACAGGTAGAGGTTGTCCTCGAGTCCGACGCGTGCGTGACCGCCGGCGAGCACGGATTGGGCGACCCACGGCAGCTGGTTGGCGCCGATGGCGAAGGACGTGAACTGAGCGCCCTTGGGCAGCAGATTCACCATCGCAGCCAGCAGGCCGGGATCGGCCGGAGCGCCATAGGGGATGCCCATGCACAGCTGGTACAGCGGTGGTGCGTCGATGAGGCCCTCTTCGACGAGGACGTTGGCGAACCACAGATTGCCGGTGTCGAAGATCTCCATTTCGGGACGTACACCCAGAGTCTGGATCCGTTTCGATCCTTCGCGGAGCATGTCCGGTGTCGAGACGTAGAGGTTCGATCCCTCACCGAAGTTGAGGCTGCCGCAGTCGATCGTGCAGATCTCGGGCAGCAGCTCCTCGACGTGGGGGAGGCGGTCGAGGGCGTTGATGAGATCGGTGCCGGGCATCGTGGTCAGCGGGTCCTGTGGGTCGATGACGAGGTCGCCGCCCATGCCGGCTGTGAGGTTGATGACCGGGTCGACGTCCGCAGTGCGGATGCGGCGGACGACCTCCCGATAGTAGGCGACGTCCCGTGAACCCTGTCGGGTCTCGAGGTCACGCACGTGGATGTGGACGACGGAGGCACCGGCGCGGGCCGCCGCGATCGCGTCGTCGGCGATCTCTGCGGGGGTGACGGGCACGTGTTCGCTCTTTCCGGTGGTGTCCCCGGCTCCCGTGACGGCACAGGTGAGGATGACTCTGCGGTTCATGATGACTCCTTGGATCGATCGGTGGACTTGTCTGTTCGGGTTGTGGGTTCAGTGGTGGTCGATACGGCCGCTGCTGCGGACGGGTGCGTGACGGCGCGGTCGAGATAGGAGCGCAGTCGGAGTGCGAACGTGTCGGTGTCCATCACTCCCGTGAGCACTTTGATGCCGAGTCCGTCGAGCAGAGAGGTGAGCTCATCGGCCATCGCACGCGGATCACCGGTGCGGAAACAGCCCGTCCGCTGACCATCCTCGATCGTGGCCTGGACGGTGCGGGACCAGCGTTCGTAGCTGAGCGGATAGTTCGACAATGCCGAGTCCTCCAGGGCCAGTCGCGCCCAGGTCTGCAGCCAGATCGACCATTCGCCGCGTTCCGTGCGCCCCAACGGCGACTGCAGCTCGAGCAGGCGTTCGAGCCTCTGCGCGGGATCGGCGATGTCGTCGAGCCACGCGATCTGCCTGTCGAAGGCGAGCTTGACCGAATAGTCGAGAGCGGCATCGAAGAGCTCGGACTTGTTCGCGAAGTAGTAGTGGATGCTCGGCGCGGAGACACCGGAGGCCGCCGCGATATCGGCGATGCGCACCGCGTCGAAGCCGTGCCGACCGAAGAGCGTCCAAGCAGCCTCGGCGATGCTGCGCTTCGGTGTCGCTTCCTCGTCGCTGCCGGCGACGGTCGCAGAGTTCGGCGGAAGCGCGGACACCTGCGACTCGTCCCCGAGCAGCCACCGCACCGTCACTCCCGTAGCCGTGGCCAGACCGAGGAGCTCATCGGCGGTGAACCGGCGGCGACCGGAGAGGGCTTTGGACAGCTTCGTCTCATCGATGCCGATCGCTTCGGCGACGCGCCGCTGGGAGAGTCCAGACCCGGAGATGGCTTCCTTGGCCCGGATCGATGTCGACCCGGGAGGGTGGTGGTCGCTCATACGGCGAATGTACCCGAGCGCAGACGATGATCGCAAGTAGATATGACTGAGGATCAGAACTTGCGATAGGTCGCGGTTTTCCTCACAGGAGGCGCCGATGCCGATAGTCTCGTTATCGGTGGGTGATCCCCATCGCCATCGTCAGCTTCCGAGGAGCCCCCATGACCGACACCCTTCATTCCCGCATGCACGTCGTCTCCGATGAGACTCGAAACCTCGTGAATCTCGTGCTCGAATACTCTCGTCGTCGCACCTTGGCCGAGGACACCCCGCTCGACCATCCGACGTCCGAAGCCGAGCTGCGCAGACTGGCCGGACCCACCGTCACCGAGGAAGGGCTGGGATCAGCGCGGGCGCTGGCGATCTTCGAACACATCTTCGCCCCCGCCTGCATCTCCACCGATCATCCGAAGTACCTGTCCTTCATCCCCAGTGCCCCGACGAAGGCCGCTGTCGCCTTCGACCTCGTCGTCTTCGCCAGCGCGCTCTACGGCGGCTCCTGGCTCGAAGGCGCCGGAGTCGTCCATGCCGAGAACGAAGTCCTGCGTTGGCTGGCTGGAGAATTCGGGCTGCCGGCGGGCTCCGGGGGAGTGTTCGTCCAAGGAGGCACGATCGGCAACCTCTCCGCCCTCGTCGCCGCCCGAAACGCACAGAAGGAGAAGCTCGGCGAGACTCGACCGGGACGGTGGGTGATCGTGTGCAGCGCCGAAGCCCACTCATCGGTCGCCTCGGCGGCTGAGGTCATGGACGTCGACATCGCGCCCGTGGCCACAGGGGAGGACGGAATCCTGCGCCCTGACGGGGTACGGGAGGCACTGAACGACCACGGGGATGCCGTGATCGCGGTGGTGGCCACCTCGGGAACGACGAACTTCGGCACCATCGACGACATCGCCGGCATCGCAGCGCTCAAGGACGAACGCGACTTCTGGCTCCACATCGACGGCGCTTACGGCCTGGCCGCGATGCTCTCACCGCAGGCACGACACAAGTTCACCGGAGTCGACCGGGCCGATTCGCTCATCGTCGACCCCCACAAATGGCTCTTCGCTCCCTTCGACGCCTGCGCACTGATCTACCGCGATCCGAATCTGGGACGCCGAGCGCACACGCAGAAGGCCGAATATCTCGATACGCTCACCGACGCGCAGGACTGGAGCCCCTCGGACTTCGCCATCCAGCTGACCAGACGCCCTCGCGGCCTGCCGCTGTGGTATTCGCTGGCCAGCTACGGAGCCGAAACGTACCGGGAGGCGATCGGCCATTCGATCGATCTGGCTCGCCGGATCGCCACCGAGATCAGGCGACGGCAGCATCTGCGGCTCGTGCGCGAACCCGAACTCTCGGTCGTCGTGTTCGAACGCGATGGGTGGGAACGGTCGGACTATGACGCGTGGTCGGATCGGCTGTTGGAGGATCAGCGTGCGTTCGTTGTGCCCAGTTCGCACGCGGGGCGGCCGAATGCACGGTTCGCGATCGTCAATCCGCTCACCACGTTCGAGGATCTCGTCGACATCCTCGACACCATGGATTGACGGTCGGCGACCTGCAGCTCAGTCGTCGGCGGGTTCGTCGGTCGTCGACGGCTTCGAGCGTGGGCGGAGCTCGACGGTGAACGTGGGAAGGAGCGCCTGGGTGATCGGGCCGATCCCCAGCGCGTAGAGAACGGTGCCGACGCCGACGACTCCGCCCAGCGGCCACCCGATCCCGACGACGGTGACTTCGATGAGGGTGCGCACGAGCCGGATCGACCATCCGGTGACGCGGGCGATCCCGGTCATCAGCCCGTCGCGGGGACCGGGACCGAATTGGGAGCCGATGTACATCGCCGAGGCGAGCCCGTTGAGGACGATGCCGCCGACCATGAGCACGATCTGCCAGCCGAGGTGTTCGGGCGCGGGCAGGAACAGGCGGGTGAGATCGAGAAACGGCCCGATGAGCAGGGCGTTGAGGACCGTGCCGATGCCCGGCTGCTGCCGCAAGGGGATCCAGATGAGCAGCACGACGAACGAGAGCACAGTGACGACGGTGCCGAAGGTCACCGGCACATGTCGCAGGACGCCGGCATTGAGCACATCCCAGGGCATCATGCCCAGACCGGCGTTGACCATCATCGCCATCGAAGCACCGAACAGGTAGAGGCCGACGATGAGCTGAGGGATGCGTCGCCACAGCCGTCCTCCGCGCAGCTGTGCGATGGGACCGACGTTGGCCAGCTGACGTTTCGGTGCTCTCATCGTTGTCATCCGGTGGCTTTCTCTGGTGCGGTCAAGGTGGCATCTCCATCATGGCCGAAATTGGTCTTGTAAGAAATAGCCACTTGCGGGAAAGTGGTCTCATGAGGTTCGAACCGTGAGCGCGCCGGTCGTGGGCGCGAAGCGCGTAGCGGGCATCATCGGCGATGGTCCGTGGAAGTCGCCGGCCTTCGAAACGCTGGCCGCGGCAGTGGCTGCAGCGATCACCGACGGGCGCATCCCGGTCGGGGCGAGGATGCCGAGCGAACGCGAACTCGCCGTCGCCACCGGGCTGTCGCGGACGACGACGGGGCGCGCCTACGCACTGCTGCGAGACCAGGAGTACATCCTCACTCGTCGCGGTTCCGGCAGTGTCGTACAGCTGCCCAGCGTCCCCGGGGGTCGCATCGATCATCTGCTCTCTCCCGCGGGCGCGGATGAGACGGAGATCGACCTCACCTGCACCGCGCCGGTTGCCGCCCCGGACATCCTCGGCGCCTATGAGCGGGCACTGTCGAAGCTCGGCGCCTATCTCCCAGGGACCGGATACTATCCTTCGGGTCTTCCGGTCCTGCGTGAGCTCATCGCCGACCGCTACTCACGCAGGGGCGCGCCGACGGACCCCGCCCAGATCCTCATCACCTCGGGCTCCCTCGGAGGAACGGCCATCGCTGTCCGGGCTCTTCTCGACGTCGAACCGCATGAGGCGAACGGCCGGGCAGGATCGTCGAAGCGCGTCCTCATCGAAAGCCCCACTTACCCGAACGCGATCGCCACCTTGGAGGGCGCCGGAGCCGCTTTGGTCAGCTATCCGCTCGAATTCGGGGCTGAGGGCCATCACTGGGACATCGACGCGATGGAGCAGCTGATCCGTCAGACGCACCCACGCAGCGCCTACCTCATCCCCGACTACCACAATCCGACCGGTTCCCTGCTTCCCGAATCGCAGCGACCGGACCTGGCGCGGGTCCTGCGGGGCCACGGCGTCGTGCCCGTCATCGACGAATCCCTCGTCGAGCTCGGACTGGACGAAGCGACACCGCTCACTCCGATGGCGGCTCTCATCCCCGATTCGGTGACGGTGGGCAGCGTGAGCAAGATCTTCTGGGGCGGCGTGCGGATCGGTTGGATGCGCATTCCCCGGCGCCGTGTCGATCACGTCGCCGCCTCACGCCTCGGCCTCGATCTCGGCGCCCCGGTGCTCGAACAGCTGGTGGCCGCGGAGCTGATGGGCGACCACGACACCATCGTCGCCGATTGCCGGACCCGTCTCAGAGCGGCCCGCGACCTCCTGGCTGCCCAGATCAGGGACTGGCTGCCCGAGTGGAAGCTCATTGTCCCCTCGGGCGGTATGGCGCTGTGGGCCGAACTGCCGGAGTCGCGCTCCGGGGTGCTCTCGATCGCCGCCAGGAAGCACGGTCTCCGCCTCGTCGCCGGGCCGAACTTCGCACCGGCCGGCGGACTCGATCGGTGGATCCGGCTGCCCTATACGGTGCCGGAGACCGAATTGGCGCAGGTGGGGCCGCGATTGGCCGCGGCCTGGGACGACGCGAAGTCGATGACCAGACGAGGACCGACCGGCAGGGCCCGCATCGTGGCGTGAGCACCGCATGCACTGGCACAGAACCTGAGTACGATGAAAATATGGGAGACGACAACGGACTCAGTCATGACGACCAGTACTCGACGGCGACGACGGTCGAGGAATTCCGAGCCAATATCGCAGAGGTGGAGCGCCGGATCGCCGCTGCCGGCGAGCGTGCCGGCCGGGACCGATCCGACATCGAACTGCTGCCCGTGAGCAAGACCGTGCAGCAAGAGCGCATCCGCCTCGCCGTCGCTGCCGGCTGTGCGAAGCTGGGGGAGAACAAGGTTCAGGAAGCCCACCGGAAATCCGAAGAGATGGCCGACCTCGACATCTACTGGGCGGTGATCGGGCACCTCCAGTCGAACAAGGCCAAAGACGTGGCGAAGTTCGCGAGCGAATTCCAGGCCCTCGACAGGCTCAAGGTCGCCAGAGCCCTCGACCGCCGGCTCCAAGCGGAAGGGCGCAGCCTCGACGTGTACGTCCAGGTCAACACCTCCGCCGAGGACTCCAAATTCGGCATGCCCCCGGAAGAGCTCCCCGGATTCCTCCGCGATGTTCGAGCATTCGAGTCCCTCAAAGTGCAGGGACTGATGACCCTCGCGGTCTTCTCCCCGGACATCGACCGTGTCCGTCCCTGCTTCCAGCTGCTGCGCAGCCTGCGTGACCGAGTTCGGGAGACCGATCCTGACCTCCTCGGACCGGCTCGGCTGTCGATGGGCATGTCCGGTGACTTCGAAGTCGCCATCGAGGAGGGAGCGAACTGCGTCCGTGTCGGCCAAGCCATATTCGGCAGACGGTCATTGCCGGATTCCCACTACTGGCCAGAATCCGACTGATCGGCCGATCGGCTGTGCCTCCTTCCCGCCCGGCGTCCGGACGTGACAAACCGTCGGCTCAGACGAGTTCGGACGCCGTTCGCAGCCCCTCTACGCAGACGCTCTGGTGGTTCGGCGGTGCCGTGCTCGGTGTCATCCTCGGTGCCGGAGTCTCCGGATTCGCCGCTCTGGCCGAAGCCGCCCTGACGCCGTGCCTCATTGCTCTGCTCTTCCTCACGTTCCTCGACATCCCTTTCGAAACGGGATTGCGTGCCGTTCGCGATCTGCCTCTTCTTGCCGTGACGGCGGCCTTGAACTTCCTCATCGTCCCGCTGGTTGTCGCTGGTCTCATCACGGTCTTCGACATCGCTGATCCTCTGCTGCCAGCTGTGCTCATCGTGCTTCTGTGTCCCTGCATCGACTACGTCATCGCATTCACACGCGCTGCCGGAGGCACCGCTGATCGGCTGCTGATGCTCACTCCCATGCTCATGATCGCTCAGTTGCTGTTGCTGCCCGTGATGCTGTGGGCGGTCACCGGAGGGCAGCTGAGCATCGATCTGCCTGTTCGCCCGCTTGTCGGCGCACTGCTGCTGTTCATCATCATCCCTCTTACGGCCGCAGGCGTCGTTCGTCGACTTGCCCGCCATACGCAACGATTGGGGCGGCCCCTCGCCGCGAGCGCACGTCTGATGGATCCGATCATGACGCTGACGCTGCTCGTCATCACTGCCTCGGTCAGCCCGATGATCGCCGGTTCCGCCGGACAGTTGGGGACCGTGGCCGTCGTCTTCATCCTCTTCGCCGTCGTGATGACCATGGTCGGGTGGGGCGTCACCCGGACTCTGCACGTCGGTCCGCAGCGATCGCGTGCTGTGATCCTCTCCGCCGTCACGCGCAATTCCCTGGTCATGCTTCCGATCGTTCGTGCGATCACCGGGGAGGGAATCGGCCCTGCAGGGGTCGTGACGCAGACCCTCATCGAGCTTCTTGTTCTGATCGTCCTCGTGCGCGTCCTCCCTCCGCTGGTGCCAGCCACTGCCGTGACCGAAAACCGCTAGTAATCGTTCTCGTCGGGGCGGACAATGGAACCATGTTCACCTCCGACCAGTGCTATCAGGCAGTTACTTCCCGCGACCGACGCTTTGATGGCATGTTCTTCACCGCGGTGCGTACCACCGGGATATTCTGCCGTCCGTCGTGTCCGGCGAGGACTCCGCGGCGGGAGAACGTGGACTTCTTCGTGACCGCCGCGGCCGCGGCAGACGCCGGTTTCCGGTCCTGTCGACGATGCCGCCCAGATGCCAGTCCGAATTCGCCGCAGTGGGACACGCGCGGAGACGTCGTGGCCCGAGCCATGCGTCTTATCCGCGATGGCGCCGTCGACCGAGGGGGAGTCGAAACCCTAGCCGCCGAACTCGGGTACAGCACTCGCCAACTCGGGCGCCTCATCCATGCCGAGCTCGGTGCCGGACCTCTGGCGCTGGCCCGCACCGAACGGGTGCGCACTGCCAGGACACTCATCGAGGCCACCGCGATGCCGATGAGCGACATCGCCTTCGCCGCCGGCTTCTCCAGTATCCGACAGTTCAACGACACCTTCCGCACGATGTATTCGATCAGCCCACGACAGCTACGCAGTGCCGGTGCCGAACATACGGTGGCCGACGAAGTCGTGCTCCGGTTGGCGTATCGCCCGCCGTTCGACTTCGCGCATCTGCTCGGATATCTCGAGGCAAGAGCCGTTGCCGGAATCGAAAACGTGTCGGATGGCACCTACACCCGGTCGATGCGGCTGGCTCACGGTTCCGCCGTGATCACGGTGCGGCAAGGGCCAGGGGATTTCGTTGACTGCCGCATCCGCCTGGCCGACACCCGCGACCTCGGCAGCGCCGTCGCACGGGTCCGGCGCCTTCTCGACCTCGATGCCGACCCCGAGGCGATCGCCGAGACCCTTCGATCGGCAGGCCTGCGCCGCCTCGTCGACGAACATCCGGGACTCCGTTCGCCGGGCCACAGCGACCCTGTCGAACTGGCTTTGCGGACAGTCCTCGGACAGCAGATCTCCTTGGCCGCCGCCCGCACTCATCTGGAACGTCTTGTCTCAGGTGCAGGAGAATCACTGCCGAAGGAGCTGAGCTTCTGCGGAGTCGACAGGGTCTTTCCCACCGCGGATGCGGTTGCCGCGATACCCGCATCGGACTGGGCTCTGCCGGCAAGTCGGATCAGGACGATTCACGCACTGTCGCAGGCGTTGGCCGACGGCAGTGTGGACCTCGGCACCGGCAGCGACCGCGAGGACGCGAGTCGGAACCTGCTGGCACTGCCCGGAATCGGTCCGTGGAGCAATGGGTATATCCGGATGCGCGCCCTCGGCGATCCCGACGTCTTCATGGACTCCGACCTCGGTGTGAAGAAGGCCATCGCCGAACTCGATGAGAACGCAGCGGCCCCTGCCGATTGGAAGAAGGTCACAATGAAATGCAGTCCCTGGCGCTCCTACCTCACTCACCTGCTGTGGGCACATCACGCGCGCATCCCAGCAGCCTGACACTCCAACTGAGACGAACGAATGATTCGACCCATGACTCACCGACACGAAGGACACGCAGACATGACCACGCCGACAACGGCCCAACCCGACACCGCGCAGAAGCCCACCGCCGCCATCGACCTGCCGACCGCCTCGGCGCCGGTATATACGACGATCTTCGACACGGAGCTGGGACCGATCCTGCTCACCTCCGACGGAGTCAATCTCACTGGTCTCTATCTGGAGGTCTCCGAAGCGATCGATGCTCGACTCGACAGAACGTTCGGCGTCGAACCGACTCCGGAAGACGACCTGGAGATCTTCCGCCGCACCGAGGAACAGCTGGGGGAGTACTTCGCAGGCAAGCGCACACGGTTCGATCTGCCGTTGGCGGCAGAGGGAACGTCATTCCAACGCTCGGTGTGGCAGGCGCTGACGCAGATCCCCTACGGCAGCACGGCAGGTTATGGAGAGCTGGCCGAAATGCTGGGACGTCCCGGTGCAGCGCGGGCGGTCGGGGCCGCCAACGGGAAGAACCCCATCAGCATCATCGTTCCCTGCCACCGCGTCATCGGCGCGGACGGATCTATGACCGGCTACGCATGGGGAGAGGAGAAGAAGCGCCACCTGCTCACCCTGGAATCCCCCCACTAATTGCTACCTGACGGCGCCCAGCAACTTCGCGCGAGGTTGCTGGGCCCCCGTCGGGTAGCAGGGGGAGGGAGGGGATGACGAAGGGCCGGGATCCGAACTCGGATCCCGGCCCTTCAGCGGTGGAGGTAAGGGGATTCGAACCCCTGACCTTCTCCATGCCATGGAGACGCGCTACCAACTGCGCCATACCCCCGCTTGCCTGATCAATATTACCCACGAGCGGGTGAGAGACCAAATCGGCGGAGAGTGACGCTTGCCACAGGATGCACCCGTTCTTGAAGCACGGTGTTCCTGTGCTCAGATCCGGTGGCCCCGCGGTCCGAGTTCCGTGGACTCGGGCCGCGGAACTCAGATGTATGGCCTGACCTGGCTGAGGTAGCGCACGATGTCCCGTTCGCGCAGTTCACGGAACCGCTGCTCACGAGCGTGTTCGCGCAGGCGGGCCTGTTGACGACGGGCCGCCTTCTGACGACGGGTTTCGGTGGTTGCAACTGGACGCCGAGCCCAACGGATGAGCTTCATTCCGGTACTCAGGGCCCAGCGGCGTGGATAGGTGAATGGGAATGTGGTCGACACAATTCTTCCTCGTGATTTTCAGGCAGGGGATATCCGCAAATGGGTAGGAGATATCCCGGAATGGCGATCAGATAAACAGGTTCCGAAAATGCTGCGACAATGACGCAGAATTACCCGATTAAGGGTGCCTGCGGCACAGACAGAGAAGCGCCATAGGAGCAAGGCGCCGTTGAAATGGCAGATTCTTTGAAATCGCAGCGAAATCCGAAAAGGCAATGAACCCGGATTGGTCAGCAGCCAGGCGGAAGCCAGAAACGCGGCGTGAGCAACCGCTATGACAGCAGATCAGAGTCCGAACTCACCGACGCCGGCGTGACGTGTCTGGATCAGGAGCAGCTTCGGGCGGTGGTACAGCACTGTAGGCGAGCCGAAATGATCTGGACACGGGCCAGGCGTGAAAGATGCCGGAACTCGGGCGACCGGTGGCTTTGAGGACAACGGTGGCCGGAAGCCAACCGGTGGAAAAGACGTAATAGACGGCTGTGTCAGCCGACGAGTCCTTGTCCGCCAATCGGGCAGGCAGCATCTTCATGCCAAGGCGTTCGAAGGTCGGGGCCTGCAAGAGAATTCATCATCGTAACTGCTCTCCTTTCATGGTCGTGGATCTCGTAGGGACGGCGTCAACGTCCTCTATTGTCAATGTGCAATCAGGGTGATGTCTGCGAATCCGTAATTGCACTGTCGAATTTAGCACAGCATTCAATGCCTGTGGGAGTTTTGTTCATTATATTCTCAAATAGTTTTGGTTCGACTGCTCGGGGCGAGGAGCGAACCCCGAAATCGGCAGTTCGAAGCACCGTTTGCACCGACGTAGAATCGGGGGAGACGTGCATCAGTCGGACGCGGAGTTTCAGGAGTTGAGAATGTCAGAGACCGTCACCACCAGGCGCCTGGTCGTCGGATACATCGCCACGGATCGGGGCCGGGATGCGATCTCGCTCGCCATTTCGATCGCTCGGTCCATCGACGTCGAGCTCGTGGTCACCATCGTCCGTCCCGAATCGTCGACGATCCTCGCCGGCAGCGCCGTGCCGAAGGACGGCGCCGGAATCGTCGCCCAGCAGATCGACGACTGGCTCAACGAGGCCCTGGCTCTCATTCCCGACGACGTCCGAGCTAGGGGCACCATCCACATCGCCTCGAACGAGTCCAAGGGTCTCACGGAGGTCGCTGAGGAGGAAGGTGCGCTGGGCATCGTCATCGGTGCACGGGCCACGACCCTCATGCGGCAGCTGCGCATCGGCACGGTGGCCTCGTCGCTGCTGCATTCGTCGACTGTGCCCGTCGTCCTCGCCCCGTCGGGCAGGTCGGACATCGGACCGATCTCGCGCGTGACCGCACTCTACGGTGCTCGCCCGGGCGCGTCGGCACTCATCGGGGCTGCCGTCGAATCGGCCTTCGGCCTCGGCGTCGACGTCAGGCTGCTCTCGCTGATCGAGAATGACGGACTCTATGACGACGAGGTCGCCGAGATCACCGAATTCGCCGAGCAATACGGTGGAGCTGTGCTGGCCGACCAGGCTTCGGAGATGCTTGCCTCGGGCCGTGCGACCGTGAGATCGAAGGCCGGCGCCGATATCGAAGAAGCCGCGGAGACCATCGAGTGGCAGCCCGGGGACCTCGCCTTCATCGGCTCGAGCCGTCTGGGCCGCGGAGGCAAGGTGGCCATCGGTGCGCGTGCCCGTCGACTTCTGCGTGTCCTGCCCGTACCCGTCGTGGTCGTTCCCCGCCGCGCGGTCAGCCGACTGAATACCTCCGAAACCGACTGAGGTGCGGTCACGGCAATCACAGCCGATCACGACTCGGCTGGGCTCGCACAGCACGGCCGCGTGGGTCTATCCGGGGGACCGGCAGCAGCGTCCCCTGCTGATGGTGCATGGTTTCCGAGGAGACCACCACGGAATGGACCTCATCGCCGGCGCCATCACCGACCGCGAGGTGATCGTGCCCGATCTGCCGGGTTTCGGGCTCACTGTGCCTCTGGACTCGGGGTCGTCACTCTCTGCGTTCGTCGACTACCTCGTCGCTCTGCGGACCGAGATCGCTCGGCAGAGAGGTATGCCTCCGATCCTCGTGGGACACTCGTTCGGGTCGATCCTGGTCAGCCACCTCGCGGCTCGGCATCGGGAGACGGTCGACGAACTCGTGCTCATCAACCCGATCACCAGCCCGGCACTGGAAGGTCCTGCACGGTTCCTCACCCGGGCGACCCGCGCCTATTACGCCCTCGGTGCGCGGCTGCCCGAGCGCGCCGGTCGCTCTCTGCTCAGCAATGCTGCGATCGTCCGGGCCATGAGCGTGGCCATGGCCACGACCCGCGACCCCGGCTTGCGCCGGTACATCCATGACCAGCACGGTCAGCACTTCTCGTCGTTCGCCGACCGAGCGTCCCTGGCGGAGGCCTTCGCGACATCCGTCGCTCACACCGTCACCGAGGTGGCCGACCACCTGACGATGCCCACGCTCGTCATCGCCGGGGACAAGGATGCGATCGCCCCCATCGGACCCACCCGAGCATTCGTCGCGGAGCTCTCCGATGTCGAATTCGTGGAATTGCACGGGGTGGGCCACCTCGTGCACTACGAACGATCGGAGGAAGCCGCCTCGGCGATCACGGAATTCTGTCACCGACGACTCTGACGTCGAAGCGCGAACTGTTCACGGACGACGAAGGGCCGCTGCGCAACAGCGCAGCGGCCCTTCGTGAACCGACCGGACGATCAGCCGCGAGAGTCGCGGATCCAGCGGTAGACGATCGGCACGAGGAAGGCGAAGCTCGACGCGAGCAGACCGCCCCAGAACACCCAGAACTCAGTTCCCTCAGGGGAAGAGAACGCGGCTCCGAAGAGATAGAGCCCGAACAGGAAGAGAGCGAAGGCGAAGACGAAGACGATGACATCGGCAAACGATGCGGAATTGCGGGTTCTCTTCGGGGCGGCGATATCGGACATGGTCTCCTCCGGCGATGTTTCTGGTGGTCAGCTGACTCTCAGCCACAGTCTACATCGTGTAGAGGACTTTGCTCATCTCCGGTCGTGCTCGGCGCTTCGCTCCGGGACGAGCCACCCGAGCAGGGCGGAGACGATCGAGACGATGATCGCCGCGAGGATGGCGGAGAAGAAGAACGAATCGATGGTGAACTCGAAGGGTGTGAACCCGCTCAGCCAACTCGTCAGTGCCAGCATGATCGCGTTGATGACGATGGAGAACAGGCCCAGGGTCAGACATGTGATCGGGGCGGAGACGAAGCTGAGAATCGGTTTGATGAAGGCATTCGCCAACCCGAAGATGAGGCCGATGACGAGGTAGGAGATGATCATGGCCGGAATCGGTCCGGCCTGGTCTTCGACGACCCGGTTCCCTGTGATCGCCACACCCGGCAGAATCCAGGCGGCCACCCAGATCGCACATGCGTTGACGATGACGCGAGACAAGAAGTTCATAGCCGTCATCCTCGCAGACCGATCTGCGTTCTTTCTGAGTCGGGGATGGGAATGGGGTCCGTGCCATGGTGACGAAACTCAACGTCACCTGGTGCGCTTGCACTCGAATCGGGTGGCCAAACACAGTAGCCTGAGGGAGAACCTTCGGTTCGACTTTCTCCGACTGGCAGAGTGCATCTACCGAGTGATTTGATCCAGGTCACCACGGCGGCACGACCTCCCGGACGTTCGGGAGCAGAAACTGGATTGATATGACAGACAGCGATATTCCCGCCGCGGCTCGACTCTCCGCCGGGCAGCAGTCCCCACCGACTCTGTTCTCGGCCGTCGGACGCAGCTATTTTCCGATCGCCTTCGTCGCCCGCATGCCGTTCGCGATGATCGTCGTCGGTGTCCTCACCCTCGTCGTGGCCGGTCGCGGATCACTGAGCCTGGGCGGAATCAACTCCGCCATGGTCGGATTGGGCACGGCCCTGTTCGGATCGTTCATCGGGGCGGCAGCCGATCGCTGGGGACAGCGCTATGTTCTGCTCATCGTCGGGGTCCTCAACTGTCTGGCCCTGACCTTCATGGCCTGGGTCGTCTTCAGTCCGCTGCCCGATTCCGTCGTCTTCATCGCCGCGTTCGCGATCGGTGCCACCTCGCCCCAGGTGGCACCGATGTCACGGTCACGCATCGTCGGCATCGTCATGACGGCACTGCCGTCGACGAGGCGGCCGAAGGTGCTCAACGCCACGATGGCCTACGAATCCGCCGCCGATGAGGTCATCTTCGTCTTCGGGCCCTTCCTCGTCGGCCTCTTGGCAACGTTCTTCACCCCAGTCGCCCCCATCATCGGCGCCATCGTGATGACGCTCGTCTTCGTCTCCGCCTTCGCCCTGCATCCGACGGGGCGGGCACGCTCGGCAGGGACGTCGAACAGCCGCGGCGAGCGCGCTCCGGCGAAGGACATATTCACCGCCGGTGTCTTCGTCATCATCCTCGGCGTCTTCGGCGTCGGGATGGTGTTCGGCTCCACGCTCACGGCTCTGACCGCCCTGACCAACGACATCGGCCGACCGGAGGAAGCCGGCCTCATCTACGGTGTCATGGGCATCGGCTCTGCGGTGCTGGCGATCTCGGTGGCGCTCTTTCCCTCAGCGTTCGCGCTGTGGGCCCGGCTGCTGTCCTTCGCGCCCGTTCTGGTCACAGGATCTGTCATCCTCGCATCGACTGAATCGATGCCGGTCATCGTCATGGCTCTGCTGCTCATGGGCACGGGAATCGGCCCGAGCCTCGTCACCCTCTTCAGTCTCGCTGCCGAACGCGCACCGCTCGGACGGTCGGCGACGGTGATGTCAATGGCGGGGTCGGCGATCATCGTCGGCCAATCGGTGTCCTCGGCGATCAACGGAATCCTCGCCGAGGATCAGGGGACGGCCGTGGCGATGGCTGTTCCGGTGGCCGCCTCGGCGATCGTCCTGTGTGCCGGCGTGCTCAATCTCGTGGTCGGCAGACGTGACGACCGGAAGGCAGCCAGGCCATCACGGCAGCGCGTCACTGGGGCCCAAGACGAGATCTGAATCACTCCGACTTTCCGCTTTCTGGGACGCTGTGTCCCAGTGTCTGCCTGGTGTGACCAGGGGGTGGCCGAGGAGTAATATGTCCGCTGGTCCATCGTGAAACAGCACACGGAACGTGGCATTTCACACCACTACGGAAAGCACACAATGTCTTCAAGCACCTCGACGACCGAGGCCGTCCGCAGCGATACCCGCTTCTTCGGACACCCTCTGCCGCTCATGCAGCTGTTCAGCCTGGAACTGTGGGAGCGCTTCTCCTACTACGGGATGAACGGCATCCTCGCCATCTACCTCTACTTCAGCGTCACCGACGGCGGCATGGGGATGGAGCAGGGCACAGCCGTGGGGATCGTCGGTGCGTACGGCGGTGCTGTCTTCCTCGCCACCATCCTCGGCGCCTGGATCGCCGATCGGCTGGCGGGAGCGGAGAAGGTGCTCTTCTACTCCGCGATCATCATCATGATCGGCCACATCTGCCTGGCACTCATCCCCGGCTTCGGGGGAGTGGCGGTCGGCCTCATCCTCGTCGCACTCGGCTCCGGCGGTCTCAAGGCAAACGCCTCGGCGCTGGTCGGAGAACTCTACGAAGAGAAGGACCCACGCCGTGACGCCGGCTTCACTATCTTCTACATGGGCGTGAACATCGGTGCGCTCCTCGGCCCGCTCATCACCGGTCTGCTGCAGAAGAACATCGGATTCCACTACGGGTTCGGCGCCGCCGCCGTCGGCATGGCCCTCGGCCTCATCATCTACCTCACCGGACGCAAGAGTCTGCCACCGGAGTCGCGAGTAGCGGTCAATCCGCTGCCGAAGAACAAGCTCTACCTCTTCATCGTGGCCGTCGTGGTCGTCGTTCTCCTCGCCGTCATTCTGTGGATGACGAAGATCGTCAACCCTGAGAATCTCGATTGGTGGATCGCGGGAATCTCTGCCGGCGCGGCCGCCTGCTACTTCATCGTCATGTACACCTCGCCGCAGACGGACCCCGACGAGCGGTCCCGCGTGCTCGCCTTCGTCCCGTTCTTCATCACGGTTGTGGTGTTCTGGTCGATGTATCAGCAGATCTTCGGAGTTCTGACCGTCTACTCGGATACGCAGCTCAACCGTTCGATCTTCGGGTGGGAGATGCCGATCAACTGGATCCAGCTGATCCCTGCGTTCTTCGTCATCGTCTTCGCCCCGCTGTTCGCGACGATGTGGATGAAGCTCGGTCCGAAGCAGATCTCGACCCCGGTCAAGGCCGGTCTGTCGCTTGTGCTCATCGGCATCGGCTTCCTCATGTTCCTGCCCTTCGCTGAGGCCGGTCCCAATGAGACGCCGCTGCTGTGGGTCGCCCTGATTCTGGCCGTATTCGTCTTCGGTGAGCTGCTCATCTCGCCGGTGGGACTCTCGTTCTCCACGAAGGTCGCTCCGAAGGTCTTCCAGTCGCAGATGATCGCCGTGTTCTTCCTCGCCTCGGGTGTGGGAACTGCGCTGTCCGGTGTGCTCGGCGGCTACTTCGACGCTGCCAACCAGGCGCCGTACTGGCTCTCGGTCGGCGGTTCGTCGGTTGTGCTCGGCTTGCTTGCGCTGACCCTGACGAAGCCGATGCTGGGGCTCCTGCGCGGAATCCGCTGAGGCAGCTGCCGCGTGAATAGTCCACGCAGTTCGAAGGCCCCTCCGAGTCACCGTCTCGGAGGGGCCTTCGTCGTCGCATGCGACCGTCCCTCACTACTGGTGCCATTTCAGAGGGTTGCAACACGAGGGTATGGCCGGACGAGTGACAGATGCCGGACCAGCTGTAGGTTATGTGAGTTCGAGTGAGGGATGCTGTGCCACCGGGAAGACATGGCGGTTGCGGAGCCTCAGACTCCGATGAAGATGGGCAGTGCCTGCGGGTGATGGGCGTGGACGATCGTGAGGAACACGAGCGCGTCGAAGAGCAGATGCACCGTGACCGTATAGGGCAGTGACTTCGTGCGTGTGAAGATGAAGGCCTGCACGAGTGCAAAGGGGATCGTCAGCAGAGGTCCGATCGAACGGTAGCCGAGCTCCCAGAGGAATGAGACGAAGATGATCGTGGTGAACACATTCGCCGTCCAGAACGCGAAGTGTTTGCGCAGCAGAGCGAAGACGGTGCAGATGAAGAACAGCTCGTCCCAGATGCCCACGGCGTTGACCCCGAAGAACAGACGGATGATCTCCGACCAGTTCGTCAGCGGCGGCCAGTTGAGGTAGACCCCGGTGCGCATGAAGTACTGCGGCAGCACCGCCCAGGCGACCACGACGACGAAGACCAGCCACCCCCATTCGAGCCGCGACCACGGTTGGCCGCGCCGCATCGGGTACTGAATCGTCTTGTCGTCGAAGACATAGCGAGTCACCAGCCACGGGCCGACGACGACGGCGGAGAGCACGACGCCCATCCGCGCGATGTTCGTCCATGAGATATCGGCCTCGACCGAGATCGCCGAGATGAGCGCGAGACAGCCGGTGATGATGCTGAGGTCCCGAGCGAAGCTCCGGTTGACGCTCCACGCAATGACGAGGGCCGCGAGCATCGGCGCATACCCGAGACCTCGGACCTGCGGAAACGTGGTTCCCACACCGAAGAGCACAACTGCCGAGACCGCCAGCAAGGCAGCCGCAGCGGCCTCCCAGCTGAGCGGTTTCAACTGCGAGGGTTCGATGGTTACTGCTCGGTCAGTGTCCACGCTCCACACTGTAGACGAACCAGGCCCGACCCGCACCGGAACATTCGTCCGCGACGCGTAGGATCGACGTGAGGGAAGGACATCATTGGACCCAGAGGACTACTCCGAGCTCATCGCCGAACTGGCACCGGTGCCGCGCACCGAGGTGGTGCCCGTGACGATCGCCGCCGGGCGCACCACCGGGGCAGACATCACTGCTCCACGCTCGGTGCCTGCCTTTGCCGCCTCGGCGATGGATGGATTCGCGCTCGACTCTCAAGCCCTGACCGCCGCCAGTATGGGCGAGGCCGTCCGAGTCGTCGGCGACACCCCTGCCGGCCACGATTCGGTCGCCCTTCAGTCGGGATGCGCGGTGCGTGTTATGACAGGGGCTCCCGTGCCCACCAGCGCCGAGGCGGTCGTGCCCGTCGAACTCACCGACGCCCGGCAGACGGGGGCGGCACCCGCAGCCATCCGGATCGGTTCCCTTCCCGAACCCGTTCCCACCCTGTGGAACATCCGCTCGATCGGCGAAGACATGGACCGCGGGGACATGATCCTGCCCGCGGCGGAGCGGATCACGGCCGCCGGAGTCGGCACCCTCGCGATGCTCGGCATCACCGAGATCGAGACGGTCCACCCCCGCATCGGCGTGGTCGTCACCGGAGACGAAGTCCAGAGCACCGACCACGCACGCGGCTCGTCCGGCCCCCAGATCTTCAACTCGAACCTGCCGATGCTCGCCACCGCCGTCCGCCGACTCGGTGCCGAACCCGTCGAAGCCACCTGCGGCGACGATGCCGACGAGCTGCGCAGCGTACTCACTGCGATGGAGGCCGAGGCCGATCTCGTCGTGACGACCGGCGGAATCAGCGCCGGCGCTTTCGAAGTCGTCCGTCAGACCTTGGAACCCGGCCACTCGACCTTCCGCCGTCTCGAGATGCGACCGGGATCCCCTCAGGGTTTCGGACGCTTCGGCACCCTGCCGCTGCTCCACCTGCCCGGCACACCGCAGGGAGCCTTCGTCGCCTTCCACCTCTTCACCGGCTCGCTGCTGGCCGGAAAGACGCTGGGGCAGAGATGGCGGAAGGGCATCCTCGCGGGACCGAACCTCCGACGGCACGGCAACGCCGTCACCTTCCGTCCCGGCACTTTCACCGAGACGGGGGAGATCCTCGCCGCCGACCGAGCCAGACTGCCGGACTTCGCCGTCGCCGACGTGATCATCAGAATCCCAAGCGGCACAGATTCCCTGCGAGGCTCAGAGGAACTGGGCGCGGGCACGGTCATCGACTACCTCGAGTGCTGAGGCCGAAACCTGGGCACAGACTCTGCCGGACCGTCACAGGCACCGGTCGAACAGCACAGCCACAGCAAGAACGGCCGCATTAGGATGGAACCATGTCCATCTCACGTCTCGACTCTGCCGACCGGTCCCGCTACGCCCGGCAGCTCCGGCTGTCCGGATTCGGAGAGAGCGCGCAGGCGGCACTGCTCGACTCGCATGTCCTCGTCATCGGTGCCGGCGGGCTCGGCGCCCCGATTCTCAGCTATCTGGCGGCCGTCGGCATCGGCACGATCACCGTGGTCGACCCCGACATCGTCGAACTGAGCAATCTGCATCGGCAGGTCATCCACACCGAGGCGGCCATCGGCACCCGCAAGATCGATTCCGCCCAGCAGCGGATGAAAGGGATCAACTCGTCGATCGAGGTCCGCACGATCCCTCGGCTGCTGACCCCTGACAATGCCCTCGACATGTTGGACGGCGTCGACCTCGTCATCGACGGCAGCGACAACTTCGCCACCCGCTACCTCGCCAATGATGCCTGCGAGATTCTCGGCATCCCCCTCGTCTGGGGAACCATCCTCGGCTTCGACGGTCAGGTCGCCGTCTTCGACACCGAGCACGGTGCGACCCTGCGCGACCTCTATCCCGAGGTCCCCGCCCCGGGAAGCGTGCCCGACTGCTCGGTCGCCGGGGTCCTCGGACCCCTGTGCGGAAGCATCGGCTCAGCCATGGCGATGGAAGCCATCAAGGTGCTGACCGGAATCGGCACACCTCTGTACAGCAGTGTGGCCATCCACAGCAGCCTCGACGCCGGTTGGGAGAGAGTTCCGGTCTCACCGATCCCCGGCAGAACTCCGATCACCGACCTCGAGCAGCATCGCGGCGACTACGAACAGCACTCATTCGATCTTCGCAGCGCAGACGACAGAGCACCGGAGGTCGGTGCCAGCCCAGAGAACACCCTGGGCCCGGCCACTGTCAGCTGGCCGGACCTCGGCGACAACCTCGTCATCGTCGACATTCGCGATGACGAGGAAGTCGCCTCGGGGATGGTCCCCGGCGCTGTCCACATCCCGATGGATGAACTGCTGGCCGATCCCAGCAGACTCCCGAAAGCACCATCGACCCTCACAACAGGTCCTGCTGATACGGCGGCCCTCTCGGAACCCGCGCATTCACATGGGATTGCGCTCTACTGCCGGTCGGGGATCCGTTCAGCGAAGACCGCTGCGCAGCTGCGCAGACAGGGTCTTGACGTCACCTCGATCAACGGCGGCTACCTCGCCTACCTGTCCCAACCGGCCTCGCAGCGAAGCTGACTGAGGGCAGCGCAGCGAAACTGACCGCCGGCACAGTCCCGTCGGCCCCGACCCTCAGCCGCCGGCGAACGGCGGGAGGACATCGACGGTGTCACCCTCGGACAGGGCTGCGGACCGATCGGTGGCTGCCACGGAGTTGACGAGGAAGCTCGAGCGCGACAGCACGGTCGCGGCTTGGGGGTCGGCCGCCTCGGCGAGGGTGGTGACGAGCTCAGCGACGGACCCCGCGCGGACCTGGGATTCGCGGGAGCCGAAGGCCTCCCGGGCTGCGGCGAAGAACCGGACGGTGATGGTGGGCACTTATCCTCCGATGGCGCTCATGGGACGTTGGGGCTGCTCGAATGAATCCGTGTCCATCCCATGACCGGCGAGCTTCTTCCAATGCGCGCCCTTCCACAGGTTCGCAATCGACTCGTCCGAGGCGCCGTCACGCATCGCGGTGAGCAGATCGACCTCGGTGCGTGAGAACAGGCAGGTGCGCACTCGGCCCTCCGCGGTCAGGCGGGTGCGGGTGCAGTCGGCGCAGAACGGACGCGTCACCGAGGCGATGATCCCGACATCACCGAGGATGGTGTCGGGATCGCGTCGATCGGCGACGAGGAACTTCTCGGCCGGGGCACCGCCCCGGGGAGCCGAATCCGGAGTGAGCACGAAACGGGGTTCGAGGAGTGCGAAGATGTCGGCTGCGGTGATCATCGACGTCCTATCCCAGGAATGGCCGGCATCCAAGGGCATCTGCTCGATGAACCGCAGACTCAGTCCCTGCTCAAGGCACCATTGCAGCAGATCGGGAGCCTGCGCATCATTCATCCCCGGCAGCAGCACGGCATTGATCTTCACAGGTGCGAGTCCGGCGGACTTCGCCCCGTCGATGCCCTCGAGTACACGTCTGAGGAACGGGCGTCGGGTCATGGTCTCGAATGTCTCCGGATCGATCGTGTCGAGCGAGACGTTGATGCGATCCAGGCCGGCGTCCTTCAGCCCCGCGGCCCGTTTGTCCAGACCGATCGCGTTCGTCGTCAGCGCGATGTTCGGTCGCGGCTCCAAAGCCGCGACACCGGCGATGATCTCGTTGATGTCCTTGCGGGTCAGGGGTTCGCCACCGGTGAACCGGACCTGGTCGACGCCGAACTTCTCCACGGCGATGCGGACGAAGCGGACGATTTCGTCGCCGGTCATCGCGGAATCGCGAGACATGAACTCGACGCCTTCTTCCGGCATGCAGTACGTACAGCGCAGGTTGCAGAAGTCCGTGAGTGAGATGCGGAGGTCCCGAGCGCGACGATCGAAGGTGTCGAGCAGAGCACTCTCGTTGTGAGCGGTGAACTCCTCGCCCAGGTCGACTGTCGGAGTTCTCAGCACCGGCATGGGCAGACCGATCTTCTCCATTGCGTCATCCTCCTTGAAAAGCGTGTCGATATCATCGTCCCATGACTACTGCGAAGATGCATCGTGAGCGCATATCCGAGATCATATCGCCGCTGACCGGCACCACGACCCTGCCGCTGAGTTCTCTGGTCGACTCGCCGAGGCGGCTGACCGCCGATGTGGCATCGCCGATCGATGTGCCCGGCTTCGACAACTCGAGCATGGACGGCTATGCACTCGCCGCAGCCACGGTGGACGAGCTGCGCGGCCGCCCGGTCCCCGTGCGCGGCCGCGTCGCCGCAGGAGCACGCGGTGAGGCAGTGGAGCCGGGTACCGCAGTGGAGATCATGACCGGAGCACCGCTGCCCGCGGGCACCGACATGGTCGTCAAGGTCGAAGACACCGAGCCGGGACGCTTCGGTGCCGAAACCATCACGATCGTCGGTCCCGCCGAAGCCCGGCCGGGAACCTTCGTCCGTCGCCGCGGCTCCGACGTTCGCATCGGTGAGACCGTGCTGAGAGCGGGCACCATGCTGACCCCCGCCCACCTCGGCGTGGCCGCCGCGTGTGGGGTCAACGACCTGCCGGTGCTCGGCCTGCCGCGGGTCCTCGTCGTGAGCACAGGGGACGAGATCGCCGCCGAGGCGGCCGCCGGGATCAACGACGCGAACTCCGTCACGCTCTCTGCCGGGCTGCGCCGCCTCGGTGTGGACACGGAAGTCGCTTCTGTTCCCGACGACCCGCAGCAGCTGCTCGACCGTGTGCGCCGCAGTGCTGCACAGCTCGTCATCTCCACCGGGGGCATCTCGAAGGGTGCGCACGAGGTCGTCAAACTCGCGGCCGAACTCGACCCGGACTCCTCCATGGTCTTCGAACCCATCGCCATGCAGCCCGGCGGACCGCAGGGATGCGGACTTCTGGCCGACCATGCCTGGGTGGCGCTGCCGGGCAACCCGGTGAGCACACTCATCAGCTTCGAACTCTTCATCCGCCCCGCTCTGCTCGGACTGGCCGGACACGAGTCCCCCCGTGAGGTCGCCCACCACCGCTTGGCCCATGGATTCGACGAAGCTCCTCCGGAGGGAAAGCTCCAGGTCCGCCGCGCCAGGCTCACGGAGGCTGGTCTCGAGTTCGTCGGCGACTCCCGGTCCCACCTGCTCCACAGCTACGCCGAAGCCACCCACCTCGTCTTCGTCTCACCCGAGCAGCCGGGCGCAGACGATCCGTTCTCAGCTGCGGGAGATAGGCTGATGACGTGGAAGATCGCATGAAACTCAGCCACGTCGACGCATCCGGGACCGCCCAGATGGTCGATGTCGGCGACAAAGACGTCACGAAGCGCCGAGCCGTTGCCTCAGGACTCATCACCACCCGGCCCGAGGTCATCGACCTCATCGCCGAGGCGGGACTGCCCAAGGGCGATGCCCTGCCGGTGGCCCGCATCGCGGCCGTGATGGGCGCCAAGCGCACCAGCGACCTCATCCCGCTGTGCCATCCGCTGCCGCTGACGGGAATCGACGTGGAGTTCGAACTCCGTGACGCCGCGGTGGCCATTACCGCGGCGGTGAAGACCGTGTCGAAGACCGGGGTCGAAATGGAGGCTCTGACGGCCGTGGCCACAGCGGCGCTGACGATTTTCGACATGATCAAAGCCGTCGACAATCAGGCCGTCATCGGTGATATCAGGGTCATCGAGAAGACCGGCGGAAAGAGCGGAGATCGGACTCGAGAGCCATGAGTACCGGAACAGTAGTGACCACGGGAGTCGTCGAGACCCCGATTTCGACCCAGGAACTCGAACCCGACGTCCTCACCGACACCTGCGGTGCCGTCGTCAGCTTCTCCGGAGTCATCCGCGACCACGACGAAGGTCGGGGCGTGGACCGTCTGCACTACGAATCCCATCCGCTCGCCAGCACCCAGATCGCCGAGGTGGCTGCGGACATCGCCGCCCGCCACCCCACGGTCAGGCTCTCCGTCGTCCACCGAGTCGGAGACCTCTCGATCGGAGACATAGCTCTGGCCGCGGTCGTCGCCTCCGCGCACCGGAGGGGTGCCTTCCTTGCCTGTTCCGAACTCATCGATGAGGTCAAGGCTCGGGTGGCGATCTGGAAGCACCAGCACTTCAGCGACGGCTCCGACGAGTGGGTAGGAGCTCTCGAATGACCCGGCTGCGCATCAGCGATGCGGCACGCTTCCTCGGCGTCAGCGATGACACGGTGCGCCGGTGGGTCGCCGACGGTCGCCTGTCCCAGCTCAAGGACTCCTCGAACCGAGCCGTCGTCGAGGGCAGCGAACTGGCCGCACTGGCTCAATCGTCATCGGGCGCTCTGCCCGATCCCAGCGGAGTGGTGAGCTCCTCACGCAACCGCTTCGCCGGTCTCGTCACAGACGTCAGCATCGACGGAGTGATGGCTCAGGTCAGCATGCAGTGCGGGCCGTTCCGCGTGGTGTCGCTGATGTCGGCCGAAGCCTGTCGCGAACTCGAGCTCGAACCGGGAAGTCTCGCAACTGCCTCGGTGAAGGCGACGATGGTATCGATCGACACCGTCCCGGGTTCGTGAGAATCTGTCAGCAGTTTCGGACAGGAGGACTCGAAGAAGTCTCATAATCGGATCTGAAGTCGACAGACAGGCGCATCTGCGGGTTCAATGGGTGTATGAAGAAAACTCTGCTGGGGCTCTGCACCGTCGCAGCCCTGACCCTGGCCGCCTGCTCGACGGGACCGGAATCTCAAGCCGAAGCGGACCGGCCGGCAGAGATCACAGTCTTCGCCGCGGCCTCGCTGACCGAGGTCTTCGACGACATCGCCGACGAGTACAAAGCCGCGGATGCGAACGCTCCTGATGTGAAGTTCTCCTTCGCCGGCTCGTCCGACCTCGTGTCCCAGATCTCCGAAGGCGCACCCGCCGATGTCATCGCGACCGCCGATGAGACGACGATGGACACGCTGGCATCCGACGATCTGCTTGCCGGTGATCCGGAGATGTTCGCCTCGAACACGCTGACCCTGGCCGTGGCCGACGGCAACCCGAAGGCGATCACGAGCTCGGCGGACTTCACAGGAAACGACCTCGTCGTCTGCGCACCCCAGGTGCCCTGCGGAGCCGCGACGGAGAAATGGGCCGGCCTCAACGACGCCGAACTCGATCCGGTCAGCGAAGAGAACTCCGTGACCGATGTGCTCGGCAAGGTCAGCGCCGGGCAGGCCGACGCCGGAATCGTCTACGTCACCGATATCGCCCGGGCCGACGGCGAGGTCGAACAGGTCGACCTCGATGGAGCCGACAAGGTGATCAACAAGTACCCGGCAGCCACCGTCAAGGCCAGTGAGCACCAGGACGAGGCCGACGCCTTCGTGAAGTTCCTCGGCTCCGACACAGCCCAGAAGCTGCTTCGCGACGCCGGATTCGCCGCAGGCTGACCATGCCCGCACCACCCCCGACGCGACCGGCCACACCCCCGACACGCTCACCGAGGCGGCGCACAGCGGATGCGCTGATTCCCGGCTGGCTGTGGCTGCCCGCCGTCATCGGCATCGTGTTCCTGCTCCTGCCGATCATCGGCATGCTCACCCGAGTCGACCCGCAGAGTCTGCTCGCCGTGATCACTGCCGAGGAGTCCCGCCTGGCGATGCAGCTGTCCCTGCTGACCTCGGTGACCTCGGCGCTCATCAGCGTCCTCATCGGCTTCCCCCTCGGGTACCTGCTCGCCACCCGGCGGTTCCCCGGCCAGCGCATCGTACGCACCCTCATCCTGCTTCCCCTCGTCCTGCCGCCGGTGGTCAGCGGTCTCGCTCTGCTCTACACCTGGGGCCGGTCGGCCATCCTCGGCGGGGGACTCGAATCAGTGGGGCTCAGCCTCGCCTACACCACGTCGGCGGTGATCATGGCGCAGATCTTCGTCTCCCTGCCGTTCATGGTCATGTCCGTCGAGACCGCCACCGCGGGGCTCGGGCGTCGCTACGAACTCACCGCAGCAGAACTCGGAGCGAAACCCAACCGCGTGTTCTTCACGGTCACTCTGCCGCTGCTCAGACACGGAATCATCACGGGAGCCGTGCTGTGCTTCGCACGCTCTCTCGGAGAGTTCGGGGCGACGCTGACCTTCGCCGGATCGCTGTCCGGCGTCACTCGCACGATGCCCCTGCAGATCTACCTCGTGCGCGAGACCGACCCGCAGGCGGCCATCGGGCTCTCACTTCTGCTCATCGTCATCGCCGTGCTCATCATCATCCTGGCCTACCGGTCCCCGCACGCGCCCCGGCTGAGGTCACCGCACAGCACCCCGACACCAACCCCCACCGAGGCGGCCCCGCACTCCGTGGGCTGCAAACCGCGAGGTGGGGGAGAGACGGGCCCAGGGACGCGGTCCGCGCACCGGTTGAGATCTGCGCAGAGCATCAGCGCCGAAGTCCGGCTGAACTCCCGCGGAGTCGATCTGGATCTCACCTCCGCACTGCCGGGAACCACCGCGATCATCGGCCGCAACGGGGCCGGAAAATCCACCCTGCTCCAAGTGCTCACCGGCGCTCTGCTGCCTGATTCGGGGCGGCTGCGCATCGGGGAGGACACGGTGTTCGACATCGACGCCGGGCTGTGGCCGCCCGTCCACGACCGCGGAATCGTCCATCTCGCACAGAACCCCCTCCTGTTCCCGCACCTGAGCGTCATCGACAACGTCGGGTTCGGTCTGCGAGCTCACGGTTCGACTCGCGGCGCCGCACGTGAACGGGCGCAGGCGATGCTCGACCGCCTCGGCGTGGGACAGTGCGCGAACCGCAGACCGGACGCCGTCTCCGGAGGCCAGGCCGCCCGCATCGCTTTGGCACGTGCGCTCGTCGTCGAACCGAAGCTGCTGCTGCTCGACGAGCCGCTGGCTGCACTCGACGTGGATGTGGCAGTCGAGACCCGGCAGGTGCTGGTCCGGCTGCTCAAGGGGCGCGCCGCGCTGCTTGTCACTCATGACCTCGATGACGTCACCGCCTTGGCCGATTCCCTTGTCCTGGTGGAGAGCGGAATCGTTGCCCACTCGGCTCCCGTCGGGCAGGTCGATCCCGAAGCCGCAGGTGAGGGCGCCGAATTCCTCACCAGCTTTTGCATGCGGGACCGGGACGGAATAGTGTGCAATCAGTCACAGTGAAAATTGGCATGCAAGGGAGCACACCGCAGTGTCCGAATTGTCCTACTCGTCGGGAACATCGACGGAACCGCTGCTCGGGATCACGATCGCCGAGCACATCAAACGCACCGCAGCCGAAAATCCCGAAGCGCCGGCATTGGTCGACCGGCATTCGAACCGCAGGTGGACCTACTCCGAGTTCGATCGCGATACGGACGCACTGGCCATCGGCCTCCTCGAGCGGGGAGTGAAGAAGGGTGACCGAGTCGGCATCTGGGCGCAGAACGTCGGCGAATGGGCACTCGTCCAGTACGCCACGGCGAAGATCGGTGCGATCCTCGTCAACGTCAACCCCGCCTACCGCAGCCACGAACTCGAATTCGTCGTCGAACAGTCCGGAATGAGTCTGATGATCTCGCAGATCGTCGCGCCTCCGCACTCGGACTTCCACGCCATCGCCACCGAGGTGGCTGCCAAGGTCCCCGCCCTCGATCTCGTGTTCCTCGACACCGTCTCCGCAGACCTCCTCGGCGACGTGACTGTGGGCGAGCACGAGTCCTTCGCCCATCTCATCGGGCAGGGACGCGAGATGCTCGAGGACACGGGGGCGAAGTACGCGGTGCGGCTGCAGCAGGTCATCGACGATCTCTCGGCCGATGATCCGATCAACATCCAATACACCTCCGGAACGACCGGCTTCCCCAAGGGCGTGACGCTCAGCCACCACAACATCCTCAACAACGGCTTCTTCATCGGCGAGATGCTCTCGTACACCTCGGCAGACACCGTCGTCGTTCCCGTGCCGTACTACCACTGCTTCGGCATGGTCATCGGCAACCTCGCCGCGCTCAGCCACGGTTCCGCGGTCGTGCTGCCGGCACCCGCCTTCGACCCGGTGGCGACGATGGCGGCAGTCACCGAGGAGAAGGCCACCTCCCTCTACGGCGTGCCGACGATGTTCATCGCCGAACTCGAACACCCTCGGTTCTCCGAATTCGACTTCTCCACTCTGCGCACCGGCGTCATGGCAGGATCGCCCTGCCCGGTCAACACGATGCGCCGCGTCATCGACGATATGAATATGTCCGAGGTCGCCATCTGCTACGGAATGACGGAGACCGCCCCGGTGTCGATGATGACGCGGGTGGACGACTCGCTGCAGAAGCGCACCGAGACCGTCGGTCGCGTGATGCCGCACCTGGAGATCAAGATCGCCGACCCCGTCACCGGGCAGACCGTTCCGCGTGGCCAGAAAGGCGAATTCTGCACGCGGGGCTACGCTGTCATGCTCGGCTACTGGGAGCAGCCGGACAAGACGACCGAGACCATCGATGCGGCCCGGTGGATCCACACCGGGGATCTGGCCATCATGGACGACGACGGCTACGTCGACATCTCCGGACGGATCAAGGACATGGTCATCCGCGGAGGCGAGAACATCTACCCGCGCGAGGTCGAGGAGTTCCTCTACCACCATCCCGCGATCCGCGACGTCCAGGTCGTCGGCGTCTCCGATGAGAAATACGGCGAGGAGCTCATGGCATGGGTGATCCTCAAGGACGGATTCGACTCACTCACCTCCGAAGAGGTGCGTGAGTTCTGCACCGGCAAGCTCGCCCACTTCAAGATCCCTCGCTACGTCGAGGTCCGTGAGTCATTCCCGATGACGGTGTCGGGCAAGATCCGCAAGGTCGAGCTGCGCAGAGAAGGCGAGAAGCTCGCTCACACGGCCGACGTCTGAGGCGAGTCGCACGCCCCGGCAGGAACTGCAGCTGGGTGGGGTTCGAGGTCACAAGTCGGTTGCAGTTCCGCCTGCTCCTGGCGTGCCGTTCTCCCGCCCGCCCATTTTCACTAGGATCACAACATATGAGAGCTGAATCACCACCACTGGTGTCCTTGCGCAATGTCGAGAAGCACTACGGCGACTTCCACGCACTGAAGAACGTCAATCTCGATATCGCCGAACGCGAGGTCGTCGTCGTCATCGGGCCGTCCGGTTCGGGCAAGTCGACCCTGTGCCGGACGATCAATCGGCTGGAGACCATCACCTCCGGCAGCATCACCATCGACGGCAGGGAACTGCCTGCCGAGGGGGCGGCTCTGGCTCAGCTGCGCTCCGACGTCGGCATGGTGTTCCAGTCCTTCAACCTCTTCGCCCATAAGACGATCCTCGAGAACGTCACTCTGGGACCGATCAAGGTGCGCAGGATTCCGAAGGCCGACGCGGACAAGCAGGCGATGGCTCTGCTCGAACGGGTCGGCGTCGCTCACCAGGCCGACAAGTATCCGGCCCAGCTCTCCGGCGGTCAGCAGCAGCGTGTTGCGATCGCCCGGTCCCTGGCGATGAAGCCGAAGGTGATGCTCTTCGACGAACCCACCTCGGCGCTGGACCCGGAGATGATCAACGAGGTCCTCGACGTCATGGTCGGGCTGGCCGAAGAGGGCATGACCATGGTCGTGGTCACCCACGAGATGGGCTTCGCTCGCAAAGCCGCTCACCGCGTGGTGTTCATGGCCGACGGGGAGATCGTCGAAGTCGCCGAACCCGAGGAGTTCTTCACGAATCCTCAGAGCACCCGAGCGAAGGACTTCCTATCGAAGATCCTGACCAACTGAAACCACCGCTTTCACAACGCACCACCTCACTCACAAGGAGAGACAATGAAGAAGCTCAGACTGGCGGTCGCCTCGGTCGCCATCGGAATGCTGGCACTCAGCGGCTGCGGCCAGGGCGGGACCCCGGACGCACCTGCCGACGGCGACGGAGCCAAGGCAGAAGCACCCGAGTACAAGGTGAACGAAAGCGCGGACATCGCCGACTCGAAGACCTGGAAGGCCGCGAAGGACGCCGGCGAAATCACCATCGGCGTAAAGAAGGACCAGCCGGGTCTCGGCAATGTCTCGGCGGGCTCGGAACAGCCCGAGGGCTTCGACATCGAGATCGCAAAGATGGTCGCCGCACAGCTCGGATTCAAGCCCGACCAGATCAAGTACACCGAAACCGTCTCGGCCAACCGTGAGCCCTTCCTGCAGCAGGGCAACGTCGACATGATCGTCGCCACCTACACGATCAACGACGAACGCAAGAAGGTCGTCGACTTCGCCGGACCGTACTACGTCGCCGGTCAGGATCTTCTCGTCGCCGAAGACTCCGATATCGCCGGTCCCGACGATCTGGCAGGCAAAAAGGTCTGCTCCGTCGACGGTTCGACCCCGGCGCAGAACATCAAAGAGAAGTACAAGAAGGCCGAACTCGTCACCTACGATGCGTACTCGAAGTGCGTCACCGACCTGCAGTCGGGCTCCGTCGACGCGGTGACCACCGACGATGCGATTCTGCGCGGCTATGCCAAGCAGTACGAAGGCGAGTTCAAGGTCGTCGGCAAGCCCTTCACCGAAGAGCCCTACGGTGTCGGTCTACCCAAGGACGACAAGGCCCTGCGCGACGCGGTCAACGATGCTCTGGAGAAGGGCATGGACGACGGCGATTGGAAGAAGGCATTCGAATACACCCTCGGATCCACCGATGATGTCGACATGCCCGAGGTCGACCGCTACTGACCCAGTCCACAGATTGACATGATGCGAGGGCACCGAAAGCGGTGCCCTCGCATCGATTAAGGAATCTGCCATGGATTACCTGGAGCTTCTCCAGATGTTCCTCTCCGGTGCGTGGGGAACGATCAGACTCTTCACCGTCGCCCTCGTCGGAGCCATGCTCCTCGGCACGGTGCTCGCCGCCATGCGGGTCTCACCGACCCCGGTGCTGCGCATCGCGGCATCGACGTACATCAACGTCGTCCGAAACACACCGCTGACTCTGGTGATGTTCTTCTGCGCGTTCGGACTGCCGTTCCTCGACATCCGCTTCGGGTCGACCAGTTCGTTCAACTCCTTCGTCTACGCCACGATCGCGCTCATCGCCTACACCGCATGCTTTGTTGCGGAGACGTTGAAGTCCGGAATCGCGACGATTCCCGTCGGACAGGCCGAAGCCGCCCGCGCCGTGGGCCTGGGCTTCGGTCAGACCTTGAGCGAAGTGGTTCTGCCTCAGGCATTCCGCACGGTCATCCCGCCGCTGGGCAGCGTGATCATCGCGATGCTCAAGAACACCTCGATCGCCTCCGCGTTCAACAATCGAGAGCTCATTTCCGCGATGCGCAACGCCATCGAAATCCGTGGTGACCTCGTCATCCCGCTGCTCTTCGGCACAGCGCTGGCCTATCTGATCCTGGCTCTGCTGCTCGGCCGTGTCTTCGACTACCTGGAGAAGAAGCTGGTGATTCTGCGATGAGCGCACCGACCCAAGTCCTGTTCGACGAACCGGGCCCGAAGGCCCGCCGGAACAACATCATCCTCTCGATCGTGTCACTGATCGTTCTGCTGGCACTCGTGGCCTTTGTGATCTGGAAGTTCGCCGATGCCGGTCAGCTCGAACCCGAGAAGTGGTACCCATTCACCTTCGCCCAGATCCAGACGGTGCTGTTCCAAGGCATGCTCGCCACCCTCAGGGTCGCGGTCGTGGCATCGGTCCTCGCGATGGTGGTCGGAGTGGTCTTCGCCCTCCTGAGGCTGTCGAGCAGGAAGGTCGTCTCCGTTCCCGGAACGATCGTCCTCGAGTTCTTCCGCGGCGTGCCCGTGCTGCTGCTCATCTTCGCGATGTTCCTTCTGTTCGGCAACGATATCGGTCCCTTCTGGTCCGTCGTCTTCGGGCTCACCCTCTACAACGGAATGGTGCTGGCCGAGATCATCCGCGCCGGCATCCTCGCCGTGCCCACCGGTCAGCGTGAAGCGGCCATGGCGATCGGGCTGCGGTCGGGTCAGGTGATGAGCTTGGTGCTCATGCCGCAGGCGCTGCGTGCGATGATGCCGACGATCATCGCACAGATCGTCGTGCTGCTGAAGGACTCGGCGCTGGGCTTCATCGTCACCTATCAGGACCTGCTCTACCAGGTGAACCTCATCGGCCGCGAGTACAACAACCTGCTGCCGACGTTCATCGTCGGTGCGGCCCTGTTCATCATCATCAATATGATCGTCGCCGGGTTCGCTCGCTGGCTCGAGGCCCGACTTCAGCGCAAGACCACCGCCGACACCGAAGGCGAGGGGCTGACCACGGCGATCGTCGACTGATCCCGATGGTCGTCGCGGGCCCGGCTGTCGCCGGTCGGGCCACGCGACACCATGTATCGTTCACTTAGGAGTCGGCCATGAAGGAGTGCACCAATGCCAGAGCCTCAGCTCAGCCCCATACCGGTCAGAGTCGTGAAGAACCTCGACCGCGAACGGTACGAACTGTTCACCGATGAGACCCCGGGGGAGTTCATCGGGTTCCTCGCCTACCAGGTCATCGATGAGAACACCGTGGAGCTGCAGCACACGATCATCTCCGAAGACTTCTCCAGACGCGGCTTCGCCCGTACCCTCGTCACGCAGGTGCTCGACCTCATCAGGACCGATGGGTCGTCAATCGTGCCGACCTGTTCCTATGTGCAGGACTACCTCGAACGCTTCCCGCAGTACGGCGATCTCGTGTCCCGTCAGTGACCGGATCCGACCCAGCTGTCGGCGCCGGCCGTTTCGCTCCGAGCCCGAGCGGTGACCTCCACATCGGCAACATCCGCTCCGGACTGCTCAGCTATGTGCGAGCCCGGCAGACGGGCCGACGGTTCCTGTGGAGGATCGAAGACCTCGACCGGGTGAAGGCCGGAGCGGCCGACTCACAGCTCGAAATCTTCGCCGAACTCGGAGTCACTCCCGATGAGCCGCCTGTGGTCCAATCCGGACGCGCCGAGGAATACTCGGCCGCGATTGCGAAGCTGGCGGCGGATGGGCTCGTCTACGAATGCTATTGCTCACGCAAGGACATCGCCGAGGCACCGAGTGCGCCGCACGCACCACCCGGGGCGTATCCCGGGACCTGCCGCAACCTCGGTGAGGGTGAACGGAAGTCTCACCGGAGGAGACTGGAGGCGAACAACCGTCGACCGGCGCTGCGTCTGCGCGCGGACAATCGAGAGCACCGCGTCGACGATGTGCTGCTGGGCCGGGTGGATGCCCTCGTCGACGATCTCGTGCTGCGGCGAGGCGACGGCATCTTCGCCTACAACCTCACCGTCGTCGTCGATGACGCAGCGAGCGGAATCGACGAGATTCTGCGGGGGGACGATCTCGCTTCCTCAGCGCCTCGTCAGGCCTATCTGGCCGAGCTGTTGGGACTGCCCCAGCCGGGCTGGCTGCATGTGCCGCTGGTGCTCAACGAGAGCGGTCAGCGACTGGCCAAGCGCGATGGAGCAGTGACCTATCAGCAGCTGCGCAGCCTCGGGTGGGCTGTCCCGGACTTCTTCGCCTGGACGCAGCAGTCACTGGGCTTCGGCGACGTCGGCGGTCGGTGGAAGTCCGTCGATGACATGATCTCCGGAGTCGACTTCGCTCGAATGTCGACGGCACCGATGGTCTTCGTCGCGCCTGCGGATTCGTGAGGCCGCTGCGCCCTCAGGCCGCCGACGAGTCGATGGCGTCTCGGATGACTCCGTCGTAGATCGCTTCGAAGGTGTCGAGGGTGTATTCGATATCATGTTTGGCCACGACGTCGAGTGACGCCTTCGACATGTCATCGAGTTCGGCATCGGGCATCCGGCAGATGCGGGTGAAGCGATCGGCCAACGCGTCGATATCACGCGGCGGGAACAGATACCCGTTGACGCCGTCGCGGACGAGGTGCGGCAGCGCCACCGCGTCGGCAAGCACCACGGGCTTGCGGGAGGCCAGCGCCTCGAGGGTGGCGATGGACTGCAGCTCAGCGGTCGAGGGCATGCAGAAGAAGGTGCAGCGCTGGTAAGCCTCCATCAGAGCCTTGTCGCTGATCTTTCCGAGCACATGCACACGATCGGCGATGCCGAGTTCGGACGCCAGCTGCTTCAGCGGCTCCTCCTGGTCACCGCCGCCGACGATATCGGCTTCGAGTCCCAGCTCCGGATCGGTCTTCGCCACGGCCTCGACGATGTCGGCGGCATGCTTCTCCGAGGAGAGGCGTCCGACGAAGAGGACGCGCGGGGGAATGGACCGTGACTCGGCGCAGTCGAGTTCACGCAGATGAGCGAAGCGCTGCAGGTCGATCCCGCAGGACACCGCCCGGATGGGGGAGGAGAATCCGTTCTCGGTGAGCAGATCGGCGGCCAGCTGGGTGGGGACCGTGATGAAATCGGCGGACTGGAACTTCCGGCGCAGGTCCCACCAGGCGATGGCGGTGCCGCCGTCGAGAACCGCCTTCGGGGCCTTGAGGTAGGGGCGGACGTTGTCCGGCATGAAATGGTTCGTGGCCACGACGGGGATTCCGCGCCGGATCGATTCGGAGAACGCGTAACGGCCGATGACGAAATGGGCTTGAGTATGCACGACATCGGGGCGGACGCTGTCGAGGAGTCGCGAGAGCTCAGGCTTCGTCTCCCACGGCATGCAGATCATCCAGGTCGGGTGCAGAGGCCACCGGTGGGCGGTGAGGCGGTGAACGGTGACACCGTTCTCCACGCTGACCGAGGGCTTGCCCGTCGCTGAGGGGCAGGCGACGTGGACGTCATTGCCGCGGTCGGCGAGTCCTTCGGCCAACCGTTCGGCGAACTTCGCGGCACCGTTGACTTCGGGGGCGTACGTCTCCGCCGGAATGAGGATTCGGCGTTTCTGAGTGGGACGGTGCGCAGACAGGATTCAGCTCTCCTCGGTGTCGGTCATGGTGTCGGAACGGCGGGCGTCCCTGCGCTGAGCTTCTCGATCTCTGACATCGGGATGATACCGCGACAATACAACGACGGCCGCGCAGGCGACCAATCCGGTGAGCGTGATGAGCACGATCAGCCAGACGGGGGAGTGGGCCGCCTCGCCGAGGACGATGGTGCCGAGGATGACGGCGCCGATCGGGTCGATGACGGTCAGCCCGGCGATGACCATCTCAGGAGGCCCTGCCGCATAGGCATTCTGGACGAACCAGGACCCCAGCGCCACGCCCGCCAGCAGTGCGGCGACATTGATCCAGGTGACCTGATCGAGCCCGGCCTGGAGGAACTGGACGCTGACGAGGTGGGCGTTCGTCGCCACGCAGGCGAAGAGCAGTCCGGCGGCGATGATGAGCACGAGTTGCGGGGCATGTCGGAAGGCCAGCATGATCACCAGGCCGACGACGACGGCGACGGCGGTGATCCAGAACAGCGGGAGCGCATCGGCACCGAGGTGGACCTCGGACTGCGCGGTCGTGGCCGAGAGCGCGACGAAGAGCGTCACACCGGCGGTGCACCAGATGACGGACTGGACGAGCCGCCTGTTGACCTGGAGTCCGCGGTGACGCACCCCGAGCAGCACGGAGACGATGAGTGAGAACGCCCCGATCGGCTGGACCACCATCACCGGTGCCAGGGCCAGGGCGACGAAATTCCCTGCCGTTCCCAAACCGAGGATCATCAGGCCGACGAGCCACCGGCGGTTGCGCAGCAGCTCGGCGAAATGCGCCCAGCTGAGTCCGTTGTGAGAGTCATCCTGACCCGCCACCGCGTCGTGCTGATACAGGGCGCCATAGGCCAGTGCCACGGCCGCGAGGACGGCGAGGGCGATTGCCACTATGGTCACGATGAGTCTTCCGGTATCGACGGTGCAGATGTGGGGAGCGGATCGCTTCGAGTCTATCGCGCACGACGGCGGCGAAGATGGCTGTGGACTGTGTTTGTCCTGACTGTAAGGCAACCCTGCGGCGACGAGTGGGGAAACCCTGAATTCTGTGAGCTAAAGCACTCTGCGCCATTTTGTTCGCAGGCCGGGAGGTTTGCTAAGCTGGAGAGCACGTCCGCAGGAGACTGCGGCAGTCCTCCGTAGCTCAGTTGGCAGAGCATTCGACTGTTAATCGAAGGGTCGCTGGTTCGAGCCCAGCCGGGGGAGCAGCCAAGGCCCCGTCCGATCGGACGGGGCCTTTCTCGTGGCCGCAGGGCCCCAGGCCGAGGCACCTTTGCTGTGGTGGGAATAGGTGTCACACGATGCAGGTTGATCCGCCATGAAGTCTTTCGGATTCTTGAGCTTCGGACACTATGACGCAGAAGGCGAACTGAACGCCGGGCAGATGCTGCGGGACGCCGTGGAGATCTCCGTCGGCGCCGACGAACTCGGCATCAACGGCGCCTACTTCCGTGTCCACCATTTCGCACCTCAGGCGGCCTCTCCGGTTCCGCTGCTGTCGACGATCGCCGCGAGGACCCGCACGATCGAGATCGGCACCGGGGTCATCGATATGCGCTAGCGCATGTTCGTGTTATGGCTCTCGTTTTCTCGGTCCGCGTCCCTCTACAGGTACCGGCAGACCTGGTCTGGGCTGCATGTGTCGGGGTCCGGGTGCGCGGCGTCGTGCCGGAGGTCGGCGATGGTGCCGTGCAGGGCGGTGAGCTGGGCGATCTGCTGCTCGATCTCGGCCAGGCGCGCGTCGAGGAGGTCTCGCACGTGCTCGCAGGGCGCGTGGCCGCTGTCGCGGATGTCGAGGATTTGGCGGATCTGGGCGAGGGTGAGGCCTGCGGCCTGGCCACGGTGAACGAAGTCGATCCGGGCGACGGCGTCGGACGCGTAGTCGCGGTACCCGGATGGCGTCCGGTCGGCCGGGGGCAGCAGTCCCTGCTCTTCGTAGAACCGGAGCGTCTTCGAGGTGGTGCCCGCGCGTTCGGCGAGTTCTCCGATGCGCATTGCGGCCTCCGATCATTCGGCAGGGGCCACGCTTGACCTTCCCCTGCACTGGAAGGTCCAGTATGGCTGAAACGGAACAGAAGTCCAAGCCTTGACGGGAGCAGCGATGCCTACGAAGTACGATCTCGCCATCATCGGATCGGGCGGCGGAGCGTTCGCCGCCGCGATTCGCGCGACCATGCTCGGGAAGTCGGTGGTGATGATCGAGCGTGGCACGCTCGGCGGCACCTGCGTGAACACGGGCTGCGTGCCGTCGAAGGCCCTCATCGCCGCCGCCGATGCACGGCACGTCGCCGCCGACGCCGCCGACCGGTTCCCGGGGATCGCGACGACGGCAGGCCCAGTGGACATGCCCGCGCTGATCGCCGGGAAGCAGGCGTTGGTCGAGACGATGCGGGGCGAGAAGTACGCCGACGTCGCCGATTCATACGGGTGGCACGTCCGGCGGGGAGACGCCGGGTTCGCGGGCACCCCGGACGCGCCGGTGTTGGAGGTCACCGCCGCAGACGGAGCGGTCGAGACGATCGAGGCCGAGCACTACCTGGTCGCCACCGGTGCGCGGCCGTGGGCTCCGCCGATCGACGGCCTGGACGAGGCCGGGTACCTGACCTCGACCACGGCGATGGACCTGACCGAGGTCCCCGAGTCGATGCTGGTGCTCGGCGGCGGCTACGTTGCCCTGGAGCAGGCGCAGCTGTTCGCCCGCCTCGGCTCCCAGGTCACCGTGCTGGTGCGGTCCCGGCTCGCGTCGAAGGAGGAGCCGGAGGTGTCCCGGACACTGCAGGAGGTGTTCGCCGACGAGGGCATCCGGGTGGTCCGCCGCGCGGTGCCGACCCGGGTGTCCCGGGACGCGGCGACCGGGCAGGTCGTGGTTACCGCGGACGTGTCCGGCGGCTCGCAGGAGTTCCGCGCCGACCAGGTGCTCGTCGCCCTCGGACGCCGTCCCGTCACCGACGGCTTGAACCTCGATGCGGTCGGGGTGAAGACCGGGGACTCCGGCGAGGTGGTCGTCTCCGACCATCTGCAGTCGTCGAACCCGCGGATCTGGGCCGCGGGCGACGTGACCGGGCACCCGGAGTTCGTCTACGTCGCGGCCCACCACGGCACCCTCGTTGCCGAGAACGCGTTCGCCGACGCCGACCGGTCCGTCGACTACTCCCATCTGCCGCGGGTGACGTTCACCGGACCGGCGATCGGCGCGGTCGGGATGACCGAGAAGGAGGTCGTCGCCGCGGGGATCCGCTGCGACTGCCGCGTGCTGCCCCTGGAGTATGTGCCCCGGGCGGTGATCAACCGCGACACCCGCGGGTTCATCAAGATCGTCGTGAACGCCGATACGAGCGAGATCCTCGGCCTCACCGCCGTCGCCAAGGACGCCGGGGAACTCGCCGCCGCAGGCGTCCACGTGCTCGGCAAGACCATCGCCGAAGTCGCCGACGCCTGGGCCCCCTACCTGACCATGACCGAAGGCATCCGGATCGCCGCGAAGTCCTTCACCACCGACCCGTCACTGCTCTCGTGCTGCGCATGAACGGCAACGCATGCAATCGGGGAGATCTCATCCGGAAGAGGTGCAGACGATGAGCGCCGATCACGACCGCGACGAACGGCGCGCCGGTCCCATCGTCGCCGCAGGGACCGGGCTGCTCCTACTGGCATGCTGCGCGCTTCCGTTGCTGCTCTGCTGCGGCCTGCCGCTCATCGCGGCGGGCGGAGCACTCGCAGGCGTCGGAGGGCTCCTCGGCAATCCCTGGATCATCGGTGCCGGGATCGCCGTCGCGATGGCCGTCACGGCCGGGATGCTCGTCAGGCTACGGCGGCGGCACCGAGGCCGCAGGACTGGCTGCTGCGAAAATCCTTCGACTGCTGATCGGAACCGGTAGCTCGATCGGATCCAGCCATCACCGCCAACGGGGCCACCTCGGCATCCCGCGGCCCTTCCAGGTCTCCACGAGACCGGCGACCCAGCGGACGGACGCGAAGAGTCCGTAGCCGGCCCCGGCGAGGCCCATGGAGACCACGAGCCAGCGACCGATCCCGAGCCACACGCTCCCGTCCACGTCGAGGGCCCACTGAGCGCCCGTGATAAGCCCGGCGACGGCCATCCAAACACCCGCGACGATCACTGCGACCGGCAGCAGCGCGAGGCACATCGACGCGGCGACAGACCAAAGCTGACGGGCCTCCAGCTTCGCCGTTGTGGCGATGATCTTTTCGGCCCGCTCGTTCGCGGCGTCAATCTTGGCTGTTGCCACGGCCCCGGCGTCGGCAGCGGCCCTCTCGATCGACTGCACAGCCTGATCCCGGGCCGTGCTGATCGCGCTCGTCGCCTCGGCGCTGGCTTGGGTGATCGACTCCCGCCAGGCCTTCTGCGCACCGTTCGCGGCCCGCTCGAACTTAGCCCGGCTCTCATCGAGATGCTTGGCGGCAGCCTCGGACTTAGAGGCTGAGCCCTTCAGACTCTCCCCGTTGAGGTTCACGCTCATACCCGCGAGAGTGGACGCGATTCCGGCGAGCAGTTCGCTGTTCTCGTTCGACTCCGGCGGCGGCGACGTTGAGGTCAGCTGATGCGAGATCGCGGAGAGCTGCTTCTCCTGCTCCTCGCTGTCCACCTTCACGAACCCCGCGAGCTTCTTCTGCTGCTCGGTCAGCGTGGCGATCCTCGTATTCTGCGCCTCGACGGCGGCGAGGATCGAGGTCAACAGCTCCATCGTCTCCGGACTGCCGAGCGGTTGCGGCGACTGCACGGGCCCGTTCTGCTGCTTCAGCCTGTCGAGTGCTGCGCTCATGTTCCTGCTCCTTCTGCTGCTGGTGGTAGTCGAAGAACGCCTGCGCGCCCTCCGGGGTGAAGTCCGCCGAGAGTGCGCTCGTGCGCTTGCGGCGCTCGGCACGCCCGGACTCGCCGCGGCGGTCCTCGATGTAGAGCGTCCAGGTCTCCTGCCCGGCGCGTTTGCCCTTCTTGCTGACGGGGCTGTGCAGCCGCATCCGTGGCACCCGATCCCCGTCATCACCGAGCTGCTGGTTCTGCTCCTCGATCACCGAGACCAGACCGGCCTTGTCCACCGCGCGGGGATCGGCCAGCGCCGCACTCATCCGGTCGCCCATCTCGCGGTCGAGCGACCCCTCGGCGAAGTCTTCGCGGCGCAGCTCCCAGTCCTTCGGCGCGTGCTCCAGCCGCTTCACGACCGAGAGCCCGTGCTCGCGCATCAGCTCGTCGTTCGCCGACTGCACGCCCTTCTGATTCCCGGCCTTGCGGTCGTGGAACGTGCGATAGTCCGAGAGCGCCTTTCCCGTGCGGTTGTTGTGATTGAGAACCAAAATATGGTTGTGCGGCTTCTTTCCCCGCCCATCCACATGACTGACGACGAGGCAGTCGGAATCCGGGTGCATCTTCTTGGCGAGCTGGTAGCCCAGGTCGTTCACCCGCTGCACGTGTTCGGGGTTCTTCGGGTCGAACTCCTCGTCGCTGAACGACTGGCGGTAGTGCAGCGCCTCGACCTCGCGCGTCGTGTTCTGCGTGAGCGCCCGAGCGCGCGCCGAGAACGCGCCGGGGCCTCCCGGCACATCGCACGTGATCGCGACGCCCCGCTCGTCCTCCTTGCCCCGGATATAGCGCTCCGTGTCGGCGGCGCTGGCGCTCGGGCTGTAGTGCGTCGTGCTCACGAGGCCGTCCGATCACCGAGCAGGGCGCGGACCTCGCGCAGCAGCTCGATCAGCTCGGGCACCTCCGACGACAGCGCCACCGCCTCACCGGCACGTGCTCGGTGGTCCAGGTCGTTGACGTTGATCGCCAGCGGGCGGATCTGCGCGGCCAGCTCGCGCGCGTCCGCCGACACCTGCGCGCGCGCCTCGACGCCGAGCAGGTGCGCGGCCACGGCGGCGTCCAGCTCCTCGCTCCGAGAGGCGTGGAGGGCATCTAGGACGACGGCCCGCACCCACGTACTCGGAGCCAGCCCGAGCCGCTTCGCACGAGTGCGAAGCGCCGCGAGCGTGGCCTCTCCGAAGTCGGTATCGAGCTTCGCGCGGCCCCCACGACGACGCTTCGCGCCGCCGTGACTCTGCCGCACAGCCTCCGCATCAGCCCGACCCGTGTTCACCTGGGAGTCGGTCCGCTGCTCCACCTGTACGCCAGAGTGGCAAGCAGTAGCCGTGTCGGACATTTCGCTGAAGCTCATGTCCTCCCCGGCTGCTTGCGAGGGGCCTCCGGCCCCCTCGACCCCCTGGAAGAGCGCATCACGTTCGGTGCTCATCGCGCACCTCCCACGACCAGCAGCCCGCCGTTCGCGCGGAGGCGCTTGACCTTCCGGTCAAGCTCCGCCCGGTGCGCCTCGGCGCGCTGCCGACGCTCGTCCTCGGTGAGCACCGGGCAGGTGTCGGCATGCCGCCCATAGGACGCAGCGGGGCGCGGCGAACAGGTGCACGTCGCCAGCTTGCGCCGCTCCGCCTCCCACCGCTCGATCTCCTTCTCCCGCTTCTTGGCCGCGGCCTCGGCAGCGCGCTGCGCGGCCTCTTCGGCAGCTGCGGCAACAGCCTGCTTGCGTCGTTCGCTCTCCTCGGCGGCAGCAACCTCGATCGCGGCCCTCTGCGCGAGGTACGCGGCCAGCTCGGATTCCGGGATCAGCTCGATCACGTCCCGGTTGTTCTCCATCAGGATCGACACGGCGAGGAAGCGCGCTGCGTCCTGAGCGCCCTTCACCACCGCGACCGGAGCCATCTCGTGCGTCGTCGTGATCTCGCCGAGCGGCTCGCCCTCACGACTCAGCACCGGCTCGATCCGGCGAGCCGCATTCACCGTGACCCTGCGGATGCTCACGAGCATCTCGGCGCGGATCACCGGATAGTCCTGGTGATCATCACCGGTGAGCTGGACCGACTCCGGGATCGACACCTCGACCGCCCACCCGATTCGGCGCAGGAACTCATCGATATCCACCGGCGGGAACCGCTTCGAGCCCTGAGCGTTGAACGCCAGCACGTCGCTGGGCTTGCGCGCCTTCATCGTGAGCCCGAGCGACTGCGGCGTCTCAGTGCTCGACATCATGATCAGACGCGGCGCGACCACCTGCCCGCTACGTGTGTGGCGCTTGTACGCCTCCGTGGCCCGGTGGTTGTCCGTGTACCGCAACGTCTCGTCATACGTCGGCGTGATGTCGAACCGGGCATCATCGTGGTGCGCGATCTTCGCTTCCCCAACGGCCTCCAGCGCATTGCGCCCCGGCGGCTGCACGTACGGCCAGTCGCAGCCGGCCAGAGCAACCAGCGCCTGAGTCTGCGCGGCGACCTCATCGGCGAGGATGCCCTTACCCGACCCCTTCGGTCCGCAGATCGTCAGCACCGACTTGTGCCACGCCGTACCGAGCCCCTCCGCGACCAGAGCGCTCCGCTTCTGCTCGTAGCGCGAACGGAGCAGCTCCAGCCGCGGCAGATCATCGGCGAACGCATCCCGATCAGCGACCTCGGCCGCAGCGAGCGTCATTCCATCCATCACCGCGCGCCGAAGCTTCCGCTTCCGGGCGGTGAGGCTCTTCCCTCCCTCGGCGGCCGACACGCGACCGGCCATGTGTGCGTCCAGCTCGGCGCTGAAGTCGAAGTTCGCCACGACGCGCCCGCGCCCGTACTGGTACTTGCCCGGGTTGCCGTCCTGCGTGCTGTCCGTCAAGTACGTTCGATCGGTCTGGTGCACGCCAGGGATCGCATCGGCCCGCCGCGACTCGTGCGGCAGGTACTCGCAGAAGTCGAAGAACGCCTTCGGCGCGGCACCGGAGCCCTTGTGCTGGTCCCCGCCCTCCTGAGCCACGACCTCCTTCGGCACCCGCACGCGGGCACTCGGGATCTCCAGCGCATTCGAGACCGTGCGGATCTTCGGGCGCTTCTCCTTGAACAGCAGCACGAGGTGCCAGTGCAAGCCCTTGAGACCGACGCACCGGCACTCCACGGTGCCCTCGTCCACTTCCACGAGGCGATCGAGCGGATGAGCGATGAATGCCGACCACATCGCACCGAACTGCTCCTCGAGCAGGGCGAGCCCGGCTTCCAGCTGCTCCTGGCTGCACATCGGCTCACCCGTCTCCGGGTGGTTCGCGTACTGCATCACCGAGAACACCCGCGAGAGCGTCTGAGCGCGCTTCACCTGCTCCGGAGTCTCGGCGGCCTTCTGTGCCTCAAAGAAGGCGCGGGCAGCCTCGATGTGCTCCGGCGACGAAGGCACCTCGAACGGCTCCACGTCATCGCTGGGATCAGCGCCCGGCACATCGAACGCGGAGTAGTCCACTGCGGTATCCGTTGGAGCAGACGAGGTATCCGTTTCTGAAACGGATACGCGCGAACCCAAGGAGTCGCGCGTGCACACAGGCATCTGACCAGGGGAAACGTTGTTATCAGTGGTGTCTTCGTCGGTCGTGTATCCGATATCCGTTTTCTGAGCGGGAAAAAGTTTCGGCTCAGAGCCCATGTCCTCGCCGTTCGGAACGACGACGGGCAGCCCGCCTTCGGCGGGTGCCAGGCCAGGCCCTCCGGGCGGGGTCAGGTCGGCGGACACGAGGGCGCTGGTGCGGTCGGTGGTGCTCATCGGGCACCGCCCTTGCTGTAGCGCTTGATTACGGCCTGGTGCGTGACGCCGAGGGCGTCGCCGATCTTCGCCCAGGTCACCCCATCGGCGCGGGCGTCGGCGACGGCGATCTCGACGGACTCCTCCAGCACGGAGCGGAGCACGCCGAGGTCGTAGAGACGTGCCTCGGACTCGGCGAGGGAGGGGTCGCCCTGTCGCCAGCGGAAGCCGTTCACGTGGTCGAAGGCGGAGGAGTTGGCGCTCATCAGTGACCACCGCCCATCACGGCGGCGACCGCGGCGCGCTGTCGCGGGGTCAGGGGCGTGCGAGCCAGGCGTTCACCGGCCAGACGACCAGCAGCACGAGCGGCGGCGATGACGGGATCGAGGCCGTCTGCCTGCGGAGAAGGAGTGGAGCCCTGATCGAGGCCAGGGCGGTCGAGCGCGGATGCGCGGGGAACGTCGATAACGACAGACATCGGAAGTCCTCAGACATGAGTATCTTCCGGTTCCCCGCCACGGTAATTGGGCTGTTTGACCGGCTACTCATCCGGGAGCAGAACCCCGCGCTTCTAAGTCGCGGCCCCGGTGGGATCTTCTTGTCTGCAACCATTCTCCCACGAGTCGACTCACCATTGCAATGACGAGTCGACTCATGAGTCAGTCGCGACGCGGCTCTATACGAATGAGGTCGGGGTCGAACTTCACGTGACCGGGCGCGATGGGCTCGATGGTCACCGTCACCAGCTCGTCCACGAGCATCCGGCGGCGGTCCACGTCCAACGTCTTCCACTTCGCCTCGACCACCTCGCGGCGCTCCGCGGTGCCGACCGGCTCGTCCACGTCCGCGAGCAACTTCGCCGCCACCGACACCGAACGGTCGAGCAGCTCCGCGTCGATCTCATCGATGCGGGCCTTCACGTCGTTGATCGCCGCCGTGATCTCCAGGACCGGCTGATGGATGTCACGCAGCAGCGGGCTCAGCTCCTTCACCCGCTCGACCAGGGCGTTCCGCTCCGTCAGCAACTCCTCGTGATCTGGCCCGTCGTCCTCCTGCGGCATCACGAGGTTGTGCACATCCACCGAGGACAAGCGGGTGAGCACCGCCTCGGTCACCATCGCATCGACGGGCTCGCGCTGGCGGGTGAGATGGAACTGCTCGCCGCAGCGATACGTCGGCTGCTTGCGGCTGTTCGTCCCAGAGACGAGCGTCGCCCCGCACTTGCCGCACAGGCCGATCGTGGACAGGAGGTACTTCGGCTGGTTACCCTGCCTCGCCGATCTCCGCACGTTGTCCTCCAGCTTCGACACCGCAGCCCGCCACGTCTGCTCACCGACGATGGGCGGGAACGCGTCGCCCTGCACCGGGTACAGCTCGCCCGACGCGTAGTGCTTGATGTAGCCAGCGTAGAGCGGGTTCGCCAGGAGGTAGCGCACGGCATCGACGGAGAACTCCGACCCGCGGGCGGTGAGATGACCGGCACCGTTCAGATCCTCGCGGATTCGCCGGATCGACAGCGACGGCTCGCCGAGGAACGCGGCGAAAGCCCGCCGGACGGCGTCGGCCTCCTCCGGGATCAGCTCGCCCTCTCGCGTCCACCCGAACGCCTTCCAGGCGCTCGTCGGGATGCCCTCGAAGCGTCGGCGCTCGTTCGACCTGATCTGACGCTCCGCCTTACGCCTGGCCTCGAACCGGGCCAGTGCCGCGAGCATCGTCGCTCGGAACTCGCCGTCGGCCGTCGAGAGGTCGATCTCGCCGTCCACGGTGACGACCCGCAGCCCCAGGTCAATCAAGGTGTTGAGGTCCTTCGTGCTGCGCAGCAGCCGGTCCATGTCCACGGCGACCACCATCGAGAAGCGGCCCGCGCGGGCGTCGTCCAGCATCTCGGCCCAGCGGGTGCCAGCGCGGCGCTTCTTCGTCGCCGACACGGCGTTGTCCTCGTAGACCTCGACGACGTTCCAGTCCTTGGCCTCGGCCAGCGCCCTGATCTTCCTCAGCTGCGTATCGACCGTCCAGCGGTCGCCCTTGCGGTCCATGGAGGCGCGGACGTACGCGGCCACCTCGTTCGTCTTCCTCAGCGCTACCAGTTCGACCATGCAACCAAGCTTACGGAACGAGTGTCACAACCGCGACATGCTCTATGAGAACCCGCTCTACCTCGCCGAGGAGGCCGCCGCCCTCGATCTGCTCTCTGACCAGAGAGTGGCATTGGGCATCAGCCGCGGCTCTCCGGAGCCGGCGCTGCGCGGCTGGGAGGCCTTCGGATACGACGATCCCACCGAGTCCAAAGCCGCTAACATGGCCCGAGCGAAGTTCGACCGCTTCCTCCGCGCCATCCGCGGCGAGGAACTCGCCCCAGCCGATCCGCAGCAGTTCGGTCCCGGTGCGCGGCTGCGCCTCGAACCGCATTCGCCCGGGCTCGATCGACGCATCTGGTGGGGAGCCGGTTCGGCCGAAACCGCCGAATGGGCGGCACGGGTGGGAGTGAACCTGATGAGTTCGACCCTGCTCACCGAAGCGACCGGAGCCGCATTCGGTGACCTCCAGGCCGAACAGATCGCCAGGTACCGACAGGCATGGAGCGACTCCGGGCATGAGTGGACGCCGCGGGTCTCCGTCAGCCGCAGCATCTTCCCGATCACCACCGACCTCGACGACCTCTACTTCGGGCGACGCGGAGCCGGACAGGGAGACCAGATCGGAATCATCGATGACACTCGCTCGACCTTCGGTCGCACCTATGCGGGTGAACCGGACACACTGATCGAAGAGCTCAAGGCCGATGCGGCGATCGCGGCCGCCGATACCCTCATGCTCACGATCCCCAGCCAACTGGGAGTCGACTGCAATCTGCACGTCCTCGAGTCCTTCGCAAAGTACGTCGCACCGGCTCTCGGATGGGTGCCCGCCGGCGAGCGCTGAGCTGAAGGCCCACGGAATCCTCTGCAACCGTATGAGACCAGTCAGAGACGACGCCTAACAGGGGAGACCGAGTGAGCGAGAGCACGAAGATGACGCAGACGCAGAAGCGCATCCTCATCATCGGCCTCGTTCCCCTCTTCATGTCGCTGCTCTCGGTCTCCAGCATCAACGTCGTCCTCCCCTCCATCGCCGCCGATATCGACGCCTCCACCTCGGCTCTGCAATGGGTTCTCACCGGGTATGCGCTGTCCTTCGGCGTCGTCCTCGTCGCCGCCGGACGAGCCGGTGACGTCTTCGGGCGCGGCCAGCTGTTCGTCATCGGTGTGGGTCTCTTCGGTCTGTCCTCGCTGGTGGCCGGAGTCGCCCCGGACCCGCTGACACTCAACATCTCCCGAGTGGCCATGGGACTGGGCTCGGGTTTCCTCAACCCGCAGGTCGTGGGGCTGTTGCAGCAGTACTTCCAGGGCCCGCCGCGCGGTCGTGCCTTCGGGCTGATGGGCACCACCGTCGGTCTGTCTGTGGCGATCGGTCCGGTGCTCGGCGGAGCCCTCATCGCCCTGTTCGGCAGTGACCTCGGCTGGAGGGCGACCTTCCTGGTCAATGTGCCCTTCGCCATCGCCTCTCTCGTCCTCGCCCGGGCCTGGCTGCCGAGCGGCGCCTGGCGACCCGCTGTCGACCAGGGAGCGAAGAACGCCGATGACGACAAGGACCTCGACCCTGTGGGAGTGGTCCTCCTCGGTGTCGGTGTGCTCCTCATCCTCCTGCCCTTCGTCGAATCATCGCTGGGCTGGTTCATCTGGCTCTCCCTCCCGCTCGGCGTCGGTGCGATCTGGCTGTGGACGCGGTGGGAACGCCGCTATGCGCGCATGGGCCGGCCGCCGATGGTCGATCTCGACCTCTTCCGCATCCGCAGCTTCAGCAATGGCTCGATCATCATCGCCCTCTACTTCCTCGGCGTCACCAGCGTCTGGGTTCTCGTCGCCATGTACATGCAGCAGAGCCTGGGGCATACGGCTCTGGCCGCGGGCATGATCGGTCTGCCGGCCGCACTGTGCTCAGCCGTCTCCGCCGACGTGTCCGGACGGTTCGTCTTCCAGGTCGGGCGCCGCCTCGTGGTGTGGGGAATCGCCCTCTGCCTCGTCGGCCTGCTGGCCACGATCGGCGTCGTCGCGCTGCTGTCCAGGGGCATCGGCAGCGAGTGGTGGATGCTGCTCACATTGGCGTTCATCGGCACCGCTCAGGGTATGGTCATCAGCCCCAACCAGACCCTGACCCTGCAGGAAGTCCCGCTGCGATACGCCGGATCCTCCGGAGGAGTGCTCCAGACCGGTCAGCGCATCGGCACCTCGATGGGGCTGGCGATCATGACTGCTCTGGCGTTCTCGATCACCGCTGTGAGCGATTGGCATTGGGGGATGGTCGGGGCGTTCGCCGCGATCGTCGTCGTTGTCGTCCTCGCCGGAGTCGTCGGTCTCATCGAAGTCCGCCGAGGCGGTCCCCGCCGCGCTTGAGCCGCCGATCGCGGCCCGCCCGGCGGAGGAAAGATCATCCTCAGCTGTCAGCGCAATAATGTTACGGATTTTAGACAATCGGCTGTGTCCGAATATGGAAGACTGTGAACGCACATCAGCCCATGGAAGGAAACACAGTGGTCGAGGCCGTACCCGATGACGAGCTCGCGCTCGAGGAACTCGTGCGCTCGGGCGGGATCGAAACCTATTTCGCCCCCGTCGTCGATGTACTGACCTTCCAGCGGGTCGGCCATCAGATTCTGCAGGCTCCCACCGGCGATCCGGAGCTGGGCCGCGCCGAGTCCGAGAACCTGCGCCATGCTATGCGTGCCTCGACGATCACCGGTGATATCGATGCCTCTCTGCGGGATTCGGCTCTGCGCACCGCAGAGGGTGCCGGGCTGCCGAAGTCGAATCGCCTGTTCCTCCGCTCCGAATCCGAATCCTTTGCGACTCTCGAGGATCGCACCGGGGAACCCGACCGTTCGGTCATCCTGCAGCTCGACGCCAATCGGGTCGCCTCGTCCCCGGCTTCGGTGCTGCGTTCTGTGCGCTCGGCTCGCGCCCTGGGGTGGGGAGTGGGCATGTCATCGGTCGGTGCCGACCTGCGCAGCACGTCCTTCGTCCCGCTGGTCAACCCCTCCGTCGTCGGGCTCCATCCGGACGTTCTGCGCATCGACTGCGACTCTCATCTGGCCGAGCTCAATCGTCTGCTGCATGCCCACCTCGAACGCACAGGAGCGGTCATCCTCGCCGACGGCGTCGAGACCGAAGACGATCTGGACCGTGTGCGTGCACTGGGGGCGCGATTCATGTCCGGACCCTACTTCGGTGAGGCCACGAAACAGCCGCAGTCGTTCTCCGAACCGAGCGAGGACGCTCTCGTCTCCCATTACTCACGCAATCTGCCGGCATTGGGCACTCCGTACTCGATCTCGCAGGGGCTGCGACGTGAACCGCTGGTGATGAACCGCGAACTGCTCATCGCCCAGATCGCGGCTCTGGAAGAACGTGCTCTGGCGTCGGGAACCGCGACGATCACCCTCGGCGTGTTCGGAGAGGACGACGGGTTCTCCGAGGCGACACGACTGAGGTACGAGAAGATCCGGGACACTGTGGGGCTGACCGCTATGTTCTCCGGCGGATTCGACGGACCGCCGATTCCCGGAGTGCGCACCGGACTCGTCGATGCCTCCGATCCCATGCGCAATGAACACGGGGTCGTCGTGGTCGGACCGGACTGGTCGGGCATGGTCGCGGCGTCGAAACGCAGCGATCCGGGCAGCGACGGACAGACCGTCTTCGACGTCTACATCACGACCGACCGCTATACATGCGTCGACGCGGCACGCAGCGTTCTCACTCGTGTCGCCCCCCTCACCGCGACGGCGAAGCTGCAGGCCTGAGACCGTCGAGTCTGCGCGCCACGGCTCCACAGAATGCGCGTGTGATCAGAATGGGGAAGCGGACGCCGATGGTGCTAATGTTGTCTCGGCCGGCCCCCGTAGCTCAGCTGGTTAGAGCAGGGAACTCATAATTCCTTGGCCGTCGGTTCAAGTCCGACCGGGGGCACCATCAACCATTGACACCGTCCGATCGATGTCGCGCCGTCGTCAGTCCTCATCGGACGCCGTCTCGGCCTGCCGGCTCGGATTCGGCTTGAAGACGGTGCCCGACAGCGGAGCATAGGCGACCCACTCTCCGCCCGGATTGTCCCTGATGAACTCGGCAGCTTCACGTTCGTCGGCCTCGACCCCGTCGAACAGCTGTGTGAAGGCCGACTCCGCTGCGGAGTTGGATGCCCGACGGTCTGATCGCGCCCGGACGATCTCTGTGCTCTCTGTACGCGAGGCGAACTCGACGATGAACTGGGGCCCACTTCGTCGGCGACACGATTTGCCAGCCGCGTTCCGACTGCGCTGTAGGCGCGAACGGCCGCGTTGGACACCCCTGTGAAATCAGGATCGAGTGAGTCGCAGTAGAACTGCTCCCATGCCTCCAGCTCCGCGACCAGACCGTCGGACAGTCCCGTGTCCTTGCAGTCGATCGGCTCGCGGACCCACAGCACCGTATCCGCTTGGTTGGGGAACATGCGGATGGTCCTGGGGCGCTGCGTCCTCGGCACTGTGCTCGTCGGTCATGTGCCCACCGTAACGTCGATCGCCGGCCACCAGCAGACACCCGACGCCACCAGCGTCTTTGATGCTTGGCTGCACGTCGAACATCGACTATCATGTGGTCAGCACCTCCTTTCGGATCGTAGGGGAAGACGTATCCGAGGTAGGAGGCAGAAATGGATATGACACAGGGCGTACTCTTCGTCCACTCAGCACCTCGTGCGCTGTGCCCTCACATCGAGTGGGCAGCGGGCGGGGCCATCGGCGCACAAGCACGCTTCGACTGGACACCCCAGCCGGCAGCTCCAGGTCTCGTGCGCGCAGAAGTCTGCTGGCGCGCGCCCGCAGGCTCCGGAGCCCGTATCGCATCGGCGCTTCGCGGCTGGGATTCTCTCCGCTACGAAGTCACCGAGGAGCCCTCGGCAGGAGTCGATGGCGGACGGTGGAGCCACACACCCGATCTGGGCATCTACCACGCCGTGACCGATACCGCCGGCAACATCCTCGTTCCCGAAGACCGCATCCGCACAGTCATGGAACGCGCTGCCGGCGATCCCGCGAAGTTCTCCTCGGAGATGGCGATCGCCCTCGGCGAAGCGTGGGACGAGGAACTCGACGCATTCCGCCATGCCGGTGAGGGCGCACCGGTCCGCTGGCTGACCAAGGTCGGCTGAGCCGCTCTCCGTCGCCTCCGGGTCGTACAGTCATGTGACGGTTCGGTCGGCTCGATTCTGGTCAATGGGCACACCTACCTGCCTCGGGTGTGCCCATTTCGCCTACCTGTGCGGGTGTTCGGCCTGCGCACCGATGGAAACGGCCCACTCCGAGGTGAACAGCCCAAGTTGAAACCTGTGCTGTCCACCCTGGAGTGGGCCGTAGAGCTGCGGTGTCAGACGGAGCGGAACGCGACGACGGCGTTGTGACCACCGAAGCCGAATGAGTTCGTGATCGCAGCGATATCACCCGACGGCAGTTCCTGCGGAGTGTCGCGGACGATGTTGATTCCTTCGACCTTCGGATCGACCTCATCGATATTGATGGTCGGGGGAGCAGTGCGCGTCTGCAGAGCCTTGACCGTGAGGATCGCTTCCACCGCACCGGTACCGCCGAGCAGGTGGCCGGTCATCGACTTCGTGGCCGAGACCAGAGCGTCGGAGACGTTGTCGCCGAGGAGCTCGCTGATGGCCAGCGACTCCGGGATGTCTCCGACCGGAGTCGAAGTCGCATGAGCGTTGACGTGCTTGATTTCGGTCGCGGTGATCCCACCGCCGTCGAGAGCCTGCTGCATGGCGGCGAGGGCATGCTTGCCCTCGGGCTCCCCGCCGGTGATGTGGTAGGCGTCGTTCGAGATGCCCCAGCTGGCCACCTCGGCGTAGATCTTCGCTCCGCGAGCCTTGGCATGTTCCTCGGTCTCGAGGATGAGCGTGCCGGCTCCTTCGCCCATGACGAAGCCGTCACGGTCGACGTCGTAGGGACGCGATGCGGCCTCCGGCGAATCGGTGCGACGCGACAGCGCCTGCATCGAGTTGAACGCGGCCAGAGTGATCGGGTGGATCGCAGCTTCGGAACCACCGGCGATGATGACATCAGCCTTGCCCGAAGCTAGAACGTCAAAGGCGTGACCGAGGCTCTCGGTCGACGAAGCGCAGGCGGAGACCAGAGTCTGCACGCCGGCGCGGGCCTTGAATTCCATTCCGATCGCGGCCGCAGGACCGTTCGGCATGAGCATCGGGACGGTCAGGGGCATGACCCGTCGAGGGCCTTCCTCCTGGAGGGTGTCCCAGGCATCGAGCAGAGTCCAGACACCGCCGATTCCGGTGGCCCAGGAGACGGCCGTACGTTCCGGATCGGTCTCCTCGAGACCGGCGTCGGTCATGGCTTCACGAGCGGAGATGAGGGCGAATTGGCTCGAGGGGTCGAGGCGCTTGGCCTGTACCCGCTTGAGATTGTCGGGCACGACCTGTGGGTCGACCTGCGCTGCGAAGTCCACGGCGAGGCCGTACTTCTCTGACCAATCGTTGTCCATGGTGTGGACGCCGGACTTGCCGGCCAGAATGGCTTCCCAAGTGGCATCGACAGTCGCGCCCAGGGGGGTTACCGCACCGATTCCGGTGACGACAACTTTAGATGTCATGGTACAAACCTCGTCGATAGTGTGGACACGGCCCGTCTGTGGACGGGCCGTGTTCGGCTGCTGTGGGTCAGGCTTCCTGAGCCTTGTTGATGTAGTCGACAGCGTCCTGAACGGTGACGAGGTCCTTGACGTCGTCATCGGGGATCTTCACGCCGAACTTCTTCTCAGCGTTGACGACGATGGTCATCATCGAGATGGAGTCGATGTCGAGGTCATCGGTGAACGACTTGTCGGCTTCGACTGCTTCGACAGCCAGGCCGGTCTCTTCATTGACGATCTCTGCCAGCCCAGCGAGGACTTCAGCTTCGGTGAATGCCATTTCTTTCCTACTTTCTGATCTCGGTCGAGGGTTTTTCGACCGTTTGAGGAACTTTTCGACGAGTGTCCCGCCGAATATCTTAGGACATTCACGGAGAGTTTTCCGTGAATGGGTGTTTCTCAGGGCAGGCGGACGACCTGGGCGCCGTAGACCAGGCCCGCGCCGAAGCCCATCTGCAGTGCGAGACCGCCGCTGAGTTCGGGCTGCTCGCGCAGGAGTCGCTCGGTCGCCAGCGGGATCGACGCCGCAGAGGTGTTCCCGTTGTCAGCGATGTCACGAGCGATGACGACCGACTCGGGGAGCTTCAGCTGCTTGGCGAGCTCATCGATGATGCGCATGTTCGCCTGGTGCGGAATGAACGCCGCGAGATCCTCTGCTTCGACTCCGGACGCGGTCAGCGCTTCCTTGGCCACCTCGGCGCCGTCCCATACGGCCCAGCGGAAGACGGTCGGACCGTCCTGGCGCAGAGTCGGGAACGGCAGCTCGCGGTTGTCGCGGATGTCCATGAGCGAATCGGTCATCCGGATGGTCGACCAGTTCTCGCCCTTCGAGCCCCACACGGTCTTCGAGATTCCCGGTTCGTCGGCCGACGACACGACGACCGCACCGGCACCGTCACCGAGGATGAACGAGATGGACCGGTCCTCGGGGTCGATGACGTCGGAGAGCTTCTCTGCACCGATGACGAGGACGTTGTCCATGGTTCCGGCACGGACGAGGGCGTCGGCCTGCGAGATTCCGTAGCAGTAGCCCGCACAGGCGGCGCTGATGTCCCACGCCGGGACCGGACCGGTGCCCAGGCGGTCCGTAAGTGCGGCCGCAGCCGAAGGGGTGAAGTAGGGGAATGTCACGGTGGAGATGATGACTCCGCCGATGTCCTCCGGCTTGAGGCCGGAGGAGGCGATCGCCTCGAGAGCGGCCTCTTCGCACATTTCGAGGACACCGACATCCTTGCTGGCCCGACGCCGGGTGATGATTCCGGTGCGCTGACGGATCCATTCGTCGGACGAGTTGATCGGTCCGGCGATATCGTCATTGGTGACGAGGTTCTCCGCACGGTAGGCACCGATTCCGGCGATCCGTGAGAAGGTGCCGAGCTCGGCAGTCTTGAGTGTAGGCATGGCGTCTTCTTTCGATTCTCAGGCGTGGGCTGCCGCGAACTCACGCGCGCCGTCGAGGTCGGCGGCCGATTTGATGGCGAATGTCTCGACGCCCTTCATGGCGCGTCGGGCGATGCCGGTGAGGGTTCCACCGGGGACGAGTTCGATCATTCCGGTGACCCCGGCGTTCAGCAGCGACTCCTGACACAGGTCCCAGCGCACCGGATTCGTGACCTGCTTGACCAGGCGGTCGACGTACTCACGACCGGCCTCGACAGCAGTGCCGTCGGAATTGCTGAGGATGGATACAGTGGGATCGGAGACCTCCATCGCCGAGGCGGTGGTGGCGAGATCCTCCGTGGCCGCAGCCATGAAATCGGTGTGGAAGGCACCGGCCACGGCCAGAGAGATGACCCGGGCACGCTCCGGCGGGTTCGCGGCCAGGGCGTCGAGCGACTCCAGCGAACCGGCAGCCACTGTCTGGCCCCCGCCGTTGACATTGGCGGGGCTGGCTCCGGCGGCCTCGATGGCGGCGAGGACGTCGTCGGGCTGACCGCCGACCACGGCGGACATGCCGGTCGGAGTGGCGGCGGCAGCGGCGGCCATTCCGTCGGCACGGACCTTGACGAAGCGCATGGCGTCGGCGGGGGTGAAGATGCCCGCGATCTGTGCGGCGGCGATCTCGCCCACGGAGTGGCCGGCGACGACGGCGGGGCCGGCACCGAGTTCGGCTGCGCAGGCGATGGCGGAGGCGACGAGCAGAGGCTGTGCCACCGCAGTGTCCTTGATCGTCTCGTCATCGGATTCGGTTCCGTGCAGACGCAGATCGATCCCCGAGGCGGTCGAGAGTTCGTCGATCTGTGCCGAGAAGGTGTCGAGTTCGAGGAACGAACTCAGGAAGCCGGGCTTCTGGGCTCCCTGGCCCGGACAGGTGATTGCAAGCACTCAGTTCTCTTTTCGTTGGGTTCCGTTGATCAATCTAATGGACTCTGGGCTGAAATCAATGAGATTTGTCGCTGTCCGACAATACGCCGTCCTCGGACAGTCGCCCATACACCAACGCGATGTGGATGACGAAGGCATCACGCGAGGTCGTCGGATCGAGTCCGATGGCGTCCGTGATCTTCCGCAGCCGGTAGCGCACGGTGTTCGGGTGCACGGACAGTGCCTTGGCCGTGGCCTCGAGGGAGGACCCGAATTCGACATAGGCGCTCACGGTCTTGAGCAGCTGTCCCGTTCCCGACGTCAGCGGTTCGTAATAGCGCTCGATGAGTTCGCTTAGGGCGATGCGGTCCCCGGACAGAGCTCGTTCCGGCAGGAGGTCATCGGCCTTGACGGGGCGTGGGGAATCCGGGCGGGCGGTCGCCGCCTTGAGAGCCCGGATCGCCGCCTTCGCCGAGGTGGCCGCCTCGGCGAGGCCCGGCACAGCGGGTCCGACGATGACCTCGGAGGGTCCGAAGCAGTCGGAGAGGTCTTCGACGGCATCGTCGAGTTCCGTGACTCCGCCGAGGACGATGAGCAGTCGGTTGTCGTGGATGCCGACGAGCGCGTCATCGGCCCACCGGCTGGCCTTGCGGCGGATGCCGTCCAATCCCTTCTTCGCCGAGCGCTGCGGGGCGCGGCCGACGATGACGCACACGGGCCCTTCGGACTGCCAGCCGAAGGCCGCAGTGCGGCTGGCCAGCTCGTCCACGGAATCTCCGCGGACGAGAGCATCGACGACCATCGCTTCGAGGCGGGCATCCCAGCTGCCTCGGGCCTCGGCGGCACGGGCATAGACGTCGGCGGCGGCGAACGCGATCTCACGGGAGTAGATGAGCACGGCCTCGCGCAGGGCCGGCTGTTCGACCGGGCGGGCGATGTCCGGGACGCGCTCCTCGACGACCTCGACGACGATCTTGAGCAGCTGCAGCGTCTGCTGCAGGCTGATGGCGCGGATGAGGTCGCGCGGCGCGGTCTTGAAGATGTCGGAGACCACCCGCAGATTCGTATCGGGCTTGCGATACCAGTCGACGAACGAGGAGATGCCGGACTGCGCGAGCAGTCCCACCCAGGAGCGGTCGGATGACGACATCGAGCGGTACCAGGGCAGCTGCGCCTCCAGTCGCTGCAGAGTCACCGAGGACAGGACGCCGACTCCTGCGCGCAGTCTGCGGGCGGTTTCGGCGCGACGGCGCAGGGTCTCGGCATCAGACATCATGACCACGAGTTTAGATGAATGAGAACAACTCGGTTGTCAGCGACATACAAACAATCGGAAAAACCGACAAATATGGCCGGAATCTTGGGGACTCCGGCCATATCAGCGCTCAGGGTGGGCGCGAGATCAGGCGCCTGCACCCTCGGTCGAACCCGAGCTGCCGGCACGGACATCGTCGAGCTGGTACTTCTGCGCCGCCTCGGTGGCCTTGTCGATCGAGATCTTTCCGGTGTCGGCCAGCGAGATGAGTGCCTGGGTGACCACGGACGGCCCATCGACGAGGTAGTAGCGACGTGCCGCCGGACGGGTATCCGAGATTCCGTAGCCGTCGGTTCCCAGCGAAGTGAAGTGGCTGGGCACGTACTGACGGATCTGGTCGGGAACTGCGCGCATGTAATCCGAGGTCGCGATGATCGGTCCCTCGGTCTCGGCCATCTTCTCGGTCACATAGGGCACACGCGGTTCGGCCTGAGGATTCTTCAGGCGCTCGTTCTCGGCATCCATTCCGTCGCGGCGCAGCTCTGTCCACGAGGTCACCGACCACACATCGGCCGAGACTCCCCAGTCCTGATCGAGCAGCTCCTGAGCCTCCAGCACCCACGGCACACCGACACCGGAAGCCATGAGCTGGACCTTCGGCCCGCCGTTGTCGGGCCCCTTCTTCAGCAGGTAGAGACCCTTGAGCACGCCGTCGACGTCGAGGTCCTCCGGCTCGGCCGGCTGCACCATCGGCTCGTTGTACATCGTGATGTAGTAGAGCACATCGGGGTCGCGCTCATCGGCGGGGTCGTACATCCGGTGGATGCCGTCCTTGACGATGTGTGCGATCTCATAGCTGTAGGCCGGGTCGTAGGAGACCACGGACGGGTATGTCGAGGCCAGCACATGCGAGTGTCCGTCGCCGTGCTGGAGACCTTCGGCAACCAGGGTGGTGCGTCCGGCGGTGGCGCCGAGGACGAATCCGCGAGCCATCTGGTCGCCGGCGGCCCAGAAGAAGTCGCCGGTCCGCTGGAAGCCGAACATCGAATAGAAGATGTAGAACGGGATCATCGGCTCGCCGTGCGTGGCATACGAGGTGCCGACTGCGGTCAGTGCCGCGGTCGCTCCGGCCTCGTTGATGCCGACGTGGAGCAGCTGACCGTCCGTGGCTTCCTTGTAGGCGAGGAACAGGTCGCGGTCGACGGAGACGTAGTTCTGCCCGTGCGGGTTGTAGATCTTCGCCGTCGGGAAGAAGGAGTCCATGCCGAAGGTGCGAGCCTCATCGGGGATGATCGGCACGATCCGGTGACCGAACTCCTTCTCCCGCATGAGGTCCTTGAGCACGCGCACGAAGCCCATCGTGGTGGCGATCGCCTGTTTGCCCGATCCGCGGCGGCCGGCCTGGTAGGCCTTGTCGGAGGGCATCTTGAGATCGATATGGGCGGATCGGCGTTCGGGGGAGTACCCGCCGAGCTCAGAGCGGCGCTCCTGCATGTACTTGATCTCGGGGGCGTCGACTCCCGGGTGGTAGTACGGAGGCAGCTGCGGGTTGTCCTCGAGCTGCTTGTCCGAGATCGGGATCTGGAAGTGGTCACGGGCGAGCTTGAGGTCGTCGACCGTGAGCTTCTTCATCTGGTGCGTGGCGTTGCGGGCCTCGAAGTGAGGTCCGAGCGAGTAGCCCTTGACGGTCTTGACGAGGATGACTGTCGGCTGACCGGTGTGCGCCATCGCGGCCTTGTAGGCGGCGAAGACCTTGCGGTAGTCGTGACCGCCGCGCTTGAGGTTCCAGATCTGCTCGTCGCTGTAGTCCTCGACCATTGCCTTCGTCCGCGGGTCGCGGCCGAAGAAGTTGTCGCGGACGAACCCACCGGACTCGCCCTTGTAGGTCTGATAGTCACCGTCGGGGGTGGCGTTCATCAGGTTGACGAGCGCACCGTCGCGGTCCTTGGCCAGGAGTGCGTCCCATTCACGTCCCCAGACGACCTTGATGACGTTCCAGCCGGCGCCCCGGAAGTACGACTCGAGCTCCTGCATGATCTTGCCGTTGCCGCGAACCGGTCCGTCGAGGCGCTGCAGGTTGCAGTTGATGACGAAGTTGAGGTTGTCGAGCTCTTCGAAAGCGGCCACGTGGAGCATTCCGCGGCTCTCGGGCTCGTCGAGCTCACCGTCACCGAGGAAGGCCCAGGTCTGCTGCTGCGAGGTGTCCTTGATGCCGCGGTTGTGCAGGTACTTGTCGAACTGCGCCTGCGCGATCGCGTTCATCGGTCCCAGACCCATCGACACCGTCGGGTGTTCCCAGAAGTCGGGCAGCTGGTGCGGGTGCGGATAGGACGGCAGTCCCTGCGGCTTGCCGTCGATGAAGTGCGACTGCTGCTGGCGGAAGCCGTCGAGCTGATCGGCGCTCATCCGGCCTTCGAGATAGGCGCGGGCGTACATGCCGGGGGAGGCATGGCCCTGGTAGAAGATGTGGTCGCCGCCGCCGGGGTGGTCCTTGCCGCGGAAGAAGTGGTTGAGGCCCACCTCGTAGAGAGTCGCCGAGGAGGCGTAGGTGGAGATATGGCCACCGACCTCGACGCCGGGGCGCTGTGCACGGTGGACGAGCATGGCGGCATTCCAGCGGTTCCAGCGGCGGTAGCGGCGTTCGACCTCTTCATCGCCGGGGAACCAGGGTTCGTTCTCCGGGCCGATGGTGTTGACGTAGTCGGTGGCGGTGAGGCTGGGCACGCCGATCTGCTTCTGGCGTGAGCGCTCGAGCATGCGCAGCATGACATAGCGTGCTCGAGACCGACCGCCCTCATCGATGAGGCCATCGAGGGAGGCCAGCCATTCAGCGGTCTCCTCCGGGTCGATGTCGGGCACCTGGCTGGGCAGCCCGTTGAGGATGGGCCCGCCCTGATTCCGATTGTCCACGATGTGGTCCTCTCTTCAGCTCCACGATCTTCTTTGGTGTAGAGATCATGTCCATCGGATGGTGTGTCCTCCGCAGGTTGTCTGAGCCCAGGGTCCACCCGATACACCTGTCAGCCTAGTACGGGCAGACAGAGTTCGCGCTCCCGCGAAGTTGTGATCTCTCTGACGAATGTGCCCTGTCGAGCGGACCTGGTCACGGGCCGGTGAGCTGATTGAGTGTTGTTTGAGTGCGCTTGCCGCGCGCGGACGCGCCGATATTTGCACCTTGACCACTGTTGGCGGAACAATACAGGCATGAGCAACTCCGCTTCTGAAAGGACATCCTCCACTTCGACCCTCGCAAACGAGCTGGGACACAACCTCGGCTTGAACAAGGGCGACTATGTGCAAGAGGTCGGTTATGACGACGACGTCGATCAGGCACTCTGCGAGGCGATCGAGAACATCATCGGTGACAAGATCGCCGACGGCGAAGAGGATGATGTCTACGACGTGATCCTCATGTGGTGGCGGTCGGACGACGATGATCTCATCGACGGCCTCGTCGACGCCCAGACCACTCTGAAGGAGGGCGGAGTCGTGTGGCTGCTCAGTCCGAAGGCGAATCGCCCGGGACACATCAGCCCCGCTGACATCTCCGAAGCGGCGCCCACCGCCGGTATGCACGTGACCTCGACGGTCAGTGCCGCCGAGGACTGGGCCGGATTCCGGCTCGTGGGCAAGAAGAACTATTCATGATCCTGCGGCCCGGTGACCGGGCCCCGGATCTCAGCCTTCCCGATCATCTCGGATCGGTCTTCACCCTCACCGAGGCGGCCCCGCGTGCCGCTGTCGTGCTCGCATTCGTTCCGTTCGCCTTCTCTCCGATCTGCGGAGACGAACTCGCCGCCCTCGACGGATGGCAGGAGCGGATGCGGCAGGGTTCCCATGCCGTCGATGTGATCGTCGTATCCACGGATTCCAAATACACTTTGGCCGCGTGGGCTCAGCAGGCGGGCACCGCCGTCATCCTGGCCTCGGACTTCTGGCCTCACGGCGGCGCCGCACGTGCGTTCGGTGTCTTCGATGAGATCCACGGAGTCGCCGAACGAGGAGTCTTCGTCATCTCACCTGCGGGTACGATCATGAGTGGCAGGCAGGTCACCCGCACCGAGACTCGGGACTTCTCCGAGGATTTCGCCGCGGCGCTGTCCTGCCTCGGATAATCGAGCCGCAACCGAAGTGCCGATCGACGGCGACTTCGGAGATTGTTGAGGAGGACTCAAATGGCCACGCTGTTCACGAAGATCATCAACGGAGAGATCCCAGGCACCTTCGTCCATCAGGATGACGAGTGCGTCGCTATCCTCGATGTCTCTCCGATGACGGAAGGCCACGTCATGGTCGTTCCGCGAGAGGAGATCTCTCACTGGGTCGACGCTGATGCCGATCTTCTCGCCCACCTCACTGCAGTGGCGAAGAAGATCGGCCAAGCCCAGAAGCGGGCCTTCGACTGCGAGCGCATCGGGCTCCTCATCGTCGGCTACGAGGTGCCCCACCTGCACATCCATGTGCTGCCGACCAACTCGATGGATGATTTCGACATCTCCGACCGTGCGCCCATGCAGACGCCCGAGCAGCTGGAGGCGCCTGCCGAGAAGATCCGACAGGCACTCTCCGAACTGTCCTGAATCGGTCAGCGCCGACTCCGACCGCCTCAGAGGCTGTGGGCCTCGAGGCGGCGGTCGAGAGCGTCCCTGACCAGTTCGGCCACGGCGCTGCCGCCGAAGTTCGCGCCGAATCGCGGATCGTCGACATACAACTGTCCGAGGCCGCGCACATAGCCTGCGAGGTCTCCCTCGGGATCATGGGCAGGGGTGCCCGGAACCGCCCTCAGCCATTCGATATGCCGTCGGGCGAGTTCCTGGCAGCGGTCCGATTCGGGCCGTGCCCCCGCCTCGGCGGCGGCGATCCAGTCCTCGGCGAGCGCGGAGAAGTCGGCTTTCCATTCCAGCTTCTGCTCGGGGGTCTTCCGGGACCACCATTCGTCTCCCCGTCTGTAGGCGTCGCCACCCCAACGCCTGGTCACTTCCTCTTCGTGTGCGCGGTGGTCGAAACCATCGAACATCTCTTCAGCCATGAGCGGCTCACCTGCTCTCAATCGTGTGATGGTGGCGGTGACGGCGGCGAGCTGTCGGTCGAGTCGGTCTCTCTCGCGTCCGAGCGAGACCCTATGCTGCGACAGTGCCTCGACCGGATCGTCTGTCCGATCGAGCACCTCGGCGATCGTCGTCAGCGGCAGACCCAGCTCCTTGAGCAGCAAGATGCGCTGGAGGCGCACAAGAGCCGCTTCGTCGTAGCAGCGGTAGCCGTTGGCGGCGATGGTCGTGGGTGGCAGCAGACCGATTGCGTCATAGTGACGCAGGGTTCGGCTCGTCGTTCCCGTCAGCCGTGCTGTTTCCTGGATGGACCAGTCCATGCCTGACAGCTTAGAAGTTGACGCTACGTCAGGGTCAAGGATCTCAGGCTGCTTCGCGGATGGCGTCCAGGGCCGTGAACAGGTCACGTGCGAGGTCGTCGACATGTTCGAGGCCGACCGATAGGCGGACGAGGCCGTCTCCGGGCTTCGCGGTGGCCGCCACGGGTCGGTGGGTGAGTGAGGCCGGGTGCTGGATGAGCGTATCGGCACCGCCGAGCGAGACGGCGTGGACGATGAGGTCGCAGTGTTCGACGAAGGTCCGGGCGGCTTCGAACCCTCCGGCGAGTTCGAGGGCGATCATCGCCCCGCCGCCGTGCATCTGCGAACCGACCAGCCCGCGAGGGTCGGAATCGGCGAGCCCGGGGTAGTGGACGCGGGCGACCTCCGGGCGCGTCTGGAGCCGGCGAGCGAGTTCGCCGGCGGTGTCCTGGGCCGCGCGCATCCGCACAGCCAGAGTCCGCAGTCCGCGGTGGAGGAGATAGGCGCCCATCGGGTGCAGGAGGGCTCCGGTGATGGAGCGGACGCGGCGCAGACGCATAGTCCATTCGCTGTTCGTCGCGATGATTCCGCCCATCGCATCGCCGTGACCGCCGAGGTACTTCGTGGCGCTGTGCAGGACCAGCGCGGCCCCGTGATCGATCGGGCGCTGGAGCACGGGGGTGCAGAAGGTGTTGTCGACGAGGACCGGCACGTCTCCTGCTGCCGAGACGACGGCCTCGATGTCGACGAGGTCGAGGCTGGGGTTCGCCGGTGTCTCGATGATGACGAGCCCTGTGTCCTGTCTGATGGTCGAGGCGATCTCGGTCTCTTTCGCCCAGCTCACCGAGGTGCCGAGCAGACCGGATTCGAGAAGGTGGTCGCTGCCTCCGTAGAGGGGCCGGACGGCGACGATATGGGGAGTGCCGGCCTCGACCGCGGCGAGGAGTGCGGCGGTCATGGCGGCCATTCCGGTGGCGAACGCGACGGCACCGTCTGCGTTCTCCAATTCGGCGAGCGCGGATTCGAAACGCGCCACGCCGGGCTGCCACAGCCGCTGGTAGACAGGGGAGTCTCCGTCTTTCAAGGAGTGTCCGCCGGCGAGGCTTTCGTAGGACTCTCCGCCCGTGCGGACGTCATTGACCGGGTTGGTGGTGGAGAGGTCGATCGCGGGAACGTGGACGCCTGCCTCCGCGAGGCCGTCCATCCCGCCGTGGACCATTCGGGTCTCGGGGTGCATAGGTGTCATAGCCGTATTCAATACACTTCTCCCGGCCTGCGCAATGATTTCCAAATCACCTGCGATGATCTGAGAACTTCTGGGAGAGTCTGCGATCAGTTATGGGAGACTGTGACTCATGTCGCAGAATGTCTCACTCGATGGCACCGATCGGCGCCTGCTTCAGGAACTCAACGTCGACGCGCGTGCCTCGGGAGCCGCCCTCGCCGCGGCCGTCGGGATCTCGGAATCGACGGTCTCCCTGCGTCTCAGACGACTGAAGACGCTGGGTGTCATCCGCGGCTTCCATATCGATGTCGATCCGGCCGCGCTGGGTGTGGGGCTGCAGGCGCTCGTGTCGATTCGCCTGGCCAAGCATGATCGGGCCGAGATCGACGCGTTCACCGCGGCTGCACCGAAGTTCCCGGGAGTGGTGCGGATGTACCACATGGCCGGAGCCGACGACTATCTGCTGCATATCGTCGCCACCGACACCGCGGCGGTGCAGTCCTTCGTGCTCGACTATCTCACTCGGTATCCTGCCGTGGCGCATACGCGCACGAATCTCATCTATCGGGTCGAGGACGGTTCTGCCTGGATTCCCGAGGAATCCTGAACCCCGCAGTCTCGATTCACGCGCACTGAGCCGCGCACCGGCTGCGCGGATGCCTTGGATGCCTTCGGCGAAGAGATCGTCGCGGCTCTATCCGGTTGACTGTCAACGCTGACATACTGATCTCATGGCAGAGAACAAGACCCAGCCGACCGATGCCGATGTCTCCGCATACCTCGATTCTGTGGCTCCCGAGAAGCGCCGCGAGGACGGGTTCGGCCTCGACGCGATCTTCCGCGAGGTCACCGGCGAGGAACCCGTGATGTGGGGTCCCTCGATCGTCGGCTACGGTCGGTACCGCTATCGGTCGCCGGTGAACCCGCGCAATCACGGTGAGTGGCCGGCGACGGGATTCTCCCCGCGCAAGACCCAGCTCTCGCTGTACGGTCTCAAGGACCTGCCCGCGGGGGCGAAGCTGCTCCCGCAGCTCGGGAAGTACACCGAGGGTGCCGGCTGCGTCTATGTGCGTCGACTCGAGAACATCGACGAGGCGGTGCTGCGCAGACTCATCGCGATCGCCGCAGCCCGCCCCGACGATCCTGAACCCGGCAGCTGATCACAGACCCTGGCCAGGAGGTCTGAGCGCGACCTCGGCGGCCGGAGTCGTCACTGCGGTCAGGGCCGGGCTGTGATGCTCAGTCCCTGTTTGCGTTGATGGACGGAGAAGTACTGCAGTCCCGCCTCGGCGTCTGCGAGGAAGCGACGGCGGGAGCGTCGGGGCAGCCACACGATCTGCCCGGGGGACAGGTCGATCGTTCCCGTTTCGATCTCCAGGGTGCCTGCGCCGGCGAGGACATGGATGAGGACGTCGAGGGGCGGACCGGTGTGCTCGCGGATCTCCCCGCCGGGAGCCAGCGCGATGACGTTCGCGTCGAGATCGCGCTGCCGGCTCGGCAGCTGCCAGACGGACCCGGAATCCTCTACGGGGTCGCTGAGCTCGGCGACGTCGAGGACGACGCGAGGCGCAGGGGTGGACGCACGGCGGATGATGCGCACTCGGACCTCATCCTCGGTGCTCTCGAGCGGTTCCCATCCCACTGCATCGGCGAACTCTCGGACCATCTCCACACGCAGACCTTCGGGGACGTGATCGTTGATGAGGACCAGACCGGCGCCGACGTCAAGTTCCTGATATGTCCTGATGATGAGCGGATGGCGCTCCGGCTTCGGAACGGTCCGGACGTCGATGACGGGTTCAACTGCCACAGCGGCCCCTCTCAGTCGTTTCGATGGCTCTTCATCGAAACTATCACCGGGGCGATGACTGTGGTCCTGCGAGGAGACGCGAAGCGGACAGCCGCCATCGGCGTAACCTCAGTCGAGGTATGAAAGAAGGCACCCCGTTTCTGCGGGATGCCCTGACGGTGGGCCCAGAGGGACTCGAACCCCCGACCCTCTCGGTGTAAACGAGATGCTCTAGCCAACTGAGCTATAGGCCCCACCTGCGTCGTCGAAGACTCCGACAGCGCTCGATCAGTATGTCATACCCCAGGGTGAGCCGCGAAACGGGAATGCCGGCGATCACAGCGTCGGTCAGCGCTGTGTCCGGGCCGACCGGAGCAGGTGTGCCGCATTCGCCGCGAAATTCTCTGCCGCATCTGCGGGGTCGACCTCGAAGAGTCTCCGGTTCTGCTCGACGGCGACGGCTCCGAGCGTGAGCGTGAGGATGCCTTGAGAGAGTTCGGCGCCCAGACGGTCGGCCGTCAGCGCCTGCGGGGTGACTTCTGCCGGGTCGATCGAATAGCCCAGCAGCATGATCTCGGCGCCGTCACGGTATTTCAGCAGCACCTCCCGCAGGGACATGGCCGCTGCGAGGGGGTCGGCGGCACCGGGGCAGAGAGTGTCGACTTCGGCCTTGAGGCTGCGCGAAATGAGGATGAGAAGAGACTGCTTGTCCTTGACATGCCAGTACAGCGCCGAGGGCTGAACCTCGAGTTCACGGGCGAGTCGGCGCATGGACAGGTCGCCGAGACCGTAACGCGAAAGGATGTCCAATGCAGTGGTGGTGATGCTTTCGGCTGTCAGTGCCAATGAGACATACCTTTCATTCTTCTAAAGCGGCCCGTCCCGATTTTTCAGATCGCGTTCCCATCGCTATAGTAGTTCCTGGTCACGGGATATAGCGCAGCTTGGTAGCGCGCCTCGTTCGGGACGAGGAGGTCGTGGGTTCGAATCCCGCTATCCCGACCAAGGGAAAGTGCCGCAGCATCGCTCAGGCGAGGCTGCGGCACTTCTGCATCTGCGGCCCGCCGTCCCCGCACGTCACGGCCCTGAAACCTGCTGTCCAGACCGTCTCCGGGGCCGCGGTGCAGACAGACTCCTCTGTCTCACAGCACCACCGTCATCACATTCCGAACAGATACTCAGGCCATAGCCCGATGGCTGGTTCGGCACGTGATGACGATGCGCCCAGAAGATGATGACGGTGCATGCCGCCGCGATTCGCTCTCAGGAAGGCGAGCCAGGCTCCCGGGGTACGGCATCGACTCCGGTGGGCTCATCTCCGTCGCTGGAGTCGGAGCGGCGGGCCGCCTCGGCGAAGTTCTCGGCAACGAGGTCGGGATCCGTACCGCGCCACCGGGCGATCGCCTTCATGACCTGATAGACGATGATCGCCGAGGCGGTGCCCAGGGCGATGCCCTCGAACTGCAGTCCGCCCGGCGTCCAGGTGAAGTTCGCGATGGCGACGATGAGCGAGACCGCGGCGGTGTTGAGATTGATCGGGTTGGAGAAGTCGACCTTGTTCTCCACCCAGATCCGAACGCCGAGCATTCCGATCATTCCGTAGAGCACGGTCGCCGCGCCGCCGAGGACGCCGGGAGGGATCGTGGCGATGATCTCGCCGAACTTCGGCAGCATGCTGAGGATGAGCGCGATGACAGCCGCGCACAGGTAGGCGGCGGTGGAGAAGATGCGGGTCGCGGCCATGACGCCGATGTTCTCGGCATAGGTCGTCGTTCCGGAACCGCCTCCGGACCCGGCGAGGATCGTGGAGAAGCCGTCGGCGAAGAGAGTGCGGCCGGTCAGTCTGTCGAGGTCGCGGCCGGTCATTGCGGCGACCGACTTCACGTGACCGATGTTCTCGGCGATGAGGACGAGGACGACGGGCAGGAAGAGTCCGAGGTAGCCGAGATCGAAGGCCGGAGCGTGGAATGCGGGCAGCCCCACCCAGTCCGCCTCCGTGACTGTGGAGAAGTCGAGCTCGCCCTGCAGCCATGCCGCGCCGTATCCGACGAGGACGCCGATGAGGATCGAGAGCCTGCCGAGCATTCCGCGGAAGAGCACCGTGGTCAGCAGGATGGCGACGATCGTGATCACGGCCGTCAGGGGAGCCGCCTTGACCCAGTCCCATGCGGCCGGGGCCAGGTTGAGGCCGATGAGTGCCACGATGGCGCCGGTGACGACTGGCGGCATGGTCACCTCGATCCACCGGACGCCGACGAAGTGGACGACGAGGCCGACCAGCGCAAGGGTGACTCCCACGGAGATGATTCCGCCTTGAGCCAGCGCCATCGCGTGCGGTTCGAGCTCCTCCCCGGCGGTTGCCGAGAACCCCGTGACGGCGCCGATCGGAGCGAGCAGACCGAACGACGACCCGAGATAGGAGGGCATCATGCCCTTCGTGATGAGCAGGAAGAGCAACGTCCCGATGGCGGTGAAGAACAGCGTCGTCGACGGCGGGAATCCGGTGAGCAGCGGGACGAGGAACGTGGCTCCGAACATCGCTACGACATGCTGAGCGCCGATGCTGATGGTCCGCGGCCAGCTCAGGCGTTCCTCGGGCAGAACCTTTTCACCGGAGGCGATCGTCCGCCCGTCCCCGTGCAGACGCCAGCCACGACGGCTGCCTGTTCTGTCCTGAGCGTCCGTCTGTGCCGAATCCGCCATTGTGCTCCTCGTTCCGTTCGTCCCCGTGCCGGGCCCGAACCCGGGACCGGACAGGGGCCCGTGCCATCGGAAGAATTCTATGCTCCAGGTCACCGCTGCGCCGACTCGGTCACCGCTCGGCATGCGACGACATTGCGACCAGGGCCCGAAGAGGAGAGCAGAATCACACCTCTGATACAGTGTTGAACAGTGTTCAGGATTGTTGACCTGGGCAGACTCTCAACACGTTCATTTCCGCAGATTCAAAGGACCATTCGACTGTGAACCCTGACCGACTTGTCGACTCCATCCTCGGCGGAGGCGCGATCACCGAAGCCGAGGCGCTGACGCTGCTGTCCACACCCGACACGGACCTCCTCACCCTCGTCAACGCCGGGTCACGACTGCGCAGGGAGCACTTCGGGATGACGATCAAGCTCAACTACCTCGTCAACCTCAAGTCGGGAATGTGCCCGGAGAGCTGCACCTGCTGCTCTCAGTCGCTGGGGTCGAAAGCCGAGATCCTCAGATACTCGTGGCTGAGCATCGAGGGGGCCATGGATCAGGCGGGCAAGGGCATCGACGGGGGAGCCTCCCGCGTCTGCCTCGTCGCCAGCGGTCGCGGACCCAGCCGCCGTGACGTCGATCGCGTCGGTGCCATCGTCGAACGTCTCAAGGATGAGAATCCGGAGGTCGAGGTGTGCGCGTGCCTGGGCATCCTCAAGAACGGTCAAGCCGAAACGCTGAAAGGGGCAGGAGCCGATGCCTACAACCACAACATCAACACCTCCGAATCCTTCCACGACAACATTGTCAGGACCCACAGCTACGACGACCGGACCAACACCGTCGAACTCGCCAAATCGGCGGGACTCTCACCCTGCAGCGGGCTCATCGTCGGCCTCGGCGAAAGCGATGAGCAGATCGTCGAGGCGCTCTTCGCCCTGAAGGAGCTCGAATCCGACTCGATCCCGATCAACTTCCTCGTCCCCTTCGACGGCACGATTCGTCTGCCCCGACCGCGAGATCCGCCTGGCCGGCGGCCGCGAGATCCATCTCAAGTCCCTGCAGCCGATGGCGCTGCACCTGGCGAATTCGATCTCCCTCGGCGACTACCTCACCGCCGAAGGTCAGGCCGCTGCCGACGACCTCGCCATGATCCGCGACAACGGCTTCACGATCCTCGGCCGGGACGGCGAATGCGCGAAGGCTCGTGATTCTGAATCTCAGCGCGCCGAGGCGGCCGACCACCGCGATCCCATCATCCGCAGGCGAGGCGCCGGCACCGCTCAGGTCGCGAACGCCTGAGCAGGTGAGCGCACCCGACGGACTCAGGTCTCGCGCAGGCTGCGCTTGAGGATCTTCCCTGCCGAGTTCTTCGGCAGCTCGGCCACGAACTCCACCCGCTTCGGGACCTTGAAGCCGGCCAGGCGATTCTTCACCTGCGCGACGACGTCCTCGGCCGAGAGCGGCGGTTGGCCGTCCTTGAGCACGACGAATGCCGAGATCGCCTCGATCCACTTCTCGTCGGCGATTCCGACCACGGCCACCTCGGCGACCTGGGGCAGCTCGAAGATCGCATCCTCCACCTGCCGACTGGCCACCAGCACACCACCGGTGTTGATCGCGTCTTTGACTCGGTCGACGACCTCGATGAATCCGGCATCGTCGACCTTGACCAGGTCGCCGGAATGGAACCAGCCATCCTCGAACGCCTCTGCGGTGGCCTCCGGACGATTCCAATAGCCTTCGCACAGCTGCGGCGAGCGATAGAGGATCTCTCCCTCTTCACCGGGCCCGACATCGCTGCCTGCGGAATCGACGACACGGGTTTCGACGAACATGACCGGACGACCGGCCGAGCCCGGATGATCGTCATGCTCCTCGGGGCGCAGCACCGAGCACAGCGGTCCGAGCTCGGACTGTCCGAAGCAGTTGAAGAATCCCAACTGAGGCAGCCGGGTGCGCAGGCGGTCGAGGATCGGCCCGGGCATGATCGAGGCACCGTAGTAGGCCTTGCGGAGGTTGTCGAGATTGCGGGTCTCGAGATCGGGGCTGTTGGCCAGGGCCACCCAGACGGTGGGCGCGGCGAAGAACGAATTGATCTTGCGTTCTTCGAAGATGGCCAGCAGCTGCTCGGGAACCGGTGCCGGAACGATGATGTTGTGCGCCCCGATCGACAGCAGAGGCAGCAGGAAGACGTGCATCTGGGCCGAATGATAGAGGGGGAGCGCATGGACGGCACGGTCAGTCGCAGCGAAGTCGAGTGACATGAGGGATGACAGGTACTCGTGCAGAAGGGCACGATGCGTCATCACCGCTCCCTTGGGCGCCGAGGTGGTGCCAGAGGTATAGAGCAGCTGCGCGACATCCGTGTCGTCGACGGAGAACTCTGCGGTCCCGGCAGGGGCGATCGAATCGGACGTGGCGACCGGAACCAGAGCGGCGAAGTCGATCACCTGCGCCCCGGCTCCGGTCGGAGTCGAGGTGACAGCCGACATGAGGTCGGCATCGGCGAAGACGATCTCGGCGCCGGAGTTGCTGAGGATGTAGTCGAGCTCGTCGTTCTTCAGCTGATAGTTCACCGGCACATGGACGAACCCGGCGCGGGCGCAGCCGAGGTAGAGGAGGGCGAAGAGATCGGAGTTCTTTCCATAGGCGGCGACCCGGTCGCCCTTCGCCACGCCGAGACGGTCGAGTTCGCGGGCCACCGCAGTCACGGCAGCGTCGAGTTGTGCATAGGTCCAGATCCGGTCGGCGAACTCGAGGGCCGTGTCGGAGGGGAAGCGACCGGCACTGCGGCGGATGAGATCGGAGACCGTGGACGAATTTCCGATGGCGGGTGAGTCGGAGGAGGTGCGTGCAGTTGTCATGGTCCTAATATATGAGCGAAATCACGTTCGTCGAAAATCGTCCGCCGATCTCTGCCTCGCCCTCGGCATGGTCGCGGCCACCGCGATGCAGGCCATGGTCGCCGGCCCCGATGTAATAGTGTGGGGGCATGAGACATCCGAAGGTGAGCGACTGCGTTGAGGTCTTCGACTCGCTGTGGCCGCCGGCCCTGGCCGAGTCCTGGGACTCCGTGGGATTGGCGGTCGGTGACCCCGACGCCGAGGTCCGTTCGATCCTCTTGGCACTGGACCCGATGGACGCTGTGATCGCCGAGGCTGTCGTCCTTGGTGCGGATCTGGTGTTCAACCATCATCCGCTCATGCTCAAACCCGTGAAGTCGGTCAACGCCGCAACGCTGAAGGGCGGGGCCGTGCACACGCTCATCAGCAACGATATTGCGTTGTTCAACGCGCACACGAACGCCGATTCGGCTCGCGGCGGAGTCTCGGAAGTGCTCATCTCACTCATGGGCATCGAGGATGCGCAGCCCTTGGCTGCGCACAGCCTTGCTGACGGACCGGACACCGACTCCCAGCCGACGGGGATCGGTCGCGTCGGCGATCTTGATCATCCCACCCCTGTCCGAGACTTGGCCAGACGCTTGGCCGCTCACCTGCCGCGCACCACGACCGGGGTGCGCATCGCAGGCGACCCGGCAGCGCCAGTGACCCGCGTGGCCGTCTGCGGCGGCGCCGGTGATTCGCTCTTCGACGAGGTCCGAGCCAGCGGGGCCGACGTGTATGTGACTGCCGACCTGCGCCACCACCCCGCCACAGAGGCGCTCGACACTGCGAATCGCCGGGAGAGCGGGCTCTCGCTCATCGACGTCTCCCACTGGGCGTCGGAGACGGTGTGGCTCACTGCGGCGGCCGAAGCGCTGGAAGCCGAATTCGCCGCACGCGGGTTCACCGTCTCGCTGCAGCACTCGGCGGTCAACACCGACCCCTGGGTCGAACGCTACTGACGAGGAGACCGACGATGCTCATCACCGACAGCCAGAGAACGGCACTTCAGACCCTCATCGAGCTCACCGCCCACGGACGTGCTCTGCGGTTCGAACACGACAATCCGAAGCGGGCCGAAGAGCTACAGGAGCTCATCACCCGCCACAAGGAGCTCGGAGAGAAGCGGACCGAAGCCGCCGCAGTCGCCGAGGGCCACCAGCAGGCCATCGCCGAAGCGACCGAACTCATCGAAGCACAGCGGGCGAAGATCGAGAAGAAGACCGCCGAACTCAACGACGGCACCGGCCTGACGAGCCGAGACATGGTGAATCTGCAGGAGGAGATCGCCGGTCACGAAGCTCGGGTCTCCGAGATCGAGGAGTCACAGCTGGAGGAGATGGAACACCTCGAGGCCGCCGAAGCCGAGCTTTCGGCAGTCGATGATCGGATCGCCGACGTCACGGCCTCCGGCAAAGAGGTGCAGACCGCGGTGAAGGACCGGAAGGCCGAACTGCGTGACCTCATCGCCGACAACGAATCCGCTGCGGCAGGTCCGAGAAGCGAAATGCCGCAGCAGCTGCTCACGGCATTCGATGCCAATGTCCGGCAGGGCGGGCCCGGAGCCGCGCTGCTCAACGGGCCGAACTGTCAGGCGTGCGGGCAGGAGATCGGCGGGGCCGCATGGCATGGGATGCTCGGAGCCGATGTCAACGAAACCTATGAGTGCGAGGAGTGCGAAGCGGTGCTCCTGCGCCGCAGCTGAACTCGATTCAGCCGATCGCCGTTCGCCTCCGGAGGACAGGTCAGTCCCGGAGGACGATCATGAGGTTCGCCGGTTTCGATTTCGTCGGTGCGGTGAACTCGACCTCGTAGAACTCTTCGGCCCGCGCCAGGAGCCCCTCGGCAGTCTCCGGCAGAGGACGGTCGTCGGAGAGCAGCCGACCGGCGAACTCACCCCTGTAGAACTTCGCCCAATGGGAGACGACACGACGCTTTCCGTCACTGACGGACACGGCGCCCATGGTGACGACCTGATCGTTGGGTCCCGGCCACACTGAACGGTAATCGCTCGAACGGCAGTCGAGGGCCACCTCGGCGGAGTCGAGGGAACACGACTTCGCCAGAATCGGCTTCCAATAGGACGTCAGCTTTCCCAGGGTCCCCAGATCGGTCTTCATCGCCAGACGATAAGCGGGGATCTCATCGAGTCCGTGGACTCGACCGAACAGGGCCGAGAAGACGTGGACGTCGTGGAGGCGTTCGCGCAGAGTCTCGTCCCGTTCCGCACGAGCCACCAGCTCGCCGGCGCCCATTGCCTCGTAGAGGACCCCGGAGTAGGTGAGCAGAGCGGGAGCGCAGGGGATCTCATCGAGAACCGTGTTCCGTTCGACGTCCTCTGCCAGTGACGCTCCGACACCGAGCTTCTCGAGGGCATCCCGACGCTTCGAGACCTTCTTCAGTGCGGACAGGACCCGCTTGCGTTTCGCGGTGAGTTCCGGAGCCGAGAGTCTGTCGAGGTCGAGGGAGGGGCCGGTTGACGACGGAGTCTTGCCCTCGGAGGGCGGCAGCAGGATCTTCACCACCCCATCGTATGATCACCGACTGAGCCGGTTCGGACCCGGTGCGGATGAGGTTCATCACGTTCGGCGCATGGGCGCCGCGGCACCACAGGCCCTGCGTGGATCGCAGCTTAGCTGAGCGACTACACTGGGATGCTTGAGGACAGGTCACCAGGCGGTCGCGGCCGATTTCGGCTGAGGAACGTCCGGGCTCCACAGAGCAGGGATGGTGGGTAACACCCACCCGGGGCGACCCGCGGGCCAGTGCAACAGAAAGCAGACCGCCCAGTTCCGACTGGGTAAGGGTGAAACGGTGGTGTAAGAGACCACCAGAGCGGCGGGTGACCGTCGCTGCTGGGTAAACCCCATCCGGAGCAAGATCAGACAGACGACGTTCGAGGCTGCTCGCCGAGTCGTCGGGTGGATTGCTAGAGGCCGGTGGCAACATCGGTCCCAGATAGATGACCGTCAGGCGAGAAGGGCGACCGACTCGTCGACAGAACCCGGCTTATCGGTGGCCTGTCCTCACCCTCGCCCTCCACGCCCTCAAGAGGCGCTCGACCTCTCAGGACCGGCTGCGGCCTTCATGATCGGCTGCGGCGGACCTTCGCCTTTCCGCCGTTGACCGCGATCATCGCTGCGCCGACGATTCCGGCGTTGTTGTACAGTTTCGCCGGTTTGAGTTTGGCTCGCGTCCTGATGAGCGGCAGGAACTGGTCATGGGACTTCGAGACACCGCCGCCGACGATGATGACATCCGGGGCGACGAGCAGTTCGATCATCGAATAGTACTGCTGCAGCCGGGCCGCCCATTCGGGATAGGTCAGTCCCAGTCGGGTCCTGACCGATTCCGCGGCCTGCGTCTCGGCATCGGCGCCATTCATCTCGATATGACCGAGCTCGGTGTAGGGAACCAACCGGCCCTGAGTGAACAGGGCGGTTCCGATTCCCGTGCCCAGCGTCGTCAGCAGCACCGTCTTCTTCCGGTGTCTGCGACCGGCGCCGAAGATCATCTCGGCCAGGCCGGCCGCATCCGCATCGTTGAGGAAATACACCGTGCGGCCGGTGCTCTGCCTGATGATCTCGGCGATGGGCGAACCGATCCAACTCTGATCGAGGTTCGCTGTGTATTCGACACGTCCCTCGCGGATGACTCCGGGAAACCCGCAGCCGACGGGCAGGGAGTCCAGATCCGCACGATCGGTGACGAGCTCGAGCTCGAGGGCGCGCGCGCTCAGCGCATCCAGCAGCGTGGCGATCGTCGCGGCCACCGCATCGGGGGTGCTCGGTTTCGGGGTGAGCTCGCGCAGCCGCTTGAACGGCAGCTTTCCCGTGACCGTATCGACGAGCGCCGCTTTGATCCCGGTCCCTCCGATGTCGATGCCGATCGCAAACCGTGGGGAGGTCTCCGCGCTCATCTCAATTCCCCTCGTGTGCAGGTCCCGCGGCGATCGCGGTGTCGACATCGGGCAGGGTCAGGATATCGGCACCCGCCTCGGTCACGACCAGTGTGTGTTCGAACTGGGCAGAGCGTCTGCGATCCTTCGTCACCACGGTCCAGGCGTCATCCCAGACGTCCCAGTCGATCGTGCCGAGGTTGAGCATGGGCTCGATCGTGAAGATCATTCCCGGCTCGATCGTCTCGGCGTGGGCGGGGGCTGCGTCATAGTGGGGGATGATGAGGCCGGAATGGAACTCACGGCCGACACCGTGGCCGCTGTAGTCGCGCACGACCCCGTAGTCGAAGCGCTTCGCATATTTCTCGATCACTCGTCCGATGACGTTGATCTGACGGCCGGGTCTGACCGCCTTGATTCCGCGCATCATCGACTCATAGGTGCGTTCGACGAGCAGGCGCGACTCCTCGTCGACCTCGCCGGCGGTGAATGTGTAGTTCGTATCCCCGTGCATGCCCTGGTAGTACGCGGTGATGTCGACATTGACGATGTCGCCGTCTTCGATGACGGTCGAATCGGGGATCCCGTGGCAGATCACCTCGTTGACGGAGGTGCATACGGACTTCGGAAACCCGCGATAGCCCAGCGTCGACGGGTACGCTCCGTGATCGCACATGAACTCGTGCGCTGCCTTGTCGATGTCATCGGTCGTGATGCCGGGGGCGATCATCTCGCCGACGGCGGCCAGGGCATCGGCCGCGATCCGACCGGCCGCTCGGACGACCTCGATCTCCTCGGGGCTGTAGAAATTGTTTCCGCGGCCCTCATCGGCGTCGGCGCGTCCGACGTATTCGGGGCGGGGGATGTCCTTCGGCACACCGCGTTCGGGCGATATGGTGCCGGGCGTGAGCAGGCGAGTGTGAACAGTCATGATGGTGTCGATCCTATGCTGGAAACGCGGCTTTGTCCCGCCGCCTGCTCGCCTGTCGATGCCGCGGCGAGGGCCCTGTGGAGTCTAGAATCGGAAGCAGCCGTGCCAAGGAAACGGGAGGCAGATTGAGCGAGGACACGACATCGGCGGGCCACGAGTTCGCCGGGCTGAGCGACGTGGTGAGCCTGACGAGCGCGCCGCAGCAGATCGCCGACCACATCCTCTCCGGAATCGCCGTGGGAGCGTTGCCGGAAGGCACTCTGCTGCCGGGCGAACGGACCTTGGCCGCAGATCTCCAGGTGTCTCGCTCGAGCGTGCGCGCAGCCCTGCTGCGGCTCGAACGGCTCGGTGTCGTCGAACGCCGCCGGGGTCGTGGGGGAGGGACGTTCGTCAAGACCGCCCGCCCCGAGGCGCTGGCGCCCATGGCCGGCAGGATCGACGAATTCCATGCCGAACGTCGGAATCTTCTCGACGCTCGCGCGGTCTTCCAGAATTCGCTGGCGGCGACCGCGGCGCGCCGACGCACCGAGGAGGAGCTGAGCGAACTCCGTGAGTTGGCCGAGGTCTATTCCCAGCGCGCCGAGGCGGCCGCCGCCCGCACCGCGGACGCGCAGTTCCATTTCGCCATCGCCCGCGCCGGGCACAACCCGGAACTCGTGCGCATGGCCATCGACCTCGATACGAAGATCAACGCCGGTTTCCGTCACGACCCGTTCTCCGCTGAGCTCTTCGACCACGCCGTAGACGACCACGCCGCGATCGTCGAGGCGATCGCCGCCGGTGACGGGGTGGAGGCAGGCAGACTGTGCGAAGAGCACTTCAGGTACACGACCATCGTCACCCGGGACTGAGCCGCACCCCCAGAACTACCTGACGGCGGTTCAGCAACCTCGCGCGAGGTTGCTGAACCGCCGTCAGGTAGCAATACGTGTGCGAAGGTCTCAGTTCGCCAGCGCGTGTGCCACGGACACGGCTTCGAGGCCGAATGCGTCGGCGACGTTGTCGTTGGTGACGTGTCCGTTGTGGATGTTGAGCCCCCGGGCCAGCGCCGAATCGTTCGACAACGCTGTGTGCCATCCCTGATCAGCGATCTTCACAGCAAACGGCAGAGTCGCATTCGTCAGCGCCGCCGTGGCCGTGTTCGGCACGGCACCGGGCATATTCGCCACGCAGTAGTACACCGAGTTGTGGACGGTGAACGTGGGATCATCATGCGTCGTCGGTCGCGAGTTCTCGAAGCAGCCGCCCTGGTCGATGGCGATATCGACGAGGACGGAGCCCGGCTTCATCCCGGCGACCATCTCATCGGTGACGAGCTTCGGCGCCTTCCTGCCCGGGATGAGCACCGAACCGATGACGAGGTCGGCACCGGCCAGTGACTTCGTGATCTCATACTTGTTCGACACCTTCGTGCCGATGGCACCGGCGAACGTCTCATCGATCTGACGCAGACGCGGAATGTTGATGTCGATGACCTCGACTCTCGCCCCGAGGCCCAGAGCCATGCGGGCGGCGTTCGTCCCGGCCACACCGGCACCGATGACGACGACATTGGCACGCTCGACGCCGGGGACTCCGGAGAGCAGGATGCCGCGACCACCGCCGGCCTTGAGCAGGCTGTGGGCACCGACCTGAGTCGACAGGCGACCGGCGATCTCGCTCATCGGAGCCAGCAGCGGCAGGCCGCCGCCGTCGGGCTGGACGGTCTCATAGGCGATGGCCGTGGTGCCGGCTTCCATCAGGGCCTTCGTCAGCGCCTCATCGGCGGCGAGGTGGAGATAGGTGAACAGGACGAGGTCCTTGCGCAGGAAGCCGTACTCCTGGGCGATCGGCTCCTTGACCTTGAGCACGAGGTCGCCGGCGGCCCAGGTGGTGGCGGCATCGGGGGCGATCGTGGCTCCGGCTGCCTCGTATTCGGCATCGGTGATGAAGGAGCCTTCGCCGGCTCCCGCCTGCACGGTGACCTCATGGCCGTGGGCGACGAGTTCGTTGACGCCGGCAGCGGTGATGGCGACTCGGAACTCGTTGTTCTTGACCTCGGTGGGCACTGAAATGCGCATTGTGTGTCCTTCTCTCCTGATGAAGTGCCGCAGGGGCGGAGGCGACCGACTTCTCCGTCGGGCGTCGATGGTGTCAACTCTATTCCTTTGAAGGTTTGGAGAGCAAACCTTTAAATCTGTTTTCGTCATCCCGAATACGGAATCAGTGCGTTTGAGTACCAGATAGCGCGGAAAACATGATTCCAGCCGAGGACAGACGGCACCACAAGCGCAGATCGGGGCGTTCACCGAGCGCGAGGAGCAGGTGCCGTCAGTTCGGCTCCCGAAACGGTAAGCTGAAAGTGTCAATGCAGAACCCCGCTGAGGAGAGAAGGCTCGCCATGGGACTCTACGAAGATATCGACGATCCGAACTCGAAGTACTACTTCAACCTCGAGACGAACACCGTCGAAAAGGGGCTGGTCAGCGATTGGACCCACCGTATGGGGCCATACGAGACCGAAGAAGTCGCCCGCGCCGCCCTGGAGAAGGCACGTGAGCGCAATCAGAAGTGGGACGAAGACGACGAGAAGTGGAACGGCTGAATGTCGCGTCAGGAGGAATTCGTTCTCAGGACCGTCGAGGATCGTGAAGTGCGATTCATCCGACTCTGGTTCACCGATGTCCTCGGACAGCTGAAGTCCGTGGCCATCGTCCCCGCCGAACTCGAAGGTGCCTTCTCCGAAGGCATCGGGTTCGACGGATCGGCAGTCGAGGGACTGTCGCGGGTGTTCGAAGCCGATATGGTGCTCAAACCCGATCCCTCGACGTTCTCTCTGCTGCCCTGGCGCGGAGAGACCGAACCGACCGGGCGGATGTTCTGCGACATCCACGTCCCCGGGGGCGAACCGGCGCCGGCGGATCCGCGCAACGTCCTCAAACGCACTCTGGCGAAGGCCGCCGAACGCGGCTTCACCTTCTATGTGCATCCTGAGATCGAGTTCTACCTGTTCAAGACCGACAACCTCGACCCCGTCTCCGGAATCAGCGACGGCACTGCGCCGAGGCCCGTCGACACGGCCGGCTACTTCGATCATGTCAACGGCGGAACGGCCAACGACTTCCGCCGCGAAGCAGTCACCATGCTCGAAGCGATGGGATTGTCCGTGGAGTTCTCCCATCATGAGGCCGGACCGGGTCAGAACGAGATCGATCTGCGCTATGCCGATGCGCTGACCATGGCCGACAACGTCATGACCTTCCGGTCGGTCATCAAAGAAGTCGCGATCTCTCAAGGTGTCTACGGCTCGTTCATGCCCAAACCGATGGCCGAGCACCCGGGCAACGGGATGCACACGCATGTCTCCCTGTTCGAAGGTGAGAACAATGCCTTCTTCGAGCCGGGCGCCGAATATCAGCTGTCGAGGACAGGCCGTCAGTTCATCGCCGGACTGCTCACCCACGCCGCCGAGATCTCGGCGGTGACCAACCAGCACGTGAACTCCTATAAGCGGCTGTGGACCGGCCACGAAGCCCCGTCCTACATCTCCTGGGGCCACCGCAACCGCTCCGCTCTCGTGCGGGTCCCGCAGTACAACTCCGGCAAGTCCTCATCCGCACGGGTCGAATACCGTGCATTGGACTCCTCGGCGAACCCGTACCTGTCCTATGCGCTCATGCTCGCCGCAGGGCTCAAGGGGATCGAAGAGGGCTACGAGCTGCCCGACGAAGCCGAGGACAACGTCTGGCTGCTCTCGTCCACCGAACGTCGAGCGATGGGCATCGAAGCGCTGCCGCGCAGCCTGTCCCATGCTCTGGAGCTGATGGAAGGCTCGGACCTCGTCGCCGAGACCCTGGGCGAAGAGGTGTTCGACTTCTTCCTGCGCAACAAGCGGCAGGAATGGACCGACTACCGCGCGCAGGTGACTCCGTACGAACTCGCCAAGCACTTCACCTCGATGTGATGGCCGCAATCACCTCACGGACCATCAGCATCCCGGATGCGACCGCCCGCTTCCTCCATGAGCTCGATGAGCTCCTCGGCCAGCCTCTGGCCACGGACTCGCGGTTCGTCGATCTGCTCATGGCCGTGCCCGACCCGCACGGGGCGGCGCTGGGACTGCTGCGGGTGGTCGAAGCCGCGGGGGAGGAGTCCGCGGCGCTGCTGGACGCCGTGAGGTCGGGAACGAAGAGCGATCTGGCCGAGGACGAACTCAACCGTCCGCTCCTGGCCCGCCTGCTCGCAGTCCTCGGAACCTCGGAGGCGATGGTCGACCACCTGGTCCGTCATCCCGACTCGCTTCCTCTGCTGCTTGCCCCGGACCCGTTCCTGCTGATCTCCACCCCGGCCGCCTCGGCGTCGTCCCTGCGCGCTGAGATGCTCTCGGCCCTCGGCGCGGATCCGGACGATCCGGCCCCGCGCGCCACGGTGACCGGTGATGAAGGCGTCAAGGCTCTGCGGCGCAATTACCGTGACGCGGTTCTGCGCCTCGTCGCTGACGACCTGTCGGCAGAGTCCCCGGAAGAGATCGTCGATCATGTCATGGCCGTCCTGTCCGATCTGGCCGCGGCCGCGCTGGATACGGCTCTGGCCATCGCGCGTGCCGAACTCGACGAGGCGGCCGACATCCGTCTGGCGGTCATCGCCCTGGGCAAGACCGGAGCCCGAGAACTCAACTACGTCTCCGACGTCGATGTCGTCTTCGTCCTCGACTCCGCAGAGACCGAGGGAGCCAGAAGTTCGGCCACCGATCTCGCTCAGCGTATGCGCAGCATCCTCTCCGACGCCGGCGGCGAACCCGCGCTCTGGGAGGTCGATACGGCGCTGCGTCCCGAAGGCAAAGCCGGGGCGCTCGTCCGGACTCTGTCGGAGTTCGAACACTATTACGACGAGATCGCCGAGAACTGGGAGTTCCAGGCCCTGCTTAAGGCCCGGCCCGTCGCCGGCGACGTCGAGGTCGGAGAGGCGTTCTCGGAATCGCTTCTGCCCCTGGTCTGGCAGGCGGCCAGCCGTGTCGGCTTCATCGATGGGATCCGAGCGATGCGTCGTCGCGTTGTCGATCTCATTCCGGCCGTCGAAGCCCCACGCCAGATCAAGCTGGGGCGCGGCGGGCTGCGTGACGTCGAGTTCTCCGCACAGATGCTCCAGCTCGTCCACGGGCGCAATGATGAGGACATCCGCACCCCGAACACGCTCATCGCACTCGGCGAACTGGGAGAGCACGGGTACATCGGCCAGCAGGACGCCTCCGTGTTCTCGACCGCGTACCGGTTCATGCGCGTCGTCGAACACCGAGTGCAGATCCCGCGGATGATGCGCAATGCGCTCATCCCCGACGACGAAGCCAAGCTGCGGGTGCTGGCCCGATCCGTCTTCCGTTCCGGATCGCGAACCGGAGACCGCCTCGAAGAGGCCCGCCGGGACTATGCGAAACAGGTCACCCGCCTCCACGAACAGATCTTCTATCGGCCCATCCTCGAGGCGGCTGTCGGCATCCACGGGGCCGTTGTGGATGCTCAGAAACGGGGATCGAGCCTGCAGGCGGCCGCCGATCGTCTCCAGGCATTCGGCTATGTCGACCCGCAGGGAGCATTGGGCCATATCAAGGCGCTGACCACAGGGATGTCGCGCACCGCAATGGTCATCAAGCAGGTGCTTCCGGCACTGCTCGACTGGTTCTCCGACGGGGTCGAACCCGACCGAGCACTGCTGGCCTTCCGCCGCCTGAGCGAATCGCTGTCATCGTCCGGGTGGTTCCTCAAGATGCTCCGTGACTCCGGGCTGGCTGCCAAATCGGTGGCCGAAGTGCTCTCCCTGTCCGGGTATGCGACCGAACTTCTGCTGCGCCAGCCCGCTGCCGTGGCTTGGCTGGATCGTCCTGAGAACCTCGAGGCCCGTGATCTGGAGATCCTCAACGCCGAGGTCGATGGACTGCTCCGACGCCACGGTGCCGATGCGGTGACACCGATCCGGGAGACCTACAGCCGGGAGCTGCTGCGCATCGCTCTGCGCGATGTCCTCGGCGTCGGCGATCGGGCCGAAATACCCGCCGATCTCTCCGACCTCATGGACCTGGCCGTACGTGGTGCCCTGCAGGCTGTCCGAACAGACCTCGACGACCCCGAGACACCGGACTACGAGTTCGGGATCATCGCCATGGGCCGGTGGGGCGGCCGCGAGATCGGCTACTTCTCCGATGCCGATGTGATGTTCGTCTACCGGCCCATCAGCGATGATCTCGACGCCGAGGCCCGTGGGAAGCTGAGCAAGCACGTGTCGAAGGTGGCACTCCAACTGTCCTCCCGTCTCAAAGCCAGCGAAGGAGCTCAGGGAGTGGATCTGGACGCGGATCTGCGTCCCGAAGGCAAGAACGGACCGTTGGTCCGCAGCCTCTCGTCCTACCAGGCCTACTATGCGAAATGGTCCCAGCCGTGGGAGGCTCAGGCGCTGTTGCGGGCACGTCCGGTCGCCGGCGAGGACGGTCTCATCGCCGATTTCCTCTCGCTGATCGATCCGCTGCGGTATCCGGTGGAGATGCCGCAGAAGGCATTGACACAGGTGCGCACGCTCAAGGCGCGGATGGAGGACGAACGTCTGCCCCGCAATGCCGACAAGCGTCGGCATCTCAAGCTCGGCCGAGGCAGTCTCTCCGATGTCGAATGGACCGTTCAGCTGCTGCAGCTCCGACACGGGCATCGCGTCGAAGGCCTGCGCACGACCTCGACGCTGTCGGCTCTCGCTGCGGCCACGGACGAGGGTCTGCTGCCGGCCGAGGATGCCGAGCAGCTGGCCGCGGCGTGGCAGCTGGTGACCGATGTGCGTTCAGCCGTGATGCTCTTCCGCGGTCGCACTGCCGAATCGCTGCCCGTCGATCACACAGAGCTCGAGGCCACGGCCTGCCTCCTCGGCTATCCTGCCGGTGCGGGCCATGACCTCGAAGACGACTATCTGCGGACCACCAGGCACGCACGTTCCGTGATGGAACACCGCTTCTACGACTTCTGACTCAGCGAGCGCGGCACTTCGCCGTCTGGCGAATTCACCCCGGCGCCGAATCAGACGTCGGTCGAACGCTCAGTCCTCGAATTCGAGTCCGAGCAGGGCGTTTTCGACGACCTCGGGCAGTGCCGGGTGGATCCAGTACTGTCCGGTGGCCACCTCGTCGGCCGTCTGACCGAAGGCCATGGCCTGAATGAGCGGTTGGATGAGCATCGATGCTTCATGCCCGACGATATGCGCGCCGAGGATGAGCCGGGTGCCGCGATCGGCGATGACCTTCACGATCCCCGGATCATCGGCCATCGCCCAGCCGTAGGCGACATCGGAGAACTGCTGCACCTTGACCGTGACATCGTGTCCGGCATCCGTGGCCTGCGCCTCGGTCATTCCCACATAGGCGACCTGAGGGGAGGTGAACACGGCACCGGGGACGGCGTGGTGATTGACCACGGCGAGGTCGTCGACCGGAGCACTTCCCGGCCCTCCCGCTGCGACGTCGGCAGCCAGATTGCGTCCGACGATCGTCGCTTCGTGGTTGGCGACATGTTTGAGCTGGTGCGGTGAGGAGATGTCTCCGAGAGCGAACACGCCTGGAACGGGCTGACCGGCGGAGAGCACTCGTTGGTGCTCATCGACGGACAGCCGATTGCCGTCGGTGAGGTCGAAACCGGCGGCCGCGACGTCGAGCTCGGCGGTGTTGGGGACGCGCCCGGTGGCCACGAGCACACCGTCTGCCGTGATCGTCTCCGGCAGGGCCACCTCGGCGAGGCGCCCGCTGGGTTCGACGGTCAGCGTGACCTCGCCATCGGCGATGTCGATCTGCTTGGCCTGGGCCCCGTGGACGACAGTGTGGGAACAGCCGAAGATCCGGGTGAATTCGTCGGCGGCTTCCGCATCGATATCGCCCAGGAGGCGGGGCCCACGAGCCAGGACGGTCACCTCGGTGCCTAGGGCGGCGAAGACATGGGCGAATTCCATCGCGACGATCCCGGAGCCGATGATGACCAGGCGCCCTGGCTGATCGGGACGGCGCATCACAGTGTCCGAGGTGAACACCGGGTAGTCGCCGGTGTCGACGCGGGTCGTGTCGAGCCCGGCGATGTCGGGGATCATCGGGTGGGCGCCGGCGGCGATGACGATGCGATCGGCGGTGATCTGCTCACCGGAGGCGGTGCGTACGGTCTTCTCTCCGGTGAAGTGAACGTGTTCGGGCACGACGGTGACATTGGGCTGGCGGTCGCTGCTGCGGTACTCGCGACCTCCGGACTCGATCGCGTCGACGCGGGAGAAGATGCGCTTCTGGAGCCCTGCCCAATCGACTTCGGGGTGGGTCGGGGTCAGGTTGTAACGGTCAGCCTGGCGCGACTGCTCAGCAACGGTGGCGGGGTAGACGAACATCTTCGTCGGGATGCAGCCGACGTTGAGGCAGGTTCCGCCGAAGTGCCATTCCTCGGCGATGGCGGTCTTCAGGCCCGCGAATCGCTTGTCGAGGAACATATTTCCCGAACCGGTGCCGATGAGCAGCAGGTCATAGTGCGTCAAAGTCCATCCCTCCGATGGTGCGTGATCCGACCGGCCGTGTCAGCGGCCGCAGAGCCGAAAGGGCGCCACGGGAGACAACCCGTGACGCCCTCACTCTATTCCACTCGGCTGCAGATGCCGGTTCTCGGTCCGACTGGAATCCGGCCCGGCCTGAGATCAGAGTGCGTAGTAGAGCTCGAACTCCGTCGGCGTCGGACGCAGGCGAGCGACATCGAGTTCGTTCTCACGTTTGATGCGGATCCACGTTTCGATGAGGTCGGGAGTGAAGACATCTCCGGCGGTGAGGAAGTCGTGGTCCTTCTCCAGCTCGTTGAGCGCCTCGTCGAGGGTGCCGGGAACGAGCTTGATGTCCTTGGCCTCCTCCGGCGGGAGCTCGTAGAGATCCTTGTCGATGGGCTCCGGCGGTTCGATGCGGTTGCGGATGCCGTCGAGCCCGGCCATGAGCTGCGCGGAGAAGGCGAGGTAGGGGTTCGACGAGGGGTCCGGAACGCGGAATTCGAGGCGCTTGGCCTTCGGCGAGGTTCCGGTCACAGGAATGCGGATCGCGGCCGAACGGTTGCGCGCGGAGTAGACGAGGTTGACCGGAGCTTCATAACCGGGCACGAGACGACGGTAGGAGTTGATCGTCGGGTTCGTGAACGCCAGCACCGCACCGGCGTGTTCGATCAGGCCGCCGATGTACCAGCGGGCCAGGTCGGAGAGCCCGCCGTAGCCGTTCTCGTCGTAGAAGAGGGGCTCGCCGTTCTTCCACAGCGACTGGTGGCAGTGCATGCCCGAGCCGTTGTCATCGAAGAGCGGCTTGGGCATGAAGGTCGCGGACTTGCCGAGCTCGAAGGCGGTGTTCTTGATCACGTACTTGAAGTCGAGCAGCTGATCACCGGCATGCTGGAGGGCCTTGAACTTGTAGTTGATCTCCTGCTGACCGGCAGTGCCGACCTCGTGGTGCGCCCGCTCCATCTCGAAGCCGATCTGCTCGAGCGTCAGGGACATCTGGTCGCGGATATCGGCGTACTGGTCCTGCGGAGAGACGGGGAAGTAGCCGCCCTTGAACGGAGTCTTGTAGCCCTGGTTTCCGCCGGGCTCGTCCGTGCCCATGTCCCAGGCGGCCTCCTGCGAGCCGATCTTGTAGAAGCTGCTGCCCGGGGTGTTCTCGTAGCGGATGGAATCGAAGAGGTAGAACTCGGCCTCGGCACCGAAGAAGACGGTGTCGGCGATTCCGGTGGATTCGAGATAGGCCTCGGCCTTGGCCGCGACCTGTCGGGGGTCGCGCGAATAGGGTTCATCGGTGAACGGATCGACGATCGAGTGGGTGACGACCAGCGTCTTGGCCTCGCGGAAGGGGTCGATGTACGCGGAGGTGACATCGGCCAGCAGCTTCATATCCGATTCGTGGATGCCCTGGAAGCCTGTGATGGAGGACCCGTCGAAGAGCAGACCTTCGGTGATCTCCTCGGTGCCGTAGGAAGCGGCGGGGAGGTTGAAGTGCTGGACCACACCGGGCAGGTCGCAGAACCGGACATCGACGAACTTCACGTCGTTGTCCGATATATAGTTGACGAGTTCTTCAGCAGACGAGAACACTTAGGTCTCCTAGTTCGTGTACGGTGGCCGTTTGTCCTGACCACGGTCAATCTTAGTCGCCGAAGAATGAAGTCGTGATGTCGCCCATGTTTCGGGCATGTTTCCTGAGGATCCACTCAGGCCGGATTCCGTAGGCTGGGGGAGTGATCAATCGTGACGACCTTGGTTCCTGGCTCGAAGGGCCCCGGTTCGACAGGGAAGAAGACGACTGGCCCGGAAAGCGGCTGGGTCTGCCTGTCAACGGCTCGCATTCTCTGGCCCCGGCGTGGAAGCGAATCCTCGCCCTGCTCGTCGACTGGCTGATGTGTCTGGCGATCGCCAATCTCATCGATCCGGCGAATCCGATCCTAGCGCCAGCGATCTTCGCTGTAGAGAACTTCGTGCTCGTGGGCACGCTCGGCTATTCGGTGGGGCATCGCATCTTCGGCGTCGAGGTGCGTCGTCTCGACGGCCATGTCCCGGGTCTGCTCAAGTCGCTCATCCGCGCAGTGCTCGTCGTGCTCGTCATTCCCGCTCTCATCTTCAATCGCGACAACCGCGGACTCCACGACCTGGCGGCCGGCACAGTCATCCTCCGCCGCTGAACCCTCCCCTAATTGCTACCTGACGGCGGCCCAGCAACCTCGCGCGAAGTATCTGGGCCGCCGTCAGGTAGCAATTAGGGGAGGGGATGGAGGAGAGACGGAAGCGGCGCAGACTCGGAGTGAGTCGACGCCGCCTTCGCGGATCTTCGCTGGATGTGTGAGGATCAGCGTCCGCGCATGGCCTTGTGGTTCGGGCGGGCCTTATTCGGGTCGATTCCCTTCGGGATCGGCGGGCGCGAACCCTGAGTGCCGAGTGCGGCAAGACGGTTGCGCACGGCCAGCACCTCGGCGCGGTTGAGTTTGCGCGGCAGCTTCTGCACGGCCGGAACGACCTGCTTCATCGTCAGCTGGCCGTCTTCCTTTCCACCCTGGAAGGTGTGAACCGGGACGTTGGGGAGGATGCGCTCGTGACGCTTCTTCTCCTTGGCCAGCAGCTTCGCACTGCGACCCTTCGGCCCTTCGCTCAGCAGCACGACGCCGGCACGGCCGGTCGAGCGGAACACGAGATCGCGGCTCTTCGGGTCGACAGCGATGGGCTTCTCGTCCATGAGGTAGCCGCGACGAGCGGTGTTGAGGACGGCCCCGAAGGCTCCCGGCTGTCCGTCCATCTGAGCGAATGCGGCGGTCTCGGCGAAGCGCCCGAGCATGAACATGCCCAACAGCAGACCGACCATGAAGCCGAGGATCGTCGTGAAGATCGCGGTGGTGCCGCCGATGAGCAGACCGATCATGAGACCGATGAGCGTGCACCCGAGGATCGCCGCAGCCAACAGCCACGGTGTCGCTTTGTTGTGTTTGGCGGACAGCTCATAGACCTGACGCATCTGCGCCAGACGGCCGGGCTTCTTGTTCGGATCTTTGGGCTTGCGCCGGAAGAGTCCCTTACGCGGTTCTTCGCTCATTCTCTCACTTGCTCTTGAGGGGCGTTGCGGCGTCGCCTCCCGAAATCAGGGGGAGGCCGACGCTCATTGCTCAGCAGTCAAGTCTACCTCTTCGCCGGGGCCGAAGGTATCCACAACCGCCTGCGCCTCCTGTTTGGCGGGCGTGTGCTTGTCCAGGTGCGCCAGATGCGACGGGATCTCTTCGCCGCGGCGACGCATGGCGGTGGCCCACAGCCGACCGGCTCGGTAAGAAGAACGCACGAGCGGACCCGACATCACACCGAGGAAGCCGATCTCCTCGGCCGCATCGCGCAGCATCACGAAGTCGGCGGGCTTGACCCACCGGGTGACGGGATGGTGCCGGGGAGAGGGACGCAGATACTGCGTGATGGTGATGAGGTCGCAGCCGGCATCGTGGAGGTCCTGGAGTGCGGAGATGATCTCGTCGTTCGTCTCACCCATCCCGAGGATGAGGTTCGATTTAGTGACCAGACCGGCTTCGCGGGCCTGCGTGATCACCGACAGGGAACGCTCGTAGCGGAACGCGGGGCGGATCCGCTTGAAGATGCGCGGCACCGTTTCGACGTTGTGCGCGAGCACCTCGGGCCGGGAGGAGAACACCTCGGCGAGCTGATCCGGTTTGGCATTGAAATCGGGGATGAGCAGTTCGACGCCGGTGCCGCGACCGTCAACGTAGGAGAGGTCGTGGATCTGGCGCACGGTCTCTGCGTAGAGCCAGGCGCCGCCGTCTTCGAGGTCGTCACGGGCCACACCGGTGATCGTCGAGTAGCGCAGTCCCATCTCCGCCACCGAGGCGGCCACGCGGCGCGGCTCGTCAGCGTCGAATTCGGCCGGTCGGCCGGTGTCGATCTGGCAGAAGTCACAGCGTCGGGTGCACTGTTCGCCGCCGATGAGGAAGGTCGCTTCGCGATCTTCCCAGCATTCGAAGATGTTCGGGCAGCCTGCCTCTTCGCAGACCGTGTGCAGCTCCTGCTTGCGCACGAGCGACTTCAGTGCCGTGTACTCGGGGCCGATATGGGCCTTCGCCTTGATCCAGGCCGGCTTGTCCTCGATGGGAGTCTCGGAGTTGCGGGCCTCGACGCGGAGCATGCGGCGGCCCTCTGGTGCGATCGTCATCTGAGTTCTCCTATGCGGTGATGGTCTCGTGCAGGATCTCGTCGAGTCGCTGTGCCACGTCCTCGGGAGTGACCGTGCGGCCGAGTTCGGCACTGATGGTCGTGGTGTCGGCGTCGGTGATCCCGCAGGGGATGATGGATTCGTAGGCGCCGAGGTCGTTGCTGCAGTTGAGCGCCAGACCGTGCATCGTCACGCCTTCGTGGATGCGGATTCCGATGGCGCCGATCTTGCGGTCGCGTCGGAGACCGTCGTCTGGCAGCCAGACGCCGGCACGTCCCTCGATCGTGGTCGCTTCGATCCCGTATTCGGAGAGCAGTCGGATCATCGCGTCCTCGAGCTGGGACACGAAGAGGCGGACTTCTTTGGGATCGTTGAGCTTGTAGATGCAGTAGGCGACCAACTGTCCGGGTCCGTGCCAGGTGATCTTCCCGCCGCGGTCGACGTCGATGACATCGGTGCCGTCGGTGGGCCGCTCGAAGTCCTCGGTGCGCTTGCCGGCCGTGTAGACCGGTGAATGCTCGAGGAGCAGGATCGTCGAAGGACGGTCACCTGCGAGCACGTCGTCGTGGTACTTCTTCTGCAATTCCCAAGTCTGCCGATAGTCCGAGAGGACAGGGGCGAACCCGAGCGTTTCTGTGGCCAGGGGCATGGCTCCACACTATGACTCTTAACCCCAGTGTTCAATTTGTTTCCAATCACATCTGCCGACCTCCACCGAGGCTGTGGCCCTTGACACATAACGACATCGGCGAGCATCATTAAACATCATTAAACGCAACTGATCATCATCAACGGAGATGAGGAACCATGACATGGGTGTTCCAAGCAACGATCGCGGACGATATCCATCGTGTCCGCGATTCCGACGGTCGCAGTGCGTGGGGCGTCGTGCACAATGACTTCGATGCCGACGATCCCCGTGTACTCGCCCTCACCGAGGTGGCTCTGCCGAACGGCGCCCGTTCCCTTCTCATCGTCCCCGCTTCACCCGGTGGGCTCGTCCTCGACGTCGTCCGCGCCTATCAGGGTCTGACCGAGCCCGAGCTGTGCACGCTGTTCCTCGGCATAGTCGAACAACTGCGGGTCTGCACGCGCCCGGAGGAGCGTCTGGCTCTGTCGTCCTTCGCCCTCGATGCCGAAGGCCGGCCGGTGATCATTCCCGGCGTCTGCGAGCCGAGAACGACGACGCCGCGGCGGGCCGTGGGGGAGATGATCTACCATGCCGTCTTCGGGAGGCCATGGGCCGAGGCTCTGCTGCCGGTGGACCTGGCACTGGCCGAATCATCGTCGGCCCTGCGATCGCTCGTCGCCGGTCTCCTCGACGACGCGGCGTCCGATGTCGGGTTGGAAACCGCCCTCGCCGAGGCAGCCGAGTCGCTGCGTACCCTCGACCGACCCGCTGCGCTGCCGCTGGTTCCCGCCGAGAGTGCAACGGCACCCGAATCGGCGCTCACGGCACGCCTGCGTGTGGCCTCCGGACTCAGACCGAATCGAGGAACGACGGGGGATATCGAGTCGAACCTCGGGACTCCGGCTTCGCCTCTGCACGGCGGAGAAGTCTCACCGCTGCGTGCTGGGGCGAAGAGCTCGCGGCGTTCGAGGCGGAAGCGACCGGAGGCACGGAGAAGACTGCTGGCGCCGATGCTGAGTGCCGTGGATGCTCTCCGGTCACGCCTGAGAACCATGGCACTGCCGCACGTGCTGGGACGCAGCGCGCTGCTCATCGGCGTCGCCGTGTGCCTGACGCTTCTCGGCGGAATCGTCGTCTGGTCATCATGGTCGTCCCCCGAGTCCTCGAGCAGTGAAGATATGTCTTCCGGCCAGGCGTCCGCCTCATCGGCTGCACGGACGCCCGCACTCGGCGTCGACGAGGTCACCGGTGTTCTCACGGATCTGTGTGAGTCCCGAGCAGCCGCGCTCAGCGACGGCGATAGCGAAGCTCTGCAGGCGCTGACGGTCCCCGAGTCCGCTGCCGCGGCGGCGGATGAGCTCATCGATCCATCGGCATATGCCGACTCGGACTATTCGATCGATATCGAGGACGTGACGATCGTTGCCGCCGACGATGACCGGGTGGTCGCCTCGGCGCTCATGCGTTCGAGCGCGGGCAGCGGTGACGCTCTGCAGGAGTTCGCCGCCCAGTCGGTCGAGTTCGAGCTGGCGAAGGTCGAGGGAAGATGGCTCGTTGCAGAGGTCCGCGAGATCGCCGAGCCATGAATGCCCCGAGGGGCCGACCATGCGTGGTCGGCCCCTCGAAAGGTGTGCGGAAGAGTCAGGTTCAGAGGTCGAGATCGGCCTCGAAGTTGCCTTCTTCCAGACGTGCCTTGATCGTCTGCAGGAAACGTCCCGCATCCGCACCGTCGACCAGCTGGTGGTTGTAGGTCAACGGCAGGTACACCATGTCACGGATGGCGATCGCCTCGTCGCCGTCGACCGTCTTCACGGCGATGGGGCGACGCACGATCGCACCCGTGCCGATGATGCCCATCTGCGGCTGGTTGATGATCGGCGTGTCGAACAGCGCGCCGACGGAACCGATGTTGGTCACCGTGAACGTTCCGCCCGAGAGCTCATCCGGCATGATCTTGTTGTTGCGGGTCCGGTCAGCGACATCATCGATGGCCTTGGACAGGCCCGCCACGCTGAGATCACCGGCATCCTTGATCACGGGAACGAGCAGTCCGCGCGGAGTGTCGACCGCGACGGCCAGGTGTTCGTGATCGAAGTAGGTGATCTGCTGCGACTCGAGATCGTACTGCGCGTTGACCTTCGGGTGCACCTGAAGCGCCTCGACGATGGCCTTCGCGAAGAACGGCAGATAGGTCAGCTTCGAACCGTGCTTGGCCTGGAATGCCTCCTTGTTGGCCTTGCGCAGCTTCACGACGCGAGACATATCCACTTCGATGACCTGCGTGAGCTGAGCAGAGACATCGAGGGACTCGCTCATGCGCTTGGCGATGGTCTGGCGGATGCGCGAAGCCTTCTCCGTGGTGCCGCGCAGCTTCGCGACCTCCTCGGGGATCTCGACCTTGAACGGAGCCTTGGACGCGGCGGCCGGTGCGCCGGACTGTGCAGCGGGGGCCGCGGCGGGAGCGCTCTTCGCGGCCGCCTCGACATCCTGCTTGCGGATGCGTCCGCCCACTCCGGTGCCGGTGACCTGCGAGAGGTCGACACCCTTCTCGCGGGCCAGGCGGCGCACGAGCGGTGTGACGTAGGCGGCGTTCTCGCCCACGGTGTCGGCGGCGGCAGGGGCCTGGGCAGCGGCGTCCACAGGCTCCTCGGCCTGAGCGGCAGAAGCCGACTGCGCCGACGCGGCTGCGGCCGGCTTGGGAGCCGACTCCTGCTTCGGCGCCTCCTCCTTGAGAGCCTCCTGCTTCGGTGCCTCTTCGGCAGGAGCGTCCTCCTTGGGAGCTTCTTCCTTGGGGGCAGCCTCGGCGGGAGCTTCTTCCTTGGGGGCTTCCTCGGCCGGTGCGGATTCGGACGGGGCACCGGAACCGATGCGAGCCAGAGGCGCTCCGACCTCGACGGTGTCGTCCTCGTCTGCGAGGTGAGCCTGAACGACTCCGGCGACGGGGGAGGGGACCTCGGTGTCGACCTTGTCGGTGGAGACCTCGAGCAGAGGTTCGTCGACCTCGACCTCTTCGCCGACGTCCTTGAGCCAACGGGTCACGGTGCCTTCGGTGACGGACTCGCCGAGCGCGGGCATCGTGATCTCGGTGCCTTCGGAGGAACCGGAATCAGAAGCGGCAGGAGCGGATTCCTCCGTCGGTGCCTCATCGGCTGCCGGTGCTTCGTGAGCGGGAGCCTCTTCAGCAGGGGCTTCTTCGGCAGGTGCCTCAGCAGGCTCTTCAGCAGGGGCTTCTTCGGCAGGTGCCTCAGCAGGCTCCTCGGCGGGTTCCTCGGCCGGTGCTTCCTCGTCGGAGGACGTACCGCTGCCGTCGCCGATGTAGGCGAGGTCGCCGCCGACCTCGACCACGTCATCTTCTTCGGCGAGGATCTTCTCGAGGGTGCCGGCATACGGGCTGGGGATCTCCGTGTCGACCTTGTCGGTCGACACTTCGAGCAATGGCTCGTCTACCTCGACTTCTTCGCCCACTTCCTTGAGCCAGCGAGTGACAGTGCCCTCGGTGACCGACTCTCCGAGAGCCGGCATCTGAACGGAATTCGACATGAGTATTCGTCTCCTCGGATCTTATGAGTGGAAGTGCAGGGGTTTTCCGGCCAGGGCCAGGTGGGCCTCGCCGAGTGCTTCGTTCTGCGTGGGGTGCGCGTGGATGAGCTGCGCGACTTCCTCGGGGAATGCTTCCCAATTGACGATGAGCTGTGCCTCACCGGCTTGCTCGGACAGACGCGCTCCGATTCCGTGCACGCCCACGACCGGACCGTCCTTTTCGCGGATGACCTTGATCAGACCTGTCGTGTTCAGGATCACGGACTTGCCGTTGCCGCCGAGGTTGTACTCGAGTGCTTCGACCTGATCCTTGCCGTACTTCTCTTCGGCCTGTGCCGAGGAGAGTCCGACGGAGAAGATCTCGGGTTCGCAGTAGGTCACGCGGGGGATGCCGGATTCGACGACCGGTGCCGGGTTGAGGCCGGCGATCTCCTCGGCGATGAAGATGCCCTGACCGAATGCTCGGTGGGCCAGCTGGAGTCCGGGGACGATATCGCCGCAGGCGTAGATGTTGCCGACGCCGGTGTGGAGACGTTCGTTGGCCAGGACGAATCCGCGATCCATCGGGATGCCCTGCTCTTCGAATCCGAAGCCCTCGGTGACCGGACCGCGGCCGACGGCCACGAGGAGGTACTCGGCTTCGAGCGTCGAACCGTCTTCGAGGGTGACCTTGACACCGTCGGCGGTCTCTTCGACGCCCTTGAACATGACTCCGAGCTTGAACTTGATCTTGCGCTTCTTGAAGGCGCGCTCGAGGTTCTTCGAGATGGTCTCGTCCTCGTTGGCGACGAGGTGCTTGAGGCCCTCGACGATCGTGACGTCAGCTCCGAAGGAGTTCCAGACGCTGGCGAACTCGACGCCGATGACGCCGCCGCCGAGCACGATGGCCGAGCTCGGGACCTTGTCGAGCTGGAGAGCCTCGGTGCTCGTGATCACGCGGTCGGTGACCTCGAGTCCGATGGTCTTCGATGTCGAACCGGTCGAGAGCAGAACGTTCGTGCCCTTGACGGTGTGGTTGCCGTCTTCGCCGGTGACCTCGACAGTGTCTTTGCCGACGAGCTTGCCGGTGCCGAAGTAGGTGTCGATTCCGCGAGCCTTGACCAGACCCTGCAGACCCTTGTAGTTGCGGGTGATGACCCCGTCCTTGTACTCGAGCACCTTGGCGATGTCGATCCCCTTGAACTCGGCTTCGATGCCGAAGGTCTCGGAGTTCTTGGCGGTCTCGGCGACTTCTGCGGCGTGCAGAAGAGCCTTCGTCGGAACGCAGCCACGGTGCAGGCAGGTGCCTCCCACCTTGTCGCGTTCGATCAAAGCGACCTTCATGTCGAGCTCTGCGGCTCGCAGAGCAGCGGCATAGCCACCGGTTCCGCCACCCAGAACGACAAGGTCGTAGGTCAATTCGTCACTCACGGATTTCTCCTCGTAGCTGTGAATAAGCCTGCAGTACGCAGCTTTCAGTCTTATCTTTCCACTTTTCTTGCGCGGGGCGAAGAAAAACGCTGTCTGATTGGACACAGGTGGGCATCATCACGTTCACCTCGACAGCGTGTAGAACCACCGGGCTCAGGCCTTCGCCTTCGCGATTTCGATGAGGGTGCGCACCGCGGCTCCGGTCGCGGCCTTCGGTGTGTAGCCGAAGGGTGCTGACCCGTTGAAGCTCGGTCCGGCGATGTCGATATGCGCCCAGTTCGCATCCTCTCCGACGAACTCACGCAGGAACGCCGCAGCGGCGAGCATGCCGCCGGGGCGCGGTCCTGAGTTCGTGAGATCGGCGGCGGTGGAGTCGAATCCGGAGAGCATCTCCTCGGGGATCGGCATCGCCCACATCTGTTCACCGGCCACGGACGCCGAGGCGATGACCTCTGCCCGTGCGGCCTCGGAGCCCATGACTCCGGAGGTGCGTTCGCCGAGTGCGACGATCTGAGCGCCGGTGAGTGTGGCTACGTCGATGAGCAGGTCCGGGTTCTCCTCCCCGGCGTCGGTGAGCGCATCGGCGAGGACGAGTCGGCCTTCGGCATCGGTGTTCGTGACCTCGACGGTCTTGCCGCTGCGCATCTTCAGTACATCGCTGGGGCGCTGTGCCGAAGACCCGGGCATGTTCTCGGCCATCGGCAGCCACGCGGTGACCCGCACCGGGAGCTTGAGGTCGGCGATGCCGAAGAGCGCCTGCACGACGGCCGCGGAACCGGCCATATCGGACTTCATGTCCTCCATGCTCTTCGCGGGCTTGAGTGAGATGCCGCCGGAGTCGAAGGTGATGCCCTTGCCGACGAAGCTGAGATGGCGCTTGGCTCCGCGTGGCGCGTATTCGACCTTGACGAGGCGGGGCCCGCGGGTCGAACCCTGGCCGACGCCGATGATTCCTCCGTAGCTTCCGGCCTTGAGCTCCTTCTCGCCGAGGACGGTGACCTTGAGCTTGCGGTCCTTGGCCTGGTCCTTGACGATCTCTGCGTAGGACTCGGGGTAGAGATCGAGCGGGGGAGTGTTGACGAGGTCGCGTGCCCTGTTCGTCGCTGCGGCGATGACTTCGCCGGCGTCATGGGCGGCGGTGAAGGTCTTGCCCTTGGAGCCGATGACGGTGATGGCTCCCGGCGTCCTGTCTTCGCTGCGGTAGTCGAGGAACCGGTAGGCGCCGAGTCCGGCGCCGACTGTGACCGCTTCGACTTCGGCCGGAGTAGTGGCGGGCAGGGCCAGAGCGATCGACTCGACACCGTCGAGTACGCGCAGCGCCGCCCCAGCGCCGCGACGCAGCGATTCAGCGGTTGCGGCGACATCGGAGTCATCGGGATCGAAGTCGCCGAGTCCGACGAGCAGGACGGAGTCGGCGGCGATACCCTTCGGAGCGGGAATACGAGCGGTGGATCCGGCCTTTCCGCTGAACCCGATCGCCTGGGCCGCGGCGTCAAGCGCGGTCTTCGCCGCCTTTGCGCCTTCGAGCCCGAGGACCTTCGAGTCCGCTGCTGCCAGCACCAGTACGGAGGCGGTGGCCTTCACCGGTGAGGTCGTGGAGTAGCTGCTGAGGGTGGTTGCACCAGCCATGAGTTCCCTTTCAGTCGTCTTTGAACGTTGATTCGATCCTAATGCCTAACACGTCCGCGTGCTGAAGGAGTGAGGCAAGCACGTGCTGAAGCGTTGCGGGACTCTGACATATTCTTGAGTGCGTGTACTCATTGATCTTCAGACTCCTCTTCGTTCCGATGGATGCCGAACGGGCCCATCACCTCTCGTTCACCGCTCTGCGGTTCCTCGATTCCGTGCCTCTGCTCGGACGACTGCTCCGCTTCGTCTGTGCCCGCGGCACAGTCAGACCGGTCGAGGTGATGGGTCTGCCGTTCGCCAATCGGGTCGGCCTGGCCGCAGGTTTCGATAAGAACGGAGTAGGTGTCCGCGCACTGTCCTCCCTAGGCTTCGGCCATATCGAGGTCGGAACGATCACCGCCCACGCCCAGCCGGGCAATGATCAGCCCCGGCTGTTCCGTCTGCGGAAGAACCTCGCCCTTCTCAACCGGATGGGGTTCAACAATGACGGAGCCCGGCAGGCTTCGTTCAACATCGCCGCCGAACGGACGAAGATCGACGCCCTCCCGCAGCGGCTGCGTCCCATCGTGGGCATCAACATCGGCAAGACGAAGGTCGTCGAGGCGGCCGATGCAGTTTCCGACTATGCCTCTTCGACCCGTGCGCTGGCTCCCTTGGCCGACTATCTCGTCATCAATGTCAGTTCACCGAACACCCCCGGTCTGCGGGATCTGCAGTCCACGAGCAGCCTGGAGCCGATCATCACCGCAGTCCGCGACACCGCCGCCGAGGTGGTGGACAGTCCGCGATCGACGCTGGGACATGTGCCCCTGCTGGTCAAGATCGCACCGGACCTGGCCGATGAGGATGTCGTCGAAATCTGCGATCTCGCTCTGCGCACCGGAGTCGACGGACTCATCACGACCAACACGACGATCGACCGGTCCGTGCTGACCGGTGCCGAGGCGAAGTTCGCCGAAGGCCAGGCCGGTGGAATCTCCGGACGCCCCGTGGCCGAACGCTCGCTCGAAGTGCTGCGTCTGGTGAAGAAGCATGTGGGCGATGAGCTCACCGTCATCTCCGTCGGGGGAGTCGCGGATGCGAAAGACGCCCGGGCACGAGTGGTCGCGGGCGCCGATCTGGTTCAGGTCTATTCGGAGATGATCTACTCCGGTCCGTTCTTCCCCGGCCGCATCGTCCGCGGCCTCGAGTCGAGCCGACTGCTCACTCGGGGTACTGACGGCGCTTGACCTGCGGCTTGGGCATGCGCAGCGGACGCAGCTGGATGCTTCGCATGACGGCATAGAAGGTGATTCCCCGTTCGACTTCGCCGAACTTACTGCGCAGTCGGTTCTTCAGGATGTAGTTGAGCACGAACCCGTCGAGGACGATCAGCGCGATGAGTCCCCAGACCGCATAGGTGAAGTACTGCTGAATCTGCACCGGCTGGGTGAAGGCGATGACGAGGATGAGGATCGCGGCGGGGATGAAGATCTCGCCGATCGAGAAGCGAGCATCGATGTAGTCGCGGATGTACCGACGCTGAGGTCCTTTGTCACGGCGGGTGAGGTACTTCTCCTCACCGTTCATCATGCCGATGCGCGCGCGATCACGCTCCTGCCGCTGCTGTTCCTTGGCTTGTCTGTTCGCAACCTTGCGATCCTTGTTCACCAAGGGCTGACGGCGCGCAGACTCCTGTTGGCTGCGCTTGGGCGTGGGCCGTCCCTTCTTCGCTTCCGCATCGCGACGGGCGTCGGCTTCTGCGGAGAGGTCGTCATGGACTGGCTGAGAGGCAGAGGTTTCGTCCTCCGCGCGAGATTTTTTGCTTCCGAACACGAGATGAATACTACCTTTGGAGAATGAGCGAATCGACTTCAGCACTTGACAGTGCACAATTGCATGCCGAACTGGACGCCATCTTCGAGGAGGTCCTCGGCAATCTCACGGATCTCGTAGCCATTCCCTCCGTCGCCTGGCCGAGCTTCGACGCCGCGAATGTCACGGCCAGCGCCGAGGCGGTCGCCGGCTTGGCCAGCGACCTCGGCCTCGACGTCGACATCCTCAGCGCCGACCAGCCCGACGGAACCCCTGGATACCCGGCCGTCGTGGCCTCCGTGCCGGCGCCCGAAGGCGCCCCGACCGTCCTCCTCTACGCCCATCACGACGTGCAGCCGCCCGGACGCGCCGAGGATTGGGACACCGAACCCTTCGTCGCCACCCGGAAGGGCGACCGTCTCTTCGGCCGTGGAGCCGCCGACGACAAGGCGGGGATCATGGTCCATCTCACGGCTCTGCGGCTGCTGGCCGACCGCCTCGGTGTGGGTGTGACGCTCTTCTTCGAAGGCGAGGAAGAAGCTGGCAGCCCGAGCTTCCGCAATTTCCTCGAGACCTACCGGGACCGTCTGCGTGCCGATGTCATCGTCGTCGCCGATTCGGGCAACTGGGCCGCGGGCACTCCGGCCCTGACGACGAGTCTGCGCGGAATGTGCGCCGTCGAATTCGAGGTCTCCACGCTCGACCACGCCGTGCACTCGGGAATGTACGGGGGAGTGGCACCGGATGCGATGCTCGCGATGACGAAGCTGCTGGCCACCCTCCACGACGACAACGGCTCCGTTGCTGTCGCCGGCCTGCACTCGAGCGCGGAGACGTCCATCGACTACGACGAGGCGACTCTGCGCACCGACTCCGGAGTGCTCGCGGAGACCGAGCTCATCGGCGCAGGCACCTTGGCCTCCCGTCTGTGGACCCAGCCGTCGATCACCGTCATCGGCCTCGACATTCCCGATGTGGCGGTCTCCTCGAATACCCTGCAGTCCTCACTGAAGGCCAAGCTCTCGATCCGACTCGCGCCCGGGGACACCCCCGCCTCGGCGGTCAAGGCCGTCGAAGAGCACTTGCGCGCGAATCTGCCCTTCGGCGCGCAGCTGAGCATCGGTGAGACCGAGGGCGGAAGCCCCTGGCAGGCCGACGAGAACGACCCCGTGGTCCGGACCGCCCGCCAGGCGCTCACCGACGCATGGGGCACCGAATCGGTGACGATGGGCATCGGCGGATCGATTCCCTTCATCGCCGATCTGCTCGATGTGTTTCCCAGCGCATCGATCCTCGTCACGGGCGTCGAAGATCCCGACGCCAGGGCCCACAGCGCCAACGAATCGCTCTACCTGCCCGATTTCAAGGCCGCGATCGTCGCCGAAGCACTGCTGCTGCAGCGCCTCGGCGACCAAGGATGACACGAACGGGGAATAGCTTGCCGGGCACCGACGTTGTCACCGGTGTAGCCTGGGGACAGGAACGCGAAAAGGAGTAACCATGACTGTGACCGAAAAAGCAGAAGCCACCCACGAGGTGGAGCTGTCGTCGACCGCTGCCGACAAGGTCCGCAGCCTGCTGGAACAGGAAGGTCGTGACGACCTGCGCCTGCGCGTGGCTGTCCAGCCCGGCGGATGTTCCGGACTGATCTATCAGCTCTATTTCGATGAGCGTTTCCTCGACGGAGACGCAGTCCGCGACTTCGACGGCGTCGAGGTCATCGTCGACCGGATGAGCGTTCCCTACCTCAGCGGTTCGACCATCGACTTCTCCGACACCATCGAGAAGCAGGGCTTCACCATCGACAACCCCAACGCCGGCGGATCCTGCGCCTGCGGAGACTCGTTCCACTGATCAGCCTCGGCTGAGGAGGAGCGCTTCTCATGGACCTGGAGGATCTGCGTGCCGTGTCATATACGGCAACGCAGCCCCAGGTCCTTTTGTCGTATCGGGCCGGACTCTTCCCCATGGGGGTCGGCCACGGGGGCACCGGTCGGATGGGATGGTGGGCGCCACGACGACGTGGAGTTCTGTTTCCCGGTGACCTGCGCGTGACGAAGAGCCTGCGCAAATCGATGAAGCACTTCACCTTCACCACCAACCGCGCCTTCATGCACGTCATCCGCTCGTGTGCCGACCCAGCGCGGACGGGCAGCTGGATCACCGAGGAGATGATCGAGCTCTACCAGGGCCTCCACGACGACGGGTGGGCGCATTCGGTCGAAGTCTGGAACGACGATGAGCTCGTCGGCGGACTCTACGGAGTCGCCATCGGTTCGTTCTTCGCCGGCGAATCGATGTTTCACACTCAGCGGGACGCCTCGAAGGCCGCGCTGGCCCACCTCGTCGGACTCTTCGACGGCGTCGACGTCGACAGCCGACATCGCGGGGCGAACTCGGCGGATGAGGACACCGGACCGGGGGGCTGGCTCATTGACACTCAGTGGCAGACATCACATTTGTCCACGCTCGGCGTGTCGGAGATCAGCGGCCTCGAATACTCCGCGCACCTAGATTCCGCGCTCAGGGGCCGCATCTGTCAGGATATTCTCAACAAATGAACATCTGCAGGTGAATTTCTACCGCGTGTAGCGGTAGTCTTGTAGGTGACAGAGTAAGTACACGTCTCTCGGTCTGACCTGGAGACGCAGAACGTTGTGAAAGGCTGCACGTGGATTCTCCGAATCAGTCAGGACCGCAGCGGTCCTGGGCGAAGCGGCTCGGCATTCTGAGCGCAGTATTGATACCGGTACTGCTATCGGGTTGCACCAAAGAGCAGATCGCCACGGGATTTTTCCCCGTCGAATCGAAAGGCGCTACGAACCACACGGACGCCTATACAGCGCTGTGGAACGGCGGTTGGATCGCGCTTCTCATCGTCGGAATCATCGTGTGGGGCCTCATGCTGTGGGCGATGGTCGCCTATCGCCGCCGCAAGAATGATCGTGGACTGCCAGTGCAGTTGCGCTACAGCATGCCGATTGAAATCCTCTTCACTGTGACTCCGATCATTCTCGTGCTCGGATTCTTCTTCCAGAACGTCCAGGTTATGGAAAAGACCGTCGACGACAGGACTCCCGGTGAGCAGGTCATCGAAGTCGCTGCCAAGCAGTGGGCGTGGGATTTCAACTACGAGACCGAGAACGTCTACTACGGCAGCAAACAGGTCGAACTCGATGGCACTCCGGAGCCAGCAAAAAAGGTGCCGACCCTATATCTTCCCGTCGACACCGACCTGGAGATCCGCCTGCATTCTCGTGATGTCATTCACTCTTTCTGGGTTCCTGCGTTCCTCGAGAAGCGCGATATGATTCCCGGGCGCGACCAGAGTCTGCACTTGCGTGCGGAGAAGGAAGGCGAGTACGTCGGCAAGTGTGCCGAACTGTGCGGTGAGTACCACTCGGAGATGCTGTTCAATGTGAAGGTCGTATCCAAGGCGGAGTACCAGGAGTACACACAGTCGCTTGCCGATCAGGGCAACACAGGCCAGCTGGGTTCGGAGTACGATCGCAACTGGTACCCGAAAGAAGGTGCTGAGAAATGACTGCCACGATGAATCAAGCGGCGCTTGACGTTCCGGCTGTGCCCCGGAGCAAGGGCCGGATCATCGTCGACTGGATCACGTCGACTGACCATAAGACGATCGGGTACATGTACCTCATCGGTTCGTTCTTCTTCTTCTGCGTCGGCGGGGTGATGGCGCTCATCATCCGCCTCGAGCTCTTTGAGCCCGGTATGCAGATCGTGGAAACCAAAGAACAGTACAACCAGCTGTTCACCATGCACGGCACCCTGATGCTTCTGATGTTCGCCACACCGCTGTTCGCCGGCTTCGCCAACGTCATCATGCCGTTGCAGATCGGCGCCCCGGATGTGGCGTTCCCACGCTTGAATGCCTTCGCATTCTGGATGTTCCTCTTCGGCAGCCTCGTGGCTCTCTCCGGGTTCCTCACGCCGCAGGGTGCGGCATCATTCGGCTGGACGGCCTATGCGCCCCTGAGCAATACGACCTTCACTCCAGGAGCCGGCGGCAACTTGTGGGTTCTCGGACTTGCGTTGCAAGGGTTCGGAACGATCCTCGGATCGGTCAACTTCATCGCCACTATCATTACGATGCGTGCTCCGGGTATGACGATGTTCCGCATGCCGATTTTCTGCTGGAACGTACTCATCACCGCGATTCTCGTGCTCATGGCTTTCCAGCCCCTGGCAGCCGCGTTGCTGGTGCTCGCTTCAGACAGGATTCTGGGATCGAATGTCTTCAGTCCCGGAAACGGTGGGCCGATACTTTGGCAGCACCTGTTCTGGTTCTTCGGCCACCCGGAGGTATACATCATCGCGTTGCCGTTCTTCGGTATCGTGACCGAAATCTTCCCGGTGTTCAGCCGAAAGCCGGTCTTCGGGTACAAGGAGCTCGTCTTCGCGACCATCACCATCGCGGCTCTTTCTGTGACAGTCTGGGCTCACCATATGTATGTCACAGGTGTTGTCGCATTGCCGTTCTTCGCCTTTATGACAATGCTTATCGCTATCCCGACAGGGGTGAAGTTCTTCAACTGGATCGGCACAATGTGGCGGGGTTCGATCACATTCGAAACTCCGATCGTGTGGTCTATCGGCTTCATGGCTACCTTCCTCTTCGGCGGACTCACCGGCGTCATTCTGGCGAGTCCTGCGCTCGACCAGCAGGTCTCCGACACCTATTTCGTCGTTGCTCACTTCCACTACGTCGTATTCGGCACCGTCGTGTTCGCGATGTTCGCAGGCTTCTACTTCTGGTGGCCGAAGTGGACGGGCAAAATGCTCAACGAAAAGCTTGGTCACATTCATTTCTGGATGCTGTTCATCGGATTCCACGCAACTTTCCTCGTGCAGCACTGGCTGGGCGCCGACGGTATGCCGCGTCGCTATGCCGATTACCTTCCGCAGGACGGCTTCACATGGATGAATCAGGTATCGACGGTCGGTTCGCTGCTGTTGGGTCTGTCTATGGTCCCATTCTTCTGGAATGTCTGGATCACCCATCGCAACGCTCCGAAGGTTACAGTCGATGATCCGTGGGGCTATGGCGGATCCCTGGAGTGGGCCACCTCTTGTCCGCCCCCGCGGCATAACTTCACCTCATTGCCCCGAATTCGTTCTGAACGGCCTGCCTTCGACCTCAATCACCCCGAGTTGCTTGAGTACAGCGGGAACGGTCATGCAGAACCCCAGCTCACAGGAGACAACGCCAAATGAAGTCATCGATCTACGTCTTCAACATCTGCGGTCTGTTCTTCATCGCGGTCGGGATCTTCTACGGCGTCTTCACCGACTTCACCGAACTCGTCGGATTCCCGGCGCTGCTCCTCGTCGGTCTGATGGCCCTGATGATCGGTGTCTACCTCTGGTTGACGGACCGTCGCGTCGGGCGCCAGCCTCAGGACAACGACGACGCCGAGATCTCCGAGGCCGACGCCGACTACGGGTTCTTCAGCCCGTGGAGCTGGTGGCCGATCGTCAGCGCGGGAGCTGCCGCCGTCTCGTTCTACGGAATCGCGATGGGCTGGTGGATCTTCCCGTTCGGTGTCGTGCTCGGCATCGTCGCGCTTGTCGGTCTCACCTACGAACATGACCGCGGTGACTTCGCTCACTGAAGTTGTCGCCGTGAACGGAAACAACTGACAATTGATTCGCCCACGTGGCCCGAACTTGCATAGAGTTCGGGCCACGGTGCCTTTCGCTCCGGAATCGACAGGCTTCTCGCTTCTTCAGGGGTTGAGACTAAGGCGCGCGGGCTGTACAGTCTTCGAGGTCCACGCTTTTGTGGAGGTGCCCCTATGCCTTGATTCATGAGGCATCGGTGTGATTCTTCGAAAGTTTCGAGTCGGACTCGATGGCAGGGGTAATCGGATCGGGGTCCTACTCCCGAATTGATCAGGTACCTCGCGACAGGACTGCTCAGGCAGCTGGCACCGCCTCGGGGGTGTGGAGGTAGACGCCGTCGACAACGGGTCATTCAGTGCCGCGAACGCGGACAGGAACAAGGCTCGTTTGGGGAACTTGTTGGTCCAGCGGGACGTATGGTCGCCGCGGCCCCTGACCGCTGCGAAGTCGGTGCCAGTCCGGCATACGATGATAGGTGTCCGGCTGATTCGAAGTCCTTACCCACGATCTCGGTCAGAATCCTCGCAGTAGCCCTGACGCCGTCCGCCGGCATCGACGTTTGGAGCTCGAAACGCGGATGCGACTGGACCAGTTCCTCGATGGATGCCAGGATTTCGCCCCGCGACTGCTACATCTGCGCCGACGAGTTTGTCTAGCCCCAGGTTTGATGGAGAGTCTTCTACTTGGAGTTCATGACTCTCACACGAGTTACGCGGTCCGTGGCATCGTGCTGTGAGGGTCAGCTCGGAACGCTGTGGGAGTCGCTGCTCCTAGCGCACCGTGTGGTCAATAGGTGGTGGACCAGTGCGCCCGCTCCGCCGTGGCGAGCCCGACATGATCAATGCCTTTCCACGGGTTGCTATTCCGTATCCACTCAGCCTATACAGCGAGTTCGAGGCTTCGCAAGACGCTATCGTCTGAATCGCCCCTCGATCCGGCAGACGCGACGGCGAGTTGTTCGGTCAGGGCATCGTCATGGCGGATTGCCCGATACTGGCCTCCGCGATCCGAGTGCTGTACCAGCCCGCACAGGTCGCCACTGGGACCTCGACTCTGATAGATCCCCTTCTGCAGGGCATCAGGAGCCGACTCGGTGTGCACTGACCTCGATTCCTGCCAGCCGACGATCTCGCGATCGAACATGTCGGTGACGAACGCGAAGTAGACCCACCCGGCGGATGCGTGCACATAGGTGATGTCAGGCTCCTACCACCGGTCAGTAGCGAAAGTGGCGAAGTACCGATCAATGCAATCGGTCACACTGCTCTGACCTCTCGGTGTTCGAAGCCGTGGACGGCCCTATACGGTGCAGTCCGAGGTCTCTCGACAGTCGTTCGATCGGCACCGGAGAACAATTCCGGGATCGTGTAGAGAGCTGTTCGTCGATATGGCAGACGCTGCCGCGTCGGGCAACAGGGTCGGTTTCGAGAAGGACCATGCTGCGGTCTGCTCTCTTACGAAGCCTTATGGGTACTTCTTTTGGGGCATGACAGATAAGTCCTTTTCGTGGCTTCACTGTGTCGGCTATGTTTCTGTACCTGATTTCTGAGTTCGACTTGGTTGAGCCTATACTGGCATCACCAGGGCCAATTGAAAGACGAGGAACAGTGAACGACGCTGCTGACTTGGTGCAACAGGTGCCGCTTTGGCTCCGTTTCGACTTCACTTCTGCGTCATGGATCATCGCTGCTCTTTCCGCGGTTCTGTGTGCGCTCTATCTGGCAGGTACATTCAGGCTGTGGTCTCAACGTCGATTTTGGAATCCGGCCCGCGTGCTTTCCTTTGTCTTGGGTTGCGTTATCGCATTCCTAGTAGCGACTTTGGGAGTGAACGCAGCTGCGCCGCATTCGCTGACCGCACTGATGTTTCAGCAGATCACCTTAATGACTATGGTCCCCCCGCTTCTGCTTACCGGAGCTCCCGGTGTGCTGCTCCTTCGGTCGATGCCACACGGTAGATTCGGCAGTTTCATCCTCCGGGTGGGGATCGGCGGCCTACGTTCGAAATGGACAAGCAGTTTGCTCCATCCCGCAGTGCCAATCGTTATAGCGCTTCTGGCATTTCCCGCTCTGTACCTGAGCGACGCGGTCAGCACATTCGTGTCGACGCGCGCTGGAATGGACGCTCTTCTGGCGATGTTCCTTTTCGGCGGAATCCTCGCCGCTGTTCCACTTTGGTCGGTTGATCCGCTGCCTCGAGTGCAATCCTTCCCCTCTCGATTCATTGACATTGCAATCGAACTTCAGATTCACGCCGTACTCGGACTGACCTTCCTGCGAATCGGACGGCCCATATTCGATCAGTATGCAGTGGCGACTAATGGAATCGATCCCGTGTACGACCAAGCAGTTGCTGGTGCGCTTCTGTGGACTTACGCCGAAATGCCATTGTTCCTTGTGCTGATTATCTGCCTGGCTCGCTGGTTTGCGCAGGAACAGAAATCACACAAAATCAAACAGTCCAGCGAGGACGCGGCAATGGATTCTTACAATGAGTATCTCTTGAGTCTGAACGATCATGACAGATTGCACAAGCAACACTGAATCGGTTGACTTCTGAAGCTCACACGCAGCGGCGGCAAGCCGATACGGTCTCTCGGCAGCAAGCTGACTGATCGGCAGTAACTCGCAGTCATCGTCGACCGCTACGTCCGCGCGGATTGCCTAGCCTCCGCGGTCGATGGCGTCTTTTCCACCTGAAGTACATCGGTCCGCGCTCGCGTTGCGAAGCCCGTGGCATCGAAACGACATAGTCCTACTCGAAAGTCATAGGGATTGGCCCCGCCGAGTGCTCTTTGTGAACTGTACGAGGTGAGACTGTCCATCTACAACGCTTTGGCGATCTCGATAGCATCAATGCCAATACACGAAACTCTGCTCCGGATCTGGTCGACTTTGTAAAGTGAGTTCAGTATCTCGGCGAAAACGTTACCGTTTGAATCACCCCTGGACCCGGCAGTCGTGACGGAATCTTAGTCGGCCGAGGCCCCGTAATTCGAATCACCCGATATTGGACCACGCCATTCGAGCGATGCTCCGGTCCGGACAGGCCGCTGCCGGTTCTTCGACGCTGGCAGACCCGCGTGTGCAGGGTGCCAAGAGTCACCTCGGCATGCAATGGCTTCGATATCTGCCAGCCTCGATTATCTCCGGGGTGACTCATCAGCTTACCCGAATCGGTCGTGTTGAGAGCAGAGAACCGTAGGTTGCGGACCGAGTTGGGCGGCGCTGAGATAGCTGCCGAAGCTCTGAAGCGAGGTTCGGAATGTCTTCTGCGGAGGAACTCGACCGAATCTCGAAATAGGCACCTTCCACAGATTCGTCCATTCCTGAACCATAATGAAATCGGAACAGAAGATAGGTTGAGTTCTTCCAGACAGATCAGGATCTCCGAGGCCGGACCGATCGTGAGGGCTATGAAGAACCGAGGACATAGACGCGGCGGAGCACATGGCATGTCTCTGCGCGTTCCTCAGAATGCATTGACAGGGTGGGCAGCCGTTAGGCACCAAGTCTGAGGAACCTAACGTTGCAGATTGTGGAATGCAGCGAGCGGAGCGGGAATTGAGTTGGGCACGAGCACTGTTGGTGCGCCTATCATGTACCGAACAGACTGTGACTGGCCTACTGCAGGCGAGACAGAATAGCCGGGTAGCGCCCTTCTGGGGGTAAAGCCGGAGCACGGAATGCCCTGGTTCAACGAAGGAACGAATAGAGAAAGGGGCTCAGCAGTTGAACCGCTGAGCCCCTGAAACACTGATCAAAGGACCGATCAGTGTCCGAGCTGTTTGTTGTCCGAACCCTCGAGGGCAGCGTTGTTGTGGTGAGGAGCTTCGAGCTCCTGCTTCGTCACCGGAGCCACACGGTCTTCAAAGAAGAACCGAGAGAGTCGCGCACGCAGCTTCTCTGTTCCAGTGATCTTGCCCTCTGCATTCGGCTCCGCAGGGATGTAACTCGGAGATTCGAACGCCGTAAGCTTCCACAGTTTATGCGGAGGAAGAGCCTCGTGGCGTTCAAGGAACTCACCGTGGGGCAGACGAATGATCTGGGCTGTCTCCCGTCCGTGCAGAGCGATCTCACGGTCCTTGCGCTGAAGCGCGAGACACATACGTTTGGTAATGATGTAACCGATGATCGGTCCGAAGAAGAATAGGAATCGGAAGATGTAGATCATGTCGTTGAGCGACATCTGAAAGAACACTGCAATGATGTCACCCGATGCAGCCGCCCACATGTTGCAGTAGAAGATGATTCCTGCAACGCCGATGGCGGTACGAGTTGGATTGTTACGGGGACGATCGAGGATGTGGTGTTCCCGATGATCCTTCTGCAGCCATGCCTCGAAGAACGGGTAGATGAACATGACTGCGAACACGCCGCCCATGACGATCACGGCGCTGTTGATGTTGAGCGAGATCGGCCATCCGAAGATATAGAACTCGAACCAGCCCGGAACGATACGAAGGAATCCGTCCGCCCAACCGATGTACCAGTCAGGTTGGGTGCCGGCCGAGACCGGTGAAGGGTCGTAGGGACCGTAGTTCCAGATCGGGTTGATCGTGAACAGAGCCGAGATAAGCGAGAGCAGACCGAAGATGAGGAAGAAGAATCCTCCACCCTTCGCCGCGAAGGTAGGCAGGACCGGTTCTCCGACCACATTCTTCTCGGTGTTTCCCGCTCCCGGGTACTGGGTGTGTTTGTGCACGACAACGAACATCAGGTGTATGCCGATGAGAGCGATCAGCAGGGCCGGCACGATCATGATGTGCAGGGTGTACAGACGGGCCACGATGTCGATGCCCGGGAACTCGCCGCCGAAGAGGAAGAACGAGATGTAGGTTCCGACGAGCGGCAGCGACTTGAGGATGCCGTCGATGATTCGTAGGCCGTTGCCGGATAGGAGATCATCAGGGAGAGAATATCCGGTGAAGCCGGCAGCCATACCCATGATGACGAGCAGAACACCGACGATCCAGTTGAGTTCGCGAGGACGGCGGAATGCTCCAGTGAAGAACACGCGAAGCATATGAACGCTCAATGCAGCGACGAACAACAGGGCGCCCCAGTGGTGCATCTGTCGGATGAACAGACCACCGCGTATCTCCAATGAGATCGCTAGCGTGGAATCGTAGGCCTCGGAGATCTCGACACCCCGTAGCGGAAGCCAAGGTCCTTCGTAGCGCAGCTCGCCCATGGCGGGCTGAAAGAAGAACGTAAGGAACGTTCCGGACAATACGACGATGATGAAGCTGTATAGAGCGACCTCGCCGAGCATGAATGACCAGTGAGAAGGGAAGATCTTGCGACCGAACTCGCGGACGAGGACCGATGCCCCGACGCGGGATTCGGCGAAGCTTGCGGCCTTCCCGATGGTGGTGGTTGGCTGAGTAGTTCTCATCGGTTGTTGATCTCCCAGAACGTAGGTCCGACAGGCTCAGGGAAGTCCGACTGGGCAACCAGGTAGCCTTCGCTGTCCACTGTGATAGGCAGCTGAGGAAGCGGTCGTTTGGCCGGTCCGAAGATGACCTTGCAGTGTTCCGTCACGTCAAACGTCGACTGGTGGCAGGGGCACAGAAGGTGGTGCGTTTGGTGCTCGTACAGTGCCACCGGGCAACCGACATGCGTGCAGATCTTCGAGTAGGCGACGATTCCGTCGTGCGACCAGTCCTTGCGGTCCGGATCTTCTTTGAGCTGCTTGGGATCGATGCGCATGAGCAGCACAGCGGCTTTGGCCTTCTCGTTCAGCGGGTGCTCGGCCGCCTCCTCATCGCCGATGCCCGAAGGCAGGACGTGGTAGGCCGAACCGATCGTGACTTCGTCTGCCTTGATCGGGCGCTCCGAGTCAACCGAAGGGATTCCGCCGACATCACGAATGAGGCGTGTGCCCTTCTGCCACAGCGTGTTGAACATCTTGTCGCCCGGCAGCGGACCCAAGTCTCGGAAGACGAGGACCGCGGGCAGCGGTGCGATCGCCAGTGCGGCGATGAGCGTGTTGCGCAGCAGGGGACGACGGGCGATGCCAGACTCCTCCTTGGCTTGGTGGAGGATCTCGAGCGCAATAGCTTGGTCCTCTTCGCTGCCGCCGATGTCGTGGCGTTCGTCGATGCCCTCGTGATCGCTCATGAGATTCTTGGCCCAGAGCACGGCACCGAATCCGATGGAGAACATCGCGACAGCGGCACCTAGACCGACGAACATGTTGTGGAGGCGGATGCTCTGCATCGATTCGCCGGGGGTGAACAGGAAGTACGCCACGATGAACCAGATGGTTCCGATCATCGAAAGGATGAACCAGGCTGCCACCTGTCGTTCGGCGATCTTCTCGGCGCGAGGATCCGAGTCGGCAAGGCGCGGTTTGTGCTCGGGCAACCCAGGGTTAGTGAACCCGTTCAACTCCTCGAGCTGGCTGCCGCCGCCGGAGTGCTCTTTCGAGGTCATTGAATTCCCCGTCTATTCTCGTAGTTGATGGTGAACGACACTGCCTGACTCACTTGGCTCTGGATGACAGCCACACTGTCAGGCCGATGACGGCAGCAAGTCCGAAGAACCATATGAACAGGCCCTCTGCGACTGGACCCAGTGATCCGAGCTTGAATCCGCCGGGGGAGGGGTTGTCCGAGACTTCCCGGACGTAAGCGATGACATCGCGCTTGTCTTCAGGAGTCAGGTTCGCATCGTTGAAGATCGGCATGTTCTGCGGGCCGGTCTGCATCGCTTCGTAGAGGTACTTCTCAGAGACTTCGGACAGATTCGGTGCGTACTTGCCGCGGGTCAGTGCACCGCCGGAGCCGACTACGTTGTGGCACATGGCGCAGTTGGTGCGGAACAGACCGCCGCCGGCAGCGGGGTCACCCTTCGAAGCATCAAGGTACTCGTCTTCCGGGACTGCCGGCCCGGGGCCGAGCGAAGCAACATAAGCGGCGAGCTGAGCAGTCTGCTCTTCGTCGAACTGCGGTTCCTTGACACGAGCCTGCGGTCCGTTGGCCTGCAGCGGCATGCGTCCGGTGCCGACCTGGAAGTCCACAGCAGCGGCGCCGACGCCGATGAGTCCGGGGCCGGCCTTCGACCCTTCGGCGTTCAGTCCATGACAGGTTGCGCAATTCGCCAGGAAGAGCTTCTTGCCTTCTTCAACCTCAGAGGCACTGGCTGTGTCCGCCTTGGCGCTCGAGGTCTGTGTAAAAAGTGCATAGGCGCCGCCGGTCAGCAGCAGCCCCACGAGCAGCAGCGCGACCAGCGCCATAGGGTGTCTGCGGCGATCTGCTAATAGCTTCACTTGATCGTCCTTTGCTTGAAGTGTTGGGTGTCGTGAGTGCCGGGCATCACAGGCCGGCTACTGGAGCAGGTAGATGATGCCGAACAGACCGATCCAGACGACATCAACGAAGTGCCAGTAGTAGGACACGCAGATTGCGAATGTGGCTTCATGCTGACCGAACTTCTTGGCTCCGTAGGCACGTCCGATGACGAGCAGGAAGCAGATGAGTCCGATGGTCACGTGAATGCCGTGGAAGCCCGTGGTGAGGTAGAAGACGGAACCATAACCGTCAGAGCTGATTGAGATGCCTTCGCTGACAAGGGTCGCGTACTCCATGACCTGGCCCGAGACGAAGATCGCACCCAGAGCGAAGGTGAGGTAGAACCACTCGATCATTCCCCATTTGGCGATATTGAACAGGGACCCGGTTCGTCGAGGGCGGAACCGCTCGGCTGCGAACACACCTATCTGACAGGTGAACGATGACGAGACCAGGATCAACGTGTTGCCGAGAGCATAGGGAATGTTGAGGACGGGAGTCCTCGCTTCCCACAGCTCCGGAACGACTGACCGGAGGGTGAAGTACATGGCGAAGAGCGCGGCAAAGAACATCAGGTCGCTCGCGAGGAACACGATGAAGCCCACCGTGGTCACATTCGGACGATTGACAACCGGATGTGCTGGCGCTGTTTGAGATGCAGTGGCAGTTGACACACCCCCATTATTACCCGTCTCGGGGTGAGTTTTCATCTTTTACCCAGGTTTCGAGAAAGAAATTTCTACACGACGTAGCAAAATCCGCGATCTGGTGCCGAAATCTCAATTCGGAGACCGCTTCCGCCCGCGTGTCGCAGACGCGATAGTATGCCGCAGGTAAGGTCCGCCCCATGGTTCGGGGCGACGGAAACACCTAGTGAGAGTTCAGACGGATGACCGATTCCAAGCCCATGACCACCTCGGCAGTCCAGGCTTCCGAGGCCCGCACCACGGTTTCTGCGGCCGCTGAGAACTGGCCGGATCTGCTCATGGCTCTCATGCATCAACAGGACCTCGAAGGTGACCAGGCAGCGTGGGCGATGGATCAGATCATGTCGGGCAAGACCCCTGATGTGACAATGGCCGCATTTCTCGCCGCGCACCACACGAAGGGCGAGACGGTCGAAGAGATCGCCGGCCTCGTGGCGGCGATGATGGACCACGCTGTTCCCCTGCCCGGGCTCGAAGACTCCGTCGATATCGTCGGCACCGGCGGCGACCGAGCGAAGACGGCGAACATCTCGTCGACGGCGGCGATGATCATCTCCGCGACGGGGCAGCGAGTCGTCAAACACGGCAACCGTGCGACATCCTCGGCGTCGGGATCGGCCGATGTGCTCGAGGCCCTCGGGGTGCGATTCGACATCACCCCCGAACAGACCGGTCAGATCGCCCAAGAGGTCGGATTGGCCTTCTGCTTCGCCAACGTCTTCCACCCGTCGATGCAGTTCGTCGCCGCGGTGCGGCGCCAGATCAACGTCCCCACCGCGTTCAACATCCTCGGCCCCCTGACGAACCCGGCACGGGCTCGGCACACGGCCATCGGCGTCGCCGATGCCCAGATGGCTCCGCTCGTCGTCGGCACCCTGGCCAAGCGCGGGCACCAAGCGGTGGTGTTCCGGTCACGTGACGGTCTCGACGAGTTGAGCAACACCGCAGTCAACGATGTCTGGGAAGTCCGGCACGGAGAGATCGAACACACATCGTTCGACGCTCTCGACCTCGGCATCGAGCGGGCGACGAAAGAGGATCTGCGCGGCGGCGGCCCGAATGAGAACGCTGCTATCACTCGCGCAGTCCTCGACGGCGAGCGATCCGCCGTGCGCGACATCGTGGCCATCAACGCCGCGGCGGCTCTCGTGGCCGCCGACGACTCGGCTGTGGGCTCCTTCACCGAGCGTTTGGCTCAGAAACTCGAGACTGCGGTGGCAACGATCGACAACGGGGGCGGTGCGGACAAGCTCCAGCAGCTCATCGACGTCTCACACAGGGTCGCTGAGACGAACCGCTCCTGAGCTGTGAGCGTGGCTGGTCGCTCCCTGCCGGGGCAGCGACCAGCCATGACCGTCTGAGGGAGTCACGGAGACGAGCTCGGCGGTCTCCAGCCAGCCGGCCAGCAGTCGCGACTCCTCCGCTAGCGAGTCCGTCTCCTGCGGCAGCGCTCCGGGGGCAGGGACCCATTCGGCCGTCGAATGCAGCGCCGACAGGGAATCTCCCATGGCCTGCCTGGTCGACACATGGCCGGCACCGGCGAGTTTCCCGTGGCGGATGATCGCCAGGTCCCAGCCGGAGTCGAAACCGGGGGCCGCCGCAATCAGTTCGGGAACTCTCCGCAGGGCTGTGACCTGTTCGGCCCGTGCCGCGATGGACACCGCCGAACGCATTGCGTCACGGACCTCGGCGGCCGTTTCGAACCGGGCCTCTCCGGACAGTCGCTGCATCCGCTCAGCGGCCAAGCGCTGGAGTGAGGACAGGTCCCCACCGAGCAGGGCGAAGAGTTCGCGGATCGAACTCCGATAGTCATCGACATCGGTGATCCCAGCGCAGGGACCGCCGCACTGACCCACCTGCGCACTCACACAGGGACGATGTTCGCCGAGGCTGCGCTGCGTGATCGTTGCCGTGCACCTCTTGACCGGGTAGAGGGTGTCGAGGAGTTCCTTGACGGCCTGCGCCGACTTCCGTGACCGGAACGGTCCCAGCGGCGGGGCGGGTGAGCGTTCGAGCGCCGAGTTCGCCCGAACCACCGACAGTCGGGGGAAGAGCTCATCGCTCAGCACGATCCACGAATTGCGTTCCGGGTTCTTCGACCGTCGGTTGTACGGCGGCGCCAGCTCTCCGATGAGACGAATCTCGCGGACTTCGGCTTCCAGCGCGTGGGCGCAGGGCAGACAGCTGACCTCCTGTGCCGCGGTGATCATCTCGGCCATGCGGCCACGGTTCTCCGAGGCGTTGAAGTACCCGCGCACCCGCCTGGCCATATTTCCGGACTTGCCGATGTAGAGCACCCGGCGAGTGCCATCGAGGAACATGTAGACGCCGGGCTCCGGGGGAACGTCCTTGGCCAAATGGGATTTCGCCTGACGCTTCGCCCACCCCGACTGTCTGACGGTCGACAGCTCCTCCAGCGTCGTCACACCGTAGCCGCCGAATCGTTCGAACAGGTGGTGGAGGAGCTCGCCGGTGGCACGAGCATCGGAGAGCGCACGGTGATCGGGCTCGACCTGGGTGCCGAAATGAGCGGCGAGCGTCGAGAGTTTGTGGTTGCGCACTTCGTCGCGGCCGACGACGCGCCGGGCCAGCGTGACGGTATCGAGGACCGTGGGCGCCGGCCAGTGGTAGTCGAGGCGTTCGCAGGCCGAGCGGAGGAATCCGATGTCGAAGGGCGCATTGTGTGCCACCAGCACCGCACCGACGGAGAATTCCAGGAAACTCGGCAGAACCGAGCTGATCGGGGGTGCGTCATCGACCATCGCATGAGTGATGCCGGTGAGCCGGGCCACGAACGGGCTGATCACGGAGTGTTCCGGCTTGATTAGGGACTGGAACTCGCCGATGACCTCGCCGCCGCGAGTCTTGACCGCGCCGATCTCGGTGATCTCCGACTGCCCGGCTCGGGTGCCTGTCGTTTCGAGGTCGACGATGACGAAGGTGACGTCGGACAGGGGAGTTCCGAGGCTGTCGAAGGACAGCTGAGTGTTGTGCAGTGCGCTGGGTGCGCGGTCGAAGGGGACGGTCATGATGCCCAGTCTCTCAGGTGACGCTGACACGAAGCGGTCAGCATCGCTCACACCGAGGATCCGTCGCCGTCGTCGGCGGAACGATGGCTCGGCAGATGGAAGAACAGACCGACCGCGCCGCCGATGCCGACAGCCAGACCGATGAGCAGGTACCACCCGGGCAGCGGCCTGAAGAAGATGATGCCGATGAGCAGGAGAACGACCGCGCCGAGAGCCGCGGCCCAGGACAGCACCAGGGTGGGCGAAGCGGTGCGCCACCCGATCGGCTCCGCCGGTTCGCGCTCCCAATGCTCGGTGTCTTCGAGGGCGTCGCGAACATCCTCGGCGGGCATATCACCCGTCGTCGCCGAGGGTTCTGCGATCTGCCGGACGAGGTCGTCCCAGTCCTCGTCGCTGATGCGCGAGCGGTCGTGCCCGATCCTCTCCGGATCGGGAACGTCTCGTCGCCAGTCCTCCCGGCCCTCGTCGTCGGGGGTCGAAGCGGTGCCCTCGTCGTTCATACCTCAATCAGCAATTCCATGGCCTCAGCTATTCCCCGGCCTCGGACTGACAGGGCACGGTCGTTTCGGTGGAGACCGCCTGCAGGACCGCCTCTGCGATGGTGTTCGCATCGAAATCAAGGGTCGCCACATGGCGGGACCGGCGGAGGGCGACGATCCTCGGCGGGCGCGGAAGGTCCGATCGCAGCGCACGCAGCGTCCGCGGACTCACGACATTGTCCTCACCGGAGATCATGGCTGTGACGGGACAGGTGACTTTCCACAGATCGTCGCGCAGTGTCCGCAGCGCACGATGGAACGTCGCCAGGGGAGCCACAGGCGTCCGTTCATAGGCGTACTCGTCGCGGTCCGGGTGGGCGATGTCGCCGCCGATCGACGGAATCGTGCGCACGACGTGCCTGAGCACCGGCAGCAGGGGAGCGAAGGGAGAGTCGATGTAGAGAGCAGGATTGACCACGACGATCTCGTCGGGCGCGCCCTCTGCCGCCGCCAGGGCAAGTGCCAGGGCCCCACCCATCGACAGCCCGGCGACGACGACACGCTCGTGGTCGGCCTGCAGCCGACCCAGCTCGGTGCGCGCCTCGCCGAGCCAATCGGACCATCCAGTGGAGTCCATGTCCTGCCAAGAGGTGCCGTGCCCGGGCAGTCGGGGGACGCTGACGTCGATGCCCTCCGCCGCGATCGCGCGGGCGATCGGCACCCAGGAGACGGGCGAACCGGTGAGTCCGTGCAGAAAGACAACCGCCGAGGCCGAACCGCCGTCGAGGCTGCGATAGGCGGCCGTCGGATCCGCCCCGAGTGTGAAATCGATCTCCATGCTCCCAGCATGGCACGGATGAGTCCGCGACGGACTTCGCTGTTCACCGTTCGTGTCGATATATGATTGCCGAGGACGACAAAGAGTCGTAGTCGGAAGGGTGCGCGTGTTCTACTGGTTTCTCAAGCGAGTCCTCGCCGGACCCATCCTGCGGATCCTCTTCCGTCCGTGGGTGCGGGGCCTGGACAATCTGCCGTCCGAGGGCCCGGCGATCATCGCAGGAAATCACAACCACTTCATGGACTCGATCTTCGTTCCGCTGCTCGCTCCGCGTCCCGTCGTCTATCTGGCGAAGAAGGACTACTTCACCGGCCGCGGAATCAAGGGTGCGGTCACTCGGTGGTTCTTCAAGCTCAACAATCAGCTCCCCATGGACCGCGGAGGCGGATCGGGATCTCAGGCTTCGCTCGAATCGGGTCTGAAGGTCCTCCGTGAGGGCAACTCACTGGGCATCTATCCCGAAGGCACGCGTTCGCCCGACGGAAAGCTCTATCGCGGACGCACCGGCATCGCGCGTCTCGTCCTCGAGTCCGGCGCGCCTGTGGTTCCAGTGGCGATCATCGGCACGGACAAGCTGCAGCCTGCCGGTCGCCTCGTTCCCAAACTGCGGCGTGTCGGAGTCGTCTTCGGCGCACCGATGGACTTCTCGAAGTATGCGGGTCTTCCCGTCGACCGTTTCATGCTGCGGTCGGTCACCGACGAGATCATGTACGAGATCATGCGCCTGTCCGGGCAGGAATACGTCGACACCTATGCGTCGACGGTCAAGACCAAGCTGCTGACGAGCGCGAAGCCGAAGAAGTCGGAATCCGATAAGGACGCAGCCACGGGCGCGTCCAAGGACGGCGATGCCGCGACAGGCAATGGAGAGGCGAAGACGCAGGGCTCCTCCGGCCGGGGCGCGCCCGGATCCGACAGCGACGAGCCGTCGCCGTCGGCCTGATTCCCTGATTCCTCGCCTCGGCCCACCCTCAGCCGCCTGAATCACATCCATGTGACATGTTCGAATACTGCGGTAACAGCGACACGCGGAAATTGTTACCTCGGGGTGTTTGTCCTGGCCGGGACGCCAGAATACCTTGGAGTTGTTGAATCCCACTGTAGGTTCGCTGGGAAGAGGGCTAGAATGACTATGTTCTCGGTCCTTCCAAGCGACCTTCGCTTCCCCCAGGGACTTAAAGGAGGAGTCGGTGTGAACCGCTCAAGTCATGAAAGCGTCGACATGACGCCGATGCCGTCAGCGGCCCAGGGCCTGCTGTTCGATGATGATCTGCCCGTGCTCGATGAAGAGGCCGGCTACCGCGGTCCCACAGTCTGCAAGGTCGTCGGCATCAGCTATCGTCGTCTCGATTACTGGGCGCGCACCGATCTGGTGACCCCGTCGATCCGCAATGCGACCGGATCCGGCAGCCAGCGGCTCTACAGCTTCCGTGACATCCTCGTCCTCAAGATCGTCAAGCGACTCCTCGACACCGGCGTCGGGCTGCAGTCGATCCGCACGGCGGTTGAGCACCTGCGCTCCCGCGGCGTCGAGGATCTTTCCCAGATCACTCTCATGTCCGACGGCGCGAGCGTCTTCGAATGCACGTCACCCGATGAGGTCGTCGACCTCCTCCAGGGTGGTCAGGGCGTCTTCGGGATCGCCGTGGGGCGCGTCTGGAACGAAGTCGAGGGAACGCTCTCCGAATTCCCGAGCGAACGCATTCCCGAAGACGATGCGGCGCTCGAAGCCATGGACGAACTCGCAGCACGACGCGCACGCAAGTCCGGCTGACAGCCGACAGAGTTTCTGCACCATCACCGAGGCGGCCCGCTCAGATCGAGCGGGCCGCCTCGGTTCTTGGCTGGGTCGTTCCGAACGCGGTCGCTCCGAACGCGGTCGTTCCGATCGCGACCTGAGAGTTCTCATCAACTGCAGAACTGCCGCCGCGAACCTGGGTTCGGGGCGGCAGTCGACGATCTGCTGGGGGAGCAGCGGCTTAAGCGCTCACTTCTTCTCGGTCTGCTGAGCGCCGTTCTTGGCCGGGGCCGGACCGCGTCGGCCCCGGATGTTCTCCGAGCGCAGCGCACGCTCCAGAAGAGCGTCGAACGAGCCGGCGACCTCTTCAGCCGGTTTGCCGGGCCAGGAGTGGATCGGTCGCGCCGAACCCTGAGCCTGCTGCATGACCGCGCGTTCGGCCAGAGGGGGATTGAGCACGAGCGGACCGAACATCTCACGCATCTCCTGGATGCGGTAGTCGTGTTCGGTCGAACCGGCCCGCACCCGGTTGACGACGAGTCCGAGAGGCTGCAGGTCGGAGGCACCGCGCTGCCGCAGCTCATCGGTCGCACGCAGGGCTCGATCGGCGGCCGCGACGGAGAACAGACTGGGCTCGGTCACGACCGCGACGCGATTGCTCGCCGTCCACGCCGTGCGGGTCAGGCCGTTGAGGCTGGGCGGACAGTCGATGAGGACGAGCCGGTAGCCTTTGGCGATCCGCGTCAGGGCGTCTTCGAGTCGGCGCAGATAGCGCTCGGACAGTGAAGGCCGATCGAATTCCGCAGCGCGCGGAGAACCGGAGATCACGTCGAGGTGGCCGAGCCGGTCTCCGACCCACCCGGAGGGGATGATCGCCTCGGACAGGATCTTCTGGGACTTCGGAGCAGCGAGCACATCGGCGATGTCGACACGCGTCGAGGTCGGCACATCGAGGCCGGTCGACGAGTCCGCCTGCGGGTCCATGTCGACGACCAGAGTGGGAATTCCTCTGTTGTAGGCCGCCGAGGCCAGACCGAGCGTCACGGATGTCTTACCGACTCCGCCTTTGAGGCTGCTGATACTGAGGACAAGCACGCTCCTACGTTAACGTATCGGCGGCTGCCGAGCCGTGCCGACCACGCCGAGACTCACGTCTCAGTCCAAAGTCGACCCCCGAGTGCAGGGGTGTTCCAGGTCACTTGTAGAGTATGTTTCCGACAGCTTGTCGACCAGTCGCCCAGTGCGGCCGATACAGAAGTGAGAGACACCTATGTTCTCCAAAGTCCTCGTGGCCAACCGCGGAGAGATCGCCGTCCGCGCTTTCCGTGCCGCCTATGAGCTCGGAGCCTCCACCGTCGCAGTCTTCCCGTATGAGGATCGCAACTCCGAACACCGGATGAAGGCCGACGAAGCCTACATGATCGGCGAGGAGGGCCACCCCGTCCGCGCGTACCTCAGTGTCGAAGAGATGCTGCGGGTGGCGAAGGAGAGCGGCGCCGACGCCATCTACCCCGGGTACGGATTCCTCTCCGAGAACCCCGATCTGGCACGTGCCTGCGCTGACGCGGGCATCACCTTCATCGGGCCCAAGGCCGATGTGCTCGAACTGGCGGGAAACAAGGTCCAGGCGCTGGCGGCCGCACGCAATGCGGGCATTCCGGTGCTCGACTCGACACGACCCTCGGCCGATATCGCGCAGCTGCTCGCCGATGCCGAATCGATGGAATACCCGCTCTTCGTCAAGGCCGTCGCAGGCGGCGGCGGCCGCGGAATGCGTCGCGTGGCTCAGGCGACCGAGCTCGAGGATGCGCTGAAGGCCGCCATGCGCGAGGCCGAAGGCGCCTTCGGCGACCCCACGGTCTTCATCGAGCAGGCCGTGCAGCGCCCCCGACACATCGAGGTCCAGGTGCTGGCCGACAACGATTCGAACGCCATCCACCTCTTCGAACGCGACTGCTCCGTGCAGCGCCGCCACCAGAAGGTCGTCGAGATCGCTCCGGCGCCGAACCTCGACCCCGAGATCGCGGCCGCCCTGCACGCCGATGCCCTGAAGTTCGCAAAGGCGCTGGGCTATCAGAACGCCGGCACCGTGGAGTTCCTCCTCGAGACCGACGGACCGCGCGCAGGCAAGCATGTGTTCATCGAGATGAACCCGCGCGTCCAGGTCGAACACACCGTGACCGAAGAGATCACCGATGTCGACATCGTCGCATCTCAGATGCGCATCGCCGCCGGGGCCGGCCTCGAAGAGATCGGCCTGCGACAGGACGAGATGCGTATCAAGGGTGCCGCCCTCCAGTGCCGCATCACCACCGAGGATCCTGCTAACTCGTTCCGTCCCGACACCGGAACGATCACTGCCTACCGCTCGGCCGGCGGTGCCGGCGTGCGCCTCGACGGTGGAACCGTCCACGCCGGTGCCGCCGTCAGCCCCCATTTCGACTCGATGCTCGTGAAGCTCTCCTGCCGCGGCCGGGACTTCGCTCAGGCCGTCGGCCGGGCCAAGCGGGCGCTGGCGGAGTTCCGCATCCGCGGGGTGTCGTCGAACATCGGCTTCCTGCAGGCCGTTCTCGACGATCCCGCATTCGTCGCCGGCGACCTCTCCACGTCCTTCATCGAAGAGCGCCCGCAGCTCTTCGACGCACGCGTGAGCGCCGACCGCGGGTCGAAGCTGCTCGACTACCTCGCCGACGTCACCGTCAATCGGCCCCATGGCGAACCGGGGCTGCGCATCCGCCCGGGCGACAAGCTCCCGAACATCGACCTCTCGCAGGCTCCCGCCCCCGGCAGCCGCGACCGCCTCGCCGAGCTCGGTCCGGAGGGCTTCGCGCGTGCCCTGCGCGAGCAGACCGCGCTGGGCGTCACCGATACGACGTTCCGTGACGCTCACCAGTCACTGCTCGCCACCCGCGTGCGCACCCGCGATCTGCTGGCCGTGGCCGGACACGTGTCCCGGATGACGCCCGAGCTGCTGAGCATCGAGGCCTGGGGCGGTGCCACCTATGATGTGGCTCTGCGCTTCCTCGGTGAGGATCCCTGGGAACGCCTCGAGGCTCTGCGCGCCGCGGTGCCCAACATCAATCTGCAGATGCTGCTGCGCGGCCGCAACACCGTCGGCTACACTCCGTACCCGACCGAGGTCACCGACGCCTTCGTCGACGAGGCCGCTCGCACGGGCATCGACATCTTCCGCATCTTCGATGCGCTCAACGACGTCGAGCAGATGCGCCCGGCGATCGAAGCCGTGCGCGGAACGAACTCGGCGCTGGCCGAGGTGGCTCTGTGCTACACCTCGGACATCCTCGACCCGACCGAAGAGCTCTACACGCTCGACTACTACCTGCGCCTGGCCGAGCAGATCGTCGAGGCCGGAGCCCATGTGCTCGCCATCAAGGACATGGCCGGTCTGCTGCGCCCTGCTGCCACGGCCAAGCTGGTGACGGCTCTGCGGGAGAACTTCGATCTGCCCGTCCACGTCCACACCCACGACACCGCCGGCGGCCAGCTGGCCACCCTCTATGCTGCTGCCGCCGCCGGTGCCGATGCCGTCGATGCCGCTTCGGCGGCCATGGCCGGAACGACCAGCCAGCCGAGTCTCTCCGCCCTCGTCGCCGCGTTCGAGAACACCGACCGCGACACAGGCATCAGTCTCGACGCCGTCAGCGATCTCGAGCCCTACTGGGAGTCGGTGCGCAAACTCTACGCACCCTTCGAATCCGGTCTCGCCGGACCGACCGGTCGCGTCTACCGCCACGAGATCCCCGGCGGTCAGCTGTCGAACCTGCGGCAGCAGGCCGTGGCCCTCGGGCTGGGGGAGCGGTTCGAAGACATCGAACACATGTACGCGGCCGCCGATTCGATCCTCGGCCACCTCGTCAAGGTCACCCCGTCGTCGAAGGTCGTCGGCGATCTGGCGCTCCATCTCGTCGGTGCCGGCGTCTCACCGGAGGAATTCGCTGAGAACCCGGACAAGTTCGATATCCCGGATTCGGTGATCGGCTTCCTCAGCGGCGACCTCGGTGACCCTCCGGGCGGATGGCCCGAGCCGTTCCGCACGAAGGCCCTCGCCGGCCGCTCCGCCAAGCCGCTCGTCGAACACCTCGAACCCGCGGATGCCCAAGCCCTGCAGTCACCGGGCCGGGAGCGGAAGGACAAGCTCAACGAGCTGCTGTTCCCCGGACCGACGAAGGAATTCCGGACGATGCGCTCGAACTACGGGGACCTGTCCGTCGTCGAGACCTCCGAATACCTCTACGGCCTCACCGGCGGCGAAGAACACGCCGTCGAACTGGCGAAGGGCAAGAACCTGCTCATCGGCGTCCAGGCCATCGGCGGAACCGACGAACGCGGAATGCGTTCGGTCATGTTCACCCTCAACGGACAGCTGCGTCCGCTGCAGGTGCGCGACCGGTCCGTCGAAAGCGAAGTCAAGACGGCGGAGAAGGCCGACCCGAACAACCGCGGTCATGTCGGCAGCCCGTTCGCCGGCGTCGTGACCATGCAGGTCCACGAGGGTGACACGGTCGCTGTCGGAGACACCGTTGCCACGATCGAAGCCATGAAGATGGAAGCGACGATCACCACGCAGACGGCCGGAACCGTCTCCCGCGTGGCCATCGCTGATGTCCAGCAGCTCGAAGGCGGAGACCTCGTCGTGGTGATCGATGCCTGAACGCGAGATCCGGCTGTGGGGCGACCCCGTGCTGCGCAGCAGGTGTGAGACGGTGACCGTCTTCGACGATCACGTCGAAGCCCTGGCCGCCGACCTCGTCGACACCGCACGGCCCGAGGGCCGTGCGGCCGTGGCCGCCCCGCAGATCGGGGTCGGCCTGCGGGCTTTCGGCTACGACCTCGACGGTCGCACCGGCTATGTCATCAACCCGGAGATCGTCGAGCTCGGCAGGCAGCTGCGTGACATCGAAGAAGGCTGCCTGTCCGTGCCCGGACTGTTCTTCCCCACCCCGCGCTACGAGTTCGCTCGGGTGCGCGGGGTGGATGCGCAGAATCAGCCGATCGAGATCGAGGGCACGGAGGTCTTCGCCCAGATGCTCCAGCACGAGGTGGGTCACCTCGACGGGCAGGTCTACATCCAGACTCTGCCCGGAGAGCGCCGGCGGGAAGCCATGAAGGCCATCCGCTCGGCCGACTGGTTCCTCGCGCGGATGTCCTGAGCACATCGATACGCACACCATCGACCACAATGACCTGAGAAGGAGAAGTTCTTGAGCATTCAGCGCACAGCCGTCATCGGCAGCGGACTCATGGGAGCCGGAATCGCCGAGGTGCTGGCGAAGTCCGGTCTCGACGTCATCGTCCGTGAGATCAACGAGGAGGCATCGGCCGCCGGCCGAGCCCGCATCGAGAAGTCCCTGGCCCGCGCCGTGGACAAGGGCAAGCTCGATGCCGCTGCCCGCGACGAGGCCCTTGGCCGACTGCAGTTCACCACCGACATCGGTGATCTCGCCGACCGTCAGCTCGTCATCGAAGCAGCCAGCGAGAACGAAGACATCAAGAAGTCGATCTTCGCCGAACTCGACCAGGTCGTCACCGACCCGGAGGCCATTCTCGCCTCGAACACCTCGTCGATGCCGATCATCCGCTTCGCTCAGGCGACCTCGCGTCCCGAACGCGTACTCGGCGTCCACTTCTTCAACCCGGCACCCGTGCAGCCGCTGGTGGAGATCGTCTCCTCGGTCCTCACCGCCGACGACGTCCGTGACACCGTGACCTCGTTCGTCGACGAGGTGCTCGGGAAGAATCCGATCCAGGCTGATGACCGCCCCGGGTTCATCGTCAATGCCCTGCTCATCCCTTACCTGCTCAGCGCGGTGAGGATGCTCGAATCCGGGTTCGCGACGAAGGAGGACATCGACGCAGGCATGGTCGGCGGCTGCGCCCACCCGATGGGCCCGATCAAGCTCGCCGACCTCGTCGGCCTCGACACCTGCCTCTACGCTGCCCAGAGCATGTATGAGGAGACCGGCGATCCGGCCGCGAAACCGCCGATCCTGCTGTCGCGCATGGTCGATGCCGGACTGCTCGGTGTGAAGTCCGGACGCGGCTTCTACGACTACTGAACCGACTACCATGGACCAGACAGGTCCGCCCCGAACCATTCGGTTCGGGGCGGACCTGTTTTAAGTCTGCAGGCAGCGTAGGTCTTTCAGCCGGCCAGCAGCTTCTCATAGCTGGCCAGTCGCACGCATGCCACGAGACCCTGAGCCGCGAGTTCGACCTCATCGAGTGTCGGCATCGTCGGGGCGATGCGGATGGTGTTGTTGTGCGGGTCGAGTCCGTACGGGTGAGTGGCTCCGGCCGGCGTCAGCTTCACACCCGCCTCCCCGGCGAGTTTGACCACTCGATCCGCGATGCCCTCCATCGTCGTCAGGGTGATGAAGTAACCCCCGTCCGGTGAGGTCCACTGGGCCAGTTCATCTGCTCCGAGGCCGTCTTCCAGCGCCGCAAGGACGGCATCGAACTTCGGAGCGACGATCTCTGCATGCCTGCGCATATGCGCTTCGACCCCGGCGGGTTCGGAGAAGAACCGGACATGGCGCAGCTGGTTGATCTTGTCGGGGCCGATCGCGACCTTCCCGAGGTTCGCTCGCATCCAGTCGACCGTGGCCGGGCCGCCTGCGAAGAACGACACACCGGCACCGGCATGCGTGATCTTCGATGTCGAAGCGAAGATCCATGCTCGTTCGGGATTGCCTGCCTCGGCGCACAGAGAGAGGATGTCGACATTGTCCGGATGGTCCTCACGCAGATGGTGCACCCCATAGGCGTTGTCCCACAGCAGAGCGAAATCGTCCGCCGCGGTCGGCATGGCCGCGAGCTCCCGTGCCCGCGCCTCGGTGATGGTGATTCCGGTCGGATTGGAATACATCGGCACCAACCACATGCCTTTGACCGCCGGGTCCTCGGCCAGACGCTGCGCTTCGGAGATGACGGGTCCCTCGTCGTCCATCGGGATGGTCAGAAGCTCGAATCCGAGGGACTCGGCCAGGGTGAAATGACGGTCGTAGCCGGGCACGGGGCACAGCAGTTTGTGCGGGCCCCGACCCCACGGGCGGTCGTCGACTGCTGTCCCGTGCATGAGCGCGAAGGTCAGCGCCTGGGCCATGAACGTCAGCGACGCATTGCCTCCGGCCAGCAGCTGATTCGCCGGCACCTTGAGCAGCGGGGCGAAGATCTCACGCAGTTCGATGAGTCCGTCGAGCCCACCATAGTTGCGAGTGTCGACACCACCTGGGGTGAACACGTCGTCACCGCTGACCGCGGTGAGCAGATCGGCAGCGAGGTCGAGCTGCTCGGGGGCGGGCTTGCCGCGGGTGATGTCGAGGTCGAGGCCGCGTGAGGCGAATTCCTCATAGGCGGCGGAAGCCTCATCCAGTCGGGACTGGAGATCGGACGGTGCGGACATGCTGACTCCTCATGGCTGGGAACGGGCCGTTGACTCCATCCTATCGACTCGCTGGCTGACAACGACGCTAGAGTGGTCTGCAGCGGTCGCCACGACGACCGACCGAAGTTCGGCGAAAGGCAGGGGCAGATGGTGCGACCACGCGCGCAGGCCGCACACGGGCGCCGCTTCGGTGCCCAGGCCGGAGTCTATGACGAGGTGCGCCCCGGCTATCCTCAGACGGCTCTGGACCTGGCGCTGACCGGTTGGGACCGGAGCTGGTCCGATCTGCAGGTCTGCGACCTCGGTGCAGGCACCGGAATCCTCAGCCGTCGGCTGCTTGCCCTCGGCGCCGATCTCATCGCCGTCGATCCCGACACAGCCGCGCTCGAACGCAATCCTGCGCCCACCGTGGTCGGCACGGCCGAGGACACGGGTCTGGAAGCCGAGAGCCTCGACCTCGTCACGGTCGCTCAGGCCTGGCATTGGTTCGACGAGGCGAGTGCTGCCGCGGAAGTGGCCCGCATCCTCCGACCGGGAGGCCGACTGCTCATCCTCATCAACCAGCTCGATGTCCGTGTCGACTGGGTGCTGCGCCTGAGCCGGATCATGCACGCAGGCGACGTGTACCGACCTCAGTACCGGCCTCAGCCCGGCCGCGGTCTGACGCTCACCGAGAACAGACTCGTCGAATTCGCCACGGAGGTCTCCGTCGATGGAATCGTCGACCTCGCTCGCACACGCTCCTATTGGCTGCGCTCGGACGAGAAGACCAGGGACAGAGTCGAATCGAATCTGCGCGAATATCTCCGTGTCGAACATCCGATCCCGGACAGGGTGGAGCTGCCGTACATGTGTCTGGCCTACCTGCTTCAGCGCCGCTGAACGCACGAAGCGGGCCCCACCCGCGTTCGGGTGGGGCCCGCGTTCAGCGGATTCAGCTGCCGACGCCGGGAGAGCGGGGTTCGTCCGCCGCGGACGATTCGACCACCTCGGGGGCGGTCTGTCCGGAAGCGTGCGAAACGGAGATCTTCCGCGGACGGGCCTCCTCGGCGACGGGGATCGTCAGTGTGAGGACGCCGTCGCTGTAGTCGGCACGGATGCGATCCAGGGCCACCCTGTTGCCGAGCGTGAGCTGGCGGGCGTAGGTGCCGTTGGTGCGTTCCCTGGTCAGCCACTTCACGTCCTTGTCGGCGACCTCGGATTCGCGGCGGGCACGAACCGTGAGCGTGCGGTCTTCGACGTCGACATCGATGCTGCTCGGATCGACTCCGGGCATGTCGATGCGGGCGATGAAGACTTCGCCGTCACGGTAGAGGTCCATCGGCAGAGTGGTGGCGTTCGGGGTGCGGGTGACCTCGGAGAAGAATCGGTCGAGGTCGCGGATGGGGTCGAAACGTGTAGCCATGTGCTTCCTTTCGTTCGGGTCCTACATTGAGTCAAACACACTCAACTTTGAATTGATTCCGAACTCATGAAATTCTCAGTCTGTGAGCCTGGTTCCCATACTCCTCGCCCTCCTTCCCGTCACGGTGCTCATCGCCTTCGGCCTGGTGCTGAAGAGACTGCCGGGTTTTCGGAGTCCCGAGTTCTGGTCGGGCGCGGAGAAGCTCGCGTACTACTGTCTGCTTCCGGTGCTGCTCTTCACCTCCGTCGCCGAGGTGGATGTGGCCCATGTCCCGCTCGCGCGGTTGGCGGCGGCGCTCGTCATTCCCACCGCGGTCGTCTCCGTGGGCATCATCCTGACCCGTCGGGTCATCGCGCGTGATCTTCCCGCCTTCACCTCTGTTCTGCAAGGAGGCATCCGCTTCAACACCTATATCGGGCTGTCCTTGGCGGGCAGCCTGTTCGGCTCCGAGGGCAGCGCCGTTGCCGCGATCGTCGCAGCGATCCTCGTCCCCACGGTCAACGTCGTCTCGAGTCTCGGTTTCGAGTTCCTCCGCACCGGGCCGAGCTCGCTGTTCGCGCTGCTGAGGGCGATCGTGACGAATCCTCTCGTGCTCGGCTGCGTCGCCGGAGCTGCTGCCAACGTCAGCGGGCTGGGCCTGCCCGACGTGGCGTCCACGGTTCTCGATCCCCTGGCGTCGGCCTCGCTGCCCATCGGTCTGCTGTGCGTCGGTGCCGGCTTGCAGACATTCTCGCTGCGCTCCCATACCCGGGCCATCATCGCCTCCACGGCGATCAAGCTGCTTCTGCTGCCGGGCCTGTCGCTGGCAGCCCTGGCCCTCTTCGGCGTCCCGACGGTGCCTGCACTGGTCGGATTGGTCTTCCAGTCGATTGCGACGGCGAGCTCGGGCTACGTCATGGCGAGGCAGCTCGGGGGAGACGCGAAGCTCATGGCCGCACTCATCGCCGGACAGACCGTCATCATGCTCGTCACTCTGCCGGTCGTCCTCCTCATCGGCCAGTCGGTGCTCGGCTGAGTACGGAGTCCGGTGCCGACGTCACAGGGGCCGACAGCACAGCGGCCGACCCCGCACTGGGATCGGCCGCTGAGTACTCGGTTCGAGTCCACCCTCGACTCACGCGTCTCGAGATGAGCGCTGAGCCTCAAGTGGTCGGTCTGCAGATATCACTCGCCGTCGGCGGTGATATCGGGGTGGCGTGAGCCGAGTTCGGAATCGATGCGCAGGACACCGGCACCGTCGGTGCCGACACGCTCGAGGCGACCGATGATCTCCGAGATGCTCGACTCCTCCTCGACCTGCTCGTCGATGAACCAGTGGAGCAGCGGCAGCACGTCGAGGTCGGCTTCGTCCTGGGCGGTGCGGTAGAGATTGCGGATGGATTCCGAGACCTTCTCCTCGTGCGCCAGAGCGGCCTTGAAGAAGTCGATCGGCTGCGAGCCGGAGACCTTCGGCGCGGCGATATCACCGATCTGAGGGGCGAATCCGCGGTCGAGGCAGTGCTGAGTGAACTTCGCGGCGTGCACCTGCTCTTCTTCGGACTGGGCGCGCATCCAGCGCGTCATTCCGGGCAGATCCTGATCGTCGAGCTGGATGGAGAGCTGGAGGTAGACCAACGAGGCTTCGAGTTCGAGGGTGACCTGCTCGTTGAGGACCTTCTGCATGGCGGGGCTCAGGTGCATCTGTTACTCCTTTGCTGTTCGAGGCGGATCCATTCCGCCTGCTTAGAGAATATCCTGACACCTTTTCTAGAACCGTTCCAGTGTGGAAAGGCTCGGCAAACTCTGCCCAGGTTTGCCATACCTGTCCCCGTCCGTCCCGCGCTGCGCCGATTCCGGCGCGACGTTCCGCTCAGAGCTCCGGCCGCCGACGGTGGTGACCGGTCGCCGATTCGAAGGCATGAGCGACTCGGAGCAGTTCGACGTCAGCGCCCGGTTTCGCCACGATCTGTACACCCACCGGCAGGCCGGAGGCCGAGAATCCTGCCGGCACCGAGATCGCAGGGCACCCGGTCGCCGAGATCAGGCACAGGGCCCGCATCCAATCGAGGTAGTTCTCCAACTGCACACCGTTGATCTGCGTCGGATATTCGATGTCGGCATCGAACGGCAGGACCTGGCAGGTAGTGAGCACGAGGACATCGTGTCCGGCGAAGTATCGGTCGATCTCACCGTGGAGGCGGGTGCGTGCGGATTCGGCCGCAACCACCTCGGCGCCGGTGAGATCGAGGCCCATGCGGATATTCCACCTGACCGATTCCTTGATGTGCTCCGGGTGCGTCTCATACAGCCCGCCCCAGGACCCGACGAAGTCGAGGGCACGGCGCACATTGAATACCTCATCGGCGTCCGTGAGATTCGGAATCTCCGCGTCCACCTGCGCGCCGAGACCGCCGAACACCTGAGCCGTGGAGGCGACGATGTCCTTCACCTCGGCCTCGACAGGCAGCAGTCCGTCCAGGTCGGGGCTGAATCCGACCCGAAGACCGGTGAGGTCGGGGGAGTGGTCGGCGGTACGAGCGAATTTCGGGAGGTCGAAGACTCTGCCCGATTCCAGGATCGATGCCGGCGCCGAGGGGTGCGGCCCTGAGGCCACCGACATCAGCAGTGCGACATCCGAGACCGTGCGTGCCATGAACCCGCTCTGCCCAAGCCACGCATAGGGGTTGCCCGGGGCAGTGTGCGGGATGCGGCCGTTGCTCGGTCGCAGCCCGACGACGTTGTTGAACGATGCGGGCGAACGCAGTGATCCGCCCATGTCCGATCCGTCCCCGGAGGCTTGGATCCCGGCCGCGAGCACCGCCCCCACTCCGCCGGAGGACCCCGATGCCGATTTCGTTCGGTCGTAGGGGTTCACCGTCGTGCCGAACACCTCGTTGAAGGTGTGCGAACCGGCGGCGAACTCGGGGACATTCGTCTTGCCCGTCGTCGTGATCCCGGCGGCTTTGAGTCGGGCGATGATGAGCGCATCCGATTCGGGAACCCGATCGGCCATGAGCGGCGATCCCCAAGTCGTGCGCATTCCCGCAGTGTCGTGAGTGTCCTTGTGCGTCATCGGCACCCCGTGCAGGGGCCCGAAGCTCTCACCGCGAGCGGTCGCTGAGTCCGCCGCCTCGGCCTGGGCGAACGCGGCCTCGTCGTCACGGGTGACGACGGCATTGAGGACGGGGTTGACTGCGTCGATGCGGTCGAGGTGGACCTGCAGTGCTTCACGGGCGGAGACCTCTTTGGCGGCGATCCGGGCGGCCAGTTCACGGGTCGACCACCACAGCATCTCCTCACTCATGCGCGGTCCTTTCCAACCTTGCTCAGCACTGCTGACAGCGCGGCTCGGATGCCCGTCTCGAGCGTGGTTTCGACATCGTCAGGAGCGAAGAACGGGGAGTGGTTGCCGGCCGGGGTCTGTCCGCCTTCGAATTTCGCAGGGGAGTAGCCGCCGAAGAACCAGTAGACGTACGGCACCCCGATGTCATCGCCGAACGCTCCGACATCCTCGCTGCCGGTGGCAGGCTCGGTCAGGTGGACCTGCTCGGCACCGAGCTCGGCTCCGACGTGAGTGAGGAACGACTCGGTTTCGTCGGGGTCGTTGAAGCAGCGCGGGAACCGATACATCTCCTCGATCTCCGGTTCCGGGGCGCCGGAAGCCTGCGCCTCGGCGAGAATGATGCGGCGGACCCGGTCGAGGACGACTGCGCGGACCTCCTCGGTGAAGGTGCGGATATTGAGTTTGAACTCGGCGGAGTCCGGGATGATGTTCTCCTTGAGCCCGCCGTGGAACGTGCCGACGGTGACGACGGACATGTCGCGGCCGGAGATCTCACGGGACACGACCGACTGGAGCCGGGTGATCATATAGGCGCCGAGGACGATAGGGTCGATCGCATTCTCCGGTTGGGATCCGTGCGCCTGTTTGCCCTTGACGGTCACGCGCAGGCAGTCGGACATCGCCATGGCGGTGCCGCTGCTGGCGTAGATGTGGCCGGCCGTTCCGGGCCACACATGCTGACCGAAGATGACTTCGGGGCGCACGATCTCATCCCAGAGTCCGTCGTCGAGCATGGCCCGCGCACCTTGGCCGGTCTCTTCCCCCGGCTGGAAGATCATGACGACCGTGCCCGACCACAGGTCCTTGTGTGTGACGAGGTGCTTGGCGAGGTAGAGCCCGACGGTGATGTGCGTGTCGTGGCCGCAGCCGTGCATGACCTTCGTGGTCTCCCCGTCGGGCAGAGTGCCCTCTGCGGTGGAGGCGTAGTCGAGTCCGGTGTCCTCGCTGATCGGCAGGCCGTCGATGTCGGCGCGGTAGCCGATGACGGGCCCGTCGCCGTTGTCGATCACGGCGACGACGCCGGTTCCGCCGAAGGTGCGGGTGGTCAGTCCGAGGGCGTGGAGGCGGGAGGCGATCTCGGCGGCGGTGTTCGTCTCCTGCATCGACAGCTCGGGAGTGCGGTGGAAGTGTTTGTAGTCGGCAATCGTCTGGTCGAGATCGGCGCTGATCGACGCGCGGAGAGCGGGCTTGAGCGACATGATGTCCTTTCGGCAGTGGTGTGGTGCCATCTTGGCAGGAATTCTCGAATGCGGGGGTCAGTCTCGGAGACTGAGCGACAGGCGCATGCTGTCGTCAGTTGATGCCGACGGTATCGGTGCCGTCGCCGCCCGGCCTCTTGTCCGTGACCGATTTGTTGCGGGTGAACCAGGTGATGAGGATGGTCAGGAACACGACGATCGCGACGTCGCCGGGCGCGAGCACGGGAACCAGTCGGACGAGGACGAGGATGACCAGAGCCGCCATGCCGAGGGCGATGAGCGTCGACTTGAGCTGCTTGAGGGACGCGATGAGCTGGACGGTGACACCGCCGAGGATGGCCGGGAGGATGTAGAGCTTCGCGACGAGGGTGGCCGACTCGGGGATGAGGGTGACGAGCCACGTGCCGAGGATGCCGACGAAGATGACCATCGACGTGACGTGGATGATCGCCGCCCCGCAGATGGCCATCGTCGCCGCATATTCGCCCTTGCGGGTGCCGGGCTTCGCGCCGATCGCGTCCTGAGCGACGATGGCTGAGGGCAGCAGCTTGTTCGAGACGTTGCCGATCATGAAGGCCTGGTACATTCCGGCGGGTCCGAGGATCGGGAAGTAGGTGAGAGGTTCGACGATGTAGAAGACGCCGTAGACGGCGAACACGGCGAGGAACCCCGTGAGGATCTCACCGAAGTCGATGTTCGCGTCTGCGACGAAGATCAGATAGAACGGCACCGAGGTGGCGATGAGGAATCCGATGAACAGCGTGATCGAGCCCCACCGGCTGGTGGTGCGCTCGAACGCCGCGTGCGAGGGCGATGTGATGATCGATGACATGTTCTCTCCTCAGGCTTCGGGCAGTCCGAGACCGGCATAGTGGGCGAAATACGCGGCGACGAGGCCGATGAGCAGGGAGAATCCCAGTCCCCATTCCTTCAGCCAGTTCTGTTTGAGTGTCTTGGCCAGCAGCAGGCAGATGCTCATCACGACTGCCGAGACGATGACGGCGATGACGTGCGCCGGCGATTTCGGCAGCTCACGGAAGGTCAGGGCCGCGAAGGCCGCGAGCAGTGCCGCGCCCGGGATGATCGACATGAGTGCCGGATTGACCTTCTCGAGTTTGTGGGAGCTGCGCTTGAAGATCGGGGTGAGGATGAGAGTGGAGATCATCCAGCCGGCTCCCGAGAGGCTCATCGCCATGAGAGCCACGATGAAGACCCCGCGGGTGAAGGTCTCATCACCGAGGTTGGCGCCCATGGTGCCTGCAGCCAGCGACGCAGAGGCCACCTCGGTGGCGGCGGAGCCGATGAGCCCGACCCGGACGATGACCGGGGGAGTGCCGAAGAGCGGCAGCAGGGCGATGGCGACGAGGACCACCGACAGTGACGGTCCGATTGCGGCGACACCACCGGCGCGGAAGGCCGACCTGACCTCCTGTTGGCTCATTCCCGCCGACTCGGCGTTCTTCTTCACGGCGGTCATGTAGATGAGCGATTGGACGACGACGACAGCCATCACCGCCAACGCGAGTATCCAGAGAATCGGCGCATTTGCGAGGCCGATGTAGTCGGCCGAACCGCTGGCCACTGTCATGGTCAGCTCCTCACTTCATTGTCGAGTAGCAGGGGCCCGAGTGGCAGGTCACGTTGGTATACCATCACGCGGGACGTAGGGATAACATATACTGACCGAACGGTCAGGGTCACCGTTTGGCCGGAAGATCTCATTGTCCGAGACGCTGCGGCGAGTCCGTGCTTCCGATCTGAATCGATCGACCGGTGCCGGAGAGTGGACGAATGCCGAGCTCATCAATCACCTGATCGGCGGGGGAGTCCGCTACACGCTGCTGCTGGGGCAGGCGAGCACTGCGTAGGTCGAAGCCACCAGGGGAGTCGATCACCGCGGCAATGACAGGCTCGAATCATTCTGGGCTAACGAGACAGCATTCAGAACGCTCGCTGAGGAGTGCGATCTGCAGATGCCGGTCGCACATCGGATCGGGAGCATTCCCGGCGCGCAGCTGGTGCAGATGCGCATCCTCGAGCTAGCCCTCCATGCCGCGGATCTCTCACGCGGCACCGGTCACGATTGGCCGGTCGACGAGAGCCTGGCCGCGTTCATCGCGGAGGAACTCGGCGATCTCATCATCGCCCTCGGTGCCGAGGGCGGATACAGGCCGCCGCGCCCGCTCGACAAGGGCGCCTCGGCCGCTCAGCGGGTGCTGCTGCTGTCGGGTTGGTGACCGGTTCAAACCCGTCACCGGATGGAGACGGGATGGCTCAGCGCTTCTTCGGTGAGATGTACATGGTGATGCGTGCCGTGACGAATGCGGTGCCCTCAGCGTCGATGACGTCGACGGGGACGACCAGGTCGAACTTCTCGTCGCCGAATTCAGGGATCGCCTCAAGGCGGGTGACGGCCGTAATCTCTCCCTTGCTGGCCTTGGCGTTGTACTCCACGGTCATTCCCGCAGGGATCCAGCGGTGTGTGGGCGGCACGGTCGCTTCGGTCATGACACCGGCGGCGACCTCGGCCATATTGCACGATGCGATCGCGTGATAGGTGCCGATGTGGTTGTGCATTCCGCGACGGTTCGGTGCAGTGACGCGGCACAGCCCCCGGCGCAGCTCTCTGATCTGCGGTCGCACGGTGCGGAAATAGGGTGCCTTGAAGGAGATGGCCTGAGAGAACAGCCAGGAGCCCACGCGACCGCCCAGCGGCATCTCCTGCATCTTCTTCCAGAGCTTGAAGGTGGGTGCCGAGTCGGTGTTCTGCGCGGCTGTGGTGTCTGCGTTCATGGGTGCACCTCTGCTGTGAGCTGAGTTACTGTTCAGTACAGACTAGCATTCGCCCCATTCGGCCCGCGCTCTTCATAGTCGCGGTGAGATAGATCGTGTGCTGGCGCGCAGCAGGGGAGTAGGCGAGCACCGGCACTGTGCCGCCATGTCCGGACTCATAGCGATACTCGACCTCACCGAGCCCGATGATGCCCGAAGCCCACACCACAGGCACTTCGCCGGAGATCTCTGCGAAGATCTCGCACAGGCGATCTGCCTCGGCGCGCCTGGGACCGCGGGCACGGTCGAGAACCTCGCCAACGCCTTCACCCGTCGGTCGCATCGCCGGCTGCCTCGTCGCCATTCCGTCTCCTCATGTCGGACTGACGGATCCCAACGCGAACCGTCGAATTCAACTGTATCCGGGCACCCCGGGGAGCGGGTCCATGTCTGTACTTAACATAATGTATATTATCGGCGTTATACCCAGAGCCGGATCACCGACAGAAAATGCCCGTGAGCGACGCGTGGGTCACTCACGGGCATTTTCTGATCACGATCACAGCGCACGTGTTCGCGCCTGCAGATCGTTGATCATCAGATCATTGCGCGGGATCAGCTGCCGACGATGACATTTCCGCCGAGTCCGACCTTGCCGCTGTCGCTCGAACCGCCGTCGTCGCCGGACCCGTCGCCGTCATCGGCGGCACCGTTGGACTTCGTCAGTCCGGCCTTCTCGCCGCAGACCGGCCATGCGCCCGGACCCTGTTCCTCGAGCACCTTCTGAGCGATGTGGATCTGCCACTCCTTGCTGTGCTCGTCCGCAGTGCCCGAACCGCCGAAGGCATTCCAGGTCTGCTTGGAGAACTGCAGTCCGCCGTAGTATCCGTTTCCGGTGTTGATGTGCCAGTCACCGCCGGATTCGCATTCGGCGACCTTGTCCCAGACGCCCTTCTCAGATGCCTGTGCCGGCTGCGCTGCGCTCATTCCGGTCAGCCCGGCGGCTGCGACAGCGCCGGCGCCGACGAGCAGAGCGGCCTTGCGGAGGCTTGTGCTGTAGAGGTTCACTGTGTCTTCTCCAAAGTACGACTGCATTTCGGCTCTGTAACCCGGTCGTTACCAAGCCGTTATACACCGTAACGAATCAACTGCCGCATTTGAACCCGAGACCGTGAATTCAGCATCCGAATCGCCTCCGCGCTCTCTGAGCGAAGTGTGAAAAGCAGCGGCTCCCCCGGTCAGGCCGGTCAGGCATTCACATATGTGGCCAGATGCTCGGCAGTCAGCGAACCGTTCGTCTTCTCTCCTGCGACCAGGTCGGCTGGGCTGCCTTCGAACACGATGGAACCTCCGTCGTGTCCGGCACCGGGTCCGAGGTCGATGATGTGATCGGCATGAGCCATCACGGCCTGATGGTGTTCGATGACGATGACGGTGCGTCCGGAGTCGACGAGTCCATCTAGCAGCCCCAGCAGGTTCTCGACATCGGCCAGGTGCAGTCCGGTCGTCGGTTCATCGAGGATGATCACCTGCGCCGCCTCGGCGGCCTTCGCCGACAAGTGCACCGCGAGTTTCAGTCTCTGACGCTCTCCCCCGGACAGCGTCGTCAGCGGCTGGCCGAGACTGACATAGCCGAGTCCCACCTCGGCGAGGATCTTCAGAATCTTCACGACCGTCGGAATGCGCGACTCCCCCGCACCGAAATGGTCGACCGCCGAAACCACAGGCAGATCCAGGACCTCACGGATATTCAGTCCGCCCAAGGTGAATTCGAGCACCTCGGCTTGGAACCCCTTGCCCTCACACTCGTCGCACGGTGCCGACACGCCGCCCATGAGCGCCATATCCGAATAGATGATCCCGGCGCCGTTGCACACCGGGCACGCGCCTTCGGAATTCGCGCTGAACAGGGCGGGTTTGACCCCGTTGGCCTTCGCGAACGCCTTCCGGATGGGCTCGAGCATCCCCGTATACGTGGCAGGGTTGCTGCGCCGGGACCCCTTGATCGGAGCCTGATCGATCATCACAACTCCATCGCGACCCCGCAGGGACCCCTCGATGAGGCTGCTCTTGCCCGAACCGGCGACCCCGGTGACGACGGTGAGCACGCCGAGGGGCACATCGACATCGACGTCGCGCAGATTGTGCGATCCGGCACCCCGGATCTCCAGTGCACCCGCCGACTCCCGCACCGTGTCCTTGAGTGCGGCGGTGTATCCGAGGTGGCGACCGGTGAGAGTATCCGATTCCCGGAGACCGTCGACGGTGCCGGTGAAGGTGACCTCTCCCCCGGTGCTGCCCGCGCCGGGACCGAGGTCGACGATGTGGTCGGCGATGAGTATCGTCTCGGGCTTGTGTTCGACGACGAGGACCGTGTTGCCCTTGTCCCGCAGCGCCAGCAGCAGGTCGTTCATCGCTCGGATGTCGTGCGGATGCAGACCGATCGTCGGTTCGTCGAAGACATAGGTGACGTCCGTAAGCGACGAGCCCAGGTGGCGGACCAGTTTGATCCGCTGCGCCTCTCCCCCGGACAACGATCCCGCCGATCGGTCCAGGGACAGATACCCGAGGCCGATGTCGTTGAAGGCGCGCACGTCCGCACGCAGTGACTTCAGCAGCGCCGAGGCGGCCCCCGGCGTGATCTGATCGAGCCATTTCGTGATGTCCGAGATCTGCAGGGCACACACATCGGCGATGGACCGACCGGCGATCAGGGAGGACCGCGCGGCCGCATTGAGACGAGTTCCCTCGCAGTCGGGACAGGTGGTGAACACGACGGCTCGGTCGACGAACTCGCGGATGTGCTTCTGCATCGAGTCACGATCCTTGGACAGGAACGACCGGCGGATACGAGGAATCAGCCCGTCGAAGGTGATGTTCGTGCCGTTGATCCTGACCTTCTCACCTTCGGCGTAGAGCAGGTAGTGCCGCTCCTTCTCATCGAAGTCGGCGACGGGCTTGTCCGGGTCGAAGTAGCCGGATTCGGAGAACATGCGCACGGACCAACCGCCGGGTTTGTACCCGGGGACCGTGATGGCTCCCTCGGCCAAGGATTTCGACTCATCGACCACCTCGGCGATGGAGATGTCCGTCGCGGTGCCCATTCCCTCGCATTGCGGGCACATTCCGCCGTTGACGGAGAAGGACCTGCGTTCGACCTGCTTGCCCTCGCCCTTGTCGATACTCACCGCGCCTTTCCCGCTCAGCGTGGCCACGTTGAAGGAGTAGGCGTTGGTCGACCCGAGGTTCGGTTCTGCCAGACGAGCGAAGAGGGTGCGCAGCTTCGCATTGATGTCCGAGACCGTACCCACGGTGGATCGCGGGTTCGCTCCGATCCGCTCCTGATCGACGAGGATGGCCGTCGTCAGTCCTTCGAGGACATCGACTTCGGGTCGGGCCATCGCAGGCATGAAGCCTTGGACGAACGCGGAATAGGTCTCATTGATCATCCGCTGGGACTCGGCGGCGATGGTGTGGAAGACCAGCGAACTCTTGCCGGAACCGGAAACGCCGGTGAAGACCGTCAGGCGACGTTTGGGGATCTCGACGCTTAAGTTCTTGAGATTGTTCTCCCGGGCTCCGCTGACGCGGATGAGGTCATGGCTGTCTGCGGTGTGCACAGGTCTCAGCCTCTCTGCTGGATGCGGATCATGTTTCCGGCGGGATCCCGCAGGGCACAGTCGCGCAGACCATAGGGCTGGTCCATCGGTTCCTGCACGATATCGGCACCCTTGGCCTCCACCTCGGCGAAGGTCTCATCGACGTTCGGGCTCGCCAGCACGATCGCGGCATAGCTGCCCTTGGCGATGAGACCTTCGATGGTCTCCCGTTCGGTGTCGCTGATCGTCGGGTCGGTCACGGGCGGGGTGAGCACGATCGATGTGTCGGGTTGGCCGACCGGTCCCACCGTCAGCCAGCGCATGCGTCCGGCACCGACGTCGAGGCGCAGCTCGAAGCCGAGGATGTCACGGTAGAAGGTCAGGGATTCGTCCGCATCGATGTGCGGCAGGAAGCTGGCGTTGATCGAGATGTCCATGTCAGCAATCGTAGACTGCTCAGTCAGGTGGGACTTCTCGATTCCTGACCGGTCGCAGGGCATTCTTCACCACGATCGTCGGCAGCCGGTGCTCGCCTGCGGCGACACCGTCGCGGTAGCGCGTCGGTGAGAGTCCGACGAGTTCGCTGAAGCGGGTGCTGAAGGTGCCCAGGGAGGAGAAGCCGACGGTGAAGCAGATCTCGGTGATCGTGAGATCACCGCGACGGATGAGGGCCATGGCGCGTTCGATCCTGCGCGTCATGAGATACGAATACGGCGATTCGCCGAAGGCCGCTCTGAACTGACGGCTGAGGTGCCCGGCGGACATGTGCACGCCTGTGGCCAGGGCCTCCACGCTCAAGGGCTGGTCGAACTCGCGGTCGATGCGGTCCCGGACTCGGCGCAGAGCCACCAGTTGCTCATTCACCCCTCGTCGACTCCCTGTTTCAGGGTGTGTCCGCGGAAGAAGTCGGGATGGCGGAGAGATTGGATGATCATGATGACCACGCCCAGGGCCAGCACTCCGATGCCGAGGACGAAGACGAGTCCGATGCCGAAGACGGACGACCCCGATCCGTAGTCGGGATCGAGGGAGTCGATCGCGGTGGTGACGAAGATGACCAGCAGGGTCACTCCGCCGATGAGCGGGAACAGGAACCGGAAGAAGAACGTGCGGGTCGAGGCGAACAGGCTGCGGCGGAAATACCAGATGCAGGCCAGACCCGTGATGCCGTAGTAGAAGCAGACCATGAGTCCCAGAGCGGTGATCGTGTCCCACAGGGCGTTCTCCGAGAGCAGGCGCATGACGACGTAGAAGATGATCGCCGCTGCCGCCGAGGTGACGGTGGCCACGGACGGCGATTTGTACCGCGGGGAGACGCGGCCGTACTTCTCCGGCAGCGCTCCGTAGTGGCCCATCGCCAGGATCGTCCGCGACGGTGAGACCATCGTCGCCTGCAGCGACGACAGAGAGGAAGAGAGCACGGCGACGGACACGAGCACCGCGAAGGGACCCATGACAGGGCCGGCGAGTGAGGCGAAGATCGATTCCTGGTTGTCCGGATTGCCTGCCCCGAGCCCCTCGGTGCCGACTCCGGCGAAGGAGATGACGGCGATCGTGCAGGCGATGTAGATGATGACGATCGCCACGATGGTGAGCATGGCGGCCCGGCCCGGGGTCTTCTCCGGATCCTTCGCCTCCTCGTTCATCGTGATCACCGTGTCCCAGCCCCAGAACAGGAAGATGGAGAGGGAGACTGCGGCCGCGACGGTGGAGAAGTCACCGGCAGACAGAGGGTTGAACCAGTCGAATGAGACCGGGGTCGGGTCGAAGGCGGTGCCGTTCGAGGCCTGCACGATCGCGGCGACGACGAACCATCCCAGCGCCAGAACCTGGAAGGCGACGAGCCAGACCTGCAGCTTCTCGGTGGCCTCGACGCCCCTGTAGGACACCCAGGCCGCAGCCGCGGTGAGAATGATCGTGACGGGAATGTTGATCCACAGAACACGGGTGAGTTCGGCGATGGACGGATCGGAGAACACCTGCGACAGCAGGAGGAACAGGAAGTCCACCGCCACAGCCGCGAGATTGGACAGCACGAGGACGGTGGCAGCGACGAGGCCCCATCCGCCCATCCAGCCCAGCCAGGGGCCGAACGCTCTGGTCGCCCAGGTGAAGGTGGTCCCCGAGTCCGGCATCGCCGTATTGAGTTCCCGGTAGCCGAAGACGACCAGCAGCATCGGCACGAAGCCGATGAGCAGCACGGCCGGGGTGTGCACCCCGACCTCGGAGATCGTCGGGCCCAGTCCCGAGGTCAGCGTATAGGCCGGAGCGATGCAGGAGATGCCGATGACGGCTCCCCCGATGGCACCGATCTTGCCGGCGGAGAGCCCCTTGGCGCTCAGTCCGCTCGAGTTCGTCGACGGTGACGGCTGTGTGCTGCTCATGGATCAGGACTTCTCGCCGAGGATCCTCTCGGCGGTCGCGGTGCCGATGCGCACGGCTCCGTCGACGTGCTGGTAGCCTTCGGCGGCGATATCGGAGCTGGCGAAGTGGAGCGGCCCGACCGGGTCGTTCTGGAAGGGGCCCCACCGGTGCAGACCGCCGAGGTCGTAGCTGGTCGCATAGGCACCGCGGGTCCATTCCTCCGCACCGAAGTCAGAGAGGTAGAACACCCGGGGGTCGAGAGCCTTCGGACCGAGGAATTCGGCGAGCGCCTCGAGGATCTTCGTCCGCCGGGTCTCCTCGTCCAGGGCCCACATGGCATCGGCATTGACATCGGAGATGAACCCGACGAGGGTGCCCTGCTCTTCGCCGTGGTTCGTGTTGTCGTAGACCTCTTGGACGAGGCGAGAAGCACCGAACCCGGTTCCGCAGAGCCCGTCTTCACGCCAGAACGGTGTGTCGTAGGTGGCGTGGACCTTGATGACGAGTCCCATGGACTGGTGCTGGTGGAAGATCTGCTGGAGCCGCGGCAGAGGCGGTGTGTAGGTGATGCGTGAGTAGAGGTTCGGCGGAACGGCGACGATCGCGGAGCGGGCGCTCACACGCAGTTCCTCCGTCGAGACGCGGACGCCGGACTCCGACCATTCGATCCGGCGCACCGGCTGCTCCAGGCGGACGATGTCCGAGCCGAGCTCGTCTGCCATCTGCACCGAAACCGACTGCATTCCGCCGACGACGCGACGATCGAGGATGAAATGATCGTCGACGAGGTTTGTGAACGATCCCGCCGAGGCGGCCATGAGGATGGCCTGGAGTGCTGAGAAGGTGGTGGCGGGCTTGGTCAGCATGCCGCCGGCGACGAACAGTCCGATGTTCTCACACGCGAGCTCGTCCTCAGACTGCCGACGCAGCCAATGGTGGAAGGAGATCGAGTCGAGTTCGGCAGCGTCCTCGGCATCCCAGGGAGCCTTCGGACCGATGCGAACGGCGAGCTCGTCGAGAAGGCCGATGAGACGTTCCATCTCCGCCTGGGTCGACTCCCCTACCGGGAACATCTCCCCCGAGTAGACGGTGCGCGTGCCGTCGGGAGCGATGTAGACGCTGTCGCCGTCACGGTACCGCGGATAGGTCTCCTTGCCGAGTTCGTCGACGAGGGCGAGAAGCGCGGTCTGGTCCGGGGAGATCCACTGTCCGCCGAGTTCGAACATCTGCCCGTCGATGTGCTCGGTCCAGGTGCGACCGCCCACCCTGTCGCGGGCTTCGAGGACGACGACGCTGCGTCCGGCCCTGTGCAGCCGACGGGCTGCGCTCAGACCCGTGGGGCCTGCTCCGATGATGACGACGTCACAGGATTCTTCCGACATGGCGATCTCCTCGAAAGGGGGTGTGGTGGTGGATTCAGATTAGCCAGACCACAGTCGAAAGCCAAGGTCGAACTCGTGAGTACGGAATTCGCACCGAATGCACTATCCACACGTCGTAGCGCCAAAATGCGACTGATTCCCTATGTTTGAGCCAGCGAACAATTCGAAATTCGTTTTCCAGCGCGTTCAGCTGCGGAATCCGCAGATAGAGGTCCAGTCACTGCACTTCGTACTTGCCGTTGATCTGTCCGGCGCCGACGCCGCCGACTGCCTCCATGGCGGCCTTCGACAGGTCGAAGCAGCGGCTGCCGTGGTAGGGACCGCGATCGTTGACGCGCACGGTCACGGACTTGCCATTGGCGGTGTTCGTGATCTTCACCTTGGAACCGAAGGGCAGGGTCTTGTGCGCGGCGGTGAGCTTGTTCGTATCGAAGATCTCGCCGTTGGCGGTCTGCTTGCCGTCGAAGCCGTCGCCGCCGCCGTAGTACGACATCGGGCAGCTGCCGGATTCGCCGACCGACTCGCCCGAGTTCGACGGTCCGTCGTTCTCATCGGCGGCATCGCCGCTGGACGATTCTCCCCCGCCGGTCGATCCTTCGGTCTTCTTGTCAGCGGTCTTCGACGGCTTTGGGCTCGGGGTCTCGATATGCGTGTCGATCGTGACGTCTGCGGGCTTCTCCTCGGCCTGCTTCTTCGCCTTGGCGAGGAACTCGTCCGTGGCCTTGGTCGGGTCGGAGATGGCGACAGCCGGAGCTTCGGCCACGACCTGGCCGCCTGTGGAGGAGTCATTGGGTGCCATGGCCAAGCTCGACGCGACGACAGCAGCCGTTGCGGCAGTCGGCACGACGAAAGCGGAGAGGACTGGGCGGGTGCGGACTGCTGCCAGCACTCCCCCGGCGGTGTTCTGCCGACCGACAGGTGCGTGGCGGCCGGCCTTCTTCTTCGCTGTCAGCGCAGAGAAGATCGAATCGGTCTTCTTGGTGCTCGGTGCTGAGTGTCTGCCCACAGTGGTGTTCCTCGTCGTCATCAGAGAGTGCTTCGGCAACTCGGAGATGCAGAGGGGAAGACCTCTCGCGACGGTGCGCTTGAGGAGAGACTCCAAGTTATCGGATCGTTATGTTCACTGATTCTAATTAAGGAACTGTTACAAAAGCAATGTGGCTCACCGAATCGGCGTGCCACATGGATGAGACTCTGCTCACGGAGTACGTCTGCGCATCGTCGGTCAGCAGAACCCCGACGGCTGTTCGCGGTCGGGGCCGATCGCAGTGGGATTCAGGCAGTGAGAGTCAGCGAGGCTTGCGCTTCACCAGTCTCCGGACACCGTCGGCTCCCGTCGTCACGGTTTCCTGAGCCCTGTCGAAGGCCCTCTCGACCTTGCCGCTGCGCACAGCGTCATCGATCGCGTGCGAGACGGTCCCGAGCGCGCGGTTGACACCGTTCTCGGTGGCTTCGATGAGGCGGGAGGTCGAGGCCGCCTCACGCACGCTCTTCACACCGGTGCTCGCAACGCTGTAAGCGCGTCCGGCGGCCCGGCGTGCACGTTCGGTCGGGGTCTTCGCGGTCGCGTCGATGACGTCGTCGGGTTCGAGGGGTTCGCGGTGTGAGCTCATACGTCCATCCTTGAACAGACCCCCTGCGAAATCAACACCCTGATTAGGATTGGACCATGAATTCCCAGCCGGAGGTCACCGCAGACCCAGAGATCATCGCGCACCGAGGCGGCCTGTGGCCGGGGATGAGCGAAAACACCCTCGATGCCTTCGCCGCTGCGGCAGCGGTCGGGGTGCAGTGGATGGAGACCGACGTCCACGCCTCCGCCGACGGCGTCCTCTTCGCCGCCCATGATGCCGATCTCAACCGCATCGCCGGACTGTCCCATTCCATCCGCGAACTCGGTGCGGACGAACTCGACGAGGTCGAGCTCCTCGCGGGAGGCCGACTCCCCCGCCTCGACGCCCTGTTCGAAGCCTTGCCGCAGGTGCAGTGGAACATCGATGTCAAGGCAGCTCACAGCATCGGTCCGATGATTCGCTTCGTTCACAATTTCAACGCCGCTGATCGTCTCCGTCTGGCCTCCTTCGACTCGGCGACCCTGCGGCGCCTGCGCACGGCTCTGCCCGGAGTGCGCACGTCGACGGGGAGGACGGAGACCGCCCTGTTCGCCCTCGGTCGAGTGCCGGGGGTTCCCGATCGTGGGGCCGCTCCCCTGCCTCCGGGAGTCGACGCACTGCAGGTGCCGATGTCGTTCAAGCGGATCCCGGTGGTCACCGCTGATTTCGTTGCCTGGGCGCACCAGTCGGGTCTGCTCGTCCATGTTTGGACGATCAACGACGAACAGACGATGCAGTCTCTGCTCGACCTCGGTGTCGACGGAATCGTCACCGATGATGTGGAACTCGGCCTCGAGGTGCTGGGGCGCCGGCACGGCTGAGCCGACGTCCCTCCGACGTGGCCTCGCGACATTCCGGTCGAGGCAACGACGCGTATGCCGTCACGGGCCGTCGGCGAGGAATATTCGGGCACGGTAGACTGTTGCATTGCGTCCAAGGTGTGCAGTCGAGTCGGAAGGTCTTAGATATGAGCGAACGCAGTCTCCGCGGAACACAGTTGGGCTCGCGCAGCCTCGAAACCGAAGAGGGCGTCGAGCCGGCTCCCCGTCAGATGGTCGAATTCGAATGCGAAGACGGCACCCGTTTCAAGGTGCCGTTCTCGATCGAAGCCGAGGTCCCCTCGACCTGGGATTCCGGTCTCCATGGCATCGGCGTCCGTGTGGGAGTCAATGAACCCGATGGCGAGCCCGTCAAGCATGTGCGCTCCCACTGGGACATGCTCCTCGAGCGCCGGTCCTTCGATGAACTCCAGGTGCTCCTCGATGAGCGCCTCGCGATCCGCCGCGGCGAGGTTCCCGCCCAGAGCTGATTCAGCTGCGCTGAGAACCCTGAGGGGGTGCAGGTCTTCGGACCTGCACCCCCTCATTCGCATCAGCGCCTCCACCCCTATTGCTACCTGACGGCGGCCCAGCAACCTGGCGCCAGGTTGCTGGGCCGCCGTCAGGTAGCAATAAGGGGTTCAGGTGGCCGGCGAGGTGCGGCTCAGGAGACGTTGTGCCTGCCTGCGACGGCGGGTCAGTCCCCAACCTGCGACCTTCGTGAAGGCCTCGGTGATGATCGATCCGCTCATCTTCGATTCGCCCAACTCGCGTTCGACGAAGACGATGGGCAACTCTGTGACCCGGAAACCGGCTTCGACGGTGCGGTAGGTCATATCGATCTGAAAGCAGTATCCCTGCGACTGCACGCCGGAGAGGTCGAGAGCTTCGAGCACCGGTCGGGTGTACGCGCGGAATCCGGCCGTCGCATCCTTGACTCCCAGACCCATGACGGCGTTGACGTAGACGTTCGCGCCACGGGAGAGGAAGTACCGGGACCTGGGCCAATCGACGATCTCTCCGCCCGGAACCCACCGTGATCCGATGATGAGGTCGCCTCGTCCTTCTCGGGCGGCGTCGAGCAGCTGTCCGAGGTCGAGCGGGCGGTGAGAGCCGTCGGCATCGAATTCGCAGATGATCTCGTAGTCACGTTCGAGAGCCCATTCGAACCCCGCGATATAGGCCATGCCGAGTCCGGACTTCTCGGTGCGGTGGAGGACATTGATGCGGGCATCTTCGCGAGCCTGCTCATCTGCCCACTCCCCCGTCCCGTCGGGAGAGCCGTCATCGACGATGAGGACATCGATGTCGGGCTGCTGTTCGAACAGTCCGGCCAGGGTCACGGGGAGGGCGAGACGTTCGTTGAAGGTGGGGATGACGACAAGAATCTTGGAAAGCACGGACTCCACGATACGCGGTGGCGGGTCCGGACAATGAGTCGACACCCCCGCCTTCGGACCACGCTGCCGAAGCAGTGAGTTATCTATTGACGGGGGTGCCGACTCCATCCCGCAGCAAGCGGAATGTTCGCTTCGAATCTAGTAGTCGACACAGACTTTGCAAAATCGCTGTGACCTGGACGGATGACTGATTCCCCAGCTCAGAGCCTTAGGAGCGAAATCGAAATTTTCCCCACGTCGGCGTGTCGGCTGGACTCGCCGACATGTGCGACAGGGGCGACGAGAGCCCGGCCTCCCGACCTCGCCGAGGCGGCCCTGCCCTGACCTGTTCGACTCAGAGTTCGACGCACGTGGGCAACGCCACGTCCGGCGACAGCTCGGGCAGCCCCGGTGTTCCCGATCGCGGATCGGTGCTCCAGGCCGCGACGCGCGGGTCGGCGACCTGGACGACGAGACGTTCGACCTTCCACCGCACGATGTCGGCATCGGCTCCGTGAGCGAGAACTCCGCCTTCGGGATTGCCGGCCGCACGATGAGCGAAGCGCGTCGCGGCATTGAAGGCGGCTCGTGCGCCGATCCCGCCGTCGCCGACGACGGCATTGCGCACCGCCGCCCAGGGCGAGGGGTCGGAATGGCTGAGGGACACCTGCGCTCCGGCCGCCAGCAGCTGGGCCAAGGGCTGCGCCTGTCCGGGGTCGAGGGTGATGGCGACTCCGCTGCGGCCGAGGTGTTCGACTTCGGCCTCCGAAACGGCGAAGCCCAGACGCAGGCGATATCCGTGGCGCTGAGCATGAGCGGCATCGGCGCTCAGAGCGTCGAGCACGCTGGTGAGCTGCTCATTCGAATCGACGAGCACGAAGAGGCTGAGCGCCGGAAGCTCACCGAGCCCGAGGAGATCACCGGCCGCAATCGACGCGCGCCCGGCCGCACCGGACTCAGTGCCCAGCTGCGGATAGTCGACGATCGACAGTCCATCCGGAGCGTCGGCGGCGAACTGCGCGACCGCCTCGGCGGTGCCGATCGCATGCACATGGGTGAACCCCTGCGCGTGGAGGTCGGCAGCCGTCGGTGCCGAACCGTCCACGACCAGCCCGGCGTGGACGAAGCCCGGGGTGAGGAAGTCCTCACCGAGGTCGATCGCCTCCGGGTCCAGAGCCTTGGCCGCTTCATCGGAACCGATGAACGAGACCTTTCCGTCTGTGCATCCCAATGCCGTCGCAAAAGGGTCGACACTGCTGTAAACATCTCCACCAAAGTACATAGTCACAGCCGACAGGCTACACCGTCGGCCGTTGCGGCTACACCTGTGTCAGGACGGTCGGGTATCGTCATCGATTGTGAAGCCCTTGGTTCTGCTAGATACGCCTGCTCTGTACTACCGCGCCTTCTATTCGGTGCCGGATTCGATCGTCAACGCCGACGGTCATCCGGTCAACGCCGTGCGCGGGGTGCTCGACACCGTGGCCCAGATGGTGCGCCGCTTCGACACCGATCGTGTGATCGCGACGATGGACGCCGATTGGCGTCCGGCCTTCCGCACCGCGATCATGCCCGAATACAAGGCGGCGCGAGTCAAGGATGAGGAAGCGGGAACGGAGATCCCACCCGAGCTGGCCGTGCAGCTGCCGATCATGAATCGTGTCCTCGCCGCCGCCGGAATCCCCATCGCCGAGGTGGCGGGAACCGAAGCCGATGACGTCATCGCCACGATGGCCGCCCAGTCGACGACCCCCGTGGTCATCGTCTCCCCCGACCGCGACCTGTTGGCTCTACTCGACTCGACCACCGAGGTCAGCGTCCTGCGGCCCCGCAAGGGCGGCGAGTGGGAAGCCGTGACCCAGGCCGATCTGCCGAGCGCCTACGGAGTGCCCGACGGCACCCGCTACCGTGAGCTCGCAGCGTTGCGCGGCGACCCGTCCGACGGTCTCCCCGGAGCTCCCGGCATCGGGGAGAAGACCGCTGCGACCCTGCTGGAGAACTTCGGCTCCCTCGAGTCGATCGTCAAGGCCGCCAAAGCCGGAGTGAAGTCCGGTGGACTCAGCCCGAAGCGGGCAGCGACGATCATCGAGGTCGAAGACACCCTGTACAAGACGCTCGAGGTCATGCGCTGCCTGACCGACGTCGACCACGGCATCGACCTCGAGTCGGTTCCGAACGGTTTCGACCGCGCTGGAGTCGACAGCGCCGCTGAAGGGCAGAACATCCGTCGCTCCGTCGACAACCTCATCGCCGCGCTCGAATCCGTGGCCGGCACCGGCGGCTCGGCGCCGGCAGACGCCCCGATGCAGGGCGGCGCATCGGGACAGCCGGGGCCGGAGCGATCGGCTGAGTCGACACCGCGGACCGGCGGTGCCGGTTCGTGGGTGCAGTCGCGGCTCGTCGGCTTCGACCTCGAGACCACCGGGGTCGAACCGGCCACTGCCCGCATCGTCACCGCCGCCTTCGTCGACTCGGCCGCACAGGTGCGCACGTGGCTGGCCAATCCGGGAATCGAGATCCCGGAATCGGCGCGAGCGGTTCACGGAATCACGACCGAATTCGCTCAGGCCAACGGTGCGGCCGCCGCTCAGGTGGTCAGCGAACTGTGTGCGGAGTTCGCCGCACTCAGGGAGGAAGGCGCCGTCGTCGTCGGACACAACGTCGTCTACGACCTCAGCGTGATGGCCGCCGAGGTGGCTCGCCACCGCCCGGACATCGATTTCCCGTCGATCATCCCGACGATCGTCGACACCTTCGTCGTCGACAAGAACATCGATCCCTACCGCAGGGGCAAGCGGACGCTGATCGAAACGGCGAAGATCTACCAGGTCGAACTCCTCGACGCCCACGATGCCGCTGCCGATGCCCTGGCCGCTCTGGACATTTCCCGAGCATTGGCCGAAAAGTCCACGGAAATCTCTGTGCTCAGCAACGCTGAGATCATGGCCGCGCAGGCCGATTGGAAGCGCTCACAGGCGGCACGGCTGCAGGCCTGGCTGCGGAAGAAGGGCAACGCCGAAGCAGTCGTCGACGGTTCGTGGCCGATGTGCTGAACGCTAGACTCGACACCGACGTACACACGACGAAGGACGACAATGGGATTTCTCTCTCGCCTGCTCAACCGACCCGGCTCTCATGCGGAGAAGACGACAGGTTGGTTCGAGCGCGCCGTCGACGATCTGGGAGCGGCCGGGCGCGAATTCTCCGAGCTCAGCGATGCCGAGCTCACGGAAGCCGCCGCTGAGGTCTTCACATCGGGCAGCCAGCAGCAGACGCTCATCCGCTACTGCGCTCTGGCGCGCGAAGCCGGTGAGCGGGTCTTGGACGAACGGGCCTACGACACACAGCTGCGCGGGCTCGTCGGGCTCCTGCAGGGCAGCATCGTGCAGATGGCCACCGGTGAGGGCAAGACTCTCGTCGGTGCCCTGGCGGCAGCCGGCTACGCCCTCCAGGGACGACGTGTGCACGTCGTCAGCGTCAACGACTACCTCGCCGTCCGTGACCGCAGCTGGATGAAGCCGCTGTTCGACCTCCTCGGTGTGAAATCCGCCGCGATCTCCGGTGCGCAGACCGACGACGAACGCCGTGAGGCCTACCGTGCCGAGGTCGTCTACGCCTCGGTGACCGAGGTCGGATTCGACGTCCTCCGTGATCGGTTCCTCACCGATGATGCCGATCAGCGGGTCCCCGAACGTGATGTCGTCATCGTCGATGAGGCCGACTCGGTGCTCATCGACGAAGCGCGCGTGCCGCTGGTCCTCGCGGGCTCTGCCAGTGTGCAGGACACCGATGCCGCCATCGCAGCACTCGTGTCCCGGCTCAGCCCGGACACCGACTATGAGGTCAGCGCCGACCGTCATGCCGTCTCACTCACCGACGCCGGAGTCGACCGGGTCGAAGAAGAACTCGAGGTCGCACTCTTCGGAGAGGATGCCGAGACGCTCGCCGCCGTCAACCTCGCTCTCCACGCCCGGGCACTGGTCAAACGCGATGTCGACTACCTTGTCGTCGACGGACGGATCAAACTCATCTCCTCCTCCCGCGGTCGCGTCGCCGAACTCCAGCGCTGGCCCGACGGGCTCCAAGCCGCTGTCGAAGCCAAGGAGAGCCTGGAGGCCACCGACAGCGGGGAGATCCTCGACCAGATGACCGTCGAGGAGCTCATCCACGGTTATGCGACGGTGTGCGGAATGACCGGCACCGCGCTGGCCGTCGGCGACGACCTGCGCGAATTCTATGGGCTGGAGATCGTGCCCATCGACACTCACCTGCCCGTGATCCGCATCGACGAACCCGATCGCCTGTTCACCTACCAGGAGTCGAAGGAACGCGCGATCGTCGAAGAGGTCGCCGACAATCATGCCCGCAGCCGTCCCGTGCTCATCGGCACCTCGTCGGTGGCCGAGAGCGAGTCCCTGGCCGATCGGCTGACCGAACGCGGAATCGAAGCCGCGGTGCTGAATGCGAAGGACGATTCCCGGGAAGCCGAGATCATCGCGAAGGCGGGTGCGCCCGGTGCGGTGACGGTGTCCACTCAGATGGCCGGACGCGGCACCGATATCCGTCTGGCCGACGATGACGTCGCCGATGCCGGCGGTCTCCTCGTCATCGGTGCCGGTCGCTATCCCTCTTCGCGTCTCGATGACCAGCTGCGCGGTCGTGCGGGTCGTCAGGGTGATCCCGGCACGTCCGTGTTCTTCACCAGCCTCGAAGATGAACTGCTCACCAGGGTTCCCGAGATCCAGCGCTTCGTCTCCGAGGGCGACGAGACCGGGCTCATCGAGTCCAAGCGCGCTCTCGGCCTCGTCGAGCATGCTCAGCGCATCGCCGAGGGGCAGAACACCGCACTGCACCGTGACACCTGGCGTTTCAATGAACTCATGGCCAAACAGCGCGAACTCGTCCTCGAACGCCGAGCCGAGATCCGCAAGGACGACGAACCGGTCAGTCAGCTGCGAGACGAACTCGGCGACCGTGCCGATGAGATCGCACAGGAGCATTCGGAGGAGCTGCTGGAGTCGGTTCTCCGCGAAGTCATGCTCTTCCACCTCGACGCGCGTTGGGTCGATCACCTCGCCTTCCTCAACGATCTGCGTGAGGGCATCCACCTGCGCACCTTCGCCCGGGAGAAACCGCACGAAGCGTTCAACACAGAGTCGATCCGCGTCTTCTCGTCGTTCTGGTCAGATGTGATCGACGATTCGAAGGCGACGATCGAGGAGGCGACGATCACCGATGAGGGAATCGATCTCGAATCGCATGGTCTCAAACGTCCGTCGTCGACGTGGACCTATCTGACGACCGAGAACGCATTCGGCTCCGATATCGAGAACATCGTCAAGAAGGTCCGCCGCTGAGACGGTGAGACCGGGCCCCGGCTCCTGCGGGGAGCCGAGGCCCGGTCTCGAGCCCGTATCGATCAAGGTGCCCACTCTGTCCGGTGACGACGACGGACAGATTCCGGCGACGGTCAGGAGTCGGCGACGACTCCGCGACGGATGGCTTCGATCGTGCGACGCACCCGCACTGCGGTCTCCGCATCGATGACTTCAGCGACCTGACCGAGCAGATCGAGGCTCTGTTTGGCCCATCTGACGAAGTCTCCGGCGGCGATATCGCTGCCCCGCAGGGACTCCGAGAGCGTTTTGCCTTCGGTCCACCGGTACATCGGTCTGATCAGGCCACGGTCCGGTTCGTCCGTCGTGTTCAGCGCATGCTGCTCTTCGAGGTGGAAGAGCCGACGCCAGATCGTCTCGGATTCGTCGCAGACGGCTTTGAGATCGGCGCTCGGGGCCCGGTGCGCTGTGAGGGTGTCCCTGCGCGACTGGAACACGAAGATCGACGCGAAGGCCGCGAGTTCCGGCTCATCGAGGCGGTCCCACAGACCGGCGCGGATCGTCAGCGCCACCAGCAGATCACGTTCTCCGTAGATGCGGCGCAGCATCGTCGAGTGTGCGGGGTCGAAACCGAGACCGCGCAGCACATCCTGGACACGGTCGAAGACCAAAGCGATCGAAGTGGTGCGGCCTTCGATGCGGGCGATGAGCGAATCGTTCTCCCTGATGAGCTTGTCAGCACGGGTGGCCCATCGAGCGTGGAGCTCCCGGTCCGGGCAGTCATGGCAGGGGTGTGCCCGCATCTGCGCCTGGAGCTCGGTCACGGTGGTGCTTTCGCCCTGATGCTGCCGGCTCGATTCCCAGTGAGCTTCGGAATCGACCCGACCGTCGTGAACGGCGGCATCGAGGATGGACAGCAGCTGCCTGCGATCGCCTGCCTGCCGGTGGTTGAACTTCTTCGGCACCCGTACTCGCCCCTGAGAGGCGACGGGTTCGGTCACCTCGTGCGGGCGCAGGTGCCACACCTTGCCCTGCTCGGTGAGCACGGTGGGCAGTCGGGAGACGCCGTCCTTGTTGCTCATCGGGGCGATGATGACCGCGCGTCCGCCGACCCGTTTCGCAGGCATCATCACCACATCGCCGATCTTGAGTGCGGTGAGTGATTCGACGATATCGCGCTGCTTGTTCCGCGACTTCGTCCGCGTCTCCTGCTTCTGCGTGTCCGAGATCGCCCGACGCAGTCCGGCGTATTCGGAGAAGTCGCCGAGATCGCAGTGCATGGACTTCTCGTACGCCTCGATCGTGGCTTCGTTCTTTCGCACCTTCCGGGCCAGGCCGACAACGGCCTTATCGGCTTGGAACTGGGCGAACGAGGTTTCAAGCACCTTGGCGGCTTCGTCCGAGCCCATCCGCGACAGCAGGTTCGCCGTCATATTGTAGGTCGGTCCGAAAGCGGAGTTCAGCGCGTAGGAGCGGTTCGAGGCCAGGGCCGCCAGCTCGCTGACTTCGATGGTCGGGTGCCACACCACGACCGAATGGCCGATTCGATCGATTCCGCGGCGACCGGCCCGTCCGGTCAGCTGCGTGTACTCCCCCGGCGTGATCATCACATGCGCTTCGCCGTTGAACTTCACGAGCTTCTCGAGTACGACGGTGCGTGCAGGCATGTTGATGCCCAGGGCCAGGGTCTCCGTGGCGAAGACGACCTTGATGATTCCCTGCGAGAACAGCTCTTCGACGAGCTGCTTGAACTGCGGGATCATCCCCGCGTGGTGGGCGGCCACGCCGAGCAGCAGACCCTCACGGAAGGTGTGATAGCCGAGGATGCCGAGGTCTTCATCGGCGAGCTCATCGCGCAGGGATTCGAGAGCGGCGTTGACGATCGTCTTCTCTTCCCTCGAATTCAGGTCGGTGCCCGTGCTCAGGTACTGTTCGACGGCTTCGTCGCAGCCGTTGCGGGAGAAGATGAACATGATCGCCGGCAGCATGGCCGCCTCGGCGAGGGAGGCCACCACCTGAGTGCGGCTGGGACGACGGAACCGCGCCCGGGTGGCACGCGCGCGCTTCGAGCGCGGTCCCCCGTGAGTGCGCGTGGCATGGTTGAGCGCCGGGTCGATCCGATCGGAATCGGTGTGCGTGAACAGGTCGTACATCCGGTGGCCGACGAGGACATGGTTGACCAGGGGCACGGGCCGGTGGCTCGTCGACACGATCGTCGTCGGTCCTCTGACCTCGCGCAGCCAGGCACCGAACTCCTCGACGTTGGACACCGTCGCCGACAGCGACACCATCTGCACACGGTCGGGAAGGTGGATGATGACCTCTTCCCACACGGGGCCGCGGAACCGGTCGGCGAGGTAATGGACTTCGTCGAGGACGACGAAGCCGAGATCCGCCAGACCTGCCACATCGTTGTAGAGCATGTTGCGCAGCACTTCGGTGGTCATGACGATGATCGGCGCGTCGCGTCGGATCGAGGTGTCACCGGTGAGCAGCCCGACGTTCTCGGCTCCGTGCACCTCGGCGAGGTCATTGAACTTCTGATTGCTCAGCGCCTTGATCGGCGTGGTGTAGAAGATCCGTTTGCCCTCGCCCCGCGCCAATTGCACAGCGAACTCCGCAATGAGCGTCTTGCCCGCTCCGGTCGGCGCGGTGACCAGCACGTCCTCGCCCTCCTGCAGATGGCTGCAGGCTTCGATCTGGAAGTCGTCGAGGTCGAACTCGGTGCGCTCCATGAACTCGCCCAAGGGTGTGCGCGCGAACTCTGCACGCGCCTTGAAGTCGGCATAGGCGGCGGAGGGGCTCAGCGGTTGCTCCGCAGAGGTGTCGGTCGAAAGTGGTGTGGAGTCAGTCATTCTTCTCTTCGTCGGTCAGTTCGTCCTCGTCGACCCACAGGCCCTGCGCGATGAGCCGCTTCTTGCGTCGGCGATCGTTGAAGACGCAGATCACCCACGCCAGGCAGAACAGCGTCATCATGGGGATGACGAGGAAGAACATGGACATTGCGTCCGGAGTCGGGGTGGCGATCGCGGCGAACAGGAAGACGAGCATGACGATGATGCGCCACGACTTCTTGATCCTCTCCGCCGACAGGATCCCGAGCATGTTCAGTCCCACCATGAGCACCGGCAGGACGAAGGCGAGTCCGAAGACCACGATGATGACCATCACGAAGCTCAGGTAGTCCTGTGCCGGGATGATGTTCGTGCCGCCCTCGGGGGTGAACGAGGTCAGCGCCTTCACCGCGTTGGGCAGCGCGAAGAACGCCATCGTCGACCCGGCCAGGAACAGCGGGATCGCCGCGCCGAGGAATCCGAGGGAGTACAGCTTCTCCTTCCGCTTCAGACCCGGCACGATGAAGGCCCAGACCTCATAGAGCCAGATCGGGCAGGAGAGGAAGAGACCGATGAAGAACGAGAGTTTGATCTTCAGGTCGAAGGGCGAGGCGACTCCGGCGAAGTTGATCTCGGCCATCCGACCGCCGTTGTCTCGGATGGTCCGGATCGGCTCTTGGAGGATATCGAGGACGGGATCGTAGAGGAACCAGCCGGCCACCGCACCGAGGGCCATGGCGATGGCGGAGATGATGACCCGGTTGCGCAACTCGACGAGGTGCCCGACGACGGGCATCTTCTTCTCAGGATTGCTCTTCCGTGATCGAGATGGCTTCCGCTGACTGTTCTCTTTCACTTCTCGTGAGACTGCGGGTCCTGCTTCTCTCGCCGCGACTCCTCGGTTCCGGTGGTCTCACCGGTGGCCGCGGCGGAATCGGTCGAGGAGTTCTGATTGAGCGCTCCCGGCTCGGTGGTCTTGCTCGTGCCGGATTCGTCCTCGTCGCCGCGCAGATCCTTGACCTCGGACTTGAAGATCTTCATCGACTGTCCCAGGCTTCGGGCCAGCTGCGGCAGTTTGGGTGCGCCGAAGATGATCACGATGATGAGGATCACGATCGCGATCTGCACGAAACTCGGTTTCATGGGGAGCTCTCCTTGGATTGTTGATGCTGTGGACGATTCTACGCGCTGCGGCTGAGCCTTTCATCCACATTCGGACGCGGTCTTCGTCTCAGCCGAGCCTGCGCAGAGCGGCCGCAACCGCTTCGGTGTCATCGATTTCGGTGATCACATCGGCGTGACAGAGCAGAAACCGGCTGAGCCAAGCCACCGAGTGCACGAGCAGACGGATACGCACACTCGTCTCACCGCTGTCGAGATATTCCCGATTCGTCACGTCGAGTTCATCTGCCAGCCATGCTCCTCTCGCCGCGAGACCGAGGGTGACCTCGTATGAGGTCGTCGCCGCTTCGCTCACCGACATCGGGGGGTGCGCCGCCGGTTCCCAGGACCGGATGCGGCCCAGGGCGAAACGGCGCGGAGCCCCGGCCGAATAGCACCAGGCGTCGACATACCAATCGGCGCCGGGCACGAGACGGGTCGGGGCGATGGTCCGCGTCGTGAGTTCGTCGCGGGACCCCACGTAGTAGTCTATGCGCAGCGCCGTCCCGTCCTCGACGGCCTGCCGCAGAGCGGCCAGCAGCTCCTCATCGACGTCGATGGGACTGACATCGACCGCGGTGCGCAGGTTCTCCCCCGCCGCCACACGCAGTTTGGACGCCGCAGTGGCCACCGCTTCGGAGTCGAGCCCGGGCAGGGACGAGAGCATGTCGAGGGCGAGGACGAGGACGCCGGCCTCCTCGGCACTCAGCCGCACGGGCACGGAGACCTCCTCGGCGTTGGAGATGAAGATCTGTCCGCCCTCCCAGGACGCATCGATGAGGTCATCGGGCATATGTCCGGGTCGGCCGGTGACGAAGAGCAGCTGCAGATCGTCGATGAGAGTGTCGGAGTCGATGCCGAAGTAGGCGGCAGTGTCTTCGAGATCCGCTCCCGGATGGGCGTCGAGGTAGGGCACGAGGCTGAGCAGCCGGGTGAGACGTTCACGCGCTGAGGACACTGGCGCCTCCCAAGCGGTTGAGCGACTCCCGGATCGCCTCGCGTCTGCGGTCGACGGCTCGCACGAGCTCGGGCGGGTCGACGGCATCGACGGCATCACCGAAACCGACGATCTCAGCGGCCAGGGCGTCGACATCGGAACAGCCGATGATCACTTCGTCTCCGTCGCTGCGGATCTGTCGGCGTCGCAGCGGATCGGCCCGGTGGGCGCGGATGCGCAGCGTCGCCTCGGCGACGACGGCCATCTCCGAGCTCGACTGCAGCGCCAGCTGCGGGGAGAAGTCCTCGGGGATCTCATAGTCTCCGGGTTCACGGCCGCCGAGCTTCGCGATTCCACCCTCGACGCGGGAGAGTCGGAAGGTGCGACGCGCCTGCCGATCGAGGTCGAAGCCGAAGAGGTAGACGCGGTCACCACGACTGAGCAGCGCAAAGGGTTCCAGGCGCACCTTCCGCACGCTCTGGCCGGGCTTGTGATAGCGGAATCCGATGGCTTCGCGGGCGTTGATGTGATGGAGGGCGGCGGCGAAGTTCGCGCTGGCCAGCCTGTGCGCGGCGGTGCCCGGGTCGACGGCTCCCGGCCCGTCCGCGGACTGATCGAGGTCGATGCCGAGAGCGCGCAGCTTCGTCAGCGCCTGGGCGGAGGACTCCCCGAGTTCGGTTTCGGACCAGAATGCGGCGGCCACGGTCACGGCGGCCACCTCGGCGGGGGTGAGATCGACGTCGTCCATCGCATAGTCGGCGGTGGAGATCCGGTAGCCGGTCTCCCCCACATCACCGTAGGAGTCGTGTTCGGCTCGGGTGGCGATGGTGATGCCCATATGCCGCAGCAGTTCCTTGTCGCGGGAGAATTTGCGATCGAAGGCGACCTCGTCGAGTCCGGAATAGCCGTCGATGGCGCTCATCAGAGTCTTGCGCGACACCCAACCGCGGGACGCGCGCAGGGCGATCAGCAGATTCATCAGACGTTCGGTCTGCTGTCTCTGTCTGCTGGTGCGGGGTGTGTTCACGATTCCACCGTAACCTAGGCCGGGCGATAGTCTTGGGACCATGATTCATTGGCGCAAAGGAATCGTCGCAGCGATTCGCTCCACCCGGCCAGGATACACAGAGGTCGACGTCGAACTGGACGAGGCTCTGCCGGGCACCGATGTGAGATCCATCCGGGCGGTCGCCTATACCGATGCCGTCGGGCAGCCGACGACGGCCGACGCCGTCATCGTCAATGTCTCGGCTCTCGCGAAGCGTCTGGGCACGGGAGGGTTCGGACTCATCATCGCCCTGCCCGATGCCCTGCCGGCCGACCCGCCGGAAGGTCCCGGTCATCTGGTCAAGGACCGCTATTCGCCCCTGCAGACGATGGTCCTCGGCGTCGACGATCAGGAATCGCAGCATCATTCCACCCTCGCCGAGGCGGAACACCTCGACGGCATGCCCGTGGTCGTGGCCGACCTGCATTCGGCTCTGCCCGCGGTGATCGCCGGAATCCGTGCCGTCGACCCGTCCCTGTCAGTGGTGTATGTGCTCAGCGACGGTGCGGCACTGCCGGCCCCGTTCTCGCAGGCCGTCGCCGGGCTCAAGGACGCCGGGTGGCTGAGCGGGTCGATCAGCACCGGCCAGGCCTGGGGCGGTGATCTGGAAGCTGTGACCATCCATACGGGGCTGCTCGCGGCCAAGCACGTGATGGCCGCCGACATCGCCATCGTCGCTCAGGGTCCCGGGAATCTGGGCACGGGCACGAAGTACGGGTATTCGGGGTTGGTCACCGGTGAGCATCTCAATGCCGCGGCCCTCCTCGGCGGGCGTCCGGTCGGTCTGCTGCGGATGTCGAATGCCGATGCCCGAGGCCGTCATTTCGGCATCTCCCATCATTCGCTGACTCCGCTGAGTGAGGTCGCCCGGGCGGGGATGACCGTGCCGGTGCCCGATTTCTCCACCCTCGCCGAGGCGGAGCGGGCCGAGATGGATCCGGACCCGAATGTCGTGGCCGAGACCGTGGCCGGACAGCTGCCTCGTCTGCAGATGCATGATCTCGTCGATGTCGACCTGACCGGGCTGTGGGATGCCTTGGGCACCTCCCCGGTGCGGCTGTCGACGATGGGCAGGAAGCTGCCGGCCGATGCCGCATCGTTCCTCGCCGCGGCCGCTGCGGGACGGTGCGCCGCCGAACTCGCCCGCCGCTGACCACGTCGAACACTCAGTCCGCCGCCTCGTCCTCGCAGAATCCCCCTCCGCGTCGGGAAAGACAGAGGTGGCCGGGTTCCGAAGAACCCGGCCACAGTCGTCTCAGGCAGAATCAGCGCGTGTTGGTCCTATTGCTGTCTCTCAGCGCACGTTCTCGAGGTCGCACACGAAGATCAGGGACTCACCGGGCCCGATGACCCCGCCGGCCCCCTGGTCGCCGTACGCCAGGTGCGGCGGGATCTGCAGGGTGCGGCGTCCGCCGACCTTCATCCCCTGGATGCCCTGGTCCCAGCCGGAGATGACCATTCCGGAGCCGAGACGGAACTCCAGCGGGGTGCCGCGGTTGTACGAAGCGTCGAACTCTTCGCCCGTGGAATAGGCGACTCCGACATAGTGCACGCTCACGGTGTCGCCGGACCCCGCCTCGGCGCCGGTGCCGATCACATCATCGGTGATGATGAGCTCGGTCGGGGCGTCTCCGCCGGGGAAGTCGACTTCGGGCTTCTGCTTGCTCATATGTTCCTCCTGGTGTCGGTTCTGTTGAGGTGTCGCTCGGTGTCGGACCGTTGGGTCTCAGCCCTGGGCAGAGAGGATGTCGACGACGAAGATCAGTGTCGCATCGCCGGGAATGGACGGTTCGCTGCCCTGTTCGCCATAGCCCTTGTCCGGTGGGACGACGAGGACGACCTGGTCGCCGACCTTCTGACCGACGAGTCCCTCATTCCAGCCGTCGATGACCTGAGCCTCGCCGACCGGGGCGACGACGAAAGGCTGTCCGCCCTTCTTCCAGTTCGAGTCGAAGGTCTTCGACGTGTCGTCCCAGAGCCAACCGGAGTACTTCACGGAGACGCTCTGGCCTTTCTTGACCTCCTGGCCTTCGCCCTCGATCGTCGTGTAGGACTCAAGCTCGGTCGGCTTCTTGCCCTTCGGCTTCGAGATCGACGGAGCACCGTCGTCACCCCACTTCACGGTGACGGGGTTGTCCGACTGGTCGGCTTTCGTGCCTTCGGCGCGAGTCAGCGGTTTCGTCGTGTCCTCGACATCGATGATGTAGACCAGCGTCTGGGAGGCTTCGCCCTGCTGGGCGCTGCCGTTGAGCGACATCATCACGCGCGATCCGACCTTGACGTCGATGAGCGCGTCAAAGAGGTCTTCGGAGATCTGGGCCTTGTCCATGGGGAATCCGGCGGCGGAATCCGAATCGTAGCTGGACTCGACGGTCTTGCCGGTCGTGCCGGAGACCAGTGTCATCTGTGCCGTGACCTGCTCGCCCTCGGCGATCTTGTCGCCGGTGCCCTTCTTGAGCACCTTCTTCTCGGTCTCGTCGATGACCAGTGGAGCCTCGAAGCTGACCTCGGGTTTCTTCCCGATCTTGCCGTCGACGGTGATGTCGTCGAGACCGGTCGACTTCGCGTCCTGAGCGGCCACCGACGGCGGAGGTGTGGTCGAGTCCTCTGACTCCTCACCCTGTCCGCAGGCCGAGAGCAGCAGCAGGCCGGCCGCGATGGCGCTGAGCACTTTGGTGCGCACTGGTTTCCTTTCGTCACGGGAGGCCGTGCCCGGATGGGGGCTCGACCGGATCACAGGGCGATCTTACAGGCCCGCGATGAGTGTTTCCGCCTGCGGGTGAGTCGTCGCGAACGGGTCTTTGAGCGCGACTGCTCGACCGGATTCGTCGTTGAGCCGCAGGTGCACCCAGTCGACGGTGTAGTCCCGACGGGCGGCGTGAGCGGCGCGCACGAATTCGCCGCGGATCGCAGCGCGCGTGCTCGCCGGCGGTGTGTCCTTGGCCCGCTCGGCCGCCTCGGCGGGAACGAGGCTCTTCGCCATCCCGGCGGCTTCGAGTTTGGGAAACAGGCCCGTTGCGGGGGTGATGTCGTGGAAGGCGATGTCGAGGCGGTGAATGCGCGCATCGGCGATATCGGCGATGCCGCGCTGCATGGACCGCTCGATGAGGGTGCGTTTCATCACCCAGTCGATCTCCGTGTCCACGCTCGAGAAGTCCTGGGATTCCACGGCTGTGAGCATCCGTGTCCACAGATCGATGACATAGTGGGCGAGATCATCATCGCCGAGGCTGTGCTCCCCGGATTCCACGATCCGCTGGGCCCGATCCCGGTAGTCGCCGAGCAGTCCCAGCGGAGTCGTCGTGGTCCCGTCCGTACGTTCGAGCACGACCTGCCCGGTGAGGTCGCGGGCGACGAGACGAATATCGCGCACCGGGTGGCGCAGCCCGTTCTCCGGGATCCTGGCGCCCTGTTCGATGAGGTCGAGCATGAGCACCGCGGATCCGATCTTGAGCGCCGAGGTGGCCGTCGACATCGAGGAATCCCCGACGATGACGTGCAGCCGCCGGTACTTCTCCGCGTCCGCGTGCGGTTCGTCGCGCGCGTTGATGATCGGTCGCGACCGCGTCGTCGCCGAGGACAGTCCCTCCCACATGACATCGGAGCGGGCGGAGAGGCCGAACATCATCTCCGACCGGTCGGCCTCCTCGTCGGGGGCGAACGCCGAACGGCGGGGGATGACGGCTCCGGCCCCGACGAGCAGCTGCCTCGAGACGAGGAAGGGCAGCAGCACCGTGGTCAGCCGGTTGAAGTCGAGTGTGCGGCGGATCAGGAAGTTCTCGTGGGAACCGTAGGAGTTTCCTGCCGCGTCCGTGTTGTTCTTGACCATGTGCACGCGTCCGCCGATGTCGTCGGCCTCGAGCGCGGACTGTGCCTTGTCAAGCAGATCGATCATCAGGCCTTCGCCGGCCCGGTCCTGGGCGAGCAGATCGCCTAAGTCATCGCATTCGGCAGTCGCGTATTCCGGGTGGGATCCGACGTCGAGGTAGAGGCGTGACCCGTTGGGGAGAAACACATTCGAGGACCGGCCCCATTCGACGACGGGTCGGAAGAGGTAGCGGGCGATCTCCTCGGGGCCGATGCGGCGGCCCTCTGAATCGGCGGTGTGGGCGAGTCCGTATTCGGTTTCGAGTCCGTAGATGCGTGCCACTCAGTCCTCCCGCAGTCGGCTCATCGCCGCATCGTCGAGGCGTCGGAATGTCCTCTGCTTCGTCGTGGTGCGGTCGAGGACAGCGGCCTCCAGCGCATCGGTGTCCAAGGTCGCCTGGGTGGCGGCTCCCAGCGCGGCCACGCCGTGGTCGAACACTTCCCGCAGAGTCATCTGCGAGCTGCGCACTCCGGCCAGGGAGGCGGTGATCGCATCGGCCTGACCGCCGATGGCCACGTGTTCGGTCTCGTCGATGACGGACCCGTCGTAGCTGAGTCGGTAGAGCTGGTCCCCCTCCGGTGCGACTCCGAGCTCGGCGACGACGAGTTCGACTTCGAAGGGCTTCGATTCGGTGGTGAAGACTCCGGCCAGCGTCTGTGCGTAGGCGTTCGTCAGTCCCCGAGCGGTGACGTCGGTGCGGTCGTAGGAGTACCCGCGCAGGTCCGCGTAGCGGACTCCGGCCTGGCGCAGCGTCTCGAATTCGTTGTATTTGCCGACGGCGGCGAAGCCGATCCGGTCGTAGATCTCAGCGATCTTGTGCAGCGTCGGTGACGGGTTCTCCGCCAGCAGCAGGATGCCTTCGTCGAAGCGCATGACGACGACGGACCGGCCTCGGGCGATGCCCTTGCGGGCGAAGTCCGCCCGGTCCTTCATCAGCTGTTCGGGCGAGACGTAGAACGGTGCCTGACTCATCCACGATCCTTTCGCGGTAACGGTGCCGTGGTCATCACCGGGCGGCAGCGGTGCGGCGGGCGACGACCTCGGTGGCGGTGTCCAGGACGGTGGCCGAATCGATTTCGGTGACACCGTTGTCAAGGTCGACGGTGCAGATCGTCGGGGCGATCCGGCGGACGAAATCGGGCCCGCCGGTCGCCGAATCGTCGTCGGAGGCGTCGAAGAGGGCTTCGACGGCCACGGAGATCGCCTGCTCGTGGTCGAGATCGGCCCGCCACAGCTTCTTCAGTGCCCCGCGGGCGAACCCGGATCCGGAGCCGATGGAATGGAACCGGTGCTCTTCGTACTTTCCGCCGGTGACGTCGAAGCTGAAGATCTGACCCTGCGGTCTCGATTCGTCGACTCCGGCGAACAGCGGGACGACGGTCAGACCCTGCATCGCCAGGCCGAGGTTTCCGCGCAGCATCGCCGCTAAGCGGTTGGCTTTGCCGTTGAGCGAGAGGCGCGCGCCTTCGATCTTCTCGTAGTGTTCGAGCTCGAGCTGGAACAGCCGGATGAGGTCGAGTGCGACACCGGCGGTGCCGGCGATGCCGATGACGGAGAAGTCATCGGCGGCATCGACCTTCTCCATCGAATGCGACGCGATGAGGTTGCCGATCGTCGCCCTCCGGTCACCGGCCATGAGTATTCCGCCGGCCGTGCGGAAGCAGATGATCGTCGTGCCGTCCGGGGCCTGTTCGGCCAGATCCCGGCCGCCGGGGTGCGGCAGCGCTTCGGGCGCCAGGGAGCGGGCGAGTTCGACGAAGGAGTTGCTCGTCGAACTCAAGAAGGCAGGAGGGAATCCTGCCATCTCATTGGCCGCCCTTCTGTACGAAGTTCTTGACGAACTCCTCCGCATTCGATTCGAGCACACCGTCGATCTCGTCGAGGATGGAGTCGACGTTCTGAGTGTTGATCTGTCCCTGCACTGCCTCCGGCGGATCGACGGGGGCGTCTCCCCCACCGGACGATTTGTCTCTCTGGACCTGTTCCTGCGAGCTCATCTCACACTCCTTCAGTCGTTCTTCACGCTCAGTCTATCCACTCCGAGTGCCTCCAGCAGGCCCTCGGCGGTCCCGATTCCCTCAACCCGATCGGCAAGCAGTTCGCGGGTGCCCTTGAGCGGTTCGTGCATGGGCAGGCGCACCACGCCGAAGGATCCCGCGTTGAGCACGAGCGAATCCCAGCTCGCGGCCACCAGATCCTCGCCGAGGCGGCTGACCGCCAGGGAGCGCAGGAACGCCCGGGTCCCGTCGGGGGCGTTGGTCACGGCGGCTTCGACCTCGGCGTCTGTGGTCATCCGGCGGATGCGTCCGGCCCGTTCGAGCTTGTGGAACAGCCCCTTCTCCGGGCGCACATCGTGGTACTGGACGTCGATGAGGGCGAGCTTCGGATGGTCCCAGTCGATTCCTTCCCGGGAGCGGTAGCTTGACAGCAGCACCCATTTGGCGACCCAGTCGATGGAGTCGGCCAGAGTCGTCGGATCGGTCGAGAGCCCGTCGAGGAATCGGCGCCATTCGGCGAGCACCTCGCTCGTCTCGACATCATCCGGGTCGGCGTGCTCGAGACAGGCGGAATAGAAGATCTCCTGGATCTCCAGGGCCGTCTTCGTCGTCCCGTCGGCCAGCGGCAGCGGGGCCGACAGGCCCAGGTCGTGGCTGACGTCCCACAGCGACTGCAGGGGATCCGCGAGTTCGATCCGCGGCGCCAGTCCGGCCTCGATGAGTCCGAGGACGAGGGAGGTCGATCCGAAGCGGACGAACGTCGCCGGTTCCGCCAGCGTGGCGTCGCCGATGATCACGTGCAGACGGCGGTACTTCGCCGGGTCGGCGTGCGGTTCGTCACGGGTGTTGACGATGGGCCGCCGCAGGGTCGTCTCGAGTCCCACTTCGGCTTCGAAGAAGTCCGCCCGGGACGAGATCTGGAAGCCTTTGCCCTCCCCCTCGCGACCGATGCCGACCCGTCCCGATCCGCACAGGATCTGACGGGTGACGAAGAACGGGACGAGGCCGGCCACGATGTCATCGAAGTCCGTGGACCGGTCGACGAGGTAGTTCTCATGGGTGCCGTAGGAAGCTCCCTTGGAGTCCGTGTTGTTCTTGTACAGATTGACCGGCTCCGCGCTCTTCTCGAGCGTCCGCACCGACTCCAATGCGACGAGGTCGCCGGCTCGGTCGAAGGTGACGATATCGCGCGGGGTGAGCACCTCCGGGGAGGAGTATTCGGGATGGGCGTGGTCGACGTAGTAGCGGGCGCCGTTCTCCGTGACGACATTCGCCAGATACTGGGCTTCGACATCGTCGGCCGGGACGTGGGTCAGCTGGGTGGCATCGGCGTCGGCGATGTTCATGAAGAAGCCGCGGGCATCGGCCAGCGGAGACTCGGTGGCGAAGTCCCAGAAGTTCTGGGAGGACTTCAGCCCGCGGAGACCGGCATAGGCGTCGACGACACGCGCCGAGTCCCGCATCGGGTTCGCCCGCGGGTTGCCCGGCTGGCTGAGGCCGAACTCGGTCTCGGCCCCCATGACGCGCCTGACTCTGAGCATCTGATTCTCCTCCAAGGTCTAGACTCGGGGACGTGGCAACGAAGAAATCGCATCTCCCCATCGCACTGATCGTCGACCTCATCCTCGTGGTTCTGTTCACGATCGTCGGTCATTACACACATTCTCACAATTTCGATCCGCAGGGGCTGATGACCACAGCGTGGCCCTTCGTCGCAGCCCTCGTCATCGCGTGGCTGCTCACGGCCGTGTGGGATCGGCCGATCGCTCCTCTGGCCACGGGCACCGGCGTCTGGGCGATCACCGTCCTCGTCGGGCTCGTCCTGCGCGGAGTCACCGGTGCCGGCGGGGACCCGGTTGCGGTGCCGGTGAGCTTCATGATCGTGGCGACCTCGCTCAATCTCATCACTCTGGTCGGCTGGCGCCTCATCGCCACAGCCGTCTCCGGCGGTTCGGGCCGCCGCAGACGCAGCCGCTGAACATCTGCGCGCGTCGGCCCGACGCCTGACTTCGAACCGAGCCCGCCGCTTCCGTCGACCGACGGAGACGACGGGCTCTCGGTTCATCGCATCGTGATCATCGGCAGACTCAGACGAGATCGGAGTTCGGCCGCACCTCGGCGATCTCGGTCTCATAGGGCACGGTCGGGGCTCCCCTGGTCGTATCGAGGTGCATCATCCGCAGATGAGTGACCCGCTCGCCCTTGCGCCCGGAGATCCGTGCCCATTCGTCGGGGTTCGTCGTGTTCGGCAGATCCTCGTGCTCGCTGAATTCCTCGGCGATGGCATCCTCGAAGTGTCCAGGACGCAGACCGCGCTCACCGGTGTCGAGCAGCGACTTGATCGCCGCCTTCTTCGCACGGTCGACGATGTTGTGGATCATCGCACCGGAGGCGAAAGCAGAGAAGTGGAGGATTTCCTTCGAACCGTCGGCATAGCTGACCTCGACGAATTCGTTCTCCGGTGTCTCAGCGAACATCCGTTCGACACAGCTGTCGATCAGCGCGGCGACCGCCTCGGCGGGGGTGTCATGACCGGCGAGTACGCTCGAGTGCAGGGGCAGGTCGGCCGTGAGGTACTTCTCGAAGATGTCCCGGGCCGCGTCGGCGTCGGGACGTTCGATGCGGATCTTCACATCCAGGCGACCGGGACGCAGGATCGCAGGGTCGATGAGATCCTCACGGTTCGAGGCACCGATGACGATGACGTTGTCGAGCTGTTCGACACCGTCGATCTCCGTGAGCAGCTGCGGCACGATCGTCGTCTCCACGTCCGAGGACTTGCCGGTGCCGCGGGTGCGGAACAGCGATTCCATCTCGTCGAAGAACACCACGACGGGGAAACCTGCCGAGGCCTTCTCCCGCGCTCGGGCGAAGATCAGGCGCAGCTGACGTTCGGTCTCACCGACGTACTTGTCCAGCAGCTCCGGGCCTTTGATGTTGAGGAAGTAGGTCTTGCTCGTGCGCACCGTGCCGGTGCGATCGGCCAGGGAGTTCGCCACGGCCTTTGCGATGAGCGTCTTTCCGCAGCCGGGAGGTCCGTAGAGCAGGATCCCCTTGGGCGGTTTGAGTCCGTGCTCGGTGTAGAGCTCGGGATGTTCGAAGGGCAGTTCGACGGCATCCTTGATCTGTTCGATCTGGTCGGCCAGTCCGCCGATGTCCGAGTAGGTGATGTCGGGGACCTCTTCGAGCAGCAGCGAGGACACCTCGGGCTTCTCGACGACCTGCAGCGCATAGTGGGTGCGGGTGTCGACGACGACGGCATCGCCGACGCGCAGTCCCGATTCGACGAGGCCGGCAGCGAGGGTGAAGACCTGTTCGTCATCGCCGGGAGCTCCGACGAGGATGCGCTGGGAGTCGACGAATTCGCGGACGTTGACGACCGATCCCACGGGCGGGAAGTCGCCGGTGCCGATGATGACGAGACCTTCGGACAGGAGCACATCGGCTCCGGCATGCAGGACCTCGGGCTCAACCTCGGGGGCGACGGCCACACGCATGCGGCGGCCGCCGACGATGACGTCGGCGGTCACTGCATTCTCGCCGAGGGCGATGAGTGTCCCCCAGTTGTTCGGCGGCTCGGTCAGTCGCCTGGCCTCCTCTTTGATCCTGCCCAGCTCATCGCGGGCCGTGCGCAGAGTCTTCGACAGTGCCTCGTTGCGTTTGCCCGCTGTGTAGAGCTGCTGGCGCAGGGACGCGGTGTCCTCGCGCAGCTTCTTCACCTCGGTCGTGGTCTCTGTCATCGATCCTCCTTCGGCCCTGTGCTCGTGTCGGTCGGGCTGTCTGTGACATCTGTGGTCGGCGTTTCGCCGGATCCTTCGGGCTCGTCGCGCAGGCGTCTGCCGGCCTCGCGCATCACCCGGCGCAGCTTCTTCCCGTGTGCGGTGCGGGTGCCGATGGCCGCCTCGGTGACCTCGGGTCCCGTCCACGCCGCCACATCCTCGGCGGCCGCGGTGGCTCCCTGAGGGCGCTTCTTCTTCTCCAGCGGGCTGATGCCGTCGGCCATCCGGCGGGCCATGATGAGGAACCCGGTGTGGGCGATCATCCGGTGGTCGGGGCGGACCGCGAGTCCGTCGACGTGCCAGCCGCGGACCATGGCCTCCATCGACTCGGGTTCGGCGAACCTGCCGGAAGCGCGCAGGGCTTCGACGAAACGGGACAGCTGCGGGACGGTGGCCACATAGGCGATGACGATTCCGCCGGGTGTCAGCGCTTCGCTGACGGCTTGGAGGGTGTTCCAGGGGGTCAGCATGTCGAGGACGACGCGGTCGACGCTGCCGGGTCCGAACGTCTGCGGCAGGGTCTCGGCGAGATCACCGACGGTGACCGACCAGTTCTCCGGTTCGCCGTCGAAGAAGTCGGCGATGTTGCCGGCCGCGATCGTCGCGAATTCCTCTCGCAGTTCGAACGAATGCACGGACCCGCCTGCGCCCACGGCACGCAGCAGCGCCATCGACAGGGCTCCGGATCCGACGCCGGCCTCGACGACGACTGAGCCGGGGAAGATGTCGCCGAGGGTGACGATGAGCCCCGAGTCCTTCGGGTAGACGACCGCGGCCCCACGGGGCATGGAGAGCACGAAGTCTTCGTACCGTGGGCGGAAGACCTGGAAGTCCACTCCCCCGGAGTTCGCGACGATGATTCCCTCGGTGCGCCCGATGATGTCATCGTGGCTGATGAGGCCCTTGTTCGTATGGAAGTGCTCACCCGGGGCGAGCACGAAGGTGTGCATCCGCCCCTTGGGGTCGGTGAGTTGGACCTTCTCTCCGCGGCCCAGAACGCGCGGAGGCCGGGAATGCAGTGGCTGAGTCATGATGAGTCCACTCTACGCTGGTGAGGATTGCCTCACACAACCGGCTCAGGCTGCGAGAAGTTCGTCGAAGAACTCCTGCAGGTCGATGACTCCGACGAGGGTGTTGCCGTCCATGACCAGGCTGAACTGTGCCTTGGGGCGGTGGGTGAGCGATTCGAGCAGGTGCGGGGCCGTGATGTCCTTGGGCACTCCGATCCACCCGGCCAGTGGGCGGGCGACCTCTCCGGCGGGAACGGCCTCGAGGGTCTCGGCGAGGCGACCGGCTGCCGCATGCCGGTCGACGAGACCGTACGGCAGCCCCTTCTGGTCGAGGACGACGATGAGAGTGCGTTCCTTCGCGTTCCCGAGCGTGTTCGCATAGTCGAGGGTGTCGGCCAGGTCGGCGTCCCAGGTGGCGGCGATCGCCGGTTGGATGACCTGGGACAGGTCGTAGGTCTCCATCTTCCGGGCCCGTTTGGCGTGGGTCGCGGCGTCTCCGGCGGAGAACCACAGCATGATAGCGATGAGCGACATCCAGGCCACGGTCAGCGGGGCGGGTCGTTCCCCGGCCAGCAGCGGTGTGATGACCGACCAGCCGATGAACCCGATGGCGATGATGCGTCCGACCCAGCTGGCCACGATCGTGCCCAGGAACTGCGAACCGGTGATGCGCCACATGATCGCCTGCAGCGCCCAGCCGCCGTCGAGCGGGATGCCCGGCAGCAGGTTGATGGCGCCGAGGGCGACGTTGGCGAAGGTGACGGCGATGAGCAGCAGCCAAGGCACCGAGGTGGGGCTGGCGGCGCTGAGGCACCACCATCCCAGCAGAGCCAGAACGATGTTGACGATGGGGCCGACGATGGAGATGACGAAGCTCGTCATCGCCGCTTTGTCGCGCGGATTGTCCATCTGCGGTTCGAACCGGGTGAACCCGCCCCAGATATTGAGTTCGATCGCAGCGACCTTCTGGCCGTAGAACTGGCCGGCCACTCCGTGCGCGAGCTCGTGGAGGAACACGGAGGCGAAGAGGAGCACGGCGTAGGCGAAGGCCACGAACCATGCCCCGATGCCCAGATCGGGACGGACCTGGTTGAGCCACGGGGTGAAGAGGATGGTGATCACGATGGCGGCGAGGAACCACGACCATGCCAGAATCACCGGCGCGCCGAGGACGGTGCCCAGGCGCAGACCCGATGACGCACCGGGGTGGTGGTTTTTCGCGGCCATTGAAGGGATTCCTCCGGTCGATGTCGTGGTCAGCGGACCACAGAGGGTCGATTACTCAGCCTAACAGCGACGAGGCACCGACCGCTGGTCGCCACGTCGTGTCCGTGCAGGTCGTTACAGTGGAGTTATGGCCGAGCTCACCAGTCTCTCGCCCTCCCGGGCCAACGACTTCATCCAATGCCCTCTGAAGTTCCGCTTCCGCAGCATCGACAAGCTGCCGGAGCCGCCTTCTCAGGCGGCATTCCGCGGCACGGTGGTCCATTCGGTGCTCGAGAAGCTGTTCACCGCACCGGCGGTCGAGCGCACGGCCGAACTGGCGCAGACGATGCTCATGCCGGCGTGGGAGGAGCTCGTCGAGAAAGACCCCGATGTGCTCGAGATCTTCGTGGACGAATCGGAGAAGGAGACGTTCTTCACATCGGCACGTCGGCTGATCGATTCCTATTTCGTTCTCGAGTATCCGGAGCATCTCGAACCGGAGGAGACGGAGAAGTTCGTCCGCACGAAGCTCGACAACGGACTCGAGCTGCGCGGGTTCATCGACCGGGTCGATGTCGCCCCTGGCGGCGAGCGGCGGCTCGTCGACTACAAGACGGGCAAGCAGCCGAAGCCGCAGTACGGGCGGGAGGCGAAGTTCCAGATGGGCTTCTACGCTCTCGTCGTCTATCGACTCTCCGGTGAACTCGTCCACACTCTGCAGCTGATGTACCTGGGTTCGCGCAGCGTGCTGAAGTCCCATCCGACGATGGCTGAGGTCGAACAGACGCAGTTCGAAATCGATGCGATCTGGAAGGACATCATCGCCTCAGCGGAGTCGGATCGGTGGCGGCCGAAGAAGTCGCCGCTGTGCAATTGGTGCACCTTCAAACCGCTGTGCCCGGCCTGGGGCAACACCCCTCCCCCGACTCCGGAGATCACGAAGATCGTCGGGGCGTAGTCCTCAGGCGCTCTGTGCGGCACGGAGGCGTCGCAGGTCGGCGACACCGCGGCCTTCGAGGCTGTCCCAGAGGATGCGGCCCGGACGGGGCTCGAGATCGACGAAGTGGGGCACGCCGATCGCGATGGTTCCGGCCGCCTCGGCACTGGCCAAGCCCGGCTTCGAATCCTCCAAGGCCACGCACTCGCCCGGGTCGAGGCCGAGCAGGGCCGCCCCGCGCAGATAGGGTTCGGGATCCGGTTTTCCTGCGGAGACCTCATCTCCGGAGACGAGCCCGGAGAAGCTGTTCGGCGGGCAGTTGGCGATGACGGCCTCGGCCAAGGGGCGGTAGGACATCGTGACCATGACGTTCGGAATGCCCTCGGCCTTGAGTTCGGCCAGCAGCTCGAGGGCACCGGGGCGGAACGGCACGGTCTCGCGGATCTGGGCGATGACCTTGCCCATCAGCGTCTCGACGATCTCTTCGGCCGGCAGGTCGAGTCCGGCCTGCCGCATCATCCGGGCGGAGACGATCAGCTCGTTGCCGACGAAGTCGAGTCCCTGTTCCTCCGACCACGGCAGCCCATGGGCATTCATCAGTTCGGTCTCGGCGCGGATCCAATACGGTTCGGTGTCGACCAGGGTTCCGTCCATATCCCACAGGACGGCGGCAGGGTCGGCTGATGCATGGTTCGTCATACGCCCAGCGTAGTCTGGGACCATGAGTATTCTTCCATCCGGGTCCGGGGCACTCGTCTTCATCGCCTTCGAAGGTCAGGATGCCGATGCTTCCGAAGCGGCGAGTTCGCTGGTCAAGGATCTCATCGAGGTCTGGCAGCTGGACGACTCCGAGATCCTCGACACCGATGGGTTCTACGAATTCCGTTTCTCCGAACCCGAGATCATCCGCGACGAGGACGGAACGGCGTCGATCGCCTGGCCGGGCGTCGCGGTTCATCGGGGCCGCCTCGGCGAGCAGCCGATCACGGTCATCCACGGTCACGAACCGGGTCTGAAATGGCGGGAGTTCCTCTCCCTCGTCCTCGCTCACGTCGGCGATGACGATACGGTCGTCCTCCTCGGCGGGCTCCACGCGGAGGTCCCGCATACGCGTCCGCTGCCGGTGGTGGCCAATACGGAGGACAAGGAGCTCGCCTCCGGACTCGGCATCGACGCCAACGGCTATGAGGGGCCCATCGGCATTCTCGGGCTCCTCGGGGTCGCCTGCCGATGGCGCGGAGTCCGGGCGATCAATCTGTGGGTGGGCGTGCCGGACTACCTGGCCGAATCACCGTCGCCGAAGGCGGAGCTCGCACTGGCGAAGGCAGTCGAACGCTATGCCGGGATCGAAATCGACATCCACGTGCTCGAAGAGGAGAGCCGGGCGTGGGAACTCGGCGCCGATGAGCTCGTCTCCCTCAACCCGCGACTCGTCGAACTCGTCAAGACGCTGGAACGACAGAACGATTCGACGGAGCTGCCCGAAGCCAGCGGAGACGCCATCGCGGCCGAGTTCGAACGCTATCTGCGCAAACGCGGCCGCGATAAGTGAACCACGGGCATCCGGCGCTCAGACAGTGAGCGCCGATCGATGTCAGTCGAGGAGGCGGATGCCCAGCAGGGCGTCGACGGCATCGGCGACTCGGTCGCCGCTGAGAGCCGCAGTCTCCGACGGCTCGGAGTCCGCATAGTGTTCGGCCCATTCGTCGAGGATCCCCAGGGCACGCGGGCTGTCGAGGTCATCGGTGAGTGCTTCGCGCAGCAGGCCGATGATGTGCTCACGCAGTCCTTCACGACATTCTGACTCGCACTTGGCGGCATGCATCCAGGCTTGGAGGCGCGCATCTGCGATGGAGAGCTGCTCCTCTGTGAAGCTCCAGTCGCTGCGGTAGTGGTTGGACAGGATCACAGTGCGGATGACCATGGGGTCGACTCCGCGCTCACGCAGCTTCGAGACGAGGACGAGATTGCCCTTGGACTTGCTCATCTTCTCGCCGTCGAGGCCGACCATCCCGGTGTGCATGTAGGTCTTCGCCATCGGCGTGTCCCGCCAGGCTGCGGCATGCGCGGCGCTCATCTCATGGTGCGGGAAGATGAGGTCGCTGCCGCCTCCCTGCACGTCGACGGGGAATCCGACGTACTTATCGGCGATGACGGTGCATTCGACGTGCCAACCCGGGCGCCCCCGCCCCAGGGATCCTCCGTCCCAGGAGGGTTCGCCTTCGCGTTCGGCTCGCCACAGCAGCGGGTCGATGGGGTTCTCCTTGCCCGGGGTCTCCGGATCTCCGCCGCGTTCGGCCGAGAGTGCGGCCATGGTTTCGGCATCATCGTGGCTGACGGTGCCGAAGGGCGGAGTGATCTGGGTCGACACTCGGTAGTAGACGTCACCGTTGTCGAGTGTGTAGGCGGCCCCCTTGTCCACGAGATCGCGGACGCCGGCGGCGATCTCGTCGACCGATTCGACGACGCCGATGAAGCTGTCCGGCGGGATGACCCGCAGGGCGTCCATGTCTTCGCGGAAGAGCTGGATCTGGGAGGAGGCGAGTTCGCGCCAGTCGACTCCCGTAGCGTCGGCCCTCTCCAGCAGCGGGTCGTCGACATCAGTGGTGTTCTGTGCGTAGACGACCTCCAGCCCGGCATCCCGCCAGATCCGGTTGAGCAGGTCGAAGGCCACATAGGTGGCGGCATGACCGAGATGCGTCGCATCGTACGGGGTGATCCCGCAGACATAGAGACGAGCGGTCTGCTCGGATCCGCGCAGTCGGCGCGGGCTGCGGGTGCTCGTGTCGAAGACCGTGGGCACCTTGCCGGTGCTGGTCAGACGGGGCAGTTGAGGTTCGGGCCATGACTTCACGGCAACCAGCCTAACCGAGAGGTCGACGTTCGGCACTTCCGACGCGAAGTGATCCGCGTTTCAGATCGGCGGCCAGGGAATGACGGTCCGATCGGCAGATGCTTCGGGGAAGAACTCGGCGGCGAGAAGCCGGTTCGCCCGGTGTCTCAGCGCCTGCAGCTCGTCTGCCGACAGACAGTCGCTCAGCTGTGCCCGCAGTGCCTCGTCCATGGCGGCGACCTCCTCGAGCGCATCGATCTCTTCGGCATGGAACGAGGCGCGAGAGAAACCCCACAGCACGGTCCGCAGCTTCTCCTCATCGTGGAAGGTCAGACCGTTGTCGATGCCGAAGACGCCTTTATCGGCCGCGGCCGTGCTCGGCAGGCAGCAGCCGGAGATGACATGACCGGCTTTGCGATCGGCGTTGTTGGCGAGCAGGTCGAAGAAGGCCACGGCCCGCAGACCCTCATCGACCGCATGGGAGAGTACGAGATCACGACCGTCTTCGGTGCGCAGAGCGAAGATCGGCGTGTGATCGACGGGAATCGCGTCGACCGCCGACAGGGTCACGGCTTCGTCATCGTCGGAGGCTTCGACATAGGCCTGCAGCGATCCGCGGCCGGCGGGCAGATCGTCTCGCAGCACCGTCGGCGGGACCACTCCCAGATCGAGTGCCGCAGACAGACGGTAGGCCGCGACTTCGCGCAGGGCCAGTGTCTCCAACGGGAAGTCGATGAGCGGGCGTTCGCCCGAGATCGGCTTGTACACGGCCTTGATCGCCCGGCCCTCATGGTCGAGCACGAGCAGTCGGGTGTCGTTGCTGGCGCGCGGGATCGAACCCATCTCCGTCCAGTCCCCCGCTTCCAAAGCGTCGAGGAGCATCCCGTGATCCATCACTGATCAGGCGCGCGGGATCCCGTTGGCACGGGGGCACAGGTGACCGTCGGGTTCGAGCGGGAGGGAGCAGAACGGGCAGTCACCGCGTCCGGCGCTGACGACCTGTTCGCCGCGGCGGGCGAACTCCCGTGCGGCTGCGGCGTCGAGGACGATGCGCAGGACTTCGCGTTCGACTTCGTCGTCATCGGGGTCGGCGGAGGTTCCCGCCTGGGCGTCCGCCTCGGTGAGTTCGAAGCACTCGATGACGAGCTCATGCTTGACGGTGTCCCAGCCCAGGCTCATCGTGCCGACGCGGAACTCCGGTTCGATGGGAACGTTGAGCCCGGCATTGTCGATGAGATCGTCGAGTGCCGTCTGCGGCACCCGGGCGGCGGGGTCCTTGATCATGACCATGTCGAGCAGTTCTGTGATCCGGTCGGAGAGGATCTCGACCTGCTCCTTCTCGACGACCACGGTCGTGAGCGCATTGCCGGACTTCGCTTGGAGGAGGAACGTCCTCTCGCCGGGAAGTCCGATCGTGCCGACGACGAAACGATCGGGTGTGGGGTAGTCGTACAGAGCTGCCATGTCTTCAGCCTAGTTCAAAGACTTACATGTCGGTCCGGCCTGGGATACATTTGAGTCATGAGCACAGATCCTCGTGAGGCCCTGGACGCATTCCTCGAAGCAGTGAGAGAGCACTACGCTGCATCCGCACACCGCAACGGTGACCAAGACCCCCGAGTCGAAGCCGCTTATATGGCTTTGGCCGATGCCTTCGAAATCTACGAAGACGCGATCTACACAGCGTTCGACGAAGTCACCCCGTTCGAGCTCTTCGATGATGTCGAGGATGCCAAGGACGATGACGAGTTCGTCCTCGACGACGATGACGAGGACGACTGAACGACTCGTTCGCGCTCAGCGTCACTGCGTACTCGGCGCCACTGCGCTCTCAGCGCCACTCCGCTCTAGGCCGACGGACCCCAGGAGATCTGATCGAGCACCTCGGCGATCTCCCGCGCCAGTTCGACATCGCTGCCGGTGACCTCCGCCAGCTGCGCCGGGGTTCGGGGCGAGACCAGAGTGCTGGCGATTCCGTGCTGCCGATTGAAGGCCAGTGCGATATCCGTCGTCGACACGCCCAGAGCGGTCGCTGCACGGCGGACGCCGGCGAGCACCCGGTTCGACCGGTCGTCGAGGTAGGCACCGGCGTATTCGCTCAGCTCCCCCGCCAGTCGCGAATCCTGCGGGGTGGCGTTGCGGTATTTGTCGGTGAGCACACCGCGGCCCAGTCCTGCTCCGGCGATGAGTGAGACTCCGGCATAGTCGGCAGCGGGGATGAGCTCTGCCTCGGCTTCGCGGTTGAGCAGGGAGTATTCGGCGACGGCACAGGCGACCGGGACCCCGGCTCCGCGCATCTCCGCCAGCTGCCATCCGGTGTGGTGGGACACGCCGACGTAGCGGATCTTTCCCAGAGTGAGCAGTGTCTTGACCGCCGAAGCGGTCTCGACGCGGTCGACCTCGGAATCGAAGACATCGAGGACCAGTACGTCGAGGTGATCGCGTCCCACCGTGCGCAGCAGGGAATCGACCTGGCTGAGGATTCTGGAGCGCCCCAATCCGACCTCGATGTGGTCGGGCTCACTCATGGACACGCCCACTCGGGCCAGCAGCAGAATCTCTCCGGGAAGTCTCAGCTGCCCGAGCACCTCAGCGGCGATCGTGGCCGAACTGGGCAGCTCGATGAGGTTGCCACCTGCGTCTTCGAACTCATCGACGAGGCGCTGAGCGACCTGGTCATCGACCCGATGCCCCCACTCGAAGGTCCCGAGACCCACGTCGCTGACTTCCAAACCGGTGGTGCCGAGTCGTTGGTGCTTCATGCTTCTTGAGGTTACCCGATGCGGCGACTACCGTGGTTTCGTTCCCACCTCATATTCTCAAGGAGTCGTATGTACGACTGGCTGGTCGCTGCTGTGCTCGGAATCGTGCAGGCACTCACCGAGTTCCTCCCGATCTCGTCTTCGGCGCATGTGCGCATCGTCGGCGAACTCATGCTGCCCGGCGACGACCCCGGTGCGTTCTTCACCGCCATCATCCAGATCGGCACCGAGGCGGCCGTCGTCGTCTACTTCTGGCGCGATATCGTCACGATCATCTCGAAATGGTGCAAGGCACTCGTCGGCAAGCATGACCGCAAGGATCCCGAGGTGCGCCTGGGCTGGCTCATCATCATCGGTTCGATCCCCATCGTCATCATCGGTCTGCTCTTCCAGGACTACATCGAAGGCGCACTGCGCAGCCTGTGGATCACCGCCACCATGCTCATCGTCTTCGGCCTCATCATCGGCGTCGCCGACTGGGCCGGGAAACGCGAACGCACACTCGAGGACATGAAGTGGGGTCAGGGCATCCTGTTCGGCTTCGCTCAGGCACTGGCCGTCATCCCCGGCGTGTCACGGTCGGGCGGCACGATCATGGCCGGCCGTTTCATGGGCTTCGACCGACCTTCCGCGGCCCGCTACTCGTTCCTGCTGGCCATTCCCGCAGTCGTCGGTTCGGGCCTCTACGGCGTGGCGCAGACCCTCGGTCGCAGCGAGGACATGGTGCTCGGCTGGGGGCCGACGATCCTCGCCACGATCATCTCGTTCGCTCTCGGCCTCGTCGTCATCCACTGGTTCCTCAGATACGTGCAGACGAAGTCCTTCGCCGTCTTCGTCTGGTACCGCGTGGCCGTGGGCATCGTCCTCTACATCCTGCTCGGCACGGGAGTCCTCGCCGCCGTCTGAGTCGACGCAACTGCGCACACCGACATCCTGATCCCGGCATTCGCTCACGAGTGCCGGGATCAGCGCATTCCGCCCCCGCCGACGGCGGCCGACTGTGCGAGTCCGGCGGCGGTCACCGACATCGCCGCGAGCACCGGTTCGGCACCGGAGTGATCGATGACCGTGAACGATCCGGGGGCGACGCTCAGACGCTGGAAGTCATCGAGCGGCATTCCCAGCGCATCGGCGATGATCGCTTTGATGATGTCCCCGTGGGAGACGACCATCGCCCACCGAGGCGGGACCGGCTTCCCAGCGTCGGTCCCGGATCCCGCGGCGGCCCCGCCCTCAGCATCGGCATGCTCCTCCTCTCGCAGCTGAGCCACGAGCTCTCGGACACGGGCCGTGGAACGATCGGCCGCCTCGGCGATGGATTCCCCTCCGGGGAACCGGGCCTGCGATGCCGACTTCACCACGGTCTTCCACAGGGGCTCCTCCCCCAGTTCTGTGAGCGCTCGTCCCGTCCATTCGCCGTAGTCGAGTTCGATGATGTCCTCATCGACGTCGATGTGCTCGAATTCGGCCGCCTCTGTCGCGATCGTCGCGGTCTGTTCGCAGCGCTGCAGCGGCGAATGCAGCAGGTGGGCGAAGTGCCGGTGCGGCAGCAGCTGCAGGTTGGCTCGCAGCGCGCGGACCCCCTCGTCGGTGAGGGACACGCCGGGGGCGCGTCCGGCCAGGATTCCGGAGACATTGGCGCTGGAGAGGCCGTGCCGCAGCAGAACGATGACGGGCATACCGTCAAGATTAGCCCAGATCGTCTAGGGTGAGGCTATGAAACGTCAGCGTCCACGTATGACCTACGAGTTCCGGAAGGTCTCGTTCTCCAAGGATGTGCCGCGGTCGGTCAGCCTGCAGGAACTCAACGACCAGGCGGAATACGGGCAGTGGGAACTCGCCCGCACCCGAATCTCGGTCGGCGGAGTCCGCACCGTATGGCTGCGCCGGAAGATCATGCCGCTGACGTTGAGCAGCTGATCGCTTGAGATCGTCCTCGCTCGTCCCCGTCGTCACCGCTGGGCTCGTCACGATCGTCGCGGGAGCGGCGATGTCTCTGCAGGGACGCGCGAACGGTCTGCTCGGGCAGGTGCTCGGCCACGCCGTCTTCGCCGCGCTCATCTCGTTCCTCGTCGGGCTTCTCTGCGTCGGCATCGCCCTCATCGTCTCGACTCGATCCCGAGCCGCCTCCCGACGTCTGTTCGCTCTGCTGCGCGAACGCAGGCTGCCCTGGTGGATGCTCCTCGGGGGCTTGAGCGGCGGGCTCGTCGTCATCGCCCAGGCCACGACGATTCCCCTGATGGGCGTAGCGATGTTCACGATGGCATTCGTCTCCGGTCAGGTCACCGGTGGACTCATCGTCGACTCCACCGAGCTGCCGCCGGGAGGCCGACAGCGCCTCAACGCGCTGCGCATCATCGGTGTGCTCATCGTGCTCGCCTCCCTGGCCTACGCCGCCGGTGATCGCCTGCAGTCGGGGATTCCGCTGTGGGCTCCACTGCTTCCGTTCGTCTCCGGAGCACTGACGAGTGTGCAGCAGGCATTCAACGGCCATATCCGAGCCGCCACCGAATCGGCGGTGGTCGCGACGACGGTGAACTTCACGGTCGGTTTCGCGGCGCTCATCATCGGCACGGCCGCCCTGCTCGTCTCGGGTGTTCCGTGGCAGGGCTTCCCGACCGCACCCGATCAGTGGTGGATCCTCCTCGGCGGGGCCTTCGGCGTGGTCTTCATCGCCCTGACCACGGTGACCGTGGCGAGGCTGGGCGTGCTGCTGCTCAGCCTGTTCGCCCTCTTCGGCAACCTCGTGGGGGCGCTGGCACTCGATGTGCTGCTGCCGATCCCGGGCTCCGTGGTCACTGCGACCACGGTGCTCAGCGCTGTCGGAGTGCTCATCGGGATCGTCGTGACTGCTATGCCCTCATCAGGAAGTCCCCGAGAACCCGCGCCCCGAACCTGAGTGCCGAGATCGGCACTCTCTCGTCGACTCCGTGGAACATGGCCGGGAAGTCGAGGTCGCCGGTGAGCTGGAGCGGGGCGAAGCCGTAGCCGGTGATGCCGAGTTCGGCCATCGACTTGTTGTCCGTACCGCCGGAGAGTGTGTAGGGCAGAACGTTCGCGCTCGGGTCGTCGGCAAGCAGGCTCTTCTGCATCTGCGCGACCAGCGGGGTGTCGAAAGGGGACTCGAGTGCCTCGCCCTCGTCTTCGGCGCTGATATCGATGCCCTCCCCCGCGAGCTCCTTGATCGTGAGCATGACGTCCTCGTGCTGGCCGGGCAGTGTGCGACAGTCGACGTAGGCGGTCGCGGTGCCGGGGATGACATTGTGCTTGTAACCGGCTTCGAGGAATGACGGGTTCGATGTGTTCTGCAGGGTCGGTGCCACGAACTTCTCGACCGAACCGAGTTCGGCGAGCAGCTGTGGGATCGTCTCTGCCCGGAACTCGATTCCCGTCATCTCGGAGACGCCTTCGAGGAGCTTGCGTGTGGCCGAGGGGATCTCCTGCGGCCATGGATGGCGGCCGATGCGCGCGATCGCGGCCGCGAGACGCGTGACGGGGTTGTCGTCATTGCGCTGAGATCCGTGTCCGGCGGTGCCGTGGGCGACGAGGTTGAGCCAGGCCAGGCCCTTCTCCGCGGTCTGGATGAGGTAGACGCGCTGTCCGCGGATGTCGACGGAGTAGCCGCCGACTTCCGAGATCGCCTCGGTGGCTCCGGAGAAGAGGTCGGGACGATTGCGCACCATATGGCGGGCGCCGAAGTTGCCTCCGGCCTCTTCGTCGGCGAAGAAGGCGATGATGAGGTCGCGGCGAGGCGTGAGCCCCTGGCGCAGCATGGCGCGGATGGAGGCGACGATCATCGCGTCCATGTTCTTCATGTCCACCGCGCCGCGGCCCCACAGCAGGCCGTCTTTGACGACACCTGCGAAGGGGTCGACGCTCCAGTCCTCGGCTGCGGCCGGAACGACGTCGGTGTGGCCGTGGACGACGAGGGCCGGTGCCTCCGGATCGGAGCCTCTGACGCGGGCGACGAGGTTGGCCCTCCCCGGAGAGGATTCGACGATCTCGGACTTCAGGTCGGCCTCGGCGAGCCAGGAGGCGATGAGTTCGGCCGCCGGAAGCTCCGGGTTGGCTCTGTTCCCGCCCCAGTTCTGGGTGTCGATGCGGATGAGCTGACGGCACAGTTCGGTGACTTCGTCCTCAGCGGCGCTGAAATCAAACACGGGGGCTCCCCTCGGTGGTGGGTGGATCACGCGGCAGTGCTGTGATCGGCCTGACAGCTACCACCGTATCCCACCGGCGGGTGTGGCTCACTGTCCAAATGGTGGGTATCAGCGGGTCAGAAGTTCATACGTGGTGATCTAGATCAGTGCGTATGAACTTTGAACCCGCGGAAGCCCCTATGACCCCCGGGACGAAAATGACCTCCAGATCGAAATCCGGAGGCCATCTCCTCGTTGTGCGCGAAGGGGGACTTGAACCCCCACGCCCGATAAGTTGGGCACTAGCACCTCAAGCTAGCGCGTCTACCAATTCCGCCACTCGCGCTGGCAACAGAGATAACTCTACATGCGCGAAACGGTGTCGCAAAATCGAAATCGGCTTTTGTGACGCACTTTACTTTTCTGCTCATCGTTCGAGGTGTGCCACCTGCGAGAGCACGTGTGGTTTGCCTGACTTCAGGTCGAAGACGGCCGACTGCGCGGCCTCGTGACGCCGTCCTTCGGTCAGCGCATAGCCGACCGTGCCGGGCAGCAGAATCGGCTTCGCGAACGACACGTCCCACCGGTAGGACTCGAGTCGGGGATCCATTGCCGAGAACGCCCGAGAGGCGCTGTACATCCCGTGGGCGATCTGCCGGGGGAACCCGAATCCCTTCGCGGCGAGTCCGTTGAGGTGGATCGGGTTGTAGTCGCCGGAGACTTTCGCATAGCGCTGACCGATGATCGGATCCAGACGCCACACAGCACTCGGCTGTGGTGCCGCGAACTCGAGGTGCGGCACCTGTGCCTTCGGCTTCGCTCCGGACAGCTTGCGCCCCTTGGCCAGGTACGTCGAGACCTCCTCCATCACGGGACGCCCGTCGACCTTCGCCTCGAGTCGAATCTCGATCGTCGTACCCTTCGTGTGCTCGAAGGGCCCGGCGAGTTCGAGGTGGAAGTCGACGACCTCGCCGAGGCGGGCCTGCGAATGCATGTCCACGCGGTTGTGGATGTGGACCATCCCCATCATCGGCAGCGGGACCTCGGGGTCGGCCAGCAGCTGCATGCTCAGCGGGAAGCCGAGGATGTGCAGGTAGCCGGGGTGGACGATATCGTCCAGACGTTGGCCGACGACATGGGCGAAGCCCGCATAGGCGACCGGTTCGAGCGGAATGCTGCGATCGATCGCATGGTCCGGCAGCTCCGGGCTGGTGCGCGGTCCCACCGGGAGGGTCTTGAGCAGGGCCCGGGCGTAGACGGGAAGCATCGAATCCGCCATCATGCACCCACCATGTTCTGACCGCACACGCGCAGGGTCTGCCCGTTGATTCCGCGGGCACCGCTTGATGCGAGGAAGCCGATGGCTTCGGCGACGTCGATCGGCTGGCCGCCCTGCTGCAGGCTCGAGAGTCGGCGCGCGACCTGACGGGTCAACGGCGGCATCTTCGCGGTCATATCCGTTTCGATGAAGCCGGGTGCGACCGCGTTGATCGCTCCCCCACGAGCCGCGAAGTCCTCCGCCGAGGCAGCTGTGAGTCCGATGACTCCGGCCTTCGAGGTCGCGTAGTTCGTCTGTCCGCGGTTGCCGGCGATTCCCGAGGTCGAGGCCAGGGAGACGACTTGGGCGCCTTCGGCGAAGAGGCCCTTCTCCGCCAGGCGGGCATTGATCATCGTCTGCGCGGCGATATTGACGGCGATGACCGAATCCCATTTGGCGGCGTCCATGTTCGCCAGCATCTTGTCGCGGGTGATCCCGGCATTGTGGACGAGGATGTCCACGGGGGCTCCGAGCGCCTCGGTGATCTTGTCCGGAGCGTCGGCCGCGGTGATGTCGAGCTGCAGCGACTTCCCGCCGATCCTGTTCATCACCTGTGCCAGCGCCTGACCGGCCTGCGGCATGTCCACACCGATGACATAAGCGCCGTCACGGGCGAGGTTCTCGGCGATCGCAGCCCCGATTCCGCGGGCGGCGCCGGTGACCACGGCGGTGCGACCGGCCAGCGGCCCGGCGTCACCGGTGGACATGAACTCGTCCAGACTCAGGCGCTGCCCGGCGTCCGAGGACACCGTGAGGAACTGGCCGGAGACATAAGCGGATTTTCCTGACAGCAGGAACCACAGGGCCGCGGCCACCGACGGCGCGGTGAGGTCGACTCCGTCGAGGAGGATGCCGTTGGCGGTGGCGCCGGCCCGCATCTCGTGGGCGACCGACCGGGTGAAACCGGTGATGCCCTGAGTGGCGGCGGCCTGCTCCGGTGTCTGGTTCGCGGCATCCGGTGCCGTCGAAATCGTGATCACGCGACCGCAGGTCGTCAGCGATCGGAGGGCGGCGCCGATCTCGAGGACGATGGGCGAGAGCTCTGCCGGGGACTGCGCATCGTCGAGGACGGCGATGATCGCCCGCAGCTTCTCACCCGTCTGAGCGTTGCGACGGACTTCGAGCCCGTTCTCGAGAAGCAGATCGGCCAGGCCCTGGGCCCCGGGACCCGTGCCGAGGACGAGGACCGGCTTGCTCTCATACGAGGCCGGGGTGGATCCGAAGCGGTTGAGTTCGACCGGCTGAGGCAGACCGAGGGTCTTCGCGACCTGCTTCAGCGGTCCGTTGACGAGGGAGAGATAGGTGTCTTTCATGCTGCCTCCACGATCGCGGTGAGTCCCTGGCCGCCTGCAGCGCAGATCGAGACCAGGGAACGTTTCTTCCCGGTGGTCTTCAGGTACTTGGCGGTGGTGGCGATGATGCGTCCGCCGGTGGCGGCGAAGGGGTGACCGGCCGCGAGGCTCGAACCCAGCGGGTTGAGCTTGTCGCGGTCGATGGTGCCCAGAGCCGCGTCGAGTCCGACCTTGTCCTTGCAGAATTCCTCGGACTCCCAGGCCGCGAGGTGCGAGAGCACGGTCGAGGCGAAGGCTTCATGGATCTCGAAGACGTCGAAGTCGTCGAAGGTCAGACCGTTGCGGGCCAGCAGACGTGGGACCGCATAGGCCGGAGCCATGAGCAGGCCCTCGGCCCCGTCGACGAAGTCCACGGCCGCGGCTTCGGCGTCGACGAGGCGTGCCAGCGGGGTGAATCCGTGGTCGGCCGCCCACTCCTCGCTGCCCAGCAGCACCGAGGAGGCGCCGTCGGTGAGCGGAGTCGAATTGCCGGCGGTCATGGTCGCCTCGGCGGACAGCCTCCTTCCGAAGACGGGGCTGAGCTTCGCGAGGGATTCCGCGGTCGAGTCGGCACGCATGTTGGTGTCCCGGCTGACCCCGAGGTACGGGGTGGTGAGATCGTCGAAGAATCCCGACTCCCATGCCGCGGCGAGGTTCTGGTGCGAGGCGGCGGCGAGCTCGTCCTGGGCCTGACGGGTGATCCCCCAGGCGGCGGTGGTGATCGCCTGGTGCTCACCCATACTCAGACCGGTGCGCGGTTCACCCGTGCTCGGGGCCTGCGGTGCGAGGTAGGCGGGGCGGATCTGGGAGGCGATCTTCGCCTTCTGCACCATCGTCTTCGCGCGGGTGAGCTCGAGGAGGACCTCGCGCATCGAATCGTTGATGACGATCGGAGCGTCGGACGTCGAATCCACGCCCGAGGCGATTCCGGAGTCGATCTGTCCGGCGTTGATCTTGTTGTTCAGGCTGACCACGGCCTCCAGGCCGGTGGCGCAGGCCTGACCGAGATCGAAGGCGGGGGTCGTCGGCGCCAGTGCGGAGCCGAGCACGGCCTCGCGGGTGAGATTGAAGTCCTTCGAATGCTTGAGGACAGCGCCACCGGCGACTTCGCCGATGTTCTCGCCGGCCAGTCCGAAGCGGGCGACGAGCCCGTCGATGGCCGAGGTGAGCATATCGAGGTTGGTGGCCTTCGCGTACTGCTTGTTCGAGCGGGCGAAGGGAATTCGGTTGCCGCCGAGGATGACGGCGCGGGTGGTGGGAGCGGACATGTGCACCTCCGAGTGGTTGATTTAGCTGGTACCGACAGTACCTGATACTGTCTGTTACATGAAATCGATCACAGACGGTCGCTCGACGAGGTGGCAGAAGCACCGCGACGAGCGTCGTCGCGAACTTCTGCGGGCCGTGCGACTCGTCGTCGACGAACACGGCGATGACATGTCGATGGATCAGATATCGGAGGCTTCGGGCACGACGAAGTCAGTGCTCTATCGGTACTTCACCGACCGGGCGGGCCTCCAAGCGGCCATGGGCGAATGGGCGATGGGCGTCATCGTCCGGTCTCTCGATGACGCCGCGGCCGCCTCGGGGAAGGTCAACGGCGCCCCCGACGGGGAGGAGTCCTTGGCCGCGATGATCCGGGCCTTCGTCACCCTCGCCGCGAACTCGCCGAACGTCTATCGCTTCTGCGACACCGCGGTCAACCGGTTCGCGCCCGAGGAGACCGGCGGTTTCTTCAATTCGATCGCCGCACTGCTGGCCGAACGTCTCGACCTCGACGGCGAGCAGGCTCAACTGTGGTCGGCCGGGGCGATCGGGTTCGTCCGTGCCGCCACCGAGACCTGGCTGTCCCGACCGGAACGACCCGAGGAATTCGCCACCACGATCACTCACTGGCTCTGGGCAACCCTGCCCGAACAACGAGGAGTAGAACTATGAAGCTGTCTCTTGACCCGCACGCCATCAACGACTTCCTGGACGGACACTGGGCAGAGGCTCGCCGTCGCGGGCGGACACTCGCCGAGGAGCCGTCGACGCACGATGACCCGGCCGATGATCTCGAAACCGCACGGGCGAAGACCCTCGACGGGGTCGCAATGATGGCGGCGACCGGACTGCCGCTGACCGGCCTGGCCCCAGAGATGGGAGGGAAGAACGAACACGCCACGAATGTCGCCGGGTTCGAGGAGACCGTCACGGCCAACCCCAGCCTGCAGATCAAGGCGGGCGTCCAGTTCGGGCTCTTCGGCGGCGCGATCCTCCACCTCGGCGACGCCGAGCAGCAGAAGAAGTGGCTGCTCGACGCTCAGGAAGGACGGCTGTTGGGTTCGTTCGCGATGACGGAGATCGGACACGGCTCCGATGTCGCGAACGTGGCGACCACCGCCACCTACGATGACGCGACCGAAGAGTTCGTCATCGTCACTCCCTTCCGCGCCGCGACGAAGGAGTACATCGGCAACGCCGCCCGCGACGCCCGAGCCGCCGTCGTCTTCGCCCAGCTCGTCACCCAGGGCGTCAACCACGGAGTGCACGCCTTCTTCGTACCCATCCGCGACGAGGCCGGTGAGCCGATGCCGGGAATCTCGATCGAAGACGACGGATACAAGGGCGGACTCAAGGGCGTCGACAACGGTCGCATCGCCTTCGACTCGGTGCGGATCCCGCGCACCAATCTGCTCAACCGCTATGGGAACGTCACCGCAGACGGTACGTACTCCTCCCCCATCGAGTCGCCGGGACGCCGCTTCTTCACGATGCTCGGCACCCTGGTCCAGGGCCGTGTGTCCCTCGACGGAGCCTCGGTCGTCGCGTCCAAGCTCGCGCTCGACATCGCAGTGCGCTACGGCCTCGAGCGCAAGCAGTTCACGGCAGGTGACGACTTCGCCGAGACCACGCTGCTCGACTATGGACAGCATCAGCGTCGTCTGATGCCGGCCCTGGCCGCGGTCTATGCTTCGACGTTTGCGCACGAGAAGCTGCTGACATCGTTCGAAGAGGTCTTCTCCGGTGCCGATGACTCCGAGGAGAACCGAGCGCTGCTCGAGACTCGGGCGGCGGCGTTCAAGGCCGATTCGACGTGGATGGCTCTCGACGTCATCCAGGAATGCCGCGAAGCCTGCGGCGGTGCCGGATTCATGGCAGAGAACCGGCTCGTGGGACTGCGCGCCGACCTCGACGTCTACGTCACCTTCGAAGGCGACAACACGGTGCTGCTGCAGCTCGCGGCCAAGCGCCTCCTCGGCGACTATGCGAAGGAATTCGCGCATCTCGACGTCGGCGGTGCCGCCCGCTATATCGGCACTCAGGCCGCCGAGCACACTCTCTACCGCACGGGTCTGGCCAATGCGGGGCGGGCGATCTCTGATGTGCTGACCCCGAACCTCGGCGACAAGCGGATCCGGTCCGGTCGACTGCAGCGCACCCTGCTCGAGACTCGTCTCGAGGTCATGGTCGCCGGTGTCGCTCAGGCTCTGCGCCCGGCGACGAAGATGCCGGCCGCTCAGGCAGCCGATCTGTTCAACGTCCACCAGCACGAACTCATCGAGATGGCACGCGCCTATGTCGAACTCGAGAAGTGGAAGGCCCTGGACGAGAAGATGAAGGAGCAGACCCAGGCCGATCAGGCCAAGGTCTTCCGTCGGCTGCGTGATACCTACGGTCTCGGACTCATCGAGAAGCACATGGCCTGGCACCTCATGTACGGTCGTCTGCCGATGTCGCGTGCACGCCAGATCAACGAGACGCTCAACCGTCTGTGCGCGAAGCTCGCGGCCAATGCCCTCGACCTCGTCGAGGCATTCGGCTACTCGGACATCCACCGCCGGGCCACGATCTCCACCGGCGTCGAGGCCGAACGACAAGCCGAGGCCGCTGACTACTACCGACGGGCACGCGCCCGCCAGGACTTCCCGGTCGACGAGAAGCAGCTGCGCAAGGCCGCGAAGAAGAAGGCGAAGGCCGGCGCGAAGTGACCGCGGCCTGAAGCAGGCACACCGGAAGACCCCCGCAGCGAACGGTCTGCGGGGGTCTTCCGGTGCTCGGTGACTCGGCGCGCTTCGGCGTTCCGATCGAGCTCAGGCGGCGAGGAAGTCGGCGAGCACCGCGGAGATCTTCACGGTCTCGGTGAGGAACCCGTCGTGGCCGACCGGGGAGTCGATGATGTCGTGTCGGACTCTGCCCGGCAGCGCCTCGGCGAGGATTCCCACCTGCTCGGGCGGGAACAGCCGGTCCGAGGACACGGAGACGACGAGGTTGTCCGTGCAGGCGTCGGCCAATGCGGTTCTGAGATCGGAGGAGCGACCTCGGCGCACATCATGATCGCGCAGGGCCCGGGTGAGCACGAGGTAGCTGTGCGGGTCGAACCGGGCGGTGAGCTTCTTCGCCTGGTGGTCCAGATACGAGGTCACCTCGTAGTAGTCCTCCGAACGCATCCGACGGGAGAAGCGTTCGTTGAGGTCGGCATCATTGCGGTACGTCAGATGCGCGATCTGTCGGGCCAGGCCGAGGCCCTGGCCGGGGAAGCTGCCGACGGCCGAATAGTCTCCGGAATAATAGTCGGCGTCGAGTTCGATCGCGCGTTCCTGCATCATCGCCCAGGCGATCTGGTCGGCTTCGCAGAAGGCCGGTGCGGCGATGACCGCACATTTGCGGACCTTCCGAGCGTCCAGCAGAGCGAATTCCAGGGCCCGCGCACCTCCCATGGATCCGCCGATGACGGCGACCCAGGAATCGATGCCGAGGATCTGGGCGAGGTTGTGTTCCAGGCGTGCCATGTCCCGGATCGACACCGTGGGAAACCGCGAGCCGTAGGCCAGACCGTCACCGTAGGGCGACTGCGGCCCGGTCGTGCCCGAGCAGCCCCCGAGCGAATTCGCGCACACCACGAAGTACTTGTTCGTATCCACGGCTTCTCCGGGCCCCACGACACCCGCCCACCATTCGGTGACGCGGGTGTCGCCGGTCAGAGCGTGCTCGATGAGGATCGCATTGGATCGCTGGGCGTTGAGGGTGCCGAAGGTCTCATAGGCGATCTCGACCGTGCCGAATGTGTGCCCCGAGTCCGTGCCGAAGCCCAGGATCCGTTCGACGGAGGTGCTCTGGGTGGTCATCTCAGGCCGCGGCCGACGCCTTCGCCGCTGCCGCTGCGAAGCCCTTGTCGAGGTCGCCGATGATGTCGTCGATGCCTTCGAGTCCCACGGACAGACGCACCAGGGCCGGGTTGACTCCGGCTGCTTCCTGGGCCGCTTCGTCGAGCTGCGAGTGGGTGGTCGAGGCCGGGTGGATGACGAGCGAGCGGACGTCGCCGATATTGGCCACGTGCGAGTGCAGTTCGAGGGCGTCGACGAAGGCGACTGCCGCGTCGTAGCCGCCGGCGATGTCGAAGGCCAGCACCGAACCGACACCGTTCGGCAGGTACTTCTTCGCCTTGTCGTTCCACGGGCTCGAGGCGAGTCCGGCGTAGGCGACGCGGGTGACCTGTTCGTGGCCTTCGAGGTAGGCGGCGACCTTCTCCGCGTTCTCGACGTGGCGGGCGATGCGCAGGCTCAGCGTCTCCAGTCCCTGGGCGATGAGGAAGGCGTTGAACGGGCTGGCTGCCGGTCCGAGGTCGCGCAGACCCTGCACGCGGGCCTTGAGTCCGAAGGCCACATTCGCTCCGAGGACGCCGTCGGCGCCGAGGTCGCGGGCGTAGACGAGACCGTTGTAGGACTCATCGGGTTCGTTGAAGCCGGGGAACTTCTCCGGCTGTGCGCCGTAGTCGAAGTTTCCGCTGTCGACGAGGACTCCGGCGATCGAGGTGCCGTGGCCGCCGAGGTACTTCGTGGCCGAGTGGATGACGACGTCGGCGCCGTGCTCGATCGGACGCACCAGGTAGGGGCTGGCCAGGGTGTTGTCGGTGAACAGCGGCACACCGGCGGCATGGGCGATGTCCGCGACGGCGGTGATGTCGAGGACGTCGGAGCGGGGGTTGGACACGACCTCGGCGAAGAACAGCTTCGTGTTGTCCTGCACCGCGTTCTTCCATTCATCGAGGTCATCGACGTCGACGAAGGTGGTGTCGATACCGAGCTTGCGCAGGGTGACATTGAACAGGTTCTGGGTTCCGCCGTAGAGGCTGGAGCTGGCGACGATATGGTCACCGGCGCCGGCGATGTTCGTGATCGCCAGCAGCGCCGCGGACTGTCCCGAAGCGGTGAGCACGGCGTGGACTCCGCCTTCGAGGTCGGCGATGCGGTTCTCCACGACCTCGGTGGTCGGGTTCGTGATGCGGGTGTAGATGGGCCCGAGTTCGGACAGAGCGAAGCGGTTGGCCGCGGTCTCGTTGCTGTCGAAGACGAACGAGGTGGTCTGGTGGATGGGCAGGGCGCGCGAACCGGTGACCGGGTCGGGGGTCTGTCCTGCGTGGATCTGGCGGGTGTCGAATGACTGGCTCATGGTGTCTCCTCGGTGGGTGCAGCGGTGGTGCCGGCTGATGGAGTCGGTGTGATGTGTCTACTGTCATCGACTTCCGCCTCCCGCGTCCGCCTGTGTGTCATGTTGATGTCATCGTCTGTCATCTTTCGTCACAAGACGTCCAGCAGGTCATCGTCGCTTCCACGGGTCACCGGAAGTTCCGTGCCTTCGTCGGCAGCTGCACGTCGAGGGGGATGAGCTTGTGCGCGTAGAGGCTGACCACGTCTCCCCCACGTTGGATGAGCCCGGTGACGACGAGGGCGTTGCGGGAGGTCGCGACCGTGCGGAAGCGTTTCATCAGTCCGGCCGTGGCTACGACATTGAGCATTCCGAATTCGTCCTCGAGGTTGATGAAGGTGATCCCCGAGGCGGTGGCCGGGCGCTGCCGGTGCGTGACGATCGCGGCCACCGTCATCCGGGTCCCGTCCCCGGCACGTGCGGCATCCGCGGTCGAGGAGTACCCGCGCGCGTTCAGCTGCTCACGCATCATCTGCGTGGGATAGCCGTCGACGGTGATTCCGGTGGAGAAGAGCTCGGCCAGGGTGATGTCGAAGGCGTCCATGGCCGGCAGGGTCGGGGCCGAGTCCACGCTCGCCGTCCCCGGCAGCAGCCCCGGATGGGCTCCGGCGACTCCCCCGGCCAGCCACAGCGCCTGCCGGCGGTCGAGGTCGAATCCGGCCAGTGCTCCGGCCGTGGCCAGCGATTCCAGGGCCTGTTTGCCGATTCCGGTGCGTTCGGCCAGATCCGCCACCGAGGCGAACGGCGCGTTGTCGCGTTCGGTCACGATCACCTCGGCGAAGGAGCCGACATGTGCGACCGTGTCCAGTCCCAAGCGGATCCCCAATTCCCCCGCCGAGGCGGTGCTGTGTCCCGGTTCCCCGGGCCCGACCCGCTCGAGGTCCGTGGCCGCCTGCGACCTGCGGATGTCGACGGGCAGGATCGGCACCCCGTGGCGGCGGGCGTCGGCGATGAGCGACTGCGGGGAGTAGAACCCCATCGGCTGGCTGCGCAGCAGTCCGGCGGTGAAGGCCGCGTGGTGGTGGTATTTGAACCAGGCGGACTGATAGACGAGGTTCGCGAAGCTGATGGCATGCGATTCGGGGAACCCGTAGTTCGCGAAGGCGGCGATGGTGGAGAAGATCGTCTCGGCGGTGTCCTCATCCACTCCGCGCTCCACGGCACCTGAGCGGAACTTCTCGGCGAGTTCGGCCATCCGCTTCTCCGACCGGCGTGAGCCCATGGCCTGGCGCAGCCGGTCGGCATCGGCACCGGTGAACCCGCCGACATCGATGGCCATCTGCATCAGCTGCTCTTGGAACAGTGGGACTCCGCAGGTCTTGGACAAGGACTTCTCGAGCAGCGGATGGAGGTATTCGACCGTATCGAGGCCCTGCCGTCGGCGGATATAGGGGTGGACGGATCCGCCTTGGATCGGTCCCGGTCGGATGAGGGCGACCTGGACAGCCAGGTCGTAGAACTTCTTCGGCCGCAGTCGGGGCAGGGTCGCCAGCTGGGCGCGGGATTCGACTTGGAAGACTCCGACGGCATCGGCGCGGCAGAGCATCTCGTAGACGGCTTCGTCGTCGTCATCGATCTCCGCGCGGTCGATGAGGATCCCGGTGTGGCGGTGGACGAGCCCGACCATCTCGTGCAGGGCGGTGAGCATGCCCAGGCCGAGCAGGTCGAACTTCACCAGGTCCATGGCCGCGCAGTCGTCCTTGTCCCATTGGACGACGGTGCGGTGGCCCATCGTCGCCTTTTCGATCGGCACGACTTCGCCGATGGCACGGTCGGCGAGGATCATCCCGCCGGAGTGGATGCCAAGATGACGCGGTGAGCCGAGCAGATCCTCGGCGACCTCGAGCACCGGGGCGGGCACCGGTGAGTCCTCGGCATCGGGCAGGCTCGACCACCGGTTGCTCGACTTCGAGAACGCGTCCTGCTGTCCGGGAGCGTAGCCGAGGCTGAATGCGGCGTCCCGGATCGCCGACTTCGCGCGGTAGGTGATGACGTTGGCGACTTGGGCGGCCCGGTCGCGGCCGAAGTGGTCGTAGACGTACTGGATGACCTCTTCGCGGCGGCCGGATTCGATGTCGATGTCGATGTCCGGGTACCCCTTGCGGTCCGGGGACAGGAACCGGTCGAAGAGCAGCCCGTGCTTGACGGCGTCGACGGCGGTGATGCCCAGGACGAAGCAGACCGCGGAGTTCGCCGCCGAACCCCGACCCTGGCAGAAGATGCCCATATTGCGGCAGAACTCGGTGATGTCGAAGACGATGAGGAAGTAGCCGCAGAAGCCCAGCCGGGCGATCATGTCCATCTCCCGGTCCAGTTGCTCCCACGCCCGCGGATGCTCTGCTCTGGAACCGTAGCGGTGCCGCCCGCGTTCGGCGATGAGTCCGCGCAGGTAGGCCTCACCGTCACCGTCGTCGGGCATCGGCGCCTTCGGCAGGTCGGGACGGGCCGAGGAGAGGACGAAGGAACAGTCCCGACCGATCCGCACCGCATTGTCCACAGCCTGCCGAGGGAACCGTGCGAGCATCTCCTCACCGGTGTGGATGCGTGCGCTCGCCGTCGCCGGCAGCCATCCTGCCAGTTCGTCCAGCGACAATCGTGATCGCACCGAGGCCCTCACCTGCGCCGACTTCCACCCGGCCCGGGTGGCGAAGTGGACGGCGTTGCTGGCCATGATCGGCAGTCCCATCCGCGAAGCCAGATCGCCGAGGTGGCGCAGCCGCTCATCGTCGTCCGGGGTTCCGTCCCGGCTGAGTTCGACGGCGACCCGGTCGGGTCCGAAGAGTGAAGTGAGTTCGCGCAGAGCACCGAGCCCGCCGTCGTCATCGCCCAGCGCCCGTCGCAGCGGGCCCTTGCGACAGCCGGTGAGGATCATCCAGTCTCCGTTCTCGGCCGCCAGTTCTTCGAGGTCGAAGAGTGGGCGGTTCTTCTCACCGCGCAGGTTCGCCGCGGTGATGATCTGAGAGAGCTGGTGATAGCCCTCGACGCTGCGGGCGAGAACAAGCAGGTGGGTGGCATCGGGATCGGTCTGACCGGGGATCTTCTCCTTCAGCCCCACGGACAGCTCGGAGCCGAACACGGTGTCCAGCCCCACCTCGGCGGCGGCTTGGGAGAAGCGGACGGCGCCGTAGAGGCCGTTGTGGTCGGTCAGCGCCAAGGAACTCAGCCCGGCGGCGGCTCCGGCGGCGACGAGCTCTTCGGGATCGGAGGCTCCGTCGAGGAAGCTGAACTGGGAATGCACGTGCAGCTCAGCCCAGTCCACACCGCTGCGGCGCAGCAGCGGTCCGCTGCCGGGCCCCTGGCCGGCGCCGGTGCCTTTCGGTCCCTGATAGCGGCTGCGTCCGTCCGAACCGCCGGGGCCGACCGAGACTTGGTAGCGGTCGGGGCGGGAGAATGCGGGCGCATCGGAGCCGTCGGCGTGCTTATCGACAGGCTGCTTGTCGACAGCCGGTTTGTCGACGCTGTCCTTTCCTTCGAGTCTGCGGGCCAGCTTCGACCAGGGGGTGCGCGGGTTCGAGAAGCCCATCGGGGTCTCCTCCTCTCAGAGGTCGTCGTCGGTCAGCGGGTCGCCGGTCAGCAGCAGCGGCCGGTCAGCGGTTTGCCGGTCAGCAGTAGCGGCCGGTGAGGTACCACTGGCCGTGTTCCTTGCTCAGCAGGAGGGCACGGCCGCCATCGGTGACCACCTGCAGACGTGTCCGGTAGACGGATCGGCTCGGGTCCCACCATCCGGATTCGATGGGCCAGGAGCCCGAGTAGTCGGTGATGGTCTCGGTCTGCCCGGTGGGGAATCTGATCGTCGCCGGTGCGGCTCCCAACCCCGAGGGGCGTGCTTCCACCGGTGAGCCGTCGGCTGCGAGCACATCGACGGCGGAGTGTTCGACAGTCGTCGGACGGGGTGCGTGCAGGGCACCGGGCCAGGGGGCGGCAGGGCTGCGTTCGGGGACGGCTGCCTGCTGCCACGGGGTCCACAGGTTCGTCTCGGCGGGGTCCCACCCGCCTTGGAGGCCGGGGACCAGAACGGCATCGGGACCGAACAGTCCCTGCAGACGCTCGAGCGTATGGGTGATCTGGCCGGTGTTCTCGTCGAACAGGCTGCGTGTGGCACCGATCGGAGTGGTCAGTTCGGCCGCGATGAGGCGCAGCGCGATGATGCCGTCCTCGGTGAAGTCCTCGGCATCGGGTGCCGGTTCGTCGCCGATGTCGAGCGCCTGCGGGTCGGCCTGCGCCGGCTGAGGACCCTGTCCCGATCCGGTGTTCGCGGTTCCGGTGCTCACTCCGGCCAGCCAGCCTTCGGCCTGCCACCGCAGGCGGTCAGCGATCGCATTCTCCTGCATGTCCTCGATTCGCCAGGTCCGGGATGAGGACTGGCCGGTCGCTGCATCGAGTTCGATCGTGATCTGGGTGCAGACCAGCCCCTGCCTGCGCACCTTGGCCAGCAGATCTGCGCCGAGCTGGCGGGCGAGGAAGCCGAGGGTGTCGCTGCGGGTCGTCGGGGCATCGAGGTCGAGTTCGACTTCGAGCCGTTCGCCGCGGACGTGGTCGGCGAGCGGAGCCCCTTCCCGTCCGGAGGCCAGGTCGTGCAGATGTCGACCGAAGGCACCGAAGCGTGCGTTCACATCTTTGGCCTCGAGGCGGGCGAAGTCTCCGAGGGTGCGCAGCCCCAGCTGCAGGAAGACCTCGATCAGCGCGGGCGCCTCGGCGCCGGCGTACTCCAGGGTGGTGATCGGCTGGGCGGAGAGGAAGTCCGCGGTCTGCCCGGGCTCGACTCGGCGCGCCTGACCGGCGGCGAGGACTGCGGCGAAGACGGTGTCGGCGATTCCGGGGAAGAACTCCCACCCGGTGTCATCGACGAGAGCCGAGACCAGGGTTTCGACAGCATCGGCTTCGTTTGCGCAGCCGTGTCTGAGCGAGTCGAGAGGAACCGCCAATGTTCCCGGACTGAGCAGAGTGAACCGGGCGACGAGGCCTTCGAGGGCACCGACCCCGGCACTGAAATGCCGATTGTCGGCCTCTTCGTCCCAGACTGCGACGTGGGCTTCCGGACAGCGGTATCCCACGGCGCGTTTGTTGTTCCCGGCGGTGATTCCGGCGGCACGGGCGGGAGCATCGGCGGCGATGACCTTGCCTGCGTGGAGGACCGCGACCGGGCGGCCCGGTGCGATGTCGTGTTCGACCGCTGCGGCCACGGCCGGCCAGTCGGGCACGGTGAGGACGAGGGTGCGGTCGGGCTCACCCGACATGGCTGATCACCTGCCGCAGCTGTGTGATCGTCGACCACCGAGGATCGTCGGCCGCGTCCGCATCCTCTGTCGGGACGCCGGATGCTCCGACGGCTGTGTCAGAGACGTCGGAGGTCTCTGCGGGGGCGGTGCCTGCCACCACTTCCAGCGTCCCCGCGGGGACGCTGGTGGGAGTCCCGGACGGTCCCGGCAGCAGGAACCGATGGGTCCCCGTCTGTGAACGGGCGCGCACGAGGCAGGACTGCAGGCGTCCGCGACCGTGTTCGGCACCCGCCCAGCGGGTATCGGTGATCTCGATCTGCTCCGTGCTGCCGGACAGGGGGCGGAGACTGATGAGGCTCATTCGTCGTTCACGGATCTTCGCCAGAAGTCGGGCCCGCTCCGAAGCGCTCGGTGCGAAGCCGGGGTCGACGAGGATGATGTCGAAGGATTCGATGAGGATCGAAGCCACCCGCAGCCAGTCCTCCCCGGGGGTCGCGAGATTGACGAAATGGTCGAGGTCGACACCGAGGTCGGCGATCGAGGACACGGACGGTTCGCCGAGTCCGATGCCGGCACACCACTTCTGCTCCCGGGTGGCCGCAGCGATCGTCGCCAGGCCGCAGCTCAGCGACAGCTCACCGGTGACGGTGACGAGTTCCCCACGCGGCAGACCACCGCGGCGAAACAGCGGAGAGAGCACAGGATCCACCGGATGGGGCGGGATCTTATCGAACAGTGCCGCAGCCGTGGAGATCCCCGTCTCCCGGCTGAGCTGCTCGATGACTGGTGCTGCTGACATGACATCCATTATCGAACTGGTGTTCTAAAATGGCAAGATTCAGACAACAGCTCTGCCTTCCCGGGCGTGTCGCCATTCGGCTTCGAACATCCATGCGATACAGAGGCCGAGGTCAAAGCCGTAACCGCCCCCGACGGTGCCCGGATCGGCCGCCTTCGTGGCCGTCTTGACCTCTGCAACGCGAACCGCCGTGTTGAACATCATCCGTCCCCTCACCCGACTCTCCAGAGGAAGCAGCTGGGAGCCGTCGGGCAGGTAGAAGGAGAAGGCGGCGGGACCGCGCATCGCTCCGGCGAAGTCCGCTCCGGTGCGCTCGATGCGCAATTGGTACTTGTGCACCACGGTGTGGTGCCGGCGGCAGAGCAGGATGAGATTGTCCATATCGGTCGCCCCGCCCTGCGACCAGGGACGGATATGGTGGGCATCGCATCGCCTGCGGGTGCGACAGCCGGGGAATTGACAGCAGACATCGCGCACACTCAGGGCCATTCGCTGTCGCCTGCTCACCAGACGCTTCGAGCGCCCGAGCATGAGGACGTCGCCTCCGGCGTCCTTGATCGCCCCGTTGATCAGCGCCTCACAGCTCAGGCGCTCCGCCGTCGCCGCGGTGATGCCGCCGAACCCTTCGATCCGGCAGGTCGTGTCCGCTTGTCCTGTCGATGTCCCCGCGGGGACGCTCTCCTGCCCTGCAGGAACGTCTGATCCGGTCTCCGTCCCCGCGGGGACGCCTGCTTCGGTCGCCGCCCTTGCGGGGATGCTGAGGAGAGGGGGTTCGAAGGCAGGGGCGCCTTCCACCGCAGCGCCGCTGCGGGTGATCACCTCCGCGGAGGCATGGACGAGCAGCCGGGCACGGTCGGCATCGATCGAACCCGTGGGCTCGGCACGAGGGAAGGCATGGATGATCTCCATCAGGCACATGACTTGGGAGACCGGCTCATAAGGAGCCTCGTCCCCTTTGCCGTCTCCGTCGACGTTGCCGTCTTCGTCCGCCACAGCGCTGCCCTCGGCCACGGCTCCCTCCTCGTCGGCAGCGCCGACGGGGCGCTCGAGAACCTGCCGGGCGGCATCGAGCATCGCAGCGATCTCCGCGGCGTCGTCTTCCTCGAGTTCGATCGTGATCCGGGTCCGACCGGGTGCCACCTGACGCATGCTCACGCTGTCCTGAGCCAGGAACAGCGGGAACGGTCCGTTGTCGATCTTGTCGGCCAGCTGCTGGTAGTTCTGGGAGATCCGGCTGATCTGACTGCCCGTGGCAAGGGTGGCCAGACGCAGCGCTTCATCGTCGCCGATCCGCTCCCCCAGTCGGGTCACTTCCCGCACCTTGGAGAAGCTGACATCACCGTTTGCCAGACTCTTCCTCACCTTCGGCATCTCACGCAGCGCTGTCATCACACGGACGTACTCGCGTGCAGTGTGCATGCTCACCGACGCCACATGCATCACCCACTCGGTCAAGGTCTTCACGCCGACCCATTCCGCCCACAGCCCCCGCCGCTCGACCTCGTCGATGAGCGCGATGACACGAGCGTGGCAGAAGGAGATGCACGAGATGTTGCGCCGGATATCGATCACGATCTGCTCACAGGTGAGGGTGCTGGGGTCCACATCGGCTTCAGCCCCTCCGCAGTCCTTCGGGTCGACACTCAGCCCGTCGAACTCGGCGGCCTCCGCCTCAATCGGGTTGTCGTCTCTCATGGTTCTCCCCTTCCGCGACCCCTTCGGTCCTCCGGTCCGGCAATCCCCCTGACCACCAACCGTGCCTTCACTCTAGAAGCCGGCACTGACACGAGAAATCCATCCACAGCACCCTGCATGCATGGACCGCAGTCCAGATTCGATTGAGTTTCGTTTATGCAGGTGAACATCGCAGGCAGGCTGATCATCGACCTCCTCCGCACCAGTCATGTCACTACCGACGGGTAAGGTGACGTCATGACTGACGGCAGCAACGACAGCGCAGGCGACGGCCACGGCGCAGGCACCGCACAGACACCGCCGACCGATGACACCCGCACTCGGGAGGCGCCCACGCGCGATTCCTATGATGCGATCGCGCAGACCTACACGGAGTGGGTCGCCGATGAACTCACTGCGAAACCGCATGACCGGGCCGTCCTCGGAGCCTTCTCAGAACTCGTCCTCGGCACCGGCTCGACAGAGGTCCTCGACATCGGCTGCGGTCCCGGTCGCATCACCTCGTTCCTCGCCGCTCTCGGGCTCACCCCGCGCGGCCTCGACCTCTCCCCTGCCATGATCGAACTCGCCCGGGGTCTCTATCCGACGCTCGGATTCGACGTCGGAACGATGACCGCACTGCCCTATGCCGACGATTCCTACGCCGGTCTCGTCGCCTGGTACTCGACGATCCACGTCCCCGATGACGCCCTTGCCCTCGCCTTCGCCGAGGCGGCTCGTGTCCTCCGTCCGGGCGGTTGGTTCCAGCTGGCGTTCCAACTCGGCGGCCGGATCGACCATGTCTCCGATCTCGCCGGCTTCCCCGTCGATCTCGATTTCCACCGGCGCTCGCTCGATCAGGTCCTCGCCGCCCTCGAACCGCACGGGTTCACACCGGCCACCCGATTCGAACGCGAACCCGACCGCATCGGCCGCTATCCGGAGACGACCCGACAGGGCTGCCTGCTTGTACGCAAACCGGACCAGTGATCATGTTCACCCCGCCGGGAGAACGGCGCAGACGAAAGTGCGACCGCGCTGTCTGACCAGCAGACCGCGGGGTGAGAAGATGAGTGGGATATGAATATCGACATCGTCTTCCACACTCCCGAGATCCCCGGCAACACCGGCAACGCCATCCGGCTCGCAGCGGTCACCGGGGCCCATCTTCATCTCGTCGAACCCCTCGGCTTCGATCTCTCCGATGCGAAGCTGCGGCGCGCCGGTCTCGACTATCACGACCTCGCCCATGTCACCGTTCACCGGTCGATCGACGAGCTGTGGGGCCACCTCGGTGAGCGTCGGGTGATCGCGTTCAGCACGCATACGGACGATTCCTTCGCCGAGGTGGACTACCAAGACGGAGATGTCCTCCTCTTCGGGCGCGAGTCGACGGGACTGCCCGACGATGTCATCAACGACGAGCATGTGGACATGGCGGTGCGGATTCCGATGCTGCCGGCACGTCGTTCGCTCAACCTGGCGAATTCGGCATCGATCGCCATCTACGAAGCTTGGCGCCAGCACGGCTACGCAGGGGCCTGAACCCGCGTAGACTTCTTCGCGGACGCTCTACCCGAAAGGACCACTATGACCGCAAAGGTGCTCACCGTCGCCGGATCCGACGTATCCGGAGGCGCCGGCCTCGAAGCCGACCTGAAGATGTTCGACGAATACGGTGCCTTCGGCACTGCCGTCGTCACCTGCATCGTCACTTTCGATCCCAATGACGGATTCGCCCACGTCCTCGAGTTCATCGAGCCCGAGGTCGTCAACCGTCAGCTCGAATCGACTCTGGCCGTGCACGAGTTCACCGCCATCAAATCCGGAATGCTCGGCTCCGTCGACTCGGCACTGGTCCTCGCCGAAGAGCTGAAGACCAACGATCTGCCGTACGTCTTCGATCCTGTGCTCGTGTGCAAGGGCGCTGGCACCATGGTCGACCTCAAGGATCTCTTCGTCGAGAACCTCGTGCCCTTGGCCACCGTCGTCACCCCGAACCTCGAAGAGGCCGCGACCCTGGCCGGGGTCGACGCCATCGATTCCGTCGAGGGCATGATCGAGGCCGCGAAGATCATCCACGGGCAGGGAGCGAAGAACGTCGTCGTCAAGGGCGGGGCCCGCCTCGCCGGAGATGATGCCATCGACATCCTCTTCGACGGTGAGACCGTGACGACTCTGCGTTCGCGCAAGGTCAACGACAAGCTCGTCAACGGCGCCGGCTGCTCCTTCGCCTCCTCGATCGCGGCGGGCATCGCCACCGGTCTGGATATCAAGGATGCCGTCGTCTCCGCGAAGGAGAAGGCGGCTCACGGAATCGCGAACTGCCTCGACAACGCCACCGGCGTCGCGTCGCTCTACCACCCGGCGGCTCGGGTGAGCCCCTCCCCCGAGGTCTCAGTCACCGTCGACTGACCTGCGAGAGGCTGTGCCCCCGCGGGACACAACCCGTCACGTCCCCGCGGGGACGTGCGCGCGACCTGACTCGTCCCCGCGGGGACGTCGCATCAGTCGCAGATGGCCTGCCGGCAGCAGATTGCCCCGCACACCGAACTCGGTGTGCGGGGCAATCTGTATGAAGCTGTCGGAAACGCCCGAGATCAGCGCTTGCCGAAGCCCTTGTAACGGTCCTTGAACTTCTCCACGCGGCCGGCGGAGTCGAGGATGCGCTGCTTGCCCGTGTAGAACGGGTGCGAAGCGGAAGAGATCTCGACGTCGATCACGGGGTAGGTGTTGCCGTCTTCCCACTCGATGGTTTTGTCGCTCTTAGCGGTGGAGCGGGTGAGGAACTTGGTGCCGGAAGCCAGATCGTTGAACACGATCGGCGCGTATTCCGGGTGGATGTCCTTCTTCATATTCTTACCTCTGCTGAATTCTTTCAGGCGCCTGATATGGGTCCGACCCATCTGCCAGTGCCCGAATTCGTCTGCTGGACACGCTCCGAACCGTAGGAACCGGACACGAAGCGACAGTCCAGTCTAACCGATGGGCGCGGGCAAAGCGATTCGACACGGACCTCCTACACTGTGGCCATGACCACGAAGGAACGCCTCACCACTCAGTTCACTCTCCAACCCGCCGCCACCGCCCCCGAGCTCGTGGCCGAATCGACGGCCGCCGCTCTTCAGACAGTCTCCGGTGACGTCGACGTGTTCGCCATCGATCCGCAGATCGCGGACACCGCGTCTCTCCTCGGTGCCACCGATCTGCCTCCCGCTACCTCGGCGAACTGTGTCCTCGTTGCCGGTTCGCGAGGCGGTGAGGAGCGCATCGCCGCATGTATGGTGCTCGCGAACACCCGCGCCGATGTCAACAAACGAGTCAAGAAGCTCCTCGACGTCCGCAAGGCCTCGTTCCTCCCGCTCGAGCGCGCCGTGAGCGAATCGGGGATGGAGTACGGCGGGATCGGACCGATCGGTCTGCCGGAAAACTATCGGGTGCTCATCGATTCGCGCGTCGCCGAGGCCGACGAACTCATCATCGGTTCCGGTATCCGCGGCTCCAAGCTGCTGCTCTCCGGTTCCACGCTCGCGTCCCTGCCTGGCGCCGAGGTGATCGAGGACCTGGCCAACGAGATCGACTGAGGGTGACGTCCGGTCCGGTGCCGACTGGCAGTTCAGCCCCGCCCGTCAGTTCAGCCCCGCCCGTCAGTGCAGAACCGCCCGTCAGTGCAGCCCCGCCCGTTCGATGACGAAATCGATAAGCGGGGCATAGAGGTTCGGCACGACGTCGTCATCGAGCGGGATGGTCGCCTCGACCTGCCCCTGCGCTTCGGCGACGAAGAGCGCCGGATCGTTGCAGTCGGCGTAGCCGATGGTCCGCAGCCCCCTGCTCGAGGCGGCCCCGGCCCACCCATGGTCGGCGACGACGAGGTCGGGAGACGATCCGCCGCGGGCGGCGAAATCGTTGAGAAGCGCATGCATGGGTTCGGCCAGGTGGGTGTGCGGGCTGCCGCCGTGCTGATGCCAGGTCCACACATCGCCGATCTGGCGGACGTCACCGCCGATCTCCGGGACCGGGATGAAATGGTCCTGGGTGTCGATGACCGCGCCGGCGGACTTCGCGGCCCGGGCGATCGCCATATGGACGGGCAGCAACCCGGCCGGGTGACCGGTGGCGAAGAGGATCCGGCCACCTGAGCGTGTGACCTCGCCGACCGCCTCGGCGAGTCTCTCCAGCGCGGCGATGCAGGCCTCCGTGGAGATCGTGTCCACGCCTTCGACGAATTCGGCGTCGGGCCGCAGACCGCAGCGTTCGACCATGAGCGCGAACACGGAGTCATAGTCCCAGTCGCGGGCCAGTTCGACACCGAAGTCGAACTGGCGTTCCTGGGCAAGGAAGCGGTGGATATGGGAGAGGTTGTTCTCCCTGGGAGTTGCGACCTCCCCGGTGATCCGTCCGGCTTCGAGGGCTTGGGCTAGGGTGCTGCGGTCCACTGAGGTCCTCTCTGTAGCGGCGGCGGCGAAGGGCGCTGTCGGTTCAGCTGTCATAGCTCACCCCTTCTGCAGGGCGAAGCAGGTCACCGCCGAGGCGGCTGCCACGTTGAGGGAGTCCACTCCCCCGCTCATGGGGATCATCACGGTCGAATCGCAGGCGGCGATCGTCGCCTTCTTCAGGCCGTCGCCCTCGGTTCCGAACACGACGGCGGTCCGCTCGGGTGCGGATGCGGCGAACTCGCGCAGGCTCACCGAATCCGTCTCGAGCGCCAGTGCGGCGACGTGGAACCCGGCTTCCTGCAGTTCGGCGATCCCGGCGGGCCAGGTCTCGATACGGGTCCACGGCACCTGGAACACCGTGCCCATCGAGACTCTGATCGACCGGCGGTACAGCGGGTCGGCGCAGCGCGGGCTCACGAGCACGGCATCGGCTCCGAACGCGGCAGCGGAACGGAAGATCGCGCCGACGTTGGTATGGTCGACGATGTCTTCGATGACGACGATGCGCCGGGAGTCCTCGACCAAGGAGGCGACCGGGGCCAGAACGGGGCGGCCCATGGCGGCCAGGGCGCCTCGGTGCAGGTGGAATCCGGTCAGAGATTCGACGGCGGCATCCGTGCCGATGAAGATCGGCACATCGCTGTCGACGATGATGTCGGCGAGGTCGAACAGCCATTTCGGGCTGGTCAGGAATGACCGGGGAGACAGACCGGCAGCGTGAGCGCGGCGGATGATCTTCGAGGATTCGGCGATGAAGAGCCCCTCGGCGGGTTCCCGGACGCTGCGCAGGGCGACGTCGGTCAGCTGTGTATAGTCGCGCATCTCATCCGAGCCGCCGGCGACGAGATCCGCTTCGTCGAAGAACCGCAGTCGTTCGACGGCGATCCCGAGCTCAGCGGACCGGTCGATGACCTGCTGCCTCGTCAGGGGTGCCTTGGCCGGAGTGTTCACAGCGCTCTACCCATCACAGTGTGACGATCCTCCAGATCGCGACGAGACCGAGGATGACGATGACGGTGCGCAGCAGCACCGGGGAGAACTTCCGCCCCACCCGCGCTCCGAAGTATCCGCCGATGAGGGAGCCGACGGCGATGCAGATCACGGCGATCCAGTTGATCCGGTCATGGCCCACGATGATGTACGTGCTCGCCGAGACCGTGTTGACGACGAGGACGAGGACGTTCTTCAGCCCGTTGAGCCGCTGCAGATCATCGGGCAGCAGCAGGCCGAGCAGGGCGATGAGGATGATGCCCTGCGCCGCGGCGAAGTAGCCGCCGTAGATCGCGGTGAGGAAGACGACGACGAGCACGGCGATGTACCGACCCGTGGACAGCCTGTCCCCCGCCGAGGCGGCCCGATGTTCGATGCCGGCGGCCTCGGCTCTGCGCAGGGACCGGTTCTTCAGGTAGCGCGAGAGATACGGCTGCCCCACGACCATGACGAGAGCCACGACGAGGAGGACGGGCACGATCGTCTCGAAGGCATCCTCGGGCAGGTGCAGCAGCAGATACGCCCCGGTCAGCGATCCGAGCAGGGACGCGGGGACGAACCCGAGGATCCGTCTCCACTGCCCGCGCAGCTCTTCGCGGTATCCGAACGAGGAGGCGATATTGCCGGGGATCAGACCGACCGCGTTGCTCATCGTCGACACCACCGGCGGCACTCCGAAGGCGACGAGCGCCGGGAAGGTGATGAGCGTTCCGGAGCCGACGACGGCGTTGATGGCGCCCGCCGCGATTCCGGCGACGACGATGAGACCGATCTGCCACGGTTCGAGGCTGAGGTTCGCCAGCAGTTCCATGCTCAGAGGGCGGAGCGTGCGTGGTAGCGCTGACCGTCCCGCGTGAGCTTGACGTCGATGCCGAAGGTCGCTGCGAGGTTCTCGGCCGTCAGGGTCTCCTCGATCGGGCCGGCGACCAGATCGGTGCCCTCGGACAGCAGCAGCACGTGCGTGATGCCCTCCGGGATCTCCTCGACATGGTGGGTGACCATGATCGTGGCCGGTGCCCACTTCGACGACAGGATCTCCGAGAGCGCACCGAGCAGCTCCTCACGTCCGCCGAAGTCGAGTCCGGAGGCCGGCTCGTCGAGCAGCAGCAGCTCCGGGTCGGTCATGAGCGCACGCGCGATCTGCACGCGCTTGCGCTCACCTTCGGACAGGGTGCCGAAGGTGCGATCGGCCAGATGGGTGATGTGGAAGGCGGCCAGCAGATCGCGGGCGCGGTCGATGTCGTCCTGCTCGTACTCCTCCACCCAGCGTCCGGTGACGCCGTAGGCGGCGGTGAGCACGGTGTCGAGGACCGCTTCGGAACTGGGAATGCGGTTGGCCAGAATCGTCGAGGCATAGCCGATGCGCGGACGCAGTTCGAACACGTCGACGCGCCCGAGCTGCTCTTCGAGGATGTTGACCGTACCCGTCGTCGGGTGCATGCGACCGGCCGCGAGTTCGAGCAGGGTCGTCTTGCCCGCACCGTTGGGGCCGAGCACCGCCCAGTGCTCGCCTTCGGCGACGGTCAGCGAGAAATCGTCGAGGAGGAAATCGGTCCCCCGGCGCACGGACACAGAATCCAGATTCAGGACTTCACTCATATCCTCAGACTCTATCGCAGACGAGCCGTCTATCCTGGTTCGACATGGACCTCACGACCGACTCGCTGCTGCTGACCCTGGCCATCAACCACCGTCTGCGCTCGACGCTGCCCCCTGACGAGGTCACCTCTGCCTTCCTCGATGATGATCGTGATGTTCCTCTCATCGTCTCCGATGAGGTGTTCGACACGTCCGTGCCCACCGGTCTGCTGCTCTTCGCAGCCGAGGCGGCCGCCGCCGGAATCACCCATGCGCGCCTGGCCCTGCACCACCCGTCGCTGCCGCATACGACTCCCCCGGTCGATCGCACCGCCCGGACGAAGGTCGGGCGCCACAGCGCCCCCGTCGTCCTCCACCGCGGTGACGAACAGGCGGCGATCGCCCTCACCGGCGCCGAGGCGAACGTGGAGGTCCTCGCCTGCCGACCCACGGTGTTCCGGCCCGTCACGGTCGGAACCGCTGCGGAGGCGCTGCGTCGTCTGCGTCTGCTGGTGATGGAAGGTCTTCGTCTCATCGAGACCATCGACGTCCCCGAGGAATGGCGGCAGGGACCGTGGCGCGACTGGCAGGAGGAGCTGTCGACGATGCACCCGATCTCCCGGCTCATCCCCACCGAGGCGGATTCCCGAGCGATCTACGCCGCCCTCGACATCCACCACCGGATGCGCTCGGTGCTCGCCCCGGCCACGGTCGCCCCGCCTCGGTTCGGTGCGCTGCTGTCTCAGCTGCACCCCGCCGCCGCGGACTACATCATGGCTGTGGCTACGATGAAGGGGTGAATGAGACACCACAGGCCAACGCCTCCCAGATCCCCGTCCAGCTGCTTGTCATGGACGTCGATTCGACCTTCATCAACGAGGAGGTCATCGACCTCATCGCCGCACATGCCGGTATCGGAGACCGGGTCGCCGACATCACCGAACGCGCCATGGCCGGTGAGCTCGACTTCGTCGCGTCCCTGGCCGAACGGGTCGCACTTCTGAGCGGCCTGCCGGAGTCCGTGCTCGATGAGGTGCGGGAGCAGATCACCCTCACCGAGGGCGCCGCCGAGCTCGTCGCGGCAGTGCATTCCTCCGGTGGTCAGGTGGCATTGGTCTCGGGCGGCTTCACCGCCATCATCGCTCCAGTGGCCGCGCAGCTGGGCATCACCGACGTCTTCGCCAACGGACTCGACCTCGTCGACGGGTACCTCACCGGTCGGACGAGCGGCCGCGTCATCGGCCCGGACGTCAAGGCCGAGATCTTCGAGGATCTGCTGGCCGCCGGCGGATACGACCGTGCCGCCTCGGTGGCGGTCGGTGACGGGGCCAATGACATCGACATGATCGAAGCCGCCGGCCTGGGAGTCGCCTTCTGCGCGAAGCCGGCTCTCGTGGCAGCAGCGGATGCGTCGGTGACGACTCGCGACCTGCGGTCCGTGATCGACCTCGTGACGGCGCGGACAGGAAGCTGAACTTCGTCACAGCCACCTGACCGGTGAGACGCCTGTGGCGCTGACGGATGATCCGTCAGCGCCACAGCCGTCTCACCAGTCGGGCAGAGGGCTCAGACTCCGTGGAAGACCCGGATCTGCGGGGCAGGGTACTGTCCCGGTTCCACGTCCCAGCTCTCGAGGTCGAAGACCGCGATCGAGGAGGGACGGAACGTATCGGGAACCCCGCCTTCCGGGTTGAGGTGGCCGACCACCTCGGCGACGGTGGGCTGGTGGCCCACGATATACGCGCATTCCGCGTCCGCGGGGATCGAGTTGATCGCATCCAGCCAGTCGTCGACGGACCCGGCATACAGGGAGGGGTCCTCACGCAGGGTCAGTTCACCCGGTTCGTCGAGAGATCCTCCGTGGGCGCGGTTGACGGCCTCGACGACGGCCTGGCCGGTCTGCACGGTGCGCCGGGCCGCCGAGGCGATGGCCACATCGGGTGACCAGCGTTCGGCGATCTCGGCACCGGCTTCGACCGCTTGGGCCAGACCCTTCGGGTCCAGGGACCGTTCGAAATCGGTCGGACCGTGCGCTTCCGCCTTCGCATGGCGGGCGAGGATGAGCACAGGCATGAGCTGGCTCAGGCTCCGGTGGAGTGGAATCCGCCGTCGACGTGGATCATCTCGCCGGTGGTGGCGGGGAACCAGTCGGAGAGCAGGGCGACGATGGCCTTGCCGGCAGGAGTGGTGTCCGTCTGGTCCCAGCCCAGAGGTGCGCGGTCGCCCCACATGTCTTCCAGCGTTCCGAAGCCGGGAATGGACGTTGCGGCAGTGGTCTTCAGCGGTCCCGCCGAGACGAGGTTGACGCGCACACCGTCTTCGCCGACGTACTTGGCGAGGTAGCGGGCGGTCGATTCGAAGGCGGCCTTCGCCACACCCATCCAGTCGTAGACAGGCCAGGAGATGGTCGCGTCGAAGGTGAGACCGACGATCCCGGCGCCCTTGTTGAGCACGGGCTTCGCAGCCACGGCGATGGCCTTGAGCGAGTATGCGGAGACGTGGATGGCCGCCGACACCGAGTCCCACGGGGTGTCGAGGAAGACTCCGCCGAGGGCATCCTTCGGGGCGAAGGCGATGGCGTGGACGATTCCGTCGATGTTGCCCCCGAGGCGCTCGGGCAGTGCCGCGAGATCCTCTTCGTTGGTGGCGTCGAGTTCGATGACCTGCGGGGTCTGGGGCAGGCGTTCGGCGATCACCTGGGTGATCTTCATCTGGCGGCCGAAGCTCGAGAGGATGACCTCGGCTCCCTGCTCCTGTGCGATGCGAGCGGCGGCGAAGGCGATCGAGGCCTCGGTGAGCACGCCGGTGACGAGAATGCGCTTTCCGTCAAGAATTCCCATGGTGGTCCTTTCGAAAGGAAGGTGGTTGCGTGTGCATGACTCCGCTTCAGGCGGTGTCCCTGTATCGAAGTCTACGGGCTGCGGCCGGGCAGGGCCGCATCGTCCGCCGGCTCCGGCTCAGTGGCCCATGCCCAGTCCGCCGTCGACGGGGATGACGGCACCGGAGATGTAGGCGGCTTCGTCGGAGGCCACCCAGCGGACGATCTTGGCGACCTCTTCGGCTTCGGCGAAGCGCTTGGCCGGGATCGTCGCCAGGTATTCTGATCGCTGCTTCTCGCTCAGCTCATCGGTCATGTCCGTGCGGATGAAGCCGGGTGCCACGACGTTGGCGGTGATTCCGCGGGAGCCGACCTCACGGGTGATGGAGCGGGCGAAGCCGACGAGTCCGGCCTTCGACGCCGAGTAGTTCGCCTGGCCGGGAACGCCGTAGAGGCCCGACACCGAGGAGATGAGGACGATGCGGCCCCTCTTCGCCCGGATCATCCCGGTGATGCCGCGCTTGACGGTGCGGAAGGCACCGGTGAGGTTCGTGTCGATGACGGATTCGAACTCGTCATCGTTCATCCGCATGAGCAGGTTGTCGGCGGTGATTCCGGCATTGGCCACGACGACCTCGATGGGGCCGAGCTTCTCTTCGATCTCGGTGAACGCCCGATCGATGGATTCGCTGTCGGTGACATCGGCGGCCACGGCGAGGGCGCCTTCCGGGGCCTGACCGTTGCGGGAGGTGACTGCCACCTTGTCCCCCTGGGCGAGGAATTCCTCGGCGATGGTGCGACCGATTCCGCGGTTGCCGCCGGTGACGAGGACTGTGCGTGGTTCTGACACGTTGGTCTCCTGTTGATCGACTGTGTTCTTCAAATCTATCGTGGACAAACCTATCCTGTCCTTTGGCCGATGGATACGACTCTCACAAAGGACGAGTATCATGTTTGGCAGTCATCGATCGAAGAAGGATATGGTCAGGCACTCGCAGCAGATCACAACGGCAGACACCGCCCTTGATGATGACATGAGGTCCCGGATCATCAAGTATTCGATCACCATGGGCATCAGGACGGTCTGCTTTGTGGCCGCCTATTTCGCTTTCGTCGCCGATATGCACATCCTCATGTGGGTGTGCGTGGCCGGAGCCGTCGCTCTCCCCTACCCGGCGGTGATCTTCGCCAATGCGGGGCGTGAGCGCACCCGCGACGACCGTTCGGCACTGCTCGATCGGGCCCCGCTGGCGGAACTGCCGCCGGCTCGCGGGGAGACGATCTCCGCGGACACCCTCGACGGCGAGACCGTCGACGAGGAGACGAGCGACGACGATGCAGATGCCCGTGGTGCCGCCTGGGACGGCCCTGGTCCAGGTCAGACCGCCCGGGACGAGACCATCCCCGGTGAGACCATCCAGGGTGAGACCGTGGAAGAGAACGACGACGACAGGAGTGACCAGGCGTGAGCGAGCAGCTGCAGTGCTCCGCGAAGGAATGCCGGGCGTTCGCGACCCGCGCCCTGCTGTGGAACAACCCCCGCGTTCACACTCCTGAGAGGAAGAAGACGTGGCTGGCCTGTGACGAGCACCTGGACTATCTGCGTGACTTCCTGACGCTGCGCGACTTCTTCATCACCGACGTCTCCGTCGACGAGATTCCGGAGGACGCCGGTTGAGCCGCTATTCCTTCCTCTTCTCCGCACGCTGGCTCAAATACATCGCCATGGCGATCATCGTCATCATCGCCTGCGTGTTCCTCGCCCTGTGGCAGAAGGATCGCCGCGACCAGCGGGAACAGGAGATCGCGACGATCACGGCGAACTACTCCGCCGACCCCGTCGACGTCTCCTCGGTGCTGCCGAACCCGACGTCCGCATTGGCCACCACTGAGGAGTGGACTCAGGTCGAGCTGACCGGACACTACTCCGACGAGGACACAGTCCTCGCCCGCAACCGCACGGTCGGGGACACACCCGGCTTCTATGTGGTGACTCCGTTCGAGCTCACCGGCGGATCGACGATCGCCGTCGTCCGCGGTTTCACCGCCGAACAGGGCTCCGTGCCGCCGGCACCGCAGGGTGAGCAGACCGTCGTCGCTCATCTGCGTCCGGCTCAGGACGGCTCCGAGGACGAGAACCCGCAGGGCCTCATCAGGGCCATCGATCCTGCGCGCATCCCCGGAATGGATGACGGCTACTCGAATGTCTACGTCGAGGCCTCACCGGGAGAGACTGGTGGTGCGCCGGAAGAGGGACTGACCCCGCTGCCGATGCCCGAGCTCGATCCGGGCAACCACCTGTCCTATATGCTCCAGTGGTTCGCCTTCGGCATCATGATCATCATCGCCGTGGTCATCTCGGCCCGCCGAGAGCGCAAGGCCGCCGCCGAGGCCGTCGGACGCGGCGATGCCGGGAGCGAAATGGTCGTCATCGACAAGGCCGCCCTCGACGCAGGTGCGAAGATCAGCCAACCGGGCAGCCGCTACGGCCGCAATCGCTGGGCTTCGCCCACCGTGCGCGGACGCGCCGAAGCCGATGAGGACGCCCTGTTCGAGGAGCGCTTCCGCACTCAGTGAGTCCATACGTACCAGTCAGCGGACTGACCGGGCCGTACAGCGGATCGGCTCAGGCGAGTGTGACGAGGTCGAGGTACGTGTCGTTCCACAGGTCCTCGTCGCCGTCGGGCAGCAGCAGCACACGGTCGGGATCGAGCGCGGACACCGCTCCCTCATCGTGGGTGACCAGCACGATCGCACCCTCATAGCGGCGGATCGCCGAGAGGATCTCCTCACGGGAGGCGGGATCGAGGTTGTTCGTCGGCTCATCGAGCAGAAGCACATTCGCACTCGAGACCACGAGAGTCGCCAGAGCCAGACGCGTCTTCTCCCCACCGGAGAGCACCGCGGCGGGTTTGTGCACGTCATCACCGCTGAACAGGAAGGAACCGAGCACATTGCGCACCGCAGTGTCATCGAGATGCGGTGAGTTCCGCGACATGTTCTCGAGCACCGTGCGTTCGAGGTCGAGAGTCTCGTGCTCCTGCGCGTAGTAGCCGAGCTTGAGCCCGTGTCCGGGCACGACTTCGCCCGAATCGGGTTCGTCGAGCCCGGCGAGCAGACGCAGCAGCGTCGTCTTGCCGGCGCCGTTGTAGCCGAGGATGACCACGCGGGAGCCTTTGTCGATGGCGAGATCGACGCCGGTGAACACCTCGGTCGAGCCGAAGCTGCGGGACAGGCCCTCGGCGGTCAGCGGCACGCGACCGCAGTCTGCCGGGGCCGGGAAGCGCAGGTTCGCGACCTTCTCGGTGGCGCGTTCGTCATCGAGGCCGGCGAGCAGGCGCTCGGCGCGTTTGGCCATCTGCTGGGCAGCGACGGTCTTCGTGGCCTTCGCCATCATCTTGTTGGCCTGAGCGGTCAGTGCCGAGGCCTTCTTCTCCGCGTTCGCCCGCTCACGCCGACGGCGACGTTCATCGTCCTCACGCTGTTTGAGGTAGAGGCGGTAGCCCATCGAATAGATGTCGATGGTCTGCCTGGTCGCGTCGAGGAAGAACACCTTGTTGACGACCTCGTCGATGAGATCGAGGTCGTGGCTGATGACGATGAGTCCGCCCGAGTACCCCTTGAGGTAGTCGCGCAGCCACAGCACGGATTCGGCGTCGAGGTGGTTCGTCGGCTCATCGAGGATCATTGTGTCCGGGGACGAGAACAGAATCCGGGCGAGTTCCACGCGGCGGCGCTGACCGCCGGAGAGCGTCCCGATCTCCTGGCTGACCAGGGCTTCGTCGAGGCCGAGGTTCGCGGCGATGGCGAAGGCTTCGGATTCCGCGGCATAACCGCCGGCGGCGATGAATTCGGCTTCGATGCGCGGGTAGCGATCGATGGCCTTCGTCGCCACCTTCTCATCCGGTGAAGCCATCTGGCGTTCGGCCTTGCGCAGCCGCTTGACGAGGACGTCGAGGTCTCGCACCGAGAGGATGCGTTCCATCCCGGTGGCGGTGAGGTCGCCGCTGCGCGGGTCCTGCGGCAGGTAGCCGACGGTGCCGGAGATCGACACGGATCCGGCATGAGCCGGATGTCCGCCCATGATCACCTTGGTCAGGGTCGTCTTGCCGGCGCCGTTGCGACCGACGAGACCGACTCGGTCGCCCTTGTCGACGCGGAAGGACACCTCGGACATGAGGGTCCGGGCGCCGACGGCGACTTCGAGGCCGGAGGCCTGAATCATTCTGTCTCCAAACTGCGGCCGATGAGATCGGCCAGGAATTCTTGGGGGTGGATGCCGCGGGCCTGTGCCCGGGCGACGAGTTCATCTGCGACTGAGGACGAGACCCGACAGGACACGACGGTGGTTGCCGACGCAGCCGCTGTGGTCGCGGGTCCGGCGGCAAGATCGTTCTGCTCTGCAGGTTCAGCCGATTCATCTGCCGGAGTCGAGGACGACGTCCCCGCGGGGACGAATCCGGGGCCCTCCGGCACAGTCGTGCCCTTCTGGAAGGCGGTGGCTGCCGCGCGGGCTCGATCGTCTGCGGCCTCATTGAGTTCGTGGTTGCTGTGTCCCTTGACCCACTCGAACTCGACCGTCCGCCCGCTCAGTGCCTCGTCGAGAGACGCTAAGAGGTCCTTGTTGAGGACTTCTTTGCCATCGGCCTTCTTCCATCCCTTGCGTTTCCACCCCGCCATCCATTTGGTCAGGGCGTTGATGACGTACTGCGAATCACAGTATATCTTCAGGTCATCGTCGCTGCCTGCCGTCGACCGGAGCAGGTCGAGCACGGCCATGAGCTCACCGCGGTTGTTCGTCGCGTTCTTCCACCCGCCGGCATGCCAGGAGGTGTCGTCGATGTACCAGGCCCACCCGGCTGGTCCGGGATTGCCGAGCGCGGATCCGTCGGCGGCAGCGATGATCGTCAATGGTTCTCCTTGGAAGTCGGATTCCATTCTTTCACGCCGCACTCTGGTTCGGAGTCCGCGGGGCGGTGATCTCCACGACCCCGGCATCTGCGACAGGCATCGAACTCAACGACGATCGCCGAGGTGGTCCTGCCCTGCTCGGGCAGCCCCACCTCGGCGATGTGATCGATCGCGTCCCCGCGGGGACGCGCCGGTGTTCGACTCAGTCGATGACGGTCTCAGATATTGAAGCCGAGAGCCCTCATCTGTTCGCGACCGTCCTCGGTGATCTTCTCCGGTCCCCATGGCGGCATCCAGACCCAGTTGATCCGGTACGCCGGCACGATTCCCTCGAGCGACTGTGCGGTCTGATCCTCGATGACATCGGTCAGCGGGCAGGCCGCCGAGGTCAGGGTCATCTCGATCACGGCGGTGCCGTCGTCTTCGACCGAGAGTCCGTACACGAGTCCGAGATCGACGATGTTGACACCGAGCTCGGGATCGACGACGTCCATCATCGCTTCGCGCACTTCGTCGACGCTGGCATTCTGCGGTGCGTCAATGACTTCAGGCATTGTGTTTCTCCTCACGAGCTGCTTGCGTTTGGGTGATTGCGTCCTTGAACGCCATCCATGCCAGGAGAGCGCACTTGATCCTGGCCGGGAACTTCGACACTCCGGTGAACGCCGCAGCGTCCCCGAGAATCGACTCATCCGCCTCCATTGTCCCACGAGAATGCATGAGTTCGTGGAACGCCGCTTCGATCTCGAGCATCTCCGCGACGGACGAGTCGGCGGCCAGTTCGGAGAGCACCGAGGCCGAGGCCATCGAGATCGAACAGCCGTCGCCGGTCCACCGGACCGCGATCTTGCCGTCCGCGAGCAGCTCGGTCTCGAGCTCGATCTCATCGCCGCAGGTCGGGTTCACCTGGTGTGAATACCCGTGCGGTGAGAGTGCGGCGTCACGGAGCAGTGCGGTGTTGCCGATGCGTGCCCGGGACTGGTCGAGGATGACCTGCTGGTAGAGCTGCTGCATCTGTGTGCTCATCGGCTCATTCCCCTCTTCATGCGACTCCGAAGAAGGGCCGCACTTCTGCCAGAGCGGTCAGGAAGCGGGTGCAGTCTTCGACGTTGTTGTACAGATACGTGCTCGCCCGCGTCGAGGCGGTGACCCCGAAGCGCCGGTGCAGCGGCTGGGCGCAGTGGTGGCCCACGCGCACGGCGACCCCCTGGGAGTCGAGATACTGCCCGACATCGTGGGCGTGCACGCCGTCGACGTCGAAGGCCACGGTCCCGATCCGGTCAGCGGCATCGCCGAGGACGCGGATTCCGGGGATCTGCGCGATCCCGTCGAGGAGGACGCGGGCGAGTTCCTTCTCATGGTCGAACACATTCTCCAGCCCCACCTCGGCGAGGTAGCCGATCGCGGTCGCGAACGCGGCCACCTCGGCGACCGGCTGGGTGCCGGCCTCGAAACGCTGCGGGGCGGGCATGAACTCGGTCTCCTCCATGGTCACCGTCGTGATCATGGATCCGCCGGTCAGCACCGGCGGCAGAGCGTCGAGCAGCTCGGACCTGCCCCACAGCGCACCCAGACCGGTGGGGCCGAGCGCCTTGTGAGCGGAGAACGCGGCGAAGTCGACGTCGAGCTCGACGAAATCCACGGGCATATGCGGGACGGACTGGCAGGCATCGAGTACGATGTACGCCCCGACGGCGCGAGCCCGCTCGACGAGCAGGTCGACCGGGTTGATCGTGCCGAGGACGTTGGAGACGTGCGTGAACGCGAACACCTTCGTCGATTCGTCGATGATCGTGTCGAGATCGGCCAGATCGAGTTCTCCGGAATCGGTGACCGGCAGCCAGCGCAGCTGCGCTCCGGTCGAGGCCGCCAGCTGCTGCCACGGAACGAGATTCGCGTGATGCTCCATCTCGGTCACGACGATCGAGTCAGCGGGACCGAGGGCGAAGCACGCTGCGCCCTCTCCCCCGAAGCCGCGGCTGGCCCGATCCATGCCGAGGGCCACGATGTTGAGCGCCTCGGTGGCGTTCTTCGTCCAGCACACCTGTTCCGGCGTGCCGCCGACGAGCCCGGCAGCGGCGATCCGACCGTTCTCGAACGCGTCGGTGGCCTCGACGGCCAGGGAGTGAGCGCCACGGTGAACGGCGGCATTGCGCTGCTGGAAGTACTCGACGAAGGTGTCGATGACGCACTGCGGCTTCTGCGATGTCGCTCCCGAGTCGAGATACGACAGCGGCGACTCCCCGACTCTCACATCGAGAATCGGGAAGTCGCCCCTCAGACGTGAGAACATCAGACGCCGGCAGTGAAGAAGCGGTCGTAGCCTTCGTTCTCGAGGCGTTCGGCCAGTTCCGGTCCGCCTTCCTCGGCCACCTTGCCGTTGATGATCACGTGGACGTGATCGGGCTTGATGTAGTTGAGGATGCGCGTGTAGTGAGTGATGAGCATGACGCCGACATCGGTGGCGTCCTTGACGCGGTTGACGCCTTCGGACACGATGCGCAGCGCATCGACGTCGAGGCCCGAGTCGGTCTCGTCGAGAACGGCGAACCTCGGCTTGAGCATCTCGAGCTGCAGGATCTCGTGACGCTTCTTCTCACCGCCGGAGAAGCCCTCGTTGACGTTGCGCGACGCGAACGCGGGATCCACACGCAGGTTCTCCATGGCCTGCTTGAGGTCCTTGGTCCAGTTCCGCAGCTTGGGAGCTTCGCCGTCGATGGCGGTCTTGGCCGAACGGAGGAAGTTCGTCACGGTCACGCCGGGAACCTCGACGGGGTACTGCATGGCCAGGAACAGGCCGGCCTTCGCACGCTCGTCGACGGACATCTCGAGGACGTCCTCACCGTCGAGCGTGACCGAACCGGAGGTCACTTCGTACTTGGGGTGACCGGCCAGGGCATACGCCAGGGTCGACTTGCCGGAGCCGTTGGGCCCCATGATGGCATGGGTCTCGTTCGAGTTGATGACGAGGTTGATGCCGTTGAGGATGGGCTTGAGACCGGTATCAGTGTTGACACCGACGTGCAGGTCTTCGATCTTGAGAGTGGACATATTGATCCTTCTTCTTCGGTCTTGAGGTCAGTTCAGGGTTGTGTTCGGGTCGACGAGGATCCGGCCGGCGATCTCTTTGCAGTCATAGACCGCGACGGGTTCGAAGGCCGGCGGATTCACCGGCCTGCCCGTCGTCAGGTCGAACTGCGATCCGTGCAGCCAGCATTCGATGGTGCAGTCCTCGACGTCTCCTTCCGCCAACGACACCTCACCGTGGGTGCACAGGTCGTCGATGGCGTGGATCGTGCCGTCGGAGTCGCGAGCGATGCAGATCTCGAACTCGCCGATCTCGATGCGCATGGTGCCGCCGGGGGTCACCTCATCGGTGGCCGCCACGTCGATCATGGTCACAGAACACTCCGGGACAGTTCGTCTTCGATGCGCTCGTTGAGCACGTCTTCGATCTCGGGCACCTGGATCTTCTGAATCACTTCATTGAAGAATCCGCGTACCACGAGCTGACGAGCGACCTCTTCCGGGATGCCGCGGCTCATGAGGTAGAACAGGTGCTCCTCATCGAAGCGACCCACCGAGGAGGCGTGGCCGGCACCGGCGATGTCGCCGGTCTCGATCTCGAGGTTCGGCACCGAGTCCGCACGGGCACCCTCGGTGAGGATGAGGTTCCGGTTGAGCTCGTAGGTGTCGATGTCGAGGGCCTCGGGTCGGATGAGCACATCGCCGATCCACACGCTGCGCGCGTCCTTGCCCTGCAGAGCGCCCTTGTAGTGGACGTTGGACTGGGCCTTGGGAGTGTTGTGGTCGATGTAGGTGCGGTGCTCGAGGTGCTGACCGGCGTCGGCGAAGTAGAGGCCGAGCAGTTCGGCCTCTCCCCCGGCCGCCGAGTAGCGCACGTTCGTGTTCAGGCGCACGACCTCACCGCCGAGGGTGATGTGGATGTGCTTGAACTTCGCGTCCTTGCCCACGATCGCGTCGTGCTGGCCGAGGTGCTGGGAGCCCTCGTCCCACAGCTGCAGCGATACGAAGGTGACCTCCGCGCCGTCGCCGACGACGAGGGAGACGAGCTCGGAGTACCGGGCCAGTCCCTCGTGCTCGACGACGATGGTCGCCTTCGAGTTCGCTCCGACGGTGACGACGACATGGCCGTGGCCGAGCGCCTCACCCGTGCCGTCGGCGTGGATGATCGCGGCCCGATCGAGTTCGGTGTCCGCGGGGATCGAGTAGTGCGTCACGGCGGCGGCTCGGTTGGCGGCGACGGCCGCGGCACGATCCTCGGGTTCGAGGATGCCCAGTTCCTGAGCGGACTCGAGCGAGATCTCCTCGACGGACAACCCCTCGGGCAGGTCCGACTCGAACTTCAGCGTCGCCTCGCTGGCGGTGTCCTCGAAGAACTCGCTGAACTTGCGCACGGGAGAGAAGCGCCATTCCTCCTCCCGGCCGGTGGGCACGGGGAAGTCGGCGACGTCGAAGCTGCGGGTGCGCGCATCGCGCTTCGAATCGGGCACCTGGACCTCGGAACCGTGCGAGTGTTCCGAGAGGCCAAGCGGATTGGTGGTGTCAGTCACAGATTTACTCCTTTGAGTGCAGTGGGCGCCGGGTCGGGTCTCAGCCGACCGCGCCTTCCATCTGCAGTTCGATGAGGCGGTTGAGTTCGAGGGCGTACTCCATCGGGAGTTCACGTGCGATGGGCTCGACGAAGCCGCGCACGATCATCGCCATCGCCTCGGTCTCCTCCATGCCGCGGGACATGAGGTAGAAGAGCTGATCCTCACTGACCTTCGACACGGTGGCCTCATGGCCGAGTGTGACGTCGTCTTCGCGAATGTCGATGTAGGGGTACGTGTCCGAACGGGAGACGTTGTCGACGAGCAGGGCGTCGCAGAGGACGTTGTTCGACGCGCCTTCGGCACCCGGATGGACGTGGACGAGTCCGCGGTAGCCGGCACGGCCGCCGCCGCGGGCCACGGACTTCGACACGATCGACGAATGGGTGTGCGGAGCGGCGTGGACCATCTTGGCACCGGTGTCCTGGTGCTGCCCCTCGCCGGCGAAGGCCACGGACAGCGTCTCACCGCGAGCGTGCTCACCGGTGAGCCAGATGGCCGGGTACTTCATGGTCACCTTCGAGCCGATGTTGCCGTCGACCCATTCCATGGAGGCGCCCTCTTCGGCGATGGCACGCTTGGTGACCAGGTTGTACACGTTGTTCGACCAGTTCTGGATCGTCGTGTAGCGGACCTTCGCGTCCTTCTTCGCGATGATCTCGACAACGGCCGAGTGCAGGGAGTCGGTCTTGTAGATCGGAGCGGTGCAGCCCTCGACGTAGTGGACCGAGGCTCCCTCGTCGGCGATGATGAGCGTGCGCTCGAACTGGCCCATATTCTCCGTGTTGATGCGGAAGTAGGCCTGCAGCGGGATCTCGACGTGGACGCCCTTGGGGACGTAGACGAAGGAGCCGCCGGACCAGACTGCGGTGTTCAGCGCGGCGAACTTGTTGTCGCCGGACGGAATGATCGAGCCGAAGTACTCTTCGAAGATCTCCGGGTGCTCACGCAGACCTGTGTCGGTGTCCATGAAGATGACACCCTGAGCCTCGAGCTCCTCGTTGATCTGGTGGTAGACGACCTCGGACTCGTACTGAGCGGCGACACCGGCGACGAGGCGCTGCTTCTCGGCCTCGGGGATGCCCAGACGGTCGTAGGTGTTGCGGATGTCCTCGGGGAGGTCCTCCCAGGAAGTCGCCTGTCCCTCGGTGGAGCGGACGAAGTACTTGATGTCGGCGAAGTCGATTCCGGTGAGGTCGGCGCCCCAGTTAGGCATCGGCTTCTTGTCGAACAGGCGCAGCGCCTTGAGCCGACGCTTGAGCATCCACTCGGGTTCGTCCTTGAGCTTCGAGATGTTGCGCACGACGTCTTCGCTGAGCCCGCGGGTCGCGGTCGCTCCTGCGTCGTTCTCGTCGTGCCAACCGTATGCATACTGCCCGAGGTCTTTGAGCTCGGGATTCGCATCGATGATCCGATTTCCTGTGTCAGTCATCGTGAACCTCCTTGAGGTCGATCATTGCTGTGGATGAGTGGTCTGGTCAGTTCCGAAGTCGGAATGTGGGTGGTGCACACGTGGTCTCCCTGTGCCAGCGAGGACAGCCGGCGCACGTCGACGCCGAGGTAGTCGGAGAACATCGCGAGTTCTGCTTCGCAGATCTCCGGGTACTCCGCCGCCACGGCCTGGATCGGACAGTGTCCCTGGCACAGCTGCATCGCTTCGAGCGGGGTTCCGGCCGCGACCGGTGTCGCCGAGGCGGCGTACCCCTCCCGTGTCAGTGCAGCAGCGAGTGCACGTGAGCGAGACGCCACTGTGGTGCCGCCGCGCTTGTCGAGCTCCGGTCCGAGCCGGTCCCGCAACCGACCCACGAGGTCTTCGGTGAAATCCTCCACCGCCGACTTGCCGTGCTTGTCCTCCATGTAGCGCAGGATATTCACGGCCAACTCGTCGTAGGAATGACTGACCGAATCGTGTCCGGCCGTCGTGACCACATAGTGCCGGGCCGGTCGGCCCCTGCCCGCCTGTTTGCCGGCGAGTTCACGGACCTCGATGAGGCCCTCGCTCTCCAGCGCGTCCAGGTGACGACGGATCGCCGCGGGAGTCAGCTCGAGGGCTCTGGCCAAAGACGAAGCGGTGATCGGCCCTTCGTCGAGCACCGACTGGAAGACTTTCTGCCGGGTTCGGCGATCTTCCGTGTCGTTTGCAGCCATAATCCACCTCCTTGACTAACACAACACTATTGTTGCGTAATTTGTTTCGTAAAACTAGGTGAGCCTAACCACCGGCGGATTCGGCACCGGCCAACTGCCGTTTCGACACCGGTTTCGACGCGTCGTAGAATAGCCTGGTGTCAACTCCGGCCCTGACCATCCGCGGTCTCCAGTACTCCTACGGCACCCACCGTGTCGTCGACGGAATCGACCTCACGGCCGAGACCGGGTCCGTCCTCGGCGTCCTCGGGCCCAACGGCGCCGGCAAGTCCACGACCATCTCCCTGGCCGTCGGCACCCGCCGTCCGGACTCGGGCACGGTGGAGATCTTCGGGCACGATCCCGTCTCCGATCACCCCACGACGTCGCAGCTGGCCGGTGTCATGCTCCAGGACGGCGGACTGCCCATGAGCTCGAAGCCCCTGCAGGTGCTGCGCCACCTCTCCTCCCTCTATGAGAACCCCCTGCCGGTCGACGAGCTCGCCGAACCCTTGGGACTCCATGACTTCGCCGGTCGCACGATGCGCCGACTCTCCGGCGGGCAGAAGCAGCGCGTGGCCCTGGCCGCCGCGCTCATCGGCCGTCCTCGTCTGGTCTTCCTCGACGAACCCTGCGCCGGCCTCGACCCGCAGGCTCGCGAGGTCGTCCACAGCTTCATCGCCGATCTCGCCGAACGCGGAGTCGCCGTCGTCCTCACCACTCACGACCTCGCCGAGGCGGAGGAGCTCTCCGACGAGGTCGTCGTCATCGACCGCGGACGCATCATCGCTCAGGGAGCCCCGGAAGAGCTGCGCAGCGCCTCCGCCGGGTCACGGTCGCTGACGATTCGTCTGGGCTCCCCAGTCCCCGCCGATCTCGTCCACCGGCTCGCCGAGCTCGGCCCCGCCTCGGCGCAGGACTCGCTGATCACCATCGACGGTACACCGACGGCGAGCCAGATCGCGGCCGCCTGCACGGCCATCGCCGAGGCGGGACTGCAGATCACGGACATCGGGATGCAGAGACAGTCACTGTCCGATGTGTTCTTCGAACTGACGGGGAGGCCGCTGCGATGACCCTCACGCGCATCGTCTCGCAGACGAGGTTCGAGACCCTGTCCGTTCTGCGCAACGGCGAGCAGCTGCTGCTCTCGGTGATCTTCCCTCTCGGTCTGCTCGTCTTCCTCGCGAAGACTCCCCTGCTCACTGGACTCGGGGTCATCGATTCCGGAACCGATCCGCTGGCGATCGCCGTGCCCGGAGCGCTGAGCCTGAGCTTGGCCTCCAGCGCATTCACCGGTCAGGCGATCGCCACCGCCTTCGACCGCCGCTACGGCGTGCTGCGGCAGCTGGCGACGACTCCGCTGGGGACGAGCGGACTCATCCTCGGCAAACTCGGCGCCGTCATCGTCGTCATCGTCATCCAGTACGCACTCGTCCTCGCCGTGGCGGTCGCCCTCGGTTTCCGCGGACCCGTCGATGTTCTCGGGCTCGTGGTGACCACTCTGCTGGGCACCGCTGCGCTGCTCTCCCTCGGTCTGCTCATGGCCGGAACCGTCCGCGCCGAGGCGACGCTGGCGGCGACGAACCTCATCTGGGTTCTCATGGCCGGCGTCGGTGGCCTCATCATCGCGCATCCGGGAGAATGGGGAACAGTTGTGGGCTACCTGCCCTCCGGAGCTCTCGGCGACGCCATGCGGTCCGCCATCGGGGACGGCGGCACAGACATCAAGGCAATCATCGTGCTCCTGGTATGGGGGCTTGTGGGAACGCTTGCGGCACGCAGGTGGTTCCGTTTCGAATGAGGAGTGAAGTGGTCACGAAGAAGATCCGCATCGCCGCTTGGGCCATGCTCATCGCCCAGGCCGGGATCATCCTGACCGGCGGAATCGTCCGGCTCACCGGATCGGGACTCGGGTGCTCGGACTGGCCGAAGTGCACCCCCGATTCCCTCGTGGCCACCAGCGAGATGGGCATCCACGGCGCCATCGAGTTCGGCAACCGGCTCCTTGCCGTGGCGCTGGCGATCCTCGGCGTGTGCATCGCGCTCATGCTGTGGAGGCACCGGAAGAAGCGCCCGGATCTCTTCTGGCTCAATATCGGACTGCTGGCCATCGTCCCCGTCCAGGCCGTCGTCGGCGGAATCACCGTGTGGACGAAGCTCAACCCCTGGGTCGTCGCCGGCCACTTCGTCCCCTCGGCCGTCGCCGTCGGTGTCGCCGCCTACTTCGTCCGTCGCACCTACGACACGGGCGTGCGACTGAACACCAAGGCTCCGGCTCCCCTGCCGACACTCGGCTGGATCATCCTCGGCCTCACCGCGATCATCGTCGTATTCGGAGTGCTCACCACGGGTGCCGGACCACACTCGGGTTCGACGATCTCGACCCGCAACGACCTCGACAACATCTGGGTCACCCGCCTCCATGCCGCACCGGTGTGGCTGCTCGTCGTCGCCACGCTCTCCGCCCTGGTGGTCGCCCGGAAGAAGGCGCAGACCGCAATGGTCGCTCCGCTGGCCGTGCTCCTCGTCGTCGAGATCGCGCAGGGGGTCATCGGATACGTCCAGTACTTCCTCGGCGTTCCCGAAGCCCTGGTGGCCTTACACATGGTCGGGCTGTCCGCTACGATTGCGGCAAGCGTTGCCGTCCTCGACAGCGCATACCCGAGGAGCACCGATGCCAGTCCCGATCGTTCCGTGTCTGTGGTTTCCTGATCGCGCCGAGGAGGCCATGGAGTTCTACTGCTCAGTCTTCCCTGATTCGCGCATCCTCTCCATCGAACGCTATCCCGACGAATCCCTCGACGAACACTTCGCGGGGATGAGCGGGAAGGTCCTGGACGGCCGCTTCGTCCTCGACGGCACACCTTTCATCTGCCTCGACGGAGGACCGGCATTCACATTCAACGAGGCGATCTCGCTGACCGTCGAATGTGCCGACCAGGCCGAGATCGATCACTACTGGTCGCATCTGTCGGCCTCACCCGAGCACGAGCAGTGCGGCTGGCTCAAGGACCGATTCGGGATCAGCTGGCAGATCGTCCCTGCGAACCTGGGTGAGCTGATGACCGGCCCGGCACAGACTCAGGCCCTCATGCAGATGAAGAAGATCGTCATCGACGACCTCGTGGGCGCCGGCTGAGGATCTGCGTTCCGGCCCGAAAACCGGGGTACAAATGGGAAACGGCCCAGTCTGCGCTGAATAGCCCAGGTTCGGAACTGGGCTATTCAGCGCAGACTCGGCCGAATGTGACACCGGGCTCTCTGCGAGACTTCTCTGTGAGCGCCCGGCGGCGAGTCTCAGCGCACCGGGTTCCGGCGACGACTCACCAGATGCCGGGGATCAGAGTGGGCACGAACGGGTCGATGGCCACAGCCAGGAAGAGCAGCGACAGGTAGGTGATCGAACCGTGGAAGACCTTCATCGCCTTGAGCGAGGTGCCGTCCTTGCCCTGCTTGGCGCGGGAGACCAGCGAGTAGCACGACCACAGGAACCAGGCTCCGGCGCCCACAGCCACGATCGTGTAGACCGGGCCCATCGGAGCGACGGGGATGAGTGCCAGCGAGCATGCGATCATCGCCCACGTGTAGAGGATCATCTGACGACCGACGGACGTCGGCGGAACCTTCGACGGCAGCATGGGCACTTCGGCGGCGTCGTAGTCGGCCTTGTATTTGATCGCCAGCGGCCAGTAGTGCGGCGGGGTCCAGAAGAAGACGACGAGGAAGAGCAGCACGGGCTCCCATGCGACTCCCCCGGTCACGGCCGACCAGCCGATGAGCACGGGCATGCAGCCCGCGGCGCCGCCCCAGACGATGTTCTGTGAGGTGCGGCGCTTGAGAACGAGAGTGTAGAAGACTGCGTAGAGCAGGATCGCCGAGGCGGTGAGCCCCGCCGTGACCCAGTTCGTGAATCCCCCGAGCCAGAAGATCGAACCGATGCCGAGCACGAAGGCGAAGATCAGTGCGGAGCGGGGGCTGACCTCACCGGTGACGAGGGGTCGGTCCTTCGTCCGCTCCATCTTCGCGTCGATGTCACGGTCGACATAGCAGTTGAAGACCGACGCCGAGGCCGCTGCCGCGGCTCCGCCGATGAGAGTGTTGATGACCAGCCAGATGTTCGGCAGGCCCTGAGCGGCCAGGAACATCACGGGCGCGGTCGTGACGAGGAGCAGTTCGATGACACGCGGTTTGGTCAGTGAGATATATGCGCTGATGATCGAACGCGGTCGGGCAGCGAGATTCTGCTCGTCGATGGCCCTCTGCAGAGGTCGTTCACTCTGCTCTTCCCGGTTCTGACGAAGTTTGCTCACGGCCTAGATTCTACCTGTTGTCGAAGTTTTTGCCAGTCGCGCGAAGGCGAGTCGACTCACTGACGATGCGGACGAGGAAGGCCACTGCGGCACACACGGGTGCAAGCACGATGACCTGCACGACGAGTGCCGAGACGAAGCTCAGCGAGGCGGACTGCGGATCCGTGCCGAGGACGCCTAAGTCGACACACAGACCGAGGGTGCCGGCGAGGAGGGAATAGATGAGAGCCGTCCTCCATACCAGCCCGCCGCGTCGGGCGTTGAGCATCACAGCCAGCGCGGCTGCGAAGGGTGTGAGCAGAAGCAGAGTGCCCAGCGTCCAGAGCCCGAGCTCACCGAGGTCGACGCTGCCGCGCAGCGGCTGTCCGATCGCCGACGACACGGCGATGGTCACCACAGCGAAGAACACGGGGAAGGCCGCGCCGAACCGGGAGAGCGCCCGACGGAGCGCTCTGGTCTGGTGGGCCGCCTCGGCGAGGTCGGGACGCCTGCCCGCCGGCCATTCAGCTCGCCGGTCCGCGCCGTCTGCGCCAGCGACATCGAGCACGGGATCAGCACCTTCGCCCACCCTGCCACCTCTCCTGTCGACCACGGTCTCTTCTGAGTCTGTGCAACTCGCAGCAGTTGTCGATTGTCGAATCACAGCTGTGCTCGGGACCACACTCTACCCGTCAGTAGCCGGAAAGTCTCGGACCCCGACGGTGCGGCTGGCGAACAGGGGCGACGCTTCTGGCGTCCGACGGGTAGAGTTTGAATGCACGCTCTCAGACGAACGAAGGATCGCTCGACGACATGACAACTCTGTCCTGGACTGAACTCGACAATCGCGCAGTCGACACTGCCCGCCTCCTCGCCGCGGATGCGGTGCAGAAGACAGGGAACGGGCACCCGGGCACCGCCATGAGCTTGGCCCCCATCGCCCACTACCTGTATCAGCACGGACTCACTCACGACCCGGCCGACCCGACCTGGGTCGGCCGTGATCGCTTCGTCCTCTCCTGCGGTCACAGTTCGCTGACTCAGTACATCCAGCTCTACCTGGCCGGATTCGGACTGGAACTCGACGATCTGAAGGCGCTGCGCACATGGGGCTCGCTGACCCCGGGCCACCCCGAGGTCGGGCACACCGCCGGCGTCGAGATCACCACGGGTCCGCTGGGCTCCGGACTGGCCTCGGCCGTGGGCATGGCCATGGCCGCTCGCCGCGAACGCGGACTCTTCGATCCCGAGGCGGCCCCCGGCACCTCGCCGTTCGATCACTCGATCATCGTGCTGGCCTCCGACGGCGACCTCGAAGAGGGCGTGTCCGGTGAAGCCTCCTCGCTGGCGGGCACACAGGAGCTGTCGAATCTGCTGGTCATCTGGGACGACAACAAGATCTCCATCGAAGACGACACCGCCATCGCCTTCGGTGAGGACACCGCCGCCCGCTACGCCGCCTACGGCTGGCACGTCCAGCACGTCGACTTCACCGCAGGCGATGACTACCACGAGGACATCGCCGCCTTCCACGCCGCCGTCGAGGCCGCGCGCGCCGATTCTCGCCCCTCGTTCATCCGGCTGTCCACGATCATCGCCTGGCCGTCCCCGAACGCGCAGAACACCGGCGGGTCCCATGGCGCGGCCCTCGGTGAGGACGAGATCCGGGCGACCAAGGAGATCCTCGGCTTCGATCCCGAGCAGACCTTCGCCGTCGACGACGAGGTCCTCGCCCACACCCGTCAGGCCCTCGACCGGGGTCGTGCCGCTCACCTCGCATGGGACGACTCCTTCGCCGAATGGCGCAGCGCGAACCCGGACAACGCGGCTCTCTTCGACCGCCTGTCCAAACGGGAGCTGCCCGCCGGCCTCGATGCGGCTTTCCCGGTCTTCGAAGTCAGCGAGAAAGGCATCGCCACTCGTGCGGCCTCCGGTCAGGTGCTCAATGCCATCGCCGAGATCATGCCGGAGCTCTGGGGCGGTTCCGCCGATCTCGCGGGTTCGAACAACACGCTGATCAAGGGTGAGCCGAGCTTCCTGCCCACTCACCGGTCGACCGAGGCCTTCTCCGGTCACGCCTACGGACGCAATATCCACTTCGGCGTCCGCGAGTTCTCCGCCGGCCTCATCGGCAACGGCATCGCCCTCCACGGCGGAACCCGCCCGTACACCGGCACCTTCCTCGTCTTCAGCGACTACCAGCGCCCCGCCGTGCGACTGGCCGCCCTCCAGCAGCTGCCGAACCTGTTTGTGTGGACTCACGATTCGATCGGCCTCGGCGAGGACGGTCCCACGCATCAGCCGATCGAGCACCTCTCGGCCCTGCGCGCCATCCCCGGCCTCGACGTCGTCCGTCCCGCCGATGCGAACGAGACCGCGGTCGCCTGGCGGAAGATTCTCGACCGCACGGACGGACCCAGCGGACTCGTGCTGACCCGTCAGGCCGTGCCGGTCCTCGACCGTGAGAAGTACGCACCCGCCTCCGAGGCGGCACGCGGCGGGTATGTGCTCACCGACACCGGTGACCGGCCCGAGGTGGCGATCATCGCCAGCGGATCCGAGGTCGCCATCGCTCTCGATGCCGCCGAGGCTCTCCGGGCATCGGGCACCGCTGCACGCGTGATCTCCATGCCCTGCCAGGAGTGGTTCGACGCTCAGCCGGAGGACTACCGGACCACGGTGCTCCCACGCTCCCTCAGGGCCCGTGTGAGCATCGAAGCCGCCTCGTCGATGAGCTGGCACAAGTACCTCGGCGATGCCGGTCGTGCCGTGTCCATCGAGCACTTCGGGGCATCTGCGGACTACCAGACCCTGTACGAGAAGTTCGGCATCACGGCCTCGGCCGTCGTCGACGCAGCCAAGGAATCCATCTACGCAGCAAAGGCGGAAGCATGAGTGAACGTCTCCAGCAGCTCAGCGGAGCCGGGGTCTCGATCTGGCTCGACGACCTCTCCCGCACCCGGCTCGAATCCGGCGACCTCGCCCGACTCATTGAGGACTCCGCGGTCACGGGGGTGACGACGAATCCGACGATCTTCGCCAACGCGATCTCCGCTGCGAACGACTACGATTCCGCGGTCGCCGAGCTCGGTGCCTCGGGCGCCGATGTGGATTCGGCGATCGAGGCTCTGACCACGACGGATGTCGCCGAGGCGGCTCGTCTGTTCCGACCGGTCTTCGAGTCCACGGACGGTGAGGACGGTCGCGTGTCGATCGAGGTCGCTCCCCCGCTGGCTCACGATGCAGAAGGCACCGTGGCCTCGGCGAAGGCCCTGTGGGAACGCGTCGGCGAGCCGAATGCGATGATCAAGATCCCCGCCACCGAGGAGGGGCTCCGGGCGATCTCCGAGACGATCGCGGCAGGGATCAGCGTCAACGTCACTCTCGTGTTCTCCCTGACCCGGTACCGTCACGTCGTCGAAGCCTTCCTGCAGGGTCTGGAGAAGGCCCGCGCCGCCGGCCATGACCTCTCGACGATCCGGTCGGTGGCTTCGGTGTTCGTCTCCCGTGTGGATTCGGAGATCGATTCCCGTCTCGACGCCGTCGAGGATCCGAAGGCCGCAGAGCTCAAGGGCAAGGCGGGCATCGCGAACTGCGTGCTCGCCCATGAGATCCACTCGCAGCTGTTCACCTCCGAACGCTTCCGGGTCCTCGAACTCGCCGGGGCCCGTCCGCAGCGCCTGCTGTGGGCCTCGACGGGGGTGAAGAATCCCGACTACTCCGACACGATGTATGTGACCGGTCTCGTGGCACCGAACACCGTGAACACGATGCCCGAACCCACTCTGGAGGCCTTCGCCGACCACGGTGAGGTCACCGGGCAGATCACGTCGGAGCACTACCGCGCCGCCGACGAGGTCTTCGATGCTCTGGCACGACTGGGCATCGACTATGCCGACGTCATGACCGTGCTCGAAGAGCAGGGTCTGAAGAAATTCGACGTCAGCTGGACCGAACTCCAGGTTACGATCCGTACGGCTCTGGACCGCTCATGAAGCTCTCACTCTCTGTTCCCGTCGGCGAAGAATTCGATGTCGAGGCCGCGCGTCTCATCGACGCCGGTCCGGCCTCCCGCCTCAGCCGCCAAGATGCCGAGCTCTTCGACGGTGCCGCGGATGCCGCGGACCGGATGGGCTGGGTGGATCTGCCGCAGGAGGCCGCAGAGCTGCTCGATCAGATCGATTCCCTGCGGGCACGACTGCAGGAGCAGGGTCTGCGCACGATCAGCCTGGCCGGAATGGGCGGATCGTCGCTCGCCCCCGAGGTGATGACCCAGACCGCGGGCGTCCGGCTCGAGATCGTCGATTCGACGGATCCGAACCAGGTCGCCGAGGCGATCGGCACCGACCTCGAACGCACGGTCCTCATCATCGCCTCGAAGTCCGGAACCACGGTGGAGACGGATTCGATCCGACGCAGCTTCGCCGCGGCTTTCGAATCGATCGGCGTCGATCCGGCGTCACGGATGATCGCGATCACCGACCCGGGGACGGAGCTCGAGGCGTTGGCCGCCGAGCAGGGCTTCCTCGCGACCTTCCTCGCCGAGCCCACGGTCGGTGGGCGGTTCAGTGCGCTCTCGGCCTTCGGACTCGTTCCCGCGGGTCTGGCCGGTGCGGATGTGCGCGGAATCGTCGCCGAGGCGGCTGAGGCAGTCCCGCACCTGTCCGCCGACAGTCTGGACAACCCGGCGCTGCGGTTCGGCACCTGGCTGAGCATCGCTCATGCCCGGACGACGGAGAAGCTCGTCCTCGCCGAAACCGCTCCGCAGCTGCGCGGCCTCGGTGCCTGGGTCGAGCAGCTCGTCGCCGAATCCCTCGGCAAGGACGGACAGGGCATCCTTCCCGTCGTCGTCGACTCCCCCGCCGACATCGGGTTCTCCGACGCACGAGCGGACGCGCTGCTGTGCCTGCTCGGGCCCTCGGCCGGCGACGCGGAGCTGGGCGCACCGTCCGGTTTCGAAGCCACGATCACCGGCGGATTGGGTGAGCTGTTCCTGTTCTGGGAATACGCCACGGCCATCGCCGGATACAGCATCGGGGTCAATCCCTTCGACCAGCCCGATGTGGAAGCGGCGAAGGCGCAGGCCAGGCAGCTGCTCGACGGACCGGACTCCGGTCAGTCGGGGCAGCCGAAGTTCCGTGAGGGAGAGATCGACGTCCTCGACGTCGTCGACGAAGCCACGGATCTCATCGGTGCTCTGCAGGAGCTCTTCTCACAGGTAGACGAGTACGGCTACGTCGGCGTTCAGGCCTACCTGGACCGGATCGCCGATGCCGAGGCGGCAGAGCTGCGTCCGCTCGTGTCCACTCATGCGGGCGTGCAGACGACGTTCGGCTTCGGTCCCCGCTACCTGCATTCGACCGGTCAGTATCACAAGGGCGGTCATCCGAACGGAGTGTTCCTCCAGATCACCGGTGAGGCTCGCACGGATCTGCTGGTGCCGGGGCGAAGCTACGGCTTCGCTGAGCTGCAGCGTGCCCAGGCCGCAGGCGATGCGGCTGTGCTGGCCGAGAAGGGCCGGCCCGTGCTGCGCCTCCATCTGCTTGATCGTGCCCGTGGGCTCGAGCAGCTGCGGAGGGCGATCGCGTCGATCAGCCCGCTCCACCACTTCGGCCTCGACTGATGCGGACGAGCGTGGCTGCCTGCGCTCGATGATCAGCGCTCATCGCCGGGCACAGAGCGATGGGTAATGAGTAAGGAGAAAGACCCCGACCGAATCGGTCGGGGTCCTTCTCATCCGTCCACCGGCTAGCCGCCTCGGGGCCGGTGTCTCACGGTCTTCGCATCAGCCTCGAAAGACGCCTCAGGCGTTGAAGCGGGTGAGGACGCCCAGCAGGATGATGCAGGCGGCCCAGATGATCGCCATCAGCGTCGTGAACCGGTTGAGGTTGCGCTCGGCCACGCCCGAGGACCCCAGCGACGAGGACATTCCGCCGCCGAACATGTCGGACATGCCACCGCCCTTGCCCTTGTGCATGAGGATCAGCAGGGTGAGGAAGATGCTCGTGAGCACGAGCAGCGCGATGAGAATGATGTTCAGGATTTCCACGTCGGATTCAACCTATGTTTCGTCGAGGGTTTCGTCGAATGATGCGTCTGTCAGTCTACTTCGCGACCGCGGCCTTGCACAAAGCGGCGAAGTCGGGGCCGCTCAGACTCGCGCCTCCCACCAGTGAGCCGTCGACATCCGCGGAGGCGACGATCTCGGCCACATTGTCGGCCTTGACCGATCCGCCGTAGAGGATGCGGGTCGTCTGGGCCAGGCTGTCGCCGTACTTCTGTCCGATCCGCGCCCGGATGGCCGACGACATTTCGGCGGCATCGGCGGCGGTGGCGGTCTCACCGGTGCCGATCGCCCACACAGGTTCGTAGGCGATGACGAGCCCCTCGAGATCTGCGGCGTCGGATCCGGCCAGGGATTCGTCGAGCTGTCCGAGGGTGAACTCGACGTGGCTCTTCCCCTGGCGCTGTTCCAGCGACTCCCCCACGCAGAGGATCGGTGTGAGTTCGGCCGAGAGTGCGGCCTTGATCTTCGCGGCCACGACCTCGTTGGTCTCATGGTTGTCCGCTCGACGTTCGCTGTGGCCGATGACCACATAGCTGCAGCCGAGGCGGGAGAGGAACGATGCGGCGATCTCTCCGGTGTGTGCTCCGGGAGAGTGCTGGGAGACGTCCTGGGCTCCGTATTTCAGCCACAGCTTGTCGCCCTGGACGAGGGTCTGCACCGAACGGATGTCGGTGAAGGGCGGAATGACGACGACTTCGCAGCGGCTCTCGTCGAGTTTTGCGTCCTCGAGTGCCCAGGCGAGTTTCTGGACGGCGGAGATCGCCTCGAGGTGGTCGTGGTTCATCTTCCAGTTGCCTGCCAGCAGCAGGGTGCGGTCGCTCATAGTGTATGTCTTCCTCATCCGAGTGCGTCGAGTCCGGGCAGTGCCTTGCCTTCGAGGTATTCGAGGCTGGCACCGCCGCCGGTGGAGATATGGCCGAAGGCGTCGTCGGCGAAGTCGAGGCTGCGCACGGCGGCTGCGGAGTCACCGCCGCCGACGACGGTCAGCCGCTTTCCTTCGCCGGTGCCGCCACCGGTCAGTGCTTGGGCGACGGCCTTGGTGCCGGCGGCGAAGGCCGGGAATTCGAAGACGCCCATCGGTCCGTTCCAGAACACGGTGGTGGAGCCTGCGATGATCTCGGCGTAGGCGTTTGCCGATTCGGGGCCGATGTCGAGGCCGAGACCGTTCGCCCCTGCCGGGGTGTCTTCGAGTTCGGCGACGGGGCGAACCCAGCTGTCGGCGTCGGCGGCGAAGGAGGCGGCCATGACGATATCGGTGGGCAGGACGATGCGTGCGCCGCCGGATCCGGATCGTTCGAGGTAGCCCTTGACGTCCTCGACTCGGTCCTTCTCGACGAGGCTCGAACCGATGTCGTGCCCGAGGGCGGCGAGGAAGGTGAAGACCATTCCCCCGCCGATGAGCAGATTGTCGGCACGGTCGATGAGGTTGTCGATGACGCCGAGCTTGTCCGAGACCTTCGATCCGCCGAGAACGACTGTGAACGGTGAGGCCGGGTCATTGAGCAGCCGGTCGCTGACTTCGACCTCGGCACGCACCAGCGAACCGGCGAAGTGCGGGAGCAGTCCGGCGATGTCGAAGACCGAGGCCTGCTTGCGGTGGACGACGCCGAATCCGTCGGAGACGAAGTCATCGGCCAAGGCAGCCAGCTGGGCGGCGAATTCCTCCCGCTGCGCATCGTCCTTCGCCGTCTCGCCGGGGTTGAACCGCAGGTTCTCCAGCAGCAGCACGTCACCGTCGGACAGGGCGGCGGCCTTCGTCTTCGCATCGTCACCGACGGTGTCCGTGGCGAAGGCGACCGGACGGCCGATGGCCTCGGCGAGTTCGGGGACGATCGGAGCCAGCGAGAACTGCGGATCATGTTCCCCCTTGGGACGACCCAGATGCGACATCACGATGACCTTGGCTCCCGCCTCGGCGAGGGACCTGATCGTTCCGGCCGAGGCCAGGATGCGCCCGCGGTCGGTGATCGTGCCATCGTCCATCGGCACGTTGAGATCGCTGCGGACGAGCACAGTGTGGCCGGCGAAGATGCCCGCATCGTCGAATGTCCTCATGAGTCCCTTTCGCTGAGAATATAGCTGACCATGTCTTTGAGTCGGTTCGTGTAGCCCCACTCGTTGTCGTACCACGCCACCACCTTGATCTGGTCTCCGAGCACCATCGTGAGCTTGGAATCGACGATCGCCGAGGCGGTCGTGCCGACGATGTCGCTGGAGACGAGTTCGTCGGCGGAGTAGTCGAGGTAGGCCGAGCCGTCCGCTGCGGCGGCGAGGATCGCGTTGACCTCATCCCGATCGGCGTGCGTGCCGGTGGTGAAGGTGAAGTCGATGATCGATCCGGCAGGCACGGGCACGCGCACGGCGAGACCGTCGAGCTTGCCTTCGAGGTGGGGCATGACCCGGCCGACAGTGCGTGCGGCTCCCGTCGTGGTGGGCACGATGTTCACGGCGGCGGCGCGGGCACGGCGCAGATCCCGGTGGGGCCCGTCGACGAGCATCTGGTCGCCGGTGTAGGCGTGGACGGTGTTGAGCAGCCCGGATTCGACGCCGAGGGCGTCATCGAGGGCCTTGACGACGGTGGCCATGCAGTTCGTCGTGCACGAGGCGTTCGAGACCACGGAGTGCGCGGACGGATCGAAGGTGTCTTCGTTCACGCCCATGACGAGGGTGGCATCGACGTCTTTTCCCGGGGCGGAGAGCACGACCGTGTTCACGGTGCCGCCGAGGTGGGCCTCGGCCTGATCCTGGCGGGTGAAGCGTCCGGTGGCTTCGACGACGAGTTCGACGTTGTGGGAGCTCCAGTCGATGGCCGCCGGGTCGGCCTGGCTGGTGACTGCGATTTCACGTCCGTCGACGATGATCGCCTCCGCGGCGGCGTCGACGTCATGGTCGAATCGCGGCCACACGGAGTCGTGGGTGAGCAGATGGGCCAGGGTCGTCGTATCGGTGAGATCGTTGATGGCCACGACCTCGAAATCGGTATCGGGTTCGAGGGACAGACGGAACAGGGCACGACCGATTCGGCCGAAGCCGTTGATGGCGATTCGTCTCATGCCTCGATCTTAGCGATCCTCGAGCATTTCCGGGGTCAGACTGGCTTCAGTGCCGGGAATTCCCAGTTCTTCCGCATGCTTGTCCGCCGTCGACAGCAGCCGCCGGATCCGTCCGGCCACTGCGTCCTTCGTCATCGGCGGGTCAGCGAGTTGACCGAGTTCTTCGAGGGACGCCTGTTTGTGGGTCACCCGCAGCTCTCCGGCGTAGCGGAGGTGCTCGGGGACCTCGTCGCCGAGGATCTCCAGGGCGCGTTCGACGCGGGCACCGGCGGCGACAGCGGCACGGGCCGAGCGGCGCAGGTTCGCATCGTCGAAGTTCGCCAGACGGTTCGCTGTCGCACGGACTTCCCGGCGCATCCGTCGTTCTTCCCAGACCAGCACGGCGCTGTGGGAGCCCATGCGGGTGAGCAGGGCGGCGATATCGTCGCCGTCGCGGATGACGACGCGGTCGACTCCGCGGACTTCGCGGGCCTTCGCACTCAGGCCGAGCCGACGGGCCGCACCGACGAGGGCGAGAGCCGCCTCGGGGCCGGGGCACGTGACCTCGAGGGCCGAGGAACGTCCCGGCTCTGTCAGGGACCCGTGAGCGAGGAAGGCACCGCGCCAGGCGGCTTCGGCATCGGCGACGGAGCCGTTGACGATGGCCGAGGGCAGTCCGCGCACGGGACGGCCGCGGTTGTCGACGAGGCCGGTCTGGCGGGCCAGCGCTCCGCCGTCGCGGCTCACGCGCAGCAGATAGCGGTTGGATCGGCGGATGCCGGCAGCGTTGATGACGACGATATCGGCATGCTGACCGTAGAGGTCCTTGATCTCCGCGCGCAGTCGTTTGGCTGCCTGAGCAGTATCGAGTTCGGCTTCGAGGACAATCGAGCCGTTGACGAGGTGGAGAGCCGACGAGAACCGGAAGATCGAGGACACCTCGGCCTTGCGGGCGGAGGTGCGTGTGATCTTCACTCGCGCCAACTCGTCCTTGACCTGAGCGGTCAGTGCCATAGCTCGTCCTCCTGCACCTGAAGTTCTACCACTGCTCGGCGACGCCGATCCCGGCGTCCAACAACATGTCACGGTAGCATGCCGCGAGTTTGAGGCTGTCATGTTGACCCTGCCTCCGTGAGCGCAGGGGGCGTTCCCAGAGTTTCGCTCCGAACATGTCCTCGGCCCGCTGCGACAGGTCGGGTTCGAGTTCGGTGGCGGCCTCGTCGACGAGGACGTAGTCCAAGGTCAGCGAGCGTGCATGCCGGTGCAGGGAGACGAGGTGTTCGCCGAGGCTCAGATCCTTCGTCTCACCGTCGGTGGAACTGAGGTTGAGCGTGAGGGATTTCACCGCTGTCGAGGCCACGATCGCCTCCGCCAGAGAGGGCACGAGCAGGTGGGGCATCACCGAGGTGTACCAGGAGCCGGGACCGAGGTTGAGGACGTCGGCTTCCTCCACGGCTTCGATCGTCTCGTAGCGGGCGGGTGGGGCCGCCGGGTCGAGGCGCACGGTCTCGACGTGGCCGATGGTGGAGGCGAGCACGGACTGTCCGCGCACGACTTGGAACGAGCCGGGGAACTTCACATCGGCTTCGATCGTCAGCGGCACCGAGGACATCGGCAGCACCCGGCCGTGGGCGCGCAGCAGTCTGGCCATCCAGTCCAGGCCGGCGACGTGATCGCCGTGGATCTGCCAGAGTGCGGCGATGAGCAGATTGCCCACCGCGTGACCGTGCAGCTCTCCTGCGGATTCGAAACGGTGCTGGATGACGTCACGCCAGGTCTGGCCCCAGGTGCCGTCATCACAGAGCGCGGCCAGGGCCATCCGCAGGTCCCCGGGAGGCAGCCCGCCGAGTTCGTCGCGCAGACGCCCGGAGGAGCCTCCGTCGTCGGCGACTGTGACGACGGCGGTGAGGTCTTCGGTGAGCAGACGGAACGCCCTCAGTGCGGCGTAGAGTCCGTGGCCTCCGCCGAAGGAGACGATGCTGGGACCATCGTTCTGTGCACCCGTGGTGATGACGGGCAGGTCTTCGGTCTCCATGTCATTCTCTTCCCAGATCGCGGTGGCGCACGGTCACGGGAATCCCGGTCTGCGCCGACAGCAGCCGGCCGACACGTTCGCTGATCGCCACCGAACGGTGTTTGCCGCCGGTGCAGCCGATGCCGATCATCGCGTAGCCGCGGCCCTCGTGGAGGTAGCCTTCGGCGACCGTCGCCAGGGTTGCGGCATAGCGTTCGATGAACTCCTCGGCGCCGTTCTGTTCGAGGACGTACGCTGCGACGTCGGAGTCGAGTCCGTTGTGTCCGCGCAGGTGGGGTATCCAGTATGGATTGGGCAGGAAGCGGACGTCGGCGATGTGGTCGGCGTCCTTCGGCAGTCCGTATTTGAAGCCGAAGCTCATGACGGTCAGACGCAGCGGCGGCGAGTCATCGTCGCTGAAGCGCTTGCGCACTTCCGCCGACAGCTGGTGCACGTTGAGATCGGAAGTGTCGACGATGATATCGGCCCGGTGCCGCAGCGACTCGAGCTGGGAGCGTTCGGCTTCGATGCCTTCCAGCAGGGTCCCCTCCCCCTGCAGCGGGTGGGGTCGCCTCGTCGATTCGAAGCGTCGGACGAGGACTTCGTCGGAGGCGTCGAGGAAGACGATGCGCAGGGACAGTCCCTGATCGACGAAGTCGCTGATGGTCTCCTGCAGTTCGGTGTACTTCGTCCGGCCCTTGGCGTCGATGACGATCGCGATCTTCGGCAGGGCGCCGTCGGCGCGGGCGACGAGTTCGACGAGGGGACGCATCATCTGCGGCGGCAGGTTATCGACGACGTACCAGTCCATGTCCTCGAGCACATTGGCCACAGTCGTGCGGCCGGCACCCGACATTCCGGTGACGAGCACAACCTCGATCGGGTGGTCGGATCCGGTCGATTCGGCCTGTATGCTCACACGTCCTCCTCTGATCGTGCCCGTTCTGTCGGTGGGCACAATGTGTCTGGGCACTACTCTAGAGCAGATCCGCAGAGCTCAGTCGGCCAGAGCCGCGACGATCTTGGCGGCGAGGGCGGGACCGATTCCCTTGACCTCGCAGATCTCCTCGGCGGTGGCGGCGCGGACCTTCTTCACTGATCCGAAATGCCGCAGCAGCGCGGTCCGCTTCGACTCCCCCAGACCCGCGATGTCGTCGAGCACCGAGCTCGTCATCGCCTTCGCCCGTTTGGATCGGTGGTAGGAGATGGCGAAGCGGTGAGCCTCATCACGCAGCCGCTGCATGAGGAAGAGCCCTTCGGAGTTGCGCGGCAGGATGACGGGGAACGGATCGTCCGGCACCCAGATCTCTTCGAGGCGTTTGGCCAGACCGACGACGGAGATGTCGACGATGCCGAGATCGATCAGTGCTCTGGTGGCGGCGGCGACCTGCGGTCCGGCACCGTCGACGACGAGGAGACTCGGCCGGTAGCCGAAACGCTCATCGGGTTCCTCGGCGGTCATCTGTTCGAGGTAACGGCTGAAGCGACGGGAGACGACGTCGTACATCGAGGCCGTGTCGTCGGCCGCGGCTTCCCCGTGGATGGCGAAGTGACGGTAGTCGCGCTTCTTCGCCATTCCGTCCTCGAACACGACGAGGGAGGCGACGACGTTCGATCCCTGGGTGTGGGAGATGTCGATGCATTCGATGCGCAGCGGCGCTTCCGGCAGGTCGAGGTGCTCCTGGATCTCCTTGAGCGCCTGGCTGCGGGTCGTCAGGTCGGAAGAGCGTTTGAGCTTGTGCTGGACGAGAGCTTCCTTCGCGTTCTTCTCCACGGTCTCCAGCGCGGCCTTCTTCTCGCCGCGTTCGGGCACCCGCACGGTCACGCGGGAACCGCGCAGCTGACTCAGCCACGCTTCCAGGGAGTCCAGGTCCGCCGGCAGGGTGTCGACGAGGATCTCCTTCGGGATGGCTTCGGCGTCGAGACCGGAGTAGGCCTGTCGCAGGTAGTCGGTGGTCAGCTCCGCAGGAGTGTGGTCGTCGGAGCGTTCGATGATCCAGCCGCGCTGACCGCGGATGCGGCCCTGGCGCACATGGAAGACCTGGACGGAGGCTTCGAACTCCTCGGTGACGAGGGCGAAGATATCGCAGTCGGCGCTGACGGACAGAACCACGGCAGACTTGTCGAGGACCTTCTGCAGAGCGGAGATCTCGTCGCGCAGACGGGCTGCCCGCTCGTAGTCGAGTTCGGCCGCGGCACTGGCCATCTCCTTCTGCCGGTGACTGATGAACCGACCGGTGTTGCCGGACATGAAATCGGAGATGCTGCGGGCCAGGTCCTTGTGGTCGTCCTTGCTGATCTGACCGACGCAGGGGGCAGCGCATTTGTCGATGTAGCCGAGCAGGCAGGGCCGGCCGCTGCGTTCGGCCCGCCTGTAGACACCGGGGGTGCAGGTGCGCATCGGGAAGGCCCTGAGCAGCAGGTCGAGGGTCTCCTTGATCGCCCACACCTGAGCGAAGGGGCCGAAGTAGCGGATGCCCTTGCGCCGTTTTCCGCGGGTGATATAAGCCCTGGGCACTTCGTCGTTCATCGTGATCGCGAGGTACGGGTAGGACTTGTCATCGCGGAACATGACGTTGAACCGCGGGTTGAACTCGTTGATCCACGTCCATTCGAGCTGCAGCGCTTCGACCTCGGTGTCGACGACGGTCCATTCCACGGAATTCGCGGTGTGGACCATCGTCGAGGTGCGGGGATGCAGCTGGGCGGGATTGGCGAAGTACGAGTTGAGCCGGTTGCGGAGGTTCTTCGCCTTTCCGACATAGATCACCCGCCGGTCGGGGTCACGGAATCTGTAGACCCCGGCCGAGGTCGGGATCGATCCCGTCGCCGGGCGGTAGCTGGATGGGTCGGGCATGGGGATCAGGCGTCGAGCATCGGTTTGAGGTACCGCCCCGTGTGGGACGAGGTCACCTCGGCGACTTCCTCGGGGGTGCCTTGGGCGATGATCTGACCGCCGCCGCGACCGCCCTCGGGTCCGAGGTCGATGATGTGGTCGGCATTGCCGATGACATCGAGGTTGTGTTCGATGACGATGACCGTATTGCCTTTGTCGACGAGCCCCTGGAGGACCATGAGCAGCTTGGAGATGTCTTCGAAGTGCAGACCGGTCGTCGGTTCGTCGAGCACGTAGACGGTGCGTCCGCGCGAACGCTTCTGCAGTTCGGCAGCGAGCTTGACGCGCTGCGCCTCTCCACCGGACAGCGTCGTCGCCGGCTGTCCGAGACGGACGTAGCCCAGTCCCACCTCGACGAGGGTCTTCAGGTGCCGGGAGATCGCGGGGATCGCGGCGAAGAAGTCGTTGGCCTCTTCGATGGGCATGTCGAGGACTTCGGCGATGTTCTTGCCCTTGAAGGTGACTTCGAGGGTCTCCCGGTTGTACCGGGCTCCCTGGCAGACCTCGCAGGGGACATAGACGTCGGGCAGGAAGTTCATCTCGATCTTGATGGTGCCGTCGCCGCTGCAGTTCTCGCAGCGACCGCCCTTGACGTTGAAGGAGAATCGGCCGGGCAGGTAGCCGCGGACCTTCGCCGACTCGGTTTCGGCGAAGAGTCTGCGCACATGGTCGAACACGCCGGTGTAGGTGGCGGGGTTCGACCGTGGGGTCCGGCCGATCGGTGACTGGTCGACGTGGACGACCTTGTCGAGGTTGTCCAGACCGGTCACCCGTTTGTGGCGTCCGGGCACGCGGGAGGCGCCGTTGAGGACATTCGCCATCTGCGTGTAGAGGATCTCGTTGACGAGTGTCGATTTGCCTGAGCCGGAGACACCCGTGACCGCGGTGAGCACACCGAGTGGGAAGGACACCGTGACATCGCGCAGGTTGTTCTCCACCGCCTTCTCGACGGTGACCATCCGGTCCTTGTCGGTGGGACGTCGAGTCGGCGGGATCTGGATCTCGCGACGACCGGCCAGGTAATCGCCGGTGATCGAGCCCGGAGCCTCTCTGAGGCCCGGCACCGGCCCCGAGTAGACGACCTCTCCCCCGTGCTCGCCGGCGCCGGGGCCGATGTCGACGATCCAGTCGGCTGCTTCGATGGTGTCCTCGTCGTGTTCGACGACGATGAGGGTATTGCCCAGGTCCTTGAGCTTGTTGAGCGTTTCGATGAGCCGACGGTTGTCGCGCTGGTGCAGACCGATCGAGGGTTCGTCGAGGACATAGAGGACGCCGACGAGTCCCGAGCCGATCTGCGTGGCCAGGCGGATGCGCTGGGCCTCGCCTCCGGACAGGGTGCCGGCGGCCCGATTGAGGCTGAGGTAGTCGAGGCCGACGTCGAGGAGGAAGCCGAGTCGCGCGTTGATCTCCTTCATCACCTGCGCCGCCACAGCCGCGTCACGGTCGCTGAGTTCGAGCGCGCCGAGGAACTGCGCGGCCTCGTCGAGGGCCAGTTCGGAGACTTCGGCGATCGACCTGTCGCCGACCTTGACCGCGAGGATCTCGGGCTTGAGCCGAGTCCCCTGGCAGCTGGCACAGGGGATCTCACGCATATACGACTCGTAGCGTTCCCGGGACCAATCGGATTCGGTCTCTTCGTGTTTGCGCTGAATGTATTGGTAGACGCCTTCGAAGCCGGTCGAATACGTGCGTTCACGGCCGAAGCGATTCTTGTATTTGACGTGGACCTTGTAGTCCTTGCCGGTGAGGATCGCGGTCTTCGCGGTCTTCGGCAGCTTCTTCCAGGGCGTCTTCATGTCGAAGCCGAGTTCGTCGCCGAGACCCTTGAGCAGACGGTTGAAGTACTTCGCGACCTGCTTGCCGCCCGACCAGGGGGCGATCGCACCGGAGCCGAGGCTGAGGTCCTCGTCGGGGACGACGAGGTCTTCGTCGACCTGGAGGCGGGTGCCGATGCCGTCGCAGGTGGGGCAGGCGCCGAAGGGCGAGTTGAAGGAGAACGAGCGGGGTTCGATCTCGTCGATCGCCAGCGGGTGCTCGTTCGGGCACGACATGTGCTCGGAGAATGTGCGGGTCGTGCCCGCGTCGACGAGTTCGATGTCGATGCGGCCGTCGGCCAATCCGAGGGCGGTCTCGACGGAATCGGTCAGGCGTGGGCGCATTCCCGGTTTGGCGACGAGGCGGTCGACGACCACGGAGATCGTGTGCTTGTACTGCTTCTCCAAGGTCGGCGGTTCGCTCAGGCTGATCTGCTCACCGTCGACGACTGCGCGGGAGAAGCCCTTGGACTGCAGATCGGTGAAGAGGTCGACGAATTCGCCCTTGCGAGAGCGGACGACAGGGGCGAGGACGAGGAACTTCGTCCGCTCCTCGAGTTCGAGCAGCTGATCGACGATCTGCTGCGGGGTCTGCTTCGTGATCACTTCACCGCAGACCGGGCAGTGGGGGATGCCGATCCGTGCCCACAGCAGGCGGAGGAAGTCGTAGACCTCGGTGATCGTGCCGACGGTCGAACGCGGGTTGCGCGAGGTCGACTTCTGATCGATCGACACCGCCGGAGACAGCCCTTCGATGAAGTCGACATCCGGTTTGTCCATCTGCCCGAGGAACATCCGGGCATACGAGGACAGGGATTCGACGTAGCGTCGCTGTCCCTCGGCGAAGATCGTGTCGAAGGCCAGCGAGGATTTGCCGGAACCGGACAAGCCGGTGAACACGACCATCGAGTCGCGGGGCAGCGCGATCTCGACGTTCTTGAGATTGTGTGCTCGCGCGCCCTTGACCCACAGGGTGTCGAGATGGGAGACGCCTGTCACTTGCTCACCGTTATTGGTTTTCATCACCTGACCACTGTATTACTCGGCACTGACATTGCTGTATTCGCAGCGGTTTCCGGCTCATCTGCCGATCTCTCCGACGGAGAGGATGCGGAGCACGATGTCTCCGGATTCGTCGCTGGCGGCCACGTCCACCTCGGCGTCGACGGCCCAGTCCTTGTTGTCGTCGGGGTCGGCGAGGATCTGGCGGACGCTCCATGTGTCTGAACCGGGTGTGATGTCGATATATTCCCGACCGCGGGCCTTCTGGTCGACGAAAAGCTCCCCATATTCGTCGTAGAAGTCCTCGATCGCGTCCTCCCAGGCGCGGGAGTCGAATCCCGATTCGGCGTCGAGGCGGCCGAGCTCGGTGTAGTTCGCGCGTTCGGCCAGCAGCACCCGGTGGAACATGGCGTTGCGGATCTCTGCGGTGAAGACCTTCGTATTCTCGGAGAAGCGGCGGTCGGGTGCCGGCAGATCATCGGAGTGCTCGGTGGGGTCGAGGCCCTGCAGGATCCGCCATTCGTCGAGCAGGGAGGAGTCCGTGCGGGCGATGGTCTCGCCGAGCCATTCGATGATGGTCTCGAGTTCCTCGGTCCGGTTCTCCGCCGGCACATTGTGCAGCAGCGCGCGGTAGACGTCGGTGAGATAGCGCAGCAGGCTGCCCTCGGCCCGGGCGAGGCTGTAGTAGCCGACGAACTGGGTGAAGCCCATGGCCTGTTCGCACATGTCGCGGACGACGGATTTGGGTTCGAAGCCGCCTCGGTCCAGCCAGGGATGGGTTTCGACGAAATGGTCGAAGGCCGGGTCGAGCACCTCGGCCAGGGGTGCGGGGCTTTCGATCTCGTCGAGGATCGTCATGCGTTCGGCGTATTCGACGCCTTCGGCCTTGAGCTCGGCCAGCGTCTCCCCCTTGATCCGGTCGAGCTGGCCCTTGAGGATCTGGAACGGCACGGAGGTGGTCGCTTCGACGATGGAGACGACGTCGAGGGCGTAGGTGTCGTCGTCTTCGTCGAGGAGGTCGAGGGCGGCGAGGACGAACGGCGCCAGCGGCTGGTTGAGCGCGAACTGGGGACCGAGGTCCTGGGTGGCGACGAGCTCCTTCCCGCGGACCTCGATGAGACCGGCGTCGCTGAGGGAGCGTCCGATGCTGATCGCGGTGAGTTTGAGGTCGAGTCGGCGGTCCCGGGTCTCGTGGGTCTTGTCGATGAAGTCGCTGATGGTGGACACATCGGAGCCGGGTCGGGCGACGAGGTTGAGGATCGTCGAATGGTCGATCTTCATCCGCGGCCGCAGGGTCTCGGATTCGCCGTCGATGAGCTTCGCGAAGGTCTCTTCCGACCAGCCGACGAATCCGACGGGGGCGGCCTTCTTCCTGACCTTCTTCTTTTTCTTCTTGTCGTCGTTCGCGGCCTTGGCCTCGGCCTTGAGATTGTCGATGACGTGTTCGGGGGCCTGGGCGATGACGTAGCCACGGGTGTCGAACCCGGCGCGGCCGGCACGTCCGGCGAGCTGTTGGAACTCGCGGACGCTGAGCCTGCGCATCTTCCGGCCGTCGAACTTCGTCAGTCCGGTCAGCAGCACGGAGCGGATGGGCACGTTGATGCCCACACCGAGGGTGTCGGTGCCGGAGATGACGAGCAGCAGGCCCTTGAGTGCGAGCTGTTCGATGAGTCGCCGGTACTTCGGCAGCATTCCTGCGTGGTGGACGCCGACGCCGTGGAGGAGCAGTTTGCGCAGGCTCTGTCCGAATCCCTTGCTGAAGGTGAAGCCCTTGAGGGCTGCGGCGATCGCGGCTTTCTGATCTTTGGAGGCGAGGTCGACCGAGAGCAGGTTGGTGGCGAGGTCGATGGCTCCGTTCTGGGAGTAGGAGACGACGTAGACCGGGGCTTTGTCGTTGCGGACGAGTCCGCGCAGGGTGTCGGAGAGAGTCTCGGTCGAATATTCGTAGTCGAGCGGGACGGGCCTGGTCGCCGAGGTGACCACGGAGGAGTCGCGTCCGGTCGTCTCCGTCATCGTCCGTCGGATGTCGGTGGTGTCGCCCAAGGTCGCCGACATGAGGACGAACTGCGTCTGCGGCATCTCGAGGAGGGGCACTTGCCAGGCCCAGCCACGGGAGGGGTCGGCGACATAGTGGAATTCGTCCATGACGACCATTCCGGCGTCGAGCATTCCGCCTTCGCGCAGCGCCTGGTTGGCCAGGATCTCTGCCGTGGCGCAGATCACGGGAGCATCGGCGTTGACGGTGGAGTCGCCGGTGATCATCCCGACGTTCTCGGCGCCGAAGGCGTCGATGAGGGAGAAGAACTTCTCGCTCACGAGCGCCTTGAGCGGGGCCGTGTAGTAGGACCGGATCCCACGGGTGAAGGATTGGTAGAGGGCGAAGAGCGCCACGAGCGACTTCCCCGAACCGGTCGGGGTCGCCATGATCGTATTGTCTCCGGCGAGGATCGTGAGGAACGCCTCGTCCTGAGCCGGGTACGGCTCTACGCCGATCTCTGCGCAGTATTCGGCGAAGGACTCATAGATCGTGTCGTCGTCCGCGAATTCCGCTGGGATCTCCTGCAATCTGGCCACGCTGATGCACAGACCTTTCCGATTAGACTGGTTCCATCCTATTGCTCGACACCGAGGAGTCACATATGCCGGTCTTCGCCGTCACCTATCACTATGGTCCCGATACGGATACGCGGATGGAACACCGCCCCGCGCATCGTCAATGGCAGGCGGAGATGAATGAGGCCGGGACGATCCTCGCCTCCGGTCCCCTGGACGATGATCCGCAGCCGGGAGGGCTGCTGATCCTCAGCGCAGCCGATCGTGCGGAGGTCGAAGGGCACCTCGCTCAGGATCCCTATGCGCCCCTCGGTGTCATCGAGTCGACGGTGATCCGCGAGTGGACTCCCGTGTTCGGATCCTTCGCCCAGGGCTGAGGGTCGCCGGCCGGCCCGGGCCGGACAGAGCAGAGAAGAGCGGGGTCCGTCTCGAGAGATCGAGACGGACCCCGCTTGTGCAGTCGCCGAGGCGGTGACTGCACGACCGATCGGCTCAGGCCTCTTCGGACTCTTCGGAGCCGATGTCCTTGAATGAGATGCCGTCCTTCTTCATCTTCATCAGCGAGGCGACCGTGGCCACCACCATGGCGAAGACGATGAAGGTCAGGGACAGCCACGTCGGCACTTCGGGAATCGAATGGCCCCAGGAGAGGAACTCCCAATCGCTCGAATGCAGAGCGTGGATGACGAGCTTCACACCGATGAAGGCGAGGATCGCGGCGATTCCGTAGTGGAGGTACACGAGCTTGTCGACGAGTCCTCCGAGCAGGAAGTACAGCTGACGCAGTCCCATGAGTGCGAACACGTTCGCGGTGAACACGAGGAATGCGTTCTGCGTGACGCCGAAGATCGCGGGGATCGAGTCGAGCGCGAACATCACATCGGTCGAGCCGATGGCGATGAAGACGATGAACATCGGGGTCCAGTACTTCTTGTTGTCGTCGAGAGTGACACGCAGCTTGTTGCCGTGGTATTCGTCGACGACGTTGATCCGCTTCCGCAGGAACCGGATGAGTCCGTTCTCTCCGTCTCCGTCGTCTTCGTTCCCGAAGGCCTGCCGGTAGGCGACGATGAGGAGGAAGATGCCGAAGATGAAGAAGACTTCGACGAAGGCGCTGATGATCGCCGCACCCGCGAGGATGAAGATGCCGCGGAAGATGATGGCGATGATGATGCCGACCATGAGCACTTCCTGCTGGTACTTCCGCGGTACCGAGAAGCTGCCCATGATGATGATGAAGACGAACAGGTTGTCGATGCTCAACGAGTACTCGAGCAGCCAACCGGTGAGGAATTCGCTGCCGTGCTGGGCATCGCCGATGGCGAAGAGCGCACCGGCGAAGACGAGGGCCAGGGCGACGTAGAAGGCGACCCAGATGCTCGCTTCCCGCATCGACGGGGTGTGTGGCCGCTTGACGACCAGAAGAAGGTCGAAGACGAGGATCGCAACGACGATGATTCCCGAGGTGATCATGAACCAGACGGGGATCGGAGATTCGCTCGCTGCCGCAGCATTGCCGCCGGCCGCGAGCGTGGAGGACAGGATATCCATGAAAGCCTTTCGTGGTGAACAGGATGTATCCGGGTCGAAAGTCTCTCCCACGCGGTGATTCTGCGTGCGCTCCGCGTCCGGACCCCTCGAAGGGTCGTGGTGACGACCGCGGATGGACGGGATACTCCCTTTCGCCAGCACACCAGTATAAACACGCGAGCATCACTCGCGCCTCACAGGTGAGATTCAGGCGTGCCCGGCCTCCTTCATCTGGCGCAGCTCCTGCTTGAGGTCGGAGAGCTCATCGCGCAGACGTGCGGCGAGTTCGAACTGCAGCTCCGCGGCAGCCGTGTGCATCTGCGAGGTCAGCGATTCGATGAGCTCGGTGAGGTCGGCTGCCGGCGGACGCAGCGACCCGGACCGGCCGGCGGCTTCCCTCTGTTCGTCGGTCAGCGTCGAGTTGTAACCGCGTCTGCCCTTGCCGTAGTCGAATTCGGTGAGCAGCTCGCGAGTGTCCTCGTCCTCACGCTGCAGACGTTCGGTGATGTCCGCGATCCTCTTGACCAACGGGGCCGGGTCGATTCCGTGCTCTTCGTTGTAGGCGATCTGGATGGCACGTCTGCGGTCGGTCTCGTCGATGGCGGTGCGCATCGAATCCGTGACCGTATCGGCGTACATGTGCACCTGGCCGTTGAGGTTTCGAGCGGCACGACCGATCGTCTGGATGAGCGAGGTCGACGACCGGAGGAATCCTTCCTTGTCGGCGTCGAGGATCGCGACGAGGGAGACTTCGGGAAGATCGAGGCCCTCACGCAGCAGGTTGATGCCGACGAGCACATCGAACTCGCCGGCGCGCAGCTCTGTGAGCAGCTCCACACGTCGCAGGGTATCGACGTCTGAGTGGAGGTACTGAACGCGGATATCGTGCTCGAGCAGATAGTCGGTGAGATCTTCGGCCATCTTCTTCGTCAGCGTCGTCACGAGGACACGTTCGTTCGCATCGACGCGGGTCTTGATCTCATCGAGCAGGTCGTCGATCTGACCCTTCGTCGGTTTGACCTTGATCTCGGGATCGACGAGGCCGGTCGGACGGATGATCTGCTGGACGTAGCCGTCGGCGTTGCCGAGTTCGAAGCTGCCGGGCGTGGCGGACAGGTACACGCTCTGACCCACCCGCTCCCGGAACTCATCGAACTTCAGCGGCCGGTTGTCCATGGCACTGGGCAGGCGGAAACCGTGTTCGACGAGGGTGCGCTTGCGCGACATATCGCCCTCGTACATGCCGCCGATCTGCGGGACCGTGACATGGGATTCGTCGACGACGAGGAGGAAGTCCTCGGGGAAGTAGTCAAGCAGACAGTTCGGTGCCGAACCGGGTTCGCGGCCGTCGATATGCCGGGAGTAGTTCTCGATGCCGGAGGTGAAGCCCATCGACTCCATCATCTCGAGGTCATAGGTCGTGCGCATCTTCAGCCGCTGGGCTTCGAGCAGTTTGTTCTGCGACTCGAATTCGCTCAGTCGTTTCTGCAGCTCCTCCTCGATGCCGCTGATCGCGGTGGCCATCCGGTTCTCACCGGCGACGTAGTGGCTGGCCGGGAACACGTGGATGGTGTCCTCGTCGCGGACGATCTCACCCGTCAGCGGGTGGAGGGTCTGCAGCGATTCGATCTCGTCTCCGAAGAATTCGATCCGCAGCGCCAGCTCCTCGTACTGCGGGATGATCTCGACGGTGTCCCCGCGGACGCGGAAGGTGCCGCGGGTGAAGGCCATATCGTTGCGGGCGTACTGCATGGACACGAAGCGTTTGAGCAGTTCGTCCCGGTCGCATTCGTCTCCCTTGTGGAGGGTGACCATCCGGTCGACGTACTCTTCCGGTGTGCCGAGACCGTAGATGCACGACACTGTCGAGACCACCACGACATCGCGCCTGGTCAGCAGCGAGTTCGTGGCCGAGTGCCGGAGTCGCTCGACCTCATCGTTGATCGATGAGTCCTTCTCGATGAACGTGTCCGTCTGCGGCACATAGGCTTCGGGCTGGTAGTAGTCGTAGTAGGAGACGAAGTACTCGACTGCGTTGTTGGGCAGCAGCTGTCGGAACTCGTTGGCCAGCTGCGCGGCGAGTGTCTTGTTCGGCGCCATGATCAGTGTGGGCCTCTGCACCTGTTCGATCAGCCACGCAGTCGTCGCCGATTTGCCCGTACCGGTGGCACCGAGGAGGACGATGTCCCGCTCCCCTGCGTCGAGCCGGTCGGAGATCTCTCTGATCGCCGTCGGCTGGTCACCGGAGGGCGAGTACTCGGAGACGACCTCGAAGGGCGCCACTTCGCGGGTGACGTCGGGGCGGTGGCCGATCGCTGGCAGGGGGCGTTCTGAGCTCATAGTCCAACCCTAGCCCCCGCCCCTGACATTGGGCAGGCCGGAGCCGGGACGACACCGTCGGGGACGTGCCCGCGCCGTGTGTCACCGTGTCAGTCGAAGCTGTCGGGAACGAGCCTGCGACGCATCTCGAGGAAGTACGGTTCCTTCGACTCCGCATATGTTCGTATCGTCTCCGGGTTCGTGCCGCCGTTCGCCTTCGCTTCGGCGATGCGGGCGCGCTTCACCTGCAGGTAGCGGTCTCTCTCCCCCGCGTCATCGCTGAGCAGATCTCGGAATGCGCGGGCGAAGCGCGCACCGACGGAATCCGTCGTACGCACATGCAGGTTGACGGCCCGGCCGGGGTCCGTGTTCGCATGGAACCATTTCCCTTCGGCCGCACACTCGCCGAGGTAGTCGCTCATCTGTGTGCCCGGATAGCCGAGTTCGGCCAGGCGAGGGGCCAGCACTCGGGCGGTGTCGAGATCGGGGACCAGGAGCTGGAGATCGATGACGTCCTTGGCGGGCAGACCCGGCACCGAGGTGGATCCGATGTGTTCGACGGCGAACTCCTCGCCCGTGCCGTATCGCAGCTTCGCGATCACTCTCTGTGCGTCACCGGCCCAGTCCGCGTCCGCGGGGTCGACGAGGTCGAGGCTCGCCTTCGGGGCCCGCTGTTCGGCCGCAAGGTTGGCGGCGAAGGGCCGGATCCGCGATTCGATGAGCGAACTGACCGCGGCAGTCGTCTCCTCGACCGGGCCGGAGTTGTCGATGACGACGTCGCAGGCTGCCCGGCGGGTCTCATCATCGGCCTGGCGGGAGATCCGTGCGGCGGCGTCATCGCGGTCCATTCCGCGGGAGTCCATGAGTCGTCGCAGCCGCACCTCGGCGGGAACGTCTACGAGCAGGTTGAGGTGGTAGGCGGGAGTCATGGAGTTCTCGACGAGCAGCGGCACATCGTGGACGACGATCTCGGCATCGGCGTGCCGGGCGAAGTGTTCGGCCGTGCGGTCTCGGATCGCCGGATGCATGAGTCCGTTGAGCTGCGCGGTGTGTTCTGCGTCGACGAAGGCGGCCGAGGCCAGGGCCGGTCGGTCGAGCGAACCGTCGGCGTGCAGCACCTGCGGTCCGAAGGCTCCGGACAGCCTCTCCAGCAGCGGCTGTCCTGGTGCGACGACCTCGCGGGCGATCTGGTCGGCGTCGACGAGCACTGCCCCGTGGTCGACGAGCATCGCGGACACCGTTGACTTTCCGGCGCCGATTCCGCCGGTGAGACCGATTCTCAGCATGGGTTCATCCTACTGATCGAGACGGTAGACTCGCACTCCCTCGTCGGCGAAGATCGGAGCGCCGACGGCAGTGTCGAGGAATTCCTCGTATACGCCGTCGCCTCCCGGCAGGAGCGGGGCCTCGGGGGCGAGGACGATGAAGTCGACCCCGGAGTCCCGCAGCTCGGCGACCGCCGCGCCGACTTCCTGGCTCTCCGCGTCCGGCATGGGCTCCCCGTCGAACACGGACCCGTGCAGCAGTTCGTCGAGGGCGTCCTCGGGGGCGGAATAGATCACCGGCGACTGCGGGCTGGAGCCGATGAAGTAGCCGCCGGTCTCTCGGTAGCGGAATCCGCTGACCGATTGCCACACCATGGCTTCGTCGGCGTGGGGTTCTGCCCAGGCCAGGGGGCGGGGGAAGGTCTTGACGACGGATCCGGTGGGAACCACCTCGGCGATGGATTCGGAGAAGAAGGCGGGAACGGTCACCTCGTGGGCGGCCTGCGGGGCAGGGACGACGGTGACGGCGGCGAGGACGAGCAGGATGATCAGGGACCGGGCGCCACGCGACTTCAAGCGGGTCGATGCCCATTGGAGGCCGATGCCGAGCACGGCGAACAGCGCGATCGTCGAGTGGAGGACGAGGCGCATGGGCAGGATGTTGTTGAGGACGGGGACGGCTTCGATGAGGGCGAACGGGCCGGTTTCAAGGACGACACGACCGCCGAGGAGGATCGGGGAGCCCAGTGCCAGCAGGAACACGAGGAGGCCGGTTCCGGCGGCGATGCGCAGCGGCACCGCGTGTGCGGACCGGTGTGCGAGTCCGACGACGATGAGGACTGCCGCCAGCAGTGCGGGCGCACCGATGTAGGCCCCGAGTTCGGCGGGGTCGATGTCCATGATCCGGGGCAGCGGGGAGACTCCGGAGCTCAGCCAGGCCGGAGCCGCGGGCAGGATCGGGTCGAGCAGGTCGGTGTTCCACACCCCGTGCGGGCGGATGGCGCCCTGTGGGGCGTTCGGACCGGCCATGGTCACCAGCAGCGGGACGGCGTACAGCAGAGCGATGAGTCCGGCGATGGCAGAGCCGAGGCCGAGAGTCAGCCAGGAACGGGCGCGGTAGAGGCGGCGGCCGAAGACGGCGAGGCTCGCCAGGAAGCACAGGGCGGCGAGGAATGTGCCGGCCAGGACTTCGGTGGACACGTAGAACTGGAAGCCGAGCAGGAGCCCGAAACCCCCTCCGAGCAGCCAGAGGCGGCGGCCGCGAAGACAGGAGCGGCCGTGCTCCGCCTGTCTCCGCCCGAGGTCGAGGAGGGCGAGGATCGCCCAAGCGGTCAGCGGCGGGGTGACAATGTATGCCAGGTTCGGGTGGCCGCCGAGCTGGGCGATGACATAGCTGGAGAAGCCGACTCCGGCCGCGGCGATGAACGCGGGCAGACGGTCGAGGAAACGGCGGAAGAGCACCGCTGTGGCCAGGCTGCCCAGCACCGGGAAGGCGAGGACGAGCAGGTTGTAGCTCACGATGGGACCGGCCACCCAGGTCACGGGTGCGAGCAGGATCGCGAAGCCGGCCAAGGAGGTGTTCCAAGCGCCGTTGACTCCCCCGCCGAGGGCGTTCATCGACTCCGTGTACAACAGACCGCCGGTCTCCCCCGGTCCGAACCCGAGAGCGCCGGCGAGCACCTGTGCGCCGTGTCCGAGCCACCAGATGAACAGGGAGGTGTCGTCGTTCGAGGCGACGACGCTGCCGCCGGGGTCCGCGGCGACGGAGCCGAAGATGGTCAGACTGCCGACGCACAGCAGCAGCGAGTACCACAGCCAGGGACGCAGGCGCGAGCGATATGTGGGGGCATACGCAAAGGGCTCCCGATCTTCCGACCGGGAGCCCAAAGGGTAGCTGCTGTCAGCTGCCTGCAAGCTTCTCACGCAGGGCTGCGAGAGCTTCGTCGCTGGCCAGGGTGCCCTCGTCGTTCGCCTCTTCGGAGGAGAACGATCCGGTGGCCGGAGCGGCATCGGCAGAACCGACGGCATCGGCTGCGGAAGCCTCGGCGTCCGCTGCGATGGCCTTGGCGACCTGCTTCTTGTGCTCTTCCCAGCGTTCCTGAGCGGCGGCGTACTGCTGCTCCCAGGTCTCGCGCTGAGCCTCGTAGCCCTCGACCCATTCGTTGGTCTCGGGGTCGAAGCCCTCGGGGTACTTGTAGTTGCCGTCCTCGTCGTACTCCTGCGGCATGCCGTAGAGAGCGGGGTCGAGGAACTCTTCGGCCTCGGGGTCGACGCCCTCGTTCGCCTGCTTCAGCGACAGCGAGATGCGGCGGCGTTCGAGGTCGATGTCGATGACCTTGACGTAGATGGTCTCCTCGACCGAGACGACCTGCTCGGGCAGATCCACGTGGCGCACGGCCAGCTCGGAGATGTGGACGAGGCCTTCGATGCCGTCTTCGACGCGCACGAATGCACCGAACGGAACGAGCTTGGTGACCTTGCCCGGCACGATCTGTCCGATGACGTGCGTGCGAGCGAAGTGCTGCCACGGATCTTCCTGAGTGGCCTTGAGCGACAGCGAGACGCGCTCACGGTCCATGTCGACGTCGAGGACCTCGACGGTGACCTCGTCGCCCACGGTGACGACCTCACCCGGGTGATCGATGTGCTTCCAGGACAGTTCGGAGACGTGGACGAGTCCGTCGACACCACCGAGGTCGACGAACGCACCGAAGTTGACGATGGAGGACACGACACCAGGACGGACCTGGCCCTTCTGCAGGGTCTGCAGGAAGTCGTGACGGACGGCCGACTGGGTCTGCTCGAGCCAGGCACGGCGCGACAGGACCACGTTGTTGCGGTTCTTGTCGAGCTCGATGATCTTGGCTTCGACCTGCTGGCCGATGTAAGGGGCGAGGTCGCGGACGCGGCGCATTTCGACCAGGGACGCGGGCAGGAAGCCGCGCAGTCCGATGTCGACGATCAGGCCGCCCTTGACGACCTCGATGACGGTGCCGGTGACAACGCCGTCGTCTTCCTTGATCTTCTCGATGTCGCCCCAGGCACGCTCGTACTGAGCCCGCTTCTTGGAGAGCATGAGACGGCCCTCTTTGTCTTCCTTCTGAAGAACGAGGGCTTCGATCTCGTCCCCGACCTCGACGACTTCGCCGGGATCGACATCGTGCTTGATGGAAAGCTCACGTGCGAGGATGACGCCTTCCGTCTTGTATCCGATGTCGACGAGGACTTCGTCACGGTCGACCTTGACGACTTCGCCCTCAACGATGTCGCCATCGTTGAAGTACTTGATGGTCTCATCGACGGCGGCGAGGAAATCCTCAGCGGTTCCGATGTCGTTGACAGCGACCTGCTTCGGCTGCACCGATTCCGGCGTGGTGGTGGTCATATAGGTAGGGACTCCGATGGAATATTGGTCCAGATCCGGTACCCTGGCGGCAGGTCGTGAATGTTGCCGCAAGAACCGAATCCGGTCTCGATTGCGAATTTGGACTTGTATGCACAGGCGCATACGGTTGTCAATGCTAGCACCTTCTTGGGCGTGAATGCACGCCGAAGAGTCGAATCATCACCACCTGGGGCCACGGAGGAACCATGAGCGAAGGAACTGACGGAGCCGAGGTCATCAGCGGTGGCTATCTCCCGATCGACGAAGAGGCTTCTGTCCGGGCCAATCGCAGCTACTGGGACAACTCGGCCGAGGAGTATCTGGCCGAGCACGGCACGTTCCTGGGCGCGTCGGATTTCATCTGGTGTCCGGAAGGAATTCACGAATCCGACGTGCGCCTCCTCGGCGATGTCACCAGGAAGCAGGTGCTCGAGGTCGGCTGCGGTGCCGGTCAGTGCTCCCGGTGGCTGGCCGAGCAGGGAGCGATCACCACAGGCGTCGATGTCTCGGCCGGAATGCTCGAGCAGGCTTCGCGTCTGCAGCGCGAACATCCCCTGAGCACCGAGGCGACTCCCCCGACGTTCCTCCTCGCCGATGCCCGGCAGCTGCCGTTCGCGTCGAACAGCTTCGACGGCGCGTTCTCCTCCTATGGCGCCCTGCCCTTCGTCAAGGACGCGGAGGTCGTCTTCGCCGAGGTGGCTCGGGTGCTGCGCAGCGGCGGACAGTGGATCTTCTCGACGACTCACCCGATGCGGTGGATGTTCCCCGATGTTCCGGGTGAAGCCGGGCTGACCGTCGAGTATTCGTATTTCGATCGCACCCCGTACGTCGAGCTGTCCTCGAACGGTCAGCCCGTCTACGCCGAACATCACCGGACGATGAGCGACTGGGTGCGACTGCTGGTCGAGGCAGGCTTCACGATCGATTCGGTGACCGAACCCGAATGGCCCGAGGAGAATCGGACCGCCTGGGGCGGCTGGTCGCCGTTGCGCGGAGCGCTCATGCCCGGCACCGTGATCTTCTCCACCACCCTGAACAAGGACTGACTCGCCCGAGCGCGAAACGAGGTCACGCAGCGCGAAGCGAGCTCAAGTCACGCGAAACTCGAAAAAGTCGTCTCCGGCGGCGACTTTTTCGAGTTTCGCGTGACTTGAGGCATCAAGTGGCGAGCTGCTCAGCTCAGTGGGCGGCGGCGTGCCAGGAACGGCCGGTGCCGACGTTGACGTCCAAGGGCACATCGAGTTCGAACGCCGAGCCCATCTCCTCCGTGACGACCGTCTTCACCTCGTCGATCTCATCGTCTCGAACGTCGACGATGATCTCGTCATGGACCTGCAGCAGCATCGGTGACCGCAGTTCCTCCAGCCGCGAGGCGACCTTGAGCATGGCGATCTTCATGATGTCGGCGGCCGAACCCTGGATCGGCGCGTTGAGTGCGGCGCGCTCGGCCATGTCCCGCAGCTGACGGCGGTCGCTGTGCAGCGCCGGCAGATAACGACGACGGCCCATGATGGTCTCCGTGAACCCCTTGGCGCGAGCCTGCTCGACGATGTCGTCGAGGTAGTCCTTGACGGCTCCGAAGCGTTCGAAGTACTGCTCCATCAGCGCCTTGGCCTCGTCGACGCCGATCGCCAGCTGCCGAGAGAGCCCATAGGCGGAGAGGCCGTAGACCAGCCCGTAGGACATCGCCTTGACCTTCGAACGCATCTCGGAGTCCACTTCGTCGATGCCGACTCCGAAGACCTTCGAACCGACATAGGAGTGGAGGTCCTCGCCCTCCTTGAACGCCTGGATGAGTGCGGCGTCACCGGACAGGTGGGCCATGATCCGCATTTCGATCTGCGAATAGTCCGCGGTGAGCAGGGTCCCGTCAGCCACCTCGGGGTCGGCGATGAAGATATTGCGGATGCGGCGTCCCGATTCGGTCCGCACCGGGATGTTCTGCAGGTTCGGGTCTAGCGACGAGAGCCGGCCGGTGGCGGCCACTGTCTGCTGGTAGGTGGTGTGGATGCGCCCATCGTCGGCGACAGACCCCCGCAGACCGACGACGGTCTGTTTGAGCTTCGTCGAATCCCGGTAGGCCAGCAGATGCTGGAGGAAGGGATGTTCGGTCTTCACGAACAGCTCTGCCAAGGCGTCCGCGTCGGTCGTGTAACCGGTCTTCGTCCGCTTGGTCTTGGGCATATCGAGCTCATCGAAGAGCACGGCCTGCAGCTGCTTGGGCGAACCGAGGTTCACCTCGTGGCCGATCGCGTCGTAGGCCTCCTGAGCGCTGGCTTCGGCCTGTTTCGTGAATTCGCCGATGAGGTTCGACAGGCCGTCCTCGTCGACGGCGATCCCGGTGGCTTCCATCCGCGCGAGCACGGGCACGAGCGGCAGTTCGATGTCGCGGTAGACCTGAGTCATGTTCGCGTCGTCGACCGCCTTGGCCAGCACATCATGGACTTCGAGCAGAGCGGCGGCCCGCTGACCGTGTGTGGTCACCGCACTGTCCGAATCGAGGTCGAGGGCGAGCTGCCCGGAATCGGATTCGGGTTCGCCGAGGTCGATTCCGGCGCGGTCGGCGGCGATCTGCCCGAGTTCGTAGGAGCGGGCATCGGGGACGAGGAGGTAGGCGGCGAGAGCCGTGTCCCCGGCGATATCGGCCACTGACAGTCCCATCGACGCCCAAGCTTTGATCTGCAGCTTCGAGCTGTGGAGGATGAGCGGATGTCCGCCCAGTGCTGAACCGAGATTGCTGACGGACGTCTGCCCCGCCTCGGCGAGGTCGACGACCCAGGCCTGACCTGGTTCGGCGGAGACGGCGAGGATCCGGGCCTGACCGTGGCCGAGCTCGAAGGACGCATCGGAATCGAGTGCCAGCACATCGTGGTCGGTGATCTTGGTCAGCAGAGTGTCGATGTCGACGGTCTCGATGGCCGTCTCCCGCGCCGGCACCGGTTCGGAATCGGCACCGGCTTCGGGGAAGATCGCGGCCAGGCGTCTGCCGAGAGCCTGGAACTCGAGCTGGTCGAACAGGCTCGACAGTTCCGCCGGGTCGCCGTCGCCCCAGGTCAGGTCGTCGAACTTCAACCCCAGATCGACGTCGTCGAGGAGGCGGTTGAGTCGATAGTTCCGCTCCACCTCGGCGATATGGTCGCGCAGCTTCTCCCCGACCTTGCCGCCGATCTTGTCGGCGTTCTCGATTACACCGGGCAGGTCACCGTGGGCGGTCAGCCATTTCGCGGCAGTCTTGTCGCCGACCCCGGGCACGCCGGGCAGGTTGTCGGCCTTCTCACCGACGAGCGCGGCCAGTCCGCGGTAGTTCGCAGGGCTCACCCCGTACTTCTCCTCGACCGCGGCCGGAGTCATCCGATTGAGATCGCTGACTCCGCGTTTGGGGTAGAGGATCGTCACCCGGTCGGAGGCGAGCTGGAACGAGTCCTTGTCACCGCTCATCACCTCGACGAACAAGCCGGCCTCGGTGCCCATCTTCGCCATGGTGGCCAGGGCGTCGTCGGCTTCGAAGCCCTCCTTCGTCACGACCCTGATGCCCATCGCCGTGACGATGTCCTTGATGAGGTCGATCTGCGGGTGGAACTCGGGCGGAGTCTTCGCCCGGCCCGCCTTGTACTCGGGGTAGTCCTCGAGGCGGAAGGTCTGCCGTCCGAGGTCGAAGGCCACGGCCACATGGCTGGGCTCTTCGTCGCGGAGGACGTTGATGAGCATGGAGATGAAGCCGTAGATGGCGTTCGTCGTCTGGCCGGTGCTGGTGGAGAAGTTCTCCACCGGCAGGGCGTGGAAGGCCCGGTACGCCAGGGAGTGTCCGTCGATGAGCAGGAGGGATTCGTTTGAGTGACTCACATGGCATAGCCTATCGTTCGAAGCTGACTTGAAGGAGAACCGATGCTGCGTCCCGACGTGTCCCTGACCGCTCACACCACACCTGAGGAGATCGACACGCTGCTCGAGCAGCTGCGCTCGCCGGGCTCCGGAGGTGAGTTGGCCGAGAGGATGGGAATCGAGTTCGTCGGACTCACCCCAGATCATGTCGTCGCCACGGCTCCGGTCGTCGGCAATCGGCAGCCGATGGGTCTCTTCCACGGAGGCGGCCACGTCGTTCTCGCCGAGTCGCTGGCTTCGATGCATTCCTATCTGCTCTCCGGAGGCAAGAACGTCGTCGGCGTCGACCTCAACGCCACTCATCTGCGTGCCGCCCGTGACGGTGTGGTCACCGGTCGCGCCGAGGTGCTCCATCAGGGACGCACGATCGTCTCCCACGAGGTGAAGATGACCGACGAGACGGGGCGGCTGCTCTCGATCGTGCGGATCACGAACATGATCCTGGGGACCAAGCCGAGGGGCTGAGGGCCGAGGTTCAGGCACCTGACCGCGTCGGATCAGCGACAGCGGCGAACCGCAGCGAGCAGAGGGCCGGCGAATCCATCTCGGATTCGCCGGCCCTCTCTCAGGTTCCGGGTCCGGACCTGCTCGGTCCGGGAGGTCGTTACTTCTTCGTGCCGATCTGCTTGAGCACGGTCTCAGCGACCTCACGCATCGTCAGGCGACGGTCCATCGAGGTCTTCTGGATCCAGCGGAAGGCTTCGGGCTCGCTCAGACCCATGGAGGTCTGCAGCAGGCTCTTCGCGCGCTCGACGAGCTTGCGGGTCTCGAAGCGTTCGGTGAGATCGGAGATCTCGGACTCGAGCGAGCTGATCTCGGCATGCCGCGAGAGGGCGATCTCCAGGGCCGGGATGAGGTCGGCCGAGGTGAACGGCTTGACGACATAGGCCATGGCACCGGCGTCGCGGGCACGCTCGACGAGCTCCTTCTGCGAGAAGGCGGTGAGCAGCACGACCGGGGCGATGCGGGCCCGGGCGATGCGCTCGGCCGCGGAGATTCCGTCGAGGATGGGCATCTTGATGTCCATGACGACGAGGTCCGGGCGCAGCTCCTCGGCCAGGCGGATGGCGGATTCGCCGTCCGCGGCCTCACCGACGACGTCGTAGCCGACCTCGCGGAGCATTTCTACGATATCGAGACGAATCACGGCCTCGTCTTCGGCCACGACTACGCGGCGGACCGGCACGGACTCATCTGAAGTTGATTCTTCGCTGTTTGAAAGCACGTCACCAGTCTAGACCAGGCGCTCAGCGTCGTGGCCAGCGGACCCGCAAGTTTCTTCTGTGAGGGTGGCCACCCCCGGTGACGACGGCCACCGACGGGCGCTGTCGACGATCCGGGAGCGGGCCCCGGCCGGGCACACAGACTGGTCGGGCCGGCGTCGATTGTGCAATCCCTTCGCGCGCACAGTAGAATCGTCCCCGTCGCGCAGACGGCCCCTCGGGCCTGCTCGTGACGCGCCGGATTGGCGGAATCGGTAGACGCGGTGCACTCAAAATGCATTGTCGAAAGACGTGCGGGTTCGAGTCCCGCATCCGGTACGGACGAAGGCACTGTCGAACGTGATGTCGACAGTGCCTTCTTGCATCCCCTGGAACCAATGGGCGAGTGACTCCAGGGTTATGCACATCGACCCGGTGTGCATCGACCCGGTGTGCCAGCATCCGCGGGTTCAAAGTTCATACGCACTGATCAAGATCACCACATATGAATTCTGAAACCGCTCAAACACGCCATTCGGCCGATTCAGCGGCGGAGGTCCAGAGAGTACAGGAGCGTATCGAAGCGCTTCCGACCGACCGCCACGAAGTCCGGCAGCCGACCGTATCGGGTGAAGCCCAGGGACTCGTAGAGGCCGATGGCCACCGCATTGTCACCGCGCAGATCGAGGGTGATGACCTCGGTGCCGTATTGACGCGCCGCCCGGATGAGCGCCTCCATCAGTCCCTTCCCCACGCCTCGGCCTTGAGCCTCAGGGGCGACCGCGACCTTTTCGATGTCGACATGGGGTCGGAAGGTGGGCCGGGAGTACCGGGTCCAGTACGCGAAGCCGGTGATCTCGTCGCCGCGGCGAGCAATGGCTGCAGCTGTCTCACCGGCTTCCGTGCCTGCGGCCAGACGCTCGACGAGTCCTTCGATCTCGACGGTCGCGGGTGCCGTGACCCAGCCGAGGGCCGCGCCTGCGTCGACGAGGCGGCCGAGCAACGATGTCACCTGCTGGACATCGTGCTCGGCCAGTCCCTCGGCGGGGAGGAGTTCGACACCGGCTCCCGACGGTGCGTCAGCGGCTGCGAGGTCAGTCCCGCTGTGCTCCGCTGACGGCCTCTCCGGCATTCGCTTGCGCGGGTTCCGAAGAGATCGCGTCTGCGGGTGCGGTTTCTCGGGATCCGGCATCCTCGGTGCGGGTCTCGTCGACATCTGCCTCCTCCGCGAGCGGAACGTAGCCGTTGACGCGCGGCGCATCAAAGCGTTCGACGTCCAGGATCTCATGCCGTTTGGCCACAATGGCAGGGACGAGCGCCTGACCGGAGACGTTGAGCGCGGTGCGGCCCATGTCGACGATCGGCTCGATGGCCAGCAGCAGACCCACACCCTCGAGCGGCAGGCCCAGGGTCGACAGGGTCAGGGTGAGCATCACGGTCGCACCGGTCGTACCGGCCGTGGCGGCCGAACCGATGACGGCGACGAAGATGATGAGCAGATACTGGATCAGGGAGAGATCGATGCCGAAGAACTGTGCGACGAACACCGCTGCGATCGCCGGGTAGATCGCCGCGCAGCCGTCCATCTTCGTCGTCGCACCGAAGGGCACGGCGAAGGCGGCGTAGGAGTGGGGCACGCCGAAGTTGTCAGTGGCGACCTTCTGCGTCACCGGCATGGTGCCGATCGAGGACCGGGAGACGAAGCCCATCTGGGTGGCCGGCCAGACGCCGGAGAAGTACTGGCGCACGGACAGTCCGTTGGCTCGGGCCAGGGCCGGGTAGACGATGAAGAACACGATCGCGAGCCCGATGTAGACGGCGACGACGAACCACAGCAGCGATCCCATCGTGGACCAGCCGTAGGAATTCACGGCGTTGCCGATGAGGCCGAGCGTGCCGATCGGGGCGATGCGCACGATCCACCAGACGACCTTCTGGACTACGGCCAGAGCCGCCTCGGTGAACTGGAGGAACGGTTCTGCGGCCTTGCCGACCTTGACCGCTGCGATGCCGATGGCTCCGGAGACGATGATGAGCTGGAGGATGTTGAAGTTGACCTCGGAGGTCAAGCCTCCGGCATCATCCGGTGAGGTGGCGACCTCGAGTCCGAGGAAGTTCACCGGGACCAGTCCGGTGAGGAAGCCGAGCCAGCTGCCCTGAGAATCGGGCGCACCGGCGCTGAGCGAAGCGGCGTCGGCATGGGCGCCGGGCTGCATGACGACGCCGATGATGAGTCCGAGGACGACAGCGATGAGGGCGGTGAGGGCGAACCACAGCAGGGTCGACATGGCGAGCCTGGCGGCATTGGTGACCTTGCGCAGGTTGCCGATGCTCGCGATGATCGCGGTGATGACCAGCGGTACGACTGCGGCCTTGAGCAGGGTGACGTACGACGAGCCGATGGTGTCCAGGGTCTGGCCGAGCCAGTTGTCCGTGGTGTCGCTGACCGGTCCCCATGATCGGGCGATGAGCCCGAGGATGACACCGGCGATGAGTGCGATGGTCACCTGCACTCCGAAGGACTTGCTCCAGGCGGGCAGTCTCATTGTTTTCCTCTCCTAGCGGGACCTCCCCTGAGATCCGCAGGGAGGATTGAGCAACAGAGAGCACAACTGTTGAGCAATCTGCGATATTCCGTGATTCGATGTGACTTGCATCGCAGACGGGATTCCGGAGGCAGTCGGGATTCCAGCGTCACACGGCCTGCCGACACACGGTCTCGAGGCGCTCGATCTCGCGACACGACGACGCCGGCGGCGTCTGCTCCTGTGACAGGGGCGGACGCCGCCGGCGTTTCGGCATGTGGTCAGTGGCGGGGCGAGTGGCCTTCGCGCACGATCGGCACCTCACGGGTGATCGGCGCCTCGGCGACTACTCCGTATCCGGCCAGCGGATCCTCCTCGGAGTCCGAGGAGTCCTGGTAGGCGGCCGTCACACCCTTCGCGGCATCACCGATGGTGTGGATGCGCAGGGCGTTCGTCGATCCGGGGATTCCGGGAGGCGAACCGGCCACGAGGATGCTCTGATCGCCTTCGGCAGCAGTGCCGTCGGCGAGCAGAACGGCATCGACCTGGCGGGCCATCTGGTCGGTGTGTCGCACCGTCTTCACGAGGTACGGGTGCACTCCCCAGGTCAGTGCCAGCTGGTGGCGCACCTGCGGGTCGGGAGTGAATCCGAGGATCGGCCAGGCCGGGCGCAGGCGCGACATGCGACGCACCGAGTCGCCGGTCTGCGAGAAGGTGCACAGGAGGTCGATATCGAGTTGCTGAGCAATCTGCACGGCTGCCGCGGTCACCGCCCCGCCCTTGGTATGCGGGACGGTGCCCAGTGCGGGGATCCGCTCGAGGCCGTGCTCCTCGGTCGAGCTGATGATCCGGCTCATCGTCCTGATCGCCTCGACCCAGTGAGCGCCCACCGAGGTCTCCCCGGAGAGCATGAGTGCATCGGCACCGTCGAGGACGGCGTTTGCACAGTCGCTGGCTTCGGCGCGCGTTGGCCGCGGTGCATCGATCATCGTCTCGAGCATCTGCGTGGCCACGATGACGGGCTTGGCCTGCTGGCGGGCGATCTCGATCGCCCGCTTCTGCACGATCGGCACCTGCTCGAGCGGCAGTTCGACGCCGAGGTCGCCGCGGGCGACCATGATTCCGTCGAAGGCGTCGATGACCTCGTCGAGCTGGTTGACTGCCTGCGGCTTCTCGAGCTTGGCGATGACGGGGGCGGTGATTCCGACCTCGTCCATGACCGCCCGCACGTCATTCATGTCCTCCGGGCTGCGGACGAAGGACAGGGCGACCCAGTCGAAGCCGAGCTGCAGACCCCATCTCAGGTCGTCGATGTCCTTCTCGGACAGAGCGGGGACGGACACCGGCACTCCGGGGAGGTTGATGCCCTTGTGGTTGGAGATGGTTCCGCCGATCTCGACCTCGGTGACCACGTCGGTGGCGGTCACCTCGGTGGCGCGCAGGCGCAGGCGACCGTCGTCGATGAGCAGCGGATCACCCACGGAGACGTCTTCCGCCAGGGTCGGCAGTGTCGTGCTCACGAGTTCTGCGGTGCCGGGGACGTCACGGCTGGTGATGGTGAAGGCGGCACCTTCGACTAGCTCTTCCTTGCCGTCCGCGAAAGTGCCCACGCGGATCTTCGGCCCCTGGAGGTCGAGGAGGGCGGCGACGGGCCGTCCGGTGTCGAGGGCGGCCTGGCGGACCCAAGCGAACTTCTCTTCGTGCTCTTCTCGTCTGCCGTGGCTCAGATTGAATCGGGCGACATCGACGCCTTCATCGACGAGCTCGCGGATCTCTTCATAGGAGTTCTGGTTCGGACCTAAAGTTGCGACTATCTTTGCACGCCTCATACGCTCCACCCTACCTAAAGTCTCAGCGGACGGCTGCCACCGCTCTGCGCTGGTCACGGGCGGTGTGGGTGCGGCACTTCGCTGTGCCGCACCACCGCCTCTTCTCATTTTCTGACATGCACTATCTTAACATTTGAACCCGTCGTCGGTGGGTCGCACGGGCGCCGGCAGCCGGGTCGACCCGGTGAGGAACCGGTCGACCTCGGCGGCTGCGGCACGTCCTTCGGCAATGGCCCAGACGATGAGCGACTGTCCGCGCCCGGCATCGCCGGCGACGAAGACGCCCGGACGCGCGGAATAGTCCTCGTCTCGAGAGAACCCGCCCTTAGCCGCGGCTTCGAGGTCGATCGCCGCTGTCTCCGGGCCGCTGAATCCGAGGGCGAGCAGCACGAGATCGGCGGGGATGACGTGTTCGGTGCCCGGTGTCGGGATGCGGCGGCCGTCGACGAACTGCGTCTGCGCGACCTCGATTCCGCACACCCGGCCTGAATCGTCTCCGACGAACCGCGTCGTCGATGCCAGATAGCGTCTGGTGCCGCCTTCTTCGTGTGAGGATTGGACCTCGAAGATCCGCGGCACCGTCGGCCACGGTGAGTCCGCACCGCGCTCGAGCGGCGGCTGACTGCCGATGGCCAGGGTTGTCACCGAGGCGGCGCCGTGGCGCAGAGCGGTGCCCAGGCAGTCGGCGCCGGTGTCTCCTCCGCCGATGATGATGACGTGTTTCCCGGCCGCATCGATGAGCTGTGCCGGGTCTGCGCCCGGGGTTCCGTCTGCCGCCTGTGCCCGGTTGGACGGCACGAGGTAGTCCATCGCGAATTCGATGCCGTCGAGTCCGCGTCCCGGCAGGTCCATCTCGCGGGGCACAGTGGCTCCGGTGGCCACCAGCACCGCATCGAAGCGAGTCTGCAGTGCGGCGAAGTCGATATCGCGGCCGATCTCGACGCCGGTCTCGAACCGGGTCCCCTCGGCACGCATCTGGGTCAGTCGGCGGTCGATATGGTGCTTCTCGAGTTTGAAGTCCGGGATCCCGTAGCGCAGCAGTCCGCCGAGGCGGTCCTCGCGTTCGAAGACGACGACGGTGTGTCCGGCTCGGGTCAGCTGTTGGGCGGCGGCGAGCCCGGCCGGTCCGGAGCCGATGACGGCGACGGTGTGACCGGTGATCCGGTCGGGGACGACGGGGGTGATGAGTCCGGCGGCGAATCCGTCGTCGACGATGGAGACTTCGACCTGTTTGATCGTCACGGCGGGTTGGTTGATGCCGAGCACGCAGGCGCTCTCACAGGGGGCCGGGCAGGCCCGACCGGTGAATTCGGGGAAGTTGTTCGTCGCATGCAGCAGCTCCACGGCGCGCGCCAGCTCCCCGCGGTACATGGCGTCGTTGAACTCCGGGATCAGGTTGCCCAGGGGGCATCCTTGGTGGCAGAAGGGCACACCGCAGTCCATGCAGCGAGAGGCCTGTCGGCGCAGCTGTGCGGAGTCGCCCTTCTCGTAGACCTCCGAGAAGTCCATCAGCCGGAGCGGCACGGGCCTGCGGGCAGGGAGTTCGCGTTCGGTGGTGGTGAGGAATCCTCGCGGATCAGCCATGAGCGGCCTCCAGAATGGTCTGCCAGGTCTGTTCGGAGTCAGTGGCTTCGCCGCTGTTCGCGATCTCGTCCTGGATGTCTTTGACCCGTGCGTAGGCGACGGGGATGATCTTGGTGAAGCGGGACAGGATGTCCTGGCCCCGGTCGAGGCCCGCCAGCAGTTCGCCGGCCAGCGGGGATCCGGTGGCCGCGACGTGGTCGGCCAGCAGCCTCTGCAGCACCGGGGCGTCGGAGTCTCCGATGCCGCCGAATCGGAAGACGCCTGCGGCCCGTTCCTTCGGGTTGAGGCGACTGGGATTGAAGTCGAGCACGAATGCGGTTCCCCCGGACATTCCGGCCGCGAAGTTGCGTCCGGTGGTTCCGAGGATGACCGCCACTCCCCCGGTCATGTACTCCAGTCCGTGGTCGCCGATGCCTTCGACGACGGCCTCGACCCCGGAATTGCGCACGAGGAATCTCTCCCCGACCATCCCGGACAGGAACATCGACCCGGATGTCGCCCCGTAGCCGATGACGTTTCCGGCGATGACGTTGTGTTCTGGCCGGGTGGGGTTCTCCGGGCGGGGTGCGATGCTGATCGTGCCTCCCGACAGCCCCTTCCCGACGTAGTCGTTGGCGTCTCCGCGCAGATCGATGCTCACCCCCCGCGGCAGGAACGCGCCGAGGGATTGGCCGGAAGTCCCGACGAGGCACACGCGCACGGTTCCCGCCGGCAGACCGTCCCCGCCGTGGGCCTGGGTCACCCGGTGCCCGAGCAGAGTGCCGACCGACCGGTCCGTGTTCGCCACCTTCGCGCTCAGGTGCACCGGGGCTCCCGCGTTGAGGTCGGCTCCGGCCTGCTCGAGCAGGCGCTCGTCGAGTTCGTCTGCGAAGTCGCGTGGGGTGCGCGGATCGCTCACCCTCGCCGAGGCGGGACTGCCGTGGAGGTCGGTCGGGACGGTGAGGATCGGGGTCAGGTCCAGATCCAGTCCCGAGGCGGCCGCCCGGTCCGCGTCGATGCGCAGACGTTCGACCGCTCCGATCGCTTCGTCGAGGCTGCGCAGCCCCAGCTGGGCGAGGTAGCTGCGGACCTCCTCGGCGATGAAGGTGAAGAAGTTCACGACATGGTCGGCTTGGCCGTGGAACCGTTCGCGCAGCTTCGGGTTCTGTGTGGCCACACCGACCGGGCAGGTGTCCTGATGGCACACGCGCATCATGATGCATCCCGAGACGACGAGGGCGGTGGTGGCGAATCCGAACTCTTCGGCCCCGAGCAGGGCGGCGATGATGACGTCGCGCCCGGTCTTCAGCTGCCCGTCCACCTGGACGCTGATGCGTTCGCGCAGACCGTTGAGCACGAGCGTCTGCTGGGCTTCGGCCAGTCCCAGCTCCCACGGGGTGCCCGCGTGTTTGAGCGAGTTCAGCGGACTGGCGCCCGTTCCTCCGTCGTGGCCGGAGATGAGCACGACGTCGGCTCCGGCCTTCGCCACTCCCGCGGCCACCGTCCCGACCCCGATCCCGGAGACGAGTTTGACGTGGACACGCGCGGCCGCATTGGCCCGGCCGAGGTCGTGGATGAGCTGGGCGAGGTCTTCGATGGAGTAGATGTCATGGTGCGGAGGCGGTGAGATGAGTCCGACTCCGGGGGTGGCGTGGCGGGTCTTCGCGATCCACGGGTACACCTTCTCCCCCGGCAGCTGACCGCCCTCACCGGGCTTGGCGCCCTGGGCCATCTTGATCTGCAGGTCATCGGCTGCGGTGAGGTAGTGGCTGGTGACGCCGAACCGACCGGAGGCGATCTGCTTGATCGCCGACCGGCGCTGCGGGTCGAGCAGACGTTCGGCGTCCTCGCCGCCCTCTCCGGTATTCGACTTCCCACCGATCCGGTTCATCGCGATCGCCAGCGTCTCGTGGGCTTCGGCGGACAGGGAGCCGTAGCTCATCGCCCCGGTGGAGAAGCGGCGCATGATCGCCTCGGCGGGTTCGACCTCGGAGACGTCGATCGGGCCCGATTCGGTCGGGACGAGGTCGAAGAGCCCGCGCAGAGTCATCAGCTCCGCGGACTGTTCGTCCACGGCACGCGTGTACTGCCGGAAGATGTCGAAGCGACCGGTCGCCGTCGAGTGCTGCAGTTTGAAGATCGTCTCCGGGTTGAACAGGTGCCCCGGACCTTCCCGCCGCCACTGGTACTCACCGCCGACGAGCAGGTTCCGGTGGGCCGGTCGCGGATGGTCCTCCCGGTAGGCATCGGCGTGTCGGGCCGTGGTCTCGTCCGCGATGTCGTCAAGCGTCTTGCCGCCGAGCTGATGCGGGGTCGAGGTGAAGTGTTCGTCGATGACCGACTCGGCCAGGCCGAGGGCTTCGAAGGTCTGCGCCCCGTGATAGGACTGGACGGTCGAGATGCCCATCTTCGACATGATCTTCAGCAGGCCCTTGTTCAGCGCGGTGAGCACATTGGCCACGGCCGCCTCGGCGCTGATGCCTCGGATCCGTTCGGACTTCACGAGGTCCTCGGCCGATTCCATCAGCAGGTACGGATTGACCGCGGAGGCACCGAAGGACACGAGCGTGGCCGCATGGTGGACCTCGCGGACGTCTCCGGCCTCGACGATGATGCTCACTCGGGTCCGGGTCCGCTCCCGCACGAGGTGGTGGTGCAGAGCGGAGGTCAGCAGCAGGGACGGGATCGGCGCGTACTCCGAATTCGATTCCCGGTCCGTGAGGATGAGGAACACCGCACCGTCTGAGACCGCGGCGCTCGCCTCCGCGCACAGGTCCGCGAGACGACGGGTCATCGCGTCCTCTCCGGCGCCCACCGGGTACAGACCCGACAGCGTCACCGAGGGGCGGGTGATTCCCTCGCCGAGGTGGTGCCCGGCCAGGTGCGCGATCGCCGTGAGTTCGTCGTTGTCGATCACGGGCCGCTCGAGCAGGATATGGGCGGAGTCGGGCTGAGTGGAGCACAGGAGGTTGCCTTCGCGGCCGATTCCTGCCGACATGCTCGTGACGATGTCCTCGCGGATGGAGTCCAGCGGCGGGTTCGTCACTTGGGCGAAGTTCTGGTGGAAGTGGTCGAAGAGCAGTCGCGGGCGGGTGCTCAGGGCTGCGATCGCGGTATCGCTGCCCATCGCGCCGAGGGGTTCTGCTCCGGTCTCGGCCATCGGGGCGATGAGCATGCGCAGCTCCTCCTCCGTGTAGCCGAATGTCCGCTGTCGGCGCCGGACGGAGGAGCTGGGGTGGCTGACATGGACGCGGGTGGGCAGTTCGCCCAGTCGGGTGGCCGAGGCCTCGACCCATTCGCGGTAGGGATGTTCGGTCGCGAGGCTGTTCTTGATCTCCGTGTCGGAGATGATGCGTCCGGCTTCCACATCGACGAGGAACATCCGGCCCGGAGTGAGTCGACCGCGGGCGGTGACCTCGGCTTCGGGCAGGTCGACGACTCCGGCTTCGCTGGCGAGCACGACCGTGTCCTCGGTCATGATGTACCGGGCCGGGCGCAGTCCGTTGCGATCGAGCACGGCTCCGGCGAGGCGACCGTCGGTGAAGGCGACACAGGCGGGCCCGTCCCAGGGCTCCATGAGCAGCGAGTGGTATTCGTAGAAGGCCCGCCGTTCCTCGGACATGGCCGGGTTGTTCTCCCAGGCTTCGGGAATCATCATCAGCATCGCCTGCGGCAGGGATCGCCCGGAGGCGACCATGAGTTCGAGGACGGAGTTGAACGAGGCGGAGTCCGAGGACCCGGCGGGAATGATCGGGGCGATGCGTTCGAGTCGCTTGTCCGTGTCCGCGACCGGCGATTGGAGCAGGTCGCTGGCCAGGGCCGATTCGCGTGCCTGCATCCAGTTGCGGTTGCCGCGCACGGTGTTGATCTCGCCGTTGTGGGCGATGGTGCCGAACGGCTGTGCGAGCTGCCAGGAGGGGAAGGTGTTCGTGGAGAATCGGGAGTGGACGAGCGCGATCGCCGAGGTGAGGCGTTCGTCGCCGAGTTCGGTGAAGAAGCGGTCGAGCTGCGCGGTCGAGAGCATGCCCTTGAATGTCAGCGTCGTCGGCGACAGCGAGGGGAAGTACAGGCCGGCGTGGTCGAGCCGTTTCCGAACGATGAAGGCCCGGCGGGCCAGATCGTTCTCGTCACGGGCGGGATGCTCGGCGCTGAGGCCGAAGAACACATAGCGCATGGACGGCATGGTCTCGGCGGCGATGCGGCCGAGCACTCCGGGGTCGACGGCCACGGGCTCCACATGGAGGACCTGCAGTCCTTCTTCCGCGGCCGTTCGGGACACCAGCGCGTCCTGGTCCTTCCCGACGTCTTCGCGGCTGAAGTCGGGCTGCGTCTCCGAGGTCAGCGGGGCGGTGACCGCGTTGAGGTCGGTGGCGTAGTCCTGGGCGAAGAAGCCGATGCCCATGGCGTAGGTGCCGGGGGTCGGCAGGGAGATTCCGGATTCGGCGAGACGGGCGGCGAAGTAGTCGTGCGGGATCTGGATGGTCAGTCCGGCGCCGTCGCCGGTGCCGTCGTCGGAGCCGATTCCGCCGCGGTGTTCGAGCCTGCGCAGGGCATCGAGAGCCTGAGTGATGACCGCGTGGTCGGCTCCGCCCCGGTAGCGGGCGATGAGCGCCAGACCGCAGGCATCGTGTTCGAGCGCCGGATCGTAGAGCCCGATTCGACCTGGCGGGGCCGTGGTGTTGAGGGTCGGCTGAGCGCTGTGGTTCATGTTCTGCCTTCTCGGTGTTGAGTGTTTCCCGAAAAGACGGCGCTGTCCTCTGCGGTATGGACGAGTCCGGAAAGGGGTTTTCCGAACCCGGCTGTGAGATCACTCTCACAGCCGGAGTCTCAACTTACACCATGTGCAATTTCAGAAGAAGCAGAGAAAGGAACGAAGTGCGAACCTATTCGTCTTAGGTTTCGGACGAGCGGGGGCTGTCTTCGCGTGGTTCGGGGGCCGATGTTCCGCGCACATCGGGCACGATCGAGATCGCGGAGGTGACCGCACCGAAGAATCCGAAGCTGTGGCGGCCGTTGAGATCGATGCCCGGTTCGTCCGCGGTCTCCGCGTCGTTCGTGCCGGCGTCGTTCGCGGCGCCGCTCACCGTCGCAGACGCCGAATCGTCGGAGTCTGCCGGGCCCGCAGATGCCCCTGCAGCTGCTCCGGAAGCATCGGCAGAGGATGCGGTGGTCGTCGAACGGCGACGGATCGGTGTCCCTGTGTCGACGCGACCGTGCGGGCCGTCGGGGGCGGCCACGCGCGCTACCGACGGCAGCGGGGCCCCGGACGTGTCGGCGATATTGGGCGCATTGACATCGAAGGTGTGCTTTCCGCGGCGGTGACGGCGCAGCAGGGTGCGGGATCCGTGGGTGTAGACACCGGTCTCATAGGTGCGATGGCGCAGACGGGAGACGATGAGCCAGCCGAGGCCGATGAGCAGGGCGAGGATGGCCGTCCACACGTTGATCGGCAGTCCGAGGAGGAGGCGCGCATCCTCGGCGGCGGGAGTGCCGATCCGCAGGGCCTCGAGCAGGATGCGGCCGAGGCCGAACAGGCACAGGTAGAGGGCGAAGACCTGACCGTAGCCGAGCCGGAGGCGTTTGGACACGGTGATGAGGACGACGCAGGCGATGAGGTTCCACACCGATTCGGTGAGCACCGTGACCAGTTCGAGGCGACCGTCGAACCAGTCGCTGAAGGCACCGGCGACGTGGCCGAGGATGAGCCCCGGCGCGACCGAGTCGAGCAGCGGTCGGAACCTGATGCCTTGGAAGCGGGTGAGCACCCAGACGGAGAGGAAGCCGAGGATGGTGGCTCCCCAGAAGCTGAATCCGCCGTCCCAGACGGCCAGCGTCCGCAGGGGACTGCCCTCGGGGCCGAAGTAGGTGTCCGGTGCCGAGAGCAGATGTCCGAGGCGTCCGCCGACGACGGCTGCCGGGAGACCGACGACCGTGATGGCCCACAGGTCTCCCTTATGGCCGCCGCGGGCGCGCCATTGGATGCTCGTCATCCACAGGGCGAGGCCGATGCCGAGGACGGTGAAGACGACCCATGCCGGGCTGAAGCTCATGCACACCCTTCTGCGAGCTCGGCGGCGAGACGACCGACTCCGGCCACTCCGTCGAAGTCCAGCGCCCGGACCAGGGCGGAGCCGACGATGACGCCGTCGGCGTATTCGGCGACCTCGGCCGCCTGCTCGCGGTTCGACACGCCGAGGCCCACGCAGGCGCGTTCGGCTCCGGCTTCCTTCAGCCGGGCGACGAGGTCACGGGCGTGGTTGTCGACCTCGGAGCGGACACCGGTGACCCCCATGGTCGAGGCGGCGTAGACGAATCCGGAGCTGTGCTCGACGATCCGGGCCAGACGTTCGGGCGTCGACGAGGGGGCGGCGAGGAAGATCCGGTCGAGGTCGTGCTTCGCCGACGCCGCCAGCCAGGGTCCGGCTTCGTCGGGGATGAGGTCGGGGGTGACGATTCCGCCGCCTCCGGCCGAGGCGAGGTCGCGGGCGAATCTGTCGATGCCGTACTGGAGCACGAGGTTCCAGTAGCTCATGACGACAGCGGTCCCCCCGGCCTCGGCGATCGCTTCGACGGCGGTGAAGATGTCTGTGGTGCGCACCCCGTTCTCCAGCGCCGCTTCGCCGGCGCGTTGGATGACGGGTCCGTCCATCCCGGGATCGGAGTACGGCATGCCGACCTCGATGATGTCGACGCCGTTGCGGACGAGTTCGACCATCGCCTCACGCGATCCGGGCACCGTCGGGAATCCGACGGGCAGGTAGGCGATGAGCGCGGCCTTGCGGCCCGCCTCGGCGACGGCGTCGAGGGTGGTTCCTGTGCGTGGTCCTGAGTGCGTCATACCTGCACCGCTCCTTCGTCGATGTAGTCGAACCATTTCGCGGCGGTCGTCATGTCCTTGTCGCCGCGGCCGGAGAGATTGACCAGCAGGACCGCGTCGGGTCCGAGCTCACGGCCGATGCGCATGGCTCCGGCCAGGGCGTGAGCGGATTCGATGGCGGGGATGATGCCTTCGGTGCGGGAGAGCAGCCGCATGGCCTCCATCGCCTCGTCGTCGACGACGGGTTCGTAGGTCACGCGCCCGATGTCGTGGAGGTGGGAGTGTTCGGGGCCGACCGAGGGGTAGTCGAGCCCGGCGGAGACCGAATGGGAGGCCTGCGTCTGTCCGTCGGAGTCCTGGAGGATGTAGGTGGCCGAGCCGTGGAGGACGCCGGGGCGTCCGCCGGAGAACCGGGCGGCATGGTGGCCGGAGTCGACTCCTTCGCCGCCGGCTTCGAAGCCGAAGATCTTCACGTCGGCATCGCCGAGGAACGCGGCGAAGAGGCCCATGGCGTTCGAACCGCCGCCGACGCAGGCGCAGACGGCGTCGGGCAGACGGCCGACCATGTCCTGGATCTGTTCGCGGGCTTCGACGCCGATGACGTTCTGGAAGGAGCGGACCATCGCCGGGAACGGGTGGGGGCCGGCGACCGTGCCGATGACGTAGTGGGTGTCGTCGACATTGGCCACCCAGTCGCGCATGGCTTCGTTCATCGCGTCCTTGAGCGTGCGGGTGCCGTTGGTCACGGCATTGACCGTGGCTCCGAGCAGCCGCATGCGGGCGACGTTGAGAGCCTGACGCTGAGTGTCCTCCTCACCCATGTAGACCACGCAGGACATGTCGAGCAGGGCGGCGGCGGTCGCCGTGGCGACTCCGTGCTGTCCGGCTCCGGTCTCGGCGATGAGACGGGTCTTGCCCATCCGTTTGGCCAGCAGCGCCTGGGCCAGTGCATTGTTGATCTTGTGGCTGCCCGTGTGGTTGAGGTCTTCGCGTTTGAGGAAGACGCGGGCTCCGCCGCAGTGCTCGGCGAAGCGAGTGGCCTCGGTGAGCAGCGAGGGACGGCCGATGTAGTTGCGCTGCAGGGTGAGGAGTTCGTCGGTGAAGGCCGGGTCCACCTGGGATTTGCGCCAGGTCTCATCGATCTCGTCGAGTGCCGGGATCAGCGCTTCGGGGATGAACCTGCCTCCGAACTCGCCGAAGTACGGTCCGGTCTCCTGGCTCAAATCGGTCATTGCGGTCCTTCTCGATCTCCTCGTGGCGTCGGCGGGTGAGGCGAGGAGCCTCGGCCCTGCCGGACGACCGAATGGGTGCAGTATTGGCCCATCGTCGGCCACTTGCGGCGGCCGTCGCGGGCGGGGTTCAGGATGCGGACAGAGAGCGGCGTTCCCGGCCGAGCGCGGTGTACTCCTCGACTGCGGCCTGCGGGGGGCCGCCGGTGACGAGGGCTTCGCCCACGAGCACGAGATCGGCTCCGGCATCCGCGTACTTCGCCACTTCGGCGGCGCCGGCCACCCCGGATTCGGCGACGAGGGTGCACTCGTCGGGGGCCAGGTCGGCCAAGGGCGCGAACCGGTCGGTGTCGACGCTGAGGTCTTTGAGGTTGCGGGTGTTGACCCCGATGAGCTCGGCACCGAGTTCGGCCGCGATGTCCAGCTCTTCGCGATTGTGGGTCTCGACGAGCGCCGTCATCCCCAGTTCCGTGGCGAGGGCATGGAATTCGCCCAGCTGCACGGGGTCGAGGGCTGCGACGATGAGCAGGACGATATCGGCGCCGTGGGCGCGAGCCTCATGGAACTGGTATTCGTCGACCATGAAGTCCTTGCGCAGGACAGGGATGTCGACGGCGGCGCGCACCGAGTCGAGGTCGTCGAGGCTGCCGTTGAAGCGGCGGGCTTCGGTGAGCACGCTGATGGCGCGGGCACCGCCGGCGGCATACAGGCCGGCCAGCGTTCCGGGGTCGGGAATCCGGGCGAGGTCTCCGCGGGAGGGCGACTTCCGTTTGACCTCGGCGATGACGCCGAAGTCGGCACGCAGGTCGAAGCGGCGGACGGGCTCGGCCGCCGCGGCACGAGCCGTGATCTCACTCAGCGGAACCTCGTTCCGGCGTGCCTGCAGGTCTTCCCGCACGCCGGAGACGATGTCATGGAGAACTGTCATTTCTTCGGCTTGTTGCCCAGTCCGACGGCACGCAGGATCAGGCCGACGACGACGCCGAGGGCGACGATGCCGATGGAGATGTAGGTGATCGTGGGGTTGTGGATCGTGAAGCCCACGCAGCCGACGGACACGCCGAGGAGCATTATGATCACACCGGTCCATCCCGCCACCGAGTTGCCGTGACCGGGATCGGCGATCGCTGCGTAGTCGATCGTGGATTTGTCGAGATCTGCGGCCCCGTTGCGGGCGATGGACTGCGACATGGCGCTCCTTAGAGTGACTGCGTGACACGCGTGTGGAAACTTTCCTCCATTGTGTCACGCTTCTTCGGTCGACCGGACACCGACCCGGTCACAAGGTCATTTCGAATCCGGCTCGGAGTCCGGATCGCTCGGATCCTCGCCGTCGGGTGCCTCGTCGACGTCTTCCCCGCGGGAGAGGGCATCCCAGGTCGCGGCCGAGTCGAATTCTCCGCCGGCGGCCTCGGCGCTGCGGGCGTAGCGGTTGGAGTTCGCCCACCCGTTCGAGGCGACGGAGACCCAGACGATGCCGATGACGCCGATTCCCGCAGCCACTGCCGCGATGATCGCCCATGAGGTGGCTCCCGGCGCCGAGGCGGCGGTCAGGGCGGTGATCCCGTAGCCGATTCCGGCGATCCCGGCCAGTCCCAGGACGACGAAGCGTCCGATCCGCCCGAGCATCGCGGCGAGCAGTCCCGAGACCGCGATGATCGCCACGCAGGAGGTGGCCACGGGTGAGGCCTGCGAACTCGCATCCTCGGTGACCTCTGCCACACCGCTGGGTCCGAGCGTGTCGCCGGCGGCGCCCACCTGCCAGGCGGAGATCGTCAGTGCCCACAGTGCTGCGGCGATGACGAGGACGATGAGGACTCCGCGTGATTTCGTCATGGCCTCACCTCTGGGTTCCTTCGGCTGTGTGCAGGGCGTTCGCTGCGGCGGCGGCGCGCAGCACGGCCGCGGCCTTGTTCTCGGATTCCTGGTATTCGGTCTCGGGCACGGAGTCGGCGACGAGCCCGCCTCCGGCGTAGACGCTCATCGTGCCGTGGCTGAGCACTCCGGTGCGGATGGCGATGGCCAGGTCGAGGTCGCCGGTGAAGGACATATAGCCGACCACTCCCCCGTAGATTCCGCGCCCGACGGGTTCGAGTTCGTCGATGATCTGCAGTGCCCGCGGTTTGGGTGCCCCGGACAGGGTGCCGGCGGGGAAGGTCGCCCGCAGCACGTCGACGGCGGTGGTTCCGGGTTCGAGTTCGCCGCGCACCGTGGAGCTGATGTGCATGATGTGGCTGTAGCGGACGATGTCCATGAACTCGCTGACGTCGATGGTTCCGGCCGTGCACACCTTCGCGAGGTCGTTGCGGGCGAGGTCGACGAGCATGAGGTGCTCGGCGCGTTCCTTCTCATCGGCCAGGAGCTCTCGGGCCAGGGAGTCATCGGCCTCCGGGGTGGTGCCGCGGGGTCGGGAACCGGCGATCGGGTGGGTGAGGACCTCTCCGGAGCGGACGGTGACGAGTGCCTCCGGCGAGGAGCCGATGATGCTCACCGGGTCGCCGCCGTCATCGTGGAGGTTGAGCAGGTACATGAATGGGCTGGGGTTCGCATGCCGCAGCATCCGGTACACGCTGAGCGGATCGGCATCGCACGGGGTGTCGAAGCGCTGGCCGACGACGACCTGGAAGATCTCCCCATCGACGATCTTCTGCTTCGCCGTCTCCACACCGTCGAGGTACACCTGCGGCTGGGTGCGGGTGGCCACCTCGGGGTCGGCCTTGCGGGGACGGAGGACATCGGCCGGGCTGGGCTGGTGCAGACGGTCGAGCATCGCCGTGATGCGCGCGACGCCTGAGGCGTGGGCCTCCTCGATGCCGGTGTCGGCGCCGTTGACGTTGAACACATTGGCCACGAGGGTGACCGTTCCCGAATAGTGGTCGAAGACGGCGATGTCGCCGGGGATCATCAGCTGCACGGTCGGCAGGTGGTGTTCGTTGGGCCGCGGCGGGCCGAGCCGTTCGAAGCGGCGGACGATGTCCCACCCGAAGTAGCCGACGAAGCTCGAGACCATGGGCGGCAGCCCCGATTCCGCTGCGGCCACGGCGAGGAGGTCGAGGGCGGCGGTGACCGCGTCGAGGACGTCGCCGTCGGTGGGCACGCCCACCGGCGGAGTGCCGGTCCAGTGGAATCCGTCCTCGGTGGAGATGAGTGTGGCCACGGGTGCCGATCCGATGAAGGAGTACCTGGCCCAGGATCCGGCGACCGCGGATTCGAAGAGGAAGCTTCCCGGTCCGCCGTCGGTGAGTTTGCGGTAGAGGCTCAGCGGGGTCTCCGAGTCCGCGAGCACCTGGGTGTGGACCGGCACCAGCCGATGGTCGGCGCCGAGGGCGCGGAACTGGTCGAGGCTGGGTCGGATCGGCAGGTCGGTCGGGTTCGCCGCTGGGTCAGTCGACACTGATGGTCCTTCCGGTGAAGCAGGTCGGGGTGTTCGTATGGCAGGCGGGTCCGGTCTGGTCGACGAGCATGAGCAGGGCGTCGGCATCGCAGTCGAGGCTGAGCGAGCGGACATGTTGGACATGGCCGGAGGTCTCCCCCTTCACCCAGTATTCCTGCCGGGACCGCGACCAGTAGGTGGCCCGCCTCGTCTCCAGTGTGCGGGAGACGGCTTCGACGTCCATCCACGCGAGCATGAGCACCTCGCGGCTCGTGGCCTCTTGGACGATGACGGGGATGAGACCGTCGTCGCCCAGTCCGATGATCTCCCGCCAGTTGTGCGGAGTGGCGTCGATATCGCTGCTCATCGGACGTCGATTCCCTGCGAACGCAGTGCGTCCTTGACCTCGGCGATGCTCAGCGTGCCGAAGTGGAAGACGCTGGCGGCCAGCAGCGCATCGGCTCCTGCTTCGACCGCCGGAGCGAAGTGTTCGACCTTGCCGGCTCCGCCCGAGGCGATGAGCGGTACGTCGACGGCGGCGCGGGCGGCACTGATGAGTTCGAGGTCGAAGCCCTCACGTGTGCCGTCGGCGTCGATGGAGTTGAGCAGGATCTCGCCGACCCCGCGCTCCGCGGCTTCCCGGACCCAGTCGATCGCGCATCGGCCCGTTCCTTCTCTGCCGCCGCGGGTGGTGACTTCGAATCCGGATTCCGTGCTCGTTCCCTGCGTGCGACGGGCGTCGAGGGACAGGACGAGGACCTGGTTGCCGAAGTGTCGGGAGATCTCGCTGATGAGCTCCGGGTTCGCCACCGCCGAGGTGTTGACCGACACCTTGTCGGCTCCGTCGCGCAGCAGACGGTCGACGTCGGCGACGCTGCGGATGCCGCCGCCGACGGTCAGCGGGATGAAGACCTCTTCGGCGCACGCGCGGACGACGTCATGGACGGTCTCCCGGTCACCGCTGCTGGCCGTGACGTCGAGGAAGGTGAGTTCGTCGGCACCGGATTCGCCGTAGCGGCGGGCGAGCTCGACGGGGTCGCCGGCGTCCTTGAGGTCGGCGAACTTCACTCCCTTGACGACGCGTCCGCCGTCGACGTCCAGACAGGGGATGACTCTGACAGCTACCACGCAGTCCTCCTAGATTCCCAGGCCCCGGTAGCGATCCATTCGGCGGGCCAGGCGCCTGGCCGACGGTTCGCGCATGAGCGAGATGAGTTCGTATTCGAGTGTCTGTCCGACCCGGGCGACGAAGTCGAGAGGTTCGTCGCTGGCATCGGGGTGTTCGGCGATGATCCGGTCGACGACTCCGCTGGCCTGCAGCATGGGCGCGTGCACGCCCTGACTCTGCGCCATCTCGGCGGCCCTCTCGGTGGTGCGATGCACGATCGCCGATGCACCCTCGGGCGGCAGGGGCGAGAGCCAGCCGTGTTCGGCGCTGAGCACCCGGTCGGTGGGGATGAGTGCCAGTGCCCCTCCCCCGGATCCCTCACCGAGGATGAGCGAGACGGACGGGGCGTCGAGGTTCGCGAGGTCGGCGAGGCTGCGGGCGATCTCGCCGGCTATTCCGCCTTCTTCGGCTTCCTTCGACAGGGCCGCACCGGGGGTGTCGATGACGGTCACGAGCGGCAGGTGCAGTTCTGCGGCCAACCGCATTCCGCGCCTGGCCTCACGCAGGGCCGCCGGCCCCATCGGGGCACGGGAGTCCTGCCGGAAGCGGTCCTGGCCGAGGACGATGCACGGCGCGGAACCGAACTTCGCCAGGGCCAGCAGCAGTCCGGGATCCTTCTCCCCTTCCCCGGTGCCGTTGAGCGGCAGGACGGTGTTCGCGGCGGTCCGCAGCAGGTCACGGACTCCGGGGCGTTCGGGGCGACGCGAGCTGGTGATCGCGGCCCAGGCATCGGAGGTCGGATCGACGGTGGCCGGTGCGGTGTCCGGATCCGGCACCTGGCCCGGGACCTCCTTGCCGCCCATGAGCACATCGAGGACGCGGGAGACGGTGCCGGCGATGCGTTCGGGACCGATGACGGCGTCGACGATGCCCATCTTGTGCAGGTTCTCCCCGGTCTGCACGTTCTCCGGGAACTTCTCTCCGTAGATGGCCTCGAACACTCGGGGGCCGAGGAACCCGATGAGGGACCCGGGTTCGGCCACGGTGACATGCCCCAGCGATCCCCAGGAGGCGAAGACCCCTCCGGTGGTGGGATGGCGCAGGTAGACGAGGTAGGGCAGTCCGGCCTTGCGGTGGGCGATGACGGCGTTGGTGATCTTCACCATCGACAGGAAGGCGATGGTGCCTTCCTGCATGCGGGTGCCTCCCGAGGCGGGTCCGGCCAACAGGGGCAGTCCCTCGAGGGTGGCGCGTTCGATGGCGTCGACGAGGCGTTCGGCCGCGGCCACGCCGATGGAGCCGGCGAGGAACCGGAATTCGCCGGCGACCACGGCCACCCGGCGGCCGTCGATGGTGCCTTCACCGGTGATGATGGCTTCGTCGACTCCGGACTTCTGCGCCGCGGCATCGAGTTCCGCGGCATAGTCTGCGGAGATCCCGCCGGCCGGTCGGATGGGCGTGGAGTCCCAGGACAGGAAGGATCCTTGGTCGAGGACGATGTCGACGAGTTCGTATGCGTTCAGACGCGTCATGACGGTCCCGTTCAGTTTCCGTCGGCGAGCCACGCCACGATGGAGTCCGCGTCTTCGTCCAGCAGCGGCGGGGCGTCGTGGGCGGTGCGAGTGGTTTCGACCTCGCCGGAGGCGCCGGCGTCGAAGAAGCGCAGTGGCGGTCCGGGCAGATCGATGTCGCCGAGCACCGGGTGGTCGACGGAGACCTTGAGTCCCTGGCTGAGCGCCTGCTCCCACTGGTAGACCTCGGGCAGGCTGCGGACAGTGCCGGACGGGATTCCCGCCTCGGTGAGCTTGGCGAGCAGATCGGCTGCGTCGAAGGCGGAGAAGCGGTCTTCGATGAGTTCGATGAGTTCCGGCCGGTTGGCCACGCGTGAGGCGTTGTCGGCCAGACCTTCGGTGGCGGGGTCGATGTCGAAGGCGGCGCAGAACTTCTGCCACAGGTTCTCGTTGCCCACGGAGATCTGCACGGCGCCGTCGCGGCAGTTGAAGAGTCCGTACGGCGACAGCGACGGGTGGTGGTTGCCGCCCGGCTGGGGTTCCTGCCCGGCCACGGTCGCCCGTGTTCCCTGGAAGGCGTGGACGCCGACCATTCCCGCGATGAGCGAGGTGCGCACGACCTTGCCCTGGCCGGTGCGTTCGCGCTCGAGCAGAGCGGCCAGCACGCCGAAGGAGCCGTAGATCCCGGCGAGCAGATCGGCGATCGGCACACCCACACGCTGCATGTCATCGGGTCCGGACCCGGTCAGCGACATCAGTCCGGCCTCGCCCTGGGCGATCTGGTCGTAGCCGGCGCGGGAGGCCTCCGGCCCGTCGTGGCCGAAGCCGGTGATGGAGAGGATGACCAGGCGCGGGTTGATCTCCATGCATCGGGCGGTGGAGAAGCCGAGCCGATCGAGGACGCCGGAGCGGAAGTTCTCGATGAGCACATCGGCACGTGCGATGAGTCCGGTCAGCGTGTTCGTGCCCGTCTCGGATTTGAGGTCGAGGGCGATGGATTCCTTGTTGCGGTTGCAGGAGAAGAAGTAGGTGGCCTGGGGGTTGTCCTCGGGGCCGACGAAGGGAGGGCCCCAGGACCGCGAATCATCGCCCTTGCCGGGGTTCTCGACCTTGATCACTCGCGCCCCGAGGTCGCCGAACATCATTCCCGCATGGGGGCCGGCCAGGGCTCGGGAGAGATCGACCACGGTGTATCCGGTCAGGGGCGCCGACTCGGTCTCGGGTGTCTCGTTCGCCATTCCTAATCCTCCTTGAAGTGGGTGCGTCTGCTGACGAGCATACGCAATCGTGCGACCTCCGCATGGGCGCGGGGACCGTCGGCATGCTGGATCGCCATCACCGCGTAGGTGGTGCCGTCGGTGAGGTCCAGCGAGGGCCAGGGGTCGTCACCGACGGGTGAGAACGTCACTCCGAGGATCTGCCCCCAGTCGAACCGGCGGGTGCGCACCATGTTCTTGACCACCAGTCCCTCCTCGGTGGGCCGAGCCTGGATATCCGAGATGCGCAGCAGGGCGGCTCCGAAGAGGATGCCCAGCAGGTTCATCCATACCATGTCGAGCACGGTCCACGGTTCCCAGTCCACGACGAACAGCGCCACGGACAGGACCGCGAACCCGGCGGTCACGGCGATGGCACCGACGATGCTGATGATGCGCACCTGTCGGGGCCGGAACACGGCGAGATCAGATTCGGCAGGCGCCAATGTTCGTCACCAGGATCGCACGGGCGCCGACTCCGTAGAGTCGGTCCATGACGTTGTTGACTTCCTTCGCTTCGACCATGACGCGCACGGCGACCCAACCGGTCTCCTGCAGCGGCGACACGGTCGGGGATTCGAGTCCCGGGGTCAGCGAGATCGCTTCGGGCACCAGTCGGTGTTCGATGTTGTAGTCGACGAGCACGTACTGGCGGGCGACCATGACCGATTCGAGGCGGCGTTTGAGCACGCCGATGCGGGATTCGGCTCCGGCGCGCTGGATGAGCACGCCTTCGGATTCGAGCAGCGGCTCGCCGAAGGTCTCGAGACCCGCGGCGCGCAGGGTGGAACCGGTTTCGACGACATCGGCGATGGCGTCGGCGACTCCGAGCTGGATGGAGACCTCGATCGCTCCGTCGAGCTGCACGGTCGTCGCGGGGATTCCGCGTCGCTGCAGGTCGGCGTCGACGAGGTTCGGGAAGCTCGTGGCGATGCGGGCGCCGGCCAACTGGTCGGGTGAGGTGAAGGAGCCGGTGGTGCCGGCGTAGAAGAAGCGGGAGGCGCCGAATCCGAGCCCGAGCACATCGTCGGCTTCGGCCTGCGATTCGAGCAGCAGGTCACGGCCGGTGATTCCGGCGTCGAGGATGCCGGAGCCGACGTAGATGGCGATGTCGCGGGGGCGCAGGTAGAAGAACTCGACTCCGTTCACTTCGTCCTGATGGACCAGTGTCTTGGTTCCGCGTCGAGTGGAGTATCCGGCCTCGCTGAGCATGTCGGAGGCGGCTTCGGACAGTGCGCCCTTGTTGGGCACGGCTACACGCAGCATGGGGTCCCTTTGGAGTTCGATGGCGTCGGGTCGGTCGGGTTCGTGGGAGGGTCTCAGAGGTGGGTGTTGACGTCGTCGAGGGTCAGTCCCTTGGCGATCATCATCACCTGCAGGTGGTAGAGCAGCTGCGAGATCTCCTCGGCGAGCTCTTCCTCGGTTTCGTATTCGGCGGCCATCCACACTTCGGCGGCCTCTTCCACGACCTTCTTGCCGATCGCATGGACTCCGGCGTCGAGTTCGGCCACGGTCTTCGAACCGGCCGGTCGATCGAGGGATTTCTGCTGGAGTTCGGCGTAGAGAGTCTCAAAGGTCTTCACTTCTCCAGCCTAATGCATCCTCATCGACCGCAGCATTCGGGGTCTCATGTTCCAAAACGCCGCGGGCCGGCTCGCACCGGCGCTGCGGTCGGTGAGTGTCAGTCCTCGGGGTCGCGGCCGATATCGGTGGCCGGACGGTGGGGCGCCGAGATCGTCTGGCGTGAGCGCTTCGACCAGTCGATGAGTCCGAGGACGACCATGACGAGGAAGAACAGGTACACGGCTCCGGAGAAGACGAGTCCGCCGGAGATCGCCAGGGGGATGCCGACGAGGTCGACGGCGAGCCAGACGAACCAGAATTCGACGATGGCCCGGCCCTGGGCGTACATGGCCACGATCGAGCCGATGAAGATGTACGCGTCGGGGTACGGGTTCCAGGACCACCCGCCCAGGGCGAGGACCCAGCCGAAGACTCCCGTGCCGATGACGAGAGCCGCGAGCAGGATCGCCCGTTCCTTCCAGGTGGCCCAGCGGACGAGGACTTCGCCGGCGGCGGCCTTGGACTTCTTCCATTGCGTCCATCCCCAGATCGCGGCGACGATGATGACGACCTGCCGGGAGGCGTTGCCGCCGAGGCCGGCGGACAGGCTGGCGGAGAAGAGGAGGATGGAGCCCAGAATCTGCACCGGCCAGGACAGGATGTTCCGGCGCAGCGCGAGGACGACCGTGGCCAGGGCACAGATGTTTCCGAACAGGTCGGAGTACGGCACGGGTTTGCCCAGCAGTTCGAATGCCGGGGTGTTCAACCAGTCGAACAGGTCCATCGCAGGCTCTCTTCAGGTGTGGGCCGGTGAGTTCATCCGGCCCGGATCGGTCAGTGGGTGTGTGCGTCGGCGAGGGTGCGCAGCTGACTGATGGCCGCTGCGGCATCCTCGGCGCCGTAGACGGCGGAGCCGGCCACGAGGACGTCGGCTCCGGCGTCGACGACTCGGTCGATCGTCGATGCGGAGACGCCCCCGTCGACCTGCAGCCTGATCTCGAGTCCGGAGGCCGAGATGGCCTCGCGGGTCCGAGCGATCTTCGGCAGGCACACGTCGAGGAACTTCTGACCGCCGAACCCGGGCTCGACGGTCATGATGAGGATCTGGTCGAACTCGCCGAGGAGGTCGATGAAGGGTTCGATCGGGGTGGCCGGTTTGAGTGCGAGGCTCGCCTTCGCTCCGAGGCGGCGCAGCTCCCGGGCCAGGCGGACGGGGGCGGCGGCTGCCTCGGCGTGGAAGGTCACCGAGGCGCAGCCGATCTCCGCGTACACGGGTGCGTTGCGATCGGCGTCGGCGATCATGAGATGGGCGTCGAGCGGAATCGGAGAGATCGCCCGGATGCGTTCGACGACGGGCGGGCCGAAGGTGAGATTCGGGACGAAATGGTTGTCCATGACGTCGATATGGGCCATATCGGCGGTGCTGATCTTCGTAAGCTCACCACGCAGATCGGAGAAGTCCGAGGACAGGATGGAGGGGTTGATGTCGATGGGCATGGGTCATTTCGCCTTTCGCAGGAGGACCAGGAACATTCCGTCGCTGTTGTGCACGTGGGGCCAGAGCTGAGCGTATCGTCCTCCGTCCCGGGTCACCGAGGCGAACGATTCCGCCTCGGTGCCGGTGATCGCCGACAGCACGGCCGGGGTGTCGAGGATCTCGATGTCCGCGGTACCGGACTTGGTGCGCAGCCGCAGCACTTCGTCGACGATGAGCACGGTCTCGGCATAGTGCGGGGAGCAGGTCGAGTAGGCGACCACTCCCCCGGGCGCGCACGCGTCGAGGGCTGCGGCGAGCAGTTCGCGCTGCAGTCCGGTCAGGGCCGTGATGTCTTCGGGCCGTCTGCGGTAGCGGGCTTCGGGGCGACGGCGCAGCGCGCCGAGCCCGGAGCAGGGCACGTCGACGAGGATCTTCGAGTAGGGCCCGCGGGCCTCGCGTCCGTCGCGGATGGCGGCGGTGACGTTGGTCAGTGCCTGGGTGGAGTCGCGGACGAGGTCGACGCGGTGCTCGCTGGAGTCGAAGGCATCCAGCGTCGTCGCTTCGCCGGCGGCAGCGGCACCGAGGACGGCGGCCTTGCCGCCGGGTCCGGCGCACAGGTCGGCCCAGGTTCCGGTGGGCGCTTCGACCTCGGCCAGGGCGAGGGCGACGAGGGCCGATCCTTCGTCCTGGACGCGGGCGCGTCCGTCGGCCACGGCTGCGACGTCCCGCGGCACCGCGGTGTCCAGGGTGACGCCGATCGGTGACAGCGGGGTGGGCTCTCCCGGCAGTTCGCTGCGGTCGATGAGCCCGGGCAGGGCGGACACACCGACCTTCGCGGGTGCGTTGTCGGCTGCGAGGAGCGCTTCGAGTTCGGCGGCGTCGCGGCCGTGTCCCTTGAGTGCCTGGGTGAGGGAGCGCACGACCCATTCGGGATGGGAGTGTTCGATGGCCAGCCGCGTGGTCTCCGATGCCTCGGCGGTGACGCGGTCGAGCCAAACGGCGGGTTCGGCTTCCGAGATGCGCCGGAGCACGGCGTTGACGAATCCGGCGGTCTTCGCCGCGGAGCGTTTGACCACAGCCACGGTCTCGGACAGTGCCGCATGGTTCGGCACGCGCATCGACAGCAGCTGGTGGGCGCCGAGGCGCATCGCGGCCAGGGGTTCGGGATCGATCTTGTCGATGGCGCGGGATGAGGCGATTTCGATGACCGCATCGTAGAACTTCTGTCGGCGCAGGGCACCGTAGGTGAGTTCGGTCGTGAAGGCGGCGTCCTGAGCGCCCATATGGGTGCGGGCGAGTTTGGCAGGCAGCAGCAGGTTCGCGTAGGCGTCTTTCGTCGCCACGTCGAGGAGGACTTCCCAGGCGATGCGCCGCGGCAGGTTCTTGCCCGCCCGTTCGGCATGCGGTGTTCCGCGATCCTGCGGTGCGCGGTCTCGATCGCCTCGTCCGCGGCCGGGCCCGCCGCGTCGGGCGGTGTCTCGGGGACCGCCTCGGCGCTGTCCGCGATTGCCGTCGTGTCCGCGGCTGCCGCCTCGGCGATCTCTGCCTGCTGACTCAGCCATAGCTCTTATGCTTTCTCTTCGGTATAGGGGTCGAAGGTCACGTCTTGCCGGCCGCGCAGGAAGTCGGCGGTGTTCATGCGGGCCTTGCCGAAGGGTTGGATCGCCTCGACGTGGACCCAGCCGTCACCGCAGCGCAGCACCGGCTGCTGCTGCCAGGTGGTCAGTTCGCCCACCTCGCCGGTGGCTGTCACCTCGGGGGCGGGGGTGAGTCCGAAGAGCTTCGTCCTCTTGCCGTCGAGTTCCACCCACGGTCCCGGTGCGGGACTGGTCCCGCGAGCCCGGTCGATGACGCGGGCTGCGGGTGCGGAGAGGTCGAGGTGGGCGTCGGTGACGGTGATCTTCTCCGCATGGCTGGACTCACCGGTCTGCGGGGTCTCGGTCGCAGTGCCGGCGGCCAGTTCGTCGAAGGCGGCGACGAGCTCGGGAGCGCCTCGGTGCGCATAGTCCTCGAGTGCGGAGGCGACGTCCGGGTGGTCGAGCGGCAGTTCGAGACTGCGCAGCACGGGACCGCTGTCCATGCCCTCGTCGATGCGGAACACGCTGACTCCGCTCGTGGTCTCACCGCCTATGAGGGCGCGTTGGACGGGGGCGGCCCCGCGGTAGGCGGGAAGCAGGGAGAAGTGGAGGTTGAACCAGCCGAGCCTGGCGATGCCCAGCGCAGCGGGTCCGGCGATGGCGCCGAAGGCGACGACCGCGACGGCATCGACGTCGAGGTCCCGCAGCTGATAGATGACGTCGCCACGCAGTCGGTCGGCTTCGATCACGGGCAGTCCGAGTTCGACGGCGCGGGTCTTCACCGGTGACGGGGTGAGGACTCGTCTGCGTCCTACGGGCGCATCGGGTCGGGTGAGCACCGCCCGGATGCGGTGGTCCGATTCGGCGAGTGCCTCGAGGGCGGGAACTGCGACATCAGGGGTGCCGGCGAAGACGATATCCACGACTTGGATTCTACTGGTTCGTCGGTCCGTCACAGCGACCGGGGATCATCGATTCGCACTCGCACCTGCGGCTGCTTCTTCGCCGACCGTGAGGCGATGATCTCTGCCGCTCTCGTCCCGACGCGGTCTCCGGCGGAGAACGGGTAGGCGCTGACGCTGCGCTGGCCGTCCTCGGCGTCCTCGCGCAGCAGCTCCTCGACCTCGCCGATCTCGCCGAGCACCGTGTCGATGTCGACGCCGGCTCCTGTGAGTTCGAGGATCCGACGGTACGGCGGGAAGCCGAGGACCTTCCTGTCGCTCAGCTGCCGGGACATGAAGGTGGTGGGATCGAAGGAGGTCAGGGTCTGCCGGATGAGTTCGTCCTCATCGCCGAGGTAGACGGCTCCGCCCTCATCGCGTGAGCGCACCAGGGAGGCGGCTCGCAGTCGGCGTGCCACGCTTTCGTCGATCGAACGCATCCACGGACCCGGCCACAGCGAATCCAAGAGGATCGCTGCGGCATAGCCGCCGAGCACATAGGGTTCGGCGCCCGTCGTGGCCACGACGAGGCGCGGTGTCTCGTCGAGCACCGTGGAGATGTGGTCACCTCCGGATTCGACGATCTCGATGTCCGGCAGCGCTCTGGCGAGCTCTTCGACGGTGCGGGCCCGGCCGCGCACGATCGACCGCACGCGGTTCGAGCGGCAGCGCAGACAGCTGAACGTCTCCGAGTGGTATCCGCAGGATCGGCAGGCGAACGGTCCGACTTCCGACTGCGTGGTCAGAGTCGCCTGGCACTGGGGACAGCGGGCGACTTCCTGGCAGCGGGCACAGGCGAAGACCGGATAGTAGCCCGACCGCGGCACCTGCACGAGAACCGGGCCCGGCACTCCCCCGTCACGGGCACGCGGGCGCAGGGCCGTGCGCATGATCTGCCAGGCCCGGCTCGGGATGCGCTGCCAGGCGAAGGGGTCTCGTTCCTCGTCGGGGACGAAGACGACGGGGGCGGCGTGCCGTCGTGCGGGGCCGATCGGCGTGGCATCGGCCAGCCACCCGATTTCGACGAGGCGCTGGACTTCGGCGCTGCGATCGGTGGAGACGAAGAGCAGTTCGGCGTCCTCGATCGTCGACCGCAGCAGGCAGACCTCCCGAGCGTGCGGGTACGGGGCATGCTGGTCGAGGTAGTTGAGGTTCGCATCATCGGTGCAGATGATGAGCCCGAGGTCCGCGACGGGAGCGAAGGCGGCGGCGCGGGTGCCGATCGTGATGCGCGTGTGACCGAGCAGCCCGCGCAGCCAGGCCTGCCACCGCAGCTCCGGTGACTGATCGGCGCTGAGCACCGAGACCTCCGCGATCCCGGCGGCGGCGAGACTCGATCGGAGCACGGTGAGTTCGCGATGGTCGGGCACGAGCCAGAGCACGGATCTGCCGGCCTCGAGGGTCGCCCGTGCGGCATCGAGCCCGGCACGGATCCAGCTGAGTCCCGGTGTCGGCCCGGGTGTGCAGGCCAAGGCCCTGCGCCGAGGCGGCCCCGACGTTCCGTCGGCTTCCGGAGCCTGTGTCGCAGCCTCTCCCGTCGGTCCCGGAGACTCCCCCGCCGCTGCGAGAACCCATTCGCCGAGGCGGCCCAGGAGCCGCGGTTCCTCCGGGGAGTCGTCCGTTGTCGCCTGCTCCGGATCGTTCGCGGGACCTGTCGCCTGAGCATCAGCCTGTTTCCCGGCTGCTTCGGCTGCCTTCTCCGCCTTGAGCACGGACTTCTCCCCGCGCGCGTGTCGCGGTGGGATGGCCAGGCGCAGCACATCGGCCAGCGTGCCCCCGTAGCGGCGGGCGACGGCTTCGCTCAGGGCGAGCAGATCGTCACGGAGCACCCGAACGGGCCCGCTGACGCGTTGGATCGCGGCCAGCGGCCCGATGTGGTCCGAGGACCCGACGCGGTCGAGCAGATAGCCGTCGCGCAGCTTCCCCGCGAACTTCACTCTCACGCGCACACCGGGCAGGGCCGCCTCGGCGAGCTTTTCCGGGACCGCATAGTCGAAGGTCCGCGCCAGGTGCGGGACGGGATGGTCGATGAGCACTTGCGCGACCGGATCGGTCGCCGCCAGGGGCACCTGGCCTTCGGCCGAGGTGCCGGTGTCGATCGGGAGGGGTTCGTCCACGCCGACGGCAGACTAGCGGGAGGACACGGCGCGCAGCAGGTCCTCGGCGCGGTCCGTGACCTCCCAGGTGAAGTCGGGCAGTTCGCGACCGAAGTGGCCGTAGGTCGAGGTCTGCGAGTAGATCGGGCGGAGCAGGTCGAGTTCCTGGATGATCATCGCCGGGCGGAGGTCGAAGACCTCGCGGATGGCTGCCGAAATCGCCGCCGGGTCGACCTTCTCCGTTCCGAAGGTCTCGACGTACAGACCCATCGGGTCGACACGTCCGATCGCATAGGACACCTGCACTTCGGCACGGGCGGCGAGACCGGCGGCGACGACGTTCTTCGCCACCCAGCGCATTGCGTAGGCGGCCGAACGGTCGACCTTCGAGGGATCCTTGCCGGAGAACGCTCCGCCGCCGTGGCGGGAGAATCCGCCGTAGGTGTCGACGATGATCTTCCGTCCGGTCAGACCGGCATCACCCATCGGTCCGCCCGTGACGAAGGGGCCGGCGGGGTTGATGTGGATGTTCGTGCCCGACAGGTCGAGGCCGGAGGTCGCGATCACCGGGTCGATGACGAGTTCCCTGATCTCCGTGTGCAGCTGGGACTGGCTGGTCTCCGCCGAATGCTGGGTGGAGACGACGACGTTCTCGATCGACACGGCTTCGTCCCCGTCGTAGCCGAGGGTCAGCTGCGTCTTCCCGTCCGGGCGCAGGTAGTCGAGTCGGCCGGATTTGCGCACGGCTGAGAGCTGCTCCGCCATCCGGGAGGCGAGGTGGATGGGCAGCGGCATGAGCACATCGGTGGAGTTGTCGGCATAGCCGAACATCAGCCCCTGGTCTCCCGCGCCGAGGCTGGTGCCGTGGTCGGAGGATGCGACGGCTTCGCGGAAGTCCAGCGGGTTCGTCACACCGGAGTGGATGTCCGTGGACTGGCTGCCGATGGAGACGGAGACTCCGCAGGAGTGTCCGTCGAAGCCGGTGTCAGAGGAGTCGTAGCCGATCCCCGTGATGAGGCTGCGCACGATTCCGGCGACGTCGGCGTAGGCGGCCGTATTCACCTCACCGGCGACGTGGACGAGTCCGGTGGTGACCATGGTCTCCACGGCCACTTTGGCATTGGGGTCCTGCCGGAGCAGATCGTCGAGCACCGCATCGCTGATCTGGTCGCAGATCTTGTCGGGATGTCCCTCGGTGACGGACTCGGATGAGAAGAAACGCAGATTTGTTTGTGTCACGTCGTCGATTCTACGTGGGTGAACTGGTCGGACAGGGCCGCGATGACCTTTTGTGAAACATCGTCCTTCGACCCGTGGGATTCATCACCGACGACGACCTCGCCGTTCTCGGCGGAGATGATCTGGACCATGGTGTCGTCGTGACCGAAGGCACGGTCGTCGGAGACGTCGTTGAACACGAGCAGGTCGACGCCCTTGCGGCGGAACTTGGCCCGAGCGTAGTCGAGCGCGGCGGTGTCGGCGTCACCGGTCTCGGCGGCGAATCCGACGATGATCTGGCGACCGTGGCGGGTCTGTCGGCTGCGCTCGTCGACGAGTCCGCGCAGGATATCCGGGTTCTGCACGAGCCGCAGAGTCAGTCCGTCGTCTCCGGACTTCTTCATCTTCGAGTCGGTGGTCTCGGCCGGCCGGTAGTCGGCGACGGCCGCGGCCATGATGATCGCGTCGGCACCTGTCTGGGCCGTGTGCATCGCAGCCTGCAGCTCCAGCGTGGATTCGACCGGGGTGATCGTGATGTCCGCGGGCAGTCCGGCCAGCAGTCCGGAGTCGATGTTCGCGGCGACGAGCTCGACGTGCGAGCCCGCGGCATGGGCGGCCTTGGCCAGGGCGATGCCCTGCTTGCCCGAAGACCGGTTGCCGAGGAATCGGACGGGGTCGAGTGCTTCCCGGGTGCCTCCGGCGCTGATGACGATGCGGCGGCCCGAGAGCGCCCGAGTCTCTTCGCCAGGCTGTTCGGCCGTCGTCCGGCCGGTCTCCACGGAGAGGGCGAAGTCGACGATGTCATCGGGTTCGGGCAGGCGTCCGGGACCGGAGTCGGGACCGGTGAGGCGACCGACGGCGGGGTCGAGGACATGGATGCCGCGGGCGCGCAGAGTCGCGATGTTCGCCACGGTGGCGGGATTGAGCCACATCTCCGTGTGCATGGCCGGAGCCACGACCACCTCGGCGGTTGTGGTGAGCACGGTGGCGGTGAGCAGATCATCGGCCATTCCGGCGGTGATCTTCGCGATCAGGTCAGCCGTCGCCGGGGCGATGATGACGAGTTCGGCTTCCTGTCCGATCCGGACATGGTTGACGGTGTCGACCTCGTCGAAGACGTCGGTGGTCACGGTCTGGCCGGACAGGGCCTCGAGCGTGGGGGCACCGATGAATTTCAGCGCGTTGGCCGTCGGAACCACCTTGACGCTGTGGTCGAGCTCCCGGAGTCGCCGGATGACGTGTGCCGCCTTATAGGCGGCGATCCCACCGGCGACGCCGAGTACGATTCTCACTGGTCGCTGAAGTCGATCGCGCCGTCGTTGCTCACAGGAGCGGTGGCTTCGGCCTCGGGTGCGGCCTGGATGAAGTCGGCTTCGGAGACCTCGCGGGCGACGATCTTCGACTCGTTGACCTCACGCAGAGCGATCGACAGAGGCTTCTCGTTGGTGCCGGGCGTGACGAGCGGACCGACGTTCTCGAGCAGTCCCTCCTGCAGCTGGGCGTAGTACGAGTTGATCTGACGGGCGCGCTTTGCCGCGATCGAGACCAGTTCGTACTTCGAACCGGTCACGCCCAGCAGATCGTCGATCGGAGGATTAGTGATGCCTTCAGGCTGTGCGGGCAAGGAGATTCCCATCTAATCGGAGGTGGATATACCCATCAATGATAGGAGTTCTTCGGCCGCAGTGCGAACGTGGTCGTTCACGATGGTCACGTCGAACTCCGATTCTGCGGCCAATTCGCGTTTCGCGGTGGCCAGTCGTCGCTCCTGCTCCTCATCCGTTTCGGTCCCGCGACCGGTCAGTCGGGAGACGAGTTCGTCCCAGCTGGGCGGGGCGAGGAAGACGAAGCGGGCGTCGGGCATCTTCTCTTTGACCTGGCGGGCGCCCTGCAGGTCGATCTCGAGCAGAGCCGGAATCCCCTGTTCGAGCTTCTCCTCCACCGGGGCCGCGGGGGTGCCGTAGCGGTGGCGCCCGTGGACGACGGCGTATTCGAGCAGCCGGCCATCGGAGATGAGGGCGTCGAAGGCATCGTCGGAGAGGAAGTGATAATGGACACCATCGATCTCACCGGGGCGCCTGGGCCTGGTCGTGGCCGACACGGAGAACCAGACCTCGGGGTGGTTCTGCCGAATATAGGTGCTGATTGTGCCTTTTCCGACGGCGGTCGGACCCGCGAGGACGGTGAGTCGATTATTCACAGATCTGAGGTTGTCACACTCAGGAATATTTCTCCAACAGGGCGGACTTCTGGTGGACGCCCAGCCCCTTGATCCGCCGAGAGGTGGCGATGCCGACCTCATCCATGGCGGCTTCGGCTCGCCGGTCACCGACTCCGGGCAGAGCCCTCAGCAGATCGAGCACACGCATCTTCGCCAGTGCTTCGTCGTCTGCCGCCTTCTTGAGCACGGCCGCGAGATCGGTATCACCGTTCTTCAGCGCCGACTTCACTTCGGCTCGTGCCTGACGTGCCTTGAACGCTTTGTCCAGCGCAGCGGAACGCTGTTGCGGGGTCAACGGTTCGAGTGCCACATTATCTCCTCTGTCACCATGAACGGGCAGGTAGGGAAGTTGTCTCAGTCTAAGACAAAATCCCTGCCGAGAGGCGATATGGGCAGAATTAATGGCCCGGCGAGCCGGAATTCACCTATGGGCAGACCGGCGAATCCGGTGTCCGGACCGACCAGCGATCCGGACACCGGGGGTCAGTCGAGTGCCGTCAGCGCACGATTGAGTGCGGCCGCGGAGTCGGCCAGGCCGTCGGGCCCGGCACCGAGCACTGCCCGGGACGCCGTGGCGAGCACCTGTCCCGACGCCAGGGCCCGGTCACCGAAGACCTCGCGCAGCTCGGCCAGACCGGCTCCCTGCGCGCCGACGCCCGGAGCGAGGATCGGTCCCCCGCAGTCGTTGGGGTCGAACCCCAGGTCCTTCGCCGCACTGCCGATGGTCGCGCCGACGACGAGTCCGAAGGGACCGAGACCATCGACGGAGCCGAGCGCGTGAGCATTGCGCTGCCGCACCCGGGACACGATCGATCCCGCCACCGAACCGCCTCCGCCTCCGGCGTGCTGGACCTCTGCGCCTTCCGGATTCGAGGTCAGTGCGAGGACGAACACGCCCTTGCCGTGGGCGGCGGCGAGTTCGAATGCCGGTTCCAGAGCCCCGAATCCGAGGTAGGGCGAGACCGTGATCGAATCCGCCGCCAGCGCCGACGCGGGATCGAGATAGGCCTTCGCGTAGGCGCCCATGGTCGACCCGATGTCACCGCGTTTGATGTCGAGGACGGTGAGCAGCCCGGCTTCCCCGGCCGCGGCCAGGGTCTCTTCGAGAGCAGCGACCCCGGCGGAGCCGTACTGTTCGAAGAACGCCGACTGCGGTTTCACCGCGGCCACCGAACCCTTGAGCTCGGAGACCGCGCGGAGAGCGAACTCCCGCACTCCTGCGGCGCTGGCCGGCAGTCCCCAGGAGGCCAGGAGATGCTCATGCGGGTCGATGCCCACACACAGCGGTCCGTGCTCGGCCATGGCGGCTGCCAGCCGGGTGCCGAACATCAGGCGCTCCAGTCCTGCAGGCTCCGCACGTCGAACTTCGAGTCCCGGATGACCTCGAGCGAAGTCACGGCGGCGGCGAATTCGGCGAGAGTCGTGATCAGCGGCACGGAGTTCGCGGTCGCGGCGGCCCGGATCTCATAGCCGTCGGCACGTTCCTGTCGGCCCGAGGGAACGTTGATGACCATGCCGATGGTGCCCGCCGCGAGGTAGTCGATGACCGTACGGTCTTCGGCGTCGGCCTCGAAGTGCTTGTGCACCTGAGTGGTCTTGATCCCGTAGCGGGAGAGCACGGCCGCGGTGCTGGTGGTCGCGACGACGTCGAAGCCCATGTCGACGAGTTCCTTGACCGGCAGAACCATGGCCCGCTTGTCCCGATCGGCCACGGACACGAACACGGTGCCGGAGGTCGGCAGCTTCACGGATGCGCCGAGGAGGCCCTTCGCGAAGGCCGTCGGGAAGTTGTGGTCGATGCCCATGACCTCGCCGGTCGACCGCATCTCGGGGCCGAGGATCGAATCGACGATCTTGCCTTCGACGGTGGTGAACCGGCGGAACGGCAGGACCGCCTCCTTGACGGCGATCGGATGATCGAGCGGCAGGGTCGAGCCATCGCCCTCTGCGGCCAGCAGGTCACCGCGCAGATCGTCGATCGTGCGGCCCACGGCGATGAGCGCCGCGGCCTTGGCCAGCTGGGTGGAGGTCGCCTTCGAGACGAAGGGCACGGTCCTGGAGGCCCGCGGGTTGGCTTCGATGACGTGGAGGACATCGGCGGCGATCGCGAACTGGATGTTGAGCAGTCCACGCACACCCACACCTTCGGCGATGGCCGACGTGGCCTGGCGGACCCGTTCGAGCACGTCGTCGCCCAGGGTCAGCGAGGGCAGCACGCAGGCGGAGTCGCCGGAGTGGATTCCGGCCTCCTCGATGTGTTCCATGATCCCGCCGATGTAGACCTCGTGGCCGTCGAAGAGGGCGTCGACGTCGATCTCGATGGCGTCTTCGAGGAACCGGTCGACGAGCACCGGACGGTCGGTCGAGATCTCCGTGGCGCTGGCCATGTAGTCGAACAGCTGAGTGCGGTCGTAGACGATCTGCATTCCCCGTCCGCCGAGGACGTAGGAGGGACGCACGAGCACCGGGTAGCCGATGTTCTCGGCGATCGCGGCGGCCTCCGCAGCGGTCACCGCGGTGCCGTGCTTGGGTGCGGTGAGTCCGGCCCGGTCGAGGACGGTGCCGAACTCTCCGCGGTCCTCGGCCAGGTCGATGGCTTCGGGCTGGGTGCCGAGCACCGGCACGCCTGCGGCTTTGAGCTTGTCGGCCAGTCCCAGCGGAGTCTGTCCGCCGAGTGTGCACACGACGCCGAGGACCTCACCGGCGGCGAGCTCGGCGTGGTAGACCTCCATGACGTCTTCGAACGTCAGGGGTTCGAAGTACAGGCGGTCGGCGGTGTCGTAGTCGGTCGACACGGTCTCGGGGTTGCAGTTGACCATGATCGTCTCGTATCCGGCCGAGCCGATCGCCATCGTGGCGTGGACGCATGAGTAGTCGAATTCGATGCCCTGGCCGATCCGGTTCGGTCCGGAGCCGAGGATGATCACTGCGGGCCGGTCGCGGGGAGCGACCTCGGTCTCGGCGTCGTAGCTCGAGTAGTGGTACGGGGTGTGTGCCTCGAATTCGCCGGCGCAGGTGTCGACGGTCTTGAACACCGGGCGCACGCGCAGGGCGTGGCGGATGCCGGTGACGACACCGGTGTCGAGGACGCGCAGGGCCGCGATCTGCTCGTCGGAGAAGCCGTGGTTCTTCGCGAGCCGCAGCACCTGCTCGTCGAGTTCGTCGGCGTCGCGGATATAGGCGGCCACCTCGTTGATGAGCTGGATCTGGTCGAGATACCAGGGGTCGATCTCACAGGCGTCGAAGACCTCTGCCGCACTCAGTCCGGCGGCGAGTCCGCGCTGGACCGAATGGATGCGGTCGGCGGTGGCATGCGAGATGGCTTCGAGGACGGATTCGCGGACATCCTCGTCGGAGACGTCGGGCAGGTCGGCCCAGCTGAAGGAGGAGTCCTTCTGCTCGAGTGAGCGCATCGCCTTCTGCAGTGCGGTGGTGAAGTTGCGCCCCAGGGCCATGACTTCGCCGACGGATTTCATCGTCGTCGTCAGGGTCGGGTCCGCTGCCGGGAACTTCTCGAAGGTGAAGCGCGGGATCTTCACGACCACGTAGTCCAGGGTCGGTTCGAAGCTGGCCGGGGTGACCTTCGTGATGTCGTTGGGGATCTCGTCGAGCGAGTAGCCGACGGCGAGCTTCGCGGCCATCTTCGCGATCGGGAAGCCGGTGGCCTTGGAGGCCAGCGCCGAGGACCGGGACACGCGCGGGTTCATCTCGATGGTGATGATGCGTCCGGTCTTCGGGTCCACGGCGAACTGGATGTTGCAGCCGCCGGTGTCCACGCCGACGGCGCGGATGATGGCGATGCCGATATCGCGCATCGACTGATATTCCCGGTCGGTCAGGGTCAGTGCCGGGGCCACGGTGATCGAGTCGCCGGTGTGCACGCCGACGGGGTCGACGTTCTCGATCGAGCACACGACGACGACGTTGTCCTTGTTGTCGCGCATGAGTTCGAGTTCGTATTCCTTCCACCCGAGGATCGATTCCTCGAGCAGCACCTCGTGGGTGATGGAGTCGGAGAGTCCGGCACCGGCGATGCGACGCAGATCGGCTTCGTCATAGGCCATGCCCGAGCCCAGGCCGCCCATGGTGAAAGAGGGGCGGACGACGACCGGGTAGCTGAGTTCCTCGGCGGCGGCCAGCGCCTCGTCGAGGCTGTGGCAGATGGCGGACTTGGCCACCTCGGCACCGCAGGCCTCGGCGATGTCCTTGAACTTCTGACGGTCCTCACCGCGCTGGATGGCATCGACGTCGGCGCCGATGAGTTCGACGCCGTACTTCTCGAGCACTCCGGCGTCGTGGAGGGCGATGGCCGCGTTGAGTGCGGTCTGTCCGCCGAGGGTGGGCAGGAGAGCATCGGGGCGCTCCTTCTCGATGATCGTCTCGATCACTTCCGGGTCGATGGGTTCGACGTAGGTGGCGTCGGCGATGTCCGGGTCGGTCATGATCGTCGCCGGGTTCGAGTTGATGAGGATGACACGCAGCCCTTCGGAGCGCAGCACGCGGCAGGCCTGGGTGCCCGAGTAGTCGAATTCGCAGGCTTGGCCGATGACGATCGGGCCGGAGCCGATGACGAGGACGGAGGTGAGGTCTTGTCTCAGTGGCATTGGGGGTTCTCCTTAGGCCTGGGCAGCCGAATCGGCCTGGGAAGCGGACATGAGGTCGACGAAGCGATCGAACAGGTAGCTCGAATCGTGCGGGCCGGCCGCAGCCTCGGGGTGGAATTGGACGGAGAAGGCGGGGATGTCGAGGCAGGCGAGTCCCTCGACGACATCGTCGTTGAGGCACACATGGGAGACGGTGACCCGGCCGTAGTCGGCCTTGTGCGGGGCGATGGTCTCTCCCTCGAGAGGTGCGTCGACGGCGAAGCCGTGGTTCTGCGAGGTGATCTCGACCTTGCCGGTGGTCCGATCCATCACGGGCACGTTGATGCCGCGGTGGCCGAACGGCAGCTTATAGGTGCCGAAGCCCAAGGCGCGACCGAGCAGCTGGTTGCCGAAGCAGATGCCGAAGAACGGGAGGCCCGAGTCGAGCACGGCACGCAGCAGTTCGACCTGGTCGTCTGCGGCGGCGGGATCGCCGGGGCCGTTGGAGAAGAAGACTCCGTCGACGCCCAGGGCACGGATCTCTTCGATGCTGATCGTCGACGGCAGCAGGTGGACGTCGATTCCGCGTTCGGTCAGTCTTTCCGGGGTCATCGATTTGATGCCGAGGTCGACGGCGGCGACGCTGAATCTCTTCTCCCCGCGGGCGGGGAAGAACGTGGGTTCGGTGACCGAGACTTCATCGACGAGGTTGGCTCCGGCCATCTGCGGGGAGGCCCGCACCCGGGCGAGGAGTTCGGACTCGGACGCCGCTGCGGCGGGGCCGGAGAAGATGCCCACTCGCATGGCGCCCTTGTCGCGCAGGTGTCGGGTCAGGGCCCGGGTGTCGACATCGGAGATGCCGACGATCCCGGACTCGGTCAGCCAGTCGACGAGGTCGCCTTCGGATCGCCAGTTCGAGGAGATCCGGGAGGCGTCACGGACGACGTAGCCGGCAGCCCAGATCCGGGCGGATTCGTCGTCGGTGCGGTTGACGCCGGTATTGCCGATGTGCGGAGCGGCCTGGATGACGATCTGCCGGTGGTAGGACGGGTCGGTCAGCGTCTCCTGGTAGCCGGACATGGCGGTGACGAACACGGCCTCACCGGTGGTCTCGCCGAGGTGTCCGTAGGCGGATCCGTGGAAAGTCCGGCCGTCTTCGAGGACGAGGACGGCGGGGGTGGTGGAAAAGCTCATTGTGCCTCTTCGATCATGTCGCGGATGCGGTCGACGGTGGGGGTGGTGGACGCGGCGTAGCGGGCGCGGAAGCCCGTGTCGACGAGGGTGTCGCCGAGGTGCCAGGTGATGCGGATGATGCCTCCGCGTTCGACGAATTTGCCGATCATCCCGTTCGTGGTGTCCACGGAGACGATGTCGCGGCGCGGGATGAGGAAGTCTTCGCGGCCGGCCAGGTCCATGATCACTCCCCCGTCGGTGACGACGAGTTCCCCGGTGGTGCGGATGCCCAGACCGTGGACGGCGACGCGTTCGAGCGGATGACCGGCCTTCGTCGTCGACACATAGGAGCCTTCGACGGGATCGGCCACGGGCTTGATCCCCAGATGGGGCTTCGGCGGAATCACGACTTGCGCCTGGGCCCGTTTGCGTCGGCTCCATCCCCATGCGATCGCGACGATCACGAGGAGGATGACTGCGGCGACGATGAGTGTGCCTACTGTTCGGTCCATGTTGCTCCTGCCGGGTGGGGTGTGGTGAGAGCCCCTGCGGCCAGTACCCGGTGGCCGTAGAAGAAGGTGTCGGTGACCTGTGCGGTCACGGCGATGCCGGCGAAGGGATTGTTGCGTCCCTTCGTGGCGTGGTCGGCGGGTTCGATGCGGTGCGGTGCGGCCGGGTCGACGAGGACGATGTTCGCGCTCGCCCCGATCTCGAGGCTGCCGTGCCCGGAGGCTCCGGTGATGCGGGCCGGGGCCGCGGACATCACACGGGCCACATCGCCGAAGTCGAAGTCGTGGTCGGCCATGGCGGCGACGACGATGGACAGGGCGGATTCCATACCGACCATGCCCATGGCTGCGGCGGTCCACTCGCTGCATTTGTGTTCGGAGGTGTGTGGGGCGTGGTCGGTGCCGACGACGTCGATCGTGCCGTCGGCCAGGGCAGCCCGGAGCGCCTGCACGTCCCGATCTGTGCGCAGCGGAGGATTGACCTTGAACACAGGGTCGAAGGTGCGCACGAGTTCGTCGGTGAGCATGAGGTGGTGCGGAGTCACCTCGGCGGTCACGGCGATCCCCCGGGCCTTGGCCCAGCGGATCAGGTCGACGCTGCCGGCCGTGGAGACATGGCAGATGTGCAGTCGGGACCCGACGTGTTCGGCCAGGAGCACATCGCGGGCGATGATCGACTCCTCGGCGACGGCGGGCCAGCCGGGCAGTCCGAGTTCGGCCGAGACCGTTCCCTCGTTCATCTGCGCGCCTTCGGTCAGACGCGGTTCCTGTGCGTGCTGGGCGATGATCCCGTCGAAGGTCTTGACGTATTCGAGGGCGCGGCGCATGAGCAGCGGATCGGAGACGCAGATGCCGTCGTCCGAGAACATCCGCACGCGGGCACCCGAACGTGCCATGGCACCCAGTTCGGCCAGCTGCCGGCCTTCGAGCCCGGTGGTCACGGCACCGACGGGCACGACTTCGGTGAATCCGGCGGCGCGACCGAGGCGGTGCACCTGTTCGACGACTCCGGCGGTGTCGGCCACGGGCGCGGTGTTGGCCATGGCGTGGACGCAGGTGAATCCGCCCGACGCCGCCGACCGGGATCCGGTGAGGACGGTCTCGGCATCTTCCTTGCCCGGTTCGCGCAGGTGGGTGTGCATGTCGACGAGTCCCGGCAGGGCCACGAGGCCTGCGGCATCGACGGTCTCGCAGTCGCCTGAGCCCAGGAGTTCGGGGTCGACGATGCGTCCGTCGCTAATCGCGACATCGGCGACGCCGCGTCCGAGCACATCGGCACCGCGGATGAGGTAATCAGTCATTGGTCTCCTCCTGACCGGTCAGCAGACGGTAGAGGACCGCCATGCGCACGCTCACTCCGTTCTCGACTTGGTCGAGGACGAGGGCGCGGGGTGAGTCCGCTGCGGCAGCGGAGATTTCGAAACCGCGGTTCATGGGGCCCGGGTGCATGATGAAGGTCGACTCGGGCAGGGTGGCCAGTCGGGCCGCGCTCAGTCCCCACAGACGGGCGTACTCGCGTTCGTTGGGGAAGAAGGATTCGTGCATCCGCTCGTGCTGGACCCGCAGCATCATCACTGCCGCGAAGTCCTCGGAGCTCAGTGCCGAATCGAAGTCGAAGTGAACGGTCACCGGCCAGTCCTCCACTCCCCAGGGCAGCAGGGTGGGTGGGGCGATGAGGTGGACGTCTGCACCGAGGCGGGCGAGCAGGTGTACGTTCGATCGTGCCACCCGGGAGTGCAGGACGTCTCCGACGATCGCGACCTTCGCGCCGTCGAGTCCCTGACCGCGCGGTCCTCCGGTCACCGGTCCCGAGGCGGGGACTCCGGCCAGTGCCCGGCGCAGGGTGAACGCGTCGAGCAGGGCTTGGGTGGGGTGCTCGTGGGTGCCGTCGCCGGCGTTGACGACGGGGACGTCGATCCACCCGGTGTGGGCGAGGCGATGAGCGGTGCCGGCCCCGGAGTGGCGGACGACGATGGCATCGGCGCCCATGGCCGAGACCGTCTGGATGGTGTCCTGGAGGCTCTCGCCCTTCGACACGGACGAGCCTTGGGCGGAGAAGTTGAGCACGTCCGCCGACAGCCGTTTGGCCGCGGCCTCGAAGGACAGTCGTGTGCGGGTGGAGTCCTCGAAGAACAGGTTGACCACGGTGCGTCCGCGCAGCACGGGCAGCTTCTTGACTTCGCGTTCGGAGACGAGAGTCATCTCCTCGGCGATGTCGAGGATGGCGATGGCGTCCTCGCGGCTGAGTGAGGCGGTGTCGAGCAGATGCTTCATCCGCGGCCCCCCGAGATGGTCACGGCATCGTCTCCGTCGATTTCGGTCAGGGAGACGTTGACGCGTTCGCTGCTCGACGTCGGCAGGTTCTTGCCCACATGGTCGGCGCGGATGGGCAGGTCCCGGTGCCCGCGGTCGACGAGGACGGCGAGGCGGACCTTGGCGGGACGGCCGACATCGGCGAGAGCATCGAGACCGGCGCGGATGGTGCGTCCGGAGAAGAGCACATCGTCGACGAGGACGACGGTCTTCGCATCGATGCCCGCGGTCGGGATGGATGTGGGTTCCGGTGCCCGGTACGAGCCGCCGCGCAGATCGTCGCGGTACATCGTGATGTCGAGGCTGCCGGCCAGTTCTGCTGCGGTCGCGGGCGGCCCGGAGATCGAGGCGATCGCCTCGGCGAGCCGGTGGGCCAGCGGTACTCCGCGGCGCGGGATGCCGAGGAGGACGAGATCGTCGCTGCCCTTATTGGATTCGATGATCTCGTGAGCGATGCGGGTGATCGCCCGCGAGATATCGGGGGCGTCCAGCACTGTTCGCTGTGTCATATTTCCCCTTCTCCGCCTCTCTGGACGGTGGTTAAAGGAGTGGTTCGATTCGATTGTAGACCCGGTGGGACGCCCACCGGCGGTCGGGTCCGGAGTGCGGACCCGCCGACTCAGATGAGTGTCGGTTTGACGTCGAGGATGCGCGAGAGCAGCCCCGAGACGAAGCCCGGTGAGTCATCTGTGGAGAACTGCCTGGCCAGAGACACTGCTTCGTCGATGGCCACCTTGTCGGGGACCTCGTCGTTGAACAGCATCTCCCAGGTTCCGATCTCCAGCAGCGACCGGTCGACGGCCGGCATGCGGTCCAGGGTCCAGCCTTGCGCGTAGGTGGAGATGATCTCGTCGATCTCCGCCTGCTTCTCGGTGATGCCCCTGACGATCTCGACCGCGTATTCCTTCATCGGGTAGTCGGGATCGTTCGATCGCATGGTGACGAGTTCGTCCATGGCCATCCGACGCTGCCCGGCTTCGAAGAGCAGCTCAAGAGCCCTGCGGCGGGCTCGAGTACGTGCCGATGCCACTTACTTGACGCGTCCGAGGTAGTCGCCGCTGCGGGTGTCGACCTTGACCTTCACGCCTTCTTCGAGGAACAGGGGCACCTGGATCTCGTAGCCGGTCTCGAGGGTCGCCGGCTTCGAACCGCCGGTCGAACGGTCGCCCTGGAGTCCGGGTTCCGTGTGGGTGATGGTCAGCTCCACCGAGGGCGGCAGCTCCACCGACAGCGGGGTGCCTTCGTGGAAGGAGATCTGCAGCTGCTGGTTCTCGAGCATATAGTTCGCGGCATCGCCGACGAGCTCTGCGGAGATGTTGACCTGATCGTAGTCCTCGGAATCCATGAACACGTAATCGGTGCCGTCATGGTAGAGGTACTGCATATCGCGGCGGTCGACGTTCGCGGTCTCGACCTTGGTGCCGGCATTGAAGGTCCTGTCGATGATCTTGCCGCTCGTCACGCTCTTGAGCTTGGTGCGAACGAACGCCGGCCCCTTGCCGGGCTTGACGTGCTGGAACTCCAGCACCTGCCACAGCTGGTTGTCGAGGTTGAGCACAAGGCCGTTCTTCAGGTCGTTCGTTGTCGCCACTAATTCGTCCTTCTTCGGTTCAGTCCTGATCACCGAACGGTGATCGCAGTCGGCAAGACGCGCCTGATCGCCCCGGGGTGCGGGGTCGACGAACGCGCCACTGGGCAAGTCTAGCAAGCTCAGCGGGAGCCTTCCATCCCGGCGAGGTCAGTTGAGCCCGAGGCCGATGCCGAGGGGAACCGTCGGCGAATCCTCGCCGATCTCCTGGTAGGCGGTGAAGAGGATCGAGGCGTCGGGGATCTCGACCGTGCTGGGTTCACCGATACCGCCCAGCAGCACCATCCGCAGCATCGCTCCGCGGGCCTTCTTGTCCCTCTTCATCGTGTCCAGCAGCTGGGGCCACACATCGGAGCGGTAGCCGACGGGCAGTCCGAGCTTGCCGAGCAGCTCACGGTGGAGGTCGACGACTTCGTAGGGCAGGCTCTTGATCATCGAGGCCACCTCGGCGGCGAAGACCATGCCCACGGATACGGCGGCGCCGTGGCGCCATTGGTAGCGCTCCTTGTGTTCGATCGCATGGCCGAGCGTGTGTCCGTAGTTGAGGATCTCCCGGCGTCCGGATTCCTTGAAGTCGCTGGAGACGACATCGGCCTTGACCCGGATGGAGCGTTCGATGAGTTCGCGCAGAACGGGACCGTGCACATCGGCGATCTCGTCCTTCGAATGGTTCGATACGAGATCGAGGATCGCGGGGTCGGCGATGAATCCGGTCTTGACCACCTCGGCGAGTCCGGTGAACAGTTCGTTCTCCGGCAGAGTTCCCAGCGTGTCGAGGTCGACGAGGACTCCGGCGGGAGCGTGGAAGGAACCGACGAGGTTCTTGCCTTCGGCGGTGTTGATTCCGGTCTTGCCGCCGATGGAGGCGTCGACCATTCCGAGGACGGTGGTGGGGATGTGGATGACCTTGAGTCCGCGCAGCCAGGTGGCGGCGACGAACCCGCCGAGGTCGCTCACGGCTCCCCCGCCGACGGTGACGATGGCATCGCTGCGGGTGAAGTCGGATTGGCCGAGGACCTGCCAGCAGAAGGCCGCGACCTGGACGTGCTTGGCCTCTTCCGCGTCGGGAATCTCCGCGGCCACGGCCTCGAGGCCGGCTGCGGAGAGGTCGTCGCGGACGGTCTCGCCGGTGGTGCGCAGGGCGCGGGGGTGGATGACGAGCACCTTCTCGACGCGGTTTCCGAGCAGCTCCGGCAGTTCGCCGAGCAGGCCCTGGCCGACGAGGACGGGGTAGTTCCCGCCGGCGTCCACATTGATGCGTGTGAGGCTCATTCGTCCGTCTTCCTGATCGTTCATCGTCTTCTCTCAAGCGCTTGTCGGCCGGTGGGTGCACGGGGTCGAGGAACCGAATCCGCCGGCCGGACCCAGCCTAGCCCTCACAGGCACCCGGCGGCGAAACGCCTGACCGGTTTGGTCGGAACCGTCTCACCGCCGGGTCTGAGCTCAGTTCTCGGGTCGGAGTCCGTCCTCGTCCGGGCTGGCGTACTTCGCATACTCCTCGGCCCGCTGCAGACCGGTGAGCACGTCGACGACGCGGTTGACGACCGTCGACGGCGGTGAGTTCGAGGCCTGCACCCGGAAGGTCGCGACCTGTTCGTACAGCGGTTCGCGTTCGGTGACCAGCGCCAGCCAGTTCTCCACCGGGCTTCCGGCGCCGCGCAGCAGCGGCCGATGCGGGGCGGTGAGCCGCTGTGCCACGGTGTCGAGGTCGATATCGATGTGCACGACCTTGATCGCCGGATGCTTCAGCTGTGCCCGCGTGCCCGGGTTGAGGATCGCCCCTCCGCCCAGTGACACGATGCCCGGCCGATCGAGCAGACGACGCAGTGCTCTGCGCACGACCTCACGTTCGATGCGCCGGAAGTGGTCTTCGCCGCGTTCGACGAAGATCTCCGAGATGACCCCGTACTTGTCGACGATATTCGCGTCCGTGTCCGTCAGCGGCAGGCCGAGGCGATCGGCGAGCAGCCGACCGATCGTCGACTTCCCTGCCGCCGGCGGGCCGGAGAGCACGATGCGCGACAGCGCGGCGGGGACCGGTTCCAGGGGTGGAACCGGTTTGGGCAGCGGGGTGTGGTTCATCGCCCGATACGGAGGTTCTCCGGAATGGCCGCGACGTAGGCGTCCAGGTTCCGCTTCGTCTCGGCGACGGAGTCTCCGCCGAACTTCTCGACGACCGCCTCGGCGAGCACGAGAGCCACCATGGCTTCGGCGACGACTCCGGAGGCGGGCACCGCGCAGACGTCGGAGCGCTGGTGGTTCGCCTTCGCGGCTTCACCGGTTTCGACGTCGACGGTGGACAGGGCGCGCGGGACGGTGGCGATCGGCTTCATTCCCGCCCGCACACGCAGCGGACCGCCCGTGGACATTCCGCCCTCGGTGCCGCCGGCGCGGTTGCTCGTGCGGCGGAGACCGTCCTCGCCGACGGCGAGTTCGTCATGGGCTTTCGAGCCGGGACGCTTCGTGGTGAGGAACCCGTCCCCGACCTCGACTCCTTTGATCGCCTGGATGCCCATGAGGGCACCGGCCAGGCGGGAGTCGAGACGACGGTCCCAATGGACATGGGAGCCGAGTCCCGGAGGCAGATCGTAGGCGAGGACTTCGACGACTCCGCCGAGGGTGTCCCCGGACTTCTTCGCCGCGTCGATCTCGGTCACCATCGCCGCCGAGAGTTCGGCGTCGAAGCAGCGGACCGGATCGGCGTCCAGAGCGTCGACATCGGCTGCGGTCGGCAGTTCGGGCAGCGCATCTGCGGCATGTTCGGCGCCGCCGATGGCGACGGTGTGGGAGACGAGGGTGATGCCCAGCTCGCCGAGGAACTTCGCGGCCACCGTGCCCAGTGCCACGCGCATCGCGGTCTCCCGGGCCGAGGCCCGTTCGAGCACGGGGCGGGCTTCGTCGAAGCCGTACTTCTGCATGCCGACGATATCGGCATGGCCCGGGCGCGGACGGGTCAGTGGGGCGTTGCGCGCGAGTCCTTCGAGTTCGGACGCGTCGACGGGGTCCGAGCTCATCACGGATTCCCATTTCGGCCATTCGGTGTTGCCGACCTCGATCGCCACGGGTGAGCCCAAGGTCTCCCCGTGTCGGACGCCGCCGAGGAGGCGCACATCGTCGGCTTCGAACTTCATTCGTGCGCCGCGACCATAGCCGAGTCGGCGGCGAGCCAGGCTCGCACGAATATCGTCCCTGGTGATCGGTACATGGGCGGGAAGCCCTTCAATGATCCCGGTCAGCGCTTCGCCGTGGGATTCGCCTGCAGTCAGCCATCTCAACATTCCACCGATTCTACAAAAGGATCGGTGCGAACAGGCACCCGAGCCACATGCCGGATAGCATCGCGGGTCCGAAGGCGATGGTCACCCCGCGCACCCGACCGGCCCGGATCGCGCCGATGAGCGCCCAGATCCCGCTGATGAACATCATGGCCACGAGGACGAGGGCCGGTGCGAAAGGATCGAAGAGGGTGGCGGTGGAGAACACGACGAAGGCGAGTTTGACATCGCCGAGCCCCATGGTCCGTGCGTTCATGGCCCGTCCCAGCAGGTGCAGACCGGCGAAGAGGAGTGCGGCGGTGACCCCGGCGAAGAGGACGAGGAACCAGACGCTCGAACCGCCCAGAACCGAGGCGACGACAGCGGTGACGAGACCGATGCCGATGAGAGGCCAGACGATCCGATCGGGCAGTCGCCGGACCAGGACGTCGGCGCGGACGAGGAACGGAGTGCTCCCGGCGACGGCGCCCAGCAGAAGTGCTGCGCCGATGTGGTCGGCCGGAGTCTTCAGCGCCTCACCGACGGGCAGCGCGAGGCTGCCGATCGCCGCGATGAGGGTTCCGACGATGACGAGTCCGACGTTCCCGCGGGAGCCCTCGAGAACGGCGGCGTGAGCGTCATCGGCGATCCAGGTGCGCAGAGTCCGCGCCAGCACCAGGCCGACGACCACAGCGATGAGTACGGACACGCCGATGACCATCCCATGCATCACCCCGGTCTCCACCACTGTGACCGTCTCAGCCTTGGGCCGAAGGAGCGTGATCGTCGAGGGCCGAGTACATGGCGCGGGTGATGCGTTCCCGCAGTCCCGGATCCCGGATGTCGATCGCGGATCCGTTCCCGGCGTCTCCCGCTGCCGACTGTGCCGCACCGAGGAACATCTCGAACTGGGCGACGGCCTGTTCGACGAGCATGGCGGTTCCGGCGACAGGTCGCAGACCGTGGGCGGCGGCCCCGGTGAGGAAGGTCGAATCACCGGCGTAGGCGACGTCGAGGGCGATGCCGCCCCTCGTGCGGGAATCGTCCCAGACCGGGTCGGGGGCCGCCTCGGCGGGGAGGGTCGAGATGACGATCGCCGACGGGCCGATCCGGGTCAGATCCCCCACCGAGGCGGTCAGTCCGATCCGCTCGGCCAGGTCGAGGACCCGGCGGGCGCGGTCGGGGTTGCGGACGCGCAGGTCCACATGGGTGATCCCGAGATCGCGGCAGGCCACGAGCGCCGAGGCGGCCGTGGCTCCGGCCCCGAGGATCGTCGCCCGACCGTCTCCCGCACCTTCGACTTCCGCATCCGCGCGCGCAGAGATCACACGCACGATGCCTTCGACGTCGGTATTCGCCACCTGCACCCGACCGCCGCGGCGGACCAGGGTATTGCCGGCTGCCGTCAGTGCGGCCGTCTCGTCGACCCTCCACCCGCGTTCGGCGGCGAGAGAGACGAGCCGGTCCTTCAACGGCATCGTCAGCGAGAACCCGGTGTGGTCGGGATGGGAGTCGAGGAATCCCTCGAGCTCATCGGCTCCGAGCTCGAACCGGGAGTACTCGCTGGATTCCATGCCGAGGGCCGTGAAGGCAGCCCGATGGAGCAGCGGGGACTTCGAGTGTGCGATGGGCGAGCCGAGCACCGCGGCGAGAATCCTCACTGGCTATCCGTCGTCCTTGCTGTGCTCACGCAGCCACTTGCGGTAGATCTCGACGTTCTTCTTGTGGTCCTCGTAGGTGTCGGCGAACTTCGTCTCCCCCGTGTCTGGGTTCGTCGCGACGAAGAACTGCCAATCGCCGTCGGCGGGTTCGAGCGCTGCCTCGACAGCGCCTCGGCTCGGCGAATTGATCGGTCCGGGAGGCAGACCCTTCTTCTTGTACGTGTTGTACGGCGAGTCCGACTGGCGTTCCTTCTTCGTCGTCGTCAGGTCGGAGCGGGCTCCGTGGATATAAGCCACTGTCGCATCCGATTGGAGCAGTCCCCCGGTCCGCGACTCATCGGAGATGCGGTTGAGGAAAGACCGGGCCACCTTCGACCGCACCTCGGGGTCTCCCGGGGACTCCTTCTCCACGAGGCTCGCCAGGGTGAGGATGCGGTTGGCGTCCTTGCTCTCGATTCCCAGCTCGTCGAGCTCGGTCTCGGTCTTGTCGACCATCTCCTGGACGATGTCTTCGGCAGTCTTCTGCTTGTTCAGGTCGTACGTCGCCGGGTAGAGGTAGCCTTCGAGGCTCGGGGCCTCGATGTCGAGTCCGTAGTCCTTCGGGGTCTTGTCGTCGATGGCTCTGTCGACCTCATCGGCGTTCATCCCCGACTCGATCATGATCGCCTTGATCTCTTCGACCTGCTTGCCTTCGGCGACTGTGATCTTCGGCGGGGCGATGGGGTTGATGAGCGCTTCGACCGCGGCCTTCGAGCTCATCTTCTCCCGCATCGTCCACGTTCCGGCTTGGATGGTCGCGTCACGGCTTTCGATCTCGTCGAGGAAGGGCTCGGAATTCATGATCACTCCGGCTTCGACGAGCTGGTTGGCCACAGTGCGGGCCGAGGAGCCGGGAGCGATTTCGATCGAGACCTCGTTCGTGCCCTGACCCTCATAGTCGCCTTTGGGTCCGAACAGGTCGTCGAAGACGCCCCCGGCGGCGCGCACGCCGAAGAATCCGCCGATGCCGAAGACGAGGACGCAGATGATGACGATCGTCGTCGTCCGTCGCCGGCGCATCATCCTGCGCCGCTTCTTCGCACGGATCTCCGCCCGGGTCAGTCCTTCGTCGGACGAGAACTCTTCGGTGATGGGGCTCATACGTCGCTCTCCTCGTCGGGCATCTCACGACCGGCGGGAACACCGGTGTTGTGTTCGTACTCGAGGGCGTTCTGAAGGATGATCACGGCGGCTTGGGCATCGACGATCTCGCGTCGCTGGCGCGATGACTTTCCGGCTGCGGCGAGAGCCTGGTGGGCTTCGACCGTGGTGAATCGTTCGTCGACGAGCCGGACCGATGTGCCGGTGGCCGCGGCGATCCGGCGGGCGAACTCCAGCGCCGAGGCGGCTGCGGCCCGGGCGGCCCCGTCGAGCGACTTCGGGTCCCCCACCAGGAGCTCGATGGGTTCGTACTCGTCGACGATGTCGCGCAGCTGTCCCAGCGCCGCCGGTTCGTCTCTGCGCCGGACGACGGTGAGCGGGGTGGCCAGAATCCCGTCGGGATCGCTGGAGGCGACACCGATCCGCACGGAACCGATGTCGAGACCCAGCCGGCGACCTCGGCGGAAACTCACTGGATGGCTGCCTTGACCGCCGCGATGGCGGACGGGATGGCGCCGGGGTTGCTGCCTCCGCCCTGCGCGAGGTCGGGCTTGCCGCCGCCTCCGCCGCCGAGTTCGCCGCAGGCCAGCGACACGAGCCTGCCGGCCTGCAGACCGGCGGCCCGGGCCGCCTCGGTGGTGGCGATGACGACGACGGGTTTGCCGTTGCTGACACCGATGCCGAAGATCACGGCCTGACGGTCCGAAACCCGGTTGCGCAGGTCGGTCACCAGTGTGCGGATGTCTCCGGCGTTGGCGATGTCGCCGAGTTCGGCCTGCACGAACAGGGTCTGGCCCACGGTCTGTGCCTCGTCGAGGAACCTCCCGGCCGAGGCCAGCAGCTGCTGGGCGTTCAGTCGGGCGATCTCCTTCTCCGCGTCCTTGAGCCTGCTCATCAGGTCGGAGACTCGTGAGGTGACATCGGTTCCGGGGACCTTGAGCATCTCGGAGAGCGAGGACACGATGGTCCGCTCGGTGGCCAGGGAACGGAAGGCGTCCATGCCGACGGCGGCCTCGATGCGGCGGACTCCGGAGCCGACGGAGGCTTCGGAGAGCACTGAAATCGGTCCGACTTCGGCAGAGGCTCCGACGTGGGTGCCGCCGCAGAGTTCGCGGGAGAAGGGGCCGCCGATGTCGACGACGCGCACGACGTTCGGGTACTTCTCCCCGAAGAGGGCCATGGCACCGGACTTCTTCGCGTCGTCGAAGGACATGTATTCGGTGCCGACTTCGTAGTTCGAGCGCACCGCGAGGTTCGCGACCTCTTCGATCTCGGCCCGCATCTGGGTGCTCGGGGCTTCGGGGAACGAGTAGTCGAAGCGCATGTATCCGGGCTGGTTGAGCGACCCGGCCTGCACGGCGTGGCTGCCGAGGATCTCCCGCAGCGCCGCGTGGACGAGGTGGGTGGCGGTATGGGCCTGGGCGCCCTGGAACCGGTGGTCGTGATCGACGGCGGCGAGGACTTCGTCACCGACGTGGAGCTCTCCGTCGATGACTTCGACGCGGTGGGCGGGCAGACCCTTGACCGGGTTCTGCACGTCGGTGACCCGGGCGGTGAAGCCATGACCGGAGATGAGTCCGATATCGGCGCGCTGGCCGCCGGACTCGGCGTAGAACGGCGTCAGGTCGAGGACGACGTCCCCGCTCTGACCGGTGGTGAGCACCTCGGTTGCGACACCGTCCGTGACGATTCCCCGAATCCTGGAATCGGCTTCGAGCCGGTCGTAGCCGACGAATTCGCTGGCGCCGTCGTCGAGCAGCGCCGAATAGGCGGAGAGGTCGGTGTGACCGCCGCCCTTCTTCGCCTTGGCATCGGCCTTGGCGCGCGTGCGCTGCTCACTCATGAGGTCACGGAATCCGGCCTCGTCGACGTTCAGCCCGGCCTCGGAGGCCATTTCGAGGGTGAGGTCGATGGGGAATCCGTGGGTGTCGTGGAGGGCGAAGGCGATGTCTCCGCTGATGGTCGTGTCTCCACCGCTCAGTGACTGTGCGGCGTTGGCGAACAGTTGGGTGCCGGATTCGAGGGTGCGCAGGAACGCCTTCTCCTCGGCGAAGGCCACCCGGGAGATCCTGTCGAAGTCGGTTTCGAGCTCGGGGTAGGACAGCTTCATGGCGTGCATGGATACGGGCAGCAGCTCGGTCAGGACTTCGTCCCTGACTCCGAGCAGACGCATGGCACGCACAGCACGGCGGAGCAGTCGGCGGAGGATGTATCCGCGGCCCTCGTTGCCGGGGCGGACTCCGTCACCGATGATGATCAGGGCCGAACGGACGTGGTCGGCGACGACGCGCAGCTGCACGTCGGTGTGCTCGTCCTCGCCGTAGGTCCGACCGGCCAAGCGGCTGGCGGCTTCGATGACGGGGTAGACCTCGTCGATCTCGTACATGTTCTCCACGCCCTGGAGCAGGAAGGCGACACGTTCGAGCCCCATACCGGTATCGATGTTCTTCGCGGGCAGGTCGCCGGCGATGTCGAAATCGACCTTCGAGCGGACCTCGGAGAGTTCGAACTCCATGAACACAAGGTTCCAGATCTCGATATACCGGTCTTCGTCGGCCACCGGTCCGCCCTCAACGCCGTAGGCGGGGCCGCGGTCGTAGTAGATCTCGGAGCAGTAGCCTCCCGGTCCGGGCTGGCCGGTGTGCCAGAAGTTGTCTTCGTTGTCGCGCAGCTGGATGCGCTCACGGGGCACGGACGTCTCGTCGAGCCACATGTCGATGGTCTCGGCATCGTCCTCGTGCACCGTCGCCCACAGCAGTTCCGGGTCGAAGCCCAGTCCGCCCTCGGCGACGGGGTTCGTCAGCAGTCCCCAAGCGAATTTGATGGCGTCGCGCTTGAAGTAGTCGCCGAAGGAGAAATTGCCGTTCATCTGGAAGAACGTGCCGTGGCGGGTCGTCTTGCCGACCTCTTCGATGTCTCCGGTGCGCACGCACTTCTGCACGCTGGTGGCACGGTTGAACGGTGCCGGTTCACGGCCGGTGAGGTAGGGAATGAACTGCACCATTCCCGCGATGTTGAACAGGATGGACGGATCGGAGCTGATCACCGACGCCGAGGGGACCACGATGTGCCCGTTCGCTTCGAAGTAGTCCAACCAGCGTTGCTTGATCTCTGCCGTCTTCAATCCTGGGCCTTTCAGATATTGCCTGTGAGTCGCGTGACTGTTGCGCCCGGCACGACACTCACTCGTGCGCACCTGCACTCAACAGAGACCAGTTTAATGGCTCCGTCGCAATATGCGATGTGGCGCGGCGTGCCGGGGCCGGTGCCGGCCTACGCCGCGCTTGCGCCTCGCGGCAGACCGCTCCCGTGTCGGCAAGTCATTCCCGGTCCTGTCCGGCGGTTCGGTACACCTTTCTCTGAAATGCTCAGGGAGGAAAGTGGTGATTTCAGAGGAGGATGTGACAACACAGCCTTCGCCGAGGCTGGTGCGATGCGCCGTCGGCGTGCTGGAGGTGGCTGCACGAGTGCCCAAAGCGAATGCACACTCGCCAGGGTGAATGCACGACTGCCCGGAACCTGTGGTCCCGGGCAGTCGTGGTGGCGCGGTGCGCTGTAGTCAGCCGATCAGCGCGAGTAGAACTCGACGACGAGCTGAACGTCACAGGTGATCGGCACCTCTTCGCGCTTCGGGGTGCGCAGCAGGGTCGCCTGCAGGCCCTCGAGGTTCACGTTGAGGTAACCCGGCGTGGCGGGCAGGACGTCCTTGTGACCACCGGCGGCGGCGACCTGGAACGGATCCATCGAAGCCGAACGCTCGTGCACCTGGATGGTCTGGCCTTCCTTCACGCGGAAGGAGGGCCGGTCCACGCGCTGTCCGTCGACCGTGATGTGACGATGGACGACGAACTGACGAGCCTGGGCCATGGTGCGGGCGAAGCCGGCACGCAGGACGAGCGCGTCGAGACGCGATTCGAGGAGCTCGACCATGGTCTCACCGGTCAGACCGGGCAGACGGCTGGCTTCCTTGTAGGTCTTGAGCATCTGTGCCTCGCGGATGCCGTACTGCGCCCGCAGACGCTGCTTCTCCTTGAGGCGGACCGAGTAGTCGCTGTCGTTGCGACGGCGGGCGCGACCGTGCTCGCCTGGAGGGTACGGTCGACGCTCGAAGTACTTCTCGGCCTTGGGTGTCAGAGCAATGCCGAGGGCGCGCGAGAGGCGCGTCATCCGGCGATTACGTGCTGGTGCTGGCACTGTATTACCTTTCATCAATGAGTTCTGTCACGAAGGGCCCATGAGGTTCTCGCCCCGAACGCGACTGTTGTTTCCCCGGATGGGAAAGAGGGGTTGAGCGTCGAGATCCGCTCGCACCGACCGCCTTTAGGGTGCAGGCACAACAGCTGTCTATCTTAGCGGGTGCAGGCGGACCGCCGCAAAGCCGATCGGCGGACTCGCGGCTGTGATCTTCGCGACTGGGCCGTCGACCTGATCTGCCGGACCGTACCGTCGGCTCGACCTGCTCGACCGTACCATCGGCTCGAGCAGCCGATTCGATTCGACCGACTTCTCTTCTCACTGCCGACAGTCGTCTTCATGGCTGTCGATGGCGGCGTCGGCCACGGCCGCTCCGGAACCGCTGTAGATGTTGATCACCGCGTGGACTCCGGCATGGGCGAAATGCTCGGCCTGGTCGGGACGCTGGACGACGGCGGCGATGGTTCCCGGGAAGCCGGCGATGCGCAGCTGTTCGAGGGCGAAGGTGTTCGAATCATGCAGCGCCATGGCCAGCACGACGGTGTGGGCACTGCCGCCGACGACGAGGCGGTGCCAGAACTCGTGGTCGGTGGCATCGCCTTCGAGCACCGTGAAGTCGTCGGCGCGCAGGGATTCGATGACGTTGAGGTCGTTGTCGAGGCCGATGACGCTGCGGTCTCCGCGTTCGACGAAACGCTCGTAGGCGCCTCGGCCGATGCGCCCCATGCCGAGGACGACGACTTCCGCATCTCCGGTGTCCAGCGGTCGGTCGTTGGCCCGCAGCCGGTCCTCGTTCTCGTCCGGCAGGATCGCGTCGAGTCTCGCCACGATCTGGAGACTGTAGGCATTGGCCAGGGAGGAGCCGATCATGCCCAGGGCCACGGCGAGTGCGATGACGGTCAGCCAATTGTCCTCGAAGAGTCCGTTGTCGACGCCGACCGCGACGACGATGAGGGCGAATTCGGAGAAGTTGCTCAGGGCCAGGCTGGTGCGCACGCTGGTGCGGTTGCGCAGCCCGAAGAGGCGGCCCATGAGATAGAAGCTCGCGAAGTTGAATGGCAGCAGGATGACGCACAGCAGCAGCGCCATGAACAGATCCGACCAGGTGGGAACCGCCTGGAGTCCGATGACGACGAAGAATCCGACGAGGAAGAGCTCCTTGACGCTGAAGAGGGAGACTTCGACATCTCTACGGCCCGCGGGTGGTTGGAGAAGAGCAGTCCGAGCACCAAGGCACCGAGGTCGCCGTGGATGCCGACGGATTCGAAGGCGACATAGCCCGGGCCCAACGCCATCACGACGCCGAAGAGGACGAGCAGCTCACCACGTCCGACGCGGTCGAGGATCCGTCGCAGCACCCACACGGCGGGAATGAGCAGGACGAGAGCGAACGCCCACAGGCTCGGCGGCTCTTCGCCGGCGATCGTGATGAAGGCGACCGCTGCGAGGTCCTGGAGGACGAGGATCGCGATGGCGATCTGACCGTAATAGGACCCGTCGTCGGAGCGGTCCTCGAGCACCTTGACCACGAGCACCGTGGAGGAGAACGAAAGGGCGAAGCCGAGAAGTGCCAAGGTGCCCGCTCCCCCGCTGACGCTGACGATGCCGATGGCGGCTGCTGCGCCGATCGTCCCGGCGCCGAGGAGGACCACCGTGATCATGTGCAGGGCCGCCGTGCCGTGTGCTTCGGGTTGGAGGAGGGAGCGCAGGTCGAACTTCAATCCGATGGTGAAGAGGAGCAGGACGACGCCGATGTCCGATACCTGCTGCAGTCCTGCGAACGCGGTGAAGCCGACGACGTGCAGCAGGAAACCTGCCGCGAGAAATCCCACGAGGGGCGGGATGCGCAGCTCATGGGCGATGAGTCCCAGCGCCAGCGCGGCAGCGATGGTGATGACGATGTCTGCCATGCCGTCCTCCTCGCTCGGCGCCGTCGGCGACGGCCCAGCCCGTCACCGCGTCTCACTACAAAGCTATCAGGGGCGGAGCAGACGCCTGAGGTTCTCCAACCTCTCGGCCATGGACCGTTCCATCCCGTTCGTCGTCGGAGTGTAGTAGCGCTTTCCGCGCAGAGTCTCGGGCAGGTATTCCTGATCGGCGACTCCGTGCGGAAAGTCGTGCGAGTACTTGTAGCCCTCACCGTGGCCGAGTTCCTTCGCACCCGGGTAGTGGGCGTCGCGCAGATGCATCGGCACCTGTCCGGCGAGTCCGTTCTTCACATCGGCGATCGCGGCGTCCAGGGCCCGGTAGCTGGCGTTCGACTTCGGTGCCAGGGCGAGGTATGTGACCGCCTCGGCCAACGGGATCCGTCCTTCGGGCATGCCGATGTTCTGCACTGCCGTCGAGGCGGCCACGGCAATGGGCAGCGCCTGCGGGTCGGCCATGCCGATGTCTTCGGCGGCGGAGATGACGACTCGTCGAGCGATGAAGCGAGGGTCTTCACCGGCGACGATCATCCGCGCCAGATAGTGCAATGCCGCGTCGACGTCTGAGCCGCGGATGGACTTGATGAACGCGGAGACCACGTCGTAGTGCTGGTCGCCGTTCTTGTCGTAGCGCAGAACGGTCTCACTGCTCGCCTCGGCGCAGGCGGATTCGGTGATGAGGATCGGACCGGTCTTGCCGTCTCCGTCGTCATCCCCTTCACCGTGGCTGTCGTCGGACAGAGTGTCCTCGCTGGCATCCTCGGCGAGCTGAGCGGCATCGGCCTGGGCGGCGGCGATGCCGGCGGCGGCTTCGAGGACCGTCAGTGACCGGCGGGCGTCGGCTCCGGCGATGCGGACGATGAAGTTCCGGGCCTCCTCGGTGAGGGTGAACTGCCCGGCCAAACCGCGGTCGGAGTCGACGGCGCGGTCGAGCAGCTTGCCGACGGCTTCGTCGTCGAGCGGTCGCAGAGTGAGCATGAGCGACCGCGACAGCAGCGGTGAGATGACGGAGAACGACGGGTTCTCCGTGGTGGCGGCCACGAGCACGACGAGTCGGTTCTCCACTGCCGGCAGCAGGGCGTCCTGCTGGGCTTTGGAGAAGCGGTGGATCTCGTCGAGGAAGAGCACTGTCGTGCGTGAGTACATCTCCCGTTCACGGCGGGCGTTCTCGATCACCTGACGCACGTCCTTGACTCCCGCGGTGATCGCGGAGAGCTCGACGAAGGTGCGGCCCGGGGCGTGGGAGATGACATGGGCCAGAGTCGTCTTCCCGACTCCGGGTGGGCCCCACAGGATCACCGAGGAGGCCCCCGCCCGGTCTCCCCCGCTGGCTTCGACGAGCTGGTTGAGCGGGGATCCGGGGAAGGTCAGGTGCTCCTGGCCGACGACCTCGTCCAATGTCCGCGGGCGCATCCGCACCGCGAGCGGGTCCAGGGCCCGCCCCGAGGAGGCTCCGGAGGAACCGGCGAAGCCCGGACCAGGAGGTTCCTGGTCCGGGCCGGCGGAGAACAGATTCGGTTCCTGGCTCATCAGGCCTCGGCGTCGTCGTCTTCCGGTGCGAAGTCGACTCCGGCCTCGGCGCGCTGGGCGTCGGTGATCGGGGCCGGTGCCTGCGTCAGCGGGTCGAATCCGCCGCCGGACTTCGGGAAGGCGATGACCTCACGGATCGAGTCGACCCCGGCCAGCAGGGACACGATGCGGTCCCAGCCGAAGGCGATGCCGCCGTGCGGGGGTGCACCGAATTTGAAGGCTTCGAGGAGGAAGCCGAACTTCTCCTGGGCTTCCTCTTCGGAGATGCCCATGATCTCGAACACGCGTTCCTGCACGTCCTTGCGGTGGATGCGGATGGAGCCGCCGCCGATCTCGTTGCCGTTGCACACGATGTCGTAGGCGTAGGCCAGTGCCGCGCCCGGGTCCTCTTCGAGAGTGTCGAGGAATTCGGGCTTCGGTGCGGTGAAGGCGTGGTGGACGGCCGTCCACTGACCACCGCCGACGGCGACGTCTCCGGCGGCCTGAGCGTCGGCAGCCGATTCGAACAGGGGCGCGTCGACGACCCACACGAAGGCCCAGTCGCCGTCCTTGATCAGACCGGTGCGGGCAGCGATCTCGTTGCGTGCGGCGCCGAGCAGGGCGCGGGAGGAGTTCGCCTCACCGGCGGCGAAGAAGATGGCATCGCCCGGGCTCGCTCCGGCGGCGGCGACGAGTCCGGTCTTCTCCTCCTCGGAGATGTTCTTGGCCACGGGGCCGGACAGCGTGCCGTCTTCTGCCACGAGCACGTAGGCCAGTCCCTTGGCGCCGCGCTGCTTGGCCCAGTCCTGCCAGCCGTCGAGCTGACGGCGCGGCAGCGATCCGCCGCCGGGGTAGACGACGGAACCGACGTACGGCGACTGGAAGACGCGGAACGGGGTGTCCTTGAAGAATTCGGTGAGGTTGTGCAGCTCGAGGCCGAAGCGCAGGTCCGGCTTGTCCGAACCGTACTTCTCCATCGCCTCGTGGTAGGTGATGTGCGGGATCGGCGTGGTGATGTCGTAGCCGATGAGCTTCCACAGTGCGGTGAGGATCTCTTCGGCCAGAGCGATGATGTCCTCCTGCTCGACGAAGGAGGCTTCGATGTCGAGCTGGGTGAACTCGGGCTGACGGTCGGCGCGGAAGTCCTCGTCGCGGTAGCAGCGGGCGATCTGGTAGTACCGTTCCATGCCGGCGACCTGCAGCAGCTGTTTGAACAGCTGCGGCGACTGCGGCAGGGCGTACCAGGAGCCGGGCTTGAGGCGGGCGGGCACGAGGAAGTCGCGGGCGCCTTCCGGAGTGGACTTCGTCAGGGTCGGGGTCTCGACCTCGACGAAGCTGTGGGCATCGAGGACCGACCGTGCCGCCTTGTTGACGTCGGAGCGCAGGCGGATGGTCTTCGCCGGGCCGGAGCGGCGCAGATCGAGGTACCGGTAGCGCAGACGGGTCTCCTCACCCACGGCACCGGAGTCCTCGGCGTGGTCGGAGACCTGGAACGGCAGCGCAGCCGCCTGCGAGAGCACTTCGACGCTGGTGTCGATGATCTCGATCTCACCGGTCGGCAGGTTCGGGTTCGTGTTGCCCTCGGGGCGGACCGACACGGTGCCGGTGGCCTTGACGACGGTCTCGTTGCGCAGCTGGTGGGCGTCGTCCTCGCGGACGACGACCTGCACGATTCCCGAAGCGTCGCGCAGATCGATGAAGGCCACACCTCCGTGATCGCGACGACGATCGACCCACCCGGTGAGGGTGACGGTTTCTCCTGCGTTCGCGGCTCGCAGGCTTCCGGCTTCGTGGCTTCGCAGCACCTAGGGCTCCTTTGTGATGTTGTGGTCTAGCGCCTGAACAATGATAGTCGCCCTTCCGTCAGCTCCGGTACACGCGTGGCCAGAGGTCGTCCTCTGCAGGAGTCCACGTGGCCGGATCGGCGGTGGTCTGCTCTCCCGAGCGGATGTCCTTGACCTCGTGGCCGGACTCACCGTCGGTGAACCAGACGAACGGGATGTCGCGGCGTTCGGCGTAGCGGATCTGCTTGCCGAACTTCGCGGCGTTCGGCGACACCTCACAGGGGATGTCCCTGGACCGGAGAGTCGCGGCCACGGCGTCGGCCTCTCCGCGCCGGGCCTCCTCGGTGACGGCGATGACGACGGCCGAGGGGGTGCCGCGGGTGGCGCGGATCTCCGAAGCTTCGCCGAGGATGAACGCCATGAGACGCGAGACGCCGATGGACATGCCCACCCCGGGATAGTTCCTCTTGCCCACGGTCGCCAGCGAATCGTAGCGTCCGCCGGAGGACACGGAGCCGAGCTCTTCGTGGCCGATCAGCTGGGTCTCGTAGACCGCTCCCGTGTAGTAGTCGAGGCCGCGGGCGATCTTGAGCTGGGCGACGACGACTCCCGGCGCCCGTTCGGCTGCGGCACGCAGCAGGGTCGTCAGCGATTCGAGTCCGGCGTCGAGCAGCGGGTGGTCGACGCCGAGGGCGCGCACCTGATCGGCGAAGTCCGGGGAGTCGGATTCGATGGCGGCCAGCGCCAGGCACAGATGCTGCTGTTCCTCGTCGGCGCCGGCTTCGGCGGCGAGCAGCTCACCGACCTCGGCGGGGCCGATCTTGTCGTACTTGTCGAGGCAGCGCAGCACGGCCTGGATGTCCGTCAGTCCGATTCCGCGGGCGAAGCCTTCGAGCAGCCTGCGGTCGTTGACGAGGATCTTGATTCCGGGCACGCCGAGAGGAGCGAGCCGGGAGAATGCGTCGGCCACAGCCAGGGGGATCTCGACTTCGAAGTGTCCGGGCAGCTCACCATCGGCGATGACGTCGATATCGGCCTGGATGAACTCGCGGTAGCGGCCGGCCTGTGGCCGTTCGCCTCGCCAGACGGGCTGGACGCGGGCGGCCTTGAACGGGAAGCTCAGTTCGTTGGCATTGTCGGCGATATAGCGGGCCAGGGGAACCGTGAGATCGAAGTGGAGGCCGAGCGGGTTGCGTTCGGCGCCGTCGGAGTGCAGACGGGAGACGGCGAAGATCTCCTTGTCGATCTCTCCGTCCTTGGCCAGCTGGCTGATGGGTTCGACGGCGCGGTGGTTGAGGGCGGAGAACCCGTGCAGGGCGAAGGTGTGTTCGAGGGTGTCGATGATGGCCTTCTCGATCACGCGTTCGGCCGGGAGTCGTTCCGGGAATCCGGACAGACGGGCTGACTTCGCCATGGTGCTCCTTGCTTTCGGTGCTGATGCGATGCCGTGGGGCACCGCTGAATCGGGTGGTCTCGGGTGAGTTCCGGTGGCTGGTCGGGCGGGTGCGACCGCTCGGTCGGATCCGCTCAGAAGAACGGGTTCGTCGCGATTTCCGTGCTGACCCGTGTCGCCGGGCCGTGTCCAGGATAGATCGGCGCATCGGGCAGCGTCGTGAATGCCCGCAGCGACTCCTGCATCGCCTGCGGGTCTCCCCCGGGCAGGTCGACACGGCCGACGGCTCCGGCGAAGACGACGTCACCGGTGAAGATGGCCTCTTCCTCGCCGTCGACGACGCGCAGCAGCATGGAGCCTTCGGTATGGCCGGGTGCGGCGACCGCGGTGATGGTCAGCCCCGCGATCTCGAAGCTCTGCCCGTCGGTGATGTCCTCGGCCGCGGGTGCGTTCCAGTCTTCGACCAGCGGGGCGAGCATCGCCGCGAACTGCGGATTGAGCGTCGTCGCCGGTGAGTCCAGCCGGTACTTGTCCGGGGTGCCGAGGTGGACGGGCACGTTCCAGCGGGCGAGCACGTTGGTCAGGCCCAGGATATGGTCGGGGTGGCCGTGGGTGAGGAAGATCGCCTGCGGCTCCAGTCCCTCTTCGCTCAGCAGCTTGTCGAGTCCGGGGGCGCAGTCGTATCCGGAGTCGATGAGAATGCAGTCGCTGGAGCCGTCTGCGCGCACGGCATAGCAGTTGACGTCGAGGAATTCGGCGTTGGTCGAGAACACATCCATGTGCAAAGTCTATCTACACGCGCGCCGATGGTTATGCTGGGATAACGTCTATCCCACAATCGAGTGATCGGCGGGTGTGAAGACCTGCCGGTTCGACCGATGGAAACAAGGTGAGAACCATGTCGACCCCGACACCGAAGCCGACCCCCCGTCCGTCGTCGCTGCCGCGTCCGCAGGCGGCGCAGGTGGTCAACGCCAGCCATATCGACCACGACGCCGAGGTGGCTCGCGCAGTGACTCATGGTCGGGCCGATGCACAAGGCAATGTGTTCGTCACCACCGCTGAGGGCGAGCGGGCCGTCGGTCAGTACCCGGATGCCACTCCCGATGAGGCGCTCGAGTACTTCGCGAAGAAGTACGTCGAACTCGCCGAGAGTGCGGTCCTGCTGCGCAATCGCCTCTCCGCCGGTGCTCCCGGCCGTGAGATCGTGGCGGCGGCGAAGACGCTGCAGGAGTCGCTGCCGGAGGCCAATGTCGTCGGTGATCTCAAAGGGCTGAGCACCACCCTCGACACTCTCATCTCCGATGCCGAGGCCACGGAGTCCCGACAGGCCGCTCGCGCCCAGGCTGCGAAGCTCGCCGCCGCCGAGGACCGTGAGGCTCTCGTCGTCGAGGCCGAGTCCCTGGCCAAACAGGATCCGTCGAAGATCCAGTGGAAGCAGTCGGGTGCCCGTCTGCGCGAGCTCTTCGCACAGTGGAAGGACATGCAGCGCAGCGGACCGCGTCTGCCGCGTGCCGTCGATCAGGAGCTCTGGGGCCGGTTCTCGCAGGCCCGGAACAGCTTCGAACACAAGCGCAAGGAGTTCTTCGCCGAACTCGACAAGGTCAATGCCGAGGGCAAGCGGATCAAGGAGAAGATCGTCGCCGAGGCGGAGTCGCTGTCGGCCTCGACCGATTTCCGGACCGTGTCCCAGAAGTACAAGGACCTGATGAGCCAGTGGAAGCGTGCCCCGCGTGCGTCCCGCAAGGACGATGACGCTCTGTGGGCACGGTTCCGAGCCGCACAGGACGTGTTCTTCTCCGCTCGCGATGCGGAGAACGCCGCGCTGGACGAGGAGTTCAAGGGCAACCTCGTCGTCAAGGAAGAGCTGCTGAAGAAGGCGCAGGCGCTGCTGCCGATCACCGATCCGGTGGCGGCCAAGCGTGATCTGCGCACCATCCAGGACCAGTGGGAGGAAGCCGGGAAGGTCCCCCGTGCCGATGTCTCCCGGATGGAGAACGGTCTGCGCGATGTCGAGCGTGCGCTCGCCGATGCCGAGGAAGCCGCTTGGCAGCGCAGCAACCCGGAGACGAAGGCCCGCACCTCGGGTGCGCTCAATCAGCTCGACGAGTCGATCGTCGAACTCGAGAAGAAGCTCGAGACCGCGAAGTCCGGTGGCGATGGGAAAGCCGTCGCGGAGGCGCAGGAAGCTCTTGACGCCCGCCGCGCCTGGAGGGATCAGCTCGCACAGACCGCCGCGGAGCTCGACTGAGGACTCTCCGCTCGTCCACAGGTTCGGGCGTTCGAGTCCCCAACTGTCCACAGGCGGCAGCCGACGTCTTGTCAACGCCTCCACACCCGACGATAGTGCGGGTATGGAGGCGTTGTTTCATCTGCGGGACTTCGGGTACGAGCAGCTCACCGAGCTCACCCTCGACGGTCTGCTCATCCGACTGACCGAATCGACGTGGGTGCGCAAGGGCGCGATCCTCTCCCCCGCGGAGCGGATGGCCGCTCTGCATTCGCTCATCCCACCGGGGCTCGCAGTCTCCCATGACAGCGCTTGGTGGGTGCATCGCGGTCTCGGCCGGGCTCCCGCTCCGCTGAACTGCATCACTCTGCCCAGAAGACGGTGGATCGCCGATGACGGTTTCGACGTCCACGAGACGACGCTGGCGGACGACGAATGGTGCCTCATCGACGGACTGCCCATCACAACGGAGGAACGGACGCTCTACGATCTGCTCTTCCCGCATTTCCGGTTCCGCACCGCAGAGTCACCGCAGGCGCTGCGGGGAATCATTGCGGAGATCCCCACCGGCCTGCGCCATCGTCTCCGGGACTACCTCTCTCAGGTGGCCCGTCGACCATTCGTCGCCCAGATGCGCGCCGCCTTGGACAGTGCCGCCGCAGACGGCCATGCCCTCGACGGGATCGGAATCGACCGGGAGGATCAGCCGCCGGAGATGCGGTAGACGTCGAAGACGCCTTCAACCTTGCGCACGGCAGAGAGCACCGTGTCCAGATGGCTGGCATCGCTCATCTCGAAGACGAACTTCGACTGGGCCACGCGTGCCCGGGACGTGCCGACCGTCGCCGACAGGATGTTCACATGGGTCTCGGTGAGGACCTTCGTGATGTCGGAGAGCAGACCGGCACGGTCGAGAGCTTCGACCTGGATCTGGACGAGGTAGATTCCGCTCGTCTTCTCACCCCAGGACACCTCGACCATGCGTTCGGGTTCACGTCTGAGTGAGGCCACGTTCGGGCAGTCGACACGATGCACGGACACGCCCGAGCCGCGCGTGACGAAGCCGAGGATCTCGTCTCCCGGCACCGGGGTGCAGCAGCGGGCGAGTTTGACGAGCACGTCGTCGACGCCCTTGACGATCACGCCTTCGGACGAAGAATGGTGCCCCGAGGACTGACCGGTGCGGTTGCGCGGCTCCGGAGGCAGCGCGACCGACTCGTCGTCCTCCCCGACTTCCTTGGCCAGCAGGTCGACGACGTGCTGGGCCGAGGACACACCGTTGCCGATCGCGGCGTAGAGGGCGCTGACATCGGGCAGACGCATCTCTGTGGCGACGACCTGGAGGGCCTCCTGGCTCATCAGCGTGGCCGCGGAGAAGGTATGGCGGCGCATCGCTCTGGCGAGCTGTTCGCGGCCGTTCTCGATCGCCTCTTCGCGGCGCTCCTTCGAGAACCACTGACGGATCTTGCTCCGGGCCCGCGGGCTCTTGACGAAGCCGAGCCAGTCGCGGCTGGGCCCGGCGTTCTCGTCCTTCGAGGTGAAGACCTCGACGGAGTCCCCGTTCTTCAGCTCCGTGTCCAAAGCGACCAGGCGGCCGTTGACGCGGGCACCCATGGTCTTGTGCCCGACCTCGGTGTGCACGGCATAGGCGAAGTCGATGGGGGTGGCTCCCGATGGCAGGCTCATCACCTCGCCCTTGGGAGTGAAGACGTAGACCTCCTTCGAATTCACCTCATAGCGGAGGCTGTCGAGGAACTCATCGGGGTCGGAGACCTCACGCTGCCAGTCCAGCAGCTGCCGCAGCCAGGCCGCGTCGTCGACCTCGCCGGCGTCGGAGACCTTCACCGAGCGTGCGGTGTTCGAGGTCACGGCCTTCGACGACTTGTTCAGGTCCTTGTACTTCCAATGAGCGGCGACGCCGAATTCTGCGCGTCGATCCATCTCGTGGGTGCGGATCTGGATCTCGACGGGTTTGCCGGCCGGCCCGATCACCGTGGTGTGCAGGCTCTGGTACATGTTGTACTTCGGCATTGCGATATAGTCCTTGAACCGCCCGGGAACCGGGTTCCAGCGGGCGTGGACGATGCCGAGGGTGGCATAGCACTCGCGCACGGATTCGACGAGGACGCGGACTCCGACGAGATCGTAGATGTCGGCGAACTCGTGTCCGCGCACGACCATCTTCTGATAGATCGAGTAGTAGTGCTTGGGTCGTCCCGTGATGGAGGCCTCGATCCCGGATTCCTTGAGCTCGCCCTGGAGCTCCTCGGAGACCGTGGCCAGATACTTCTCGCGTTCGGGAGCCCGGTCCGCGACGAGCCGGACCACTTCGTCATAGACCTTGGGATGGAGGACCTGGAAGGACAGGTCTTCGAGTTCCCATTTGATCGTGTTCATGCCCAGCCGGTGTGCCAGCGGGGCGAAGATGTCGAGGGTCTCGCGGGCCTTCTTCGTGCTCGACGAGGCCGGGACGAAACGCCAGGTGCGCGCGTTGTGGAGACGGTCGGCGAGCTTGATGACGAGCACGCGGATGTCCTTGGCCATCGCCACGATCATCTTGCGCACGGTCTCGGACTGCGCGGCCTGGCCGTAGGTGAGTTTGTCGAGCTTCGTCACCCCGTCGACCATGGCCGCGACTTCGGCCCCGAATTCCTCGGTGAGCTCTGCGAGCGAATACGACGTGTCTTCGACCGTGTCGTGCAGCAGCGCGGCGGCGAGCGTGACCGGCAGCATGCCGATCTCGGCGAGGATGGTCGCGACCGCGATGGGGTGGGTGATATAGGCGTCACCGGACTTCCGGGTCTGCCCGCGGTGAGCCTCCTCGGCGACCTTATAGGCTCGGACGACGAGGTCGATGTCCGCTTTCGGATGGTTCGACTGCAGAGCCCGGATCATCGGACCGAGCACTCTCGGGTAGCCGGGGTTGTTCTGCGCCCTGGCCGCCCACCACGCTAAGCGGGAGATGCCTCGCGGACGGCGCGAATCGGCGGACGAAGCCACAACATCTCCTCTCTCGGGAATCAGACTTCGGCGTGCATCACCGGTGGGACGTCTGCTCCCCCGTTCTTCAAGCGTAATTCACGCACGGCCTCCTCCTGTTCCTTGACCGCCGGTTCGTTTGCCCGGAGGACGGCGTAGAGGGGGCTCGCGACGAACAGCGTCGAAGCGGCTGCCACTATAGTACCGATGAACAGGGACAGCGAGATATCGACCAGTGTTCCCGCACCGAGCAGGAACACACCGATGAAGAGGATCGAGGCGATCGGCAGCACGGACACCACCGAGGTGTTGATCGAGCGCACGGTCGTCTGATTCACACCGAGATTGACCAGCTCGGAGAACTTCAGGTTCCGTTTCTCCCCGAATCGGGTCGTGTTCTCTCGGATCTTGTCGAAGACGACCACCGTGTCATAGAGCGAGAAGCTGAGCACGGTGAGGAAGCCGATGATGGCCTCCGGAGTGACTTCGAAGCCGGTGGCCGAGTAGATGCCCATGGTCACGATCATCACGGCGAAGAGGCCCACGATCGCCGCGACCGACATCTTCCACGTGCGGAAGTACAGCGCCATGACGATGAGCGCGATGGCCACGAAGATGACGAGCGCGCGGATCATCTTCGACGTCACGTCCTGGCCCCATTCGGGCCCGACGAACGTCGAGGTGACGTCTTCGACCTTCACGTCGTAGCCGGCGACGAGACCGTCGCGGACTTCCTGCATCTGCGGGTCGGTGAGCTGGTTCGTCTCGATCTGGACGGCCGTGTCACTGGTCGGCGTCAGGCGCGGCTCGGACCCGGAGACGACGTCGTTGACGATGCCTTCGCCCTTGGCAGCGGAGGTGTCGGTGACATGGTCGACCTGGAACTGCGAACCGCCCTTGAAGGCGATGCCGAAGTTGAATCCGAAGATGAGGGGAACGAGGAGGGAGAGGAGGACGAGGACTCCGGCGATGCTCAGCCACAGCTTCGCCTTGCCGACGAATGGGATCGATGATTCGCCGCTGTGCAGCCGGTTGCCCCAGGCAAAGAACCGTTTCACTTGTCAGCCTCCTTGCCGTCTTGAGCCGCCGAGTCTTCGGCGGCATCCTCTTCTTCGGCGCGTCGGGCCGCGGCCTTCCGCTCGGCGATGGTCATACCGCCCGTCGACGCTGCGGTCTTCGCGGATTTCGACTTCGCGGCCTTCGACTTCCCGGACTCGGCCTTGTCGGTCGTGGACGTCGTCGTGCTCTCCTCTGACTCGGCCGCAGCCGTCGCCGCTGCGGTCGTGCCGGATGTGTCCTCGGCGGTCATTCCCGCCTTGCGCATCCGCGCCTTCTCACGACGCTTGGCCTCGGGCGTCTTGTCCTGGTCATCGATGGACAGGTTGAGGGCACCGCGATATGCGGCTGGTTTGACTCCGAGCAGACGCGGGTCCATACCCGACAGCGGGTGGCCTTCGCCGAAGAACTTCGTGCGGGCCAGGACCTGCAGCATCGGGTGGGTGAATAGGAAGACGATGAGCACGTCGATGATCACGGTCAGACCCAGGGTGAAGGCGAAGCCTCGCACCGATCCGACGGCCAGGATGTAGAGGATGACCGCGGCGAGCATGTTCACGGCCTTCGAAGCGTAGATCGTCCGCTTGGCCCGGTCCCAGCCGACTTCGACTGCGGAGAGCAGATTGCGCCCGCTGCGCAGCTCGTCTCTCACACGTTCGAAGTAGACGATGAACGAGTCAGCCGCCATGCCGATGCCGATGATGATACCGGCGACACCGGCCAGGGACAGGCGGTAGCCGTATCTCCACGATGCCAACAGCAGCAGCAGATAGGTGAGCACACCGGCGACGACGAGGCTCGAGACGGTGACGAGGCCGAGCACCCGGTACTGGAGCAGCGAGTAGACGACGACGAGGATGAGTCCGACGAGTCCGGTGAGCAGACCGATCTTGAGGTAGTTCGAACCCAGGGTCGGCGAGATCTGATCCTCGCTCTGGACCTGGAAGCTCAGCGGCAGCGAACCGTTCTTGAGCTGGTTGGCCAGAGTCTGCGCCTCGTCGAGGCTGAAGTCACCCGTGATTTGGGCGTTGCCGTCGGTGATCACCGCGTTCGAGGACGGAGCCGAGAGCACGAGGCCGTCGAGCTCGATCGCGAACTGGTTGTACGGCTGCTGCTTGCCGGTGATGTCCGAGGTGATCTGCTTGAAGATCTCACGCCCGGTGGCATCGAAGGACAGGTTGACGGCAGGGTTGTTGGTCTGCACGCCATTTGCTCCTGAGGCATAGCCCGCGTTGGCATCGGCGAGGTGATCACCGGAGAGTTCGACTGGTCCGAGGATGTACTTCGCCTGTCCGTCTTGGGAGCACGAGACGACCGGTTTGTCGGAAGGCTGCTGTTCGCCTCCCGTCCGGTTCTTCTTGTTCGTGCAGTCGAGCTCCGTGTATTCCTTGATGATCCCTTCGGTCTGCCACTCGGAGGAGTCCTTCTCGGGATCGAAGAGAGGCCGCGGTGTCGAGTCGGTGACCTTCGTGCCTTCGCTCGACCCGCTGCCTTCGCCGGACTTCTCCGCGTCTTTGCTCTCCGACTCCGAGGTCTTCGTCTGCTCGGGGGCCTCATCGGCCTGTTTCTCGGTCGAGCCGCCGGCGTTGACGGCATCGCCGCCGCCGGACGGTGCCTGTTCCTCGCCCTGGCCATCGCCCTTCGAATCGGCACCGGTGAGATCCTCGAGGCGTTTGCGCTCTTCGTCGCTCAGTCCGTCATCGGATCCCGAGGAATCCCCGCTGTCTCCGCTTTCGCCGCTCTTCTCCTGCTCCTTCTGGATCTGCTCCTGCGAACGCGGGTCACCGACCAGCGCCACGCGGCGGAACACCAGCTGAGCCGACGACCGGACGAGGTTACGTGTCTCCTCGTCGGGGTTGCCCGGAAGATTCACGACGATATTGCGGTCGCCCTGCGTCGTGATCTCTGCTTCGGAGACACCGGTCGAGTCGACACGCTGGCGGATGATCGCCACCGCCTGATCGAGCTGCTCCTTGCTGATATCCGTGCCCTCGGACACCTGCGGTTCCAGAATTATCGACGTTCCGCCCTCGAGGTCAAGTGCGAGTTTGGGAGTCGTCGTGGCATTCGACCAGATGACACCGCCGGCGATGATTGCGGCGAGAGCCACGGTGACGATAGTCAGCCACAGGAAGCGCAAACCAGGTCGTGGTTTTTCTTCGATATCGGACACGTTTCAGCTTTCAGTCGGGAGCAGAGTGCGAGAACGGATCAGTTCTTCTTGTCGGAATCCGAGTCCGTGGAGTCCGTGGAATCGTCGTCCGCATCGGCGGAATCGGCATCGATCTCAGCGGTGGTCTCGGCGTCGACGTCCTCGGCACCCGCAGCGGAGTCGTCCGCGACTGTTTCCTCAGCGGCGTCCTCGTCCGGAGCGTCCGTCTCGGCGCGCTTGCGTTCGTTCATGGCGTCGAGCTCGGCATCGGTGATGGCCGGCTTCTCCTCGACGGCGTCGGCGTCGATATCGGAATCGGCGGCGGGAGCGGCGGCGCCGGGGGCGTCGACGGGTGCGGCCTCGTTGTTCTCGACCTGGCCGATGGCCTGGCGGTGGACGCGCAGAACCGTTCCGGGGCCGGATTCGATCGTCACCTGGTTGTTCTCTTCGTCGATCGAGAGCACGGTGCCGAAGACACCGAAGGTCGTCATCACGGTTGCGCCGGGCACGAGACCCGATTTGATCTGCTCCGCACGCGCTTTCTGCTTACGCCGAGAATTGAACAGGAAGAAGATCAGCAGCGCGGCAAGCGCAAGAGGGATCAGCAAATCCACAGATATCAGCCTTTCATATGAATGAATCAGTGAACCAGCTTAGTTCGTCCTCACCTCTCATAGCGAACTCAAATGCGGGGTTCAGAACTCATAGTTTGCTGGGATCTGCATTTTCAGGTGCTTCCAGGCCGCAGAGGTGGCCACGCGTCCGCGTGGAGTCCGACTGATCAGGCCCTCCCGCACGAGGTAGGGTTCGGACACGGTTTCGACCGTGTCGGCTTCTTCGCCGACGGAGACTGCGAGGGTTCCCAGGCCCACCGGTCCGCCGCCGAAACGCCGGCACAGCACCTGCAGAACCGATCTGTCGAGGCGGTCGAGACCGAGTTCGTCGACCTCGTAGACGCGCAGGGCCTTGGTGGCGGCTTCCTCGTCGATGATTCCGCTCCCGCGCACCTGCGCCCAGTCGCGGACGCGTCGCAGCAGTCGGTTCGCGATACGCGGGGTGCCGCGGGAACGGGTGGAGATCTCTTCGAGCCCGGCGAGCTCGGAATCGATGCCGAGCATCCGGGCCGAGCGCTGCAGAACGGTGAGCAGGTCGGCACTCGAATAGAAATCGAGCAGGGCGGTGAAGCCGAAGCGGTCGCGCAGCGGTGCCGGCAGCAGACCGGACCGGGTGGTGGCCCCGACGAGGGTGAACTGCGGGAGGTCGAGCGGGATCGCGGTGGCACCTGGGCCCTTGCCGACGATGACGTCGACCCGGAAGTCCTCCATCGCCACATACAGCATCTCTTCGGCGGCGCGGGCCATCCGGTGGATCTCGTCGATGAAGAGGACTTCGCCCTCTTCGAGGGAGGACAGGATGGCCGCAAGGTCACCGGCATGCTGGACGGCCGGTCCGGACGTCACCCGCAGACTCGAGTTCATCTCATGGGCGATGATCATCGCCAGAGTGGTCTTGCCGAGTCCGGGAGGACCGGAGAGCAGCACATGGTCGGGTGCTTTCTGCCGGGCCTTTGCCGCATCGAGGACGAGTGAGAGCTGTTCCCGCACCTGCGGCTGGCCGATGAAGTCGGCCAGGCCCTTCGGGCGCAGTGCAGCTTCGGCATCGCGTTCGGCGGTCTCGGCGCGGCCGGAGACGAGTCTGTCCTGTTCGGCCCCGGTCAGGTCCTGATCACCGAAGTCCATCTCGTAGGAGCCAGGATCGAAGGAACTCGTCATCTCTTCGCACCCAGGACCTTCAGTGCGGCCTTGAGGACCACAGAAGTGCCGGCTTCAGCGCCGGTCTCCTTGACGACCTCGGCGACGACCTCTTCGGCCTGCGGTTCCTTCCAGCCGAGGCCCACGAGAGCGTCGACGACCTGCTGATTGCCGCCGCCGAAGGACAGAGTCGGTCCGGGAGCGGACGCGGTGAGTTTGGGCAGCTTGTTCTCGAGTTCGAGGATGATGCGCGAGGCGCCCTTCTTCCCGATTCCCGGCACCCGGGTGAGCGCATCGGCGTTCTGATTCGTGATCGCGGCGGCGAGTTCGTCGGGTCCCATGACCGACAGGATCGCCATCGCCAGACGGGGGCCGATTCCGGAGATCGACAGGAGCACGTCGAAGGTGTGGTTCTCGTCTTCGGTGGTGAAGCCGTAGAGGGTCATCGAGTCTTCGCGCACCACGAGGCTGGTGACCAGTTCGATCTCGGCGCCGTGCCGGGTTCCGGCCAGTGTATCGGGGGTGACGTGGACCTTGCGGCCGACTCCGTAGGTGAGAACGACGAGGTGGTCAGCTGCGATCCGATGCACCGTACCGCTGAGGAAACTGATCACGAACAGCCTTTCTTAAGGGAACACGTGTACGAATCCAGGTTAGCAGGCACCCGCTCCCCCACACTCATTTGGCGCGCCGCATAGCCTCGGCCCACTGCTGCTGGGCCTTCGTCAGTCCGCTGCCCTGGCGGCCGCCGGCCTTGCGTTCGGTGAGGTCCTTGTTCATGCCCGGTGTCGATTGGGCCGACAGGGCCCCGCGCCAGGAATGGCAGATGGCGATCGCCAGAGCATCGGCGGCATCGGCGGGCTTCGGCGGTGCGTCGAGTCCGAGGATCCGCGTCACCATCGAAGTGATCTGCTTCTTGTCGGCACGACCGGAGCCGGTGATCGCGGCCTTGACCTCGGACGGGGTGTGCATGGCCACGGGCAGTCCGCGGCGGGCCGCCAGCCCCATGGTCAGTCCCGATGCCTGGGCCGTACCCATGATCGTGGACACGTCGTTGCGGGCGAAGACCCGTTCGATGGCCACGACGTCGGGACGGTACCTGTCCAACCAGGTGTCGAACGACTCGGCGATGGATCCGAGACGCAGGTCGACAGAGTCGGCCGAAGGGGTGCGCAGAACGTCGACGGCGACCATCTTCGCCTTCCGGGCGGGCAGGGTGTCGATGACACCGAGCCCGCACCGGGTCAGACCGGGATCAACGCCGAGGATGCGCATCAGGCATCGAGTTCGGCGAGGACCTCATCGCTGACATCGGCGTTCGAGTAGACGTTCTGCACCTCGTCGCTGTCTTCGAGCGCGTCGATGAGGGTGAAGACCTTCTGCGCGGTCTCCGCGTCGAGGCTGACCTCGAGCTCGGGAACGAATGAGGCTTCGGCCGAGTCGTAGTCGATTCCGGCGTCGACGAGGGCGGTGCGCACGGCCACGAGGTCGGTGGCCTCGCAGATGATCTCGAACTTCTCGCCGACTTCCTTGACCTCTTCGGCTCCGGCGTCCATGGTCGCCAGCAGGATGGCCTCTTCATCGGTCTCGTCCGCACCCACGGTGATGACGCCCCTGCGGTTGAAGTTGTACGTCACGGAGCCCGGATCGGCCATGCTCCCGCCGTTGCGGGTCACGGCCACGCGCACCTCGGAGGCCGCACGGTTGCGGTTGTCGGTGAGGCACTCGATGAGCAGCGCCACACCGCCGGCGGCGTAGCCTTCGTACATGATCGTCTCGTAGTTGACTCCGGAACCGTCGAGGCCGCCGCCGCGCTTGACCGCGCGGGTGATGTTGTCGGCGGGGACCGAGTTCTTCTTCGCCTTCTGGATCGCATCGAACAGCGTCGGGTTGCCGTCGGGGTCAGGTCCACCGTTGCGAGCGGCAACCTCGATGTTCTTGATCAGCTTGGCGAAGAGTTTGCCGCGCTTGGCATCGATGGCAGCTTTCTTGTGTTTAGTCGTTGCCCATTTGGAATGACCTGACACTGGTGTTCCTTCCTGTAGTTACAGCCTCTCAAGTCTATACGCTGACCGAGGAGACTTGTGCAGACGCCCGTGCGGAGGTCTGCGCCGGCCGGTGTTCGGCCGCAGACGCGGGTTCAGTCGATGACCAGCGGCACTTCGGGAACGGACCCGGCGGTGGCCAGATCGATGAGGCCCAGCAGATTCTTCGGATAGATCGTCTCCGTCGTGTCCAGAAGCTCCTCGCGGGTCCACCAGCGGAATTCGAGCAGGCTGCGCTTCTCGATGTCCGTCCAGACCGCGTCTTCGAGTTCGATGTCCTCAGCGGTGCGGAACGCGAAGTACGTCTCGACTTGGCGCAGCGACTTCTCCGTGAACTCGAAGACCTCGTCACGAGTGGCCAGGGGGCCGATGAGTTCGTGCGGTTCGCATTCGATCCCGGTCTCCTCCGCCAGCTCCCGGGCCGCCGTCTGCGCAGCCGACTCGCCGAGTTCGGAGCCGCCGCCGCAGGTCATCCACCATTGGTGACTGGGTGTGAGCAGATCTTGGGCCCGGATCAGGAGAACCTCGTCGCGCTCATTGAGTAAAACGACCCTTGAGGCTTTACGAGGTTTCATGTTTCTCCAGTGGTCGGCGGCGAGAGGAGGCAAGTGTTTGCAGAATAATGATGCTGGGGGATTTCGGCAAGAGCGCGACAGCGGTCCAGAGAACGATATCGGCTCTGTGCTTTCCCGACCAACTCGACGCTCATGACGCGGAGTCGGGCGCTGCGGCGGCGCTCGGGTCAGCCGCTTGCGGGCGATGTCGCTCGCCCTCTGGCTGCGTCCGTTTCCGGCCGCTCAGATGCCGATCCCACCAGTCGAGGATGGCTTCGAAGCGCTGCCTGCGGTGGCGAGGCTGGCCGGCCCGGGAGAGCTCGTGGTTCTCGCCTGGGAAGATGAGCATCTCGGTGTCGACTCCGGCTCGCTGCAGGGCCGCATAGTACTGCTGGGCCTGTTCCAGCGGGCAGCGGAAGTCGCGTTCCGAATGCATCACCAGGGTCGGTGTGCCGACCTGCGGGGCATGGGCCAGGGGCGATTGGCGCACGATCGCCTCACGGCTGCGGCTCGTGTACTCCTCGGTGAAGAAGCGGCCGATGTCGGAGGTTCCGACGAAGCTGTCGGGGTCGAGGTAGCCGCGTTCGACGATGGCTCCGCGGAAGCGCTGGTCCGCGGCGATCGTCATGGCTGTGAGATATCCCCCATACGATCCGCCCTGGATGCCCAGACGGCTGCTGTCGAGGGTGGGATCGGATTCGAGGGCGTGGTCGAGGACGGCGAGCACGTCGGCCATCGCCGGTGCCGCCATGTCGCCTTGGACTGCGATCCCCCAGCTGCGGGTGCGCCCGCCGGAGCCGCGCGGGTTCGAGAACACGACTGCATATCCCGCGGAGGTGAGCACCTGGGTCTCGTCGAACCACGAGTGGGTGTACTGGGCGAAGGGTCCGCCGTGGATGTTGAGGATGACCGGGAAGGGCCCCTCACCGTGCGGTTTGGCCAGCCAGCCGGTGATCGTGCCGGATTCGCCGGGCACACGCAGCACCTGGGGCAGGACGGAGTTCGCCGGCCCCGGATGTTCCTTGACGACGACAACGTCGCCCGGCGCCGAGGCGGTCCCGGAATCCGGGCGGCCATCGATGGGGATGCGGCCGAGCACCGCCGGGGACTGCGGGGTCGCCCCGGTGAAGACGAGGGCCGCGTCGTTGAGGTCGAAGCCGTTGACGACTGTGGTGTCGTCGGTGAGGAACTCGAGTTCGTCGAAGCCGATCTCTGCGGCGTCGAGGCCGATGCGAACGACACGGGTGGCTCCGTCGGTGTCGACGGCGGCGATGATCGCTCCCCCGTCGATTCGCGGCGGGATCGATGCCATGGCCACAGTCTCCGGGTCCGTCAGCCGCCTCGTGGAAGCCGTTGTCAGGTCGTGGACGAAGAGTCCGGGCATCTGCCCGACGAAGTCGAGTTCGTCTCGGGTCAGAGCGTTGCCGAGCAGCAGCACGGTGTCCTCGTCGAGCCACCGGTGCAGACCGACGTCCATGGAGGGCAGCTCGAGCGGGGTCGGGCCCTCACCCTCGAGCAGCCATACCGTGGAGCGCAGATCGGGCTGTCCCTGGTCGGGGTGGAGAGCGGAGACCACGGACACGCGTGTGCCGTTCGGGGAGAACTGCGGATCGTGGACATCGGTGTCCGGGGTGGTCAGCAGAGTCGACAGCGGCACTTCGGAGGCTCCGCGAAGGCCGACCGTGCCGAGACCGGGTTCGGAGAGGTCGACGAGGAAGGCACGGGCCGGTCGGTCGTTCGTATAGCCGAGGCCGTTGGCCAGGTAGGACGCCGAGGTGATCCGCCGTGGGGATTCTTCGGTCTCCGGGATGGACTCGTCGAGTCCGTAGCGGCCGGGTTCGGCGACCCGGGCGACGTAGAGAGCCCTGGCCCGGGAGTCGTCGAGGGCGAACTCGGAGACGCCGAGGTGGCTGTCCGTGATCTGGTGCGCCGTCTCGAGGCTGTCGCCGACGAAGAGCTGCGGGGCGGTTTTCCTCTCTGCACTCAGGTAGCCCGACCAGCTTCGGCCGCACTGCGGGGCCGAGTCCGACCATGAGTGGGTCAGCCGCCGGGAGCCGTCCTCGGTCAGGGAGAACAGCTGCGCGAGGTAGCTGTTGGTCTCCAGATCGGGTCGCCGGATCGTGATGACGGTGTCAGCGCCGCGCAGCACGGGCGAGGAGTACTCGGCAAGAGTGCCGAGGTCTTCAGGGTTCATCGGTTCCATTCCTTTGACAGGCGTGCCTGCACATCGGCGTGCACTTGCGGCAGGGCCTTCGTCTGGGCGATCACGGGCAGGAAGTTCGCGTCTCCGCCCCAGCGCGGGACGACGTGCTGGTGCAGGTGCGCGGCGATTCCGGCTCCGGCGACCGGTCCCTGGTTCATGCCCAGGTTGAATCCGTGGGGTCCGGACACGGCCCGGATGACGCGCATCGCCTGTTGGGTGAATTCGGCGAGTTCGACGGTCTCGTCCGCGGTCAGGTCCGTGTAGTCCGCAACGTGGCGGTAGGGGCAGATGAGCAGGTGGCCGGGGTTGTACGGATAGAGGTTGAGCACCGCGAACACGTTCCGGCCGCGAGCGACGATGAGGCCGTCCTCGTCGGTCTTCGACGGGGCCGTGCAGAACGGGCATTCGCCGGCACCGTCGTCCTTCGGTTTGTCCTGACCGTCGATGTAGACCATCCGGTGCGGGGTCCACAGGCGTTGGAATCCATCGGGTTCCCCGGGGAACCCGGCGGCGGCCTCGGGATAGGGAATCCCCTCGCCGAGGCGGCCGCCTCGGTGCTCCGATGCGGACGGGTCCTCGTCGCCTCCGCTCATACTTGGGCCTTGGTCTCGATCGCGTCGAGGATTCGTCGCACCGCCTCGGCGACGGGCACGCCGTTCTCCTGTTCGCCGCTGCGGAAGCGGAAGGACACGGCACCTGCGTCGCGGTCTTCTCCTCCGGCGATGAGGGTGAAGGGCACCTTCGACTTCGATGCGTTGCGGATCTTCTTCGGGAACCGGTCGTCGCTGTCGTCGATCTCCACCCGGACTCCGGCCCTGCGCAGCTGGTCGGCCACCTCGGCGAGGTAGTCGTCGAACTCATCGGCCACGGGAATGCAGGTCACCTGCACGGGTGCCAGCCACACGGGGAAGGCGCCGGCGTAGTGCTCGGTGAGCACGCCGAGGAAGCGTTCGATGGAGCCGAACTTCGCGGAGTGGATCATCACCGGCTGCTTGCGGGAGCCGTCGGCGGCGACGTATTCGAGTCCGAAGCGCTCGGGCTGGTTGAAGTCGAGCTGGACGGTCGACATCTGCCAGGTGCGGCCGATGGCGTCGCGGGCCTGGACGGAGATCTTCGGTCCGTAGAAGGCCGCGCCGCCCGGGTCGGGGACGAGTTCGAGCCCGGTCTCCTGGGCGACCTCCTCGAGCACGCTGGTGGCTTCGACCCACTGTTCGTCGGAGCCGATGAACTTGTCGGCCTTCTTCCCGTCCTCGTCTCGGGTGGAGAGCTCGAGGTAGAAGTCGTCGAGGCCGAAGTCGCGCAGCAGGCTGAGCACGAAGCCCAGCAGGTGGCGGATCTCCGCGGCGGCGTCTTCCTGGGCCACGTAGGAGTGCGAGTCGTCCTGAGTCAGGGCACGGACGCGGGTGAGGCCGTGGATGACTCCGGAGGCCTCGTCGCGGTAGACGGTGCCGAACTCGAACAGGCGCAGCGGCAGGTCGCGATAGGAGCGGCCGCGGGACCGGTAGATGAGGTTGTGCATCGGGCAGTTCATGGCCTTGAGCCGGTACGGAGTGCCCTCCTTGACGACCTCGCCGGATTCGTCGCGGACCTCATCGACGGCGATCGAGGGGAACATGTTCTCGCCGTAGTAGGGCAGGTGGCCCGAGGTAAAGTAGAGAGTCTCTTTCGAGATGTGCGGGGTGCCGACGTATTCGAAGCCCTCGTCGATGTGGCGGGCGCGGACGTAGTCCTCCATCTCCCGTTTGATCACACCGCCCTTGGGGTGGAAGACGGGCAGACCGGAGCCGAGCTCCTCGGGGAAGGAGAACAGATCCATTTCGGCACCGAGCTTGCGGTGGTCGCGGCGTTCGGCCTCGGCGATGCGGTCCTGGTAGGCCTTGAGGTCGTCCTTCGAGGCCCAGGCGGTTCCGTACACGCGTTGCAGGCTCGCATTCGCCTGGTCGCCGCGCCAGTAGGCGGCCGAGGATCGGGTGATGGCGAAGCCGTTGCCGATGAGCTTGGTGTTTGGCAGGTGAGGGCCGCGGCACAGGTCCTGCCACACGACTTCGCCCTTGCGGTCGACGTTTTCGTAGACGGTGAGCTCACCGCCGCCGACCTCCACGGAGGTCTCCTCGTCGGCGCCCTTGCCCTTGTCGTCGATGAGTTCGAGCTTGTAGGGCTCGTTCGCCATGCGCTCCCGTGCCTCGTCCTCGGTGACGACGACGCGGTTGAAGGTCTGACCGGACTTGACGATCTGGGCGGCCTTCTTCTGAATCGCCTTGAGGTCTTCGGGGGTGAAGGGCTCGGCGACGTCGAAGTCGAAGTAGTACCCGTCGGTGATGTAGGGCCCGATGCCGAGCTTGGTGCCGGGGAAGAGCTCCTGGACGGCTTGAGCGGTGACGTGACCGGTGGAGTGGCGCAGGATGTCGAGTCCGGCGTCGGAGTCGATGGTGATCGGTGCGATCCGCTCACCTGGCTGCAGTTCGCGGCTGAGGTCGGCGGGTTCGCCGTTCAACCACATCGCAACGACCGTGCGGTCGGCGGAGAAGATCTCCGTTCCGGTCAGCCCCTCTTTCCAGGGAATGCTTTCGCCCGCGCAGTCAATGCTGTCTGCCACTGATCTTCTCCGTTCGTTGAGTGTTCATTCGAGCAGCCCGTCCGGTGGGCTGCTCACCCTGAGATTCTAGTACCGATTTCGCTGGGACAGATCAGTTGGGTGGCAGTCGTTCGACTGCCACCCATACCGACTCCGCTGATCCGTGCGCCCGCAGTGTCAGGACCTTGTGGGCCCTGTCACCTCGGCGTTCAGACCGTCACTGCTTGTAGAACTCGAAGTCCTTGCCCTTGCCGAGGTCGTCGACGAGCTCGAGCTTGAGGTGCATCCCATCGATCTCTGCACTGGGAACGGCATAGGCGAGTTCATAGGTCGTTTCGCCGCCGGCAGGCACGGGATCGGTGAAGGCCAGCGAGCCCTTGTAGTTCGACCCGTCGAAGACGTCGTCGTATTCCTTGCTGCCTCCGTCGGTGGCAGCGAGATTCGTGAGAGTCATCTCCACGTCGGAGCTCGAATTGTTCTTCACGGTCATCGTCACGACGGCGATCTCACCATTCGTCGACTCGGCACCGGAAGCGGACGACGATGCGGTGCCCGGGCGGACATTGATCGCGGCGGTGACGTCGTCACCGATCTCGACCTCGCCTGCCTGAGCGGGTGCGGCCTCTCCGCCGTCCGATCCCGGGCTCGGGTCCTGACCGGCGCCCTGGCTCGTGCCGGGCGAAGCAGAGGAGCTGGCGGCTTCGTCGGCGGCCTTGAAGATGAACGCGCCGAACATGATGGTCGCAACGATCACGATGATCGAGATGACGACCGACACGATGCCGAGGATGATGCCGGTGATGTTGAGGCCCTTGTTGCTGGCGAGGCCCTTCTTGACCGCAGAGAGGCCGACGAAGCCGAAGATCACCGCGGCGATGCCGAAGAGTGCGCCGCCGCCGAAGACGAAGGCCCCGAGAATGCCGACGATGCCGCCGATGAGAGCGAGGATGCCCCAGATGTTCTTCGACGTGTTGCCGCCGCTGCCCGACGGGTACTGACCGTAGGCGGCGTTCGGGTTGGCCGGCATGAACTGATCGGAGGACCCCTCGGCGCCAGCGTAGGCCGGCTGCTGGCCGTACTGATTGGCGTCGTATCCCTGCGCGTTGGCGTCGTAGGGATTCTGGCCGTACGGGTTCTGGTCAGGCTGTCCCTGGCCGTACGGGTTCTGGCTGTTCGGATCCTGGCCGTACGACGCACCGTAGTTCGGCTGCGAGCCATACTGGGGAGGCTGCTGCCCGTACTGCTGCGAGCCGTCGTTGCCGCCCTGACCGTAGTTCGGCTGCGAGCCATACTGGGGAGGCTGTTGCCCGTACTGCTGCGAGCCGTCGTTGCCGCCCTGACCGTAGTTCGGCTGCGAGCCGTAGGGCTGGTTGCCTGACGATCCGTACTGCTGACCGGACTGCTCCGCGCCGTACTGACCGGGCTGTTGTCCGGCGTTCTGATCGTTGCCGTAATCGGGGGCGTTCGGCGGCTGGTTGTTCGGGTTCTGCCCGTTGGGGTTGTCGGGCGAACCGTCACCCGATCCGTACGGGTTCTGAGGAGTAGACATAGGTGCTCCGAAGTCATCGTCGTTCTGTACAACGCCTAGCGTACTAGCAAACCTGTGTGATACCGCATGCCTACTGCGTTTCAGCCCTGGAACACGGTGAACAATTCGTACACAATCCGCATCAGCGACCTGAGCCTGCATCAGCGTTCTGAGCTTCGAGAGTCATCCACTCATCGTTCGCAGACGGCGGAGGCACACAGCCCAGCTTCGTGCGTTCAGCACGCTCTGAGGTGAGCAGCCCATGTTCAAACTTGTGCTATTCGTCCAAAACTGGGCTGCGGCGAAAGAGCAGGCACTGACAGTGCCCCAGCACACCGACCGGCCACGGTCCTGACACTCTTCTCGGACAGTGTCCCTGCACACCTACCGGACACAGTCCTGACACACTTCTTCGGCACGTCTGTGTACATGGGACACCGGTGCGATTGCCTGGGGCCTTGGCCCACGCACCACGACATACTTTCGCCGGCCCCGGAGCCCACTTGAGTCACATCCGTTCGCGTCGGCGGGCCGAACCGCCGCATTTCGACCCTGGCATGGTCCCAGCGGCGTCGTGGCAACGGTACGATCCGGCGAATCGGTGCACCTTCTTCCGAACTGCCCACCGAAGAACGTGATGAGTTCAGAGAAGACACGACCACAACAGGGACCCCTACTCAGCCTCACGCAGGCTATTCGTCCGAAACTGGGCTGCAGCGAAGAAGCAGGTACTGAGAGAGTACCCAAGCGTGAATGCACGAAGCCCCGAGTGGATCACTCGGGGCTTCTTCTGTGCGCGATACTGGGATCGAACCAGTGACCTCTTCCGTGTCAGGGAAGCGCGCTACCGCTGCGCCAATCGCGCTCTATTCATTTGTTGCACCGGAACCCGAGGGTCCCTGTGCGCGATACTGGGATCGAACCAGTGACCTCTTCCGTGTGAAGGAAGCGCGCTACCGCTGCGCCAATCGCGCTGGTCGATCAGCATTTCTGCTGACCTTCCGAGGTGGCGACGGGATTCGAACCCGTGTATACGGCTTTGCAGGCCGCTGCCTCGCCTCTCGGCCACGCCACCGCCAAGGCAGTGCCATGACGCCTCCGAGCGGATGACGGGACTCGAACCCGCGACCCTCACCTTGGCAAGGTGATGCTCTACCAACTGAGCCACATCCGCATTTCTCGCTGCCCGGTTTCCCTGGCAACGAGATATAACTCTATACGCAGGTGGAGGCATACGCAAAATCAGAATCGGGTGATCGTGGTCACAACCGTCGATCAAGCTTTCAGGGTCACCCTCTTATAGTGGTTGGGTGAACCCAGAGAGTCCGCAGACCCGCCCCAAGGGCTGGTTGTCACGCCACCATCGACAAGGCCCCCGTCCGTGGCGCAAGCTGCGTCTGGGTTTCCTCCGCTGGCGTCGCACGGTGCTGGCCAATCCGCACACTGCGCGCATCTATCGCAGCATCGTCGGCGGTCTCGGCACGCTCATCGTGCTCATCGGCCTCGTGCTCGTTCCGCTGCCCGGCCCCGGCTGGCTCATCGTCATCATCGGTCTGTTCATCATCTCCAGCGAGTTCCGCTGGGCTCAGCGCCTTCTGCATTTCGTCCGGGTGAATGTCGAACGCTGGACGCATTGGATCATGGCGCAGCGGCTGTGGGTGCGGTGGACCGTCGGTGCGGTGACGGCAGCGTTCGTGGCCGTCATCGTGTGGTTCGCTCTCAGGCTCACGGGTCTGCCCGATTGGGTCCCGGACCTGCGCATCTTCGATGTGATCGGCCTGCGCTGAGACGACCGACGCCCATCACACCTCGATCGCAGCTGTGACGGGCGTCGGTCGTCCGGGCGGTCTCCTCCGGCAGAGGCAGATGAGCGCCGGCGATCACCTGTCTTCGCCGGCGGGGTTCTGCAGAACACCGACCCTGCTCAGGACGACAGGGCGGTGAGGCGCGAGAGGCAACGCATGTACTTCTTCTTGTACCCGCCGGCCAGCGACTCCTCGGTGAAGACAGCGTCGAGGGCGGCTCCGGAATTGATGATGTGGACATTGCGGTCGTAGAGCCGGTCGACGAGAGCGACGAAGCGCAGAGCCACGCTCTCGTTGTCGATTGTGCGCACGTTCTCCCACACAGCGGCATCGATGCCGTCGACCATCCGCCCGTAGCGTGAGGGGTGGACGGTGGACAGGTGGCTCAGCAGCTCGGAGAAGTCATCCCGGGCGACGACTCCCTCCAGCCGGCTCGCGGCCGCGTCGAGTTCGGACTCAGACAGCGGATCGGCCGGAGCGGTGAGCTCACGGGCACGGTAGTCCTTGCCGTCGATGCGGTAGACCTCGAACTGTTCGGCCAGCGCCTGAATCTCGCGCAGGAAATCCTGAGCGGCGAAGCGCCCCTCCCCCAGAGATCCGGGCAGAGTGTTCGATGTGGCGATGATCTTCACTCCCGCGTCGGTGAGTTCCCGCATCAGCCGCGACATGAGCACGGTGTCGCCGGGATCGTCGAGTTCGAACTCGTCGACGCAGACGAGCTTCATCTTCGACAGGTCGTCGCGGGCCCGGGCGAAGCCCAAGGCTCCGACGAGATTCGTGTATTCGACGAAGGTGCCGAAGGTGGCCGGCTTCTCATTCGCGTGCCAGGCCGAGGCCAGCAGGTGGGTCTTGCCGACGCCGTAGCCGCCGTCGAGGTAGACGCCCTTGGCACCGGTTCGGCCCTTCGAGAAGAGTCTGCCGAAGAATCCCTTGCTCGTCGAGCGTTCGGTGAATTCCCGCAGCTTGTTCCGTGCCTCTTCCTGCGAGGGCTCGGCCGGATCGGTGCGATAGCTGTCGAAGGACACGTCCTCGAACTGAGGCGGCGGGACGAGACCTGCGATGAGCTCTTCGGGGGCAACCTGTGGGGAACGGTCGCTCAGTGCGACCAGAGTCTGCTCGGCATTCACTCGGCCCAGTCTAAGGCAGGCTGAAGCGCCCGGTTCAACTCGGCCCGAGCGAGGTGGCGCCCGTCACAGAGCGGTCAGTGACGCACGACGCAGACGGTCAGTTGTTGAAGTCGAAGCCCAGGCGGCCGAGCTGCTTGGGATCGCGCTGCCAGTCCTTGGCCACCTTGACGTGCAGGTCGAGGTAGACCTTCGTGCCGAGGAGCCGTTCGATGCCCTGACGGGATTCCGAACCGATGGCCTTGAGTCGGCTGCCGCGCTTGCCGATGATGATGGCCTTCTGGCTGGGACGTTCGACGTAGAGGTTGACGTGGACGTTCCACAGCGGGTTGTCCTCGCTGCGACCCTCACGCGGGTACATCTCCTCGACCTGCACGGCCAGGGAGTGCGGCAGTTCGTCACGCACCCCTTCGAGTGCCGCTTCTCGGACGAGCTCGGCGATCATCTTCTCCTCCGGCTCATCCGTGAGATCCCCGTCGGGATAGAGCGGAGGAGACTTCGGCAGATGGGCCGCCAGCACCGAATCGACGGTCTCGACCTGGAAGTCCTCGACCGCGGAGACGGGGACGACATCGGCGAAGTCGGCGAGTTCGCCGACAGCCAGCAGCGCCTCGGCGATCTTGTCCTTGGGCACCCGGTCGACCTTCGTCACGAGCGCCACGATCGGGGTCCGCCCGTCCAACAGCGCCAGCTGGGAGGCGATATAGCGGTCTCCCGGACCGATCGGCTCGTCGGCGGGCAGGCAGAAGCCGATGACATCGACCTCGCCCAGCGTGGAGGCCACGAGGTCGTTGAGCCGGGCACCGAGCAGGGTGCGCGGTTTGTGCAGTCCGGGGGTGTCGATGAGGATGAGCTGGTGGTCGTCCTTGTGGACGATTCCACGGATCGTGTGCCGGGTCGTCTGAGGCTTGGCCGAGGTGATCGCGACCTTCTCCCCCACCAGCGCATTCGTCAGCGTCGATTTGCCTGTGTTGGGCCGTCCCACGAAGCAGGCGAAGCCGGCCCGGTAGTCCTCGGGATAGTCCGTGCGAAATTCCATCTCAGTCCTCTTCCTTCGTCCCCGAACCATCGGCTGCGGCGGTCTGCACGTCGTCTCTGCTGTCGTCGTGGGTGCGGGTGACCCGCACATGGGTGATCCGGTGGCGGCGACCCTGACCCTCCATGGCTTCGATGTCGAGCCCTGCGATATGAGCGCGCGATCCGTCGATGGGCACCCGGTCGATGAGCTTCGAGAGCAGACCGCCGACGCTGTTGACATCGTCTTCGTCGATGCGCACATCGAAGTACTCGGCGAAATCGGAGATCGACATGCGGGTGCTGATGACGAACGATCCGTCTGCGGCGGCGACGAGTTCGTCATCGCCGTTGTCGTATTCGTCTTCGATCTCACCGACGATCTCTTCGACGATGTCCTCGATGGTCACAAGTCCGGCGGTGCCGCCGTATTCGTCGATGAGGATCGCCAGATGGGTGGAGTCGACCTGCATCTGCCGCAGCAGGTCATCGGCCGGTTTCGTCTCCGGGACGAACAGAACGGTGCGGGCCAGGTTGCCCACAGGTCGGTCGGCTTCCTCGGGGTGGAGGTGGAGGCGGCGGGCGACGTCCTTGAGGTAGGCGACGCCGCGGACGTCATCGAGGTCCTCGCCGCAGACGGGGATGCGGGAGAAGCCGGAGCGGAAGAACAGGTTCATCGTCTTCTGCAGGCTCACCTCGGCGTCGACGGTGATGAGGTCGGTGCGCGGAACCATGACCTCGTTCGCCGAAGTGTCCGAGAGGTTGAACACCGACTGGATCATCTCGCGTTCGCCGTCTTCGATGATGTCGGATTCGCTGGCACGCTCCACGAGGTCGCGCAGCTGTTCGGAGGTCACGAACGGACCGTCCTTGTACACCTGGTCCGGGGTGAGCAGATTGCCGAGCACGACGAGGATGCGGGTCAGCGGTTTGAGCGCGACGAGGACGATGCGCACGACCCAGCTGAGGTTGAGGCTCACGGCCAGGGACCGGCGTTTGCCGATCGTGCGCGGAGAGACTCCGGCGATGATGAAGACCGCCACCGAGGCGGTGAGCACCGTGAGGAACACCATGAGCGGGCCCACGGAGTAGTAGGAGTCATAGGCCAGGGCGATGAACACCGTGGCGAGTGCTTCGAGGAAGTTGCGGACGAAGATGATGACGTTGATGTTCGTCGGCAGGTCCGCGAGGATCTTCTCCACGCGCACTGCCGCCCGTCTGCCTTCCTCCTTGGCCTCTTCGACCGCGTGGTGGGAGACGTTGAGCAGGGCCGCATCCACGGCCGAGAGAGTGGCGGCGATGATCAGGCACAGGGCCGCACCGAGGAAGTACGCGAACACGGTCAGACCTCGGTGGGGGTGGGGATGTCGGTGCGACCGTCATAGCGGGCCGCGAAGAAGGTCAGCAGCAGATGCCGCTGCAGGGCGAACATCTCTTCCCGCTCTTCGGGCTCACCGTGGTCGTAGCCGAGCAGGTGGAGGAATCCGTGGACGGTCAGCAGCAGGATCTCATCCATCGTCGAATGGCCGGCCGCTCGAGCCTGGGCTTCGGCCACCTCGGGGCAGATGATGACATCGCCCATCTGGCCTTCGGTCGGATCGTCCGGTTCGCCACGGTGGAGCTGATCCATGGGAAAGGACATGACATCGGTCGGGCCCTCGAGGTCCATCCAGGTGACGTGGAGTTCGGACATGGCCGCCGAGTCGACCATGGTCACGGCCAGCTCCGCACCGGGGTGCATGTGCAGAGCAACGCCTAAGTATTCGCTCAGGGCCACGACTTCGTCGAGGTCCACCTCGGCGTCGGTCTCGTTGAGGATCTCGGTGTTCATTCGGCATTCCCCCACAGGTCGTAGGCATCGACGATCTTCGTCACCAGCGAATGCCGGACGACGTCCTTGCTGCCCAGTTCGCAGAACTGCAGGTCCTCGATCCCGTCGAGGATGTCGCGGACGACCTTGAGCCCGCTGCGGGTCTTGCCCGGCAGATCGATCTGGGAGATGTCGCCGGTCACGACCATGCGTGATCCGAATCCGAGGCGGGTGAGGAACATCTTCATCTGCTCGGCCGTCGTGTTCTGGGCTTCGTCGAGGATGATGAAGGCGTCGTTGAGGGTCCGACCGCGCATGTACGCCAAGGGAGCGACCTCGATCGTGCCGGTCTCGATGAGCAGCGGGATCGACTCGGGATCGACCATGTCGTGCAGGGCGTCGTAGAGCGGACGCACGTACGGGTCGATCTTGTCGTTGAGAGTGCCCGGCAGGTAGCCCAGCGATTCCCCGGCTTCGACGGCGGGCCGGGTGAGGATGATCCGCGAGACCTCTTTGTGCTGGAGGGCGTTGACGGCCATGGCCATCGCCAGGTAGGTCTTGCCGGTTCCGGCCGGGCCGATGCCGAAGGTGATCGTGTGATTGCGGATGGCCTTGACGTAGTCGTGCTGGCCCATCGTCTTCGGACGGATCGACTTGCCCCTGGTGGAGAGGATGTTCGTGCCCAGCACCGTCGAGGCGGCCGCGCCTTCGGAGGAGAATGTCGCGACCCGGTCGATCGTCTCTTCGTTGATGCGATGGCCGGCGGTGTAGAGCTTCTTGAGTTCCCCGATGACGCTGACGAAAGCTTCGACGCGTTTCGGGTCGCCGGTGACCTGGACCTGGTTGGCCCTGACGTGGATGTCGAGGTCGTCGAAGGTCTTCTCCAGAGCGCGCAGGTTCGACTCTCCGGGGCCGAAGAAGGCGACGAGGTCGATGGAGTCGGGGATGACGAGGCGCACGGTGTCGCGTGCGGAGCCGCGTGTGTCCGTCGCGGTGTCATTCTCAACGGCACCGTCGTTGTGTGCGGTGTCCGGGTCGGTGGGGTTCATGGGGTTCGAATTGGGTGGGGTGATGTCCAGAATGTTCCTTTGCGAGTGAGCGCACCGTCACCGGCGGCGCCTGAATGTGCTTCCATCCTAGTCCGACGCCTCACCAACGGCCCAATGAATTCTGGGCCAGGACCAGACCCGCCGATCCCGCCGATGATGAGCGCAGGATCGTCGGACCGAGGCACACCGGCAGCGCTCCGCGACCGGTCAGGGCGTCGAGTTCTCCGTCGCTGATGCCGCCTTCGGGTCCGACGACGAAGACGATGCGTGCCGGCAGCTGGGCGGGGTCACCTGCGGCCAGGTCGGCCAGGTCGGCCAGGGCGTCGGAGAGTCTGCGCTGCGCGGTCTCGTGGAGGACGAAGACGGCATCGGTGTCGCCGACGGTCTGGGCCAGGGAGGATCCGCGGACGAGATCGTGGAGGACCGGGAACCGTGAACGTCTGGCCTGGAGGGAGGCCGCAGCCAAGAGGTTCTCCCATTTTGCGGCCATCCTCTCCCGCTTCTTGGCCGGCCAGTCCGCGATCGAGCGTTCGGCGGCCCAGGGAATGACCTCGTCGACGCCGATCTCCGTGGCCGTCTCGATGGCCTGCAGGTCCCGGTCGCCCTTCGCCAGTGCCTGGACGAGGACGAGGCGCGGACCCGTGCTGTCCTCGTTCGTCACCGCGGTGACGTCGATCGTCACCTCATTCGGCGAGGCGGCCGTGACGGTTCCGCGGGCCCGTGTGCCTGCGCCGTCGACGATGTCGATCTCCTCGCCGGGACCGATCCGACGCACCCGCACCGCGTGCCCGGCCACGTCCTCACCGAGGGTGAGTGCGGAACCGACGGCAGCCTCGGCGGCCGTGGCGGAGCGGAAGACGGGACGACTCACCGACCGGCGAACCTCTCACGCATGCGGGAGAACATTCCCCGGTTCTCGGTCGATATCTGGGCGCGCGGTGTCTCCTCTCCGCGCAGCTGGGCGAGCTTCTCGAGCAGTTCCCGCTGGTCGTCGTCGAGTTTGTCCGGGGTGAGGACATCGATGGTGATGAGCAGGTCCCCGCGGGTCTCCGAACGCAGACGGGCGGCACCGAGTCCGGAGAGTTTGACGACGGTGCCGGACTGGGTGCCGGAGGCGATGTTGAGGTCCTGGGTGCCGTCGAAGGTCTCGAACGGGATGGTCGCGCCCAGAGTCGCGGCGGTCATCGGCACCGAGACGGCGGCGCGGAGGTTGTCGCCGTCGCGCTGGAAGACCTCGTGGCGGGTGACCATGACCTCGACGAAGAGGTCACCGGCGGGTCCGCCGCCGGGGCCGACCTCGCCCTGGCTGGACAGCTGGATGCGGGTGCCGTCGGAGACGCCGGCGGGGATGCGGATCTTCATGGTCCGCTGCTTGCGCACACGTCCGTCGCCCTGGCAGTTGAGGCAGGGGTTCGGGATGACGGTGCCGAAGCCGTGGCAGGAGTTGCAGGTCTGGTTCGTGACCATCTGTCCCAGCAGGGTCCGGGTCATGCGCTGGACGCTGCCGGCACCGTGGCACAGTGAGCAGGTCTCGATCTTGGTGCCCTCCTGAGTGCCGGCACCGGAACAGGTGTCGCAGACGACCGCGGTGGTCACATCGAGGTCGACGGTGCCGCCGAAGGCTGCGGTCTTCAGGTCGATGTTGACGCCGACGAGGGCGTCCTTGCCACGCTGTGTGCGCGGGATCGGGCCCCCGGCCTGGCCGCCGCCACCGCCGAAGAAGGTTTCGAAGATGTCGCCGAATCCGCCGAATCCGCCGCCGGCGGGGAAGCCCTGGCCGTTCTCGCCGCCGCCCATATCGTAGTTGCGGCGCTTGTCCGGATCGGAGAGCACATCGTAAGCCAGTGAGATGGCTTTGAATTCGTCTTCGTGACCTGGATTGACGTCCGGGTGGTACTTGCGTGCCAGCTTCCGGTACGACGCCTTGATCTCAGCCGCGGAAGCATCTTTGGACACTCCGAGTGTTTCATAGTGATCGGCCACAGAAACTTCTCTCTCCCTGACGTAGTGGTGTTCTCTGTTCGTGGTGGTGGCGGCTGCGCTGCTGCGCGGTCCTCACCGATGTTGTGCTGCCCGGCTCCGGGCGCCTCTGGTCGTCGTCACTTCGGGCCCTACCCTCGATCCAGGATCGAGGACACGTATTTCGCGACGGCACGGACTGCCGAGATCGTCGTCGGATAGTCCATTCGGGTCGGGCCGAGCACTGCCAGTCTGGCCGAGGAACCCGCGTCATGACCATATTCGGCGGCGACGACGGAAGTCGAGCTGAACGATTCGTGAGTATTCTCACGCCCGATGCGCACGCTGATCTCCTCGTGGTCTTCGGCCATCGAGGTGAGCAGCCTGAGCAGGACCACCTGCTCCTCGAAGGCTTCGAGGATCGGGGCCATCTTCTCTCCGAATTCGCTCCCGGAGCGGGCGAGATTCGCAGTGCCGGCCATGATGATGCGCTCTTCACGGGTCGCGGCCACGAGGTCGACGACGGCGGCGCGGACCTGCTTGAGTCCGGAGTCGTCACGAGCAGCCGCCTCACTCGGTTCGGGGGCGGCCGCCTCGGCGGCGGAGGTCGATCCGAAGATCTGGGCGAGTGTGCGCCCGGCGAACTCGGCGTTGATCTGATCGCGCAGCCCGCGCACGGCGTCTTCGTCGACCGGGGTCGGGGTGATCACGGTCTTCTGTTCGACCTGTCCGGCATCGGTGATGAGGACGACGAGGATCCGGCCGGGACCGAGACCGACGATCTCGATGTGTTTGATGCGGGCCCGTGACACCGTCGGGTACTGGATGAGGGCCACCTGGCGGGTGAGGCCGGAGAGGACGCGGACGGTGCGGTCGAGCATCTCGTCGAGTTCGACGTCACCGTCGATGAGCTGGAGGATCGCGCGGCGTTCTGCGGTGGTCAGCGGTTTGAACTCGTCGATGCGATCGACGAACATCCGGTACCCCAGGTCGGTCGGGATCCGGCCGGCCGAGGTGTGGGGCTGGGCGATATAGCCCTCCAGTTCGAGCTGGGCCATATCGTTGCGGATCGTGGCCGGAGAGACGCCGAGGGTGTGGCGCTGCACGATCGCCTTCGATCCCACGGGTTCGTTGGTGGCGACGAAGTCCTCGACGATGGCGCGCAGCACCTGTGCTCGTCTGCTGTCGTTCATCGCGGGTCTCCTCTCCGTCTCGCCGGGCCGATCGCGGTTCCGCGCCTGCGCTTGGCACTCCTTGGGCCTGAGTGCCAATTCTACGCCTCTCGTTCCAGGAATTCATTTCTGGGGTGGCCTGCGGGTCTGCGCCCATGCGGGACCGTCCTTGACTAGGGTGGTTGCCCGTGAATGCTTTTGATCGCTATGGCCCCGATGTGCTCTCCGGTTCCTCACCCTCGTCACACCGGCCGAAGAAGTCCCGCCAGGTCGAGCTCGGCCTGGGCATGGTCCTCGAGGATGCCGTGAGCGGCTATGTCGGCGCTGTCGTCGGTGCGGAGAAGACCACGGCCGGGGTCGTCGTCAAGCTTGAGGACCGCGTCGGAAAGGTGCGCGCCTTCCCGCTGGGGCCGGGGTTCCTCCTCGAAGGTCAGCCGGTCGATGTGCAGCTGCCGAAGAAGCGGGCGCGAGAGCCCGGACGGACCGCTTCGGGCTCTCGCGCCGTGGCCGGTGCCAAGGCACGGGTGGCACGCGGATCGCGGATCTGGGTCGAAGGCAAGCACGATGCCGAACTCGTCGAGAAGATCTGGGGCGATGATCTGCGCATCGAGGGCGTCGTCGTCGAACCTCTGGGCGGTCTCGACGATGTCGCCGACAAGCTGGAGGCCTTCGGTCCGGACCAGGACCACCGGGTGGGTGTCCTCGCCGACCACCTGGTGAGTGGGACGAAGGAATCGAAGATCGCCGAGGCGGTCCGCGCCGATCCGCGCTATCGCGACGTCGTCCACATCATCGGTCACCCCTACGTCGATATCTGGCAGGCGGTGAAGCCCCATGTCGTCGGAATCCGCGAATGGCCGGTCGTCCCCCGGGGCGAGGACTGGAAGACGGGAATCCTGCGTCGCATCGGGTGGCCGCATGCCGACCATCGGGATGTCGCTCGCGGGTGGGTGCGCATCCTCGGGAAGGTCAGCACCATCGCCGATGTCGAACCGACGCTGTCGGGGCGGGTCGAGGAGCTCATCGATTTCGTCACCGTCGGCTGAGCGTCTCCGGTGGCCCGACGCGGTCGCCGTGTGCCGAAACTGTCACAGGAGTGAGGCTTTCCCGACATCCTCGGTGTGAGTCGCTCCGCTAGGGTGAATGGCAAGCGTCCGTCGAAAGGATCCCCATGTCGTTCACCCCCGAACAGCCCGGCAGCCGTCCGATGCCCCCGAACTACTCTCAGGCCTCCGGACCACAACAGCCCTACGCTCCGCAGAACCAGCAGTACTCTCAGCCGCAGAGCTACGGCGGCCAGTCCGGCTACGGCTCGCAACCCGGCTACGGCGCTCAACCGGGTTACGGCGGTCAGCCGGGTTACGGCGCTCAGCCCGGGTACGGAATGCCGCAGATGCACAATCCGGCGATGTTCGACTCCGCTCTCTGCCCGAGCAGGCCTACGGCCCTGGTTCCGAACAGTTCTGGATGGCTCACGAACCCGACCGGACCACGGCACTGTGGACCCACCTCGGCGCGATCATCTTCGGCTTCATGCCGCTCATCATGTTCCTCGTGAAGAAGGACGAATCGCCCTTCGTCCGGGAGCACTCCCGTCAGGGCCTCAACGCGCTGATCACGAACACGATCGTCACTTTCGGGGCCCTCTTCGTCTTCGGCATCCTCGGTTTCATGCTGGCACTTGTGACATTCGGTATCGGCATCCTCCTCGTGTATGCAGCGCTCATCGTCCCGCTCTTCTACGTCGTCCTCTACATCATCGCGGCCGTCGCAGCGAACAAGGGCGAGGGTTACAAGTTCCCGCTCACCATCAACTTCGTGAAGTGACCATTCCCCGTCACCCCGCACTCTCTGGACTAGTGTGGGGTGATCGCAAACTCTGAAGGGACTCTCATGTCGGACAACCCGCAGCAGCCGAACAACGGACAGTCGCAGCCGATGCCGCCGAACTATTCGCCGCAGTCGGGCCCGCAGCAGCCGCACACTCAGCAGCCTCAACAGGGAAGCCGACCTCAGTACGGCTCCCAGCCGCCGAACCCGGCGTACGGTTCTCAGCCGCAGAACCCTCAGCAGGGCCATCCGGGGTACGGCTCGCAGCAGGCTTATGGCAGTCAGCCCGGTTACGGGCCTCAGCAGCCCTACGACGCTCCGCAGGGTCAGCCTCAGGCCGGGTACGGATTCCAGGGAGCGTCCTCCGCGCACTCACCTGCGGCCGGTGTGCCCATGGGCTCCGAACTGCCTGATGCGGCCTATGGTCCGAGCTCTGTCGGGTTCTGGAAAGCCGACCAGACCGAACGGACGACGGCCCTGTGGTCGCACCTCGCCCACGCGGCCACCTACGTCATCGGACTCGGCTGGATCGTCACTCTCATCCTCTTCATCATCAACAAGGACAAGTCGCCGTTCCTCCGCCATCATGGTGCGCAGTCACTCAACCTGCTGATCATCGGTGTCATCGCCGGGTTCGGCATCGGGCTGATCGGAGGGGTTCTCTCCATCGTCGGCATCGGACTGCTTATCCTGCTGCTCCTGCCGGTGCTCTCGATCTACATGATCGTCATCGAGATCATCGCCGGACTGGCAGCCAACCGAGGTGAGGGCTACCGGATCCCGATGACTCCGAACTGGATCAAGTGATCTGTCGCTCCGCGAGGGTCTCACCCCAGCAGAGTCGCTGAGCAGTTCGCCCCACCGCCCGGTCCGGGTGGCGGGGCGAAACTCATTCACACGTATTCGGTGAGGACGCGGACCATGTGGTCGGCCAGCAGACGTCCCTGCAGAGTCGGCTGGAACCAGCCGGCCTCCACGCCATCGGCGTCGAGCAGTCCCTGTCTGACGAATGTTCTGATCGCCTGCTCGCTGCCTGGTGCCAGGGAATCCAGACGCAGCTCCCGGTCGATTCGGGCGGCGAGCATGATCCGTTCGATCTCCCGGGTCTGGTCGTCGAGGACCTCACGGCCGATCGACGGGGACTCCCCCGCTAACAGCCGGTCGGCCCAGGCACGTGGGTGTTTGGCATTCCAGAACCGGACTCCCCCGACGTGTGAGTGAGCGCCGGGGCCGAAGCCCCACCAGTCGGCATTGCGCCAATAGGCCAGATTGTGCTCACAGCGCGTATCGGAACCGGTCGACCAGTTGCTCACTTCGTACCAGTGCAGACCGGCAGCGGAGATCGCGGCGTCGGCGATCTCGTATTTGTCGGCCAGATCGTCCTCATCGGGCATGGGCAGCTGCCCGCGGCGCACCAGCGAGCCCATCTTCGTGCCCGGTTCGACGATGAGGGAATAGGCCGAAATGTGGTCGACGTCGTTTCCCAGCGCGACGTCGAGGGATCTGCGCCAATCGTCGATCGACTCCCCCGGGGTGCCGAAGATGAGGTCCAGGCTGAGTTCGAGGCCGGCTTCCTTGACCCAGCGAGCCACCTCGGGGATCTTCTTCGGATCGTGCGTGCGATCCAAAGTCGCGAGCACATGCGGCACAGCCGACTGCATGCCCATGGAGACGCGGTTGAAACCGGCTCCGGCCAGCGTCGCGATGTACGCGGGATCCAAGGTGTCGGGGTTGGCTTCGGTGGTGACTTCGACGTTCTCCGCCAGGCGGAAGCGAGAACGGATATCGTCCATCACCCCGGCGAGCACGTCGGCTGCGAGCAGCGTCGGGGTGCCTCCGCCGAAGAAGATCGTCGAAACCTCACGATCGCCTGCCCCCACCTCGGCGAGGGTGGACACGGACAGGTCGAGCTCACGGGCGAGATTGCTGCGGTAGTCCTCCCGGGAGGCGCCCGGTCCGAGGTCCTCGGCGGTATAGGTGTTGAAGTCGCAGTAGCCGCAGCGGACCCGGCAGTACGGGACGTGGACGTAGAGGCTCAGTCCCCGCTCGGCGGCGCCGATTCCTGCCGATGGCGGCAGGGAACCGTCGCGCGGAGGGACCTCGCCGGTCGGTTGTGCGGGCACTTACTTCTTGCTGTCCTTCGTCTCCGGCTCGTCCGAGGACAGGGCCGCGATGAATGCCTCCTGCGGCACTTCGACCGTGCCGACCATCTTCATCCGCTTCTTGCCTTCCTTCTGCTTCTCGAGCAGCTTGCGCTTACGGCTGATGTCGCCGCCGTAGCACTTCGACAGCACGTCCTTGCGGATGGCGCGGATGGTCTCACGGGCGATGATCCGGGATCCGATGGCCGCCTGGATGGGCACCTCGAACTGCTGGCGCGGGATGAGCTTGCGCAGCTTCCCGGCCATCGCCACCCCGTAGGAGTACGCCTTGTCACGGTGGACGATCGCGGAGAACGCGTCGACCTGGTCGCCGTGCAGCAGGATGTCGACCTTGACGAGGTCGGAGGCATCCTGACCGTCGTCGGAGTAGTCGAGAGAGGCGTAGCCCTTGGTCCGGGACTTCAGCTGGTCGAAGAAGTCGAAGACGATCTCTGCCAAAGGCAGCCGGTAGCGGATCTCCACCCGGTCCGAGGACAGGTAGTCCATGCCCTGAAGTTTGCCGCGGCGGTCCTGGCACAGTTCCATCACCGCACCGATGTAATCGCTGGGGGTGAGGATGGTGGCCTGAACCATCGGTTCGCGGACTTCCCTGATCTTGCCGGTGGGGTATTCGCTCGGGTTCGTCACCACGGCCTCCGAGCCGTCTTCCATGGTCACGTCGTAGATCACCGACGGTGCGGTGGAGATGAGATCGAGGTCGAACTCGCGTTCCAGGCGGTCACGCAGCACTTCGAGGTGGAGCAGACCGAGGAATCCGCAGCGGAATCCGAAGCCCAGAGCCGTCGAGGTCTCGGGTTCGTAGGCCAGGGAGGCATCATTGAGTTTGAGTTTGTCGAGGGCGTCTCGCAGCACTGGATAGTCGGAGCCGTCGATCGGGAAGAGTCCGGAGAACACCATCGGCTTGGGTTCGCGATAGCCGTCGAGAGGCTGATCGGCCGGGGTGGCCGCGGCGGTGACGGTGTCACCGACCTTCGACAGTCGCACGTCTTTGACCCCTGTGATGAGGTAGCCGACCTCGCCGACGCCCAGGCCCTTCGTCGCCTTGGGCTCGGGCATGGAGGCACCGATCTCCTGCAGCTCATGGGTGGTGCCGGTCGACATCATCTCGATCTTCTCGCGCGGGGCCAGCGAACCGTCGATGACGCGGACATAGGTGACCACACCGCGGTAGGTGTCGTAGACGGAGTCGAAGATCATCGCGCGTGCCGGTGCGTCGGCGTCGCCGACGGGGGCGGGGATATCGGTGATGATGCGGTCGAGGACCTCTTCGACGCCTTCGCCGGTCTTGCCCGACACGAGCAGGCAGTCCTCGGGTTCGCAGCCGATGAGGTTGGCGAGTTCTTCCGCGTACTTCTCCGGCTGTGCGGCGGGCAGGTCGATCTTGTTGAGCACGGGGATGATCGTCAGATCGTTCTCCATGGCCAGGTACAGGTTCGCCAGCGTCTGGGCCTCGATGCCCTGAGCCGAATCGACGAGCAGCAGCGCACCTTCACAGGCGGCCAGGGAACGCGAGACCTCGTAGCTGAAGTCGACGTGGCCGGGAGTGTCGATCATGTTGAGCGCGTACGGGGTGTCCTCGTGTTCCCACGGCATGCGCACGGCCTGTGATTTGATGGTGATTCCGCGTTCGCGTTCGATGTCCATCCGGTCGAGGTACTGGGCACGCATATCGCGGTTCTCGACGACACCGGTCATCTGGAGCATGCGGTCGGCCAGGGTCGACTTGCCGTGGTCGATATGAGCGATGATGCAGAAATTGCGAATCAGCTCGGGTGAGGTGGCAGACGGTGAGATCCGCTGTGCAGCTTCCTTATTCACCTGAGGTGACATGAACGCCCTTCCTTTGACAGACCAGGTCCCCAGACAGACCCGATCTCCCATTCTTTCATGACTTGCGCACGGACTTGGAATCCGCGGCGTGCGCATCATGATCATCCCTGACTTTCTCCGTTCGGACCTCTGCCGGTCGGCACAGATCGGGGAAGATGGTGTCATGAGCGATTTCCGGGTCATGAGCTTCAACCTCCGCTATCCCGCCATGGACGGTCATCCGGTGGCCGAGCGGCTGCCGATCGCCGCCGAGCTCATCCGGCGCGCCCACCCCCACATCATCGGCACCCAGGAGGGCGAACTCGACCAGCTCGAGACGCTCATCAGCCTCCTGCCCGAGGAGTACATCTGGCTCGGAGAGGGGCATTCCGGCGGCAATTCCGGTGAGTTCACCGCCGTGATCCTCGATTCGAAGCGCTTCGACGTCGAAGCCGTGGACATCAGCTGGCTCTCGGAACAGCCCGACACCGTGGCTTCGGAATCGTGGGGAGTCTCCCATGCGCGCACCCTGACGACGGTCGACGTCCGCGATATCGGCTCCGACCGGCGGCTGCGGGTGCTCAACACCCACCTCGATCACAAGTCCGAGCGCGCCCGACTCGAATCCGGTCGGCTCATGGCCGACACCATCGCCGAGGCGGCCCACCCCTGCGTGGTCACCGGTGACTTCAACGTCGCCACCGGCTCCCCGGTCTACGACTTCTTCTGCACCGAGCTCGGGCTCACCGACACCGCCGCCGAGATGCCCGGTGAGGACATCGGCACCTTCCACCGCTACAAGGGTCCGAAAGTCGGTGAACCGCGCATCGACTGGATCCTCACCACCCCGGGCCTGCGGACGGTGTCCACTCGCATCGACACGTTCGACGACGACGGGAAGTATCCCTCCGACCACTTCCCCGTCGAGGCGGTTCTCGACTTCACATGACCGTGTCGGCGCGCTGCATCCCCCTGCCCGACCGGTTCGCTGTTCTTCGGGTTCGCTGTTCTTCAGGTCCGTGGCAGGCGACTCGTTTAGGCTGGACGTATGAATTGGAGATCACTGGTCAATCGGGCCGCGAGAATCGGAGTCCGTCAGGGGCTGCGCTACCTGCGTCAGTCGCAGTCGAGGAAGAGCTCCGGGGGTGCCTCGCAGCCCACGGATGCCCGCCGGCAGACTCCCGCGCAGTCGGACGGCGGAGGCGGTGCCGCCTCGGCGCGGCCTGGTGAGCGTTCCGTCTCGGGCGGGGCGGGTTCGTACCCCGGTGATTACACGGGTCCGCTCACGGTCAGCTACTCTCCCGATCTCGACGGCGACGCCGATCCGGGCGAGGTCGTCTGGGGGTGGATCCCCTTCGAGGAGGACCATTCGCAGGGCAAGGATCGGCCGTCCCTCGTCGTCGGTCGCGACGGCAGATGGGTGCTCGCGCTCATGCTCACCAGCCAAGATCACATTCCAGGCGGGATCGGCGAGGTCCGTGAGGACCGGCATGCCAAGTGGATGAACATCGGCACCGGGGACTGGGATTCGCGGGGTCGGCCCTCTGAGCTCCGTCTTGATCGGGTCATCCGACTCGACCCGGATTCGATCCGCCGGGAAGGTGCGGTCATGCCCCGTGAAGTGTTCGATCACGTGGCCGAGAACCTCGCCGGCTGAGACCCGGCAGAGCAGCTGGATCGCGCCCCTGCATCCGCGGCGGGGCAGGACAGGACAGAGATTTCCGGCCCGGGGCCCGAGCCTGTATCATGGGTGATTGTGTCTTCATCAAGGCGTGTGTCTCGCCGAGGTCGGGTGAAGATGCCGTCGGATTCGATGTCGTCGATGTGTTTCCCCGCGGAGATGATCATGTCGGTTCGATGCGCCCTCACGACCATGTACCACTAACACGGAAGAGTGTTGAAATTGGCTAATATCAAGTCCCAGATCAAGCGGAACAAGACCAACGAGAAGGCTCGTCAGCGCAACAAGGCTGTCCGGTCCGAGGTTCGGTCCTACGTCCGCGTCGTTCGCGAGAACATCGCTGCCGGCAACAAGGAAGAGGCGCAGCAGGCTTATGCTGTGGCTGCCCGCAGACTCGACAAGGCTGTTTCGAAGGGTGTTCTGCACAAGAACAACGCTGCGAACCGCAAGTCGCGCCTGGCCACGCAGATCAACGCTCTCTGAGCAGACGACTGAGGCTGTAGCTTCTCAGGGCTCGATCCGAAAGGGTCGGGCCCTGATTCTTTCCCCAATTACTACCTGACGGCGGCCCAGCAACCTCGCGCGAGGTTGCTGGGCCGCCGTCAGGTAGTAATTGGTCAGCGGAGGCGGGCGAGGCGAGAGACTTCGGAGACGAACCATTCGACGGCGTAGACGGGGTCTCGTCCCCCGCCCTTGACGGCAGCGTCGGCTTCGGCCGCGGCGATGAGCGACTGGCCGAGTGCCACCTCATTCCACCGACGGACTTCGCGGCGGGCACGGTCGACCTGCCACGGAGCCATCTTCAGCTCGGATGCCAGCTCGCCGCTGGTGCCGGAGAATCCCTGCACCTTCGCCATGCCGCGCAGCTTCATCGCCACTGCCGCCACGAGCGGGACCGGATCGGAACCGGTCGACAGCGCATGTCGGAGCAGACTGAGTGCGTTCTTCGCGTCTCCGACCACTGCCGCATCGGCGACCTTGAAGCCGGTGGCCTCGACGCGGCCGCCGTAGTACTGGTCGACGACCTCGGCGGTGATGGTGCCTTCGGTGTCTTCGATGAGCTGGTCGACTCCGGCATTGAGTTCGGCGAGGTCGGAGCCCAGCGCCGACATGAGAGCGGCCATTCCGGCTTCGTCGATGCGCCGCTTCGCGGTCTTGAACCGGGTCTGCGCGAACTTCGCCCGATCGCTTTCGTTTTTCAGCACTGCCGCGTCGATGCGGGGGAAGCCGGCAGAGTCGAGCTTCTTGATCAGCTTCGCTCCCCGATTGCCGCCGGCGTGCAGCAGCACCACTACTGCGTCGTCGTTCGGTGCGTCCAGATAAGCCACGGCGTCGCCCAAGAAGTCCTCCGAGCACTTCTCGACGGCATCGACGATGATGAGCTTCGAGGAGGAGAACAGGGATGGTGAGGCCGCCATCGCCAGCTCACCGGCTTGGTATCCGGCAGCGTCGAGTTCGATCTCTTCGGGATCCTGCTTCCGCGCGGCCGACACGATGCGGTCCTTGGCCATGCGGACGAGCACCGATTCGCCACCGGAGATCATGACGACGGGGGCGGGCTTCGCCGAACTCCACGGGATCAGGGTCTTCTTCGCTGCCATGGTCCCCAGCCTATCGTGGCCGACCGACACGACAGTCACCACCAGTGCCTTCGCGGCCCGACCGGCGTACGATCTCGGCCCGACCGGTCCTCGATGAGAGCCGCTGGGCGACGGGAGTCTCAGCCCTTGCTCTCGGGACAGCTCTGTCCTGTGCTGTATCGGCTCTGCGCGTAGAGCGCGACCGAACCGCAGCGATCGGTGCGCAGCACGGGAACGGGGCCGAAGGACCGCACCGACTTCGTGCTCGGATGCCCGTAGCTGTTCTCCCCGACCGAGATGACGCCGAGACGGGGAGCCGCGGCGGCGAAGAATTCGGGCGCCAGGTCGGAGGAGCCGTGGTGCGGCGCGACGAGCACATCGACCGGCCGCACCTGCTGGGCCAGCAGATACTGCTCCTCGGCCCCGACATCGCCGGGCAGCAGAGTGCTCAGCCCAGCCTGTTCGACCCGCACCACCAGGGAGTCTTCGTTGCGCAGCTCTTCGTCCTCCGCCGACACGACCGAACGCAGCGGCGGCCACAGCACCTCCACGGTGGCCGTATCGAGGCTCAGCGTCTGGCCGCGGTGGGTGGGGACCACCTCGGCGCCGGTGTCGGTGATCATGCGCTGCGCCTCCGGCGAGCCCACGACATTCACGGAGACGAACAGCCGGTCGACCTTCCGCCCCCACGTCGTGCCCGCGTATCCGGCGAAGTGGTCGGCATCGAAGTGGGAGATGAGCAGGTCGAACTCCTCGATGCCGGATTCGTCGAGGCAGGTGTCGATGGGTTTCGGCTCGCGCCCCGTGTCGACGACGAGACCCCGACCGTCACCGAGGTTGATCACCGCCCCCGAGCCCTGACCGACATCGCAGACGAGCACCAGCCAGTCCGCCGCCGGCGGCTTCGCCCTGACCGTGACGATGACGGCGGCGGTGAGCAGGCAGCACAGGACGAGCACGGGCAGACCCCAGAGGCGTCGGCGCACGAGCATCCATGTTCCGGCCACGGCCAGTCCGAGCAGACCGAGTGCCAGCAGTGTTCCGACCGGCGGCAGCGGCCAGTCGAGGGCGGCTCCGGGCAGTGCGGCGCAGACTCGGGCCACGACGACGATCCACCACGCCGGGAAGGATCCGATCCACGCCAGCAGAGCGGAGGCGAAGTCCGCTCCGGGCAGGCCCGATGTTCCGATGCCGGTGGTCACGAGGCTGAGGAAGCCGGCCACCGTCGCCGGCATGACCGCTGGTGCGGCCAGGGCGTTGGCGGCCACCGACCACAGTCCGATGCGCGGATCGATCGCCACGAGCACCGGGGTGCACGCGAGTTGGGCGACGAAGGGCACGATGAGCGCGGTGACGAGCACCGTCGGCAGCAACGGCAGGTGCACGGCGAGGCGGCGCAGCAGGATCGGAACGACGAACATGATCGCCGCCGTGGAGACCACGGACAGGACGAACCCCACCGAGGTGGCCAACACGGGCACGAATGCCAGAAGCAGGCTCGCCGTCGAGCACATGACCGCGACCGGGGAGATCCCGCCGCCGCGCAGGAACACGAGTGCCGCCGCGATCGCCATACCGGCGGCTCGGATGGCACTGGGTTCGAATCCGACGATGAAGACGTAGCCGATGCAGGTGAGCACCCCGATGCTCACGCGCAGTCGGGGTCCTGCTCGGCAGGCTCCGGCGAGCAGTCCGGCACCGAGGCTGACGATCGCGACGTTGCTGCCCGACACGGCCGAGACGTGGGTGAGGGAGACGACTCGCATGTCGTCGACCATCCGATCGTCCTGCGGAGAGGTGTCGCCGACGACGAGCCCGGGCAGCAGACGACCTCCATCGCTGCCGGCGGCCAGCGAGTCGTCGCGCAGTTCGGTGCGCAGGCGGTCTCGCCACTGCCACAGCCCGTCAGGTTCTTCGAGCACCTGGGGTTCTGCGTCGGTCGAGCGGATGTCGTCGAGGCGTTCCGTGGGCATCCGCACCTTCGCTCCGTCCGCGACGACGTCGGGGCTGAGGACGTGGGTGAAGCCGGTGGGTGTGAGCAGTGTCAGCCTGGTCCACCCGGAGGCGCCGGGTTCGCTGTGGCCGACGACGAGCCCCGTGGTCTCGACCTGTCTGTCCGGTCCGTGAGCGGCGGCCAGAGCGGTGATCTGGATCGTCAGCAGACAGGTGAAGACGAGGACACCGACACCGAGGTGGTGATGGCGTCTCAGGGTCAGGATCCCGACGAGCCCGAGCACGGGAATGCCGAACAGCGCCCATGGTTCCGGTGACAGGAGTGCGCTGGCCCACAGGCCGGCGGCACAGCAGAGAAGACGAACGGAGCCCGGCCACAGCGCACCCCGTTCCCGCACCCACGCGAGCAGGGACTCACTCGCTCGGCGCAGCGCCCCGAGTCTGTGTCTCAGCGACTGCGCTCGCGGGGGCTGTCGCCTGCGCGGCCGCGAGTGCGGTGTCCGGCGGTCCGGGTCAGCCGACGGTGACAAGGTCTTTGAGGCTTTCGAAGGTCTTCGGTCCGATGCCTTTGACGAGCAGCAGATCCTCGACGCTTGCGAAGGGCTGCTGGGTGCGGTGGCTGATGATCGCCTCGGCGGTGACTGGACCGACTCCGGGCAGAGTCTCCAAGGTGGTGGCATCGGCGGTGTTGAGATCGACCTTTCCGGCCTGACCTGGCGCCCCGCCATCGGCCCCGGCTGAACCGTTCGCGGCACCAGCGGATGAATTTCCGGCTCCTCCTGGTCCCGCTTCCGCTCCCCCGGCCCCGTCCTGCGTCGTTCCCTCCGGTCCGGCCCCCTCCGCCCCAGCACCGTCGACACCGTCTGCCGGTTCCTCTCCCTCCTTCGGGATATGGATCTGCTCACCGTCGGCGAGCACTCGCGCCAGATTCACCGATTCGCCGTCGGCTCCGGCGCTCAGCCCACCCGCGGCCTCGACTGCGTCGTGGACCCGCGCTCCTGCTTTGAGGGTGACCACGGAGGGATTCCTCACCGCCCCGGTGATGTGGACGATCACCTCCCCGTTCGCATCGGCCGTCGTCCCTTTCGCCGAGGCGGCTCCCTCCTGGCCGCCGGTCGTTCCCGCACCGGGTGCGCCGGCGTCACCCGATTCGACCCCACCGGCTGTCGCGGCAGGCGACTGTCCGGCCTCTGCGGGTTGTCCGGGGCCGCTGCCCTCCCCGGCCGGCGAATGCTGTGGCGCGGGTCGGAAGAGGAAGAAGGCGAGCACGAGGATTCCGACCGTGGCGATGCCCACCGCCGCCAGCACAGGCAGACGCACCCGACGGGCCTCGACGGGTTCTTCCTCACCGGCGGTGTCGGCGGTGTAGATATCGCCCGGCACCCAACCGCCGCGCTCGGCACTGGCGTTGAGGAGGCCGGCGAAGCGATCATCCGGGGACACAGCCATGGTCCGACGCTAAGGCCCGCGTCGATTCACTGCCAGGAAGCTGAAGTCGCCTGTGGAAAGGGCCCCAGCATCCACAGGGCTGAGGCGGTCAAGTCACGTGAGCGTCCCCAGGCAGCGGTGTGTGAGTCAGGGTTTCGTCTGCACGGTCACGCCGACGGTGCCGGGGCCCACATGCGCGGTGATGATCGTCGACAGCGTCCTGAACGAGGTGTCGAATCCGAGGTCGCGCAGCCGTGAGCTCAGCAGTTCGGCATCGGCCGTGTCCATCTCCCCTTCGGCATTCTGCACCTCGACCTCCACGGTGTCCTCGGGGTCGGCGACCTCGGGGGCGGCCTGCGCGGCGAGTGCGACGATCTTCTCCAGCGCTTTGGCGCGAGTGCGCACCCGGGCGAGCGGAACGACGATGCCGGCGTTGAGACCGAGCACCGGAACGATCTGCAGGGCCCTGCCCAGCAAGGAGGATGCGGCACCGATCCGGCCGCCTCGGCGCAGGTGTTCGAGGCTGCCGGGGGCGAACACCGAGCGGGTCTCGCCCGCGCACCAGTCGGCGATGGTGCCGGCGATCGATTCGACGTCGAGTCCCTGCCGGATCCCGGCCACGGCCACGGCCAGCGCCCCGGCCAAACCCGCCGAGGTCGTCCTCGAGTCGACGACATCGACGAGGATGTCCTCGGCTTCGGCGGCTCTGACCGCGGAATCGCGGGTCCCCGAGAGCTCCGCGGACATGGTCACGACGATGATGGCCTCGGCCCCGTCCTCGCGCAGCCGCGCATAGGCGTCGGAGAACTGCGTCGGCGTGGCCATGGAGGTGGTGACCTCGGTGCCGTCGGTCATCTTCGCGCACAGATGCCCGGCACCGACCTCACCGTCGGCGAAGGCGACTCCGCCGATGAGCACGGTCAGCGGCACCACCGCGAAGAGGCCGCCGGTGGCCCCGCTCAGCTCCTCGCGTTCGGCCGCGGACAGCTGTGCCGTGGAGTCGGTGACCAGTCCGATTCTCATGGACGGCCCAGGGCCCGATACGTCCAGCCCGCTGCCCGCCACAGTTCCGGAGTGAGCACGTTGCGGCCGTCGACGAGCACCTTTCCGCTCACGAGTCCAGCGGTCGCCGCCGGGTCGAGATCGCGGTATTCGCGCCATTCGGTCAGCAGCAGCACCGCTTCGGCCCCGGTGAGCGCCTCACCGGTGTCGGCGACGTAGGCGAGTTCGGGGAACGACTTCTGCGCATTGCCGAGTGCCTGCGGATCGGTGACGGTCACGAGTCCGCCCTGCGTGGCGATGAGTCGGGCCACGGCAAGGGCCGGGGAGTCACGGACATCGTCGCTGTCGGGTTTGAACGCGGCACCGAGGATGGTGATCTTCTTGCCGATGAACGACCCGCCCAGGGCGTCACGGGCGATGTCGACCATCCGCACCCGCCTGCGCATGTTGATCGAATCGATCTCCTTGAGGAAGGCCACCGCCTGATCGGCGCCGAGCTCTCCGGCCCTGGCCATGAAGGCGCGGATGTCCTTGGGCAGGCAGCCGCCGCCGAACCCGAGCCCGGCGTTGAGGAATTTGCGGCCGATCCGGTCGTCCATGCCGATCGCATCGGCGAGCTGGGTGACATCGGCACCGGAGGCCTCGCAGAGTTCGGCCATGGCGTTGATGAATGAGATCTTCGTGGCCAGGAACGAGTTCGCCGCGGTCTTGACGAGCTCGGCGGTCGCGAAGTCCGTGATCATCCGCGGGGTGTCGTCGGCGAGGATCGAGGCGTAGACCTCATCGAGGGTCGCGGCAGCGGCGTGGCCGGGCTCGCCGTCGGCGACTCCGTAGACCAGCCGATTCGGGTGGAGCGTGTCCTCGACGGCATGGCCTTCGCGCAGGAACTCCGGGTTCCACATCATCGCGGCCCCGGTGTCGGCGATGATGCCGGCCAGGCGCTCGGCGGTGCCCACGGGAACGGTCGACTTGCCCACAACCACTGACGTCTCAGTCAGGTGCGGGTGCAGCGACCCCACGGCCGCATCGACATAGGTGACATCGGCGGCGAACTCGCCGGGCTTCTGCGGAGTGCCCACGCACACGAAGTGCACGGTGGCGTCGGCGGCACGGGAGATGTCGGTGGTGAAAACGAGCTTCCCGCGCTCCTGAGCCTTCACGAGGAGTTCACTCAGTCCCGGTTCGAAGAAGGGCGGCCGGCCGGAGGTCAGGGCCTCGACCTTCTCTGTGTCGACGTCGACTCCCGTGACCTCGTGGCCCAGGGACGCCATGGCCGCCGCATGGACCGCGCCCAGATATCCGCAACCGACGACTGAAATCTTCAAACCGAGCTCTCCTGGGAATTGGCATGCGTTTTCGCACCACACTATATGCCACCCGGTTGCACGATATGTGGAGGTTGAAACAGTACGCTTGGGAATGTGAAGCGTTTCCTTGATTTCCTCACCAACTCACCGGCCGCCGTGACGTTTGCGGTGCTCACCGTGCTCGGCATCGTGGCCTTCGCCATTCCGGGGCTGCACTCTGCGGCGTGGATCATCGGGCTTGTGCTGTGCCTCGGCGTGATCGCGGCGCTGCTGATGTTCCACGGCGAATGGCGGCGCGCTCAGCACCAGATCGACGCGCTGCGGCAGCAGCTCAGCCTCGAACGCGGCCGGATGGACACGCCCGGACTGACTCCGGTGGAGAACACGGTCGAACTGCTTCCCGACGAGCGTCGCGCCCGCCGGATCCTCGAACTCATCCCTGACTCGTCCGGCCTCGTCCAGTCCCTGCGACTCGATGCGACCTTCGCCACCGTCGCCGTCGACGAGCTCGAACCGCTCTACACCTTCTGCGCCGAGTTCAAGACGGCCAGCTTCGACAATCCGCGTTCGCACACGGCGTTCATGAACCTCTATCGGGCGGCCGAAGGTCTGTCGATCTGGGTGAAGGAGGAGACCCAGATCTCGCCCGATGACTCCGGGACCCGTGAGATCCGACCCGGCGATGCCCGCAAGGACGGTTGGCGCGGCTACACCGAGGCCCAGAGCCGCGGCGAACGCCTCAGCGACGACTTCGTCTCCTCCCGGTGGGAGTTCAATCAGACAGCACTCGAACTCGGGCTCGTCTCGGGCACCCCGCCGTTCAACGACTGAGGATCAGTGCCGGATCCACCACGAATCCAACGGGGCCACAGGGGTGCGGCGTTTGTGTTCTGACCTGCGGTATTTCTCGATGAGCGCCGAGGCGGCCGCGGGCTCGATCTCCTTCCCCTCTAGGAAGTCATCGATCTGGTCGTAGGTCAGGCCCAGTGACGATTCGTCGGTCTGTCCCGGTTCGTCGTCGAGCAGATCCGCGGTGGGAGCCTTGACGATGAGATGGCCGGGAGCGCCGAGGTGGCGCAGCAGTTCCCGTCCCTGCCGTTTGTTCAGACCCGCCAGGGGGACGACGTCGGCCGCACCGTCTCCGAACTTCGTGAAGAAGCCGGTGACCGCCTCGGCGGCATGATCGGTTCCGACGACGAGGGCCTTCTTCTCCCCCGCCAGTTCGAACTGGGCGATCATCCGCATCCTGGCCTTGACGTTGCCCTTGCCGAAGTCGGTGATCGGCGTGCCCGTGGCCTTCTCGTACTCCTCGGCGGCCGCATCCGTGGCGGCACCGATGTTGATCGCCAGCTCATGATCGGCGGCGATGAAGGACAATGCGTCCTGAGCATCGGCCTCATCGGTCTGCACATGATGGGGCAGACGCACGGCCCAGAACTCGGCATCGGCGCCGCGGTCGCGCAGATCCTCCACCGCCAGCTGGCAGAGCCTGCCGGCCAGGGTGGAATCCTGCCCGCCGCTGATGCCGAGCACCAGCCCCTTGACACCGGTGGTCAGCACATAGTCGACGAGGAACTCGACCCTCCGGGCGACCTCGGTGGCCGGGTCGATCGTCGGCCGGACCCCCAGTTGGGCACGGATCTGCTCCTGAACGGTTTCGACTCTCATAGACTCCTGCTCCTGCGGATGCCCCGGCCGCTGCTCAAGCGTCGGGAACGATGTTGACCAGTTTCGGTGCGCGCACGATCACCTTGCGCACTCCGGCACCGCCGAGGGCCTTGACGGCGTTCGGCGACTCGAGGGCCAGCGTCTCCAGCTCTTCGGCGGAGATGTCCGGAGCGACCTCGAGGCGTGCACGCACCTTGCCTTTGACCTGAACCACACAGGTCACCGTCTCGGCGACGAGATGGTTCGGATCCGCCGCGGGGAAGGACGCATAGGTGACGGTCGACTCGTGCCCGAGACGCGACCACAGCTCTTCGGCCAGGTGCGGGGCGAAGGGCGCGAGCATGATGGACAGCGGTTCGAGGACCTCCCGGGTCGCACCGCCCTGCTTGGTGGCATGGTTGGTGAGCACGATGAGCTTGGAGATCGCAGTGTTGAACCGCAGATGGTCCATGTCCTCGCGCACGCCGTCGATGACCTGGTGGAGGACCCTGAGCGATTCGGCATCGGTCTCGTCGTCGGAGATCACGGACTCGCCCGTGGTCTCATCGACGAAGAGCCGCCACACCCGCTGCAGGAACCGCTGCGCGCCGACGACGGCACGGGTGTCCCACGGTCGGTCCTGCTCCAGCGGGCCCATCGACATCTCGTAGACGCGGAAGGTGTCGGCCCCGAAAGCGTCGTACATCTCGTCGGGCATGACGGAGTTCTTCAGCGATTTGCCGATCTTTCCGTACTCCCGGTTGACCTGCTCGCCGTCGAACCAGAAGGTCAGCTCACCGTTCGACTCGGTCCGCTCCTCCACCTCGGCGGCGGGGACGTAGACACCACGGGAATCCGTGTACGCATAGGCCTGGATGTAGCCCTGGTTGACCAGACGGTGGAACGGCTCGGACGAGGAGATGTGGCCGAGGTCGAAGAGGATCTTGTGCCAGAACCGGGCATAGAGCAGGTGGAGCACAGCGTGCTCCTGCCCGCCGACATAGAGGTCGGCACCGCCGCGCGGCTTCGAGGCCCGCGGCCCCAGCCAGTACTTCTCATTGGCCGGATCGACGAGGCGTTCGTCATTGTGCGGGTCGGCGTAGCGCAGCTGGTACCACGACGATCCGGCCCAGTTGGGCATCGTGTTCGTCTCACGCTGGTAGGTCTTCGGACCATCACCGAGGTCGAGCTCGATGCTCGTCCATTCCTGGTTTCGGCTCAGCGCCGGTTCGGGACGGCTGTCGGCATCATCGGGTGCGTAGGTCCGCGGTGCGAAATCGTCGACCTCGGGCAGCTGGACGGGCAGCATCTCGTCGGGCAGTGCGATGGGGGTGCCGTTCTCGTCGTAGACGATCGGGAAGGGCTCACCCCAGTAGCGCTGGCGGGAGAACAGCCAGTCGCGCAGACGGTACTGGGTCGATTCGGTGGCCAGTCCCCTGCCGGCCAGCCATGCGGTGACTCGGGCCTTCGCCGCGTCGATGCCGAGGCCGTTGATGTCGATCTCGGCGTTGGCCGAGTTGATCATCACGCCAGTGCCGGTGAACGGTGCATCCTCGTCGTGGTCGGCCGGGGGCTGCACGGTGCGGATATAGGGCAGTCCGAAGGCCTTCGCGAAGTCCCAGTCACGGGCGTCTTCGGCGGGCACGGCCATGATCGCGCCGGTCCCGTACCCCATCAGCACGTAGTCGGCGACGAAGATCGGCACCCGGTCCCCTGTGGCCGGGTTGAGCGCATAGGAGCCGGTGAAGATGCCGGTCTTCTCCCGGCTCTGCTGCCGGTCGGCGTCGGTCTTGGCGGCTGCGGCGCGCTGGTAGGCGGCGATCGCCTCGGCGGGGGTGGCTTCTCCCCCACGCCAGGACTCGGGCGTGGACTCATCCCATGCCTGCGCGGTCAGCTGGGCGACCTGCGGGTGTTCGGGGCTGAGGACGAGGTAGGTGGCGCCGAACAGGGTGTCCGGGCGGGTGGTGTAGACCTCGATGTCGGCGACGTCGTCACCGGCGAAATCGTCACCGGCGATGGGCAGTCGCAGCAGCGCACCCTTCGACCGGCCGATCCAGTTGACCTGCATCGCGTGGATCGCATGCGGCCAGTCCAGCACGTCGAGGTCGTCGATGAGGCGGTCGGCGTAGGCGGTGATCCGCATGTTCCACTGCCGCAGACGACGTGTGAAGACCGGGAAGTTCCCACGTTCGGACAGGCCGTCGGCGGTGACCTCTTCATTGGCCAGCACCGTGCCCAGTCCGGGGCACCAGTTGACCGGGGATTCGGAGACGTAGGCGAGGCGGAATCCCTGCAGGACGTTCTCTCGCTCGGCCGGGCTCAGATCCGACCAGGCGCGACCATCGGGGGTGGGTCGGGTGCCGGAGGCGAACTGTTCGATGAGCGTCTCGATCGGACGGGCCGCGCCCTTGGCCTCACCATCGGGGGTCGTCGCCTCCGGGTCGTACCAGGAGTTGAAGATCTGCAGGAAGATCCACTGGGTCCACTTGACGAATTCGTCGTCGGTCGTGGCGAAGCGACGGCGCACATCATGGGCCAGCCCCAGACGACGCAGCTGTTCGGTCATGTTCGCGATATTGGCATCGGTGGTGATGCGCGGGTGCTGACCGGTCTGCACGGCGTAGAGGTCGGCGGGCAGCCCGAAGGCGTCATAGGACAGCGCGTGCATGACGTTGAGTCCGCGCATCCGCTGGTAGCGGCCGTAGACGTCGGTGCCCAGATAGCCCAGCGGGTGGCCGACGTGCAGTCCCACTCCGGAGGGGTAGGGGAACATGTCCATGATGTACAGGGACTCGCGCTCGCTGAGGTCGGTCGGAGGGCCGTAGGGCGACGAAGTGTCCTGGGAGTCAAGCTCGCCGAGGTCTCCGGTGGGGTTCGGGGTGTGGAACGTGCCCGATTCCTCCCAAGTGCGCTGCCAAGACTTCTCGATCTCTTCGGCCAGCGCCGCATCGTAGCGGAAACCGGTCTCCTCAGGGTTCGTCGTCATTACCTTCCTTCGCTGAACAGACGTGAGCGGGTTCCGACCATCGTACTCTGAACGCCCCTTGATTCGACTTGGCTAGACTGCCCACAGGGCAGCGGACGCCGGATATCTCGGCAAACGTGACCGATTTCACTGAGACCCGGCCGAACTGTAAGATAACCGAGCAGTAACTTACGTCCTCGAAGGAGACCCATGAGCTCAACGACCATGCCGCAGTCGTCAACACCCGTCGTCGGTTTCGAGGTCGATACCACCTCGTCGACCACCGATGTCTTCCTCCGCACAGTCGCGGAGGATCCCAGCCGCCCTCTGGTCGCCAAGCCCGACGGTGACGGGTGGATCGACACGACCGGTGCCGAATTCCTCGCCGAGGTCAAAGCCGCGGCGAAGGGGCTCATCGCCTTGGGCGTGGGAGTCGGCGATCGGATCGCGATCTTCGGGCCCACCTCCTATGAATGGACGCTGAGCGACTATGCCATCTGGTACGCCGGCGGAATCTCCGTGCCGTTCTACGACACCTCCTCAGAGAGCCAGCTCACGTGGATGCTCACCGACGCCGATGTCACGCGTGGGCTCGTCGCCACCGGCGACCATGCCGATCGGGTGCGGGCCGCGGCTGCGGCCGGCGGACGCGAAGAGCCGGCCCTGCGGGTCTGGGAGGACAGTGCATTCGCCGATCTCGCCGAGGCCGGCAAGGACATCAGCGACGAGGAACTCGAAGCCGCCCGCTCGCAGGTCGGTTCCGAGTCGGTGGCCACGATCATCTACACCTCCGGCACCACCGGAAAGCCCAAGGGCTGCGTGCTCACCCACGCGAATTTCGTCCAGACGTCCCAGGCCGCCCGCCACCAGATCCCCAGTGTTCTGGACACGAAGATGCGCTGCCTGCTGTTCCTGCCGCAGGCCCACGTCTTCGCCCGGTTCATCGAGGTCCTGGCCATCAGCAACGGCGCTCTACTCGCCCATCAGTCGGACCTGACGAAGCTCACCGATGCCATGGGCAGCTTCCGCCCGTCGTTCATCCTCGGTGTGCCCCGCGTCTTCGAGAAGGTCTTCAATTCTGCACTGGCGACCGCTCAGGCAGGCGGCAAGGAGAAGATCTTCCGCCGCGCCGAGCAGGTCGCCGTCGCGTATTCCAAGGCTCTGGACACCGGCAAGGTTCCGACCAGCCTCAAGCTCCAGCACGCCCTGTTCGACAAGCTCGTCTATTCGAAGCTGCGTGCGGTCATGGGCGACAATGTCACTCATGCGGTCTCCGGAGGCGGTGCGCTCGGCGCTCACCTCGGCCACTTCTTCCGCGGGCTCGGCATCATCGTCCTCGAAGGCTATGGCCTCACCGAGACCACCGCCCCGATCACCGTCAACGTTCCGGAGAAGTCGAAGATCGGCACCGTCGGCGTGCCGCTGCCGGGTGTCTCGGTGGCGATCGCTCCCGACGGTGAGATCCTGACCAAGGGCGTGCCGGTCTTCCGCGAATACTGGAACAACCCGGAGGCCACGTCCAAGGAGTTCCACGACGGCTGGTTCGGCACCGGTGACCTCGGCTCCCTCGATGAAGACGGGTATCTCACGATCAACGGCCGCAAGAAGGAGATCATCGTGACCTCCAGCGGCAAGAACATCGCCCCGGCGCCGCTCGAGGACGTGCTGCGCCGTCACCCGATCATCGGCCAGCCGGTGCTCGTCGGTGAGAACCGCAAGTTCGTCTCCGCACTGATCTTCCTCGATTCGGAGATGCTGCCGGGTTGGCTGAAGAACCATGATCTGCCGCCGATGGATCTGCGCGAGGCCGCCGACGATGATGCGATCCGGGCCGAAGTGGCCAAGGCCGTCGAGCAGATGAACAGGACCGTCTCGCGTGCCGAGGGGGTCAAGAAGTTCACGATCCTGCCGATCGAACTCACCGAGGAGAACGGCTATCTCTCAGCCAAGCAGTCGGTCAAGCGTCATCTCATCAGCAAGGACTTCGCCGCCGAAATCGACGCGCTCTACGCCGGCTGAGACACAGCCGCTGCCGACGACGATGAATCGCTGAGCACAGCCTCGGGGCACGGCCCGGGCACGGACGTCGATCGTCCGCACCCGGGCCGTCGCCGTCCCGCCTCGGCGGGGGTCGGCTCCCCCACCGGTGCGGACGTGGCGACGGTGACGTCGGGCCGCCTCGGCGAGGGCTTGCCTCAGCGTCGTAAGCTGAGGGCAGAAGTCGTTCGAACCGAGCTCATTGGAGGCAGCGTCATGTCCGACAACACCGATCACACGCCCAGCTACGTGACCGAGGGCGCGGAATTCAACCGCGATACGAACTACATCGACGATCGGATCCTCAATGATCCGAATGCCAAGTGGCCCGTCGAACCGGGCCGGTATCGTCTCATCGCCGCCCGCGCCTGCCCGTGGGCGAACCGGACGATCATCGTCCGTCGTCTCCTCGGCCTCGAGGACGCCATCTCCCTCGGCCTGCCGGGTCCCACTCATGATGCGCGGTCGTGGACCTTCGACCTCGACCCGGGCGGGGTGGATCCGGTGCTCGGCATCGAACGGCTGCAGCAGGCGTTCTTCGCCCGGTACCCGGACTATCCGCGGGGAATCACCGTGCCGGCTGTCGTCGACGTGCCCACTGGCGTCGTCGTGACCAACGACTTCCTGCAGATCACGGAGGACTTCTCCACTCAGTGGACCGACTACCACCGTGAGGGTGCGCCGGATCTCTGGCCCGAGGGATCCCGGGAGGAGATGGAGAAGGTGATGGGGCTGATCTACACGGAGATCAACAACGGCGTCTACCGCTGCGGATTCGCCGGCTCCCAGGACGCCTACGATGCCGCGTTCGACCGCCTGTTCACCGCCCTGGACACGATCGAGGACCGGCTGAGCCGATCACGGTTCCTCATGGGTGAGACCATCACCGAGGCGGATGTCCGTCTGTTCACGACCCTCGTCCGCTTCGATCCCGTCTACTTCGGCCACTTCAAGTGCAATCGTCAGCCGCTCACGGCCTTCGAGAACCTGTGGGGCTACGCCCGCGACCTCTATCAGACCCCGGGATTCGGGGACACGGTCGACTTCGAGCAGATCAAACAGCACTACTACATCGTCCACGAGGATGTGAACCCGACGCAGATCGTGCCCAAGGGTCCGGATCTCTCCGGCTGGCTCAGCGATCACGGCCGTGACCGGAAGTTCGGCGGTTCGCCCTTCGGCGACGGGACTGCTCCCGGCCCGGTCAAGCCCGGTGAGGAGGTCTCACCTGCTCATACGGCATCTGCCTGGATGAGCTGAGACCTGGGCCAGTTGATTCCTGGGTGAGCTGAGACCTCGGTCTCAGGAATCGAACTGTCCGGGCTCGATATGGTCGTCTTCGGTCGTATCGAGCCCGGCGGCCTTCTTCCGCCGCTGTCTGCGGACCTTGAGCGCGATCCACACGATGACGAAGACGGCGATTGCGACGATGACGAGGTTCTGGAAGTAGCCCGCGTACGTCTCGACGACCGACCAGTTCTCACCGAGGGCGAAACCGGCGACGATGAGGATCGTGTTCCAGATCGTGCTGCCGGCCGTGGTCAGCAGCAGGAACTTGGCCAGTCGCATGTCCCGCATCCCGGCTGGGATGGAGATGAGGGACCGGAAGATCGGGATCATCCGCCCGAAGAACACGGCCTTGTCCCCGTGCCTGTCGAACCAGTCGACGGTCTTGTGCACGTCATCGACATCGACCAGCGGCATCTTCACGGCGATGCGGGCGATGCGTTCGATGCCGATCCATTTGCCCACAGCCCACAGCAGAACCGCGCCGACGACCGAGCCGATCGTGGCGAAGACGATCGCGGCCGCGATGTTCATCTGCCCTTGGCTCGAGGTGAAGCCGGCCAGGGGGAGGACGAGTTCGCTGGGGATGGGCGGGAAGATGTTGTCGAGGAAGACCATGAATCCGACGCCGATCGGGCCCAGGGTCTCCATGATCGTCACGGTCCATGCCGAGAACCCGCTGAGGCTGTCCGCCGCGCTGCCGCCGGCTGCGAGCACGTCGGAGGAGACTCCGCCTGCAGGCGCGCCGCTGGAGAGGCTGCCGGCTGCGGCGGGTGTGAAACCGGCGGCGGAGGCGAATGAATCGGTGATCGGCATGGTCAAAAGTGTAGATAAGGGCGCGGCCTGTCGCTCACAGTGCGCTCACAGCGGCTAGTGTGGAAACGAACACCTCGGACCGGAAAACGAACGCACCTTGCGGATACGCATCGAAGGAGCACACGTGGCACCTGCCAAAGTACTGGCCTCGCGCAACACCGTCGCTGAGGTCGGACACAATGCCGTCAACAGACCTGGACCAGCCCATCTCATGCGCGCGGTCCAACGTTTCGGTCAGCGTCTGGGCAATCAGTTCGGTGCCGCCATCACCTACTTCCTGGTGCTCGCGGTCATGCCCATCGCCATGGTCGCCCTCGCGTCCATCGGCTTCGTCCTCGACATCGCGCGTCCCGAGCTCCTCCCCGAGGTGACCGAGCAGATCGAGACCTTCACGGCGGGCAACGACTCGCTGACGGAGCAGCTCGAGAGCTACCTGCTGCAGTGGCAGGCAGTGGGAATCATCGGTATTCTCACCGGCCTCTACACGGGTCAGGGGTTCATCGGCAACCTCGGCTCCGCGGTGCGGGCACAGCTGCACGACGACTTCGACGATGCCGTGCCGGAGAAGTCCTTCGTCAGCAAGGTCATCAACAACGTCGTCACGCTCATCGGCCTCATCATCGGCCTCCTGCTGGCCGTGGCACTCACGGTCGTCGGCACCGGTCTGCGGTCGATGATCGCTGACCTCCTCGGTCTCTCCGGATTCGCCGGGAGTCTGCTCTTCATCGTTCCGCTGCTGCTCACGTTCGCCGCCGCCTGGCTGATCTTCTGGTTCCTGTTCACGATGCTGCCGGAGAAGCCGGTGGACAGACAGGCGAAGAACCGCGGCTCCCTCATCGGCGCGACCGCGTTCCTCATCCTCATCAACTTCTCCACCGTGCTCGTCAACCTCTTCTCCGGAAACAAGGCCGCCGGCGTGTTCGGATCGATCATCGCGATCATGCTCACGCTCAACGTCTTCGCCCGCATCATCCTGTTCATCGCCGCGTGGATCGGTACCGCCAACCCGCCGAAGCTGAAGGAAGAGGAGCCGGACTACCGGTTCGTCGAACCCAAGGTGCAGGCGCAGAGCCTGGGCGCACTCATCACCGGTGCCGGAATCGTGGCACTCACCCTTCTGGGCTTCAAGCGTTTCGAGGAACACCGGTCCGATCGCGAATAGTCGAGACGGTAGACTGTTGGCGCATCCGTTATAACTGACCGAGGGGACACGACCTTTGACTGACGCCACGACTGCTCGCCTGGACGATTGGGCGAAGAAGCAGACCGCCGCCGAAGAACTCATTCCGCTAGTCGGACGCCTGTACCGTGAGAACGACGTGCTGCTGACTCTGTTCGGACGGTCGCTTCTGAACAAGTCGGTGACCGGCATGATCAAGGCCCACCGCTACGCTCGCCACTTCCTCGGCGAGGAGCTCGACATCCAGATCACCCACCGGATCGTCAAGGCGCTGTCAGGACTCGACCTGGCACCGGCTCGCATCGATCTGGGACGCCTCATCGAGAAGCTCGATGATCCGAACGCCGATGTCGATGCCTTCCTCGCCGCCGAGCTCGCCGAGGTCGTTCAGTCGCAGTCCGGCAAGGGCGAGGTCCGCGACGTCGTCCTCTACGGCTTCGGTCGCATCGGTCGTCTGCTCGCCCGCATCCTCATCGACCGTGCCGGGGGAACAGGTATGCGCCTGCGCGCGATCGTCGTGCGCCGCAATGGCGACAACGACATCGTCAAGCGTGCCTCCCTGCTGCGCCGCGATTCGGTCCATGGTGCCTTCGACGGCAGCATCGTCGTCGACGAAGAGAACAGCACCATCCAGGCCAACGGCACCCTCATCCAGGTCATCTACTCGAATGACCCTTCGGAGGTCGACTACACCGCCTATGGCATCGACGACGCCATCATCGTCGACAACACCGGCAAGTGGCGTGACGACGAGGGCCTGTCCAAGCACCTCGCCTGCCCCGGTGCCTCGAAGGTCCTGCTCACGGCTCCCGGCAAGGGCGATGTCAAGAACATCGTCTTCGGAGTCAACGACGACGCGATCCTCGACACGGACACGGTCGTCTCGGCCGCGTCGTGCACGACGAATGCGATCACACCGGTGCTCAAGGCCATCAACGACAAGTTCGGTGTCCGCAACGGCCATGTCGAGACGGTCCACTCGTTCACCAACGACCAGAACCTCATCGACAACTTCCACAAGGGCTCCCGCCGCGGCCGCGCTGCCGGACTGAACATGGTCCTCACCGAGACCGGTGCCGCCAAGGCCGTCGCCAAGGCTCTGCCGGAGCTGGCCGGGAAGCTCTCGGGCAATGCGATCCGCGTGCCCACCCCGAACGTGTCGATGGCGATCCTCAATCTCAACCTTGAGAAAGCCACCACCGTCGACGAGCTCAACACGTTCCTGCGCGAGGTGTCGATGCATTCGCCGCTGCGCAACCAGGTCGACTACGTCACCTCCCCCGAACTCGTGTCCACCGATCTCGTCGGCTCCAAGCGCGCCGGTGTCGTCGACGGTCTGGCCACGATCGTCGATGAGGACCGCGTCGTCGTCTACGTCTGGTACGACAACGAGTTCGGCTACTCCTGCCAGGTCGTGCGCTGCGTGGCGAAGATGGCCGACGTCGACGTTCCGGCCTTCCCCTGATACCGCCGAGGCGGCTCACCGGATCCTGCGATGGCTCCCTGGTGAGACGCTGAAGGACATTTGCGTTTCGGCCCACTTTCGGCTGAGCAGCCCAGTTCCGAACTTGGGCTATTCAGCCGAGAGTGGGCCGTTTCCGTAGGTGCCCCGAAAGTGTGCAGTTTCCGTAGGCGAATCACCACAAGCGTCTCAACCGACCGGCAGCGTCGTCTCACCCCATAGCGTCGCATCCCGCCTCCGCCGCCATCCCAGACATACAGCGCCACGCCCTGCTCTTCGCGCCACAACACCTCGCTGACGACAAAACCTCCCGCAGGAACGGGAGGTTTTGCAGGTTGCGGGACGGTTTCCCGGCAGCGGGAGGAATTGATCACTCCGCGTCGTCGGACTCCATGGCTTCGTGCAGCCAGATCGGGGTGAAGGCTGCGAAGCGCTCCGCGAGCTCATCGTCGCTGTCGAGGATGACAGCGAGCCGGTCGTCGGCGTTGGCCAGCTCATTCGCCCAGATAGGTCCGAGGCACGCCAGCAGCAGGCAGGCGATCATGACGCCCACCGCCAGGATCGGAGTCTGGGCCCACAGCAGCACTGCGAACAGGACCCCGATCACCGCGAAGCCTGCGGCCACCGCGATTCCCGCATTCCGGGTGCGCGGTGCCTTGGCGCGGGACGGGCGGGTCGCCGCGATCGAGTCGAGGACATCCCGGTTGATCCGCGTCCAGGCGACGATCGCGCCCAGTGCGCAGACGATGCCGACCATGATGAGGCTGAACGCCGAGAACAGCAGCACCGCATCGATGTGATCGCCTTGGGCTTGGACGGCGGCACCGAGTCCGGCGACGAGCATCGCCAGCGCCAGCGCCAGCATGCTCAGCAGACGGGCACGGCGCACCGCGATGAGTTCGGCGACCACCCTGGCCAGGAACGCCCGCTGAGCCGCGGGATCGTCGGCCTGGCTCACCGCACGTACCCGAGTCTCTTGTCGACGGTGTGCGGGAACTGCTCTCCGGCCAGATACTGTTCGAACAGGCGATGGAACTGCTCGGCCAGACGCCTTCTCCAACCGTCGGTGTCCCCGCTCATATGCGGGGTGATGATGACATCGTCCATCGCCCACAGGGGATGCCCGGCGGGCAGCGGCTCCTCGTCGAAGACGTCGAGTCCGGCCCCGGCGATCTGGCCCTCACGCAGCGCGGTGACGAGGGCATCGGTGTCGACGGTGTCTCCCCGTCCGACGTTGATGAACACGGCGGTGTCGTCCATGGCGGCGAACACCTCGGCGCCGATGAGCCTCTCCGTCTTCTCCGTCAGCGGTGCGATGTCGATGACCCAGTCGAATCCGGCCACGTGCTCGGGCAGGGTGGCGGAGTCGATGACCTCACCGAAGTCCGCGTCGCCGCTGCGGGCGTGGGACCCGGCACCGGTGACCTCGATGTCGACTGACCCCAGCAGCCGGGCGATCTCCCGGCCGATCGCTCCGGTGCCGACGATGAGAGCCTTGGTGCCGGCGATGTCGCGGGTCGACCGGCGATTCCACTTCCCCTCGGCTTGGTCGGAGAGCGAACCGATCGAGTTCTTCGCGTGCATGAGGATGTAGCCCAGAACGAACTCGGCGATCGGGCGGTCGAAGATCCCCCGGGCGTTCGTCACCGTCACCGGCGAGTCGACGAGCTCATCGAAGAGGAGCGAATCGACGCCCGCCGCGGCGGCGTGGACCCAGTCCAGACGGTCGGCGCTGCCATAGGCATCCTTGAGTGCTGTGGAGAAGAAATCCCACATCAGCAGCACATCGGTGCCGGGCAGCGCCCGGGCCAGGGTCTCCGCCTCGGCGATGCGCAGTTCGATCCCGTCCCGCTCCCCCAGATCAGTGATCAGTTCGGGGATCTCGGTCCCGGGCGAGTTGAGTATGGTCAGTACCGTCATTCCTCGGCTCCTCCAGCAGTGGGCTTTCTGCCACACTAACCGATGAAGACCCGGCGGGGGCGGATACCGACGCGGACGCGACCACAGCGTTCTCTGCTCCGACATCGACGCTCTCCCGCTGAGCCGGTTCGTTCTTCAGCGTCTGCGCCAGCGGAGTGTTGGGCAGGAAGCAGAGGAAGACGAAGCCGAGGACGGCCAGCGGTGCCACCCACAGGAACAGTGGGACGAGGGCGTCGTTGTAGGAGGTGATGATGAGAGAGTGCAGCGGCTCCGGCAGCTTCGACACGATCTCAGGGGTCAGCCCCGTCGAGGAGACCTTCGGCATGTGACCGCTCGGGGCCGCCTTCGCGATCTCCGTGATTCCGGACTTGATGTTGTCCATGAGTCGTTGGGTGAACACCGATCCGATGAAGGCCATGCCCAGGGTGGCACCGACCTGGCGGAAGTAGTTGTTCGATGCCGTCGCCGTGCCGACCATGGACACCGGGAAGGCGTTCTGGACGACGAGGACGAGAGTCTGCATGCTCAGGCCCAGTCCGAGTCCGAGCAGCGCCAGGCAGCCGATGGTCTCCCAGGCCGAGCTCTCGGCCTTCAGCTGGGAGAGCAGGACGAGCGAGGCGGCCATGATGAGGATGCCGGTCAGCGGGTACTTCTTGTACTTGCCGGTGCGGGAGACGATGAACCCGACCAGGGTCGAGGACACAAGCATGGTGCCCATCATCGGCACCATCATCAGGCCTGCGACTGTGGCGTCGATTCCGTGGACCATCTGCAGGTAGGTGGGCATATAGGAGAGCACACCGAACATGCCGATGCCGACGAAGAGACCGGCGATCGTGCACAGCAGGAAGTCGCGGTTGGTGAACAGATGCATCGGGATGACGGGTTCGCTCACCTTGAGTTCGACGAACACGAAGGCCACGGCGGCGACGATTCCGGTGACGATGAGGCCGTTGATCTGCCAGGATCCCCATTCGTAGTCGTGTCCGCCCCAGGCGGAGGTGAGCACGATGCTGGAGGTGACGACGGAGATGAGCGCCATGCCGATGACGTCGACCTTCGGGCGTGGTCCGCTGCCCCGCGCGTGCTTGGGCACCTTGAGGAACACGGCGGCGGCGACGAGGGCGATTATGCCCAGCGGGAAGTTGATGGCGAAGGCCCAACGCCATCCGGGCCCTTCGGTCAGCCAGCCGCCGATGAGCGGTCCGGCCACCGACGACACGGCGAAGGCCGAGCCCATGATGCCCATGTATTTGCCGCGTTCGCGGGCGGGGACGACGGAGGCGATGATCGACTGCGAGAGGATCATCATTCCGCCGCCGCCGATTCCCTGGAGCACGCGGCCGACGATCAGCGTCGACATCTCATTCGCGATGAGGGCGAAGACCGAGCCCAGCAGGAAGCAGCAGATGGCGAACATGAACAGGGGCTTGCGTCCGAACAGGTCACCGACCTTGCCGTAGACGGGCATCATGATCGTCGAGGCGAGCATGAATGCGGTCGAGACCCACAGCATCTGGTCGACGCCGTCGAGCTCGCCGACGATGGTCGGCAGGGCGGTGGCCAGCACGGTCTGATTGAGCGAGAACATGAACATCGCGATCATCAGGCCGACGAAGAGCAGAATGATCGCCGAGGTGGCCATCGGCTCGGTCTGTGCGTCGGGTCCCGCTGCGGCTGAGTTCTTCGAGGTGGTTGCCGTCATCGTCTTCGTATCTGGTTCGTGGTTGTTTCTCATCACAGCTTTCGTCATTGCAGTCGGTCCAGTACCTTGCGGAACAGGCCCAGGGAATCTTCGAAGATCGCTTTGGTCCCGCCCTTGTCGTCGACCGTCTCCGGATTGGCTTTGATCGTCTGCCCCGCATGGGTCAGCGGGACGCGGCAGAGTTGGGTGAGCATGCGTGCGCTGCGCCAGGCGGACTCATCGGAGGAGAACTCCTGGCCGAGGCGGCGCAGCCGCTCGAGCACATGTCCGGTGACGATCTCTTCGAGTGCTTCGGCCCGGTCGAAGCTCTTGCTCACGAGTTCCGGGTAGAGGGCGAAGAGGCGGCGGCGCCGGGCCGGCAGTTTGGGATCGACGGAGCCGACGAGCAGCGCTTCGCGGAGGAAGCGCGCCGTGTCTTCGGCCAATGTGTCGAGTCCGGCGGGGCTGTGGACGTAGTCGAAGGCGAGGCCCTCGTCGACGCTGACCTCGGATCCGAGGCCGACGATCGCGTCCTCTTTCGTCTCGAAGTAGTTGAAGAAGGTGCGCGTGGACACTCCTGCGTCGGCGGCGATGGTCGCCACCGTCGCGCAGGCCAGGCCGTCTTCGAGGACACGGGTGATCGCCGCCTCGTGGAGGGCGTTGCGGGTCAGCCGTGCCTTCTTCGAGCGCAGGGTTTCTTCTACGGGCATACGTACATTTTGCACCACATGCAAACTTTCACCAACTGCAAATATGCAATTGTGCACTATTTCACTGTGTGCAGTGTTCTACATGAGCATCTTCAGCCGCGCCCGGTGCTGCTCGAGAGTCTGCAGCTGACCGAGCAGCGCGGCCTGGCCGGCTCCGTCGCCGGTGTCCTGGCGCTGCAGGCGGGAGTGGAGCTCCTTGGCGATGCGTTCGAGGTCGTAGTCGAAGAGTCGGGCGACGATTCCGCGGGCGAAACGGTCGATCCCGGTTCCCTCGATCACCGGCAGCGGCGTCACGAGCAGCTGGGCCACGTAGGGTTTGAGATCCTCGGCGCTGGCCTCGAGGACGCGTTCGGCCCATTTCGACTGGACGGCGCCGGCGGCACCCAAACCGCCGGCCTGTTTGACCGCTTCCTGGATCCGTCGGTAGCCGGGGTGCTCGAAGGCCTTCGCGGACAGCGAGTCGAAGAGCTTCGCATTCACGACCTCGGGATGCTGGAGGGCGACCATGAGCACGCCCTTCTCCGTCTTCAGTCGGGCAGGGCTGATCGGGGCCGAGAGGTTCGAGACGTCGGGGCGTTCTTCGTAGACGTATTCGATCCTGCGCTCATCGGAGATCTCCCCCGCCGAGGCGGCCGCCGGCTCCGGTGCCGCCTCGGCGGGCGCCTGTGCTGCGGGCGGAGGCGGTGGTCCGCTGCGGAAGTTCTGCGCAGGTGCGGGAGGCGGACCGTCGCGGAACCCGGGCCGATTGCTCGGCTGGTCCCGGTGGTTCTGCTTCGGTTGGCGGGCGGCGGTGCGAACGGCGGCCTCCACCTCGTCGATGTCGACGCCGATGCGGCCGGCGACGAAGCGATAGTAGTGGGAGAGGCTGTTGCGGTCGCGGATGTCGGTGAGCACCTCGGCGGCGGCCTTCACCGCGGAGATCCGCCCTTCGACCGTGTCGAGGTCGAAGCGGGAGACCGCGGTGGTGATGACGAATTCGAAGAGCGGCTTGCACCCGTCGATGAGTTCGCGCAGGGCCGCGTCGCCCTTCTGCATGCGCAGGTCGCAGGGGTCGAGTCCGTCGGGTTCGACGGCGACGAAGGTCTGGGCGGTGAACAGGTTCTCGAATTCGAAGGCCTTGAGTGCGGCCTTCTGCCCGGCGGCGTCACCGTCGAAGGTGAAGATCACCTGCCCGGTGGGGTCGTCGCCGAGGAGGCGTCGGATGATCTTCACGTGTTCGGCGCCGAAGGCCGTACCGCAGGTGGCCACGGCCTGATCGACTCCGGCCATATGGGCGGCCATGACGTCGGTGTAGCCCTCGACGACGACGACGCGTTTGGTCTTCGCAATCGACTTCTTCGCCAGGTCGAGTCCGTAGAGGACCTGGTTCTTGTGATAGAGCGCGGTCTCCGGAGTGTTGAGGTACTTCGGCCCTTTGTCATCGTCATAGAGCCGGCGGGCACCGAAGCCGATGGTCCGGGCCGTCATGTCCTTGATCGGCCAGATCACCCGGCCGCGGAACCGGTCGTAGATCCCGCGACCGCCTTCGCTGGCCAGACCCGCGGCGAGGATCTCCTCATCGGTGAAACCTGCCTTGCGCAGGTGCGTCGTCAGTGCGTCCCAGGACTTCGGGGCGAAGCCGAGGCCGAAGTCCCGGCTCGATTCGGCCGGGAAGCCGCGCCCGGTGAGGAACTCGCGACCGATCTGTCCGGCTTCGGACTCCAAGGCCTGTGCGAAGAAGCGCTGCGCGACCTCGTGCATCTCCAGCAGCCGCTGTCTCCGGCTCGCCTGCTCCCGGTCGGGTCCTTTCCCGTCCTCGTAGCGCAGGTGCATTCCGGCCTTGCCGGCCAGCGTCTCGACGGCCTCGACGAAGCTGAGCTGTTCGACCTTCTGCAGAAAGGTGAACACGTCTCCGGACTCACCGCAGCCGAAGCAGTGGTACATCCCGACCTGCGGGCGCACCGTGAACGACGGGGTCTTCTCGTCGTGGAAGGGGCACAGCCCCTTGAGCGATCCGATTCCCGCGGTCCTGAGGGTGACGAATTCTCCGATCACCTCGTCGATGCGCGTGCGGCTGCGCAGTTCGTCGATGTCCTCGCGCTTGATGAGTCCGGCCATGGTCTAGAGCCGATCCTCCGCTCCGGCGTTGAGGTGGTGGTACAGGGCCCAAGCGGAATGGTCGGTCAGGGACGCGATCTGGTCGACGATGACACGCAGCCGGGCGGAATCGTCGGCGGCCTCGGCATGATCGCCGCGGAACATCGGATCGAGCTTGTCCGGTGATTCCGAGTACCATTCCGCGAGTTCGCTGATGACGGCGGCCTGGATGTCATGGAGCCGCAGCCGATCCTCGGCGACCATCACCGTGAGTGTGGCCATGCCCTTGAGCACGGCGATCTCGACCATGGTCGACTCGGGCACGACGAGCGAGGCCGAGTACCGGGCCAGAGGCTCCCACCCGAATTCCTCACGGGTCGCGGATTCCGCGGCGCCGACGAAGCGTCCGATGAGCTGACTGGTCATGTGTTTGAGACCGGCCTGAGCACGGCGGGATCCGTCGAAGGCCTCCTTGGGCCAGTATGCGGCGGCCTGCAGGCGACCGAGTGCCTTATCCATCTCCGCGTCCGCGGTCTCCGGCAGGTACCACTGACGGGTGATGTCGAAGAGCTCTGCCCGTCGGTCCTCGGCAACGAAGTCGGCGAGGTCGAGGTGGCCTGCGACGATGGCGTCCTCGACGTCGTGGACGGAATAGGAGATGTCATCGGCCAAGTCCATGACCTGGGCTTCGATGCACCTCTTGCCGTTGTCGATGCCGTCGCGGTAGAAGTCGAAGACGGCGCGGTCGTCATCGTAGACACCGAATTTGCGCACCCCGGAGTCGCGGCGACCGGCCGTGGCTTCGGCCCGCGGCCATGGGTACTTCGTCAGCGCGTCGAGGCTGGCTCGAGACAGGTTGAGACCGGCCGGGCGGCCGTCGTCGGCGATGACCTTCGGTTCGATCCGGGTGACCAGGCGCAGGGTCTGCGCATTGCCTTCGAAGCCCCCGATGTCTCGGCACAGGGCATCGAGGATCGTCTCCCCGTGATGGCCGAAGGGCGGGTGCCCGAGGTCGTGGGACAGGCAGGCGGTGTCGACGATGTCGGGATCGCAGCCGAGGTAGCGGGCGAGCTCGCGTCCGACCTGGGCGACCTCGAGGGAGTGGGTGAGGCGCGTGCGGACGAAATCGTCCGTACCCGGGGAGACGACCTGGGTCTTTGCACCGAGGCGGCGCAGACCCGAGGAGTGGAGAACGCGGGCGCGGTCGCGCTGGAAGGCCGAACGCCGAGGATTCTTCGCCGGTTCGCTCACCCACCGTTCCTCGTCCCACAGCGAGTAGACCGCCACGGTACCCGTCCGCACCGAGGTGTGCGGGTGAGTGTCGAAGGGCATTCTCATCCTCCTGAGATGTCGAGTTCGGCCTCCGACAGCAGCGATTTCCCGCTGGGATCGAAGATGCGGGAGTCCAACCAGCCTTCGGGCAGGTGCGGCTTCTTCGGCCGGGTGGTGCGGCCGCGGGACCCTTCGGCGGCTTCTCCCGGGTACGGGGCGTTATCGTCGAGCTGGTCGAGCAGTCCGGCGAGTTCCTCCAGCGAGGACACCATGGCCAGCTGGCTGCGCAGCTCTCCCCCGACCGGGTAGCCCTTGAAGTACCAGGCGATGTGTTTGCGCAGGTCACGCACGCCGAGGAATTCGTCCTCAAAATGGTCGACGAGGTATTCGCCGTGTTTGTACACGGCCCGAGCCACCTCGGCGAGTCCGGGACGATGGCGTTCGTCGCTGCCGCCCAGAGCGTTCGCGAGATCGCCGAACAGCCACGGCCTGCCCTGACAGCCGCGACCGATGACGACACCGTCACAGCCGGTCTTGGCCATCATGTCCAGGGCATCCTCGGCGGCGAAGATGTCACCGTTGCCGAGCACCGGAACGGTATCGCCGAGGTGGTCCTTGAGGCGGGCGATCGCGTCCCAGTCCGCCGTCCCCGAGTAGAGGTCGGCAGCGGTGCGCCCGTGCAGGGCGACGGCGGCGACTCCGGCGTTGCGGGCGGTCTCGGCGGCGTCGAGGAACGTCGTGTGGTCGGCGTCGATGCCCTTGCGCATCTTCACGGTCACCGGCACGTCCCGGCGGGCCGCCTCGGTGACGGCTGTCGTGACGATGGATGTGAACAGGTCCTGCTTCCACGGCAGCGCGGAGCCGCCGCCCTTGCGCGTGACCTTGGGGACGGGGCAGCCGAAGTTGAGGTCGATGTGGTCGGCGCGATCCTCTTCGACGAGCATCCGCACGGCCTGGCCCATGGTCGCCGGGTCGACTCCGTAGAGCTGGACGGAGCGCGGGGTCTCATAGGGTTCGTGGTGGATGATGCGCATCGTCTTCGGATTGCGCTCGACCAGGGCTCGGGTGGTGACCATTTCGGTCACGTAGAGTCCTGCCCCGTATTCGCGGCACAGGCGGCGGAACGCGGTGTTCGTGATCCCGGCCATGGGGGCGAGCACGACTGGGGAGGACAGCTCGATGGGCCCGATGCGCAGGGCGGTTTCGGGCTTCGGGGATGCGGTTTCTGGGGCAGGGCTGATGACACTCACGCAACCATTATCCCAGTCAAGTCAAAATCGCACATTCGTCTGCCTCTTCCGCCTGCTTCGCCGCCTCGACTCATCCGTTTCGTCTCAACTCAATCAACGGCTTCCGTGCGCAGAAATTCCCGCACGTCCCATTCGGTGTCGACGGAGAGCTCGGCGGCGAGCCGGTCGTCGTGGGTGACGATCACCATGGCACCGCCGAATCCTTCGAGAGCGGTCACCAGCGCCTCGAGCGATGACAGGTCGAGATTGTTGCCCGGTTCGTCGAGGATGAGCAGCTGCGGAGCCGGGTCCTGGAGGAGCCCTGAGGCCAAGGCGACGCGGAAGCGCTCCCCACCGGACAGGGTCTTACAGATCTGGTCGGTGCGTCCGGCGCGCAGTCCCATGGCCGCGAGCACCTCGTGGACGCGGTGCGGGTCGAGCTGCGGGTTGCCTGCTCGCACCGCCTCCATCACCGTCAGCTCCCCGGGCAGTCGGTACTGCTGGTCGAGGTGAGCCGTCGGTGCGGAAACGGTGATGGCGAGGTCGCCGAAGAGTTCGGCGACCGGCGGACCGGTTTCGGCCCCCGCGTGTCCCTCGACAGTGTCGCCCGTGTCCCCGCCCTGCCCGTCCTGGCCGTTGGCAGCCGCCAGGATCGCCGCCAGCAGGGTCGACTTCCCCGCCCCGTTCGGTCCGGTCAGCCGGATCCGCTCGGGACCGACGATCGTCTGCGGACGTTCGGACCTCGCCGAGGCGGCCGTGGAGATCTCGAGGACCCGTTTGGTCGCGTGGACCTGGGTGTCCGGCAGGTCGAGGCGGACGCTCGATGTTCGGCGCAGCGCGTCCTTGGCGGCGGTGAGTTCGTCCCGGGCGGCTGCTTCGTCGGCGGCTTTGTCCCCGCGTCGTTTGGCCGCTGACTTCTCGGCGAAGTTCGTCAGCCCGTTCATCACGATCTTCGGTCGGCGTTTGTTCTCTTTGTCCTTCGCCGCCTTTCGGTCGGCCCGTGCGAGCTTCGTCTCCAGTTCGATGCGCTGTCGCTTCTCGAACTGGTGGGACTTCTTCGCGTCGGTGACCTTCTGCTGCTTGGCCTCTTCTTCCGCTGCGACCATGGCTTCGTAGTCGTCGAAGTTCCCGCCGTAGACGCGCAGTCGGTCGGTCATCTCGATGATCGAGTTCGTATGCGTGAGCAGGGCTCGGTCGTGGGAGATGACGAGGGTGGGTCCGCGGCGTGCGGTGAGCAGAGTCCTCAGCAGTCCCCGACCGTTCCCGTCGAGGTTGTTGCTCGGCTCGTCGAGGATCAGCCAGCTGTCCCCGACCAGTGCGGCTCGGGCCAGTCCGATGCGCGTGGCCTGTCCGCCGGAGAAGCTGCTCAGGCTCCGATCGAGGTCGCCCGCGCTCAGGTGCAGGCCGAGGTCGGCCAGGGCCGCCAGGGCACGCTCCTCGATGTCCCAGTCATCGCCGATGAGGTCGAAATCGGAGCCGGTCGCCTCTCCGTCCAGGGCGCGGCCCAGCGCTTGCCTGACGGAGGCGATGTCCAAGGCGGAGTCGACCCGCTGCGTCGAATGCGGCAGCAGCTGATCGATGTAGACGGCGCCGTCGGCACCCGTGACGGTTCCGGCCGAGGCGCGCAGACGACCGGCGAGGATGCGGGCGAACGTCGATTTGCCAATCCCATTGTCACCGACCAGTCCGACGAGGTCAGCAGGGATGGCGGCGGTGAGTCCGGAGAAGATCTCGGTATCGTCGCCGAGGCGGAAGTCCAGTTCGGACACAGTGATTGCTGTAGACATGAGGGTCCTCATTTCGTGTACGCAGAAGCGCTGCGGGCCCGTGGCACCCGCACATCACGGCATGAGGATTCACTTCACAGCTGAGACGTCCTTCGTCGGAAATGGAACATGTCCATGATCGCCGAGGCGCCTCGCCCGGTCAAGACCACCCCTTCTTACTACCTGACGGCGGCCCAGCAACCTGGCGCGAGGTTGCTGGGCCGCCGTCAGGTAGTAAGAAGGGGTCCGGCAGGTTCAGACGATGATGAGCATGAGTTCGGCGGGTTCGTCGTGGGGGTTCGCCAATTGGTGCGGAACGTCGCCGGGGGCCTGAGCGCAGTCACCGGCGTGCAGAGTGGTGCGACGGTCGATGGTGACGACCTCGATGCTGCCGTCGAGGACGAAGAAGCTCTCACGCGAACCGCTGCGGTGGGCGGCGAAGGCCGAGGTCTCGCTGCGCGGATCGAGGCGGTAGTGGACGACGTCCATGTTCTCGATCGCCGATGGCAGGTCCCTTCGCCAGATCCCCTTCCCGAAGGTCGAGGTCGTGGGGATCGCATCGGAGCGGGTGATGGTCACCTCGGGGGCGGCGAGGAGTTCGCCGACGTCGACGCCGAGGGCTCGGGAGAGGCCCATGGCGTTCGACACCGAGGTGTCCTGCTCTCCCCGCTCGATCTTCGACAGAGCAGCCCGGGACAGTCCTGCCCGGACCGCGAGTTCATTGAGGGTGAGGTTGTTGAATTTGCGCCGTGCTCTGATGCGGGCGCCGAAGACACGAGCGCCGAGATCCTCTTCTTTCACCATTGGAGCATCATAATCTATTCTTGGATCATAGATTCGCTTCTCACAAAGGAAACTCATTCGTATGGCGGCAGTGCTGGCTCTCACCCCGATCCTCCTCGCCATCGTCCTGCTCCTGCTCAAGCAGAGTTCCTGGGTCGCGGCTCTGGCCGGAGCCGTGCTCGCGGCCGCCCTCGTCGCCTTCGTCTTCCCCACCCCCGCCTCGGTGCTGGTGGAGTCGGGGATCGACTACTTCCCGCTCATCCTCGAGGTCGCGCTCATCCTGCTCTTCGGCATGCTGCTGGCCCGGCTGCTCGAGTCCGCCGGGTCGATGTCGCAGATCTCCTCCTGGGTCGAATCTCTGTCACCGAGCCGACCTCTCGGTGTCGCGCTCGTCGTCTTCGGCATCGTCCCTTTCGCGGAATCGGTCACCGGCTTCGGCATCGGCGTCACCGTCGGCGTGCCGATTCTGCGCCACCTCGGCTGCACACTGCGGCAGTCGGCGGTTCTCGGTCTCCTCGGCCTCATCGCCGTCCCCTGGGGTGCTCTGGGGCCGGGCACCACGGTCGCGGCGGCTCTGGCCGGATTCGACGTCGACGAACTCGGACTGGCCACGGCGTGGATCAATGCGATTCCAGTCATCATCGTCGCGATCGCGGTGGTCGCGATCATGCGCCCCTCTCCCGCCTCGGCGCTGGGGATCGTCGGGGCTGCCGCACTCATGTGGCTGGGGATCCTCGGCTCCAGCCATGTCATCGGCATGGCTCCCTCGGGGGTCATCGGATCGCTGCTCGTCATCCTCGTCGTCGGTGTGCTGTTCATGATCCGGATGAAGACCTCGGGGCTCACCCGCGGCCTCGGTGCGGCCGTTCTGCCCTACGGGGTGCTCACGATCGGGCTGCTGATGGCACGGGCGCTGCATTCGGCGCTGCCGTCACCTCTCACGCAGCTCGTCGCCTCTCCCCCGTTCTGGCTGGCGGCTGCCTGTCTCATCGCAGCCTTCGCCGTCGAGGGCAGGCGCGAAGTCTCCGTCGCGGCACTGCGATCCTGGGTCCCCATCGGGGTGGGCACGGCCGCGTTCATGCTCATGGGGTGGATCATGACGACGACGGGGATGAGCGAGGCGATCGGCGGTCTGCTGCCGGCCGGGCTCGTTCTCCTGACCCCGTGGCTGAACTCCATCGGGGCGGTCCTCACCGGGTCGAACACGGGAGCGAATTCGATGTTCACCGGCACCCTGACCGCGGTCGCCGCTTCTTCGCATGTGTCGGCTCTGCCCGTGGTCGCGGCCGGAAACGCCGCGGGGTCGCTGGCCGCCCTCGCCGCTCCCCCGCGGGTCGCCATGGCCGTGCAGATCGCCGATTCCCGAACGGCCGCCTCGGCGCAGGACATCACCTGGGTGCAGGGTCGAGCACTCGCGGTGGCCGGGATCAACGCCCTGGCCCTCGGTCTGTGGATCCAGTTCTTCGCCTGAGGAACGGCGGCTGGCCCGAGCCCAGCCCGCGCCCTCCTCAGACGCGGATGATCTCACGGGGGAAGTTAGTGAACGGCTCGCAGCCGGTGTCGGTGATGAGCACCGGCTCGGACAGTTCGATTCCGTAGCCGTTCATCCACATTCCGCCGATGAGGTGGAACGTCATTCCCGCTTCGAGGATCTGATCGTCCTCGGTGCGGATCGAGATCGTCCGCTCACCCCAATCCGGCGGGTAGCCGATGCCGATCGAGTAGCCCAGGCGGCTGGGCTTCTCGAGTCCCGACAGCGCGAGCACGCGGTTCCAGGTGCGGGCGAGTTCCGCAGTCGGCACCTCGGGTGCGGCGACGTCGAGGACCGCGGACAGCGCCTCGGCGACGACGCCCTCGAGACGCACGAGCTCGTGTTTCGGTCGTCCGGTCACCGCGGTGCGGGCCAGCGGGACATGGTAGCGGCGGTGAACTCCGGCGAGCTCGATGCTCACCGATTCGTCGGCGGAGAACTTCCTATCGGTCCAGCTCAGGTGCGGGGTGTCCGCGCTTTCGCCGGTGGGCATGAGCGGGACGATCGAGGGATAGTCGCCCCAGATGCCGTCGCCGCCTCGGGTCTGAGCCTCGGCGATCGCAGCAGCCACTTCGTGCTGTCCGACGCCGATGCCGATGGTCCCCAGGGCCGCGTCCATGGCTGCGGTGGTCACCTTCGCGGCCTTGCGCATGAGCTCGATCTCGGCCGGGGATTTGACCGCACGGATCCAGTTGACGAGCTCGAAGGAGTCGACGAGGCGCCATTCGGGCACACCGTTGACCAGCGCCCGGAAGGCTCGCGGGGAGAAGAAGTGCGAGTCCATCTCGACCCCGACCGGCGAGGTCGAGGCGCGGGCCACCTCCCACCGCTGGCGCAGGGCGAAGGCGACCCAGTCGAAGGGATGGATATGGGGGCGCTGCACATAGCGTTCGGGGTAGCCGACGATGTCCTCGGGCGGCAGCCACGAGGTGTGCGAGGCGCCGCGGGCGTCCATATCGCGCATGAACAGGGTCATCGGCCCCGATGAGGGAACGAAGAGCAGCTGCGGAGTGTAGAAGGACCAGGCGTTGTATCCGGTGAGGTAGTAGATGTTCGCCGGATCCGTCACGATGAGCGCGGCCAGGCCCTGGTCGACCATGCGATTGCGCACCGAGGCGATCCGGCCGAGATACTCTTCGGCGCTGAACGACAGCTCGTTCGCACCGATCGAATCGACCTCGCCGGGAATCGGCTGCGGGCGAGCCTTGACCTCTTTGCCGGCCTGCCCCTGCTCGGCTCCGGGACGCATCCCATACACATCCGGGCGATTGTCGTCGCCGGCGGAGAACAGCTCACCCTCATTCATGATCCCAGTGTGGTGATCCCGCTCACATACTGTCAATCACTGTCGATGCGCGTGTTGTCGGCGGTCGGCAGATCACGATGTCGGCGCGGATCCGCGGGTCTCGACAACGGCGATCCTGTCAGCATTTGGCACCGCGAGCTCCGGTCGTCGCGAGAGCGGCGAGGGCACATGCATACTCGTCGGCCGCCTCGGCGATTTCTGACGAATCCAGAATCAAACAATTTCAGTTTCGACGGAATTCGCATCCGAAACAGCGCATTTCAGCAGATTCAGTGATAGGTTGTTGAGAGACGCACATCACGGAGGTGAAGAATGGACCCGCTCCTGCCGAACGGCAGCGGTTCCCGACTGGGGAATCTCGACGAGAAGTCTAAGGCGATCATCGTCGAACTGCAGCACGACGGAAGGAAATCCTATTCGGCCATCGGCAAGTCCGTCGGCCTGTCCGAGGCCGCCGTGCGCCAGCGGGTGTCGAGGCTCATCGAGTCGGGTGTCATGGAGATCGTCGCCGTGACGGACCCGCTGAGTCTGGGATTCGCGCGGCAGGCGATGGTGGGGCTGAAGGTCCGTGGAGACATCTCCGCGGTCGCCGAGCAGCTGCACGACTACGACGAGATCGACTACCTCGTCGTCACCGCCGGTTCGTTCGACCTCCTGGTCGAGATCGTGTGTGAATCGGATCGGCATCTGATCGAGTTCGTCAATGAGGAGCTCCGCTCGATCGATGCCGTCGTGGATACGGAGCTCTTCATGTACCTCTCACTCGAAAAGCAGAAATACAACTGGGGGACGCGATGACAGAGAATGTCACCAGAGCCGGCACTCCTTATCAGGATGCCATCCGCAACAACGTGTGGATGCACATGTCACCACACCAAGCACTGTTCAACGGTGGTGAGGCGCCGGTCATCGTACGCGGCGAAGGCCACCACATCTTCGATGACAAGGGCAGGAAGTACCTCGACGGTCTCGCCGGCCTGTTCACCGTCCAGGTGGGTCACGGTCGCGAGCAGATCGCGAAGGCGATGTACGACCAGACGCTGAAGCTGCCGTTCATGCCGCTGTGGTCGTACGCCCACCCGCAGGCGATCGAGGTCTCGGAGCGTCTGGCCAGCTATGCCCCGGGCGACCTCAATCGGGTCTTCCTCACTTCCGGCGGCGGCGATTCGGTCGAATCGGCGATGAAGCTGGCGAAGAACTACTTCAAGCTCGTCGGCAAGCCCGGCAAGCACAAGATCATCTCGCGGGCCACCGCCTACCACGGCACCCCGCACGGCGCATTGTCGGTGACTTCGCTGCCGGGCCTGCGTGAGCAGTTCGCTCCCCTGGTTCCCGGCGCTCACAAGGTGCCGAACACGAACTTCTACCGGGCACCGGAGCACCTCGCCCACGACGAGAAGGCCTTCGGCCGCTGGGCTGCCGACCGCATCGGTGAGGCCATCGAGTTCGAGGGCGCCGACTCCGTCGCCGCCGTCTTCCTCGAGCCCGTGCAGAACTCCGGCGGCTGCTTCCCGCCGCCTCCCGGGTACTTCGAGCGGGTCCGCGAGATCTGCGACGAGTACGATGTGCTGCTGGTCTCGGACGAGACGATCTGCGCCTACGGCCGCATCGGCGACATGTTCGCCTGCAACGACTTAGGCTATGTTCCCGACATCATCACCTCGGCCAAGGGCATCACCTCCGGCTATGCGCCGCTGGGTGCGATGATCGCCTCCGATCGTCTCTTCGAGCCCTTCGGCCCCGGCGGCGATGAGACCTTCTACCACGGCTACACCTTCGGCGGTCACCCCGTCGCCTGTGCCGCCGCGATGGCGAACTTCGACGTCTTCGAAGAGGAGAAGCTCAACGATCACGTGCACGAGAACGCTGCGGCGTTCAAGTTCACGCTCGAGAAGCTCAAGGATCTGCCGATCGTCGGCGATGTCCGCGGTGAGGGGTTCTTCTACGGAATCGAACTCGTCAAGGACAAGGACACGAAGGAGTCGTTCACCGAAGAGGAGTCCGAGCGGATCCTGAAGAACTTCGTGTCGGCGAAGATGTACGACAGCGGCCTGTACTGCCGCGCCGACGACCGTGGAGACCCGGTCATCCAGCTCTCGCCTCCGCTGACCGTCGGTCAGCCCGAGTTCGACGAGATGGAGCAGATCATCCGCGGCGTCCTGCAGGAAGCCTGGACCATGTTCTGACCTCCCCCTACTACCTGACGGCGGCCCAGCAACCTCGATCCTTCTATGTCTTGTCAAGCGGGTTGAGGAACGGTATCTAGCGCGTTAAGGATCTTGTAGACCCGGCGCGCTAGATACCATTTGAGTTTGCGTCGGATTTCCTTCTTCGACTTCTTCGTCGGGTCTTCACCGTAGTGCCTGGCAACATAGTCTCGGGTCCGCTCATCATGGACCATCCGGTTCATGATCACCGTGTGTAAGGCCCGGTTCAACTGCCGGTCACCACCCCGATTCAACCGGTGACGATGCGTGTTGCCCGATGACGCTGGAATCGGATTCACCCCCGCCAGGGCGGCGAATGCCGCCGCGTTGCGAACCCGGCCGGGATGGGACCAGGCGGTGAAGCACACCGCGGCGCTGAAGGGCCCGAACCCGGGCTCATCCAGCAAGGCCGCAGCCGGGCTGGCTTTGAGGAGTTCGGTGAGTTTGGCGAGGTTGCCTGCCAGCTCCTCGTCGAGGGTGAGAACTCGTTTGGCCAAACGGACCGCTTCAGCCCGGGCAGTGGCCAGGCCGATGTCTTCCTTCCTGTCCCGCCACCTGGCGATCTCAGCGAACTGCTCAGCCGTCAGCGACTTGCGGGCGTCGAGTCCCAGATCGTTGGTGCGCACCAGCGCGGTCAGAGCATTGATCTGCCGGGTGCGTTCGGTGCTCATCGAGTTCCGCGCTGCCAGCAGGACACGCAGTGCCTGCCGCACGCCTTCGCCCTGGCGCGGCCACCTCAGCTGGTCGGCATCCAACCGCAGCACGGATTCTGCGATGCGGCGGGAATCGAGCTCATCGCTCTTACCCACCCCGTGGCGGGCTTTGGCGTCCATGCGGGCGGCTTCGACGACGGGGTATCCGGCTGCGGCGATGTGGCCGGTCAGCATCGCCCCGTACGAAGCAGCACCTTCAACGACCCAGAGTGTGTCGAGGTCGCCGTCGGTGCGCCGGCCGACCCAGCTCAGTGCTCGTTTGATGCCAGCAGCAGTGGTCGGGAAGGTGCCGGTGTCGATGAGGACACCGGTGCTGGTGATGATCGTGTAGACGTGGTTTCTGGCGTGTGTATCGACGCCGATGAAGAAACTGTATAAGTGCGCGACAATGGACATAGCGGTTCGAAGCTCCCTGTTTGACCGATAGGTTGTGTGGCCGCTTGCGGCCGGTACCGGTCCGGGTTAGAGATCACTTCGGAACAACACTGTGATGAGTCACACCCCCTGGTTTCAGGGGGTGGACAACCTTCTGATCAAGTTACCGAGGTGGGCCGGGCAGGTGCCGGCCGCACCATCCATGTGATCGGACAAATCGAGGTCAAGACACCATTGTGTGGGTCAGCGCGAGGTGGAGTCACGATCACTGGACGGAGAGGCCAACACCTACTCTGCCAGCCAGTCCCAGACCAGCCACTGTCAATACTCACAGCGCGAGGTTGCTGGGCCGCCGTCAGGTTGTTCCGGGGCGAAGTTCAGCGGTTTCGGTCACGTTCGCGGGCCTCGCGGCGGGTCATCGGAGGTCGCTCCCCCGCGGGTTCGGCGCGCTCGGCTTCAGAGTGCCCTTCCGCTGCTCCGGCTGTCACGGCTGCCGAGCGCTCGATCGTCTCTCCACGCGGCTCGGCTGGTATCGGCGAAACCGCGGGTGCGGCCGGCCGCCTCGGTGAGCGGAGGCCGGAGCGGACGACGAGGACGCCGAGTCCGGTCGTCAGCGGGATCGCGATGACCAGCCCGATCGAGCACACGAGGATGCTCACCACCTCCACCGACATGTCCCCGAGCGTGAACGTGTCGAGCAGCGGCTGATCGTGTGCGGAGACGATGATGAGCGTCATCAGCGCCGAGCCCACATAGGCGAACGTGATCGTATAGACGGTCGATGCGATATGGTCACGGCCGATGCGCATCGCCCGGGCGAACAGCTGACCGGGCTTCATCTCCGGAGCCGCGGCCGCCAGCTCCTACACCGCCGAAGCCTGAGTGATGGTGACGTCGTTGAGCACCCCGAGCCCGGTGATGAGGATCGCGCACACGATGATGTCGGTCATTCCCAGATCGGTCGTATCGACCAGCAGGTACCCGTCCTCCGAATAGGCGATGCCCAGATTCGCCCATGAGGTCATCCACGCGCCGAGGATGCCCGTGATCACGATGCCGAGCACCGTTCCGAACAGCGCCGTCGACGTCCGCGTCGAGATCCCGTGCGCCAGATAGAGAGCGATGACCATGATCAGACTCGCCGAGACCATCGCCACCAACACCGGGGGTCTGCCGTCGAGCATCGCCGGGAGCATGAACACGAACAGCACGGCACCGGCGAACCCGAGCCCGATCAGTGCGCGCAGTCCCCGCAGACCGGCAACGAGGAGGACGACGATCGCGTAGATGATCGCCAGCGCCAGCATCGGAACGTTGCGGTCGAAATCGATGAACACATAGTCGGTGCCCATCTCCGCCCGATCCGGTGACTGCGTGAAATCGAGGACCTTGATCGTGTCCCCGACGTCCACGCCGGCCTTGACCGCATCGGGGGTGACGTACAGGCTGCCGTCCTGCCCGTTCGCCTCCACCGTGTACTTCGTGCAGTCAGCCCGCACCATCGGGTCCGTCTCCCCCGGCTCACATTCCGAGGCGTCGACGGCGGTGACGGTGACCTTCGTATCCGTCGTGCCTTCGGCCGCGTTCGTCGTCGGTCCGCCTCCGGGCAGCTCGGTGTCGGGGCTCGACGGCCACAGTACGAACAGCCCCACGAGAGTGACGACGATCAGCGGGATGAGGCAGGCGAGCATGATCAGGCGAACCCTTGGCGAGGCCTTCGGTTCGTGTCGGGACGTCATATGCATGGCGGTCCTTAGAGGGAGGGCTGACCGAGAAGGTGCGGTTGCGGCCGACCAAGGGCGGATGTGCGGCAGCTGCCCGCCGAGAGCGGCCAGCCACTATCGGGACTACCTGACGGCGGCCCAGCAACCTGGCGCCAGGTTGCTGGGCCGCCGTCGGGTAGCAATTGGGGTCAGGCTCCGGCGAGGTGGTCGGCCAGGTAATTCTCCACCTGGTCGATGCTCACACGTTCCTGAGTCATGTCATCACGCTTGCGGATCGTCACTGCCTGATCATCGAGGGTGTCGAAGTCGACGGTGATGCACAGCGGGGTGCCGATCTCGTCCTGACGACGGTAGCGGCGGCCGATGGCACCGGCATCGTCGAAGTCGATGTTCCAGCGGCGACGCAGACGGGCAGCCAGATCCTTGGCAGCCGGTGTCAGCTTCTCGTTGCGGCTCAGCGGCAGCACCGCAGCCTTGACCGGAGCCAGACGCGGGTCGAGCCCCAGCACGACGCGCTTGTCGACACCGCCCTTCGTGTTCGGCGCCTCGTCTTCGCTGTAGGCCTCGACGAGGAACGCCATCATCGACCGGGTCAGGCCGAAGGAGGGTTCGATGACATAGGGGGTGTAGCGGTCGCCGCTGGCCTGGTCGAAGTACTGCAGCTTCGCTCCCGAGACCTCGGTGTGGGTGCCGAGGTCGTAGTCGGTGCGGTTGGCCACGCCCATCAGCTCGCCCCATTCGGATCCCTGGAAGCCGAAGCGGTATTCGATGTCGATGGTGCCGGCCGAGTAGTGCGCACGGTCCTCGGCAGGAACGTCGAGGCGGCGGACGTTGTCCGCGGAGATGCCCAGGTCGAGGAACCAGGCCCAGCAGTCTTCGACCCACTGCTTGTAGTAGTCATCAGCTTCATCGGGGTGGACGAAGTACTCGATCTCCATCTGCTCGAACTCACGGGTGCGGAAGATGAAGTTGCCGGGGGTGATCTCGTTGCGGAAGGCTTTGCCGATCTGGCCGATGCCGAACGGAGGCTTCTTCCGTGCCGCGGTGAGCACATTGTTGAAGTTCACGAAGATGCCCTGAGCGGTCTCCGGGCGCAGGTAGTGCAGGCCTGCTTCGGAATCGACGGGACCGAGGAAGGTCTTGACCAGCCCGGAGAACTCCTGCGGCTCTGTCCACTGACCGCGGGTGCCGCAGTCGGGGCAGACAATATCGGCCATTCCGTTCTCCGGAGCCTTCTTGTTCTTCGTCTCATACGCCTCGACGAGGTGGTCCTCGCGGTGGCGCTTGTGGCAGTTGAGGCATTCGACGAGCGGATCGACGAAGGTCTCGACGTGGCCGGAGGCTTCCCAGACGCGCTTGGGCAGGATGATCGAGGAGTCGAGGCCGACGACATCTTCGCGACCGCGCACGAACTGCTGCCACCACTGGGCCTTGATGTTGTCTTTGAGCTCAACGCCCAAGGGTCCGTAGTCCCATGCCGAGCGGGAACCGCCGTAGATCTCTCCGGCTTGGAAGACGAATCCTCTGCGCTTGGCCAGGGCGATGACGGCATCCAACTTGGACTGTGCCACTTGTTCTCTCCTTGATTCAGTTCGCCGACGGCCGGCTGCCGTGGCTCGCAGGTACCAGCCTAACTGGTCACACTGCCGCTTCCTCCACGCCGGTCCGACCAGCCGCAACGTCCGATCGCGGTCAGCAGAAGGGACCGCGGGAGGCGACTGATCTCACACTCGGTTTCCCGGTCCGGGGCCACCTCGGCGAGGGGACGGCATGTAGACTTGGGGTACACCCAAACCTTTCTCCGTACCGACGTTTCCACGTCTGTCCAAGCGAGTTCTTGGATCTCTACGGTTTCGGCCCGGATTGCTCACGATGATTGCACAAGCGGCCGCAGGGTAGATCGCCACTACAGTCATCTGCGATCAAGTGTGTGCCGACGTGAGAGAGATCACTCATGACCGATGTGTCCGCAAACGACGAAACCACTCCGAGATTCTCCGAACTGGGACTTCACCCGCTCGTGCTCAAGGCCGTAGAGGCGCAGGGCTACGAGATCCCCACCCCCATCCAGGCCGAGACCATCCCGACCCTCCTGTCGGGCCGTGACGTCATCGGTCTCGCCCAGACCGGAACCGGCAAGACCGCGGCCTTCGCCCTGCCGGCTCTGTCCGACCTCGCCGAGGCGGGCCGCGCCGACGACGGCCCGTTCGCTCTCGTGCTCACCCCCACTCGCGAACTCGCGATCCAGGTCGCCGAGGCGTTCACCTCCTACGCCACTGAGCTCTCCGACTTCTCCGTGCTCCCGATCTACGGCGGTCAGGCCTATGGTCCGCAGCTGGCCGGTCTGCGCCGCGGTGCGCAGGTCGTCGTGGGCACCCCGGGGCGTGTCATCGACCACCTCAAGCGCGGTTCCCTCAAGCTCGGCAGCCTCCAGCACCTCATCCTCGATGAGGCCGACGAGATGCTCAAGATGGGCTTCGCCGAAGACATCGAAGAGATCTTCAGCCAGGTCGGTGACGACCGTCAGGTCGCACTGTTCTCGGCCACCATGCCGACCTCGATCCACCGGATCACCGGCAAGTACCTCAACGATCCGAAGGAAGTCCGGATCGCCGCGAAGTCGCAGACCGGAGCGAACATCCGTCAGCGCTACTTCATGGTCCAGCATTCGCATAAGCTCGACGCTCTGACCCGCATCCTCGAGGTCGAGGAGTACGAGGGCATCATCATGTTCGTGCGCACGAAGCAGGCCACCGAGGAGCTGGCGGAGAAGCTGCGTGCCCGCGGTTTCAAGACCGCCGCGATCAACGGCGACATCCCGCAGCAGGCGCGTGAGCGCACGATCGACATGCTGCGTGAGGGCAAGATCGACATCCTCGTCGCCACCGATGTGGCCGCCCGCGGTCTCGACGTCGAGCGCATCACGCTGGTCGTCAACTATGACGTCCCGCACGACACCGAATCCTATGTCCACCGCATCGGCCGCACCGGTCGTGCCGGACGCTCCGGCGAGGCGATCCTCTTCGTGACCCCGCGCGAGCAGCGCATGCTCGGTTCGATCGAGCGCGCCACGAAGCAGAAGGTCGAACCGCTGACTCTGCCCAGCGTCGAAGAGCTGACGAACACTCGTGTCGAGAAGTTCACGAAGCGCATCGACGATGTGCTCGCTCAGACCGAACTGTCCGAACTCACCGAGGTCATCGAGCAGTATTCGCTCTCCCGCGATGTGCCTGCCTCGAACATCGCCGCTGCTCTGGCCTCCCTCGTCCTCGAGTCGAACACCCTCAAGGCCGAACCGATGCCCGAGCCGGCACGTCGCCAGGGCCGTGACCGCGACCGCGACGGCGGCCGTGACGGCGGCCGTCCGGGTCGCGGCGGACGTGCCCGTGACGAGAACATGACGACCTACCGTCTGGCCGTGGGGCGCAATGAGCGTCTGCAGCCGGGCGCCGTGGTCGGCGCGATCGCGAACGAAGGCGGAATCACCTCGAAGCAGATCGGCCATATCGACATCCGTTCGAACCACACGCTCGTCGACCTGCCCAAGGACCTCGATCCGTCGGTGCTGCGCAAGCTCTCCCACACCGAGATCCAGGGTCGTCCCATCGACATCCGTCCGGATTCGGGCCGCCCGGGACGCCCGTTCAAGAAGCGCAACTTCGACAAGCAGCCCGGTGACAGCCGCAACTTCCGCGGCGATCGCCGAGGCGGCAAGAAGTTCGGCGGTCGGGGCGACCGTCCCCGCGACCGCTACTGAGGCGTCAGCGTCGCGGACGCACTCGCACGGCGTGAGCTCGCTCTGACGTGACAGATCGGCCCCGCAGCACTGTGCTGCGGGGCCGTTTCCGTGCCGGAGCGGGCCGGTCTCAGGCGGAGGGTGTGTCGACGGCGCCGCCGAAGCGACGGTCGCGACGGGCGTACTCTTCGATCGCCGCCCACAGGGTGCGCCGGTCGACGTCGGGCCACAGCACGTCCTGGAAGACCATCTCGGCGTAGGCGGACTGCCAGAGCAGGAAGTTCGAGGTCCGCTGCTCCCCTGACGACCGCATGAACAGGTCGACGTCGGGCACGATGGGTGCGTAGAGGCGGGAGCGGACGGTCTTCTCCGAGACCTTGCCGGGTCTGAGCTTCCCGGCGGCCACCTCGGCGGTGATCTCATTGATGGCATCGACGATCTCGGAGCGTCCACCGTAGTTCACGCAGAACTGGAGCACGAGTCCGGTGTTGTTCTTCGTCATCTCCGCGGCGGTTTCGAGTTCGTCGATGACCGAACGCCACAGACGACCCCGCCGGCCGGACCAGACGATGCGCACCCCCAGCTCGTTGAGCTCATCGCGACGGCGACGGATGACGTCGCGGTTGAAGCCCATGAGGAACCGCACCTCGTCGGGTGAGCGCTTCCAGTTCTCCGTCGAGAACGCATACGCCGACAGATAGTCCACGCCGATCTCGATCGCGCCGTGGATGACGTCGAGCAGCGACGCCTCTCCGGCTCTGTGCCCTTCCGTGCGCGGCAGTCCCCGCTGGTTCGCCCACCGACCGTTGCCGTCCATGACGATCGCGACGTGCCCCGGCACGAACTTCGCGTCGATGCGCGGAGGCCTCGCTCCGCTGGGGTGGGCCGGTGGTGCGGGGTAGCTCATGTGCTCTCCAGAACTCTCAGTGATCGGATATTGCGCTCGAGGTGCCAGGACACCCAGTCCGAGACCAGCTTCGACCCGTCGATCTGATCGTGCAGGTCAGAGGCCTCCGCCCGCTCCCAGTCTCCGGACAGCAACGCGGCCAAATGCTCGAGCGCATCGGTGTCGGGCAGTGCCGCACCGGAGGGGCGGCAGTTCGTGCACACGGCCCCGCCCAAGGAGGCCGAGAACGCGCGGTGGGGCCCGGGGTTCCCGCACTGGGCGCAGTCGAGCAGGCTCGGCGCCCACCCGGCCACGGACATCGCGCGCAGCAGATACGCGTCGAGGGACAGCCTCGGCGCGTGTTCGCGGTTGCACAGTGAGCGGATCGCGGAGACGAGGAGGAGGAAATGCGTCCGGGATTGGGGTTCGGCCTCGGTGATGCTGCGTGCCGTTTCGGCCATCACCGAGGCGGCTGAATAGACATCGAAGTCCGTGGCGATTCCGCGGGCGAAGGGTTCGATGAGTTCGACCTGGGTGACGATGTCGAGGCTGCGCCCGACATGGCATTGGACGTCGACGAGCATAAAGGGCTCGAGGCGGGAGCCGAACCGCGATTTCGTCCGGCGCACCCCCTTCGCGACGGCACGGACGAGGCCGTGGCTGCGAGTGAGCACGGTGACGATGCGGTCGGCTTCGCCGAGCTTGTGCCCCTGGAGCACGATGCCTTCATCACGATAGTTGTGCACCCGCCCATTATCGCTTAAGCGCGGCGGGGAATCATCCCGCCGCGCTTAAGCGACTGCTGTGAGATCGACCGCTCAGACTCGCGTCCGCTCCGGCAGCACGCCTCCGGGCGCAGACTGCCTCAGGTCACGCGAAAGTCGAAGATCACGTCGCCGGCGACGACTCTTTCGACTTTCGCGTCCCCCGAGCGCCGGCGCGTCCGAAACGACCCCGGAGCACCGCGCACGACCGCGTCGAAACGCGCTGCTCAGTCCTGGCGGTCCCGTGCCGCACGGTTGACGGCCGAGACGACGGCCTTGAGCGAGGCCTTCGTGATGTTCGGGTGCAGTCCGGCACCCCAGACGACGCGGTCTTCGACGGCGAGTTCGACATAGGCGGCGGCGTTGGTGTCGGCGCCGGAGCCGATGGCGTGCTCGGAGTAGTCCTGGAGGCGGACGTCGACGTCGAACTGGTCGATGAGGATCTTCACCAGCGCATCGATCGGTCCGTTGCCGCGTCCTTCGTAGGTGCGTTCCTGGCCGTCGACGATGAGGTCGACCTCGATGCGTTCGGCGGAGGAGCCGGACGCGTCGACGGTGCCCGACTCGGTGCGCAGCCCCACGATCTGGAAGCGGCCCCATGCCTTCTCGGGGTCGTCGGCAGGCAGGTACTCGTAGTTGAAGATGCGGCGGATCTCCTCGGACGTGACCTCACCGCCGCCCTCGGTGTGCTGCTGCACGGCGCGGGAGAACTCGACCTGCATGCGACGCGGCAGGTCGAGTCCGTGCTCGCTCTTGAGCAGGTAGGTCACTCCGCCCTTTCCGGACTGCGAGTTGACGCGGATGATCGCCTCGTAGGAGCGCCCCAGGTCCTTCGGATCGACCGGCAGGTAGGGCATGTCCCATTCCATCAGGTCGACAGGGGTGCCCTGCGCGTTCGCCTTCTTCTCACGATCGGCGAAGGCCTTGTTGATCGCGTCCTGGTGCGAGCCCGAGAACGAGGTGAAGACGAGGTCGCCGCCGTAGGGGTGACGTTCGTGGACACCGATCTGGTTGCATTCGGTGACGGTGTGGATGACCTCGTCGATATCGGAGAAGTCGAGTTCCGGGTCGACTCCCTGCGTGTACAGGTTGAGGGCGACGGTGACGAGGTCGAGGTTGCCGGTGCGCTCACCGTTGCCGAACAGGCAGCCTTCGATGCGGTCGGCGCCGGCCATCATTCCCAGTTCCGCTGCGGCCACGCCGGTGCCCCGGTCGTTGTGCGGGTGCAGGGAGACGGCCACCTCGTTGCGGTAGGGCATATTCCGGCAGAACCATTCGATTTGGTCCGCGTAGGTGTTAGGGGTGCCGCGTTCGACGGTGGCGGGCAGGTTGACGACGGTTTCGCGGCCGTCGGCGGGCTGCCACATGTCGAGGACGCTGCCGACGATGTCGAGAGCGAACTCGGGTTCGGTGTCGACGAAGATCTCCGGCGAGTACTGGTAGCCGAAGTCCGCGTCGGACAGCAGCGTCTCGGCGTGCTTCATCACGGCCTGAGTGCCCTGCAGTGCGATGTCGCGGGTCTGGTCGAAGCCGTCGCCGTCGAAGCCGAAGACGACCTTGCGGAAGACCGGGGCTGTCGCGTTGTAGAGGTGGACGGTGGGCTTCTTCGCGCCGACGAGGGATTCGACGGTGCGTTCGATGAGGTCCTCGCGGGCCTGGGTGAGCACGGAGATGCGGACGTCGTCGGGGATCGCGTCCTGTTCGATGATCTCGCGGACGAAGTCGAAGTCGACCTGGCTGGCGGCAGGGAATCCGACCTCGATCTCCTTGAAGCCGAGACGCACGAGCAGATCGAACATCTTGCGTTTGCGGTCCGGGGTCATCGGATCGATGAGGGCCTGATTGCCGTCGCGCAGGTCGGTGCTCAGCCAGCGAGGCGCCTTGCGGATGATCTGATCCGGCCAGGTGCGGTCGCGCATGTCCAGAGCGATGCGGTCCTGGAACGACTTGTATTTGCCGAACGGCATGGGAGAAGGCTTCTGCAGTTTCATTGTTCCTCTATCTCAGTTTCTCAACGCTTGACCAGCATACGAGGACTCCGCGACGAGCGTGCTGTCCGTTCAGGACTCGTCGCGGCAAGGAAGGAGGAGGAACCTGTGAGCCACGTGATCACCATAGTCCTCTTCCCTCGTTCCGTCCGAATCCGGTCCACATCCTAAGACCGCCGAGGCGGCTCCGCCCGGGCCGTGTCTCATCGGTCCGACCCGGGCCGGCTCCCCTCATCTGCGGAGGTCGACCTATTTGAGGAAGTCGACCGAGGCGCGTCGGACGTTGAATCCGACTCCCGTGTCGTCGGATCTGCACGTCATGCCCTCCTCGCTGGAGGTGCATGTCATTCCCGCGGCGGAGATCGAATCACCGTAGCCGAGGACGCGTGCCGGTCCGTTGCTCTCCGGGGCATCGAGGCAGGAGAATCCTGCGCCTTCCTTGTTCGCCACGACGATGGAGCCCCAGTCGTCGAGCTTGCAGTCATCGGGTTTCTCCGGCGGCGAGTACTCGTAGTCGTTGATCACGCAGCGAGCACGTTCGTCATCGATGGTGCAGGCGATGTTGCCCGACGGCGAAGTGAAGGTCTCCTCGGCGACGGGGGCCTCTGAGCTGGCCGAATCGGACGGCTCCGGGTCATCGGACTGACCGATCGAAGGTTCGTCCGTGGGTCCGACCGTGGTGGTCTCCTCCCCCTGAGTGGAGTCCCAGACGATATAGCCGACGATGCCGAGGGCGAGGATGAGCGCGATGGCTGCGAGCACCCACAGCCACGCGGGGACCTTCTTCGTGTCGGTGCGCCGACCATAGGGGTCGCGCGGTCCGCCGGGGCTCCCCGGTCCGCCGGGGCCTCCCGGACCACCGGGGCCTCCCGGCCCGCCGGGCCCGCCGGGCGCTGCCGGACCTCCGGGCCCGCTAGGGCCGTAGCCGGCAACGTAGCCGGCCGGTGCGGCGGCATAGGCAGGGCCGTGGCCCGCCTGCCCGTATCCGGATCCACCGGGCTGGCCCGATCCGGGCTGACCGTATTCCGGTCCGGCCGGTGACTGAACCGGACCGGCGGATTGCGGCTGTGGGGCCGCTGACTGGCCGGCAGCACCGAACTCCCCTCCCCACTGTCCCTGGTGCGGGTGCGGTTCGGGTTGGTGCGGTTGTGCCTGAGGCGCATCCGCGGCGCCTGGCTGCGAACCGGGCAGCGGGTTCCACTGCTTCGGTGCCGAGGCGGCCTCGGCGGCGGCGATGTCATCGGAGTTCACTTTGCGCGGTGCGGCCGGCAGTCCGCCGGTCTCGTATCCTTCAGCGGCGGCGAGTCCGCGCAGCTCTTCGAGGCTGAGCACCTCGGTGGCATCGGTGCCGTCGGATTCGACCATCGACCGCAGCCTCTGAAGTTCTGCGGGAGTCAGCGCTTGGGTGGAGCCATCGGCGGCCGCGGACTCATCCTCGCCGATGAACAACTGGGTTGTGATCGACTCCGGAGACTCCTCGGCCGGCTTCCGACGCCCGGGGCGCGGAGGATGGTTCGGCACAGGTGGAATGCTCATGAGCATATTTTCGCATAGTCGCTACCGGCCGGTTCTCATACCTCGTGAGATGATGACCTCATGTCCAATGGAGTCTCTCGGCACGCGGGCCTGCCCGCGCTTCTCGCCTGCGCTCTGTTCCTGACCGCCTGCGGCGCCGATGCCGATGACGGCGAGGCCGACTCCGCGACTGTCGAATCCGCAGGATTCGCCGCTCCCGCACAGCAGACGAGTTTCGGTGATTTCGCGGCTCCGGCACAGGATTCCCCCACCGGAACCGGCTCCCCTGCAACTGATACCGAGCAGTCCGCCACCGATCACTCCGACTCCGACCGGTCCGGCACCGAGGCGACCGGCCCGGTCCATCCCGTCCCTGTCCCCGGTCTGACGAAGGAGTTCACGGACCAGATCCCGGCAGAGACCTCACAGGTCCTCGTCGCCACCTCACCGACAGCCGCCTCGGAGAAGTCGAGCTTGAGCTTCTATGAGTTCACGGAAAAGAAGTGGAAGAAGCTCAAGACGTTCGACACCCACAACGGCAGCAACGGGTGGCTGAAGGATCGCCGCGAGGGTGACAAGACCACCCCGATCGGCGTGTTCACACTCAGCGACGCGGGCGGTTTCAAGGCGAACCCGGGCACCGATCTTCCGTACACCCAGGACGATCGTCTGCCCTCCTCGGCGACGGTGGCCTACGGGGCGGACTACGAATCGGTCTTCGACTACATCATCGCCATCGATTACAACCGCAAGCCCGGCACCGCGCCGACGGACAAGACGCGTCCGCTGGGCTGGGACAAGGGCGGCGGAATCTGGCTGCACCTCGACCATGATTCGGGCACGAACGGCTGCGTCACCCTCGACGAGGCGGATCTCAAGTGGATCATGCGCACCATCGACCCCGACGCCCATCCGCGCATCGCCATGGGGCCGGCGACCGAACTGAAGAAATAGCAGAGTCGAAGAAGCAGCAGAGCAGGATCCCGTGCGCCGTCTCATCATCTCCCTCGTCCAGTCGATCAACGGATCCTTCGCCGAGGACGGCTGGTCGACCGGGGTGTCCACGGACGCTGACTTCCGGCGCTTCCTCGCTCTTCGCCGCAGCGCGAATGCGATCATCATCGACCGCCGCACCGCGCTGAATCCGCGGCTGCCCGTCATCAACGCCGTCGGCAAAACGCTCGAACACACACCCGTCTATGTGCTCACCGAGTCCGATCCTGCCGCGCTGCAGAGCGAGCTCGACGCCCGCGGCCTCGACTACCGTGCCCAGCATTTCAGTGCGGACACCATCACCGAGGTGGCCGCCGCCCTGCCGACGGCTCCATCCCCCGAATCGCGACAGTCCGACGCGAACTCAGCCCTGCCGTCCGCGGGGACGGAGCCCGAGGAATTCGGTGAGGTGGTGCTCCTGTGCGAATCGGGTCCGAATCTCGCCTTCCGGCTTCTCAAGCACTATCCGGGGGCCGAACTGCATCTGAGCGTGAGTCCGCGCTATGTCCGAGCGCGCGGCAGCCATCTCTCGGCGCTCGAGGCCGAGATCGATCTGCGCCTCATCGATGTGCGCGTCGAGGACGATCAGGTCTTCCTGCGCTACAGACGCGCCTGAACGGGACGCTCAGTCCTCGGAGATCTCAGCTCTCCGCAGTCTCATGTTTCGGGAGCCTCAGCTTTTCGAGGTCCCAGCTTTCAGAGTTCCCGGCGTTCGCGTGGATCTCCGTGCCCACATCGAAGCGCTCGGGTGAGTCCAGGATCGCTGTGACCGCATCGGCCACCTCGGCGAGACGGACGGTTTCGACTCCCCCGGTCAGATCGTTGCGATCATCACCGCCGACGGGGGCCATGATCCGCAGTTCCCGGAAGTCCACGGTCGTCGAATCCGCCGCGGCGACCTCGAGGAGCATCTTCTGCGCGGCGCCGAAGACACTGATCGCCCCGGACCCGGCCAGCGGCTCGACGCTGGCGACCCCGTTGAGGGCCAGGTGGACGAAGCGCGTGGGCGCAGAGCCGGCAGACTCCGCGTGGTCGGAGGCCGGTCGTCCGGGCGCCGTGCGTTCGGCCGCCAGGCGCTGCGAGATCGCGCATGCCGTGAAGTGCGCCCGCAGGTAGGCGTCGTAGTCCTCATCGAACTTCGCCAGCCCCCGTTCGAGCACCGGTTCATCGATGTACCACCCGCCGAGGGCCGCGATGACGGCATCGACCGGGGGCAGGTCCGCGGAGGCGAGCGCCGAGGCGACCGCTTCCGGTTCGTCCACCCACTCCGGCACAGTCACCGGTTCGTAGGCCGTCTGCGTCTCCGGTCGGCGGCGCACGATGCCGGTGACTGTGTGGTGTGAGCTGAGCCGTTGGGCGAGTCCGGTCCCGACGTGGCCGGTCGCGCCGAAGAGGAGGATGTGCATGATGCGAGTCTAGACTCTCTCCTCTTCGGCCCGCTGAGGTCGAGGACTGCTCCGCTACTTGCGGATGTAGACCTTGATGCCCGTCTTCTTCGTGTACGTCATGTGCCCGCGTTCGAAGTTCTGGCGTTTCGTGCCGTTCTTGACAGTGCGGTCAGCGGTGGGCAGGCCGAGCTTGCTGCGTTCCCAGCCCATCTTCTTCCACTTCGTGAGGAACCCTCCGTAGATGACATGGCTGCTGGTGCTCGGCGACCAGGTGATCATTCCGGACCGGAAGTTCTGGTAGCGCGCGCTTTTGCGGTGCTTGAAGGTCTGCTTATCGCTGCTGGGGAATCCGATGACGCCCTTCTCGTACTTCACCCGTTTGTAGGCCTTGCGGATCGCGCCCTTGGTCAGGAAGTGCGCTCCTGTCTTCTTCGACCAATAGACGGTGCCCTCTGAGAACGTCTGGTAGGCGCCGTTCGGATTCGTCAGCTTCTTCTCCGGGCCGACCGGTTTGCCGGTCTTCGCCGAATGCTTCTTGTAGTACGAGCCGATCGCGCCCTTCGTCTTGTACGACTTCGCCTTCGGGCTCGGCTTCGGCGCGGGCGCCTTCGTCGGAGGCGGGGTCAGTCCCGGCACCAGCGCCTTTGCTCCGGTGCGGATGCTGCCGAGCCTATTGTAGAACGCGATTCCCGGGCATTCGGTGTAGCTGGTGTCCCGGTGTCCGGAGACGACATTGAGGCTGACTTTCTTACCCAAGGCGTACTTGCTCGTCGCGCCTCCACCCGAGGTCAAGGTCATCTTCCCGGTCGGATTGAAGCCGTACTGTCCGGACTTCCAGGCGACAAGCTGCTTGACCGAGTTCTGTGCTGCTGTGCTCGGGGCCGACGATGTATAGGTGCCGAGCACGCTGATGCCGAGGGTCCACGAGTTGAAGCCGGAAGCATGAGCACCGGTCACTGCCTTGTCGAGGCTGCCGGCCCGGCCCTCGTACATCGTGCCGTATTTGTCGACGAGGAAGTTGTACCCGAGGTCGCACCAGCCGCGGTTCTGAGTGTGGTACGCGAGGTAGCCGCGGATGATCGCCGGTGCCTGCGCTTTCGAGTACGAGTTCGACCCCGCCGTGTGGTGGATGAACACGCCCTTGGCCGACGACGTCTTGTCCGTGGCGCAGCGGACGAGCTTCTCATCGGCACCCCACTGCTTGCGGGTGACGATCTTCGTGCGCAGGTCCTTGGCCGTGATCTGCGCGTCGACTGCCGGTCCCGTGGCCGCCTGTGTGCTCAGGCCTCCGGCGGACTTCGCCACCTGTGCGTCGGCCCTCGTGACCGCCGTGGACACCTGGGTGATCTGCAGATCATCGGTATCAGCCTGCTCGTCGGCGGCGCGCACCTCGACAGCATCCGAATCGAGCACCGGAAGGGCGACGGACTGCGACCGGTGTGAGTCGGCGGGAATCTGAGCGGCTTCTGCGGAGGTGAGGTCGGGGCCTCCCTCGTCATCGGTCGGCAGGCTCTCCCACGCCGTCCAGCCGTCTTCGTCACGGGTGCGGATCTCGAGTTCGGGGTCCTCCCCTTCCCAAGCGGCACCGATGATCGTGACGTCCGAGGTGTCGAGCGGCACAGTCGTGACCTCATCGGTCCGGGCATCGACGGTCGTCTCGGAGGGGGTGTCGTCGGTGTCATCGGCGGCAGCATCGCCGCCCTGTGCCGAGTCGTCAGCGGTGGTGGCGTCCCCGCTGTCGCCCTCGCCGAGTCCGGCGTCGCCGAGACCGGACGCCGTCTCTGACACGTCCGCGGCAGAGACGCCGGGCGTGTTCGTGTGTGTTTCCGGTGTGGCGGCGAGCGCGGATCCCGATAGGGTCGCTGTGAGGAGAATTCCGGTGAGTGCCGAGGCGCAGAATTGCAACGGTTTCATCAGGTGGGGTCCTTGAGGTCATCCATGACCGAGTGAGGGTGTTCCTCACTGGATGGGGGCCGAATCACGGGCACCCAACGTGACCGCAGGATTATCGTAAGGGTATTCCCAGTATTACGGAAGTGGGTACTCAGCAGATGGCCGATCGCCGCGAACTGACTCGCCTCGAGGCCGTCCTCGACGCCTTCGCCGACAGGCTCCTCCCCCGGGTCCCCGCCGGTGTCCGGGAGTTCCTCGCCTTCGGAATCAAGCAGGCGTGGGCGTGCCTCTTCGGTGCTCTCATGCTCGCCGCGATCATCGCCGCCTCTTGGTTCTATCCCGACGACGCGGCAGTGGCACGCAACGACTTCCTCGTCGTCCTCGCCGTGCTCATCCAGATCGGCATGCTTGCCGCCCGACTCGAGACCGGCCGCGAACTCATCGTCATCATCGTCTTCCACATCGTCGGAACCGGTATGGAGATCTTCAAGACCGCCGTCGGTTCGTGGGACTACGCCCCCGGCGGAGTCCTCCACATCGGTGCCGTGCCCCTGTTCACCGGGTTCATGTACGCCGCCGTCGGGTCCTATATCGTCCGCGTGTACCGCCTCTTCGACTTGCGGTTCAGCCAATACCCGCCGAGGTGGCTGACCGTGATCATCGCCGCCGCCATCTACATCAACTTCTTCACCCACCATTTCATCCTCGACGTCCGCCTCATCCTCGTCGCCGCCACTGTGATCGTCTTCTTCCGCTGCCGTATGTACTTCAGCGTCCACCGCAGAACCCTGAGAATGCCGGTGCTGCTGGCCTTCGTCCTCGTGGCCTTCTTCATCTGGGTGGCTGAGAACATCGGCACCGCGGCCGGGGCCTGGCTGTATCCGAGCCAGGACGACGGCTGGCACCTGGTGCCGCTGACGAAGCTGGTGGCTTGGTTCCTGCTCATGATGATCTCCGTCGTCCTCGTGACCTTCGTCCACAGACCCAGGCCGCCTGAGGTCCACAGACACGGGCCTCCTGACACCTATACTTGCTGAGAACCGAAACATTCAGGACAGCCGAAGGAGACTCATGGCGGCACCCGATGCGCAGAATGAGAAGGAATCGAGCGCATTGCTCAAGGTGCTCCGCCCATCCAGCGGATCCAACCTGTCGGTCAGTGCTCGTGTGCTGCTGCGCGTCATCGCCGGAGTCCTCGTCCTCGCTCTCATCCTCGCCCTCGTCGGACTGTTCCTCGTCCGCCGGTCCTTCCCGACCACCGATGGCGAGATCTCGCTGCCGGGTCTCGACGCGCCAGTCACCGTCCACCGTGACGAATCGGGTGTTCCCACCATCGAGGCCGAAACCGCCCACGACCTGTTCCTGGCTCAGGGGTTCGTCCACGCTCAGGACCGGTTCTGGGAGATGGACTTCCGCCGACACGTCACCTCGGGACGACTCTCCGAACTCTTCGGCAAATCCCAGCTGGGCACCGACACCTTCATCCGCACACTCGGCTGGCGGAAGGTCGCCGAGCAGGAGGTGAAGAAGCTCGACAAGACGAGCCTGGGCTACTACGAGGCCTACGCGGACGGGGTCAACGCCTACCTCAAGGACAAATCCCCCACCGAACTGTCCCTCGAATATGCCGTCCTCGGCCTCGAGACCGGCAGCACCGATGTCGAGAGATGGACCCCGGTCGACAGCGTCGCCTGGCTCAAGGCCATGGCGTGGGATCTGCGATCGAACCTCGAAGACGAGATCGACCGGTCGATACTCGGCTCGGAGCTCACCGACGAGCAGATGAGCGACCTCTATCCGGACTACCCGTATGCCACCCGTCCGACGATCCTCGGGGGCAGAGCCGGCGACAAAGCACCGAAGGACCGCAGCGGTGACGACGTCGAACAGGAGCCGCGAGTCGACGACCGTGCGCGGGAGGACGATGAGGCACAGGCCGGAGGCGCCGTCACCGTCACCGAGGCTCCCCGAACGGGGACCACCGACACCGAGGCGGCCGCACCGACCGATGATCTCCTCGAACTGCGGAATACGCTCACATCTCTGCCGCCGATGCTGGGACAGAACAGTGACGATATCGGGTCGAACTCGTGGGTGATCTCCGGGGAGCATACGAACACCGGTCGGCCGCTGCTGTCCAATGACCCGCATCTCGCCCCGGCGATGCCCTCGGTGTGGTATCAGGTGGGACTGCGGTGCAAGAAAGTCACCGATGAGTGCCCCTTCGACGTCACCGGGTCCTCCTTCTCCGGACTGCCGGGAGTCGTCATCGGCCACAACCAGTCGATCGCCTGGGGACTGACGAACCTCGGTGCCGATGTCACCGACCTCGTCGTGGAGAAGATCCGCGACGGCAAGGTCATCCACGACGACGGAGACGAACCGCTGCAGGTGCGCAAGGAGACGATCGAGGTCGCGGGCGAGGACCCGCGCGAGATCACCATCCGCTCCACCCGCAACGGCCCACTCGTATCGAAGCTCGACGGCACGTATCGCAAAGCTCTCGATGCGACGACCGGAGCGGATTCTCAGGACCCGAAATCGGGACCGGCCGAGGAACACTATGGTCTCGCCCTCGATTGGACGGCTCTGCGTCCGGGCACGACCGCCTCGGCGGTGTTCGCCATCAACAAGGCCACGAACTGGCAGGAATTCCGGCACGCGGCCTCCCAGTTCGACGTGCCCTCACAGAACCTCGTCTACGCCGATGTCGCGGGCAATATCGGCTATCAGGCCCCCGGGATGATCCCGCGCCGAGGCAAGGCCGACGGCACCGTGCCCCGCCGCGGATGGAAATCCGACGAGGATTGGCAGGGCTGGGTCGACTTCGATGACCTGCCGAGCCTGTACAACCCCGAGCGCGGCTGGATCGTCACCGCGAACAACCCGGTCGCCGCCCCCGGCGAGACCGTGCAGCTGGGTGAGGACTTCGACTACGGAGATCGTGCCCGCCGCATCACGAAACGCATCAAGGACGCGGCGGACGAGGGCCGGAAGCTGCGGCCGATGGACATGGCGGAGATCCAGAACGACGACCAGAATCCGTTCGCTGCGAAGCTCGTTCCCGAAGCGGTGAAGATCCACTCCCATGGTGACGAGGACATCCTCGAGGCGAAGAAGCTGCTGAAGAGCTGGAATGGCTTCGACTCCGCGAACAGCGCGGGCGCCGCCTACTTCAATGTGCTCACGAAGACGCTGCTCGAGCAGACGATCAGCTCGAAGCTGCCCGACGGGGTGTCCCCTGCCGGCGGTTCACGGTGGTACCTCGTGCTCTCGGAGCTGCTCGAAGACCCGCATTCCCAGTGGTGGTCGAGCAAGGGCGTCGAAGGTCGGGACGAGGCTCTGCGCAAGGCCATGAAGACGGCCTGGGCGGAGACGGAGGACCTGCTGGGACCGGAGCCCGAGACGTGGCGGTGGGGAATCCTGCACCGGCTGACGATCCGCAACGCCAGCCTCGGCGAATCCGGGATCACACCGGTGGAGAAGCTGTTCAACCGCGGCCCCTATGAGGTCTCCGGCGGTTCGGGCGTCGTCCATGCCACCGGGTGGGATGCCTCGGTCGGCTATGAGACGAACTGGGTGCCGTCGATGCGCCAGACGGTCGATCTGTCGAACTTCGACGCCTCGAACTGGATCAACCTCACGGGCGCGTCGGGGCATGCTTTTCACCCGCATTACGACGATCAGACGAATGACTGGGCCGCCAATGTCAATCGTCCGTGGCCGTACTCGAAGCAGGCCGTGGCAGCGGCGGCAGAGGACACACTCACTCTCGAGCCGTGAGCACAGGGCAGACATGAGGACATGGCAGAGGCGCGGGGTCTTCACCCGCGCCCCGTGATCAGTCCTCAGCCACGATCTTCGCCAGGTATTCAGCCCTTGGGCAGGATCTTCGCTTCGAGGAAGTTCGCGACATCGTCTTCCCAGCGCACAGGGTCGACGTTCCATTCCTTCGTGTGATGGGCCTTGCCATATGAGGGCATCGTGACCAGATCCCGCCTGACCCCTGCCAGCGCATGAGAGGGGCCGGAGGGAACGAATTCGTCGTCATCGGAGTGGATGAGCAGAACCGGCACATCGAGTTCGGCGGCACGGGTCACCCAATCCATGCGATCGAGATCGAGCGGGGTCTCCAGTCCGGTGATCGGCCGTGCCCATGGCTGCGTGATCATCTCGAGCGTGAGTTTGGCGATCGGTGTCGGCAGCAGGTTCTTCTTCGCCTGCCCGTCGAGCACGTTCACCCAGTCGACGACGGGGCCGTCGAGGACCAGTGAGGTGACGAATCTGCAGTTGCGTCCGCGGGAGGCCGCCTGCAGGGCAATGGCTCCGCCCATCGACCAGCCGAAGAGCACGACGTTCTTCGCTCCGTGTTCGACCGCGAAGTCGATGGCCGCGTCGACGTCGATCCATTCGGTGTCGCCGAGTCCGTAGCGCGATGTGGTCTCCACCCGCACCTCGGCGTCATTGCGGTAGGACATCGCGATCGACGGCACCCCGAGGGTGTTGAGCACGGGAGCGGCACGCAGTCCCTCGGCACGGGTGCTGGCACGACCGTGGATGAGGATCGCCCAGGTCTCGTGCGGTTCTGGATGGTCGGTCGGCAGCAGCCACGCGGGCAGGTCGCCGGCATCGGAGCGGATCTCGATGTCTTCGAAATTCACTCCGGCAGCGATCGGATCAGGATAGACGACTCCGGTCCAGCGTCCCCGCCAGGCCCGTCGGATGTCACCGCGGGTGACGGACAGGATCTCTCGGGAGACGGTGCGCGAGCGCGGATCGTACTCGACGATGTCGCCGACGACGGCATGTCCCGAACCCTGGTTGAAGTAGAGACCATAGGTGCCGGGCACCGTGGTCTCCTCATCGGCGGGCAGCTGAATGCGCATATTCGGCGGGAAGCCGTCGATGTGCAGGATGTCGAGTTCTTCCGGGGCGTTCTCCGGAACGATGATCTTCCGGGCGAAGTAGGCGGCCAGACCCGACGACGCAACAGAGATCAGGGCACCGAGTCCGGCGCCGACGCCGATACCGGCGGCAAGCAGGCGGGCGGGGAACTTCGTGTCGCGGACCATGAAAACCTCCTGTGTTCATTGTTGCCTACGGAATGATCAGGCACCAAACGCTGTTGTGCGGAATGAGCGAGTGTCACTCGCTGTTGCGCTCACCAGGGGCGGAGATCATCTCCTCCTCGCCGCAATCACCGTCACTGACAGAGACCGGAGGACACGATGACACAGTCATCAGATATCAACGCTGGAACTTCGACGAACGAGGGGGCCGCGGCTGAGGAGATCCGTTGGCAGGACGTGCTCACTCCCGAGGAGTTCGCGGTGCTGCGCCAGGGCGCGACCGAACGTCCCTTCACCGGTGAATACAACGATGAGACGGCTGCCGGGATGTACCAGTGTCGGGCCTGCGGCGCCGACCTGTTCCCCGCCGATACGAAGTTCGCCTCGCACTGCGGATGGCCATCGTTCTACGCGCCTCTGGCCGAGGACCGGGTCCGCTACATCCGCGACACAACGCTGGGCATGGAACGCGTCGAGGTCCGCTGCGCGAACTGCGACTCGCATATGGGCCACGTCTTCTCGGGCGAGGGCTATGGCACTCCCACCGATCAGCGCTACTGCATCAACTCGATCTCCCTGAAGCTCAACCCCAAAGATGCTCAGGGCGGATCGGTCGATGCTGAGAACTGAAGCCCCTGCCGAACCGATCGTTCGGACCTTCGCCGAGCTTCGGCCTGAAGAGCTCTACGGAATTCTGCAGCTGCGCTCACGCGTCTTCGTCGTCGAACAGGAGTGCGTGTTCCTCGACCCGGACGGGGTGGACACTCTGCCGGAGACCCTGCATTTCTTCTGCCCACGGCCGGCGACGCCGATGGCGGACACCCATGGCGCCGAGCACGGACGCGACCTCGCGCCGTGGGCCTACGCCCGTCTGCTGCCGGCGGACGTCCCTGACGGACCGGCAGCCAGGGAAGGCGCGCGCAGCATCAGTCGCGTCGCCACCCATCCCGATGCCCGTGGACAGGGGTGGGGCCGCCGACTGCTCAGCGACATCGTCGACGCCTGGTCGACCACACCGCTGACGCTGAATGCGCAGTCGCATCTCGAGGGGCTGTACGCCTCCGTGGGGTTCGCACCGAATGGTCCGCACTTCGATGAGGACGGGATCGAACACACGCCGATGGAGCGCCCGGCCGGCTGAAACCGGTCAGTCGTCGGCGGCGTCCACGGAGGCGATGATCTTCTGCATCATGGCGTGCAGCTCGCGAACTCCTTCCACGTCGATGCCGAGCTTGGCCATCATCGTCCCGGGGATCGCCTCGGCGGTCCTGCGCAGTTCGCGGCCGGTGTCGGTGAGCGTGACCTCGACGATCCGCTCGTCGCTGTCACTGCGGGTCTTCATCACATAGTCCAGCGCTTCGAGACGTTTGACCAGCGGCGACACCGTGGCGGGCTCGAGTCGCAGCAGTCGAGCGATCTCACGCATCGGCAGCTTCTCGTGCTGCCACAGTGCGAGCATGACCAGATACTGCGGATGGGTCAGGCTGATCGGTTCGAGCACGGACCGGTAGGCGCCGATCACTCCGCGAGAGGCCACAGCCAGGGCAAAGCAGATCTGGCTCTCGAGCGCCAGCGGATTGTCCAACCGCTTTGTCGAACCTTCGGATTCCAGCATCGTGTTTCGTCGATCCTCCGCGTCGGCAATCAGGTCGTGCAGCCAAAACAGTTCGTGCACTAATGATTAGTGTACACTTCAGGTGAACCCTGCATAGCCTCTCGCCCATGCGGCGCCTCGTCGATTGGATTCTCTCTATGTCGTCCTCCTCGCAGACTCCCGCCGATGGTTCCAACCGGAAGCAGAACCGGAAGCAGACGAATCCGGTGCGGAAGAGGAATCAGCATCCGGAATCCCAGCGCGGCGTCGGGTGGCTGAACAACTTCTTCCGCAAGATCGTCGGACCGGCCCAGGTCGACAATACTCGCCCGGGCGGATACTACGAGGACGAGACCTTGCGACACCAACAGCTCGATGCCATGGGACTGGAGATGCGCACCGACGCAAACGGCCATTCCTACGTGGTGAAGAAAGGCAGCAAGTAGCCCGAGGGCGCTTTTCAGCCGACTGAAAGGGCCGCCGCACCGAATCGGTGCGGCGGCCCTTCTCTTGCCGTTCTCACGCCCCGGCGGGCGAGCAGCGTTCGGTCAGCGCCAGTCGGAGATGACGTCGACGAGTTCGCGGCGCGGTCCGGTGTAGAACGGAACCTCTTCGCGCACGTGCAGGCGCGCCTCCGTGTTGCGCAGGTCGCGCATCAGGTCGACGATGCGGTGCAGTTCGGCGGCCTCGAAGGCCAGCAGCCATTCGTAGTCGCCGAGAGCGAACGAGGAGATCGTGTTCGCCTTGACGTCCTTGTATGCTGCGGCGGCCATTCCGTGGTCGCGCAGCATCTTCGCCCGTTCGGCGGGGTCGAGGAGGTACCAGTCGTAGGACCGCACGAACGGATAGACGCAGATGTAGTCGCCGGGCTCCGGATCGGTCAGCAGAGCGGGCAGGTGTGCCTTGTTGAACTCGGCCGGTCGATGGATTCCGACGACGGACCAGATGGGTTCGAGCACTCCGCCGATCAGGCTGCGGCGGATCGCCGAGTAGGCTGCCTGGACGACCTCGACCTCGGGGGCGTGGTACCAGAACATGACATCGGCGTCGGCGCGGAGAGCCGAGACGTCGTAGATTCCGCGCACGACGAGGCCGCGTTCTGTCAGGGGCTCGAGAGCTGCGTGCAGCTCATCGGCGAGTTCCTGGCGGTCGGCATCGCCGAGTTCTCCCGCAGAGGCGAAGACGGAGTAGGCGATATACCGCGTCTGCTCGTTCGCCTCCTCGATCTGGGCGTCGGTGGGCTGAGTAAATTCGCTCATAGCTGCTCCTTCTGTCATCTGTTCACTCTCGGTGGTCACGGTTGTGGTTGGTTCAGTCTCTGCGCCACGGCGTCCGCGCGGGCGATGCAGGCGGGGATGCCGACTCCTTCGAACGCGGATCCGGCGAGTTCGAGGCCGGGCAGGGCCGCGATCTGCGCGTCGATGTCGGCGATGCGTCCGGCATGGCCGGGCAGGTACTGCGGCAGTGCGGAGTTCCAGCGTTGGACTTCGGCGCTCACCAGCTGCGACCCCGGGCGGGAGGAGATCGTCTGCCAGTCGGCGAAGGCGCGTTCGATGATCTCCTCATCCGACAGGCTGCTCCACACCTCGGGCCTGTCGCCGAAGCGTCCGATGCTCATCCGCACCAGGGCCGTGCCCGCAGGGATGTGGTCGGCCGTCCACGGCCATTTGTTCGACACGAAAGTCGAGGCCTTGATGAACGTTCCCTCGGTCGCGGGGACGAGGAACCCGGACCCCTCGAGATCGGTCCCCCTGAGGTCGACGAGGGCGGCGACCAAGGCGGTGGAGGCATAGGGAATCTCGCCGAGGCGGCTCGCCGATTCCGGGGCCACCGACGTCAGCAGCCCTGCAGTCACATGCGCGGGCGTGGCGAGGACGAGCCCATCGGATTCGATGTCGTCCCCCTCGCCGCGGACGATCCACCTCTCACCGTCGCGGTCGACCCCGGCGACACCGGCACCGAGGCGGACCGTCCCGCCGTTGTTCACGATCGCCTCGCGCAGGGCCGGGATGAGCCGGTTGATTCCGCCTTCGAAGCTCATGAACACCGGTTCCGCCGGTTGGTCCGGAGACGCCGCCTGGGCGTCGCGTGCGGCGAGGAGCCTGCCGACGAGGTCGAGCACCGAGGTGCCCTCGACCGCGGCGGGCAGCAGCGCGGGCACCGTTTCGGCCAGCGACAGATCCCGGCACCGGCCGGCGTACACCCCGCCGAGCAGCGGATCGACGAGGGAGTCGACGATGGCGTCGCCGAGGCGAGCGGACAGGAACTGCCCGAGTGAGACATCGTCGGCGTCGATCGGGTCCGTGAGCTCTTCGGCCGCCAACCGACTGGCCGCCTCGGTGCCGATGAGGGATTCGACCTCGGCCGCCTCGGCGGGCACACCCATGATCGTGCGTTTGGGGATCGCGTGCAGGCTGCCCCGATTGAGCACTTGGGAACTGTGCCGGGTCGAGGGGAACACCGTGTCGAGGCCGAGTTCGGCGGCCAGACCTCTGGTCTCGGGCCGACGGTTGAGGCTCGCTTCGGCACCGGTGTCGATGCCGATAGGCACGGCACCGTCGAGCGTGGTCGCTTTCAGGCAGCCGCCGAGGCGGTCGCCTGCCTCCACCACGGTGACGCGGTGGTCGGCGGAGAGACGGTAGGCGGCGGCGAGGCCGGAGACCCCTCCCCCGACGACGGTGATCTGTCCCATCCGATCAGCCGCGGCTGCCGAGGATCTCTGCCGAGATGCGGTGCACGAGGTCGACGACGCGACCGGGCACCTCGGGGTCGGTGTCGGGCAGGACGCCGTGGCCCAGGTTGAAGACGAAACCGCGGTCGAGTTCGAGCCCCTTGCGCACAATCGCCTCGACGCGGGCCGACAGTGCCTCCCACGGGGCGAAGAGCAGCGCCGGGTCCAGGTTGCCCTGGAGTGCCTGACCGGGGTTGACGCGGGTGGCGGCGTCGGCGAGGTCGACGCGGAAGTCGACGCCGACGGCGGTGGAGCCGGCCTGCGCCATGGAGCCGAGCAGCTCACCGGTCTGCACGCCGAAGTGGATGCCGGGCACGTCATGGCCGGCCAGAGCCTCGAAGACGGCGGCGGAGTGTTCGAGGACGTGGTTCTCGTAGTCCTCCCGAGCGAGGTAGCCGGCCCAGGAGTCGAAGAGCTGGAAGGCCTTAGCGCCGGCGTTCAGTTGCACGTCGATGAATGTCGCCGACATCTTCGCAAGCTTGCTCAGCAGGGCCGAGAACGCCTCGGGGTCGGAGACCATGAGCGACTTCGTCTTCTCGTGGTTCTTGCTCGGTCCGCCTTCGATGAGGTAGCTGGCCAGGGTGAATGGGGCGCCGGCGAATCCGATGAGCGGGGTGGCCTCGCCGAGTTCGGTCGTCACCCGTCGGATCGATTCGGTGATATCGGGGATATCGGAGTCCTCGAGTCCGGGCAGTGCGTCGATGTCGGCTCGGGAGCGCACCGGTGAGGCGATGACGGGTCCGACGCCGGGAACGATCTCCACGTCGATCCCGGCGGCTTGGAGCGGGACGACGATATCGGAGAAGAAGATGGCCGCGTCGACGCCGTGGCGGCGGACCGGCTGGAGGGTGATCTCGGAGACCATCTCGGGGTCACGGCAGGCCTCGAGCATCTGAGTGCCTTCGCGCAGCTTGCGGTACTCGGGCAGGGAGCGGCCGGCCTGCCGCATGAACCAGACGGGAGTGTGCGAAACCGGCTCCGAACGCAGGGCAGCCAACAGGGGTGATGTCATGGGGCCATCTTCCCATTCTTCGCTCGCCCTTGCCCACTCGGCGTCGGTTTCAAGACGGGCCGTCTTGCCGTCTCAGCATGCGGCCCAGGGCACCGTCCGCGGGATTGTCCCGGGCCGCCTCGGCGTGGATGATTCCCCTGTCCTCATGGCTGATCTATCGTGGCGACTGTGGTCAACACCTCACCTCTCAATCGCATTCCGGCGCAGTTCTCCGCCGTGACGTCGGTGCTGCGTCAGGCGCGCAGCACGAACAACGTGTCGATCTCCGAGATTCCCGCCCCGGCCCGGCTCGCGCCCTATTCCTATGCGCTCGGGGCCGAGGTCAGAGCCGACGAGACGTTCCTGCGGGCCAGCGGAGAGACCATCGACGAACTCGCGACCGGCCGCATCGTCGTCCTCTACGATCCCGCCGCCCCGGAGGAATGGGAGGGCTCGTTCCGGGTCGTCTCCTACATCCGGGCCGAGCTCGAACACGAACTCGGCAATGAGACGCTGCTCGGGCATGTGGCGTGGAGCTGGCTCGAAGACGCCCTCGATGCCAACGACTGCCAGGTGCTCGCCGCCGGCGGAACGACCACACGGGTGCTGTCCGAGAGCTTCGGCACCTTGGCCGATCGCCCGGCCACGATAGACTTGGAGCTGCGCGCTTCGTGGACACCCGTGATTGACGAGCCGGATCTGATCGGCAATCACTTCGAAGCCTGGATCGATCTGCTCAGCACAGTCGCCGGACTGCCACCACTTCCTGAAGGAGTCACAGCCCTGCCCGGGCGCCGTCGATGACATCTGAACTACCGCTTTTGGAAACACCCGCGAACGGCATCCCCGACGTCGTCGACACCCCGGCGGACCTCTCCTCCACGATTGCCGGTCTGGCCGCCGCAGAGGGTCCGATCGCCATCGACGCCGAACGCGCTTCAGGCATCAGATACGGCCAGCGCGCCTTCCTCGTCCAGCTGCGCCGCGAAGGCGCGGGCACCTTCCTCCTCGATTCCGAAACTCTCGGTGATCTCAGCGATCTCAATCCGGCCCTCGGAACCGATGAGTGGGTCATCCACTCGGTGACTCAGGATCTGCCGTGCCTGCAGGAGCGCGGAATGCGCCCGGCGGCCCTGTTCGACACAGAGCTCGCCGCCAGGCTGCTCGGCTGGGAGAAGTTCGGTCTGGCTGCGGTCGCCGAACGCACCCTGGGCGTACGACTGGCGAAGGAGCATTCGGCCGCCGATTGGTCGACGCGTCCGCTGCCGAAGGAGTGGCTCAACTACGCCGCCCTCGACGTCGAGGTGCTGCTGCCGATCCGCGATATCCTCCACCAGCAGCTTCTCGACTCCGACCGGTGGGAGTATGCGCAGCAGGAGTTCAGGCACCTGCTCGATTTCACGCCGAAGCATTTCGATGAGCCGTGGCGGCGCACTCACGGGCTGTCGAAGATCAAGTCCCGCCGGGACATCGCTCGGGTCCGTGAACTCTGGCAGGCCCGGGACTCCATGGCCCGCGAGGCCGACCTGGCGCCCACGAAGGTTCTGCGCGACCGTGACCTCGTCGCGCTCGCACAGTCTGGGGTGAAGTCCAGCGATGACATCTTGGCTCAGTGGCGCAGGCTCTCCCGCGCCGAGGCGGCCCGACTCTTCCGTGCCTACCGCAAGGCCTCCCGGTTGGGTGCCGAGGAGCTGCCCGGCCGGTTCGAACGCGGACGCACGAAACGCAGCGAGTTCAACCCGGCGGAGCTCAAGGAACGGGTGGCGGCGCTGAAGGCCGCGATGTCGGAGCTCTCCGAAGAGCTGACGATCCCCCACGATGTGCTCCTCCAGCCGGCCCTGGTGAAGGCCCTGGCCGCGGAGTCGGGCGTCGATGTCGAGGATTACCTCGCCGAGGCGGGAGCCCGGCCGTGGCAGATCGAGCTCAGTGCTCCTGTGCTGGAGAAGTCCCTGGTCGGACTCCCCCGGGCCTGAGCTCACACCGCGCGGCGGGAGCTCTGATCGGCCCGATCGGCCACCCCGGCGGGCAGGGCCCGGAGAATATCGGACACGATCGTGTCCACGTCGAGGCCCACCTCGGCGAGGATCTCTTCACGTGTCCCCTGCGGCAGGAACTCATCGGGCACGCCGAGTTCGAGCACACCGATCCGCGAATCGGCTTCGCGCAGGTCGGAGCGGATCTGTGAACCCACGCCGCCGATCTTCACTCCGTCTTCGATCACGGCCACGAGGCTGTGTGCGGCGGCGAGGGTAATGACCGATTCGGGGACGGGCAGCACCCATCTGGGATCGATGATCGTGGCTCTCAGTCCCTGCTCTGCCAGGCGGTCGGCGACGTCTCCGGACAGCGTGGCGAAGGGTCCGACGGAGACGATGAGGACGTCGGACCCGGCCGGCCCCTCACGGAGGATGTCGACGCCGTCGTCGAGCCGCCTCAGCGCCGGGATGTCGGTGCCGACGCTGCCGCGGGGAAATCTCACCACGGTCGGGGCGTCGCTGACGTCCGTGGCTTCGCGCAGCTCTTCGGTCAGCCGTGTGGCGTCGCGAGGTGCGGCCAGGCGCAGTCCGGGGACGACGCGCAGCATCGCGATGTCCCAGATTCCGTGGTGGCTGGCTCCGTCGGGGCCGGTGATGCCGGCACGGTCGAGGACGAAGGTCACTCCCTGCCGATGGAGGGCGACGTCCATGAGCACTTGGTCGAAAGCGCGGGAGAGGAACGTGGAGTAGATGCACACGACGGGGTGGAGGCCCCCGTAGGACAGGCCTGCCGCCGAGGCGACCGCATGCTGTTCGGCGATGCCGACGTCGAAGACGCGGTGGGGGAATTCCTCGGCGAATTTCGCCAGTCCCACGGGCAGGAGCATGGCGGCGGTGATGGCGACGATGTCGTCGCGGTCTTCGGCAAGTGCGCAGATCTCGGTGCCGAACACGGAGGTCCATGATGTCGATTTCGAGGGCGTCGATCTTCCGGTGACGGGGTCGATGACGCCGACGGAGTGGAACTGGTCGGCGTCGTCGTTGACGGCCGGATCGAATCCGTGGCCCTTCTGCGTGATCATGTGGACGATGACGGGTCCGGCGTCGAACTGTTTGGCCAGTTGGAGGGCCTTTTCGACCGAGGGCAGGTCATGGCCGTCGACGGGTCCCAGATATTTGATGCCGAGTTCGTCGAACATTCCCGTCTCGGGCGGGCTGACCATGTCCTTGAGTCCGCGTTTGACGCCGTGGATGGCGCTGTAGGCGGCGCGGCCGGGGCGACCCGATTGGCGCAGGGTCTCCTTGCCCCAGCTCAGGAGCTTCTCGTAGCTCGAGGTGGTGCGCAGTTCGTCGAGGTGGGCGGCGAATCCGCCGACGGTCGGGGCGTAGGACCGGCCGTTGTCATTGACGACGATGACCAGCCGCCTCGGCGGGGTGGAGGTGTCGGCGGCGATCGTGTTGAGCGCCTCCCAGGCCATCCCCCCGGTCAGTGCGCCGTCGCCGATGACGGCGACGACATGGCGGTCGTTCTCACCGATGAGTTGGCGGGCTTTCGCGATGCCGTCGGCCCAGGACAGGGACGCCGAGGCATGGGAGTTCTCGACGACGTCGTGTTCGCTCTCACGCCGACTCGGGTACCCGGAGAGTCCGTCACGCTGCCGCAGGGTGGAGAACTCCTCGCGGCGGCCGGTGAGCAGTTTGTGCACATATGTCTGGTGGCCGACGTCGAAGATGATGGTGTCGCGCGGCGAGTCGAAGGTGCGGTGGATGCCCATGGTGAGTTCGACGACGCCGAGGTTGGGGCCGAGGTGTCCGCCCGTGCCGGACACGGTTGTGATGAGATGGTCGCGGATCTCTTTGGCCAGAACGTCGCATTCCGGCGCGTCGAGTCGACGCAGATCGGCCGGTGAGCCGATGTTGTCGAGAAATGTCATGCGGTCTCACTCTTCTGACGGCATCGTTGGCGGACAGATTCCATTCGCCCCATCCTATCTCTCACCGCAGGAAGTGACTCATCCCATTTCGCGCGCGCCCTGCCGCAACACGTCACGTCCGCCGACCGCGCGGCCTCCCGCTGGGCGCATCTCCTACCGCGGACGGTGTTCCCTCCCACACCGCGTAAGTTCCGCCGCCCAGCTGGCTCCACCGCCGCACGCCGTTCGCGGCACGCCATCCTGCTGGCGGCAATTCATACAGCTGCCAACGCATCACTCACCGGTGGCGGCACACCACCCCGCTGCACCAGGTCGTTATGCTGCCACCGGTGCGTGATGTTCGTGCTCGCGACCGGATACCACCATCGCCGAGGCGGACGGACGCCTTCGCCCGTCCCCCCGCAGAATCGATCACGCCCCGAACGTTCCCGCCCGACAGCGAGCACCCGTCACCGTCGGTCCCACATCACCCCGCTGCAACGGGGCGCGGCAGCGCTTGCGTCCGGGGACGACGAAGGCCGGCGGGAAGAATCCCACCGGCCTTCGAAGTCTTCCGGCTCAGCGCCTCAGCGCGAACCGACTGCCGCAAGTCGCAGACTCACAGCACCTCAGCGTCTCCTGTGATCAGGCGTCTGCGAGCTGGCGCAGCACGTACTGCAGGATGCCGCCGTTGCGGTAGTAGTCGGCTTCACCCGGGGTGTCGATGCGGACGACGGCCTCGAATTCGACCTTCGTGCCGTCTTCCTTCTCGGCGGTGACCTTGACGGTCGCCGGGGTCTTGCCCTCGTTGAGCTCCGTGACGCCTTCGATGGAGAAGGTCTCGGTGCCGTCGAGTCCGAGCGAATCAGCGGATTCGCCGGCGGGGAACTGCAGCGGCAGAACGCCCATGCCGATGAGGTTCGAGCGGTGGATGCGCTCGAAGCTCTCGGTGATGACGGCCTCGACGCCCAGCAGCTTGGTGCCCTTGGCAGCCCAGTCACGCGAGGATCCCGAGCCGTACTCCTTGCCGCCGAGGACGACCAGCGGGGTGCCGGCGGCCTGGTAGTTCACGGAGGCGTCGTAGATCGTCGTCTGCGGACCATTCTCCTGCGAGAAGTCGCGGGTGAAGCCACCCTGGACTCCGTCGAGGAGCTGGTTCTGCAGGCGGATGTTCGCGAAAGTTCCGCGGATCATGACTTCGTGGTTGCCGCGGCGCGAGCCGTAGGAGTTGAAGTCCTTGCGCTCGACGCCGTGCTCGACGAGGTACTTGCCAGCCGGGGTGTCTGCCTTGAAGGAACCTGCGGGCGAGATGTGGTCGGTGGTCACCGAATCGCCGAGCTTCGCGAGCACGCGAGCACCCTTGATGTCCTTGACGGCTTCGGGCTTGAGGCCCATGCCGTCGAAGAAGGTGGGCTTGCGCACATAGGTCGACTCGTCGTCCCATTCGAAGACCTTGCCCTCGGGGGTGTCGAGCTGCTGCCAGCGCTCGTCACCGTCGAAGATGCGACCGTATTCGTTGTCGAACATATCGGTCGAGATCGACGAGGCGATGACGGACTCGACCTCTTCAGGCGACGGCCAGAGGTCGGCCAGGTAGACGTCGACGCCGTCGGAGTCCTTGCCCAGGGGCTGGTTCTCGAAGTCGAAGTCCATGGTTCCGGCCAGCGCGTAGGCGATGACCAGCGGAGGCGAGGCGAGGTAGTTCATCTTCACATCGGGGCTGATGCGGCCCTCGAAGTTGCGGTTGCCCGACAGGACGGCGGTGACCGAGAGGTCGTTGTCCTGGATGCTGTTCGAGATCTCCGAGTCCAGCGGACCGGAGTTGCCGATGCAGGTCGTGCAGCCGTAGCCGACGATGTAGAAGTTCAGAGCCTCGAGGTCCTCGATGAGGCCGGCTTTGTTGTAGTACTCGGTGACGACCTTCGAGCCCGGTGCGATCGAGGTCTTGACCCACGGCTTCGAGTTGAGTCCGCGCTTGCGGGCATTGCGTGCCAGCAGGCCGGCGGCCATCATCACCGAGGGGTTCGAAGTGTTGGTGCAGGAGGTGATCGAAGCGATCGCCACGGCACCGTTGGCCAGCTCGAAGTTGCGTCCGTCGGCGGTGCTGACGTCCACGGACTTCGACTCCTCGCCGGGAGCGGCGTAGTTGTGGATGTCCTTGGCGAACTGGCTCTTGGCATCGGAGAGCTCGATGCGGTCCTGCGGGCGCTTCGGTCCGGAGATCGAGGGCACCACGGTGGACAGGTCGAGTTCGAGGTACTCGGAGTACTCGACTTCGTTCTCCGGATCGTGCCAGAGTCCCTGCGTCTTGGCGTAGTCCTCGACGAGCTGGATCTGCTCATCCGTTCGGCCGGTGAGCTTGAGGTAGTCGATGGTGACTTCGTCGATCGGGAAGATCGCGGCGGTCGAACCGAACTCGGGGCTCATGTTGCCGATGGTGGCGCGGTTGGCCAGCGGCACCTCGGCGACGCCCTTGCCGTAGAACTCGACGAACTTGCCGACGGCACCGTGCTGGCGCAGCATATCGGTGATCGTGAGGACGACATCCGTGGCCGTGACGCCGGAGGGGATCTCACCGGTGAGCTTGAAGCCGACGACGCGCGGGATGAGCATCGACACGGGCTGGCCGAGCATGGCGGCCTCTGCCTCGATGCCGCCGACGCCCCAGCCGAGCACACCGAGGCCGTTGACCATCGTGGTGTGCGAGTCGGTGCCGACCAGAGTGTCCGGGTAGGCGCGAAGGACTCCGTCGACCTCGCGCGGCATGACCACGCGAGCCAGGTGCTCGATGTTGACCTGGTGGACGATGCCCATGCCCGGAGGCACGACCTTGAAGTCTTCGAATGCGGTCTGGCCCCAGCGCAGGAACTGGTAGCGCTCACCATTGCGCTGGTATTCGATGTCCATGTTCAGCTCGACGGCGTCGGCGGTGCCGAAGCGGTCGATCTGCACCGAGTGGTCGATGACCAGCTCGGCCGGAGCCAGCGGGTTCACCTGATCCGGGCTGCCGCCGAGCTCGACGACCTTCTCGCGCATGGTGGCGAGGTCAACGATGCAGGGCACACCGGTGAAGTCCTGCATCACCACGCGGGCCGGGGTGAACTGGATCTCCGTATCGGGTTCGGCATTGGGGTCCCAGCTGCCGAGGGCTTCAATATGTTCCGAAGTGATGTTGGCGCCGTCTTCCGTGCGCAGCAGGTTCTCCAACAGCACCTTGAGGCTGAAGGGAAGCTTCTCCGACCCTTTGACCTTGTCCAGGCGATAGATCTCATAATCCTTATCGCCTACGGTCAGGGTGCTCTTCGATTTGAACGTATCGACGTTGCTCATCGTGATTCTCCTGTTTCATCCGACACTCATCCAAGAAACCGGGTCCGTCCGACTCGGGGGGTCGGACCCTTGCATCGCGCACCGATTTACGCGACACATATGTTTCCAAAAGTATCTTGACGTCAAGATAAATTCTATCGCATTTGAGGGCCTTTGACCACCGTGGCACACGGAGCCGCGATTCGCTTCGATCGGGTTTTCCGCAGGCCCTCGTGCGGGCATCACCAGGGACGCAGACGGGCCCCACGACCTAGCGTGAGAACCGCGGTCGGAACATCATCGCGCTCGCTCAACACCACCGAGGAGATCCCATGGACCCGTTCACCCTAGGCGCCGGATTCGGCTTCGGCGCGCTGCTCGTCGGCATCATCTTCGCCGTCGTCTGCAGCTCCTTCGCAAAAGAGAAGGGCCGGTCGGGCGGATGGTGGGGGCTGTGGGGATTCCTCACGACGTTCATCGCCCTCGTCGTCCTCGTCCTCCTCCCCCGCCGCACGGTCATCGCCGCAGGACGGTGACGGTCTCCACGTGCGAAGTCAGCGGGAAGAGATCGAATCCGGTGAGGCTCTCGAGCGCGAATCCCCCACCCGTGAGCGCCGCGAGGTCCCGGGCCAGCGTGGCCGGGTCACAGGAGACGTAGACCAGGGTGCGCGCGGCTGATTCGATGATCGCCGAGGTGGCTCTCCTCCCCGCCCCCGCCCGTGGCGGGTCGAGGATGACGACGTCCGAATCGGGCAGTCGGGCCCGGTCGACGCCGAGCGCGAGGAACCTGGCGTCGAGATCAGCGGCGTTGTCACGAGCATGAGCAATGGCTGCCTCCACCCCTTCGACCCCGAACAGAGGTGCGCCGGCCGCCCTGGCCGCGGAGATGCCGAGGAGGCCGACCCCGCAGTAGAGGTCGGTGATCGCATCGACTTCGGCGGGCAGGGCGTCGACGACTTCGGAGCTCAGCAGTGCGGCCGCATCCCGGTGGACCTGCCAGAACCCATCGGCGCCGACGGTGAAATCACGGCCGTCGACCGTTTCGGTCAGGGTGGCCTCGCCGCGGACCACTCGCAGTTCGGGTGCGGGCGCATGGGTGCGACCGCGCCCGTGGGCACGGCCACCGCGGCCACGGCGACGACTCTTCTCCGGTTCGGCCGCCTCGGCGAGGAGGGAGAAGGACGTCGGCAGCCAGGACTCGATCGACTCGAGGATCTGCGCGGTGGGCCGACCGCGGATGATGAGCGCGCCGTGGTCTCCGGCCCACGCGAATTCGAGTCGGCGGACTCCTGGCACATGCAGTGTCGTCATGTCGAGGTCGTGCAGGGATCCGGCGGCCAGAGGCGGCGTGGTCACGGGAATGACCTCGTGTGATCTGGGGGCGAGCATTCCGGCGCGTCCCTCATCGTCGACGGCCAGCTGCACACGCGTGCGCCAGTCCGTGCCATCGGTCTCCCCCGGCGCGGGCAGCACCTCGGCGTCGTGGTCGATATGGCCGATGCGCGAGAGCTGGTCGTTCAGGACTTCGGCCTTGAGCGTGCGGGTGTGGGCGAGGTCGACGTGCGCGAATTCCATGCCTCCGAACCCGGCCGGTCCGGTGGCGGCATAGTCGAGGCGACGGTCGGGCACGCGGTGGGCCGACGCCTCGATCACCTCGGTGACGGTGGCGCGGAGGAACCGGGCGGCCGGTCCGGCCTCGGTGCGGACTCGGACCTTCTCACCGGGCAGGGCACCGGAGACGAAGACGACCTGTCCGTCACGTCGGGCGATGGAGGTGCCGCCGGCTGCGGGTGCCTCGATGTCGAGGGTGAGTTCCTGGGCGGGGACCGAGGTGTCGCTCATGCGTGTTCTATGCCTGTCTGTACAGCGAAGTGTCGGAGCCGGGTCCGTCTCCGCCGTACTGTCGGGAGAAGGATTTCAGCCGCCAGGGCACGGAGACCACGACGACGTTGGGCACCAGCAGCAGTCGGGTGCGCAGCTTGAGGGCCACCTGGTTGTGCAGGATGTGCTCCCACCAGCGGCCGACGACGAACTGGGGAATGTAGACGATGACGAGGTCCCGCGGCGACCTGCGGCGGATGGCGAGGATATGGGCGAGCATCGGGCGGACGAGTTCGCGGTACGGTGAGCCGAGCACGGTCAGCGGCACCGGCAGCTCCATCTCGTTCCACCGCTTCTGCAGACCGGCCGCGGCGTCTTCGTCCACAGCGACGGTGACGGCTTCGAGTTGGCTCGAGCGGGTCACTCGGGCGTAGGAGAGGGCACGCATCGTCGGTTTGTCGATTCCGCTGACGACGACGATGGCGTGGGTGTTCGACGGGATCGTCCGCGAGTTCACGTCCGCATCGGGGGCGAGTTCGCGTGTCACTCGCGAGTAGTGGCGGTGGATGGCGCCCATGACGAGGTAGAGCCCGGCCATGGCGGCGACTGCCAGCCAGGCTCCGGCGAGGAATTTCGAGACGATGACGACGATGAGGACGCCGGCGGCGAGCACGCAGCCGACGGAGTTGACGACCCGGTTGAAGTGCATCCGCATTCGAGTCTTCGAGTCGATGACCAGCCGCAGCCGTTTGCGCCAGTGCAGGACCATTCCCGCTTGGCCGAGGACGAAGCTGGCGAAGACCCCGACGAGGTAGAGCTGGATGAGCACAGTCGCCGAGGCGGACGTGGCGATGACGAGGACGATCGCCGCTGCGGCCAGCAGCAGGATGCCGTTGGAGAAGGTGAGTCGGTCGCCCTTCGTCGCCAGCTGCCGGGGCAGGAATTCGTCGCGGGCCAGACGCGAGGCCAGACCGGGGAAGCCTTCGACCGCGGTGTTCGCAGCGGCGATGAGCACGAGCGCGGTGATGAGGACGACTATGAAGAACATCACCGGCGCGTTGTCGAAGATGGCGTGCGCGAGCTGGGCGAGGACGGGTTCCTGTTCGTATTCGGCGCTGACCGGGCTGCCGTCTGAGCGGACGAGGTAGAGATGCGGGTCGTCGACGTATTTGATGCCGGTGACCGAGGCCAGATAAGTCAGTCCCGTGAGCATGAGGGCGGCGAGCAGACCCGACAGGAGCAGGGTGTTGCCGGCGTTCTTGCCGCGCGGCTTCTTGAATGCCGGAACGGCCGTGGCCACGGTCTGCACACCGGCGAGAGCGACGGCTCCGGAGGAGAACGCGCGCAGGACGATGAGCACGGTGGCCAGTCCGAGCGTCGCCTGGTCGCTGATGCTGCTGTGCACGATCGTGTAGTCGGCGGTCTGGGCGTGCGGGGTGTCGCCGAGCCCGACCCGGATGAGACCGACCGACATCGTGAGGAACACGGCCCCCAGGAACAGGTAGGTCGGCACGGCCAGCAGCATGGGGGTGGCACGTGAGCCGCGCAGTCCGGCGAAGCTGATGAGCAGGATGCCGACGATGGCCACGGGCACACGGTAGGGCGCCAGCATCGGGAACGCCGTGGTGATATAGGCGGCGAAGACCGTCATCGACACGGCCAGGGTGAGCACATAGTCGACGAGGAGGGCCGCCGCCACGACGAGACCGGCACCGGAGCCGAGGTTCTTCGAGGCCACCTCGTAGTCTCCGCCGCCGGACGGGTAGGCCTTGACGTTGATGCGGTAGCAGGCGACGATCACGAGGATGACGATGCCCACGGCCACACCGATCCACGGGGCCACGGTCAGCGCCACGAGTGAGGTCAGCGACAGCGCCAGCAGGATCTCATCAGGGGCATAGGCCACCGAGGAGAGCATGTCGGAGGCGAAGACGGGCATCGCGATGCGCTTCTTCAGCGCAGGCGCACGCCTGTCCTCACTGCGGAAGGGCCGTCCAACGAGTAGTCTTTTGACGGCATCAGAAAAACTGCTGGCCACGGCAACCAATGGTAGATCACTGCGGGAAGGAAAACCCATGCACTTCGTGATTATGGGCTGCGGCCGAGTCGGGGCTTCCCTGGCCAAGGCCCTTGATGCGAATGGGCATTCCGTCGCCGTCGTCGACCGGGACCCCGACGCGTTCCTCAAACTCGGTCGGGATTTCAGCGGCTCGACGATCACGGGAGTCGGTTTCGACCGCGAGACCCTGTCCCAGGCGAAGACCTCCGAGGCCTTCGCCTTTGCAGCGGTCTCGAGCGGTGACAACTCGAATATCCTCGCCGCGCGTGTCGCCCGTGAGACCTTCGGCGTGAGCAATGTCGCCGCCCGCATCTACGATCCCGACCGGGCTCAGGTCTTCGAACGCCTCGGCATCCCCACCGTGCCCACGGTGCGATGGACGGCCGAGCAGGTGATGCGCAAGCTCGTCCCACAGGGGTCGATCACCGAATACCGCGAGCCTTCGGGCAACCTCGTCCTCGCCGAGGTGCATCTGGATCCCGGGTGGGTGGCACGTCCGATCAAGGAGATCGAAACACGGACCAAGGCCCGGGTCGCCTATGTCACCCGCCTGTCCGAGGGCATCGTCGCCCACGATGATCTGCTCCTCCAGGACGGGGACCTCGTTCATCTCATGGCTCCGGTCGACCGCCTCGGCGAGATCGAACGGATCCTCGATCAGCCCGTGCGCACCGTGGAGGAAGAAGAATGAGGGTCATCATCGCCGGAGCCGGCTCCGTCGGACGTTCGGTGGCCAGGGAGCTGCTGGACAAGGACCATTCGGTCCTGCTCATCGACCAGAGCAAAGAGGCCTTGGGCCATGAGCGCATTCCGGGCGCCGAATGGCTGCTCTCCGATGCCTGCGAACTCGCCGGTCTCGCCGAGGCGGGGCTGGAGGACGCCGATGTCGTCGTGGCCGCGACGGGAGACGACAAGACCAATCTGGTGCTGTCCCTGTTGGCCAAGACCGAATTCGGGGTGCCGCGGACGGTGTCGCGAGTGAATAATCCGAAGAACGAATGGCTCTTCGACGACAACTGGGGCGTCGACGTCGCCGTCTCCACCCCACGTCTGATGACGGCACTCGTCGAGGAGGCCGTGGAGGTCGGCGGTCTGGTCCATCTCATGAGCTTCGAACGCGGTCAGGCAGGTCTGCTCGAGTTCACTGTGCACGAGAACGCCGAACTCGTGGCCGAACGCGTCGGCGGGATCACCTTCCCGCTCGATACGGTGCTGGTGGCCATCATCCGCAACTCGCGGGCGTTCGCCCCGAGTGCCGATGATGTCATCGAAGCCGGAGACGAACTGTTCTTCCTCTCCTCCCCCGATCAGGAGCCGGAGCTGCTGGCGCTGCTGCAGGAGACGACGACGGCAGACAACGCCGACGGCTGAGACAGGTCACGAGGCTGAGTCAGCTCGGTCGACGGTGACGGTCCGATCGGCGCAGTCACAGTCCGACCGACACATTCACAGACCGGCCGAGTCCCGTCAGTCGTCTGAGTCGTCGCGCGTCTGCAGCAGTTCGTAGACGGGGTTGTGTGCGGTGAGGACTCCGTCTTTGCCGCAGAATCGTCCCTCGAGGACGATGAGGGATCCGGGACGGATGCCGCTGATCTCCCTGCGTCCGAGGAACTGGGCACGGGCTTCGCCGGTGCCGTCGGCGACGGTGATGTCGAGGCGCGGGCTGTCGGCGCTGCACGACTGAGTGGTCGCGGACACGACTCCGGCGATGCGTGCAGTCTTGCGCGCTTCGAGCTCTTCGACCGGAATGACTCCCGGGATCTGGCTGACCAGACGCAGATCGGCCCGGGCCTCGGCCTCACGGGATCCGAAGTCGCGCACGAGGCGGGGAATGAGGTTCCGCATCGTCGCTCAGCGGATCTCTGTGATCTCGGGGCCGCGCTCGAACGGGTTGAGCTCGTCCTCGTCCTTCTCCTCCGTCTCGTCCTGGTCGACCTGCGGTGCGGTCAGCGCAATGAGCTCGCGCGGAGCCATGGCTTCGTCACCGCGGTCGACGACGACTCCGCGGAAGAGCGCGGAGAGTTCGGCACGCACCCCGTCATCGGTCACGGCCTTTCCGGAGAACACCGCGCGGACGAACCAGCGGGGGCCGTCGATGCCGGCGAAGCGCATGGCGCGTTTGCCGGGGCGACCGGATTCCGTCTTCGCCGGAACCTCGATGGCCAGTTCCTTGCCGAGCGAAGTGTGCAGCTCGGTCGATTCGCCGCCCTGCTTCGTCACGGATTCAGCGAGCTGTCGACGCACCGTGTTCCACAGTCCTTCCGACCGTGGTGTCGCGAATGCCTGCAGCTGGATGCCTCCGCCGTCGTGGACGAGGGTCACGGCCAGAACGCGCTGGGAATCATCGTCCGTGTCCAGACGCACCTGCATTCCGTCGACGACGGGCACTCTGAGTGCGCCGAGGTCGAGGCGGTCATGTTCCGGATACTCCTCGGAGATGTCGAACGGGCCTTTCTCGGACCGGTCGAAGGGAGCGGATTTCTCCAGCAGCGCCTCTTCGTCGTCGAGGTCGTCATCGGACTCCGCGTCATCGTCACCGGACTCCGCGTCGTCGACATCGGCGTCATCGTCCTCACGATCGTCAGCCTCGGCGGCTGCGTCCTGAGTCTCGAGCTCATCATCGTCGGCGAGTTCGTCGTCGGTGCGGACGTCGTCATCGGTCGTCGGTGTGGATTTCTTGAACCGGGAGAACAGTCCCATGAGTCCTCACTTCTCCTTTTCGCTGAGACCGGCGTCGAATCCGCCGGTCGATCCGAATCCCCCGGCACCGCGGGTGCTGTCGTCAAGGGATTCGATGATGTCGAAGTCGGCGTGGGCGATCGCCTGGATCACGAGTTGGGCGATGCGGTCGCCGCGGACGACGCGCAGCGGTGTCTTCGCGTCGAGGTTGATCAGCGGCACCTTGATCTCGCCGCGATAGCCGGCATCGATGGTGCCCGGCGCATTGACGACGGTGACCCCGTGCTTGCTCGACAGTCCCGACCGCGGGTGGACGAAGCCGGCATAGCCCTCCGGCAGCGCGATCGCGATTCCGGTGGGCACGACGCGGCGTTCGAAGGGTTCGAGGACGAAGTCGATCGTCGAACGCAGGTCCGCGCCGGCGTCGCTCGCATGCGCGTAGGCGGGTGCGCTCATGCTCGCGTCGAGGAGCTGGAGGTTGATCTTCAGGGTTTCCGTCACAAAGATGCACTCTAACGCTCCAGCCTGAGCGCGGCCAAACTTCTCGCTATGGGACAATGGGCCCATGGCAACAACTCAATCCGGAACCCACGTGGTCTATCAGGAGAAGGTCCGCCCCTCGATCGGCATGTGGATCCTCGTCGTAGTGGCGGCGGCGTCGACAGCGCTCATGGTCATGCCCGTCTGGCAGCTCGGCACCATCATCCTTCCAGTCGTCAGCTTCATCCTCTTCGCCTGGTGGCTGAACTCGCTGACGCTGACGATCATCGTCACCGAACGTCAGCTGTTCGTCGGCGAGGCTCATATCGACCGCACATTCGTCCCGAGCGCGGTTGCCTTCGACGGCGAGGAGGCCCGCCGGGCCCGCGGTGTCGACCTCGACGCTCGTGCCTTCCTCAAGATCCGCCCGTGGGCGAAGTCCGTCGTCCGCATCGACCTCGACGATGATTCCGACCCCACCCCGTACTGGCTCGTGTCCTCGCGGCACCCGCACAAGCTCGCAGCCGCCCTCAGCACCTGACACCCCCAATTGCTACCTGACGGCGGCCCAGCAACCTCGCGCGAGGTTGCTGGGCCGCCGTCAGGTAGCAAGGGGAGAGAGAAACGGAACGCGTCCTAAGAAGCGTTCCGTTTTCTGCGAAGAGAAGCGAATCAGCCTGCACAGTCCGTGCAGATCGGGACACCGCCTTCTTCGGTCGCAAGCTGCGAACGATGGCGGACCAAGAAGCACTCCATGCAGGTGAACTCGTCGTTCTGCTTGGGCAGGACCCGAACGGAGAGCTCTTCGTTCGACAGGTCCGCACCGGGAAGTTCGAAGCCTTCGGCTACTGCAGTCTCGTCTTCGTCGATCTTGCTCGCCTGGTCCTGGGAACGCTGGGCCTTCAGCTGCTCGATCGAATCGCTTTTGATCTCATCGTCTTGCTTGCGAGGTGCGTCGTAGTCTGTTGCCATGTGGCCTCATCGCTCTCTGTCCGGAGGGGGTGCCGAAGAGGAGCATATTCTCCTCTTCCGGGATGTGTCCCCAGCATTGTGCACTGTATGCTTGCCGTTGGCAAGATGGAATGAAGACCGAGTACGGTGATTCTCGTCACCAGCTTGTCTGCAGAGGCAGAGCACACATAGAGTTCACGAAGACCTCTGCAAGAATGCTTGTGATGGACAGCGCCGGCAGCACGCTCTGTCGGCAGATTACCGGGTTCGTCCCCTGTGGAGGCGGCCCGAGGAAGGACGGATCCACAATGAGTGAATTCGCTGATCAGCTCGACACCCGAATCGATGATGTCCGTCATCGCATTCACGAGGCCCGGTCCGCCGGTGACGACTTCCTCGTCGAAAATCTCATCGACGACCTGCAGAACCTCATGGAACTGGCCGGTCGCAATGATGTCGACACCGGCCCCATCGCCGAGGTGATCCAGGCCGAGACGGGCGCTCTGCCCGTCATTCCGAGCCCGGACGACTGCTGACGAACAGAAACACCTGAAGAAGAACCCTCCCCCGCCGAATCGGCGAGGGAGGGTTCTCTGCGTCCGGGCTCAGTTCGCGACGATCCAGTTCGGGTAGGTCGCACGTTCGATGCGGCCGCGGCAGCAGTCGATGCTGCAGGCTCCGCTGCCGGGCACCAGGGCCTTCGTTCCGGGCAGGGCGGGAGCGTCGACGTCTTCTCCGCGCAGCTGAGCGACACGCTCCTCGATGAGGTCGACGAGCCCCCTGACGAAGGCATCGTGAGTGCCGACGGTGCCGACCCGGGTGAAGTCGAGACCGAGCTCTGCGGCGGTCTCCTTCGCCTCGGTGTCGAGGTCGAAGGCGACCTCCATATGGTCGGAGATGAATCCGATGGGCACGAGCACGACACCGGTCACCCCTTCCTCGGCGAGTTCGGTCATCCGGTCATTGACATCGGGTTCGAGCCACGGCACCTCGGGCGAACCCGAACGCGAGCAGTAGACGAGCTCGGAGGGAACACGATCCGCTTCGTCCACACGCCCCATGAGGTGGTCGATGAGCTCTTCGTGCTGGGCACGGTAGCCGTTGGTGGTCACCTCGGAGGCGTCCTGCATGACGTTCGGGATCGAGTGGGTGACGAAGAGGATCCGGTGCTCGGCCGCGTCGAGCTGTCCGGCCTGGGCCCGGAAATCGGCGAGGCCTTCGCTCAGGCGGTCGGCACAGGCGTCGGCGTATCCGGGGTGGTTGTAGAACTGACGGATCTTGTCGATCGAGACTGTGAGGCCCTCGTCCTTGAGCGTGTCGATCGTCTTCGCGAAGTCTTCGCGGTACTGACGGCACGAGGAATACGACGAGTAGGCGGAGGTGTCGATCGAGAGGAACTGCGTGGCACCGTCTGCGGCCAGGCTGCGGACCTCATCGGTGAGATAGGGGTCCCAGTTGCGGTTGCCCCAGATCAACGGAGTCTCGATGTCGCGGCGATCGAGTTCGGCACGCAGCGCGGCCAGCAGAGCCTTGTTCTGATCGTTGATCGGCGACTTGCCTCCGAAGCCGAAATAGTGCTCCCCCACCTCCTCGAGCCGCTCCTCGGGAATCCCGCGGCCGGCGGTGACGTTGCGAAGGAATGGAACCACTTCTTCTGGGGCCTCCGGTCCTCCGAAAGACATGAGGACCAGGGCGTCGATGGGTGCAGTCGTATTCACGGTTTCGATCTTACAGACTGCGCCTCAACTCGGCCCGCTGTCCGCAGAGTGAGCCGTGCCCACTCACGGTGCAGACGCCGACCGGGTCGGCAGACGCCGACCGGCCCGGCAACATCGTTCGCGTCCGACACATTCGTGTCCGGTCTCACAGATTCACCCCGTTCAGAGCCGAACGGGCCCGTGATTTCGCGACTCGCGCGGAAATCTGCCCGGCACGTCGCACCGAACGTGACACGATGCTTCTGAGACGCGACAAAGGAGCTTAAGGCAATGCGTGAACTGATCTTGAACGGAGTCAACGCAGACGGCACCCATCTGCTGTTGAACGACGATAACGGGCTTCAGTACCGAGTCGTCCTCGATGAGGCTCTCATCGCCGCGGTCCGTAAGGACCGCACCCAGTCCAAGCCCGAGACTCCCGTGCGCCCAAAAGAGATCCAAGCTATGATCCGCGGCGGCATGGACGCCGAGGAGGTCGTCGCCTCCACCGGTGCCGACATCGAATACGTGCGCACCTATGAAGGTCCGGCCAAGGCCGAACGCGCACGCACCGCCTACCTCGCCAGCCGACACCCCATCTATTCCGATCATGATCCCAATGGTGAGCCGACTCCGCTCATCGAGCTCTGTCAGGAACGTCTGGCGATGCGCGATGTCGACATCGAGACGATGGAGTGGGACTCCTGGAAACAGCAGGACGGCAACTGGTACATCCAGCTCAGCTTCACTGCCGCCGACCGTGTCCGCACCGCCAGCTGGCATTACTACCGCCGTTCCCTGACCCCGATCGACGATGAGGCGAAGTGGCTCGCCGATTCCGGTCCCACCGACACCGGCCCGATCCCGAATTACGGCAGCGGTGCCGAACGCCAGAAGAACACCGAGGAGGTCGACGTCCTCCCCCGCGCGGATCAGTCCTCCGCTTCGATCGCCGCGGACGGTCCGGTCCGGCCCACCGCCGGTTCGGCTCCTTCGCAGCAGGCCCGCGATCACCAGGCCGAGACCGGCAGGATCCTGGAGAACCTGCGCAAGCGCCGCCACGCCGAGGAGGAGCCGAGAACCCGTCTGCGTGCGGTCACCGAGGATCCCGAGACTCATCCGCAGGGTGCGCACACCGCTCCCGGACAGCCCGAAGCCGCCACCGACGACGAAGTCTTCGCGTTCGAGGATTCCGCTCCGTCTCCTGATGAGCCGCTGGAGCCGACCGAGAAGGTCGGTGTCTTCGACGATGAGAATCAGCTCTCGCTGCTCAATGAGCCCGGGGTGAGCGATCACTCCGATCAGTTCCAGGACTCGGCTCCGGCGAAGGATTCGAAGCCGAAGTCGAAGAAGAACTCGCGCGCCTCGATCCCGAGCTGGGACGAGATCATGTTCGGCTCGAAGCGGGACTGAACTCAGACCCCCGAATGCTCGGCGCCGGGAATGCGCGTGCCGAGGTCGACGACCTCGTCGCCGTCCGTGATCAGGCGCCTGTCGTGGGTGACCATGACGACCGTGCGGTCGTTCAGGTTTCCCCGCAGGTCGCCGATGAGCAGATGTGCCGTTTCATCGTCCAGGTGCGCCGTCGGTTCGTCGAGGACGATCACATCAGCCCCGGTCAGAAGGGTTCGCGCCACTGCCAACCGCTGTCTCTGACCGCCGGAGATCTCCGCCCCTCGGTCGCCGACCCACCGGTCGAGTCCCTCGGCATCGGCCCAGTCGCTCAGTCCTGCGGCTCTCAGCGCAGAGATCATCTCGTCGTCCCCGGGCACCGTCGGCTGGGCCAGTGCGAGGTTGCCGCGCACGGTGGAGCGGAAGACATGTGCTTCCTGAGGACACCAGGCGATTCGGCCGACCAGGTCTGCCGGTGAGCGTGTGAGCATATCGTGGCCGGTGCCGTTGCGGTCACGGGCACTGTAGCGGCCGGACCAGGGGTCGAGGAACCGCAGCAGCACACTCAGGCTCGTCGTCTTGCCGGTTCCGCTGTCGCCGCACAGCACGGTCCAGCCGCCGCGTTCGGCTCTCAGGTCGAGTCCAGCGACGACGGGGCGGTCGTCCCAGCCCACGGTGATCGAGTCGAACTCGAGTGATCGGACACCATCGAGCTCCGTTGCGTCGCTGGGACCTCGCGTCGAATCCTCAGCCGCAGGGGCCGTCGCATCGGCGTCGAAGCCCACCCCGTGGGAGTCACGACCAGGCGACATGTCCGGCGTCGGCAGGCAGTCCAGTGCCGCTCCCAGGCCGGGCATCTGACGGAATGCCTCGAGCGCCGAGGCGAACACTTCGCCCAGTCCCAGCGCCATGAGGGAGAGCACGGCGACGATCTCGGTCGGAGCATCCGTGGTTGCTGCCAGGATCACAGCGGTGACGAACGTGTTCAGCTGCAGCCACAGTTGGGCGAGCCCGAAATTTCGGGCAGAGGCCTTCTGCTTCGCTTCGAGGTCGTTCTCCAGACCGGCCAACAGGTCGAGGACTCGGGTGTCGATCCGGTTCGTGCGCAGATCGTCTTTCGCGTGCAGAGCACGCGTGAGCACGGACAGGATCCCATTGCGGTCGTTCCGGATTCCGCATGCGAGGCGGCTCTCTGCCCGGACGGCGAGGATCGGGACGATGACGAGGTTGAGGGCGCCCACGAGGACGAACCAGCCCAGCGAACCCGAGTCGAGGAGCGCCGCGGTGATGCTCACGCCGATGACGACCATGACGGAGACGAGCGGCGGGAACAGGGTCCGCGGCACCAGGTCGCGGACGTCATCGGCGTCGGCGACCATCGCACGCAGCGCCGAGTCCGAGGTCAGCAGACGCCGATCGCTCATGCCGACGCGTTCGAAGTGCATCCACAGCCGCGTGCGGAGTCGCGTGAGTGCGGAGAAGATCGCCGAGTGGAGCCTGAGTCGGCTGACGTAGAGCAGCACGGACCGACTGAGTCCGAAGAACCGCACACCGACGATGGCGACCATGAGCAGCATGATCGGCGGCTGGTAGGAGGCTTCGACGATGAGCCACGCGGAGACCGCGGTCAATGCGATGGCCGCGAGGCTGGAGGCGCAGGCGGTGAGGGCTGCCACCAGCATGGTCGAGGTGAAGAGCGGAAGGCTCGAGTACAGAATCGACCAGCGACGACGCAGAGCCGACGTCCAGGTCTCGCCCGCGGACTGCTGCTTCTCGACGTCCGACTGCCTCTCGGTCACGGACCGAGTGCGGGGTTCGTCTCCGGAGCCCGCCCGGGCCTCCGACGCCGGGGCTTCCTCCCACGTCCCAGCGACAGGACCCTCGGCAGGGTCAGCCCGGCCCTGATCCGCCGCCGCGGTTGGTGCCGACGCCGCTGAATCCGCAATCCCGACCGCCTCGGTCCGGATCTTCTCCGGACGGATCTCGGTGTCGGCCAGGGCGCGGACCTGTTCGTCATGGCTGGCGAGGATCACTCGGTGGGTGGCGGCCGCCTCGGCGATCATGGCGATGACGATGTCGGCATTGTCGGCATCGAGGTGCGCGGTCGGTTCGTCGAGAACGAGCACCTCGGCCCCCTCACCGAGGCGGTGCAGCACACGCACCAGTGCCAGTCGTCGCTGCTGGCCGGGACTGAGCGCCGCCGTCTGCACCTGCAGATCGGTGGGCAGCCCGGCAGCCGACAGGGCGGTCCGCGCTCTGTCCTCGTCGAGCCCGAAGAGGGCCAGTTCGGTGCCGGTGGTCTCGGCGAACATGCGTGGGGCCTGCGGCACATAGGCCGCGGTCACGGGCGCGACGGTGGTGTGCGCATCGGCAGGCAGACTGCCGACCAATGCACTGAGCACAGTCGTCTTGCCTGACCCTGACCGGCCGCTGATCGTCGTCACTCCGGGCCGGGTGTCGATGGTGCCCGACCAGGTGATGAGCGTGCCGTCGGCATAGTGGACCTGCTGATCACCGGGCCGGCCGGCCGTGTCAGGGCCGGTCTCCACCGTCGTCGCCTCATCTGCCGGCTGTGTCTCCGACAGCAGTGCCTGGGCTCTCCCCCGGGCTTCACGGCCGTTCTCGCTCGCATGGTAGCCGGCGCCGAGCTCGCGCAGCGGGATGAAGCATTCGGGCGCGATGAGCAGGACGAGCAGTCCGTCGCTGAGATCCATCGTCCCGTTCACCAGACGCAGACCGATGACCACGGCCACGAGCGCCACCGAGATCGTGGCGATGAGTTCGAGAGCCAGGCTGGAGAGGAAGGCGATGCGCAGCGTGGACAGGTTCGCCTGATGGTAACGCTCCCCCAACTCGCGCAGTCGGCGGGCATGGTCGCGTGAGCGCCCGAGACCGATGAGGACGGGAAGCCCCTCGGCGAGTTCGGCCAGATGGTCCGAGAGTCGCTCCAGAGCGGCCATCGTCTCCGAGGTCGACTCTGCCGTGTAGCGGCCGATGAGCACCATGAACATCGGCACCAGCGGCAGGCACACCGCGATGATGACGGCGGAGAGCACATCGCTGAAGACGATGCGCGCCAGCAGCACGATGGGCACGACTGCGGCTGCGGTCAGGGCCGGCACCACCGTGGTGAAATAGTCGTCGAGATCGTCGATTCCCCGTGTGACCGTCACTGCCGCGTTCGTCCGCGGCCGTCCCTGACCGCGCAGCAGACCCGAGAGGATCGAGGAGCGCAGACCGCGTTTCGATTCGGCGGCCAGAGAGGTGCCCAGACCCCGGTCGAGCCAGAGACCACCGCCGCGCAGCAAGGCGCCGAGGGCTCCGAGGACCAGCCACAGTCCGGGCGTGCTGTGGCCGATGATGGCTCGCACCAGGGCTTCGGCGATGAGGACGATTCCCACCGCCCGGCACAGGGCGGAGAACACTGAGAGCGCGAACCCCCGCCGACCGGTGGGCAGTTCGAGCAGAATCGACAGGGGGGAGCTCACGACCGGATCGCCACCGGCAGCTTGTGCGCTTCCGGAATGTGGGTCTCGGCGATGCGGCCGAGGAACATCCGGTAGCTGAAGATCTGGTAGGCGATGATGATCGGCAGGATCACAATGGTCACGATGAGCATGACGTTCAAGGTGTAGTCCGACGAGGAGGCCGAGCCGATCGTCAGCGAGTTCGCCGGATCGATCGTCGAGGGCAGCACGTTCGGGAAGACGCCGGCGAAGACCGCGGCCAGACCGGCGATGAGGTAGATCCCGTGCAGAAGGAACGCCCGCTTCTCGGCACCGGCGCGGACCGCGAAGAACGCGGCGATGAGTGCGGCAAGAGCGACGAGCACCGGGACGACGAGCCAGGTCCGCTGTGTGATCGAGTAGGCGAACCAGATGAGGAACGGCATCGCGGCCGGCAGCATGATCCTTCCGGCCCAGCGCCGCGACCTCGTCCGGACCTCGCCCTGGGTCTTGAGACCGAGGAAGATGAGCCCGTGGGCCAGGGAGAAGCCGAGTCCGCCGAGACCGCCGGCGAGCACCGGCCAGGACATCCAGGCGAAGGCTCCGCCGATCAGATCGCCGTGATCATTGAGCGGCAGTCCGATGGTCGTCAGTGCGAGCATCGCACCGATGCAGAAGGCTGTTCCGGCCGAGCCCACCGCCAGCGCCCAGGTCCAGAATGACTTCCACCTCTCCGAGTGGCCCTTTCCGCGGTATTCGATGGCCACGGCACGGAAGATCAGCGCGAGCAGGCACAGCGTCAGCGGAATGTAGAGCGCGGAGAACAGTGAGGCGTACCAGTGTGGAAAGGCCGCGAACATCGCACCGGCCGCGGTGATCAGCCAGACTTCGTTGCCCTCCCAGACCGGACCGATCGAGTTGAGCAGCACGCGTTTGCTGCGTTCGCTGCGGCTGAGGAAGGGCATCATCATGCCCACACCGAGGTCGAATCCGTCGAGGAACAGGTATCCCATCCAGAGCACGACGATGAGGACGAACCAGATAGTGGCGAGGATTTCCATCGTGACCTTCCCTCAGTACGCGAACGACAGGACGTCGTCGCCGTTGTCGGTGATCGTGGGTTTCGTATTCGTCTGGTCGAGCTCAGGCATCGCCGAGGCGACTCCGCCCTTGACGTACTTCGTGATCAGACGCAGTTCGACGGCCATCAGAACCCCGTAGACGGTGGTGAGGCTGATCAGTGAGAACAGCAGCATCGCCGGTGTCACCTCGGGTGAGAGTGCCGCCTGGGTGTACATGTACACCCCATCGAGCTGTGCCGGGTTCGGGGCGACGACGAAGGGCTGACGTCCCATCTCGGTGAAGATCCAGCCGGCCGAGTTCGCGAGGAACGGCGCCGTGATGGCCAGGACGAATCCCCGGCTGAGCCACTTCGACTCGGGCACCGTGCCCTTGCGAGCCAGCCACAGTCCGATGACGCAGACTCCGGCGGCCAGGGCGCCGAAGCCGATCATCATGCGGAAGCCCCAGTAGGTGACGATCATGATCGGCTGGTAGTCAACCGGTTCGCCGGCATGGTCGCCGTACCGCGGATCGTCGGGGATATGGGTTCCGTAGCGCTCCTGGTATTCCGGCAGCAGCGTCGTCACACCGTGGACCGGGGTGTCGAAATCGCCGTTGGCCAGGAAGGACAGCAGACCGGGGATCTCGAAGATGTTCTGCACTCCGTCGCAGTCGTTCGAGGAGGGGTCGGCGATCGTGAGGACGGAGAACTGGGTGCCGTCGTGGCAGGCCGCCTCGGCGGAGGCCATCTTCATGGGCTGCTGATCGAACATCAGCTTGGCTTGGACATCACCGGTGATCGAGACTCCGGCGAAGGCGATGACGCCGACGATCGCGCCGATGCGCAGAGACTTGATCCACACCGTGTGGTCAGTCTTGTCCCGCCCGGGCAGTTCCTCCGACGAGCCGACGACGACCTTGCCGTCGGCTCCGACGCTGTCGATTCCGGCCTTGCGCCGGTGGTAGAGGTGGTACCAGGAGATGCCGAGGAGGAAGGACCCGCCGACGGCCAGGGCACCGAAGATCGTGTGTGTGAACGCGGCGATGGCGGTGTTGTTGCCCAGCACCGCCCAGACGTCGGTCATCACAGGCCGACCGTCGACCATGTCGACGCCGACGGGATGCTGCATCCAGGAGTTCGCGACGATGATGAAGTAGGCCGAGACCCACGTGCCGATGACGGCCAACCACAGAGAGCCGAGGTGGACCGCGCGGGGCAGGCGACCCCAGCCGAAGATCCACAGGCCGAGGAAAGTCGACTCGAGGAAGAACGCCAGAAGGGCCTCCAGAGCCAAGGGGGCCCCGAAGACGTCACCGACGAAGCGAGAGTATTCGCTCCAGGCCATGCCGAACTGGAATTCCTGGACCAGGCCGGTGGCCACACCCATGATGAAGTTGATGAGGAAGAGCTTGCCGAAGAACTTCGTGCTCCGCAGATACACCTCATTGCCGGTGCGGTGGTAGATCGTCTGCAGGACAGCCACGAGCATGCCGAGTCCCAGGGTCAACGGCACCATCCAGAAGTGGTAGACCGTTGTGATTCCGAATTGCCACCGACCGATGAGGACCGGATCCAGCTCCATGGGCGCTCCATTCAGGTTTCACGAGAGCATTGTTTCTACGTCATGTAGAATTCTACAACCCGTAGAAGCGGCACCCTCATGGTTTCATCATTCAAGACTCCCGGTACCAAGTATGCCTTCCCGCAAGGACACCTGACCAGGATCACACTCCGCCGAAACCCCAGGTGCCTGTGTGGAATTCGACAGACTGTAGAGATATACTGGAGCGATCAGACCGACAAAGAAATTGAGGGCGAAAGAACTGTGGGAACACTGGGTGAACTCGAACGCAGCGTCATGGACGCCATCTGGGTCCACGACGACGGGTTGAGCGCCGCCGAACTCCGCGAAGTCCTCTCGGACCGCGAGCTCGCGCTGACGACGGTCCATACGGTCTTGTCTCGACTCGAGAAGAAGGGCTTCGTCACTCGTGATCGCAGCATCCGTCCGCACCGCTATATCGCGGTCTCGACCCGTGAGGATCATGTGGCGGAGCTGATGACCGAGATGCTGTCTCAGGCACCGGACCGTCAGGCTGTCCTCGCGCGCTTCCTCGGCACCGTCTCGGAGGCCGACACCAAGGCGCTGCGCAATCTGCTCGGGCGCAATCACTCGACGCAGTCCTGACCCAGGCCGGTCACCTCAATGACCATCGTGGGACTTGTTCTGGCCGTGCTGGCTTTTCTGCTGGCATGGCCCATTCCTGCGGCACTCGCTCGCTTCCGCGGTGACCCGATCTCCGAGGTCGTCCTCTGGCAGGCCGTCGGACTCTCCGGAGGACTGTCCCTCATCGGCGCCGCCCTCGCTTTCGCCGTCGCCCCTGGCACGACTAGTCTTCCACAGGGACTCTTCGACCTCTTGCGGGGCAAGGACCACACTCAGCTGTCGCTCCTGGCGTGGATCTTCCTCGTCATCGCCGTGCTCCTCATCGGCCGGCTGCTCGGCTGCCTGGTCCTGACTCTCTATTCCGCGCGCAAGACTCGTCTGCGCCACGACGAGATCCTGCATCTTCTCAGCGAACCGTCGATCACCTACCCCGACACTCGCATCATCACCACCGATGAGGCCGTTGCCTACTGCCTGCCCAAGGGGCCGCGGAAGGGCACTGCAGTCCTGTCGACCGGTCTGCTCAAGGCCCTCGATGAGGATGAGCGCACCGCCGTCATCGCTCATGAGAGGGCGCATCTGGATTTCCGGCACGATGTGCTCGTCATTCCTTTTGCCGCATGGCATCGGGCACTGCCATACTTCTCAGCCACGGCGATCGGGTTGAATTCGGTGAATCAGCTCATCGAGCTCATGGCCGATGATCAGGCTCGCGACCACGTCGATCCGCAGATCCTGGCTCAGGCGGTGAGCTCGGCCGCGGCGATCAGTCCCGAACACCGCAGTGATCTGTCCGCCCAGCGCATCCGAAGGCTGTCACGTCCCTTGGATCCGGCGCGGATCCCCGTGCGGCTGATGTCGATCGGACTGGCCGTGCTGCTTCTGCTCCTGCCGACTCTGCTCATCGTCACACCGTCCGCATTCGGCATCTGAGCCCAAGCCGGTGATCGGCCTGGGCTCAGAGGGGACGGACTGACTCAGCTGTCGGTCTCAGCTGTCGATGCGTTCGGCATCGAGCACGGCGGCACCGGAGACGATGAATTCCCTGCGCGGACCGACAGATGATCCCATGAGGAGTTCGAAGGTGTTCTCCGCCATCTCGGCATCGGCCATCGTCACCCGACGCAGGGTGCGCATGCTCGGGTCCATGGTCGTCTCGGCCAGCTGGTCTGCGTCCATCTCACCCAGGCCCTTATAGCGCTGAATGGGTTCCTTGTAGGTCTTCTTCTGCTTCTCGAGCTTCTTCAGCAGAGCATGGAGCTCCGCTTCGGTGTAGGTGTAGATGATGTCGTTGGGCGTTCCGCGCTTCGTCACGACCTCGACTCTGTGCAGCGGAGGCACTGCGGCGAAGACGCGACCGGCTTCGACCAACGGCTTCATGTACCGGAAGAACAGGGTGAGCAGCAGAGTGCGGATATGGGCACCGTCGACATCGGCATCGGTCATGATGACGACACGTCCGTATCGGGCGGCATCGATATCGAAGCTGCGCCCGGAGCCGGCGCCGATGACCTGGATGAGAGCTGAGCATTCGACGTTGGCGAGCATGTCGGCCAGGGTCGCTTTCTGCACGTTGAGGATCTTCCCGCGGATGGGGAACAGCGCCTGGTGGTCGGAGTTGCGGGCGGCCTTTGCCGTGCCCATCGCCGAGTCGCCCTCGACGATGAACAGTTCCGTGTTCTCCACTCCGTTGTCGCGGCAGTCGTAGAGCTTCGCCGGCAGCGAGGAGGCCTCCAACGCGGTCTTGCGTCGCTGATTCTCCTTGTGGGTGCGGGCGGAGATGCGTGACTTCATCTCGGCCACGACCTTCTCCATGAGGACCGCGGCCTGCTGCTTCTCGGCACGTTTGGTCGAGGCGAGCACCTCTCCGAGCTGTGTCTCGACGGTCTTCGCCACGATCTGTCGCACAGCTGCGGTGCCGAGCACCTCCTTGGTCTGCCCCTCGAACTGGGGTTCGGACAGCTGCACGGTGACGACGGCGGTGATGCCGGCGAGCACATCGTCCTTCTCGAGTTTGTCCTTGCCGACCTTGAGCTTGCGCGCGTTGGCGTCGACGGCCTTGCGCATCGCCTTGAGACAGGCCTGTTCGAACCCGGCGAGGTGGGTGCCGCCCTGTGGTGTGGCGACGACGTTGACGAAGGACTTCAGCTTCGTGTCGTAGCCGGTCCCCCAGCGCAGTGCGATGTCGACGCCGACCTCACGTTCGACTTCCTTGGACTCGAGGTGGCCCGAGGAGTTGAGCACCGGCACGGTCTCCTTGAACGTACCGGTGTTCTGCAGACGCCAGGTGTCGGTGATCGGCGGGTCGATGGAGAGGTGGTCGACGAATTCGGTGATTCCCCCGTCGAACTTGAACACCTCTTCGCGCTCTGCGATGACGGCGCCGGTCTCGTCACGGGCGACCCCGCGACGGTCGACGATGCGCAGTTCGAGGCCGGGGACGAGGAACGCGGTCTGACGGGCGCGTTCGACCAGATGCGGGTAGTCGAACTGGGCTTTGGCGAGGAAGATCTGCGGATCGGCCCAGTAGTGGACACGAGTGCCGGTGGCACCGCGCTTGGCCTTGCCGACGATGTCGAGACCGGTCGGCTCCTGGAAAGCCTCGAACGGGTTGTCCGGGCTCGGGGTGCCGGAGGAATCGTCGAAGCGTCCCGGCACACCTCGGCGGAAGGACATCTTATGCACCTTCGATCCGCGGGTGACCTCGACGTCGAGGCGTGCGGACAGGGCGTTGACGACCGAAGCTCCGACTCCGTGCAGACCGCCCGAGGCGGCGTAGGACGAGCCGCCGAACTTACCGCCGGCGTGGAGTTTGGTCATGACGACCTCGACTCCGGTCAGGCCGGTCTTGGGCTCGATGTCGACGGGGATGCCGCGGCCCTTGTCGGTGACGGCCACCGAGCCGTCGGCGGCGAGTTCGATGAGGATCTCGGATCCGTATCCGCCGAGGGCCTCGTCGACGCAGTTGTCGATGACCTCCCACAGGCAGTGCATGAGACCGCGGGAATCGGTCGTGCCGATGTACATGCCGGGTCGCTTGCGAACCGCTTCAAGACCGGACAGGACGGATAGGTGCCTGGCGCCGTAGCTTTCGTCTTCCACACAATTCCTCTCGTTCGATTAAATTCTAATCGCTGTGCGCTCAGGACCCTATTCTCTGCGGGTCGTGTCGGGAACCGATCCGGACGAACGCACCGATGGGCACCGCAGAGCTGAAACAATGGGGCCATGCGTCAACGCCTGCTCGTGCCGATCCTCCTTGCCTCTGCCGCTCTCTGCCTCCCCGGTCTGGCGGCCTGCTCCGATGAGTCGTCTGCTCCGGGGCAGACGAGTCACGCGGCTGAGACCGCCGGTCGGTCGGCGTCTGCCGACACGGGCGTCGAAGAAGAGGGGAACCCGAGCGAGACCGCCTCGGCGAAGGCAGACGAAGCGGTCCTGAAGGGGAAGGTCATCGCGATCGATCCGGGCCACAACGGCGGCAATGCGCAGCACCCGGAGGAGATCAATCGACAGGTTCCGGACGGACGGGGCGGAACGAAGGCGTGCAACACCACGGGCACGTCGACGAACTCGGACTACCCGGAAGCCGATTTCACATGGGCAGTGGCGCAGAAGCTGAACACGTCGCTGACCGACGCCGGGGCGGAAGTCGTGCTCAGCCGCAAGGACAACGAAGGAGTCGGACCGTGTGTGGATGAGCGCGGGACTTTCGCCGACGATGCGGATCTGCTCGTGAGCATCCACGCCAACGGCAGCGAGTCGAGCTCGGTGAAGGGCTTCCACATCATCGCTGCCGACCCCGGTGAGGACGAGAAGACCGAGAAGGCCTCCGTTGATCTGGCGAAATCCGTGGGGAGTTCGATGGGTGAGGAGTTCACTCCGAACAGTGCCTACGGAAAGGATGCGATCAGCCGACGGCCGGACCTGGCCGGGTTGAACAATGCTTCGGTTCCCGCCGTCATCGTCGAATGCGGAGAGATGCGCAATCCGTCCGAAGCGAAGATCATGGAGTCGAAGTCCGGGCAGAGGAAATACGCCGACGCCCTCTTCGACGGCATCGTCGACTGGTTCTGAACCGCGCCCGGCGCCTCCGATTCCGAACCGGATCCAGCCGCTGGTTCTGAACCGTGAATGCCGAACGCCCCTGGGAGGTTCCCAGGGGCGTTGGCAGCTGACGGATCCGCTCTTGGAGCGGTCGAGGCGAAGCGCAGTCGAGGCGAAACTCAGTCGAGGTAGTCGCGCAGCACCTGCGAGCGGGACGGGTGACGCAGCTTCGCCATGGTCTTGGACTCTATCTGGCGGATCCGCTCACGAGTGACGCCGTAGACCTTGCCGATCTCATCAAGGGTCTTCGGTTGGCCGTCGTTGAGGCCGAAGCGCATGGACACCACTCCGGCTTCACGCTCGGAGAGCGTGTCGAGCACGGAATGCAGCTGCTCCTGGAGGAGGGTGAAGCTGACCGAGTCCGAGGGCACAACGGCTTCGGAGTCCTCGATGAGGTCGCCGAACTCCGAGTCGCCGTCCTCGCCCAGCGGGGTGTGCAGCGAGATCGGCTCCCGACCGTACTTCTGCACCTCGACGACACGCTCGGGTGTCATGTCGAGCTCTTTCGCAAGCTCTTCCGGGGTCGGTTCGCGCCCCAGGTCCTGCAGCATCTGGCGCTGCACACGGGCGAGCTTGTTGATGACCTCGACCATGTGCACCGGGATGCGGATCGTACGGGCCTGATCGGCCATCGCGCGGGTGATGGCCTGACGGATCCACCAGGTGGCGTAGGTGGAGAACTTGAAGCCCTTCGTGTAGTCGAACTTCTCGACGGCGCGGATGAGGCCTAGGTTGCCCTCCTGGATGAGGTCGAGGAAGAGCATTCCACGGCCGGTGTAGCGCTTGGCCAGCGACACGACGAGTCGGAGGTTGGCCTCCAAGAGGTGGTTCTTCGCGATGCGACCGTCGTGGATGATCCACTTGTAGTCCATCGTTTCGCGAGGATCGGTCACCTCTCCGCCGTCGAGCAGGTGCTCGGCGTACATTCCGGCCTCGATGCGCTTGGCCAGGTCGACCTCCTCGGCGGCGTTGAGCAGTGCCACCTTGCCGATCTGCTTGAGGTAGTCCTTGACCGGGTCCGCGGTCGCACCGGCGGAGACGACCTGCTGGGCAGGTGCATCTTCTTCGTCGGCATCGGAGACGATGAAGCCTCCGGCCTCGGCCACGGCGGCGTTCTTCTCCTTCTCCTCCGAGTTCTTCGTCTCGGTCGCCTCGGCGGGGCTCTCCTCTGTGGCCAGGGCGTCCGCTGCCGGTTCGACCTCCTCGGTGGTGTCGATATCGTCGTCGGCCTTCTTCGCCTTGGTCTCCTTCTTGGCTTCCTTGGCGGCGGTGGCCTTCGTCACGGTCTTCTTCGGAGCAGCCGTCGACTTGGTCTCAGTGGTCTTCGCGGCGGTCGTCTTCTTTGCAGCAGTCGTCTTCTTCGACGCAGCCGTCTCCGTCTTTGCGGCAGTCGACTTCGCAGTCGTCTTCGCGGTCGCCGCCTTCTTGGCTCCAGCGGACGTCTTCTTCGCAGTGGACTTCGACGCCGCAGTGGTCTTGGATCCACCGGTCGAGGTCGTGCCGGCCGTTCCCTCCGACTTCTCCGTCACCGTTGTGGATTCCTTGTCGACTCTGGGCACGTGTTCACCTTTCGCGAGCGTTGAAACTTCCCCATGCATTCGGACAGTACTAAGACCCAAGTCAAGTGGTCCGCGTGCGGTCCGGGGCGAACGCATAGTTCGCCCATCCTGCAATGACTGGGTCAACGCTTAATTTTCTCACGTTATTCCCTGCTTTGCGAATCGGCCCGCGAAGACTCCGGGGCGATACGGCCTGTCTGCCCATGAGAACGAAGGGGCCGGCGAAACTGTTCCCGCTCGTCGAGACTCAGACAGCCGAGCTCTGGGTCTCCGCCAGCCACCGAGGCAGGCACCCCATGTTCACGGCATTGATGATGAGTTCGGCCAGACCGTGTTCGGATTCGAGTTCGACGGCGGCCAGCGCATAGTTGAGCGCCATCGTCGAGCCGCCCAACGCCCATTCGAACCAGGCGATGACGGCATAGGTGTTGGCTCGAGCCTGCGGGTGCCCTGCCCGCAGGTAGACCTTGAGGAAGGCGATGGCGAGCAGAATGTCCCGCGGCCGCGGAGCACGGGATGAGAGTCCGACGAGCTGCTGGGCGGCGTGAGCCTGGGAGACGATGCGGCGGCTCATCGCACAGAGCTCATCACCGTCGAGTTCCCTGACCTGGGAGGGCGGGAAGTCGGGGTGGTCGAAGCTGAGGATCATCTCGAGGGCGTCACGTGACCAGATCTCGACGAGCAGGGTATCGAGAGCCATCACCGTCGGCAGGTCCATCAGGTCGTGGATGCGCACCTCGTCGACCGGTTCGTCCTCGTGTCGCATCGCTTCCAGCCGCGGGTAGACGTCGGCGAGGATGGCGAACGCCTCGTCCGTGCCCATCCACTCCTGAGACCGCCCGCGGCGGCTGTCGGCGAAGGCCTCGGCCGGCATCGGGGAGATGACCAGGTCCTCGGGATCGGCGACCGGGTTGGATCCGCCGGCGACGAGTTCCGTGGCACACGCCGAGGTGGTCGCTTCGATCAGCGGTGTGCTGTCGTATCCGTCCTCGTCGATGCGGCCGAAGTGGTCCTGGTTGACCCACCATGCGCTGAGCGTGTCGACGCTTCTGGCGGCGAAGGTCATGGCCAGTTCGTCGATCGCCGCTCGGATGAGGCCGCGGTGGACCTCGGCGTATTCGGAGTCGGCACCGGCCCCGAAGGCACCGACCGGCTGGTAGTCATCGTCGTAGAGGACGAGGAAGACACCGGTCACCCTGCAGGTGCGCATGATGAGGTCGGCGTACCAGCCGCCGCCTTCGGACAGCGTCTGAGCCGCACTCTCCCGGTCGAAGTCGACGCGCATCGTCGTCGAACTGGTCTGGGCCCCGGTCTTCTCGGTGCCGACGATGACGGCGACGAGGCTGCGCCGCGGGGTGTAGCCCAGTGTGTGGGGAATGATCCCGATGATGTCTTCGGGTGAGCGGGCCGGTGTCTTCATTGTGTCCTCCGTGGTCGGGGCGGGTCGTGTCGGCCGGAGCGGTTCCCGTACCCGGGACGGCACCTGCGCCGGTGGTGGTTCCGTGAGTGGGTCCCACTCCATCCGATCCCGGGTCGATTCCTCCAGATCCGGCTCCGAGCCTGTGGACGGCCCGAACCTGCCCACAGCGCCCTGGTGGTTGAGTCGAGGCCGGCGTCCCCACGAGAATCAGCTCCGAATTGCTTCCAGCCCCTCGCTGGCATACAAGTGAGGGGTGGCGAAGAGACGGATATACACAGCTCCTGGTTCTCAAGTGGTCGACATCTCGACGGGAGAGGCACGGTTGGAGAAGCTCGACGGTGAGGCCGATTCCTACATCCTCCACGTCAACGGGGTCCCCTCCTCGTCGATCACTCTCAGCGATCCGCAGCGACTGGACTTCGAGTACCTGGATTGGATGCGACGCATCATCGACGTCGAGCTCCCTGCCGGGTCGCTGCGGGCCGCACACATCGGTGCCGCCGGCTGTGCTCTGGCCCGCGCCATCGACTCGGCGCGGCCCGGGTCGAAACAGACGGCGATCGACATCGATGCCAAGCTGCTCGACTTCGCCCGCGAGTGGTTCGACCTGCCCCGCTCCCCCTCGCTGGCTCTGCGTGCCGGTGACGGCGCGGTGGAGATCGGGAAGTTCCGGCCCGATGCCCTCGACGTCCTCGTCCGGGACGCCTTCGACCATGACTCGGTTCCGTCCTCCCTGCAGACTGCTGAGTTCTTCGCCGGCTGCGCCGTGGCGGTCAAGGACTCCGGTCTCTATATCGCCAACGTTCCCGACAGCGGGGACCACCGCATCCTCCGGTCCGAACTGCGCGGCCTCGGCGAACACTTCGCCCATCTGGCCGCAGCCACGGAACCGGCGATCCTCAAAGGACGTCGACGCGGCAATGTCGTCGTCCTCGCATCCAACACAGCGCCGGATGTGACCGGTCTCGACCGCAGTCTGCGCACCGCCGCCTCATCTGCGACCTTCCTGGCCGGAGCGGACCTGCGCTACCGCCTCGGTCTCTGACTCCCGCGCCAGCCTTCCACCGGAGTCTCAGGCACGCCCACATCCGGAATCTGAGGAACGCCCACAACCGGAATCGCAGGCACGCCCTCAGCAGGATGTGAGGTACGCCCCGGTCCGAAATGACGTTGCGACTACAGACGCCCGGGAAAGTTCGGCATAATTGAATGCCGACCCAAGAAGGTGAGATGACCGAAACTTCAGAAATTCGTGTTGAGCAGACCAAGCTCGACGAGCTCTATGCCCGCCTCGATGAGCTCCGGGAGGAGACGACAGCCCGCCTGGGCACGGTGAGGATCTCCGAGGTCGGAGGAAATCACCAGCATCGCACCGAACGCGATGCCTTCGCGACGATGTACGAAGATCAGCTCATCCGCCTCGACGGCGCCGAGGAGGGACTGTGCTTCGGTCGCCTCGACATCGTCGACGAAGACGCACCCACGTATATCGGTCGCATCGGACTCACCGACGAACAGCGACAGCAGATCCTCATCGACTGGAGAGCGCCGGCCGCCGAGCGCTTCTACCAGTCGACTGCCGCCAACCCCGATGGGATCGCCCGCCGCCGTCACCTCGTCACCGCGAACCGGTTGGTGACCGGCATCGAAGACGATGTGCTCGACATCGACGCGCTCGATGACGATCAGCGGTCGAACCTGCAGGGTGAGGGAGCCCTTCTCGCCGCTCTGACCACACACCGCACCGGTCGGATGGGCGATATCGTCGCAACCATCCAGGCCGAACAGGATGCGATCATCCGCCGTCCGCTCTCCGGAGTCCTCGTCGTCCAGGGCGGGCCGGGAACCGGCAAGACCGCCGTCGCCCTCCACCGCGCCGCATTCCTGCTCTACCGGCACCGGGAGCGCATCGCGAAGTCCGGTGTCCTCCTCGTCGGCCCGTCGACGGTGTTCCTCAAGTACATCGAGAAGGTCCTGCCCAGCCTCGGCGAGACCGGGGCCGTCCTGCTCACCCCGGGTCAGCTCTACCCCGGGCTCGACACGGATGCCACAGATGCACCGGCAGTAGCCGAGATCAAGGGCCGCTCCGTCATGGCCCGGGTGCTGAAGAACCACGTTGCGAACTACCAGCGCATCCCCGACCACGATGTCGAGATGCGGGTGCGTTCGCACACGATCGTGCTGCGTCGCCGCGACGTCCGGTCCGCGCGCGATCGGGCCCGTCGCAGCGGAGATCCGCACAATGCCGCTCGCACCGGTTTCGTCACCGGTCTGCTGAAGATCCTCGCCGAGGATCTCGCCCGTGAGATGGGTTTGGATGCCGCCGGAGAGCGGCTGCCCGAGCTGCTCGAGGATCTGCGCTCCTCCGTCGACGTCCGTCGCGCCCTCAACCTCGCATGGTTCCCCATCGGCCCCGTCGCCGCTCTGCGATCCCTGCTGGGCAGAGCGCACAAGCTGCAGGGCGCCGCTCGCAGACTCCTCACCCCGGCCGAGCAGTCGATTCTGCTCGAGCAGCGTCGCGATGAGTTCACGGTCGACGATGTGCCGCTGCTCGATGAGCTGGCCGAGCTTCTCGGCTCCGCTCCGCAGCAGACCCAGGCTCGGGATGATTCGGCCCGCGAATACGCCGAAGCCGTCGTCGATATGACCGAGACCGGCGGAATGGTCTCGGCCGAGACGCTCGCCTCCCGCTGGGAGGAGCAGGGGCCGACGATGACCCTGGCCGAACGCGCCCTTGAGGACCGGGAATGGACGTACGGCCACCTCGTCGTCGACGAGGCCCAGGAACTCTCTCCCATGCAGTGGCGCGTCCTCTTCCGCCGCGTGCCGTCGAAGTCGGCCACCGTCGTCGGCGACCTCGCCCAGTCCTCGCAGGTCGACAACGCCCGCACCTGGTCGTCGATCCTGAACGAGTTCGTCGGGGACCGTTTCGCCCTCCAGGTGCTCACTGTCTCCTACCGCACCCCGCAGTCGGTGATGGATCTGGCCAACCGGTACCTGCATCGGCATTTCCCGCAGCTCGAGCTCGTCGAGTCGGTGCGCCGGGGAGGTTCGGACCCGCAGCTGGATTCCTTCGCCGACGAGTCCGAGATGCTGGCCGCCCTCCCCGCGGCGGTTGCGGCCGAGGTGTCCGCTGCCGAAGGTGGGAAGATCGCTGTCATCGCTGATGAGGAGCTCATCGAGCCCATCGCCGAGGCGGTCGCGGACTTCGATTTCGGACGCTCGGTCACGGGCCTGGACCATCAGATCGCCCTCATCACCCCGCAGCAGGCCAAGGGCCTCGAGTTCGATTCGGTGATCATCGTCGAACCCGGCCGCATCGCCCCGATCGGCGGCGAGGCCGGCGTCGGCGGCCTCTATGTGGCGCTGACGCGGACGACGGAACGTCTGCGCGTCCTGGCCTCTGTGTCCACGGAGCTGACCGAACTCTTCTCCGCCGAGGCGATCCGTCAAGCCGGCTGACCCTCCCAATTGCTACCTGACGGCGGCCCAGCAACCTCGCGCGAGGTTGCTGGGCCGCCGTCAGGTAGCAAGGGAGGTGGGTGAATGTAAAAGGCCGCTTGGGTTCGGCTTCCCCTCCGAACCGCAAGCGGCCGCGCGCCGTAGCGCGCACGTTCAATACTACACAACTAATTCTGTACCGCGGTACTCGACACGAAGATTTCTGACAGAAATCTCAGCAGTCTCGGAATCCAGTCACGGGGACGCTCCGACACGTTCAGTCGGCGAAGTCTTCGGGGGTGGGTTCCCGGGTCTGACCGGACTGCAGCAGCGCATCGGCACGCAGCGAATCGATCGCGGCCTCGAAGTCTTCGAGCGAGTCGAATCCCTGGTACACGCTGGCGAAGCGCAGGTAGGCGACCTGGTCGAGTTCGCGCAGCGGTTCGAGGATGGACAGACCCACTTCGTCGGCGTCGATCTCGGCGATTCCCCGCGACCGGATGTTCTCCTCCACCCGCTGCGCGAGCTTCGCGAGATCATCGTCACTGACCGGACGACCCTGGCAGGCTTTGCGCACACCCGACATGATCTTCTGACGGGAGAACTCCTCGGTGACTCCGGAGCGTTTGATCACCGACAGGCTCGTGGCCTCCATCGTGGTGAATCGGCGACCGCAGTGACGGCACTGCCTGCGCCGGCGGATCGCGGCTCCGTCTTCGCTGGTCCTCGAATCGACGACCCGCGAATCGGACTCACGGCAGAACGGACAGCGCATCTCTACTCCTCGAACCTGATGTCGACAGCCCGGCCGTGGGCCGGCAGCTGTTCGCTGGCGGCGAGAACACCGATGTGTTCGGCCACCTCTGACAGGGCCTGCCGGTCGTAGTCGATGACCTGGCTGACCTTGATGAATGAGTGCACACCCAGGCCCGAACCGTGGGCGGCGGTGCCCATCGTGGGCAGCACGTGGTTCGACCCGGCGCAGTAGTCGCCCAGCGACACCGGTGCCCAATCGCCGAGGAAGACCGCTCCCCCGTTCGTGATCCGCGCCCCGACCGCTGCGGCATCGGCCGTGTGGACCTCGACGTGCTCACCGGCATAGCCGTTGACGACGGTGATCCCGGCGTCGAGGTCGTCGACGAGGACGAGCGCCGACTGTCTTCCGGCCAGAGCCGTGGAGATCCGTTCGGTGTGCGTCGCCTCCGTTACCTGCACGTCCAGCTCCCTCTGCACCGCCTCTGCGAGTTCGACGGAGTCGGTGACCAGCACCGAGGCGGCCAGTTCGTCGTGTTCGGCCTGGCTGATGAGATCGGCGGCGACGAAACGCGGGTCGGCCTGTGCGTCGGCGAGGATGATGATCTCCGTGGGACCGGCGACCGCGTCGATGCCGACCCGGGAGCGGACGAGTGATTTCGCCGCAGCCACATAGGCGTTCCCGGGGCCGGTGATGAGGTCGACCGGTTCGAGTTCCTCGCCGTCGTCGAAGCCGAAGGCCAGTGCGCCGATCGCCTGTGCTCCGCCGATCGCCCAGACTTCGTCGATGCCGAGGATGTGTGCGGTGGCGAGCACGGTCGGGTGCGGCAGGCCGCTGCTCTGGGGCGGGCTGGCGATCGCCAGTGAGTGTGCACCGGCGGTCTGCGCCGGCACGACGTTCATGATCACCGTTGAGGGGTACACGGCCAGTCCGCCGGGCACATAGAGGCCGACGCGTTCGACCGGCAGGTGGCGGGTGGTGACGAAGGCACCGGAGGCCAGCTCGGTGCGGACATCGGCGGGACGCTGGTCGGCGGCGACCTTCCGGGCGCGGGCGATGGATTCGACGAGCGCGGCCCTGACCGCGGGATCGAGAGCGTCTGCGGCCTCGGCCAGAGCCGATGCCGGTACGCGGAGGTACTCGGGGCGCACTCCGTCGAAGCGTTCGGTGAAGTCCTTCACCGCGGCCGCGCCCCCGTCGGCGACGGTGTCGAGGAGTTCGGCGACGCGTCGTTCGATATCGGCATGGGTCTCGGCGGCCCGAGGCAGCTTCTGCGCCAGGAATCGCTTGCTGAGGGTCTCACCACGGAAGTCCAGAATGTTCACCCGCACCATTCTAGTCTCCGCAGCAGCACCGCAGTCCTCCGGCCCGAAGTGCGGACGGACCGGAATCGCTGCAACGGCACGATCGGCGAAACGACACACCTTTCTCTGAACTGCTCACGTTCTTCAGTGGGCGGTTCAGAGAAGGGTGCACCAGAACAGCCAGCGCGACCCGCTGCCTGCGGCCGCTGAGCAATCGTGAGCGGCGATGCGGCTGAGCCTCAGACGCTGAAGCAGCGGGAGCCCAGCAGAGCCTTCAGGTCTCCGTAGAGGCTCGGGTTCGGGTCGACCCGGATCGACCGGTCCAGACGCATCACCGTCTGCCGCCCCGGCTGAGACAGGGTGATGTGGACGTCCGTCTGGCCCTTGTTGGATTCGAGGATCCGTCGCAGCTTCGTCGCCATCTCCTCGGTCGCCTTCTCCATCGGCATGATGAGGGTGAGCGGTCGATCGTCGGGGTCGGTGACATCGGGAATCGTCATCGACATCGCCATCAGTGAGGTCGGACGGTCGTCGGAGGTGCGGATGCGGCCGGTCAGGGAGATCACGAGGTCGGTCGCCAGCAGGCTCGCCACGGGTTCGTAGGTGTCGCCGAAGAACATCACTTCGATCTCGGCTTCGAGGTCCTCCAAGGTCACGATCGCATAGGGACGTCCGGAGTTCTTCGACACCTTGCGAGTGACCTGCGTGATCATTCCGCAGACCTTGATCTGGGATCCGTCATGGCGGTGCGATTCCGGATCGACCACCTCGGCGATGGAGGCATCGGATTCGGCGGCCAGCACCCCTTCGAGCCCGTTCAGCGGGTGGTCGGAGACGTAGAGGCCGATCATGTCGCGCTCGAAGGACAGCTTCTCCTTCTTCTCCCACTCCGGACGATCGGGGATGGTCACGGAGAAGCCCTGTGCGTCGTCTCCCCCGCCGAGCCCGGCGAAGAGGTCGAACTGTCCGTTGGCTTCCTGCCGTTTGACGCCGATGACCGAGTCCACGGCCTCCTCGTGGACTTCGACGAGTGAGCGACGGCTGTGGCCGAGCGAGTCGAAGCCGCCGGCCTTGACGAGCGACTCGATCGTGCGCTTGTTGCACACGTGGCTGGGCACCTTGTCGAGGAAGTCCGTGAACGAGGTGTAGGCGCCCTTCTCTCCGCGGGCTTCGACGATGCCTTCGACGACGTGGGCGCCGACGTTGCGGACCGCGCCCATGCCGAAGCGGATATCGGTGCCGACCGGGGTGAAGTGGAGCGCGGATTCGTTGACATCCGGAGGCAGCACGGTGATGCCGAGGCGACGGCACTCGTTGAGGTAGATCGCGAGCTTGTCCTTGTTGTCACCGACCGACGTCAGCAGGGCCGCCATGTATTCGGCTGTGTAGTGGGCCTTGAGGTAGGCGGTCCAGTAGGACACGACACCGTAGGCGGCCGAGTGCGCCTTGTTGAACGCGTAGTCCGAGAACGGCAGCAGAATGTCCCACAGTGCTTGCGCGGCGGCCTCCGAGTAGCCGCGTTCCTTCATTCCGCCGAAGAAGCCGACCTGCTGCTTGTCGAGCTCGGACTTCTTCTTCTTGCCCATCGCACGGCGGAGGATGTCGGCCTGACCCAGCGAGTAGCCGGCGACCTTCTGCGCGATCGCCATCACCTGCTCCTGGTAGATGATGAGACCGTAGGTGGTGTCGAGGATATCCTTGAGCGGCTCCTCGAGCTCCGAGTGGATCGGGGTGACCTCCTGCAGGCCGTTCTTGCGCAGGGCATAGTTCGTATGCGAATCAGCACCCATCGGACCGGGTCGGTAGAGGGCCAGGGTCGCGGAGATATCCTCGAAGTTGTCCGGCTTCATCATCCGCAGCAGGGCACGCAGACCACCGCCGTCGAGCTGGAACACACCGAGGGTGTCGCCCCGTGTGAGCAGTTCATAGGCGGCCGGGTCGTCGAGAGTCAGGTGCTCGAGGTCGAGGTCGAAGTCCCGGTTGGCCTTGATGTTCTCCACCGCGTCGGAGATGATCGTGAGGTTGCGCAGGCCCAGGAAGTCCATCTTGATGAGCCCGAGGCCCTCAGAGGTCGGATAGTCGAACTGGGTGATGACCTGACCGTCCTGGAACCGACGCATGATCGGGATGACGTCGATGATCGGGTCCGAGGACATGATGACACCGGCTGCGTGGACACCCCACTGCCGCTTCAGTCCTTCCAGCCCCTTCGCGGTCTCGAAGGTCTCTCGGGCTTCCGGATCGGTGTCGACGAGTTCGCGGAATTCGCCGGCTTCCTTGAAGCGCTTGGACTCCGGGTCCTCGATGTCCTTGAGCGGAATGTCCTTGGCCATCTCCGCCGGCGGCAGCGCCTTCGTCAGCCGCTCACCCATCGAGAAGGGCTTGCCGAGCACACGGGCGGAGTCCTTCAGCGCCATCTTCGTCTTGATCGTGCCGTAGGTGACGATCATCGCCACACGCTCATCGCCGTACTTCTCGGTCACATATTCGATGACCTCGCCACGGCGACGATCATCGAAGTCGACGTCGAAGTCGGGCATGGACACACGGTCCGGATTGAGGAAGCGCTCGAAGAACAGTCCGTGCTGCAGCGGGTCGAGGTCGGTGATTCGCATCGCGTAGGCGACCATGGAGCCGGCTCCCGAACCACGGCCGGGCCCGACGCGGATGCCGTTGTCCTTCGACCAGTTGATGAAGTCGGCGACGACGAGGAAGTATCCGGGGAAGCCCATCGAGATGATGATGTCGAGTTCGTAGTCGGCCTGTCTGCGGACTTCGTCGGGAACACCGTCGGGGTACCGGTAGTCGAGTCCCTTCGCGACCTCCTTGATCAGCCATGAGGTCTCATCCTCACCCGGAGGGCACGGGAACTTCGGCATATAGTTCGCCGAGGTGTCGAAGGAGACTTCGCACTTCTCGGCGATCTCGAGGGTGTTGTCGCAGGCTTCGGGGAATTCCCTGAAGAGGGACCGCATCTCTGCGGGAGTCTTGAGGTAGTAGCCGGAGCCGGAGAAAGCGAAGCGCGAACCGCCCTGATCATAGGTGGGTTCGATGAGTTTGGAACCGGATTGGATGGCCAGCAGCGCTTCGTGCGCCTTCGCATCCGATTCGTGTGTGTAGTGGAGGTCGTTGGTGGCGACCAGCGGAATGTCGAGTTCCTTCGACAGCCGGATGAGGTCCTTCGTCACTCGCTTCTCGATGGACAGACCGTGGTCCATGAGTTCGACGTAGTAGTTGTCCCTGCCGAAGATCTCACGGTACTTCCCCGCCGCAGCCTTGGCCTCTTCGTACTGTCCGAGTCGCAGGCGGACCTGGACCTCTCCCGACGGGCAGCCGGTGGTGGCGATGAGTCCGTCGGAATAGGTCTCGAGCAGGTCCTGGTCCAGCCGCGGCCATTTCGCCGTCACCGAGTCCAGAGAGGCGTAGGACGATGCCTTGAACAGGTTCCGCATGCCCGTGTTGTTCCGCGACAGCAGGGTCATGTGTGTGTAGAGACCACCGCCGGAGAGGTCGTCGCTCTTCTGCGATTCGTCGGTGCGCCACTTCACGCGCGTCTTGTCCCGGCGGTCGGTGCCCGGGGTGACATAGGCTTCGACGCCGATGATGGGTTTGATGCCGGCGGCGGTCGCCTGGGACCAGAAGTCGAAGGCTCCGAACAGGTATCCGTGGTCGGTCGTGGCGATCGCGGACATTCCCGATGCCTTCGTCGCCGCCATCAGATCGGCGAGGCGGGCCGCACCGTCCAACATGGAGTATTCGGTATGGACGTGGAGGTGGACGAAGTCCTCGTTCGGCACTGGGCGCCGCCTTCCTGAAGTTGCCGGTGGTGCGCCCCCAGCTTAGTCCATCAGCTGCGCTTCAGGAGGCTTCGGAGACTGTTGCTCCGGGCACCTTCGACGGCTGCGACTCGGTGTTCAGTTCGGCCGGATGCGGTCGAGCGCGGTCTGCAGATCCTCCGGATAGCCGCTTTCGAACTCGACCCACTTCTGCGTGTCGGGGTGGTGGAAGCCGAGTTTGACGGCGTGCAGCCACTGGCGTTCAAGACCGAGTTCCTTCGCCAGCACCGGATCGGCTCCATAGGGCAGGTCTCCGACGCAGGGGTGTTTGGTGGCTGAGAAGTGGACACGGATCTGGTGGGTGCGTCCGGTCTCCAAGTGGATCTCGACGAGCGCGGCACGGCGGTGAGCTTCGATCACCTCGTAGTGGGTGATCGCGTTCTTGCCTTCGCTGCGCACAGCGTAGAGTCCGTCGTGCTTCGGGTGGCGGGCGATCGGGGCGTCGATGGTGCCGAGCACAGGGTCGGGCAGACCTTGGACGACCGCATGGTAGGTCTTGTCCACCGTGCGCTCCTTGAAAGCCCGTTTGAGCACGCTGTAGGCGTATTCGCTTTTGGCCACGACCATGAGCCCGGAGGTTCCGACGTCGAGGCGCTGCACGATGCCCTGGCGTTCGGGGGCACCCGAGGTCGCGATACGAAAGCCCGCCGCGGCGAGCCCGCCGACGACGGTGCGTCCGGTCCAGCCGAGAGCCGGGTGAGCGGCCACGCCGACCGGTTTGTCGACGACGACGAAGGCATCCTCGTCGTGGACGATGCGCATTCCCGGCACGGGATCGGGCACGACCTCGAGGGGCCTCTTGGGTTCGGGCATCATGATGTCGAGCCGTTCACCGGCGATGACGCGATCGGATTTGATGACCGGGCGTCCGGACATCTCCACTCCCCCGTCGGCGCAGATATCTGCGGCTGCGGTGCGGGAGAGGCCGAGCAGCTTCGACATCGCAGCGTCCACGCGCTGACCGTCGAGTCCCTCAGGGACGAGGATGGAGCGTTCAGTCATGAGAGTCCTCTTTCACACGTGTGGAGTCCGAGCCGTCGATGTCGATTCCCCTGAGGCTGACGATGACGAGGGTCACTGCGGCGGCGGAGATCGCGATGTCCGCGACGTTGCAGATGAACAGCGACAGATCGATGAAGTCGACGACGGCTCCGTGCAGGAATGCGGGTTCGCGGAAGAGCCTGTCGACGAGGTTGCCGAAGAGTCCGCCCAGCAGCAGACCGAGCCCGGTCGCCCAGGCTCGCGACCCGAGCTTGCGGGAGATCACGAGGATCGCGATGAACACCCCGATGGCGATGATCGGGAAGATCCACGTCACGTTCGAGCCGAGTCCGAGTGCGGCTCCCGGGTTGCGGTAGAAGGTGAATCCGGCCAGAGAGCCGAGCACAGGCACCGGCGGCTGGTCCTCGAGGAGGGTGACGGCAAGGAACTTGGTGAACTGATCGATCACGAGCACGGTCGCCGCGATTGTGAACAGCAGGGCCATCATGGCGGCGCGAGGTCTTTTCACCCGTGAGGCAGGATCGTTCATTTGGTTCATTCTAGCCCACTGCCGACGTTGAGGGACTCAGCCGCGTGCCGGTGGAATGCGCGGACACAACGGAGGCCCGGGTACTCCGAAGAGTTCCCGGACCTCGGTCGGTGATGCCCTGGGATCAGAGCTTGTGGTTCGACGAACCGCCCAGCGGGCCGTTTCCGTCGAGGGTCTCCGGAGCCAGGCTCGTGGAGTTCTCGAGGTCACGCAGCTGATCGTTGAGGTAGCTCTTCAGTCGTGTGCGGTACTGGCGCTCGAAGTTCGAGAGCTGGTCGATGGAACGCTCGAGGGTCGACTTCTGCGATTCGAGGGTCGACAGCGTTTCGTCGCGCTTCGATTCGGCCTTGCCGACGATGTCGGCGGCTTCCTTCTCGGCACCCTTGATGAGCTCGTCGCGCTTGCGCTCACCTTCGGCGACATGCTCGTCGTGGACGCGCTGGGCCAGAGCGATGAGGCCATGGGCGTCTCCGTCGCCACCGGCTGCGACAGCACCGAGACCGGCGCCTGCGGCTCCGCCGGCGGCCATCGCCGGTGCAGCAGAGCCTTCCTGGGGAGCCGGGGCGGCTTCCTTGACGACCGGGGCCGGGGTCTCTTCGACCGGTGCCGGAGCAGCAGGTGCTTCGGCCGGAGCCGGAGCCTCTTCCTTCTCTTCGGGTGCAGGAACCGCGGCGGGCATCGCCTGAGTGGCGTCGATGTCCTGGGCCGGTGCGGCGGTGGCGCCGCCGGCTTCGAGTTCCTTCACACGCTGTTCGGCGGTGGAGAGCTTCTGACGCAGTTCGTCGTTCTCCTGGTAGAGACGGCGAATCTCAACGACGACCTCATCAAGGAAATCGTCGACTTCGTCCTGGTCGTACCCGTCGCGGAACTTCACATGCTGGAACCGCTTGTTTACTACGTCTTCAGGCGTGAGCGCCATGAGGTCACCTTCGGTCGATCTACATTCATTACGCTGCCGCCCCGAAGGACGGCTTCAACGTCACATTAGCGTAACACCTGCAGTTTTGTCCCGCAGAAATGGCGTGTCTTGCGTTCAATGACGAAGTTCTACGCATCCGAGGCTAACAACCCGGGCACGCAAACAGCCAATTCCGGTGAGCATATTCACCGGTTATCCGGTATACACGCAATCGAATTCCCGTGAATCGACCGGCACATCACTCATGCTCTTCCCGGCACCCGATCGCAGTGACTCATCGCCCGAGATCACCGTGATAGCGGGGATCAGGCAGAGGCGTGCGAGAGGTTGAAGAACACTGACGCGATGATCTGAATGCCGATGAGCAGGACGATGAATCCCAGATCGAGCGAGACCTGCCCCAGGCGCAGCGGCGGAATGACCTTGCGCAGGAGCTTCAGCGGCGGATCGGTGAGCGTGTACACGATCTCGGCGAGGACGAGCAGGAACCCCGAGGGTTTCCAGTCGCGGGAGAACACCTGGACCAGGTCGAGCACGACTCGCGCCAGGAGCACGTAGACATAGAGGCTCAGAGCTGTACCGAGGATGTAGAAGATGATGGCCACGTGGGTCCCCCGCGCCTTTCGTTGTTGCTTGAGTTCCGAGGCTTCAGCCTATCGGCTCCAGCTGAGGACGAGTTGAGAGATTCTTCGGCTGCGTTCAGCTCTGGTTGAAGAAGCTGGCCTGAGTGTCCGAATCCGCTTCGTTCTCGCCGGCGACCTCGATGTTCTCGGGAGTGAGCAGGAAGACCTTGTTCGTCACCCGTTCGATCGACCCGTGCAGACCGAAGATCAGTCCGGCGGAGAAGTCGACGAGGCGCTTGGAGTTGTTCTCGTCCATCTCCGAGAGATTCATGATCACGGGGGTGCCCTCGCGGAAGGCGGCACCGATGACCATGGCGTCGTTGTAGCTGCGGGGGTGGATGGTCCTGATGCGATTCATTGAGGTTCCTGGCGCCGGGGTGTCTACGGGACGGATCGGTGACGGATGGATCGGTGTCACCGGGGCCGGAGTCCGCTCTTCCGCTGCTGCCGGTTCGTCGTACTGCTCGACGTCGTCGAAGGTCTCGACGACTTCGCGGTCCCGGTGGGCGGGTTCACGACGATCGGTGCGCTGGGCGGTCTCGTCCTCTTCTTCGACGAAACCCAGGTATTCCAGCGTCTTCTTGATTGCTGACATGTCTAAAGCTCCTCGGACTTCGGCACTTGCTCACCTGTCGCCCAAACTATCGCACGCGGGCATCCGGGCAGGTGAGTCCTACGGGTGTGTCGCGGTCTTTTCTTCCTGCAGCCAGATGATCCCGGCGAACCTGCCCGTCCGCTTCTGTCGGCGGTAGGAGAACAGATCCTCGGATTCCTTCGTGCAGGTGCGTGAGAAATGATCGATGGTCACGTCTGCCCGCCCCAACTGTTCGGCGACGGCTCCGGCGACGTCGAGTGCCGGTGTGCCGGTCACCGACACCGAGGCGGCCGTCGGCTCGATCGCCGCGACCTCGCTTCTCAGCCCGGCCGGGACTTCGTAGCAGCGGGGGCAGACCGAGGGGCCGATGACCGCGTGGATGTCCCCGGCCCCGGCCTCGCGCATCGCGGCGACCGCGGTGCCGACCACGCCCGCGGCCATGCCCGGACGTCCCGCATGGACGGCGGCGATGACCCCGGCTTCGGCATCGGCGAGCATGACTGGGGTGCAGTCGGCGACCATGATCGCCAGTCCGATCCCGGGGACGGTCGTCATCTGGGCATCGGCTTCGACCGATGCCTGCCGCAGCTGCGCCTCGTCGCTGATGGTGTGCACATCGGTTCCGTGCACCTGGGAGACGAACGAGAGCCGCTCCCCGCTCAGGCCGATGACCTGAGCGAGAGCGGCTCGGTTGGCTGCGACGAGTTCGTCATCGTCTCCGACGTGACGGGCGAGGTTGAACGAGGAGAAGTCCCCGCTCGAATAGCCGCCGTGCCGGTCGGTGAAGGCGACATGGGCGGTGCGCCTGCCCGGGATGACGAACCTCGAGCGCAGCATATTACTTGAGGAAGTCCGGGATATCGAGGTCGGAGTCGAAGTTCGAGGTGCTGCGTTCGTTCGGCAGCGAGGCAGGAATCTGGTGCTCCTCGCTGCGGCGCGGAGCAGCCGCCGGCTCGTCGGCTTCCGGAGTCTCGGGCTCGGATTCGGCGATGACGGGCGACTCGGCCTCGGTCTCTGCCGGAGCGGCCGGGATCGGCGCCGGGATCTGATCGGACCCTGCGGTCTCGGCATTCGGCGAGGAGTTGTCGAATCCGGCTGCGATGACGGTCACGCGGCATTCGTCACCGATGTTGTCGTCGATGACGGCACCGAAGATGATGTTCGCTTCGGGGTGCGCGGCTTCCTGCACCAGACGGGCGGCCTCGTTGACCTCGAAGAGTCCGAGGTCGCCGCCGCCGGTGATGCAGAACAGCACTCCGTGGGCTCCGTCGATGCTGGCTTCCAGCAGCGGGGACGCGATGGCGGATTCGGCGGCCTGCACGGCGCGGTCGTCTCCGGTCGCGGCACCGATGCCCATGAGCGCGGTTCCGGCGTCCTGCATGACCGACTTGACGTCGGCGAAGTCGAGGTTGATCAGGCCGGGCACCGAGATCAGGTCGGTGATGCCCTGAACACCGGAGCGCAGGACCTCATCGGCGGAGCGGAATGCTTCGACGACGGAGACGCTGCGGTCGGAGATCGAGAGCAGACGGTCATTGGGAATGACGATGAGGGTGTCGACCTCTTCGCGCAGCGCCGCGATTCCGGCTTCTGCCTGTGCGGAGCGACGACGTCCCTCGAAGGTGAAGGGACGGGTGACGACACCGATGGTCAGCGCGCCGAGCGAACGGGCCACGCGGGCCACGACGGGGGCGGCGCCGGTTCCCGTGCCGCCGCCTTCGCCAGCGGTGACGAAGACCATGTCCGCACCTTCGAGGGCGTCGCGGATGGCGTCTTCGGAGGACTCGGCGGCCTTGCGGCCGATCTCCGGGTCCGCACCTGCACCGAGCCCGCGGGTCTGGTCACGTCCGATCTCGAGCTTGACATCGGCATCGGAGAGGACGAGTGCCTGGGCATCGGTGTTGATTGCGATGAACTCCACGCCGCGCAGGCCGACGTCGATCATCCTCTGCACAGCGTTGACACCGCCGCCGCCGGTTCCGGCAACCTTGATATCCGCTCCGGATTGTGGGAATTCAGCCAAGTCGGTTCCTCGTCTCAAGCGCTTCGGTCACGCAGGGTCTGCGTGTGCAATCGGTCTGTGTTCTCTGCCCTGAGGCTATTGGGCGGGGCAACATCACTGCAACCATTCTCCCCGGAGTGTCGGACTTCGGCCAAACTCCGCGCCCGGTGTGTCGGGGCCAAACGGAGGCAATCGTGGTGACTGCCCGGCGTGGGACGGACACGGAGGTCTCATGGCCGGCGCCCCCGGGTCTTCGGGGCTCGATCGGTTCGGGACTGAGTCGGTCGGTTCGGGACTGAGCCGGTCGGTTCGGGACTGAGCCGGTCGGCTCAACACTGAGCCGGTCGGTTCGGGACTGAGCCGGTCGGTTCGGGACTCAGTCGGTCACGGGCACCGAAGGCACGGAGACGTCGATCTCGGTGCGGCCCTCCGCGGCGAGTTGGGCGGCGGTGCGCATCTTGAGGCTGGAGTCGGAGGCATCGCCGAACACGACTGTGGCCTTCTGTTCTCCTGTGTCGAGGCGACCTTCGAGGCTCATGGCGTCCTTGGCCTCGATCGTCACCAGCTGACGGCGCAGCTCCGGCCGCAGGTCGCCCATGAACCGGATCACCGCGGACACGGTCTCTCTGTCCGGTTGGTGCCCGCCCCCGCTGAGCACGGTGAGCTTCTTAGGTGCCGTGTCGACTGTTCCGAGGTCGACGGCCTCGGAGTCGTAGAGGCGGTAGCCGGATTCGCCTTCGATCGCGATGACAGGGGTGCGGTCGGTGATCTCGATCTTCAGGGCACGGGGGCCGGAATAGCGGACGGAGGCCGCTTCGGCTTTCGGGAACTCCTTGAGCACGGACTGCTCGACCGCACCGGGACGCACCTGGGGCAGCGGGCTGCCGCCCTCGGTGTCGAGGACGAAGCTGCTGACTCGGTCGGTGTCGACCAGTCGGCTGCCGCTGACCTGGACTTTCTGCAGGGCCAGCAGAGGTGTGAACCAGGCGACGGCGACGATGGCGATGAGGGCTGCGACGATGCCGACGGCGATGAGTCGGCGGCGCCACGTCTGCCGACGGCGGGCCCGGATGACTCCGGTGAGGTCCGCAGTGGAGTTGTCACCGGCCCGAGCCGGGGGAAGCGGCACCATCGGCCTCAGCTCTCCAATGCGCTCAGCAGCTCGGGTCCGAGGATCGTCACGTCACCGGCTCCGACGGTGAGCACGAGGTCGCCCGGCTTCACCCGGGCGGCGACGAAGGGGACCGCCTCGGCGAACGATTCCAGGAAGGTCACGTTCTCGTGCGGGACTCGGTCGGCGATGAGCGCTCCGGTGACTCCGGGCACGGGATCTTCGCGGGCGGGGAAGACGTCGAGGACGACGACCTCATCGGCCAGGCCGAGGGCGTGGCCGAACTCCTCCCGGAACTCCATCGTCCGCGAGTACAGGTGCGGCTGGAAGATCGCCCAGACGCGTCCCCCGTCGGTGACGACTCCGCGGGCGGCGCTGAGCACGGCCCGCACTTCGGTGGGGTGGTGGGCGTAGTCGTCGATGACTCGCACTCCGCCGGCGAGCCCGCGTTCTTCGAACCGGCGGCGGGTCCCGCCGTATCCGGCGAGCCCGGTGGCAGCGCGTTCGACATCGGCACCGAGGCTGTGTGCCACGGCGATCGCGGCAGTGGCGTTGAGGGCGTTGTGCATTCCCGGCTGCCGCAGTTCGACCCGCAGCTCGTCGTCCCGGCCGGGCAGGTCGAGGACGAAGGACGAGCCGATTCCGGAGTCGAGGTCACGCAGCATGATATCGGCGTCGTCGGAGGTGCCGTAGAGGACGACGTCGGCTCCCTGACTGCGGGAGTGCATGGCGACGTCGTGGGATCCCGGGTCGTCGGCACAGGCGATGATCGTGCCGCCGCGGGACTGGATGCCGGCGCAGAATTCGATGAAGGCTTCGCGCACCTTCTCCGGTGTCCCGTAGTGGTCGAGGTGGTCGGCTTCGACGTTCGTGAGGATGCCGATGGCCGGTTCGTAGAGGAGGAACGATCCGTCGGATTCGTCCGCCTCGGCGACGAAGACGTCTCCGGTGCCCAGGTGGGCGTTCGTGCCCGTCGTCGACAGCACTCCCCCGATCACGAAGGACGGATCGACTCCGCAGGCCTGGAGGGCGACGGTGGTCATCGACGTGGTCGTGGTCTTTCCGTGGGTGCCGGCCACGGCCACGGCCCGCCGGTCGACCATGAGCGAGGCCAGGGCCCCGGAGCGGTGCAGGATGCGCAGTCCCCGACGCTGCGCTTCGACGAGTTCGGGGTTGTTCTTGCGGATGGCTGAGGAGATGACGAGCGTATCGGCCTCGCCGAGGTTGGCGGGCGAATGTCCGATCGTGACGGTGGCGCCCAGGGTGCGGAGCACGTCGACGACGTTGGATTCCTTCGCATCCGATCCGGACACGGCGACTCCGTTCATGACCATGATCCGGGCGATTCCGGACATTCCCGAACCGCCGATCCCGATGAAGTGGACGGCTCCGAGTTCACCGACGGGAACGATGTTCGCAGGACTCGTGTTCGCAGAGGTCATGTTCAGCCTTCCAGCGCGCGATTGACGATGGCGGCCATGCGGGCCGCGGCATCGGTGGGGTAGTTCAGCTCCAGTGCCGCTGCGCTCATGTCGGCGCGGCGGGTTTCGTCGGCGAGCAGCGGCAGGATGGTCTCGACGACCGTCGACGGGGAGAACTCCGCATTGTCGACCATCAGCGAGGCCCCGGCGGCGACGCTGCCGGAGGCGTTGAGACGCTGTTCGCCGTTGCCGATGGCCAGGGGCACATAGAGTGCCGGCACTCCGGCGACCGTGGCTTCGGAGACCGTAGCGGCTCCGGAGCGGGCGACGAGCAGATCGGCGACCGCATAGGCCCGGTGCATTCCGTCGACGTAGTCGACGACGTGGTAGTCGGGCAGTTCCGCGGCGACCGTGCGCAGAGCGTCGCCCTTTCCCGCTCCCGTGATGTGGAGGACCTGGATGCCGGCGTCCTGGCAGGCGGTCGCGGTGGCCAGGAAGGCTTCGTTGATCTTCTGTGCGCCCGACGAGCCGCCGGTGACGACGAGGACCGGGCGGTCATCGCGCAGTCCGAGATCGGCACGGAACCCTGCTCGCTGTGCGTCGTCGCTGCGGTCGAGATCGGTGATCTCGGTGGGCATGGGCATGCCGACGAGAGTCGAGTTCCGCAGCTTCGTGTCCGGGAAGGTGATCCCGACCCGACCGGGTGTGGTCAGTCGCGCGCCGAGGCGGTTGGCCATTCCCGGCTTCGCGTTGGCTTCGTGGACGATCAGCGGGATCTTCGCCTGTCTGGCGGCGAGGAACGCCGGTGGGCAGACGTAGCCGCCGACGCCGACGACGGCGTCTATGCTGCGGGACGAGATGATCTGTCCGACGGCGGAGATGTTGCCGCGGAAGCGGCCCGGGAATTTCAGCAGCGCCGGGCTGATCGACCGGGGCATGGGCACCTTGTCGATGGTGAGCAGTTCGAATCCGCCACGCGGAACGATTTCGGCTTCGAGTCCGTCGGGAGTGCCCAATGCCACGACATCCCAATCGGGGTGCTGCCGTCGCAGCTCGCGGCCGATCGCCAGCATCGGCGAGATATGGCCGGTGGTGCCTCCACCGGCGAGGAGGATGCTCGTCATCTCATTTCCTTTTCTTGCGGGCAAGCACGGCGAGTGAGGATCGCAGCCGATCCTTGTTGGCGGCGATGGCCGCCTCGGCGCCCGGCTCCGTGCGGGCGAACGACAGCACCACTCCGACAGCGAGGAGTGAGGCGATGATCGAGGAGCCGCCGTAGGACACGAACGGCAGCGGCAGACCGATGACTGGCAGCAGTCCGGTCACGACGCCGATGTTGATGCCGGCCTGGCCGACGATGAGGGCGAAGAAGCCGGCGGTGGCGACCTGGACCATGAGACTGTTCGAACGCATCACCACACGGACCATTCCGAAGCCGAGGACGGCGAAGATGAGGATGACGACGAGGGTGCCGACGAGCCCCAGCTCCTCTCCGATGATGGCGAAGATGAAGTCGTTGTGGGCTTCGGGCAGCCAGGACCATTTCTCACGGCTGGCGCCGAGCCCGACACCCAGCCATCCGCCGGAGGCCAGGGAGAACAGTCCGTGGTTGGACTGCCAGGCTTGGCCCATGGTGTCCGCGGCGCTCTGATCGGCATGTCCGGTGAGCATCGCTTGGATGCGGTCGAGACGGTTCTGGGAGCTGAGGACGAAGAAGACGACGGACGCGGCCAGCACGCTGCCCAGCAGCAGGAAGTACTTCATCGGGAATCCGCCGACGAACAGGCAGACGACCGCCATGGCCATGATGACGAGTCCGGTGCCCAGGTCGTTGCCGGCGACGACGAGGCCGACGGCGGCGAGGGTTCCGGGGACGACGGGGATCATGGCGTGGCCGAAGGTGGTCATCTTCCCGGCCTTCTGGGCCAGGATGAAGCCGAGCCACAGGGCGAGGGCGACCTTGAGGAACTCGGAGGGCTGGATCTGGAATCCGCCGAGGCCGATCCAGTTCGCATTGCCCTTCGTCTCCTTGCCGAGTCCGGGTGCGAAGACCAGAGCCTGCATGATGAGTCCGCCGATGATCGCGAACCACGCGATCCGCTTCCAGAACTGCAGCGACATCCTGCTCGCCGTGTACATGAGGACGAGGCCGACCCCGGCGAACATCGCCTGCTTGTTGAAGTAGGCGAATGAGGAGCCCGCTCCCCCGTCGTACGAGGTGATCGATGAGGCGGAGAGCACCATGACCAGGCCGAGCCCCGTGAGCAGCACCACGGAGACGAGGATGAGGAAGTAGGTCGTCAGCGGATGAGCGGAGAGACCGGCGATATCGCCGCGCAGATGATCCCACGCTCTCCCGAGCACCGAGGCGGTCTTCTCAGAGTTCTTCCCGGCGGCTTTCGCCGGTTTCCTCTCCACCGCTGCTGTCGTGGACGCCGTACCGCGTGGAGCAGCCGTCCTGCTCCCGGCCGGACGCTTCCCGGCAGTCGTGGTCGTGGCGGACTTCCTCGTGGCGGATTTCCTCGCGGCAGACTTCGCAGCAGCAGTCTTCGCGGTGGGAGTCTTCGCGGCGGTCTTCACGCCCGAGGTCTTTGCCGCGGTCTTCACTCCGGCATCCTTCGACGTCGTCGGAGCGGATGCGGAGACCGTCGACTTCGCAAGCTTGCGACGGCGACGTTCATCCGCCTTCGCGGTGGTCTGCCGTCCCATCTCAGCGCTCCAGATGCGTGTTGACGGCCTCGGTGAACAGTTCGCCGCGTGTGTTGTAGTTGAGGAACTGGTCCATGCTCGCGGCGGCTGGGGCCAGGAGCACGGTGTCTCCGGCTTCGGCCACGCCTGCGGCGGCCTCGACTGCGGCCGCGGCGACGGCCTCCCCACGGCGCTTCGGCACTCCGGAGTCCACGGCCAGGGCCGGTTCGATCCGGATGACGTCGAGGTCGGGAATGGTCGCGGCGATGGCCTCGCGGTAGGCCGAGTCATCGGAGCCGATGAGCACGAGTGCCTTCAGTCGGTCGCGGTGGTCGGCGAACAGTGAGGTGAAGTCGGCGCCCTTCGGCAGTCCGCCGGCGATCCAGATGATCGAGTCGAAGGCGGCCAGAGAGGCATTCGCGGCATGGGTGTTCGTCGCCTTCGAGTCGTCGACCCAGCGGATGCCGTCTGCTTCTGCGACGGTGACCATGCGGTGGGCGCCGAGAGAGTGGCTGCGCAGACCGGCGGAGATCGCTTGGCCCGGCACGTCGATGGCGCGTGCCAGACAGGCTGCGGCCAGAGCATTGGCGACCTGGTGCGGAGCGGGGCGGGAGCCGGCGACGCCGGTGGCGACCGCCACGTCTTCGAGGGAGGCGAGTTCGGCGGCCGAGGAGTAGCGCTGAGGGATGAAGGCCCGATCGACGAGGAGGTCCTCGACGACTCCGAGCTCACCGGGGCGAGGCACACCGGAGGTGAAGCCGATGGCCTTGGCTCCTTCGATGACGTCGGCGTCCTCGACCATGTGCAGAGTCACCTCGTCGGCGCAGTTGTACACGCAGGCGAGCTTCGCGTTGTGGAAGATCTTCGCTTTGTCGTACGCGTAGGCTTCGGCGCTGCCGTGCCAGTCGAGGTGGTCGGGAGCGATGTTGAGCACGGCCGCGGCGTCGGCGCTCATCGACTCCTGCCAATGCAGCTGGAAGCTCGAGAGTTCGATCGCGAGGACTTCGAGCCCGGGTTCGAGGACTGCTTCGAGCAGCGGGGTGCCGATGTTGCCGCAGGCTTTGGCCTTGAGTCCGGCGGCCAGCAGCATCGATTCGAGCATCGTCGTGGTCGTCGTCTTGCCGTTGGTGCCGGTGATGGCCAGCCATTTGGCGTCATTGGCCCCGCGGATCCGCCAAGCGAGTTCGACTTCGCCGATGACGGGGACTCCGGCTGCCGCGGCCGCCGCGAGCACCGGCTGGTCGGGTCGCCAACCGGGAGAGGTGACGACAAGGTCGAACTCACCTTCGGGCAGGGCTTCGACGTGTTCGGGTCCGCGTCGGATGTCGACGTCGAAGACCTCGAGGATCTGCGCCTTCTCACTCACATCGACGGTGTCGTCACCGTCGATGACGATGACGTCGGCACCGCGTTCGCCGAGGTGGACGGCCGCGGGGAATCCCGTCACGCCGAGACCGGTGACGAGGATGCGCAGTCCCGCCAGGGATGAGCTCGGTCCGCTCAGTGCGACCGGGATCTCCTTGGCGGTGGTGGGTTCATCAGCCAACGCGGGCCACCCAATCGGCATAGAAGAGGCAGATTCCGGCGATGACGAAGAGGGCGGCGATGATCCAGAATCTCACCACGATCGTCACTTCGGCCCAGCCCTTGAGTTCGAAGTGGTGCTGCAGCGGGGCCATTCGGAACACGCGCTTGCCGGTGGTCTTGAAGGAGGCGACCTGGATGATCACGGACAGGGTGATGATGACGAAGAGTCCGCCGAGGACGATGAGCAGCAGCTCGGTGCGCGACATGATCGCCAGTCCGGCGAAGGCGCCGCCGATGGCCAGCGAACCGGTGTCGCCCATGAAGATCTTCGCCGGCGAGGTGTTGAACCACAGGAAGCCGAAGCAGGCCGCGGCCATGGCGCCGGCGACCATCGCGAGGTCGCGCGGGTCGCGCATGTAGTAGCAGGCGTTCGTGGCCTCGGACATGAGGTTGCAGTTCTGGGTCGACTGCCAGGTGCCGATGACGACGTAGGCGGCGAAGACGACCACCGAGGCGCCGGCGGCCAGACCGTCGAGACCATCGGTGAGGTTCACCGCGTTCGACACGGCGGTGACGATGAGGTTCGCCCAGATGACGAACAGGATGAGACCGAGGATCGCGGACCCGAAGGCGAGGTCGAGGTTCGTGTCGCGGATGAACGAGATCTTCGTCGAGGCCGGGGTCTCGCCGAAGGAGTTCGGGAACTGCAGGGCGAGGACGGCGAACGAGATGCCGACGAAGGCCTGTCCGATGAGCTTCGGCATCGGGCGCAGCCCCAGGGACCGCTGCTTCTTGATCTTGATGAAGTCGTCGAGGAAGCCGACGACCGCCAGTCCCGCAGCCAGCCACAGCACGAGCAGACCGGACGCCGTCGGCACGGAACCGGTGAACAGGTGTCCGAGCAGGTAGGCGAGCACGGCGGCACCGATGATGACGACGCCGCCCATGGTCGGAGTCCCGCGCTTCGTCGCGTGCGAGGTCGGACCGTCGTCACGGACGAACTGGCCGTATCCCTTCCTGACGAGCACCCGGATGAACAGCGGGGTGCCGACAAGGGCGAAGATGAGAGCCAGGCAGGCTGCGAGCAGTACGGCAATCATTGGGCCCCCGATACTCCGGCGATTTCGTCTCCGAGGTAGCGCAGACCGGCGTCTCGGGAGGACTTGAACAGGACGATGTCGCCGGGCGCGAGTTCGGCGCTCAGCAGATCTCTCGCCTCTGCCGCCGTGGCGACCCAGGCCGCCTCGTTGCCCCAGGAGCCTTCGAGGTTCGCGGCGTTGAAGATCGGTTTGGCGCCATCGCCGACGACGATGGTGCGGGTGATGTTGAGACGCACGACGAGCTCGCCGATGTCAGAGTGCGCGGACACCGACTCGTCACCGAGCTCGAGCATCTCACCGAGCACGGCGAAGGTGCGGCGCGGGCTGGTCTCCTCGTCCCCGCGGCCCATCGAAGCCAGGGTCTTCAGCGAGGCCCGCATGGATTCGGGATTCGCGTTGTAGGCGTCGTTGAGCACGGTCACGCCCGAGGGCGAGTCGATGAGCTCCATCCGCCAGCGGCTGGCCGCCGAGGAGGTGGACAGGGTCGTCACGATCGACTTCGTGGTGACTCCGCAGGCGTGGGCGATGGCGGCGGCGGCCAGGGCATTGCCGACGTGGTGTTCGCCGATGAGCGCCAGACGCACGTCCCGCGGCTCCTCACCGGGCAGAGTGAGGGTGAAGGTCGGGTGGCCGGAGGAGTCCGTGGTCACGGAGGTGCCGCGCACGACCCGGTCATCCGCTTCGACCCATTCGGGCAGGGACTCACGCTGCGAGAACCACAGGGTGGTCACCTCGGGGGCGAGGACTTCGCGCATCGCAGACACGCGGGTGTCGTCGGCGTTGAGCACGGCGGTCGACCCGGCGGTCAGGGACTCGACGAGCTCGGCCTTGGCCCGAGCCGTGTTCTCGATCGAACCGAAGACTCCCGAATGAGCGGTGCCCACGGCGAGTTCGACGGCGATATCGGGCCGGATGAGGCTGGTCAGGTAGGCGAGGTTGCCGATCGACCGGGCCCCCATCTCGAGGACGAGGAAGCGGGTGGACTCGTCGGCCCGCAGAGCCGTCAGCGGAACACCGACCTCGTTGTTGTACGAGTTCGGCGGCCACACGGTCTCGGCCTCACCGGAGAGCAGGTCCGCGGCGAGGTCCTTGACGGTGGTCTTGCCGACTGATCCGGTGATCGCGATGACGGTCAGCTCACCGTCGGCGCGCAGGCCCTCGATGCTGTGCTTGGCCAGCTGGCCGAGCGCTTCGGTGGCATCGGCGACGACGACGGACGGCAGCGGCTCGTCGTCGACGGTGGGGACGGATTCGCCGATGATCAGGGCCGCTCCCGCCTCGACGGCGGCGGCGGCGAATTCGATGCCGTCGAAGCTCTCGCCTCGGCGGGCGACGTAGATATCGCCGGGTCCGACTTCTCTCGAGTCGGTCACCACACCGGCGGTCAATGGGGTCTCGGGGTCGATGCCGTACAACTCGCCGCTCAGGGCGGTTGCGATCTCGGCTGCAGTCAGTCGCTTCATATCATCTGTGAACTTTACCTGGTTGTGCGCCGCCCAGTCGCATGGACAGCGCTGAGCGTGTCCTGGCCCGGTCGTCGAAATCGGTGACCGCGGTGCCCACGGTCTGGCCTGTCTCGTGCCCCTTGCCTGCGATGAGCACGGTTGCGCAGGCGTCCGCTCCCGCGATCGCCTCATCGATGGCGGCACCGCGATCGGGCACTTCGATGATCTTTTTCACACGGGCCCGCCCCGCATCCACCTCGGCGTCGATGCCCTGCCTGATGGCGGCGCGGATAGTATCCGGGTCCTCGGTGCGCGGATTGTCATCGGTGAGTACGATCACATCGGCTTCACGAGCCGCGGCCTGCCCCATTCCGAAGCGTTTGCCGCGGTCGCGGTCGCCTCCTGCGCCGAAGACGATGATGAGTTCGTCGGAATCGGCGTGCAGGGTCCTAAGTGCCTTCGCGATCGCATCGGGGGTGTGCGAGTAGTCGACGATGGCCCGCGGCAGGACCTCCGGGTGGGATTCCCCGAGAGCTCGCGGTCCGGAGACGTCGATGATCTCCATCCGTCCGGGCACCGTGGCCGCGAAGCTGCGGCCGATGGCGTCGATGGCTGCGGCCGGGATGCCCGATTCGATGAGCATCGAGGCCGCCAGCGCCGTGTTCGTGACGTTGAAGTCGCCGGGCAGCGGTGAGCGCAGTCGGATGCTCTCCCCTTCGCCGAGGTGGAGCACGAAGTCCGAAACGCCTGGGGTGTGTTCGATGCGCCACTGACTGCGCTCGTCGCGTCCCAGGGTGCGCACCGGCACCTGTGCGGCCTCCGTCATCCGCTCGCCCCATTCGTCTTCGACGACGATGACGGCCGTGTCGGAGAACGTCCGGGTGAACAGCTGGGCCTTCGCCTCGAAGTACTCCTCCATCGTGTTGTGGAAGTCGAGGTGGTCCTGGGACAGGTTCGTGAATCCTGCGACGCGGAAGTGCGCCCCGTCGACGCGGTGCTGGCTGAGCGCGTGGGAGGAGACCTCCATCGAGCAGGTGTCGACCTCGGCCTCGCGCATCTTCTTGAACAGTGCGTGGAGTTCGGGGGCTTCCGGCGTCGTGCGCACACTGGGAACGGTGTCACCGGCGATGAGGATGGCGACAGTCCCGATGACGGCGGTGCGGTGGCCGAGCGCCGCGAGCATTCCGTCGGCCAGGTAGGTCGTCGTCGTCTTCCCGTTCGTTCCGGTGACTCCGATGAGCTCCGGCACCGAGGTGGTCCCGTAGACGGCTGCGGAGACGAACCCGAGCACGGAGCGGGGCGCTTCGACGATGAGTGCGGTCACTCCGGCGAGAAGCTGCCTGTCTGCCTCGTCCGCGCTGAGGGATTCGGTGATGAGCTGCCAGCCGGCTTCGTCGGTGAGGACGGCGCTGACGCCGGCACGGATCAGTTCGGGGGCGAACTTCGCTCCGTGGACGTTCGCCCCCGGAAGTGCCGCGTAGAGCTGACCGGGTGAGACCGCTCGCGAGTCATGGGAAACTCCGGTGACCTCTGTCTCGGGGTCGCCGTGGAGGGTGCCGGGTGCGATCGGCAGCAGCTGTGAAAAACGCATCATTTCCATTCTCGAGCGGGCAGGTCGGGCTTCTGCGTCGACGGTGGGATCTTCAGATGCCGCATGGCGAAGCCCGCGACGTCGGAGAAGACGGGGGCTGCGGCCTGTCCACCGTAGTAGCCGTTTCGAGGCCTCTGCAAAGTCACGGAGATCGCGAGCTCGGGGTCTTCTGCCGGCAGGACGCCGACGAAGGAGGCGGTGTATCCGTCGTAGCCTCCGCCTTCGGCGGCCGGCGCTTGGGCCGTGCCGGTCTTGCCGGCCACTCGGTACCCCGAGACCTGGGCGGACTTGCCGGTGCCTTCGGCGACGACGCCTTCGAGCATCCGCAGGGTCTCGTCGGCGGCCTTCTCGCTGACGATCCGCTCGTTCTCCCCTGCCGGGGTGGAGATGGTGCGCCCGTTCGGTGAGATCATCCCGTCGACCAGACGGGAGGGCACGTGCACTCCCCCGTTGGCGATGGTGGAGATGACGTCGGTGGTCTGGATCGCGTTCGCGGCCACACCCTGACCGAACATCACGGTGTACTTCGTGCGTCCGTCCCAGTCTTCGTAGGGGTGCAGGATGCCTGCAGTCTCGGCCGGGAAGCCGATGCCCGAGCTGGAGCCGAAGCCGAACTTCTTCATGTATTCGTAGCGCTGCGCCTCGGTGAGTTCCTTTCCGGCCAGCACGGTGCCGGTGTTCGAGGATTCGGCGAGGATTCCGGCGAAGGTGAGCTTCTCGTCGGGGTGTTCGTGGGAGTCGCGGAACTCTTCGTCGTTCGGCGCCTTCCACTTGTCGGGGACGGTGAACTCCTGTTCGGGAGTCACGAGCCCCTGGTCGAGCAAAGATGCGGCGGTGACCATCTTCGCGGTCGAACCGGGTTCGAAGACGTCGGTGAAGATGCGCGAGCCGCGGTCGGGACCGTCGACCTTGCCGGGAGAGTTCGGGTCGACAGTGGGAGCGTCCGCGGCGGTGATGATCCGTCCGGTCTTGATCTCCTTGATGACGATCGAGGCGGATTCGGCTTCGTGCTTCTTCCGCTGCTCCTCGATGGCCTGCTGAGCGTAGTACTGCATCGCAGGGTCGATCGTCGTCTGCAGTCCCTGACCGTCGACGGCGTCCTTCATGTTGTTGTCGCCGAGCGGAATGATCTCTCCGCGTGCCCCGCGTTCGTACTGCTGTTGGCCGTCCGTGCCCGACAGCTGTTCGTCATAGGCCATTTCCAGTCCGGCCTGAGCCGTGCCGTCGGAGCTGAGGAAGCCGACGAGGTTGCCGGCGACTCCGCCAGCGGGATATGAACGCACTGCGTACTCCTCGGCGGAGACGCCGAGGACTCCGAGCTTCTTCACCTCACGCCACGTCTCCGAGGTCAGTCCCTTGGCGACGGGGTTCCAGCGTTTGTCACCGACGAGCTTCGGGTAGAGCAGACCGGGGTCGGTGTTCAGCGGCTTCGACAAGGCTTCGGCCGCACCCCATGCACCCACGAGTTCGCCGTCGACCTCGTATTGGGCGACGTTCTGCTGGTCGACGACGAGCTGGTAGCGGGAGACGCTGTCGGCGAGCACGGCGCCGTCGGCGGCGAGGATCTGTCCGCGGTCGGCCGGCAGGGTCCGGGTGACGAGCCGGTTCGACAGCGCCTTCTCCGCCAGCTTCATCGAGTCCATGCCCTGGATCGACACGAGTCGGCCGGAGGTGATGAGGAGAGCGAGGACCGACAGCGCGGCGATGATGCCCATCCGCAGACGCAGATTGGGGCCATCGCCCTTGCGCTTCTTCTTCAGTCGGGTCTTGGCTGAGCCCATAGCTTGAGTCCTCGGTCCTTGGTGTGGTCGGCGTATGGTTCGGTCAGGCCGTTCCCTGGTCCCGGTGAGCTCGGACTACTTCGGCGCCTCCTGGCTCGGAGCCGCCACGTCCTGGCTCGGGCTGCCCCCGACGACCGGGAGCTTCTCATCCGATCGTAGATTGGGTCGGATGTCTTCACGTGTATCGGCACGCGGGCCGGGCACGACTGTGGGCTCTTTCTCACCGCTGACGTCGATTCCCGGTGCGTCGATGATCTTTCCGGTCTTCGCATCGAGGAATTCCGGTGAGGAATCGCGGACGAGGCCGAGTTCTTCGGCGGCCAGCGCGATGTTCTGCGGGGACTCGCGGTACGAATTGTCCTCTACGAGGCGGTCCTTCTGTTCGGCGAGGGCTTCCTTCTCGCTCGTCAGCTGGTCGACCTTATACGAGGTGTTGGCAACGAAGATGTTGAGCAGCAGCACGGCCACGAGAGTGGCGAGAAGGATCCCCACACACAGCAGCGAGAAGGGCAGACGGGACTTGGGCAGCTCGAATTTGAGCAGCCGCAGCTTCGCCCCGCCCTGCTGGCCACCGGCCTCTTCGAGCCGGCGGAAGCGTTCGGTGAAGTGGGACTGACCCGCGGTCGCCTGTGTGTTCTTCACGATCGTGCCTCCCTGATCTTCTGCACTGCCCGCAGTCGGACGCTCGCCGCCCGCGGGTTGGTCTCTGCTTCTTGCTCATCAGCCATTTCGGCGCCCCGGATGATCTCGGTCAGCCAGGGCTGGTGCGCTTCGGGCACGACCGGCAGGTCCGGCGGCGCCGAGGAGGTCGTGGCCGCCCGGAAGGTCTTCTTCACGATCGTGTCCTCCAATGACTGGTAGGACTCGATGACGGCTACTCCCCCGATGTGCAGTGCTTCCAGTGCCGCCGGCAGTGCGGTGCGCAGCACCCCGAGCTCGTCGTTGACCTCGATGCGCAGGGCCTGGAAGGTGCGTTTGGCGGGATGCGACTTCTTCTTCGTCTGCGGAATCACCCGCGAGAGCATGGCTGCGAGCTGGTCCGAGGTCTCCCACGGAGTGTGCGTCCGGTCGGTGACGATGATCTTCGCGATCCTGCCGGCCAGCTTCTCCTCGCCGTATTCGCGAAGGATGCGACGCAGCTCGGATTCGGAGTACGTGGCGAGCACCTTCGCGGCCGTGAGTTCCTGGGTGCGGTCCATGCGCATGTCCAGGGGCGCCGGCCGGGCGTAGGAGAATCCGCGCTCGTCTTCGTCCAGTTGGAGGGAGGACACCCCCAGGTCGAGCAGGATCGCGCTGATCGCCTCGATGCCGAGGTCGGCGAGCACGTCGGGCAGCTCATCGTCGACGGCGTGGACGATATCGGTGCGGTCGGCGAAGGGGGCCAGACGTGCGGTGGCGATGTCGATGGCCTGCAGATCGCGGTCGATGCCGACGAGGTGGACGTCGTCGAAGGCGCTCAGCACGGCTTCGGCGTGCCCGCCCATGCCCAAGGTGCCGTCGACGACGACCGGGGTGAGTCCGGCAACACGTGCGGCGTCGACCCCGACGCCGATGAGTTCGACCACGCGCTGAAGGAGCACCGGTACGTGCTGAGCTGTCATTCGTGGGTCCTTCATACGGGGGTGGTCGGGGGTGCGCTGCTGGAGCCAGAACCTTGACCGCCGTGGCCCTGCCACCGGGGAAGTGTGTCAGGACGTCCGAGCTTCGGAAACGGGGAAGTTCCCCGAAACTCGAGCACGGCGGGCAAGGATCAAACCCGAGCAGAATCAGATCACTCCGGGGATCACCTCCTCCTCGCGTTCGGCGAAGGTCTGCTGAGCGCCGACGAGGTAGTCCTCCCAGGTCGGTGCATCCCAGATCTCGACTCGGTTGCCCATGCCGATCACTGCGACTTCCCGTGTCAGTGATGCGTACTGCCGCAATATGTTCGGGACCGTGATGCGTCCCTGTTTGTCCGGTTGGTCCGCAAATGCCGCCGACAGGAACACACGCTGGTAATCGCGGGCTTCCTTATTCGTCTTCGGCGCGTTCTGGATTCGCGCGTGCTCGGCTTCGAACTCCGTGGTGGGGAACAGGGTGAGGCAGTTCTCCTGGCCACGGGTCAGAACGAGTCCGGGCGACAGCTCCTCGCGGAACTTTGCGGGCAGGATGAGGCGACCTTTGTCGTCGAGCTTCTGCATATGAGTGCCCAAGAACATGTCGTCTCACCCCTTTCGAAACCCATCGGCTCCGATAGCAACCACAGTACTCCACTTCCCTCCACAGATTCCAGCTTTTCACCCCGCCGATGCCGAAGACCCATTATTTTCCCAGGTCAGACAGGTGGAGGAAAGTGGGGAAAATTTCCCGAAGGCGCGTTGCGGGAGTGTCGGACGACCGGAAGATGATGGGTTCACGGTGAGGGTGCGCCGCCTCGGCGAGAGTGCCGATGACGGCCGGGATCCGCGAGAATCCGCGGATCGTCACGGATTCCCCGCACCACCGTGGAGGCGAGTGGGGAGGGAAGTGGAGGGTCCGCGTGGAGGAAAGTGGGGCGGAGGGTGGGGAGTGGAGTGGGGGTCGCCTCGGGGAGGGAATGGGAGCGGGGAGGAGACGGCAGTGACGAAGCTGAAAGAAGCTCGTGTGGCTGGGGTGCCGGCTTTAAGGGACAATGGTGGGTATGTCGACCAGCCAAGAAGGTACACAGACCAATTCCGTGATCGGCGCCGAACACATCGAGTGGGTGCAGAATCTGACGTCGCGGGCACGCACGGCGATGAACTCGGTCCTCGAGGGCAAGGATGACGCTGTCGGGCTCTCGCTCATCGCGCTGCTCGCCGGCGGGCACGTCCTCCTCGAAGATGTCCCGGGCGTCGGCAAGACACTGCTGGCCCGTGCCATGGGCAAGGTCGTCGACGGTTCCGTGCGCCGCATCCAGTTCACTCCGGACCTGCTGCCCACCGACGTCGTGGGTGTGAACCTGTTCAACCAGGAGACTCGTCACTTCGAGTTCCGGCAGGGCCCGGTGTTCGCCAACATCGTCATCGCCGATGAGATCAACCGTGCGTCCCCGAAGACGCAGTCGGCGATGCTCGAGTGCATGGCCGAGGGACAGGCGACGATCGACGGGCAGACCTATCCGATGCCCACGCCGTTCATCGTCGTCGCCACTCAGAACCCGATCGACATGGAGGGCACCTACGCTCTGCCCGAGGCGCAGCGTGACCGGTTCCTCACGCGCATCTCTCTGGGATACCCGGCGACCGCCGATGAGGTCGATCTGCTGGACAACCAGATCCAGAACGATCCGCTCGAGACCGCGGCCGCGGTGACGAATCTCGAACAGATCACTCAGGCGCGCACGATCGTCCGCCATGTCTCCGCGAGTCGGCAGCTGCGCGAATACATCGTGGCGATCCTCCATGCCACCCGCAATGATCAGGCGATACTGCTCGGCAGCTCCCCGCGCGGCGGAGTCCACCTGCTGCGTGCGGCGAAGGCTCGTGCGGCCCTCTCGGGTCGCACCTTCGTCACCCCCGATGATGTGCAGGCCCTGGCCCCGTTCGTCCTCGCCCACCGCATCATCCCCCGCGACGGAGATGACGCAGACCTGGCTGCCGACCTCATCGGTCGAGTGATCGGCCGCGTGCCCGTCTCGACGAACCAGTGACCGCATGCGACTGAGCACTTCGGGAATCATCTTCGTCCTCGCCGGGGCGGCCCTGATCATCACGGCCTACCGCTTCGCGCTGCCCGGACTGCTGCCGGCAGGTCTGCTGCTGCTCGGTCTGGTTCTGCTCTCTGCGCTGCTCATCCTGTGGGGAACCCGGCGGGTGTCGATTGCGATGAGCACCTCGCTGCACGAGGTGGCGCTGTCCCCTTCGGGCGACCGCCACCCTCTGGCCGCCGAGGGCAAGGAGGTCGAGATGGAGGCGCGCGTGACCAATATCGGTCAGCTCGCGATTCCGGCGGCGACGATCGACTTCGTCCCGGCCGAGGGTTTCGGCGACTCCACCTCCGGTGACGTTCCGCCTCTGGCCCATGGCGCTTCGCAGTCGGTTCTCACGTCCTTCACCCCCAACCGGCGCGGCGTCTCCGGCATCGAAGCGGTGCTCATCACCGTGTTCGGCCCCTTCGGCCTGGTGAAGATGAAGAAGAAGGTCCACGGGGCCTTCCCCGTTGCCGTATCCGTGCCGATTCTGCCCGCGCGCATTCCGCAGGATTCGTCGATCCGGCCCGCCCGCCTCGATGACGGCAAGGTCCGGACCGGGCACACCACCCGGGATTTCCACACGCGTGAGTACGTGCCCGGTGATGATCTGCGGCATGTGCATTGGCCCTCGACGGCGAAGTCCGGCGAGCTCATGGTCCGACACGAAGCCGACGAGGAGACTCTCCATGCGCTCATCGTCATCGACCTCATCGCCGATGAGGGCGTCGAGGAGCCGAGCGATCTCGAGATCGAGTTCCTGCTGGCGGCGGCGACCGCTGCCGGAACGGCGTTCCTCAGGGCCGACTACGAGGTCAATGTCGTCGCTCCCGGACACCAGATCAGATTCAATGGAGCACGCGACATCGACAAGCTGCGTCTTCTCTCGGCCCTGGTGCGATCGGGCAGAGTCGAACTGCCCTCGCACGACAACCCGAATCACATCGTCATCTGCTCCGTCGGGGATCAGCGCGGGCAGGAACTCGCCTCGCACTTCTCCCGCCGTGTGCCGGTGACTCTGCGCACGCTCAGCGAGATCGACGATCTGACGATGCTCGGCCTCAGCGAGGATCTGCCGGAGTCGTGGACGACCTTCGAGTCGAGGCGATCCGGCAGCGGCACCGGTCGGACTGCGACCGGGTCGGGAACTGCCGGGGCCGGTGGTCCCTCCTCGGCGCCGGGTGGCACGAGTTCGACACCGGGCGACGCGACCTCGACTCCGCAGGGGGTGCGCCGATGAGCCTCGATACTCCTCCCACCCGTCCGCGCGGGGTTGCTTCCGAACCTCCTGTGCAGGGCCGGTCGGCCCGCGTGTCGACAGGTGATGAGCGTCCGGGCACCGGCTGGCTCGAAGCGATCGTCGTCTTCGTCGCCATGACTCTGACCGCTGTCGCCGTATCCGCGGTGTTCAAGGACTTCGCCTGGCTGCCGCCCGTGCTGGTCGCCGTCGCCGTCGTCGTCATCATCGGTGCCGTGTTCCGGACCGTCCCCGTGCTGCGCTCGAGCGGCACAGCGGTCATCGCTCAGTGCGTGGCCGGTCTCATCGCGGTCTTCGTCGTCTGCGCCGGGAATTCGCTGCTGCTCGGGTTCATACCGACGGGCGAGTCCTTCGGAACGATCGTCGACCTGCTCTCCGAGGGAGTCAGCGACCTCTACGCGACTGCTCCCCCGGCCGCGAGCACTCCGGGCTTCATCGCGATGCTCACGATCGCCTTCACCCTCATCACGATCCTCATCGACGGCCTCGTCTCGGACCTGCGGGCGCCGAAGGTCGGAGGTGTGCTGCTGCTCGTGCTGTGGATGATCCCCGTCTACTTCGCCTCTCAGGAAGTCCAGTGGTGGCATGTGGTCGCGATCCTCGCGGCCTTCCTGCTGCTCATGCTCAGCCCTTATCTGCCGGCGACCCGCTGGCGCGGCGGGATGACGGCGATCCTGGCCGGAGCTCTGGCTCTGGCGATCGGCATCGGTCTGCCCGTTCTGCTGCCGCCGGTGCCGAGCCTGCCCGATCGGGCCTCGAAGGGCCAAGGCGATCTGACGGTGACGAACCCGTTCCTCAACCTGCGCCAGAACCTCGGCGATCGTGACGATTCGACGCTGTTCAGTTTCCAGACGACGGATGAGGACGCGGATCCGATCAGGTTGACGTCCATCGATGATTTCGACGGAGAGGCCTGGGCACCGAGCCCGTTCAGCCTCGATCTTTTCGCGATCGCCGCCGACGGCATGCCATGGCCTGAGGGGATGCCGCGGGATGAGAACTTCAGGGAAGAGACGATCAGCGTCACTGTCGGTGACAGATACGACCAGCAGTATCTGCCGTCGCCGTATGCACCGCAGCAGCCGAAGGATCTGGATCGGCGGTGGATCTTCGACGACAAGACTCTGACGATCGTCGGCAACGGTGAGAAGACCGGTGGCCTGCAGTATTCGATGGACTACCTGTCCCCGAACCCCGATGTCGAAGATCTGCAGTCTGCGACTCCGGTGTCCGAGAGCGACTTCGAGACCGAACTCGCCGTCCCCGATTCTCTGCCGACCAGTGTGCAGGAGACCGCGGAGCGGGTCACCGCCGATGCACAGAACCAGTGGGAGGCCGCAGTCATGTTGCAGGCGTACTTCCGCGGCGGTGATTTCGAGTATTCGCTCGATGCTCCCGAACGTGCCGGCGGCGATGCGATCTCGGACTTCCTGGCCGATAAGCAGGGCTACTGCGTCCAGTTCTCCTCGGCCATGACGATCATGGCCCGGACGATGGGTATTCCGGCCCGTATCGGCGTCGGATTCGCCGGCGGAGATGAAGCCGGGAACAGCTATGACGTGAGCATGCAGGATTCGCATGCATGGCCCGAACTGTACTTCGAAGGCGCCGGTTGGGTCCGTTTCGAACCCACCCCCGGCGGTCCCGCCGGCGATCCGCCGAAGTGGACTCTGGCCGATGGCGCCGGCCAGCAGGAGGACAGCGACGAGTCGGAATCGGCGAGCCCGAGCGAGGAACCGACCGAATCCGCGTCGCCGACCGGCGGCTCCGACGAGCCCACCGAGGAGGAGACGAGCACTCAGGCCGCTGAGCCGGCCGGCTCGGATCTCAGCACGGTCTTCGGCATCGCAGCGGTCGTGCTCGTCCTGCTGCTGCTCGCCGCGCTGCCGGCGATCTGGCGTTCGATCCTGCGGTCGCGCCGGACGAAGGATCCGCATGATCTCGAAGCGGTGTGGACCGAAGTGCGGGCTCTGGCCACCGACTTCGGGCAGAGCCTGGATTCGAGTCGGACGCTGCGCTTCAACGAACTCGTGCTGGCCGGCGCCGTGCCTGCGGCCGGAGCCAGTGCTGCCGGTGGCGCTGCGGCAGGGTCCGCGGACGTCTCGAGCTCCGCTGGTACGGCTGCCGGCTCCACGGGTCCCGAGACCGATCCGGAGACCGGTGAACCCGTGCGCAGGTCCGCCGCCGAGCTGGCTGCCGGTTCCGGTGCCGCCGCAGACGGCGACGGGGCTGCCGGATCCTCGGCGTTCGATCGTTCGGATGAGCGGCTGAAGCGTCTGAGCAGTCCGGCCCCGACCGGACCGGAGGCAGCAGGTCGCGATGACTCCGCCCTGTCGGCTTTCGTCGATGCTCTCGAAGCCCAGCGCTACGGTGCCGCGGCCGAGTCTCTCGACGACTCCGAAGTGCGCGCGCTCATCGACGAGGTGAGTACGGAGCTGTCGGAGCGGGCCACGCCGGGCAGCCGGATCTCCGCGAGGATCTGGCCGGCCAGCTTGTTCAATCGTCCGAACTGATGGCCTGTCCGGCGTTCTCTCGGTCAAGCATCCGCAGGGCCATCAGACCGCGCACGGCGGCGATGGGTCTGACCCACGGATGTTCGCCGAATCGGTAGTCTCCCCCGCGCACGAGGCGACGTGCCAGATCCGGTCGCATCTGCCACAGGTGGTCACGGGCCTTCTCCGCATGGTGGGAGTTCGAGACGACGCTGATCGTCGAGGCAGGTGTGAGTTCCTCGTCGATGAGCGGAATCGCGTTGGCGATGTTCTCCCACGTCGATGAGCTCTGCGTCTCCAGCAGAGATCGGCCGGTGAAGCCGAGCGTCCGACGGGCGAAGCGTTCGAGGATGAGCGCCTCCGGTGTCCGCCTGATGACGGCTCCCCCGCAGAAGATGAGGACGGTCGAACGTGCCGCCGGATCGATCGTCCGCAGGCCGGCACGGGCCCGGAAGCGGTTGATTCCGTTCGGCCGCTCCCCGTGGTTGGCGTACCCGAGCACAACGATGATCTGATTGCTGCCTGCCGTCATCCGGGGCTCTGTGCTCAACCCGGTCAGGCCCTGAGGCTGTGCTCGACAGCTCACCACTCCACGGCCGTCGCCGAGGCGTCGGCGGCTCGATCGCCAGTGCGCCGCCTCGGCGAAGGCGAAGACTCCCGCGAGGACCGCACCGGCGATCCCGAGCGCGCGGACGGGCATTGAAAAAGGCACTCTCATATCGAGAGTGCCCTGATCGTGGAGAGTGCGGATCATTCGCCGCGCTGGCGCTTCTCCCACCGGTCTTCCATCCGGCTCATGAACCCGGCCCCGCCCTTGGAGCCGGACTTCGCTCCGGAGTTCCGAGAGTCGGTCTGAGTGGTGTGCGCACGGCCGGGACGGCTGAACGCCCAGTACATTCCGGCGACCATGAGGCCGAATCCGACGACGCCGAGGGCGATCCACCAAGTCGAACTGGAGATGAGCGAGATCGCGAGGATCGTCGCGGCCAGTCCGGCCAGAGCGATGAGGATGCCGAGGACGAAGCGCTTGGCGGAGAACCCGGGACCCGTGGCCGCGGCCTGGGTTTCCGAGATATTCCGGGCAAAACGAGGGTCTTCACTGCGCAGCTGCTTCTCCAGTTGATCCAACAGCTGCTGTTCGTGATCGGAGAGTGGCATCTCGAACCCCCGTTTCGCTACTCAAGTCTTTCCCACAATCATAGTCTCTGAGGCTTGAAAAAACATCTCCGGGGGCCTTCAGGGGCCGGATTCCCACGGGGTCTTCAGACTGTGCTCCCGCTCACCCGCTCTCAGGCGTCGGGTCGCCTGCGCAGAAGCGAGGCCTGAGAGATCGCTTCGCTGCCGAATCGACGTCTCACCTCGTCGAGGGCGACCTCGGCTTCGCGTCCGGAATGCTCCGGTTCGTCCAAGGTGGCCTGCCGCCCGGTGACGGCGAAATCGCTGAGACCCGCGGCCCTGACGCCGAGCAGCCTGACTCCCTGGGCGCGCTGCTCGCGCAGCTTGCGCAGGGCCGGCCGCAGCGCCTCATACATCTCCCGGGCCAGGTCCGTCGGAGCCGACAGGGTCACCGACCTCGACAGGGTGGTGAAATCGCCGAGGCGGTACTTCAGTCCGAGGCTCGTGGCCACTTTTCCTTCGGCACGGACCCTGTACGCGACCTTGTCGGCCAGACGCAGCAGTTCGTGTTCGAGCACATCGAGGTCCCAGATGTCCTCGCCGAAGGTGTTCTCCGCGCTGATCGAATGCTCCTTGGCCTGCTGGTCGAATCCGGAGGAGTCCTGGCCGTGAGCGGCTCGCCACAGCTGATGGCCCTGGGCACCGAAGACACGTGCGGCCCAATCCTCGTCGACTGCGGCAAGATCGCCGATGAGCCGGATGCCGTAGCGGAAGAACCCCTCCTGCGTCTTCTCCCCCACTCCGGGCAGCGCTTCGATCGGCATCGGGTCGAGGAATTCCTGAGTCGCGGCCACCGGCACGAGGAGCTGACCGTTCGGCTTCGCCCGGGTGGAAGCGAGTTTGGCCACGACTCGACTGACGGCGATGCCGACCGAGGCGCTCAGCCCCGTGCGCTCGTGGATCTGTGCTCGCAGCCGGGTGGTGATCTCCACCGGCGATCCGAGACGACGCACGGCACCGGAGACGTCGACATAGGCTTCGTCGACGCTGACCTGCCGCACGTCGGGGGTCACCTCGGAGACGAGGTCGAAGACCTGGCGGGAGTAAGAGGAGTACAGGCCATGGGACGGTGGGATCACCTCGGCGATGGGGCACAGATTCATGGCCCTCGACATCGGCATCGCCGCATGCACCCCGAATTCGCGCGCTTCGTAGCTGGCCGAGACGACGACTCCGCGTCCGCTGCGGCCGCCGACGATGACGGGGCGTCCGACGAGGTGGGGTCGGCTGAGCAGCTCGACGGAGACGAAGAACGAGTCCATGTCGAGGTGGAGGATGGTGGCACCGGCGTCGTCAGTGCCCAGTCGGCTCAGATCGCCTCCGGATCGTGCCAGCTGCTTCCGACTCATCGCCTGCCCCTCGCGCTTGTTCCTTTCGGCTCCGCCGAACAGTCCAGGTACTCTTGAAGCATGGTATCGCGCACCGCTGTCATGACACTGCCCATCGTTGCCGCTCTCGCGCTTGCCGGGTGCTCGGGAAACGGTGGAGACACGGCCGAATCGACCCCTTCGGCCGCTCAGGAGACCTCGACCGCTGCGGCTCCGGCGGAGTCCGAGACCGCGTCGGCCGAGGCATCGACCGAGGCCACCGGCTCAGATCCCGACACGTCGAACGATGTGAAGGATCTGCCCGAGTACATCAGGCCCTACCCGGATTCCGAGGTGCTCTCGGCATCGATCGTCAAGGCTCACAACGACAAGGACAAGAAGCTGCCCGAGCAGGTCAGCCTCGTCGTCCGTGCCGAAGCCGATGCCGAGGACATCTTCGCGTTCTACGAGAAGGAGCTCGGCAAGGCCGACTTCGAGTCCCTCGGTGATGAGATGAAGACGAAGAGCGCCCGCGTGGTCAACTTCAAGCACAAGGACGATGACAGCGTCCTCGTCGTCACGGTCGCCGAGGACTCGGAGGACAAGGCGAATTCGATCGTCACCGTCGGCGGAAACATCGGTTCATGACCTCACACAATTCAGTGACGCCCGACGAGCACCGCGCGTCCTCCGCACCCACATCGTCAGCCGCACCCGCCCCGTCCGAGGCGACCGCCCCGTCCGAGGCGACCGCCCCACCCGAGGCGACCGCTGCCCTCCCCGCCCTCATCGAGTCTCTCGATTCCCCGGAGTCCATCGCCGCCGAGGTGTCCGCCCAGCTGGAGGCGTTCCTCGCCGAGAAGGCCGCCGAGTTCGAGGCGATCTCACCCGATGCGACTGCGATCGGCGAAGCACTCATCGAGTTCACCCGCGGCGGCAAGAGGATCCGCCCCGTCCTGCTGTGGTGGGGCTTCCAGCTCGCCGGCGGTGACGTCCGCCCGACGACCGGCACCGCCGCCGACGTCACTGCGGGTCTGGCGCAGGCGGCCGGGTCGCTCGAACTGCTGCACGCCGCCGCGCTCATCCACGATGATGTCATCGACAATTCGGACACCCGCCGCGGTCGGCCGGCGCTGCACCGCCAATTCGAAGCCCGGCATCAGCGCTCCGGGTTCCACGGCGACGGTGCCTCCTTCGGCGTCTCCGCCTCCATCGTCATCGGCGATATCTGCCTGGCGCTGAGCGAAGAGCTCTTCGAACGTTCGCAGGAGGCCTTGGGCGGCAGCCGCCCGGCCCGCGAACTGCGCGGAACCGTGCGCCGCGATGTCATGGTCGGCCAGTACCTCGATGTGCTCGCCGAGGTCATCCCCCTCGACGACGACCGGATCGCCGATCGCGCGTGGGAGGTCCTCAGCTTCAAGTCAGCGAAGTATTCGGTCGAACAGCCGCTCCTCCTCGGCGCGGCGCTGACCGGGGCGGACGAAGATCTGCTCGCGGAGATCTCCGGCTTCGGCCTCCCCCTGGGGCAGGCGTTCCAACTGCGCGACGATGTCCTCGGCATCGCCGGCGACCCGCAGGCCACGGGCAAACCCGCCGGCGACGATATCCGCGAAGGCAAACGGACCGTGCTCATCGCCGAGACCGCGGCCCGGATCTCGGCCGACCAGCTCGAGGTCCTCGCCTCACGTCTGGGCGTTCCGGATCTCACCGACGCCGAGGTGGCCGAATGCGTTGACATGATCACCGACTCGGGAGGCCTCGCCGCCGTCGAATCCTTCATCGCCGACAAACACGCCCACGCAGCGACGGTCGTCGACACGTGGGCGCGAAGCGGCTCAGGTGCCGTGTCAGCGGCAGTGTCGGACGCCTCGGCGCGGGTGCGCATCGGATCGGCGGCGCAGGACAGACTCAAGGGATTCGCGACAGCGCTGAGCTACCGCTCCAGCTGAGCCCATTCGCTGTGAGCGCCCTCCGAGAAGGAGCATCGCGTGGATCAGAACGCGAGGGCCTGAGCGCGGCGGCGCACTTCCTTCTTGTTGCCGGCGCGAAGCAGGTCGATGGGACGACCGGGCAGGGACTCGTCGTGGGTGAAGAGCCACACGATGGCTTCTTCGTAGTCGAATCCGGCGTCGTAGAGGGTGTGCAGGGTGCCCTTGAGCGGTTTGACGACCTCACCGTTGACGAAGAAAGCCAAGGGCACCCGAAGAACCTTCGGCGTGCCGATCTTGATGCCGCAGATGGCACCGTCTTCGAGCAGCCTCCGCACTTGGGAGATGCCGAGCCCGGTGAGTTCTGCGATGTCGGGCAGCGGGGCCCAGTCCTGGACGAGTTCTTCGGTATTCACGTCCTCAAGCGTAGCAATATTCGGCAGAAACACCTCGCCATGCGGCGCCGAATGCTCGGGTCGGGCCCGCCTACTCGTTAGGCTTGAGACCGTAGCTTCCCCACTCGACATGAAGTCAACAGGTGACAGATGACACGACCGCGACGGCACAAGCCCGTCACCGCCGCTCCTGACATCCGCGCCGCATCGAAGGTGAATTCGACCGGTCCGATCCCAGGAGCCGAACGGGTCGACCCCGAAAACGAATCCGCCACCGAGGTGGCCCCCATCACCGAATCCCCCGACGAGAACGCATCCTCCGACGCACAGGCCGCCTCGGCGACATCGCCGGACTCGGACTCGTCCCCGGCGACCGGCGATCGGCCCGCATCCTCCGAGGATCGGCTCCCGTCCTCCGGCGATCAGTCCACGTCGTCCGACGATCAGTCCACGCCGTCCGACGAACCGGCCGACGACGTCTCCGGCCGCACGTCCGATGACGAGAACCTCGCGGCTGCTGGTACCGGGCCGCAGTGGATCTCGGGCACCGCGGGCGCGACCGTTCCCGTCACCCACGGCGGGCGCACGTACAAGGCCAAGCAGGGCGACACCCTCTACGGTGTGGCCAGCAAACACGGCGTCTCCGTGCCCGCACTGGCCGAGCTCAACCGCATCTCGCCGCGTCAGAACCTCCACCAGGGTCAGGTCCTGTCCCTGCCGGAGAAGAACGACCTGCCCGATGATGATCCCTCGCACGTCGTCGCCCCCGGTGAGACCCTGCAGACAATCGCCGCTCGGCACGGAATCACACCGGCGACCCTGCGGCAGGCCAACGCCATGGGTGATGACTCATTCATCACGGTCGGTGAGCTGCTTCTGCTGCGCCCGTCGAAGGCCCGCCCGCGTCGCACCGCACCTGAAGCGCCGAGTGATATCCCCCGCGTCGCCGCCAGCGCGCAGGTCGAAGGCATCCGTCCCTCTGTGCTCCACGCGGCACGGCTGAACAAATACACTCTGCTGCACCGTCGTCATCCGGCCCCGGCACAGGCGAAGCTGCTCGTCGCCTCTCTGTCGGTCGAACTCGGCGCCGATCCTGCCCTCATGCAGGCTGTCGCCGCGCAGGAGTCCGGTTTCCAGCACACGACAGTCTCGGCCGGCAACGCGATCGGCATCATGCAGATCACTCCCCGCTCCGGTCGCTGGGCGTCCGATATCGTCGGCCGCGGACTCGACCTGCTCGACATCGAGGACAATATCGTCGCCGGCACCGTCATCCTCGGTTGGCTCATAGAGACAGCCGAATCCGAGAACGAAGCCGTCGCCGGCTACTACCAGGACCTGCGCTCGGTTCGCGCCGACGGACTGCTGCCGGAGACGAAGGCCTTCGTCCGGGCCGTCCAGCTGCAGCGTGCGCGTCTGCAGGAGGCGCTGTGACCGCCCGCCGAGATCCCCTCATCGGCACGGTGCTCAATGACCGATACCGCATCGATGCCAAGATCGCCCGCGGCGGCATGGCCATGGTCTACCGCGGCACCGACCTGCGACTCGACCGTGAGATCGCGATCAAGGTCATGCACGAGCACCTCATCTCCGATGACACGTTCGTCGAACGCTTCCGCCGGGAGGCCATCAACGCCGGTCGGCTCACCCATCCGAACCTCGTGGCCATCCATGATCAGGCTCGTGACGGCGATATCGTCTACCTCGTCATGGAGTACCTGCCCTCGGTGACGCTGCGCCGTGAGCTCAAGCACCGCGGCACTTTCACCCCACGCCAGGCGATCGTCGTCCTCGACGCGATCCTCGCCGCGCTGGAAGCCGTGCACTCGACGGGCATCATCCACCGTGATCTCAAGCCCGACAATGTGCTGTTGGGCACGGATGGCCAGGTCAAGCTCGCCGACTTCGGTCTGGCCCGTGCCGTGACCACGGCGACGACGACGAAGACCCTGATCGGCACCGTCGGCTATGTCGCTCCCGAGCTCGTCACCAGGGCCGGAGCCGATTCCCGCACCGACCTGTACACGGTCGGCATCATGTTCTACGAGATGCTCACCGGCGCTCAGCCGTACACCGACGATGTGCCGATCCAGGTCGCGTACCGTCACGTCCACGACACCGTTCCGCCTCCGTCGGACGTCGTTGACCGGCTGAGTCCGCGCCTGGACGCGCTCGTTCTGTGGGCGACGTCGAAGGATCCCGAGGATCGTCCCGCCGATGCCGCCGAGTTCCGTCTGGCGCTGGCCGAAGCGCGTGCGGAGATGAGCGAAGCCGAGCTCGACCTCGGCGATCCGCAGATCGCTGCCGGTGAGCACTCCCCCGCACTCACCGCGAGCATCGACCTCGGCGAGGAAGTCCCGAAGGAGAAGAAGTCCCGGACGGACGAGATCCCGTACCTCGAGGGTGAGGACGACGAGACCGGCGCCGAGGCGGCCGATGACGACAGTGCTGACGCGCCGTCGGGTGCGGCGGGAGGAGCCGGGGTCGCCGCCGCTGCCGGAATCGGCGGCGTCACCACCGCCGTGACCTCGGGAGACGAGTCGGAGGACGACAGCGACTCCGATGCCGAACCAACCGCCTACGGTTCCTCAGGGTCCCCTGCCGAAACGTCGGACGACGACAGCACCGGCGATCACCGCGGCGACGAGGTCGGCGCGGCAGTCGGCGTCGCCGCCGGAGCCGGCGCAGCGGGCGCTGCCGCAAGCAGCGGTTCAGGTTCCGGTTCCGGTGGCGACTCGGCGGATGGGCCCGGCGACGCGAACGAATCGGATGACGATGACAAAGCCGCGGTCGCGGCCGTTGCCGCCCCCACCTCGGCGAAAACACATCCTCGACGTCGCCGCGTGCTCGTCTCACTCGTCGCCGTCGTCGCCGTATTGGCACTCGTGGCCTGGCTCGTGATCGCGAACCTGCCTGAACCCACCTCGATCGTGCCCGGCCAGCTGGCCGGCAAGAAGGTCGACGAGGTCACCTCGCAGCTCGAGGACAATGACCTCAGGGCCGAGCCCAAGGAGGTCTTCGACGACTCCGTTCCGGCGGGCGAGGTCATCGGCACCGAACCGGTCAGCGGTTCCGAACTCGCCCCGGATTCGACCGTCACGGTCGTCGTGTCCAAGGGCGAGGAGAAGTTCGCTGTTCCCAAGCTCGAAGGACTCAGCCGCTCCGACGCCGAGACGGCGCTGAAGAAGGCGAACCTCGCCGTCGGCAAGGTCGAGGGGAAGTACAGCGACTCGGTCGGCAACGACCAGATCATCTCGGCCTCGCAGAAGCCCGGGACGAAGCTGTCGAAGGGCGAGGAGATCGATCTCGTCGTCTCCAAGGGTGTCGCACCGATCCCGGTTCCCAACGTTGAGGGCCTGACCTTCGACGCCGCCTATGCGACCCTGGCCAAGCGCGGGTTCCGCGTCGGCAAGGACGAAGTGTTCTCCGACGACGTGCCCAAGGGCAAGGTCGTCTCGCAGTTCCCGAAGAGCACCGAGGCGAAGCCTGCGAACACACTCATCATCGTCCGGGTGTCCAAGGGCAAGGAGAAGAAGGAAGACTCCGATTCGAAGGACGATAAGAAGGACGAGAAGTCCAAGGACGGCGATTCCGAGGACAAGAAGTCGGACGACGACAAGAAGGACAGCGACAAGGACAAGTGAGGCCGTTCGGCCACTGAGAATGCCGGGGGCTCCGCAGAATCTCTGCGGAGCCCCCGGCATTCTCAGTGGTGTCTGTCACTGCCTGCGGGTGAGGTACTCGGCGACCTGGAACGCCATCTCCAGCGACTGGTCGTGGTTGAGGCGCGGGTCGACGAGGGTCTCGTAGCGCCGACGCAGACCTTCGTCGTCGATCTCCGTGGCTCCGCCCATGATCTCCGTGACGTCGTCGCCGGTGAGCTCGATGTGCAGTCCGCCGGGGATGGTGCCGGCATCGCGGTGAGCGTTGAAGAAGCCTTCGACTTCGGCCATGACGTCTTCGAAGCGACGGGTCTTGTACCCGGTGTTCGACGTGATCGTATTGCCGTGCATCGGGTCGCAGACCCACGTCACGTGCGGCAGCCGGTCGCCGATTCCCGACAGCAGTGCCGGCAGTGCCTCACCGATCTGGCCGGCACCCATGCGGGTGACGAAGGTCAGACGGCCGGGCTCGGCATCCGGATCGAGCTTCTCGGCCAGGGCCAGAGCATCGTCAGCGGTGGCCGTGGGTCCCAGCTTGACGCCGATGGGGTTGCGCACCTTCGACAGGAAGTCCACGTGGGCGCCGTCGATCTCGCGAGTGCGCTCACCGATCCACAGGAAGTGGCCCGACACGTCGTAGGCTTCGCCGGTGCGCGAGTCGATGCGGGTCAGTGCCCGTTCGTACTCGAGCAGCAGCGCCTCGTGGGCGGCGTAGAACTCAGTGGTCTTGAGAGCATCGAAATCGGCTCCGCAGGCATCCATGAAGCGGATGGCGCGGTCGATCTCGGCAGCGGTCTGTTCGTAGCGCTGGTAACCGGGGTTCGACGCGAGGAAACCGCGGTTCCAGTCGTGGACGAAGCGCAGATCGGCGAAGCCGCCCTGGGTGAATGCACGGATGAGGTTCAGCGTGGAGGCGGAGATGTGGTACGCCTTGAGCAGACGCTCGGGATCGTGACGGCGGGAGTCCTCGGTGAACTCGTAGCCGTTGACGATATCGCCGCGGAACGAGGGCAGGGTGACGCCGTCGCGGGTCTCCATATCGGTAGAACGCGGCTTGGCGAACTGACCGGCCATGCGACCGATCTTCACCACGGGCATCGAACCGCCGTAGGTGAGCACGGCCGCCATCTGCAGAACCGTCTGCACCCGGGCCCGGATCTTATCCGCCTGGGCTCCGTCGAAGGATTCGGCGCAGTCGCCGCCGGCGAGAACGAAGGCCTCTCCGCGCGAAGCGGCAGCGATGCGCTGCTTGAGCACATCGGCTTCACCGGCGAAGACCAACGGCGGAGAGCTGCGCAGATCGGTGAGCACCTCTTCGAGCGCGGTGCTGTCGAGATAAGTCGGCTGCTGCTTCGGGTTCATCTCTCGCCAGTCATCGAGACCGCGCAGACTGTCATTGCCGGCAGCGGCGATTTCTCTGTTGGACAGGACCGGATCGGTGTGGAGACTCAATGTTTCACTTTCATGGATTTTCGGTGCCGGTCTCGAAGTCCTCGGCCGAGACATTGTCGAGGAAGTCTCTGAACTGTGCGACTTCCTCTTCGTCGGCCTCGGGGGCTTCGATTCCGGATTCTTCAAGCAATTGCGTTTCGACGAAGACGGGGCAGTGCGCTGTCAGCGCCAGGGTCACCGCGTCCGAGGGGCGTGCGGAGATCGACTTCCCGTCGTTCGTGTGCAGCTCGGCCAGGAAGATCTGACCGTCCTTGCCGGTGATCGTCACGTCCTGCAGCTCGGCGTCGTACTTCTCGAGGACGTCGAGCAGCAGAGCATGAGCCATCGGACGCGGCGGGGTCAGCCCCCGCTGCGCGATCGACAGCGCATTGGCTTCGATCGCCCCGACCCAGATCGGCAGATAGTAGGCAGGTTCGCTGGCCTTGAGCAGGAGAATCGGTTGGTTGGCGGGCATTTCGATGCGGACGCCGACAACCTCGACTTCAACTTTTGACATTATCCCCCGGTCAGGAGCGCGGACGCTGCTGGAAGATCATTCGGAACTTGCCGATCTGCACATCGGCTCCGTTCTGCAGTTCGATGGAGTCGATGAGCTGACGCCCCACATAGGTGCCGTTGAGCGAGCCCGTGTCGCGCAGCGTGAAACCGCTGGGCGTGCGGATGAACTCAGCATGCTTACGCGAGACGGTGACGTCATCGAGGAAGATATCGGCATTCGGGCTGCGGCCGACTGTGACCACATCGGTGTCGAGCAGGATCTGCGAACCGGAGTCCGGTCCGGAGACGACGACGAGCAGTGCATCGGCATCCTGCAGACCTTCGAGGTCGGGTACCGGGTGGATCTCGCCGGTGTGCGGATCCAGGATGCCTTGGAACTGCTGGCTGCCCGAATCGCTCATCGCATCCCGACCGCCGTTCGCAGGCTCACCCTGGGGCTGACCGGACTGGGGCTGGCCGTACTGCCCGGGGCCGGGCTGGGGCGGCTGGCCATACTGGCCCGGACCGGGCTGGCTTCCCTGCTGCTGGTTGGGATCGAACTGACCGTACTGGCCGGCATCATTCGAACCGTACTGCTGCTGGCCGCCCTGCTGCGGATGATTTCCGAACTGCTGACCCTGGCTGCCCTGAGGCTGACCGCTCTGCGGTTGGCCATAGTTCTGCGGCGGATACTGATTCTGCTGAGGCTGATACTGCGGCTGACCCTGGCTGCCCTGACCGTTTCCGACATAGGGCTGGTTGGCCGGCTGGGACGCACCGAAGTTCTGTCCGCCCTGCGGTGTGCCGCCGAACTGCTGACCGTTGCCGTACGGCTGTCCGCCCTGCGGGGTGCCGCCGAAGTTCTGGCCGTTGCCGGACTGCGGGGCCTGCGGGGCTCCTTCGGCCGGCTGCTGACCATAGGGAGGGGTGTTCCCCTGACCGTTCTGGTCGATCTGCGGGTTCACCCGAGTCGCCGATTCGTCGCCGCCGTTGCCGTTTGCTGCCCCGAACGGGAACTTCTTCGACTGCGGGACCTGTCCGTTGTCATACCAGGGCTGCGAGGGGGTCGGACGATTCTGATCGTGATTCTGCGACATTACGCCTCCTCGCTCTGAATGAGCTCTTTGTACGCCTCGCTGTCCATCAGCGATTCGAGCTGTTCGGGTTCACTGAGTTCGACGAGGTACATCCACCCGTCTTCGAAGGGCGACGAGTTCACGGTCTCAGGTGAATCGTCGAGCGCATCGTTGACCTCGGTGACGGTCCCGGACACAGGGGCGATCAGGTCAGAGACGCTCTTCGTGCTCTCGACTTCGCCACAGGACTCCCCAGCGGTGACCGAATCCCCAGCTTCAGGCAGGTCGACATAGACGACGTCACCCAGCTGTTCCTGGGCGAAATCAGTGATACCCACACGGACTACTGCGTTGTCATCCGTGGTCGCAACCCACTCATGGTCGCGCGAGTACCGCAAAGACACTGGATAATCCAGATCTGCCATGTCGACTCCTCTAGTTTGTCGGTGTACCAAGCATAGCCGCCTGGGCCACTTTCATAACAATCACGAAACGGAAATGTTACCGAGTCACCCTCTCAGGCATCTGCAAGTCCCGCTTCTTCGGTATCTACCTGGGATGATACCTGTTTTTCGAAGGTCACGGAACGCGGTTTTGGCAGTTGGCGCCTGATCGGTATAAGCTAGTTCTCGTTGCCCACGAGGGAGTACGGTAACGGGCTATGGCGCAGCTTGGTAGCGCGCTTCACTGGGGGTGAAGAGGTCGTGGGTTCAAATCCCGCTAGCCCGACCACCAGGGGTACCACCCGCTAGCTGGGTCATGTGTCGCCACTTCGTCCACACGAAGCCGCGGCACATTTTTCGTGTCCGGCACATTTTCCGCATCCGGATTCTTTCTGCACCTGTCGCGCTTCCATTCAGACACGTCATCGTCAGCCGTGTGACATGCCGACGATTCAGTCCCGTCGGACGCCGAGGCGGTTCGCGAAGATCATCGTCAGAGCGCCGACGAGCACGAGGATGCCGAGGCCCCACCGCAGTCCGGCTCCGGTGGCGACGACTCCGACCAGCGGGCTCGTGCCGAGATAGCCGACACGCATCAGCCAGTTCACGAGCGTCACTCCCCCGGCCCGCCCGACCCCAGGCAGACGGGCGGCCGCTCCGAGTGCACCGGGCACGAGCGTCGCCGAGCCGAATCCGAGTGCTCCCATCGAGACGAGCAGCAGAACGGGTTCCTGAGCGACGACGACGCCGATCCCCCCGAGCGCGATGAGCCCGCCGCCGAGGCGAGCGATCCGGCCGGCCCCGAACCTCGTCACGAGCAGGTCCCCGCTGAAGCGTCCGAGGCATTGGCTGCCGATGACGATGCTGAAGGCGATCCCCGCCGAGGCGGCCGGAACGTCCGCGAACTCGACCGCTGCCAGCCCCGCCCAGTTGTTCGCAATGTCCTCGACCGCGGCACCGCAGATCGCCACGATCGCCAAGGGCAGCGCCGCGAAGAGGATCGCCCGCTTCGAGCGCCCCGCGGCCCCGCCTCGGCCATGTCCGCCCCTGCCATGCCGGTCGGAGTCGGCCGGTCCCCCGGCTTCGGAACCGGAGTCCGGATCCGCGCCGGAACCGGAGTCCGGATCCGCATCGGAATCGGCGACCCGCCTCGGCGAGGCATAGCCGCCGATGAGGCGACGCCCCGCGATCGTGATGATCACTGCGGCGAAGCCGATGAGGGCCAGCCATACTCGCATGTCGAAGCTCGCACTGGCGGCCGCGGTGGCGGCGGCTCCGCTGACCAGCCCGCCGAGACTCCACAGCGCATGCATCGACGACAGGATCGTCCGACCGGACCGTTCCTGGACGGAGATGCCGACGACGTTCTGAGCGACATCGACGATCGCATCGCAGCACCCCAGCAGGAGCAGGCAGATCGCCATCATCACGCCGTTGACCGACCAGGCCGTCGCCGAGGCGGCCACACCGAGCATCACCGTCCCGCCGATGACGACTCGGTGGGCGCCGAATCGGGCGATGAGCGCGGCAGGCAGGGCCGAGGACAGCAGCGATCCGACGGCGAAGCAGGCGACGACGAGGCCGAACTGCCACGAACTCAGCCCGAGTCGTTCGACCAGCAGCGGATACCACGGCAGGAGAGCCGCGAAGACGGCGCCGTTGCCGGTGAAGTAGAGGCCGACTCCGGCAGCGGCTCTCACTCTGCCTTCACGACTTTCGCCGCGCGCAGGTCTCGCCCGGCCTGTCCGAGGATCACGAGGGCGACCAGCACTCCGAGCAGAATCCACCACAGGGAACCGGTCATGAAGATGAGCACCATCGAGGCGAGGATCGGCGCGAGGCGGCGCAGCGACCACCACACGTAGCCGCCGAAGCTCGGCATCGCCACGTTCGCCGAATCCGCGACGGATTTGACCATGAAGTTCGGTCCGTTGCCGATGTAGGTGATGGCCCCACCCATGACGGCACCGAGCGAGACCGCGATGAGCAGAGCCTCGGGCACTCCGGCCACCCTCGGCTCGCCCGGCACCTGAGCGGCCATTTCGAAGAAGGTGACATACGTCGGGGCGTTGTCGAGGACGGAGGAGAGACCACCGGTGAAGATGAACAGGGAGATCTCGTTCAGCGGGATCCTGTGGGCGACCTGGCTGAGGTACTGCAGTGCCGGCATCATGGTGAGGAAGATGCCGATGAAGAGTGCCCCGACCTCGAGGATCGGCGTCCACGTGAACTTGTTGAGGTTGAAGCGGGCACCGCGATCACCGACGAGGAACGAGGCAGCTGCCGAGACGAGCATGACGAGTTCACGCCACGGCACAAAGTCCGAGGCGCTCGCATGCCCCGTTTCGATCGCATGCATGTCGACCGAGGGGATGAACGCGACGGCGACGATGATGATCGCCAGGAACAAGAGACCGCTGGCACCGCGCAGGCCGAGCTTCGTCGCATACTCGGCGTCCTTTGCCAGGGCTTCGGCCGGTTCCTTCGCATACATCTTCGTGTCGAGGGCGAAGTAGCTGATGAGCAGCAGGGCGTTGACGAACAGCCAGTACGGCCAGAGCCCGAACGTCCATTCGAAGGGCACACCGCGCAGCATGCCGAGGAACAGCGGCGGGTCACCCAATGGTGTGAGCAGTCCACCGCAGTTCGCGACGATGAAGATCGTGTAGATGACCGTGTGAGTGCGGTGCCGGCGGTCCTGGTTCGTGTTGAGGATCGGGCGGATGAGCAGCATCGCCGCACCCGTGGTGCCGATGAATGAGGCCAGCACACCGCCGACGGCGAGGAAGATCGTGTTGTTGCGCGGTGTCGCCTTGATGTCGCCGACGAGGAAGATGCCGCCCGAGGCGACGAAGAGGCTGCCGATGAGCATGATGAACTGGAAGTACTCGAGCAGCGCGTGGATGACGGTCGTCGTCTCTCCGCTGAGCAGGAACCACACGGCGATCGGCACACCGAGGATGAGAGCGACGATGAGTTTGACGAGGTTGCGGTCCCAGATCTTCTCAGTGGCCGGGATGAGTGGGAGCACCGCGATGCACCCGAGCAGCAGAACGAACGGAATGATGCTCCACCAGGCCACGACCATCCGGGGACTCCTTTACTCACTGTCGACGAGCAGTCTCGTCCTGTCGACGCTGACGCTGTCCCACTCTACTGAACGCCCGCAGCGAATCGGACCACGGCGTGTCAGACGGACTCAGGAAGCCCCCAGCCCTGCGATAGGGGCGCCGAACAGGGCAGCAGGAGGAACTCGGATCGGGATGGACGTGCAACCGCGACGATCAGTTCGCCGAGGTGGCGGCCGCCTCCTCGGCGGGAGATCGATCCTTGCGCAGCCCGATGAGCAGACCGACGACCGCGACGACGAAGACGAGGCCGAGCCCCACGGTCAGTCCCGGTTCGGCCTGGTAGGCCCTGGCCACCGCCTTGAAGCCGAGGAAGCCGACGGTCGAGTAGATGAGCGCCCACAGCGAACCGCCGATGACGAGCGCCGGGACGTAGCGTCGGTATCGCATCCCCGTGGTTCCGGCGGCGAGGTTGACCACAGTCTGCAGTCCGACGGTGAGGAAGCTCAGTGCCACGACGGACGCCCCGAAGCGGTCGATCGTGTCCTCGGCGCGCCGGTATTTCGGTCCGGCCATGATCTTCTCGACCCGGTCGAACTTGCGGATCCCCTTGCGGGCGAAGCGTCCGAGGAGGAAGGTGCCGCCAGCGCGGCAGATGATGATGCCGAACATGATCAGCCAGGTCACGGCGATCGGAAACGACCAGTCGAGCGGATTCATCGTTGAGGCGCACTCCCTTCCGGACATTCCCGCCGCACTGTTGCGCTGCGGCTCTGATCTCTCCCATCATAACCCTGTTAGGTTAGGTTTCCCTCAGCGGACGATCGGTCGAGACGGATCTCACTCGCCGAGGAGGTCCTGCTTCTCGCGCAGGCACGAGGCGGTGCCGGGGAACGCCGGGCACCGCCTCGGCGGCGCTGCGATCAGCTGACCCGCTCAGACGAGCTCGCCTTCGAGGTAGACGGCGCTGACTCGGGACTCGATTCCGCGGACGTCGGCCGTGCGCAGGTCACCGTCCACGACGACGAGGTCGGCCAGTCCGCCCTCGCTGAGGTGACCGACCCGATCGTCATCGAGCAGGCGGGCTGCCACGGAGGTTCCGGCGGCGAGCGCCTCTGCAGTGGAGAGTCCCACCTCGGCCAGCAGGCTGATCTCTTCGAGGTTCTCCCCGTGCGGGCCGACTCCGGCGTCGGTGCCCAGAGCGATCGGGACTCCTGCCTCGTGGGCCCGGGCGATCGACTCCTGGTGGGCTTCGACGACGCGACGGGCCTTCTCCACGACGGAGGCGGGCAGGCCCGCACCGGTGTCGGCGGCCTTGATGACGGCCTGCGGGGCCTGCAGAGTCGGGACGAGGCAGGTGCCGTGTTCGAGCATGAGGTCGATGGCTTCGTCGTCGAGGTAGATGCCGTGTTCGATCGAGCGCACCCCGGCGCGCACGGCGTTCTTGATTCCCGGTGCTCCCTGGGCATGGGACATGACATGAGCGCCTTGGGCGGCCGCCTCGGCGACGATGACGGCGATCTCGGCCTCGGTGAACTGGGAGTGGCGGGGGTCGTCCCGCGGCGACAGCACTCCCCCGGTCGAGCAGATCTTGATGTGGTCGGCGCCGGCCCGGAGCAGTTCGCGGGTCTTCTTCTGCACGCCCTCGAGTCCGTCGGCTACGCCTGAGGGTCGCCCGGGGTGCGGGGCCAGGAACGGCGATTCGGCTCCGGAGACGAGGCGGAAGTCGCCGTGACCGCCGGTCTGCGACATGATGTTGACCGCGATCTTCAGCCTGGGCCCGCGGACCACGCCGGTCTCGACGGCGACCTTCGCGCCGAGGTCGGTGCCGCCGGCGTCGCGGACCGTGGTCACCCCGCCCTTGAGCGTGGCTTCCATATTGGCGACGGAACCATAGAACTGGAGCGAGAACGGGTCATGGAAGTTCGAGGTCGATGCCGCACCGGAGCTCGTGAGGTGGACGTGACAGTCGATGACTCCGGGGATGATCGTCTTCCCCGTGCAGTCGATGAAGTCGTCTCCGGCGTTGTGCGATCCCTGTCCCCCTTCCGCCACCGAGGTGATTCGTCCCCCGTCGATGACGACGTCCCGGGTCCCGGGCAGGAAGCGGGTTCCGTCGAAGACGGTGGCATGGGTCAGGACTGTGGTCATGGGGCGTGCTCCTCATCGTTGAAAATCAGCTGGGCGGCCGTGGACGACCGTCTACTCACATCTATCACGGACGTCTGTGTCGTGACCACGGCTCGGCTGCGTCTCCGACGTGGCCGAACGCGATATCGCCGAGGTGGTTCCTCCCTGGCTCGAGGAGTTCGAACTCCCGAAGCTGCCTTAGGGGTCGGCTCTTTGCCTTGGGGTATCGCCGACTGCCTTGAGGTTCGGCCGGCCGCTTTGAGGTTCACCCGGCTGCCTTGAGATTCGGCCGCGCTTCAGCCGAGTCGCCGGACGAGCACGTCCGCGTCGCCGTTGCGTCCGACGGACACGAAACCGTGATCGGCGTAGAGTTTCGCCGCACCGTTGCCGTCTTCGACTGACAGGCTCACGGCGGGGAAGCCGCTCATCCGAGCCAACGCACAGACTGTGTCGAGGAGGGCTCCGCCGATTCCCTGCCCCTGATGGTCGGGCAGCACGGCCATCGAGAGCTCGGGGATGTCGGCTGCGACCCAGCCGTACCCGGTGAAGGGCACCTGATCGTCCGTCGGCGTCATATCGGCGACGGCTGTCTTCGCGCTTCCGTCGTCCGCCTCGGCGGCTCCGTCCGTTCCGGCGGCAACCCCAATCCCGGGTGCAGTCCCGGCCGTCGCATCTGACCCGGGGTCGGCCCCCGAATCAGTCCCGGAGTCGGTCCCGGAGTCGGTCCCCGAGTCGGCCTTGGAGTCAGTCTCCGAGTCGGCCTCGGGCACGACTTCGCTGCGGACGATCTCCGTGCCCGTCTTGTCCAGGGCCGCGGCGAAGTCCCCACTCACCCGCTCATCGGCTCTCCCGATGACATCGGTGATATCGGCCAGACGCACCCAGGCGAGTCCGATGATCGGCGACTGCGCATCGGCTTCGGCATGAGCGGCGACGGCGATGTCACCGTCGCGGCCCCAGTCGCGGAAGTAGAAGACGGCATCGCTGCGGTGGCGGAGGTCGTCGATCTCGATGCGGGGTCTGTCCATCGACCAGTTGAAGCACAGATCGATGAACGGCAGGAAGGTCTCGTCGTCGGTCTCGGCCGTCAGCGGACGGATCCGTCCGCGCAGGGAGGCGGCGGCCGCCGCGGCGGAGGTGTTCTGCGAATCATTCGCGACGTTCTTCTCAGCAGTCATGAGATTCCTTTCTCGACGGCGCGATCGATCCACGCACGATTGCGTACTCGCCAGCCCAGTGTCAGGGCGCGGAAACCGACGAATCCGATGCAGAAGCCGGCCCAGAGCCCGGGGGCTCCCGGCCAGATGCTGATGATCGGAACGAGCAGAATCGCGTAACCGATCACAGCGACCAATTGTGCCAGAGCCAGGTACCTCGCGTCCTCGGCTCCCATCAGCACGCCATCGAGGACGAAGACGTACCCGGCGATCGGCATGCTCAGAGCCAGCACCGGCAGAAGCGCGGCCAGCGCCGACACCACCGCAGGGTCGGAGGCGAAGGCGCGGGGGATGACTCCGGAGCCGGCGAACAGGACGATGCCGACGACGATGCCGAAGACGATCCCCCACAGGCACAGGCGGCGGTTGATTGCGGCGACCGCCTCGGTGTTCTTCGCGCCCAGCTCGAGGCCGATCATCGCCTGTCCCGCGATGGCCAAGGAATCGAGGGCGAGCGCGAGCGCGAAGAAGATGCTCTGAGCGACCTGGATCGCGGCGAGGTCTGTCGTGCCCATCGCCGTCGCCAGGAACACGAGGAGGATGAGGGCCGCACGCAGTGAGGCGTTGCGCACCAGCAGCCACCCGGAGGTCTTCGCCGAGGTGAACACGCCTGTCCAGTCGGGGCGGATGCTTGCGTGGAGGCGGCGGGCTGCGCGGATGGAGATGGTGAGGTAGACCGCGCACATTCCGGCCTGCGCGATGACCGTGCCCATCGCCGATCCCGCGACACCCATGTCGAGGCCGTAGATGAAGAGTGCGTTGAGTCCGATATTGGCGATGCACCCGGCAGCCGCGACGACCAGTGGGGTCTTCGTGTCCTGGAGTCCGCGCAGCAGTCCGGTGGCCGCGATGACCATGAGCATGAACGGCAGACCCCACCATGAGATCGCCAGGTAGGAATGCGCACCGTCCGTGATCGCTGGATCCGGGTCGAATGCGTCGATCGCTGTATTCAGCAGGGGCAGTCCGATGATGATGAGCAGCACCGAGGTGCCCAGTGCCAGCCAGATTCCGTCGAATCCGGCCGTGATCGCGCCCGGTCGGTCGCCCGATCCCATCCGTTTCGCCACGCGTGGTGTGGTGGCATAGGCCAGGAAGATCATCAGACCGAGCACCGTCTGCAGGATCGTCGAGGCGATCGCCAGCGATCCCAGGGCACCGGCACCGAGGTGGCCGACCATAGCCGTGTCCGTGAGCAGGAAGATGGGTTCGGCGATCAGTGCTCCGAGCGCCGGGAGAGCCAAACGGAGAATGTCTTTGTCGATCGCTGCCACGTCCTCGATTCTAGCGAACCCGATCCGCGCAGACCGGGTGGATGCTGGTCGGCGGGCGAGGGTCGGGGCCGGCAGGCTGGCTGGGGCGCGCCCGGTTCGGAGCCGACGGGGCCGGCTGGAGCGTGCCGGGGTCGGAGCCGGCCCGGCTGACTAGGGCGGGGCAGGGTCGGCTGGGGCTGGCACGCTCGGCGCCGGCGAGGCTGGCTGGGGCGGTCCCAGGTCGGCTGGGGCGGTCCCAGGTCGGCTGGGGCGGTCCCAGGTCGGCTGGGGCGGTCCAGCACTGGCGATACCCGCCATTCTCGAACGGCGATACACGGATGCGACGCCAACCGACGAAAAACTCATCCCACTTTCGTGTCAGTGCCGAAATGTAGAGTCAGAGGACAAATAGATCAATACCGATCCAGAGGCAGGTTAACCAGTTTGCACTTCCAGTATTCGAGCTCTCGTTCTATTTGTAATCGTATTGTGACATTAATACCTATCTCTAGACCTTATAATTGAGATAGGTGACTTCCCCGACGATCAACTTCCACAGAGGCGTGGAGAGGTGAAAGCCCGATGAGGAACATCGGAGACAACGACGGACGGGCATCGAGCCTGCCTGCCGCTCCCCCTGCGAAGGCAGATGGCCGGAGCCTGTCCCAATTCCGCCGGGCTCATGGACGTCGCTTGGAGATTGCCGAGGACAATGAGCTCGTCGACCTGCTGAATGCCTATGCTCAGAGCAGCCTCGCACAGATCAATTCCTTCATCGCCACCAGTCATGTCGTCGCTCAGGACGTCGCCTATGCCCTCGGGCTCAAGGGCAGTCAGCCCGACTCGGTCTATGAGTTCGCGTCTTTCACCAGGACTGCTGCGCGCCACCGACTACCCGAGAACAAGGGAGCCGATGCTGAGCCCAACAGCAACGACTGCACCGTCGACGTTCCCGCCGACGACGCGTTCTCGTCGCGCAGAACCTGGACACGCAGAGAAACACTCGCATGGACACAGGCAGTCGCCAAGGTCGAAGCCGAAACCGGGACGAAGATCGGCATAGATAGGGGCCGGAAGAAGGACCGCGCCGCCGGCCGCCGCCGTCGTCGAGTGTGGAAGTTGGCCGTGGAGCTGCTGACCGACCCCGCTCTCCTGCCTGACTTTCCCGGCTACGACCCGAAGCTGACCTTCTTCACGTGGCTGCGCGGCAATATCGAACCGACCGAGGCCGGAGTGTATTCGAGCCTTCTCGGCGCAACGACGAGCAATTCGCTGAGGCACATGACCTCGTCTATGACGCTGACCCACGGACTGCCGAAGTTCCTCAAGCGGTGCCTGGACGGGGACTTCACGATAGAGCACGTCGACTGTGTGACTCGCGCGTGTCGTGACCTGCATTTCGAACACCTGCCGGCATTCGACGACTATCTGGCTCACAGGCGCGCCGACATCACGATCGAGACGTTCAAACGCTCGGTCGCTCTGCAGATCTCCGTGATTCAGCCCTCCGAGGACACTGTGGAAAGCGTTGCCCTGCGGCGTCGAGTCGACTTCAGCACCGGCGACGATGGAACTGCCTACCTCACGCTGACCGGGCCAGCGCCCGAACTTCAGGCCTGTTTCAGAAGGCTCGATGCCTTCGCACGGGCCGTCCATAAGAACAATACGAGTGCGTTCTCGACTCAGCTGAAGGCGGGAGACTGCTTTGATGAGGAGCGTTCGATCTCGGCGCTGATGTTCGACATTCTCACCCGCACACGCCCGCAGCTGAAGCTGCGCATCATCAGCTCGAACGAGTCCGACGGCACGGAGACAAGCACTGATTTCTCCCTCGACGGACTCTTTGCCGGCCCCGACGGCACTCCGATGCACGATGGTGAGTCCCTCCTCGACTACATCGAGCGGGTATTCGACGACATGGACAAAACCGGGTACGCGGGACCAGAACAACATGCGCCGATAGATTCGGCCGACTCCGCACAGGGTGACGCCGACCACCAGGCGTCCGCATCGCAGGGTGATTCCGCTCACGGAACCTGCACTTTGCAGGGCGAATCCGCCCACGCAACCTCCACCCTGTGGAGTGAGTCCATCCGGACGGCGCCCACCACACCGGCCGACCGCACCTTCGAATCCCAGCTCCTCGAGGCCATCCTCAGCAGCAACAGCACCACGGATCGTGACACGTCCGAAGCGCTCTCAGCTCTCATCGGCTCGCGTGCCAGCGGAACTCGCCCCGCTGCCGCGGGAACCGGAGCTGCGACATCGGGTGCTGCCGACGCCTTCGGCAATCCCATCCGCGATATGGGCGAGCGCCGCATCAGCTTCGAGTTCCTTCTCGACATGCCGACCGGCGAGTATTGGCTGGCGAATCAGGCCAGCACCTTCATCACCGTTCCTCTGCTGACTCTGCTCAGTCAGTTCCAATCGAACGACGACGATCCGCCGCCGCAGTCCGCCCAGCCACCTGCGCCGCCACCAACCGAGCAGCAGCCACCACCAACCGAATCAACCTCACCGCTTGCAGATCCAACGCCACCAGCGTCTGCACCCACCAACTCGATGTCGCCGGCATCCGCACCTGCGAACTCCCGTTCAGCCCCAACGCCCACGCTCTCCACCGAGCCGACAGCTCCTGACGGACCGCTGCCTTCAGACGAGGTGTGCGATCTGGCGGGTATGCTGCCCGACGGGTCACCGATCCCGGCCGACATGGCAAGGCGGGTCGCCGGCTACTCCACCACATGGACCCGGATGCTGACCGACCCCGCGACGGGAACACCTGTCGATGCGAAGGCAACGTCCTACGCAATTCCCAACAGCGTTCGCAAAACCCTCGTCGCTCAGTTCGTGACGTGCACCTTCCCCGGGTGCACTCAACCTGCCGAGGTGACTGAGATCGACCATATCGATCCATTCAATCACTCCGATCCGAGTCAGGGCGGTCTCACCCGATTCGGCAACCTCCATTGCCTGTGCAAGGCCCACCACATGCAGAAGACCAACGGAAACTTCGACGTACGAATGGCCGAGCCCGGCCACCTTGAGTACGTCTTCCGCAAGGGTGCCACCGTTGAGGTCGTCTCCCCGGATAACCCCATCAGCGTTGAACACGCGCGGCTGTTCCTCGAGCGTTTCGGCAGTGCGCGGTCATGTCCGGCTCGAGCAGTCACTGCGGAGCAGTCGGGCACCGAGCGCCCACCTGCCGATGAGAATGCCTCAGCCCTTGAGCAACCGTCTGAGGCTGAAGCATCGTCTGCCCACAACGTCGATGCAGACGCTGAGTCATCGTCTGCCCGCAACGTCCATGCAGACGCTGATCACCCCGCCCCCGGTGATCGGAAGCAGGCGCGAGCATGCCCCGAACCAGCTGCGGCCGACGGAAACCCCGGCTGGAGGGAACTCGATGCCGCGGATCTCTGCGCGTTCACCCCCAAGACTGCGACGTGCAATGCCAGCGAAACCTCCGGCCCAGCGCAGGCAGACGATGACAGCACCGAGCTGCGCGACTGGTTCTGGGACTCCGGTGAGCCCCCTCCGTTCTGAGATGTCTCCGGCAAGGCTGTCTCTGCTGGAACTCCGGCGAGTCCCCACCATTCTGAGATGACTCCAGCAAGGCGGTCTCCGCACGGCCGCCCAGGCTTTCGTCATACGCACAACAATGCCGCGACGTGCACACTACACCGACTGAGCATCACCAAGAAGACCGGCTCCGCGCCGATGGTGAACTCAGAAAGGGCCGACGACATGAGGATCAGAATCCACCCGAATATCGTCGGCCCTTCGTTCTCAGCCGCACTGCCACCCAGTTCCAGCAGCACTGCCACGCAGTTCCAGCAGCACATCCGCGCCGTTTCAGCAGCACCGTCTCTCCGCTTCAAGCGATCGGCCCTTGCAAAGTTCCTGCTGAACGGCTGACCGGATGCTTCAGCAGACTTCGAACAGTCCGGCTGCGCCCTGTCCGCCACCGATGCACATCGTGACGACGACGTACTTCACTCCGCGACGACGTCCCTCGATGAGAGCGTGCCCGACGAGGCGGGCACCCGTCATTCCGTAGGGATGACCGACTGAGATTCCACCGCCGTCGACGTTGTACTTCTCCGGGTCGATTCCGAGACGGTCACGGCAGTACAGTGCCTGCACGGCGAACGCCTCATTGAGTTCCCACAGACCGATGTCGTCGATCGACAGGCCCTGAGTCTTCAACAGCTTCGGGATCGCGAACACTGGGCCGATGCCCATCTCGTCGGGCGCACAGCCGGCCACAGCCATGCCGCGATAGATGCCCATCGGCTCGAGTCCGCGCCTGCTGGCCTCGTCGCTGGACATGACCACAGAGGCCGACGCGCCGTCGGAGAGCTGAGACGCGTTTCCGGCAGTGATGCTCGGAACCTTCGACGCCACACCAGGCTCGAGCACCGGGTTGAGGCTGGCCAGGCTTTCCAGAGTCGTCGACGGACGATTGCCCTCGTCGGCTTCGAGAAGAACGTCTTGTCGCGAAGTCTCCTTCGTCTCCTTGTCCACGACCACCTTCGTCGTCGGCAGAGGAACGATCTCTTCATCGAAGCGGCCGGCCTCCTGAGCAGCGGCGGTCCGCTGCTGCGAGGACAGAGAGTACTCGTCCTGTGCCTCACGGCTGACGCCGTAGCGCTCAGCCACCACCTCGGCGGTGGCCAACATCGGATAGTAGATTCCGGGAACGTTCTCTTCGAGCCACGGATCCTTTGCCCTGAACATGTTCATCATGTCGTTCTGGACGAGTGAGACCGATTCGACACCTCCGCCGACGACGACCTCCTGGCCGTCGAAGACGACCTGCTTCGCCGCAGTCGCAATGCCCATCAGCCCCGATGAGCACTGCCTGTCGATCGACATTCCGGGAACCGTCACAGGCAGGCCGGCCCGCAGAGCTGCCTGCCGAGCCACATTCGTACCTTGGCTGCCCTGCTGCAGAGCCGCGCCGAAGACGACGTCCTCGACCTCGCCTCCTTCCAAGCCGGCACGCTCCACGGCATGCTTGATCGCGTGGCCCGCGAGTTCCTGGGCCTGGGTGTCATTGAAGGCACCGCGGTATGCCTTGCCGATCGGCGTGCGCGCCGTCGAGACGATGACTGCTTCTCTCATGGGTCTGTCCCTTCCACATTGTCGAACAGCGCATTGCGAGTTCGTCGGATATCGAGCTTCGAACCGGAAGTTCGTAGGTGATGCTGACGGTCAGTCCTTCGGTCCGCCGGCAACGTAGATGACCTGGCCGGAGACGAATCCGGAGCCTTCGGAGGCGAGGAACGACGCCGTGTGGGCGATATCCTCGGGCTTGCCCGAACGGGCGACAGGAATCTGCTTGACCGACGCTTCGACGAATTCTTCGAAGCCCATACCCACTCGCTCAGCAGTCGCCTTGGTCATGTCGGTTTCGATGAAGCCGGGAGCGATGGCGTTCGCAGTGATGCCGAACTTGCCGAGCTCGATCGCCCAGGTCTTTGTGATGCCCTGGATACCGGCCTTGGCGGCGGAGTAGTTCGTCTGTCCGCGGTTGCCCTGTGCCGAGGTGGAGGACATCGAGATGATGCGGCCGAATTTCTCTTCGACCATGTACGACTGTACGGCCCGAGCCATGAGGAAAGCGCCGCCGAGGTGGACGGAGAGGACCTTGGTGAACTCTTCGTGCGTCATCTTGAACAGCAGGTTGTCGCGCAGGATGCCGGCGTTGTTCACCAGAACGGTCGGCGCGCCCAGGGTCTCGGCGACCTGTTTGACCGCAGCATTGACCGAGTCCTCATCGGAGACATCGGCTTCGAGGCCGAGAGCTTCGCCACCGTCTTCCCTGATGGCGGCAACAGTCTCATCGGTGGGGCCCATATCGAGAATGGCGACTTTGTGTCCGTCGGCTCCGAGCCGCTTGGCGATGGCGGCGCCGATGCCGCGGCCTCCACCGGTGACGATTGCTGTACGAGTCATGAACAAGCTCCTCAAGATGATAGTGCGTCATTGCCGTGGGGAACCGAGTCGCAACTGCGGTTCGCGTCTGCATGGGATCCGATGTGACAGAGGTCTCCCATGCATCTATGCCCACTCTAGACCAATTCTGACACTGAACGATTGATTGCTCACCTGTCAGACATTTAGCCGTGTCGAAGGCTTCGGCACTTCGAACTCCAATCACAGATCTCGGCTCGCATGTCTCCCGACCTCGACTGATGTTCCCCGATCCTGCTTCGGCCCTGAAGATTATCGAACGTTCAAAAATCTAGCCCAAAACCATTGACTTCACCAGGGTGATTTGGAAGTGTTCACATCAGTCGAAGTCCATTTCGGATTGACGACGACTCCGAGCACTGTCACTGACGACGACTCGGACACCGTGTGGAACGGTCACGTTCCAAGAGCTTTTCAAAGGAGAAAAGATGAACTCTGTCTCGCGAAGTCGCCGCCGCGGACTTTCGGCAGCAGCAGTCTTGGGTGCGATCGCACTGACTGCCACAGCATGCGGCGGCGGTGGTGGCTCAGGCGAGGGCGACACAGTCGTGATCGGCTACACCGGCCCGCTCAGCGGAGGGGGTGCCGCCTACGGCGAGAATGTGAAGATCGGCCTCGAGATGGTCATCGACGACCTCAATGCAGATGGTGTCGAAGTCGATGGCAATCCCGTCACGCTGGAGCTGAAGTCCCTCGACGACAAATACGCGCCGTCCACTGCCGCAAGCAATGCACAACGATTGGCAGATCAGGACAAGGCCCCGGTCGTCGTCTCGCCGAACGCCGGAGCGATCAAGGCGATTCAGCAGATCAACAGCGGCAGGTCGAACTTCCTCATCTCTGCGTACACCTCGGATCCGGCGATCATGCAGGCGGACAACCCTCTGACGATGATGATTCCTCCGAACTTCGAATCCTACGCTGAGGAGTTCTCCGAAACCGCCATGGAGCACGGAGGCAAGAAGCTCGCTCTGCTCGGTACCCAGAGTGAGTACGGGCAGCAGTGGACGAAGTCGATCAAGGACGCGTGGAGCGAAGCAGGTGGGAAGGTCGGCGGAGACAACAGCGTCGACTACGCCACCGTGTCCGACTTCGCAGGCCCCGTCTCGAAAGCCCTGGCAGAGAAGCCTGACGCGATCTTCGTCGGCGGACCGTCCCAACCGACTGCTCTGATCATGGAAGAAGCTCGCAAGCAGGGCTTCGAGGGCAGCTTCCTCGTCATGGATCAGGCGAAACTGGATGAGATGGCGACGGTGACGAAGCTCGACAATCTCAAGAACTCGGTCGGAGTCCTGCCCGTCTCCGAATATGAGGATCCGGGCACCGAGGACTTCCTGAAGAAGTTCGCGGAGAAGGCCGGTGACAAGAAGGTCCCGACCAGCGAGACGGCGCTGAACTACCAAGGAATTGCGATCATCGCGAAGGCGATGGAGGTCGCGGGGACGACGGACGACCCCGAGAAGATCCGCGAAGCCATCGGTGAAGCGCTGCCGGAAGTCGATGACAAGTACAAGGTCAATGGCTTCCCCGATGAGATCACGGAACAGGGCCACCTCCTCAATCCCAACCTGGAGGCAACTTTCCTCGATGAGGACGGCAAGTACACGAAGGTGCCGATCGAACAGGTATCCGACGACAAGTAATTCCCGTCTGCGGCACATCCGCGGGTGAGGCTCTTCGATCTGCCTCACCCCGGGCCGCACTCATGCCTGCAGAGGACCCGAATCATCATGACCCTCTTCATCCAACAGCTCTTCAACGGCCTCGCGCTGGGCGGCGTCTACTGCCTGGCCGCGATCGGTCTGACATTGGTATTCGGAGTGCTGCGCATTCCCAACCTGGCCCACGGTGCGCTGTATATGCTCGGCGCCTACATCACCTATTTCTTCCTCACCACCGTCGGTGTTCCCTATATCGCCGCGATCGGCATTGCGGCGATCATGCTCTTCGTCGTCGGCGTCGGGCTCGAGCGCCTCGTATTCCACCCGTTGCGCAACTCCCCGCACACCCACCACATGATCGCGGCCGTCGGTGCGATGTTCTTCTTCCAAGCACTGGCCCAAGCGATCTGGGGTGCCGACTTCCGCCGCATGGACACACCGGTCACCGGCGAGCTCCGAATCCTCGGTGCCGAGATCTCTGCGCAGCGGATCATCATCATCGTCACCGCTGTGATCGTGCTGGCGCTGTTGGCGTGGTTCATCAAGCGGTCCATCCATGGTCAGACGATCGAGGCGATCGAACAGGATCGCGTCGGAGCATCTCTGGTCGGCATCAACCCCTCGATGGTGTCGATGCTGACGCTGGGGCTCTCGGCCCTTCTGGCCACCATCGCGGCCGGCCTCGTCGCACCGATCAATCTCCTGTCTCCGACGATGGGCGACGCACTCAATCTCAAGGTGTTCGCCATCATCATCCTCGGCGGGCTCGGATCACTTCCGGGCGCCATTGTCGGCGGCTTCGCACTCGCGATCGCCGAGACGATGACAGCGACCTACATCTCCTCGGCAGTCGGCGAGACCGTGGCCTTCATCGTTCTCGTCGCCGTGCTGGCCATCAAACCCAACGGCCTGTTCACGAAGGCAGTGCAGCGATGAACTCACTGAAGAATCCTCGAATCATCGGCACCATCGCCGTCATCATCCTGCTCGGCCTGACACCATTGGCGTTTGCGCAGGAGAACTACACGATGCGAGTGATCACCGTCGGCATGTGTGCGGCGATCGCTGTCTACGGTCTCAATATCATCCTCGGCTTCACGGGACAGCTGAACCTGGCCCAAGGCGGATTCTTCGGCATCGGCGCCTATGGGGTGGGACTGCTCACCACCGATTACGATTGGACGTTCTGGGCCGCCTTCGTCGTGTCCGTCATCGGAACCGCGGTGATCGGCTACCTCTGCGGGCTGCTTGCGCTGCGGACCAAGGATGAGTACTTCGCCATCTTCACGATGGCCATCGGCTTCATCATCTTCCTCGTCATCAGCCGCTGGGAGTCCGTCACCCACGCACATTCCGGAGTCAACAATGTGAAATTCCCCGAAGGCGGAGGACTCGTCGACTTCGAGTCTCCGGTTGCGATGTTCTACCTCGTCTTCGCCGTCCTGCTCGTCTGTGTCTACACGACTTATGCGATTCGCCGCTCCAGCGTGGGCCGCACACTGCTGACCATCAGGACGAGTGAGGATCTGGCGGATGCGATCGGTGTGCGCGTCGGCTTCAGCAAACAGCTCGCGTTCGCCGCATCGGCCGTCTTCGGAGGTATCGGCGGAGGCCTCTATGCCACTGTGGTCGGCTTCATCGGACCCGATTCGGCATCGATCGACAAGACCTTCGAGTTCCTCATGTTCATTCTCGTCGGAGGAATGGGCACGGTCGCCGGCCCTCTGCTCGGCAGCATGATCGTGACGTTCCTGTTCGAACTGTTCCAGGACTTCCAGGCCTATCGATTCATCGTGCTGGGCCCCATCATCGTCGCCCTCGTGATCTTCGCACCGCGGGGAATCATCGGCTACCTCGGCGGGTTCGTCGACAGACGCAATCGACGACGCAGGGTGGAAGAGGCTCGCGGAGCCGAAGACGATCGTGATTCGGCAGACTCTTCGAACTCCGACGGGTCAGACGTCCGGCCCGAACGGAACGTCGCGGGCGGGGCCGAAACGAATGCCGGCCGGTCCGGAGGCACCACCTCTTCCGAGGAGACGAAATGACATTGCTTGAAATACGCGGCCTCGGTAAGCGCTTCGGCGGACTCGATGCGGTCAAGGACGTGAGCCTGGACGTCGAGGAGGGTCGGATCACCGCGGTGATCGGCCCCAACGGAGCAGGAAAATCAACCCTGTTCAACCTTGTCCACGGCTTCTATCGACCCACGGCAGGGACCATCAGTTTCAAGGGTGAGGACATCACTCATTCCTCCCCGCACAATACGGTCGCCGACGGCATTGCCCGCACATTCCAGACAACGAACCTGTTCGATGACAGCACCCTGTTGGAGAACGTCTTGGCCGGTCGGATCGTCCGTTCGAAGTCCAATGTCTTCGATGCCGTCTTCCACACGCCTCGCCACCGACGAGAATCACGCATCAACGAGGACAGGGCTATGGAAGCTCTTGAGTTCTGCGGGGTCGCGGAGTATCGGCACGATCTGGCGTCCAATGTTCCCCAAGAGGTGCAGAAGCGCACCGCAGTGGCAATGGCGCTGGCCACCGAGCCTGAGCTGCTGCTGCTCGATGAACCCGCCGGCGGCATCCCCGAAGAGGAGACGGTCGATTTCGGCAATCTCATCCGTTCGCTGCCGCAGCGAGGGATCTCCGTCCTCCTCGTCGAACACAAGATGACGATGATCATGGACCTCGCAGATACGATCCTCGTCCTCGACCACGGGCAGAAGCTGGCGCTCGGTGCGCCGGCGGAGATCCAGTCGAATCCGGACGTCATCCGCGCGTACCTCGGTTCGACAGCACAGGAGGAGAACTGATGCTCACGCTCGACAACGTCAGCACCGGATACGATGCCGCCGATGTGCTCCATGGCGTGAGCATCACTGCTCGACCCGGCGAGCTCACCGTCATCCTCGGAGCGAACGGATCCGGCAAGACCACTCTGTTCAAAACCATCAGCGGACTGATGCGTGTACGTGCCGGGTCGATCGCCTACGAGGGACGACAGCTTCATCGAGCCCGTCCCAACGCGATCGTCAAGGCCGGTATCGCGCACTGCCCCGAAGGTCGCCATCTGTTCGGCAAGATGTCGGTGGAGAAGAACCTGCGTCTGGGGTCCTACCCTCACCGGAACGGTTCTCGAACCGAAGAGATCTATGCTGAGGTCCTCGACCTGTTTCCGATCCTCAAGGAGAAGGCGAAGCAGCCGGCAGGCTCCCTGTCCGGAGGACAGCAGCAGATGGTCGCGGTCGGTCGAGCGCTGATGTCGGATCCGAGCCTGCTGATCCTGGATGAGCCGTCGATGGGTTTGGCTCCCATCGTCGTCGAGCAGGTCCTCGAATCGGTCGCCCAGATCAACCGCAACGGGATCGGAGTCCTGCTCAGTGAGCAGAACGCGAAGGCATCATTGGCGATTGCCCACCGAGGCTACGTCCTCGCTGAGGGGCGGATCGTCCTCGCCGATGATGCCTCACGGCTGCTCGACAACCCGGACGTTCAGGCCGCCTACCTCGGCCTCTGAGGAACACGTACGGCTCTTCAGCTCAGGGAGGCAGGAAGGTCGCAACGAAATCTGAGCCGTCGTCAGCCGTCTCACTCGTCGACGAACCGGGAGACATCCCCGGCTCCGACACGGGCCACCTCGGGGAATCTGCCGGTGAAGTCGATGACCGAGGTCGGCACGACTCCGGGGACACCGGACTCGATGACGATGTCGAGGTCATGGCCGAGCTGGTCCATGACATCTTCGGCGTGGGTCAGCGGATCCTCATCGCCGGGCAGCAGCAGCGTCGAGGACAGAATCGGCTCCCCCATCGCCTCGACGAGGGCGAGTGCCGTGACGTTCTGCGGAATCCGCGCACCGACCGAATGCTTCTTCGGGTGCATCATCCGGCGCGGAACTTCCTTCGTCGCCTTCATGATGAACGTGTACGGCCCCGGCGTCATCGACTTGATGGCACGGAAATCGGAATTGCCGACGATGACGAACTGGCCCAGTTGGGCGAAGTCGTGGCACATCAGCGTGAAATGGTGCTTCGAGCCGAGGTGCCGGATGCGGGTGATCCGCTCGATGCCTTCCTTGTTGTCCAAGGCGCAGCCGAGGGCATAGCAGGAATCCGTCGGATAGGCGATGAGGCCACCGCTCCTGAGGGACTCAGCGGCCTTGTCGATCAGTCGATCCTGCGGGTTCTCCGGATGGATATTCAGTAGTGTCGCCATACTTCATGCTAACCACTCAGCGTTCACAGTGCGAGGGGTTGACGGACAGCCGCTCGTCCGACCGAGACCGGGTTCTTCTTCAGACCGCGGCAGCGGGCTTCTTCAGTCCCTTGACCAGTTCGGCCCGACCGGTGTCCGGATCCGACGCGAGAAGGATATTCACCCACCTGGCCTTCGGGTCCGCGTCGACCAGGAGTGCCTTGATCAGCAGGGTCGCCGGCAGTGCCAGGAGGGCGCCGAGCCAGCCGAGGATCCACACCCAGAACAGCAGCGACAGGAACGACACCAGCGGGGTGACGCCGACGGATTCGCCAGTGAACTTCGGCTGGATGATCGCTTGGATGACGAAGTTGAGCACGCTGTAGGCGATGACCACCCACAGGGCCGACTGCCACCCGCTGTCGACCAGCGCCAGCAGCGCCGGCGGGACGAGGCCGATGACGAAGCCGATGTTCGGGATGTAGTTCGTCAGGAAAGCGAGCACGCCCCACACCCAGATGAGCGGAACGTCGATGATCGCCAAGGCGATGACGTCGAGGAATGCGACGATGAGGCCGAAGATCGTGGCCACCACCCAGTAGCGGCGGACACCGCCCGCGAAGTCGCCGATCGACGCCGACAGCGAGGGCTTCACGTCGAGCAGCATCCCCATCCGCCTGTCGATGCCCATCGAATCCATCGCCACGAAGAACACCGCCATGATCACCGTGGTCAGCAGCCCGGCGACCGAGGACACGTTCGTCAGCAGCGGGTAGATCGCGTCGAGGACGGAGCGGACGTCGAAAGCTGAGAGCTGCTGCTGGATCACCGAGGAGGTCACTCCGATGTCCGACAGCAGCGCCAAGGCATTCTGGTACGTGTTGACGAGTTCGTTGCTGTAGCTGGGGATGAGGATGACGAGTTCGGCCACCGACCATGCGGTGAGTCCGAAGAACGCGAAGATCATGCACAGCACGAGCACGACCGAGATGCACGCTCCAATCGCCCGCGGCACCTTGATCCGGGTGAGCATCCGCTGCACCGGGTAGACGACGATGTAGAAGTTCAGTGCGAGGAACACCGGAGCCACGATGTCCTGGAGCCCGCGGAAGAACATCAGCGCGTAGGCCAACCCCGCCAGGGTCACTGCGATCATCAGCGCCCGTGCCGGTGGGCGCGCATGCCAGGGCCGTGCTCCGTCGACCGCGTCCGATTCCTCACCGGATGCTGAGGTGGATTCCTCTGTCGCCGAGGCGGCCCCGCCGCTCCGCGCCCCCGTGGAGGTGGCAGGACCGGAAGACTCCCTCGCGGAGTCCGGTCCGGACTCCGTCACCGATCCTGAGGACGGCGCAGACGCGGTCGGGCACGCGGCATCGCCGGCTGTGCCGCCGGCACCGTCAGCGGCGCCCGATGTCGCCGTCTGCTCGTCCTCGTTCATTCAGCGTCCCCGACGCTTCTCGCGGATGCGCATCGACACTTCGATGGGCGTGCCCTTGAAGCCGAACGTCTCACGCAGACGACGGGTGATGAACCGGCGATAGCCGGGATCGAGGAAGCCGGTGGTGAAGAGCACGAACTTCGGCGGACGCGACTGCGCCTGAGTGCCGAAGAGGATACGCGGCTGCTTGCCGCCGCGCACCGGGTGCGGGTTGGCCGCGACGAGTTCGCCGAGGAACGCGTTGAGCCGACCCGTCGGAATGCGGGTGTCCCAGCCTTCGAGAGCGGTTTCCATCGCCGGTACGAGCTTCTCGGCGTGACGTCCGGTCTTCGCCGAGATGTTCACGCGCGGCGCCCAAGCCACATGGCCGAGGTCCCGTTCGATCTCCCGCTCCAGATAGAAGCGACGTTCGTCATCGAGCAGATCCCACTTGTTGAACGCCAGCACCACGGCACGACCCGCCTCGACGGCGGTCATGACGATGCGCACGTCCTGCTCGCTCAGCGGATCCTGGACCTCCATGAGGACGAGGGCCACCTCGGCGCGTTCGAGCGCGGTCTGCGTGCGCAGCGCGGCATAGAAATCGGCGCCGCTGGCCTGATGGGCACGACGGCGGATACCGGCGGTGTCGACGAACCGCCACTGCTTCCCACCGAGCTCGATGAGCTCGTCGACGGGGTCACGGGTGGTGCCGGCGACATTGTCCACGAGCACACGGTCGCTGCCGATGAGCTGGTTGAGCAGGGAGGACTTGCCGACGTTCGGACGACCGACGAGGGCCACCCGACGCGGTCCGCCCTCTTCGACGCGGGTGTCGACGGCCGAGACCTCGGGCAGGATCGTGAGCACTTCGTCGAGCAGGTCGGCGACTCCCCGACCGTGCAGAGCCGACACCGTCCAGGGCTGGCCGAGGCCCAGGCCCCAGAGTTCGGCGGCCATGAGCTCGCCGCGCTCGTCGTCGACCTTGTTCGCGGCGAGGAGGACCGGCTTCTTCTTCCGACGCAGCATCTTCACGACCATCTCATCGGTCGAGGTCGGACCGGTCGTGGCGTCGACTACGAGGAGGACGGCGTCGGCCATGTCCACGGCGATCTCGGACTGGATCGCAATGCGCGAGGCCATGCCCTTCGAGTCCTGATCCCAACCGCCGGTGTCGACGAGGGTGAATTCTTGTCGGTTCCATTCCGCCCGATAGCTCACCCGGTCACGGGTGACTCCCGGAACGTCCTCGACGACGGCTTCGCGGCGGCCGAGGATGCGGTTGACCAGCGTCGACTTGCCGACGTTGGGGCGACCGACGACGGCCAGCACCGGTGCGGCACCGAGCTCTTCGTCGTCGTCTTCGTCGAAGCCGTAGGCGCGCAGCAGCGCACGGTCCTCGTCTTCGAGCTCATAGCTTTCGAGTCCGGCCTCGAGCGCGGTCGCCCGCTGCTCGGCCTCCTCATCGCTGATGCTCTCGACACGGTCGACGAGGTCGTCGTCGGGTGTCTCGTGAAATTCGGATTCGCTCATTGTGAGTCCTTCACCAGTTGCAGCACCGTCTCGACCACCTGGTCGAAGTCGATGTCGCTGGTATCGAGTGTGTACACTCCGTCGGCGGCCTCGAGGAAGCTCGTCGTGGCGGAGTCCTTGGCGTCACGGCCCGTGACGAGGGCTTGGGTGGCGGCGATCGCCTCGGCCTCGGCATTGCCGTGCACTTCCTTGGCCCGGCGGGCCACACGGACCTCATCGCGGGCGGTCATGAGGATGCGCACATCGGCGTCGGGGGCCACCACGGTCGTGATGTCCCGGCCTTCGACGACGATGCCCTCGGAGGCGGCGGCGATATAGGACCGCTGCATCTCGATGAGCTCCTCGCGGGCGTCGATGACGCCGGAGACCGTCTGCACATTCGACGAGACGTCCTCACCGCGGATGTCCTCGGTGACGTCGATGTCGTCGACGGAGACGAAGAATTCGTCGGGGCTCAGCGAGATCTCCAGATCCGCACCGCGCACCTGTTCGAGCACGTCGACGGGGTCGGTGACCCCGCGGCCCCGGCACAGCCACGCCATCGCCCGGTACATCGCCCCTGTGTCGAGGTACTGGTAGCCCAGCCGACGCGCCACCTCCTTGGCGGTGCTCGACTTGCCCACTCCGGACGGTCCGTCAATGGCTACGACGCTCATGCAGTTCCTTCTCTCTCGATGGCGGATTCGGGGATCTGCCATCCCTTCGACAGCAATCCGATCTCCAGCTCCTGCTGGATGGCCGGGACCACGGACACGTCGACCATGCCCAGTTTCCGACCGGAGGCGTGATCCATCCTGAAGTCTTCGACGTTGACGCCGAGGTCGCCGATGTCCTTGAACAGCCGGGCCAGCATACCGGGGGTATCCGGAACCAGGATCGTGACAACAGCATAGGTGGTCGGCGGCTGCCCGTGCTTGCCGGGAATCCGGTCGTGGCCCTCGTTGCCCAGGGCGATCGCCTTCGCGAGCAGCCCGGTCGACCCGGGCCCGAGTTCGAGGGCGCCGATGACCTCGTCGAGTTCGGTGCGCAGATCGATGAGCACGGACCGGACCTCCTCGGCGTTGCCGGTCAGGATCTGCGTCCACAGGCCCGGATCCGAGGCGGCGATGCGGGTGACATCGCGCAGTCCCTGCCCGGCCAGCGAGATCTCCTCCAAGGGCGCATGGCGCAGCTGGGAGGCCACCAGGGAGGACACGATCTGCGGCACATGCGAGACCTTCGCGACCGCGGCATCGTGGATGCGCGGGTCGAGGTGGAGCACCGAGGCGCCCGTGTCCTCGGCCATAGCGATGACCTCGCTGAGGCGGTCGGCCGGTGTGTCCTCATCCGAGCAGATCACCCAGGGCCGGGCCGTGAAGAGGTCCGACTGGGCGGCGATCGCTCCGGACTTCTCGCGTCCGGCCATCGGATGGCAGCCGATGTAGCGATCGAGCCGAGTGCCGGTGACCAGTTCGCGCACCGCTTCGAGCAGGCGGGTCTTGACGCTGGCGACGTCCGTGACCGTGGCGTTCGGGTAGTCCTCGAGTGCCGCGGCGATGACCCAGGCGGCCACATCGGGCGGGGTCGCGACGACGACGATGTCCGGGTGTGCGGGCGCCGACACATCGGTGGCATCGGTCGGGCCGGCCTCCTCGGCGAAGGCATCGGTCGGGTTGACGACCTGACCGGCGCCGAGGTCAGCGGCGAGCTGCTGCGCGGTCGGCGAGGTGTCTTCGAGGGTCACCTGATGGCCCTGTGCGCTCAGCGCCAAACCCAGGCTGGCACCGAGCAGGCCGGTGCCGATGATGTGGACTCTCACAGACCGACGGCCTCGAACAGTGCGCCGACCTCATCGGAGCGCAGCGGGCGGATCTTGCCCTGCTTCTGCTCGTCGAGGACGATGGGTCCGAACTTCAGCCGCACGAGGCGCTCCACCGGGTGGCCGATCTCGGCGAGCAGGCGGCGCACGATGCGGTTGCGGCCGGAGTGGAGGGTGAGTTCGACGACGGACTTGCCCGGGGTCGAATCGACGAGTCTGAAGTCATCGACCTTGACGAATCCGTCTTCGAGGTCGATTCCGGCCTTGAGGATGGCTCCGGCGTCCTTCGCCAGCTGGCCCTTGACCTTCGCGAGGTAGGTCTTCGGGATCTCGTAGCGCGGGTGGGCCAGGCGGTTGCTCAGCTCCCCGTCGTTGGTGAGCAGGATGATGCCTTCGGTCTCGGTGTCGAGGCGGCCGATGTGGAAGAGGCGCTCGTTGTTGTTGCGCACGTAGTCGGCCAGGCAGGGCCGGCCTTCGGGATCGCTCATGGTCGACACGACCCCCGCGGGCTTGTTGAGCACGAGGTAGACCTTCTTGGTCTGTGTCGAAATTCTCACTGTATCCACGTACACGGACTGCGTTTCGGGGTCGATCCGGGTGCCCAGTTCGGTCACGATGCTGCCGTCGACCTCGACTCGGCCGTCGACGATGAGCTGTTCGCAGGCACGACGTGATCCCAGGCCCGCCTCGGCGAGCACCTTCTGCAACCGCACACCCCCGCTGACGTGGGCGTCCGATGTCTGACCGGCACCCGAACCGCCCTTGTCGGAGGCCTGATCGGCCGTCGCTGCGCGCTGTTTTCGGCTGGGTCGGTTCTGGCGCCCGCCGGGGGCGCGGTGATCACGGTAGGGACTCATACATCCATTCTCTCAAATCAATCACCGACTCGTGACATCTCGGCGGCCGAATCGGGATCGTCGTCGAGATCGTCTTCGAGGGCGCCGTCGATTTCGGCGAGCACCTCGGTGTCTTCCGCGCCGAGTTCGGCGACGTCGGCGTCTTCGGGCAGGTAGGGGGCGATATCGGGCAGGTCATCGATCGCGTTCATGCCCATCGTGTCGAGGAACTGCGGGGTGGTGGCGTAGAGCAGCGCCGAGGTGGACGCCTCCTTGCCGGCTTCGACGATGAGTCCGCGCAGCAGCAGGGTGCGGATGACGCCGTCGACGCTGACTCCGCGGATGGCGGCGATGCGGGGACGGGAGATCGGCTGCCGGTAGGCGATGACCGCCAGAGTCTCGAGTGCGGCTTGGGAGAGCTTCGCGCTCTGCCCGGCGGTGAGGAAGTCCTTGACGACTTCGTGGTAGTCGCCGCGGGAGAAGATGCGGAAGCCTCCGGCGACGTGGCGGATCTCGAACCCGCGCTGTCGCCGGTTCTCATCCCCGTCGTAGTCGGCCTTGAGCGTCTGGACGGCTTCGAGGACCGTGTCCTCGTCGAGGCCGAGAGAACTTGCGAGGTCGTCGGCGCTGACGGCCGAATCGGTGATCATGAGGACGGCTTCGATGCCGGCGAGGACCTCGTCGTCGATCATGATCGCACTCCCCCATCGTCGTCTTCGTCGGCGCTCCAGGCGCCTTCGGTGCGCAGGTCGACCCCGTCCTCGTTCATCTCGGTGCGGTGGATGAGCAGCCGGCCCAGGGGTTCGGGCTGGTCGAAGTCGCAGAGTCCGACCTTGAACAGTTCGAGCAGGGCGAGGAACCTCGCCACGACCACCAGAGTGTTCTCGGCGGTTTCGAGCAGATCCTGGAAGTCGACGTCACCGGCGCGCAGCAGTGCGAGGATGTGCCCGCGCTGTTCGGACACGCTGACCAGCGGCAAGTGGATGTGGTCGACGGCCACGCTCGGCGGGGTGTGGTCGCGCTGGAGCACCGTGGCGAAGATTCCGGCCAGCTCTCCTGGGCCGATGTTGAGCTCCAACGGCGGCAGCACGTCCTGGAACTCGGCTTCGAGTCCGACATCGCGTGGGGCGCGGATCGACCCGGCGGCCATCGCCTCGGCGAGGTATCCGGACACGGATTTGTACGCCTTGTACTGCAGCAGTCGGGCGAAGAGGAGGTCGCGGGCCTCGAGCAGTTCGAGGTCGAGGACCTCCTCACCGTCTTCGTGCGGCAGCAGTCGCGCGGTCTTGAGGTCGAGCAGGGTCGCGGCGACGAGGAGGAACTGGGAGATCTCGGCGAGGTTCGCCTGATCCTTGAGTTCGGTGGTGTAGGCGATGAACTCATCGGTCACCTCGGCCAGCGCGATCTCCGTGACGTCGAGGCGGCGTTTCGAGATCAGACCCAGCAGCAGGTCGAAGGGGCCGGTGAAGTTCTCCAACCGCACCTGGAAACCCTGCGCGGCGTCATCGCCGGATGCAGTGCCATCGCCGGTCGTCGTGTCATCGCCGGAGACGACTTCGGCCTCCGCGGATGCTTCGCCAGAAACGGCCTCTCCTGAAACGGGTGCCGCTTCCTCCTCGTGGACTACGAAGTCGCTCAGGGTGCGCCTCCGCGGGCGATGAGCTCCCGGGCCAGTCGACGGTAGGCTTCGGAGCCGGCGTGTTTGGGTGCGAAGCTTGTGATCGGTTCGGCCGCCACAGAGGCGTCGGGGAACTTCACGGTGCGGTTGATGACGGTCTCGAAGACCTTGTCGCCGAAGGCCTCGGTCACCCGCGACATGACTTCCTTCGAGTGCAGGGTCCGCGAGTCGAACATCGTGGCGAGGATTCCGTCGACCTCGAGTGAGGGGTTGAGCCGGTCCTGGACCTTCTCGATCGTCTCGACCAGCAGGGCGACGCCGCGCAGTGCGAAGAACTCGGTCTCGAGCGGGATGACGACACCGTGGGCGGCCGTCAGCGCGTTGACGGTGAGCAGTCCGAGCGAGGGCTGGCAGTCGATGAGGATGACATCGTATTCGTCGGCGACCTTCGACAGGGCACGAGCGAGCACCTGCTCGCGGGCGACCTCGCCGACGAGCTGGACTTCGGCCGCGGAGAGGTCGATGTTCGCCGGCAGGATGTCGATGTTGTCGAAGTCCGTTTCGACGATGACCTCGTGCGGGTCGAGTCGCGGGTTCATCAGCAGGTTGTAGATGCTGATGTCGAGCTCATAGGGGTTGAGTCCCAGTCCGACGGACAGTGCGCCCTGCGGGTCGAAGTCGACGAGCAGCATCTTGCGGCCGTAGGCGGCCAGGGCCGCTCCGAGGTTGATCGACGAGGTCGTCTTCCCGACTCCGCCCTTCTGATTGACCATCGCGATGATGCGGGCGGGCCCATGCGAATCCAGGGGTGCCGGCTCCGGATACTCCTGGGGCTCGCTTGCGGTCCGCTGCTGGGGGATATCCAACGCCTCTTGCGTATTCATCACTCGGATGGCCACCTTTCGTTGCTCTACGTCCAACCCTACCGCGCCCGAGGGTGCGAGGTCGCGTACACTTCCCGCAGTGTCTCCTCGGAGACTTTCGTATAGATCTGCGTCGTCGTCACCGAGGCATGTCCGAGCAGCTCCTGTACGACGCGGATGTCCGCCCCTCCTTCGAGCAGATGCGTGGCGAAGGAGTGCCGGAATGTGTGTGGGGAGACCTCTGCGTCGATCGTCGCCGCCTGACCTGCGTCCTTGACGATCTGCCACGCCGAGACCCGGGAGAGCCGGGTGCCGCGTGCGTTGAGGAACAGTGCACCTGCGGACGAGGATTTTGCCTTCGCCGCCATCGCCGGCCGCGCTCGGGCCACCCACGCTCCCAGGGCTCGGGCGGCGTGGGATCCGAAGGGCACGATCCTCTCCTTCCCGCCCTTTCCGTAGAGCCGGACGAGCCCGGAGTCGAGGTCGAGGTCATCGAGGTCGATCCCCACGGCTTCGGAGATGCGCGCCCCCGTGGCGTAGAGGAGTTCGAGGAGGGCCGCGGCCCGGATCTGCACCGGCTCCTGGCCGTCCGTGGTCGCGATCATCGCTTCGATGTCATCGAGCGCGAGGGCCTTGGGCAGGCGCAGTCCCTCCTGCGGTGGGCTGACCTCGGAGGCGGGGTCCGTGGACGCGAGGTTCTCCCCCAGCGCGAAGGTGTGGAATCGTCGCACCGCGACGAGTGCGCGTGCCCGACTCCGCGGCGCCAGTCCCGAATCGAGCAGGTGGAGGCCATAGCTCTCCACCTTCCGTCGATCGACCTCGCCGAGGCGGCTCACCCCGTCGTCGCTCAGCCACGTTCCGTACCGGGCGAGGTCACGGGCGTAGGCGTCGATGGAGTTCATCGACAGTCCCCGCTCGAACCGCAGGGAGGCGAGATAGGACTCGAATGCGCGCCGCAGGTCCTCGGGCAGGTCCTCCGGCAGCAGTTCGGCCCCGTGCCGAGCCACAGGAGATCAGTCCTCGCTCGGGCCGACCTGTGTGGGCAGCCCATCCCCGCCACCTGAACCGGTCGTCCCGACCGTCGCACCGCGGCCGAAGTCGGGACGGCCGTCGACGAGTCGCCTGGGCGCATCGACCGGGCGCAGCTCCACTGGCGCTCGCGCCGCTTCGGCGCGCAGCACCCGGTCGACCTGGAAGATCGCGAGCTGGGCGATCGCGTTGGTGATCCGTCCATCGGCCACGGCCTCGAGTGCTTCGTCGACGTCGACCCATGCGAAGCGGAACCCCGCCTCTTCCTCGCCGCGTTCGTGACGATCGGCCTCGGGGACGAAGGAGAGCTCGCGGGCCAGGTAGAGGCGCATCGTCTCGGAGCTGCCACCCGGGGTCAGGCAGGAGTCGCTGAGGAGTTCCCACTGTGCGGCGGTGAGGTCGGCCTCCTCGACGAGTTCCCGCTTCGCCGCATCGAGCGGGTCCTCCCCGGGGATGTCGAGCAGACCGGCCGGGACCTCCCACAGGCGGGCCCGGACGGGGTGCCGGTACTGCTGGGCCAGCAGGATCCGCTGCCGATCGTCGATGACGGCGACGCCGACGGCACCGGTGTGCGCCATGAGATCGCGGACGAGTCCGGACGCCTCGGGCAGGTCGAAGGTCTCCTTGCGGATGTCCCAGACTGCGCCTTCGTAGACGACTTCGGACGAGGAGATCGGCGGGGTCACCGGTTCGTCCTGCAGGACCTCATCGTGTGCAGAGCTCATGGAGTGCCTTCCTGATCATCGACGGTGGTGGAACGGCGAATGCCGCCGGCGTTCTCGCCGGCGGCATTCCCAGTGTTCATGGACAACGGTCACTGACGTTCGAGTGCGGCGGCGACCAGACCGGCGAACAGCGGATGCGGTGAGGTCGGACGCGACTTCAGCTCGGGGTGCGCCTGAGTGGAGACGTAGAACGGATGCGTAGGCAGTTCGACGAACTCGACGAGCTCACCGTTGGGTGAGGTACCGGAGAATTCGAGCCCCGCCTCGGCGAGCTGGTCGCGGTAGGTGTTGTTGACCTCGTAGCGGTGACGGTGACGTTCGCTGATCGTCGTCGCCCCGTACACGCCGGCCACTACGCTGCCTTCGGTGAGCTTCGCCTCGTAGGTGCCCAGGCGCATGGTGCCGCCCAGGTCGCCTTCGCCTTCGACGATCGAGAGCTGCTCGGCCATGGTCGCGACGACCGGAGCCGTGGTCTCGGGGTCGAATTCGGACGACGAGGCCGCCTCGATGCCGGCGACGTTGCGTGCGTATTCGATGACCATGCACTGCAGACCCAGGCACAGACCCAGGGTCGGAATGCCGTTGGTGCGGGTGTATTCGAGGGCTCCGAGCTTGCCTTCGATGCCGCGGATGCCGAAGCCGCCGGGCACGCAGACCGCGTCGAGACCGTCCAGTGCCGCCGCGGCCCCGGCTTCGGTGGAGCAGTCATCGGACTGGATCCACTTGATCCTGACCTTCGCGTCGTTGGCGAAACCGCCGTGGCGCAGCGCCTCGGTGACGGAGAGGTAGGCGTCGGGCAGGTCGATGTACTTGCCGACGATGCCGATCGTGACGTCCCGGGACGGGTTGTGCACGCGTTCGAGCACCCAGTCCCACTTCGTCCAGTCGACGTCGCGGAAGGGCAGGTTGAGGTTGCGGATGACGAATACGTCGAGGCCGCCGTCGTGGAGGACCTTCGGGATGTCGTAGATGCTCGGGGCGTCGACGCAGGACACGACCGCTTCGGTCTCGACGTCGCAGGCGCCGGCGATCTTCGCGCGGATCGAGTCCGGCAGCTCGCGGTCGGAGCGCAGCACGATGGCATCGGGCTGGATGCCGATGGAGCGCAGAGTCGCCACGGAGTGCTGGGTCGGCTTCGTCTTCAGCTCGCCGGAGGGCCCGAGGTAGGGCACGAGGGAGACGTGGATGAAGAACACGTTGTCCCGGCCGATGTCGTGGCGGACCTGGCGGGCCGCTTCGAGGAAGGGCTGGGATTCGATATCGCCGACGGTGCCGCCGATCTCGGTGATGATGACATCGGGGCGGTCCGCCTCGGGGCGTTCGGCCTGGGCGCGCATCCGCGCCTTGATCTCGTCGGTGATGTGCGGGATGACCTGAACGGTGTCGCCGAGGTACGCGCCGCGGCGTTCCTTCGCGATGACCGAGGAGTAGATCTGCCCGGTGGTCACGTTCGCGGCACCGTCGAGGCTGTTGTCGAGGAAGCGCTCGTAGTGGCCGATGTCGAGGTCGGTCTCTGCGCCGTCCTCGGTGACGAAGACTTCACCGTGCTGGAAGGGGTTCATCGTGCCGGGATCCACGTTGAGGTAGGGATCCAGCTTCTGCATGGCCACGGTGAGGCCGCGCTGAGTGAGCAGATGGCCGAGGCTCGATGCCGTCAGACCCTTGCCCAACGAGGAGGCGACGCCTCCCGTGACGAAGATGTGCTTTGCCGTATGTGTGCCGCCAGGGCCAGTTCGATTCACCACGGGATTTGATTCTATCAAAGTCCGGCTCACGAGTCCGAGACGGCGTCGACCTCGGCGTACAGATCGAGCAGCGTTTCGGAGATCGCCGCCCCGTTGCTCACGTCGATGACCCGCTTCTTCGCTGCCACAGCGGAGGTTCCGCGTCCGGCCGGGTCGTCGAGAAGATGATTGATCTCACGCAGCAGCGCGTCCGTGTCATCGGCGGGAACGGCCTTCGCGGCCTCTCCCCAGATGCCGGCGCGGCGTTCGCTGCCGATGAAGACGGCCGGCTTCGACAGCTGCATGAGGTCTTCGTGGGACAGACCCGTCATGGTCTCGCTGGCGATGACGACGTCGGCGGCGGCCGCCACATCGACGAGATCGCCGGCGGGGGCGACGAGGACCCCGCGGTCGGCGAATTCGCGGGCGATCGTCGAGCGGTCCTTGCCGGTGCCGGTGAGGACGAAGACGACGTTGCGGTCGCGGCGTCGGCCGTTGATCTGGTCGGCGGCGTCGAGCACCGTCGCCAGGGCCGTGTGGTCGCGCAGGGCGATGGGGCTGGCGACCATCCAGGTGCCTTGCGCGACGCCGAGTTCGCTGCGGACCTCGGCCCGCGGTGTGCGCACCGTGAGGTCGACGTCGATGTCCGGGTGGACGAGTTCGGCGCGTTCGACGACGGGGATGCGGCCGCCGTAGTAGTCGACGACGGGTTCGGTCGTGCCGAGGACTGCGGTGGCGGTGCGGCCGACGATCTCGGCTCCGGTCTTCTCGATGACGTTCGCGGAGTCGAAGGATTCGATGGTGGCCACGAGCTTCGGGTGCAGGCGGGCGGGCAGGCCTGTGAAGGCCAGACCGGCGAGCGTCGCGGCGTGCAGTCCGTGCGCGTGGACGATGTCCACGTGCTGGTAGTACTTGTGAAGAGTGAAGGCGGTGTTCGGGTCGGCCATCGAGAAGCGTCTGCGTGCCGCGAGTTCGATCTCACGGAATTCGCCGGCCAGTTCCTCGGGAACGCCGAAGGTGCCCAGCAGTGACCGGTGCGCGGCGACGGCGACCTTGAAGCCGGCCCGGAGGTGGCCGAGCACGGCGAGCTTCGCCACTTCGACGACGGGACCGGTGGTATCGGCGAGCACGTGCAGAATCCTCGTGTCTGCGCTCAGTGGGTTGACCTCGCCGGATTCGCTCATTTCCTCATCCTCTTCTTTCGTTCGACGCTGGTTCTAGCCTACCTGGGCAGACACGAGTTCCGTGTAAAGACCTGCGAGTTCTTCGGCGACTTCCCTCTCATCGGGAAGCTTCGCTCCGCGCGCCCTGGCTTCGGCTCCGAGTGCGGCGCGGCGGGCGGGATCGACGGCGAGTTCGGCCACGGCCGCGGCGAATGCGGCGTCGTCGTCATCGTCGATGAGGATCCCGGCGTCGCCGACGAGTTCGGCGCTGCCGCCGGTGGCGGTGGCCACGATCGCCTTGCCGGAGATGAGTGCCTCCTGGAGGACCAACGCGCGGGCCTCCCACACGCTGGTGAGCGCGTAGATGTCCGCGGCGGCCGCGAGTTCGGCGATGTCGTCGCGCGGTCCGAGGAAATGCAGGGCCGGAATCGCCGAGGCGGCTGCGGCGTCGGCGTATCGGGCGCGGACGTCGGCGAGCACCACCTCATCGGCGGCTCCGGCGATGAGGACGACGATGTCTCCCTGTCGATTCCCCTCGCCGAGGCGGGCCGGCGAAGCGCTGCCAGGTGGGTTGGTCGCGGTGTCGGGCGGATCGTCGCCGAGCCGGGCGAGCCCGCGCACGAGCATCGGGTAGTTCTTCTGCTTGGCCACGCGACCGACGGCGAGGACGATGAGTGCGCCGGGATCGAAGTCGAACTCCTCGGCCAGAGTCGCGCGGGTGGCGGCGGCCGCCTCAGCGGACACGGGGGTCACCTCGGGTGCGGCGGCCGGGAGGAACCGGGCGGTCCGGGCGCCGATTCCGCGGGCACGGTCGACGAGGTCCGTGCTGGCCCCGAGGACGAGGTCGGCTCCGCGGGCGAGCATCCTCTCGACACGGGTTTCGACCTTGCCGCGCAGTCCGTGCCCGCTGGCTCGGTTGTGGAGGCTGAGGACGAATTTCGGTCGCGTCTTCAACGTGCGCAGGGTCAGGTGGGTGATGAGCCCAGCCCGGAAGCCGTGGGCGTGGACGATCTGCGGAGCGAAGCTGCGCAGCAGTGTGCGCTGCCGACGGATGAGGGCGGCGTCGGAGGCCCCGATTCCGGTGCCGAGCTCGAGGACGCCGAACTGGACTCCGGGCAGCAGGGAGAAGCCGAAGTGTTCGTCGGTGGCGGCGGGTCCGATGACGCCGATCTCATGACCGGCGGCGGTCAGCTCGCGGGCCAGCGCCCGCACATGGGTGCCGACTCCCCCGGTCGAGGTGCCGATGACGAAGACGATCCTCATGAGTCTCCCTCTCTGTCGGTGTCACTGGGGCCGTGGTCTCTGTTGTGCGTGCCGGTGGTGCTGTCGGCGTCGGCGGTGCTGCCGGCGTCAGCGGGTCTGCTATCGGGGCCGGCGGGGTCGGCGGTGGTGATGCCTGTTGCAGCCGAATTCGCTTCGGCTGCGTGCACGGTCGTCTCGTCGTTGACGCCGGCCCGGTTGCGGTCGGCGAGCAGGCCGCGGACTTCGCCGAGGAAGCCGCGGTCGACGATGAGCACGATGAGTCCGAAGACGACGCAGCCGAGGAGGGCTGCGACGATTCCGGCGATGACGGCGGAGCTCGCGGAGTTGTCGAGCAGCCCCCCGAACCACTGCGAGGTCACTACTCCGGCTGTGCCTGCGACGACGGCAGCCCCGAGAGCGAGCACTGACCGACGCCCGACGAGTGCGAGTCCGGTGGGGCCGAGGACACGGCGCATGTTCACGAGCAGGAACACTCCGGCGACGGTCATGCCCAGCACATAGCCGCTGCAGATGCAGACGAGGGTCAGTCCAGGATTGCCGTTCGCACCCGTGATGAGGATGGCCGCGATCATGCCGACGATGACGAGGATCCACCCCGTCGTCGTGGCTGCCGCCGAAAAGCGGGAACGTTCCACTGCATAGAAGACGCGGGTGCCCCACGCGACGAAGGACCATCCGGGCACGGCCAAGGCCATGACCATGATCGCTGTGGCCATGGAGTCGAAGGGTGCGGCGGATTCGCTTTCGGCGTCGATGGCGATGAAGAAGGTCTGCAGGGGGCCTGCGGCCGAGAGCAGGATGACCGCGCCGAGGCCGCCGATGGCGATGATGAGCGCCGTCGTCGTCGAGGTCACCGACCGCATCCGCACACCGGCTTCCGCACGTCTGTGCTCGGTCGCCTCCGGGTCGGTGGATCGTCCCACCCAGGTTGAGAGCGTCGGGAAGATCACGGTCGCCACGGTCACGGCGAGCACAGCGTAGGGCAGGAGGTAGACGGCGTTGATGTAGCTGAAGAGCACGAGCGTGCCGTCTCCACCCGAGTGGTTTGCCAAGCTCAGGGTTGCGAGCACCGCGGCCTGCTGGGCGAGCAGGGCCGACATTCCGGCTCCGGCCAGGCGCAGCGCACGGTGGGCGACTCCGGGAGGGAACGAGAAGGTGGGGCGCAGCTTCAGTCCGGTCGAGGCCATGGGCAGGGCCAGGGGAAGAGCGAGGGCGGCGACGCCGACGGTGGTGCCCCAGCCGAGCCAGCCGAGGTGGGTCTGCCAGGTATCGTCGCTGCCGCCGACGGAACTGTAGACGATATAGCTGCCGATGACGACGAGGCTGGAGAGCAGCGGGGCGAACGCCGGCCACAGGAACTTCCGGTGGGCCTGCAGCACTCCGGTGAGCACGGCGCCGATTCCGTAGAGGACGAGCTGCGGGGAGAACATGAGCAGCAGCTCCACGGTCGCCTGCACCCCCGCGTCGCTGGTCTTCGTGTCGACGAGCAGGTTCGCAATCTGCGGGGCGAACACGGCCAGGAGGATCGACAGGGGCAGGGTGACGCTGATCGCCCAGGTCAGCAGGCCGGAGGCGATGCGTCCGGCGGTCTCCCGGTCTGCTCTGGCCAGGGGGACGGCGAGCAGCGGGATGACCGCTCCGGCCAGGGCCCCGCCGGCGACGACCTCGAAGAGGATGTTCGGAACCTGGTTCGCGCTCTGATAGGCGGTGCCGACGGTGCCGGCGCCGACGGTGGCCGAGAACACCAGCCAGCGCAGGAAGCCGACCAGTCGGGTCAGCAGGGTGATGATCGAGACGAGTAGCGCCGTGGAGGCGAGGACTCGAACGAGCTTGTTCACACGCCCTCGCGGCCGAACGAGTCGATCTCCCTCAGGCCCGGGGTCGATTCGATGACGGAGGTGAAGGACACCTTCTCGCTGGCCAGGGTGAGTCCGGCGAGGACGGCGAGGATGAGGCGACGCTGTGCGGGGCTTGCGGTTTCGGCGAGGATCACGCCGATCGCCGCGCCCAGGGCGTTGGCCCCGGTGTCGCCGAGCATCGCGTCACCGGCGAGGTCGTCGGACCAGGCTGCGGCCGTGGCTCCCGCGATCGCTCCGGATGGAGCCCAGGACACACGGCGATCGTGGTCGGTGAACGCCAGGGTCAGTGCTCCGGCCTTGAGTGCCCGGCCGGGCCGGAGGTCGAGGAGGTTGAACAGGTTCGCCGATCCGGCGATCACTCCCCCGGTGACGACGACATCTGCGGCCGCCGCGTACCAGGGACGGTCAGCTTTCCGGCCGAAGACCCCGGTCGGGCGGGTTCGGCTGCGCAGGATCGCGGCGGCCGCGATCGAGGCGAGCGGGATGCCGGCGACCTTGATCGTCCCGGTCGTGATCTCCCCGCGGGCCAGGGCGGACAGGTGCCCGCGCAGTCCTTTGGAGGATCCGGATTCGCAGAAGTCGTCCACGGCGCCGAGGCCGCCCGCCGCGGCCGTGGCCAGCAGGCTCGCCGTCCGCTGGCGGGGGTCTTCGATGAGCAGGCTGCCGGCCAGCAGTCCCGCGGCGACGGCGGGGCCTTCGGCGAGCGAGACCTCGTGCCCGGCGTGGTTGGTGCGCACCACTGCCTCATGGGTGCGCAGCCGCGATCTGAGCACGGCCTTCGTCGCGGTGAAGCCGGCGAGTCCGGCGACGGCGGTGCTGACGATGGAGCGGATCATTGCGGATCCTCCTTCTTCGACTCGTCGGACTGCTTCTCTTCGGTCTTGGCCGGCAGGATGCCTTCGGCGTCCTCGGCGAATCCGAAGTGCCCGTGTCTTCCGGCTTCCCCGACGGACAGTGCGCGCACGGTGATGACGGGGCCGGCTCCGAGGCCGAGCCCGTCGACGGTGCTGGCGCGGGATTTCTCCGTCCGCAGCACGTTGACGAGTCCGTTCTGGGCCGATCCAGCGTCGCCGGCGACGACCACCGAGGTGGCTTCGGCGGTGAGTGCGGTGATGAAGTCGGTGATGAGGGTGCGGGTGCCCTTGTCGTCGGTGGCCTGCGGGCTGGGCTGAGTGTCCTCGGCCAGGGTCGAGTTCTCATCGTCGATGACGATGAACAGCGAGGTCGTCTTGTGGTCGGTGTCGGTGCGCAGACGGTCGGCTTCGACGAAGGCGTCGTAGAGTTTCGCCGCCTGCTTCTCCGCCTCGGTCTGGTCCTCTTCGTCCTCGAGCATCGAGGCGTCACCGGTCAGGGCGATGACGAGGGCGGCGCGGATAGCGGTCGAGTCGTCCTTCGGCAGGTTCGGCACGAGGGTGCGCAACTGTTTGAGGAACTGATTCGAATCGGCGAGGCTGAGCGTGTTCGGCACGAACGAGACGTCGCCGGCGATGGTGCCGTCGGCTTCCTTGACCCGGTTGCTGACCTCTTCGACCTGTTCCGAGTCCGCTTCGGGGCCGGCGATGATGCTCACCTCCTGCCCGTCGAGGATGCCGCCGATGAGTTCCGGGGCCGCGGCGGTGACGAATTCGTTCTGCTTGTCGATATTGCCTTTGGCCGCATCGAGGTCCGACCGCAGATTGTCGCGGTCCGAGCGCAGGGCATCGACCTGGCTCTGCAGGGACTCCCCGATCGGTTCCTTCAGCGGCCCCGCACCGAGGACGATGCCGACGGCGAGGGCGAGGAACACCGAGACGAGGGAGACGAGATGGTAGCGGAAGTCAATCACGAGTCAGTCCTTGGATGGGGCCGGCGGAGACGGCCGATGCTGCGGGGTCGCCGCCGAACAGGGAGCCGATCCAGCCGAAGAGGCCGTCGAGTTGGGCGCCGATGAGGCCGAGGAAGGTCTGTCCGGCCGAGGTCGCTGTCATCGCCACCCCGAGGGCGACGAGCCCGGCGATGATGAGCACGGCCAGCTGCAGGCTGGAGATGCGCTGCCGGTAGAGCAGGGACACGCCCTTGGCGTCGATGAGCTTCGAGCCCACGCGCAGGCGGGTGATGAAGGTCGAGGCCATGCCCTTGCGTCCCTTGTCGAGGAACTCCATGACGGTGTCGTGGGTGCCGACGGCGACGATGAGTTCGGCGCCTTTGTCGTCGGCGAGCAGCATGGCGATGTCTTCGCTGGTGCCCGAGGCCGCGAAGGCCACACATTCGACGCCGAGGGCTTCGACCCGTTCGGTGCCGGGGGCGGTGCCGTCGCGGTAGGCGTGGACGACGATCTCGGCTCCCGAGGTCAGGGCGGTGTCGGACACGGAGTCCATGTCCCCGACGATCATGTCGGGTCGGTAGCCGGCTTCGATGATGGCATCGGCTCCGCCGTCGACGCCGATGAGCAGCGGCCGGTATTCGCGGATATAGGAGGCCAGAATCGCCAGGTCCTCCTTGTAGTGGTACCCGCGGACGACGATGAGCACATGCCGGTCGGTGAACGTCGTCTTCACCTCGGGCACGACGAGTTCGGCCGAGAGCAGGTCGGAGTCCTTGCGGATGTATTCGATCGTGTTGTCGATGAAGTCCACGAGCACGGAGTTCATTCCGGCTTCGGCGGCGTGCATGTCCTCGGCGATCGATTCGGCCGTCTGCAGCACCCCCGTGGCCACCTCGGTGTCACCCGAGTACACGGTGGCGCCCTCGATGGAGATCTCGGCGTTTTCGTCGACCGTGTCGAAGATCTCCGCTCCGGCGGCGTCGATGAGGGGGATGCCGGCGTCGACGATGATGCTCGGGCCGAGGTTCGGGTAGCGGCCGGAGATCGATTTGTCGGCGTTGATCACCGCGGCCGGCCGGCAGGCGACGAGGGCTTCGGCGGAGATGCGGTCGATGTCGGCGTGTTTGATGATGGCGATGTCGCCCGCTTGGAGGCGTTTCGTCAGATTTTTTGTGCGTCGGTCCAGGCGGGCAGGGGCGGGACCGGACCGAGTCGGTGCGGTGAGGTTCTCGCGGTGTCTACGCACTTTCATGGTCCGCCCATTCTCTCATGTGCCGCCGATGACAGCGTCCTTGACCTCTCATGTGCCGCCGATGACTGCGTCCTTGACCTGCCGTGCATTGTCGAGCAGTTCGGCCGCGTGGGCCTTCGCCGAGGCGGAGTCGTCCATTCCGGCCAGCATGCGGGAGAGTTCGATGACGCGGTCCTCGTCGGACAGTTCCTGTACGCCCGAGCGCACGGTCTCGGCGTCATCGTCCTTGACGATGGTCACGTGGGTGTCCGCCCAGGCGGCGACCTGCGGCAGGTGGGTGACGACGATGACTTGGGCATTGCGGGCGAGTTTGGCCAGTCGGCGGCCGATCTCCACGGCCGCTTTGCCTCCGACGCCGGCGTCGACTTCGTCGAAGACGTAGGTGGGGATGGATTCGCTGGCGGCTCGAACGACTTCGATGGCGAGCATGACGCGGGAGAGCTCGCCGCCGCTGGCGATCTTCGCAATATCGTCGGGGAGGGAGGATTCGTGGGCGGCGAACGTCAGCCGGACCTCGTCGGCCCCGTGGGTGGTGGGTTCGCGGTCGGAGATCTCGAAGGCGACCGACGCCTTTGGCATCGACAGGGCGGCGAGTTCGTCGCTGACCGCTGCGGAGAATTCGTCAGCGGTGGCCCGGCGGATCTCGGTGAGCGCCGAGGCGGCCTGCTCCATGGTCTCGCGGGCCTCAATGAGTTCGGCGTCGAGTCCGTCGAGGTCGCGGTCCTCGGCTTCGAGTTCGGCCAGTTCCGCGGCCGATCGGGTTTCGAAGTCGAGGACTTCGGCGACGTCCTGGCCGTAGGGGGCCAGAGTGCCGAGTTCCGCTCGCCGGGCTTCGGTCTCTTCCAGCGAGGTCTCGCCGAGTTCGTCGAACCCGGAGAGGTAGTTCGACAGTTCCGCGGCGGAGTCGGACAGGCGCAGCACAGCGTCGCCCAGGGCTTCGCGGATGGTGACGAGTTCTCGGTCCGAATTCTCGACATCGGCGATGGTGCTGATGGCCTGATGGACGAGGTCGACGGCGGCCCCGGCGTCGTCGATCTCCGAACCGAGCAGCAGGTCGTGGGCGGTGCCGACGGCGCGGGTGATCTCGGCGGCGGCACCGAGTTTCGCCGACTGTGCGGCCAGTGTCTCGTCTTCCCCGGGTTCGGGGCGGACCTTGTCGATGGCCTCCAGGCAGCCGCGCAGCCACAGGATGCGTTCGCGGCGGGCGGCGGTGGAGTCTTTGATGCGGGTGACGCGGGCTTCGGTCTCGCGCCAGTTCTCGAAGGCGGCTCGGTAGCGGTCGGCCACCTCGGTCAGCGCGGGCCCACCGGCGGCGTCGAGGAGGTGACGCTGTTGGGCGGCGCCCTTGAGGCGCAGCTGTTCGGACTGGCCGTGGAGGGTGATGAGGTCCGAGGAGATGTCGGTGAGCACGGAGATCGGCACGGTGCGACCGCCCGCGGTGGCGCGGGCGCGGCCCTTGAGCGCCACGGTGCGGGAGATGATCGCTTCGTCGTCGGCGCTGCCGCCGGCCTCTTCGATGCGTTCGCGCACGGGCTCGGCGACACCGGTGAAGATGCCTTCGACTTCGGCTTTCTCCGCCCCCTTGCGCACGACTCCGGAGCCGACCTTGCGGCCCATGAGCAGGGACAGGGCGGAGACGAACATGGTCTTTCCCGCACCGGTCTCACCGGTGACGACGGTGAAGCCGGTGTCGAGTTCGACGGCGGCTTCGGCGATGACGCCGAGGTGGGAGATGCGCAGTTCGGAGATCATTCAGGCCTCCTTGATCGGTCCTCGCCAGCCGGAGACGGGCAGGCGGAACTTAGCGACGAGTCGGTCGGTGAAGGGGCCGGTGTGGAGGCGGGCGAGTCGGATCGGCGACTTCGAACGGGTGGCTTCCACGCGGGCCCCGGAGGGCAGTTCGAGGGCGCGGCGGCCGTCGCACCACAGCACGGCGGAGAATTCGGGGTTCGTCGGGGAGATCTCCACGCCGAGGCGGGAGGTCGGGTTGACGACGAGCGGTTTGGAGAACAGGGCGTGGGCGGAGATCGGGACGAGGATGAGTGCCTCGACCTCGGGCCAGATGATGGGTCCGCCGGCGGAGAACGAGTACGCGGTCGAACCGGTGGGGGTGGCGAGGATGACGCCGTCGCAGCCGAAGGAGGACACGGGGCGGGCGTCGACGCCGAGGACGACGTCGATCATCCGGGATTTCGAGGTCTTCTCGATGGTCGCCTCGTTGAGCGCCCAGGCGTTGAAGATGTTCTCGCCCTCGTGCCAGACGGACACGTCGAGGGCGAGTCGTTCCTCGACGGAGTAGTCGCGTTGGGAGGCACGGTGGACCGCCTCGGCGAGGTCTTCCTTCTCGCTTTCGGCGAGGAAGCCGACGTGGCCGAGGTTGACGCCCATGAGCGGGGCGCCGGAGCCGTGGAAGCGTTCGGCGGCGCGCAGGATCGTGCCGTCTCCGCCCAGGACGATGACGAGTTCGCAGGCGTCCTTCCACTCCCCCAGTTCGGAGGGGTCGATGATGGTGCAGTGGTGGAGGATGGGCTCGTCGTCGACGGCTTCGGCCTGGCGGGCGCGGATGCCGACGATCTCGTCGGCGAGGACGACGGGGGTGATTCCGTCGTCGAGGAGGGCCTTGCACACGCTGACTGCGGCCACGGCCGACTCATCACGTTGGGGGTGCAGCAGCACCATGATGTGTCTGGTCACGACTCTCCTCTCATCATTTCGTCCAGGTGGGCGGGGATGTCTGCTTGGTCGAGCCTATCGGACTGGTCATGTGTTCGGCCTCGTCGAACACGCAGGAAGTACTCTCGGTTCCCGCTGGGGCCCGGCAACGGTGAGGGTGCGATGTCGGTGACGCGGGCGTCGTTGTCGTTCACGGACTCGAGGACGGAGTCGATGGCGCGGCGGCGACTGTCCCGGCTGGTGACGACTCCGTGTTTGTCCAGGGAGGCGCGTGCCAGTTCGAACTGGGGTTTGACCATGAGGAGGAGCTCCCCGGCTGCCGCCGTGGCGGTCAGCAGCGGGCCGATGAGCAGGCGCAGGGAGATGAAGGAGACGTCGGCGACGACGAGGTCGACGGTGGGCACGTCGGAGTCGGCCAGTTCGCGGAGGTTGAGTCCTTCGCGGACGTGCACGCGCGGGTCGTCGCGGAGGACGGGGGCGAGCTGGTCGTGGCCGACGTCGACGGCCCAGACCTCGTCAACGCCGTGATGGAGGAGGACTTGGGTGAAGCCTCCGGTGGAGGCGCCCGCGTCGAGGGCGGTCAGCCGGCCCAGTCGGTCGGTGAGGTCGAAGGCGTCGAGTGCGCCGAGGAGTTTGTGGGCGCTGCGGGCGACCCAGGGGTCGGGTTCGGTGACGGTGAGTTCGTCCGTGTCGGTCACTTCGTGGGAGGCCTTGGCGGCGGTACGGCCGTTGATGCTGACGCGGCCGGCGGCGATTTCGCGGGCCGCGCGGGAGCGGGAGTTCAGCAGCCCGCGGTCGACGAGTGCCCGGTCGAGTCTGCTCACAAGGAGCCCACCTGCGCGTCGAGGTCGCCCAGCAGGGAGTTCAGTCGTTCGTGGCGCTCGGCAGCCGGTGCCGCTTTGGCTTCGGCGAGGCTGGCCCGCCAGGCTTCGACCGGCACCTCCCCGCTCACCGAGGCGGGGGTCGGGCCGGGAGTCGCCCCTGGATTCGGCACGTGGTTCGGTCCGGGCCTCGGAGTCGGGGTCTCGCTCATGAGTTCTCCCCGATCCGATGGGGCAGGTGTCCTTCGGCCAGGACCGCCTCGGCGTCGGTCTCCCCCGCGTCGATGGCCGCCCAGGCACGACGGAGTTCGGCTTCGATCCGGGCGGACTCGCCGCGGTCGGTGCCGGTGATGAGGGCTTCGAGTCCGCACAGGTTCGGCAGGATGTAGGTCGGTCGGCTCTCGGTTCCGGCGCGCAGGGCGTCGTGGATGTCGTGGATTCCCGTGAGGACGAGGGCCGTGTCGATGCCGGCGGCACAGCCGCCTTCGATGTCGGTGTTGAGTCGGTCGCCGACCATGAGCGGTCGACGCGCACCGAGACGGCCGGCCGCGAAGTCCATCATGTGCGGGGCGGGTTTGCCCACGATGACGGGGGTGGTGTCGGTGAGTCGGGAGATGAGGTCGACGAAGGCACCGTTGCCGGGGACTTTCCCGGTCTCCGTGAGGAGGGAGTAGTCGGGGTTGCTCGCCCACCATTCGGCACCGGAGCGGATGATGTCACAGGTGCGGACGATCTTCGCGTAGTCGATCTCCGGGTCGAGCCCCTGGGCAACGGCGACGGGATTCGCCTCCGGAGAGTCCGTGATCTCGAGTCCGGCGTCGTCGAGCGCGGTGCGCAGCCCGGTCGTGCCGAGCAGGTGGACGCGTGCGCCGGGTCCGAATCGTTCGGCCAGACGTTCGGCGAGCACCTGCGCCGAGGTGGTCACCTCGTCTGCCGAGGCGTCGACACCCATTCCGGTGATCTTCTCGGCAGTGGCTTCGGGTGTGCGGGTGGCGTTGTTCGTGACGTAGTTGACGGGGATCGACTGGGAATGGAGCCAGTTGATGCCGTCGGCGGCTCCGTCGATGGCGTGGCTGCCGTGGTAGACGACTCCGTCGAGGTCGAACAGGACACAGTCGATGGGCACGCCCGATGCTTCGGGCGTGGCCCCATCTGCTGAGTGGTTCTGTTCGGCTGCCAGTGTCACTTGTCTCCGTCGGCCTCGGCGAGGATCTCGTCGAGTTCGGACTCGATTTCGTCGTCGGTGATTGTGACTGACTTCAGTTCCTTCGCCGAGACATGTGTCTTCGACTTCGGAGCTGCGGCGGGCTCGTCGGACGTCGCACCTGTCTCTTCCGACGCTGCGCCTGCTTCGGGAGCAGTTTCTGCTTCGCGAGCGGCGTCGGCTTCGGCCGGGGATTCTTCGGCTTCGGGAGCCTCGGGCTCGTCCTCGATCTCTTCGACGGTCTCGATTTCGACGCCGGCGTTGAGGTCCGGCTCTTCATCGCCGAAGAGTGTGCCGGTCGCCTTGGCGGTTCGGCGGGAGAGCTCTTCGTATTTGTCGGCGAGTTCGGCTTCGCCGTCGATGCGCAGCACCTCGGCGTAGGCGGCCATGAGACGGACGAGTCCGCCGCTGGGCTTCTGAGTGAAGTCCTCGGCCTCGATGAGTCGGCGCGCACCGGCGATGTCGTCGAGGTCTGACTTGGCTCCGGCCGCGACGATGACGAGTTCGGTGTGGGTGTCGAGGTCGAGGTCGAGCTCCTCGGAGTTCTTCAGCAGTTCGAGGGCCTTCTCGGGCTTGCCGCGGCCGCGTTCGGCGTCGGCGATCAGCGCGATGTTGTCGTTCGAGCCGGAGATGCGACGGTGGGTGCGCAGCTCGCGGACGGCTTCGTCGTACTTCTCCACGTAGTACGCGGCGATACCGAGTGCTTCGCGGACGACGGCGACACGGCCGGCTCTGGCCATGGCGGCCTTGGCGTGTTCGTGGGCGCGTTCCGGGTCGAGGTCGAGCAGACCGCCTGCGGCGACGAGGTGCTTGGCGACCATGGCGGCGTTCTCTTTGTCGAGGGAACGCAGCTGCGATGAGATCTCTTTGTCGAGTTCGCGGCCGGTGACGCCTTCGGGGATCTCGGGTTCCTGAATGCGCGGACGGCGGGCGCGTTGGTCGCGTGCGTATTCGCCGGTGTCGGTCTTGCGGGATGCGCGGCGATCGTTGTCGTTGCGTCCGTATCCGCCGCGATTGTCGTCCCGACGGTTTCCGCGGTAGCCGCCCCGGCGATCGTCGCCGTCGCGGTGGTCCCGGTTGAACCCACCGCGACGGTCGTCATCGTTGCGGCGATTGCCCTGGTATCCGCCACGACGATCGTCATCCCGACGGTTCTGACCAAAGCCTCCACGCCGGTCGTCGTCCCTACGATTGCGATTGAATCCGCCACGACGATCATCGTCGTTGCGACGGTTCCCCTGGTAGCCGCCTCGGCGGTCGTCGCCGTCACGACGATTCCGGCTGAAACCGCCCCGACGATCATCATCATTACGGCGATTCTGGCCGTAGCCGCCTCGGCGATCATCATTGTTCCGGCGATTGCCCTGGTATCCGCCGCGCTGCTCATCGCCATCCCGGCGGTCTCGGTTGAAACCACCACGACGGTCGTCGCCGTCACGGCGGTCTCGGTTGAAACCGCCCCGACGATCATCGTCGTTCCGACGGTTGCCTTGGTAGCCGCCTCGGCGGTCGGACTGGCGTGGCCCGCGGCCGCCCCGGTTGTCCGGTCGACGGTTGCGATTGTTGTCGCGATCTGAGCGGTGACCGCCATCTGCGCGGCGGTTGTCCTGGCTGTCTCGCGAATCCCCTTGGGCCACGATTCTCCCTATGAAGTCTTTTCGATGTTCCGCTCTATTCTAGTCCACTCATCGCCGAGTCGCCTTGTGGGCGGGGACACGTCAGCATAGGAATTCCGCCCGTTGCTGCACCCGTTGCTCGGTGAGTCAATGCCCAGGTCACCGCTTCAGCGCTCTGTTAGAATCAAGGCGAATCCAGTGGAACGGCCGACGGCCTCGAAGAGGTTCGGCGGCAGCGGATGTCCGCGCCGCCTCGACACCAGGGGATGAATGACACCTGACGTGGAAGCCCATTGTGCGGATGACGGACGTCTCCGCGACTCCACGAGCAGAATTTCCGGCCCCACCGCCCCTCTGTCCCTCGCGAGGGTCGCCCTGTCTTTGACGAGAGGCGCCCTGTCGTTCGCGACCGACGGCACATCCCCGTCAGCGGCAGTCCCTCGGCAGGTGATGACCAATATCACCTGCCTGTGTGACCAGCATCATCCGATTGCGCATTCGGTCCCTGACTTCGCCTATTGTGATTGCCGGAAGCATGCGAATCAATGCCGCCGAGGCAGTTCGCAACGCAGGTCAGAACGCAGATTCGCAGCCGCCAGGCAACGCAGTGACACCACATGCCCCGCTGGCGCGACTGCGCGTTCGGCCCTTCAGATCACATGATCGCTCATGATCGTTCACCCGCTAGGAAAAGGAGAAATCGTGCCCAACACACTCTTCATCGACGGACAGTGGGTTTCAGCCGTCAACGGTGGAACCCGGAAGATCCACAACCCAGCCGACGGCAGCTTCGTCGCCGAGGTGGACGAAGCCAGCCCCGCGGACACCGAGCTGGCGATCAAGGCCGCCCGCCGTGCCTTCGACTCCGGCGTCTGGTCCTCCGTTCCTGCCAGCGAACGCGGCGACCTGCTGCTGAAGTTCGCTGCCGTTCTGCGTGAGCGCAAGGACGAATTCGCGCGTGCTGAGTCGCTGGACACCGGCAAGCGCTTCGTCGAGTCGCAGATCGACATGGATGACATCGCGAACTGCTTCGACTACTTCGGCAAGCTCGCCGGAAACGACGCCGGCCGTGTCGTCGATGCCGGCACCGACACCGTGGCCTCGAAGATCGTGCACGAACCGGTCGGCGTCTGCGCGCTCATCACGCCGTGGAACTACCCGCTGCTGCAGGCCGCATGGAAGATCGCCCCGGCCATCGCCGCCGGCAACGTCTTCGTCCTCAAGCCTGCCGAGCTGACCCCGCACACCGCGATCCTCACGATGCAGGTGCTCGAAGAGCTCGGTCTGCCGGCCGGTGTCGGCAACCTCATCCTCGGTGCGGGTGCCGATGCCGGTGCCCCGCTGTCGACCCATGAGGACATCGACATGGTCTCGTTCACCGGCGGCCTGGTCACCGGTCGTCTGCTGGCGCGCAACGCCGCCGACACGGTCAAGAAGATCGCTCTCGAGCTCGGCGGCAAGAACCCCAACGTCATCTTCGCCGATGCCGATTTCGAGGCGGCCCTGGACAATGCGCTCAACGGCGCTTTCGTCCACTCCGGTCAGGTGTGCTCGGCCGGTGCCCGACTCATCGTCGAGGAATCCATCGCCGAGGAATTCGTCAACCGCCTCGTCGAGCGTGCCGAGCAGATCCGCCTCGGCGGTCCCTTCGATGACAATGCCGAGACCGGTCCCCTCATCTCCGAAGCACACCGCGACAAGGTGCATGCCTATGTCGAGAAGGGTGTCGCCGAAGGTGCGCGTCTGCGCTGCGGCGGCACGTTCGGTGAAGGCGATCTGGCTGACGGCTTCTACTACCTGCCCACCGTGCTCGACCAGGTCGAGCGCGGAATGTCCGTCGTCTCCGATGAGGCCTTCGGTCCTGTCGTCACGGTTGAGACCTTCTCCACGATCGACGAGGCCGTCGAGATCGCCAATGACACCTACTACGGTCTGGCCGGAGCCGTGTGGAGCCAGGATGCGGGCAAGACCCAGCTGGTCGCTCAGCGTCTGCGCCACGGCACCATCTGGATCAACGACTTCCACCCCTACCTGCCGCAGGCCGAATGGGGCGGTTACAAGCAGTCCGGCTTCGGTCGCGAGCTCGGCCCCACGGGTCTGGCCGAGTACCAGGAGGCCAAGCACATCTACCAGAACCTCGAACCGGCAGTCACCGGTTGGTTCCCCGACCACACCAAGTGACTCGGTGACCCGGCAGACGAACTTCGCAGAATAAGGAGAAATGACAGTGAAGACCACTCACAGCTTTGACTACGTCGTCGTGGGCGCAGGCTCTGCAGGAGCCGCGGTCGCCGCCCGCCTGAGCGAGGATCCCGAGGTCAGCGTCGGACTGCTCGAAGCGGGCCCGACCGATGTGGATGAGGACGTCATCCTCAGCCTCGACCGGTGGATGGAGCTCCTCGAATCCGGTTTCGACTGGGACTACCCGGTCGAGGAGCAGGAGAACGGCAACTCGTTCATGCGCATGGCGCGTGCGAAGGTCCTCGGCGGCTGCTCCTCGCACAACTCGTGCATCGCCTTCTGGGCCCCGCGTGAGGATCTCGACGACTGGGAGAACGAGCACGGCGCCGCCGGTTGGGGTTCGAAGGACACCTTCGGCCTGTACAAGAAGCTCGAGAACAACGAGCGCCCCGGTGACCACCACGGACACGACGGTCCGGTGAGTCTCATGGATGTGCCCCCGGCCGATCCCTGCGGTGTCGCCCTCCTCGACGCCTGTGAGCAGGCCGGCATCCCCCGCGTTAAGTTCAACGAGGGCGAGACGTTCACGAAGGGTGCGAACTTCTTCCAGATCAACCGTCAGGGAGACGGCACCCGTTCGTCCTCCTCGGTGTCGTACCTGCACCCGGTCCTCGATCGTGAGAACCTCACAATCCTCACCGACACCCAGGCCAAGGAGCTCGAGTTCGATGATGCGGACAACTGCACCGGTGTGCTCGTGGTCAACAACGCCTTCGGCAAGACCACCCGCATCGAAGCGAAGAGGGAAGTCATCGTCTCCGCTGGTGCCGTGAACACCCCGCAGCTGCTCATGCTCTCGGGGATCGGTCCGAAGGATCACCTCGCCGAGGTGGGAATCGAGGCCCGCGTGGATTCGCCGGGAGTCGGCGAGAACCTCGCCGACCACCCCGAAGGTGTCATCTCGTGGGAGGCCAAGAAGCCGATGGTCGAGGAGTCGACCCAGTGGTGGGAGATCGGCATCTTCTCCACCACCGAGGACGGCCTCGACCGCCCGGACCTGATGATGCACTACGGTTCGGTGCCGTTCGATATGCACACTCTGCGTCACGGCTTCAAGACCTCGGAGAACTCGTTCTGCCTGACCCCGAACGTCACCCATGCCCGTTCGCGGGGCACGGTGCGTCTGCGGTCGAAGGACTTCCGTGACAAGCCGAAGTTCGATCCCCGCTACTTCACCGATCCGGAGGGCTATGACATGAAGGTCATGATCGCCGGCATCCGGAAGGCGCGTGAGATCGTGTCGCAGGACGCGATGTCCGAATGGGCCGGCGAGGAGCTGTTCCCCGGCAAGGACGTCCAGACCGATGAGGACCTGGCCGAGTACATCAGCAAGACCCACAACACCGTCTACCACCCGGTCGGTTCGGTACGCATGGGTGCTGCCGATGACCAGACGTCGCCGCTGGATCCTCAGCTGCGGGTCAAGGGCGTGGGCCGTCTGCGTGTCGTCGATGCCTCGGCGATGCCGGAGATCACCACGGTCAACCCGAACATCACCGTGATGATGATGGGTGAGAAGTGCGCGGAGATGATCAAGAACGGTCAGTGATCATCGAATCGTCTGATGCTCAGATCACCGAGGCGGCCCTGAGCTGACTCGATGACCTGAGCTGAATCAACGAAGGGGGCGCTGCGATTGCAGCGCCCCCTTCGTCATGCCCAGCTGCGACAATCAACTGTCGCTTCGGGACTCGTCCGCCTCAGCCGGCGTCGTCGCCCTTTTCTCGGCTGCGACTGGTCGAGCGGCTGCCCGTGCGGCTGGCCAGTGTCCCCTCGCGACGGCCCTTATGCCCGTGCGCCTCGATATAGGGATCCCGGAACTCCGGTGCCGGTTCGACCGCTTGAGGTTCGGTGACGACTTCCTCGTGCTCGTCGTATTCGTGGCCGAACTGTTCGTCACCGCCCTGACGGCGTTCGACCTCTTCGGGCGGCAGGACCTTCTTCCAGCGGCGCATGCGCACACGCGGCAGTATGCCGGCGTCCTCACGCAGGGCTCGCATGAGGGCGTAGATCTGGAAGTAGGCGATGATGAAGAACGGCAGACCGACGAGGATGATCGTCGACTGCAGCGCTTCGAGTCCGCCGGAACCGGAGAACACCAGCAGTGCGGCGGTGACGACGGCGACGGCAAGCGCCCAGAAGATCCGCTGCGGCAGCGGGTTGAAGTCTTCGTGGCCGTTGTTCATCGTGTCGACGACGAGCGCAGCGGAGTCGACCGACGTGACGAAGAAGATCACCACGAGGACGATCGCGATCACCGACATCGGCCCGGCCAGCGGATAGTGGTCGAGGAACGCGAACAGCGCACCCGGAATATCTCCCTGGTCGACGACTCGGTCGACCAGTCCCCCACCCTGGTTGAGCTCGATGTCGAAGGAGGCGTAGCCGAAGATGCCGAACCACAGCACCGAGAACGCGGAGGGCACAGCGAGCACGCCGATGACGAACTGTCGGATGGTGCGTCCACGGGAGATGCGGGCGATGAAGATTCCGACGAACGGCGACCAGGTGATCGTCCAGGCCCAGTAGAAGACCGTCCAGGTGTTCTGCCAGCCGGTGTTGGCAAAGGTGTCGTTCCACAGTGCGAGCTCGGGCAGCTGCTGGACATAGGAGCCGAAGGATTCGAAGACGCCCTTGGCCATGAACAGGGTCGGGCCGAAGGCGACGATGAAGACGAGCAGCAGCACGGCCATGACGATGTTGAGGTTCGACAGGACCTTGATGCCCTTGTCGAGGCCGAGCGAGACAGAGATCGTGGCCAGCCCGCAGACGACTCCGATGATGATCAGCTGCCACAAGGCGTTCTCGGGGATGCCGATGACCTGGGCGAGGCCGCCGTTGATCTGGAGTGTGCCCAGACCGATCGAGACAGCGATGCCGAAGACGGTGCCGATGATGGCGACGACGTCGATGGTCTTGCCGATGGGGCCGTGGATGCGCTCACCGAGGATGGGCTGGAAGATCGAGCTCACGCGCGGCGGCAGATTCCTTTTGTGGATGAAGTACGCGAAGCACAGTGCAGGCAGGGTGAAGATCGCCCAGGTGTGCAGGGTGAAGTGGTAGTACGTGAAGTTCATGGCGTCGACCGCGGCGGCAGGCGTGCCCGGTTCGATCCCGAGGGATCCGCGGGGTGGGTCGCCGAAATGGCTGACGGGTTCGGCGACGCCCCAGAACATGAGGATCGAGCCGATGCCGGCGGCGAAGAGCATGGCGAACCAGGCGCCGTTGGAGTGCTCCGGAGGTTCGTCGTCGGGGCCGAGTTTCGCTCGTCCGTAGCGGGACGCGGCGATGTAGATGAGGAAGGCGACGAAGACGGTGACACCGAGGATGTAGAACCATCCGAGGTTCGTCAGCAGCCAGTCCGAGGCGACCGAGACGCCGGCGTCGAGCTGATCGGTGAAGAAGATCGTCCCGAGGACGAAGATGATGATCACGGCCGCTGAGGAGAAGAAGATGGCCGGGTTGGTGCGGAGTCTCAATGCATCGTGCATCTTGTCGAGCATGGCGTACCTTCCGTCGGGATGTTGCCGTCCACACTACAGAAGCAGAACTTGGTTTCAACAGAATCGGTTGTCACGAATTCGTGTCGTTGCGTACGAGCGCACCCCTCACCGAGGCGAGCCGGCCGATGCTCGTCCTTCGCCTGCATTGGCCGGAAGTCCGATCACGACAGACGGTGCCCGTACCGTTCGAGGTTCGGGCACCGTTTCGTCAGCCTCAGGAGAAGGGGCTGTCAGTGTCTGGGAGCGTCGCCGTCTCCGCTGCCGCCGAGAGGATCTGCCCGTCGGTCGTTCTGAGCAGCCGGGTCCTGCGGGCTGCGCTGGTCGACGCGTGGATCTAAGCGGTCAGCCTCAGGTTGATCACCACGAGGCCGGTTTCCAGCTTCAGCCGACGGGTCAGCCGGATCGTGCGGAGTGCCCGGCTTCGGCGTACCAGCGTTTCGGGCATCGACTGCACGACGGGAGTCCCCTGTGTGCTGTGGCGACTCAGGGTCCAGTTCGTCGGCACGCTGCAGTTTGCGTTCGTGTTCGAGGCGTTCGGCTTTCACAGCCTCTTCACGCTTAACGGCGTCGAAGTCGATCTTCTCGGCTTCGGCTGCCTGACGCTCTGCGTCTGCGGCTCGTGCGTCCGCTTCGGCTTGGGCCAGTTTGGCATCGGCTCGCTGCCTCTCGACATCGGCCTCACGGGCGCGGACCTCATGTTCGGATTCAGCTGCCTGCTGACGAAGCTGTGCTGCTTCTTCTCGCTGACGTTCCCGCTTCTTTGCGGCAGCTTTACGGCTGACGGCAATGATGATTCCCACGATGATCAGGACGACGACGATGGCGACGACGATCCAGATGATGGTTGATGCGTTCATGCGGTCTCTCCTTTGCTGTCTATTCGGATGTCGCTATTCATATGCATCCGACGCAGCGGACAGTTTCATCGTGACATGCCACTCACTGTTCGACAAGCATTTGGACTTCGCAAGAACCGCGAGCATGCTGATAGACGACCGTACCCGTGCTTCAGATGGGGTCGCCGCGCACCATCAGTTCCATGACGATCCACTTGGCAAGAACCTCTGGATCGACCGTGAGCATATGAGGCATCCGCAGCGTCCGTCGGCGTCCGCGACTGTCGGCGGAGCGGATGCTGACATCGATGTACGAGCTCACGTTGACCTTGGTGAGGTGAACTTCGAGGATACGGGCCCACGGCACGACTGCGTCAGGAAAGTCTGGAGTATCGGCCCAGATGCCGTCGTCGCTGACGATGACCTGCGGTCCGTGCGAATCGGCGCGGCGCAGCCGCAGTGCTGACCCGGCAGACCGGAGAAACTGTTTCGTGCGTCCGAAGTGCAGTTCCACCCGGCCGTGCTGCGCGAGTTCGCTCTGCAGCGTCTCAATCGTCGTCATCGTGTCCGTTCGTGAATAGCAGAAAGGGGTCCCACGCCAACCGGTTTTCACCAGTCGGAATGGAACCCCTTTCCTCAAAGAATATTGCGGCGGTCACTTACTCTCCCACAACCACCAAGTTGCAGTACCATCAGCGCGAATGGGCTTAGCTACCGGGATCGGAACGGTTAACCGGGCGTTTCCCCACCACTATCACCACCGCAAAACCAACAAACCACCACCACAACCCCCACCAGGGGCCTCAGGCAGTAGTGGTCCAAGAACCGCACAGCGAACGCGAACACCAAAAACTCATGCAACATGCACACCCTATGGGTGTGAACTCTTCACATCATCCTAGAAAAACAAACAAAACTGTTTTCGCACACACCAACCCCAATTTGGATGGTTGATGAGTGATCGGTGTATTAGTACCAGTCAACTCCACACATTGCTGTGCTTCCATACCCGGCCTATCAACCCCATCATCTATAGGACACCTCCCCCAACAAATGTTGGTCGGAAATCTCATCTCGGAGCAGGCTTCCCGCTTAGATGCTTTCAGCGGTTATCCATCCCGAACGTAGCCAACCAGCCATGCTCCTGGCGGAACAACTGGCACACCAGAGGTTCGTCCGTCCCGGTCCTCTCGTACTAAGGACAGACCTCCACAAATTTCCTACGCACGCAGCGGATAGGGACCGAACTGTCTCACGACGTTCTAAACCCAGCTCGCGTACCGCTTTAATGGGCGAACAGCCCAACCCTTGGGACCGACTCCAGCCCCAGGATGCGACGAGCCGACATCGAGGTGCCAAACCATGCCGTCGATATGGACTCTTGGGCAAGATCAGCCTGTTATCCCCGAGGTACCTTTTATCCGTTGAGCGACCACGCTTCCACAAGCCATGGCCGGGTCACTAGTCCCAGCTTTCGCTCCTGCTCGACACGTCCGTCTCACAGTCAAGCTCCCTTGTGCACTTACACTCGACACCTGATTGCCAACCAGGCTGAGGGAACCTTTGGGCGCCTCCGTTACTCTTTAGGAGGCAACCGCCCCAGTTAAACTACCCATCAGGCACTGTCCCTGAACCCGATCAGGGTCCGAAGTTCAGGAATCCACTATGGTCAGAGTGGTATTTCACCGATCGACTCCACCCAACTAGCGTCAGGGTTTCCCAGTCTTCCACCTATCCTACACAAACCACACCGAATCCCAATACCAAACTATAGTGAAGGTCTCGGGGTCTTTCCGTCCTGCTGCGCGTAACGAGCATCTTTACTCGTAATGCAATTTCGCCGAGTTCGTGGTTGAGACAGCAGAGAAGTCGTTACGCCATTCGTGCAGGTCGGAACTTACCCGACAAGGAATTTCGCTACCTTAGGATGGTTATAGTTACCACCGCCGTTTACTGGGGCTTAAATTCTCCGCTTCACCCCAAAAAGGGGTTAACAGGTCCTCTTAACCTTCCAGCACCGGGCAGGCGTCAGTCCGTATACATCGACTTACATCTTCGCACGGACCTGTGTTTTTAATAAACAGTCGCTTCTCTCTGGCCTCTGCGACCACCACCAGCACATCCCCACGCATAGTGGGTTCACCGGGATGGTCCCCCTTCTCCCGAAGTTACGGGGGCATTTTGCCGAGTTCCTTAACCACGATTCTCTCGATCACCTTAGTATTCTCTACTCGACCACCTGTGTCGGTTATAGGGTACGGGCAACACACACCCTCACGTCGATGCTTTTCTCGGCAGCAGAGGATCACCAGATCACCCCACCAATGTGGGGCGCCCATCAGCTCTCACACTATGTGTGGGGACGGATTTACCTACCCCCACGTGCTACCACCTTAGACCGTGACTACCATCGCACGGCCTGGCTACCTTTCTGCGTCACACCTCACGCTTACCGACTCCACACTCAGGTCCCCCCAGCATCCCCAACAACAAGTCCGAAGACTCATAGGAGGAGTTTGGGGGTTAGTTTCGTGTGTTTTGGTACTGTCGGTTGTGTGTCGGTACCAGAATATCAACTGGTTGTCCATCGACTACGCCTGTCGGCCTCGCCTTAGGTCCCGACTTACCCAGGGCGGATTAGCCTAGCCCTGGAACCCTTGGTCATCCGGTGGACGGGTTTCTCACCCGTCTTTCGCTACTCATGCCTGCATTCTCACTCGAATCGCCTCCACCACTCGTTCACACGGCAGCTTCACCAGCAACTCGACGCTCCCCTACCCAACACCACACCATTACGGCGTATGTGGTGCTGCCACAACTTCGGCGGTGTACTTAGCCCCGCTACATTATCGGCGCTCAATCACTTGACCAGTGAGCTATTACGCACTCTTTCAAGGATGGCTGCTTCTAAGCCAACCTCCTGGTTGTCTTCGCAACTGAACATCCTTTCCCACTGAGCACACGCTTAGGGGCCTTAGTTGATGGTCTGGGCTGTTTCCCTCTCGACAATGAAGCTTATCCCCCACTGTCTCACTGCCACGCTGAACCTTGACTGGCATTCGGAGTTTAGTTGACGTCAGTAACCCGGTAGGGCCCATCAGCCATCCAGTAGCTCTACCTCCAGCAAGAACCACGCAACGCTGCACCTAAATGCATTTCGGGAGAACCAGCTATCACAGAGTTTGATTGGCCTTTCACCCCTAACCACAGGTCATCCCCTCCATTTTCAACTGAAGTGGGTGCGGGCCTCCACGCGCTCTTACACACGCTTCACCCTGCCCATGGCTAGATCACTCCGCTTCGGGTCTAGGACACGCGACTCAATCGCCCTGTTCGGACTCGCTTTCGCTACGGCTACCCCACACGGGTTAACCTCGCCACGCACCGCTAACTCGCAGGCTCATTCTTCAAAAGGCACGCCATCACAGCCATCAAGATGCTGCTCTGACGGATTGTAAGCACATGGTTTCAGGTACTCTTTCACTCCCCTCCCGGGGTACTTTTCACCATTCCCTCACGGTACTATCCGCTATCGGTCATCAGGAAGTATTTAGCCTTACCAGGTGGTCCTGGCAGATTCACACGAAATTCCACGAGTTCCGTGCTACTCGGGCAACGCACACACTGCAAGCTGCGGCGTTTCGCCTACGGGACTCTCACCCACTCCGGTCCTGTTTCCCACCAGGTTCGACTACACCAACACGCTCACAGACCGGCCATGCTGACCAGACCATGCACACCCCACAACACCCTGCCAGCAAAACCAGCACGCTTGACACTGACAGGGTTTAGGCTCATCCGGTTTCGCTCGCCACTACTGCCGGAATCATTGTTATTTTCTCTTCCTGCGGGTACTGAGATGTTTCACTTCCCCGCGTTCCCCCCACATGCCCTATATATTCAGACACGGGTCACCACCCTCACGAGTGGCGGGGTTTCCCCATTCGGACACCCTCGGATCAACGCCTGTTTATCGGCTCCCCGAGGCTTATCGCAGATTTCCACGTCCTTCATCGGCTCCTGATGCCAAGGCATCCACCATGCGCTCTTACACACTCACCCCACCCCCACGAAGGGGCCAGCAAATGTGCGCGAAAAATTGTTTCATTCACCTTTACTCGATGATGACAAGAAAAATCACATTACATAAACAACACAAAAAATTGTGTCATTTGATGCTCGCGTCCACTATACGATTCTCAAACCACTACCAAACACCACCCACAAACACGCCAGTCAACTGGCTGCTTGTGGTGCGGGTTGGTCCTGTTGGTTGAAACCACACCCACACCTACGTGTGGGGTTTGTGATTCCAGGACCCAATAACGTGTTTGTCCTAGCCCACCCCATCACCAACCGCACCCGGGGCATTGACCCCAGCCAGGCTGTGTGGGCGAGCGAGAGTTGTGATGTTCCACCCTTGAGCTCTCATGATGACCACATGCGGGTCATGCCATGAGGATCTTAATGTGTGCTCCTTAGAAAGGAGGTGATCCAGCCGCACCTTCCGGTACGGCTACCTTGTTACGACTTAGTCCCAATCACCAGTCCCACCTTAGACGGCCCCCTCCCCACAAAGGGGGTTAGGACACCGGCTTCGGGTGTTACCGACTTTCGTGACTTGACGGGCGGTGTGTACAAGGCCCGGGAACGTATTCACCGCAGCGTTGCTGATCTGCGATTACTAGCGACTCCGACTTCACGTAGTCGAATTGCAGACTACGATCCGAACTGAGACTGGCTTTAAGGGATTCGCTCACCCTCACGGGTTCGCCTCTCTCTGTACCAGCCATTGTAGCATGCGTGAAGCCCAAGACATAAAGGGCATGATGATTTGACGTCATCCCCACCTTCCTCCGAGTTGACCCCGGCAGTCTCCTATGAGTTCCCACCATCACGTGCTGGCAACATAGAACGAGGGTTGCGCTCGTTGCGGGACTTAACCCAACATCTCACGACACGAGCTGACGACAACCATGCACCACCTGTACACCAGCTCCAAAGAGAAGAACTGTTTCCAGAACGGTCTGATGTATGTCAAGCCTTGGTAAGGTTCTTCGCGTTGCATCGAATTAATCCGCATGCTCCGCCGCTTGTGCGGGCCCCCGTCAATTCCTTTGAGTTTTAGCCTTGCGACCGTACTCCCCAGGCGGGGCACTTAATGCGTTAGCTACGGCGCGGAGAACGTGGAATGTCCCCCACACCTAGTGCCCAACGTTTACGGCATGGACTACCAGGGTATCTAATCCTGTTCGCTCCCCATGCTTTCGCTCCTCAGTGTCAGTTACAGCCCAGAGTCCCGCCTTCGCCACCGGTGTTCCTCCTGATATCTGCGCATTTCACCGCTACACCAGGAATTCCAGACTCCCCTACTGCACTCTAGTCAGCCCGTACCCACTGCACGCGCAACGTTAAGCGTTGCGTTTCCACAGCAGACGTGACCAACCACCTACGAGCTCTTTACGCCCAATAATTCCGGACAACGCTCGTACCCTACGTATTACCGCGGCTGCTGGCACGTAGTTAGCCGGTACTTCTTCTGCAGGTACCGTCACTTTCGCTTCTTCCCTGCTGAAAGCGGTTTACAACCCGAAGGCCGTCATCCCGCACGCTGCGTCGCTGCATCAGGGTTTCCCCCATTGTGCAATATTCCCCACTGCTGCCTCCCGTAGGAGTCTGGGCCGTGTCTCAGTCCCAGTGTGGCCGGTCGCCCTCTCAGGCCGGCTACCCGTCGTCGCCTTGGTGGGCCCTTACCCCACCAACAAGCTGATAGGCCGCGAGCCCATCCCCGATCGAAAAACTTTCCACCAGAGAAGATGCCTTCTCCGGTCGTATCCGGTATTAGACCCAGTTTCCCAGGCTTATCCCGAAATCAGGGGCAGGTTACTCACGTGTTACTCACCCGTTCGCCACTCATCCACCAGGTGCAAGCACCCGGCTTCAGCGTTCGACTTGCATGTGTTAAGCACGCAGCCAGCGTTCGTCCTGAGCCAGGATCAAACTCTCCATAAAAAAACTTTATGTTACGAATCAATCCCAGCAAGACAGTCAACCCCTCACGGGGTGAGAAGGTTGACCAAAAAATATCCCAACCAAACACACCATCCACCCATGTGATGCGGGAGGTTCGGCGAAGAACCACCCACCAGGGTGAACCAGATGTTCGATCAGGTGATTGTCTCACCAGAAAAATATTAAATGTTCTGGCATCACAACTTGTTCAAACAAACACGCTATTGGATTCTCAAACCACAAACACACACCCATCACCACACCACACAAAAGCAGCGTGTTCACTGGGGGTATCAGTTTCATTTCTGGTTGCCCACCCGGTGTTCTGAACTCTCGGATCAAACCGTGTTTGTCCTGGTCAGACCCGGTGGAAACTCTGTCTCGAAGACGTTGTTTCCGGCGGGGCAACGAGATATAACTCTAGACCACCCCATCCGCACCGTGCAACTCGAAAGCGGAAATTCCGCTGTGACACCCGTCACCGAGCACGGAAGCGCAGCTCTGCACGCGTTTCTGCAGAGGCACCGGTGAGTTTCGCAGAGGCAACGTCCAGCACCCGCACCCACCAGACGCAGCCGCCTCTTGCCCTCATCATGCAGGCGACTCCCAGCGATTCCCGGTGCCTCGCCCCTACACTGGCCCAATGACTCAGAAAGAGCAGCGAGAACGACTTGGCCGCAACGACCTCGATCTCGAGGACGCTCTCATCGACGAGGCGGCAAATACAGTCACGGAGGGTGCCAAGCGGCTCAACCGGAAATGGCCCGAGCTCATCGTCACCGGACTCTTCGGTGGCATCGATGTCGGTCTCGGGATCTTGGCCATGGTGCTCGTCAAGCAGGCGACCGGGTCGGAGATCCTCGCAGGGATGGCGTTCGGCATCGGCCTACTGGCTTTGAAGTTGGCGCATTCGGAGTTGTTCACCGAAGAGTTCCTGCTGCCGATCAATGCCGTCATCGCAGGCCAGGCGAATTGGACTCAGGTCTTTCGGCTCTGGTCGGTGACTCTCGTGACCAACCTGCTCGGCGGCGCGGTGTTTGCTTGGCTGATCGTCCTTGCGCTTCCGGACTACCACCAAACGCTCGTCGATATGGCGCTGAGCTATATCAACCAGTCGTCCCTCGCTGTCATGCTCGCCCTCTCGCTTCTTGCCGGCGCGACGATCACATTGGCGACACGGATGCAGCAGGGAACATCGAACGACACGGTCAAGGCGATCGTCTGCATGATCACCGGTCTGCTGGTGATCGGAGCCAGCATGTTGCATGGAGCCATCAATGCGATCGTCATCCTCGCCGCCATGATGGCCGGGGCGGACATTTCGATCCTCGACTTCCTGCAGTGGTTCGGGATCGTGATCCCGTTCAACATGCTCGGTGGACTGCTGATCATCACCCTGCCGCGAATCGTGCGCACCCGCCGCGTGCTCTGGGCAGTGCGCAAAGGCCGCATCTCTCTCGAGGAACTCGAGGAGCAGAGCTCTTGAGCCGCAGGCTCAGGCTCCGCGGTAGCCGGGCATGAGTCGATCGCTGTCGACGATCTGCTTGCCCAGCGGCATGAGGGATACGGGGATGAGTTTGATGTTCGCCCAGCCGAGCGGGATGCCGATGATCGAGATGAACAGCGGGATCGAAGTGATGACATGGCCGATGGCCAGCCAGATGCCGGCGACGATGAGCCAGATGATGTTGCCCAGGGTCGTCGCCACCCCGGCTGGTCGGGTTTCGATGACTTCGCGGCCGAAGGGCCACAGCGCGTAGTTGCCGATCCGGAAGGAGGCGATGCCCCAGGGGATGGTGACGATGAAGATGCAGGCGATGATGCCGGCGGCCCAGTATCCGAGCGCCAGCCAGAGGCCGGAGAAGATGAACCAGATGATGTTGAGCAGAGTGCGCATGATCTCCTCGTGCGTTCGTCAGTCGGTATTCTTTCGAATGTCCGTCATCTGCCAGTCTGCTCGATGACCGCATGCTTTTCCAGGGTGATGGCCCCACATCGCCGGTCCGGTTGACCCCAGGCTGCCAGAGCGCACGCTGAATAACCGCATTCCCTTGACCGCAATGCTGCCGCCGAGGCCGCCTCGACAATGCGACCTCTTGTATTCGTCGATGACAAGGTTTCCCGTTGTCGAACGGGTCCAACCGTCGTGAATGCGACAACGCCGTGCCCTCCCAATGTGGAGGACACGGCATTATCAGTGACGGAGGCTGCTCAGCCGACGATGTCAACAGCTCCGAGGGTCTTCTTTCCCCGGCGCAGAAGGATCACTCCCCCGGCTTCGGTGGGGAGCACCTCGGCGGAGGTCAGGGCCTGTTCCTGGTCGGCGACCTTGACGTTGTTGACATACGCCCCGCCGTCCTTGATGGCGCGGCGGGCCTCGCCCTTGGACTTGACGATGCCAGCGGCGACGAACGCGTCGGCGACGGGCAGGCCCTCGGACAGCTGGGTCGCTGACACGTCACCGCGGGGCAGCTCGGCGGTGGCGGCGCCCAAGGTCGATGCGTCGAGACCGGCGAGCTCTCCCCCACCGAAGAGAGCGGAAGCTGCGGCGATGGCTTGGTCGTAGGCCTGGCGCCCGTGGACGAGGGTGGTGACATCCTCGGCGAGGGCCCTCTGCGCAACACGAGTGTGCGGCGCGGCAGTGAACTCGGCTTCGATGGCTTCGATCTCGTCGAGCGGGCGCAGCGAGAACACCTTGAGGTACTTGACCACGTCGCGGTCGTCGGCGTTGAGCCAGAACTGGCTGAACGCGTACGGGCTGGTCAGGGACGAGTCGAGCCACACGGTGCCGGATTCGGTCTTGCCGAACTTCGTTCCGTCGGCCTTCGTGATCAGCGGGGTGGCCAGGGCATGGACGGATTTCTGCTCGACGCGGCGGATGAGGTCGACGCCCGAGGTGAGGTTGCCCCACTGGTCGGATCCGCCGGTCTGCAGGGAGCAGCCGTAGCGGCGGTTGAGCTCGAGGTAGTCGTTGCCCTGGAGGATCTGGTACGAGAACTCGGTGAAGGAGATGCCGGCTTCGCTGTTGAGGCGCGCGGAGACTGATTCCTTCGCGAGCATCCGGTTGACCGGGAAGTGCTTGCCGATGTCGCGGAGGAAGTCGATGGCCGACAGCCCCGAGGTCCAGTCGAGGTTGTTGACGATCTTTGCGGCGTGGGGTCCGTCGAAGTCGAGGAACTTCTCGACCTGGGCGCGGATCTTGTTCACCCATTCTTCGACGACCTCACGCGGATTGAGCGTCCGCTCCCCCGACATGCGCGGATCGCCGATGAGGCCAGTGGCGCCGCCGACGAGGGCGAGCGGGTTGTGGCCGGCCTGCTGGAGGCGGGCGGCGGTGAGCAGCTGGACGAGGTTGCCCATGTGCAGGCTCGGGGCCGTCGGATCGAAACCGACATAATAGGTCAGCGACTCCTCGGCCAGGGCTTTCTGCAGGGCGGTCTCGTCGGTGGAAACTGCGACGAGCCCGCGGGCCTTGAGTTCACTGAAGATGTCGGTCACTTCGGTCCTTTCGAATCTGTGGTCTGTGCCGGCGCGGAGCCGACGGGGTCAATTCTACGGGGTCGCTGAGGTGGCTCTTCCGTTGACTGTCATCTGAGCAACTGCGACGGATAACCTCGTCCGCACCGTGCGCGCTCAATCTTCTTCCCTACGTGATCTATTCAGGCCGAGCTCACGCTCTAATTCCTCGTGGCTCACTCGTCCAGATTCGTTGCGCGCACTAGCCGCCGCACGCACATCTTCTTCGTCTTCGGCAGAACGGCGACGCAACTCGAAGGGCTCGGACTGGTTCTCAGGAAACATGAGTCTATTGTCCGCCTAGTGGTTCGAGCCTGGCTATGTCTGTCGGCGGCCGCAGGCAGATGCTCTGGACTGAGGATTCACGCAACGCTGGATTGTGGCATGTTGCAACTGTTAGAATCAGTGTATTCGAGGAGGTAGCTATGACCGCTCAAGCGCATGAATCGGAGCAGACTACCAAGCTCGATCTTCACGGGCTGACCCAAGCTGAGGCTCAGGACGTGATCAAAGCTCATGCCAAGCACGTCCAACTCCGGATCCAAGCACGAGCAGAGCTCCGCGCCACAGTGGACCGCGCCTATGTCAACGGCCTCCCTCTGATTTCTGAGGCCACGCAGAAGCAGGCCGTTCGCACCGCCGACGCACGGGTCCGACTCATCGAAGGCGAAGGCGCGGCTACCTACAAAACTCTCGCGGAGCTCCGCGGAACCAGAGAAGGCGGTGCACGCTCGTGGGTCAATCGGCTGCGGAGAGAAAATCTGCTGTTCACCGTTGAGGTCAAGGGGAAGACGCTCATTCCCACCGTCCAGCTCACTGCGGACGGGCAGCTCGACGAGCTCGTCAGCGAGCAACTCGTCAAACCGCTGCTGGCTGCAGGTATGGAACCGTGGTCATTGTGGTCGTGGCTGACCAGTCCCACCGGCCTGCTCAGCGGGGAGATCCCCACCGACGCAATCGTCACGGACCGGAAACGAGTCATTCGCGCCGTCGAGCGTCAGGTCGCCGATCTCGCTTTTGCCGTCGGCGCATGAGGCGTGTCTTCGGACCCGAAGATCTCGAGTGTCCAGCTCCGGGCCACTGCCCCGTCGCCACCGATGCCCTGACCGAACTCGCACACACTGGGCAGTTGCCGGCGTGCACAATCAGCGAAGGCAGCACATGGCATCGGGTCTACAGCTCACGGTTCGGTCATACCGAGGCCAACCCCGGGTACGGCGACGCCAGGTTCTCGCCCTTCAACGAGGCGGGACCTGACACCCGAGTACCGACCGACTATTTGGCGAAGACTCCCCACGCCGCTCTACTGGAGACTGTGCTTCGCGATGTCGGCGAATGGATTGTGCGAGAGGTCTCCGAAGCCCGATTCTACGGACAGCTTCACGTCGGCCTGGAGACGACCGAGAGATTGAAAGTGGCCGACCTGCGCAACCCGGCGTTGACGAAGCTGAATATCCCACGGTCCTCCATCGCGTCCTCAGCGCAGGAGCATTATCCGTGCACGCGCATCGTGGCCAAGGCCATTCATGCGTCCGCGCAGAATCTTGCGGGCATCATTTGGCACTCTCGCCAGACTGAGATCAGCCACCATCCCGATACCGAAGCCCTCATCCTGTTCGCCGATCGATTGGCCGAAGGCCGCGATGCTCTGTCTCTCGCTCCGTCCCTGACAGCGGTCGGAGCGATCGGCGATGGAGCCGGACGCATCGTCTTGGACGAACTGCTCGAGGATCTCGGCGTCACGGTGGTCTCGCCTCTCAGCTGAGGTCGTATCCCGACTCATCGGCGCGCGGAGGGTCGCTTCCTCAGCCAGACAACCAACGTGGTGATGCCTGAAGCGATGACAGCACAGAGGCCGATGATTCCGAGGGCCTCACCGAGGACCGCCAGGATGCCGGCCCCGATGTTGGCGCCGCCTCCAGTCGGTTCACTGTTGTCGTAGAGCCCCACGGCGTACATCGCCGCACCGACGACGATCAGGGTGACACCGCTGGTGAGTAGAAACTTTCGCATGTCGGGCCTCCCCGAAAAACTCTCGATGTGCAGAATCGGTGCCGCGCGGCCAACTGAAAAGAAACACAGCTGCCGACGGGACACCGGTTCGCAAATTAGCACAAGGAATCTTCCCTCAAAGGCGAAGTTCCAGCGCACAAGCCCTCACACGCTCCGCGCCGATCCCGAGAACTCTCGCAGGCGAGCAACCTCGGCCTTCGCGTTGGCAATCTGCACCTCCACGGCCGAGCGAGCCGTGCCGCCCTTGGCGTTGCGGGAGTCGATCGAACCGAGAGTCGTGAGCACCTCGCGCACCGCCGGGGTCAGATGCTCGGAGATCCCCGCGAAATCCTCATCGGTCAGGTCCCACAGTTCGACGTCCCGCGACTCGGCCAACTGCACGCACGCCCCCGAGAGCTCGTGAGCAACTCGGAACGGCACGCCTTCACGGACGAGCCATTCGGCGATGTCCGTGGCCAGCGCGAATCCGCGCGGAGCCAGGTACGCCATCCGCTCGGTGTCGAACTTCAGCGTCGCCACCATCCCGGTGAACGCCGGCAGCAGCAGCTCGAGGGTGTCCGTGGCGTCGAAGACCGGTTCCTTGTCCTCCTGCAGGTCCCGGTTGTATGCCAACGGCAGCGCCTTGAGCGTCGACAGCAGACCGGTGAGGTCACCGATGAGGCGACCGGACTTTCCGCGGGTGAGTTCGGCGACGTCGGGGTTCTTCTTCTGCGGCATGATCGACGACCCCGTCGAGTACGCATCGTGGAGGGTGACGAACGAGAACTCCTTCGTCGCCCACGCGATGACCTCCTCGGACAGACGCGAGAGATCGATGCCGATCATCGTCGTGATGAACAGGTACTCGGCGAAGACGTCGCGCGACGCAGTGCCGTCGATGGAGTTCTCCACCGAGTCGTTGAACCCGAGGTCGGCTGCCACGGCCTGCGGATCGAGACCCAACGACGACCCGGCCAAAGCGCCCGACCCATAAGCGGATACTCCGGCGCGCGCATCGAAGTCGGCGAAACGAGCGACATCGCGCAGCAGCGGCCACGCGTGAGCGAGAAGGTGGTGGGCCAGCAGCACCGGCTGTGCATGCTGGAGGTGAGTGCGTCCGGGCATCGGCGCCTCGGGGTGTTCCTCGGCCTGGGCGATGAGCACCTCGACGGTGTCGAGCACGAGCCCGGCGACCTCACGAGCGTGGTCACGCAGGTACATCCGACCCATCGTTGCGATCTGGTCGTTGCGCGACCGGCCGGCCCGCAGCTTCCCGCCGAGTTCGGGTCCGGCGATCTCGATGAGGCCGCGCTCCAGCGACGAGTGCACATCCTCGTCGGATTCGGCGGCGACGTATCCGCCGGCTTCGACGCGGCGGAGCAGCTCGTCGAGCGACTCGGTCATCCCGGTCAGTTCCTCGTCGGTGAGCAGTCCCGCGTGGTGGAGGACCTTCGCGTGGGCCTTCGACCCGGCGATGTCGTACTTCGCCAGGCGCCAGTCGAAGTCGGTGGACTTGCTCAGTGCGGCCAGGGCATCGGCCGGACCGTCCGAGAACCGTCCGCCCCACAGGCTCAGTCGTTCGCTCACAAATCGTCCTTTCCTGACCGAATCGCATCCGCGTCGGCCCGTTCATGCTCATGAAGAAACTCAGTTGTCATTGTTCCAGCTTCCCCCGCCGAGGCGGCCGCTCAGTTCCGGGGAGCTCGAAAGCGGTTCAGCCCTCGGCCAGCCCGCCTGCCGCGTATTCGAGGAAGGTCTCGGCCAGGGCCGCTCCCCCGACGGCGGCATCGGCGATGACGAGTACGGTGTCGTCGCCGGCCAGGGTGCCGAAGATGCCGACCATCGAGGACCGGTCGATCGCCGAGGCCAGATATTGGGCGGCCCCGGGCGGGGTGCGCAGCACGACCGTGTTGTCCTGAGACACCGCGGAGACGAGCAGCTCCTCGAGGATCCGCGGCAGCTTCGCATCGAGGCTCTCCCCCGTCGACTGCTGCAGGGACCGATCCCCGCCCTCACCGGGAACGGCGTAGACGGATCCCGCGGTGGACCGGATCTTCACGGCCCCCACCTCGGCGAGGTCGCGCGACAGGGTCGCCTGGGTGACGGTGATGCCCTGCGTCGCGAGCGCCTCGGCGAGTTCGATCTGGGACCGCACGGACTGCCGGGTGATGAGATCGATGATCTTCTGCTGGCGGGCAGTCTTCGTCAGCGGGGCGCTGTTGTTCGGCTCGGCCATCATCGCTCCAGGAGGAAGGTCATGAGCGCCTTCTGCACGTGCAGGCGGTTCTCGGCTTCATCGAAGACCACCGAGGCGGGGCCGTCGATGACCTCGTCCGTGACCTCTTTGCCGCGGTAGGCGGGCAGGCAGTGGAGGAAGATCGCGTCGTTGCTCAAGCTCATGAGTTCCTGGTTGACCTGGAACTTCGTGAACGGAGAGGCCTCGTCATCGCGTCCGGCAGAGTCCTGACCCATGGACACCCAGGTGTCGGTGACGAGGACGTCGGCGCCGGTCGCGGCGGCAACGGGGTCGTCGGTGACGGTGAGCGATCCCCCGGTCTGGGCCGCGAGGGCTTCGGCTTCGGCGACGATCGCTGCGTCGGGCTGGTAGTCCGCTGGGGCGACGATGCGCACGTGCATTCCGGCGTTGACTCCACCCAACGCGTAGGAGTTGGCCATGTTGTTCGCCCCGTCGCCGAAGTACGTCATGGTCTGGCCCTTCACGTCGCCGCGGTGTTCGCGGATGGTGAGCAGGTCGGCCAGGATCTGGCACGGGTGGAAATCATCGGACAGAGAGTTGATGACGGGCACAGAGGAGAACTCGGCCATCTCTTCGAGCCCGGCCTGGGCGTAGGTGCGCCAGATGATCGCCGAGACCATCCGGGACATCACCTGCGCGGTGTCGGCGATCGATTCCTTGTGCCCGAGCTGCGCCTCACCGGGGTTGATGATGAGCGGCTGTCCGCCGAGCGCGGCGATGCCGGCAGCGAACGAGACCCGGGTGCGCGTCGAGGTCTTGTCGAAGATGACGGCAGCGGTCTGCGGGCCGGCAAGCGGGGTCCGCGAGTAGGGGGCGGCCTTGAGTTCGACGGCGAGGTCGAGGACCTCGGCCTGTTCGGCCGGACTGAGGTCCGTGTCCTTGAGGAAGTGGCGTGTCATAACGTGTCCTTCAAAAGTCTGAGTGGGTGATGCCGGCGCCGAGGTGGCCCGCCGTTCCGTGCGAACCCTGGCTTGTCGTCAGCGCTGAGTTTGCGGCTCAGCCGGTGATGAGGCCGGGCAGGGCGTCGATGAACGGAGTGAGCTCGTCGGTGGTGATGGTCAGCGGCGGGGCGAGGCGGAGGCGTCCGGGGGCGACGGGGTTGATGATGAACCCGGCCTCGAGCGCTCGAGCAGCCACGGCCTTCGAGTCCGGGACCTGGCCGTCCTCGCCGGGTGTCAACTCAAGCCCGAGCAGCAGTCCCTTTCCGGTGATCTCTCCGATGCCGTCGACCTTTGCCAGCTGCCCCTTGAGCCAGTCGCTCACCTCTGACACGTGGTCGAGGAGGTTGTCCTTCTCGATGGTCTCGAGCACCGCGAGTCCGGCTGCGCAGGCGATCGGGTTGCCGCCGAAGGTCGTGCCGTGCTGGCCGGCTTCGAGCAGCTTCGTGTTCGCATCGCCGACGGTGATGGTCGCGCCAATCGGCATGCCGCCGCCGAGCCCCTTCGCCGAGGTGATGATGTCCGGGGTGATGCCCTCACCGATCTCGGGATCCTGGTGAGCGAACCACGAGCCGGTGCGGCCGATGCCCGACTGCACCTCGTCCAGGATCATGAGCGCCCCGACCCTCGTCGTCAATTCCCGCACCGCCGTGAGGTAGCCGGCGGGATGCGTCCGCACGCCGACCTCACCCTGCACGGGTTCGATGAACACGGCAGCGGTGTTCTCATTGATCGCCGCTTCGAGCGCTTCGACGTCTCCGTAGGGAACGTGGACGACTCCGGGAACGCCCGGGGCGAAGGGGGCGCGGTACGCTTCCTTCGCGGTCAGTGCAAGCGCGCCCATAGTGCGGCCGTGGAAGGCGCCCTCGACGGCGATGATGAAGGGACGTCCCCCACCGGCCGCGCGGCGAGCCATCTTGAAGGCCGCCTCGTTGGCTTCGGTTCCCGAGTTCGAGAAGAACACGGCCGAACCAGCCGGCAGGTCGAGGATTTCGTGGAGCTTCTCGGCCAGGCCGATCTGAGCCGGGGAGGTGAAGAAGTTCGAGATGTGGCCGAGCGTCGACGCCTGCTCGGTGATGGCGTTGACCCAGGCGGGGTGACAGTGGCCGAGGGCGTTGACGGCGATGCCGGCGAGCAGGTCGAGGTACTGCTTGCCCGCCGCATCCCACACGTACGAGCCCTCACCGCGGACGATGTCGAGCTGCGGGGACCCGAACACCGGGGACAGGACACGGGAGAAATCGTCGCGCCACGTCTGGGCCTGATCGGAAGCCTGCCCGGCCGAAGCCTGCGTACCCGTCTGATCACTCATGAACGTCCTCCGTTGCTGTCGTTGCTAGCGTTCAAACCATCCGTCGTGGCGGCCTCGGCGGGATCTGCCTGGTGCCCGTCGCCCAGCGGTGCGGGTTCGACGATGGTGTCTTCGACCATGGTGCCGATGCCCTCGGAGGTGAAGACCTCGAGCAGCAGGGAGTGCGCCATCCGGCCGTCGATGATGTGAGCCTGCTTGACCCCGTGCTCGATCGCTTCGAGTGCCGCGGTCATCTTCGGGATCATCCCCGAATCGAGCGACGGCAGGAGTTCGCGCAGCTTGTCCGGGTCGATGCGGGAGATGAGCGAGGACGTGTCCGGCCAGTTCGCGTAGAGGCCGGGCACATCGGTGAGCATGATGAGTTTGTGCGCCTTGAGAGCCTTCGCCACCGCCGAGGCGGCCAGGTCCGCATTGATGTTGAGCGGCTTCCCAGCCTCTCCCCCGATCTCGGAGGCGATGGAGCAGATGACGGGCACCCGTCCGGCGTCGAGGAGTTCGGTGAGCACGGTGGTGTTGACCTGGGCGATCTCGCCCACTCGGCCGAGGTCGATGACTTCGCCGTCCACCTCGGCGGTGGTTTTGTGCGCGAGGAGGAGGTCCGCGTCTTCACCGGACAGACCGATCGCGGCGTCACCGTTCTGGTTGATCCGGGACACGATATCGCGGTTGACCTGGCCGGACAGCACCATGCGGATGACTTCGGCGGCTTCCTCGGTGGTCACGCGCTGCCCGGCCTTGAACTCGGATTCGATGCCCAGACGTTTCAGCATGGCCGAGATCTGGGGGCCGCCGCCGTGGACGACGACGGGGCGGATGCCGGCGAAGCGGAGGAACGCGATGTCATCGGCGAAGGACTGCTGCAGCTCCGGGGAGACCATGGCGTTGCCGCCGTATTTGATGACGATCGTGGCGCCGGCGAAGGTCTTGATCCAGGGCAGCGCCTCGGTCAGCGCTTCGGCTTTGACCTGGGCGGCGGCGAGCCGGGCGGCCGTGGATTTCGTGGACATGTCGACGGGGCTGTTCATGAGGAGTAGGCGCTGTTCTCTTCGACGTAGTCGTGGGTGAGGTCCGAGGTCCACACGGTGGCGGTGTCGTCTCCGGCGTGGAGGTCGATTGACACATCAACTGTGCGGTCGAACGTCACGTTCGCGGGGTCTTCGTCGGGACCGGAGGCCGTGCACACCTGGACGCCGTTGATGATCACGTCGATCTGGGTGGGATCGAAATCCGCCGAGGTGGTTCCCACCTGAGCGACGACGCGGCCCCAGTTCGGGTCCTCCCCGAAGATCGCGGCCTTGAACAGGGCCGACCGTGCCACGGAACGAGAGACTTCGACGGCATCTGCTTCGCTGGCAGCACCCTTGGTGGTGATGGCGATGTCGTGGTGGGCGCCTTCGGCGTCGACGTGGAGTTGGTGCATGAGGTCGAGGCAGAGTTCGCGCAGCAAGGTGGTGAACTCGTCGGTGTCGACGGCGGCGTCGTGGGCACCGGAGGACATGAGGATGACAGTGTCGTTCGTCGACATGCAGCCGTCGGTGTCGAGGCGGTCGAAGGACCGGTTCGTCGAGGCACGCAGAGCCTGGTCAAGCGTGATCTGGTCGAGTTTGGCGTCGGTGGTGATGACGACGAGCATCGTGGCCAGTCCGGGTGCGAGCATGCCCGCGCCCTTGGCCATGCCGCCAATGGTGTATCCGCTGGAGCCGGTGCGGCTGGCGGTCTTCGCGACGGTGTCGGTGGTCATGATCGCCTCGGCAGCGGACTGTCCGGCTTCGACGCTCGTATCGGCCGCGGCGACGAGCGGGGCGAGGTTGTTCACAATTGCGTCGCGGAAGTCCTGTCCGCCGACGCCGATGAGTCCGGTCGAGCAGACGAGCACGTCCTCAGGCACCGTGTCGGTGCCGGCGTCGGTGAGAACTTCCGCGGTGGTCTGCGCGGTGAGTGTCGTGGTCTCGTATCCGAAGTCGCCGGTGTAGCAGTTCGCTCCCCCGGAGTTGAGGACGACGGCGCGGGCCTGCCCATTGGCCGAGGCCTTCTGGGACCACAGGACGGGGTTGGCCTTGCAGCGGTTGGACGTGTAGACGGCGGCGACGGCGGTGTCGGGTCCGTTGTTGATGACCAGGGAGAGGTCTTTGGTGCCGGAGGGTTTGAGTCCGGCGGTGAGTCCGGCGGCGGTGAAGCCGAGTGGGGCGGTGACGCTCATGGGGCGACTCCTTCGAGGGGAAGGGCGGTGGTCTCGTCGAGACCGAGGGCCAGGTGGATGGATTGGAGGGCTTGTCCGGCCGTGCCGCGCACAAGATTGTCGAGTGCCACGACGACGAGGATCTTTTGGGCTCGTTCGTCGACGGTGAACTGGATCTGCGCGACGTTCGACCCGGTGGTCGCCGCGGTTTGCGGCCAGAGGCCTTCGGGCAGGACGCGAACGAAGGGCTCGTCGGCGTAGGCCTGGGCGAACGCGGCGGCCAGCTGGTCCTTGAGCGCCACGGCGTCCAGAAGGCCTTCGGCAGTGCGCGGTGCGGCTTCACCGGCGTCGGCGGTGATGGTCGCGAGAATCCCGCGAGCCATCGGCACGAGTGTTGGGGCGAAAGAGATCCGGGTGGGGCCGTCAGCGGCGTCGGCGCCGAGGACTCCATTGAGGTTCTGCTCGATCTCGGGCACGTGCCGGTGGGTGCCTCCCGTGCCGTACGGCGAGGCGTTGCCGAGGATCTCGGCGGCGGTGAGGTGCGGCTTCAGTGCCTTGCCTGCCCCGGAGACTCCGTTCGCGAGGACCGCGTTGAGTCCGGCGGGTGCGGCGAGACCTGCTTGGAGGAGCGGTGCCAGCCCGAGGCTCACAGCGGTGACGTTGCACCCGGGCACTGCGATGCGCTTCGTTGACTTGAGCACCTCTCGCTGTTTGGTGCCGTCGGCGGTCAGCAGTTCAGGCAGGCCGTAGGCCCAAGTGCCCTGGTGTGCGGATCCGTAGAACTTCTCCCAGGCGGCAGCGCTGATGAGGCGGTGGTCGGCGGCGAGGTCGACGATGAGGGTGTCGGGGCTCGTCTGTTCGAGTTCGGCGGCGATCTGTCCGGACTGACCGTGCGGGAGCGCGAGGATGACGACGTCGTGGCCGGCGAGCACCTCGGCGGTGGACTCCTGGACCACGAGGTCAGAGAATCGTGGAAGATGGGGTTGATGTCGGCCGAGCTTCTCGCCCGCGGTGGAATGTCCGCACACCGTGGTGACGTTCAAGTGGGGGTGAGTGCTCAGCAGCCGGAGGACCTCTCCCCCGGCGTATCCGGTGGCACCGGAGACGGCAACCGTAAGATCGTTCATATGTATAACCATACCAGGCAATTAATTTATATGCAGGAGGCGTCATGACCCAGGCAGTTCGTGCAATGCAGGCAGGTGGACCCGAGGTCCTTGAGTTCGGTGAGATCGAGACCCCGAAGCCGGGCCCCGGTGAGGTGCTCGTCAACGTCGAGGCTGCGGGCGTGAATTTCATCGACACGTACCGTCGTTCGGGCGTCTACCCGATGGAGTACCCGCATGTCGTCGGCGTCGAGGGCACGGGTCGGATCGCCGAGGTGGGCGAGGGTATCGAAAGCTGGCAGGTCGGTGACCGTGTGGCCTGGCATGAGGGCCCGGGTTCGTATGCGACGCAAGTCGTTGTCAATACGGACAACCTGCTGCGAGTGCCTGAGGGCGTGAGCGCCGAGGTGGCTGCGGCGATGCCGCTGCAGGGCCTGACGGCGCAGTACCTGGCGACGAGCTCGCATGAGATCAAGCCGGGCCAGACGGCGCTCGTTCACGCCGGTGCTGGTGGAGTCGGATTGTTGCTGACGCAGATCATCAAGCACTTGGGTGGCAATGTCATCTCGACGGTGAGCACGGACGAGAAGGCGGAGCTGGCACGGAAGGCCGGAGCCGACGATGTGTTCCTCTACGGTGAGGGCGTCGACATCACGGCGAAGGTGAAGGAACTCACCGATGGCGAGGGTGTCGATGTCGCGTATGACGGTGTCGGTAAGGATACGTTCGATGCGTCGTTGGCGTCGATCAAGCCGCTGGGGTCGATGGTGCTCTTCGGTGGGGCGTCGGGCCAGGTCCCGCCGTTCGACATTCAGCGTCTCAACTCGTCGGGCGGCATCTTCCTTTCCCGTCCGTCGCTGGCATGGTTCGTCCGCAGCTCGGAGGAACTGGCGAAGCGTTCGGCCATGCTGTTCAACGGCATCGAGCACGGCTGGCTCAACTTCCGCATCGGCGCGACGTTCCCACTGGCCGATGCCGCGGATGCGCATCGGGCGCTTGAGGGACGTCAGACCACGGGCAAGGTCGTGCTGACGACTGCCTGATCTAGCCGCAACAGTTTGGGCCCGGAGTTCCTGCCAAAGTTCAGGACCGCCGGGCCCAAAGTGTCATGAAGCTGAAGTCTGGCGGCTCATCCTCACCACCCTAATAGTTCCGTGCTTGAGTCGTTGCGTTCTACATCGTTCCGACCTATTTCGTTGCGCCGCTGATACCTTGAAGTCATGTACGAAGATTCTATTCGCGACACAGTCCGTCAGTTCATGGCAGAACGCGATTGGCAGCAGTTCCACACACCCGAGAATCTCGCGAAGAGCGTCACCATCGAAGCAGCAGAACTACTCGAGTGTTTCCAGTGGGGAGGTGCTGACCTCGATTCCGCGAAAGACGAGCTTGCAGATGTGCTGACCTATTGCATCTTGCTCGCGGATAAGCTGGGTCTAGATCCCGACACCATCGTCTTGGACAAGCTTGAGAAGACCCGCGAGAAGTACCCCGTGGACAAGGCGCGTGGGCGGAGCGTGAAATATGACCAGCTTTAAAATCGAACGATTCCCGTTCAAGTCAGATCAAGTTACAGCGTGGGGAGCTGTCGACCCGCGGCATCGAAACTGGCCCGTTGTCTATGTGATGAACAATGACAGGGAAGTCTATGTCGGCGAGTCCCTCAACGTAGCGGGGCGAATGAAGCAGCACCTCGATTCTGATTCAAAACGAGATCTTAAGTCTGTGAGAGTCGTACTCGACAACACGTTCAATAAGTCTGCATGCCTCGATTTGGAATCTTTTCTCATCCGCATGTTCCATGGAGACGCTAGCCGCGAGGTCCTCAACCTCAATGCAGGCATCACCGATGCCGACTATTACGACCGCGAGACTTACAACAAGACGTTCCATCAGATCTTCGACGAGCTGCGGACCCAAGAAAACCTCTTCAAACGCACCATCCCGCAGATCATCAACAGCGATCTCTTCAAGCTCTCTCCGTTCAAAGCTCTCAACCACGACCAGGCCATCGCCGTCGATGACATTCTCGAGGGCTATTTTGCCGATCTCGAAACCGGCGTTGATAACACCGTCGTTGTCGAGGGCGTTCCTGGAACAGGCAAGACAGTAGTTGCGATCTACCTACTCAAACTATTGGAAGACATCAGGCGGCACGACTCGGAAGAACCGCTCGACATCAATTCCATCTTCAGTGACTACTTCACACCTGAACACGCCGAGCTGCTCAAATCTCTCAAGTTCGCGATAGTCGTCCCTCAGCAATCACTGCGCGACTCAATCGCTAAAGTCTTCAAACTGACTCCCGGACTGAGCAAGGGCATGGTACTGACGCCGTTCCAGGTCGGCGAAAGCACTGAGCAGTTCGACCTTCTTGTTGTCGATGAAGCTCACCGTCTCAATCAGAGGGCAAATCAGGCATCAGGGCCCCTCAACAAGAAGTTCATTGAGATCAACGAAAAGCTTTTCGGTTGGGACGATCCGCAGAAGACGCAGCTGGATTGGATTCAAAAGCAGAGCCACCACTCGATCCTCATGCTCGATGTCGGTCAAACCGTTCGACCAGCGGATCTGCCTGCAACCAAAACTAGGGAACTCGCATCACGCGCCAGAACAGCGGGCCGGCTCTATCCTCTTCAAACCCAGATGCGGATCTCAGCTGATAAAGATTACGTCGGCTATATTCGCCAGGTGCTCAGCGACAACCCGCCGGAGTCACGCGAAGACTTCGGCGACTACGATCTTCGGATGTTCACAGATCTAGGCGAGATGCGGCAGGAGCTTCAGAAACGCGAAGAAGAGCACGGGCTTTCGCGCCTGGTAGCTGGCTATGCATGGCCGTGGAAGAGCAAGAACGATAAGACCGCTTACGACATCGAGCTCGATGGTCAGCGAATGCGCTGGAACACGACCACGACCGACTGGATCAACTCGCCGAAATCAGTCGAAGAGGTCGGTTCGATCCATACTGTGCAGGGATACGACCTCAACTACGTCGGAGTCATCATCGGAAACGACCTTCGGTACGTTCCCGCCACAAGCAAGCTCATCTTCGACCGCTCTAACTATCACGACAAGAAAGGCCGTGAGAACAACCCGAAGCTCGGAATCACCTACTCTGATGAGGATCTAGTCGAGTACGTGAAGAACATCTACAGCGTGTTGCTAACCCGCGGAATTTTGGGCACATACATACTCGTCCAGGACGAGGCGCTGCATCGATACTTAAGCGATTTCCTCTAAGCGCCAAAGAGCCACCGAACAACTCAAATGACCAGGCTTCAGCATTCCTGGAGAGACGTCCATCCAGAGCGCTTTGAACTCGAACACAACCCAAAGATGCGAAATCTTTGACTCGAGCCACGTAGGCGGACCCTGATGCCGGCCATATCAGATACCTAGTGCACACGATTCACTATATGATTCACCTGTGACGACAAAACCATCTAACAGTGACAAGGCGATCTGGCTAGCTCGTGACAACTACCCTGGCAGCCCCTCACGCAGCAACCATAAAATAGATATAGCAAAAGTTGACTACTTCTGGATGGGGATAAGAGGTACAAGTTATTACCAACAGGCCCTGAAGCGAGCAAAGTCTTCAACTTTCGCCACGCTGGTACCCCAGCTAAACAACGCACACGACAATACAGCAATTGGAATTCAGGCTAACAATTCGCTGATAGGGTACGTTCCTCGCAACATGGCTCATACACTCTATTCTCAAATCGGATTCCTGAAACTGCAAGGACACTCGCTCAGAATATCAGTCCACATAAATCATAACGCCGAAAGCTCGAAATATCTAGATTACCCGGAATACTCGGCCTGGGCCTGCATCCCCACCCACCGCGGAATCAACAAACTAGCCCCTCTTAAAGACCTGAAAGAAGCGTTCCAGCCACTTTGGGACTCTTTGCCAGACGATCTTCGAGATACTATAGCCCGCGATGGTTATCATTTGACTTCTGAGACTGGCCCACAAGTCTGGAAAAATAGACATTCCGCACCCAATTTTTGGTTTAGCAGATCTTTCGACGGAGAAAACATTGATCTGGGCGTCAACCTTGCGTTGCAAAGTCTTCGAGAAGAGAGAAGGCGAATAGAGCAACTGGAAAAGAAGAAACGAGACAAGCAGATCATCCGAATGAACGAATCGGGACTGCCGAATAAAAAAATCGCAGAAAGATTGGCTATAAGTAGCTCAACTGTCAGAAAAATATTGAAAGGTGCAGGCAGATCCGCAGCAGAAACCAAGCCCACCGGAATTAATGCCACAAACGTTAAAAGCCTTCTCGCGCGAGCGGAAAAGTGTCTGCTTGCAGCCGATCGTCAATCTGAAGGGATCTCTCGAGCCGCAATAGCAAAGGAAATGAATACGAGCATAAAATCTGTCGAAAAATATCTAACAGACGGAAAGTTCTATAGGGATATGTCTCGAAACTTTCGGCGAAAAGACGCAATTATATGCATTCGCAAGAACAGTAATTTGGACTCTTACAGCGAAGACGAATTGCGTCGTGCTCGCAACGACTCGGTAATAGTTGAAAGGTTTAATCTACAAATTTGATTTGTTTTCATTCATCCGCCTTAGAAGAGTGGTTTATTGCTCGATACATGGAACGGACTCTTAGTGACGGGCATTCCACCATTCGGGAGCATCTGTGGACGACCAGAGTTTGTACCCGATCCCCGAGAGCCACCCCGCGCTTGGTGGAGCAAAGCGGTTCCGCAAGATCAATCGTGACCTCAAAGCTCTCAATTAACGTGGCCATGTCTGTTTCATCGGTGGGTCGGACCTAGGGAATCGGCATTCGGCACCAGTTGTGGACTAAACCGGTGCGTACCCTCATTACACAGTTACTACCGAATGCCGAATCCCTTGATGTGGAGTGCTCCCCGACTGGTCATCTTCATAAGTCACAACAAGGCTATTCGGCGACTCAGTAAGTCCAAATCGCTCCTGACTTGCACAAGTAGGTGAGGTTTTCGGGGCCGCCGAGCATATTCGTGCTGGTCAGGAGGTTGCTTGTCTCGGATCTGTGTAACTAATTTGGGTCGAATCATGGTGGAATGAGCCCATTCGTGCGCAAGGTACCCACCGCGTCGGGTGCCACGGCCGTGCAGATCGCCGATAAGACTGGCGGGAAGTACCGCATCGTCGAACACCTCGGATCCGCTCACACGCCTGAAGACCTCGCCGCTCTCGTCGAGGCCGGCAAAGCCAAGCTGCGTGATCCCGGACAGGCCACACTCGACTTCGACACCGCCGACAAACCGCGAGTGGCATCCGCAGTCGTGAAGGCCAGCAGATCCGGCCTCCTCATCGACACGATCCGCACCGTGTACGAAAGACTCGGGTTCGACGTCATCGATGATGAAGCATTCTTCCAGCTCGTCGCTGCCCGCCTAGTTGAGCCGAGGTCGAAGTCTGACAGTGGTAGAGTCCTCGACGAACTCGGTGTCGAGGTTGTTCACCGCAACACGTTCCTCAACTGTCTGGTCCGAGCAAACGACCGCGACTACAGGGCCCAGATCGCTGAGAGATGCTTCGCCCACAGTGTCGCCACCACAGGGATCTCGCTGCTACTATAGGACGTCACGACCCTCTATTTCGAGGCTGAGAAAGAAGACGATCTACGCCAGGTCGGGTACTCGAAAGAACGTCGTGTCGACCCGCAGATCGTCGTCGGGTTGCTCGTCGACAGGACGGGGTTCCCACTCGAGATCGGGTGCTTCGAAGGCGCGAAAGCCGAGACCCACACGATCATTCCCGTGATCAAAGCCTTCCAAGACCGCCACGGTGTGACAGACATGGTCGTCGCCGCTGATGCGGGCATGTTGTCGGCGAAGAACCTCAAGGAACTCGACGATGCTGGGCTGCGGTTCATCGTCGGGGCGAGGCAGACGAAAGCCCCACATGATCTGGCGACGCATTTTCGGTGGAACGGCGAATACACCGACGATGGACAGATCATCGACACGATTACTCCGAAAGGGGTGAAGCGACTCGATCCTGACCGGGTGAAGAAGCGACGCGAACCCGTGTGGTCGGCTACGGAACATCCGGATGCGTGGCGAGTGGTGTGGCAGTACCGGCGCAAACGGGCGATGCGTGATGAGCAGACGCTGAACCTGCAGCGCAACCGTGCACTGGCAATCATCGATGGGGAGAAGCCGGCGAAGAAGGCCCGGTTCGTGAAAGTCACCGATGAGGAGAAAGCCTTCGATGAGAAGGCGTATGAACGGGCGATGAAGCTGACGGGGTTCAAGGGCTACGTGACGAACATTCCCGTCGGGACTATGCCAGCGACCGAGGTCATCGGCAGCTATCACGATCTCTGGCATGTCGAGCAGTCTTTCCGGATGTCGAAGACCGACTTGAGAGCCAGGCCGATCTTCCACCGGAAACGGGATGCGATTGAGGCGCACCTGACACTAGTGTTCACCGCGTTGGCCGTATCGAGGTTCATGCAGGCCGCGACTGGAGCGTCGTTGAAGAAGATCATTACGAGTTTGCGGCCGTTGCGGGAGTTCACCGGGCGGGTCGGTGGGCAGGACATCACGTTCACACCGGAGGTACCTAGGGCCGTCGAGAACATGCTCAAGGCGCTGGAAAAGTCGTAAATTCGGCTGTCAGCGGTGGGTAACTAAAGTTGTGCAACTCAGGAGAGGACGCCCTCGACCTCTATCGATCTCCGTGCACTATTGACAACACATCGCGGGCGAAGCCGTGAATCTCAATAGTGCTTAGCCCTCCCCACGGGAAATCTGGGCGAGTGTCGTGATGAGGATCACCGCCAAAGAACGCAATACGTCGCATCTCCGGAACAAGATGACGAGCACCAGCCAGCGGAGAAGTGGCATCTGCATTTTCGATCGCTGTAACGGCCTTCCCAAACATACAATTCTCTGGCAAAAGGTTGGGATACCGACGATGAAGGAAACCTTCGAGAAGAGGTCGTATCGCTCCAGCTGCGGCGTGGCCATCGCCGGAAGGGTCAGCAACGAAGTCCGAAACTATCCTGTAGTTCTTGGCATACTTTGACTCGCACTCCCGCGGAAGGTCACACTCCTCGAAATCGGTGTATGGTTCAAGAGCGGGGTTGAGCACCTTCGCCACGAGCTTAAGATGCGAACGCCTGATCCACACTTTCTGACCGCTCGAATCGAGTACCTTGAAATCACCCCAACCGTTATCTATTTCTAATAGAAATTGCGGGTCATGCGCAATCACAATCAATTGAGCGCATTTAGGTGCAAGGTCTCGCAAAATTTTAACAGTCGCGGAACGGCGGTTACGATCAAAGCTGCTCATGGGATCATCGACCACAATAATCTTTTGGTGCAATTCGGGGTCAGAGAGCGTGGAGGCCAGGAAGAACGAAAATGCCATAGCACGCTTGTCGCTCTCACTCAAAGCCGTGCGGAAAGACTTCTGCGCTCCGGACAGATTGACCGCCCGTTCTCTAAGTAAAATCCCATAATCTGTGCGCGGAGAGCCCCCTTTATAATTTGAAGCAAGCTGGTCCACTCTGAACGAAGCGTATTGCATCGCGAGATACTTGTTTATTTCGTCACTAAACTCCGAGAGGGTCTCATCCATTCGATTCTTCAGTTCAATGCGTGCCCGCTTCCGCGCGGCCTCAGCGCTAGCGTGGTCTTTCCGCAGGTCTGCGATCGTTGCGATTTCGTCTACGACATCATCGCTATAGCGAATCTTGGACAGCTGCAAGTTGCGAAGTTTGCTCTTTTCAGAGTTGACGTCAGCTTTTTCTAGACCGAGCTTAAACGCTTCGATCGACTCGCGCGTCTTCTTGACAACCAGCTCTTCTTTCTTCACCTCCCTCCAGTAACTTTCCCAGCTCCTCCGAATTTCTTTTTCATCTTCGAGTTTATATTCACTCCAGTCCAGATCCGACCGCTTTTTTTCAAGTAGAGCCAATAGTTTAGTCCGAACATTATCCAGATTTCCGGTCATGGTAGCCCGGTCACTCACACCAGGCATGTTTACTACTACACCGCTTTCCCGCCAGTTTTTGGTCGCTATTATTGCAGAGTCAATCGTCTGAGCAAATGTTTCAACAGCTTCTGAAGCAGTTGCATTTTCAACCATCTTCAACTTATCAATTACACTCTGCCTAAGATTCTTATATGCTTCATTAAAATGAATCTTGTAGCTGTCTACGAGTGAGCGATCCGTTATAGCCTGCCCGCAGTAAGGGCAATCTTCTCCACCAACGTACTTCTGTCCGTCTGCCAACCATTCTTCGAACTGGCTATCTGGTCGCGAGCGAAGATGCGCTACTACTATCCGCTCAGCGGTCGCGTGGGCTGATTCGAGAGTATTGCGCAACACCTCGAACACGCTGTCCAGTGAGAAATTGGGTACCGTGGGCACATCCGGCAGAGGCTGATTGAGAATTGCCCTCCGTGATTCGGCGGCTTTGACCGAAGCATCTGCAGCGACGATTTCAGCGTCCACATTCGCGACCGATACCAGCGACGTAAATTCGTCCTCACTCATTCCATCCGACTTGGTCAGGAGCTTCTGAACCGCAAGATCAAGTTCCGACTTCAGGTCCTTAGCGGCTTGAGTAGCTGATCGCTCTTGGGCTTCCGCCATTACCGCCTTCTCGCCTAGCGCGAATGACAGCAAGTTCTTGCGATGATCTGAATTTACCTCATGACCAGAATGCACATTATTTTCTATGAACTCGGAGTCAAAGACTTCGAAATCGCTCGCATCACCTTTCCAAGCGCCTTGCTCAAACGTTAGGCTACTTCCGTCTGATCGAGATATCGAAACATACGGGTTTACAGTCGAGTCGATAGTCGCGCGGTCAGTTAAAACTGAGGGGGCATTAGCGCGGGCCGAACCAAGAATCGCCGATAGTGTGGACTTTCCGCGCGCGTTCTCTCCATAGATAAGGGTTAGGCGTTGCAAAGGTAGATTTGCGCCCTCTTGCGCATCGCAAAACAGCCCGATCCCGCTTACCCTCTGGAACTTTTCTATCACGTCAAATCGCCTTCCGTGGTGGTGGTGATTCTGAATCCTCGCAGGTTTTCAACAGTAGTCTACGATGAGTCTGCAATGTGAGTCCCCCTGTTCATCGATCAATACGAACAACGAGTCCCGGGTGTAGTAGTCCGTGAGGAATAGGGAGTTGTCATAGTTTCAGCATTCCCGACATCGGTCCCGGGACCTTGTTGGAGGTCAACAACATGAACCAGCGTGACATTTTGCTCGTCGTGATCTACGTAAAACCACTCTTCACCTCTTGATAATCTGCGCGATGGGCACCCGGACTTCGGCAATGACACCGAGTAGGGGCAGATGAATGAGAGTCTTCTCGGATACTCGATCGACCGTCGCATTCAATGCTTGCGCATACACTGTCAGCTGGCCGAGGTACTTCTGTCGGATATGCTCTATCGGATCGGCTCCGGGATACGATTTGTGGTCGACGAGGATAAATTCCCCGCTCTGCAGCAGAATTCGCGAGTCGATCCATCCTTGCATGACCTGTGCATCATTATTGCGCCACGCAATAGGGGACTCCGTGACCACCTCGGCGCCGGGGTACGTCGCCTTCACCCAAGCGGTCCATCGTTCGCCGACTTCGATGAGCACATCGGCGTTCAGCACACCGTATTCATCCCACCTCGAGAGGATTCGTTGCGCCGCTGTGCGTTTCAACTCATCGGTCAATGTAGTAAGCGGTAGCCCCAAGTAGGCGTGGACTGCGTCGCCGACCCGGTCCCAGTCCTTACCTCCCTTCTCCACCAGCGGCTCCCCCAACTCGGCAAGAATCTCAACGTCCGCCTCAACTCCGTCTGAGGGCACATTGCTCGCGGTGAGCCGTGCTGGCAATCCAGTACCTGTGGGTGCGGAGTTTCGGACGGGAATGTCTGTGCGGGCGAAGAACGAACGCGGCGGGCCATCAGAATCAGACACCGGGTCTCCTTCGACATCAGTCGGAACAGCACTGATACGAATCAGCAGCTCATGCACCGTGCTTCCGCTACTCTTCTCGCGCCGGTTCGCGATGCGCAGGATGCCATTCTCCTCGGTCGCTCCGACAGTCTGGTCGGTGATAGTCGGCAGGTCCCACTCAAGGAGGTCTTCAGAAACAGACTTGGTGAGGACGTTGTCCTTCCCTGCGGGATCTCCGAACGCCACAATGCTGTACGTTTCAGCACGAGTGAGCGCAACGTAGAGCAGGCGCGCGGTCTCATCTTTTTCTGCCTGATTCGCGCGACTGACCGCGTCGAGGTGCCGCAATCGGTCCTTCAGCGGGTCGTAGCCTTTGAGTACGCGAGGCAGATACCGCAGAGCACGATTCGCCAAGGGATGCCGCGCGTCGAAGACGGGCGCCTTCTCCACGGTGATCTCTCTGTGCCCATAGTCTTTGTCTACGGGTACTCCGACGATGACGACCGGCCATTGCAGACCTTTTGACTGGTGCATCGTCGTCACGAGCACGGCGTCATGGGCCGTCGTCTGCTCATAAGATCCGGCCGCCTCGGTGAGGTGATCGAGCAGCCCTGCTGGAGTGACCGGCGAACGCGTCTGTTCCGCAGCGTCCGCATATTCACCGGCGATCTGGCACAGGGAATCAAGCGTTGCCAGACGGTTCTCCGGTGTCGTCCACGCTTTGATCCGCTGTGACAGGTCGAGGACATCGATGATGCTCAGCAGCAGGTCAACCGGTGAGTGATGAGCGGCATTGAGCGCCACTTCCGACAGGGCAGCCAGCGCCGGATCATCCCACCACGACCGAGGCTGGACACGCCGTTCTTTCTTGTCGACGATCCGTGCCGCATCTTCGAACCATGTGTCGTGGCTGCCGTGGTCGGGCATGAGAGTGACGAGTTCGGCGAGCGCCACCGCGTCGTCCCGGTCGACGACCGCGGCCAAACCGGCGGCAACGAACTGTCCTTCCCTGGTTGAAAGCAGATCACTGGTCGACCCCACTGCGCGGATGCCGCGTTCGCGAAGTTCAGAGACGACCCGGGAGACCTGAGAGTTCGTGCGAACGAGGACAGCGATATCGCCCTGTTTGACGTCACCGTCGGGCAACTGAGGCGAGCGCTGCAAGAAATCTTCAACTCCCGCGGCAATGGCTTTACCCATCCGTGTATCCGCGGATCGAGTTCCGCCGGCTGTCGTGGTCGGTACCCAGAGTTCGCGGCTGCCGATATGGCGCAGGTGTTCACGCTGTGGCGGGATGCTCAGCACAACTTCATCTTCCTTCTGGTCGGCGAAGACCGAGCTGAAGAGAGTATTCGACAGTTCGAGAGCCGGTTCGGTCGAGCGCCAGGACGCGCCGAGGTTCTCCGAAGTGGCCTTGCCCAGTTCTGTCTTTCCATCGATGAGTGCCGAAAAGACATCGTTCATCAGTTCTGGGTCGGCTCCGCGGAACCCGTAGATGGCCTGTTTGCGATCGCCCACCCAGATGACTTCATCAACGAGGTCGGCGAGTTCCATAAAGATCGCCAGTTGGATGGGAGACGAGTCTTGGAACTCATCGACGGCGAGCAGGCGGTAACGAGAAGCGATCGATGCCCTGACTCGTTCGTTCGTGCGCAGCAGGTCAAGGGCGCGAACCTCCTGGTCGACGAAATCCATGACCCCGAGAGTGTTCTTATGTTTTTCATACGCCGACAGTGACGCGATCGCTGTGTCAATGACGAGGGTGATCAGTGCCTCGATGTCAGAGTGGAAGGCACTGTTGGCGAGGAGCTCTTCAGACACGAGGCGAGCGCTCGACTCATCGAGAACCTGTTTGGGCACTGCTCCGGGCGCCTTCCCACCTGGCACGGCCGTGTACTTCCGCTCTGCCACCTTCGCCCATGTCGACCACGGGACCCGCGGGAACGGAACAGCCTCCTCGGCGCCGTTCTCGAGTCCACGGAGGAAGCGGTCAAGGGTGACGATGCTGCCTTCGACGTTGCCTTCGTTGGTCTTCGTCACCTTCGGTCCCTCAGACGGAGGTTCCTCGCCGTCTTGGAAGACTCGCAGTGCGTCGCGCAGCTGCTCGATGTCGCCGGCCAACCTGTCACGCCATTTCTGCCGTCCGTCTCCCCCAGCGGCAGGAAGAGCTGAGAGGAAGAGCTCAGCCGAAGCGCGTGCCGATGCTCGCAGTTCGGCCTCGCCGAGGTGGTTCGCCCGGGCCGCCTCGGCGACGGATCTGACCAGGTCCGACCAGACAACGGGTCCGTGGCCGAACGAGTTCGAATCACCGGGACTGCCGTTATGACCGGTGCGGACGAGCAGATCGCGGTGAGTGGCTTCAGCTTCGGCAACAACCGCGTCAACAGCCGTGGTGAAGACGATCGCCTGTTCCTGTTCATCGAGAACACGCAGCTCTGGTGAGAACCCCGCGTCGATGGCGTATTCAGTGACGAGGCGACCGGACATCGAGTTGATGGTGCCGATGAGTGCGGTGCTGATCTCCTCGGCGGCGGTGATGTTCCCGTCATCGAGGAGTCGCTTCTGCGTCTTCTCGACAAGGTCGGCCGCGGCGCGGACGGTGAAGGTGGTGGCGATGACTTCGCTGGCGCGAAGAACGGGTTGGCCGTCGGCCGTTGTCTGGGACAGTCGTTCGGAGAGCACTTCCGTCAATCGATAGGTCTTTCCCGAGCCCGCCGAGGCGGTGATGACGTGCACGCTCATGAGTGGTCCCCCGTGATGCCGTAGATGAGGTTGAAGTTGCTGTACGACTGGTTCTTGGCCACAAAGAGACGGTCCTCATCCAGCTCATCCGCTTTGATGGTCTTGAGCGCTTTGTCCACCTGTGTGCTCTTGGTGTGGGGGTTGACGCCGAATTCCGCATGGACGTCTGCGTTGAGGGAATCGAAGCGGCCGGTGGCGATGGCGGACAGTGTGTGCTCGATCGAGGCTTGGATCATCGGCCATAGTCCTGCGGGATCGCCACCGAGTCCGTTGCCGTCATCATCGAAGCTGTCGGCTGTTCCGGCATTAAAGTTCGCGTCGAGGCCGGAGTCGGTCGAGATGAATCGTCCTTGTTTGAGCATGAAGTACGCGGTGAGTGGGTTGGCACCAGTCGGCGAGCCGCTGGTGTGTGAGTAGACGCTCAGCTGGACGGCTTCACCGTCATCGATCATCGTTCGATAGCGCTTTTCATAGTTCGCCCATTTGAGGTCGATGATTGCCGGTCGGCCGTCGCAGAAAGCGCCTTCAAGATCGCGCTGTCCTCTCAGCTGAACGGTCATTGCTTCGCCGGCGACGGTCAGTACCCAGTCGTGGTCGAAGCCGGTTTCGGCGCCGACGATCGTGATGCCGCGGTTTCTGAGCGTGGTGAACAGATGAACCAACGATGCGGTTGCGGTGGACCTGATCGTGTTTTTACGTGCCAGCTGCCCCGGCAGGAGCAGCTCGGAAGCGAACCGTGGGACCAAGCGGTCGAAGGTCTTCCCGACTCCGGCGGGTGTGATCGCCGAGTTGTCGCTGTCGTTCCTGGCCTGCACAAGGTATTCGACCACAGCGTGAGCCAAATTGCCGATCATGCGGTTGTCCGTGGGGATGTCGAAAGTGAACCCGCGACTCAGGCCGAGGCCGCGTTCGAGCGTCCAGCCCAACGGGTCGGAGAGCAACTGGTCGATCTGGCTGAAGGACAGGGTCTCGGGCAGGAGGTGGCGGAAGTCGCCATCGAGGACGCGCGAGACTCTGTTCGGGGCAGTGAACTGTTCGAGGCTGCCCGTCGACGTCGGAATGGCCACGTCATCCAGTTGCCATGTCTTGTCTGTGATGAGATCCGCGACGGACCGAGCGACCGTCGGGTCAGTGAGAACTGTGTCGACGGATGCGTTTGGAAAGTGCTCGCGGTCTGCAGCTGAGATGTCTTCTGCCAGTCGTGAAAGTACGGGGTGGAGAGTCACCGGTTCGCCTCGGCTGGTTACGGGGCAGAAGCAGATGAGGTTTGCAGCGGCGCGGAGGCCGTCGAGTTCGGCGGCTTGTCTCAGTCGTTCCTTCTCTGTCGAGATGGAGATCCGGACTCCAGATTGCGCCAATGCGTCGATTTCGGCTGGGTCCCAGGTCTCGTTCGCCGAGGTGGCTGAGCGCTGTGAACACCACCAGATGACGGTGTCGGTGCCTTCCGGGACTTCTGCGGGGCTGGTGACGACCGTCCAGTCGGCGGCTTGGGCGTGGGCGTCGACTCGGGTTGCAGTCGGTGCACTGGATTCTGCGATGTCGAAGAGCTCGCGGACTCGGATGGTGTTCGTACCGAGCCGGGAGATGGCGGCGCGGAAGGACGCGAGGTGGGTGGCCGCCTCGGCGATCAATGCGGTGGTGTCGTCCTGTGCTGTGTCAGCGGTGCGGTTGCCGTTCAGTCTGCGCAGGCGTGTAGCCAACCAGTCCAATGCGGGGTTGAGGGAGGCGAGGTCGAGCTCTTCTGAGTCGATCGCTGGCGGCCTGGTGCGCAGGAAACCGTCAAGTGCTTGCGCGGTCTCCCAGGCTCGGGTGGCGGTGTCGGAATTCTCGGCTGTTCGGGATTTCAATTGGTCGAGAGCGCGCATCCACGCGGACTCAGGATCGTTGGAGATACCCGGTTCTCGGGTGAGGGCTTGCAGGAGGACCGACGACACTCCCTGCGGAACGAGCGATGTGGCGGACGAAGTTGCGTCAATTGTGCCGAAAGAGAGGTGCAGGAACTCGGCGACTCGACGGATATCGGTCGGAGGTAAGACAGCGCCGAGGAAGACAGGGAGTATCTGGGCGGACGGATTTGCCGCGTTGGAGTCGGCGATTCCGAGCGTCGGTGCCTGGCGTCGTGCCAACTGTTGATCGAGGACGGCGGTGGCATCGCCGGCGATGATGCAGATGCGCTGTCGGTCGTTCACATTTGCGAGGTACCTGGCGGCCGCCTCGGCGGTGGACCAGTTATCGGGGCCGCGCACGATGGTGAGTTGCGGCGTTTCCGTTGGGGCTGAGGCCTCCGTGACTTTCACACCTGCAGCTTCTACCGCACCGAGGATGTCCTGCCACACCTGCGGGAGAGTGTCCCGCTTGTCACGCAGTTCGATCGAATCGATTCCGAGCGGCCAACTAGCTCCGTATAGCCGGAGCAACTCGAGAGATTCGCGCACGTCGTCTGCACGTCCGGGTGCCAGAGTTGCGGCGGTGTCATGTGGCGGACCGATCACGACGAGACTTTCGACTGTAGCCAAGGCGTCGAGTCGAGGGTGTGCGGAGTAGTCCTGGCCGTCGGTGGCCGGTTTCCAGCCGGCTTCGATCGCGTCGTCGCGCAGCTCGAGCAGGTGGTGGGCGGTGTTCCAGGGGTCGTTGGCGAAGGACCGGCGATACCAGGGGTGGTCAGCTTGTGCGAGCAGCGACCGGTATTGGGCAATGCGAATGGGACGGTCGGTGGTGGGTCGTGTTGTGCCCAGTCGCGTCTGGAGGATGCCGAGCAAGCCGAGCGGGCCGGTGACCACGGTTGTGCCGGTGGAGTTCGTATCCGTGGTGCCATCGCTGCGAGTGTTCGCCTGGGACTGCCATGGGGCTCGGTCGAGGGTCCACCCGAATCTGATGCGCATCTTTGCTCCTCCTTGCCCAGCTGATGACGACAGTAGTAGCACACCGGGGTTTCGCCAAAAATTTCGACGCTTAGCGTCAGATGTGATTTTGTGGATGAGGAAAAGGCCAATTGCGGAACGGCAATTCGCGCATGAGTCTTGTCACAACGGAGGATGAGTCTATGACTTCAGTGTTCGGCTGGATGGCGACGGATGCAGAGCAAAGCCGTCGCATGATGGAAGTTGTAGACCAGTTTCGTGATTCGACGACAATTGATGACCTCGGCCTCGGCGGGATCCGTGATGCGTTCTCAGACACGCTCTTCCCTGGAACGTCGACGTTGCACACTCGCATTCGGTACGCACTCTTCGTGCCGTGGTTGATGCAGCTGGCGAGTGATCGCAATGCGACAGTGCCGGAGATGTCCGGGGCGTTCGCACGCAGCGAGTTCCAGCTGACTCAGTCGCTGCTCAACGGAGGGGAATCAGCCGGGGTGATCGGGCGAGTGGCCGGCGCGGACCTCAAACGCAGGGCCTCGGCTGTCTACTGGGGAATGCTTTCGACCTGGGGAGTAATCGACCGCGGTTTCACCACGCGGGAGTATTTCGACCGTTGCATACTTCGGCGAGAGGAGAAACGCGTGCTTCCTCGCGCAGATGATCCCGAAGCGGCAATGGAACTCACCCCGACCGGATTACACGAAAGGCTCCCCACAGCACCACCCGACCTGCTGAACGCTGCTGACTTCACTTTGCGACCGCAGGACGAGAAGTTCCTGAGAGAAGCGATCATTCATAATGCCCCAGACTCTCTTCTAGCGCATCTGGTCGAGAACCAGCCGACATCATGGACTGACTTCGAGACGGCGCCCGATTCTTTCGCGTCTCCTGAGATCGTGGCTGACCTTCCAGAGGCCCTGCAGGGCCTTGTTTCTCGCGCGAATAGGTACGCAATCGTCGTTCAAGGGGCCAGCCTCGTTTATAACCTCGTCCTTGCCCGGCGGACCGAGCGCTACATAGACGATGAAACCTCATACGAAGAACACTACGTCAACCAAATCCGGGAATGGTTCGACGAGACGAGGCGGGAAGGCGCTCCCACTCTTGAGGAGCAGAATCTGATTTGGCTGATGGTAACTGCCACTGGTCGGGCACTGTCCCGATCCACCATCGCGTTCGTGCGCGAATGGATCGCGTCGGTCAACGCTGCGGGGACTGCTGACCAACTCATCGGATCAGCTGACGTCATTCAGAGAATCGTCTCCCGGGAGCGCGAGAAGAAGGGGCCGCGTGCCCGTCTCGCGCCTGGCAACCGTCGAGCGCTTGACGCATGGTCGGGAGCGGCTGGCACTGGTCGCAACAATTTCCGATGGAATTACGTAGCCCAGCACCTGCAAGATCTCTATGACGCAAGGACCGCCGACTGATGCTCACCCCTGACAACCAGGTGCTCCTGACCGACGCATTGCGTCCACCACCTGGATTTGAGATCGACTACGCAGTTGCGACGACCTATTCCTTGACCCTGGAGTCGATACTCGTTGCACCGATGTCTTTCGCCATGGCAAGTGTCGATGACATTGGGACCGCGGCAACGAGCAATCCGATCGCGACTCTGGATGCAGTGCAGCGCTACGTTGACCGAACTACAGTGTTCGTCCAGGCTGGCGGAATACACATCCCGAAATCCCACAGCAGGATCTTCACCTTTCTCGAAGACAGCGTCCTGGAAGTGGAACCTCCAAACCCAGAGGGCAGCTTCCACCCCAAAGTGTGGGCAGTCCGTTACGTGAACGAAGACAACGAATTCCAGCATCGGGTCGTTGTGACAAGTCGAAACCTCACGCAAGACTCCTCATGGGACACAGTTTTGGTGCTTGAAGAGGATGCGGATGGCGCAATCGACGCGACCCCTGTTGCAGACTTCATCGGAGCTCTTCCCGAACTGAGCACCAGACCCATTTCTTGCAAGCGTAGGAATGAGGTTGAAGACCTTGCGGAATCGCTATCCGCTGTTCGGCTGGCTGCGCCGTCACCGTATACCCGAGCAGAGCTGGTTCCGATGGGCCTCGGGAAGTCTTCGTGGTCATTCCCGCAATCTGCGACACGAACCCTTGTCATCAGTCCGTTCCTTGCCGCAACGCAGCTTGAAGTCACTCGAGCTGGTGCTCCCGACGCGATGTTGGTCTCGCGAGCCGATTCCATGAACGCACTCGGACGCAAAGCTTTGGAATCCTGGGACACGTACGTCTTGAATCCGGCAGCCGATCGCCCCGACGACGAGGCGGAACCCGACACAGATAGAGCCCATCCGACTGCGGCGTGGGGTCATGAGACCGGGCTTCATGCGAAGACTGCAATCATTGACTTACAGGATGCCGAATCGCTGACAGTGACCGGGAGCGCGAACTTCACTCAATCCGCTTGGACGCGGAACGTGGAGTTCGATGTTCTTCTGCACGGCCCCACGAAGTCCACAGGAGTCGACGCGGTATTGAGCGCTGGAGACGGAACAGTGGGGCTGTCCTCCATCATTGAGCCATACACACCTGATCGGGAGGAGCCCGAATCTGACGCTGAGCGCGACGTTCGCTACCGGATTGAGAGATTCCACCGTCAGCTTGCCCGAAGCAAGCCTGTACTTAATCTGACGATCGTCGACGCGGAATCGGTGGCTGCTGAACTGATATTGGAGCCACCGGACGATGACCTCTCCGAAACTACTCAGGTGTGGCTCTACACCGTCGATACGGACGCGCGAGACCTGCGAACGGACCGGCCGTGGACCGTCGCTCCGGTCAGCATCACGGCGTTCCTTGCCGTCGAGACGACTGCCGCATACGGTTCGGGCACTGTCACCCGCCGGTGTGTGATTACCTGTGAGCTGACAGGCGATCCTGTCGACCGGAGGAAGGCTGCATTGGCAGCAATCCTCTCGAACCCGGCCAGCGTATTGCGCTATCTCGCGCTGCTGTTGGGACTCGATCCCACGACACACAGCTTGGAGTCGGAAGTGCGGGGAGATTCGGATTCTTCCACATCGATGATTTTAGAGGGCGACTCACCGCCCGATAGCGGGCTTCCACCTGTCGTGCTGTTCGAACCGCTCATGCAAGCGACTCGGCATCCCCGCGAGCTCGCAAAGATCGCGCAGCAGATTGATGAACTTCGAAGCATGCCGGAGGCAGAGGAACGGATTCCGTCTGACTTTCTCGCCATGTGGGACGTCGTGCTCGAGTCGGTCTCCCCGGAGGGATTTTCATGAATGAAGAGCGTCCTGACGTCGAATCGATTCTCGCGGGGCTGAAACCGTTCCAACGCGCAACAGTTGAACACGTATATGCGCGCCTGTGGAGCGACGACGATGCAGTGAACAGATTCCTTGTCGCAGACGAGGTCGGCCTTGGCAAGACGATGGTCGCGAAAGGCGTCGCCGCGCTTACTATCGATCATCTCTGGGAAGCTTCGGAACGAGCTGACAAACCGATCACGATCGTCTACATCTGCTCAAATCAGCAGATCGCACGCCAGAACCTTGCCCGCCTGGCCGAACTCACCGAGGGCGAAGTGCAGGCGAATGCGGACCGGCTCACCCTGTTGCCGCGAACGATGGGCAGCGCCGGCGAACACAGAGTACAGGTCATCGCGTTCACACCGGGAACTTCTCTGAACTTCGGAACTGGCGCCGGAACGGTGGCTGAGCGGGTTCTCCTGCACCAAATGCTCGCCGGTGCCTTTCCTGAAAGGGAGTTCTCACGCAGATCATGGTCCACTTATCTTGCGGGAAGAGCAGCGGTCGAGACCTTCGACGAGGAGCTCTCGTCGGCACAGAGTCAGGAACCGGTGTCAGCCGACATCATCGGCTCGTTTCGTTCGCACCTCGAAGATGAGCAAGGGGCTGAAGGGCAGCCTTTCCTCGAGGAGCTGTTCGATCATCAATCGAGGTGGGCGCATACTCCGCATCGAACGAAAGAGCTGCGTCGTTCCCGATACCCGATCATCGCTCGCATGCGAGTTGCGATGGCGAATGCGGCTCTTGAACAGCTTCAACCTGACCTAGTCATTTTGGACGAGTTCCAACGCTTCAAGAACCTGTTCGCTGACGACGATTCCTCTGTCGTGCCCCAAGCCAAGAGGCTGGCACACCGAGTGATCAACGGCGAAGGAGCGAAGACTCTGGTCCTGTCGGCAACCCCGTACAAGATGTACACGTTGCCCGATGAAGCCGAGGGCGACGATCACTACACGGACTTCATTGACACCGTTTCCTTCTTAGCCGGACGGGAGAAGGCTCAGGCGATCGCTCGATCCTTGAGCGTGATGAGGAAAGGGATCCTGATTGACAGTGACGATGGAATCGAACGAGCAGAACGTGCTCGAAGTGATGCGGAACGGGCTCTGCGTTCAGTCATGTCCAGAACAGAACGCCTTGCAGCCACTGCCGACGCGGACGGGATGCTGGAAGAAAAGGTGTTCGGCGATCTCGTTCTGACTCCTCCCGATGTCAAGGGATGGCGGGCCCTCGATGACATCTCTCGTGTCATAGGAACGGGCGGAGCTTTTGAGTATTGGAGATCAGGCCCCTATACGCACAACATGATGGACCCGACTGGGTACCAAACACAGAGTAAGTTCCTCAGCGAGCTCGAAGCTCAGAACGGAGAACTGCTCGAGACCCTTCGCAGTCATAAGACATCTCTGCTGTCGTGGACATCGATTCGCGAATACAAGCGAGTCGACCCTGCCAATCCGAAACTGCGTGCGCTGATTGGGGATCTCACATCCAGCGGCGCATGGAAGCTGGCTTGGATCAGCCCTTCACTTCCGTATTTCGAACCAGGCGGGGCGTATTCAACCAACGAAGCACAGCGTTTCACCAAGAAACTGATCTTCTCCGCGTGGAATGTCGTTCCGAAGACGATCGCATCGCTTGTGAGCTACGAGGTGGAGAGGCTCGCTGTTGCTTCATCATCGTCTGAGTCGCAGAAGCGACGAGCATATGATGACCGAACAACATCCCCGCCTTTGAGGTTCGGGTGGGATGCGGAGCGAGATCTTCCTCGAAACCTGCCAAACCTCAGTGTGGTCTACCCTTCTCCCACGCTTGCCCGAGTAGGCGACCCACTCACAGTGGCGCAAGACATCGGGCAGGGACTGCCATTAGATCTTGAAAACTACGGACAGAACGTGGAAGCCCGGATAAAAGCGATGCTGAACGATGCTGGCATCCACCCTCAAAAAGGAGCAGAGGGACTTCGCCGTCGCTGGTATGGTGTCGCGCCCTTTCTTCTTGATCACGCCGTTGCATCCCGTGAGGGGTGGGATTCTCAGATCCCTTATGAAGGGTGGTCGGAGGGCGACGGGGGAAGCCGACTGTCCGATCATGCACAATGGGCTCTCAACCCGCTGTTGGAGGAGCTGGGTCCGCCACCAGAGGATCTCGCTACTGTGCTCACAGTGGTCGCTGCCGCAGCTCCCGGAATCTGCGCGCTGCGTGCAATAGCGCGCATATCGGAGGACGCCGATGCGCTGTACGACCCAGAGGTAAGGCAACACGCTCTACACGCAGCACTTGGCATGCGCAACCTCTTCAACCGACCGACCTTGATGGCCATCGTTCGGGGAGCGACAAATGACTCGAGCGATGACGTCGATTCATATTGGAGGCAAGTTCTTCGATACTGCTTCGATGGTAACCTTCAAGCTGTTCTGGACGAATACAGTCACACGCTCAGCCCAGAGCTGAATGGGCTCTCCACCGCCGAGCGAGCGTACAGACTGTCAGACAAGATTCACCGCGCCGCATCTACTCGGACCGCGCCGAACAGCATCCACGACATCCGTCACCAACATGGACAAGCAACCGTTGAAACGCGCCAAGTAAATTCGCATATCGCGGCACGCTTCGGCCGCGTTCAATCAAACGAAGGCGCATCGGAACGTGAAGCCACAGTAAGAGAAAGCTTCAACTCTCCGTTCTGGCCGTTTGTCCTTGCAAGCACCTCTGTGGGGCAGGAAGGTCTCGACTTCCATACGTACAGTCACGCTGTCGTCCATTGGAATCTCCCCTCCAACCCCGTGGATCTTGAACAACGAGAGGGACGAGTCCACAGGTACAAAGGCCATGCTGTTCGGAAGAACGTTGCCGATGAATACTCAGAGTATGCGCTTGGAGAAACCGTCCAGGACCCGTGGGATCGGATGTTCAGCGCGGCCGAAGCGGCGCGTCCCGAGGGCGATTCGCTCCTCGACCCATATTGGGTGAAGGACGGTGAAGCGAAGATCGAGCGGTATGTGCCAGCGATGCCTCTGAGCCGGGAAAGCCGTCAGTACCGTTCCCTCGTGCGGACCGTCGGAGCATACCGGTTCGTCTTAGGACAACCCCGGCAGGAGGAGCTCATCCGATTCTTAGGTCCTCATACGTCCAATTTGCGAATCGATCTGTCGCCGCCGAACTCGAATCGCTCAACATGATGGCTCTCAATTCTCCGGATCTTCAGATTGTTGCATTCAGTCGATCAAGCTCGTCACGTTTGAGCCTGACCATATGATTCGTCTATGGCATGTCTCGTTCATCGCGATTGCCCTGTCCAGATCGCTCTGATTACGACAGCTGCCAGAGGGCGGCCATTCCGGTCGACGGCACGGTGCATCTTCGTCGTCAGCCCACCGCGTGAGCGACCGACGCCAAATCCAGCCATTTCACTCACCGGATGCTCTAGCTGTCCGGCACCGACTTCAGGGCCGCCAAGGCCAGCGACGATCCTGCGAACGGCCGCTTCCAGTTCGGGGATGTCGTCTCGGGCTGTCACCCAGACGATCGTCCTTGATGTGTCGAAGTATCGATGCTCTAGCGAATCGCGCATTCGGATGATTTCAGCCCACGGAATCGAAGGCTCGCCGGCGAACACAGACTGAGGCACGTCTTTCGCTGCTTCGCCGACTTCGATCAGTCGGACTCTGATCGCGTCAAACATCATGTCTTCGTCCGAACCAACACGTTGCAGATAGCTTGTGATGGCCTCACACGCGGAAAGCATGTCGAGCAGCCGCCACTTCGGGTCACGGGTCACAGCGGAACCTCATCGAGCAGCGCCGTTTCTGACACCGAAGCCTTGAGCCCGTTGCGGGGAATGAGGTCGACTTCTCTCCCCAGGATGTGCTCAGGCGAAAAGTACGCGCTCTGACCTGGAACGAATCAGACGATTAGGCCAAGTTCCCGATAGACTTGACACCCTTGCGCCGTTCTCACTGCCCCGGTAACCGATTTGGAGGCTGGTCGCTCAGATATGGAAAGTACGATTGACGTCGGATTCGATTTCCGCACCGACACTCCTCCGGGAAAAGACGCTGATCTGCTGAGCCCCACACTGCGCGAATATCACCGGAGGCTCTGGAGCAAGCAACTGCCAACAGGTCATACCTTCACACTGACTCAAGGTGAGAACGCCTATCTTCTCCACGAGTCAAGTCTCGGGCGATTCGCTCTGTCCAGTGATGCGATCACGACACGGCTGAAGGGCCGCGCCGCCAAGGTTGTGAAAGAGATTCCGTCTGCATCGTTGCCGCCTGATCTCGGCTATACGATCGGCAGCGCGATCATCTTTCCCGGCAATCGCATTGATGGCGCTTCCACAATCAATGGTGCAAGGGGGTTCCACCCGCGCATCGCGGACCGCTTCGACCTCACTCTCGAATGCATCCGCCGTCACTATCTCGGTGAAGCGAGCCCTTTGGCAACCGCGCTGCAGAGATACGCCGACTTCTTCGAACTGTTCTCGAGCTTCCCGGAGTACGTCGAGTTCTTCCTCCTCGATGACCTCTGGGACAGCCAGACTTCGCAGATCAGGTTTCTACATCGATTTGATGATTTCTCCACCCCGGCTGTGCCGAAGACTCCGGGCGATCTCATCGACTATCTGCAGGCGAACAATGAGTTTATTGAAGCCCGCAACCGTCGGATCGTCCGGAGTCTGGAGTAATACCTACTCCTCGACGCGTTCAACCTTCCCGACGAGGAACACGTAAGACAGCACACCGACAATGGTGACGGCGGCCATGTAGACGAACGCCGGGGCGAAGTCGATGTCGGTGACGAGGAAGCCGATGACGATCGGTGTTGCAATCGACGAGAGGTTGCCGATGAAGTTGAACATGCCTCCTGTCAGACCCAACAGTCGCTCAGGTGCAAGCGCAGACACCAGCGACCAGGTGATCGAAGCGAACCCATTGCCGAAGAACGCGATCGACATGAACACGATGACCCACACCGAGGAGTCCGTGTAGTTCGCGCCGAGCATGAACACCGTCATCGCCAGGCCGATGATGATCGGCAGCTTCCGGGCCATTCCGAGTGACAAGCCGCGCTTGACCATAAGGTCCGAGACCGTGCCTGACAGCAGCACACCGACGAGAGCTGCAATGAACGGCAGTGACGCCATGAATCCGGACTCGATGTAGTCCATTCCGCGGTAGTCGACGAGGTAGGTCGGGAACCAGGTAAGGAAGAACCACAGCGTCGACGTCAGACAGAATTGGCCGAGGTAGATGCCCCACAGCTTCCGCCTCGTCAGCACGACCTTGACGTCGGACCACTTGAGCTTCGGCTTCGCCTCCTTCTTCACGCCGCTTTCGACGTCGACAAGTCCCCCGCCTGAGGCGATGAGGTCGATTTCGTCCTGGTTGACGCCGGCCTTGTCGCGCGGTTCGCGGTAGACGAACCACCAGATCGCGGCCCAGATGATGCCGACGACACCGGTGAGGATAAACACCCAGTGCCAGGTGAGCACTGTCTGCAGCCATGAGAGCACCGGGGTGAGCAGTGCGAGACCAATGAACTGCCCGGAGGTGTAGAAGGCGATGACTCGACCGCGCTCACGCTCCGGGAACCATGCGGTCGCGACCTTGTTGTTGATCGGGTACGCGGGTGCTTCAAAGCCGCCGACCATGAGCCGCAGAATGATGAGCGCGACGAATCCGCCGGACATTCCCATAAACAGGGTGGCCAGCGACCACAGCACGAGGCAGGAGGCGTAGAGGACTCGCGGTCGGACTCGGTCGACGAGCCATCCGCCAGGCAGCTGCATCGCAGCGTAGGTCCATCCGAACGCCGAGAGCAGCAGACCCTGCTGCCCCGTGGTGAGATCGAATTCCTGAGACAGTGCCGGCATCGCAATGGACAGGTTTGCCCGGTCCATGTAGTTGATGACGACGGTGATGAAGAGGAGAACCGCGATGATGTAGCGGATTCGAGTCGGTTTAGTGACCTTCAGATTATCGAGCTTCGTCATCGGTCTCTCCTCACCATTCCGCGAAGGAGCCGTCGCTGTGGCGCCAGATCGGGTTGCGCCACCGGTGTCCTTCAGCGGAGCGTTCGATGACGTACTCTTCGTTGACCTCGATGCCGAGTCCGGGGCCTGACGGGATGTCGATCATGCCGTCGTCGTAGGTGAACACCGACGGGTCGGTGACGTAGTCGAGCAAGTCGTTGCTCGTGTTGTAATGGATCCCCAGGCTCTGTTCCTGGATGAAGGCGTTGTAGCTGCCGGCATCGACCTGCAGGCAGGAGGCGAGTGCGATCGGCCCCAGCGGGCAGTGCAGTGCGAGTGCCACATCGTAGGCTTCGGCCATCATCGCAATCTTCCGCGTCTCGGTGATGCCACCAGCATGGGAAACGTCGGGCTGGATAATGTCCACGGCGCCCGAGGCAATCACTTCGCGGAAGTCCCACCGAGAGAACAGCCGCTCCCCCAGCGCGATCGGTGTCGGTGTGTTCGCCATGACGTCGCGCAGCGAACCAAAGTGCTCGGACAGCACAGGTTCTTCGATGAAGAGCAGCCGGTAGGGTTCGAGTTCCTTGATGAGGACCTTCGCCATCGGCTTGTGCACTCGACCGTGGAAGTCGACACCGATGCCGAAGTCCTCACCGGTGGCTTCCCGGATCGCCTGGACGTTCTCGATGACCTGGTCGACCTTGGTGTACGAGTCGATGAACTGCAGCTCCTCGGTGGCGTTCATCTTCACGGCGGTGAATCCGCGGTTCTTCGTCTCGAGTGCGGCTGCGGCGGTGTCGCCTGGACGGTCTCCGCCGATCCACGAGTAGGTGCGGATCCGATCCCGGACCTTCCCGCCGAGGAGCTGATGCACAGGTTGGCCAAGCGCCTTGCCCTTGATGTCCCACAGCGCCTGATCGATGCCGGAGATCGCGCTCATGAGAATCGGCCCGCCACGGTAGAAGCCACCGCGGTACATGATCGTCCACAGGTCCTCGATGTTCGCCGGATCCTTGCCGATGAGCAGGTCGGAGAGCTCATCAACGGCGGCGGCCACGGTGGCGGCCTTGCCCTCGATGATCGGCTCACCCCAACCGACGATCCCCTCGTCGGTTTCGATCTTGAGGAAGAGCCACCTCGGCGGCACGGTAAACGTCGTCATCGACGTGATCTTCATTGTTCTTGCCTTTCGTTCGGTGATCGTCGTTGAGGTCAGAAGGATTGAGCCCACGCCGAGGCAATCGCCTCGGCCCGCACGCGTACGTCATCGGGGCGGTCGCCTCGGCGATAGAGCGAGGACCCCAGGCCCAGGCCCGCGGCTCCGGCGCCCCGCCATTCGGCGGCGTTGTCGACTCCTACTCCCCCGACGGGAAAGAGTTCGGTGCCGGTAGGCAACACCTCGCTCCAGGCCTTCATCCCGCTGATCCCCACCGCCGAGGAGGGGAAGAGTTTGACCTTGGTGGCGCCTGCCTTGATGGCGGCGAACGCCTCGGTCGGCGTCGCGGCTCCCGGGTATGGGGTGAGTCCCATCCCGAGCGCGGTCTGGATGACTTCGGTATCTGTGTCGGGGGCGACGATGATGCGGGCACCGGCCTGATCGCACTCGCGGACCTGGTTGGCGGTGAGCACGGTGCCGGCACCGATCTCCAGGTCATTGCCGAACCGTTCGACCAGCGCGGCGATCGAGTCGAGCGGGTCGGGTGAGTTGAGCGGAACCTCGATGGCGGAGAACCCGGCGGCGACGATGCCTTCGGCGATGTCGAGGACTTCGTCGAGGCGGACACCGCGGAGGATGGCGATGAGGCCGGTGGGGACAGTTTCAGGCATGAGTGTGCTCCTTGGTCGGTACGAGGCCGGATTGTTCAGCAATACGGAAGAGACCGGTGGCAGCAGCGCGCGGATTCGCGTTGATCGTCTCTCGACCCGCTCGGTGCAGTGCGCGGGTGTAGCGTTTCGTCAGGTCTGTGGTTCCGCAGACGATGACGGGGGCGCTCGACTCGGCGACCACGGTGAGCTGGTGGGCTACCTCGGCGCCGATAAGTATTCCCGAGAGGTAGTCGTTGATTTCTTCGGCGCGCAGGCGTCCGTCCAGGGCCCAGGTTCGGGCCGAGAAGATTGAGGACGTCACTGCGGCGGGGTTGTCGCCTCCGACGTTCAGTCCCCAATCGAAGGCCTCGGAGTGGAAGCCCGCGGTGGGCTCAGCGAGGCGGCTGAGGATTGATGACGTGCTGAGCAGGCCGAAGAGCTCTCCGCTCATCGAGGTGTTGAAGTCGGTGACTCGTTGTCGGTGGCAGCTCACCCATTTGGTATGGGTACCAGGGAGGATCACCGTGCTGGGTTCGTCCTCTTCTTTGCCGAGGAGGCCGAGCAGTTGGGTCTCTTCCCCGCGGATGACGTCGGGAGCGGTCGCCTCGGTCGGGGTTTTCTGCAGGCCGGGAACGATGTGGAGGTCACCCGTCGTCAGGTTGACCGTCGTCAGTTCCCCGCCCATGTCGCTGAGGTCGGTGGGCAATTCGAGGTAGCCCGCCTCGGCGACACCCTGTGTTGAGTCTTTGCCGAGGAGGCCGAGCAGTTGGGTCTCTTCCCCGCGGATGACGTCGGGAGCGGTCGCCTCGGTCGGGGTTTTCTGCAGGCCGGGAACGATGTGGAGGTCACCCGTCGTCAGGTTGACCGTCGTCAGTTCCCCGCCCATGTCGCTGAGGTCGGTGGGCAATTCGAGGTAGCCCGCCTCGGCGACACCCTGTGTTGAGCCGATCATTCCGCAGGCGAGCATCGGCAGGGGGCCGTAGCTGGCGAGCCAATCACCGGCCGCGTTTTCAGCGACTCGGGAAAAGTCGCCTCGGAGGTCTGTGGTGTCGGAGCTGACGGCCATGATGCCGTCGGAACCATTGCGTTCTGCGAGGACCTGTCCGTCGCTGCCGATGAGGAAAGCTCTCAGCGAGCTCGTTCCCCAGTCGAGGCCGATCATCTGTGGGGCCTCGGGTGGTGCCAGTTTAGCCATAGAAGCCACTATGGGCACGTGTTCCACCATGCGCCACCGGTGTCCCTATATGTGGGATGGGTGACATACTGGGATGATGATCGAGGATTCTGGAACTGTTATCGGCGAAGCCATTCCGCAGGGCACTCAGACCCTGGCCAGAGGGCTGCGGATCGTCAGCGCCGTGGCTCATGGCTCGACGACGCTGAAGTCGATCGTTGATTCGACGGGTATCGGTCGGTCAAGTGCACACAGGATGATCCAACTGTTGGTGCAGATGGGGTATCTGCGGCATGGGTCGCCGGGAGAGTTTCGGCTCGGGCCGACGCTGATCGAGTATGGTTTCACCGCGCTCAATCAGGATCCGCTGCCGGTCGTAGCCAGGGAGAGCCTAGAGGCGTTGGCTGAACGGACTCAGGACACGATCCATCTCTCGGTCGAGGATGGTGAGTCGGTGCTCTATCTCCATAAGATTCCGGGTACCCGTGGAGCCGAGATGCGTTCACGGATCGGTCACAGGATGCCGATGACTCGCACCGGTGTCGGCAAGGCGCTGCTGCTTGGGCAGGATGACCGGTGGGAGCGTTTGTTCGTTGCAGAGAACTCTGGCGCGGACTCCGCTGCGGTGGATGCATTCGTCAAGCGGATGCAGGGCTACACCCGCAACGGAGCCTCACTCGATCTCGAGGAGAATGAGCCGGGGATCCGGTGTGTGGCTGCGCCGGTTCGGGACGGCAGCGGAGACATCGTCGCCGGAATTTCACTGTCGGCGACGCGTCCCTTCATGCCGAAGGATCGGATGCAGGCGTTGGTGCCGGTGATGAAGGCTGCGGCGAAAGAGATCTCGGTGAAGTTGGGGTATGGCACCGATCGCGACCGGCTAGGCGGTCGCAACTAATGCGGGCCCCGCAATTCTTGTTGGTCGGTCGATAACGACGCTGAACGCTGGTCGATGACCGCCACGATGCCCGCGGTACCTCCGGGGTGCTCTTCTTTGGAATCACCATCTTGAACCGCCGAGCCCGCAGATACTCACGGGGCGCTCTGACCCCATAAGCGCGTTCAGCCAGCACAGATTCCAAAATCAGTGAAGAACAACCCCGGGGCCAAGCGGAATGCCCAGCAAATACCACACGCAGAAGAAGAGGCCCCAGCCAATGAGGATCGCGAGCGACAGCGGAACCGTGAAGGCCATGAGTGTGCCGATCCCCGCGTCCTTACGATATCGCTGAACGAATCCGAGCGCGAGGACGAAATAGGCGCTCATCGGTGTCACGGCATTCGTCACTGAGTCTCCGATCATGAACGACACCATAGCGGCCTCAGGGCGAACACCGTAGTACATCATCATCGGTACGAGGATGGGTGCAAAAATCGCCCACATCGCCGAACCACTCGTCACGATCATATTGATAAACGCCACTCCGACGATGATGACAATGAGCACGACCAGGTGTGGGGCCTCGAGCCTCTGGAGCAGATCTGCGCCGTTGACTGTAAGTACCGAACCGATTCCTGTCCAGCTGAAGTATGCAAGAAATTGGGCCACGGCGAAGAAGAGGACAATGACGGGCGCAAGATTGATCACACCCGCGATCATCGCGTCAGGAACAGCTCTGAGAGTGGTGAATGCTCTGGTGCTGTATCCGTAGACGATCCCCGTCAGAGTGAAGAAGAGAGAGATGAAGATCGCGATGTTATCGAGGACCATCGATTCGACCAGCGGCTGGCCGGATTCGATGAATGGTGAGTCCGGCAGCAGCAGGATGACGACCACTGCGCCGATGAAGACCACTCCGGCTGCCGTTGCCCGCAACAGGCCGCGAGTCTGGCTGTTGTCGAGAGAAATCGACTCGGTGCGCTCCTCCACGGGTCGACCGTGTCCGGTGGCTTCACTGGCGGTGGCTTCGCCGTCGGCATTTCCACCGTCGTTCGCGGCTTCTTCTGCCGGGGCCTTGAAGTCCTCTCGGCGTGCGAGCACGAGTTCCACGACCAGGGTGATGATCACGGCGAGAAGCAGCGACGAGGTGGCCGAGAAGAAATAGGTTGCTACCGGTGTGATCGAAGCGCTCGAGTCGACTGTCTGGGCCGCAGCCGACGCCAGCGAAGAGCGGATCGCATCGGAGGGAGTGACAAGTGGACTCGCATTGAAACCGGCGGATACAGATGCGTAAGCCACCATCACGCCGAGAACTGGGCTCCGTCCCGCAGCCTTGAAGGCCATCGCTCCCAACGGGATCATCACCAAGTAGGCCGCATCGCCCATGATGTGGGCGATCATTCCGCTGAAGGCGATCGCGAAAGTCACCCACCGTTTGGGCAATCTGATGATCGTCAGCCGGATGAGGGCTTCGAGCACGCCACTCTTCTCAGCGACGCTCACACCGAGTAGGACCACGAGCACGACCGCTAGGGGCGGGAAGGATGTGAAATTGTCCAGCGCCGATTCGATGGCGTACTTGAGACCATCGGTCGACAGCAGGTTTTTGACCTCGACGACCTCATTGGACTCGGGCAGCGTCACTGAGACACCGGCCGCCGAGAGCACCCAGCTGACGATGCCGAGCAGCAGAGCCATGATCCAGAACAGCCAGAACGGGTGCGGAAGCAGATTTCCGATCCGCTCGATGAAGCCGATCGCTCGATACAGCAGTGGGAGTCGCTCCGGCGCAATGGGTTCGGCGGTGATTCGTGAAGTCATCGGTCTCCTTTGATCGACATGAAAGTGGTGTTATTGATCGCCGAGCTGCAGTGGCGGGCCCAGGTGGCCGACGGTCGCCGTGGCATATTCGAACCGGGTCGGGCGGAAATTCTCAAGCAAGTCCTGTTGGCTGTCGGCGACGAGCTCCTCGGCAGCCAGACGGCCGAGCAGCGGGCCAAGTGTGATCCCGCTGTGAGTGACGAGGCAGTAGGTACGAGATAGCCCCGCCGCATATCCGGCGATCGTGAAACCGTCGGCAGGCAGGGACCGATAGCTCACGCGAAGGTCGATCAGGCTGGGCGTTGAATCGTTGGTCACCGCAGTGAATCTCTCTGCCATTTCCTTGGCAAATGGTCCTTCGTTAGTTGGTGGGGCGGCAGGGTCGACTTGCGGGTTGAGGTCGAGAGCCTGGACGACGATCGTTCCGTCCTCCCCCGGTCGCAGATTCAGCTCGGGCGTGTGCACGACTGCCTTCACCCGCGTCGAGTTCGTCCTCACATAGCCGAGGAGACCCGTCACCGCAGATCCCCGACCAATCTCATCGTTCATCGGAGTCTCGAATCCTGAGGCTTGAGCCAGCGCCTGCGTCCAGCGTCCTGTGGCGAGCACGACTCGATCTGCTGAGAGCACACGCCCGTCGCCGAGGTGGACCTCGACTTGAGCGCCACCTTCGTCCACCTCGGTGACTGTTCCTCTGACCAGCTTCGCGCCATGTTCGACAGCGTGTGCACGAAGGTTGTGCAGCAGCTGTTCGGTGAGCACATATCCTTCTGATGGAAAATGCGCGATCAGTTCGATGTTCTCAGGAACTGAAATGTCTCCGGCGATCTCGCTTACGCGATCGGCTGAGAGCAGCTCTGATGGATATCCGAGCTCGCTGAGGCGAGCGATCTTTTCCTCCAGTTTCGGTGCCTGGCGCGCATCGGCCATCTGCAGTCCGCTCGATCGATGGTACGTGCGCGGCCCCGGCAGAGTGTCGGCGAGTCGGGAGTGCTCTTTCATTCCGGCGATGTTGAGTTCGTGATAAGCGGAGTCGAGTTTTCCATTGGCGTTCGTCCAGGCGAAGCTCGTGCCGGAGGTGCCGGCACCCAGGTCTCGAGCATCGACGAGCGTGACGTCGGCACCTGACTTGACCAGATTGTCGGCGGTGCTGAGCCCGAGCATCCCCGAGCCGATGACGATGATGTGCATATGAGGTCCTCTATATTCGTTCGTTGTCAGTTGGCGGGCAGTTCGATGAAGAATTCGGAGGTCCCCGGTCGGACCAAGGTTGCTGTCGTCTCCAGCACTTGGTCGTCTGGTGCACGCAGCTCACGGCGACGCCTCAGAGCCGGTGTTCCCGACTCGCACGTGAGCAGTTGGGCTTCACGGTCACTGACTAGTGTCGGCTCCAGATAGACGCGAATAGTATCCACATCGACTTCACGAGACTGCAGGTGGTCGAGGATGACGAGGTCTTCGAGCTTCTGGCGAAGGATCGTCGGGGCGGCGGAGAACAGGATGACGTGTGTCTCCAACGCATGCGGACGCTCGAGAGCATCGAACTTCAAACGGACGATTTCGGTGACTGCGGTGTCGGCCTCAACTCCGGGAAGCGGCAGCAGCGCGTCGGAAGCGACGGTCACCTGGGCCGAGAGCACCTCGTGCCGTCCGGGCCCTCCGTGACGGGCCACGGCCGGGTTGGTGAACGACAGCAGATTGATCTGCTTCCGCGAGGTCGCGACGAATGTCCCGCGTCCCTTCTGGCGTACGACGACCCCATCGGCGGCAAGCTCGTTGAGAGCTCGTTGCGCCGTCGGCCGACTCACCGAGTACCGCGTGCAGAGTTCATTCTCGCTGGGGAGTTTCGCTCCTTCAGGAAGTTCTCCTGAGCGGATCTGCCGTTGGAGGTCTCGCTGAATGCTCCGAAACAAATCGTCCATGGGTTGACAATACATCTATGCACTTGTCCTAACAAGTTGAGATTCAAAGGAGACGGAACATCGTTACCCAATGTCTGGCAGCACCGTCTTTGCAACGACGAGAGCTTTGGCGTAGCCCCACGGCTGACCACCGATTTGGCCGCTCCGAGTTCGAAAAGAGAACGAGTTCTGTCTGGCGAGCTCATTGTGCTGACCAGCGAATACTCGGATAGTGTGAATTGAATCGAACATCTCAAAGGCGAGTGCGCCGATCAATTCCGAGATCCTTAGGAGACCACCGATGACGATTGGATCCCCAGCTCAAACCCCTGCCACCGACAGAGCATCAGGCACCGGACCATTCGACACACTCATCCTCCGAGACGTCATGATCGTCGACGGCACTGGAGCCGCACCGTACGGTCCCGCAGACATCGTGGTAAACGGAGAGCGGATCACCGGAATCTGGGAACCGAACGGAGCAAGCAGTCTTACCGAACGTCCCTCGACCGACGGCACCGAAGTCATGGACCTCGACGGCTCCTACGTCATGCCCGGCCTCATCGACTCCCATGCCCACATCGGCAAGCCCGACCAGGCCCCGAACGCCGACTACGTCTACAAGCTCTGGCTCGGCCACGGCGTGACCACCATCCGCGAACTCGGAGCCTTCAACGGGCTCGACTGGACCATGGACGAAGCCCGTCGCGCCGCAGCCAACGAGATCGCGGCCCCGCGCCTGCACATCTACCCAGCCCTGCGGGCCGGCACCCTCGACGGGCCTACACCGGTCACCGCCGACGAAGCGACCGCATGGGTCAATGAAGTCGCCGACCGCGGTGCGAACGGCGTGAAGTTCTTCGGCACCTCCCCCACCGTGTTCGGAGCCGCCGTCGAAGCAGCACGGGCACGTGGCCTGCGGACCGCCTGCCATCACGACCAACGCCGGGCCGCGCAGGTCAACGCGCTGACCTCGGCGAGGTGGGGACTGAACAGTATCGAACACTGGTATGGCATCCCCGAGGCGATGTTCCGCGACCGCACCCTCCAGCACGTGCCCACCTACTACAACCACAACAGCGAACCCCAGCGATTCAGCCAAGGTGCACACCTGTGGCTGCAGACCGCCGAACGTGGCAGCGACGCCTGGCAGGAGACGCTCGACGAACTGCTCGAACTCGGCACCGCACTGAGCCCGACCTTCAACATCTACATCGGTTCCCGCGATGCAGCCCGCGTGCGCACCTCCGAATGGCACTCCGAATTCACCTCCCCCACCCTGTGGGAGTTCTTCCAACCTTCGGCCGACAAACACGGCTCTTATATGGGCGACTGGACGAGCGAAGACGAGATCGCCTGGCGCCACGCCTACGTCAAATGGATGTCCTTCGTCAACGACTACAAGAACCTCGGCGGCCTGGTCACGGCCGGCTCGGATTCGGGCTTCATCTACAAGGTCTTCGGCTTCGGACTCATCGAAGAACTCGAACTCCTCCTCGAAGCAGGCTTCCACCCCCTCGAAGTCGTCCGCGCCGCCACACTGAACAGCGCCGTGCTTCTCGGCATCGACGACGAACTCGGTTCCGTCGAACCCGGCAAGATCGCCGACCTGCTCATCGTCAAGGACAACCCGCTGAGTAACTTCAAGATCCTCTACGGCCACGGTCACCTACGCGCCGAGGAATCCGGCCTTAACCGCGTGGGCGGTGTCGACTTCACCCTGCGCTCCGGCATCGTCTACGACGCCCGCGAACTGCGCAACGACGTGAAGGCCATGGTCGCCGAGGAGAAGTCCGCCCAGAACTGACCGCCATAGCTCGGCCCCGGCCGGACTCATGTCCGGCCGGGATCGACGTCTTCAGAGGCGAGGTCCTCAGTGACCGGCAGCCGCCTGAGTCTGTCGCTTAGCTGCTGCCGCCCGGATGTAAGCACGCACATGCGCCTGCAGCACGGTGAGCGGAACGCTGCCCATCCCGAGGACCGTGTCGTGGAAGTCCCTGATCGAGAAGTCTTCGCCCAGCGTCTCCTCGGCTTCCTGACGCAGCTGCTGAATCGTCAGCTGCCCGAGGTAGTAGGCCGTGGCCTGACCCGGCCAAGAGATGTACCGATCGATCTCCGTGACGATCTCATGTTCGGCGATCGCTGTGTTCTCCCGCAGGAAGTCCTGCGCCTGCTCCCGGCTCCATCCAAGCGCATGCATGCCCGGGTCAACGACGAGGCGCACGGCTCGCCACATCTGGAACGACAGCATTCCCATGCGTTCGAACGGTGTCTCATACATCCCCATCTCATCACCGAGCCGCTCGGTGTAGAGGCCCCAGCCCTCACCGAAGGCTGAGATATAGAGTCGCCGGAAGTCCTTCAGCTCGAGCTCCTCGGCCAGCGAGATCTGGAACGAATGGCCCGGCGCGGATTCGTGCAGGGTCAGTGACGGCAGCGAATACAGCGGTCGGGCCGGCAGGTTGTACGTATTGAGCAGGTACCGGTCGGGAGCGCCGCGGCCGAACGTATCGAATTTCGCGATCTCCGCCGGTGTCTCCATGATCGCGAATCGCTGCTGTGGCAGCCGTCCGAAGTATTGGTGGACGACCCGGTCGAAGGCCTTGCACGTGTACGCGGCCTCGGCGAGCAGCTGACGCTTCGTCGTTGCATAGAAACGCGGGCTCGTGCGCATGAACTCGAACAGGCCCGGCAGGTCACCGGGATAGCCGAGCTCGGCAGCGACGTCGTCCATCTCCTCCCGGATCTTCTTCACTTCGACTTGTCCGATGTCGAAGATCTGCTGCGGGCTGAGCTCCGTCGTCGAATACTCCCTGATCTGCGACCGATAGAACTCGAGGCCGCCCGGCTGGTCCACCGCGGCGATCGACTCCGGCAGGTTCGGCAGATACTCCGTGGTCAGGAAATCGAGCAGCTTCCGGTAGGCGGAAACGACTTCGGTCGAAAGGACATGCGCGGCCGCCTCGTGGAGCTCGGTGCGAACCTGCCCGGGTACGACTGGCGGGATCCGCCGAAACGGTCCGAAGAACGAGAGCTCGGTGACGTCCTCGGCTTCGGCGATGACCCGCACCGGTTCCTCCCGCCCACTCATACACACGCGTGCCGGACCGAAACCGCGCGCCACCCCGGCCCGCATATTCTCGATCTGTTGGTCGAAGTACCGAGGGATGTCGGCGAGCATGCGCAGATACGCTCTTGCCGACTCTGCATCCTCGAGCACCAGGCGATAGGCGTCGAAGGCCATCGAACGCCAGAACGCGGAATCCGCCGTCGCCGGACGCTCCCACATGCGGTTGCGCTGCGCCTCGACGAGAGTGGTCAGCTGCTGGTGGTAGACGTCGAAGTCGACTTTCTCGTCAGCACTGAGGTCAGCGGTTCTGAGCGCGTCGAGTTCGCCGAGGGTCTTCTCCCACATCTGCCGGCGACGCAGCTGCGCCTTCTCCGAAACATCGGGCAGGAAGTCGACGACGGACGCTCGGTGCGACAGCGTCCCGAATTCGGCCTCCCTCCACGTCCATTCGGCGTCGATGATCTCGGCAAGCAGTCGGCTCGTCGCTGAGACCTCGGCACAATCGTTGAGACGATCATGGTGTTCGGGCACGTGACTACTCCTCGTTCTCGTTGGTGGCCGGTTCTAGGCTGTGCGGCCAACCGTCGGGCCGCACAGCTGACTCAGAGGGGATTGTTCGACGCAGGCTTGTCCCCGGCTCCGGATGCCCACGCGATGAAGTCGTCGATGTCGCGCAGCTGATCGACCCGGACCTGCTGGTCGACGTACATCATATGCCCGGCCGGATAGTAGCGGCGGACAATCTGGTCATGGGACTCATCGGAGATCCGCAGGTGCGCCAGAACGTGCTCCGAGGCGGCGAACGGTGTCGCCGAATCGTGATACCCGAAGCCTACGTAGACCTTGAGATGCGGGTTCATCCGCATCGCGAAGGCGAGGTCCTCGGCGGTGTTGACTGTGGAGTTCTCGAACTCCTTGTACGACCAGGGCTGAACCCGGGCAGTGAGCACCTCGTAGGTGAGATCCGTTTCGTAGCCGAGCTCGGCTCGCAGCAGATGATTGATCCCCACGGTGTATGGGTATTGGATCGCCGGATACGACGGATCGTCGCCAAGCACCTCGGAGGCGACCTTGCCCGGGTGCGCGGTGAACCGGGAGTCCAAACGACCGATCCGCAGCCGCTGGTCGCGCAGCAGCTCGGTGAAGAAGGTGAACTCATCGATGCGCAGATCGGCCAGCGCCACGAACTGCTCATCGAGGCCGATGAGCTCGGCCAGTCGTGCACCGACCCGAGCGCGCTCGGAGTCGGCGAGCCGGTGTCCACGCTCGAGCGCCCGGCTGAAGTCCCCATAGGCGAAGTCCGCGGCCTCGGCGACGACGTCCTCGAGCTCACGTCCGGGGTGTTTGCCGTGGTAGTGCGCGATGGACGCGAACGTCGGCAGATAGTGGATGTAAGGAGCCTCATTGCCCTCCGTAAAGTCGATCGTGGCGAAGTCGAGGACGGCCGAGATGAGGAGGATGCCGTTGAACGCGATGCCATGCCGTTTGGCCAGATGCCCGGCCAGGGCCGCGGCCCGCGTGGTTCCGTAGGACTCCCCGGCGAGGAACTTCGGCGAGATCCACCGATTGTTCCGCGTCAGCCACAGCCGGATCGCTTCACCGACGACGTCCCGGTCCCCGGTGAATCCGTGGAAGTCCTCGGGCTTCTCCCCCTCCGCGGTGCGCGAGTATCCCGTGGTCACCGGATCGATGAAGACGAGATCGGCATGAGCCAGCGTGGTTTCAATGTTGTCGACGAGGCCGTAGGGCGGCGGGGTGCGATCGTTGACATCGTTGGCCACGACCCGACGGGGGCCGAAGAGACCGATGTGCATCCACGCCGAGGACGATCCGGGGCCGCCGTTGAAGACGAAGACGACCGGCCGTCCGGCGTCCTGGCTGTCCGCGGTGCCCCCGGCGACGACGGTGTAGGAGGTGAGGAAGATCTGCGCCTTCGGCTTGAGCCCGGCGAAGACCCCGTCCTCGACGATTTCGGAGCCGACGACCATCCGGCCCGTCTGGGCCTGGTACCTGAGCACCCCGGTGGGCAGTTCGAGATTGTGAACGGTGGTGACGAAGTCATCGACCGGGCGCGGTGTGTTCGTCGGCTGTGGCTGATCCTGTGCGTCAGACATGATGGGGTTGAAGTCCTTCCCTGTGTGAGGAGTTGGTGGAGAATGGATGAGCGGTGGAGGAACAGAGATCCATCGCCGAGGCGACTGTGCCTGTCAGGTGCGCCGTCCGGCGTCCCAGCGGGGATCGATGCTCGGGACCGCCGAGAGCAGGGTCTTCGTGTATTCGTGCTGCGGATCATCGAAGATCTCATCGCGCGGACCTTGCTCGACGATCCGGCCCTTCTGCATTACGGCGACCTTGTGGGCGATCTGTCGCACGACCGCCAGATCGTGGGCGATGAAGACATAGGAGATGTCGCGTTCACGCTGCAGATCGACGAGCAGTTCGAGCACCTGCGCCTGGACCGACACGTCGAGGGCCGAAACAGCCTCGTCGCAGATGACGAGCTTCGGCTCGACGATGAGCGCACGCGCGATGCCGATGCGCTGGGCCTGCCCGCCGGAGAACTGGCGCGGATATCGACCCGAATGATCGGGGTTGAGCCCGACTCGCTCCATCGCCGACTTGACCATGCGCCGGTAACCGCCGGCGGCCTTACGCTTCTGGTAACGCAAGGGGGCCGAGACGACCTCTTCGACGGTATGCCGCGGGTTGAGTGAGGAGTACGGGTCCTGGAAGACCACCTGCACCCCGCTGCGGAAATCCCGCAGGGCCGCCCCCGAACGCTGAGTGATCTCCTCACCCTGGAACTCGATCGAGCCGGAGGTGGGGTCGATGAGACGGGCGATCATGCGGGCCGTGGTCGATTTGCCGGACCCGGATTCACCGACGATGCCCAGCGTCTGACGCCGATGGACGTCGAAGGACACGCCTTCAACCGCGGTGAAGACCTCCTTGCGGCCGGTGCGGAACTCTTTGCTCAGACCGGTCGCCGCCAGCAGCGGCCTGACGGTATCGTTCATGCTCACTCGCCTCCGTTCGTGAGGATGGGCTCCGGCAGGTCGACGACATCGTCGAGACGCGGGGTCGCGGCCAGCAGTGCTCGGGTGTAGTCGTTGCGCGGGTTCGAAAAGATCTGCTCCGCCGTGCCCTGTTCGACGGTCCGGCCGTAGCGCATCACCGTGACATGATTGGAGATCTGACTGACGACGGCCAGGTCGTGGGTGATGAAGAGCATTGCAGCCTGCGTAACCTCCTGCACTTCCGCGAGCAGATCGAGAATCTGGGCCTGGACAGTGACGTCGAGGGCCGTGGTCGGTTCGTCGGCGATAATGAGGTCGGGTTCGCAGACGAGCGCCATCGCGATCATCACGCGCTGGCGCATCCCCCCGGAGAACTGATGGGGGTAGTGTCCAACGCGGTCGGCCGCATCGGGGATGCGAACCCGATCCATCGCCTCGGCGGCCTTCGTCAGCGCCGCTGCCTTCGTGCCTCCCTTGTGGGCACGGTAGGCCTCGGCGATCTGAAAACCGACCGTGTAGTACGGGTTGAGCGAGGAAAGCGGATCCTGGAAGATCATCGCGATCTGGTCACCACGGGTCCGCCGCATCGACGCATCCGAACGGTGGAGCAGTTCATCGCCGTGGAAGCGGACCGAACCCGTCGTCGTCGCCTCCTTCGGCAGCAGACCCATGATCGCCAGCGAGGTCATCGACTTGCCCGACCCTGATTCGCCGACCAAACCCCTCGTCTGGCCTTGGGCGATGTCGAACGAACTGCCGTCGACGACGACGCCGAGGGGGAATTCGATGCGCAGGTCGCGCACGGACAGGACCGGTGTCTCAGTGGATTGTGCACTCATGAGCTGCTCACTCTCACTCGGGGGTCGAGCACCCGGTAGAGCAGGTCGACCACGATATTGGCGATGATCACTGCGAAGGCGGCCACGAGGGTCACTCCCATGATCACTGGCTGGTCGTTCACGGCGATCGCGTCGTAGGCGTATCGGCCGACGCCGTTGAGGCCGAAGACCGTCTCGGTGATGAGAGCGCCGCCGAGCAGGGTGGCGAAGTCGACGCCGAGGAGCGTGACGATCGGTGTCAGCGAAGGCCGCAGTCCGTGGCGGATGAGGACGGCGCCGCGCCCCAGGCCCTTGGCCCGGGCCGTACGCATGAAGTTCTCGCCCATGGTGTCGATGACATTGGTGCGGGTCAGCCGGGCGTACATAGACGCGTACATAAGCGCCAGCACCATCCACGGCATGAGGTAGGCCTGGAACCACTGCACAGGACTGTCGGTGAACGGCACCACTGTCGGGAACGGAAGCCATTGGAGTTGGACGACGAGCAGGTACTGCAGGACGAGGGCGACGAAGTAGTTCGGTAGGGAGATACCGGCCAGGGCGAACATCATCGCTCCTTTGTCCCACCAGGTGCCTTCCTTCACGGCACTGATCACACCGGCGGCCACCCCGGAGAGCAGCCACAGGACTGCGGCTCCGACGGCGATCGTCACCGAAACGGGAAGGCGGTCGATGATTCCTTGCAGGACGTCCTGGTTGGTCTGGAAGGAGTAACCGATGCATGGGGCGTTGCAGTGAACCGCTGAGGCGCCAGAACCGTAGTCGCGGCCGACGAAGATCGCGGCGAAGAAAGTGAAAAACTGGGTGAAGAACGGTTCGTTGAGTCCCAGCTGATCCCTGATCGCCTCGATCCTCTCCGGAGTGCAGGTCTGCCCACAGATGCTGGCGGCCGGGTCCGGAGAGAGCTGGAAGAAGATGACGAAGGTGAAGAAGACGACGAGCAACATGATGATGAGCGCCGCGGACAGTCGTTTGACAAGATATAGGGCCATCAGAGTCCTCCTGCCCAGATCTTCTGAAGGTTGTCCCCGAGCACGGTGAATGAGAGCACTGTGAGAAAAAGGAACATGCCGGGAATCGCGAAGAACATCGGATCACTGGAGTACCAGGTCACCGCCGAGGCGATCATCTGCCCCCACGAAGGATCGGGCGGAGTGATGCCCACACCAAGGAAGGACAGTCCTGCCTCGGTGGCGATGAACGTCGGCACCGCCAGGGTCGCCATGACCACGATTGTGCCCGAGAGATTCGGCAGCACTTCGCGGAAGACCAGGGGAACCCAGCCGGCGCCGGAGGTCTTGGCCGCCTCGACGAATTCCCGGTTCTTCAGCGACAGTGTCTGGCCGCGGATCACGCGAGCCGTAGCCGGCCAGGAGAAGAGGCTGAGGACGAGGACGAGCAGGAGCGGACGATTGCCCTGAGGCAGGGCAGAGAGGATGGCGATCATGAAGATGAGGGCCGGGAAGGCCATGAGGAAGTCCATGACCCGCGAGATCGCGGCATCGACGAATCCGCCGAGAAAGCCGGCGATGACGCCCATGACGACACCGATGATCATGGTGATGGCGGTGGCGCCGATGCCTATGAGCATCGAGACGCGCGCTCCGTAGGCGATGCGGGCGAAGATGTCACGACCGTTCTGGGGTTCGACGCCCATCCAGTGGTCGGCGCTGATGCCGCCGAGTGGACCGCGCGGCAGACCTCCGAGGGCCGGGTCGACAGCTCCTTCGTCGAATTCATAGGGGCTGTAGCCGGAGAGTTGGGTGATAATCGGGGCGAAGACGGCCAGGAGGACGATGAAGACGAGGAACCCCAACGACAGGATCACCGAGGGCTTGCGCATGATCCTCTTCAGGGTCCCCGACCCGGGGGAGAAATTCTCCCCCGGGTCGGGCCGACCGAACTCCTCGACCTGATTGGAAAGCGAGGCAGTCACGTGTGAACTATCCTTCCGGGTTGAGAAGACCCAGCTGCGAGTAGTCGATGTATCCCGTCTTGGACGGGTTGGCGAAGGCGCCGCCGACGTTGGAACCGGCGAGCTGGAGCGGACGCGGACGGACCAGGGGCACGACCGGTGCGAGGTCGAGGACCTGTTCGTTGATCTTCGCGTACGCGGCGGTCTTGTCATCGAGATCGGGCATGACGGCCGCCTCGGCGAGGGACTTGTTCAGTGCCGGATCATCGATCTGGGACTGGTTGAGGTTGCCGGTCTCCGTGATCCGCTCACCGTCGAACAGGGGCCCCAGAAGCGGTTCACCGGAGAACCAGCCGTTGGAGCACCAGCCGGTGATCGCCAGTTCATTCTGCTGGCTCGGAGTGGCCAGGACCTCGTAGAACTTTGCCTGGTCGATGACATTGAGTTTGACCTCGATTCCGACCTTCTTCAGCGACTGCTGCACCGCCTCGGCCTGCGCCTCCCACATCGGCAGAGCGCGCACGTCCATGGTCAGCTTAAGGTTCTCCGCGCCGGCTTCCTTAAGCATGGCCTTGGCCTTATCCGGATCGCCGGTGTTACCTTCAGTGGCGTAAGGGTCGGTGTCGTCATAGTTCGGCACGCTAGGGAGCAGCAGGTTCGGTGCGACATCGGCCAGCTGCGGACCGCCGCTGGCATTGACCACGCTTGACTTGTCCACGGCCCAGTTGATGGCCTGCCGAACCTTTTTATCGCCCAGTGGCTCTTTGGTGTTGTTCATAACCATGAAGTAGTTGCAGGAGGGCATGGACTGCACTGTGCGCTCTGAGAGCTTGGGATCCTGAGTGATCTTCGCCAGATTGGCCGCCACAACCGGATTGGTCGAAGACGAGACTGCATTGGCATCTTCACCCTGCCCGGACATCATCCGCTGATCGATCGTATTCTGATCGAGGCTGACTGTGAATTTGTATCCGTCGGGATAGGCCGGCCGGATGTCGTCGGTCTCGGCGTTCCAGTTCTCATTACGTACCAGGGTCAGCGACTCGCCACGCTTATACTCGTCGACTTTATACGGTCCCGACGAGATGGGATCCTTCTGGATCTGATCGACCTTGGTCACCTTGCCCTTCGGGAAAGGGGCCCCCGGTGCGGTCGCGACGACACTTGGGAAGTCAGCCATCGGCTCATTCGTCTCGATCGTGATCGTCCGGTCATCGACGACCTTGATCGAGTCGAGCCCGTCCGGGTCTTCGAAGACACCTTCGTAGTCTTTGGCGCCCTTGACATAGTTCTGCAGATAGTCGAGACCGATGGCCAGCGACGGGTCGAAGGCATGCTCGAAGCCGAACTTCACGTCCTCCGCGGTGATCGGCGAACCGTCCTCGAAGGTCACGCCTTCCTTGAGTTTGAACGTCCACTCGGTCGAATCCTCGTTCGGCGTTCCGGTGTCCTCGGCGAGATCGCCGACAAGCTCGAGCTCCCCGGACTCCCGGTTGTACTTGTACTGGGTGAGGTTGCGGTAGAGGAGGTTGTAGAGGTTGAGGACATTGCCGTCGCTGCCCATGGCCGGGTCCAGGTGGGAGAAGTCTACTCCACCCAGAACTTCGACGAGGCCGCCTTTCTGAGGATCACCGGTGTACGAGGCGAAGCCTGTCTCATCGTCGACGACAGATTGAGCATCGCCTCCACTTCCTGAACCCCCATTCCCACAGGCACTTACAAGCATCGTGGCGGCAGCGGCAATCGCAACCATCGATAAAGCTCGCTTCTTCATGAAAGTCTCCTTCGACTGTTCTGTCATGATGTGTGGCTCAGAGCGCGTAGGGCGCCGCACACTTGCCCTTTTGCAGTATCCATTGCACCGTTGCGCCTTCATGGCTTATCTCCAACCGTCGACTCAACAAGCGCTTCCACCAGGCCCGGAACTATGCACACGTGATCTTCACCACACCTCGTATACAATCAGATCGCAACGTTCATTGCAATAGGAGACATATAGTGAAAATCATTGCGACATGGCTCGAACACCTCATGTCCCAGCGCAGACTCTCCCCGGGAACGAGGTCTGTGCTCAAGGCCATCGCCAACGACCCTGAGACGGCGTCGTACTGTAGTGCGGCGGCCCTCGCCGAAGTGGCCGGGGTGAACGTCGCCACCGTCGTCAGAGCCGCACAGGCCATAGACTTCACAGGCTGGTCGGAACTGTCAACGGAGATTCGGAACCGGTTCCTCTCATCCTTGGACGCCGACAAGCATTTTGTTAGAAACACCAGCATCAGCGCGGGGCAGGCAGTGTCATCGGTCGGTAAAGACCTTGAACTCCTCGGCCTCCTCTCGGAATCACTTTCCGAAGAGTCGATCAGCACGGTTGCGGACATGATTACCTCGTCCCGGTCTACCAAGGTCTTAGCCACCGGTGCTTATGTGGCACCAGGCACGGTTTTAGCTCACAACGCGCAGGGACTTGGCTACAACGTTTCAATCAGCTCCGGCTCGACGACCAGTATGATCAATAGCATTCGCCTGCTGCAGCCAGGCGACTGTCTCCTGACATTCTCCATTTGGAAAACCAGCTCAAGCATCGTCCCATTATGCGAACTGGCGAAGGAACGAGGTGTGCACCTGATCGTCGTTGCCGACCAGCACTCGCACTTGGCTGAACTCGCAGACCAGCTGATTCTCGTGCCCTCAGAAGGCGTCGGTCCGATGGCATCCGTAACATGCGCAGTCAGCGTGGCTCAGTGCATTGTGGGCGCCATCGCAAACCTCGACAGCCAACGCTCTGCAGAAATGCTCGAGGAACTTCAGTCCATGTGGTCGCGAACACAAGCGGTGATCAGCGACTAAGCGGCTCCACCTCGATCAACAGTTACCTACGCGGCAGCTGCCTCGAGTCGCCAAATTGTGCATCGGTGCCACTCGACCTTGGACATTCGCATATTTTCCGATCGCCTGCGCCCGGTGAAACTATGAGGACGCGCATCCTCATCGAAGGTCTCTTCTATCGCGGGGCCACCATGGGGATCAAAGTAGGCACCGGGCTCGACGGTGCACTCATCGGTTGGTGCTATTTCAAGAGTTGAGCTGCAGGGAGCGCTACTGGTGCATCCTGTGAAAGTTGTCGGTTTCTCTCGCCATTCATTAGCCACACGGGTGGAGAACATCTTCGGACGAGCCGAAGCAGACCGTAGGCGGTGGCGATGTGACGAATGATTCTCTGCCGCTCCTGCACTTCGCAGCGATATGACTCCCGCACACTCGCCGCAATGGGCTTCTGCGCGCACAGACAATCTACTCGGGGGCAGTTCCCGATCACGTTCGCTCAGACGAATTGGGCGTAGACGAATTCTCGAAGCGCCGGAAGTTCACGACGGGCCTGTGACAGCCCCATCCGATGGGCAGCTGCCAAACGCGCGAGATCACGGGTGCTGTTGTCGACCGGCATGCGGTCGGGGACGAACACGTGTGCCTTGCCCTCATCTTCGAGGGCGAAGATCCGTTCACGAGTCTCGTTGTAGCGCTTCCATCGAGTCAGAAGCGCATCAGCCAAGGCCGGATACTTTCGGAAGATGCCGCGAAAGACTGCGGGGAATCGCTGCGGCTCCTTCTTGTAAGTGCGTTCCTGAGTCAGGACGATGACGAACTTCTCGAAGCCCTCGCGTTGAGCCTGACTCAACGCGATTCCGCCGTCCTCCCCCATCGCACCGTCGACGTACACGTGCCCGTCGAGGTGCACTGGTGGCATGACAATCGGCATCGTCGACGATGCCTGCACACGGATCATCAGATCGTCGATGTTCGGGGTGTCTTTCTTCGACCACACCGCCTCGTCGCCGGTTTTGGCATCGAACGCGATGATCCGCATGTCGCCGGTGCTCGATTCGTAGGTGTCCCAATCGAACGGCAGTGCTTCGTCGGGTGCACCTGCTCGCTGGTAGATGTACTCGCCATGGAACATCCCTTTGCCGCGAGCGAAGTAGCGCCACCCGCCGAATTCTTCTTCCTTGGCAAATTCGACGAACGATCGACGCACTCTCCACCTATCTCCGGACAGATAGTTCACTGCAGTGGAAGCTCCCGCACTAATGCCAGCAACCCAGTCGAATGACAGGCCTTCGTTGAGCAAGGTGACAGCCATGGCACTGGTGAGTGAGGCCCGCATCCCACCGCCTTCGAAGATGAGTGCGGTATCGCTGATACGCGTCGTTTCCGTCGGCTGCTCCCCATTCGTCATATCGATCATCCTAACGACTGCTGATTGACGCTAATGCCGCCTCCAGTCCCATTACCGCTGTGAACGTTTCCATGCAAGAGTGGCCAGAGCAGCTACCTGATCGGGCAGGCAGGCATCGTCGAAGAGTACCTCCGCGGAATGGTTCGTTGCCGCGGTCTCCGGGTCGACACTGGCCGGGCTGACGAAGAAGAAGACGAAGGCTCCCGACACCTCTTCGAGGACATAGGAGAAGTCCTCGGATCCCATGACGGGATCCGGCGCCTCGACAACACGAACGGGACCGAACTCCGAGGTGAGAGTCTCGAGGGCGAACTGCGCTTCGGCGGCATCATTGACCGTCACGGGGTACTGTTCGGTCCATACCAGCTCGGCGGTACATCCGTGAGCGATTGCCACGGATTCAGCCAGTCGGGTCGCGAGTTCGGGGAACCTCTTCGTCGATTCGGCCGACAGCGTTCGCACCGAAGCACCGATCGATGCGGTCGATGGGATGACGTTCACGGCCTCACCGGCACTGAGCTGCGTTACCTCGGCGACGATCGGGTCGAAGACGCTGAATGAGCCGGTGATCATCGAGTACAGGGCCTGCCCAAATTCGAGGACAAAGATCGGGCCCCGGACGGGTCTTCGCCTATGCTGCCGTCCGCGACGCCTTCGGCCAGCCGCTGCCCGGTGTTGAAGACGCACGCACCTTCGCCCGTTGGGAAGGATTGGGACGTAGATGTCGGTTGCTCAGATCAATCGGGCGTCGACGAATTCTCGAAGCGCCGGAAGTCCACGACACGCCAGCGATGGCCCAATCCGGTGAGCGGCAGCCAGTTGTGACATGTCGCGAGTACTGTTGTCGACCGGCATGCGGTCGGGAGCGAACACCTGTGCCTTGCCTTCGGCTTCGAGCGAGAAGATGCGCTCACGTGTCTCGTTGTATCGTTTCCAACGCGTCAGCAACGCCTCACTCAGCGCCTAGTGCCTTCGGATGATGTCGCGGTAGATCGCGGGGAACTGCTGCGGCACCTTCCGGTACGACCGCTCCTGGGCGAGGACGATGGCAAACTGCTCAAAACCCTCCGCTGAGCCTGACTCAGCGCAATTCCGCCGCCCATTACACCGTCGACGTAGACGCGGCCGTTTAGGTGCACCGGCGGCACCTGCTTACTGGTAGATGTACTCCGCATTGAACATTCCCTGCCCGCGAGCGAAGTGGCGGAGTCCGCCGAACTGCTAGTCGGCGGCGAACTCGACGAAGGACCGCCGGGCCCGCCAAATATCACGGAACAGATGTTTCACGGTGCTCGATGCTCCAGCGCTGATGCGTGCGACCCGGCCGAACGACAGGCCGCCTTGAGCAGCGTACCGACCCTGCCGCTGGTGAGCGAAGCTCGCATCCCTCCTCCCTCGAAGATCAGCGCTGTGTCTTTGGTCCGTGTCGTTCAACCAGTTATCGTCGTGCCCGCATCTGCCATAGTTGTGATCCTAACGAGCGACGGGTCTTTGCATCAGCGACGCCGGAACCTTTCGGGGCTGATCGAATGAGGATCGACGCCCGAAGGTGTTCCCGAATGACCTTGCATCTGAGCATGCACGATCGCCGAAGTGATAGGAGCCAGCACCAGTCCTTGTTGGCCGTGGCCGGTCGCGACCGAGAGTCCCCGATCATGGGTGCGGCCGATGGCGGGAAGACCGTCGGCGATGCAGGGGCGCAGACCCGCCCATGTTTCGAGGACCGCCCGCGACGATAGGTCAGGGAATACGCATTCACCGGCTGTGATCATAGCGCCGATGCGTCGGTGATCGACAGAGTCGTCAGACCCGGTCAGTTCCATAACTCCGGCAAGTCTGAGGCGATCAGGGTAGGGGGTTGCCACGATCATCTCGTCCTTTATGCCGATCGGGCGATCAGGGTCGTTCGGGTGTTTGGCCACATCGACGACATATCCCTTTCCGCTAATCATAGGTAAGTGGAGGCCCGTCGGCTTGAGCAGACGCTTCGATGGCTCGGCTGCAGCTACGATTGTGTGTTCAGCAGTCAGGTCACCGACTGCGGCCCTTACTCCCCGCGTAACATGATTGCGGCGGATCAGTGATTGTACGGGTGTGTTGAAGTGGAACTCGACGCCGAGCACAACTGCGCGGTCGGCTACGGCATGGACATATCTGTATCCGTCGCAGTGAGCGTCTTCTGTGGTGAGTATTCCGGCTTCCAAACCGGTTGCCATCGGAATCTCTTCGTCAAGTTGTGCTGCGTTGAGGAAGGAGAACGCCGGTTGTAGCGGGTGATTGTCGAGGTCGTCGGTCGTTGCGTATGCAGCAGCAGAATCTCGGTAGACGTCGAGCAGGCCGTTTTGTCGAAACCCCGTGTCGAGTCCCGATTCTGCGACACGTCGGTGGATCGCGGAGCTCGCCCCACTGAGGCGACGCTGGATATCGACCGCTTTGCCATGCACCCCCGGTAGGGATGCCCGCAGGAAGCGAGTGATCCATCTCAAATTCTCTGGGCTGGGGGCGAGTTTGAACGGGCCGTAGGGATTGAGCATATTCTGCAGTCCGGCTCTGACATTGCCGAATCCTGTCAGCGGATGTGCGTGGCTGGGAGCGAGAAGGCCGGCGTTGGCATAGGAGCACCCGGTCCCTGGTCCGGAACGAGCTTCCACGACGGCTGTTGATAGGCCGCGCTCGGCCGCGTCCATGGCGATGGTGACGCCGATAGCACCGGCCCCGATGACGATGAGGTCGTAGTCCACGGGTCGTTCATTCATCGGCTGTGCGCTCGGTCTCGGCAGCTGCGGCGTTCTCCATCTGTGAATATTGGAAGAGCATGTCCCAACAGAATCGGAGACCGAGAGTTCCTACAAAGGCCACCCAGATGATGATGACGAGGGGGATGACGATGAATGCTGCTGCGAGGACGATCATGAAGTGACCACCTTTCCAACTTCAGTCTGAATGTTCTTCGGCCTGTCGATGAACATGTAGCTGCAAGCAAGGACGGCTATGTTGACCGGCAGAGCCACGATGATGGCGTTGATGTCGTTCGGTGCGCCCAGCACGAAGGTCCACACGATCGCGACTGTCGCTCCGGTCAGCATTGATGCGACGATCGCGACAGGTGCTCTCCGCTTCGACATGACGGCGAAGACGAACGGCGCGACGACGGTCGGGCCCCACAGTCCGTAGGTGAGCATGAGTGCATCGACGATGGTCTCTGCATTGAGAGCGAAGAACAGCGCTCCGAAGCCGATGAAGAAATTGCTGGAGCGTTCGACCCACAGAAGGTTTCTTCCACTGATGTTCGGTGCGATGAATCCTTTGACTAGATCGTTGGATAAGATCACCGACGCTGAGTTGAGCAATGAATCGGCAGTCGACATAATGACTGCCACGAGCGAGGCAGCGACCAGTCCGGCGATGCCGAGCGGGAGCATGTCGATGATGATCGTCGGGATCGCATCATCGGGTCTGATGTTCGGGTAGAAAACAAGAGCGACGATTCCGAGACTGGCGCTGACGAAGTAGAAGACCAGACCAAAGGCTCCGGCACGTGCGTACCCCCTCCTGGCCGAGAGTGGATTCTGCGCAGCCAGTGCCCGCTGTGCATAAGGTGGGATGAGAGCTTCGCCCAGGGCAAAGGCAACGAATATGGCTGCGAATTCCCAGAACCCGTAGGCCCCGAAGAAGTCCAGGTGGGTGTCAGGAATTCTTTCAATGAGATCAGTCGGACCGCCAGCGCGGAATACACCGACGAGCAGTGCCACAGGGAGGAACAGTCCCAAGAGCACGAACTGGAACACATCGGTCTGGACATCGGCCCACATTCCGCCGGCGGTGGAGTATACGAGCACGATTCCCATGCCAATGACGATTCCCAACGTGGAATCAATACCGAAGACGACCTGGAATATTGACCCGAGTGCCAGGCCCTGAGCGCCGAGGATGCCGACAGTGACGAGGAGTCCGAGAACACCGACAATGAGCCGAGCAGCTTTTCCCGAATGCAGGTCGAACACATCCCCGATCGTGACGGATTTCGTATAGCTGTTGAGTCGCGGTGCAACGAACCAGCCGGTGATCACTGTCTGCACTGGGAAAGCGATTGCGGCAACCATAAATGCGTACCCGACCTCATAGGACTCACCGGCGCGTCCAAGTGTGGCTCCACCGCCGAGGAAGGTCGCAGCCAAGGTCGAGAAGACCACCGGCCAGATCAGGCGACGGCCCGCGACGGAGAAGTCATCTGCGTTCTTGATGCGTCGAGCCGTCTGAAACCCGATAAAGAGGACGACGAGAAAATAAAGTCCGACGACGATCAGGTCTATGGCAGAGAGGTTCATTAGTCGCCTTTCTTTCAACACTGGAAGATTCGACTTGATACCCACCATCGGATCCGCTTTACGATAAGTCCAATACCAACTTCTCATGATCCCCATAGGAGGAAGTTATGTCTGAGCTGACGCTCAAGCGTCTTGAGTACTTCTCCGCTGTCGCCGAGGAAGGAAATGTCACACGTGCTGCGCGCCGTCTACACATCTCGCAACCGGCCCTGAGCCTACAGCTCAAGATGCTGGAGGAAGCGGTCGGTCAGCGCCTGATGAATCGCACCGCTAGAGGCATCGCGCTGACATCGGCTGGATCTGCCCTCCGAGCAGAAGCAGAGACCATGCTCAATCAAGCTCAGCTGCTGAAGCGGAGAGTAGTCACAGCCGGAGAACAGGGCCGCGGCACTCTGACGCTAGGAGTCAGTCCAGCCGCGTGCGAGAACTTCCTCCCCTTCACTCTCGCACGGTTTCGTCGCAGATTTCCCGGTATCGACGTGCGGGCGGCCGTCGGCGATGCCCCCACCCTCGACGACAAACTCCAGGCGAAGACGATCGACCTCGCCGTCACCCGGCAGCGCCATGAAATCCTCAGTGAGAGCAGCGACTCTGACCTCGAGATGACAGTACTGCTCGAAGAAAGACTCATCCTGGCTGCGCCAGTGGACAACGCGCTGGCGACTAAACCACAGGTGAACCTCGCAGACCTGGCCGAAGAACGATTGATCATGTACAGCCGGAGCAGAGGTCCCCGGTACTTCGATGCGTTGGTCACGGCCTGCCGCGACCGGGGAGGATTCGATCCGACCGACATCGTCGAGGCAGATTCCTTAGGAGCCCAGATCGCACTCATAGCCGGGGGCTACGGCGTCGGATTCGTCACCGACCTCAGCTCCCTCCGAGCCGCCGGAGACACAGTCTTCCTGAATTGCCGGGACCTCAAGATCGAGTCTCCGACCGTAATGATTGCGCGTAGATCGTCAGCCGAGGCATGCGCTTTCAGCGAAGTCGCCCGTGACACGTCAGTGGAGTTCACCGAGGCGTTCCGAGATCAATTGATCGGCGATCTTGTGCACACAACCTCGCGACCGCGCTCCAACCTCGGTGAGGATCGATAGCGATCGGCTCACTCCCGTGAACCGCAGCAATCATGAGCACAAGGATTGTGAGAGTCGCCTTCTCGCAACTCTTCAAGTCTCTGACCTGCGCTTTGTCGGCGGCCAGGGGCCTCACTTATAGTCGAATCGGGACGCGGAAGACGCGGCCCACACGGATACAGAGCACCAGGTCAAAGGAGACTCAATGCGCTACGTCATCGGAATCACTCTGGACAGACGCGACAGAGACGCCGTCTCTTTGGCCCTCACTCTGGCACGCTCAGTCGTCGCTCCGCACAGTGTCGCAATCGAACTCGTCCACGTGATCCGGGGGCCACAGCCCGAACACGCGCAGACCGCTCAGGAGCGAGAGTTCCAGCAGCTGCGCAAGGACACAGCGCAGGAGGGTCTGTCGAAGGTCATCGACCTCATCCCCAAGACGATCACGTCCACAGCCACCATCCACTTCGCCGATTCGATGGCAGAGGGACTGCTCGACATCGCATCCGCCGGACCGTGCGACCTCATCGTCGTCGGGGCAGCCAGCCGCGGCCCGCTCAGAAGGTTCACGGTCGGATCCGTGGCCAACGCCCTGCTGCATTCGGCGTCGGTCCCCGTCGCGCTCGCTCCGTCGGGCTATCTCCCTCCGAGCAGACTGACACGGCTCACGTGTGCGATCGGGACGAGGGTCGGCGCCGAGGCAGTCCTCGACGTGTCCGTCAGTTCATCGGTCCGTCACGACGTCCCGCTCCGACTCGTCTCGCTCATCGGTTTGGACACACCGCCGCATTCGCCGGACGGACGTTCACCGTCCGACCATGCCCGAGGGCTGCTGCTGAGCGCGTCCCAGCAGGTCGACGATGCGGTCGAAGTCATGGTCGATGTCGCCCACGGGCGATCCGTCGACTCCGCGGTCGAGAGGTTGAGCTGGGACGACAGCGAGATCGTCATCATCGGTTCGAGCCGGCTCGCACAACCGAAGTCGCTGTTCCTCGGCGCCACCGCCAACAAGATGCTGCGCAGCATTCCCGTTCCCATGGTCGTGATTCCTCGTTACCCGGTCGGGTACGGCAAGACCACGAACACCTTGGCACTGTAGACCCACCGAGCAATGACATCACCTTCCGACAACGCCCGCAGCCACGACCAAGCGCCGCTCCGAGCCCCCATCGAGATCTCACATCGGTCGAAGGAGCCGCTCTACCGGCAGCTGCGCAGAGCGCTCGAACACCAGATCCTCGCCGGTGCCTACAGCCCGGAGGTGGCGCTCCCCTCGTCACGAGACCTGGCACATGAACTCGGGCTTTCGCGCAACACCGTCAACGCTGCCGTCCAGGAACTTGTCGCCACCGGACTCATCGAAGCCCGTCCGCGCAGCGGTCACTTCGTCAACAGCCGGCTGCTCGCCGAGCGCCGCCATGAGGAGGATGGATCCGAACCTGCCGCCGGGTCCATCGATTGGGAGCAGAAGATCAGGCCTGTCCGCGACATCCACCTGCCGGAGATCACGAAGACCAAGAACTGGCAGACCTACCCGTACCCATTCGTCGCCGGACAAGTGGACCCCGACGAGTTCCCCCGACTCGCCTGGGCCAAGGCCCTGCGCACCGCGATGGAACCCGAACATCTGCAGTTCTCGGTCCGCGATGCCATCGACGAGGATGATCCGCTTCTGGTCAAACTGCTGTGCCAGCGCGTTCTGCCGAGCCGGGGCATCCATGTCGATGCCGACAATGTGCTCATCACAGCAGGATCCCAACAGGGGCTCGACCTCTTGGCACAGCTGCTCGTCGGGCCGGACACCACCGTCGGCGTCGAAGACCCCGGATACGTCGATGCCAAACATGCCTTCGCCCGCGTCGGCGGCCAACTGTTTCCCTTGAAGGTCGACGATCGTGGAATGATCCCGCCACCGAACGGACTCGACCTCGTCTACGTCACTCCCAGCCACCACAGTCCCACGAACGTCACTCTCGATTCCTCGCGTCGCACGCAGCTGCTGACCCATATGCGCGACTCGGACTCGCTCATCATCGAAGACGACTACGATTCTGAGTTCCGCTACCGCGGCAAACCCACTCCCGCACTCAAAGCCCTGCCCGGTTCCGAGCACGTGATCTATCTGGGCTCATTCTCCAAATTCCTCGCCCCGGGCCTGCGACTCGGTTACATCGTCGCGGAACCCGAACTCATCAGACGCATGCGCAGGCACAGACGCTATTCCATCCGCCACGTCCCCGGACACACCCAACGCGCCATGGCGCTGCTCATCGATTCCGGCCAATACCACCGTACGATTTCGCGTCGCCGCACCCAGCTGCGTAAGAAATGGGAGACGCTCGCTGCTGCGCTCGAGAAGCACCTGCCGTGGAGCGTGCCTATCCCCGCCGGAGGGGTCAGCGTGTGGATCGAAGCCCCTGCACATCTCGATGCGAGACTCCTCGCCGACGAATGCCTGTGCCGAGGCGTCGTGATCGAACGCGGCGATCCGTTCTTCCTCTCCCCCGACTCCCACCGGAACAACTTCAGACTCGGCTTCGCGGCCATCGACATCGAATCCATTGAACCGGGTGTGCGACTTCTCGCCGAGGCGATCGACGCAACCCTCGCCGACCACTGACCCTCCCTTGCCAACTGGCACCAAATAACTCGCAACGGACTGGGACTTCATTCGGAACCAGATAATCGCGAGAGTGATGTCAAGCACACCAACGAAGGAGTGCCGGAGTCGGGACGCCTCGACGTACCGACCCAGACAGTTCGAATGGAGGGTTCGCGTGACGATCTCGGATTATGCAAATCGTGCCCAGCAGCACCTTTTTCCCCATTTCACCACCGGCAAGGTGTGGAACGACGCTGATCTCCCGATCATCGTCGAAGGCGACGGGAGCTACCTCACCGATGAGCGGGGCGACAAATACCTCGACGGGCTGGCCGGACTGTTCTGCGTGAACATCGGGCATGGCCGCCACGACATCCCCACTGCCGCCTACGAGCAGATGAGCCGTCTGTCCTATTGGACCAACTGGGGTTCAGCCCACCCTGCCGCAGTGGATGCGGCGACCCGCATCGCCGGGCATGCCCCCGGCGACCTCGACACCGTATTCTTCGTGAACTCGGGGTCCGAAGCAGTCGAATCCGCCGTCAAGTTCGCCCGCCAGTACCACCGGTCGCAGGGACAGCCCGAACGCACGAAGATCATCGCCCGAGACATGGCCTACCACGGCACCACCCTCGGAGCTCTCGCCGTCACAGGCATCCCTGCGTACAAGGAGCCCTTCGGCGAGCTCATGCCCGGCGTCTTCCACGTGCCCAACACCCTCGGTGAAAAGGTTCCGGCCGGCGGCACCGCGGCTGATCTGCCCTCGATCCAGGCCATCAGAGAACTCATCGACAGGGAGGGTGGAGACACCTTCGCCGCCCTCTTCGCCGAGCCCGTCCAGAACTCACGCGGCGCCCTCGTCCCGCCCGAGGGCTACTGGCAGGAGCTGCGGAAGATCTGCGACGAACACGGGATCCTCCTCGTCGCCGACGAAGTCATCACCGGGTTCGGGCGTCTGGGCGAATGGTTCGGCTCGATCAAGTTCGATGTCGTCCCCGACCTCATCACCTTCGCCAAGGGCTCGACCTCGGGCTACCTCCCCCTCGGCGGGGTCATCATCCGCAAGCCCCTGGCCGAGGCGCTGCTCGACTCCCCCGGTGCCGGGGTCTTCACCCACGGTGCCACGTGGGGCGGCCATCCGGTCGCCACTGCTGTCGCCAGCGCGAATCTCATGGCACTGGAGACGGAGAACATTCCGGGCAACGTCCGCAGCCTCGAGCCGTATTTTCAGAACGGTCTGGACCGGATCGCCGATTCCTACCGGTGCATCAGGGAATACCGCGGCACCGGGTTCTTCTACGCCATCGAGATGATGGCCGACCGCGACACCGGGGCCGAGCTGACTCCCGAAGCTTCGAAGCAGGTGCTCACCGAAGTGATCCCGACGTCGATGAAGGAAGTCGGGCTCATCACTCGCCCGGACAACCGCGGGGCCACGATGCTCGTCCTCTCGCCGCCGCTGGTCGCCGACCAGACCGTCCTCGACGATCTGCTCGACAAGGTCGACCACGTCATGGGGGCCGTCGACAAGCACCTCGGCGTATCTGCCCTGTCGGCCGCGGTCTGAGGGACGGACCATGTTGAAGACGCCGGCAGCGCGCGATCTCGAGCCCGTGACGATCGACCCGATGCTTCGTGATCGGATGCTCGGGCTGCGCAATCGCGGGTCTCGGCCGAGGATCATCCTCGCCGAGTCTCACGATGAGCGTGTCCTCCGCGCTGCCGGCGCCCTCGCCGAGGTGGGCGTCCAACCCATACTGATCGGCGACGGGAACGAGGTCCGGAACCGCGCGAGGCACCTGGGCATCACCGATGCCGACGGCTGGAGCGTCGACGACCCGGCAAGGCTCGCCGCGGGCCCGGCCGGGGAGAGAATCCGCAGCAGCGCAGCGAGGAAGTGTCCCGAACTCGCCGAGCAGTGGCTGACCGATCCCGTCTTCCTCGCCGCCGCGGCCGTCAAGGAAGGACTGGCCGATGCGGCGGTCGCCGGCGCGGACAGGCCCACCGCCGATGTCATTCGGGCAGGGCTGTCGATAGTCGGGCTCGCTCCGGACTCGTCTCTGCTCAGCTCCTCGTTCCTCATGCGCCTGCGCGACGGACGGTATCTGGGCTTCGGGGACTGCGCGGTCATCCCGGTCCCCGACGACGAGCAGCTCTCGGCGATCGCCATCGCCACGGCGAGAACCTTCGCTGCCATCACCGATCAGCATCCGTCTGTGGCGATGCTCTCGTTCTCCACGGCCGGTTCGGCCCAACACTCCGACATCGATCGAGTCAGACTGGCCATCGAGCACATTCGCAGCCGCTGCCCCGAACTCGAGGTCGACGGCGAACTGCAGTTCGACGCAGCCATCGTCGAATCCGTGGCGAAGTCGAAGTGCCCCGAATCCGCAGTCGCCGGCCACGCGAACGTGCTCGTCTTCCCCAATCTCGCAGCCGGAAACATCGGCTACAAGATCGCCGAGCGCCTCGGCGGAGCTGCCGCCTTCGGCCCGCTGCTCCAGGGCCTCGCCGCCCCGATCAATGACTTGTCTCGCGGTGCGAGCGTCTCCGACATCGTCAACGTCGGTCTCATCACCTGCCTGCATGCGCTCACTCCTGCGGCAGACACCCAACAGCGAACCACATCCACTGCCCATACCTTCACAACGAAGTGACGAAAGTAAGGTGCCATGTCGAAATCAATAGAGAACCCACCCCAGAACGTCGCCTCCTCACCACCGGGGGCCGGGGACGGTCAGCAGCCGGAGAGGATGGCGAAGACGCTCAAGCCCCGTTGGGTCTTCGCCATCGCCCTGGGCTCGGCGGTCGGGTGGGGAGCATTCATCCTCCCCACCGACTGGCTGGCCATGGGCGGTCCACTGGGCACACTCGCCGGATTCTCCATCGGTGCCGGGCTCATGCTCGTCATCGCCGTCAGCTACGGCTTCCTCATCCGCACCTTCCCTGTCTCCGGCGGTGAGCTGGCCTATGCACTCATCGGCTACGGACGCGTGCATGCCTTCTTTGCCGGGTGGTTCCTCACACTCGGCTACGTCTGCATCGTCGCACTCAATGCCTCCGCTCTGGCCCTGCTGTTCCGCAAGATCATGCCCTCGGCCATCGAGCAGGGCTATCTCTACACGGTCGCCGGCTGGGACGTGTATCTGCCGGAGATCATCATCTCGGTGACAGCACTGGTCGTCTTCGCCGTCCTCAACATCCGCGGCACGGCCCTGTCGGGTCGTGTCCAGTACTGGGCCTGCGTGCTGATGATCATCGCGGTCGCTGCGATCATCGTCTCCGTGATCGCCAGTCCGACGACCCATTTCGGCAATATGTCTCCCGCGCTGCCCGACGGCGTCAGCCCAGTCGCGGCGATCATCGCGATCGTCGCCATCGCTCCCTGGGCATTCATCGGCTTCGACAATGTTCCGCAGGCGGCCGAGGAGTTCGACTTCTCGCCGTCCAAGGCGCTGCGCCTCATCGTCCTGGCCATCGTCACTGCTGCGGCCCTCTACATGGCGATGATCGTGTCCGTGTCGATGGCCGAACCGTGGCAGGCCCTGGCCAATTCGGGATCAGCCTGGGGCACCGCCGAAGCGGTCACCGGCGTCATCGGCGGCTCAGGCCTGCTGCTGCTCGCAATCGCCATCACCATGGGAGTGAGCACCGGCCTCAACGGCTTCTATGTCTCGGCCAGCCGTGTGCTCATGGCCATGGGACGTGCACAGATGATCCCGCCGATCTTCGCCCGCCTGCATTCGAAGCACAAGACCCCCTACGTCGGCATCATCGCGGTCCTCATTGTCTGCCTCATCAGCCCTTGGTTCGGACGCGCGGCGCTGACGTGGGTCGTCGACATGTCCTCGATCGGTGTGACGATCGCCTACCTCTACACTTGTCTGTGCGCATTCCGGATTTTCCGCCCCACTCATGAGGCGCGGGATCCCAAGGCTCTGCCGGGAATGTACTCGACGACGAAGAAGGTGCTCTCCGGTGTGGGCGCGGTCATCGCGGTCATCTTCATGCTGCTCCTGCTCATCCCGGGGTCTCCCGGTGCGTTGGGACCGCAGTCGCTCATCGCCCTGGCCGTCTGGATCGTCATCGGAGTCGTGTTCTTCCTCTCCCGGATCCGGCACAACAGGAAACTCACCGATCATCAGGTCGATCGCCTCGTTTTCGGTGATGATCGCCCAGCCGTCACCCGGTTCAGCGAACGCGCTCAGCTACGCCGCGAAGGACGCCTGTCCGCGGACGGCTGAGACGATTCCGGACTGCCCGGACAGCATAGCGGTCGGCCCGCTGCCAGTGATTCATGGCAGCGGGCCGACCGCTGTCGTCGGTTCGATCGCCGAGGTGGGTGTGCAGACCAGGAAACCCGCCGTCTCGTCCGGCTCGTGGTGGGCTCAGCGACTGAGGACGGTGCGGAGTCCGTCGACGATCTCCCGCACCGAGGCCCGGTCCCCCAGATATTCGGTATCGAGTTCGACGCTGGTGGGGTACATGAGACCGGGGTCCGTGCCGATGCCGACGCCGAGGATGCCGAGGTCGCCGGCCCGTCGCAGACCGGCCACCGTCGTCTCGAGGTCCCGGGCGAGGTAGTCGTCATCGTTGGCGACGGCGGTGGCCGAGTCGGCGGGCAGCCCATCGCTGATGACGACCACGGCCGATTTCGCCGCCTGCTGACTGCGGAGTCTGTCGACCGCCCAGCGCAGGGCTTCGGCGTCGATGCCCTCTCGATATAGCGAGGTCTTGAGAAGCCCGCCGAGGTGGGTGCGTGTCCGCCGCCACGAGGACGCTCCGGACTTGATCACGAGGTGATGGAGTTCGTTGAGCCGCCCCGGCCGATCGGGCGAGCCGGCCTTCTTCCACTCGCTTCTCACGCGTCCGCCGTTCCACGCGTTTGTGGTGAACCCGAGGATCTCCGTGGTCACATCCAACCGGTCGAGGGCTGTGACGAGGACGTCGAGAAGTGTGCCGAGTCCGAGCGCATGAGGTTTCATCGACCCCGAGAGATCGAGCAGGAAAGTTACGGCGCAATCGGTCTCGGCCCGTTGCGAACGTCCGCGGAAGACGCGCGGGTCGCCAGGAGAGGTGATCAGCCGTGTCAGCCGGGAGGGGTCGAGGATCCCGTCCTCGGAATCGACGAGTTCATGAGCCTCCTTGGCTGCCTCCACGACACCGTGCAGGCGGGAGACGACCGGCGCCAACGGCACCGACCGACGTGCCGTTTCGGCGGCGATGGCGGTCCGGCCGCTGCGCAGACTCTCCGCCCGGACCACCTCGGCGATGGTCGATTCACGGTCGAACCGCGTCGTCCACGCCCGGTAGCCGCGGGCGAGGTGGAGCTGACCACCGGAGTCTTCCGGGACGGGAGCGAACAGGTCCTCGGCGATGTCGAAGACCAACGGCAGGCTCGGGGCGGCATGACGCTCGCGCGACCCGGACCGCGTGCGTTCTCGCTCTTCGACGGCGGCGATCCGGCCGGCGAGCGTGTGCGCGAGGTCGCGGGCCACATCGGCGAAGGCCCGCTGATCGTGCCGGCTATCGCGCAGGGGAAGGAGGAAGGGCCCGAGATCGGGTGAGAGTTCGAACCGGGACTCTTCGACCAGGTCGGAGTCCTCCCGACCAATCGGCTCACGATTCACGACCGACCGGGTGACGACGATGAGCGTGTACAGAAGCATGCCGAGGTGGGTTTCGTGCAGACGGCTGCGCAGAAACTCGCTGCGCCAGTGCGCATGTCGCTGAGACAGGTTGCTGCGGACGCCTGCCTGTCGAGCCAGGGATTCGCACCGGAACTGTTCGAGGATCTCGACGATGAGGCGCTCTTCGCGCGCCGCGGGGAGCATCTGTCGGTGGAGTTCGGGATCGCTCCACTTTCGACGCATGGCCATGGCGTCCGTGGCTCCGCGCAGGGAGGGCAGCTCCGATCGGGCAGGGTCAGGGTAGAGATGGGGAGCGTTCATCGGCAGGAGACCGTTCGCATCGGCCGGTCGGTGCGCCCACAGGTCGACGCCAGCGTCCTGGCTCAGCGCCCTGAACACCGAGGCCAACCGCCGTTCGAGGTCGTGCTCCTCTCGGGCCGAACGCGGTATCGCCGACTGTTGACCGAGGTCTGTCATCAGCTTGCCGTCGCCGCGTGGTCGAGGTCGAGCTCACCGCCGAAGCAGCGTTGGTAGTATTCCGCGACGAGTGGATGCTCGGTCGAGTCGCAGCGGTTGAGGAAGGAGAACCGGAACGCCAATTCGACATCGCCGAAGATCACCGAGTTCTCCGCCCAGGAGATGACTGTGCGCGGTGACATGAGAGCGGAGACGTCGCCGGCGGCGAATCCGCTGCGCGTCAGCTGCGCCACCTCGATCATCGTCGCCACCGTCTCTTCGCCGAGCTTCGTCGCTGCCTCCGGCACCTGTCCGGTGACGACGAGGAGTTCTTCGGCCGGGTCGAGATAGTCCAGCGAGGCGATGATGTTCCACCGGTCGAGTTGAGCCTGGTTGAGCCGATTGACTCCGTGATAGAGGCCGTTGACATTGCCGAGGCCGACCGTGTTCGCCGTAGCGAAGAGCCGGAAGTGCGGATGCGGCCGAATGACCCGGTTCTGCTCGGTGAGGGTGAACAGGCCATCGCGTTCGAGCAGGCGCTGGATGATGAACATGACCTCTGGGCGGCCGGCGTCGTATTCGTCGAAGACCAGCGCCATCGGCCGCGTCAGCGCATAGGGGATGACACCTTCTTCGAAGGCAGTGCGGGGCTGTCCGTCCTCGATGACGACCTGATCCTTGCCTACGAGGTCGGACCGCGAGATCTGCCCGTCGAGGTTGACGCGCATGAGCGGCCAGTTGAGGCGGGCGGCGATCTGTTCGATGTGCGTGGACTTCCCTGTCCCGTGCAGTCCCTGCACGAGCACACGGGATCCGTGGGAGAATCCGGCGAGGATCGCTCGGGTCACCTCAGGGTCGAAGCGGTAGTTCTCATCGATGCGCGGGATCAGATCGCTGTCGTCGTCGAGCATCGGCACGGGCATGTCGGCATTGATGCCGAACAGTTCTTGCAGTGTTGAAACGTCGGCCATGAGCGCCGTCCTTTCCTGGTCGTTGTTCAGCCTGACTGTGGCAGCCGGTCGGCCGGCCGCGGTTCAGGCCGAGTTCTCGTCGGCGCGATCGATCTCATCGAGCACAGCCATGCGCTGAGCAGCTTCTCGGACCACCGGCAGGAGTTCGACGAGATCGTCGATCGACTTTCGGATCACGGGGGCCTGAACTGCCAGGGCCTGGTTGGACCGACCGATGTCGGTGGGAATGAGCACGGCAAGGCAGACGAGACCTTCGAGGTATTCCTGCCGGTCAAGGGCATATCCAGAGCGTCGAGCCGCATCGAGCTCGGACTCGAGCTCTGCGGGATCGGTGAGCGTGTGCGGCGTGAACTCCCTCAAGAGCGAACTGGTCAGCAGTCTGCGACGCGGCGTCTCCCCGTACTGGGAGGCGATCATCTTCCCACTGGCCGAGGCATGGATCGGCACACGGCTGCCGGCTTCGAGATGCACGCGCAGCGGGTGTGAGGTCTCGACCCGGTCGAGGTAGATGACCTCATCGCCGGAGACCGCGGTGAGGTTGCAGCTCTCACCGACCTCCTCGGACAGCTGGGAGAGGATCATCCGCCGCGCTCCCTGTCTCGAGTCATTGAGCAGAACGTCCTCAGCCATTCTCCGCAGTCTCGCTCCGGTGCCGTAATGGCGGCCGTCGCTGTGCCGGGTGAGCAGTCCCGCACCCTCGAGCTGCTGGAGCATCCGGTGGAGGGTGGGCTTGGGCAGCCCTGTCTGCACGACGAGAGACTGAAGCGTGAAGATCTGGTCGCGGGTGGAGATGAACTCCAACAGCGACACCAGCCTCAGCGCCGGAGTCTCCCCGTCGAGTGACACGCTTTCGTCGAACCCGGGCTCAGCCAGATCATCCATGGTCTCCTGCCTCTCCGGCCCGCTGTCGGCCTCGTCCCGAAAATCATTCCGTCTCGAATTATAGTACCAAACGAAATCTTTTCCGGAACTCTATTGACACCCGAGGAGCTCGACTCATAGATTCGAGGTGTTCCGCTTTTCGAAGTGAAATGAACACAAAACCGAGACCACAAGGCAGTGGTCCTAGGACGAACAGGAGACGTTGCGATGACGGAACTGGCCGATCGAACCGAGAGTGCGGCGCTGAGCGACGCGGTCACCACTCAGAAGATCACCTCTTCAGAGGCCTTCGTCGAAACGATGGTGGCCAACGGTGTCACCGATATCTTCGGCATCATGGGCTCGGCGTTCATGGACGCAATGGACATCTTCGCCCCCGCCGGAATCGACTTCATTCCCGTGGTTCACGAGCAGGGCGCCGCGCACATGGCCGATGGCTACGCCCGCGCATCGGGACGGCACGGGGTGGTCACCGGTCAGAACGGGCCGGGCATCTCGAACTGCGTGACAGCGATCGCCGCTGCCTTCTGGGCACATTCGCCGGTCGTCATCGTCACTCCGGAGGCGGGTACGAACTCGATCGGACTCGGTGGATTCCAAGAGGCGAATCAGCTGCCGATGTTCCAGGAGTTCACGAAGTACCAGGGACATGTGTCCAACGCGTCCCGCATGTCCGAATTCACCGCCCGCTGTTTCGACCGCGCGAAGTCGGAGATGGGTCCGACCCAGCTCAACATCCCCCGTGACTTCTTCTACGGGGAATGCGATCCGCAGATCCCCCAGCCGCAGAAGATCGACCGTGGGCCCGGTGGTACGGAGTCCCTCGAAGAGGCAGCAGCACTGCTCGCCTCGGCGAAGAATCCGGTCATCGTCTCCGGCGGTGGAGTTGTCATGGCCGACGGCGTCGACGAGTGCATTGCCTTGGCTGAACGCCTCGGATCGCCCGTGGTCAACAGCTACCAGCACAACGACTCCTTCCCCGCCAGCCACCCCCTGTGGGCCGGACCGCTGGGGTACCAGGGCTCGAAGGCCGGGATGACGCTGATCAACCAGGCCGATGTCGTCCTCGCGCTGGGCACCCGTCTGGGACCGTTCGGCACACTTCCCCAGTACGAATTCGACTACTGGCCCACCAATGCGAAGATCATCCAGGTCGACGCCGACCAGAAGATGCTCGGTTTGGTCAAGAAGATCGACGTCGGCATCTGCGGTGACGCCAAGGCCGTCGCCGAGGACCTCCTCGCCCGCCTCAACGCCCGCGAGGTCGCCTGCGACGCCACGAAGGACCAGCGCGCCGGCCTCATCAAGGCGGAGAAGAACGCCTGGGAGGCCGAACTCGATTCTTGGACTCACGAGAAGGATGAGTTCTCTCTCGACGCCATCGAAGAGGCCGAGAAGGAGGACGGCAACTGGCTGCATCCGCGTCAGGTGCTGCGCGAGCTCGAGAAGGCGATGCCCGCCGACGTCATGGTCTCCACCGACATCGGCAACATCAACTCGGTCGCCCACAGCTACCTGCGTTTCGAACGTCCCCGCAGCTTCTTCGCTCCGATGAGCTTCGGCAACTGCGGCTACGCCCTGCCGACGATCATCGGTGCCAAGCGCGCCGCCCCCGAACGCCCAGCGATCGCTTACGCCGGTGACGGTGCCTGGGCGATGAGCATGGTCGAGGTGCTCACCGCGGTCCGCCACGACATCCCGGTCACCGCGGTGGTCTTCCGCAACCGGCAGTGGGGTGCGGAGAAGAAGAATCAGGTGGAGTTCTACGGTCACCGATTCATCGCCGGTGAGCTCGACAACGGTGAGAGCTTCGCGGCCATGGCCGAGTCGATGGGAGCCGACGGCATCGTCGTCGACGACCTCGCCCAGGTGGGCCCGGCCCTGCAGAAGGCCGTGGACGCACAGATGAATGAAGGCAAGACCACGGTCATCGAGATCATGTGCACGAAGGAGCTCGGCGACCCCTTCCGCCGCGATGCTCTGCGCAAGCCGGTTCGAACTCTGGACAAGTACAAGGACTACGTGTGAGTCCTCGATACTGGTGAGCGCCGGTCGCCGGGGATGGTGGTCGGGTCGGACCCGACCACCATCCCCGGCGCTTCCGGTGCCGCCCATCACGCACGACACAATCGAACAGCGGCCCGTCGACGACGACACTGCCGCAGAAAGCTGGCGCTCAACCGATGAACTCGCCCGAACAGATCATCTACCCAGCCCGTACCGTACGGACCCTTGATCCCGCACGACCCACCGCCGAGGCGGTCATGGTCCGCGGAGCGCGGATCCGAGCCGTCGGTTCCCTCGACGAGCTCAAGGCCTACGGTCCCTCCCGCATCGACGACCGCTACGCGGATGCCGTGATCTTCCCCGGAATGGTCGAAGCCCACGCACATGCCGGCAGCGGCGGGATGTGGGCGAACACCTATGTCGGCTCCTACCCGCGCAAAGATCCCGAGGGCCGAGTCTGGGCCGGCTGCACGAACATCGACGAAGTTCTCGAGCGACTGCGCGCCGCCGATGCCGAACTCGACGACGGTGAGCTGCTGGTCGCCTGGGGGCTCGACCCGATCTTCTTCCCCGGCGAGCGCCTCGACAAGCGGCATCTGGACACGGTGTCACAGACACGACCGATCTTCGTCAGCCACCAGAGCGGGCATCTGGCCACCGTGAACTCGGCGATGCTGCGCTTCGAGGGCATCGACCGCGACTGCCCGGTCGAAGGCGTCGTCCGCGGCCCTGACGGCGAACCCAACGGCGAACTGCGGGAGCCTCCGGCGATCGCGCTGATCTCCAGCGCCTCCTCCCTTCTCGGCGGTCCGTTCGATCCGGATGCTCTGCACGGTTTCGCCGCCGACGCCCGCAACCATGGGGTGACCACCTCGGCGGATCTCGGCAATCCCTACATCATGACCGATGCTCTCAGCGAGCATCGCCGAATCATCGACGACGAGGACTTCCCGCTCCGGCTCTCGCTGTTCCACCTCGGCGGAGGCATGGGTGCCGGCGGCGATCCGGACACGGCGTCGCGGACTCTGGCGGATCTGGCGGAGACCGGGAGCGAGAAGATGCACCTCGGCGGGGTCAAACTCTTCCTCGACGGGTCCATCCAGGGCTTCACCGCCCGACTTCAGGCCCCCGGTTATCTGTCAGAGGACGGCAACGGCATCTGGCTGTCATCACCGGAGGAGTTCTATCGGGCCTTCCGCGCCTACCATTCGGCCGGTTCGGTCATCCATGTCCACTGCAACGGCGACGAAGCCACGGAGCTCTTCCTCGACACCGTCGAGCGGGTGCTGGCCGAGGTTCCGCGCTGGGACCACCGGCACACGGTTACGCACAGTCAGCTGACCACTCCGGCGCAGTACCGGAGGATGAAGGCTCTGGGCGTGTGTGCGAACATCTTCTCCAACCACATCTGGTATTGGGGCGACCAGCACCGGGACCTCATCCTCGGGCCCGATCGCGCCGAACGCATGAACGCCGCCGCGACCGCCCTGCGCATCGGGGTGCCGATCTCGCTGCACTGTGACACTCCCGTCACTCCTCTCGATGCGCTGGCCACGGCCTCCTATGCGGCCGAACGAGCCACACCGAGCGGCCGCGTGCTCGGAGTCCACGAGAGGATCAGCGTGGTTCAGGCTCTCGACGCCGTCACCCTGGGAGCGGCCTATATGCTCAAGCTCGACCACCTCGTCGGGTCGTTGGAGGCGGGCAAGTTCGCCGACTTCGCGATCCTCGATCGGGATCCCTACGACTGCGAGCCGGCCGAACTGCGCGAGATCACCGTCCACGGGACCGTCGTCGCCGGTCGGCACTTCCAGGCGGCTGGCTGAGCGATGATCGAGCTGACTGTGATCGGCGGCTACCTCGGGGCGGGCAAGACCGCGCTGCTCAACGAGATCCTCGATCGGACCGACGGTGAGCGCGTCGCGGTCATCGTCAACGACTTCGGCACGGTCAACATCGATGCGGAGATCCTCGCCAACGATGACGGTCGGACGTGGGAGATCGCCAATGGGTGCATCTGCTGCGACCTCTCGGATGGGATGGCCGCCGCGATCGAAAGCATCCGGACCGCCTCTCCCCCGGTCACCCGCATCTTCGTCGAGGTCAGCGGGGTCGGCCAGCCCGAAGTCGTCGCCCGCTGGGGCGATCATCCCGGGTTCGTCCGTGGTGGAGCCCTCGTCTGCGCCGATGCCACCTCCATCCGCCGGGACGTCAACCGGAAGTGGGTGGGAGAGACGGTGCTGTCGCAGCTGCGCGGCGCCGACCGAATTCTGTTGACGAAGACGGATCTGGTCGATGGCCAGCAGCAGAGTGAGGTCGTCGACTGGTTGAAGGCGGATCCGGGCATCACCGCCGAGATCATCGCCCGGGACGACGTCTTGGCCGGTGGTCGGTCGCAGCGATCGGCAACGGCGCCCGGTGCTGATTGCGCAGTCGCCGGGGCCCTGCCACCGATCGACGACGGGGACGGGTCCCGCTCCGCCGCACGAACTCACAGTTCGTGGTCGATCACGGCCGCCTCGGCGATCGCCCCGGAGGTGCTGTGCGGTCTCATCCTCGACCTGCCGGAGACCGTCGTCCGCGCCAAAGGGATCCTGCCCGACGAGCGGAGGCCCGGCCACCGGTTCCTCGTCCAATATGACGGCACGAGGTGCGAGACCAGCGACATCACACCGGAGTTCGCGGACTCGGACGGCGGCACGGTCGCCGACGGCCTGAGCGCACGTGGATCCGCGGCCCCTGACACCCCGGGCCGCCTCGTCATCATCGCGGCCGGCGATCATGTCGGCCCTCCCTCGGCCGTGACCGCACTGGCCCAGGCACTTCACGGGTGGGTCGGCGACTAGCCGGCCCCGAACATCAGAGAGGGAACAATGAAGTTCACCCGCAGAAAGAACGACGCGGATCGTCCGCGGCCACTCAAGCGGAAGACCGCCTGCCTACTCACCCTGGCCATCGCGATCGCGGCGGCGCTGGGGCTGGTGCTCGGCGGATGCGCGGCACCGTCCGCGCTGGTCGGCAGCAGCGATGACACGCTCATCTTCGGCACTGGTTCGGTCCCTCGCGTCCTCAATCCCGCGGTCCAGTCGGGGCTTGCGACGGCGACTCCCGGTGCGCAGCTGTTCGCCAGTCCGGTCCGGCTCAACGACGACCTCGAACCAGAGCCGTATCTGGCGAAGTCATGGAAGGAATCGGCCGATGGGAAGACGATGACCCTCCACCTCGCAGAGGACGCGAAATTCCACGACGGCCAGCCTGTCACTTCCGAGGACGTGGCCTTCTCGCTAGGGGTCGTGAAGAGGGAACATCCCTTCGGAGCCAATCTCTTCGGCCCTGTCACCAGCGTGGACACCCCCGATGATCAGACCGTGGTGATCAATATGTCGCGCAGGCACCCGGCGCTGATGACCGCGATGAGTCCGCCGTTCCTTCCGGTCATGCCGAAGCATGTCTACGGCAGCGATGACACGGTGGCCGACGATCCGCACAACGCACAGAACGTCGTCGGCTCCGGCCCCTACCGCCTGGCCAGCAATCTCGAAGGCAAACGCATTGTGCTCGACAAGGTCGATGACTTCTTTATGGACAATGCGAAGGCTCCGAAGCAGGTGCTCATCGAGATCATCTCCGATGAGAACACTCTGGCGCTGGCGACCGAGAAGGGCGAGATCGACATGATGCTCTCGAACACGCCCTCCATCCTCTCGCGCATGGAGGCCGTCGACGGAGTCACGGTTGCCGATGAGGGCTACGAAGGACTGGGCGCCCTCGCCTGGTTGGGGTTCAACGTCAAAAGCGATAACGTCTCGGACAAGCGGGTTCGCCAGGCAATCGCCTATGCGATCGACCGCGACTACCTTGTCAACAAGCTCCATCGAGGCCAGATCGAAGCAGCCACGAGCCCGATCGCCAACGGCAGCCCCTATTTCGACGATTCGCTCCCCCACTACGACAGGGATCTCGACAAGGCCGCAGATCTGCTCGACGAGGCGGGCTACCCACTCGATGAGCACGGCAATCGGTTCACCGTCCAGCTCGACTACGATCCGCTCAGCGCCGAGATGTCATCGAGCATCGCCGAGACCATCAAAGCCAACCTCAAAGACGTCGGCATCACCGTGAAGATCCGCAGCTCCGCCGATGAGCCGACCTGGGGCAACCGAGTGGCGAACTACGACTACGACATGACTCTGGACAACGTTTGGAATTGGGGCGACCCGGCCGTCGGAGTCGAACGCACCTACCTGTGCGACAACATCAAGAAAGGCGTGCTCTGGGCGAACATGTCCCAGTACTGCAATGAGGACGTCGACCGACTCTTCAAGAAGGCCGCCGCCGCGCCGGATGAGAAGACGCGCAAGTCCGATTATGCGAAGGTCCAGAAGATCCTCACCGACGAACTGCCGATCCTGCCTCTGGAGAACCAACAGTATCGCAACATCTATTCGGACTCCGTGCACAACGCTCCCAATGGCTCGTTCGGCATCATGTCGCCGTTGCTCGACACTTCGATGGAAGGTTGACCATGTCTCAGACAGTTCCTCCGAAGATCAGACTCAAAGGGCGCAGAAGCATGGCCTTGGCTCGGTCCCGGTCGATCGCCTCACGCATCGGGCAGGCAGTGCTCCTCCTGCTCGCCGTCGTCATCTTCAACTTCGTCCTCATCCATCTGGCCCCCGGAGATCCGGCCACCGTCATCGCCGGCGAGTCCGGCGGCACCACACCCGAACAGCTCGAAGCGATCCGAGAGGCCTATGGGCTCAACGACCCGATCCTCGTCCAGCTCTGGCACTATCTGGTCAAGATCGTCCACTTCGACCTCGGCTACTCGTTCTATTTCGGACAGGACGTGACAGCGCTCATCGGCGAACGTCTGTATCCGACCGTGCTTCTCGCCGGGACGGGAATGACCGTCGGCCTGATCATCGGCACACTGCTCGGCGTCGTCGCCGCGATCAAGCCGCAGGGAATCCTCAGCTACTTCGTCACCGTCCTCGCTCTCGTCGGCTTCGCCGCACCGGTGTTCTGGACCTCTGTGCTGCTGCTGCTGGCGCTGTCGATCGCTCTGCCGATCTTCCCGGTGCAGGGGATGAACTCGATCATCGTCTCCCCGCATGTGCTTCCGCAGATGTGGGACACGGCGATGCACCTGGTCCTGCCTGCCACGGCTCTCGCGCTCATCTATGTGGCCCTCTACAGTCGCACCGCACGCACGAGCATGCTCGAAGTCCTCGACTCCGATTACATCCGCACTGCTTGGGCCAAAGGCCTGGGCGGCAAGGTCGTCATCTTCAAACATGCGCTGCGAAATGCCGTGCTTCCGGTCGTCACGCTCCTCGGACTCCACGTCGGTGCCCTGCTGTCGAGCGTGGTCCTCATCGAGGTCGTGTTCAACTGGCCGGGGCTCGGCTCACTGCTGCTCGAGTCGATCCTCCGCCGCGACACTCCCGTGATCCTGGGAATCCTGCTGGCCAGTTCCGTCCTCGTCATCATCGCCAATCTGGTCACCGATGTGGCCTACCGCATCATCGATCCGCGGATCGCCGTCTCAGGAGGGCCACAATGACCGACATCATGTCACTGCCGGGCACCGGTCAGGAACAGCCGGAGCAGCCGCCGGAGGCTGCGAAACGGAAGCGACCGACGACGGCATGGACCCTGTTCCGACGCAACCGCGTCGCCCTCATCGGTCTCTCGTTGCTTGCTGTGATTCTGCTCGCCATCACCTTCGGGCCGATGATCTACCCGAACAACCCCTTCGAGATCGTCGGCATTCCGATGGAGGCCCCGGGCGAGTCCGATGTGCTGCTCGGCACCGATGCCCTCGGACGCGATCTGTTCGCCGAGCTGCTCTATGGCGGACGAGCCACCATGCTCGTCGGCGTGGTAGCGGCCGTCCTGTCGACGGCGATCGGAATCATCCTCGGCGGGTTCGCCGGCTATCACCGAGGATGGGCCGACTCTGCAGCAGTGCGCATCACCGAGTTCTTCCAAGTGCTGCCTCCGCTGCTGCTGGCCATGGTGCTCGTGACTCTGTTCACCCCGAGTCTGCTGACGATCACGATCGCCATCGGCGTCGTCAGCTGGCCGGCGACCATGCGCATCACCCGCGCCGAGTTCCTGCGCATCCGCGAACTCGACTACGTCAGGAACGACCGCGCTGCCGGAGCCGGTGACTTCTGGATCATCATGAAGACGATCCTGCCCAATGCACTGCCCCCGATCGTCGTCATGTCGACCTTGGTCATCGGTCAGGCGATGCTCTTCGAAGCGGGACTGAGCTTCCTCGGTCTCGGCGACCCGAACACGATGAGCTGGGGTCTCATCCTCGGCAACAACCGTGAGCAGATGCTCACCGCCTGGTGGCCGGTGGCCTTCCCGGGTCTGGCCATCTTCCTCGCCGTCCTCAGCGTCAGCCTCTCCGGCGACGGACTCAACGACGCACTCAACCCCAAAGGTCGTGAACGATGAACACTGCAGCGATCACATCGCCTGACGAAGTCTCGCCGACCCCGAACGTCTCCGGACACGAGGTGCCTCCGATCCTGTCGGTGAAGAACCTCTCGGTGAGATTCCAGGACAACACTGCCGTCGACGATATCTCCTTCGACGTCAGCGCCGGTGAGGTCCTGGCCATCGTCGGCGAATCCGGTTCAGGAAAGTCAGTGACCTCTCTGGCCATCATGCGACTCGTCGAGCTCTCTTCATCGGGAAAGGTCACCGACGGTCAGATGTGCTTCAGCCGAGCCGACGGAGACATCATCGACCTGCGCACCGCTTCCGAATCGACGATGCGCACCATCCGAGGCAACGACATCGCAATGATCTTCCAGGAGCCGTTGACCTCGCTCAATCCCGTGTACTCGGTGGGCAACCAGCTCGCGGAAGTGCTGCGAGTCCACAAAGGCCTGTCGCGAAGGGAAGCGAAGAAGGGTGTCATCGAACTCATGGAACGGGTGCGCATTCCGGAACCTGAACGGCGTGCGCGCCAATACCCCCATCAGATGTCAGGTGGCATGCGCCAGCGCGTCGTCATCGCCATGGCCCTGGCGTGTCAGCCGAAGGTCCTCATCGCCGATGAACCGACCACCGCATTGGATGTGACGATCCAAGCACAGATTCTCGCTCTGCTGCGTGAGCTGAAGAACGACCTCGATGCCGGGATCATCTTCATCACCCACGATATGGGCGTGGTGGCCGAGATCGCCGACCGGATCTTGGTCATGCGGAAGTCCCACGCCATCGAAACCGGCAGCGTTGAGAGCATCTTCCACAGTCCTCAGCATCCGTACACGAAGAAGCTCCTCAGCGCTGTTCCGAAATTGGGATCGATGAACGGCACTGACTCCCCCGCACTGTTCCACCTCGATAAGGAAGAGGTCTGACGATGACGAGAATTCTCGATGTCGACAATCTGGTCAAGGGTTTCTCGCTCTCCGGTGGTATGCGGGTCCATGCTGTCGAAGACGTCAGCTTTCACGTCAACAGCGCCGAGACCTTCGCGCTCGTCGGTGAGAGCGGCTGCGGCAAGACCACATTGGCGAACCTGGCCATGCGACTGCAGAAGCCCGACAGTGGAACGATCAAGCTGCTCGACACCGATATCACCGAGCTGAGGACGAAGGAGCTCCGGCCGCACCGCCGCCATCTGCAGATGATCTTCCAAGACCCCTTCGCCAGTCTCAATCCGCGCAAGACCGTGGGCAAGATCGTCGGCGATCCGCTGCGCCTGAACCGGGCCGCGTCGAACAGTCATGCCGATGACCGTGTCGCCGAGCTGTTCGAACTCGTCGGGCTCAGTGCCGATGACATGCGGAAGTACCCGCACCAGTTCTCCGGCGGACAGCGGCAGCGCATCTGCATCGCTCGCGCGCTCACGCTCAACCCCAGTCTCATCGTGGCGGATGAAGCCGTGTCAGCGTTGGACGTCTCCGTCCGTGCCACAGTCCTCAACCTCATGATCGAGTTGCAGCAGGAGTTCGAACTGTCCTATCTCTTCGTCAGCCACGACCTGGCCGTCGTCGAACGCATCGCCCACCGCGTCGCCGTCATGTATCTGGGCCAGATCGTCGAAATGGGACCTCGCCGGCAGGTGTTCGAGAACCCGCAGCACTCCTACACTCAGCGACTCATGGATGCCGCACCGATCGCCGATCCCGGTCAGCGGCGCGAACGGGCTCTCATCGCCGGAGAGATCCCCAGCCCTGTTTGGCCTGAGGATCAAGGACCCGAAAAGGTGACACTTCAGGATCTGGGAGGCGGCCACTTCGTGGCAACCGAATAGGTGCCTAAGTGCCATCGACGCCGAGGATTGGTTGGGAGTCCTCAGCCGGTGGCGGCTACCCCAGCCCTTCCCACGTCATGCGCTGCCTGAGTGCCGGTGCGAGGACCAACGCCGCTATGACGCTGCCAGCGAGGAGCATCCACGCGCCGAAGTACGTGAAGAGTTTGAGTTCTGGCGCCAAAGCAGGCCCGAAGTCGGCAGCCATGAGGATCACACCACCGAGGATGAGTGCCGTCGAGACGATCACCTGAATGAACTGCTCGACGGTGGAGACCAGCAGATTCTTGATGGTCGCGATGTTGAGGCCACTTGTGCCGACGTCGAGCGTACCGTCCTGCAGGTGACCGGCGATGCGCGAGATCTGCCCGGGCAGCTCGGCGATCTGGGGCGCGGTCGCTGCCGCGTAGAGCGTCATCTCGTGTCGGTCGACTCCCAGTCCCCCGACCTCGCGCAGCAGTGTCTTGCCGTTCTGGGTCACGAGCGCCAGCAGATTGAGTTCAGGCACCAGCCGGGTGATCGACCCTTCGAGGGTGCTGATGGCACGGAACGCTGTCGCCACAGAGGCCGGCATCGGGAAACCGAAATCGACGACGAAATCGATGAGCTCGCCGAACAATGCCGCCGAGGTCGAGCCCGGTGCCCCGTCTCCGTATTTGAGCATGATCTGTCCGATCTCACGCTGCAGCTCTCGCAGGTTCACCTCGCTCGGCGTGCCGAGCAGGTCGAGGATTGCAGCGGTCGCCGCCTGCGAGTTCTGCGAGTCGAAGGCCATGAGCAGCAGTGCGATTGCTCGACGGTCGCGTTTGTCGATGCGGCCGACGGCACCGAAGTCGACGAGGCCAACACGGCCCGCGCTCGAGACGACGATGTTTCCGGGGTGGAGGTCGGCGTGGAAGATGCCCTTGCCGAGCACCTGGCGGACAACCATGAGGAAGAGGTCCTGGGCGATCTCTCTGCGCGCGATTTCGGAGAGGTGGTCGACCACCTCGGCGCCGTGGGACAGAGGGGAACCCTCGACAAGGTCCATGACAATGACGAACTCGCCGGACAGCTCCTTGTACACGTGGGGGATATGGACGACAGACTCGGTCTTCGTCGTCGACCGGCCGGACTCATCGGCGAGGCGAAGCGCCTCGATGTGGACGAGCTCGCCGCGATAGTCGAGCTCACCCTGCAGGGAATCGACGAAGCTGCGCGCGAGCTTCGCGATGCCGATCTTCTTCGCCCAGTCAGTGGTGCGATCGAGGCGGTCGGCCAAGGTGAGGACGATATCGCAGTCCGCGCGGACCTGTTTGCGGATCTTCGGCCGCTGCACCTTTACCGCGACCGCGCGACCTTCCCAGGTGACGGCGCGATGGACCTGAGCGACGGAGGCACCTGCGAAGGGCTTCTCATCGAACTCGGCGAACACCTCGGCGACGGGACGGCCCCATTCGGTCTCGAGTTGGTCCTTCACCTCGGCGAAGGGAACGGGCTTCACCCCGGCCTGGAGGGTGGAGAACTCCTCGACGAATTCGTGAGGGATCATGTCACCGCGGGTGGCGATGAACTGGCCGAGTTTGATGAACGTGACTCCCGAGGCGGCCAGGGCGTCACGGGTGGTGGCGGCGATCTCTCGGAGGGAGACACGGAGGGTGGGGATTCTGGGCCGAAGGTAGCGGGAGAGGCCGAATTTGATGAGGATCTTCTGGATCTGGGCCAGGCGGTTGACGCGGCGATACCAGGTGGGGATCTTCGGCGCATTGCGGATGAGTGAGCTCAGGGTGCCCGAGGGCATGATGAGTTCGATCGCGAGGAGAACGAACATCTGGATGACGATGAACCAGGCAAAGAGCAGCAGGAAGACCATGATGGCGGGGAAGCTCATCGACAGGTTCGGGTACTGGTCGGATTCGGAGATGCCGAGGAGTTTGTAGGCCTGGAGGGTGATGGGCCAGATCGAGAGGCCCATGATGAGGGAGACGATGGTGTTGCGGGCGGCTCCGGTGCCGGTGAGCATCATCCGCCGGACGAGGAATCCGACGATGAGCGCGCTGAGGACGCCCAGTCCGATGGTGTAGAGGATCGTCACCCGTCAGCCCTTCCGTCGTTCGATCAGATGCACGGCGGTGTTGCTGTGCAGCGACAGCGGTTCGCCGTCCCCAGCCTAATTGATGCCCACTTCGGCAGAGCTGGCTGAGATTGAGAGTTTGCAGTGCATCAAGGTGGTGGGGTGCGTGTCGAAGCCAGTCCCTCGCTTCACACCCTTCAGTTGACAGACTCGAACCTGCCGTCCCTAACGGGAGGACCGGATTGGCTCGAGAGCCAATGTCGTCGTTCAACTCGGGGAAGATGAACGTCTCCAGCCAACGGAGCTGGGGCGCAGTCAGCACAAGCAGAAGCTCGATCGCTGAGCAGAGGGACTGATGCAGGGGTTTGATGACATCTCATCTGGCTTGTTCTCAAGCAAGTCTGGAAGGATAGACACCGCGCCACAGCCCTACCCGAAAGAGTTCCGCGATGACGTCATCCGCAGCGCACTGGGCCGGGACAAGGACACCACGATCGCCCAGACCGCCAAGGACTTCGGCATCCACGAAGGCACCATCGCGAAATGGCTCCGCCAAGCAGACATCGACGCCGGCAACAAGCCGGCAAGACCACGGACGAATCCGCCCAACTGCGGGAGCTGCGACGTCGCACTCGCCTGCTTGGACAGGAGATTCTGACTGTCGACTGGCGACCCCCGAAGGTCTACCGCTCGCAAGGGCCAGCCCAGACAAGCCACCAAGGAGCCCCATAATGAACATGACACCTCTGCTCGCACGAGTCCCGCCCAATGCTGCAAGCTACCGAACACATCGTCTTCGAGCGATTCCTGTCCACAGAAGGCCGCAATGCCAATCAGAGCAGTAACTCGAAAGAACTTTCAATCACCGATTGCACGACGGTGGTCCTTGAAGCACGTTGGACCGAGTTGCTCCGATATAGCGGAGAAGCCTACGTTCTACCCGTCTGACTCAGTCGTGGTGCCGAAATGTCCAAAGCCTGAGGCAGATAGCGGGGAGGCCTGCGGAAGAGGTGTGTTCAGTGCAGCATACCTGGCTACTTCAACGAAAGCTCGTGTTATCCAATGTTCGTTATCCTGTCGCCATGCCACACCAAGAGTGGAGGGGGCGATCCCGGTCACGGGGACGAAAGTCAGACCCGGTCGGCCATAAAATCGCTCGGTGGAGGCCTGAGTGAAAGCGATGCCCTTCTGGCTAAGAATGGCTTCGAAACACTCATCAACGGAGCTAACCTCCGAGCCGATGACAGGCGCGTGGTTGTGGCGGAAGTCAGTAGCCAACCAGAAGTCCCGCCACACATCCGGGGCACACCGAGCGACGAAGGGCTCATCCAGCAGCTCATCGACATGGACCGAGGAATGACGGGCAAGCTCGGAGGTTTCAGACACCGCCAGAACCCTAGGCTCAGTGAACAACGCAACCACCCGAAGGTTCTCGAACTCTGGGAGGGGCGGCCGGACAAATGCGACGTCGGAACTGCCGTCCGACAGCCCGGCCGTCGGGTCGTCAAAGGAATATGAGCGCATTTCGACCTCGACACGCGGATTGGTGCGACGGTAAGACTCCATGATGGTGGGAGTAAGTTCCGCTGCTGCGTTCGCCTGAAAGCCTACGACCAGCTTTCGGTTGGGCTCCCTGGCTGCCTGTTTAGTGAGGAGTGCTGCTTCGTCAGCGGCAGCCAGAAGCTCCCGCGAACGATTCAAAAGCACCTCTCCAGCAGCAGTCAGGGCCACAGTGCGACTGTTTCGGCTTAATAAAGGCGCGTTAACTGCGCGTTCGAGATTCCGAATTTGAACACTCAAAGATGGCTGTGCGATGTGAAGCCGGGCGGCGGCGCGTCCAAAGTGCAACTCCTCGGCAACAGCGACAAAGTAGCGCAAAACCCGCAACTCGAAGGGTGGCTGCATGGCTAAATCTTATATCTCCTCCATCTAACCGGTCAATAGTTTCCGCCTATCGCCGCATCGGAAAGGAGTCTTGGACGTTGCGACGAAGATCGCGATCTACTGAGAAGGGCAATAGATGCCCGCTCACAACATCAGGCGATAAGGAATACGAGATGACTTCTACTACTAGTACAACGCCGTCGGCCCAGGAATGGGTTGCCGCGTTCACCCGAGCCAACGATCACGATCCCGAAATCGGCGCGCATGGGAAATACTTCACATGTTCCTTCCTTTTAGACATGGAGGAGCATCTGTTCGTCATACGGATGAACGCTGGCAAAGTTGCCGAAATCGCCGTCGATCCTGGTCCGCTAGATGTCGCGTACCAATTCTCGATTAAAGCAAGCGCGGCCACCTGGCGGGAATTCAGCAAGGAGACCCCCAATCCGATGTTCCACGGTATATGGGCCGCAACGTTTCGTCGAGACATGCGACTTGAAGGCGAAATCCTCATCCTGATGCAGAACCTGCGCTGCGTAACTCGCCAAATTGAACTACTCCGCACCACAGGCGTGCCCTGCCCCACTTCCTGACCTAACCGACTTTCCCTGTAACAAGGAGCAAAACTCATGACTAGAATTTCACCGGTTACCGGCCACTATGTCACCGTCGATGTCGACGGACTAGAATACAAGGTGTTCTATCTCGAAAATGGCACCGGACAGCCGCTCGTCTGCCAGCACACCGCAGGTGCCCATAACCACCAATGGCGCGGACTATTGGAAGACGAAGAAGTTACCGCCAATTACAGGGTCATCGCTTATGATCTCCCCCGCCACGGCAAATCGGACCCACCTGAGAACTCTGAATGGTGGAAGGAGGAATACAAGCTCTCAGCCGACCACTACGCCAATTTCATTATTGCTCTATGCGACGAGTTAGAACTGGAAAACCCGATTTTCATGGGGTCGTCCTTCGGAGGTAACATCGGTCTACAGCTCGCTTATCGAAATCCGGAACGCTTCGACGCAGTGATCTCTGTCGAAGGCGCAGACTACTCCCCCGGATTCTACTTGGATTGGTGGCACCATCCACATGCCAACGCCGCTCAAGTCTGCGCCAGTGGCACATGGGACCTCATGGCACCTCAGTCCCCTGACGCGGACCGGTGGAAAACCTGGTTCTACTACTCCCAAGGCTCCGAATCTTTCAAAGGCGATCTACACTTCTACTCAGCGGATCACGACCTGCGTGGGAAGCTCGAAGAGATCGATACCGACCACTGCGCAGTAGTCATTATGAATGGCGAGTACGACTACCTCACAACGCCTGAGGACGGCGCCAGGACCGCCAGCGAGATCCGCAACGCAGAGTTCATCGAAATGAAAGAGATTGGCCACTTCCCGATGAGCGAGAACCACGCCGTGTTCAGGACCTATCTCAAGCGCGCCCTCGAAATCGTCGAGGACAAGAAGAAATCCGCTACCAGGATCTAACCAACCAGTGGGCGACAGTTCCACGTAGCGCTGGTAGCGCTCACTTACTAACAACGGGCCGCGGACCTCTCAGACTAGAAATGTCCGCGGCCCGCGCCGTACCAGCATGAGTTCCACAACTCTAGCAGCTCTTCATAAATGCGGCTGTAGAAGAGCTCCCAGCCCTCCAACGTGGAGCAACAATCGGATGGCCGTAGTTACCGCGGTTGCGGAGGCCCTGGGGCGATCCCACGCAGATGGCCGAGCGACCGTTGATCGCTTCAGTAGGCCCTCTTCACCTTCCATAGCACGTCGCGGAGACGGCGTGGATCTAGAGCTGAGACGACTATCGAAGTAGGAGTAAACGTCGGCGCAGGCGTCGCTGGCTTTACGGAGACGGGCAAGAACGCGACGCAAGGAGGGGTGACAAGCGGGGTGTCAGGCTGCGACTGCAGGTGACTCAATAATTGCTTCGTACTCAACAGGTGTCAAACGACCCAACCGGGCTTGCCGCCGACGCCGATGATACGTCCGCTCGATCCACGTCACGACCGCGATTCTCAACTGCTCCCGGCTCGCCCACCAGCGACGGTCGAGGACGTTCTTCCGAACCAGGGCGAAGAAGGACTCCATCGCAGCATTGTCACCAGCCGCGCCGACCCTGCCCATCGACCCGACGATGCCGCGGCAGTCCAGGGCGCGAGTGAATTTCTTCGACCTGAATTGGCTGCCGCGATCGGAGTGCATCACACTCCCGGTCACATCTCCGCCGCGACGGACCACAGCCATCTCGAGGGCATTGACAGCTGGGCCTTCATCCTTGAGCTGATCGAGTAGCCGACGATGCGCGAAGAGTAGATGTCCTTGAACGCGCACAAGCACAGCCTGCCTTCATCGGTGTGGTGCTCCGTTATATCGTTGAGGCAGAGCTGATTCGGGCCATCGGTTCGGAACTCGTGGCGGGTGCGCCCATCGGCATCAGTGATGATGCGCAGATCGTCATGAGCCGACGGGCCCGGCCTCTTACCGTTCTTGACTCGGGCCCTTCCGAAAACCGCGAACCACGAGTTGTCCGAGCACAACCGCCAAGCGGTGCGCACTGCCATGGGTTCACCGGCCGCCTCGGTCTCGTCGGCCAGGTACCGGTACCCGAAATCCTGATCGTCGGCATGGGCATCGAACAGGGCGTTGGCTCGATAGGCCTCGACAATATCGGCTTCAGGGACCGGGGAAGCCAGCCATCGGTAGTAGGGCTGGCTAGAGAGCTTCAAGACCCGCTCCCCGCGCGCTCCACTCTCGAGCGGGAGGTACCCCCTCTGGCACCGCCACGGGGGTCCCGTCGGCGGCGAGCTCTCTCACGAGCGGTTAGAGCCTTTTGACGGCAGATTCGCCTGCGACAAGTACCCGGCGGCACGACGCAGGGCCTCGTTCTCCTGTTCAAGCAGGCGAGTGCGACGTCGCAGCTCTCGCAGTTGGGCGGATTCGTCCGTGGTCTTGCCGGCTTGTTGCCGGCGTCGATGTCTGCTTGGCGGAGCCATTTCGCGATGGTGCCTTCGTGGATGCCGAAGTCCTTGGCGGTCTGGGCGATCGTGGTGTCCTTGTCCCGGCCCAGTGCGCTGCGGATGACGTCATCGCGGAACTCTTTCGGGTAGGGCTGTGGCATGGTGTCTATCCTTCCAGACTTGCTTGAGAACAAGCCAGATGAGATGTCATCAAACCCCTGCATCAGTCCCCAACTCCATTCGAGTGTCCTACTCCAACGAACCAAAGCTCGGTAGCTTCGAATACGGCAATGAAGGGAACTCCGTAATTTCAAACCTCGATAGTCGAGAACTCGTGCCATCACCACTGCTCGATCCGGCATCGTCATACAGTGTCCCGAAGGAACAAGGCATTTTCCGGCGAATTGCCAGTTGGTTTGCGTCGCTCGTTCGATAGAGCGAATTTAACGGCCCGAGCCCACTTCTACCTGCGGGACGCTCCTGTCCGTGTTATTGGTGATTTGTTTACCACACCGATTTAACCCCCACTCGAAAGCAAGGACATTCAGCCCTCGATGGCCGGACTAAGCGAGTCAAACATCACCGTCCTCTGAGCACTCCCTCACTCACTCCGGCCGGTGTTCGCTCATGACCTTCTGGAACAGCTCGTCGCCAAGCTTGTCGTAGTTCGCGTCCTCCGGATACCACTCGTCGAGTGAGGCGAAGTCGCCCTTGTCGTCATAGCCGAGTTCGGACACGGACTTCGCCCACTGAGTTCCAGCATCGTTCAGTGTCTTCGGTGCATCGGTGACGTCCGCCTTTTCAGCGGTCTTGTCCGACAGGGTCTTCGCGTACTTCGCCAGCTGTTTCTGCACGTCATCATCAAACGGCTTAACTGAACCGTCGTTGTCCTTCGCCTGCTCAACGGCCTGAGCCTTGGCTCCGATGACGACCTCCATCATCGTGCTAAACGTCGTCGACATCGAATCGAAGATGACCTGCTGGTAGGCGACCGGCAGCTCCGAATACTTCTTGCCCGCGGTGATCGCACCGGCCGACCGAGCAATTCCCGCGTCCGAGGCCACACCGATATTCGGGGCCACCTCAAAAGTGCCAGCCTCCACGTTCGGTGCCAACTGACCGAGATCGCAATCAACGGTTCCGCGCTGCAGCGCCTCATAGGTCTCCGGGAACGACAGCGACACCGGAGTCGCACCCAGATCGGTCACCTGCTTGCCCGCCGCGGCCGAACCGACGCGCACCTGCTTGCCCTTCCAGTCATCGAGCGAGGTCATCGGCTTCGAACACATCGTCGAATACCCACCCGCGGCGAGCATCGGAATGAGTGGAACGAGGTTCTTCTTCTCGAACTCCTCAAGCACCTCGGGCGTCTCCCACGCCGCCTGGACCCCAGCAGCGTTCGCCGCCAGATCACTGGCCACCGGCGAGGACGGCAGCGTCGACATGGCCGTGCCGATCGCGTCGAAGGCCGGGTACTCGGCCGGGGTGTACGACGGCAGGGTGAACGCGAGGTCGACTCGCCCATCAGCCAGAGCGTCATCGACGTCGGCGTAGCTGGCGATCGCCTGGCCCCATACGATGTCGACGGTGATCTTGCCGCCCGAGCGTTCCTCGATCGCCTCCTTCACATCGAGTCCGTTCGGCGCGAGGATCGACTTCTCCGACATCGCCGAGGGCTGGAATTTGATCGTCACCGGGTCAAGGTCGGCCAGAGCCTCATCGATCTCGTCCTGGGAGGCGTCATGGGCGAAGCCCTCTCCCGCGGAGTCCCCCGAACCTGACCCGTCGCCGCCGACAGATCCGGCGCAACCGGCCAATAGTGCCAGCGATGCGACCGCCGCAATGGCCTTGGCGGGGCGTGTTGCCGTGCGGATGCGCTTCATGGGACTCCTTTGAGCGAAGGCTGAGAATTCCCTCCAATCTTATGCCTGAATGAGGTCACCCTAACCATGAGTCCGCTCACACCCTGCGGCAGCCACCCAAACGGTGCAGTGCACGGTTGGGCAGGGCCGCCTCGGCGAGGGTTATCCGGACATTCCCCCGCTGGTGCGGCTGATGAGGTCGGGCAGCCATTCGGTCATTCCGGGCACCGTGACCATGAGGATGAGGAAGATGACGACGACGGGCAGGAACCACAACAGGGAGGTGAAGATATCGCGCAGCGTGACCGTGACACCGAGGTTGACCTCGGGGTTCTTCGCGATCGAGTGGACGATGTAGGGGATGATTCCCACCGGCGGGGTGACCATGGCGAACTCGCCGAGGAGGACGACGAAGACTCCGAACCACAGCGAGCTCACCCCCATCGTTTCGAGGGTGGGCAGGAGGATCGGGATGGTCAGCAGCATCATCGACAGGGTGTCGAAGAACATGCCCATGACGATGTAGAGGACGATGAGGACGAGCAGGAATCCGATCCGCGACAGTCCGAGGTCCGTGATGAAGCTGGTGAGGATGGGGGCGAGTCCGGTGATGGCGAGCAGACTGGTGAGCATGGTCGCGCCGATCATGATGAAGAAGATCGCCGAGGTGGCCGCCACCGTATCCATGGCCGAATCCGCGACCTTCCGCCACGGTTGTTCGCCCCGTTTCTCCCACACGCACAGCAGGAGTGAGCAGAGCGCGGCGGCGGCTCCTGCCTCGGTGGGGGTGAAGATGCCTGAGAACATGCCGCCGAAGAGCACGACGAGGATGATCGCGAAGCCCCAGACGCCGGTCAGGGAGGTGAGGCGGTCGCGCCAGGTGGTCGTGGGGCGGGTGGAGCTTGGTGTATCTGCTGTGTCTGTTGTGTTCTGGGCGTTCTGGCCGCGGCCGACGAGTTTCGGTGAGGCGACGCCGATGGCGAAGATGAAGGCGCCGAAGCACACCGCGAGCAGGATTCCGGGGACGGCTCCGGCCATGAGCGCGGGACCGACGGGGACGGAGGCGATGCCGGCGTAGACGACCATGAGGATCGAAGGTGGGATGAGATTGCCGGTCATGCCGGAGACCATGATCGTGCCGACGGCCATGCGGCGGTCGTAGCCGGCTTTGAGCATTTCGGGGATGCCGGCTCGGCCGAGGGCGTAGGTCATACCGATGGTCGAGCCGGTCACAGCCGACAGTCCTGCACCGGCGAAGGTGGTGCCGATGCCGATCCCTCCGGGCAGCCAGCTGAACCAGTGGTCGGCGACGCGGTAGACCTTGCCGGAGAGACCGGATTGAGTGAGCAGCATGCCCATGAAGATGAACATGGGAAGCACGCTCATCGACCAGTCCGAGACGGCGCTGAACGGTGCGGTGGAGAGGATGTTCATCGTCGCCGGGATGCCGGATACGGCGTAGACGCCGATGATCGACGGCACGGAAAGTGCAATGGCCACTGGGACAGAGAGGAAGAGGAGGACGAGCATCATCCCGATGCACCAGGCTCCCCCGATGGCGGCACTTGGGCTGGTGAAGAGGCCGATGAGGCAGACGGCGACAAGTCCGAACCCGACGGTCAAGGCCAGGGCGCCGGGGCGTTCGCGGCGGGAGCCATTCGGGAAGAGAGCCGTGGTGGGTTTCTGGGTGGTCGTGCCGATGATATTCGCGGTGTTCGCATCTTCCGGCGGCAAGGGTGCGCCGGTGAAGTCGGTGTTCGCGTTCACTGCTCCTCCCCTGCTTTGTGGCCGTGTGTGTTGCTGCGTCGAAGGATGGCGACGGCGTCAAGGACATAGAGCACCGCGAGGAGCACGAACACAATCGGGACGAGGTAATACACGGGCCAGGTGATGACGGCGGAGACGTCAGCGGTCGAACCGATCGCCGTGTACTCCAGCGCCTTCGTCAGCCCGAACCATGCGAAGGCGATCGAGACGAGCGCGCCGAGGAGGCAGGCGAAGACCGTGAACACTGCGGCAGTGGCAGGTTTCGCCCTCTCGATGGCCATGGTGACGGTGATGTGTTCCTTCTGCAGCTGAGCAGCGGGGATGCCTAGGAGGGCCACAATGGGCAGGTACCAGTATTCGACGATCTCGTTGGTGCCGTAGAGCGGGGCGTGGAAGATCGACCTGGCCAAGGCGTGGGTGACGATGTGGAGCATCATCACGATGATCGCCGTAGCCGTGGTGACCGTCAGCCATTTGTCGAGGACTTTGGTGAACGTGCTCATCGGGAGTCACTGTAGTCGTCGGTCAAGGTGCCGGTGGCGCCTGCACTGTTTACGGCTGGGACGATGCCATCCGCGCCTGCCCCACCGCCGGTGACGTCGGAAGCTCGCAACGCATCGATCAGGTCGACGACTTCGGAGGCGTCTGCCAGCCCGTCGGGGATCATCGCAGTGACTCGACGCGCGCCGGCCTCGGCGAGGGCGATGGGGTCGATACCGGGGATTTGGGAATAGCGGCGGGCGCTGCGAGGCAGCAGCGCGACGCCGAGCCCATTGGAGACGAGGGACTGGATGGCGCCCGGGTTATCGGTGATGTGCCGGGTCCGGGGCTCGAAACCAGCGGTGCGGCAGAGGCGTTCGGCAGTAGATCGGCACCGCACGCATCCCATGATCCACGGCAGTTCGGCAACATCGTTGAGGTGCTGGATCTGCCCGGCACGGTTCCAGCGTTCGGGCACGAGCAAGTCGAGGTGATCGGCGCCGAGGTCAACCGTCATGTGTCCGGCCAGCTCGGGCGGGGCTTCGTCTTCGTGATGAAAGAGGAAGGCAATGTCGATGGCACCGTCGTCGAGCATCCGCAGTGCTTCGGGCGGTTCGGCCTCGGAGACTTCGTAGGAGTGGTGAAGCGGTGAGTCAGCCTGTGTGCCCGCGTTTGCTTCGAGTCTGCCGAGTGCTGCGGCCAGTGGACCGATGACGAAGCTGGGGAATCCGGCGAGGCGGACATTGCGTCCGCCGAGGCCGAAGGCTTTCGCAAGGTCGTTGCGCAGTCCCGTCACCGAGGTGGCCACCTCGTTGGCGCGGATGCGGGCGAGTTGGCCGGCAGTGGTGAGTCGGATGCCGCGTGGGGTGCGATCGAAGAGGGTGACGTCGAGGTCCTTTTCCAGCGCATTCATGTGTTGGGACAGTGCTGGTTGGGACCAGCCGAGTTCGCGGGCTGCGGCACCGATGCTGCCTGCCTCGGCGATGGCGCCGAAGATCAGGAGGCGTTTGGGCTCGCCGAGGTCGAGAGCCTGTTCGAAGACCTTAGCCATAAGTCCAGCTTATGTCAGAGCAGAGCGATCTGGGTCTACCGGAGGTGGATGATGCGCACCACACTGGAAGTAATCGTCGTGACTTAAGTGCTGATTTGAGGAGTGGGAGTATGCGCAGGATCGGTCTGCTGGGTGGAATGAGCTGGCATTCGAGCATCGAGTACTACACGAAGGTCAACGATGCAGTGGCCAAGCAGCTCGGCGGTCATCATTCCGCGCAGATCCTCCTCGACTCGTGCGACTTCGCGGACATCCGGGAGCTGCAGGAGGCCAACGATTGGGCAGGTAATGACGCATCCCTGACGGCGACGGCGCAGCGTTTAGTCGATGGCGGCGCCGAAGCTGTCGCGATTGCCACCAATCTCATGCATAAGTGCGCCCCGGCGATCGTGGCCTCAGTCGATGCGCCTCTCATTCACATGGTCGATTCGATCGCGACTATGGCGAAGCGCCAGGGCTTTTCGACGCTGGCGGTTTTGGGCACCCGATGGACGATGCTCGAAGACTTCTACACCGGCCGGCTCGAAGCACAGGGCATCAAGACTGTGGTACCGGATGAGGCAACGTGCCTCGAGGTCGATCAGATCATCTGGGATGAACTCACCCAAGGGAAGTTTACCGATGCCTCCCGAGCCCGCTACGTCGAAATCATGAACGACCTCAAGGCTCGTGGCGCTGACGCTGTGGCCCTGTCGTGCACGGAGATCGGCCTGCTAGTCCCACCGGAGACCGCTCCCCTGCCCGCCATCGACTCCGTAGACGCTCACGTGGCTGCGATCGTCGAGTGGATGATTGCTGACGAATAACAAGAGCCACGTCGAGCGCGCCTGGGATCGGATGTTATTGCCAAACAGGACGATCGGCACCGGTCCACCGCCGTCGCCTATCGAACCGAATACATCCCGCGCGCAACCAACAACCTCCCTCTTAACCGCTTGCCAGCAAAGCTATGAGACACTCCAAACGATCTCTCACGAGCTAGACTTACCTCCAAGTGCTCCAATGAGCAACTCAAGCTTTCCACCAGCAACGAAGAGGTCGAGCGTGCAAGTTCTCAAAGACATACTGCAGGGAGTTCTCGGAAGCAGTGCCACAAGATACGAGATTCCTCTCTATCAGAGAACCTACGACTGGAAGAGAGCCCAGTTCGAAAAGCTCTGGGAAGATATCAAGGACCTAGCAGAATCCAAATCGACGGACCCGACAGCTGAACACTTCCTTGGCACGTTAGTCCTTGATAGTGGACACCAGATGCCAAGCGATCGCACCTATTTAGTAGTTGACGGACAACAGCGTCTTACAACACTCACCATGCTACTGGCAGCAATGAGGGATGTATATAAAGAAAACTTCCCTGATGCCAGTGACGCTGCAGAGATCGAAGAAAACGTTCTAGTCCACAGGCATAAGACCACCCACCCTGAAAGATTTCGCCTTTGGCCGACACAGGCCGACCGGGAGATTTTCGTCGAAATAATTGACGGAAACCCAAGCACCTCCGAAACTAGCAACCTTATAGAGGCATATAAGTATTTCAGATCCGAACTGCTTAAGGCTGTAGGGAATCTAAACAAATCACATCTCGATCAAATACAAGATGCCACGCTAAATGGATTGAGATTCGTAACAATTGTGGCCGAGGCTGGCGACAACGTTTACAGCATCTTCGAATCTCTTAATAATACCGGCCTAAAACTCACGCAGGGCGACCTACTCCGCAATTTCTTCTTCTCCCGGCTTAAAAATCTTTCAGAAGCCACTTACGATCAGTACTGGCGCCCCATGCAAGATCGTCTTTCACGTGCTGATCTTGCGCACCTCTTCTGGCTAGAACACACCTGGGTTAATACCGAAGTCAAAAAAGACGACACTTTCAAAAAACAATCCCAAAGAATGGATTCATTTAGCGCAGAAGAACTGCGAGAGGAGGTTAAGTACTTCAATGACCTCTCTAAGCTTCTCGAGATAATGCGTCACCCGAGAAAAGAAACTGACCCATCGCTGCAGCGCGCCCTGCAGCGACTTGTCGACTTTGGAATTGAATCAATCGATCCGCTCGTTCTAGGAATATTGAGCCAACGCCAACAAGGAAATGTAACTAGCTCGCAAGCATCCTCCGCGCTTTCCGTTCTTGAATCATTCCTCGTACGACGATTGCTAGTAAGAGCACCTCACAACGCCTTATCACGCATTCTTATGCGAGCCTACAGCTCCATAGATTTCAAAAACGTAGAGCATTCCCTCCGAGATTATCTTTCAAGGGACAACAAAGACTACGCGAACGACGAAACAGTATCAGAAGCTGTTACCTCGGTGAATTTCTACAGATCCGGTACCGCCAGACAGAGAAAGACTCTTCTTTCCTGGCTGGAAGAAGAGCTAGCAGGAAACGAACCCGCGAGCCTGAAAAAAACCACTATTGAGCACGTCATGCCGCAGAACTTGACCCAAGAATGGATAACTGAACTCTCTACCGATCTGGGAACATTCAGCTCCCCGGAAGCTGTGCATGCGACATATGTGCATACGCTCGCAAATTTAACGCTGTCTGGATACAATTCACATCTCAGCAATAGACCCTTTAAAGATAAGAAAAAACTCCTCATTGAGAAGAGTAATATTGAATTAAATAAATCAATTGCAATCGAAAAACACTGGACGCGGAATGAAATAGTTAAACGTGGAACTCAGATCAGCGAACTAGTTGCTAAACTATGGATCCCTCCACTTGAACAGAAGACATCAGAATCTACTTCTTTAAATAGGTTGCCAGTCAACGAAGCTTTATCGCAAATTCCGTCCGCACGGTGGGTCACAATTGGTGATTTGGCTGAGGCTTGTAGCACCACGATTTCCGACCTCACTCTCTTGTTGTCTGTGGAGAACATTCCATTGGCCTGGAAGATATTGGAGGCCAACGGGAGCCTCGATGAACATAGGATACTTGGTGGCATGCCGGTGGACCGTCGTCAAGCTGCTTTGCTCGAAGATGGCATCAAGTTTGATGAATCTGGACTCGCACAGTCTGTCCAGAGGTGGCATTTCCACGGAAACTCTACTTCCGATCCCATCAATTCGGAATATTCATCCGGCCCAGTACGGGAATTTCTCGACGAGGCCGTGAACCGACTTGCACCAAGCCTTAGCGGAGCGCTCTCTGAATTGGTAACTAAGCGGATGCGACAGGGTGACCGGGTTCTCTTCGGAGTTGACCCTGAAGACTCAGAAATTTTAACTGCTCAACTTCCTTCCAACAATAATTCTTCAGGCGGCACCACTGAATTGCGCTTGACAGCTGCCAATGGACTCTGGGTTCGCCGCAGCGGGGAGAACGACTTTGAGGTGTCGGATCCTCAAACGCTATTGACCGATTATTCGGGATAGGTTTCCAACTAGCCCCGCCCAAAGTCTAGGAATCACAATATCTGCGTTGTAGCGCGCGGTATTTAGTGGTCGTCGAAACGTGCTGTACTCGATGGTTCCTGGCTCATCCCAATCGGGGGTGTAGGAGTTGGGGTCTGAAGCCGCCGGTCTCGAGCAGGCTTCGGGCGATGTAGTTGGTCAGGTTGCGGAACCCGAGCGCGGAGCCGCGCAGGTGTTCGAGCCGTCCGTTGAGGGCCTCGGTCGGCCCGTTGCTGGTGCCGGGTCGTTCGAAGTAGGCGAGCACGCCAGCGGCTCGCCTACTTCAGGGTCCGGCCCAGGGTGGTGAGCTCGGTGAGCACCTTGGGGACGCCGGCGCTGAGGTCGGTGATCAGCTTCTCCATGAGCTCGCGGCCACGTTGCCGGTCCTCGTGGCGATAGGCGGCGATCATGCGCTAGTAGACACCCCAGGCCGCCTCGACCTCGACGTGAGCGTCATCAACGAACAGCGCGCGTAGCCTGTCGCTCTGCTTGTCGGTGAGCAGGTCCGCGCCGGTGTGCAGCGTGCGCCGCGACTTGTAGAGCGGGTCGTCCCTGAACCCACGGTGCCCGTGGATCGCGAGTTGGACCCGGCGCCGGCACCTGTCGAGGGCGTCACCGGCCAGGCGTACGACGTGGAAGGGATCCATCACCGTGACCGCGTCCGGGATCTCCTCTTCAGCGGCGGTCTTGAACCGGGTGAAGCCGTCCATCGCGACCACCTCGACCGCGTCACGGAAGGCGTCGTCGCGGTCGGCGAGCCAGGTCTTGAACGCCGCCTTCGACCGGCCCTCGACCATGTCCAGCAGCCTTGCTGGGCCGGCGCCATCGCGGACCGGGGTGAGGTTGATGATCACGGTGACGTACTTGTCGCCACGCCTGGTGTGGCGCCAGACGTGCTCATCGACGCCAATGACCTTCACGCCCTCAAACCGCGTGGGGTCGTTGATCAGCAGCCGCTTGCCTTCAGCCGGGACCGCGTTGGTGGCGGTGTCCCACGCGACCCCGAGTCCCTCGACGACACGGGCGACGGTGAGGTGTGCGACCACGCTCCCTTCCAGCGCCCACCGCAGCCCGGTGCGCGAGAGCTTCGCGCGTCGCTCCGCCGCGGCGCTGGTGTCTTGGCGCCACACATGTCCGCAGTCGGCACAGCGGTAGCGGCGCACTACAACTGCCAGCACGGTCGGTCGCCAGACCAGCGGCTCGTGGGCCAACCGCCGGATCACGGTGTCACGAGCAGCGCCTTCGCTGCCGCACCGTCGGCACCACTGATCTGGTTCCACCACGCGGCACGCGAGGGCCGCACGGTCCGGTTCAAGTCGTTGCCCGGTCACGCTCTGACCGAGGCCGTCGAGTCGAGCGAAGGCGGTCTGTTCAGGGCGGCCGAAGCCGGCCGGCGGGGTAGCGTCGGACACGTCGAGGTCTTTCGGATGGATGGCGTAGGAACCTCCGTCGTCGGGAGACCTCGACGTCTATCTGCGGACCGACGTGCCCGGCCGACCTACACCGTCATCTGAGAAGACCCCTGAAACGTCTTCGACGACGGGACCGGCGAGGAGGAGGGCGCGGTGAGCTAAAGGAATGGAGCTTGCTCGGCTTCGACGCTGCCGCAAGCTCCGGTGAAACGATCGGTACTGGTCGGTCCTCGTCGGTCACCACCGGATGGCAGCGTCCCCCATTCTCGGCGTTTGCGCAGGTCAGCGGCTCGTTCGCCCAGGGGACGCATCAAGCGATAGACGCAAAGCCGACGTGATTAGGTCGCCGGTTCGATTCCGACAGGCGGCTCCGGCGAAAAGCCCCTGACCTGCGGAAACGCAGGGCCGGGGCTTTTCTGTTCTGGTGGTCGAGCGATGCGCTGGCCTCACGGCTCTGCCCGCCACCGACGTCGCTCTCCTCTGCGACGGACCCCTAGCCGGCTGAGCGCTCACGGCCGCCATCCTGTCCGTGTGCCGATAGGCCTCACACCGCTCGGCAACGCAGCATGGCGTTGCGTCGCGACCTGGCGACGGGCTCGGCGGGGCGCGATCGTCTCGTGCGTTGGCGGACTACGGGAGCTTGGACGCGAGGACGTCTGCAGCCAGGATCTCGGGTGCTGCGCTGAGGAGGTGCTGGTTGGCCATCAGGGCTGCGACGATGGCGCCGTTGGCGTGGGCGTCGCGAGCGGCCTCGTCGGGGAATGCATCGAAGATCCAGAAGGTGTCGGCGTCGGTCCTGACCGCGAACCAGACAATCGTTCCTACTTCTTCGTTGGCGAGTGCGACAGCGCCGGCGAGCAGATCGGCGACCGCGTCGTGCTGTCCATCGGCCGCGACGATCTTGGCGACGAAGGCATACGGAAGTGATGCGGGTGTTGACATGAGGGACTCTCCTTGAAGTCGTGGTTCTTCGTATAACGAGTTCAGCTTATGACGAGCGAGGGCCGGTGGGTAGTGGCGTATACGGCAGTATTGCTATTGTTTACGTCATGCGTATTGGACTGATCGCGATTGACGGCTGCTTCGGTTCGGCTATCGCGTCGATCATCGACATCGTGCGGGTGGCCGACGGAGCCCGCGGCGATGTCGACCCGCGGATCGACCCGATCGAACTCGCCATCCTCGGACCGAAACGGCGAGTGACCACGACGGCATCGATGACCCTGTCGGTGGACCACCCACTGTCGGAGTCCGCAGAGTTCGACGTGGTCGTCGTCCCTGCGCTTGGAACCCTTACGGCCGCCGCTACCAACGACGCCCTCCAGAGCCGAGATGCTCGTTCGGTCATCGCCTCGCTCGGGCGCCTCGACGAGGCGACCACCCGGATCGCCGCGGCATGCACCGGCGTGTTCGCTGTTGCCGAGACCGGACGGATGCATCATCGGCGGGCGACGACCAGCTGGTTCCTGGGGCCGGAGTTCCTGAAGCGCTATCCGACCGTCGCCCTCGATCTCGACACCATGGTCGTGGTCGACGGGAACCTCGTCACCGCCGGCGCCGCGTTCGCCCACATCGACCTCGCGCTCTCACTCGTGCGATCGATCAGCCCCGACCTGGCCCAACACGTCGCCAAGCTCCTCATCATCGACGAGCGCCCGTCGCAGGCGGCCTTCGTCGCCTACGAACATCTCCGGCACGAGGACCCGATCGTCGTCGAGTTCGAACGCTTCGTGCGCGCCCGCCTGGACGAACCGTTCAACGTCGCCTTCGTCGCGCAGTCGCTCGGCACCAGCCGGCGCACACTCGAACGACGAGTCCGTGCGGCGCTCAACCTCACTCCGCTCGGCTTCGTCCAACGGCTTCGCATCGAACGAGCTCGACACCTCTCAGCAACCACGGACCTCACCTCCGCCGAGATCGCGCTACGGGTCGGCTACGCGAACGCCGAGACTCTGCGCTCCCTCCTGCGTAGGGAGCGACGCCGTTCCTGACCTATCGCCATGCCTGTAGCCGGTGTGCTAGTGCTCGACTGGAACCACCTCTCAGCACGTCGCGTAGCCGCTCCTGCGTCGACCCTGGACGACCCACTCGACACGCCCGCAGCACAGGCCATGTGACGTGTCCCGGCTTCCCGAACGGTCGGGGTTGGCTGGCTGTGATGTCGCTGCGTTCTCGTCGAGAGGATCAGCAGACCCGATCAGAGTCGATTGGGATAAGACGCGAAGGCGGTCAGTTCAGGGCGGCCGAAGCCGGCCGGCGGGGTAGCGTCGGACACGTCGAGGTCTTTCGGATGGATGGCGTAGGAACCTCCGTCGTCGGGAGATCTCGACGTCTATCTGCGGACCGACGCGCCCGGCCGACCTACACCCTCATCTGGGAAGAGCCATTTTGATTCGGCTGTCCAGAGGGCTACGTCTAATTGCCTCAGCGGTTCCAAGTCGAACTTAACTGTCCGCTCATCTTTCACAGCCTCTGCCTTGGACACTGTGGAACTCAGAACCGCACGTATTTCCTCATCCCGCATCAACTCGCGGAACACGACCCAGTCTTTCGCACGATCACCAAGGCGATTGATTCCCAGCAATTTGCACACGACGTTGTCTCGCACGGGAAACAAGGCCGGCCGCTTTCGTGCAGTGATCTTGCTAGCTGTCACCCATGCATTCGAACTCTTGGTGTCTGCCTTGACCAGCAACGACTTGACCAGGTCATAAAATTCTTCCATGGCCGGAAAGTCCCGCTCAACTGTATTTTCAAGCGTACAACTGGGTAGAGACTCCAGCTTTTCACGAAGTTCGTTTTGGATGGCTTCATCTTCAAGAATACGTCGAACTGCAAGTACCGGAATGTCCACTGACAGCGTTGTTACTGCTAGCAAGTCGGTTGCGGTGATCTCGTCCGAGGCATTTGGCTCAAGCCCAGCAAACGTAGCACCAGCGTAATTGGTCTTGGCATCGTAATATTGACGGACACGTTCCGGAGTCCGATCGTCCTTGAGAACGAGCAGACACTGCCTCTTGGCAAAATCTATAGCATCTACGCTGACCGTAGGAAATATAATTCCGACGCCAACCATTCACTTACTCACCTTGCTCAGGGGCGCGATCGAATCCGAAGCGCCAGCTCTTCAAACAATAGGACGCTGGGAACACGATTGGTAACTTGGTAGACAATTTCGCCATTCCGACACTACAAACCTACTATATACTCGGTGAATGAATGAGAGTCTGGCACGTGGACGAAGAGTCGCGATTTTCATCGCTCGCATTGCCAACTGCGAACCCAGTGACTTAAAGGTGCACGAATCTGATGGGGATAGCCGCGTCGTCATCGAATGGCACGTATTGCGCCAATCTCCTGTTTTTGGCCGGATCCTGGTTTGGACAGACAAAGCACAGTTTATAGCTCGGGGACAAGTCTTAGATCCGGACGCTGGCTATCAGACGATAGGTACAGGTCCAGTGGCGAGCACCGTTCACACAGATGACGAGATTGCCCGAAAGATTGTCGTGAACGCGCTCAACTTCTTAAACGCACTTAGGTCGATGGCGTCGGAGGAAGGCATCGATGAAGCGGTGTCAATGATGACCAATCGGCTCAATAGAATAGCCCACGGTCTGCAAAGTTGGGGCGCTGGCATGACTGCTGACTACCAGGGACCGAGTCCACATTTAGCTGAGGTAGAAGCAGCGACTTCACCAATAACCACCCGCCCGACGCTGCCAGTCCTTCTCATTGCAGCAGCCATTGCTCTCATTGGCGCCCTTGATATGCCCTACGGTTACTACCAGTTCCTGCGATGGGCGCTGACAATAACAGGTGTCTATATTATCTACGCTTCAATCCGCAGTGGTGTGGCCGCATGGTCCACGTTCGGCATAGCGTTACTTGTCTTATTCCTACCCGCAGTACTGGTTATCCTTCCTGCATCAATTTGGAAGCCGATCGACGTAGTAGTGGCCGTCCTACTCGTGTGTGCTGGCTTCACGATCAAGAGAACTGAGCCAAGAGAACTGAGCATTAAGTAGACGCACGCAAGGAAGCATCGTTGCTGAGAAATCGGCATCCCTACGCGAGATGATGGACTAGCCGAGCACGATCCGGCGGGTCGAATCCAACAATCCGTCGGCGGCCTCGGCGAGGAGTGACTCCTTCGAATCCTTACCCGCTCGGACGTACCGGCCAGTGAACGCATCCAATGTCCCCGAGGCCAAAGCCACAGCCAGATCGGTGACCTGCTCGGGTGAGGTCCAATCATCACCCTGGCGGAAATCGTGGACGGGCATCGACTTCGTCATGGCTGTCTCGACGACGCCCGGCGCCATCTCGAAGATACGCAGTCCCTTGTCATGCCCGAAGTGAACGACCGAGTCGGCGATGCGGAACAGTGCTGCCTTCGACGCCGAGTACACTGCATACGCCGGCGTTCCTTTCGCTCCCGACCCGGAGTTGAGGTCGATGATCCGGCTGGGACGGCCCGTCGCCTGGGCGCCCGCCATCAATACGGGTGCAAAGACGTTGATCATGAGCGCGACGCCGAGCACGTTCGCGTCGACGACGTCCTTGAGGCTCTCCGGATCGGCATCCCAAAGCGGCCCCTCCGTCGATTCGATGCGCCCGGCATTATTAATGAGCACCTGCAGGCGCTTGCCCGTCGACTTCTCGAGCCCAGCGACAGAGTCCCGCAGCTGGTTCACTGCATTGATGTCATCGGTGCGCAGACCGACGCCGGTCACCGCTCCCCCGGTCGCCTCAGCGATCTCATCAGCAGCAGACTCTGCCTTTTCCGCCGAGGTGGCCGTCACGATCACGTCGTAGCCGGCCTTTGCGAACGCCTCCGAGAGGTGGCCTCCGATTCCGCGGGCACCGCCGGTGATGAGGGCGATCGTCTCTGATGGGACCGCAGTCGCTTCTGTTGCAGAATCGCCGGCAGGCAGGTTCGTTCCGTAAGGCAGCTTCTCGGTCATGTCAGATCTCCTCGTGAGCGATGGGGGTACAGGTGGTCGGTGGTGCTTACTGTCTGGGTGCGCTCTGCCGCGATGCTCGGAGCGAATACAACAGAACCCGGTCGAACCACTGTAACGGTCGACCGGGCTCTGTGACGCACTGTTCTCAGCTGCGGACTTCAGCGCCGTGACGCTCGGCGGCCAACTTCGTCGCCGCTTCCCGCATCGCCGAGGCCTCATCGGCCTTGAGCGTGCGATCAGGGGCGCGGAAGGTCAGGCGGAACGCCAGCGACTTCTTGCCCTCGGGCAGCTGGTCCCCGGTGTAAAGGTCGAAAGTCTCGAGCAGTTCGAGCTCCTCCCCTGCACCTTCGCGCAACGTCGCCGCCAGAGTCTGCGTCGGCAGTTCGGCATCGACGATGAGGGCGACATCCTGACGCGACACCGGGTAGGTCGACAGCGCACCGTCCCAGGCACGCAGATCCTCTTGAGCCAGTAATGCGTCAAGATCGATCTCGAATCCGACGGTCCGTGCCGGCAGGCCAAGGTTCTCGCACACCTTCGGGTGCAGCTCACCGGCATGGCCGAGCAACTGACCATCGGCAAGAACGAACTTCGCCACGCGACCGGGATGCCACGGAGCGATCTGGTCGGCCTCGACGGTGACTTCAAGGCCGTTGACTGATGCGATCCGGCGGACCGTGTCGATGACGTCGGTGGCCTCGGCCTTGCGGCCCTTGCCCCAGACACCGGGCATCTCGGCATTGCCGGAGATGATGCCCGCGTAGTGGTAGGGCTGGGCCGGCACCGAGGCGTAGATCGCCTCGAGCTCGTCATCGCTCGGGTGGTATCCCGGCAGGTGACGCGGCCCCGGTCCCTCAGGCATTCCCGCCGAGGTGGATACGAGTCCGGCTTCGAAGAGCGCAACGTCTTTGGCTCCACGGCCCTGGTTGCGAACCACGAGGTCGACGAGAGTCGAGAGCAGGTTGGTGCGCATGAGCGGCAGGTCTTCGGACATCGGATTCGTCAGACGCACGTGCTGTCGGCGCACATTATCGGCCTCGAGCCGCAGTTGATCGTCCCGTTTTTCGTTCGTGAACGGGTACGACAGCACCTCGGTGAACCCGTCGGCAGCCAACAGGTTCGAGATCCGGCGACGCGTCTTCTGCGCCACCGTCAGTCCGTTGCCGGCCCGAGCGGCGGGCTGAACGGACGGAATCCGGTCGTAGCCGCCGGTGCGGGCGACTTCCTCGATGAGGTCGACGTCGTCGGTGATGTCCGTGCGCCAGCTGGGCACGGTCACCGACACCGTCTCATCGTCCTTAGTCGACACGCTCGCGCCGATGCCCTCAAGAAGTGAGGTCACCTCGGCGACGGTGTAATCGACACCGACCAGCGACGCCACACGGGCGACCTTGAGATCGAGCACGGTCGGTTCCGGAGCCTGTCCTACCTGTGTGGTCGCTGGGCTGAGCGTGCCGCCGCCGAGTTCGACGAGCAGATCGGCGCAGCGACGGGCAGCCACAGGAGCGAGATTCGGATCGACTCCACGTTCGAAGCGACGCGAGGCCTCCGAAGACAGCTTGTGACGACGCGAGGTGCGAGCAATCGAGATCGGGTCGAAGTGAGCGGCCTCGATGACGACGTCGGTGGTCTGGTCGTTGACTTCGACGGCGGCTCCGCCCATGACTCCGGCCAGGCCGATGACCTTCCCACCCTTGCCAGAAGCTCCAGCACCGCGGTCGGTGATGAGCAGATCCTCGGGGTCAAGCTTGCGCTCGACATCATCGAGAGTAGTGAACTTCTCCCCCGCGGTGGCGCGGCGCACGACGATCTCGTCGCCGAGCAGCGAAGTGTCGTAGGCGTGCAGCGGCTGTCCGAGTTCGAGCATGACGTAGTTCGTGACATCCACGGTCAGGCTGATCGGGCGCATGCCCGCCTGCTGCAGGCGACGCTGCATCCAGAACGGGGTCTTGGCGGCAGGGTTCAGGCCGGTGACCTGAAGGGCGGTGAACTGGTCACAGCCGGCCACCTCGTTGATGGGGTTGTTGTCCTCAACCGATACCGGGAATCCATCGTCGGTGGCCGCATTGGTGGGAGCCACCTCGGCGGATCCGATGTCGGTGAAAGTCTGACCCTTCATCTGCGCATATTCGCGGGCGATGCCGCGCATCGACAGCTGGTAGCCGCGGTCGGGGGTGACGTTGACGTCGAGGGTGACCTGGTCGAGGCCGAGCAGCGCGATCGCGTCATCGCCGGGCTCACCGGTCAGCCCAAGATCCGACAAAACGATGATGCCGGAGTGATCCTCGCCGAGTCCGAGCTCCTTGGCCGAGCAGATCATGCCATCGGACTTGTGACCGTAGGTCTTCCGGGCGGCGATCTTGAAGTCACCGGGCAGGACGGCTCCGGGCAGGCAGGCGACGATGAGGTCGCCGGGCACGAAGTTGTGCGCACCGCAGATGATGCCGCGGCTCGGGCGCTCCTCGCCGGGCTGCGGGTCCTTCGGATCGTCGAGATCCTCGTTGTGTTCGGGGCCGACGTCGACGCGGCACCAGTTGACGGTCTTACCGTTCGAGTGCTCTTCTTCGACGAGTTCGAGCACGCGGCCGACGACGAGGGGGCCGGTGATCTCGGGTCCGAAGAAGTCCTCTTCCTCGAGTCCGATGGACGCGAATTCGGCGGCGAGGGCATGGGGGTCGATATCGGCTGGGAGATCGACGTAGTCGGCCAGCCAGTTCAGTGGGACGCGCATATCAAGCCTTCATTCCGAAACGGGCCGAGAAGCGCACATCGCCTTCGACCATGTCATGCATATCGTTGATTCCCTCGCGCAGCATCAGGGTTCGCTCGATGCCCATACCGAAGGCGAAGCCCTGGTAGACCTCGGGGTCGATGCCAGCGGCGCGCAGCACATTGGGGTGGACCATTCCGCAGCCGCCCCATTCGATCCAGCCGGGGCCGCCGACCTTGTTGGGGAACCAGAAGTCCATCTCCGCGCTCGGTTCGGTGAACGGGAAGAAACTCGGGCGCAGTCGGGTCTTCGACTCCGGGCCGAACATCTCGCGGGCGAAGCCGTCGAGGGTGCCCTGCAGGTTGGCCATGGTCAGGCCCTTGTCGATGGCGATGCCTTCGATCTGGTGGAAGACCGGGGTGTGCGTGGCATCGAGCTCATCGGTGCGGAAGGTCTTGCCCGGGCACACGACGTAGAGCGGGACACCGCGTTCGAGCAGGGACCGCGACTGCACCGGTGAGGTGTGGGTGCGCAGGACGAGTCCCGCCTCAGGTGGGTCAACGAAGAACGTGTCCTGCATCTGGCGGGCCGGATGGTCGGGTCCGAAATTCAGGGCATCGAAGTTCAGCCACTCGGATTCGATCTCGGGGCCTTCGGCGACCTCCCAGCCGAGGCCGACGAAGTAGTCCGCTGCCTGTTCCTGGATGAGGCTCAGCGGGTGGCGAGCGCCGAGACGGCGCCGATCGGTGGGCAGGGTGACGTCGATGGCCTCTTCGATGAGCACGGCCGCATCGCGTTGGGCCTCGAGTTCGTTAAGGCGTGCGTCGTGGGCCTGCTTGACCGCTCCCCTGGACTTGCCGACGATCTTGCCGGCGGCGGCCTTATCGGCCTTGTCGAGTGAGCCGATGGCTCGGTTGGCGAGCGCCAGCGGGGCTTTGTCGCCGGTGTGGTCGATCTTCGCCTGCTTGAGCTCGTCGAGAGTCGTCGCATCCGCGAAAGCCTTGAGTGCCGCGTCGACGGCCTGCTTCACGGCCGACTCGTCCAAGGGGTCGAGTTGGTCTGTCATCAATGTCCTTTTGTCCGTACTTGCCCGTAGCTGTGGGGACGTCATTCTTCTTCGCGTGCCAGTCTATCGTCTCCCCTGCCGAGAACTGGGGCGGCGTCCGCTGGGTGGGTGGGCCGCCTCGGTGGGCGTTCCCTTCGCCGAGGCGGCCCTACGGTTCCCTACGTCCGCTGGGTGGGTGGTCCACCTCGGTGCGGGTGGGATCTCACCTGGGTGCGAGGGTGTGTTCTGGATCATTGGGATCGAATCGTGAGAAGCGTAGGGTCGGGACCATGACGACACAACGTGCATCCGATGTCATGGTCAGAGCCCTCGAGAACGAGGGCGTCGAGCGGATTTTCGGCATTCCCGGTGAGGAGAACCTCGACTTCGTCGACTCTCTGCGGGACTCATCGATCGAACTCATCCTCACCCGCCACGAGCAGGCCGCCGCATTCATGGCCGCCACCTATGGGCGGCTGACGGGACGGCCAGGTGTCGTGCTGACGACCCTGGGCCCGGGGGCACTCAATCTGGCGACCGGGGCGGCGTACGCCCACCTCGGCGGGATGCCGGTCATCATGATCACCGGGCAGAAGGGCATCAGGACGGCCGAGCAGGCAGCGTTCCAGATGGTGAATACGGTGGCGACGATGGATCCGCTGACGAAGGTGAGCAAGCAGATCACCTCGGCGGCGATGATTCCGACGATGGTCCGGGAGGCGTTCCGTGCCGCTCAGGCCGAGCGTCCGGGACCGGTGCACCTCGAGCTGCCCGAGGACATTGCCGGGATGCCGGTCGACGGGTTCGAGCTCATCGAACCGCATACGAACACTCGGCCCGTCGCCGGGGATACGGCGATTGCGAACGCCGCGAACGTCATCAAGGAGGCGAAGAACCCGCTGCTCATGCTCGGTGCGGATGCCTCCCGGGCTTCGTGCAGTGAGGCGCTGTCGCGTTTCGTCGCCCAGATGCGCATCCCCTACGTCACCACACAGATGGGCAAGGGGTCGGTGACGGGAGCGTCGGATCTGTACATGGGCACGGCGGCGCTGACGTCCGGTGACTACGTCCACGACGCGATCGACGCCGCCGATGTCATCGTCACCATCGGTCACGATACGACGGAGAAGCCGCCGTTCACGATGGATGAGAACGGACCGACCGTCGTGCACATCGGGTACCGTCCCGCCATCGTCGAACAGGTGTATTTCCCGCAGTTCGAGGTCATCGGTGACCTGGGTCCGTCCTTGGACAGGCTCGCCGAGGTGCTCGGAGGTCCCGTGCCCACCGCCGAGACGCTCCTGCCGATGCGCGATGAGATCCTCATCAAGATCCACGAGGGGGCCGATGAGGATCGGTTCATCCCGCAGCGCATCGTCCAGGAGGTTCGTGACGTCGTGCCGACCGATGGGATCGTGGCGCTGGACAACGGGATGTACAAGATCTGGTTCGCCCGCAACTACCGCACGACCAGGGCGAATACCCTGCTGCTCGACAATGCACTGGCGACGATGGGAGCCGGACTGCCCTCGGCGATCGGGGCGAAGCTGACCTACCCGGAACGTCGAGTCATGGCCGTGGTCGGCGACGGCGGGTTCATGATGAACAGCCAGGAGATGGAGACCGCGGTCAGGCTCGGGTTGGACCTCGTCGTGGTCATCCTCGAGGACTATGCCTACGGCATGATCCGGTGGAAGCAGACAGCCGACGGGATGCCCGACTTCGGTCTGACCTTCGACAACCCCGACTTCGTGAAGTACGCGGAATCGTATGGTGCCACCGGCACCCGCGTCGAGGATGTCGACGGTATCAGCGATGCCTTGGAGAACGCGTTCGAGGCCGGCGGTGTGCACGTCGTGGTCGTACCCATCGACTATTCGGAGAACAAACGGGTGCTCATCGACGAGTTGGGGCAGCGGTGAGGCGCGCCGGGTGAACCGATCGCCGTGTGCAAGCGGAAGCCGCTGAATTACTGAGAGCCCCAGCCGAGGTCGACTCGGCTGGGGCTCTCAGCGTGTTCCTGGGGGCTCAATACGCCAGAGGACGTTCAGGCGACTCAAACGGGTAGCGAGCGCGGAAGTCATCGGCGATTTCGCCCATTGTCACGATCTTCACTCCGTCGTGTCCGCCGATGTAGTCCAGCAGTCGTTCGAGCATGAGCAGCACCTGCGGTCGGCCGGACACGTCCGGGTGGATCGTAATTGGGAAGATCGCATAGTCGAGTTCGCGGTAGACCCAGTCGAACTGGTCGCGCCACAGGGTCCCGATATCGCGCGGATTCACGAAGCCGTGGCTGTTCGGGCTGCTCTTCACGAACAGCATCGGAGGCAGGTCGTCAACGTACCAGTTCGCGGCGATCTCGACGAGGTCGATCTCCTGACCGTGTTTCAGCGGCTTCATCCACGTTTCAGGCGACTGAGAATAGTCGATCGGCGTCCATTCGTCGCCGGCGATGGAATAGTAAGGAACGAAATCCTTATGACTCTGGCTGTGATCATAGTCGAACCCGAACTTCTTGAGCAGCTCTGGAGTGTATGCGCTCAGCTCCCACCACGGGGCAACATAGCCGCGCGGCTGGCTGCCCGTGAGGTTCGTGATGAGCTCGACGGACTTCTCCATGACGAGGTCTTCCTGACGGTTCGTCATCGCGACGGGATTCTCGTGACTGTATCCATGGGCGCCGATCTCATGTCCGTCGTCGTGCACCATCTTGCACTGGTCAGGGAAAGTCTCGAGAGAATGACCGGGGATGAACCAGCTTGCCTTGAGATCGCGACGTTTGAGCATCTTCAGGAGTCTGGGAACTCCGATTTCGCCGGCGAAAATGCCCCTTTGTATGTCCGAGGGAGAATCCTCCCCACCGTAGGAACCGAGCCAGCCTGATACTGCATCGATGTCGATACCGAGTGAAACGAAAATCTCTTTGGCCATCTTGCGCATCCTCCGTCGATTCGAAAGTGAGAACGCGGACTCGCTCGCTGCAGGCGAATGCCGCGATGCTGTGAGTCTTTCACCGAAGAGTGATCTGTGCAATAGGTGTCTCACCAGGTCAGAGAGCGTGCTCCTCCGCTAGGAGGCTCCCGTGCTCACTCCACGGTGATGCCCAGTTCGGAGGCGAAGAGTTCGGCGAAGAGCATGAGCTGAGTTTCATCGATGGTCGCTCCGCGCAGTGAGTGGACACCGGAGATCTTGTGCGGCTCCAGTCCCCGGATGTCGACGTTGCCGAGAGTGGCGCCTTCGCAGTGGAAGACACCGACGTTGCTTCCGGGAAATGCGACTCGACTGACCTTGGCACGGTCGAGATCGATCTCGTCGATCTTGCAGTCGCGGAACTCGACATCAGTGAGTTTCGACTCGCGCAGGTTGAGGTAGGAGATGCGGCAGTTGGTGAATACCACCTTCTCCCACACGCTGTCATAGACGACTCCGGCACCGATCCGTGTTCCAGAGATCTCGGTGCGCAGCAGGTTCCCCCGAGGCATGTTCCAGGTGTCTGCGCGGCAGTCCGTGATCTCCGTTCCCGAGATCCTGGCTCCGGTGAGATCGATCGGAGATTCGGCATCGCCGAAATTGACGTTCGACCATCGGCAGTCCAGGAACGTCGCCTGCGCGGCGGCCACCTCGGCGAGGTTGAGGTCGGTGAATTCCATCCCTTCGAGGAATTCCTCTGCATCGATATCGCCGAGGCAGCCCTCCACGAGATTCTCGAGTCTGATCTTCGTTGGGCGCGGGCTCTCAGTCGTCATAGGCCCACCCTATTCGGTGGCAGTGACATACCACGTCGGCGGCACGTGGCCTCAAGAACATCGACAGCAGACGGCGGTCTATGTATCGAGTTCCAACAGTCGTTTGCTGACGAAATATTCGACAAGCGAATAGATGATCAGGCCGGGGATGAGCATCGTGAACACCATCCGTGCGGCCGAGACTGCGCTATGCGAGTTGAAGTCGATGGCCCAGAAGAACAGCCCGATGACGGCAAAGAGAGCTACATTGAACAGCCCGTCGTGGAGGGACTTTCTGCGCAACGTGTGCAGACTCTGCGGCGCGGTGGCTGCGGCTTCCAAAGCTGAAATCCTCTCTGCGATCTTCTCCGAATCGAGTCATTCTCCGGTTCTCAAGCGGCTACAAGGCCGCCATCTTGCTTCTCGGAACCTCGACGAAGCCGAGTCTCCTCACCGCTGAGGCGTAGAGGATGTACTCCTTGAGCAGAGCAACAGGCAAGACAATTGTCAGCAGCATCTGCTGTACCGACGGTGAGGCACCAGCGCCGAAGTCGAAGACCCAGAAGATACACGCCACAGCCGAGAAGAAGACCACGGAGTCGACAGCTTCTTTGAGGTGATGACTCCGCAACAGCGCGAGAGACTTCGGCCGCTTGGACGCTTCAGCCATTCTCACCTCACCACGCTGATCACTCCGACGGTCTGGACAGGCTCCTTGTCGTTACCGTACCGCAGATCGGCGAAGAGTTGAACCACCTCCGTAGTACATTGCCGCCCCCGGAGGCGTCGAGGAGCTACCGCGGCAAGAGGCGTCGCGACCGCGCCAGAGCCCCTCACATCCGCTGGTTGCGAGCACTCTCGTAGATGCACACTCCGGCGGCGGTGCCGAGGTTGAGGCTTTCTGCCGAACCGTAGATCGGCACGGCGACGGAAGAGTCACATAGCTCCAGGTCCTCGGCGCTCATCCCCCACGCCTCATTGCCGAAGACCCAAGCGGTCCGCGCGGTCAGATCCAGCCCTGTGTCCCACGGGTGGTGAAGATCGTGGGCTTCGTCAGTCGCATCGGCGGCGAGCACCTGCAGGCCGCGGGCGCGGGCAAGCTCGGTCACCTCGGACAGTCCGACTGCGGTGACGACGGGAATGTGGAAGAGGGAACCGGCAGTCGAACGCACCACTTTGTCGTTGTAGACATCCACCGAGGACGAAGTGAGCACCACGGCGTCGGCACCGGCAGCATCGGCGAGACGAATGATGGTCCCCGCATTGCCCGGATCGCGCACCTGCGACAGGACGACAACGAGCTGCGCTTGCTTATCGAGCACGGACGTCAGCTCCACATCGAGGGTCGTGCACACGGCCACGACACCTTGAGAATTCACCGTCGATGCGAACTCGGTGAGCACCTCGGGGGTGACGATGCTGCACTGCATGCGCCCGTGCTTGGCCGCGGAGACGAACGCGGGGTGCTCCTCAGCGGCCTCCTCGGTGATGAAGAGCTCGACGACGGAGCCCTTGCGCGCCAGTGCCTCACGGACGGCCTGCGGACCTTCGACGAGGAACTGCCCCGTGGCTTTGCGACCACGGCGCCTGAGCAACTTCGCGGCGTTCTTGATCCGCTTCGACTGAGGTGAGGAGATGACGTCAGGGAGTTTCATGAAACCGTGTTCTCGATCCGTTGAGTGCTGAAGAGCCTGAAGCTGAAGTAGGGGACCATGCGAGTCCGAGCGAAAAGACCGACGGCCCCGAACCTGAAGTTCGGGGCCGTCGTCGATCATTGAGGCGATCGGTCAGTCACAGCTGTGACCGAAGTCTTGAGATGACGCTGCTCAGGCCGCGTCGGTCTTCGCTGCGTTGACGTCAGCAGGAAGAGCGTCCTTGGCGACCTTGACCAGGTGCGCGAAGGTAGCCGAGTCGTTCACGGCGAGCTCGGCGAGCATGCGACGGTCGACCTCGACTCCAGCGGCCTTGAGGCCCTGGATGAAACGGTTGTAGGTCATACCGTTGGCGCGGGCTCCGGCGTTGATACGCTGGATCCAGAGACGACGGAAGTCGCCCTTGCGCTTGCGACGGTCACGGTAGCTGTAGACCAGCGAGTGGATGACCTGTTCCTTGGCCTTGCGGTACAGGCGCGAGCGCTGTCCGCGGTAGCCGCTTGCCCGGTCGAGGATGACCCGGCGCTTCTTGTGAGCGTTGACCGCTCTCTTCACACGTGCCACGTGTTACTCCTTTAGAAAGTTCGTATCTGCCGGCGGTGCCGGACTCTGATTCAAGCTGTGGGAGCCGATATCGACTGCCCATGGGGGTCCCGGAGACTGTCCGGGAAAGAAAGCCCCGAAAGGGGTCTCACCTGCCCTTGAGCTTGCCCAGAAGCTTGCGGGCCTTGGCGCGGTCGCCGCCGACGATTTCCTGGTCGGTGGACACACGGCGCTTACGAGCCGAGTTCTTGCCCTCGAACTTGTGCTGGTTGTTCACGCCTTCACGCATGATCTTGCCACTGCCAGTCACGCGCATGCGCTTCTTGGCGCTGCTGTTCGTCTTCTGCTTCGGCATAGTGCCGTTCTCCTTTGCAATTCGTTGCCCGCGTCAACCGCTGGCAACTACTTCACACGCACAGACCAGGACGGACCTGGAACGCGACGTACTTAATTTCTCACGCGTCCGGGCGAGCTGCGTTCTTCTCTGCAGCGACCCGATCGCGACGGGACTTCACCTCAGCGGACTTGCCCTTGGCATCTGCTGATGCTTTCCGGGCCTCCGCCTTGGCGTCAGACTTTGACTTGTGCGGGGCGACGACCATCACCATGTTGCGTCCGTCGACTCGCGGTGAGGATTCGACGGAGCCGAGGTCGGACACATCCTCGGCCAAGCGGTTGAGCAGCTTGATGCCCATCTCGGGACGGGACTGCTCACGTCCGCGGAACATGATCATGACCTTGACCTTGTCGCCGCCTTCGAGGAAGCGGGTGACGTGGCCCTTCTTCGTCTCGTAATCGTGTTCGTCGATCTTGAGACGGAAGCGGATCTCCTTCAGCGCAGTGTTCGCCTGGTTCTTCCGGGCTTCTCTGGCCTTCTGGGCAGATTCGTATTTGAATTTTCCGTAGTCCATGAGCTTGGCTACGGGTGGCTTCGCCTGCGGGGCTACCTCGACGAGGTCGAGGCCAGCTTCGCCGGCGAGATCGAGTGCCTTGCGAATGGCAACGATACCGACCTGTTCACCGTTGGGTCCGACCAACCGGACCTCGGGAACCCGAATCCGGTCATTGATGCGCGTCTCGCTGATGTGTTCACTCCTTTTGCTCAAATGTGGTCGTGACAACGAAAAAGGCTCCCGTTGACACATGCCAAGGGAGCCTGCACACACGAGCAGTACGGTAGACGTACGTTCGGTGAATACACCTCGATCTGCACCCGATCAGACTATGCCTGACGGACAGATCTTTGGACCCGATCGCTCTTCGCGATCAAGGTGGGAGACAGACTCCGCTTCGCACCAGCTACCAGTGTACTACGCTTCATGACTCTTCGCACATCGAGGCCCTGGTGTGATCGCCGCATTGATTTATATGTCAAGCTTATAGCATGAGTTCTGAAGAATCTGTTCCCGCCGAGGCGATCGCCGACGTTACGCGCGACATCGCCGAGGTCCCCGCTGTCGAGGTCATCACCTCCAGCGCCGTTCACCTCATGTCCGCTGCCGCCGTCAAGTGCGGCCTGGCCGAGGACACCGCCGAAGGTCGCGGCGCCGACCTGCAGGACCTCGACGAGGCCCGCAAGCTCATCACCGCACTGGCCGGTTTCGTCACCGGTGCCGCCACCGTGATCGGCGACCACCATGCCCGCCCGTTGCGCGATGGACTGCGCAGCCTGCAGCTGGCCTTCCGCGAAGCCTCGGAATACCCCGACGCCCCCGGCGAAGGCCCCGGAGAGAAGTTCACCGGCCCCGTCCGCTGACACATCCATCACCGAGGCGGCCCCCGACTATTCGTCGGGGGCCGCCTTCGTCTGTGGTTCAGCCGTTCGCCGGGGAGGATGGCCCACCGGGTCCGCCGAATCTCCGGTGCAGCGTCTCGGCTGAGAGGCGGCTCCGAAGGCGAAGCAGTGCTGACGGATCAGGGGTCCTCACCTGCTCGCTCCGCCTGCGCCTTGATGCCGCGGAGGCGACGATCCCATCCTTGGGCGACGATACCGAGCAGATCGGATACTTCGCGGATCTGCGACGGACTCACCGAGTGCACGCGGCGCGATGATCGGGTCGCCGAACTCACGATTCCTCCGCTCTCGAGAATCCGCAGCTGCTTGGCCACGGCCTGTCGGCTCAGCCCGAGATCACGTGCCACGGCGCCGGCGTCGTCGGGCGACTGGGACAGCCGAACCAGGATGCGGCGCCTCGTGTGGTCGGCCAGCGCTTTGAAGACGAGATCCGCCTCACCCGACAGCAATCTGTCCTGAACGGAGTCGTCTGCAGAACTCATCTCGCCGACACGGCGAGTCCCCTCGCCACCACGAGCTCTTCGACCCAGCCTTCGGCATTCTCCTCGAATCGTCGGCGTCGCTCGGCGGCATCGTCGCTGAGCCGGGCGAACCCACTCTCACGGACGGTGAGCAGGACGCCCTGGCCCTCTGGCTCGATGATGAAAACGATCGTGTTGCTGGGAAAGTCCCCCAACGATCCGGGCGTTCCGCCGAGCCAGCGGAAGACGGCACGACGAGGCGGATCGAGCTCCTCCGTGCCGATGGCGAATTCGCCGACGTTCGGGTCAACCACCCGAGAGACACCGTCCTCAGAACTGATGTCATGCTCAGTGTAGCTGCCGTCATTGATGAACCAGCCGGGTTCGCTGATAATGTCCCACACCGTTTGCGCGTCGGCGTCGATGTGGATGCTGCGGACGATCTCGTCGGGCACATCATCCGCAGCGATGGGTACGTCGTCCTCGGTCACGATGGTTCCTCTCGTCGGTGAGATCGGCACTGGGCCGCGTTGGCGACGACTCTATCTCGCACCCCGCCAAAGTGCAACCATTCAGTTGCACTCGCATTCATCGATCGGCCGCCGATCCCCACCCCGGCCCGCGGTTCATTCACCGAGGCTGCCGATGACTCCGCGCATGAGTTCACCCTCGATTTCGTCGAAGCCCGGACCGAATTGGCCGAAGCGAAGACCGTTGATCAGACCGATGACAGCGACCCAGATGGTCACGGTTCTCAAGATGGTCCCGTCCGAGTAGTCGAGGCCGAGCTCCTCGAGGCCCGCACGCAGCGGCTTCAACATGTCAGGATTCGACCCAGACGGTCCTCCTTGGCGCCGCCGCGCCGGCTCCGACGCGGACGCAGCACCCCCGTCCTCCGCCACCAGCTCCGCGAGCGTCACCATGATCCGCGTTCCCGGGACCACGGTCTCCTCTCGCGGAGCCTCGTAGTCAGCGATCGGGGTGCCGTAGATGAGCGCCCACCGATTCTGATACGTGCGCGACCAGTCAAGCATCGTCAGCGCGAGCACCTTGACGCTCCTCTCCCCGGCCAGAGCCTCATCAACGGCATCGGCAATCTGCGTGAAGGCGTCGCGGATGAGGATCGTCAGCAGTTCATCGCGACTCTTCACATACCTGTACACCGCGCTGGAGACCACCCCGAGCTCACGAGCGATCGCGCGCAGCGACAGCCCGTCGACTCCATCGTCGTCGACCATCCGGTTGCCGATCGCGGTGATTTGGGCTTCCGTCTCGATTCGGGCTCGCTGTCGTGGGGTCGTCTCTGTCATGACTTCACCCTATGATCCGAGAGCGAAGATAACAATAGTGAGCACCGCTCTTCAATTATCGACGCATGCGGCTTACGCTGAATACCGAGAGCGCCGCTCTCTCAATCATGAGGACATCATCGGAAGGACTCGCTATGAGAACAGCACTCATCATCGGAAACGGACAGATCGGTTCGGAGATCGCCGCCCGACTCACGGACGTCGGAGTCACCGTCCGCATCGCCACCCGCTCCGGCAGCAACTCATCCGGCACCCCCACCCGTATCAGGGCCGATGCCAGTGACCGCACACAGTTGGCGAAGGCCGCCGCGGGCGCCGATGTGATCTTCGCCTGCGCGCATGCGCCCTATGACAGTCGGAAGTGGGAGCAGATCCTCCCCCCGCTCGATGCGGCGATCCTCGACCTTGCGGCCAAACTCGACATTCCTGTGGTCTTCCCGGAGTCGGTCTATGCCTTCGCCGGCCTCGACTCCCCAATCACCGAGGCCTCCCCGTTCGCTCCGGTGGAAGACAAAGGACGAATCCGGCAGCGCCTCATCGAAGCCCGTGAGGCTCACTCCGCGACCAGTGCGAGCGTCATCGCAGGCGATCTGCTCGGCAGGACCGCAGAGAAATGGTCATCGGTCGTACGAATGTGCATCACCGAACCGATCTCTCACGGGCGACGGGCCATGGTGCCAGCACGCACTGATGTCCCGCACGGAATCACCGTCATCGCCGACCACGCCGCAGCAATGATCCGGGCGGCACAGGATCTCAAGAGCGTCCCCGCGGGAACGCATCAGCTGCGGATCGCACCAGCATCAAATCCGACACTGGCCGAGATCGCCGACTTCACCGCGGACGCACTTGGGCAGAAGCACAAACGTCCGCTCTCAGTTCCACGTTGGGCGACCCGTGCCATCGGGGCGTTCGAGCGCTCCTTCTATGAGCTCAACCAGTTGGCACCGATCTGGTACGAACCCTGCGTCATCGCTTCCAGCGATTTGGCCGAAGCTGTCGGCACTACCGATTGGCGCGAGGGCGTGCAGCAGATGCTCTGAGCCATAAAGGTCGCGAACGTCCTCTGACCGCGGAAGTTCGACAGTAGTCCGCAGAACTGCATGGTCGTTTCCTGTTTCTGTCACCGATTGGGTTGGGACTCAGTCATGGAAGTCTTCCGGCTCTGCTGGGATGCGCTTCGCCATGAGACAGAACTTGTCGCCGTCCGGATCCGCGAGAACATGCCAGCTTCCTGACGGCACGACATCAGTCTTCGTCGCACCCGGAGCCACAAGTCTTTCGAGCTCGTCCGCCTGGCTGCGGTCAGTCGGACAGAGGTCGAGATGCAGACTGTTGTCCCCAAACGAATCGCTCGAAGGCTCAAAGAGAATAGTCGGCGCATTCGACGCTCCGGAGATCGCGACACCGGTTTCGTCTGTGGCCGACACCTCGCATCCCAGTGCTTTGCACCAGAATCGACTCAGTTGAGCCGAGCCCGGGGTTTTGTCGATAAGATCACTGATTCGACTCACCATCGGCAATCGAACCTCACAGCCGGATCCCGTTGCCCGGGCCCAGCGGCAGGTCGAAAAGGAACCAGATGCCCAGCAGCACTGCCCAGGCCAGCCAGAACGGGATGACGAATGGGAACATCCGAGAGATGACCGTGCCCAGCCCGGCGTTCGGCTCATACCGGCGGACGAGACCGAGCAGCACGATCATGTACGGGTTGAGCGGGGTGATGACCTGAGTGGCCGAGTCACCGACGCGAAACCCGGCCTGGATGAACGCCGGTTCGTAGCCGAGCAGGGAGAAGAGCGGGACGAACACGGCGGCCATGAGCGTCCACATCGACGAGCCGGAGATGATGAACAGGTTGAGCACACTGGCCAGGAGCATGAAGCCGATGACCGCGGCGAACCCGGTCAGACCGATCGCTTCGAGCCCCGACGCTCCCGCGACGGCGATCCACGAACCGATGCCGGTCCAGTTGAACAGGGCGATGAACTGGCCGAGGATGAACGCGAGGATGAGGAAGGACATCATGTCGATGATCGATTGACTCATCATCCTCACCAGGTCATTCATCGACCGGACGGTGCACACGACGAAGCCGTAGACGACGCCCATGAGCATGAAGTAGGCGAAGACGATGAACACGATCGACGACAGCAGCGGGGACTCCGGGAGGAATCCGCCGTCCTCGTTCCGCCAGGGAGAACTGGGAAGGAGGAAAGCGAAGAGGAAGACCGCGGTGAGGACGAGCCCCGAGACGACCGCCCAGATCAGACCCTTCTTCTCCTCCGGTTCGAGTTCGGCCTTGATCTCTGTGGACGAACCATCGTCAGAGGATTCAGAGTATCCTTCCGTTTTAGCCGAGGCATCTCCGTAGGGGCTGTCGGGTGCCTGGTATTCGCGAGCCAGCCCGCTCGACGAGGCATTCGCGTATTCGCGGGGCACTCCCTTGCGCACCATGTTCGGTTCGATGAGCCGGTCGATGATGAACCCTGCGATGATCGCCAACACGATCGACGAGGCGATATTGAAGTAGTAGTTCGACACCGGGTTGACCGCGGTGTAATCGGTGTTCGGCAGGGTCTCCATCACCGAGGTGGTGATCCCGGCGAACAGAGCGTCGAGGCTCGTGGGGACGATCGACGTCGAATAGCCGGCACCGGTGGCGGCGAACCCGCCGATGAGCCCGGCCATCGGATGCCGTCCTGCCGCTTTGAACACGAGCGCAGCCAAAGGCGGGATGATGACGAACGCCGAGTCGGCCATGATCGACCCGACCACCCCGACGAAGCCGACGGCGTAGGGCAGCAGCCACTTCGGGCTCTTGCCGAATGCGATCCGGACGGCCGCGGCGAGCATTCCGGACTTCTCGGCCACACCGACGGCAAGGAGAATCGGCAGCACCGTGGCCAGGGGCGGGAACCCGATGTAGTTGTCGCCCATCGTCGTGGTCAGCCACGACAGGCCCTCCCCGGTGAACAGGCCCTTGATCGCGATGGTCTCGTCGCCGCCGGGAATGGCCACGGTGACATCGGCCATGGCCATGGCCGTGGAGACGAGACCGGTGATGATGAAGAGCCCGAGGAACAGTGTGAACGGTTCGGGCAGCTTGTTTCCGATGCGTTCGATCCAGTCCAGCGTGCGCTGGCCGAAACCGACTTTCCCATCTGTCGTCGTCGACATGAGCGGTCCTTCTCTTCGATGGCGCGGGTCTGGGTGCGGCGGGACGATCTCAGTCGAAGAAGTGCTCGACATCGATCGCTCCGCCGTCGCGGGCGAATTCTTCGGTCACCTCGGCGGCGAGGGCGTCGTCGACGAGGAAATCCAGGGCGGTGCACGCAAGACCATAGGCTGCGTCGAGCGCCGCAGTTTCGGCGGCAGGGGTCTCGGCGGCTGCAGCGAATTCACGAGTGTGCAGGGCCACCTCGGCGTCGGCGGTCTTGATGAGCGGATGGATGCCGGGAATCCGGTAGGAGACATTGCCGAAGTCCGTGGACGCAGCGATCGATTCCTCTAGGACTCCGGCGGGCAGCGGCTGGCGGCCGCGCGTCTGTTCGTGTTCGGCCCAGCGGGCGGTCAGCGTCGAATTCGTACGCACGGGCAACGACGGCGGATGTTCGTCCCAGTCGACAGTGACGCCGGTGCCGGTCATGAGCGCGGCGCCCTTCGCCGCCTCCTCGACCCGGTCGGAGAGCTCTTTGAGCGTTTCGGGGAACTTCGAACGGACGTAGCACTGCACGGTGGCGGTTTCGGTGATGATCGACGGTCTCGTTCCGCCGTCGGTGATGACCGCGTGCAGGCGGGAAATCGGCGGCATCTGCTGCCGCATCAGGCCGAGCCCCTGGTAGAAGAGGTTTGCCGCGTCGAGGGCGTTGCGCCCCATGAAAGGCTGCGCAGAGGCGTGGGCGGCGACCCCTGAGTATGTGACCTTGAGCAGGCGGCGTCCCAGCCACACTTGGTCGGCGCAGTCGTAGCCGTAGCCGTGGACCATGATGGCCGCGTCGATGCCGTCGAAGGCACCGTCCCGGGCCATGACCTCTTTGCCCGAATGACCTTCTTCGGCCGGGGTGCCCAGCAGCACGACGGTGCCCGGCACGGCGTCGGGGTCTTTCTCGTACAAGGCTTGGAGGGCGAGGAAGGCGCCGACTCCGGCGGTGGCGATGATGTTGTGCCCGCACGCATGCCCGATCTCGGGCAGGGCATCGTATTCGGCGAGGATCGCGATCGTACGACCGTGACCGGATCCCGTCGTCGCCCGCAGTGTCGTCTTCACACCGTAGAGGCCGGTCTCGACATCGACTCCGTGATTCTCCAACACCGAGGCGATCGCTGCGACCGAATCGAACTCTTCGAATGCTGTCTCTGCCAGGTCATGGATGGTGTGGAGCAGGCCCGTGAGGTCGCCTTCCGCAGCGTCGAGGCCAGCGGCGATGCCGGACCGGCTCGTCTCCGGGGCACCGGTGAAGTCGGAGGCCCACTCGGCGGCCTGCCCGGCTCGAGCTCGGGTCTGTCGAGCCATCTCGTCGAGGTAGCTGTCGTCCGGTGCGGTCGAGTGGCCGAGGTCACGGATTTCGCTCATGGGTCACAAGCATAGGTGCCCTGCCGATCTGACACGCCCGGAACGGTCAGAATTCGACGAGGCGGATGGCCAGAGAGTCGATCTTCGCCACAAGGTCCTCGTCGCCGGCGACGGCTTCCTGGAACCGGCGCACCTCCTCCGGCGGCACCTCGGACTCGACGCCGAGTGTGATGCCGAGCTCCGGCCCACCGAGGTGGACGCTGTCGCTGCCGGGGCTCACCCCGATTCGAGCCAACCAGGGGAAGGACTCGGCGATGGCACGCAGTCGCTGGGCCACCTCGGCGTCGGCCCAGGACGGAGTCCACGGCTGGGACTGCACGAACGCGAACATGGCCGGGCGGCGCAGCAGGAACGAGGACTCGGCCCCAGGGTCGAGGACGACGAGCTGGGACTCGGCCTCGATCGCCCCGAGGACAAGCCGTTCGGACTCGATCGGCACGGGACGGGCATCGGAATGCCACGCGGTCAGCGGTGGGATTCCGGAGAATCCCGGGGTGCACTCTCGTCCGTCATCGGCCTGGAGGCGAACCATCGCCATCTCCGAGGAATTGTCGGCCATGAGCCCGTTCTCTCCGACCTCCTGGTCGAGAACCATCGGCACGATCGGGGCGTAGAGCCTGGCCCCGGACAGGGCTTGGACGACCCGTTGGTGTGCGGCCGGATCCAGGGGTGCCTGAGCGGCCTGGGTCATGGACTCCAGCAGAGCCGCATCCGCCAGCCCCGTGTCGCCGGAGAACGGGTTGGGTTTGAGATCCCGGCCCTCCCACGCCTGACCGGCGGAATCCGTCGGGGCGTGGGCCTCGCCTGCCCGGGCATCAGACGCGGCGGACCGGGGACCGCCCGGCCCATGCGGCTGGTCCGGATCGTGTGAGTGCGTGCTCACAGACTCACCGTCCTGCGACGTCGAGGGCTTCTTCCAGAGTGAACTTGCCTGCGTAGAGTGCCTTGCCCACGATCGCCGAGTCGACGCCGAAGGGCACCAGCTCACGAAGGGCTCGCAGGTCGTCGAGGCTCGAGACTCCGCCGGAGGCGACGATCGGAGAGTCCGTCTTCTGCGCGAGGTCCTTGAGCAGGTCGACATTGGGACCCTGCAGGGTGCCGTCCTTGCGCACATCGGTGACGACGTAGCGGGAGCAGCCGGCGGCTTCCAGGGTTGCGAGGACTTCGTAGAGGTCGCCGCCGTCCTTCGTCCAGCCGCGAGCGGCCAGGGTGGTTCCGCGCACGTCGAGGCCGATGGCGACCTGGTCGCCGAAGCGCGAGATCATCTCGGCGGTCCATTCGGGGTTCTCGAGGGCGGCGGTGCCGATGTTGACGCGCTCGGCTCCGGTGTCGAGTGCCCGTTCGAGGCTTTCGGTGTCACGGATTCCGCCGGAGAGTTCGACCTTGATCCCCACAGCTTTGACGACCTGGTTGAGCAGGTCGGAGTTCGATCCGCGTCCGAAGGCGGCGTCGAGGTCGACGAGGTGGATCCATTCGGCTCCGCGGTTCTCGAAGTCCTGGGCGGCGTCGATGGGTGAACCGTAGTCGGTTTCGGTTCCGGCTTCGCCCTGGACGAGACGGACGGCCTTGCCGTCGGCGACGTCGACGGCGGGGAGGAGGACCAGCTTGTTCGAACTGTCTGTCATTGTGACCTTTCTGCCAGGGTGCCACGGGGTTTGCGGGCAACCATAGTCGGTGTGCTCGGTCAGGAGCTGAGTGCGTCTGTGGGGTTGGTGCCGGTACGGCCGGAGTCGCTGCCTGGGCTGCTGTCGGCCGCGAACGAGGCGAGCCAGTTGCGCAGCAGCCGGGCCCCCGCCTCGGCGGATTTCTCGGGATGGAACTGCGCGGCCCAGGTCGTGCCGTCTTCGACGGCGGCGACGAAATCGCTGCCGTGGCGGGAGGTCGTCACGATCGTGCCCGGCGGTGGTTCGGCGGCGGCATAGGAATGGACGAAATAGAAGCGTTCGTCTCCGATGCCGGCGAACATTGCCGAGTCTGCGGGCGCGGTGACCTTCGACCACCCCATATGCGGGATGACCGGGGCCTCGAGCGCGGTGACGGCTCCGGGCCACAGGCCGATGCCTTCGGTCTTGACTCGGTGTTCCTCACCGCGGGCGAAGAACACCTGCAGACCGACGCAGATGCCGAGCAGCGGTCGGCCCTGTTCGTGGCGGGCACGGATGAGTTCGACTCCCCCGACGTTCTCCAGTCCCGCCATCACGGCGGAGAAGGCGCCGACGCCGGGAACCAGCAGTCCGTCGGAGTCGTTGATGACATCGTGGTCGGCCGTGAGCGTGACCTCGGCGCCGGCTGCGGCGACAGCACGCACGGCGGAGCGGACATTGCCGGCTCCGTAGTCGAGGACGGCAACCGTCGTCATCGTTTCGCGCCCTTGCTCAGCACCGACCAGATCCTCCACAGGGAGAATCCGAGGACGATGACGCCGAGGGCGGCGACGACCCAGGCGATGGTGTTTCCGCCCAGGCCCAGCGCAATGCCGAAGGCGGTGACGAGTCCGGCGAGGACTGCGGCGATGATCCACAGCAGTGCCGTGCGTGCCATGGCGGCCCGGCCCGGGCTCATGGTGGCGGCGCTGGCCTGCAGCTTCGTCATCGATGAGGTCGGGATACTGCCTTCGACGTCTTCTGCGGCAACGGTCTCGAGCAGCAGTCCCTCGAGCACATCGGGCAGGTTCTTCAGCGCCAGTCCGGCCGGCACGTCGGATTCGCGGCTGCCGTGACGGTAGTGGCCCGCGTCGATCTGCTCTTCGCTGCGCACGAGGAGCAGGACCTCATGTTTGCCCGCGAGCTTCGAGATCGCTGCGGCCGCCTCGTTGCCGGCTTTGACATCCGTGTCGGCGAGCACGATTCCGCTGAAGTCGCCGATCGGCACGATGGTGCCGGAGATATTCGACAGCACGCAGGCGGCGGCCAGCTGTTGGGCGACCCCGAACGGGGTCACGATGACGGTCGTACTCACAGGACTCCCTTGGTGCTGGGAACGGAGTTGCTGCGCGGATCGGTTTCGACGGCCTCGCGCAGCGCGCGGGCGAAGGCCTTGAACTCGGCTTCGACGATGTGGTGCGGGTCGCGACCGCGCACCAGGTCGAGGTGGACGGTCAGTCCGCCGTTGAAGGCGATCGATTCCAGCGAGTGGGAGGTCATCGAACCGGTGAAGTGGCCGCCGATGAGGTGGTACTGCTGGCCTTCGGGCTCGCCTTCGTGGACGAAGTAGGGGCGACCCGAGACGTCGACGACGCACTGGGCCAAGGCCTCGTCCAGCGGCACGGCAGCGAAGCCGTAGCGGCGGATGCCGACCTTGTCGCCGAGTGCTTCGCGCAGGGTCTGGCCGAGCACGATCGAGGTGTCTTCGACGGTGTGGTGGACGTCGATGTGCGTGTCGCCGGTGGCGGTGATGTCGAGGTCGATCATCGAGTGCTTCGACAGGGCGGTGAGCATATGGTCGAAGAACGGCACGGAAGTCGAGATGTTCGAGGAGCCGGTGCCGTCGAGGTTGACGGACACGGACACCGTGGACTCGGACGTGGTGCGTGAGTTCTGGGCCTGCCTCATGGAGTGCCTTTCGTCGGGGCGGCGGATGACGGGGTTGGAGCCTGCGGACGTTCCTCGAGGGTGTCCGGGGATTCGGCGAGGATGTCGTCGATGGCGGTCAGGAACGCTGCGGTCTCCTCCTCGGTGCCGGCGTTGACGCGGGCGTGGCCGGTGATGCCGATATCGCGGATGAGGACTCCGCGGTCACACAGCTTCTGCCACAGATCGGCCGGTGAGGAGATGTTGCCGAAGAGGACGAAGTTCGAATCGCTGTCGTGGACGGTGAACCCGGCCTCTGCGAGGTGGCTTGCCATCCGGTTGCGTGAGTCGATGAGCCGATCGACGTTGCCCAGCAGCAGCTCAGCGTGTTCGAGTGCGGTGCAGGCGAGGACCTGGGTGACCTCGGACAGGTGGTAGGGCAGGCGAACGAGGCGAAGGACGTCGATGAGCTCAGGGGCGGCGATGGCGTAGCCCAGCCGCAGTCCGGCGCAGGCGAAGGCCTTGCTCATGGTGCGGGAGACGACGAGGCGGGGCCGTCCATCGAGCAGGGTCATGGCCGAGGACTTGGCGGGGCGGGAGAACTCCGCGTACGCCTCGTCGACGATGACGATTCCCGAACAGTTGTCGTAGGCGGCCTCGATGACGTCGAGTCCGATCGAGGTGCCGGTCGGGTTGTTCGGAGTGCAGAGGAAGACGATGTCCGGATTCGCACGGGCCACCTCGGAGGCGACCGCGTCGGCATCGAGAGTGAAGTCGTCCTTGCGTTCGACGTGCTGCCATTCGGCGCCGGTGCCCGTGGTGATGAGCGGGTGCATCGAATAGGAGGGGGTGAACCCGAGGACGGTCCGCCCGGGCCCGCCGAAGGCCTGCACGATATGGCTGAGCACTTCGTTCGAACCATTGGCTGCCCAGATCATGGAGGGATCGAGTTCGACGGTGTCTCCGGCGCGTTCGTTCACACCGTCCAGGTAGGTCACGAGGTCTTCGCGCAGAGCGGTGAATTCGCGGTCGGGATATCGGTTGAGTCCCGAGAAGTGATCATCGACGGCGGCGCGCATGCTGTCGACGACGACGTCCGGAAGCGGATAGGCGTTCTCGTTGACGTTGAGCTGGACCGGCACATTGAGGTGCGGAGCCCCGTAGGGCTTGAGGCCGACGAGGTCGGACCGCACTGGCAGAGATTCGATGTTTCCCACGGCGATCATTCTACCGAGGGGCCCACGCCGCCCGGGCGGCGGGTCGGGCCACGAGACTCGCCGAGGCGGCCGGATCCGGCCGACCCTCAGCGGACGGGGACGTCGAGGGTCTGGCCGGGGTGGACGGTCGGGGTGTCCAGGTGATTGATCTCGGCGATATCGGCCACGACATCGCGGGTGTCGCGGTCGAGGCCGAGATTCGAAGCCACGGTCCACAGCGATTCGCCTTCACCGACGACGACGGCGTCGGCATCGATGCCGACACTCTCCGTCTCCGATTCGGCGACAGCAGCGGCCGAGAACGACTGGGTGGCGAGGAGGAGCGCTCCGCCGATGACGACGAGAGCGACGAGCAGGGTCCGGAGAAGGCGCACAGCCTGGCGTCCACGAGTGGTCAGGCGCAGCTCGGTGTTCTGTGCAGACATCGCATTACCTCTTTCATTCGTACGATTCCACCAGTAATCGGTAGAACGTCTGTTCTATTCAACATGCCAATCGAACAAATGTCCAGTCCGACTCGAACATCTATGCGACAATGAGAGGGAACCAGCGTTGTTGATTGATCTGTCAGAACCATCTCAGTCGGCACTGACACGAGAATCTCCGAAGCGGAGATCACGGCGTTCAGCGGCAGGGAATAGAACGAAGGGGAACGAGCAATGGTTCAGAACAAACGAGGCAGAGGCAGGCCTCGCAACGAAGATGTTGCCAGCGAGATCGCTGCCGCTCGCAGCGATGACGACGACGTGGTCCAGATCCCCGAGGGATCGACCGGTGAGGGCGATTTCCGCCTGACTCCTCGTCAGCGTCTCGTGCTCGAAACCATCGAACGCGCGGTCGTCACCAACGGCTACCCGCCGAGCATGCGCGAGATCGGCAGGGCCGCAGGACTGGCTTCCCTCTCGAGCGTCGCCCACCAGCTCTCCCAGCTCGAGCGCCTCGGCTATGTCCGTCGCGACCCGAAGCGCCCGCGTGCCATCGAAGTGGTCAATCCGTTCGAAGAGGAAGAGGCCGAGCGCGCGAAGTACGAGGAGCTGTCCAACAACACGGTCCAGGTTCCGGTCGTCGGCCGCATCGCCGCCGGTGGCCCGATCCTGGCCGAACAGGAAGTCGACGATGTCTTCTCGCTGCCGACCCAGGTGGTCGGCTCCGGTGACATGTTCCTGCTCAAGGTCGTCGGCGATTCGATGATCGAAGCCGCCATCTGCCACGACGACTGGGTGGTCGTGCGCAAGCAGCACACCGCTGACAACGGTCAGATCGTCGCAGCACTGCTCGACGGCGAGGCCACGGTGAAGACCCTCAAGCGCAAGGCCGGTCAGCAGTGGCTGATGCCGCAGAACGAGAACTACGAGCCCATCGACGGCACCTACGCGCAGATCATGGGCCTCGTCGTCGCTGTCGTCCGCCGCCTCTGACCCTCTGTCGGCTCTCCGCTGCCGAAATGCAAAGGCCCGCGACCGATTCGGTCGCGGGCCTTTGTGTCATCCTTCGTCGGTCTCGGCCAGCCGTGCCAGGCTCTTGCGCACGAGACCGGAGTTCGTCGTCGGCCACATCCTCGGCATCGAGTTGACGAGGAAACCGGCGTACCGGGCCGAGCGCAGCCGCGAGTCGAGCACGGCGACCACTCCCCTGTCCTTGGTCGACCGGATGAGGCGTCCGGCTCCCTGAGCCAGGCGCAGGGCCGCATGGGTGGCCGAGACGGCCATGAATCCGTTGACTCCGCGCTGGTCGGCATCGCGTGCTCGAGCCTGCATGAGCGGGTCGTCGGGGCGTGGGAACGGGAGACGGTCGATGATGACCAGTCGGTTCGTGCGTCCCGGCACATCGACTCCCTGCCACAGCGACATGGTCCCGAACAGGCAGGTCTGATCATCGGCCGTGAACTCGGAGACCAGCGCCGGCAGGCCGTCGTCGCCTTGGAGCAGGATCGGGAGATCGAGCTTCTTCCGCAGGAGTTCTGCCGCTGCGTTCGCCGCAGCACGGGAGGAGAACAGGCCCAGCGCTCCGCCGTTCGACGCCTCGACGAGTTCCTCGAGCTCCGTCAGCGCCTCCTCGCTCAGCCCGCTGCGTCCGGGCTTGGGCAGGTGGGAGGCGACGTAGAGGATGCCCTGCTTCCCATAGTCGAAGGGCGATCCCACATCGAGGCTGTCCCACTTCGGGGCATCGGGTCCGAAGAGCCCCAACGAGGCGGCGACCGCGTCGAAGTTCCCGCCCAGGGACAGGGTCGCCGAGGTGGCCACGACCGTGGACTCTTCGAAGATGCCGTTGCGCATGGTGCCGGCAACACTCAGGGGAGCGACGACGAGGTTCGTCGTCTCCTTCTCCCTGAAGGTCGAGCGCGAGAGCCAGATGACATCGTTCTTGCCCGGGTCGCAGAAGCGCTCGGCGAGTTCGAAGATCTCCTGACAGCGGGCCTTGGCCATCTGCCGACCGGCATCGGCGTCCTCGGTCTTGCCGCCGATGTCGTTGATGATCTGGCGTGCCGAATCACGGATCTGCGCCATGGCCAGTCCGAGTGCCTCGCTCATATGCAAGATGAGCCCCTCGGGCACCGATTTCTGTGCGCGTTCGAGTGCTGCCGCGGCGGAATCGAGCAGGGAGACGACCCCGTCTTGGACGGTGGTGTGTTTCCGGACCGAACTCGTCGCCGCCGAGAGCATGCTCGTGTTGATCTGACCGGACAGTGCGCTGGTCACCCGGTCCTTGAGCTCGTGGGCCTCGTCGATGATGATGACATCGTGTTCGGGCAGAACGTTCGATTCTCCGAAGGCGTCGATGGCCAGCAGGGCATGGTTCGTCACGACGATATCGGCCTCGGCGGCCTTGTTCCGGGCCAGCTCGGCGAAGCATTCGGTGAACAGCGGACAGTTCGAACCGAGGCAGTCGAAGGCGTTGACCGACACCTGTGACCAGGCACGATCGCTGACACCGGGCATGAGGTCGTCCCGGTCGCCTGTGTCGGTGGTCTTCTTCCAGGTGCGGATCCGTTGGATCTCCTCCCCCAGCCCGGAGCGTTCGGTGGGTTTGCGTCCCGCCTCGGCGTCGGCGCCGAGGTCGAAGAGCATTCCCTCTCCTTCGTCGGGATACCCGCCGGCGAGCTTGTGCTTGCACACATAGTTCCGCCGCCCCTTGAGCAGAGCTGCCCTGGGCAGCGGATCGAGATCCTTCTTCACGGCCTTGAACAGTCGCGGCAGATCGCGGTGGATGATCTGCGTCTGCAGGGCCAGGGTCGCCGTGGACACGACGACCTTTCCACCGGTGCGAGTGACGTATTCGGTCGCCGGCACGAGGTAGGCCAGGGATTTGCCGGTGCCGGTTCCCGCCTGGACGAGCAGGTGGATTCCCTTGTCCACCGCCGAGGCGACCGCCTGGGCCATCTCCTGCTGACCTCCTCGTGGCGACCCGCCGATGGCGCCGACAGCGGATTCGAGGAGGTTGTCGACAGCCTTCACTCGTCGATGACCAGGTCCGGACGTTGGAATTCGCGCAGTTCGTCGACGAGTTCGGTCGGCACCTTCGCCTGCAGGCTGGTGCCTTCTGCGCCGTGCGATTCGTGTTCGACCGTGCCGAGGGCGTAGATCTTCGACACGAGGTCACCACGTTCGTAGGGAATGAGCACGGTCATGTCGATGTCCGGGACCGGCAGTCGGTCCTCGATGGCCTCGATGAGGTCATCGATGCCTTCCTTCGACACGGCGGAGACGAACTGGGCATCGGGATACTCCGCGCGCAGCCCGGTGATCACGGCCTCCTCGGCGATATCGGCCTTGTTGAACACGAGCAGTTCGGGGATGTCCCCGGTCTCGACCTCCCCCAGGACGTCGCGCACGGCCTGGATCTGCCCGTGCGGATCCGGGTGGGAGGCGTCGACGACGTGGAGGAGCAGATCCGAACCGGCGGCCTCCTCCAGTGTCGAGCGGAAGGCTTCGACGAGCTGGTGAGGCAGGTTGCGGACGAAACCGACGGTGTCCGTGTAGGTGAAGACGATGCCGTCGGCGGTCTTGGCCTGACGGACGGTCGGGTCGAGAGTGGCGAAGAGGGCGTTCTGCACCATCACCTCGGCGTCGGTGAGCAGGTTGAGCAGGGAGGATTTGCCCGCGTTCGTGTACCCGACGATCGCAACGGAGGGCACATGGTGCCGGGCGCGGTTCTTCCGCTTCGTCTCCCGGGACGGTGCCATGGCGTTGATCTCGCGGCGCAGCTTCGACATCCGGGCGCGGATGCGGCGGCGGTCGAGCTCGATCTTCGTCTCACCAGGCCCGCGGGAGCCGATCCCGGCACCGCCGGCGACCCGGCCACCGGCCTGGCGGGACAGTGACTCACCCCAACCGCGCAGACGCGGCAGGAGGTATTCGAGTTGGGCGAGTTCGACCTGGGCCTTGCCTTCGCGGGATTTCGCATGCTGGGCGAAGATGTCGAGGATGAGCGCGACGCGGTCGACGACCTTGACCTTGATGACGTCCTCGAGTCCGCGCCTCTGGCTGGGAGCGAGTTCGGAGTCGATGATCACGGTGTCGGCGCCGACGGAGGCGACGACCTCAGCGAGCTCGGCGGCCTTGCCTTTGCCGAGGTAGGTGCCCGGATCCGGCTTGTCGCGGCGTTGGATGAGCGCGTCGAGGACCTCGGAGCCCGCGGTTTCGGCCAGCGCCGCGAGTTCTCGGATCGAGTTCTCGGCTTCGGCCTGGGTGGTGTTCCAGATGCCCGCGAGGACGACGCGTTCGAGGCGGACCTGACGGTATTCGACCTCGGTGATGTCTTCGAGTTCGGTGGAGAGTCCGGCCACCCGGGTGAGGGCGGCACGCTCGGCGAGGTCGAACTGGTCGTCCTCGGGGATGGTGTCGTGATCATCGAGGGCTTGGGCACCTCGGGAGAGCACACGGTCGAGCATCGCGTTGCGACGCTCTTTGTCTTCAGACGTCATTCATTCCTTTGTTCTCTGCCGTCAGCACGGGACTTCTCGTGCGGACGTCGTCATGCTTCGCACCGGTCGCGGCGATGCGCACCGACGGTGATGTCCATCAATTATCCCACAGCCGTCTACACTGAAACGGTGTCAGAGCACTATTTCACCGAATCGCCGAGCAGCGAGGCCAAGTCGCGGGAATTGAACCTCGAGTTGGCCGGCCGCGCCGTCACCGTCGAAACCGTATCAGGCACGTTCTCGCCCACTCGCCTCGACCTCGGCACCGCTGTGCTCCTGCGTCATCTGCCGCAGCCGCCGGCCGGCGATATCCTCGACCTCGGGTGCGGTTGGGGGCCGATCGCCCTGCACACGGCCCTGGATGCCCAGGACGCCGAGGTGGATGTGCGGGTGTGGGCACTCGACGTCAACTCCCGTTCCTTGGAGACCACGGCGGCGAATGCGCGCAGGCTGGGTCTCGAATCGATTCGCACGGTCACCGCCGCTGATGTTCCCGATGATGTGCAGTTCGCCGCGATCCGGTCGAACCCGCCGATCCGCATCGGCAAGGAAGCGCTGCACGAACTGTTGGAGATGTGGCTGCCGCGCCTGGCCCCGGGCGGCCGCGCCGACCTGGTCGTGTCGAAGAACCTCGGCGCCGATTCCCTGCAGAAGTGGATCGCCGGGATGCTCGGCGACGACTTCGAGGTCGTGCGCACGGGCTCGTCGAAGGGTTTCCGCGTGCTCACGGTCGAGCGCGGCTGAGGCGCGACCGACTCAGCTGATCGTGCCGCTGGCGACGAGGACCGCGGGCCCGGCGAGGCTGACGCGTCCGCTCGTGCCCTCGACATCGGGTTCGATTTCGATGCGCAGCTGACCGCCGGGCACATCGACTCGCCATTGCAGAGGTGACTTCTCCCCGGCCCAGTGGTGGGCTGCGATCGCTGCCGCGCAGGCACCCGTTCCGCAGGACCGGGTCTCTCCGACTCCGCGTTCGAACACGCGCATGCGCAGAGCGCCTTCTCCCCCGGCCACATCGGATCGGGCCGGTTCCATGACGATGTATTCGATGTTGGATCCCTGTGGCGGGACAGGGTCGAGGAGTGGGGCATCGCGCAGGTCGGCGGCTGCGAGCTCAGCGTTCTCGGCCAGGGCGACGACGGTGTGGGGGTTGCCGGTGGACACGCGCAGGCCGGGGCGGGCGACCTCGATGCCGCCGGTGTCCACGAGCACGGAGCTCGATGGGTCGAGCGACCAGTCGCCCATGTCGATCGTGTACCAGGCATCGCCGGGCGAGCCCGGTCCCGACACTCCCGTACCGACGACGTCGTCGCCGGTCTGGACGCCGAGAGCCGGGTTGAGGGTCGTGCGCACCGTCTTGATGCCGTCACGGGTGCCGACGAGGATGTCACGGGCGTCAGCAGAGACGCGACCGCTGGTGACGAGCGCGTGAGCGAAGACACGGACACCGTTGCCGCACATCTCGGACAGGCTGCCGTCATTGTTGTAGTAGTCCATGAACCATTCGGCTCCGGCTTCGGCCTGTTCGGCGGCCCCCGGGATACCGCTGGCTGCGGAACGGACGATGCGGATGATCCCGTCGGCGCCGAGCCCGGCCCGCCGGTCGGCGAGTGTGGCGACGGCTTCGGGATGCATCTCCAGCTTGCTGTCGTCGTCGGAGATGAGGACGAAGTCGTTCTGCGTGCCGTGTCCCTTGACGAAGGCGGCATCGGCCCATGCTGCGAACGGGGTATCCGGAGTGCTCATGACTCCATCCTATCGGTGGGCGCCGGTGGCTCGATACAGTCTCTGGTCAGGGACCGAACCTCTTCGCCAGCTCGAGGCCCTTCTTCGCCCAGGCGATCTCGGTTCGTGCCTTCTCGGCCAATCCCTCATAGGCGAACCGTTTGAAGGCGATCGTCTTCTCTCGGTCCTCGGGGCGGGTCACTTCCAAACGCCGGTTGAGCATGGGCGTGGTCAGTGTGTCGATCTTCTCGATTTCGTCTTCCCAGCACTTCAGTTCAGACGTCCAATGAGCGATGTGATCGCCCAGGAAGGCGATTCGGGTGTCGTGATCGGCTGACTCCAGGTACGAGGCTTTGAGATGCGCGGCGTCTCGTGTGCGCTGATACTTCAGCGGAGTGCGCATCCATTCGGCGAAGCTCTCCTCGCCCGCGTCTGTCACGTGATACACCCGTCTGGTGGCCACGCTCCCCCGCGTCTGCTCTTCGGGCTCGACGAGTCCCTCCGCGGCCATCTTCCTCAGCTCGGGATAGATCTGGGAGTCGGGAGCATGCCAGACGTACCCCACGGAGTGCGAGAACTGCTTCTGCAGCTCGTAGCCGGACATCGGTGCAATCCGCAAGAGCACGAGGAGAGCACTGCGTAGGCTCATTGGTCTGGGTCTCCCTAAAGTCGAACGCCAAGAGGGCCCGGACCGAAGTCCGGGCCCTTTCAGGATAGCGGTGTCAGTTCGTATAGCCGGTCCGCCAGCCGCCCTTGTACGTCTGACGTGCGACCGTCGAGTACGGGACGGGGCTGACGACGGCACGGACTTCGGTCTGCTCGTGCGGCTCGACCGATGCCTTGGTCGTCCCGCCGTCCGGTTCGCCCCACACGACCTTGAGCTCCGCGCCTTCGGGAACTTCGGGATCGACCACAGCCAGTGACAGTCCGCGACGCTCGTTGGCCGAGTATCCGGTGAACATCGAGAACCCGACCGTGTTGCCCTCGGCGTCGATGACCGCGTCGTAGTTCGCCGAACCGTAGTTGGCAAGAGGCAGATCGAAGTACTTGAAGTTGGGACCGTCGACGTTGAGCGGCGACGACAATACCTGGCCGAGGTCGTCGGCGTCCCAGGACAGCGTGACCTTCCGGCGCTGCTGCGCCGGATTCATGTTCTCCAGGGCGCTGCGGCCGATGAAATCATGGTCGAACTTGACGAAGGAACCGTAGCCGAGCTCCCACGGAGTCAGGTAGTAGTCTTCGATGTTCTCCGAGACGAACGATCCGGCCAGGGTCCCGGTCGCCTCGTAGCTGTCGACACCGAGCCATTCACGGAATCCGCGTTCTTCCTCACCCGTGTAGATCGCGGGCAGCGGGGAGGGGATCCAGCCGGATTCCAGAGTGTTCGACGGGTAGGCGCGAGACCCGACCGGCAGAAGGCCGAACTCGGCTCCCGCCTCGATGATGGCGTCGCGGATCAGGTGGTGGTCTTCGTACGGGCCCCAGACCTCGAGGCCCGGTGCTCCGGCCATTCCGTGTCGCAGTGTGCGGACCTGCCGGCCGGCGATCGACATCGTCGACATGTTGAAGAATCCGAGCTTCTCGAGCGGGCCGCCATTGAGCTTCTCGATGATGCTCCACGCGTTCGGGCCCTGGATCTGGAATCGGTAATACCGGCGGGAGACCGCGTCGCCGTACGGGCGAGAGGGCGAACGACGATCGATCTCGATGTCGAGATTCGAGTAACCACCGGTCTCACCGTGGTAGAGCAGCCAGTTCGAAGCCGGAGCGCGCCCGACATAGACGTACTCGTCTTCGGCTTCGTGGAAGAGGATGCCGTCGCCGATGACATGGCCAGAGGCCGTCGTGGGAACGTACTGCTTGGCCTTGTTCACCGCGAACTTCGCCGTCGAGTTGATGGCCGTGTCGGAGATGAGTCTGATGGCGTCGGACCCGCGCAGGAACACGTTGTCCATGTGGTGCGACTGGTCGTAGAGGACAGCCGTCTCACGCCAAGCCCGCTGTTCCTTGATCCAATTGCTGAAGTCGGCGGGAACCACCGGGTAGATGTAGGACCCGATCTGGGAATTGCGGAGCAGGTCGACCGGATTGGCGGTGTCGAGGAGCTGCTGGAGATTGTCGGTCATGAGATGTGAACCTCTCTGTTCTGATTTGTCGTTGCGGTCACTGGATGATGGTCATGTCTTCAGCGTCCGGCCGAGAAGTCGCTGACCCATTGTGCCGTGTTGAGCAGACCGCCGAAGGTGTAGAAATGCACCTTGACATCGTCGCTCTTCGAACCAGGGTCGATGTCGTCAGCCAGCTCGGTGAGGAACTTGCCGGGACCGGCAGTGCCGAGAAGATTGGTGAGCGAGAAACCGTACTTCTTGACGATCGAGGCGCTCGTCCCGACACCGAATCGGCCCGCATATCCGAGCAGCCGCTTGATTCCGGCAGGGCCGGGAGTTCCGATGCGGACGAGGGAGTCGATTCCATGCTCCCGGGTCTCCTTGACCCATTCGCTGACCCGATCGGCATCGAAAGCGAACTGGGTGAGGACCACACGTTCGAGTCCCTGGTCTTTCAGGGACTGAGTCTTTGCTTCCAGATGAGACCACAGGTCGCTCGTTGCGATATCGGGGTGGCCTTCCGGGTATCCGGCGATGCCGACCTCGGTCACTCCAAAGTTCGGCAGCAGTCCGGTGTCGATGACCGACAGCGAATCGGCGTAGGGTCCTTCCGCTTCCCTCGGGTCTCCCCCGATGACGAATACATGCTCCGAAGCACCGACCTGCTGAAGTTCTCCGAGGAAGTCTTCCAGTTCGGTCTGGGACTTCAGCCGGCGAGCGGAGATGTGCGGCACCGGCACGAAGCCCAGCTCGCGGACCGCTTCCGCAGCTTCGACCCGCATCCGCAGGTCCTCGTTGCCGAGGAAGGTGACGTTGATGCGTGTGCCTGGGGGAATGGCATGAGCAGCGTCACGCAGCTTTCCGACATCCTTGCCCGTCATTTCGAGGGAATAGTCGTCGACGATCTGGGTTCCGGTTGCTGTGACCACGGGGCCGCCTTTCATGAACACTTCCATGGGTTCCGTGAATCACTATAAACATAGGTATTTGCCTATGTCCATAGGTGATTGTGAATTCGCTCCATCGGCGCGAACTCCGCCGGCGAACCATTGCCCTGGGACCCGGGCTCTGCTAGCGTGACCGGCAACCCGCTTTCACTATCTCAATAGGGACTCTGCATAGGGAAGTCGCATCGGAGCGACGTTCCTGCTCTTCACCAGGCCTCACAAAGACGGAGACTGCTCGTGGATCTACGTACCCGCATCGACAACTCGCCGATGTCCTTCTACCAATGGCTGATCGTCGTGATCTGCACATTCCTCAACGCCCTTGACGGCTACGACGTCCTGGCCATCTCCTTTTCCTCCAACCAGGTGACTGAGGAATTCGGGCTCTCCGGGACGGCCCTCGGCCTGGTCATGAGTGCAGCGCTCTTCGGTATGGCCGTCGGTGCTCTGGTCCTCGGCCCGGTGGCAGACCGGATCGGGCGCAGAAACATGATCATGATCGCCATCATCGTCAATGCGATCGGCCTCTTCATGTCCGCGACCGCGACGTCGGCGAATCAGCTCGGCCTGTGGCGCATCGTCACCGGCCTGGGCATCGGAGGCATTCTGGTCGCCACCAACGTCATCTCGGCCGAATACTCGTCGCGCAAGCGTCGCGGACTGGTCATCAGCATCTATGCTGCGGGATACGGAATCGGTGCGGCTGTCGGAGGATCCGTCATGGTCGCACTCATCGCGAATTCCGGCTGGCGGTCGGTGTTCGTCCTCGGCGGTGCGCTGGCCGTCTTCTCACTCCTGCTCGTCGTCTTCTTGGTGCCGGAGTCCCCATCGTTCCTCTACAACAGGAAGCCGCACGATTCGCAGACCAGGCTCGAGGCCATCGCCGGCAGGCTCGGCTTCGACGGGCCGGTCGATATCGACGCGAGGGGGCCCGCATCAGCCGGAGATTCGGACGTCGGCACCGGGATCACGGCGCTGTTCAATCGCCGGAATCGTCGCGTCACCTTCGTCGTCTGGACGACGTTCTTCATCATCATGTTCGGGTTCTACTTCGTGAATTCGTGGACACCGCGGCTGATGCACGAAACCGGCCTGACCGACACCCTGTCGATGATCGTCACCGTCGGTCTCACCTTGGGCGGAGCCATCGGTTCGGTGGTCTTCGGCCTCTTCACCTCACGCTGGTCCACCCGATCCGTGCTCATGACGTTCTCCGTGGTGGCTGCTGTGCTCATGGCGATCTTCATCTTCATGGCGCAGTGGGTCGCAGTCGTCGTGGTCTTCGGTGTGCTCGTCGGTATGTCGATCAACGGCTGCATCGCCGGACTCTATGTGCTGACGCCGCAGTCGTACTCATCGACACTGCGCTCGACCGGCGCGGGTTGGGGCATCGGAATCGGGCGGTTCGGCGCCATCATCGCACCGACGGCGACCGGTGCGATGCTGGACGGCGGATGGAGTCCTCAAGCCATCTACATATTCGTCGGAGCGGTGCTCCTCTTGGCTTCGGTCGTGCTCCTGGGCATGCGCGGAATCGACGTCGAGGCAAACAGTCGCCCGCGGGTTCGCGACCAGCCTCCGGCCGCCGTCGGGTAGCCTGCGCCTTTCGGAGACAGCCCCCGCTGATTACGTGTCCCCGCACCCGCCCTGGCCTGTCCACTGCTCGGCTTCAGACCTCGGCCATCGCTCAGGACTCGGCGAGCAGGTCGAGCGCATGCATCAGATTCTGCTCGGCGTCTGCGGCGCTTCCGTCGATCCAGTTGATGCGCGGGTCACGACGGAACCACGTGTCCTGTCGGCGTGCGAACTGCCGGGTGCGGATCGCCGTCTCTTCCTTCGCCTCGGCGGCGGTGAGCTCTCCGGTCAGGTGGCGTTGGATCTGTGCGTATCCGATGGCGCGCGACGCGGTCTTTCCTTCGGCCAGCCCTGCGTCGAGCAGGCAACGCACTTCATCGACCCAGCCTTGGTCCCACATGAGTTCGACGCGTGTGGCGATCCGCTGATGGAGTACGGGCCGGTCCATGCTCAGACCGATGTGGATGGTCGGTTCGATCTCCTGATAGTCCGGCAGCTGAGCGCTGAAGGGTCGCCCCGTGAGTTCGATGACTTCGAGCGCTCGGGCGATGCGTCGTTGGTCATTGACGGTGATCTTCGCGGCCGCTTTCGGGTCGAGTTCCCGCAGCTTCCGGTGCAGACCCCAACGGTCCCTCGCGGCCTCTGCCTCGAGCCGGGCTCGCACCTCGGGATCGGTTCCCGGGAACTCCATATGGTCGACGGCGGCGCGGACGTAGAGTCCTGATCCGCCGACGAGGATCGGCCGCAGTCCGCGCCCTCGGATGTCCGCGATCGCCGTTCGCGCACGTGCCTGAAAGTCTTGGACGTTCGCCTCTTCGGTGACGTCGAGGACGTCGATGAGGTGGTGCGCAATCCCCCGCCGTTCCTCGACCGGCAGCTTCGCAGTGCCGATGTCCATCCCCCGGTAGAACTGCATCGAATCCGTGTTGATGATCTCCCCGCCGAGGCGGCCGGCCAGATCCAGCGCGAGATCCGACTTCCCGGTGGCGGTAGCTCCGACCACGGTGATGATCGGAGGCGTCGACCGCTCGCCCGGCTGCATCGATATGCCGTTCGGAGTCGGCGACTGCCCCTCAGCCATGAGCGATCACGCCCACTGTCCGGTGCCGCAGAGAGTATGCACTTCGTGAACGGATTCGTCGACGACCGGCTGCAGCGTCGAGACACGAGCACCTTGGTCGACGATGTGGCGGATCCCGGCGGCAAGCACACTGAGGCTGGCGGCCACGGTCTCCGCGTGATCACAGAGTTCGAGCAGTCTCTTCGTCTCCATGGTCGTCCCGGAGGTGAGTGTCTCGATGACTGCGGTGTCGAATTCCGCAGCGCCGTCGATCGGAGCCAAGGGGGCGTCTTCTGTAGCTGCTCCCGACAGGTCGATGGGCAGCAGAAGATTCTCACTCGAACCGAGCGGACCGATTTCGACGTCGGCGGCGTGAGCGTGAAGAATAGCGACGATGACGGCGGAGTCGGCCGCCTCGGCGAACTGACGTTCTTCCGACGTCAGGGCCTCAACGGTCTCGACCCATTCGTTCCCGGACAGCAGCTGACCGGTTCGAGTGTCGACTCCACGGTCGATTCCCCAGCCGCCCAGCCCGGCCACCGGCGGCAGAGTCTCGATCGGCAGAGCCCAACCGGTCTGCGTCCTCAAGGTCTCGCGGATGGCGGTCCGCAGGTCGACCGTCCTGGCGGTCTCGCTGAGGTCGATGTCGTCGAGCAGCACGGGGGCTGCCGGGATGATGGCAAAGGCACCCATCTCAGCCGCGGGGGCGGATGGTCGGCATGCCGAGGTTCGTGGCGCCTGCCGAACCCTGGCCGGGGCTCGGTGCGCCGCAGGTGTCAGCCTGTGCCCGGTCGTATGCGTCGCCGGCGCGGGACGGGCGCACGGAGAATCCCGAATCGGCGAGGAGGAAGTAGGGCTTCGCCTCGGTGACGCTGGCGGTGACGAAGTCGCCGGGTCGCGGCTTCTGGGTGCCTTCGGGGATTCCGACGTGGACGAGGCGGTTGTCTTCGGCACGGCCGCTCAGGCGTGGGGAATCGTCGTGGGGCAGCTTGGTCACGAGCACCTCGACCTCACGGCCGATCTGTGCTCTGTTCTCGTCCCAGGAGATCTCGTCCTGCAGCGCGGTGAGTCGTTCGAATCGTTCCTGCACCACGTCCTTCGGCACCTGGTTGTCCATCGTCGCCGCGGGTGTGCCGGGGCGAATGGAGTATTGGAAGGTGAAGGCCTGGGAGAATCGGGCCCGGCGGACGATGTCCATCGTGCCCTGGAAGTCCTCTTCGGTCTCGCCGGGGAAGCCGACGATGATGTCGGTGGTGATGGCCGCGTGTGGGATGCGCTCGCGCACGGTGTCGAGGATGTTCATGAACCGCTTGGTCCGGTAGGAGCGGCGCATGGATTTGAGGATCGTGTCGGAACCGGACTGCAGCGGCATGTGCAGCTGCGGCATCACGGTCGGGGTCTCAGCCATAGCGTCGATGACGTCATCGGAGAATGCGGCCGGGTGCGGGCTGGTGAAGCGGACCCGTTCGATTCCTTCCACGTTGCCCACGGCGCGCAGCAGTTTCGCGAATGCGCCCTTATCACGGAATTCGGCACCGTAGGAGTTGACGTTCTGGCCGAGCAGGGTGACTTCGACGACTCCGTCGGCGACGAGCGCTTCGACCTCGGCGAGGATGTCGCCGGGGCGGCGGTCCTTCTCTTTGCCGCGCAGGCTGGGCACGATGCAGAAGGTGCAGGTGTTGTTGCAGCCGACCGAGATCGAGACCCAACCGGAGTGCTGGGAGTCGCGGCGGCTGGGCAGGGTGGACGGGAAGACGTCGAGGCTTTCGAGGATCTCGACCTGGGCTTCCTCGTTGTGGCGGGCGCGTTCGAGCAGTGCCGGCAGAGAGCCCATGTTGTGGGTGCCGAAGACCACGTCGACCCAGGGGGCCTTCTTCACGATGGTGTCGCGGTCCTTCTGTGCCATGCATCCGCCGACGGCGATCTGGAGTCCGGGGTGGTTCTCTTTGACCCTCGCGAGCTGGCCGAGGTTGCCGTAGAGACGGTTGTCGGCGTTTTCGCGCACGGCGCAGGTGTTGAAGACGACGACGTCGGCTTGGTCGTCGGTGTTCGCCTGAACGTAGCCGGCATCGTCGAGCAGTCCGGACAGGCGCTCGGAGTCGTGCACGTTCATCTGACATCCGTAGGTCTTGACCTCGTAGCTGCGAGGGGTGGTTGCGGATGTCGTCGGGGATTCAATCAGTTCAGTCATGGCGCACCCATTCTAGCCGTTCTGCAGGTGCCGTTTCAGTCTTCGGCGAGCACGTCCCGTGTGACCTTGATGCAGATCGCCGAGGGGAAGCCGCGGCGGGCGAGCATGCCGAGGATTCGGCGCTCTCGCACCGCATAGTCGAGTCGGCGGGTGGAGGCGGCTTTCTTCTCGGCCACTTCGCGGGCGAGCTCTTCCTCACCGTCGATGTCGGCCACGGCTTCGGAGGCCAGTTCGGGGCTGATGCCCTTTCTGCTCAGTTCTCGTTTGAGCACGGAGCGGGAGAGCTTGCGGTTCTCCCGCTGTGCCCGTGCGAAGCGGTGAGCGAACTCTTCGTCGTTGAGCAGGCGCGAGTTCTGCAGCTTCTCGATGAGGACGTCGATCGCCTCGGGCATGAGGTCGCGTTTGAGGAGTTTCTTGCGCAGTTCGTCGCTGGAGTGATCGCGCATGGCGAGCATGTTCATCGCCGTCTTCTTCGCCTGTGCGTAGTCCGCGTCGAAGTCGGGGGCGTCGTCTTCGTCCTCGAAGCTCAGCCCGGGTCCGGCGGCGAAATCCGGTCCAGAGTCGTCCGAGGCGAGGAAGTCCGGGGCGTCGACGAAGTCCGGAGTTGAGCCGGTACCGCCTTCGACCCATCCGTTGTCGGATTCCGATCGCGGACGTTTCCCACTCTTCGTCTTCTTCTTCCGTCGGGAGGTCGTGCCCGTTCCCGAACGGGCACGATCAGCGACGTCGTCGTCATCGACTCCGGAGAGACCGGCGAAGAATCCGGCCTCTCCCTCGGCATGGCGTTGGTCGATCTCCGAGATCGCACTGCGCAGCTGCGAGAGCGTCTCGGTCTGAGACGAGCCACTCTGGCCTGAGTCCCCCGCACTGACCTCGGCTGTCGATGCGGTGGACTCGATGCTGGTCAACCCATCGTCTGCCGAAGGAGCGTCAGGAGACTTCGACGTCATCCGTCTGTGCTTCTCCGGCCGCCTCGGCGTCTTCCTCCGGTTCGTCGACCTGGATCAGGCCCAGCTTGTGCTTGATCTTCAGCTCGATCTCTTCGGCCAGGCCCGGGTTGTCGCGGAGGAAGTTGCGGACGTTCTCCTTGCCCTGACCCAGCTGGTCGCCGTCATAGGTGAACCAGGAGCCGGACTTGCGCACGATGCCGTTGTCGACGCCCATATCGATGAGGCTGCCCTCGCGGGAGATGCCGTGACCGTAGAGGATGTCGAACTCGGCCTGCTTGAACGGCGGAGCGATCTTGTTCTTCACGATCTTCGCCCGGGTCCGGTTGCCGACCGCGTCCTGACCTTCCTTGAGGGTCTCGATGCGGCGGACGTCGATGCGCACGGAGGCGTAGAACTTCAGTGCCTTACCGCCCGAGGTGGTCTCCGGCGAACCGAAGAAGACTCCGACCTTCTCACGGAGCTGGTTGATGAAGATCGCGGTGGTCTTCGACTGCGCGAGGGCACCGGTGATCTTACGCAGAGCCTGCGACATCAGGCGAGCCTGGAGACCGACGTGGCTGTCACCCATCTCGCCTTCGATCTCAGCCTTGGGCACGAGGGCTGCGACGGAGTCGATGACGATGATGTCGAGGGCTCCGGAGCGGATGAGCATATCGGCGATCTCGAGCGCCTGCTCACCCGTGTCCGGCTGGGAGACGAGGAGCTGGTCGGTGTCGACGCCGAGCTTCTTCGCATACTCGGGGTCGAGGGCGTGCTCGGCATCGATGAAGGCAGCGATTCCGCCGGCCTTCTGAGCATTCGCCACGGCGTGGAGAGCCACGGTCGTCTTACCGGAGGATTCCGGACCGTAGATCTCGACGACGCGGCCGCGCGGCAGACCGCCGATGCCCAGAGCGATGTCGAGAGCGACCGAACCCGTCGGGATGGAGGCGATGGGCTCACGAACACTGTCGCCGAGGCGCATGATCGCGCCCTTGCCGTAGTTGCGATCGATCTGACCCAGCGCGGCGTCGAGCGCCTTCGACTTGTCTCCGCCGGTGGGAACCTGGAGGTTCTTGGGTGTACGTGCCATGACGTCTCCTCTTCGTTGCTTTTCCGTTGAGACCAAGGCTAGAAGATGGCACTGACATAACGACAGAGGAGGCGATTCCCCCGTGGATAACCAGCCACTCATGGTCACAGGTCCCGTGATTCCTCACCAGGATAACCCACATGGGAACAGGTGTTCTATATATTCGGGTGTGTCGCGTGTCTCTGCGGAGACTAGGCCGACGCCAGGCCCAGCTGCCAGGTGAGGCCGAAGCGGTCGCCCACCCAGCCGAATGGCCCGAATCCGTAGTCATCGAGCGGCATGTACACAGTCCCCTGCACGCTCAGCGCGGTGAAGAGGCGTTCGAGTTCCTCGCTCGATTCGCAGTCGACCATGAGAGAGACACCGGGAGTGATGTCCCACTCGTGTGCGACGAAGCTGTCGCTGAATCGCAGTCTCTGGCCGGCGATCTCGATCTCGGACATGATGACCGTTCCCTCTGCCCCAGGTCCATCGGGACCGTATCGGTTGTCGAGGATCACTCGCCCATCTGTGAAGAGCTCGAGGTAGGTCTTCATGGCGTCGCCCGCGCTCTGGCCGCGACTGGGCTGAAAGGTGATGAAGGGGACCGCCTGACTCATGCGATCAGTCTACACGCGGCCGGCACCGCGTCGGCAGAGAAAGATACGCGCAACTGCGAACAATCAGAACGGCGTCGACCGCGGTTTCTCCTTGCCGAGGCGGCGGGATTCGGGCACACCCATGGAATCGCACACGGCGATCCAGATGTCGCGGGGTTCGACCCCGGCGGAGAATGCCTCTTCGGCCGTCCGCGAGCCCAGTGAACTCAGAGTCAGGTCGGTGTGCAGGGAGGCGGCACGAGCCTCACCGAACTCCTCGTTCATGAGGATCCAGTAGAGCGTGTGCCGCATCAGGGCTTGGCGGCCAGGCGCGGAGAAGAGTATCCCTCGGGGTGGCCGAGGATCTTGTCCGAGAGCTCCTGCGGAATGGTGTCGGGGATCTGCACGCCCTCTTCGAGTGCGAAGCGATCGGATACGGACGACAGCAGCGCCGACAGCGGCAGGTCGAGTGCCTCACAGATCGCAGACAGCAGCTCCGAGGAGGCTTCCTTCTGTCCGCGTTCGATCTCGCTGAGGTAGCCCAGCGAAACGCTGGCCCCGGTCGAGACGTCGCGCAGGGTGCGTCCTTGACGACGGCGGGCGGAACGAAGTGCGTCGCCGATTTCGACTCTCAGTAACATAACGCGGCCCTCCCTTTGTCAGCGCGTCCCGTCATGGTGGTTCCAACAACTTTACAACCTGGCTGTGACACTGCACCAACCTGGTGGCCCGAGCGGATGGTTTTGCCAGTCCATTCGAAGTCTTTGGAGAATATTCGTCCGATGGTCATCACTTGCTCAACCCCGCGGCGTGCCGACTTATTCCACGGCCGTCCCACGACCGGTCCCCTGCCCGCTCTCTGGCCCGAAAGCGAGTTCGGCGACGAATTCGTCGAGGTTGACCGCCATCGCCTGCACCGTCTGCTTGCGGATGGCGTCTCGGTCGCCGGTGAACTCGTGTTCGAAGACCTTCGCCTTCCCTCCGAAGGCGATCGCGGTGTAGACGAGACCGACGGGTTTGCCGTCCTGAGGATCGGGTCCCGCGACGCCGGTGCACGAGATCCCGATATCGGCGACGCACTGCACGGCGGTGCCGACGGCCATCTGCGCGGCGACGACCGGGTCGATCGGTCCGGTCTCCTCGAGGTGGTCGGCATCGACGCCGGCCAGGCTCGCCTTGAGGTCCGTGGCGTAGGTGACCAGTCCCCCACGCACCACGGCCGAGGCCCCCGGCACGTCGACGAGTGAGGCGACGAAGCGTCCGCCGGTCAGCGATTCCGCCGATGCCAGAGAGATCCCCAGTCGAGTGCAGGTGGAGATGATGCGCCGCGTGGTCGCGAACAGCTCGGCTTCAACCACGCTGCGCGTCCCCACCGCTCTTCGCATCCTTGTACAGCTTCGCCGCCTGCACGCAGTAGTCGACGCCGGTGACGATGGTGACGACGATGGCCGCGGTCATGATGATCCACGCGATGACGAGGAGGATGACGTACACGAGTGAGGGCACCACGTCCGAGAGCGGGAAGAGGAGCAGGAACAGTCCGATCGCCGCGGTCTGCAGCACGGTCTTGATCTTGCCGCCGCGCGAGGCGGGCATGACAATGATGCGGATCATGAAGAACCGCAGCACGGTGATGCCGAACTCGCGCACGAGGATGATCACCGGCACCCACCACGGAAGTTCGACGATGATCGCCAGACCGATCAGGGCGGCGGCCATGAGTGACTTGTCGGCGATGGGATCGGCGATCTTGCCGAAGTTCGTGATGAGGTTGTTTCGCCTGGCCAGGTATCCGTCGACGAAGTCGGTGAACATGGCCAGCAGGAACACGACGAGCGCCCACCAGCGCAGTGTCACATCGTTGCCGCCGTCGATGAGCAGCAGCACCAGGAAGAGGGGCACCATGAGGATGCGCAGCACCGTGAGCGCGTTCGGGATATTCCACGGGCTCGGTTCTGCGGAGGGCTGCTGAGAGGCTCCGGCCTCGACTCGATCGTTCACGCCTCCAGCCTATCGGAGTGAGCTGAGCAGATCATTCCAACCACGGACATCTCAACCACAATCGCCGAGGCGGCGCCCCGTTTCAACGGTGCGCCGCCTCGGCGAGGGGTGGGGTTCGGATCAGATCATCGCCCGGTGAGCTGCCACGCGTCCTCTCCGCTGGCTTCGACGACCTCGAGCCCGGTCTCCGGGTCGGTATCGCCGACGGTGAGGTCGCCGGCGTGGCCGACTCCGTGGGCGTAGCGGTCGGACGAAGCTGCGCCGTGCGACGCAGCCGAGCCGTGTGAGGTCTCGCCGTAGTCGTCGTCGAACTCCTCGTCGTAGTCATCGGCAGCCGAGGCGTGGCCGGACTGACCGTGACCCTGTCCGCCGTGGTTCTGGCCGCTGCCGTTCGGTGCCTCAGCCGCGCCGGAATCCTCGGGCGGGGTCTCGCCCTTGATGATGGCCAGGGTGCCGGGCAGGTCGTCGGGGCGCACGAGCACGTCGCGGGCCTTCGACCCTTCGGAGGGTCCGACGATGCCGCGGGACTCCATGAGGTCCATGAGGCGGCCGGCCTTGGCGAAGCCGACGCGCAGCTTGCGCTGGAGCATCGAGGTCGACCCGAACTGCGTGGTCACGACCTGCTCGATCGCCTGGAGCAGCAGCTCGAGGTCGTCTCCGATGTCCTCGTCGATCTGCTTCTTCGGCGCTTCGACGGCCACGTCTTCGCGGTAGTTCGGTGTCAGCTGGCCCTTGACGTGTTCGACGACCTTCTCGATCTCGGACTCGTTGACCCAGGCACCCTGGACACGCATCGGCTTGGCCGCACCCATGGGCAGGAACAGGGCGTCACCTTGGCCGATGAGCTTCTCCGCGCCGGGCTGGTCGAGCACGACTCGCGAGTCGGCCAGCGAGGAGGTCGCGAAGGCCAGACGAGAGGGCACGTTGGCCTTGATGAGGCCGGTGACGACATCGACGCTGGGTCGCTGCGTGGCGAGGATGAGGTGGATGCCGGCGGCACGGGCGAGCTGGGTGATGCGCTGGATCGAGGCTTCGACGTCGCGCGGGGCGACCATCATGAGGTCGGCGAGCTCGTCGACGACGACCAGCAGGTACGGGTAGGGCTGGAGGACGCGTTCGGATCCGGCGGGCGGCTGGATGCGGCCCTCGCGGACGGCCTTGTTGAACTCCTTGACGTGCTTGAACCCGTAGTTCGCGAGGTCGTCGTAGCGGGCGTCCATTTCGCGCACGACCCATTCGAGCGCCTCGGCGGCCTTCTTCGGGTTCGTGATGATCGGGGTGATCAGGTGCGGGATGCCCTCGTAGATCGTCAGTTCCACGCGCTTGGGATCGACGAGGATCATGCGGACCTCGTCGGGAGTCGCGCGCATCATGATCGAGGTGATCATGGAGTTCACGAAGCTCGACTTACCGGCACCGGTGGCACCGGCGACAAGCAGGTGGGGCATCTTCGAGAGGTCGGCGACGACGAATCCGCCTTCGACGTCCTTGCCCACGCCCATGACCATCGGGTGGTCGGTCTTGCGGGCGGCCTTCGACCGCAGCACATCGCCGAGGGCGACATTCTCGCGGTCGGAGTTCGGGATCTCGATGCCGATGGCCTTCTTGCCGGGGATCGGCGAGAGGATGCGCACGTCGGCGCTGGCCACGGCATAGGCGATGTTCTTCGACAGCGCTGTGACCTTCTCGACCTTCGTGCCGGGGCCCAGCTCCACCTCGTATCGGGTGACGGTGGGACCACGGGAGAAGCCGGTGACCTCGGCGTCGATCTTGAACTGCGTAAGCACGTCGCGCAGGGCTTCGACGACGCGGTCGTTGGCCTCGGAGCGCTCCTTCGCGGGAGGTCCGGGCTGGAGGTTGTCCGAGGCGGGCAGGGTGTAGGTGACGTCCCCGGCCAGGGTGAGCTGCTCGACGCGTTCGGGCAGCTGCTCCGTGGGCGGTGGGGCGGGCGCATTCGTCACTGGCACCGGCGCCGAGGCGGCAGCGGGTTCGGACTTCGTCGCCTGGTTGGCGGCGGCGTCGTCCATCCCGATGGTCTTCTTCAGCTCGGCCATCTCGCGTTCGGCCTTGGTCGGGCGGCGCTGGCCTGGCTTGAGCTTCGGCTCGGGGTCGGTCTCGATGCGTGTGGTGTCGGCTTCTTCGTCGCTGACGTCGTTCTCGTGGATGTAGGCCTTGTCGTAGGCCTTCGTCGTGGTGTCATCGTCGGCGGATTCGGAGTCGAGATCGGGGATCTCGGTCTTCTTCTTCCGGCTGCGGCGCTTGGCGCCCATCACGGGCTTGAGGTCGGAGGTGCGGCCGTTCTCGGCAACGAGGTCGGACTGTTCGGTCTCGGCCGCCTCGGCGTCGGTCTCAGGCCGGGCCCCACCGGTGAGTCGGTAGTACAGAGCGGTGAGGCGCTGCGGGATAGCCCGCACCGGGGTCGCAGTGACCACGAGCAGGGAGAACAGGCCGAGGAGGACGAGCAGCGGCACCGCCACGTACACGGTGGTCGCGACGACCAGCGGTGAGGACACGACGAAGCCGACCGCGCCTCCCCCGTTGGCCATGGCATCGCGGGAGTTCGTGAAGGTCGGATTGCCGGCGGCGATATGGGCCAGGCCCGAGGCCGCGAGCAGGCCGAAGATCATCCCGATGAGGATGCGGTTGTTGCCGCGGTTGTCGTCGCCGCGCAGGAACAGGCGGATCGCGTAGCAGGTGAAGATCACCGGCAGGGCGAGTGCCACCCGGCCGAAGGTGCCTTCGACGATTCCGCGGACGCCATCGCTGATCGCGCCGGGGATGTTCCACCATTCGAAGGCGGCGATGATGATCGAGAGTCCGATGAGGAAGAAGGCTGTGCCGTCCCGCTTCGTCGGTGATTGATCGGTCGGTTCGTCGCTGAGAGTCTTTCGCGCACGGTTTCCGGCCATGTGGGCCACTCCCCTCCATGCACCGGTGACAACGTTTGTCCCGGGTTCTTCGGTCCCCGCTTGACCGGACCGACCAGCGTTTTTGCGCGCTGTGCGTTTCCCGGAACCAGAAGCGGGGGAAGTCGTTCTGGTCGCCATGTCTCTCATCTTAGGACGATATTGCGCTCCTGCCCAGCAAATCCGCAGGTTTCGGCGTGTGGCGGGGCGGGTGGTTGGAGGTGCGGGGAGGGCCGCTGGAGAGTTTCGATCAGGGTTCCCTGAAACGTGCTCCAACGTCAGCAGGGGCGCCCAGAGACGAACTCCCCAGCCAGCGACGGCACTTGGGAGCGATCGCGTAACCTCTGCCCAAAAACAGAGCAGAGACGGTCGAAAAGACAACAGATATTGTAGGCTCCTGTCGAGACGCCGCGCACGAAAGGGAAAGTTGTTGAAACGCTTCACGATCGGACTCATGGCAGCAAGCTGCGCCTTCACGCTGTCAGCCTGCTCAGGCGGATCCGGAGATCAGGCAGGGCAAGGCGGGAAGCAGGAGGAAGCCTCCCCTGATCCATCAGCCGTCGAATCTCAGGAAGCAGACGAACGCGCTGCTCTGAGCGGCGACGAATACAGCAACAGAATCCTCTCACTCGATGACTTGCCAAGCGGTTTCACACTTGAGAACGACGTCGAGTTCGGGGAAAAGGAAGACCAATCCGTCAATCCATTCGACTCTGAGGACACCACTACCGAGAATCAGTCCACACAATCTGAGTGCATCATCGGTGCCATGTCCGCCTATTCATCGGACTTGGATGGGGTTTCCGCTGCACGATCCTTTGAACAGTCGGACGACAGCAACGGCACATATATCCTGGCATCGCTGACCAGGCCCGAAAGGGGATCGACGGAGCTGCTCAAGGATCTCCGAAAGACGGTGGACGACTGCCAGGAATCGATCAACGCGGAGCCGACCGAGTCGGTCGAAGTCTTCGAGCCTAAAGGAAACAAGGGCGATGGCTTCTGCACGGCCGCCTACAACGGAACGTTCTTGGACCAAGGGAAGATCGCGATGTCAGAGTGCTACGTTTCCTGGGCAGGAGAACTGCTGACAGTCCATCAGATGGCATTCGACGCCGAGACCAGCCTCGCCGTCGAGGAAGAAGCCATGGACGGTGTCAGCGACTATTTGACCGATGTCCTTCTCCCGACAGCGCTCAAGAAGGCGGATATGGCGTCGGAACCGGAATGAGCCCCGGCTGGATCGCCTTCTGCCCACGCAAAGCCTCCTGCAGTCTAGACATCGGTCATCTTCGGATAGAAACCGCCCCCGCAATGGTGTATCCGTTGTCGAACTATGCTTGAGTGCGCCCCTGCTGGCCCTTGCGTGCGATGAACACGAACTCACGGCCCGGCCGGTCCGGAACGTCGCGGATCTCTTCGACGACAAACCCAGTGCCCTCAAGTGATTTCTTCAGCTCGTCCCGGCTCCGAAACTGCAAACAATTCCGCTGCTCGACACGTCGACCGTCTCGCTCGAAGACCAACACACCGATGAAGTCGACGAATCCGCCGCATGCGGCTTCGAATTCCACCCACGACTCGACTGCCCCCTCTCCGTCGCCCTCGGCGGCGGAATAGGTGTTCCCCTTCGTCCACTCCAGCCAAGCCCGCCGCTCGGGATCGCGAGACTCAAAAACGATGCGTCCTCCCGGCCGCAGGCTCCGACGGATCGCCAGCAGCGTCTCCATCCAACCCTCATTGCCGAGAATGGCCTGTGCCACGTTTTAACTCGCGGTTCGGCGCAGAATCGGTCCGTTCGAGGCAGAAACAGTCCATCCGGCGCAGAATCTACGCACGCGCCGGGTCAGCGGGTGGCGTAGAGGTGTTCGGGCCGGCCCGTCGACCCGTACTGCAGGGAGACCGTGATCGTGCGGGCTTCGGCGAGCTTCGCCAGATGCCGCTGCGCGGTGGCACGCGAGGCCCCGACCGCCTCGGCGACTTCGAGGGCCGTCATCGGACCGCTCGCCTCCTCGAGTGCGGTGAGGATCCGAGTCGTCGTCGACGATCCTGCCGGGCTCGCCCCGGTCCCGCCGACGGCCGCGGCATCGTGGAGGTTGCGCAGCTGCCGTTCGAGATCGGCCTGACCGACCTTCTCCCGCTCCCAATAGCGGCGGAACCGAGCATAGCGGCGCAGGAAGTTCTGCAGCACCTCGGCGGCGAAGGGTTTGACGATGTAGGTCATCGCCCCCGATCGCAGCGATGAGCGGACCACCTGCGGATCCGTGACGGCCGAGAGCACGATCGCATCGATGTCGGTCTCGCGGATGAGGTCGACCCCGGTGCCCTCGGGCAGCACATAGTCGACGAGCAGCAGGTCGACATCGTTCTCGGCGATGACTTCGCGCGCCGCTCTCAGGTCGCGGACGGGTTCGAACGCCGTGAAACCGGGCACCTCGTCGACGTAGCGGGCATGGATCTGCCCGACGAAGAAGTCGTCATCGAGCACGAGAACGTTGACCATCATCTCTCCTCATTCGTTCCGAAGTCGTTGTCGTCGTCCGCGGCGGCACCGCGTTCTCCCGCGGCGGCATGGCCGTCCGTCTCAGCAGCAGAGCCGTCGCCCGCCGGTTCGTCGAGCGCATCGGGCAGGCGCATGCCGAAGCTCGCCCCGCCGAGTTCCGGATCGTGGCCGTCGATGAGCCACACCGCTCCCCCGCCCTTCTCCGCGACCCGGCGGCTGAGCGCGAGTCCGATGCCGAGTCCGTGGCCGTCCCCGGTGCCTGTTCCCGTGGTCAGTCCGATCCCGAAATCCGGGGCCGAGGCGGCCGTCGAGGTGGAGAATCCCTCGTCGAAGATCTTCTCCCCCAGCTCGTCGTCGATCCCATCGCCGGTGTCCGTGACGACCGCGTGGAGTTCCGTCCCGGAGCTGAGCACCTGCACTTCGACCCGGCCTCCGTCGTCGGTGAACCGCTGACCTGCGACGGCCGCCCGCACCGCATTGTCGATGAGGTTGCCGAGGATGAGCGTGACCGCTTCCGGGTCGTGGACCGCGCCCACGGCCAGGGATTCGGGGGTCACGGCCAAGCTCACCCCCGCCTCGGCGGCGGTCGTCCCCTTCGCCTCCAGAACGGCGCGCAGGTATGGGTCGGAGATGAGATCGATGTCCTCGACCGGGGTGGTGATCGGGCCGGTGCCGAGGATCGAGGACAGGTAGGTATGGGCTTCGTCGGTCGCGCCCGTGTCGACGAGGCCGAGCACGGTGTGCAGCCGGTTGGCGAATTCGTGACGCTGGGTGCGCAGGGCCCTGGCCATGGCGGTCACGGATTCGAGCTGACGCGCCATCGTGAGCATCTGCGTCTCGTCGCGCAGGGTCACGACCCCGCCGACGGAGACTCCGTCGCGCTGGACGCGCACCGCCGTGGCCAGCAGGATCCGGTCGCCGATCGTGATCCGCCGCCGCAGCGCGCCCTCGTCCGGTGCGTCGGCCATCATCGCGGTGATCTCGCCGGGGACGTCGATCAGCTCGGCGTCGTCGATCTCCTGCACCGAGGCGGCACTGCCGTTCTCGCCGACCGTGTCGTTCCCCTGGTCGCCGTCCTTCGCCGAGGCGGCTCTGCCCTTCCCGTCGGAGACGGCCGCCACCGCCTTGTCGGAGGCCGTCCCGAGCAGCTTCTTCGCATTCGAGTTGCTCAATGTCAGCGTCCCGTTGGCGTCGAAGCCGAGCACCCCGTCGTCGAGACCGTGCAGCACGGCTCCTTGGTCGCGGGCCATCTCGGCGAGCTCTTCGGGTCCGACCCCGAGCGTCTCCCGACGCAGCCGGCGCCCGAGCATGACCGACACGGCCCCGCCGAGTGCCAGGGCGAGCACCGCCACGGTGCCGAGCAGGATGAGTTCGCGGCGGACATCGGCATCGAGCACGGAGGCGAAGATGCCCACCGAGACCTCGCCGACGACGGTCCGGCCGTCCTCGCTCGAATAGATCGGCACCTTCGCCCGCACCGTCTCGCCCAGGGTCCCGGATTCGTGGGAGACGTTCTCGCGACCGGCCAGCGCCTCCTCCGGGGAGGTCGAGACCTTGTGCCCGATCTTCGACCGGTCGGGGTGGGTGAGTCGGATGCCGCGATCATCGGTGATGACGGCGAAGGTGATGCCCGACCGGTCGCGCAGATCATCGGTGATCGTCAGCATCGAGGACACGAGCTGCTCATCGGGTTCGTCGGCGTGCTCGGCCGAGGCCTGCGTGGCAGCGGCGCGGACGTCCGGGTCGATCGCCAGCGTCCGGGCGGTGGCCAGCGCTTCGGTCTCGGTCACCTCGGTGACGGTGCGCGCGCCCAGCCACGCGAACACTCCGGTGACCAGGGCGAGGATCACGGCAACGAGCGCGAGCTGAGAGATAAGCACACGACGGGAGAACGAACGGTGGGGCCGGGGCACGCGCTCAGCGTAGCCGCGTTTGAGCGCAATGCGCAAAAGGCGCTCAACGATCTAAACGCCATCAGTGCACACAAGCGCGCGCGGCACGTGAGCTGGGCCCTACGGTGTTTCGAGCCTCACATTCGCCTTCGAAGGAGAAGCTCGTGCTTGTCATTCTCGGTTTCGCCATGATCCTCGTCTTCATGACGCTGATCATGACCAAACGACTCTCGCCGATCCTCGCTCTCATCCTCGTGCCCACGATCTTCGGCCTCTTCGCCGGGGCCGGCCTGGGCATCGGTGAGATGGTCATGGACGCGATCGCCTCGATGTCGTCGACGGCAGCGCTGCTGCTCTTCGCCATCATCTACTTCGGCATCATGATCGACGTCGGCCTCTTCGACAAGCTCGTCGAGTTCATCCTCAGGATCGCCGGCAACGACCCCGTCAAGGTCGTCCTCGGCACCGCACTGCTCACCGGCGCCGTGTCCCTCGACGGCGACGGATCGACGACGTTCATCGTCGTCACCGCGGCCATGCTGCCGATCTACCAGCGCCTCGAGATGTCGCCGGTGGTGCTCACCTGCGTGGCCGGCCTCATCAACGGCACCCTCAACATCGTGCCCTGGGGCGGTCCGACGGCACGCGCCTCCTCGGCGCTGCAGATCGACGCGAACGAGATCTTCGCCCCGATGGTGCCCTCCCTGGCCGCGGGTCTGCTCGTGTGCCTGCTCTTCGCCTACCTGCTCGGTCTCTCCGAACGCCGCCGCCTGGCCAAGAACGGCGTCACCTGGGTCACCGACCGCGGATCGAACCGCCGCAGGGACCTCGTCGGCGCCGTCGCCGGTGCCGGTGCCGGAACCGCCGCCGGGGATCCGACCACGACCTCAGGTCACGGGGACGGACAAACGGGGGCCGCCTCGGCGAATGACGGCACCGCCGCCGAGGCGAGGCCCACCTCCGCGGACGACGCGACCGGATCCGCCGGTTCGGGTCTGGCGAACACCGCGCTCGACCCGAATCGGGCGACCCTGCGGCCGAAGCTGTTCTGGTTCAACCTCGGCCTGACCCTGGCCGTGATGGTCCTGCTCATCATCGACATTCTGCCGCTGCCGTACCTGTTCATGATCGGCACCGTCATCGCGCTCATGGTCAACTTCCCGAAGATGAAGGACCAGCAAGAGGAGCTCGCCTCCCACGCCACCGCGATCATCTCCGTCGTCGCCATGGTCATGGCCGCCGGTGTGCTCACCGGCATCATGTCCGGCACCGGAATGGTCGATGCGATGGCCGAATGGCTCGTCGAGGTCATCCCGACCTCGATGGGACCCTACATGGCCGTGATCACCGGTCTGCTGTCGATCCCGATGACGTTCTTCATGAGCAACGACGCCTTCTACTTCGGCATCCTGCCCGTGCTCGCCGAGACCGCTTCCCACTTCGGCATCTCGGCCGCCGATATGGCCCGCGCCTCGATCACCGGCCAGCCCGTGCATATGCAGTCGCCGCTGGTGCCCGCGATCCTGCTGCTCGTGTCGCTGTCCGGCGTCGAGCTCGGCGACCACCATAAGAAGGTGCTCTGGCGTGCGCTCATCGTCGCCCTCGTCATGCTCGCGGTCGGTGTGGCCGTCGGCGTCATCGGAATCGGCTGAGGAGCTTACGATGACTGACCTCTATTCGACTCCACAGTCCCGCTTCCCGGCCCCGTCCCTGCAGGTCACCGCGTCGCCGGGCATCGACTCGGCGTCGGCGACCGTGGTCCTGGCGCTGCGTCCGGACGCCTCGGAGGCGGTGCTCGAGCAGGCGATCGCCGCGGCCCGACGCGAGAACGCGGCGCTGCAGGCGGTCGTGTTCGGCACGGATACGACGACGGCCCCCTCGACGTCTCCCCTGGCCGAATGCACCCGGTTGGGTGCCGCCCTCGCCGAGGCGGGGCTGGAGTATGCCGTCCACCGTGCCGGTTCCGATCTGGCCGAGCAGATCCTCGGCCTGGCCGACGACCATGGAGCACGACTCATCGTCATGGCCGCCAAACGCCGCTCGCCGGTCGTGAAGCTGCTGCTCGGATCGAGTGCTCAGCAGGTCATCCTCGAGGCCGAGTGCCCGGTGCTGCTGGTGAAGTAGAGGCGCGATATCGATCGCGCGGGGTGTGCTGCTGGCGCGCCGACCATCGCCGCGCTAGATTCCGGCGATACCGCGGCCCGGGGCCAGGACTCCTCGCGGGTCGACGAGCGTCTTGAGTTCGCGCAGACCCTGTCGGCCCGGCTGCGGACCCCACGCGTCGACCTCAGCCCAGACCGGTGCGGGTGCGTGGATCAGCCGGGCGGCGAGCCTGTGCAGACCGAAGCTGCGCAGGTGTTCGAGCACCACTCGTGTGGCCACTCCCGGCTCGGATTCCGGGGCGCCGATGCCGAGTTCGAAGTACCCCGCGGCGCTGCCCCGCAACTGCAGCGGATAGCCGATCGTCGTCTCCAACCGGGCGACAGCATCGATGAGAGTCGCAATGAAGCCCGGCGCCGCGGACACCGCGATGGTCGCGGCCAACCGCGCCCGACGACCCCACCATTCCGGCTCCCCACAGGGAGTCGCCCCGGGGATCCGATCGACGAGGTGGCCCACCTCGGCCTCGACCTCATCGGGCTCCCCTTCGATGAGGACCACTGTCGCCGCGGGTGAGCCGGGTGGGCGTTCGATGACGACGGCATCGGGAACACGGCGGGCGATGAGCAGGTCGGCGGCCGCCTCGGTGCCGGGAATCCACACGAATCTCTGGACTTCCGGTCTGTTCGTCAGCCGGATCTCGGCCTCGACGATGATCGCTCGGGTCCCCCAGGACCCTGCGACGAGCCGGGGAAGATCGCGGCCGCCCAGATCCGGATGGAGCCCCTCGGCGGTGCGGGCGATGGTCCCATCCGCGGCGACGGTCGTCACCGACCGCACGGTCCCCGCCAGGCGCGGACGGCGCGGGTGGCGGGGTCCGGCGGCCGCGGTGGCGATCATCCCGCCGAGAGTGGCCCCGGTGTCGATGCGGTCGAGGGGAAGATCGGCGAGGATCTCCTGTCCGGACTCGGCGGTGAGCCTGTTCAGCGCGCTGATCCGGGTTCCGGCTCCGGCACGGATGGTGTCGCTGGAAGGGTCGGCCACCTCGGCGATCGAGGTCAGGTCGATGAGCAGCCCGGGAGTGTCCGCAGGCGGATGATCGTCGAAGGCGGTGCCGCCGCCGAACACGGCGACGGTGCGGTTCTCGGCGTGGGCGCGGGCCATGAGTTCGGAGAGTTCGGCGATGCTGCTGGGACTGGCCAGTCGGGGCAGTTCGTCTGTGGTCAGGCTCATCTTCCGTTCCTGCGGTCTCGGGCGCCGGGCGCATGTGTACGTCGAGCTTAGCGAAGAACGCCCCCGAAATCGGTGCGTGTGGCACAGATTTCGGGGGCGTCCAGCGACTCACCGGCCGCGAATCCGTCTGCCCCGGTCAGGGCACACGGGCCGACATGAGTCGATCACGACATTCGGATCACGGCATGCGGGCGTAGGCCGGCAGGGTGAGGAAGTCGACGTAGTCGGGAGCGATCGCGACCGAGACGAAGGTGTCGGTGGCGTCCTTCCAATCGGCGTCGTCACCGGGCAGCTTGGCGACCTCCTCGGCGACGATGCGCTCGACGAGCTCCTTCGTCACCGTCTCACCGGAGTCCAGGGTGATTCCGGCATCCAGCCACTGCCACACCTGGGAGCGGGAGATCTCAGCGGTCGCGGCATCCTCCATGAGCCCGTTGATGGCGACCGCGCCGTTGCCTTCGAGCCAGGCGCGCAGGTACTGGATGCCGACGGACACGTTGGTGCGCAGGCCCGCCTCGGTCATCGCACCCGGGGTCGACTTCACATCGAGGAGATCGGCGGCGGTGACGTCGACGTCTTCGCGCTTGTTGTCGATCTGGTTGGGCTTGTCGCCGAGGGTCTCGGTGAAGACCTCCTTGCACAGGGCGACCATTCCGGGATGGGCGACCCAGGAGCCGTCGAAGCCCTTGCCGGCCTCACGCGACTTGTCTTCACGCACCTTGTCGAAGGCGGCCTTGTTCGCGGCTTCGTCCTTCGAGGGGACGAACGCGGACATGCCGCCGATGGCGTGGGCCCCGCGCTTGTGGCACGTGCGTGCGAGCAGTTCGGTGTAGGCGTTCATGAACGGCACGGTCATCGTCACGTCCGAACGGTCCGGAAGCAGGAACTCGGAGCCGCGGGAGCGGTAGTACTTGATGACGGAGAAGATGTAGTCCCAGCGACCGGCGTTGAGGCCGGCGGAGTGTTCGCGCAGTTCGTAGAGGATCTCCTCCATCTCGAAGGCCGCCGGGTAGGTCTCGATGAGCACGGTGGCGCGGATGGTGCCGCGGGTCAGGCCGAAGGCGTCCTCGGCGTGCTCGAAGACCTGATTCCACAGGCGGGCCTCGAGGTGGCTCTCCATCTTCGCGAGGTAGAAGTAGGGGCCGCGGCCCTTCTCGATCTGGATCTGACCGGCGGTGGCGAAGTAGAGCGCGAAGTCGACGAGCGAACCCGAGGTCTCCTCACCGTCGATGAGGATGTGCTTCTCGGGCATGTGCCAGCCGCGGGGGCGCACGACGATGGTCGGCAGCTCCTCATCGGGGGCGAGCTTGTATTCCTTGCCCTCGGGCGAGGTGAAGTCGATGTCGCGGTTGAGGGAGTCGAGCAGGTTGAGCTGGCCCTGGATGACCGAGTCCCACTGCGGGGTGTTCGCGTCTTCCTGGTCGGCCAGCCACACCTTCGCTCCGGAGTTGAGCGCGTTGATCGTCATCTTCTTGTACGTGGGACCGGTGACCTCGACACGGCGGTCTTCGAGGCCCGGCGCCGGGGGTGCGACCTGCCAGGAGGGATCGTTGCGGATCTCGGCGGTCTCGGGCAGGAAGTCGAGGTCCTTGCCCGCGGCGATCTCGGCCTGGCGTTCCTTGCGGGCTTCGAGACGACTGAGCCGCTCGCCGTTGAACTTCCGGTGCAGGTCGACGATGAGCTCCAGCGCCTTGGGGGTCAGGACCTTCTCAGCTCCGTCCGGCAGCTCACCGGTGATCTCCATCCCGGCGGGGATGTCCAGGTTTTCGATATGAGCGGTCATCGATGGTTCTCCTTAGTCAGCACAGAGGTGCTGCGTCCTTGTCCGCACTCAGAGGTGCGTCGTTTTCGCTGGTCAACGGGGTTTAGCCTGCGAAACTTCCACATCGTGAAAATTTATGTTCACACAACGAAAGAATATGAGGTGATGCACGTCTCGTCAAACCCTATCCCTGATTCGAGACGGTGTTTTCGTTGACTCGACGTCGCGGGCTGGAGAAGATGAACGAAGGAACATCTTTCGTGGATCGACGCGGCAAAGGTGCCGCAGATCGGACTGAGAAGTGGACAACCTCGCTGTTGCAGCTCTCCTGGCCCTGTCCCCCATCCTGTTGGCGGGAATCCTGCTCATCGGCTTCCGCTGGCCGGCCAAATATGCCATGCCCGTCGGGCTGATCGCCGCCGCCCTCGTGGCGAACTTCGCGTGGAAGATCGAGTGGGTGACGATCGGAGCCTCCGTCGTCCAGGGTCTCCTCGTCGCGATCGGCCTGCTGTGGATCGTCTTCGGCGCACTGCTGCTGCTGGCCACGATCACGCGGTCCGGGGCGATCGAGACCATCCGCTCCGGCTTCATCGCGATCTCTCCGGATCGGCGCGTGCAGGTCATCATCGTCGCCTGGCTCTTCGGTTCCTTCATCGAGGGTGCCGCCGGTTTCGGCACTCCGGCCGCCGTCGTCGCCCCGCTCATGCTCGCCCTCGGCTTCCCTGCGATCGCCGCGGTGCTCGCGGGTCTCATCATCCAGTCGACGCCGGTGAGCTTCGGCGCCGTGGGCACTCCGATGGTTCTGGGCATCGGCTCGGGACTGTCGCAGGAGGACGGGTCGATGTCGGCCGATGTCGCCGAGCGCGCCGGTCAGCTCGGACTCGACCAGGCGGAGTTCGTCGCGCACACCGCGACTCAGGTTGCGCTCATCCACGCCTGCTGCGGCATCCTCATCCCACTGCTGCTGTCGTGCCTGATGACCGGATTCTTCGGTGCCAACCGGCGCTTCGCCGACGGTCTGGCCATCGCTCCGTTCGCCATCTATGCGGCCCTGGCGATGATCGTTCCCTACCTCATCGTGGCGAACGTCCTCGGCCCCGAGTTCCCGTCGCTGCTCGGTGGGCTCATCGGTCTGGCCATCGTCGTGACGACCTCGCGGATGGGCTTCCTCATGCCGAAGAAGACCTGGGACTTCGCCCCGCGAGAGAAGTGGCCGGCGTTCTGGATGGGCACCGTGGACCCGAGCAAGGAGAAGGCGCAGCTGCAGAAGAAGATGTCGCTGGTCCGCGCCTGGTCGCCCTACCTCATCGTCGTCGCGTTGCTGCTCATCACGCGCAATGTGCCGGCGATCAAGGAGTTCCTCAACGGTCCGGCAGTGATCAAGATCGATAACATCTTCGGCACTCCCATCAGTCAGAACATGGATCTGCTGTGGTCGCCCGGCGCGATCTTCGTCCTCGCCTGCGGACTGACCTACTTCATCCATCGGATGACGAAGAAGCAGATCGCCGGCTCGTGGCAGATCGCCGGTTCGCAGATCGCCAGTGCGGCCGTGGCGCTGCTGTGTTCGCTGCCGCTGGTGCGTGTGTTCATCAACTCCGGTGCCGACTACAACGGCGCCGGCTTGGATTCGATGCCGGTCACCCTCGCCGAGGCGGCCGCCAGTTCCGTGGGCGACGCCTGGCCGCTGTTCGCCCCGTTCGTCGGTGCCCTGGGTGCGTTCGTCGCAGGGTCGAACACGGTCTCGAACGTCATGTTCTCCCAGTTCCAGTTCTCCACCGGCACGGCCATCGGCGCGGCCAGCCCCGAGACCGTGGTCGCGGCTCAGGCGGTCGGCGGGGCCGCGGGCAATATGGTCGCCGTGCACAACGTCGTGGCCGCCTCGGCGACGGTCGGACTCGTCGGTCGGGAGGGCGAGCTCATCCGGCGGACGTCGATACCGATGCTCGTGTATTCGCTGGCCGCGGGTGCCCTGGCATTCATCGGGCTCAACGGTCTGGGCTTCAATGCGGGCACCGTCGTGCTCACCGCGCTCATCATCGGTCTCGCCGTCGTCGTGGTGATGATCCGCCGCTCGCCGGGCAAGCCCCTGCCGGGTCTCGAGGCAGGCGCCGGCAGGGCGGCCCGAGGCGACGTCGGCGACTCTGACGTCGCAGGTGGACGTACGGCTCGCGACGCCGGTTCACCCGTCGATGACGACGAACCGGAGCCCACGGCCCGCTCGTGACGCCTCCGCAGGGACGAATCGGGCAGTCTGCCGACCGTCATCACCTTCTGTGACCGGCGTCATCACGTTCTGTTCTGTGCATCGGGGTTGAACCTGAGTCATAGAACAGAACGTGACTCATCCGGTCGGCCAGGACGCATCAGCGCGGTCTGGCTGCGTGAGCGAGCGGTCGCTCGAGCGCGCGCCGGCAGAGCCGTCTCAGACGGCGCGAACTCAGACGATGACGACCATGGGGACGATCATCGGCTTGCGGCGCAGCTTCGAGGACACCCAACGGCCGATGGTGCGGCGCACCACCTGTTGGAGCTGGTACTGATCGGCGGTTCCGTCGCGCAGAGCATCCTCGACGGCCTTCTGGACCTTCGGGACGATCGTGTCGAAGACGTCGTCGGACTCGGCGACACCGCGGGCATGAATCTCGGGCCCGGCGATGAGGGACTTCGTCTGCGAGTTCACGGCCATGAAGATCGTCACGAAGCCCTCACCGGACAGGACGAGACGATCCTTGAGGTCCGCCTCGGTGATCTCACCGACCGACGATCCGTCGACGAAGACGTAGTTGCAGTCGACGGCGCCGACGACCTCGGCGCGACCGTCCTTGAGGTCAACGACCCAGCCGTCATCGGCCAGGACGATGTTGTTCGGATCGACTCCGGTCGCCTCGGCGTGGCGGGCGTTGGCCAGCAGGTGCCGCCATTCGCCGTGGACGGGCATGACGCCGCGCGGCTTGACGATGTTGTAGCAGTAGAGCAGCTCGCCGCCGGAGGCGTGGCCCGACACGTGGATCTTCGCATCGGCCTTCGAGATGACACGGGCGCCGAGCTTCATCAGGCCGTTGATGACCTTGAACACGGAATTCTCGTTGCCGGGGATGAGCGAGGAGGCGAGGATGACGGTGTCGCCGTCGCCGACGTCGACGCGGTGGTTGCGATTGGCCATCCGCGACAGGGCGGCCATCGGCTCTCCCTGGGAGCCGGTGCACATGAGGACGATCTGATCATCGGGGAAGTCGTCGACCTTCTTGATGTCGATGAGCGTCCCGGCCGGCACGTTGAGGTAGCCGAGGTCTTCGGCGATCTTCATATTGCGCACCATGGAGCGGCCGACGAGGGCCACCTTGCGGCCGTGGGCGGTGGCGGCGTTGAGCACCTGCTGCACGCGGTGGACGTGGGAGGAGAAAGAGGCGACGATGATGCGGCGTTCGGCGGTGCCGAAGAGGTTCTCGAGCACGGGCCCGATGTCCTTCTCCAGCGCGGTGAAGCCGGGGACCTCGGCGTTCGTCGAGTCCGTCATGAACAGGTCGACGCCCTCCTCGCCGAGGCGGGCGAAGGCGCGCAGGTCGGTGATGCGACCGTCGAGCGGCAGCTGGTCCATCTTGAAGTCGCCCGTGTGGAGGATGTTTCCGGCGCCGGTGCGGATGAACACGGCCAGGGCATCGGGGATCGAGTGGTTGACGGCGACGAACTCGAGGTCGAAGGGACCGAGCTGATCGACATCGTCTTCCTTCACCACACGGGTGATGGGCTTGATCCGGTGCTCTTTGAGCTTGGCTTCGATGAGCGCGATCGTCAGCTGCGAGCCGAGGATCGGGATGTCGCCCTTGCGGCGCAGCAGATAGGGGACGGCGCCGATGTGGTCTTCGTGGCCGTGGGTGAGCACGAGGCCGATGATGTCATCGAGGCGGTCGTCGAGGTAGGAGAAATCGGGGAGGATGAGGTCGACGCCGGGCTGATCCTCCTCGGGGAAGAGCACACCGCAGTCGACGATGAGGAGTTTGCCGTGGTATTCGAAGACGGTCATATTGCGGCCGACTTCGCCGAGCCCGCCGAGCGCGACGATGCGGACGGCTTCTCTGTCCATCTTCGGTGGGAGGGACAGTTCTTGAGTCAATGCATTATTCACTGAGGTAACCACTCCTGGTCAATTGGGCGGCGACGAACGCCATCTGCTCCTCATCAGCTGGGAGCAGCGGCATCCGCACGTCGCGGTTGTCGAGTATTCCTTGGGCCTGCAGAGCGGCCTTCGCCGAGATCACTCCCGGCATGTGGTTCATGAGCGCATCCACCACGTCCGCGGTGTCGCGGGAAAGGGTGCGTGCGGTGTTGAGGTCGTTGTTCGCCGCCGCGGCCACCATGGCTGCGAACCGGTCGGAGCAGACGTGCCCGGCCACGGACACGAGTCCGAGTGCGCCGAGGGACAGCAGCGGCAGATTGAGGGCGTCTTCGCCGGAGTAGTACACGAGCGAGGAGTTGTTCATCACGAACGAGGAGGCGAAGAGGTCGCCCTTGGCGTCCTTGACCGCGAGGATGTTCGGGTGGTCGGACAGTCGCAACAGGGTGTCCGTGATGATCGGGGCACCGGCTCGGCCGGGAATGTCATAGAGCATGACCGGCAGGTCGGTGGAGTCGGCGGCCGCACGCATATGCGCTTCGATCGCCGGCTGGGTCGGCTTCGAGTAGTACGGGGTGACGAGCAGGATCCCGTCGGCTCCCGCATCGGCCGATCGGCGGGAGAGGTCGATGGTGTGCGCGGTGACGTTGTTGCCGGTGCCGGCGATGATCTTCGCCCGCTTGCCGATGACACCGCGGACGACGCGGATGAGTTCGACCTTCTCGTCGTCGGTCGTCGTCGGAGATTCGCCGGTGGTGCCGGAGACGACGAGCATGTCGTTGCCGAGCTCGACGAGGTGGTTCGCCACCTTCTCCACGGACGCATAGTCGATGCTGCCGTCGCGCTTGAATGGGGTCACCATTGCAGTGCCGACGGAACCGAACGCGTCAATGGCAGTCGCTGCTGCCTGGTCACCGAGAATCGCCATAGTTCCAGGATACCGCCCACCTCCTCCCATGAGTGCAGTGGTCCACCCGCGTTGCGGGTGTCATTCGCCTCGTCGGTCCCTCGCCGAGGCGGCCCGGCCGTCCCTGGGCACGCCGCAGAGCGCGGCTGGTGAGAGACAGATCACGGCCGGTGGGCGGAGATCGTCTACGCTTGGACCCTGCCCGCCACCGAAACAAAGGAGTTTTCGATGACCCGCACCCGCATCCGCGATTTCCATGATGATGATCTCGACGGAATCATCCGTCTCTTCGAGGCCGCCATTCCCGAGTCTGCGACGACCGCTCCCCCGCTCTATCCGCTCTCCGAGGTGCTCGCAACCTGCCAGCGCAATCAGGCCGTCGTCGCCGTCCGCGACGAGGGGGTCGTCGGTGCCGCCGTCGGCCGCGCCGCCCACGGACAGGGAGTGCTCGTGTTCTTCCATGTCCTCGAAACCGTGGGCGCCGACCCGAAGCAGGGCACCCGCGCCGAGGCGGGGCTGCTCGATGCGCTCGAACGTCGTCTCATGCCGCTGGGCTTGGGGAAACTGTCGATGCTCATTCCCGCCGGGACCTCGGCGTGCGATGGCCTGGTGGCCAACGGCTTCGAGGCTCGTTCGGGGTTGAAGTACGTCGAACGGCACCTGCCCGTCCAACGTCGTGAGCTCGACCGGCTCAAGGCAGTGGGCGGGCGGATTCTACCGCGCCACCTCTGGGATGGGGTGAGCGGGATGCAGGAGGAGAAGGACATGCTCGAGGACCGCCTTGGCCGAACCGGATCTGGCCGATCATTTCGGGGTGGTGCCACCTCGGGCGGTGATGCTCTTCGGTCCTCCGGGGACGGGGAAGACGACATTCGCGAAGGCGGTGGCTTCGCGGCTGGATTGGCCGTTCGTCGAGGTGTTCCCCTCGCGCCTGTCGGGTGAGCCCGGTGGCGTGGCCGCGGGTCTGCGGACGACGTTCGAGCAGATCAACGAGCTCGAGCATGCAGTGGTGTTCATCGATGAGGTCGAGGAGATCGCGTCGAAGCGCGGGGGCGAGCCGCCGTCGCCGACGCAGGGAGTGACGAACGAGCTGCTCAAGCAGGTCGGTCAGTTCCGAGACCGCGAGGACAGGCTGCTCATCTGTGCGACGAACTTCGTCCGGGCGCTCGATGCGGCGTTCCTGCGGCATGGGCGTTTCGACTATGTCATACCGATCGGCCTGCCCGATGCCACCGCCAGGGAGGCGATCTGGTCGCGCTACATCCCCGAGCACACCGTCTCCGGAGTCGATCTCGCCATCCTCGTCGATGCCAGTGATGGGCTGACTCCGGCAGATATCGAATATGCGGCCAGGCGTGCCTCGCAGGAGGCTCTGGCGTCGTCGCTGCGGCAGCAGCAGGTCGACATCTCCTCCCGCACGGAGGTTCTCTCGACCGATGACTACCTCGAGGCGCTGCGGGCGACGAGGGCGACAGTGTCCGAGGAGACGGCTCGGGAATTCGGTGAGGATGTGGACACGATCGCGCGGCTGTGACCGGGGCCGGGCGGTCATCGGGCCAGGCTGTGACCGGCTGTGACCAGGTCGGATTCCTCGGATCCGCACTCGTCGCGCCGGTGACGAGTTCGATCCAGACCCGCGACCGCTGCCCGCGGCTGCCGACCTCGCGGACGGCCGGGCCCCGCGGGCCCGATTGCCGCGAATTCGTGTGAGAATCGTTCCATGAGCTCTCACCCGGCGGACTCCCACCGAGCGCACGACGCGAACTCCACGGCCACCTCGGCGAGGGTGGTCCGTCGACTCAGCCCCGACGGTCGGCTCATCGGGCTCGACGTCGCCCGCGGGATCGCCCTGCTGGCGATGATGGTCACGCACATCTTCGCACTCGGCGACGAGACGGGGATGCCGACGTGGGCGGCGGTCTTCGCCGGGCGGGCCTCGGCACTGTTCGCGGTCCTCGCCGGCTGTTCGCTGGTGCTGTCGACCCGGTCCCGGATGGCGGAGTCGGGGCGGTTGCGCGATGCGGCGCCGAGCGTGCTCATCCGGGCGGCAGCCATCGTCCTCATCGGGCTGTGTCTGGGATCGATCTCCGGACTGCTCGCGGTCATCCTCGTCAACTACGGGATCATGTTCGCTCTCGCCCTGTTCTTCCTGCGGCTGCGGGCCGGGGCGCTGTTCGCGATCGGCGGGGTCTGGATGGTGGTCTCCCCCGTGGTCTCGATGTGGGTGCGCTCGACGTTCTTCCTCGAACCGAGCTACCTGCCGATGGGGTTCTTCGACCTGGCGACGCCGTCGACGATGCTCACCGACCTCTTCCTCACCGGCTATTACCCGGTGCTGCAGTGGCTGTCCTATATTCTGCTGGGCATGGCCGTGGCGAAGCTCGACATCGGCCGCCACCTCCTCGCACTGTTCACGGCCGGGCTCGGTCTCTTCGTCCTCGGCCGCGGTGCGTCGTGGATTCTGCTCAATGTCTTCGGCGGTGATGCCGCCCTCGTGGCCGACTCGCAGATGTGGGGCACGGATCTCACGGCGGCTCTGTTCACCGGCAGCTACGGGGTGACGCCGGCGACGTCGTGGTGGTGGTTGGCGATCGCCGGTCCGCATTCGGGCACGCCGTTCGATCTGCTCTCCACGGGCGGGACAGCGGTGATGACCATCGCTTGCTGCCAAGCCGCGGCGGTGCTGCTGGGCCGTCGGTCGTGGGTGCTCGCGCCGCTGTCGGCGCCGGGATCGATGCCGCTGAGCGTGTATTCGGCACACGTCGTGCTGTTGGAGATCACGCGACGCCAGATCGTGGGCAATCCGCTGGAGGAGTCCGCAACGGCGGGCGAGCAGACCCTCGAGTTCGTCATCCACGCGCTCACGTTCGTGCTGCTGCCTCTGGTGTGGAAGCTCGCCGTCAGCTCGCGCGGCCCGCTGGAAGGCGGGATCGCCGCGATCGTCCGGGCGGCGTCGCCGGGGTCTAAGCGCCCTGCTTCTGACCTTCCCGGAAGAGGCTGATCGATTTGCGCATCGTGGCGCGAGCCCGTTTGCGGTCTCCGCTGGCGTCGTAGGCACAGGAGAGCCGGAACCAGGACCGCCAGTCCTCAGGAGCGGCTTCGGCTTCGGCTTGGTATTTCACGAATTCCTTGTCGGCGGCTTCGCGGATGATCTTCCCGCCAGGTGTCCTGGGCAGGTCGTCGACGGGCAGGCCGCCCTCGGCGCCGAGGATGCGTGCGAGCTTCTCGGTGCGGGCGCCGAAGACGAGCTCGACGATGAGCGTCCATGCGCCGATGATGGGCAGGACGAACAGGGCGATGCCCATGACCTTGGGGATCATGGCGGGTTCACGCACAAGGATCCACGCCCGCTGTCCCATGAGGACGAAGTAGAAGACGAGGACGACGGAGACGATGATCGCTCCGATCTTGGCCTTCGACATCAGAGGTCAAGCATGTTCTCGAGGCCGTGGATGAGCCCCGTGCAGTCGGCGATCGAACGCACCGCGGTGACGATGCCGGGCATGAACGCCGAGGTGGAGTGCGAGTCCGTGCGGATGGTCAGGGCCTCGCCGTCGGAGCCGAAGAGGATCTCCTCGTGGGCGTTCATGCCCTGCTGGCGGATGGCGTGGACGTGGATGCCGTCGATGACGGCACCACGGGCACCGTGCGGATCGGATTCGGTGGAGTCTGGAACGGCCGGCAGTTCGGCGGCGTTGCGGGCTGCGGCGATGCGCTGGGCCGTGTGGTTCGCAGTTCCCGACGGGGCGTCGAGTTTGCGGGTGTGGTGGATTTCGACGACTTCGGCCGAGTCGAAGTAGGGGGCGGCGAGTTCGGCGAAGCGCATGGCCAGGACGGCGCCGATCGAGAAGTTCGGGGCGATGAGCACCGCGGTCTGCGGGTGGTTCTGCAACGTGGCGTCGAGCCGGGCCAGGCGGTCATTGTCCCAGCCGGTGGTGCCGACGACGGTGTCGATGCCGTTCTCGACGAGGAAGGTGACATTGTCCTCGGTGGACTTCGGCACGGTGAGCTCGACGGCGACGTCGATGTCCTTCTCGAGCAGGGTCTCGAGAGAGTCGCCGCTGCCGAGCGCGGCGACGAGTTCGAGCCCTTCGGCGTCGTTGATCGCATCGACGGCGTGGGATCCCATCCGACCCTTGGCTCCGATGACTGCTACGCGAATGCTCATGTGTCTGGTCTCCTTATGTGACGATCCCGGCGAGGTGTGACGATCCCTGCGATCTCCGCCAGCCAGTCTAGCGACTCCACCGCCGCTCCCCCGCATCCGGTGACCATCCGAACACTCCCTCTTACTACCTGACGGCGGCCCAGCAACCTCGCGCGAGGTTGCTGGGCCGCCGTCAGGTAGTTCTGGAGGGGCGGGAGCGGAGTCAGCGAGGTCCGGTGATGGGTATTCGCGTTCCGCCGTGCCGCGGATCTCCAGCGAGTCTGGCGCAGACCTCGGTGTCATAGCGGATGCCGTCATAGCGCAGTTTCTCTCGCTCGCGACCCTCGACGAGGAATCCGGCGTTCCTGGCCACGGCGGCTGATGCCGGATTGTTCACCCTGTAGCCGAGTTCGAGCCGGTGGATTCCGAGTTCGTCGTGAAGGAGATCGACGAGGCTGCGCAGCCCCGCCGACACCAGTCCTTGGCCCCTGGCTTCGGCCACGGACCAGTAGGAGACCCATGCGCTCGAGTGCCTGTGCTCGATTCCGGAGGCCATGACGTTGCCGAGGATTCGTCGGTCGGCCCCGGTGGCGGGGCCGACGATCGCACGAGCGCAGAGGTCCCCGGTCGCCTCGGCGCCGGTGACGGTCTCAATCCATGTCCGGGCACCGTCGATCGTGCGGTCGTCGGGGATGTTGCTCAGCAGAACGTCATCGGCCCGCTCATACACCGCACCCAACATCTCGGCGTCCTCTGACTGCCAAGCACTGAGTATTGCGCTCATTCGTCCACCCTATCCGCAGCTGCCGGCCCGACTGCGCCCGTTTCGCTCCCCCACACACGTGACGGCGGCCCAGCAACCTCGCGCGAGGTTGCTGGGCCGCCGTCAGGTAGCAATTAGGGGTCTCAGCCGAGGAGGAGGCCCTTCGTCTGAGCGACTGCGCGGTCGAAGCGTGCGCCGGCGTCGGCCCAGTTGACGATGTTCCACCAAGCCTTGACGTAGTCGGGCTTGACGTTCTGGTAGTCGAGGTAGAAGGCGTGCTCCCACATGTCGAGCTGCAGAACCGGGGTGCCGCCGAGCTGGATGTCGGACTGCTGATCCTTGAGCTGCTCGATGAAGAGGTTTCCGCCGAGCTGGTCGTAGACGAGGACGGCCCAGCCGGAGCCCTGGATCGTGGTGGCTGCGGTGGTGAAGTGCTCGCGGAACTTGTCGAAGGAACCGAACTGGTCATCGATGGCTGCGGCGAGTTCACCGACCGGCTTGTCTCCACCGTCCGGGGACATGTTGTTCCAGAAGATCGAGTGGTTGACGTGTCCGCCGAGGTTGAACGCGAGGTCACGGGTCAGCTTCGGCACGTTGGCGAGGTTGCCGGATTCGCGGGCTTCGGCCAGCTGCTCAATGGCGGTGTTGGCGCCCTTGACGTAGGTGGCGTGGTGCTTGTCGTGGTGCAGCTCCATGATGCGAGCCGAGATATGCGGCTCAAGAGCGGAGTAGTCGTAGGGCAGTTCCGGAAGTGTGTACTGCTCAGCCATGAGATTCCTCCTGATCAGATTTGATGACCACCACATCGGTGGCTTCGTTTCGACCCTATCCCAGGGTCTCGTCTCGGACAACAGGGGGTTCGCGGGTCCTATTCCATTTCGGCGTGAAAAGAAGGTCGAACCTGAGCTGTCCCGCTGTGCGAGCAGCACACGCCGACTCCGCACACAGCGCGCCGCCACCGCACGCAGAGCACGCAGAGCACGCAGCGCGCAGTCTGCTCCCCGTTCACCCGAGGTTGCGGGAGATGAGCAGCCGCATGATGTCCGAGGTGCCCTCCTCGATCTCCTCCAGCTTGGCGTCGCGCATCCACTGCTCGACCGGATGCTCCCGTGAGTACCCCCACCCGCCGAGGGTCTGCACGGCCGCCCAGGTGCAGAACATCGCCGTCTCCGAGGCGTTCAGCTTCGCCATCGCCGCCGTCGACGTCACCTTCTGCCGACCCACGGCATCACCGGCGTCGAGCATCCGCGCGGCGTTGAGCACCTGCAGCCACGCGGCATCGATCCGCGCCGACATGTCCGCCAGCCGGAACGCCACGGCCTGATGATCGATGAGCTTCGTGCCGAACTGCGTGCGCTCCCGCGCGTAGTCACGCGCATATTCGAAGGCCGCCCGTGCTGTGCCGAGCGCCGCGGCCCCGAGCACCACCCGTGAGATGTCGAAGGTGCGCATGAGCCCGTAGAAGCCCTCCCCTTCCTCGCCGAGGCGGCCCGAGACCGGTACGAATGCGTCAGAGAGGAAGATCTCCCGACACACGATGGCCCGCTGCCCCATCTTCTTCATCGGCGCCCCGAACTCCATCCCCTCGGTCTCCCGGGGAAGAAGGAACGCACTGATCCCGCGCGAGCGCTGGCTCGGGTCGGTCTTGGCGAAGACGACGTAGAAGTCGGCGAGTCCTGCGTTGGAGATCCAGGCTTTCTGCCCGTTGAGCACGTACCCGCCCTCGACGGCATCCGCCCGGGTGATGATCGAGGCCGAGTCCGATCCGGAGCCGGGTTCCGTCGTCGCCAGCGCCGTGATCTTCGGGTCGGCACCTGTGAGCGGGCGCAGCCACTCCTCCTTCTGCTCCGGCGTGCCCAAAGCGAGGATCGGGTCGGCGAAGAACCCGTTCGAGCACACGAAGTTCCCGATGCCCGGATCCCCGAAGCACAGCTGCTCCTGGACGAGGCATTGAGTGAAGACATCGGTGAATCCGCCGCCGCCGAACTCCTCGGGAATCATGAAGTCGGTGATCCCGAGCTTCGCGGCGGCCGTGAAGATGTCGACGGGCGATTCGGTGTCGGCTTCGTCGACGCGGCGTCCTGCGGGTCGGATCGTGTCCTGGGCGAATCCGCGCACGAGGTCGAGGATGTCGTGCTGCTCATCGGTCAGCGGCCAAGGTGTGTAGCTCATCAGTTCTCCTTCGAAAATTGTGTGGAGGTCGGGTGCCCCTTCGCGCCCGACCGGCGGTCGGAGGTCTCAGCCGCCGAGCATGTCCGCTCCGGCTCGGGACTCCTCGGTGATGTGGATGAGCGTCGGGCCCGTCGAGTCCTCCGCCTCGGTGAGTGCCGCCACCAGCGCGTCCTCACCGTCGACGTGGACCCCGCGTGCGCCCATCGCCTGCGCGAGTGCCGGGAAGTCCGGTCCGGTCAGCTTCACCCCGGACGGGGTGTCCCCGCGGTCTTCCATCTCGTTGCGGATCTCCCCGTACCCGCCGTTGTCGACGATGATGAGGCTCAGCCGCACCCGTGCCTGCACGGCTGCGGCGAGTTCGGCGATCGTGAACATCGATCCTCCGTCGCCTTCGACCGCGACGACCCTGGCCTGAGGCGATGCGAGTTTCGCGCCGATGCCGGCGGGCAGTCCGAAGCCGAGCGTTCCCGCCCCGGCCGGGTAGAGGAACCGGTCCCCTGGGCGCGCTTTCCATCCGGTCTGCACCCCGTAATAGCAGGCCATCGTCGAATCCGCCGCTACGATGAGCGGCGAGTCGTCGGCCTCCGCGAACGTCGTGAGTGCGGCCGAGAGTTCGGCCCAGGGTCGACCGTCGGATTCCATCGCCGAGGCGGCCCTGTCCTTCCAGCCGACCGTCCAGTCCCGGGCGGCGGCAGTCGCGGACTCCGTTCGCAGCGCGGCCACCCGTTCGCCCAGCGGCGCGGTCGCAGGCCGCGCGTCGGCGAGGATCGGATGGGTGACGGCCGCGTTCGTGAGCATCTGCACCTCGTCGATGTCGATGCGCACCACGGTGTCGGGCAGCGGCAGGGGGTCCGGCCAGAAGTCGCTGGGCGCCAGTTCCGTACCGATCGCGATGACCGCATCGGCATCGCCCGTGAGTTCCGGGAGCAGTTCGAGGACACCGACGGCGCCGATGGTGGTCTCGGCACGGTCGTCGATGAGCCCCTTCGCGTTCGACGACAGGATGATCCCGGCGCCGAGGCTCAACGCCAGCGCGGCGATCTCCTCACCTGCCCCGTGCGCACCGGCGCCGGCGATGATGAGCGGGCGCTGGGAGCCGGCGATCGCCTCGGCGGCGGTGTCGATCTGTGAGGGCACGGGGGCCGCAAGGCCCCGGGTCACGGACGGATGGAGCCGCCCGGGACCGGTGGTTTCGATGAGGTCGAGCGGGATCTCGATGGCGGCCGGTCGTGTCCGGCCCGAGCGCATCGCCGACAGTGTCTGCCCCACGGCCAGGGACACCTCGCCGGGGCTCGTGACCCGCGTGACCTCGGTGAGGACGGCGGACAGGGCCGCGGACTGGTGGCGCACCTCGTGGAGGAGTCCGTTGCCGCGGCCGGGGTGGGTCAGCGGCATTCCCGGGGTGATGAGGAGGACCGGAACGGAGTCGGTGAAGGACTGCAGCAGGGCGGTGAGCGCGTTGAGCGCTGCCGGCCCGGTGGTCGTGACGATGACCTGCACCTCGCCGGTGACGCGGGCGGCGCCGTCGGCCATGTAGCCCGCACCCTGTTCGTGGCGGGGTGAGACGATGTCGATGCCTGCGGCGCTCAGCTGTGCGAAGATTTCGAGGTTGTGGGTGCCGGGGATCCCGAAGACCCGAGTGATCCCCTCGGCTTCGAGTGCCCGCGCCAGGTGTGCGCCGCCGGTGATGTCCGTCTGTTCCATTCTCATTCCTCGCTGTTCGGGTTCTCTGTGGTCACGACGAGCGCGTCGACGGCCAGGGCGCCGTCCTGGGCGACGCGGACCGGGTTGATTTCGATCTCGGCGATGTCGTTGCTGCCGGCGACGAGCCGTGAGACGGCGACGATGACCTCGGCGAGGCTGTCGATATCGGCGGCGGGACGGCCCCGCCATCCGGTGAGCAGCCGCGAGCAGCTCAGCCGCGAGATCATGCCCAGCGCCTCGGTGTGGGACACCGGGGCGAGTTCGAGCCAGGTATCGGCGAAGAGTTCGGTCTCCGTCCCACCGGCGGCCACGACGACGAGCGGCCCGAAGTTCTCATCCTGCCGACCTCCGACGAGGATCTCGACGACGTGCTCGCGCGTGTCCATCTCCTCGAGGATGTACTCACCCTCGCCGAGGCGGCCCACCATGTCCGCATACGCCGTTTCGACCGCGGGCAGATCGTTCAGACCCAGGGCGATGCCCCCGACTTCGGTCTTGTGCGCCGGCCATCCGGCCTTGAGCGCGAACGGCGGTCTGAGTTCGGAGTCCGGGACCGCCTCGGCGGGTTCACGGGACTCCCCCAGGCTCACGTTTCCCAAGGTCACGGCGGAGGGAACGGGAACTCCGGCGTCCTCGATCACGGCTCGGGCGGCTGCGTATCCGGTGCCCCACGGGGTGATGGGGCCGGTGAGGTCGAGCGATTCGGTGAGTCGTCCGGAGTGGGCGGCGTAGAAGCCGGCGCGGGCGATCACACGCATGGCCGCCTCGATGGAGGTGTAGGCGGGGATGCCGAGTTCCCAGAGTCGGGTGACGGCGGGCGAGGATGCGCTCATCGAGTGGACGATGACGGGTTTCTTCGCCTCGGCGACGAGCTCACCCAATCGGTCGATGACGGACAGCTCACGGTCAAGGAGGTCGGGGATGTCCTCGCCGTAGCAGCCGAAGTATCCGGTCAGGACGACGGCGTCGATGTCCGAGTCGGCCAGCAGCACCTCGGCGAGGTCGGCGTAGACGTCGAGATCCTTCTCCCCTGCCCCGTCGAGGTCGATGGGGTTGTCGAGGTGGTCGGCGTCGGTGAGGACACTGGCGGCACGATCACGAGCGGTCGGTGTCAGCTCGGTGACATGCAGGTCCCAGCTCTCGGCGGTGTCGGCAGCGATCGCTCCCTGCCCGCCCGAGTCGGAGAGCACACCGATGCGACGGCCGTTCGGCAGCCAGGCAGAGGCGAAGAAGCCGGCGAGTTCGACGAGCTGGCCGGGGGTGGTCAGGCGGATGGCGCCGGCGGCCCGGCAGGCGGCATCGACGGTGTCCATGGCCGAGGTCATCGATCCGGTGTGGGACTTCGCGAGCCGGGCACCAGCACTCGAGGATCCAGTGGTCAGGATCATCGTCGGCTTCCCGGCGGCACGCAGCGCCTTGAGCGCTGAGACGAGGGCGGCGCCGCCGGTGAAGGACTCGAGGTAGAGCGCGACCTGGGCGGTCGCGGGGTCGCCGACGAGGGTGGTGAGCACCTCGGCGGCGCGGACGTCGGACTGTCCGCCGATCGAGGCGAATCGGGAGATGCCGAGTCCGCTGCGGGCCGAGAGGGTGGCGATCTCCGTGCCGAGCTGCCCGCTCTGAGTGACCACGGCGAGGCTGCCCGGGGTGAAGTTGCCCCAGGCCAGGAGCAGGTCGGTGCGTGAGTCGACGAGGCCCAAGGAGTTCGGGCCGATGAGGCGCCCTCCGGCTTCGCGGATCGTGGCAGCCAGTGCCTCGGCGTCGGGGACGCGGGCGGAGATGATGAGGAAGGCGCGCACCCCGTTCTCGAGAGCCTCGGCGACGACTCCCGCGACGGTCGGACCGGGCACGGAGATGACGAGCAGCTCCGGGGTCTCCGGCAGGTCTCCCAGACGGGCGAATGTCGGCCTGCCCTGGATCGACGCGGCTTTTGCGTTGATGAGATAGACGCGGCGTCGCTCGGCTCCGCGCAGGGCTCCGGCCGCGAGCCAGAATCCCCATTTGCTGGAATCATTCGATGCTCCGAGGACGGCCACACTGCCGGGGTCGAAGAACGCATCCATGTCGCTAGCTTTCCGACGCCGAGGCGGGAGCGGCGGTGCGATCGGCGAGGTGGTCGAGGTTCGCATCGACTTTCGCCTGCGCTGCCGCACGGGGGCTGATGCCCTGGTCACGTGCGACGGCGAGGACTTCGGTGGTGAGTTCGCGCAGAGTCGTCGTGACGATGGTGCGGCTGTCGTCCCAGCTGCCGTCGACGTCGCCGAAGGTCACCCACCACCACCAGGCATTCGTCGCCGAGTTCGCGAGGAAGTCCGGGACGACGGTGACCCCGCGGGCCAGCAGACGTTCTTCGGCTGTGGGCACAACGGGCATGTTCGCGGCTTCGACGATGAGTGAGGCTTGGATGCGGTCGCAGTTGTCCGGAGTGATCGAGTAACTGACGGCGGCGGGGACGAGGACGTCGGCGTCGGCGGCGAGCCAGTCGTCGCGGTCGCCGTCGTGGTCATCCGGACGCAGAGAGGCCCGGTCGATTCCGCCGAAGTGATCACGGGTCGTCAGCAGGGCTTCGACGTCGAGCCCGGCAGGGTTGTTCACGAACCCGTCGGCGTCGGCGATGCCGACGATCCGCAGTCCCGCCTCGGCGAGGTAGCGGGCGGTCGCTCCGCCCATGGACCCGAAGCCCTGGATGACAGCAGCGGATTCGCTGGGTTCGCGTCCGGCTTCGTCGAGGGCGGCGAGCACCGAGGTGGCCACGCCGAGTCCGCCGACGAGTTCGTCCTGGGAGATGCCGTCGACAACGGTCGAGAAGGCCTCTTCGGCTCGTGCGTCGACGGCGGCCGGATCGTCGACGAGTTTCGCCACGGCCGAGAGCCCGGAACCGAGTTCGCGGCGGGCGAGGATCTCGTCGATATCGTCCTGGCGGACACCGAGGTCCTCGCCGAGGGCCCAGTAGGCGTGCATGATCGGGTTGATGTCGGCGAGGAACCGTTCGAGGACGTCCTTGGCCCCCGGGGCCCGGGGATCGAAGTCGATGCCGCCCTTGGCTCCGCCGACCGGAACGTAGTGACGGCCCTCGCGCAGGTGGATGGCTTCCTTGCGGGTCATGCCCTGGGCGAGTCCGCGGACTTCCTCGAGGGTGCAGCCTCTGCGCATGCGCAGCCCTCCCGAGGCGGTTCCGCGCACGAGGGTGTCGATGACGACATAGCCTGCCGCGCCGGTGACAGGGTCCTGCCACGTGATGTCCATGAACATGGAGCCTCCAGGAAAGAGTCGGGAGCGGAGTGCATCAGACCATTACTGAATCGCGATTCAGTAACGTGCATGTGACCAGTCTCGTCGGACGGCAGCCCCGCGTCAAGACCGCACGCAGCAGCGCGCCACCGGGCAGGGCGGGCGAGCCGGCATTCTCTGGTCGATCCGAGGTGCTCTGAGCGCCCACAACGCCCTGGATCGACCAGACAATCGCCTTCGAACCCCTGCAGAGACTCGCTTGCGAGGCGTTCGAGGGCCGTCCTCCCGAAACGCGGGCGACCTGTCGGTCTCTGTGGTTAAGATCGAGTCATGCCGACAGTCCTCACCACCGGCTCCGGCCGGGCCAACAGCATCGCCGCTGGAATCTCGTCGCGCCTGGCCGCCGATGGCTGGTCGGTCTGCACGAGTGATCGGGATTCCGGTGACTACCCGTGCGACCTGTCATCCGCTCAGGACGCGCAGGAGCTGGTCGACAGAGTGACCAGGGACTATGGCGCGATCGACGGACTTGTCCTCAGCCATGCGCACGATGAAGAGTCCGGGATCCTCGACTCCACCGCCGAGAGCTTTGACCGCAACATGGCAGTGAACGCTCGCGCATCACTGATCCTCATAGCGGCATTCGCACGGCAGATCGGCGAGGAGGGCGGAGCCATCGTCGCGTTCACCAGCGATCATGTCACCGGCAATCTGCACTACGGCGCGTCGAAGGGCGCGCTCGATCGCATTGTCATCTCAGCTGCCCGGGAACTCGGTCCGAAGAAGATCTCTGCGAACGTCGTCGATCCCGGTCCGATCGATACGGGCTGGATGGACGAGGAGACGAGGACCGGGCTGGTGATCGACCCAACAATCGCCCTCAGCCGAGTTCGTGGGCGAGGAAGTCGTCAACCCAGGTCGCCAGCACGTCGGCATCGACGGCGGCGGGATTGACCACCACCTGGATCGCCAGGCCGTCGAGGAAGGCGAGGATCCGAGTCGCACAGGCTTCGGTGCCGCCCTCCGGGGCAGAGCACTCCCCAGCCGCGATGGCTTCGTCCATGAGCCCGATGAGGATCGCCTTCCACTCCTGATCGAGACCGGCGAACGTGGACTTCAGGCCCGAATCGAAGAGCCCGGCCGCCCAGCCGTCGATCCAGATCTTCCAGCTGCGCGAGGACCCGCTGGGCATGTACCAACCGATGACCTCCCGCAGGCGCTGGCGCGCGGCAGCCGATCCGGGAACCGACGCCGACCTGCCGGTGGAGGCGGCCGTCGCGTCCGCAGCGAGCTCACGCGCATGGTCGATGTCCTGGCGACCGGCGAAGTCGAAAGCTTCGGCGACGAGCGCTTCCTTCGTCTCGAAGTGGTAGATGACGAGGCTCGCGCTCAGACTCAGACGTGCCGCGACGTCGGAGACGCGCAGAGTGCGCAGGCCGGAGGAGTCGATCTCCTCGACCGTGGCCGCGAGGATCTCCTCCCGGCGTACGGCTGCGCTCTTCCTCGACATCTCACCGTCTCCCTTCAGATTCCTGCCGACCGGCATCCCACGGCCGCAACCCTGACCCCACGGACGCGATCAGGGCAGTTCGACCTCGGCGGCGGGACCGACCAAAGCCAGCGCCTTGGGCCGAGACAACAGGCGCCCGGCCATCTCGCTGACGTCCTCGGCTGTGACCGAACGGACGCGTTCGATGAGATCCATCGGCGATTCGAGCGGCAGACCGAAGATCTCGGACCGGGCGAGGCGGTTCATACGCGCCGCCGACGATTCGAGTCCGAGCACCATCGACCCCGACAGCTGGGAGACGATCTCGTCGAGTTCGAACCGGCTCGGCGCCTCCTGCGCCAAACGGTCCCATTCGTTCAAGGCCAGATCGACGACGGCCTGAGCGTTCTCGGCGGTGCAGCCGGCGTAGATTCCGAATGTCCCCGTGTCAGTGAATTGGCTGGCCACACAGTTCACGGCATAGGCCAGCCCACGCTCCTCGCGCACGCTCTGGAACAGTCGCGAGGACATTCCGCCGCCGAGCATCGTGAGCATGACCGAGTAGATGAACCGGTCGTCGTGGCCTTCTTCCAGGCCTTCGCAGCCGAGCATGATGCCCAGCTGTTCGATGTCCTTGACGGTGTGCGACTGTCCGGAATGGAACTGCGGACGCACCCGGGACGCACCGGCCAGGTGCGCTCCCCTCTCCACCGAGCCCGCGCCGTGAGCACCATTCTCCGCACCCGACCACACATCGGCACGGGACCCGAGCCCAGCCTCGGCGAGGGCGTCCTCAACCATAGCGAGGACTTCCTCATGGGTCGCCCCACCCGCGGCAGCGATGACCAGACGAGGCGGAATATACGTCGACTGGTAGTGGTCGATGACCGTGTGATGGCCGAGCACGCGGATCTGGTCCTTCGTCGCACCCACGGGCCGAGCCAGCGAATGCGAGCCGAAGACCAGGGAGTCGAAGTCGTCGAAGAGGACGTCCCCGGGATCATCGGCGGACATCGCGAGCTCTTCGATGATGACTCCGCGCTCGCGCTCGAACTCCTCGTTCTCGAGCTGGGCGTTCGAGACCATATCGACGAGCAGCCCCGTGATGTCCGGCAGATCCGTCACCAGACACCTGGAGTAATAGCAGGTGAGCTCCTTCGCGGTGATCGCGTTCGAGTCCCCGCCCGTGCGGTCGAAGGCCGCGGCGATGGTCTTCGCGTCGCGGCTGCCGGTGCCCTTGAACAGCATGTGTTCGAGGAAATGCGTCGACCCGGCGGTCTCGGCGGATTCGTCACGGGACCCGGCGGCGACCCAGATGCCGATCGTCTCCGAGGCCAGGCCCGGCATGTGTTCGGTGGTCAGCGTCAAACCACCGGGGAGGACAGACCGATCGATTCGGCTGCCCTCCCCGGTGTGCGAACTACTCAGTATCAGTTGTCTGATCCCTCTTCGTCCGTGTTCTCGTCTTCGTCGGTGACCGGAGCCAGCGAGAGCTTGCCGCGGTCATCGATCTTCGTGATCTCGACCTGGACCTTCTGGCCCACGCCGACGACGTCTTCGACGTCCTCGACACGCTTGCCGTCGTTGAGCTTACGCAGCTCGGAGATGTGCAGCAGGCCGTCCTTGCCCGGGGTCAGGGAGACGAATGCGCCGAAGCTCATCGTCTTGACCACGGTGCCCAGGTAGCGTTCGCCGACCTCGGGGACCTGCGGGTTCGCGATCGCGTTGATCATCGAGCGGGCGGCCTCGGCGGCCGGTCCGTCGGTGGCCCCGATGAGGACGGTTCCGTCGTCTTCGATGCTGATGTCCGCGCCGGTGTCCTCCTGGATCTGGTTGATCATCTTGCCCTTGGGCCCGATGACCTCACCGATCTTGTCGACGGGGATGTTCACGGAGATGATCCGCGGTGCCGTCGGTGCCATCTCGGCCGGGGTGTCGATGGCCTCAGCGATGACGTCGAGGATGACCATGCGGGCTTCACGAGCCTGCTTGAGTGCGGCACCGAGCACCGAGGCGGGAAGGCCGTCGAGCTTGGTGTCGAGCTGGATCGCGGTGATGAAGTCACGCGTACCGGCGACCTTGAAGTCCATATCGCCGAAGGCGTCTTCGGCGCCGAGGATGTCGGTCAGAGCCGCGTAGGCGGTCTGCTCGCCCTGGTCGGTGGAGATGACGTCGGAGACGAGTCCCATGGCGATGCCGGCGACGGGCGCCTGCAGGGGCACACCGGCTGAGAGCATGGCCAGCGTCGAAGCGCAGACCGAGCCCATCGAGGTCGAACCGTTCGAGCCGAGAGCCTCGGAGACCTCACGGATCGCGTACGGGAAGTCCTCGCGCTTGGGCAGAACGGGCACGAGGGCGCGTTCGGCGAGCGCGCCGTGGCCGATCTCGCGGCGCTTCGGGCTGCCCACACGACCGGTCTCACCGACCGAATAGGGCGGGAAGTTGTAGTGGTGCATGTAGCGCTTCGAGGTCTCGGGTGAGAGCGAGTCGATCGTCTGCTCGAGCTTGAGCATATTCAGCGTGGTGACACCCAGGATCTGGGTCTCGCCGCGCTCGAAGATGGCCGAACCGTGCACGCGCGGGATGACGTTCGTCTCGGCGGTGAGCGGACGGATGTCCTTGAGCCCGCGACCGTCGATGCGGACCTGATCGGTGAGGATGCGCTTGCGCACGACCTGCTTGGTCAGCGCGTTGAGCGCGTTCGCGATCTCCTTCTCACGGCCTTCGAAGCGCTCCCCGAGCTTGTCGAAGAGTTCGCCCAGGAGCACCTCACCGGCGGCTTCGCGCTCCTGCTTGTCAGCGATCCTGAAGTTCTCGGTCTGCTTCGCCTCGGCGAGTTCCCTGACGGCGTCGAAGACGTCATCTTCGAAGTCGCGGAAGACGGGGAATTCGACGGTCGGCTTCGCGGCGCGGTCGGCGAGTTCGGACTGCGCACGGCAGAGCTCGGCGATGAACGGCTTCGCAGCTTCGAGACCTTCGGAGACGACCTCCTCGGTGGGGGCCTGAGCGCCGGTCTTGATCTTGTCGATGGCGTTGTCGGTGGCTTCGGCCTCAACCATCATGATGGCGACGTCGTCACCGACCACGCGACCGGCGACGACCATGTTGAACACGGCGTCCTCGAGCTGCGAGTGGTTCGGGAAGGCGACCCACTGGCCGTCGATGAGCGCGATGCGCACACCGCCGATGGGGCCGGAGAACGGCAGACCCGACAGCTGGGTCGACATCGACGCGGCGTTGATGGCCAGGGCGTCGTAGATGTGGTCGGGGTTGACCGACATCACGGTGACGACGACCTGGACCTCGTTGCGCAGGCCCTTGACGAAGGACGGGCGCAGCGGGCGGTCGATGAGGCGGCAGGTGAGGATCGCGTCGGTCGAGGGGCGTCCCTCGCGGCGGAAGAACGAGCCGGGGATGCGGCCGGCTGCGTACATGCGCTCTTCGACGTCGACGGTCAGGGGGAAGAAGTCGAAGCCCTCACGGGGGTTCTTTCCGGCCGAGGTGGCCGAGAACAGCATGGTGTCGTCGTCGAGGTAGGCAACGGCGGAGCCGGCGGCCTGCTGGGCCAGCCGACCGGTTTCGAAGCGAATGGTGTGTTTGCCGAAGCTGCCGTTGTCGATATGGGCAACGGCGGATTCAGGGTTGAGTCCCACGTAGTCTCCTATGTTGTGCCGGCACGCGGTGGTCTGTGGTGCGCAGGTGCTTGTCCTCAACGCATGAGTGAACGCGCTGCCGCAGGCGGTGTGCCCTCGGCAGTGCGAGACCCCGCGCCGTTCCGGCGGGATATTGGCTCGGACATCCCATGGATCCAAGCCGGTCATCGATCGGGGCCCACGGAACCGGCGCGAAGCGCTCATTCCTCCGGAGGCCACTACCGAAGACCGAAACGTCCACGGCATGGTTGTCCGTTACGAAGTCTACCGCAGAAGCACAGAAGCGCCCCACCCGAAGGTGGGACGCTTTGCGTGACAGCTGCGCGGACGTCGAATCAGCGGCGCAGACCGAGGCGCTTGATGAGCGAACGGTAACGCTCGATGTCGACCTTCTGCAGGTACTTGAGCATGCGGCGACGCTGACCGACGAGGAGCAGCAGGCCACGACGCGAGTGGTGATCCTGCTTGTGATCCTTGAAGTGCTCGGTCAGATCGGAGATCCGGCGGGTCAGCAGTGCAACCTGAACCTCGGGAGAACCGGTGTCACCCTCATGAGTTGCATATTCCTTGATGATCTCTTGCTTCACAGCGGTGTCGAGAGCCATGGAGTTCTCCTTCGTGTCGTTGCGCGGCGCAGGGACCTGAAGTCTCTGCACTATGGGACCGCGGCCGGTGAAAACGGCAGAGATCAGCTTATCAGGTGTGCAGGACTTCGCGCACATCGGCGATGTCCTCATGCATCTGCACGATGAGGTCATCCATCCCGGTGAACGCGACCTGGCCGCGGATGCGGGAGACGAATTCGAGAGTCATCTCACGGTCGTAGACATCGAATTCGCCGAACTCCTTGTCGAGCACGTACGCCTCGACCCGTCGGATCTGTCCCTGGAAGGTCGGGTTCGTACCGACTGAGATCGCCGCCGGGTATGACTGGTCCTCACCGGAGAACGTGGCCCATCCGGCGTAGACGCCGTCGGCGGGGACGAGCCCTTCGTGGTCGTCGGAGAGGTTCGCAGTGGGGAACCCGAGGTCGCGTCCGCGGGCATCGCCGTGGACGACGGTGCCGTGGAGTGCGTGGTAGCGCCCGAGCTGGTCGGCCGCCTCGGCGACGTCGCCTGCAGTGATCTGTTCGCGGATCCGCGAGGACGAATACCGTCCCCCGCGTCCGACCTCATCGATCGTCTCGGTCCGGAAACCGTATGTCTCGCCGAGGCGGCGCAGAGTCTCGATGGAGCCTTCGTTGTCCTTGCCGAAGCGGACGTCATCGCCGACGACGACGATCTTCGCGCGCAGGGCTTCGACGAAGTATCTGCGGACGAATTCCTCGGCCGACTGTGCGGCGAAGCCGAGATCGTAGGGCTGGATGAGGAGGCCGTCGATTCCCGTGGCGGCGATGAGTTCGGCGCGCTGCCGGGTCGAGGTGATCATCACGGTCGGGTCCTCGGCGCGGTGGACCGTGCGCGGGTGCGGATCGAACGTCATCGCGATCGAGCGCAGGCCCTCCTGCCTGGCCAGGGCGGCGACGGTGGTCAGCACCGTCTGGTGGCCGCGGTGCACGCCGTCGAAGTTGCCGAGGGTGACGACGGTGCCGACAGCATCGACCTCGACCTCACCGAGTCCGTGATACAGCTCCACCAGACATTCGCTCCTTCCGTGCACCGATTCAGATTATCGCAGAGATCTTCCGCCTCCTAACCCGCACCTCGCCGAGGCGGCCCTGCCCGACCGTGACCGTGCAGTCACCGTGGCGATGAGGCGGGAACGGCGTGAGGCCGACGCGAGAGGAGGCGGTCAGGACACGATCGCCCAGCCGATGACTCCGAGGAGGGAGGCCAGGGCGATCGAGACGAAGGTGCCGATGATGAACCGCTCTCCCGCGGCCGCCGAGGATTTGATCTCGGCGAAGCGTCCGAGCCCCTTGACCGCGATGACCACGGCCATGAGTTCGGGTCGGCCGAGCACGATGGCTCCGGCGATGAGTGCGCGTTCGACGATGCCGATCCACAGTCCGCCGCGCAGGACTTCGATGTCTTCGGCTCCGGTGCGTGCGGGCTTGGTCCCCGGTCCCGTATGGGTCAGACGGAGGAAGAGCGGGACGAGCGGCCAGCCGATGAGCGCCGCGGCGACTGCGGCGGCGACGGCGACGAGGACCTCAGTCCACATGCTCGGCTCCTTCCGACTGGGCGGCGTCGTGCCGGGCGAGGTGATGTCGGGCCAGGCGTTCGGCTCCAGCGACGAGATCGGCAGGACCGGCCGCCAGCACTCGGGAGACTGCCTGCTGAGAGACGTCGAATTCTGCAGCGATCTGGGCCTGAGTGGCATCGGGATCATCGAGGCGGAAGCCGACGTAGCCGCGGGAGTGGCTGCGCAGCTCGCCGAGGGTGCTGACGAGCAGGCGCAGAGCCGCCTCGGCCAGGACGCGGTGCTCGCCGTCCGGGTCGGCATTGACGACGAGGTGGGCGGGTGCGGATTTCGCCGTTTCGACCGCCTGACGGGCAGCATAGAACGCCGCTCCCCTGCCCTCGGTGGTCGCCTCGGGCAGCGGCCGCTCGACCTCGCCGATGCCGATGCCGATATGCCAGTCGGAGTCGATGCCGATTCTGCGCACTGCCTCGGCGACGGCCTCGGGGTCGTCGAGGACTCCTTGGACCTCGTCGCCGATGGTGCGGGCGAAGGGAACGACCGTGGTGATCGGGGACAGCGCGTCGAGGACTCGGGGCACCGCGTCGGCGTTCGACCGCGAATCCTGCTGGTCGAGGGTCAAGACGAACATAGGACAAGTAGATCAGATGCCGTCGTCTGGCACAAGAGTTTCGGTTGTAATTCATGATTACAACTAATTATCTTGTCACGGTGGATCAGTCGACGGCGTGGGTCGGCCGACGGCGGCGTGGGACGGCTGAAGACGGTGTGAGTCGGCCGAAGTCGGCGCGGGTCGACTGGTCGGCCTCCGTCGTAACCGGCTCAGGCGAGGTCGATGGCGAAGGCCGTGAGGGATTTGAGTCCGCCGCCCCGGCGCACCTCGGCCACAGAGACGAGGGCGTCGTCGCAGACCACGGCGACTTCGCGGCTCTCCGAGTCCGCCCCGCCGGACTCGGCGCTCCAGTCGGCGCCGCCGGAATCGGCACTCCAGTCCGTCCCGCCGGAATCGGCACTCCAGTCGGCGGCGGCCACCGTCTTGCCCTGCATGAGCGCTGTGGCCTGTTCGGCCCCGACGGTGACGACGGGCAGCAGGGTGCGGGCCGCCTCGGCGAGGGAGATGAGGTCGGGCGCGGGAACGTCGAGGTCCTCGGGCAGGGTCACGGCCCGGTCGATGTGGAATTCTCCGACGCGGGTCCGCCGCAGCGCAGTGAGGTGACCGAAGACGCCGAGGTCGGTGCCGATATCGCGGGCCAGGGCGCGCACATAGGTGCCGGACGAGCAGTCGACCTCGACATCGACGTCGATGTGACCGTCGTCGGCGGAGAAGCGGATGTCGATGATCTCGAAGGCCGAGACCTCGACGCGACGGGCCTTGAGCTCGACGTCCTCACCGGCGCGAACGCGGGCGTAGGAGCGCTTGCCGTCGACCTTGATCGCCGAGACGGCGCTGGGCACCTGGTCGATGGGACCGCGCAGCTCGGCCACGGCGGCCTCGATGGCCGCGGGGTCGACGCGGGCGAGATCGGCCGGATCAGCGAAGCGATCGGGCTCGGAATCGGCATCATCCGTCGGGGTCGATGATCCCAGACGGACGGTAGCGAAATAGGTCTTCGAGACCCCGGTGATATAGGTGAGCAGCTTGGTGCCGCGGCCGAGGCCGAGCACGAGGACGCCCGTGGCCATCGGATCGAGAGTGCCAGCGTGGCCGACCTTCTTCGTTCCGAACCAGCGGCGGATGCGGGAGACGACGCCGTGGGAGCTCAGTCCCTGCGGTTTATCGCAGACGAGGACGCCCTGCGGGGAAGGATCGCTCACTGAGGCCGGCGATCAGTTGAAGGACGCGTGCACGTGGTCGAAGTGGTTGGCGGTCGCGTCTCCGCGGTCCTCCATACCCTTCCAACCCTGGCCGGGCATCCAGATGCGCTGCTTCCAGATCACGTACTTGACGTTGAGGGAACCCTGGTTCTGGATGAGGTAGTCGGCGATGCGGTCGCCGGTGGCGCCGGTGATCATGATGTCGACGGCTTCACCGGTGTTGTGATCCGAGCCGGTGCCGGGGCGGCGTCCGCCGAAGGTCTTGACCTCGGGGAACTTCGCGCACACGGCGCGGTAGCCGTTGACGGCGTTCGGCAGCAGACCGGACTCGATCGAGGAGGACACGCTGCACGGCGGAGCCGAGGTGTCCGAGGAGGTGCCTTCGTCCGAGGAGGACTTCTCATCGGAGGACGAGTCGCTGTCGCCCTTCTCCGGGGAGGCCGACGATTCGGCGGTCGGCTCGGGCTTCGGCGGCGCCTTGACCTCGAGAGTGGTCTTCGAGGACTTGTTCTTGTACTTCGGGTCGTCCTTGACCTTCTCCAGGTACTCTTCGCCGGCCTTCTTGCGCTCGGCGTCGAGCTCCTTCTGGCTCACGGTCGAGGATGTGTTCGACTCCTCGGGTGTCGTCGATGCGGCTTCGGTGGTGACATTGCCGGACTCGGGCGGTCCCATGACGACGGTCGAACCGACGACGGCGGCGGTCGCGGCGGCAGGAACGGCGATCGCGGCGACGACGGGACGCTGCTTGACGGTCGCCAGCACGGAAGTCGCCGTGGACGGCGCATTCGCTGCGCGCCGGCCGGCGGGGCGGTTGCCGGGAGCCAGATCCCGGATCAGCTGCTTCGCGAACGACGGCTTCGGTGAGGAGTGCTTACCCAATGCAGAATTCCCTTAACAGAGTCGTAATCATTTCGTTACCGCAAAAAGTCTACGACATCTCGGAAAGATAACAAAACTGTTACGAGAACTTTTTTCCGGACGTGACGAAGCTCAACTCGGGCCTTATGCCGCCGATCGGTGGCACTCCCCCGATGACCAGGGGCGATGCGATGAGCGCCGCGATGAGAGGCTCAGTCTTCGTCGGCGTCGTCGTTGTTCTTGTACGGGTCCGACTCGCCCGCATGTTCCGCGTTCTTGGCCAATCCGGCCACGCGAGCATCGTCGGCGGCGGCCTGAGCGAGCAGTCCGTCGAGACGGGCGGCTGCCTCGGGGACGGCATCGGCGATGAATTCGAGGCTCGGGGTCAGACGGATCGTCAGTCCCTTGCCGACCTCGGAGCGGATGAAGCCCTTGGCCGATTCGAGGGCATGACCGGTGCCGACGAGGTCCTGGTCGTCGCCGTACACGGTGTAGAAGATGGTGGCGTGCTGCAGATCACCGGTCACGCGCACGTCGGTGACGGTGACGAAGCCGAGGCGCGGATCCTTGAGCTTGCGCTCGATGGTGCTGGCGACGATGACCTTGATCTGGTCGGCGATCTTGCGGGCCCGTGTCGAGTCTGCCATGGTGCTTGTCCTTCTGTTCGGGGCCGGAACAACTCTTCCGGCCCTATGTTAGCTGTGGAATCGAACCGGCTCCGGTCGGTCCCCGTCCGGGGGCCGACCGGAGCCTTCGACTCACGTGGCGAGTCCCATCCGAATCCTCGGGTGCGCTGGTGCGCTCGAAGTCATCGGGGTGACTCGTCGGAAGCGACCGTTCAGTCGCGCGGCTTCTCCTGCATCTCGAAGGTCTCGATGATGTCGCCGACACGCAGGTCGTTGAACTTGCCGAGTCCGATACCGCACTCGTAGCCTTCGCGGACCTCGGTCGCATCGTCCTTGAACCGGCGCAGCGATTCGATGTGGACGTTGTCGCCGATGACGATTCCGTCGCGGGTGACGCGAGCGGTCGAGTTCCGCTTGATGTGGCCGTCGCGGACGATCGAACCGGCGATGTTGCCGAACTTCGACGAGCGGAAGACCTCGCGGATCTCCGCGGTGCCGGTCTGGACCTCTTCGTACTCGGGCTTGAGCATGCCCTTGAGCGAGCTCTCGATGTCGTCGATCGCCTGGTAGATGACCGAGTAGTAGCGGACGTCGACGCCTTCGCGGTCTGCCAGGTCGCGAGCCTTCGCTTCCGGACGGACGTTGAAGCCGAGGACGATCGCGTTGTCGACCGTGGCCAGGTTGATGTCGTTCTCCGTGATCGCTCCGACGCCGCGGTGGATGATCCGCAGGTCGACGTCGTCGCCCACATCGATCTTGAGCAGCGAATCCTCGAGCGCTTCGACAGCACCGGAGACGTCACCCTTGAGGATGAGGTTGAGCATGTCGACCTTGCCCTCGGCCAGAGCCTTCGTGAAGTCCTCGAGGCTGATGCGCTTGCGACCGCGAGCCTGAGCGGCGTTGCGCTCGATGGCGTCACGCTTCTCAGCGATCTGACGGGCCGTGCGATCGTCATCGGTTGAGATGAACGAGTCACCGGCGCGGGGCACTGAAGACAGACCGAGCACCTGGACCGGGCGTGAGGGTCCGGCTTCCTCGACGAGGTTGCCGTTCTCATCGAACATCGCACGCACACGTCCGTAGGCGGTGCCGCAGACGATGGCATCGCCCTGACGGAGGGAGCCGGACTCGACGAGGACCGTGGCGACCGCACCGCGGCCCTTGTCGAGCTTGGCCTCGATCGCGATGCCGCGAGCGGACTTGTCGGGGTTCGCCCGCAGATCCAGGGCCGCATCGGTGGTCAGCAGGACGGACTCGAGCAGCTGGTCGATGCCCTCGCGCTTGAGTGCGGAGATGGGCACGAACATCGTTTCGCCGCCGTATTCTTCGGCCACGAGGTTGTATTCGGTCAGCTGCTGCATGACCTTGGCGGGGTTGGCGCCTTCCTTATCGATCTTGTTCACGGCCACGACGATCGGCACTTCGGCCGCCTGAGCGTGGTTGAGAGCTTCGATCGTCTGCGGCATGACGCCGTCGTCGGCGGCGACCACGAGGATCGCGAGGTCCGTCGACTTCGCACCGCGGGCACGCATGGCAGTGAATGCCTCGTGACCAGGGGTGTCGAGGAAGGTGAGCTTGCGCTCCTGGCCCTCGTGGTCGACCTCGACCTGGTAGGCACCTATGTGCTGAGTGATTCCGCCGGCTTCGCGGGAGGCGACATTGGCCGAACGGATCGCATCGAGCAGCTTGGTCTTACCGTGGTCGACGTGACCCATGACGGTGATGACCGGCGGACGTGCCTGCAGGTCCTCATCGTCCTCCTCTGCGGCTTCGGCGTCGAGGTCGATGTCGAAGGTCTCGAGCAGCTCGCGGTCTTCGTCTTCGGGCGAGACGATCTCGATCTTGTAGCCGAGCTCCTCGCCGAGGACCTCGAAGGTCGCCTCGTCGAGGGACTGGGTGATCGTGGCCATCTCACCGAGGTGGAAGAGCACGGTCACGAGGTTCGTCGGATCGGTGTTGATCTTCTCGGCGAAGTCGGCCAATGAGGAGCCGCGACGCAGACGCAGCGGCGTGGTGCCGTCTCCGCGCGGAACGCTGACGCCGCCGACCGACGGAGCCTGCATCTGCTCGAGCTCTGCGCGCTTCGCCCGCTTCGACTTGCGTCCCTTCTGACGGGGACCGCCGCCGCGGCCGAATGCACCCTGCGTGCTTCCGCGACCGCGACCTGAACCGCGACCACCGGGACCGCCGCCGGGCCCACGACGAGGACCGCCGGGAGCGCCGCCCGGTGCACCGGGTGCGCCGCCGGGGGCATTTCCGCGTCCGCCGCCGCGACCGCGGCCGGGAGCGGGTTTGTTCAGCGCCGAGTTCTTCAGCATCGACGGGTTGGGGCGAGGTGCGCCCGGGCGAGGTGCCGGACGGGGACCGCCCGAGGAGTCCTCTCCTGCGCCGCGCTGCTTCTGGCCGGGCTTCGGCATTCCCTGCGAAGGAGCGAACGGGTTGTTGCCGGGGCGTCCGCCCTGGCCACCCTGACCGCCCTGGCCGCCGGGACGACCGCCGGACTTGGATCCGCGGCCGGGCTTCGGCATTCCCTGGGAGGAAGCGAACGGGTTGTTGCCGGGCCGTGCAGCTCCACGACCGCCTGGCTTCGGCGCACCGGGTTTGGGCGCGCCCGGCTTCGGTGCACCCGGCTTGGGTGCGGCAGACGGCTTCGGTGCACCGGGCTTCGGCGCCGAGGAGGCAGCCGGCTTGGTCTCGGCTGCGGGGGCCTCGGTCGGCTCTGCGGTCTTCGGAGCGGCCGGCTTGGCGCCGGGCTTCGGAGCGGATTTCGCAGCGGGGGCGGTATCCTCGGCGGGGGCCGATTCTGCGGATCCGGCAGGCTTCGCAGCACCCGGCTTGGCCGCCGACTTCGCAGCTGGTTTGGGTGCGGGCTTCGCACCGGGCTTCGGGGCTCCGGGCTTCGCGGCCGGCTTGGCGGCCTTCTTCGCGCCACCGGCGGACTTCTTCTCGCCATCGGCGGGAGCGGAATCGGCGAATGCCTCCTTCACACGACGCACGACGGGCGCTTCGAGCGTCGAAGAGGCGGAGCGAACGAATTCGCCCATGTCCTGGAGCTTTTCGAGGACGTTCTTACTTGTTGTGCCGAGCTCTTTCGCGAGCTCATGGACACGGGGCTTTGCCACAGTTCTCCTGTCCGGGTTCTTTCCCGGTCAGGAAAGAACCTCATCAATGAAGAGCAGTTCTCATTTCACTGCTCTCTCGAATTCCGTTTGGGTGTCATCGTGCGACACTCACAACTTGTCATCCATTCGGCTACCCGTTCTCTTTGGGTTCGGTGTCCGGCCTCGGGAGGTCCGAGGCGGTGATCTTCGTTCGAAAGGATCGAGCGAAGGCGGCAGTGGTCAGGGCCTTGTTCAGGCACTTCTCATCAGGGTGCGCCCAAGCACCACGTCCCGGCAGTGTCGCTGACACATCGTGGACGACGGCGGGGCGCTGATCGGGGCGGAACACGAAGCGTGTCAGCTCGTCCCGACCGGCCTTCTGCCTACAGGCGATGCACGTCCTTACGGGTCCATCACCAACATTCACAATGAATGATTCTACAGCACCGGCAACCCCGCTCGCGCCAAGGGGGCCAGTGGTGCGGATCACTGCGAAAGGCTACTCGCCTGCGACGATGTCGATCTTCCAGCCGGTGAGCTTCGCTGCCAGGCGCGCGTTCTGCCCTTCCTTGCCGATGGCCAGGGAGAGCTGGTCGATGGGGACGACGGCGCGCGACTCCTGGGCGGCGGCGTCGAGGATCTCGATGCTCTTGGCCTTGGCCGGGGACAGCGCGTGGGTGATGAACTTCGCCGGGTCGTCGGAGTAGTCGACGATGTCGATCTTCTCCTGGCCGAGTTCGTTCATCACTGCGCGCACGCGCGAGCCGAGTTCGCCGATGCATGAGCCTTTGGCGTTGACTCCGGGCTTCGTGGCGCGCACGGCGAGTTTCGTGCGGTGGCCGGCCTCGCGGGCCAGGGATACGATCTCGACGGTGCCGTCGGCGATCTCCGGGGCCTCATGGGCGAAGAGCCTGCGCACGAGGTTCGGGTGGGTGCGGGAGACGGTGACCGAGGTGCCCTTCGTTCCCTTGTGGACATCGGCGATGTAGACGCGCAGGCGGGTGCCATGGGCGTAGGTCTCGCCGGGGACCTGTTCGTGCGGGGGCAGCACTGCTTCGACATCGCCGAGGTCGACCTGGACCATCTGCGGGTCCCGGCTCTGCTGGATGATGCCCGAGACGATCTCGCCCTCGCGGCCCTTGAATGTGCCGAGCAGCGTCTCGTCCTCGACGTCGCGCAGCCGCTGGTGGATGACCTGCCGGGCGGTCTGGGCGGCGATGCGGCCGAAACCGGTGGGGGTGTCGTCGAATTCGCCGATCGGGTTGTCGTCGTTGTCGAACTCCACGGCGAGGATGCGCACCTCACCCGTGGACTTGTCGAGTTCGGCGCGGGCGTCGGGCCATGCCCCTTCGGTCTTCTGGTAGGCGAGGAAGAGCGCCTGTTCGATGAGTTCGATGAGGGTTTCCAGCGGAATCTCACGCTCTCGTTCGATCACGCGCAGAACATTGAGGTCGATGTCCATGTCTAAGTCCTCTCCGGCTCAATCGAGCATTGAATTGTCTGTGTTCACTTATGCAGGCGTCACAGTCTATCCCAGTCCGCGCCCGCATTCTGTCTCCGATGGGGCTCTTCACCGCCGGCGAAGCGTGAGTTCTGCCTCAGCGGAACTTCAGTTCCACCTGGGCCCTGCGGATATCGCCGAGGTCGACCGTCTTCGGCTCCTTGCGCTGGGGGTCGGTGCCCGTGATCGAACTCTCCCCCACCTCGGCGAGGTCGAGCTTGAAGGTGTCCTTCTTCGTGGTGATCTCCAGGCGGCGGCCGATGACACGTCGGAAGTGGCGTGGGGTCTCGAGTTTCCGGGTGGCGCCGGGGCTCGTGACCTCGAGCTGGTAGGGCTTGTCCCGGAAGATCTCGACCTCGTCGAGGGCGTCGCCGACGATCTTCGTCGATTCGGCGATCTTCTCCATCGACATCGGGTCGGTGCTCGATTCGTCGAGGTCGACGACGACGGTGAGCGTGCGCCGCGGTCCGGCCGCTACCGCCTTGACGGTCTCGAGGTGGAATCCCGCGTCCTGCAGGGGCGGGGCGAGCAGGCCCTTGATCCGCTCGACGTCTTCGTCCATTTCTCCTCCATATCTCCAGCCTCTCCCCTCGCCGAGGTGGGGCGAGGGGTCCGACGCACCGTGCACCTGCGCGGTCGCCTTGTTCTCACCCACCCTAAGCGACAGCCGCCGTCGAGGTTAAGCCTTCGCCCCAATCGGTGAGGTGTCCGAGTCTCGTGCTGCGGCAGGTCGGGCGCCCCTCGGCGATCGCTCGGGCGTTCCTCGGCGATCGCTCGGGCGTTCCTCGGCGACGACCGGGCATTCCTCGGCGACGACCGGGCATTCCTCGGCGACGACCGGGCATCCGATAGGATTGCCGTATGCGTTTTCCCGTCAGTCGCCGCGGCCTTCTGACTGCCGGCGTCGGCGGGTTGAGTCTGGGTCTGCTCACCGCCTGCGGCCTGCGACTCGATCAGGATCCCGAGATCCCCACGCTGGATTCGACCCGGCAGCTGCGCAATCGTCTGGCCCGCATCCTCGACTCCACCTCTCCTGGTCCAGGCGACCCCGAAACCGCTGGTGAGGACCTCGCCGATGTCGTTGCGGCGGTCGGACCAGTTTGGAATCCGCCGACCGAGTTCGCCACCGAAGCACCCCCGATCGAAGAGGAACGCACCTTCGTCCAGGCCGCCGAGGTCGCGTCCCGAGCCGTCTTCGAAGCCTCGTCGTCCCTGGGATCGGGGCTCATTCCCATCCTGGCCGACGCGGCGACGGGTCTGGCTCTGATCGCCGGGACGACGAAGCCGGAGATCATCACCACAGCCGACGACCTCATCCGCACCGGCCGCGACCAGATGGACCAGGACGGGGACCGGAGGCAGACGACTCAGGACTCGAAGCAGGACGTCGACGATGAGGACCAGGACGATCGCGCCGAGGTCTTCAATGCGATCCTCAACCAGTCCCGGGCGGCCGCGTACGGCTATGAGCGCCTGGCTGTGAACTTCGACGCGAAGTCGCGCGAACGCAAGGGGGCGCTAGCGCGGCTCGAGTCTCTGGGTGCCCTGTCCGGGGAGATGCTGGAACTCCTCGGAGAGGACGCGGCCGATCCGGCCGCCTCGGCGTGGAAGCTCGACCCCACACCGACGGATGCGGAATCCGCGAAGGACCTCGCCCTCTCCCTCGAGGACGGCGTCGCCTCCGCGCTTCTGCCCTGGTTGGAGGCGGACGCCTCGGCGATTCTGCGACTGTGGGAATCGGCTCGGACCCGAACGGTCTTCGCCGATCCGCAGCCGCTGCGCTTCACCTATGACGAACCCGGGCAGGCGGAGGTGCAGGAGTGAAGGTTCCACCGGTTCTCTATCGTGCGACGCGCGAGATCATCGGCGAATTCCGCACCGATTCGTGGGTCGCGGCGCTCGACTATATGGCCAACGAGCTCCTCGACCGGTGGAAGCTGCGCTTCGACGATGTGCCGGGGGCGCCGTGGGCCGGGTGCGAGTCGCTGGTGATTCCGGTGCTCACTCAGGAGAACTATCAGGGTGTGCTGCGGTTCGCCGCTCCCACCTCGGCGCATACGGCCGCGCATGCGCAGGTGCTGCGGGCACTGACGATGTGGAACGGGCACGGCGCGGTCCGGGTCATCCGCGATGATCGCAGTTTCCGGGTCACTCTGCAGGAGCGGCTGCGCACTAAGGACAATCTGTCCGTGTTGGCCCTGGCCGACGTGCCGCCGGTGTGGGGTGCCCTGCAGCGGTCCTTGGAGATTCCGGCGACCTCGGAGTTCCTGCGGGTCCAGGATGTCGTGGCCGGGTGGCTGAACTCGTTCGATGCCGATGCCGCGCTGCTGACCGGGTGGTCGGAGGCGGGTCCGCACGATTCGCTGCTGCTGTCGTTCGCCCGCAATTGGATGCGGACTCTGGCGTCTTCGGAGGAGAACTGGCTCATCCACGCCGACCTGCACTACTACAACATCCTCGCCGGCAATCCCGATCCGACGGGCATTTCGACGTGGAAGGCCATCGACCCGCAGCCCTTGGCCGGTCCGACCGCGTACACGCTGGCTCCGGTGCTGTGGAACCGCTTGGCCGAGATCCCGTCGGATCATCCGCAGGCGCAGGCGGCGTGGCTGCGGGGTTTCGCCACCGATCTGGCACTGTGTGCCGGGGTCGATCCGCAGTACGGGATGGGCGCGACCGTGGCCCGGGAGATCACGAACATGTTCTGGTACCTGCGCGCGGCCTCCGGCGGTTCGACCTCGAGCCTGGCCGATGCCGCCCGCTCACTGTGGGTGGCCCGCGCTCTGTCCGGCGCCGACGTCGCCGGAGTCAACGCCCACGCCCTCAAACCCATAGGCTGACCTCTTATTGCTACCTGACGGCGGCCCAGCAACCTTGCGCGAGGTTGCTGCGCCGCCGTCAGGTAGCAGTTAGTGGATGAGGCTGGAGATGACGTCGTATCCGAGTTTGAGGATCATCGCGGAGACGACGATGACGAAGATGACGCGGACGAACCCGGAGCCCTTCGCCAGCGCGGTGCGGGCGCCGACGATTCCGCCTGCGACGTTGCCGACGGCCACCACGATGCCCAGCAGCCACACGACCTGACCGTCGGGGACGAAGTAGACGAGCGCTCCGAAGTTCGTGGCCCAGTTGATGACCTTGGCCGTGGCCGAGGCCTGCAGGAACGAGAATCCGATGATCGAGACGAAGGCGATGACGAGGAACGATCCCGTCCCCGGCCCGAGCACGCCGTCGTAGATGCCGATGACGAGCCCGATCAGCCATGACAGCGCATGGTGACGTTTCGAGGTCTCCCCGAAACGCAGAGTGGCATCGGCACCGAGGCTGGGGTTGAGCACGGTGAAGATCCCGACCCCGATGAGCGCCAGCAGGATGATCGGGGTGAAGGCCTCGCTCGGCACCAAGGTCGCGAGCTTCGCTCCGAGCACGGCACCGAGGAACGCCGAGGCCGCGGCCGGGATCGTCGCCGACCGGTCCGGGGTGATCTTACGCAGGTAGGTGATCGCCGAGGCGGTCGTGCCCGCAATCGAGCCGATCTTGTTCGTCGCGACCGCTTGGACGGGGCTCATCCCCGGCACCAGCAGCAGCGCGGGCAGCTGGATCAGTCCGCCCCCGCCGACGACGGCGTCGATCCACCCGGCCAGGAGTCCTGCGGCGAGCAGCCACAGAACCATCGTCCAGGTGACGTCGATGCCTCCGGCGAGGGCTTCGAACACCGAGGCGGCTCAGGCGTTCTCGTCGGCGCTGATCGCCGCATCGGCTGCGGCTGCGGCCTCGGCGTACGCCTGACGGACGCGTGCCACGGTGGCGGGGACCACCTCTGCGACGGGCTGGTCGGACTTCTCGCCGGCCAGACGGTCACGCACCTCGACGACGCCGTCGGCCAGACCGCGGCCGACGACGATGACGCTGGGGATGCCGATGAGCTCGGCATCGGCGAACTTGAATCCGGGCGAGACCTTGTTCCGGTCATCGAGGAGGACGCTGATGCCGTCGGACTCGAGTTCGGCCGTCATCTTCTCGGCCGCCTCGGCGATCTCTTCGCCCTTGCCGGCGACGATGATGTGCACATCGGCCGGGGCCAGATGCTGCGGCCACAGGAGCCCGTCCTCGGAATGGTATTCCTCGGCGATGCAGGCCATGACGCGGGTGACGCCGAGGCCATAGGAGCCCATGGTCACGGTCTGGGCCTTGCCGTTCTGATCGAGCACCTTGAGCTCGAGGGATTCGGCGTACTTGCGACCGAGCTTGAAGATCTGACCGATCTCGACACCGCGGGCCAGCTCCAGCGGACCGGAACCGTCCGGGGCCGGGTCGCCGAGGACGACCTGGGCGGCTTCGATCGTGCCGTCGGCGGCGAAGTCCCGTCCGGCGACGAGGTCGAAGACGTGGCGACCCGGCTCGTTGGCTCCGGTGATCCAGCGGGTGCCGTCGACGACGCGGGGGTCGAGGAGGTAGCGGATCTTCGACGGCGATTCGAGGCCGAGCACGGGGCTGTCGAGGTCGTTGCCGGGCCCGATGTATCCCTTGACGAGCTCGGGATGAGCGGCGAGGTCCTCAGCAGTCGCGGCTTCGAGGTCGACCTCGCCGTCGCCGAGCATTCCGGTGCCGGCGGCACGGTCGAGGTCGACCTCGCGGTCGCCGGGCAGGCCGATGACGATGATCTCGCGAGTGCCGTCGGGGTGGGTGACGGCGCAGACGACGTTCTTCAGGGTGTCCGCGGCCGTCCATTCGCGATCGGCGCGCGGATGGTCCGCGTTCGCAGCCGCCACGAGGGTCTCGATGGTCGGGGTGTCAGGGGTGTCCTCGACATGCGCGGCAGGCGACTGCGAGTACGGGATCGCCTCGGGCACGATCGAGGTCACGGCCTCGACGTTCGCGGCGTATCCGCCCGGGGACCGGACGAAGGTGTCCTCTCCGACCTCGGAGGGGTAGATGAACTCCTCGGTTCCGGAGCCGCCCATGGCACCCGGGGTCGCCTTGACCGGCAGGCACGGCAGGCCGAGGCGGGCGAAGGCGCGCAGGTAGGCCACGCGCATGGCCTCGTACGAGGCGTCGAGACCGGCGTCGTCGATGTCGAAGGAGTAGGCGTCCTTCATGATGAATTCGCGTCCGCGCAGCAGACCGGCGCGGGGGCGGGCCTCGTCGCGGTACTTCGTCTGGATCTGGTAGATCGACAGCGGCAGGTCTTTGTACGAGGAGTAGAGGTCCTTGACCAGGAGGGTGAAGACCTCCTCATGGGTGGGGGCGAGGATGTAGTCGTTCTCGCGGCGGTCACGCAGGTGGAAGAGGTCGGGTCCGAAGGCTTCCCAGCGGCCGGACTTCTTGTACGGATCGGCGGGCAGCAGGCCCGGGAAGTGGACTTCCTGGGAGCCGGCGAGCGCCATCTCTTCGCGCACGATGGCTTCGATCTTGCCGAGCACGGCCAGACCCAGCGGCAGCCACGTGTAGATTCCCGGTGCTGACCTGCGGATGTATCCGGCGCGGTGCAGCAGTCTGTGGCTGGCCACCTCGGCGCCGACCGGGTCCTCCTTCTGGGTTCGCACGAACAGGGACGACATGCGCAGGGCCATGGGTAAAACTCCTCAACTTGTCAAGACTCAGATCGAACACTATCGCACGCGGACGAAGCGGAGGGAATCCGTGCGGGCGCGGATTCGTCACCTGGGGGAAGAGAATTAGACTGGTGGCTGCAGCACCGAAGTCCAGCAGCGGTCGGGACCGTCCGGTTCCCCGCCCGGTCCCCGCTGAAATGATGAGTCCGAACGATACGAAGAGCATGCCTGATCCCAGTCAACTCACGCAGTTCCCGCGGCCCTCGGTCGCGGTCGACACCGCGGTCCTCTGCCCCGTGCCCGGCCGTGGCCTGCATGTTCTCATGACCCATCCCGGAGACGGGGTGTGGCAGCTGCCCGGGTCGATTCTGCGTCCGCAGGAACGCCTCGCCGAGGCGGTCGCCCGCTGTCTGCGTGAGAAGGCTCGGTTGGTCGACCGTGCCCCCGTCCAGCTGCATGTGTTCGACCAGCCCGACCGTGACGATCGCGGCTGGGTGATCTCCGTAGCCCACCTCGATGTGCTCTCCGCCGCCGACGTCGGACTCGCCGAGGATGACGGCACCGGTGACACCCCCGCCGAGGCGGCCGAACCTGAGCCTGCGGAGTCCGATTCCGATCATCCCGACTCCCCCGTCCACAGCCGGAAGCTCGTACCCGTCCATGACGTCGGTGAGCTCAGTGCCGAACATCAGGAGATCGTGCGCGTGGCCGTGCACCGGCTGCGGGATTTCCACGAACGCACCCCGGACCCCTTCGGGCTGCTGGAGAGGGAGTTCTCGCTGCGACAGCTGCGCGAACTCCACGAGGTCGTCGCCGGGGAGAGCCTGCAGGCCGATACGTTCCGCCGCACCATGCTGCCTCTGCTCGACCCCACCGGTCAGGCCGTCAGCCAGGGGCGGGGCCGCCCTGCGCAGACGTTCACGAGGCGCTCGGCCCTGGCTCTGCGCGCTGACACTCGGCTCGAAACGCCAGAGGGATCCCGACGGGAGTGAGATGACTGAGATCGATCGTGACCCGTCCAAGCACATGCGCATCGACGTGTGGCTGTGGACGACACGGATGTTCAAGACCCGCAACCTCGCCACTCAAGCCTGCCGCGGCGGCCATGTCCAGGTCGATGGTCAGCGGGTCAAGGCCGCGCAGAAGGTGACGATCGGCCAAGAGGTCCGAGTGCGCAAGGCCGGGTCGGAATTCATCTGGAAGATCACCGGGTTCATCCCCACTCGGATGCAGGCCAGTGTGGCCGTGAAGTGCTACGAGGATCTGACTCCCCCGCCCGATCCGGCGCTGCGCGGATTCGTGCCCAGGCGCGACAAGGGCTTGGGGCGTCCGACGAAGAAGGACCGCCGGGAGATGGAGAAGTTCCTCGGCGATATGGCCAAACCGCAGTCCCGCAATCGCCGCGACTGATTCGCCGACCGCTCAGTACATGACGGTGGCGAAGGTGCCGACCTGTTCGAAGCCGACACGGGCATACATGCGCAGAGCCGTCTCGTTGTAGTCATTGGCGTACAGGCTCACCGTGGAATGGCCTTTGTCGCGGGTGCGTTGGACGACGGCGGCCATGCCCGAGGCGCCGAGGCCCTGATTGCGCACTTCGGGATGGACCCACACTCCTTGGACTTGGACGATGCGTCGAGCGCGGATGCCGATATCGGCCTTGAACAGCACCTGCTCGTCCTGTTCGGTGGCCGGCCACCTCGGCACCGCTCCTCCCTGCGGCAGAGTGTCGGAGATCCTGGCGTAGCAGTTCTTGCTGCGGATGATCCCGCGCACCCGCGACAGGTACCCGGCGGTGCCGTCCTCGATCGGTGAGAATCCGACCTCTTTGGTGAACATGTCGACGCTGGCGGGAAACACTGCGCCGAGATCGTCGAGAGTCACCCGGTGCACATGCTCATCAGGGGCCACCCGCGGATCGGAGCTGATGGCCAGCAGCGGCTGTCGCTCACGCACTCCGCGCGGTTCGCCCCAGTTGAGTCGCTGCCGCAGGTCGAGGATGACCGACCGACTGCCGATGAGTGAGCAGGACACGCGACCGTCGGCATTGAGTTTGCGGGCGAGCACGTCATTCGTCGCCGGAGTCGCCGCGACCGGGATGATGTTCCCGCCCACCCAGTAGGCGGCGACGGGTCGGTCACCGTCGAAGATTCCGTACAGCGTTCCTGCCGGTGACCCCAGCCGGGCAGTGCCGGTGACTTCGAGGAGGGAGATGAGGTAGACGTTCTCGCAGGGGTTGCGCGCAAGCAGGTCCGTCAGCCACCGGGTGTGCTGATGTTCCAGTCGTGCGATCCTCAGCGCCATGTGCCCCTGAACTCTTTCTCAGCCGTCAGCATGGGCCAATGACTGGACCATGAATCTGTTCGTCCTCACAAGGTATCGCACCTATCCCACGGTGACTTCAGGCGGCCCCGAGGCGACACCGGATGACTCGCCCGCGGCCTCCTCGGCGATGCGGTTGGCCTCATGGATGAGGGTCTCGACGATCTCGGATTCGGGTACGGTCCTGATGACCTCTCCCTTGACGAAGATCTGCCCTTTGCCGTTGCCGCTGGCCACACCGAGGTCGGCGTCGCGGGCCTCGCCGGGCCCGTTGACAACGCACCCCATGACGGCGACTCGCAGCGGCACCTCCATGCCTTCGAGGCCGGCGGTGACGCGTTCGGCGAGCGTGTACACGTCGACCTGCGCACGTCCGCAGGACGGGCAGGAGACGATCTCGAGCTTCCGGGGGCGCAGGTTGAGGGATTCGAGGATCTGGTTGCCGACCTTGACCTCCTCGGCCGGAGGTGCGGACAGCGACACTCGGATGGTGTCCCCGATGCCCTCGGCCAGCAGGTGGCCGAAGGCCGTGGCGGATTTGATCGTGCCTTGGAAGGCGGGGCCCGCCTCGGTGACGCCCAGATGCAGCGGCCAATCGCCGCGCTCGGCCAGCAGCTCGTAGGCGCGGACCATGATCACCGGGTCGTGGTGTTTGACGGAGATCTTGAAGTCATAGAATCCGTGCTCTTCGAACAGGGAGGCCTCCCACAGCGCGGATTCGACGAGCGCTTCGGGCGTGGCCTTGCCGAATTTCTCCATCAGCCGTTTGTCGAGGGACCCGGCGTTGACGCCGATGCGGATGGACACGCCTGCCTCGGCGGCGGCCTTCGAGATCTCTTTGACCTGGTCGTCGAATCTGCGGATGTTGCCGGGGTTGACGCGCACCCCCGCGCAGCCGGCGTCGATGGCGGCGAAGACGTATTTGGGTTGGAAGTGGATATCGGCGATGACGGGGATCTGGGATTTGCCGGCGATGATCGGCAGGGCCGCGGCATCGTCGGCGGTCGGGCAGGCCACGCGGACGATATCGCAGCCGGCGGCGGTGAGTTCGGCGATCTGCTGCAGAGTCCCGTTGATGTCCGTCGTCTGCGTCGTCGTCATCGACTGCACGCTCACCGGGGAATCGGAGCCGACCCCCACCCGTCCGACGTTGATCTGCCTCGTCTTCCTCCGCGGAGCAAGCACGGGAGGCGGCGGTGCGGGCATTCCGAGATTGACCGATGTCACGAAGGATCCCTTCAGTCGGGCTGGTGACCAGCCACAATGTCCGAGTCGGCGCCGATGCGGAGCCCGGATTGTGCGAACCATCACCATTGTAGGACCTCCCACTGACACACGGCCGACCGTCCGCAGTGCGCACCCTGGAACGGCACCTGCGCGACCGCGGGCCCATCCACGCACCACTGCCGCGCCGCCGACCACGCACCCCTATCACCGGCTGACGGTAGTGTGAAGATGACGTGAAGTCTGCACGAAGGAGCGGCCCAGTGAGCACACCCGAATTCGTCGAACCCGATATCGAGGCGATGACCGCGGCCCTCGATGCCGAATCTCAGAAGCTCGACGAACAGGGCGGATCCCTGGCGTGGGGAATCTTTCGCCGAGGCGGTCCCGCCCGAACCGTGAACGCCGACGTTCCGTACCGGATCGCCTCGATGACGAAGTCCTTCACTGCCGCAGCCATCGGCTTCCTCGCCGCCGACGGCCTCGACCTGGACACACCGTTCGGTGTCCTGCTGCCCGAGCTCGCCGACACTGCGATCGCCGACCGCACCTGCCGACAGGCGCTGACGATGAGCACCGGATTCACGAAGGACGACCCGTGGGCCGATCGGATGGAGGCGATGACTCCGGCCGAGCTCACCGCATGGCTGCACCGCGGCGCGATCGCCTGCGCGCCCGCCGACACCGGCTACGAGTATTCGAACCTCGGATATGCCCTGCTCGGCATGGTCGCCGAGGCGGTCACCGGCCGGACGTTCATCGAACTCGTGAGCACGGAGGTCTTCGAGCCGCTGGGTCTCACGCGCACCGGGTTCGACCACACCGACTTCCCGGACCTGGCGTCGGGGTTCCGCGTCGATCTCGACGGCGGCCTCCACCTGGCAGAACTCACCGGCCCGGGGGTCTTCTCCCCCATCGGCGGTGTCATCTCCACAGTGGACGACATCGGTGCGTGGATGGACACACACCTCGCTGCCCTCGAACACCTGGACACATACACGCCCGGAGCCTGGTCGCGGATCCTCGCCGACGACCAGCAGCCACGACGGACCATGGAGCTCCAGACGAGTGACCATCACTCGGAGACGCTCAGCTACGGATACGGGCTCGAGACACGTCTGGACACCCGATTCGGTCGCGTCGTCTGCCATTCCGGCGGCTACCCCGGATACGGCTCACACATGCGGTGGTTCCCAGACCTGGGGTTAAGCATCGTCGTGCTCGGCAACACCACGTACTATCCGGCGCAGCGGGTCGTCCAGGACTCGCTCGACCTCGGGTGGGCGGCGGCCACGGGACGACAGGCCACCCGGCTGGAACGACGGACCACCTCGGTGCCGGTGCCGCGCTTCCCCGCAGCCCAAGCCCAGACCGACACCGTGCTGGCCGCGGCAAACCTCGTCAACGACTTCGACGACGCCGTCGCAGAGGCGATCTTCTCGACGAATATGGACCTCGACGAACCCCGCGACGAACGGCGGGAGCGCTTCGCCCGGTGGCGGGCGGAGAAGCAGATCGACCGTCCCGTCACCGGGGCGGACCTGACCATGGTCTCCCCGCTGCGCGGAGTGGTCACAGTGCCGTACACCGGCGATTCGGCGGTGACGGGCACAGCAGAGGCGAAGGCAACGATCACGGTGGGGCTCAACCACCTCGGCGAGGTGCAGGCGATCACGCTCAGCAGCTGAACGAGCTCAGCCGCAGGCGACTCACGCTCAGCCGCAGAGTTCGGTCGCTCAGCCCAGCCGCCCTGCCTCTCCTATCCCCCGGAGTTGAAGATCGCGTCGAGGGTGATGGGTTTGACGAGGTCGACGTAGACGAGCAGTGCGGTCATGCACAGCATCAGGCCGATGCACACATAGGTCAGGGGCAGCAGCTTCGCCGTGTCGAAGGGACCGATCAGCCCGCGTCCGCGCCACCGGTTGATGCGGCGGCGCGCGCCTTCGTAGAGGCCGACGGCGATGTGACCGCCGTCGAGCGGCAGCAGCGGGATCATGTTGAATGCGAACAGGAAGATGTTGAGCGAGCCGAGCATGCCCAACCCCATCTGCGCTTTGTCGACGACGTCGATCTTGTCGGTGGACACGATCTCGCCGGCGATGCGTCCGACGCCGACCATGCCGACAAGCCCTTCGGCGTCGCGGTCCTTCGTGCCGACGGCGACCTCGCCGATGTCGACGAGTTTGACCGGCAGCGTCAGGATCGCGTGGAAGACTCCGGAGACCTGATCCCACACTGCGCCGGGGAACTCGCCGAGCGGAAGCGGCTGGCGTTCCTGGACGGGTCCGACGCCGAAGAAGCCCTGTGTCTCGGTCTGCGGAGTCCCGTCCGGGTTGAGCACTGCCTTGCCCGCGTCGTCGGCCTTCGGCCGTTCGGTGGCGATGATCGGCACCGTCACCGTCTGTGCCTCGCCGTCGCGGACGAAGTCGACATCGACGCGTTCGCCGGCATGTTCCTTGATGACCGACGACAGCTGGTCCCAGTCCTTCGTCTCGACACCGGCGATCGCGGTGATCTCATCCCCCGGTTTGATCCCGGCCTCCCACGCGGGCGTGAGCTGATCGTCGGGTCGGCACCTGTTCTGCTCCGAGGCGGGACGCTCCTGCGCCTCGGAGGCGGGCACGGCGCATTCGACAACGGTTTGAACCGTGGTCGTCGGAGTGACCACACCGATGCCCAGCAGTGAGATCCCCATGATGAGGATGCCGAGCACCAGGTTGACGAAGGGACCTGAGAACATGACGACGAGCCGTTTGGGCACGCTGAGCGCATAGAACGTCCGGTGCTCCTCCCCCGGCTCGATCTCCTGATTCGAGAACTCCCGGGCATCGGCCATCGTGTCCTCGAACAGCCGCCCCTTCCGCTTCTTCCGATCCCTGCGCAGCGGAGCGGCATCACCGTCACCCATCCCCTCGCCGAGGTGTTCCACCGTTCCGTCGCCCGTTGAGTCGAGTGCCGCGCCCGGTCCACCGAGGAGGTCTTCCGTGCCGTCGACACTGCTGTTCGCAGCGACGCCGTTGTTCGCGACTGCTGCTCCTTCGAGGCGGGATTTCGTCGCGTCTTCCGGCGGGTACATTCCCGGCATCGCGATGAACCCGCCGAGGGGGAACGCTTTGATGCCGTATTCGGTCTCACCGCGGCGGAAGGAGAACAGGGTCGGTCCGAAGCCGACCATATAGTGCGTGACCTTGACCCCGAACTTCTTCGCCGGGGTGAGGTGGCCGAGTTCGTGGAGCGCAATCGAGATCGAAATGCCGATGAGGAACAGGATGATCCCGACGATATAGAGCACAACTGTCATCGGCGACCCCCGTTCTGTTCGGCGACATCGGCACGAGCGAACTCCCGTGCCCAGGCATCGGCGACCAGTACGGTCTCCACCGTGTGGTCGGCCGCCGGTTCGTGAGCGGCCAGTGCTCGGGTGAGGCCCTTGTCGATACCGGTGAAGGCGATGTCACCGGCGATGAATGCTGCGACGAGTTCCTCATTGGCGGCATTGAGCACCGCCGGGTAGCTGCGGCCCTTCTTACCTGCGTCGATGGCCAGGCCGAGCGCGGGAAAAGCGAGATGGTTGACCGGTTCGAACGACCAGTGCATGGGCTGGCCCCAATTGTGCGGGACGGCTCCCGAGGACAGGCGTTTCGTCGTTCCATCGTCCTGGGTGCCCAGAGCGTAGGAGATCGGCAGCCGCATATCCGGTGGTGAGAGCTGCGCAATCGTCGAGGCATCGGTGAACTCGACCATCGAATGGATCTGCGACTGCGGATGGACGACGACCTCGATGTGGTCGAAGTCGATGTCGAAGAGCAGATGCGCTTCGATGACTTCGAGGCCCTTGTTGACCAGGGTCGCCGAGTTGATGGTGATCATCGAGCCCATCGACCATGTGGGATGGTTGAGCGCCTGAGCGGGGGTGACTCGGCGCAGGGCATCGCGGGTCATTCCCCGGAAGGGCCCACCCGAGGCGGTGATGATGAGTTTGCTGACTTCCCCATGGGTGCCGGCCCGCAGCGCCTGGGCGATGGCGGAGTGTTCGCTGTCGACGGGAACGAGTCGGGCACCCGTGGCCCGGGCTGCGTCGAGGACGATGGAGCCGCCGATGATGAGGGATTCCTTGTTCGCCAGGGCCACATCCGTGCCGCGCTCGAGAGCGGCCAGAGTCGCGCCGAGACCGGCCGCACCGGTGATCGCGTTGAGGACCATGTCCGCCGCCGAGCCCGCAACCACCTCGGCGGCGTCATGCCCGAGGTGGATGGCTTCGACGGGATCAGCGATTCCCCGCTCGGCGGCCAACTGGGTCAGGCGCTCACGCACCTCGGACTCTCCCCCGGTCGGAGGGGTCGTGAGCCCGATGACGGGCACACGGAAGTCAAGAGCCTGCTCGAGCAGAAGGTCGAGTTGAGATCCGGCAGCCAGGCCGGTGATCGCGTGCTCGTCCCGGTGCTCGGCGAGGACGTCGAGGGCCTGGGTGCCGACCGAACCTGTCGAGCCGACTACAATGAAACCACGTTTACTCACGCCAACCGATGATGCCAAAGTTCTCTGGGAAATGACTCGACATGAGCTCGTGTGTCGCCCAGCGTACCTGGTCATCTGTAGTGCTTCGGGACACCGGTCCTCCACCGGGTTCCGGTAAAACTGTGAATGAAGACAATCAATGGCGAAAGAGATGGATATGAGCAAGACGCTGAGCCCTGACGACATTCTTGGACTGGATTCGGTCTTCGAATCCGATGACCTCGAATTCGCATCGATCGTGAAGAAATGGCTGGACGAGAACGTTCGGGAGAAGATCGGCGACTACTTCCTCGACGCCACCATCCCCGCCCGCGAACTGGCCGAAGGACTCGGCGAGCTCGGTCTGCTGGGCATGCACCTCGACGGCTACGGCTGCGGCGGGTCGACAGCGACTCAGTACGGACTGGCCTGTCGTGAACTCGAAGCCGTCGACTCCGGTCTGCGTTCGCTCGTGTCAGTGCAGGGTTCGCTGGCGATGTTCGCCATCCACCACTGGGGATCGGAAGCGCAGAAGGAGGAATGGCTGCCGAAGATGGCCGCCGGCAAGGCCATCGGCTGCTTCGGGCTGACAGAACCCGATGTCGGCTCCGACCCGTCGGGGATGAAGACGACGGCGAAGAAGGACGGATCCGATTGGATCCTCAACGGCGCGAAGATGTGGATCACGAACTCGCCGGTCTCCGATGTCATGGTCGTGTGGGCCAAGACCGAAGAGGTCGACGACAAGGGACAGAACGTCGTCCGCGGCTTCGTCGTCCCCTCGAACGCCGAGGGTGTGCAGACCCCGGAGATCCACCGCAAGATCTCGCTGCGCGCCTCGATCACCGGTGAGATCGTCCTCGACAACGTCCGTCTGCCCGAAGATGCGATGCTGCCGAAGGCCAAGGGCCTCAAGGGCCCCCTGTCCTGCCTGTCCGAGGCCCGCTACGGAATCGTCTTCGGTGTCACTGGTGCCGCCCGCGATGCCCTGCTCTCGGCTCTGGAGTACACCGGCACCCGCATCCAGTTCGACCGTCCGCTCTCGTCGTTCCAGATCACCCAGCAGAAGCTCGCGAAGGCTTTCGGTCAGTACTCGCAGATCACGCTGCTCGCCGCTCACCTGGGCAAGCTCAAGGATTCGGAGAAGGGTGTGCGCCCCGAGCAGATCAGCCTGGGCAAGATGGTCAACGTCGACACCGCGATGAACGTCTGCCGTGACCTGCGCGCCCTGTTCGGCGGTTCGGGCATCACGAGTGAATACCCGCCGCTGCGTCACGCCGTGAACCTCGAGACCGTGCTGACCTACGAAGGCACGCACGAAGTGCATCAGCTGACCCTGGGGCGGACCATGACCGGGATCAACGCCTTCGCCAACTGATCCGCATCGCCCAGGGTGGGCCAGCGTACTGACTCCACCCGCTCACCGACCGGCTCAAAGTGCAGGCGCACGGCCCTCATGCACTGCACGTGCGCTTTGAGCCAGTCGGTACGAGGTCGGTTACTGTCAGTTTCGACCACGCAGTTCGAGGAGCACGGTCTGTTCGTCCTCGCCGAGGTGGCTCTGGGCTTCCAGCCTCCGCTCGGTTGCGAATGTGGTGGCCTCTGCGACCTGCCCACGACCGAGTTCGATGAGCAGCACTCCGTCCGGAGCCAGCCAGTCGAGCGACTCCGTGATGAGCCGTCGGACGAGGTCGAGCCCATCAGCACCGCCGAACAGAGCAGTGCTCGGTTCGAAGTCGAAGGCCTCATGGGGCAGAAAGTCGGCCGCAGTTTCAGGGACATAGGGCGGCACGGCCGCGAGGACAGAGATTGACTGCCGCAGTGAGTCGGGCAGTCCCTGGAGACAGTCGAGGACATGCCCCGTCACAGTGGCACCCGACTCCCCCACCTGTGCGGAGTCGCCTGTCTGGACGCAACAATCAACATTCTCCACAGCACATCGCACGGCTTCAGCCTGCGCATCGCCGAGGTGAATATCGACTCCCGGCACCCGGGCAGCCACAACTGAGGCGACCGGTCCGACCCCACAGAACGCTTCGAGCACAATAGGTCGGACAGCAGCGACGTCTGGCTCTGTCCCATTCCCTTGTGAGCTCATCATCCGCCGGGTCGCGGACACCGCGTGAGTCGCGAGCAGAGCAGTCCGCTGCCGTGGCACAAACACTCCAGGCTGGACACTCAATCGCAGGCCCGCGAAGTCGACCCAGCCGACGATCTGTTCGAGGGGTTCGCCGGCAACGCGGCGGGCCACGAGACCATCGAGTCTCCGCGCGGGCCCGCCCGCTGCCTCAAGGAGGATCGCCGCTTCGTCTTCGGCGAAGACACAGCCGGCGGCGCGCAGCGATTCCACCGTCCGTGTGAATCGCGGATCAGCCTGAACCCGAGGGCCATCCGCTCTCGGACCGAAGCACCCGGACGTCCGGGGCTCAGGAGGCAGAGAGGACCTCGCTGCGATACCAGTCGAGGCTCGACTGGGCATCGATCTCTCCGTCGTCGGTGAGCAGCATGGTGTGCTGTGGCTTAAGCGGCACCACAGCGGCGAATTCGACTCGGGAATCACGCATCGCCTGGTCGAGGTTCGCGGTCTCGGACCCGATCGTCACACCGACGCCTTCGAAGCGAGAGCGGGTGACCCGCACGGAGGCACGGCCCGACTCGAGCGGTTCGGCTTCGATCGTGTGCAGGACGACTGTGTCCTGGGCAGAAACAGCACCGACACCGTCAGTTCCGACACCGGGCGTCGCTCCACCAGACCCAGCGCGCAGGTCCACGACCAACCCGATGCGGGTGGCAGCGAGCAGACCGAGCGCCCGCGTCAGCGGCGGGACATCCTCGGCGAGGCTCAGCCTGGCACCGGATTCCGGGACCACTCCCATGGCGCGCAGAACTCCGGCGAGCTTCGAACTGCGGTCGAGCACCTCGGCGCGGTCGAGCTCGACGGGCACCGACAGTGCCTTGATGAGGCGCGGATCGGTGACTTCGCGGCCGTCGACCAGAGGTTTCTCCGGGGCGGGACCGGTGAGGACGACGTCGTCGGCCCGGCCCATCGCGATCGGGAAGTCGAGGAGCTCGTAGACGGGGTTGAGCGTGCCCGGATCGGTTGCGGTCGGGACCGTGAAGAAGTGGAAATCAGTCAACGGAGGCCATCACTTCGACGACGCGGTCGATGAACGCATCGACCTGGTCCTCGTTGTACGCCTTCTTGCCTTTCCCGGTCTTGAATAGCACGCGGCGGACCTGGTCGACGCTCATCGCCACGCCCTGTGTGAAGTACGAGTTGACCTTGTCGCACATATCGTCGACCTGGTCGATGTCGTAGCCGATGACTCCGGGAGGAGGGTTGTCGAAGCGCTCTCCGGGCTCGCGGACCAGACGTCCCCGCAGGGACGCCGCGACACGGGTGAGCTCGGAGACCCATGCGTCCTGACCGGACTGGGCGATCAGACGGTCACGCGCCTGCTTGGCGAAGGCGTCTTCGAGACGGTCGAGCGCAGCATCGACGACGGCCACGTGATAACCCTTGCGGACGAGGTCGAAGCCGACCGTGCGCACCGCCCGGGAGTCGAGATCGCCGGGCTGCGGCGTCGGCCGTTCGAAGGACTCACGTGCACGCTTGAAGAAGCTGTCGACCTGCTTGGGGTCGTATCCGTTCTTCCAACCGGACATTCGAGGGAAAGTCGTGTCCGCCATGTCTCCTCCAGAAGCGAGTGGCTGTGGTGTTTCCACCATGATAGATGGAAGCCGCAGAAATTGCGTGGCCGCGGTCGGCAGGCGCCGAATCGGACGGAGATCAGTCGGCTGCGGCGAGCTGTCCGCAGGCGCCGTCGATGTCGGAACCGCGGGTGTCGCGGATAGTCGTCGGGATGCCCTGATCGATGAGGCGGCGCACGAATTCGTCGGCGACCTCCGGTTCGGAGGCCGTCCACACCGAGCCCGGGGTCGGGTTGAGCGGAATCGGGTTGACGTGGACCCAGCCGCGACCGCGTGCGTTGAGTTTCTTCGCCAGCAGTTCGGCGCGCCAGACGTGGTCGTTCATGTCCTTGATGAGCGCGTATTCGATGCTCACCCGTCGACCGGTCACCTGGTAGTAGTTGAACGCGGCGTCGATGGCCTCATCGGCCTTCCACCGGGTGTTGACCGGGATCATCTCATCGCGCAGCTCGTCATCGGGTGCATGGAGGCTGAGTGCGAACGTGACCGGGATGTCCTCGGCGGCGAGTTTGTTGATGCCCGGCACCAGCCCGACCGTGGAGATCGTGATCCGACGGGCCGACATGCCCAGGCCCTCCGGGGCGGGCCCGACGAAGCGGCGCACCGCGTTCATCACCCGCTTGTAGTTGGCCAGGGGTTCGCCCATGCCCATGAAGACGATGTTCGAGACCCGTTCGGGCCCACTCGCCGAGGTGGCCGTGGCCTCCCCGTCGAAGGCGGACTCCCCCGCCGCATCGTCATCGTCGGCTTCCGCGCCGAGAGCGGTCTCACCTGCACCGGGCATATCCGATCTCGGAGCCTCGGCGAGTTCTCCGGCGGCGATGACCTGGTTGGCGCGGACGACCTGTTCGACGATCTCGGCCGTCGACATGTTCCGAGTCAGACCCTGCTGGCCGGTGGCGCAGAACGGGCAGTTCATGCCGCACCCGCACTGGCTGGACACGCACAGCGTGACTCGGTTGCGGTAGCGCATGAGCACGGATTCGACGAGAGCCCCGTCGAACAGGCGCCACAGGAACTTGATGGTGTCGCCGTTCTCGGTGCGCAGGCGACGCACCTCGGTGAGCAGATGCGGGAAGAACCGCTCCTGGATCTCCGCCCGCTTGTCCTTGGGCAGGTCCGTCATCGCCTCGGTGTCGGTGACGTAGTGGCTGAAGTAGTGGGTAGAGATCTGCTTGGCCCGGAATCCGGGCAGTCCCATCTCTGTGACCGCGTCGATGCGTTCGTCCATCGTCATATCGGCCAGATGCTGAGGCGGCTGCTTGACCCGTGCGGACTTGAAATTGAGAAGGGGACGGCCATCGCGCATCGGGGTCGTCGATGTCGTGCCGTCGGCATGTTCGACGACGGGCCTGGTCTGCCTTCTGCCTGCTTGAGAACTCACACGGCCATTGTCTCATGTTCGCCGCTGGACTGTCGTGTGTGAGCCGCCACGTCGGGCGGATACAAGCCGCCACGTCGGGACAGCGGCTCGAGACGCACGGTCCACTCGGTGCCGAGGAACCGCCTCGGCGACCGGCTCAGAGGTAGCCGGGCAGCACCGAGAAGAGGACGAGCGCGACGGGGGCGGTCGGCAGGATCGAGTCGAGTCGGTCCATCACGCCGCCGTGGCCGGGCAGCAGGGTGCCCATGTCCTTGAGTTCCAGGTCGCGTTTGATCATCGATTCGCTGAAGTCGCCGAGGGTGGCGAAGGCGGGGATGACCGCACCGATGACCAGCCCGGTCCAGAACGGTGCGTCGACGACCGTGACCGCGAGGATCGTTGCGACGACCGCGGCGAAGACGGTGGAGCCGAGGTAGCCTTCCCAGGACTTCTTCGGAGAGATCCGCGGGGCGATGGGGTGTTTGCCCCACAGCACGCCGAAGACGTAGCCGCCCGTGTCTGAGGCGACGACCGCGGCGAGGAAGATGATGATGTAGAAATTGCCGTCCGGCTGGGTCAGAAGGTAGACGATGAAGCAGGCCATGAGGCCGACGTAGGTCAGGGCGAAGAGGGAGAGCGAGACGTCTTTGACTGCGTTCTTCCGACGCTCGACCATCGTGAAGAGCATGACTGCTCCGGCGCTGGCGGCGAACGTCACCCAGAGAGCTTCGCGGCCGCCGATGTAGGTGGCGACGACCATGCAGGCGGCCGACACCATGGTCGGTACCCGGGAGACCAGGGAACCCGAACGCGACAGAGCGTTCGCCAGCTCCCACATCGCGGCGACGATGCCGACGAGGATGATGAAGAGGAAGGAGATCGGCAGGAACACCAGTGAGGCGAGCACCACGCCGCCGATGAGCAGTCCCATGCCGATCGCGGCCGGCAGGTTGCGGCCGGCCCGACCGTAGTCCTTCGATTCCGGTTCGGCCCCGTCTTCTGCTTCCTCGACGGTGGGATTCGACTCCGGGTCGTCGGGCGAAAACGGCTTGTCCGAGTTGCGCAGATCCCTACGTCTGGGGAACGGGGACTCCACCTGCGCTGCCTCGCCGGACGGATCCGGCTCCCCGAGGGGAGCCGGATCTGAGGCGGGACTGTCGGACCCTGTCACGGCAATCATCAGACCTCGAGCAGCTCAGCTTCCTTCTGCGCAAGCAGCTTGTCGACGCTTTCGACCTTACTCTTCGTCAGATCGTCGAGTTCGGAGATGCTGCGAGTGACCTCGTCCTCACCGGCTTCGCCGTCCTTCTTGATGCGCTCGAGCGTCTCCTTGGCGTGACGGCGGATGTTGCGGATGGAGACCTTGCCGTCTTCGGCCTTGCCCTTGACGATCTTGACGTACTCCTTGCGGCGCTCCTCGGTGAGGTCCGGGAGGACGATGCGGATGACGTTGCCGTCGTTGGCGGGGTTCGCGCCGATGTCGGAGTTGCGCAGGGCGGTCTCGATATCGCCCAGCGTGCCCTTGTCGTAGGGAGTCACGAGGATCGTGCGAGCCTCGGGCGTCTGGAACGAGGCGAGCTGCTGCAGCGGCGTCGGAGCACCGTAGTAGTCGATCTCGATGTCGGCGAACAGTGCGGGGTTGGCGCGGCCGGTGCGGATCGACGCGAAGTCGTCCTGCGTGAATTCGACGGCCTTGTCCATCTTCTCTCTGGCTTCGGCCAGTGTCTCTTCAATCACGGTTGCCTCTTTCCATCTCTTAAAGCTTTGAGTTCATTCTATGGGTCATCGCTGAAAAATGCCGCACCGAAACTTCACAGGGGTGTCCTCACCAGCGTGGACGCGCAACGGTGTGGTCGCCTCGGTGAGGGCGGTTCCACGCTGTGAGGGGCTGCCTGCGTTCAGTGCCCGGCGCCCTCGGTGGGAGCGGGTCTCAGTGAACGACCGTGCCGATCTTCTCACCGATGATGGCCTTCTGCAGGTTGCCCTCGCCTTCCATTCCGAAGACGTGCATCGGCAGCTTGTTGTCCATGCACAGGCTGAAGGCGGTCGCGTCGACGACCTTGAGGCCGCGCTGCAGGGCGTCTTGGTAGCTGATCTCGGCGATCTTCTCCGCACTGGGGTCGACGTTCGGGTCGGCGGTGTAGACGCCGTCGACACCGTTCTTGGCGATGAGGACCTCATCGGCGTGGACCTCGAGTGCACGCTGGGCGGCCACGGTGTCGGTGGAGAAGTACGGGAGTCCGGCGCCGGCGCCGAAGATGACGACGCGGTTCTTCTCCATGTGCCGCATGGCGCGGCGGGGAATATAGGATTCGGCGACCTGCGACATCGGGATCGCGGTCTGCACGCGGGTATCGACACCCGTCTGCTCGAGGAAGTCCTGCAGGGCCAGGCAGTTCATCACGGTGCCGAGCATGCCCATGTAGTCGGCACGGGTGCGGTCCATTCCGCGCTGGGAGAGCTCGGCTCCGCGGAAGAAGTTGCCGCCGCCGACGACGATGCTGACTTCGACGTCTTCGGTGGTGGGGGCGACCTCGCGGGCGACCGCGGCCACGACGTCGGGATCGACGCCGATCTTGCCGCCGCCGAAGACCTCCCCGGAGAGCTTGAGCAGAACACGGCGGCGGTGAGTGCGCACCGCTCGGCTGGCGTAGCTGGATTCGTGAACAGGGGTGCTTGTCATGGAGTCCTTCTTCCGTGCAGGCAGGTCTGTGCCCGGTGGGATCGTCACTGTGGCCGGGCGTCTGGGTCATTCTAGCGAAAAACGGGGCCGGACCGATTGGTCCGACCCCGCTCCTCGGGTGAGTTCTCACTCACTCGGTGAACCTGGGAAGCAGAGACGTGTCTGCTTCGCGGTCAGTGGTGAATCAGGCTCCGACGCGGTAGCGCAGGAAGCCGGTGGCCTTGACGCCGGCAGCCTCGAGCACCTTGGCCACGGACTGCTTGGGATCCTTGGCGAATCCCTGGTCGAGCAGGCAGTTCTCCTTGAAGAAGCCGTTGACGCGACCCTCGATGATCTTCGGCAGTGCCTGTTCGGGCTTGCCTTCGTTCTTCGCGGTGTCTTCGGCGATGCGACGCTCGTTCTCGACGATGTCGGAGGGAACGTCTTCGCGGGAGAAGTACTTCGGGGCCATGGCGGCGATGTGCACGGCGACATCATGTGCCACGGTCTCGTCGTCACCTTCGAATGCCAGCAGCACGCCGACCTGCGGAGGCAGGTCCTTGTTGGTGCGGTGCAGGTAGGAGGCGATCTTGGCGCCCTCGAGGCGGCCCACGCGACGCAGGTCGACCTTCTCACCCAGGGAGGCACCGGATTCGGTGATGAACTGGGAGACGGGCTTGCCGTCGGTCTCAGCGGCGAGCAGTGACTCGGCCGAGTCGGCCTTGTTCGCCACGGCCAGTTCGAGGACCTCTTCGGAGAGCTTGACGAACGGTTCGGACTTCGCAACGAAGTCGGTCTCCGAGTTGAGCTCGATCATGGTGCCGGATCCGCCTTCGACGGAGGTCGCGACCAGACCGTCGGAGGTCGAGCGGCCTTCGCGCTTGGTGGCGCCCTTGAGGCCCTTGATGCGCAGTGCCTCCATGGCCTTCGCCTGGTCGCCGTCGGACTCGTCGAGAGCCTTCTTGACGTCCATCATTCCGGCGCCGGTCTTCTCGCGCAGTGCCTTGATATCAGCGGCAGTGTAGTTTGCCATTCTTTCTCCTCAGGATGGTGGAGTTAAACGAAATCAGGACTCGGTCGACTCGGTGGAGTCGGCGGCTCCCGCGGCCTCAGCGGCAGGTGCTTCGGTCGCCTTGTCAGCGGCTTCGGCAGCAGCCTCAGCTGGGGGCTCGTCGGTCGCCTCTTCAGCCGCGGCTGCGGCGTCTGCGGCAGGAGAGGCGGCTTCCTCAGAGGCGGGAGCGTTGCCTTCGAGCAGCTCGCGCTCCCATTCGGGCATGGGCTCGACGGCGGAGACGTTCTTCTCACCGCTGGCGTCGTCCGAGGAGTGGCGGGCGATGAGGCCTTCGGCCACGGCATCGGCGACCACGCGGGTCAGCAGCGAGACCGAACGGATGGCGTCGTCATTGCCCGGGATCGGGTAGTTGACGTCGTCCGGGTCGCAGTTGGTGTCGAGGATGCCGATGACCGGGATGCCCAGCTTCTTGGCTTCGTCGACTGCGAGGTGTTCCTTCTTGGTGTCGACGATCCAGACGGCCGACGGGGTGCGCTGCATGTCGCGGATACCGCCGAGGGTCTTCTCGAGCTTGTCCTTCTCGCGACGCAGGATGAGCAGTTCCTTCTTGGTGTGCGAGGAGCCTGCAACGTCGTCGAAGTCGATCTCTTCGAGTTCCTTCAGCCGGCGCAGACGCATCGAGATGGTCTGGAAGTTCGTGAGCATACCGCCGAGCCAACGCTGGTTGACGTAGGGCTGACCCACGCGCTGTGCCTGCTCAGCGATGGATTCCTGGGCCTGCTTCTTGGTGCCGACGAAGAGGATCGAGCCGCCGTGGGCCACGGTCTCCTTGACGAATTCGAAGGCGTTGTCGATGTAGCCCAGCGACTTCTGCAGGTCGATGATGTAGATGCCGTTGCGTTCGGTGAAGATGAAGCGCTTCATCTTCGGGTTCCAACGACGGGTCTGGTGTCCAAAGTGAACGCCGCTGTCGAGCAGCTGGCGGATGGTGACGACGGCCATGCCGACGCCCTCCTTTCTGTGCACCGCAAGGTGCTTTTACGTCACGCGCGCGCCGATCTCTGCCGATTCGAGACCCGATGGGCTCGCTTCGATCGGACCGACGGGATGCGTCGATGACATTTTCGGTTGATTCCTGGTACCCGGTTCGTCCGCCCCACAGGCACACCTGACGGCTGCCTGCACCATGGGAAGGAGAAGAATTCGGATACGCGTAGTCAGAAGACACGCTTCTGCTGGTCTTAAGTCTATCCCGGTCGGGCAAGCCATTTCCAATCGAGATCGATCCCTCGCCGAGGCGGCCCACCGGCTCGCACCGCCGTGTCGACATGCGCGTCGACGCGTGGTCGACCGGTCACGATGTGTCGACTCATGCGTCGATCGGTGTGGATGGATGGATGCGACCACGGCCGGCAGGAGCAGTTCCAGTCCGGGCCAGGACACCGAATCCGGGCCAGGACACCGAATCCGGGCACGGGCTGCTGAATCGCCGTGGTTCCGGTTCACTCGGCCACCGATTCCTGTGCATGGCCTGTCGACTCGAACGTCGGGAGCCTGTGGAAGGAGAAGGCTCGTCCACAGGGCTGTCTCCGCTGGGTGACACGGACGTGCGCCACAGGCTTGCATGCTCCTATGGATCTCTTTGCGCTCGACCGATTCCGCCCACGCTTTCACCAGCGTGAGGCCGAGACCGGCTCACGTTTCGGTTCGCCGCCGTCTGTGTTCCTCGCCCTGATCATCGCAGCGGCCCTGGTGCTCACGGCCACTCCCCCGGCGGCGAGCGCCGCCACCGGCCCTGGCTCGACAGCAGCACAGAGCGCTCCGAAGACGAGCACTTCGAAGAATTGGGCCACCCCGGTGCCGGCGATGGAGATCATCGAGGCCTTCGACCCTCCGGACAAACCGTGGCTCAAGGGGCATCGCGGAATCGACGTGCTCGCCGTCGTCGGCGAGCCGCTGCGGGCACCCACGACGGGGACGATTCGCTTTGCGGGGACCGTGGCGGGGATGGCCACCGTCAGCATCCTCACCGATTCCGGACATGTGCTCACGTTCCAGCCGGCCGCGACATCGTTGGCAAAGGGTGAGAGCTTCGCCGCCGGTGAGCAGATCGGCGCGGTGGACAGCGGTGGTCATTGTCAGCGTTCGTGCCTGCATATCGGGGCGTGGCCGGCCGCGAGCGAGAAGAGATATGTCGATCCGGTCAGGTTCTTCGGCCAGGAGCAGTCGGCTCTGCTGCCGCTGTCTCGGAAACCGGCGAAGGAACCGAAAGGCGGTGGGGATTCGACCACTTCGGGTGCTGGTGCATGGGGCGGTCACAGGAACGGGCGGATACCCGCCTCGGCGATGTGCCGGTTGGAGACGGCGCCCGGTCAGATGCTGCGCTGTGATGCTCAGGCCGCGTTCGATCGGCTCTCGAAGGCGTTCGAGGCCCGTTTCGGTGCTCCGATCTCCGTCACCGACGCCTACCGGGACTACGCCACGCAGGTGATCCTCAAGCGTCGGAAGGGGCGGATGGCGGCGACACCGGGGACATCGAATCACGGATGGGCGCTGGCGGTCGACCTCGGCAGCGGGATCAATTCCTTCGGCACCGCACAGCATCAGTGGATGCGGGCGAACGCACCGAAGTTCGGCTGGATCCACCCCGGATGGGCGAGGCAGACGGGGTCGCTGCCCGAGCCGTGGCATTGGGAGTTCCGCAAGTAGAGAGCCGCTGCCGGCAGGGCGCTTCCGAGGGGACATTGCCGGCCGGCCGCAGCTCTGTGAGTCTCAGGCCCGCGGATGTGCTCGACGGTAGGTGTCCTGCAGCCGCTGCATGGACACCTGGGTGTAGATCTGGGTGCTGCTCATGGTGGAGTGGCCGAGCAGCTCTTGGATCTGCCGCAGGTCGGCGCCGCGGTCGAGCATATGGGTTGCCGCCGAGTGACGCAGTCCGTGCGGACCGATGTCCGGGGCGCTGGGGTCGTGGGAGCCGTAGCGGTGGACGAGTTCGCGCACCTGCCTCGCACCGATGCGTCCCCCGCGGACGCCGAGGAACACTGCGTCGCCGCTGTTGGGACCGGCGAACAGCTCGCGGGCGGCGAGCCAGTCCTCGAGGGCCCTGCGCGCTGGGCTTCCAAAGGGGACACGACGTTCCTTGTCGCCCTTGCCGAGCACGGTGATCATCGATGCCCGGTGATCGATATCGCTGCGGTCGAGCCCGGTGAGTTCCGAGACGCGCACCGCGGTGGCGTAGAGCATTTCGAGGATCGCGGCGTCCCGAATGCGTTTGGCCGCGTCGAGCGGGTCTGGCTTTTCCCCAAGTGTGTTCGAACCGCTCGCCCCGGATTCATCCTGCTGTTCATGTCCAGCCGCGGTGTTTCCTGACCGGGACCTCTCGGCGGCGGAGATGAGGTCGGCGGCCTGCTGGGGTTTGAGCACCGTGGGCAGACGCGAGTCCTTCTTCGGTGTCCGCAGACGTGCGGCCGGATTGTTCTGCAGCCCCAGATTGCTCACACCATAGGCGAAGAAGGAACGCACGGCCGCGATCTTGCGAGCCACCGTCGATTTCGCGGCTCCGGCGTCGTCGAGCGCGATGAGCCAAGACCGCAGGTCATCGAGTTCGACGCCAGCAACATCGATTCGCGGCCCGGAAGTCTTCGACGAGTTTCCTGCTCCGTCCGGCAGGCTCTGTTCGCCGTCAGACGAGGTCCGCTTGGACGTCGCCGTTGCCGCGCCTTTCTCGGAGCTGCCTCGGATCTTCGTCGAGTGCACGGCATGGTCGAGGAAGTCGGTGACGTCGGCGACGTAGGCGCGAGCGGTGTGTTCGGAGACATCACGGGACCGCAGGTGGTCGGCATAGCCGGACACCACCTCGGCGACGGTCGAGTCTGTGCTCACATCCCCAGGATATGCGAGCGCCTGGGTTCAGCCGCGGGACTTGCGCAGTTTCACCCACCCTGTGTCGCGCCGAGCTGCCAAACCGTCGAGGTCGAGTGCGGTCAGGGAGTTGAGCGCGTCGGCAATCGTCAGACCTGCCCGAGAGGCGATGGTGCCGACGTCGAGCGGCTTCGATACGGTCAGCGCATTCAGACAGATCTTCTCCCGCTCGTCGAGCGCTTCCCGGGGGTCGGACGACGGCGAACGATCTCCGCTGTGCGGGGCGTCTCCCACTGCGGCAGCGTCGAACAGCGCCGGGGTGTCATCGTCCGTGAGCGCGATGACATCGTCGCTGCAGGTGACGAGCTCCGCCTCGTGTTCACGCACGAGCCTGTGGGCCCCGGCCGAGGACGCCGAATAGACGGACCCGGGGAAAGCCGCGACCTGCCGGGAGAGTTCGAGGGCATGCCGGGCGGTGTTGAGTGCCCCGCTGCGCCAACCGGCTTCGACGATGACGCTCACCTGCGCGGAGGCGGCGATGAGCCGATTGCGCAGCAGGAATCGGTGGCGCATCGGCGTCATTCCCGGAGCGGTCTCGGACACGATGGCGCCGGTGGTGAGGATCTGTTCGAACAGTTCGGCGTTCGCCGCCGGGTAGAAGCGGTCGACGCCCCCGGCCATGAATGCCACCGTCGGTGCTTCCCGAGCGACGGCGGCACGGTGGGCGGCCGCGTCGATGCCGAAAGCTCCCCCGGACACGACGGTGATTCCACGAGCGGCAAGATCCCACGCGAGGTCCGAAGCGCATTTGGTTCCGTAGCTGCTGGCCGCTCTGGCCCCGACCACGGCAACGGCACGAGTCAGCACGGCACCGAGAGAAGCCGACCCTCGGACCCATAGCCCCAGTGGCGCAGCTGGACCGAGGTCGTCGAGCATCCGAGGCCACTCATCGTCACCGGGGATGACCAGGCGCCCACCGATTCTCGCGATCTTGTCCAGATCATTCCCGACAGCGCCGGCTTCGCCGGCTCGCACCGCCCACCGGTCGATGGCCTCTGGCATCTGAGCATGTTCAGCCGCCTCGGCACCGGTGGTGGCCAGACCCTGGACGGCGTCGTGGGCTGTGGTCTCACCCCGGCCGACGGCGGCGATGATCGCCCGGGCGGCGACGGGACCGATGCCGTCGACGAGGCGTTTGAGCAGACCGTCACCGGGCTCGCCGATGCGCAGGAGTGAGGCGATGGCTGAGCGGACTTCATCATGTGCGTTCACGGTCATGACTCCTGTGTCCTCAGGGCGAGCGCCATTCTCATCGTGTCGGGGTCGGGTCCTGGCTTTCCCACCAGGTCGGCCAGGGTGGTCGCGACTCGCAGCACTCTGTCGTAGCCGCGCATTGTGATCCGGCCCGTGTCGAGGGCCCGGTCGAGATCGGTCAGGGCCGCCGGTGTGAGTGCGAAGTGTTCGCGCAGCCAGGTTCCGGGTGCGTCGGCGTTGAGCCGCCAGTCGCAGTCAGCGAAGCGTTCGGCCTGTCGGTTCCGCGCTTCGAGGACGCGGGCCGCGACGGTGGCGCTGGTCTCCTGGTCTCCGCCGAGCCTGATGTCGGCGGGTGAGACGGGGAAGAGTTCGAGCTGCAGGTCGACTCTGTCGAGCAGCGGGCCGGACAGACGGTTGCGGTAGCGGCGCTTGTCCAGGGGCGTGCACCGACAGTCCGCGCCGGCTCCGGCCATCCCGACTCCGCAGGGGCAGGGGTTCGCGGCCATGATGAGTTGGAACGAGGCCGGAAGCACCATCGATCCCCAGGCGCGGTGGATGTGGACGCGACGGGATTCCATCGGCTGCCGCAGGGCTTCGAGGACGTCGCGGGAGAATTCGGGGGCTTCGTCCATGAACAGCACCCCGCGGTGGGCGCGGCTGAGGACCCCGACCGTTCCGGGGCGGCGTCCGCCGATGAGCGCCGAGGCGGTGCTGCGGTGGTGGGGTGCTTCGAACGGGGGCCGGTGGTCGAGTCCGTCGCTGCCGTCGAGTTCTCCGCGCAGAGAGCGGACGGTGGCGACTTCGACGGCTTCATCGTCGTCGAGGGGCGGCAGGATTCCGGGGAGGCATTGAGCCAGCAGGGTCTTGCCCGCTCCCGGCGTGCCCCGCATGAGCAGGTTGTGGCCGCCCGCGGCGGCGACTTCGAGACCGAATCGTCCTTCGGCCTGTCCTTGGACCTCGGCTAGGTCGTGGAGTTCCGGGGCGACGGGGACGGGGCGGTCCATTTCGAGGACTGCGGGCAGTGCGGGCACGGCCATCGATCCGCCGTAGGCATTGACGACTTCGGCCAGTGAGGCGACCGGGAGGATTCTGGCCCGTCCGATGAGGGCCGCCTCGTCGGCGTTGCCGACGGGGACGACGAAGCGGTCGAAGCCTGCCTGCAGTGCTGTGTGCAGGGAAGGGAGCACTCCGGTGACGGGACGGATCCTGCCGTCGAGTCCGATCTCACCGCAGTGGACGACATCGCCGGTGTCGTCGTTGGTGATCAGCGACAGTGCTCTGAGCACGGCCACGGCGATGCCGAGGTCGAATCCGGTGCCGATCTTCGGCACAGTGCCGGGAGTGAGGTTGATCGTCAGGTGTTGTGTGGCAACGGGTCTGCCGAGGTAGGCCAGGGCGGCTCGGAGTCGTTTGCGTGATTCGCTCACCGAGGCATCGGGCAGTCCGACGATGTCGATTCCGGGCAGTCCGGCGCTGACGCCGGCTTCGATCGAGACGATCTTCCCGGTCAGTCCCCACAGGGCCACGGCCGAGGCCCGCCCGATGATGTGTGTCGTTGGCTGGGGTCCAGACGGTTCCGGCTCTGCTCCCCCGCCTCCTGTCTCAGGCTCAGAGCATTCGGGCTCGGCCTCGTCTGAACCGACCGCTTCCGGTGGCCGGTGCTCGCGTCCCGGTGTCTCCTCGCTCATGAGTCGACCTGGATGTTCGGGCAGTGGAAGTACTGGACGCGCGGTTCCGTGATGATGCCGAGCGCATCGATGCGTGTGGCCGGAAAATACTCGTCCTGTTCCCGCAGCCAGATGCCTGCCAGTGTGCGGATGCGGGCGAGCTTGGTCGGGGTCACCGCCTCCAGCGGAGATCCCAGCATTGCGGTGCGACGCGTTTTGACCTCGACGAAGACCGCCGTGCCGCCGTCGCGGGCGATGATGTCGAGCTCACCTCGAGCGCACCGGAAATTGCGTTCGAGAACGACCAGACCGGCGGCTTCGAGGAACGCGGCGGCGAGGTCCTCTCCCCTGCTGCCGAGCGCCTGTCTGCGCGTCCCTTTGGCGGTCCGTGTGCTCTTCGCCGTGCGTGTCCGACCGGGTGTTCGTGTCCGTCCCATGTCGGCCAGATGACCACGGCGGCACTGCCTGAGGGAAGGGAGGAAACAGAGCCTGTGGAGAAGGCTCACTCATCCACAGGCTCATAACGATCGAGTCAGGGCCTCGTCCCCAGCGATCGGCGCAGGAGTGGGTGAGCCCAGGATTCGCCGAAAGGCTGAGTGAGCAGCCTCAGCCGCGGATCGCGGTCGGCGGCTCGAGATCGGATTTCGCGATCTCCTCGATGTTGACGTCCTTGAACGTCAGCACATGCACGGTCTTGATGAACCGTGCCGACCGGTAGCTGTCCCACACCCAGGCATCGCGCAGGGTGAGTTCGAAGTACACGTCGCCGGCGTCGTTGTGAGCCTTGAGGTCGACATGGTTGGCGAGGTAGAACCGGCGCTCGGTCTCGACGACGTAGGCGAAGAGACCGACGACGTCCCGGTATTCCTTGTACAGCGCAAGCTCGAGTTGTGCTTCGTAGTCGTCAAGATCATCGGCACTCATGACAGACCCTCCTTCGCTCCTGTGTCCGCGCTCAGGCGGAAGCTTCTCCGGTGGTGGATGCAGGGTCCGAGTTCGGCGATGCCCTGCCGGTGCTTCACCGTCCCGTATCCCACGTTCGATTCCCAACCATAGTGCGGATGGGCTTCGGCGAGTACGATCATCGCCTCATCGCGTGCCACTTTCGCCACGATGCTCGCCGCCGCGATCGCCGGAACGGAGCCGTCGCCCTTGATGATGGTGCGCACCGGCGGCAGTTCGAGGTCGGCACAGTCACCGAATATCCCCAGGCAATCGAGGGTGAGTGGAGCAGACAGCCAATCGTGCCGCCCGTCGAGGAGGACCATCGTCCGGTCAGGCAGAACCCTCGCCGAGGCGGCCACGCCGTTCTCGTCGAACCCGTTCGGATCGTGCCCGGCCGAACCGGTGCCGGCCCATTCCCGGAGGACCGAGAGCATGGCGCGACGTCCGGCGAGGTTGAGCGCCATCGTCATCCCCACCTCGTCGAGTTCGGCAGGGGTCGTCGACCCCACCGCCGCGGCGGCCGCCCACGATCGCACACGGTCGGTGGCATCCCGTCGGGACTGCGCGCTCAGCTGCTTCGAATCATGGATGCCGGCAGGCACCTCGGCGGCGGTGAGGACGCGCAGATCGAACAGGGCGACGCCGACGCTGACCGGGCCGGCCAGAGCGCCGCGGCCCACCTCGTCGACGCCGATGACGAAATCGAATCCCTCGCTCAGCAGTCCGCGTTCGACGCTGAGATCGGTGAGTCCACTTACGGCCATCAGTTCCCGGTGATTCCCTCTGCGGTGTCCGGCACGTCCGCGAAGACCTCGTCGGGGGTGGAGACCCAGCTGAAGTGCTTGAACGGCCAGTTGATGAGGAACACGGTGCCGACCACGTCGTCCTCGGCCACATAGGGGTCGGTGTCCATGTGGTACCGGGAGTCAGCGGAGTTGCCGCGGTTGTCGCCCATCACCCAGTAGTGGCCCTCGGGCACGGTGATCTCGAATTCGAGGTCCGAGGGGGCGGTGCCTTCGTCGAGGTAGGTCTCGTCGATCGGTTCGCCGTTGACCAGCAGGCGTCCTTCTGAGTCACAGCAGCGGATGGTGTCGCCGCCGACGCCGATGACGCGTTTGATCAGCTGGTTTCCCGCGTCCGAGGGCGCCAAGCCGATGAATTCGAGAAACGGGTTGGGTGTGTATTCGGTGGTCTCGGCGGCCGAGAGCCAATGATCCGGGTCGTCGAAGACGATGATGTCGCCGCGGTCCGCGGGTCCGAAGCGGTGAGCCAGCTGGTTGACGAGCACGCGGTCGTCGACCTGGAGGGTGGTCATCATGGATTCGGACGGAATATAGAAAGCGCGGACGACCCACGTCTTCAGCGCCGTCGAGATGAGCAGGGCGATGACGATGATCGCCACGGTCTCCAACAGCCCGCGCGCGAACCGTTTCGAGGCAGGCGGCGGGGAAGCTTCGGATTCGCTTGTCATTCGTTCGCTTTCACATCGGACCAGGGCTGCGGCTGTGGACTGAACCGAGCGTATCAGCACGACCGGCACCGCACGCTCAGCCGCAGTACAGTTCCGTGCGAACGCTCAGTCGACCGTGCGAAGGCTCAGACGACCCAGATCCCCTCGCCGAGGCGGCACTCAGTCGATCGATGAGCCGTGACCGATCACGGGGCCGATGACCCGATCGGTGGGGATGAAGCCCCCACCGGGCCGTCCCAGCAGCGACCGTGAGTCGGCGGAGTCATTGCGGTTGTCGCCCATCACCCACATGGTGTCCTCGGGGACTTCGATGGAGAACTCCACCGCGGAGGCCGGGGTCGGGGCAAAGTCTTCGTTCAGGGGCTTGCCGTTGAGGAGCAGACGCCCCTTCGCGTCGCAGCATTCGAGGGTGTCACCGCCGACGGCGATGACGCGTTTGACGTAGTAGACGTCGCGGGGGCCGAGTCCGACCCAGGATCCGATCTTCTGCAGAGGAGTGGGCAGCGCATCATCGACGAACGACCCGCGACCGTCGAAGACGACGATGTCTCCGCGTCGGATGTCTCCGCGCAGGGCGTCCGGACGCCACACTGTGATCGAGTCGTCGACCTGCAGCGTCGGCTCCATCGACGCGCTCGGAATCGTGAAGCGCTGGATGACGAATCCGCGGATCGACCCGCCGAGGACGATGATGACGACGACGATCGCCACGATCGCCTTCCAGAAGCGTGCCGAAGACAGAAGACGCGACCCGAAGGTCGCGTCTTCATGTCTGTTCGGCACCGCGTGATCATCTCCCACAGTGCCGGGCAAATCAGGCCTTTTCGCGGATGCGAGCGGCCTTGCCGCGCAGTTCGCGCAGGTAGTACAGCTTTGCACGGCGGACGGCGCCGCGGGTGAGGACCTCGATCTTGTCGACGTTGGGCGAGTGCACCGGGAAGGTACGCTCCACACCGACGCCGAAGCTGATCTTACGGACGGTGAAGGTCTCGCGGACGCCGTCGCCCTGGCGACGGATGACGATTCCCTTGAAGACCTGAATACGCGAGCGCGAACCTTCGATCACCTTGACGTGAACGTTGAGGGTGTCGCCCGCACGGAATTCGGGAACATCAGACTTCAGCGAGGCTGCATCTACAACATCGAGCTTCTGCATTGTGGTTTCTCCTGTGGCCTCTGCTTCAGGTCGAGGACACGCATATCGGACCGGCGAACCGGCAGCTGGATCGTCTGTCGGGATCTCTCCCCGTCGACCCGCCGAATCTTACGCGACGAGCCACCGTGGGCACTCATCCCCCTGAAGCAGGTGAGCGCCAACAAACGCGACGCTCTATTCTGTCACGGTTGAGCGCTCAGACTCAAACCGCTCAAGCGCCGCCAGGTCGTCCTTGTTCAGGTCATCGAGTCTCTCGAGCAGGTCGGGTCTGACTTCAGCGGTGCGTTCGAGACGTCGGTCACGTCGCCAGCGTGCGATCGCGGCATGGTTGCCGCTGAGCAGGATCTCGGGCACCTCACGTCCGCGCCAGTTCGCCGGCTTCGTATAGATGGGGTATTCGAGCAGCCCGTCTTCGTGACTCTCCTCGGCCAGTGACTCGGGATTGCCGATGACACCGGGGATGAGGCGGCTGACCGCTTCGATCATCACCATCGAGGCGACTTCACCGCCGTTGAGCACGTAGTCGCCGATGCTCATAGGCAGCAGTTCGAAGTGCTCCCCCGCCCAGTCGATGACGCGCTGGTCGATGCCTTCGTAGCGTCCGCAGGCGAAGACGAGGTGGTCCCGGTCGGCGAGGTCCTCGGCGATGCGCTGGTCGAACACCTGCCCGGCGGGGCTGGGCACGATGAGCGTCGGTTTGGATCCGACCGCAGGACTGTGGCTCCGGCCACCTTCCGGACTGTCACCCTCCGCAGCGCTGCCGCGCACCGCGAGGATGTGCTCGAGAGCCAGGGCCCAGGGTTCGGCCTTCATGACCATGCCCGCTCCCCCGCCGTAGGGCGAATCATCGACCGTGTTGTGCCGGTCGGAGGTGAAGTCCCGCAGGTCGTGGACGCGCAGGCTCAGCTGCCCACGGTCGACGGCTTTGCCGATGAGCGAGAGCTGCAGCCCGGAGAGATATTCGGGAAAGATCGACACGACGTCGATCGACATCTGCGGTCCGGCCGCCTCGGTGGGGGTGGGCTCCGGCGTCACGGGTCCGGGTGGGACCGCCTCGGCAGGGCTGTCGTTGCCGGTCATCGGGGGTGTTTCGCTCATTCGGCGTCGAAGAGGCCGGCGGGCGGGGTGACGTGGATGCGACCGGCGTCGATGTCGACGTCGGGCACGATCTCGGTGACGAACGGGATGAGCACAACGTGTCCGTCGGTGTGCTTCATGTGCAGCAGATCCTGGGCGGTGCCGTTCGTGACGTCGACGATCTCGCCGACGAGGGCGTCGTTCTCATAGACCGAGAGTCCGATGAGGTCGTCGAGGTACCAGGCGTCGGAATCGTCCTCGTCGTCGACCGCCTCGGCGAGGATGAGGGTGTTGCGGATCTCCTCGGCGCGGTTGCGGTCGGCGACCTCGTCGAAGGCCAGGAGCAGGCGATCGCGATGCCATCTCGCCGACTTCAGCGTCAGCGGTCCGATATCGGGATCGGTGGCGAAGCTCGCTCCGGGATTCAGCCGGTCCTCGGGTCGGTCGGTGCGCACCTCGACGGTGAACTCGCCCTTGATTCCGTGCGGCTTGCCCAGCCGGGCGATCACCGTGTCCATACTGCTCCTCGAAGATTGCTGTCGATGTCTGTCCGGCCGACCACGCGCATCGGTGGCTGCACTTGCAGTCCGTCGCCCGACCGCCGTGTTCTGGCACCATTCTAGTCGGCAACCGGTGAGTGAATGCACGAGAGGGGATGCAGCGGCAGTGCGCTGCATCCCCTCTCGGATGTTCGGATTACGCTTCGATGAGGTCCACTCGCACCGACTCACGGCCGGCCAGCGAGTTCATCACGGTGCGCAGGGCCTTGGCGGTCCTGCCTGCACGGCCGATGACCCGGCCGAGGTCGTCGGGGTGAACCCGGACCTCGAGGGTCGTGCCGCGCTGCGAAGAACGCGAACGAACGGAGACGTCGTCGGGATGATCGACGATTCCGCGGACCAGATGTTCGAGCGAATCAGGCAACATCTCAGACTTCAGCGCTCTCTTCAGCGGGCTCGGCTGCTTCCTCGGCCGGAGCCTCGGACTTGCTGCCGCCCTTCTGGGTGATGGCTTCCTTGATCACCGATTCGGCGTTGGGAGCCACATAGGCCTCCTTCTCCGGCTGCGGCTTCACGGTGTTGACCGCTTCACCTTCACCCTTGAACTTCTGCCAGTCACCGGTGAGCTTGAGCAGTGCACGCACCTGATCGGTGGGCTGGGCGCCCACCGAGAGCCAGTACTGAGCGCGCTCGGAGTCGATCTCCACGACCGAGGGCTCGCGCGTCGGGTGGTAGATGCCGATCTGCTCTTTTGCCTTGCCGTCACGACGCGTGCGCGAATCCATGACGACGACGCGGTAGAAGGGTGCACGGATCTTGCCCATGCGGGTCAGACGAATTTTGACTGCCACTTTAGTGGTGTCTCCTTTTGTGTTCTGTGTGCACAGCTGTCCCAGAAGAATCGTGGGGTTGATCTGCCGGGAGCTGCGGCTCGGACTATCACTTCGGCGCGGATGAGAGGGCCCGGACCGAGAGCAAAAGTACAAGAGTCAATTGTGCCAGAAGGCTCTGCTTCTTGCCACTTGGGTATACTCTACTTCTTTCCGCCTGGGAAGATTCCGCCGAAGCCCTTGGGCAGGTTCGCCGGATCGAATTCCTCGTCCTTGTCCAGATCGACTCCGCCGAAGGCCGAACCGACCGGATCCTGGGTCTTGCCCGCCTTCTTATCGGCCAGTGCCTGCGCCTCCTGCGCACGCTTGGCCGGGTTGCCCGACTGGCCGCCCTTGCGTCCCTTCTTCTTCCCCGCGGCTTTCTTCTTCTTTCCGCCCGAGGCGCCGGGCATTCCGCCCATTCCGGGCATCTGCGGCATGCCGCCGCCACCGGGCATTCCGGGCATCCCTCCACCGCGGGTCATCGACCGCATCATCTTCTGCGCCTGGGTGAAGCGCTCCATGAGCTGGTTGACCGCGGTGACGGTGGTACCGGCGCCCTTGGCGATGCGGGCACGACGAGAGCCGTTGAGGATCTTCGGGTTCGTCCGCTCCTGGGGTGTCATCGATCTCACAATCGCTTCGACCCGATCGACCTCCCGCTCGTCGAAGTTCGCCAGCTGATCCTTGTACTGGCTCATCCCGGGCATCATGCCCAGCATCTTCTTCATCGAGCCCATCTTCTTCAGGCCCGACATCTGGGTGAGGAAGTCGTTGAGGTCGAAGTCCTCTCCGGATTCGACCTTCTTCTTGAGCTTCTCGGTCTCTTTTTCGTCGAAGTTCTTCTCGGCCTGTTCGATGAGCGTCATGATGTCGCCCATGTCGAGGATCCGGTCGGCCATCCGATCCGGATGGAACTGTTCGAAGTCCTTCATCGATTCGCCCGTCGAGGCGAACATGATCGGCTTTCCGGTCACCTCGGCGACGGACAGCGCAGCACCGCCGCGGGAGTCGCCATCGAGCTTCGAGAGGACGACACCGGTGAAGTCGACGCCGTCGAGGAACGCCTCGGCGGTCTTCACCGCGTCCTGACCGATCATCGCATCGATGACGAAGAGGACTTCGTCGGGGTTGACCGCGGTGCGGATGTCCGCGGCCTGCTTCATCAGCTCTTCGTCGATGCCGAGGCGGCCGGCGGTATCGACGATGACGACGTCGTGGAGTTTGGACTTCGCGACCTCGATCGAATCGGTGGCGACCTGGATCGGATCGCCCACACCGTTGCCCGGCTCCGGAGCGTAGACCACAGCACCGGCACGCTCGCCGACGATCTGGAGCTGGTTGACCGCATTGGGTCGCTGCAGGTCGGCGGCGACGAGCATCGGCCGGTGGCCCTCGGACTTCAGCCAGTGGGCGAGCTTTCCGGCCAGGGTGGTCTTACCGGCGCCCTGGAGGCCGGCGAGCATGATGACCGTCGGCGGACGCTTGGCGAACTCGAGACGTCGGGTCTGACCGCCGAGGATGCCGACGAGTTCGTCGTTGACGATCTTGACGACCTGCTGGCCGGGGTTGAGTGCGCCCGAGACCTCCTCGGACAGGGCGCGTTCGCGGATTCGGCCGGTGAAGGCGCGCACGACAGGCAGAGCGACGTCGGCGTCGAGCAGGGCACGTCTGATCTCACGAATGGTGGCATCGACGTCGGCTTCGGACAGCCGGCCCTTCCCGCGCAGATTCTTGAAAGTCGCGGTGAGCCTGTCGGACAGAGAGTTAAACACGTACAAGCCTTCTTCACGATGGTTTGGTCGACTCTCTAGACTAGCAAGTCACCCGCGTCCGGCTGAAACCACGCGCCCTGACAATGCCCCGTGAACCCTCGCCGAGGCTGCCCACCTACCCCACCACCCGGCAGCGGTCCCACCCCACCACCGCCGCCGTCTCCCGCCGTCACTCCCTGGACCCGGGAGACATCCCACCCTGCCGGCGTCTCACCCACCCCGTACTCGCAATAGGCAGCGGCAGTCGCAAACCCCCTCGCTGCACCGCGGTGAGGTGCGAGGAACGGTGAGGGGTGCCCGTGTACCTGTAGGAAGTGGCGGCAAGGGGAAGAATCGCCGCGAGCTGTGACCGACGAGGCACAGGCTGCAGTGACCAGCCGGCCGCGGGTCAGCGGAAGGAGTAGGCCTGCTCCGCGTGTTCGAAGGCGTCGATCCCTTCGAGCTCCTCGCGCGGGTCGATCCGCAGCCCCATCGTCCGGCGCAGCACCAGCGCGATGGCCAGCGTGACGAGCCCGGCGAAGACGATGGCCACGAGGCAGGCGAGCACCTGCGCGATGAGGAGTTCGAAACCACCGCCGTAGAAGAGACCGGCCGGTCCGTCCTCGTGCGGGAAGGCGAAGAAGCCGATCATCACAGTGCCGATGATTCCCGCGACGAGGTGGACGGCCACCACATCGAGCGCATCGTCATACCGCAGACGATTCTTCGCTTCGACGGCGAAGATCGCTCCCGCACCTGCGGCGCCGCCGATGAGCACGGCAGCGTAGGGGTCGACGTTCGCACACGCCGGGGTGATGGCGACGAGGCCGGCGATCGCACCCGAGACGCTGCCGATGCTGCTCGGTCGCGAGGCCCTCAGCCGTTCGATCATGATCCAGGTGATCATGCCGGCGGCCGGGGCGGCCAGGGTGTTGATCCAGATCAGACCGCCCTGTTCGATCGTCGAGGCGGCGCCTCCGTTGAAGCCGAACCATCCGAACCACAGCAGGGCCGCTCCGAGCACGGTGATCGGAATGTTGTGCGGCTTGTGCGGGGCCGAGAATCGGGCACGGCGCCCCATGACGATGACGAGGACGAGGGCGGAGATGCCGGCGTTGATGTGGACGACGGTGCCGCCGGCGAAGTCGATGGCGGGTCCGAACAGGCGGCCGATCACACCGGATTCGCTGAGCAGCCCGTCTCCCCAGACCATGAACGCCAGCGGGCAGTACACAAGAGTCACCCAGGCGGCGGAGAAGACGAGCCAGGTGGAGAACTTCGCTCGGTCGGCGACGGCTCCGGCGATGAGGGCGATCGCGATCATCGCGAAGGTCGATCCGTAGCCGATCGAGATGAGCGAGGCGGGATCATCGGCCACGGCACCCGTGAGTCCGAGCTGGGACAGCGGGCTGCCGACGATTCCGGCGATCGAATCACCCGAGCTCAGACCGTATCCGTACAGCACCCAGACGAGTCCGCCGACGGCCATTGCGGAGAAGACCATCATCATCATGTTGATCGCCGAGGTGATTCGCGTCATCCCGCCGTAGAAGAACGCCACCCCCGGGGTCATGAGCAGCACCAGCCCTGCCGCGACCATCATCCATACGTTCACTGCATCGAGTTCCATGTCGTCTCTCATCTGTCGAAGCCGGTTCCGGAACGAACCGCGCAGAGACAGTCTCCATGACGCATGTCACAGTGATGCTTCAGTCATGTTTCGTGATTATGACAACGCGGGCCTCACCCAGCAGGTACAAGGGTGAGGCCCGGCGGAATCAGTGCGCGAACTCAGTCGAGCAGAGCGTCGACGAATCCTTCGGCGGTGAATGGTGCAAGATCGTCTGCACCCTCGCCGAGGCCGATGAGCTTGACCGGCACTCCGAGCTCACGCTGGACGGCGACGACGATTCCGCCCTTCGCGGTGCCGTCGAGCTTGGTGAGCACGATTCCGGTGATGTCGACCGCCTCGGCGAAGACCTTCGCCTGCTGCATGCCGTTCTGTCCGGTGGTCGCGTCGAGGACGAGGAGCACTTCGTCGATCTCGTGGCCCTCCCCCAGCGGGCGGGTGGCCACCCGCTTGACCTTGCCGAGCTCATCCATGAGTCCGCGTTTGTTCTGCAGACGGCCGGCGGTGTCGATGAGGACGACGTCTGTGCCGTCGGCCTGCCCCTTCTCGACGGCCGAGTACGCCACCGAGGCGGGGTCGGCACCTTCTTCCTTGCGGACGGTTTCGACGCCGACGCGTTCGCCCCACGTGGACAGCTGTTCGGCTGCGGCGGCACGGAAGGTGTCCGCGGCGCCGAGCAGCACGGTCTTGTCCTCGGCGACGAGCACACGGGCGATCTTGCCCACCGTCGTCGTCTTTCCCGCACCGTTGACACCGACGACGAGGATGACGGAGGGGTCGTCGCCCTTGCCGGTGTCGGCCAGGGACCGGTCCATCGTCGGGTCGACGAGTTTGATGAGCTCTTCGCGCAGCAGTCCGCGGACCTCTTCGGGGTCTCGGGTGCCGAGCACTTTGACGCGTTCGCGCAGACGGTCGACGAGTTCGGTCGTCGGTTCGACCCCGACATCGGCGAGGATGAGCGTGTCTTCGATCTCCTCCCAGGCGGATTCGTCGAGGTTGTCGCGTGACAGGAGGTTGAGCAGTCCGCGGCCGAGCCCGGTGTTCGACTTGGCCAGGCGCTCGCGCAGGCGCACGAGGCGGCTGGCCGGTTCGGTGGGAACCTCGGAACCGCGCGCTTCGACCTTTTCCTTCTCGACCGCCTCGGCGACGTCATCGATGCTCAGCTCACCGGTGACCTCGGCGTCGATGCCGCGTTTCTCGTCCAGTCCCTTCCTGCGGGCGTTGACACGCAGGGAGATGCCCAGGGTGACGATGAGGGCGAACACGATCGCCCCGACGATGAGCAAGATGATCGGCTGATCCATGGTTCTTCCGTCCTCCTTTGAGCCCCGCCGGTCAGGCCGCCGGCACTCGAGTTCCCGGAATCATCCGGGCTGGTGTCTGTCTGTCGGTGAGCGCGCCGGAATCAGTCGGCGCGGTCTCCGTTGTTCTCAGCCTCGAACGCTCGAGGCCGCGTGGGTCAGAGGTCAGGAGCCGCGGCTGCCGAAGAGCAGCCCGGCAGTGGTCTTCCACCCGGTTCCCGACTCCGGGATCTTCCAATGGCGGGTGCGCGGGCGCACCGTGATGAGTGAGGGGGCCGCGTGGCGTCTGGGCTGGGGGCGCAGCACATAGGAGTGATCGCGGATCGCGGTCACCGCCGCCTGCTCCCTGGTCGCCAGGTGCGAGGTGCCGTCATCGTGGCCGAAGAATTCGTGGACCTCGTCGTCGTATCCGGTCCATTCGGAGGGCAGGCGGAATCGCTGCACGTCGGAGGAGTATCGCAGGCGTCCTTCGGCGCGCAGGCCGGGCAGAGCCACGAGGAGGACGACGACGAGTGCCAGAGCGAACGAGATCGCAAGTCCGACGATGACGACCAGTACCGAATTCATGCCCTCGAGCCACCTCGCAGTTCAGCAGCCTCGGCCATGGACGTCTCGCTCCTCACGTTCTTCGAATACCTGTGTCTCGGCCCAAGTCTATAGTCCCTGGCCACGACAAGTGTGCTCGGCCGCCATACGGCAGTTGCAAAATTCCCTGGGACTGTCCTGGGCGTCACCGTCGAACAGCCTTGTGCCCCGACGGCGGGCCTGTCATCTCGGGCGCGTTCCCTGAGACGTCGGCTGCCGATCACGGAATCCGCTGCGATATGACTTTCGACACTCCGTCGCCGTGCATCGTCACTCCGTAGAGGGCATCGGCGATCTCCATGGTCCGTTTCTGGTGGGTGATGACGATGAGCTGCGAGGAGTCCTGCAGCTCTTCGAACACGGTGAGCAGCCGCGAGAGGTTGAGATCGTCGAGGGCCGCTTCGACCTCGTCCATGACGTAGAAGGGGCTCGGCCGAGCCTTGAAGATCGCGACCAGCATGGCCACGGCCACCAGCGACCGTTCCCCGCCGGAGAGCAGGGACAGCCGTTTGACCTTCTTACCGGCCGGCCGGGCGTGCACATCGACGCCGGTGGTGAGCATATCGTCGGGATCGGTCAGGCTCAGTGCACCCTCACCGCCGGGGAAGAGTCGCGAGAAGATGTCCTCGAATTCCCGAGCCGTGTCCGCATAGGCTTCGGCGAAGACGCGTTCGACGTGCCGGTCGACCTCATCGACGAGCTGCATGAGGTCCTTGCGTGAGGACTCGATGTCCGCGATCTGCTTCTCGAGGAACTGATGCCGCTCCTTCAGCGCCTCGTATTCCTCGAGCGCGAGCGGATTGACCGTGCCGATGCGCTTGAGCTGCGACGCCGCCTGCTTCTGCCGCTTCTCGACCTCGGCACGCACATACGGCCGGTCCTCCGTTTCGTCGTCGAACGACGGCACCGGCAGATGCGGCCCGAATTCGTCGACGAGGCGGTCGATGCTTAAGCCCGTCTCCTCCTCGGACCGGTGCGCGATCTCCTCGAGCTTGAGCCGGAACCGCTCCTTCGCGAGCTCCGCTTCGGCGGCGGCGTCCCTGAGCTTCTGCAGCCGGGTCCGCGTCGACCCCAATTCCTCGCCGAGGCGGCCCTTCTCTTCCCGCAGACCGCCGCGTTCGTCGACGAGGACCTGGATCGCCTCACCGAGTTCGGCCACCGTGGAGGTGGCCAACTCCGCGGCTTCGGCCGCGGTCTCGGCGATGAGCTGCACCGAGGCGGCCGCGCGCTTCTTCTTCGCGATCGTGCGCTGCGTCTGCTCCCGCGCCGCCTCTTCGGCGTTCGCCGCTCTCAGGAGGGAGTCGACGCGGTCGCTCAGGAACCGGGCCCGGTCGGCTGCGGACCGGTGGCTGATGCGGGCTTCGACGAGGTCTTCCGACGATTGGGCGACCTGTGCGCTGAGTTCGTCGCGGGCGGCGGTGTCGACGACTTCGTCGACTTCGGCGGCTCCGGCCAGTGCCGCCGCGGCCGACTGCGAGTCGCGTTCGGCCGCAGCCAGGCGGGTTTCGAGTTCGGCGGCGTTCTCCTGCGAGCGCTGCAGGCGCGTGCGGGCCACGCCGATCTCACCGGTGATGCGTGAGACCTCTTCGGCGGCGGCCATGATCTTCGCGTCCGAGGAGTGGAGGGCATCGAGCGCTGCGGCCGCTTCCTCTCGGGCGGCGGTCAGTCGCGGGTCGAGCTCGTCGAGTGCGGCGTCGAGCTTCTCGGCTCGCCCCTCGAGGTCGGCGATCAGGGAATGTGTGTCCTCGAGCGCTGTCTGTGAGGCCAGGCGGGTGCCCGAGGCGGTGCGGGCCCGGCTGATGCGGGTCGCGGTGAGCACTTCGCCGTGGACGGTGACGGCGGTGAGCTCGGGCCGGGTCTCGGTCAGGGCGATTCCGGTCCGTGCGTCGGGGACGCAGACGACTCCGTGCAGGGCCCGGGCCAGCAGGGTGCGCAGTTCGGGAACGTCGCTGTCGACGACGTCGGAGAGCCACCGCAGCTCTCCCGTCGACTCCCCCACTCGGGGCAGCTGTCCCGGCGCCGGCAGGTCCGGCAGCGTGGGAAGGGCACTTCCACCGCCCTTCCCGGCCGTCGTTTCGGCACCGGCGGGGATGGTCAGGGACACGTTCGTGTCCTCGCCGAGGTGGTCGAGCACTGCCAGCGCCACTTCGCTGTCATCGACGATGACGCCGGAGACCGTGGTCGACAGGGCCGCTGCCGCGGCCATCTCGAATCCGTGGTCGACGCTCAGCCGTTCGGTCACGGCAGTGCGCACTCCCGGCAGGTCGGCGTTGACGATGTCTTCGAGGTCGGCTTCCAGGGCGGTGCCCAGGGCCAGAGCTTCTGCGCGGGCCTTCGCCGAGGACAGTTCGGAGGCGACCTGCGCTCGCTGCTCCTGCAGCCGGGTGCGTTCGGTCTCACACTTCTCCTGCGCCTGCCTCGCGGTCTCATAGGCGGAGTCGAGTTCGGTCTCTCCGGCCTCGACGTCCTCGACTCCGGTCTCGGCGGAGTCGAGTTCCCTGGTGCGCTCCGTGATGCGGGCGGTGACGGTTTCGATCTCCGTGCGATTGGCTTCGATCCGGGATCTGAGGTCGGTGATCCGTTCGGCCGCCTGGGTCTGCTTCGACTGCAGCGCCGAGCGGTTCTTCACCGCTTCGGTGATGGCGATCTGCGCGGCCTTGACCTCGTCTTCGGCGGTGCGCAGCGCTTGGGTGAGCTCTTCCTTCCGCTGTTGGCTGGCCTCGAGTGCACTCGTCTTCTCGGTCACGGCCGCCTCGGCGTCGGTGAGTTCGGAACGGAACCGTTCAGCTTGGGCGCGCAGCTCTTCGGGGGACTTCGACTCCCGCTGCCCCAGGCTCGTGACCTCGGAGAGCAGGTGGGATCTCTTGTCTTCGGCACGTTGGCTCAGTCCCTGGGCGCGCACGATCTGGGTCTGTGTCCGCGATTCGGCGGTGCGTTGGACTTCGAGTTCACTGTCGAGTTCGGACAGTCGGGCTTCGATCTCCGACAGTCGCGCCTCGGTGCGGGTGCGAGTGCGGTCGAGCTCGGCGATGCGGTCGCTGTGGTCTTCGCCGTCGCTGGTCGAGGCCAGGGAGGACTGCATCCTTACGGCATCGTCGGCGAGCAGCCTGGCGGTGGCATCGCGCAGGGTCGCTTGGACCGTTGCGGCTTTCGCGGCGGCCTCGGCCTGCCGGCCCAGCGGTCCCAGCTGTCGGTTGAGTTCCGTGCGCAGATCGGTGAGGCGGTCGAGGTTCGTCTGCAGTCCGGTGAGTTTGCGGACCGCTTTGTCCTTGCGACGTCGGTGTTTGAGCACTCCGGCGGCTTCTTCGATGAAGCTGCGTCTCTCCAGCGGGTCGGCGTGGAGGATCGCGTCGAGGCGGCCCTGCCCGACGATGACGTGCATCTCCTTGCCCAGGCCGGAGTCGTTGAGCAGCTCTTGGATGTCGAGCAGTCTGGCCGGGGCCCCGTTGACGGCGTATTCGGATCCGCCGGTGCGGAACAGGGTCCGCGATATGGTCACCTCGGTGTAGTCGACGGGGATGGCTCCGTCGGTGTTGTCGATGGTCAGAGTCACCTCGGCGCGTCCCAGGGCCTGCCGTTTCGAGGTTCCGGCGAAGATGACGTCGTCCATCTTCCCGCCGCGCAGATTCTTCGCACCCTGCTCGCCCATCACCCAGGACAGGGCGTCGACGACGTTGGACTTGCCCGAGCCGTTGGGGCCGACGACGCAGGTGATCCCGGGCTCGAATCGGAGGGTCGTCGCCGAGGCGAAGGACTTGAATCCCCGCAGTGTCAGGCTTTTGAGATGCATATTGGGCACCAGCATATCCGCAGGCGGCGGCGAGATCCCGAATCTTTTGGTAGAGTTTCTCCTCGTGCGCAGACGACTGCGCCGTTTTCCTCCGTAGCTCAGTTGGCAGAGCATTCGACTGTTAATCGAAGGGTCGCTGGTTCGAGCCCAGCCGGGGGAGCTGGAAGGGGCCCCGTCGTGCGCGACGGGGCCCCGACTTCTCACTGCGGGATACGGCGGTGAAGGCGACGAAGCGGACCGAGCAGACGAGAATGCTCCACTATTTCCTCATCGTCTGCAGAGATCAGCTGAGAGGCGATGAAGTGCGCTCTGCTCGAATCGTTTCGGAGCCAGTCCGATGCAGTCCATTCAAGGAAGGAATGCCGACGGGAATGCCCGCCCTCCTCTGCGCCATCGAGGGGCCCGCTTCCTGTCGGTCCGATTGAGTATGAGCAGTGAACATACCAAGATCCAGGAGCTCATCGAGCACCTGAAGAATCCGACGACCGCGCTCCGGCCCTTCAAACGTGAGGGTCTGGACAAGGTGGTCTTCTTCGCGGCCGGCATACTCGCCGTCGCCTTCGTCGTGTGGGGCTTCGTCTCCCCCGACAGCCTCGGCAATGTGGCAGGCACGCTGCTGACCGGCGTGATGGACAACTTCGGCTGGCTCTTCGTCATCGCCGCCACCATCTTCACGATCTTCGTCATCGTCGTCGCCGTCAGCCGTTTCGGGCGGATCCCGCTGGGCAAGGACGATGAGAAGCCGGAGTTCAAGACCTCCTCGTGGATTGCGATGATGTTCGCCACGGGAATGGGCATCGGACTCGTGTTCTCCGCCGTCGGCGAGCCCCTGTTCTTCTACATGTCCCCTCCCCCGAACACCGTCGACGGGTCCACGGCTGAGGCGATGGGCACGTCCATGGGAACGACTCTGTTCCACTGGACGCTCTACCCGTGGGCGATGTACGCCATCGTCGGCCTCGGTGTGGCCTATGGTTCGTTCCGCCTGGGACGCTCCCAGCTGTTCTCCTCGATGTTCACCCCGCTGTTCGGCGAACGCGCCGTCAACGGCTTCGGCGGCAAGATCATCAACATCCTCGCGATCCTCGCGACCCTGTTCGGTTCGGCCTGCTCGCTGGGGCTGGGCGCCATTCAGATCGGCGGCGGCATCGAGTCGGCGGGCATCATGTCCGATGTCTCCTCACCGGTGCTCGTCATCATCATCGCCATCCTCACCGCTGCGTTCGTCGCCTCCGCGGTCTCGGGTGTCGAGAAGGGCATCCAGTGGCTGTCGAACATCAACATGGTGCTCGCCGTCATCGTCGCCCTCATCGTCTTCATCGGCGGTCCGACTCTGTTCATCCTCAACGTCATCCCCTCCTCGGTGGGTTCGTTCATCCAGGACCTGCCGCAGCTGGCTTCGCGGACCGCTGCCGACGGGCAGGGTGTGAATGAGTGGCTGTCGTCGTGGACTGTCTTCTACTGGGCGTGGTGGGTGTCTTGGTCGCCCTTCGTCGGCTTGTTCATCGCCCGCATCTCGCGCGGTCGCACGGTGCGCCAGTTCGTCACCGGTGTGCTCATCGTTCCCTCCGTCGTCTCGACCATCTGGTTCGCGATCTTCGGCGGCGGTGCCATCGGCATCCAGGAACGCGCCGAACGCGGCGAGGGCACGGTCAAGGCGTTGGCGAGCATGGTCGACGGCGAGCCGGACATCAACATGGACACGGTCCTGTTCGACCTCCTCGGCGCTCTGCCGCTGCCGAACCTCATCGCGATCATCCTCATGATCGTCACGGTCGTGCTCATCGCGATCTTCTTCGTCACCGGTGCGGACTCCGCATCGATCGTCATGGGCACCCTGTCTGCCAACGGCATGCAGGAACCGGGCAAGGGTCTCGTCATCTTCTGGGGCACCGCGACCGGTGCCGTGGCCGCAGTCATGCTCTTGGCGGGTGGCTCCGATCCCGCCGAGGCCCTCGACGGGCTGAAGAACATCACGATCGTCTCCGCCCTGCCGTTCGTCCTCGTCATGCTGCTGCTGTGCGTGGCGGTGTGGAAGGACCTGTCGAAGGATCCCCTCATCATCCAGGAGCAGCTGGCGGCGCACGTGCTCGAGACCTCGGTGGCCACTGCGGTCGACGAGTACAACGGTGAGATCTTCGGCCTCGAGACCTCTGAGCTTCAGGTCGAGGATGAGTCGGCCGAGGCTGATCCGAAGTCCGAGGACAAGGATTCGTCCGCCGACAAGACCTGAGACCTCTCGTGCTACCTGACGGCGGCCCAGCAACCTCGCGCTAGGTTGCTGGGCCGCCGTCGGGTGTGTTGAAGGAAAGGACGTCGACAGATGAATGGGGTCATCAAGGGCGATGGGAAGGCCTCGATCGTCGTCGGCTGGATGCTCACCGTGATGGCGCTCCTTGCCCTCGTCACGGTCATCGTCCTGACGTTCGTCATCGAAACCTGGTTCCTCGTCTTCCTCTTCGGACCGGTCGTCCTGCTCCTCGGCGCCTGGGTGAACTTCCACATGGGTTCACGTGCCCGGCTTGAGATCACTCCCGAGGAGTTCATCTGGTGCGGATTCATGGGACGGCCCCACCGCATTGCGTGGCGGGATCTCGATCGGGTCCTCATCCCCGCTCCGGGTTCGCGTCCTCGGCTACCGGCGGCCGCACGGCTCACGACCGGAGCTGTCGTAGAGATCGAGGCGCTGTGGCTCTCACCGACGAGTCTTGCGAACCTCCTCAGCTCCGCTGACCATTCGCAGGCGCAGAGGGCACTCATCGACGGCCACCAGGCGTATCTTGCGAGGACACCCTGACACCCGCGTCTTGGTACTGTGTTCGCATGCGGCACTGCTGGTGGTGAGAGACGGAAGGCGAGACGGATGATCGTTGTCGACGGCATCGAGGCGTTGCGTGAACACACTTCCGACACCCTCTGCGTCCTCGCCACGCCCGAGGACAGGGAGCTTGCGGACGATGCGTCGACAGCCCTCGGCCTGAAGTTGCACACCGCACACCCTGCGCCGAGGCGACCGATGGCTGCGGTCGTCGATGATCAGATCAGTCTGGTGCTGGTGATTCTCGACGAGGACCGAGAGCAGCACACTCTGCGGCTCCATGCTCGCGACCGCGGCCTGCTCGTCGTCGGCGACGACAAGGCGCTGGCCGCCGTCAAAGCGGGACTCCCCGTCGATTCGGACGACACTTGGTCGGTGCTGGTCGGGCTCGTGCTCATCGTGGCTCGCCGTTGCGAGGAGGCTCTCGATGAGATCGATGAACGGTGCCAGGAACTCGAAACACAGGCGATCGGCTACGCATCGTCCCCGCAGCGACGGTCCATGGGACGGCTGCGCGCCGAGCTCTTCCGCATCGGAGAGACCCAGGTGGCGCAGAAGAACCTCCTATCGGCGGACGAGGAGCTCGCGCAGAGCCTCGGCGAGGATCATCAGAGGCTGCTCGCCCGAGCGGAGACCGCCTTCGGAGCCAACCATTCGATGACCACCCGCCTCTACGCGATGCTCGGCGACGTCCTCAACGAACAGGACAGCGTCGTGTCCGAACGGCTGACCCTGGTGGCGACGATCTTCCTGCCGCTGACCTTGGCGACGGGCTTCTTCGGCATGAATTTCCAATGGATGCTCGACCGACTGGACGCCCTGCCGGCATTCATCGTCTTCGGGCTTGCGGTACCCGGTCTGCTCACTGTGGCGACGCTCTTCTTCATCCGCCGGCTGACGCGTTCGTCCTGAGCCGACTGGATCGCGTCGCCGTCACATGCCGAACAGGGCCGGGATCGCTATCGGGCCGGCCCCGAATGCTGTGATGACGGCGGCCAGCACCAGCAGAAGCAGGTCGTATTCGGGTCCGCCGGCTGAGGCCCAGTAAGTCGAATTCCATTTGAAGACGTGCAGACTGGTCGTGATGATCATCAGGACGATCACGCCGATTCCGGCCAATTGTGCGAGGACGCCGGTCGCAAATGAGAGTGCGGCGGCGAGCTCGGCGACGGCGACGAACCACGCGGTCGGAACGTTGAGACCGTCGTTCCTCGCAAACGCCGGAATGTCTTTGGCCTTGACCAAGAATTCGCGGACGAAGGCCACGGTCAGCAGTGCCCTGACGAGCAGCAGCACCACCGCACCGATGAAAGTCGGAACCGTGAACATGTCTGTTCCTCCCCTCCGCCGGCCGAACCAGCAGTGTCTTGCCCCGATTCTACTCGGCAATCGCTGCGAAGGAACGGCCTCTGCGCAGCATCCATCACCGTCAGCGTCATCTCGCACCTGTGCAACGGGATGAGAAGTCGCTGCAGGTGACTGGTGGGGCGCCGACTGTAGGAAGCGCGGCGACGTGTGGCGCGAGCACGTATCGGTGAGGCATGCTCTGGAGTCGTGCCGGTCTCATAGTGAGGGAACCGCGTCACGCGTGGTCAGAAGGTCAGGGTGAGGTGGTCAGGGTGAGGTGGTCAGGGTGAGGTGGTCAGGCACAGGTGGTCAGGCAACCGCACCGACTTGCCCGGGAACGCCGGACGGCTGACACCGGCTACCGGTACCTCGGGAACCTCTGGCAGTTCGGGCAGTAGTGGGTGCCGCGACCACCGACGGTGGTCTTCGCGATCTCGGTCCCGCAGCGCACGCATTCCTGGCCGCCGCGCCCGTAGACGAGCAGCGCTCGGTCGAAGTAGCCGGATTCGCCGTTGACGTTGACGTAGAGAGCGTCGAAGCTCGTACCGCCGACTGCCAGGGCATCGCTCATCACCTTCGTCGCGGATTCGAGCACGGCGACGAGGCGGCTCTTCCGTGTCCGCACGGGCACCGCCAGCGGGTGGACTCCCGCCCTGTACAGGGCCTCGTCGGCATAGATGTTCCCGATCCCGCTGATGAGCGTCTGATCGAGCAGCGCGGACTTGATCGCCGTGCGCTTGCGCGCCAGCTCACCGACGACCATCTCGGGGTCGAACGCGGACTCGAGAGGATCGGCGGCGATGTGCACCGCCGAGGCGGGGACGAGGCGACCGTACCCGTGCACGAGAGGCTGGACGCCGATATGGCCGAAGATCCGCTGGTCGACGAAGCGCAGTTCGCGGCCGCTGTCGAGGTTCAGGACCGCACGAGTGTGCCGGTGGACCTCCTCACCGGGTGAGTGGATGCGCAGCTGACCGCTCATGCCGAGATGCAGGAGAATGCCGAGTTCGGGGCCGGCAGAGAGTCCGGCCTGCTCCCTCAGGCTCAGCCACATGAACTTCCCGCGACGCTCGGTCCTAAGGATGTGCGCCCCGGTCACGGCCGAAACGAACCCGGAAACCGCGGACGGGTCGATGCGTCGCTGGGACGTCGTGCCCAGAATTCGCGGGTCGGCCACCTCGGCGCCGGTGATCGTGGTTCCGGCCGTCCATTCGTCGACGCCGCGACGAACGCTTTCGACCTCGGGAAGCTCAGGCAAGGGTGACCCTCGATTCGCTCAAGCGTGTGCCTGTGGGGTCATAATGGCCCCCTCAGCGCCGGTAGTCCGGGTAGATGGTGCGGATGGCTTTGACGGCCACCTCGGCGGCTGCGGCTTCGGCGGCCTTCTTCGAGGACCCGTCGCCGGCGCCCCAGCTGTTCGCGCCGAGCATCGCTGTGGCGGTGAAGACCATCGCATGGTCGGGCCCGGACGAGGTGATGTCGTAGCTCACGGCGCCGAGGTCGAGGTCGGCCGCGGCCTCCTGCAGGGTGGTCTTGAAGTCCATGCCCGCGCCGAGGTTGACCGCGTCGTCGAGCATGCCGTCGATGAGCCGGTGGACGAAGGCGAAGGCCTCTTCGCGTCCACGGGAGACGAAGGTGGCGCCGATGAGCGCCTCGACCGTGTCGGCGAGGATGGAGTCCTTGTTCCGGCCGCCGGTCAGCTCCTCGCCCTTGCCCAGCAGAATGTGCTCGCCGATGCCGTGCCGGCGGGCGATCGATGCCAGGGCACGCGTGTTGACGACGGCCGAACGCATCTTGGCCAGCTGACCCTCGGGCAGGTCCGGGTTGTCATAGAACAGCGACTCGGTGGCGACGAGGCCCAGAACGGAGTCCCCGAGGAACTCGAGGCGCTCGTTGGTGGGGATCCCACCGGCTTCGAAGGCGAAGGAGCGGTGTGTGAGCGCGAGACGAAAAGTCTCGGGATCAATATCGATCCCGAGACTCTTCTTCAGTGCTGCTGTGGTGTCAGTGTCCACAGTCTCAGACGTCAGCGACCTTGCGGCCCTTGTACTCGAGGTACAGCGGGGTGCCGGCTGTGTCTTCGACGACCTTGGCCTGGTGGGGGCGCGAGTACACAACGCGACCGTTCTCCACAGTCTTGACCAGGTTCGGAGCCTTGGCCTTCCACTGCGAACGACGGTGGCGGGTGTTGCTGCGCGACAATTTACGCTTCGGAACAGCCACGTCTAGCTCTCTTTCTTCTCTTCCAACAGATTCTTCAATGATGCGAACGGCGATTCGGATTCGTCCTCGTCCACCTCGAGGTCCTCCCCCAGGGTGTAGCTGAACTCCTCGCTCTCATCCTGTGAAGGATTGAACGGCAGAGCCATCACGACGGCGTCTCTGATCGCGGGCTCGAGGTCGAGCTGATCCCGGTCGATGACGTAGGAGTCCTCGTCCCCTTCGGCCTGCTCATAGACGTACATCTCCTGGATGTCCACATCTATAGGCAGCTCGATGGGTTCGAGCGTCCTCGCGTCTTCGCCGCGGGCCGTCGCCGAGACTGTCCCCGACACGTAGATCCCCTCCGACACGCTTTCGAACATCAGCTCGAGCGTCAGTGGTGAACCTTCCGCAACCCCGATCACTTCGATCTTGAGATCCGCTGGAGCCGACAAGGTGGTGTTCACCCGTTCCCACTCACCCGGATGACCGAGCAATCCCATGGATCTGAGATCATAGACGAATTCAGATCTGTTCTTCATGCCTGTCCTCCTGGTGCGTTTGAGGATGTCGCTCCTGCGTTCACACGCGACTCACCATTCTAATCATTGTGGGCGGCCATTACCAATCGGCCGTCGCTGCCCGCGAAGGTGTTCCTCGTCACCATCGTTCGTGTTCGCTGCGCCATGTCACGGCGCCGGCGATGACGAGGAGCGCCCCGGACATCGTGAACACGATCCCCGATCCGGCGACGACCGTCAGCGCCGAGGCGGCCGAGGGAATCGCGACCTGGCTGAGTCGGTTGCCCGCCAAGCGGATCGAGAGCACCGCGGCCCGGTTCTTCGCATCGGCGAGAGTGGAGACCCAGGACATGGTCAGCGGCTGGGTGAGCCCGAAGCAGAATCCTGCGACCGTGAGCAGCACACCGAGCATCCAGGGCTGGCTGAGTACGGGAATGAGAACGACGCTGATTCCGGCCGTCGCCGAGGCGGTCCACAGCAGGGACAGGTTCCGCCACCTGGCCGTGAGGCTTCCGATGAAGAGCCGTGAGACCACCGACGCCAGGGTGCGCAGCGCGAGCAGCCAGGTCACCGTGGTCACGGACAGTCCGTTCTGCTGGCCGATGAGCGGCAGGTAGGCGGTCATCAGATCGACGGCGGCCAGTGTGGCCATGGACGCGAAGATCGCCGGCTTCATCCCCCGCAGCGACAGCAGGGCCCAGGGTGTCTGTGCACCTTCGGCCGCCTCGGCGCGGGAGACGTGCGGGGTCCTGCCGCGGAGCATGACGATGACGGCGGCGATGAGGGTGAGCGCGGAGACCGCCGTCATGAACCACAGGGCATTCGTGATCGCCGTGTCTCCGGAGGTGGCGTCGGCGACCATTCCCGCCAGGGGCAGTCCGATGGTCTGTCCGATCGAGACGCCGAGGGTGAGGTGGCCGAACTTCGAGGTCATCTGTGCGGCCGGGAAGCTCTGCGGGATGAGCGCCTGGGAGGCGACCGTGGTCAGCAGCTGCCCGACGCCCAGGCTCATCGTGGCGACCAGCAGCACGCCGAGGTTGGGGGCGGTGGCCGCGAGCGCGACGGGCAGGACCGACAGCACCGTCCCCGTCCACAGCACCGCGGTGGCGTAGCCGCGATCGACGAGGCGGCCGATGAACAGGGCGGTGAGCAGCGGGACGAGGGAGTACACGGCCGTCATCAGACCGAGGACGAATCCCGTTCCGCCGAGCTCGAGGGTGCGGTAGGAGATGAGGACGCGGACGCCGTTGTAGGTGGCGTGCGCGAGCACGGTGTGGATGACGAGGCCTGGGAACCAGGCCCGGTTGGCCGGTGCTGCCGCGCTCATCCCTCAGCGGGCGCCGTCGTCGCCGGGGACGTCGCCTCGCAGAGCCGCCAGCACCGAGGTGGGGACGAGGCCTTCGATGTCCCCGCCGCCCGAGTGGACTTCCTTGATGAGCGAGGAGGAGACGTGTTCGAACTTCGGGTCGCCGGGGACGAAGATCGTCTCGAGCTCGGACAGGTGCCTGTTCATCAGCGCCATCGGCAGTTCGTAGGCGAAGTCGGTGCCCGAACGCAGACCCTTGACGACGGCGGGGGCGCCGATGCTCGCGCAGTAGTCGACGAGGAGGCCGCCGGAGACGAGGTCGATCGTGATGTTCTGCGCACCCTGAGTACGTTCGTCCTCGGTCAGGGACCGGCGGATGAGGTCCGCGCGGACTTCCGGGTCGAAGCGACCGGACTTCGAGGGATTGTGGACGACCGCCACAACCACCTGCTCGAACAGCCGAGAGCTGCGGGCGATGATATCGAGATGACCCATGGTGATCGGGTCATAGGAACCGGGGCAGACGACCTTCATGCTCTCATCGTATCGTTCGGCTGCTCGCGCAGCTGCAGCCACTGGTCATCGGCCTGTGACTCATCGTCGCGGCCCTTGAGCGTCCGTCCGTCGAAGCCGTCACCGAATCCGTGCAGGCGGGAGGCCGACTCGGCCATGATCCCGGCGACGATGGCCAGAGCACGGGGTTCGTCACCGGCGGCGACCGCCTCGGCGAGTTTGCGGTGACTGTCGATGAGGTCGCACCGGACCTCGTAGCCGCGCTTGTCGGACAGCGACAGCAGGCGGGTGTGGACCATCGAGACCTTCATGAGGTCGATCAGCCGCATCGATCGGGAACACGCGACGATCGCATGGTGGAAGTTGAGGTCGGCGTCGCCGATCGTGCGCGCGACGTTGTCCTCGATGGCATACTCCAGCTCCCGCAGCGACTGCCCGATCCGGGAGGTGGCCCGACCGTGACGGATGACGAGCTTGACCGCCTGCGATTCGATCGCCTCGCGCACGGCATAGACGTCATCGATATCGGCGGTGCGCATCCGCCTCACATGCACGCCCCGTCCGGGAGCATGCGTCATCACGCCTTCGCTGATGAGACGCTGCAGGGCCTCCCGCAGAGACGGGCGCGACACCGCGAGCAGCTCGGCCGTGCGCACTTCGTTGATCGACTGGCCGGGCTCGAGCGAACCGCTGTAGATGGCGTTGCGGATCTGATCGACGATGAGGTCGATCGTCGACGAGCGGACCACTTTGCGCAACACCGGCAGCTCGGAGGCAGGAGAATTCGTCACGGTCACGATCATATAACGTTGTCAGACAGTGTGACATTCGGACAACATGAGTATTGAATACTGTTTCAGAGACGCACGTCACGTTGATGTGTCGACGTTCAAGGAAGGAACAGCAAATGAAACTCAAAGGACTGGCCGCCGCGACATCGATCCTCGCGCTGACGCTCACCCTCGGTGCCTGCGGCGGAAGCGACTCGGACAAGTCGACTCTGCAGAAGGCCGTCGACGAGGGAAAGATCACGGTCGGCTTCGCCGGTGAAGCTCCGTACAGCTTCGAAGAGGGCGGTGAGCTCCAAGGAGCGTCCGTGGCTCTGGCCAAGGCGGTGTTCAAGGAGCTCGGCGTCGATGACGTCGAAGGCGTCAACACCGAGTTCGGCTCGCTCATCCCGGGTCTCAACGCCGAGCGCTTCGACGCGATCTCGGCCGGCATGTCGATTCTGCCCGACCGCTGCGAACAGGCCTCCTTCGGCGATCCCGAGTTCATGTACACCACGGCTCTGATGACGAAGAAGGGCAAGCAGGAGGGGATGAAGACCCTCGACGACGTCAAGGAGAAGGGCCTCAAGCTCGCCACCATGACCGGTGCGATCGAATCCGACTACGCGGACAGCCTGGGTATCAAGGCTCAGCAGGTCGGCACTCCGCAGGACGGCATGGACGCTGTGACCACCGGTCGTGCCGATGTCTTCGCCCTCACGGGCATCTCGCTCAATTGGATGGCGAAGAACAACAAGGACGCCGACGTCGAAGTCAGCGAATCCTTCGTCCAGGAGATCGACGGAGTCCCGCAGGTCGGAGCCGGTGCCACGGTCTTCCGCACCGGTGACGACGAGATCCGCGACGAATGGAACAAGGCCCTGGAGAAGATCGTCTCCGACGAGAAGTCCTACCTCGACATCGTCGGGGACTACGGCTTCACGAAGGAGGAGCGTCCGGACGGTTCGATCACGACCGATCAGCTGTGCAAGGGCGAACTTCCCACCGCTGATTCCTGAGCCGACGCGAACTGAAACACCATGACCGAAAATCTCACGACGTTGCTGAGCTTCCTCCCACAGTTGTGGGAGGGAGTTCAGACGACGATCATCCTCACGGTCGTCGGAAGCCTCGGCGCCGTCATCATCGCGCTCGTTCTCGGACTCGCGATGACGTCCACGCATGCGTGGCTGCGCGTCCCGGCGCGCATCATCGTCGAATTCTTCCGCGGCACCTCCCTGCTCGTGCAGCTGTTCTGGCTGTTCTACGTCTTCCCGCTCCTCGGGGTCGAGCTCGACCCTATGATCTGCGGCATCGGGGCCCTGGCGCTCAACTACGGCGCCTATTCCGCCGAGGTGGTCCGTTCATCGATCACCACCGTCGACAAAGGGCAATGGGAGGCCGCGATCGCACTGAGCCTCTCCCCGACCCGACGGATGATCCGCGTGATCTTCCCGCAGGCCTGGGCACTGATGATCCCGTCGCTGGCCACCCTGCTCATTCAGCTGCTCAAGGGCACCGCGGTCGTCTCATTCATCACTCTCCAGGACCTCACCGACAAGATCACGCAGCTGCGTCAGTCCACGAACGACACGTACTTCGCCTTCACCGTCGGCCTCATCATCTACTTCGTCATCGCCTGGCTGATCCAGGAGCTCATGAACTTCCTCGAACGCAGAGCCACGGCCGCTCTGGGACGCAGGCGACCGAACTCGCGATCCGACCGTCGCGAGGCCAGGCGCCTCGCCCGTGAGGATGCCATACGCAAGGACCGCCTCAAGTCTCAGATCAGGGGTGCCGGCGCCGGCTCGAGAGGGGGAGGCCGATGATCTGGAATTGGGAATTCGCCTTCGAGGCCCTGCCGATCCTGCTCCGCGGCTTCGTCAACACGCTCATCGCCACCGTCGTGGGCACGCTCATCGCCACAGTCCTCGGCCTCATCATCGCCGTGGCCATCCGCGGACTGCCGCGCTGGATCAATTGGATCGTCCGACTGCTCGTCGCCTTCGTCCGCAACACGCCGCTGGTCGTGCAGCTGATCTTCGTCTACTACATCTTCGCGGGCATACCCGGCCTGGTCGATGTGCCGGCGCTCGTCATCGGCTTCATCGTCATCGGCATCCACTATTCGACGTATATGTCCGAAAGCTACCGTGCCGGCATCGATTCGGTGCCGCCGGGACAGTTCGAGGCGGCCACCGCGCTCTCGCTGCCGCCGGTGAGGACCTTCACCGCAATCGTGCTGCCACAGGCCCTGCGGGCGACGGTCCCTTCGCTGGGCAACTACGCGGTCGCGATGTTCAAGGACACACCGTTCCTGTTCGCGATCTCCGTGGTCGAGCTCGTCACCTCGGCGCAGCAGTTCGGAGCGGCGAAATTCGCCTATACGGAAGCCTTCACGCTGGCCGGAATCATCTTCCTCGTCGCCAGCTACCCGACCTCACTGCTCATTCAGAGATTGGATCGACGCCTTGCCCGCTACTGAGAACACCCCGACGAACCCGACCGATCCCACCGCAGCTGCCGCCTCGGCTCCGGGACCATCGCCGTCTCCCTCGGCGACCCCGGCGATCGAGTTCAAGGACGTGGAGAAGCGGTTCGGAAAGACCACCGTGCTCAAGGACCTCAACTTCACTGTGGCTCCTGGCGAACGCGTGACCCTCATCGGGCCCAGCGGTTCGGGCAAGACGACGATCCTGCGCCTGGTGATGACGCTCGAGGAGCTCACCGACGGCTACATCTTCGTCGACGGCAAACCGCTGACGTTCGAGGAGCGCGACGGCAAGCGGGTCGAGCTCCCGAAGAAGCGCACGCGGGAGATGACCACGCGCATCGGCATGGTCTTCCAGCAGTTCAACCTGTTCCCGAACATGACCGTGCTCGAGAACATCATCGAGGCCCCTGTGCACGTGCTCGGCAAGTCCAAGGCGGAGGCGAGCAGGGAGGCCGAGGAGCTGCTCGAGCGAGTCGGACTGGCGGAGAAAGCCGACGAGCATCCGACGCGGCTCTCCGGCGGTCAGCAGCAGCGTGTGGCGATCGCCCGCGCCTTGGCGATGAGCCCGGAGATCCTCCTCCTCGACGAGGTCACCTCGGCGCTCGACCCCGAGCTCGTCGGCGACGTGCTCGCCGTCCTGCGCGATATCGCCGAGACCACGGACATCACGATGCTGCTGGTGACTCATGAGATGCAGTTCGCCCGCGACGTCTCCCATCGGGTGATGATGTTCGACGGCGGTCAGGTCCTCGAGGAGGGCCCGCCGGACCAGATCTTCAACAACCCGCAGCACGAGCGCACCCGCTCGTTCCTCTCCAGCGTGCTCTAGACCTCCGCTGCGCCCACAACGTCCGGCTCCGCTGTGAGCTGGACGGCTGTGAGCTGGACGAAGTGGATCGCGGTCTCGCCGAAGGTCTTCGCGCGGAACACTTCGAGTCCCTCCGGCATCGTCGGCTCGGGCGAGCGCGAGGCGCGTTCGATGACCACGATGGACTCCATGTCCAGATGTGCGCTCAGTCGACCGAGGATCTGCGTGACCGCGTCCTCGCCCAAGGGATAGGGCGGGTCCATGAACACGAGGTCGAAGACCCGCGACTCCGGATCGTCAGGACCGGGGAGCCCGGCAAGGAAGTGGAGCACATCCCCGGTGTGGACCTCGGCCGAATGGTCGAGGCCGAGCTTGTCCGCATTGGACTCCAGGGCACGGGTCGCCGCCAGGGAGGAATCGACGAAGTCCACCTGGGCGGCTCCCCGCGACATCGCTTCGAAGCCGAGACCACCGGAACCGGCGAAGAGGTCGAGGACGTTCGCAGCCTGCAGCACCCCGTAGCCCTCGAGCATCGAGAACAGGGACTCCTTGACCCGGTCGGAGGTGGGTCGGGTGTTCGCCCCCGATGGGGAGGACAACCTGGCTCCCTTGTGCGCTCCGGCGATAATTCTCATACCTGCCTCCTCAGCCTGCTTCGATGAAGTGTGCGTCGTCCTCGGGCAGGACACGACGGATGAAGGCGCGCAGCGCGGGCACCGCCTCAAGTGAGGGGTCGATGGCGACGATCTGTTCGGCGACGGTCTTCGCCTCGGCCACGATCTCGGAGTCGCGGAGGATTGACAGATGCCGCAGCGAGGATCCGCCCCACTGCGAGCCGCTGAGCACATCGCCTTCGCCTCGGGCGTCTAGATCGTATTCGGCCAGAGTGAAACCGTCGAGCGTCTCGGCCACCGCCTGCAGCCGTGCATAGCTCACGTCCTCAGCACTCATCTCGGTGAGCAGGAAGCACATGGCCGCACTGCCGTCGCGTCCGACGCGTCCGCGCAGCTGGTGCAGCTGTGCGACTCCGAAGTTCTCGGCCTCGGCGATGACCATCATCGTCGCCCGCGGCACATCGACGCCGACCTCGATGACGGTCGTCGAGACGAGGATCTCGATCTCGCCTTTGACGAAGTCCGCGAGCACCCGATCCTTCTCCGCCGTCGGCATTCGCCCATGCAGCAGACCGAACTTCAGACCAGCCAGTTCCGGGGTCTCAGACAGCTTCCGCGTGATGTCCTCGATGCCCTGCTTCTGTCCGACGACGTCCCCGGACTCCGGATCTTCGATGTCCGTCGGATCGATGCGGGGGAAGACGACGAAGACTCCCTTCCCAGCCTCGACGGTCTGCCGCATGCGTTCCCGCACCCGGACGTACCACTTAGGCTGGTCGACGATCGGCACCACATGGGTGGCGATGTCCTTCGGCCCGGCCGGCATCTCATCCAACGTCGAGATGTCGAGGTCGGCGAAGACCGTCATCGCCACGGTGCGCGGGATCGGCGTCGCCGACATCACGAGAGTGTGCGGGGTGGTGTCTCCGCCCTTGGCCCGCAGGGCTTCCCGCTGTTCGACACCGAAGCGGTGCTGTTCGTCGACGACGATGAGGCCGAGGTCGGAGAACATCGTCGACTCCGACAGCAGCGCATGCGTGCCGACGACGATGTCGATGTTGCCGGCGACGAGGTCGAGGGCGAGTTCGCGACGGTCCTTCGCCGGCATCGACCCGGTCATCAGCGCCACTGTCACCTGTTCGTCGTCGGCCAGCAGCGGAGACAGCGCCATCTGCTCGTCGAGGAATGTCTGGATCGAATGGAAATGCTGAGTGGCGAGCACCTCGGTGGGGGCGAGCATGGCGGCTTGGGCACCGGAGTCGACCGCGGTGAGCATGGCTCGCAGTGCCACAAGGGTCTTACCGGAACCGACGTCACCGTGCAGGAGCCGGTGCATCGGCCGGTCTGCGGCCATGTCGTCCGCGATCTCCTCACCGACCCTGACCTGGGATTCGGTGAGGGTGAAGGGCAGGTCTGCGTCGAATCGGCGGCTCTTCGTCCCCTGTGTCAGCAGCGGAGTCGCCTTCTCCGCGGCCAGAGTCGCTTTGCGGGCGGCGAACTCGGTCTGCAGGGCGAGTGCCTCTTCCCATTTCCACCTCTGCCGGGCCCGCTCGACGTCCTCGATCGTCCGCGGCCGGTGCATGTCCTCCAGCGCTGTGCGCAGATCCGGCAGTTCATGTGCCTCCCGCAGCCCTTTGGGCAGCGGATCCTCGAACTCCTCGTCCCCGGCGACGGTGAGCAGGGTCTTGATCGAACTCCACAGCCGAGACTGTGCGATGCCCTTGACGGCGGGGTAGATGGGGAATGGGGAATTGAGGTCCTCGGGAGTCCATTCGTGGTCATCCTCGGTGCGGTTGAGCCACACCGGCGACGCCAAGGTCAGCTGCCCGCGGAACGATTCGACCTTGCCGCCGAAGACGACTGTCAGCCCCGGCTTCAGCGACTTCTCCAACCAGTACTGGTTGAAGAACGCGATCTTCATCGACTGCTTCCCGTCGTGGACGATGACCTCGGTGATGGTGCCTTTCCGCTGCTTCATCCGCCGCGTCTCCACCCGGATGACTTCGGCCTGGATGATCGCGGTCTCTCCCAGAGGCAGATCCCCGAGTTCCGTGCGCTCCCCTGGCACGAGGTAGCGGCGAGGGAAGAAGCGGAGTAAGTCGGTGACCGAATGCACCCCGCGTTTGGCCAGGTGAGTGCGGTCAGCCTTGCGGAAGTTGTCTTCGAGCCGAGTCGTCATTCGACCCCCATGATCACGAGCACCCCGGGGTCTCTGGCTTCGAGGTCCTGGAAGTGGACGGTCCCGTGTGACTTCTGGATCCAGTCCCGCAGGTGGTCGAGGACCTCCGGTGCGCAGTCGGGTCCGTGGACGACGGTGAGCAGCTCTCCCCCGGCCCCGAGCAGCCGATCGGCGAGCTTCTCGACCAGAGTCCGCAGCTCCGTGCTCTGCGTCTTCGCTCTGCCTTCGATGAAGACCCGGTAGAACTGCGCCGGATGCCCCGCTCCGTCCTCGCCGATGATCGGCAGCATCCCTGTCGGCGGGTCGGAGGCGAGCTGGTCGGCCGAGTAGATCGTGCCCACCCGAGTGCCCGCGGCCGCTTCGGTCATATCCGCGAAGATCTCCGCCGCCGGAGCGAAGGGGTCGTAGACGGCCAAAGCCGAGAGCAGGGTGCCGACGTTGCGGGAGCGCACGACATGCGCATGCAGCCCGGCCAGGGACTTCAGCGCCGAGGTGGAGCTGGGGATGACGATGACCTCCCGGTCCTCGGCGGCGACGAGTTCGGACATCGTCACGAACAGATCCCCCACCTCCGGGGTCAGCGCCGTGGCCCCGTTGAGGGCGGTGTGCATGAGCAGTCCCGTGCCCTTGACCAGGGCGATGAGCTTCGTCTCGCCCTCCTCCTCGTGCATGCGCAGGTCTTCCATATCGAGCCGGGCGATCCCGTACTCGCCGAGGCGGTCGATGACGGTCGCGGCGGTCGTTTCGTCGGCGACGTGGACGTGGACCTTGGCCGCGTTGATGACGATGGAGGTCCCGCCGAGGCGGTCGAGTTCGTCCGCGAGCGCGTCCGCGGGGACGGTGGCCAGGATGGCGACGATCTCGAGCTCGTCGGCGGTGGCTTCGTGGATGACCTTCGGAGCGCGGGCCACCTCGGCGAGCATCGAATCCTGTGGGGTGCGGCCGGTGACGGTGGCGTAGAGGAGGTCGAAGAGTTCGACGATCCCCGTCGATCCGGCGTCGACGACCTCGGCCTCGCGCAGCACGGTGAGCTGTCCCGTGGTCTCCCGCAGCGCGGACCGGGAGCGTTCCCGCACGGCTTCGATGACCTCGAGCAGGTCGGCCCCGTCGTCGGCGCGTTCGCGGGCTTCGACGGCCATGGCGTCGAGGACGGTGAGCATGGTGCCGTCGACGGGCCGGGCGACGGCGGAGCGTGCCCGATCGGAGGCGGCCTCGAGGGCGGTCGCCATGGCGTCGGCGGTGGCGACGGTGACTCCGGCCAGGGCGTCGGCGACTCCTTGGAGGGCGACGGCGAGGATGAGTCCCGAGTTGCCGCGGGCACCGCGTCCGGCCCCGGCTGCGAGTGCGGCGACGACGTGCGGGAGGGTGACGGGCCCGGTGAGCTCTTCGACGGCGAGGTAGGCGGCACGCAGAGTGTGGTACATGTTCGTGCCGGTGTCGCCGTCGGGGACGGGGAAGACGTTGAGTTCGTCGATCTCGGTGCGTTCCTTGCGCAGCCGGTCGACCGCGCGTCGGGCCCAGCGTGCGGCCAGACGACCGTTGAGACTGATGGCGTTGCTCATGTCACTTCCCGAAATGGCTGAAACCGCTCGCCGGCACGGGTGTGCCGTCGAGGCTGACATCGTGTCCGGTGCGGATCCGTCCGATTCTCCGCCAGCCTACTCCAGGGCTCTGACTCGAAGGGCTCGACGCGGCGAAGCCGTGGTCTTCTCCCCCGTCGAGGACCCAGGCCAGGGCCAGATCCTCTGCCGTCATCGCGGAGCCGCCTGCCCGGTCCGCGTCGCCTGACCCGGCCGGCGCTCGCGCGGCGAGCACGAACTCGGCCGCAGGCAGCAGCGGGTCGACGAACTCCTGGAGCAGGGCCCGGTCGAGGTCGATTCCCACCCCCGAGGCGGCCGCCACCCGGGCGAGGTCGAGGCTGAGTCCGTCGGAGACGTCGATCATCGCCGAGGCGGCCCCGAGCGTGAGCAGTGCGCCGTAGTCCGGCTGTGGGCCCAGCTGGGTGTCGATGAGCGCGGCGAGTTCCGGGGCGGCGGTGTCGCGGCGGAGACCGGAGAAGAGCAGATCGAGGCCGGCGGCCGCCCGACCGACCGTTCCGGCCAGAAAGAGCGCATCGCCGGGCCGAGCCCCGGAGCGCAGAATCGCGGAGGTCTGCCCCACCGTCCCGAGTGCGGTGATGGCGATGACGATGAGGTTCGACGACGACAGGTCCCCGCCGATGATCGGCACGGTGCGGTCCAGGGCCAGTCCTGCGCGTTCCGCCTCAGCGAAGAGCCCCGAGTAGAGGGCCTCGAGGCAGGCGATGTCCGTGTCATCCGGGACGGCCAGGGACACGAGCAGCCCGTGCGGGTAGGCCCCCATGGCGCAGACGTCGGCGAGGTTCTGGGCCGCGGCCTTGCGTCCGAGCAGTTCCCAGTCCAACCAGTCGCGAGTGAAGTCCTCGTTCTCCACGAGCATGTCCGCGGTCGAGACGAGCCGCCCGTCCGGTGCGGTCACGGCCGCATCGTCTCCGGGTCCGACGATCACATGTGCGCTGGTGGGATTGCGGGTGAGCACGCGGGAGATGATGTGTGATTCGCCAAGTTCGGACAGTCGGGTCATGGCTCCAGGTTATCGGGAGATACGGTGGTCCTATGCGATCTCGCCCTGCTTCGACGCGCCGCCTCACGCGGTCGCCGCACCGTCGTCCTCTCACCCTCGTCGCGTTGGCCACGGTGCTCACCGGTCTCGCCGTGACCGGGTGTGCGCGCACCGTCATCGTCGAACCGGCCAAGGATGCGGCGAATCCGAAGTGTGCCGACATCATGCTCACCCTGCCCGAGGAGATCTCGGGTCAGAAGGCGCGCACGACCTCCTCGCAGGGCACGAAGGCGTGGGGAGATCCCAATGTCGCGGTGCTGCGCTGCGGAGTCACTCCTCCCGGTCCGACGACCGACAGCTGCGTCAGCGTGTCCGGGGTCGATTGGATCTCGAAGCCGGCCGAGGGCGACGAGACGACGTGGAAGTTCACCAGCTACGGGCGCACACCCGCCGTCGAGGTGCTCGTCAACCGCAAGGCCGAGTCCGGCAACGACGTCCTCGCCGCGATCTCACCGACCCTGTCGAAGTTCCCGCCCGAGACCGAATGCGTCGGCGCCGAGGACATCGACGGCTAGAGCTCGCCCACCGCGGACGCCCTACTTCGCGCGGGCGTGATCGACGAGCGCGATCGAGATGAGTTCGCCGATGAGTTCGGAGTATTCGAGTCCCGACTGCGCCCACATGAACGGGTACGCCGAGGTGGGGGTGAACCCGGGCAGGGTGTTGAGTTCGTTGATGACGACGTCGCCGGTGTCGGTGACGAAGGTGTCGACGCGGGCCAGTCCGGTGCAGTCGAAGAGACGGAACACCGAGGCGGCCAGTTCCCGGACGCGGGCCGTCACCTGCTCGTCGAGGTCGGCCGGGCAGGTGACCTCTGCGGCGGAGAGGTCGAGGTATTTGGCGTTGAAGTCGTAGAACGAGTGGTCCCCGCTCACGCGGATCTCCCCTGGTGCGGACACACGCAGGTCCGTGTCGTACACAGACCCGAGCACGGCGCATTCGACTTCGCGGCCGCTGACCTCGGGTTCGACGATGACCTTGGAATCGTGTTCGAACGCACCGGCCAGAGCCTTGTCGAGGTCGGCCGCCTCGGCGATCCGGCTGACGCCCATGGAGGATCCGGCACGGGCGGGCTTGACGAACACGGGCAGACCGAGGTCGGCCACACGGTTCTCGACCTCGGCGCGACCTGTGGCCCACATCGTCTCGGTGACGAGCTCCCACGGGCAGGTCGGGATCCCGGCCTGGGCCATGAGCGACTTCGTAAAGTGCTTGTCCATGCTCGCGGCCGAGGAGAACACCCCTGAGCCGACGAATGCGGTGTCGCTGAGTTCGAACAGGCCCTGCAGGGTTCCGTCCTCACCGAAGCGTCCGTGCAGGAGCGGGAAGAACACGTCGACCGACCCCAGTTCGGAACAGCTGCCGTCGGCGTCCCGGTGCAGCAGAGGCGCCCCATCGGCGGACAGCGGTGGGATCACCTCGGTGCCGTTGTCGGTGACCTCGGGCATGTTCTCAGGGTCGAAGCGCATGCTCGACCAGTCGTCGACGATCCGCCACACACCGGTCTTCGTGATGCCGATCGGCAGGACGTCGAAGGCCTCAGCATCGATGGCACCGATCACACCGGCCGCCGTGACGCAGCTGACGGAGTGCTCGCTCGAACGGCCTCCGAAGAGGACTGCGACAAGGGGCCGGTGATCGTTGTCTGCCATGAGTTTCCTTTGAACTGGTACTCCCGCGCACTGGGACCGGACACGGGGTGCGCACAGAAAGTCAGGTGTGCGCGGACTGAAAGACTCTAGCTCACTTCGCCTCGAACGTGCATTCCAGCCACGCCCGGCCGATGCCCTTGAAGAACATGTTGAAGCCGGCGAAGGCCGGGGATGCGGATTCGTCGATGCCCAGCGGTTCGGCCAGGGCGGTGACGATGAAGAAGTAGCGGTGCGGCCCATGGCCCTGCGGTGGGGCGGCACCGACGAAGCGGGGTTCGCCGGCATCGTTGCGCAGAGTCACGGCGCCGGCGGGCAGCAGGTCGGAGGCCGGGTCACCGGCGCCCGTGGGCAGGCTCGTGACGGAGGCGTCGAGGTCGGTGACGACCCAGTGCCAGAAACCCGAACCCGTGGGGGCGTCGGGGTCGAAGCAGGTCACTGCGAAGGCCTTGGTCTCTTCGGGGAAACCGGACCAGGACAGCTGCGGAGAGATGTCCTGACCGCCGGGAACGCCCATGGCACCGGAGAGCTGGGGGCCGGCGAGCACCCCGCCGTCTTCGGCATCGGTGCTGGTCAGCGTGAAAGTCGGAAGTTCGGGAAGATTGTAGAACGGTGAGTTGGCGCTCATTTGTGCTCCTCATTTTCCAGCGGGCGGCCTGAGAGCCGGGTCGGCTCAGGCCGGTGGTCCTTCGTGCTTACGTTTCCGAGACAACAGCAATCCGGCGAGTTCGTCAACCTGCAGTCTTCCGCCCAGCACCGCACACACGGCTTCGGTGATCGGCAGGTCGACCTCGTATCTGCGGCCCAGGGCGAGCACGGCCGGAGCCGATTTCACGCCTTCGGCCGTCTGCGAGGTATGGGCGATGACGTCCTCGAGGCTCATCCCCTCACCGAGGTGGCGTCCGAAGGTGCGATTGCGCGACAGGGGTGAGGCGCAGGTGGCCACGAGGTCGCCGAGTCCGGCGAGCCCGGAGAGGGTGTGCGCTTCCGCGCCCATGGCCGCGGCCAGGCGGGAGGTCTCGGCGAGCCCGCGGGTGATGATCGAGGCCTTCGAGTTGTCGCCGAGCTTCTGACCGTCGGCGATGCCCACGGACAGGGCGATGATGTTCTTGATCGCCCCGCCGATCTCGACGCCGACGACGTCGGTGTTCGTATACGGTCGGAAGTACGCGTTCGCGCTGATCTCCGCGACCGCCTCGGCGGTGGTGATGTCCGAGGACGCGACGACGGTGGCGGTGGGCTGACGGTCGGCGATCTCACGGGCGAGGTTCGGGCCGGAGACGACGGCGATCTGAGATTCGGCGACCTCGGCGACTTCGGCGATGACCTCGGACATGCGTTTGCCGGTGTCGACCTCGATGCCCTTCATCAGGCTCACGAGCTTCACCCCGGCGCGCAGGTGCGGCTTCCATCGGGTGAGGTTCTCCCGCAGCGTCTGGGCGGGGACGGCGAGGACGATGACGTCGGCGTCGGTGACGGCGGCGAGGTCATCGTCGGTCGCGCTCAGACCATCGGGCAGGACTCGCTCGCCCAGGTAGCGGTCGTTGGTGTGGGAGCTGTTGATCTCCGCGGCGACTTCGGGGCGGCGGGCCCAGAGGGTGACGGGGAAGCCGGCGTCGGCGATGACCGCGGCGTAGGTGGTTCCCCAGGATCCGGCCCCGAGGACGGTGATCTTGTCGACGCTCATTCGCCTGTCTCCTTGCTCGTGAAACGCTGCGGCAGTTCGCGGCCCGACAGTTCGGCCACCATCGCCGCAACGGTGTTCTTCACACGCTGGGAGAGGTCTCCCATCGTCTTCTTCTCAGCTCGGTGATCCCACAGATCCGAATAGTCGACGGCAGGGCCGAAGGCCACGACCGTGTCATGGCTGAAGGGTCTGAAGCGCACCTTCTTCTGGCCGCGCGGGTAGATCGTGTCCAATCCCCAGTGGGCGGCGGGGATGATCGTCGCGCCGGTCTCCAGAGCGAGTCGGGCGGTGCCGGTCTTGAAGTGCTGGGGCCAGAGCTCGGGGTCCTTCGTCAGCGTGCCCTCGGGGTAGATGACGACGGTCTGCCCGTTGGCCAGGGCCTGTTTCGCATATGCCAGGGAGTCCCCGGCCTGCGCCGAGGCACGCAGCACCGGGATCTGCCCGATGCGCTTGAGGATGACGCCCAGGGCACCAGTGAAGAGTGTGGACTTCGCGAGGAAGTGCGGCATCCGACCGTTGCGCTTGAGCGCCAGCCCGACGAGGATCGGATCGAGATGGTTCGCATGGTAGGCGGCGACGATCATTCCGGTGCCCTGCGGCGGCAGGTGTTCGAGCCCGCGGACGGTCATCCTCGTGGCCGTGCGCATGAGCCCGAAGGCCGCGGTGGCCGCGACGGTGCCCGCCCGGTTCTGCGACCGCACCGAGGCGGGGTCGAACGCGACGAGGGGCTTCGACTCGGGGGCCGCCCGGGGCGAGGGTTCAGCCCTCATGCGGACACCTCGGCGCCGAGGCCGACGAGCTTGTCGAGGAAGTTCTCGTATCCGCGGTTGATGAGTTCGATTCCGTGGACTTCGCTCGTGCCCTGGGCGACCAGGGCCGCGATGAGGTGGCTGAATCCGCCGCGCAGATCAGGCACGTCGATGCGGGTGCCCCTGAGGTCGGTGGGCCCGGAGATCACGGCCGAATGCTGGTAGTTCCGCCGTCCGAAACGGCAGGGGGTGCCGCCGAGGCACTCTCGGTAGAGCTGGATCTTGGCCCCCATCGAGCGCAGCGCGTCGGTGAAGCCGAAGCGGTTCTCGTACACGGTCTCGTGGATGATCGACAGCCCTTCGGCCTGGGTCATGGCGACGACGAGCGGCTGCTGCCAGTCGGTCATGAAGCCGGGGTGGACGTCAGTTTCGAGGGCGAAGGACCGGAGTTTGCCCCCGGGGTGGCGGAACCGGATGCCCGTCTCCCGGACGTCGAATTCCCCACCGATCTTGCGGAAGATGTTGAGGAAGGTGATGAGTTCGGGCTGGCTGGCACCCGCGACGAAGATGTCTCCGCCGGTCGCCAGCGCGGCCGAGGCCCACGAGGCAGTCTCATTGCGGTCGGGCAGGGCCCGATGGATGAAGCCGCGCAGCGAATCGACGCCTTCGATGCGCACCACCCGGTCGGTGTCGACGGTGATGATCGCGCCCATCTTCTGCAGCAGCGCGATGAGGTCCATGATCTCGGGTTCGATCGCAGCGCCCCGCAGCTCGGTCACGCCTTCGGCGCGCACTGCGGTCAGCAGCACCTGTTCGGTGGCGCCGACCGAGGGGTAGGGCAGTTTGACCTTCGTGCCCTGCAGCCGACTGGTGGCCTTGAGCATGATGCCGCCGGGGGTCTTGTCGACCTCGGCACCGAATCTGCGGAGCACGTCGAGGTGGAAGTTGATGGGGCGGTCGCCGATATGGCAGCCGCCGAGGTCGGGGATGAAGGCCTGACCGAGGCTGTGCAGCAGCGGTCCGCAGAAGAGGATCGGGATGCGGGAGGACCCGGCGTGGGCATCGATGTCGACGATTGATCCCTGTGCCACCTCTGCCGGGTCGAGGTGGAGCTCGCCGTCGGGCTGGTCGCCGTCGGGGCCGGAGGTGACGCGCACTCCGTGGAGTTCGAGGAGTCCGGTGACGATCTCGACATCGCGGATGTTGGGCACGCCGCGCAGCACGGACGGGGTCTCACCGAGCAGGGAGGCCACCATCGCCTTGGGCACCAGGTTCTTGGCGCCGCGGACCCTGACGGTGCCGTCCAGCGGGTTTCCCCCACGTACTTCGAGCATGTTCCTCCCTGATTCCGATGACCGGATCCGGGCGGGATTCCACCCGGAGACGGTGCCCGACCGTTGTTGCGGGCACCGTCCTAGACTAACCCAGTCGATGGGATCCCACCGATTCGTCGAGGCGGCTCCGAGGTCACGTCCGATGGTGACCGAGGGCCGCCTCGGCGACGGTCCGATGGTTCCGGTGGGCCGCCTCGGTGGGGGTCAGACCTTCGCGGGCAGGGTGGTCGGCTTGAAGGCGAACCGGGAGGATTCGTAGGCGACGATGTCATCTTCCTTGGCCAGGGTGAGGCTGATGTCGTCGTGGCCTTCGAGCAGGCGCCAGCGCGTGTAGTCGTCGATCTGGAAGGACACGGTGACGGTGTCGCACGTCACGGTCTTCTCAACCAGGTCGACGGTGATCGGAGTGCCGGGATGGTTCTCGAGGATCTTCCAGATCAGTTCGATGTCGGCCTGTTCCAGTTCGGCGGCCAGCAGGCCCTCCTTGCCGGAGTTGCCGCGGAAGATATCGCCGAACCGGGAGGACAGGACGACGCGGAAGCCATAGTCCTTGAGCGCCCAGACGGCGTGCTCACGGGAGGACCCGGTGCCGAAGTCGGGGCCGGCGACGAGGACGGAGCCGCCCGCGAAGTCGGGGTCGTTGAGGACGAAGTCGTCGCCTGACCGCCAGCGGTAGAACAGGGCGTCCTCGAAGCCGGTGCGGGTGACGCGCTTGAGGAACTTCGCGGGGATGATCTGGTCGGTGTCGATATTGGATCGGCGCAGAGGAACGCCGATGCCGGTGTGAGTGGTGAAAGCTTCCATGGCTCGTCCTCCTACTTCAGTCGTTCGCCGAGACGGGTGTCAGGTTCAGGGACAGGCGGTCATCGGCCCATTCCACGGGTTCGGCGTCCCGCGGCAGGTCGGCGACGTCGCTGGGCGAGGACAGCGTGCCGCGCACCGCGGTGGCCGCGGCCACGAGCGGGGACACGAGGTGGGTGCGTCCGCCCTTGCCCTGACGTCCTTCGAAGTTGCGGTTCGAGGTCGAGGCGCAGCGTTCGCCTTCGGCCAGCTGGTCCGGGTTCATCCCTAAGCACATCGAGCAGCCGGCGAAGCGCCATTCGCCGCCGAAGTCCTTGAAGATGACGTCGAGGCCTTCCTCTTCGGCCTGGAGGCGGACCTTCGCGGAGCCGGGGACGACCATGAAGCGGACGTTCTCGGCCTTCTTCCGACCGCGGATGATCTCGGCGGCGGCTCGGAGGTCTTCGATCCGGGAGTTCGTGCAGGAGCCGAGGAAGACGGTGTCGACTTCGATCTCGCGCAGCGGGGTGCCCGGGGTCAGACCCATATAGGCCAGCGCATTCGCCGCCGCGGTCTTGTCGTTCTCGTCGGTGAAGTCATCGGGGCTGGGCACCGATGCGGACAGCGGCAGGCCCTGGCCGGGATTCGTGCCCCAGGTGACGAAGGGTTCGATGTCTTCGGCCTTGAGGACCACCTCGCGGTCGAATTCCGCGCCTTCGTCGGTGTAGAGGGTCTTCCAGTACTCGACGGCGGCGTCCCAGTCTTCGCCCTCAGGGGCGTGCGGGCGGCCTTTGACGTAGTCGAAGGTCGTCTCATCGGGGGCGACCATTCCGGCGCGGGCGCCGGCCTCGATCGACATATTGCAGATCGTCATCCGCGCTTCCATCGACAGCTGGCGGATCGCTTCGCCGCGGTATTCGAGGACGTAGCCCTGTCCGCCGCCGGTGCCGATCTTCGCGATGATCGCGAGGATGATGTCCTTCGCGCTCGAGCCCTCGGGCAGCTCCCCGTCGACGGTGATCGACATCGTCTTGAAGGGCTTGAGGCTCAGCGTCTGTGTCGCGAGCACGTGTTCGACCTCGGAGGTGCCGATGCCGAAGGCCAGCGCCCCGAAGGCTCCGTGGGTGGAGGTGTGCGAGTCGCCGCAGACGACGGTGGTGCCCGGCTGGGTCAGGCCCAGCTGCGGTCCCACGACGTGGACGATGCCCTGGTCGGCGTCACCGAGGCTGTGCAGGCGGATGCCGAACTCCTCGGCGTTCTTGCGCAGGGTGTTGATCTGCGTGGCCGAGGTGGGTTCGGCGATCGGTTTGTCGATGTCCCAGGTCGGGGTGTTGTGGTCCTCGGTGGCGATGGTCAGGTCGGGGCGGCGCACGGGGCGCCCGGCGAGTCGGAGTCCGTCGAAGGCCTGCGGGCTGGTCACCTCGTGAACGAGGTGGAGGTCGATGTAGATGAGGTCCGGCGCACCGTCAACACCAAGTGAGACGACGTGATCGGCCCAGACCTTCTCGGCCAATGTGCGTGGCATGGTTCCTCCCGCCGGTGCAGGGATCTCTGCACCCGATGTAGACCTGACGGGCCGAGGTACGGCACGTCGATGAACTGCTGTTAGCGCACTGGAGTGAGTGCGTACTCGAAATCTACTCGCCCGTATCGCAATGCGAACTTGCATCTCGCCCACTGAGACGCGCACAATGGTGCCTATGACAAGCAATGGTAGCGGCGTCGGAGTCATCGACAAGGCCGCAATGGTTCTCTCCGCACTTGAGGCCGGACCCGCCTCTCTCGCCGAATTGGTGACGTTGACCGGACTGGCACGTCCCACTGCCCACCGCCTGGCTGTTGCCCTCGAATTCCACCGCATCGTCGGTCGTGACCTGCAGGGGCGCTTCGTCCTCGGGCCGCGCCTGGCCGAGCTGTCCTCGGCCGCCGGCGAAGACCGTCTGCTGGCCGCGGCCGGGCCCGTGCTGGGTCAGCTGCGGGATCAGACGGGTGAGTCCGCTCAGCTCTTCCGCCGCCAGGGCGATCTGCGCCTGTGCGTGGCCGCGGCCGAGCGCCCGGTGGGTCTGCGCGACTCCGTGCCGATCGGCGCAACGCTGTCGATGCGCGCAGGCTCCGCCGCCCAGGTGCTGCTGGCCTGGGAGGAGCCGGATCGCCTGCACACGGGACTGCGGGGTGCACGATTCTCCGCGACCATGCTCTCCGGCGTCCGTCGCCGAGGCTGGGCGCAGTCGATCGCCGAACGCGAACGGGGCGTCGCCTCGGTGTCGGCCCCCGTGCGCGGGCCGAGCAATCGCGTCGTCGCCGCCGTCTCGATCTCCGGGCCGGTCGACCGGCTCACTCGCCAGCCCGGTCGGCTGCATGCGAAGTCGGTCATCGATGCCGCGCGTGCGCTGACCGAAGCGCTCGTGCGCGGCTGAGTACGGCTGAACTCTTCGCGGGCCCGGGAGGTCATTCTCCCGGGCTTGTACGATGGCCCCATGATCGCCGCCCAGAGACGCAATATCATCGTCGACACGATCGAGAGAGACGGCGCCGTCTCCATCACCGCCCTGTCGGAGAAGCTCGACACCTCGGCGGTGACGATCCGCCGTGACCTCGATCAGCTCGCCGAGGAGGGCAGGCTCATCCGCACCCACGGCGGTGCCGTGCTCGCTTCGAGCGCGCGGGAGTCGAGCTATGCGGAGAAGCTCGAGCAGGCTCTGGCCGAGAAGTCGGCGATCGCCCGCGCTGCGGCGACGCAGGTACGCAACGGCGATGTCGTGGCGCTCGGCCCGGGCACGACGACCGAACTGTTGGCCAACGAGCTCGTGACGCGTTCGGGCCTGCGCGTGGTGACGAATTCGCTGCTGGTCGCCGAGGCCATGGTCTCCTCCCCCGACAATGAGGTCATCGTCGTCGGCGGTCTGCTGCGGCATTCGATCCGGGCGTTCGTCGGCGGCGGCACGGTGTCGCAGCTGCTCGGCCTGCGCGCCGATACCGTCTTCCTCTCCGGCAACGGCCTGGCCGCGGACTTCGGCCTGTCGACTCCGGCATTCCCCGTCGCCGATACCGACCGGGCCATGGCCGCCGGGGCGGGGCACGTCACTGCTCTCGTCGATCACACGAAGGTCGGGCTCCGCTCGTCGGTGCTCACCGTCCCGACCGAGCAGATCCAGCAGCTCATCACGGATTCGAAGAGTGAGGAGTCCGAACTCGCTGCCCTGCGTGAGGCGGGTGTCGAGGTCGAGGTCGTCTGACCTTTCCGTCAAACGATCAAAACTGTTCAGGTTCGATCACTAGCGATCAGGCTCACAATCCTCTAAAGTGTCCACTCGGGGTGTCACACACCACACGCAGCCATGCACTGACGCACTTTGCAGCCATGCACTGACGCATATGGAGGAACCTTGGAAGCAATCCGCTTGGACGCACAGTGGATCGACTATCTGCTGATAGCGATCTACTTCATCTTCGTCCTCGGAATCGGGTGGTTCGCCAAGCGCGGAATCTCCTCGAGCATCGAGTTCCTCCTCTCCGGACGGAGCCTGCCGGCGTGGGTCACGGCTCTCGCGTTCGTCTCGGCCAACCTCGGCGCCGTGGAGATCATGGGCATGTCCGCCACGGGCGCCCAGTACGGCATGCCCACGATGCACTATTTCTGGATCGGCGCGGTCCCGGCGATGCTGTTCCTCGGCGTCGTCATGATGCCCTTCTACTACGGCTCGAAGGTCCGGTCGGTTCCGGAGTTCATGCGCAAACGCTTCGGCACGGGTGCGCACCTGGTCAACGCGCTGTCCTTCGCCATCGCGCAGCTGCTCATCGCCGGCGTCAACCTGTTCCTGCTGGGCACGATCGTCAACCGTCTGCTCGGCTGGCCGCTGTGGATCACGCTCATCGTCGCCGCCGCCATCGTCCTGTCCTACATCACCCTCGGCGGGCTGAGCGCAGCGATCTACAACGAGGTGCTGCAGTTCTTCGTCATCGTCGCGGCTCTCCTGCCGCTCACCCTCATCGGCCTCAACCGCGTCGGCGGCTGGGACGGACTGGTCGAAAAGGTGAGCAATGACGGAATGCTCGGCGCCGAACAGCTGAGCAGCTGGCCCGGCGAGCAGCTCTCCGGCTTCTCCAACCCCGTCCTCTCCGTCGTCGGCATCGTCTTCGGCCTCGGCTTCGTCCTCTCCTTCGGCTACTGGACGACGAACTTCGTCGAGGTCCAGCGCGCCATGGCTTCGAAGTCGATCAATGCCGCACGTCTGACCCCGATCATCGGCGCCTTCCCGAAGATGCTCATCCCCTTCATCGTCGTCGTCCCCGGCATGATCGCCGCGGTGCTCGTTCCGCAGATGACGCAGTTCAAGGAGATCTCGGCCTCCATCGACGAGGCGACCGCGCTGGAACAGACGGGTGTGACATATAACGATGCGCTCCTGCTGCTCATGCGCGAGGTCCTGCCCAACGGTCTGCTCGGTGTTGCGATCGCCGGTCTCCTCGCCGCGTTCATGGCCGGTATGGCCGCGAACATCTCCGCGTTCAACACGGTCTTCAGCTATGACCTGTGGCAGCAGTACGTGGTCAAGGACCGCGAGGACGACTACTACCTGAAGATCGGCCGCTGGGCCACGATCGGCGCCTGTGTCGTCGCGATCTTCACAGCTCTCATCGCGGGCAACTTCTCCAACCTCATGGACTACCTGCAGACGCTGTTCGGCTTCTTCAACGCTCCGCTGTTCGCCACGTTCATCCTCGGTATGTTCTGGAAGCGGATGTCGGCGACCGCCGGTTGGGTCGGCCTCGTCGGCGGCACGCTCTCGGCCGTGGCCGTGTTCATCCTCGCCGAGACCGGAGTCCTCGACCTGCCCGGTCAGGGTGCCGCGTTCCTCGCCGCCAGCACCGCATTCATCGTCGACATCGTCCTGTCGGTGATCGTCACTCTGTTCACCACGCCGAAACCCGCTGCCGAACTGCGCGGACTCGTCTACTCTGAGACCCCGAAGTCCGACTTCGAGGACCTCAGCGAACCGAAGGCGCCATTCTGGAAGCGTCCGGTGCCCGTCGCGGGTGTCGCCCTGGTGCTCGTCATCATCCTCAACGTGACCTTCGGCTAAAGGAGCCAGTGAGACCCATGAGCAAACCCAACGAACTGACCAAGACCGCAGGCGCGTTCGACGTACGCAACTTCATCGGTGTGCTGCTGGCGATCTTCGGCGTCATCCTCACGATCGCCGGAATCGTCGGCTTCACCCCCGACGAGGCCGAGCGCACCGGCGGGGTCGACGCGAACCTGTGGACCGGGATCGGTCTCATCATCGCCGCTGCCGTCTTCCTCATCTGGGCGAAGCTGCGTCCGATCCGCATCGTCGAAACTCGCGGCGACGATGCAGGCACCGACACCGAGGCGGCTCCCGGCACCCGCTGATTCCCTGAGATTCCGCGGTGCCGAGTCAGAGCGCGGCCATGGCCGCCGCGACCTCGGGGATGTCCGCGGCAGGCACGGACCTGGACGCCTCGTCGAGGATGAGCAGCCGGGCACCTGGAATCTCCCGGGCGATCACCTCTCCGTTGCCCAGGGGGAAGAACGGGTCGAGGCGGCCGTGCACGACCAGCGTCGGCAGCTGCAGCTGCGAGAGCCGTTCCCTCCAGCGAGGCCGGCAGTCGAGTCGGGAGAAGACCATTCCCAACTGATCGGCCTGGTGCGCCCCCGAATCGGAACTCAGGGTCCGGGCCCAGATCCGCGCAGCGACTGCGCGCGCCTCGGCGGGGTCATCACCGAGGATCTTCGCACCCTCAGCCATGAAGTCAGCCACCGATTCGACGTCCGCCCAGTCCGGCTGCGGCCTCGAGAAGAGCGGGCCCATCGTGGCCTGATCATGATCCGGCAGGTCGTCATCGACGGGTCCGGGAGCGACCGGCCGCGTCGCTATGAGAGTGAGCGCCGAGAACGCAGCCGGAAAGTCGAGAGCTGCGACCTGCGCAATCATCCCGCTGATGCCGCTTCCCGCCAGATGCGCAGGCCGGTCGTCGAAGGCCCGAGCGAGTCCGGCGGCATCGGCGGCGAGATCTCGCAGAGTGTAGTTCGGGGCTGTCAGGTCGCCGCTGCTCGAGGCTCCGGCATCGCGGAGGTCGCAGCGCACAACGTGGCGCCCCTGCTCTGCCAGCTGCCGACACAGAGCATCGGGCCAGGACAGCATGGTCGGTGCGCCGAGGCAGAGAATCAGCGGCGAATCCGCTGCGCCGAACTCGTCGACGCCGAGGCTCACCCCATTGACGTCGCAGATGTGCATACCGCCCCCCGCCCGTCCGAGCTCATCGCCCCAGCCATCGCCGCCTGAGCCGTTCCGTCCGCCATCACTGCCTGAGGCTCAAGCATGAACCGCCCGGATTCGCGGAGTCAACAGCGGCACCGTGTGGTGCCTGGCGGCGAAGGCTGTTTTGGTCCCGCTTTCTCTGGAATCATCACGTTCTTCGGCGGGCAGTTCAAAACAAGGTGTACCGATTCGCCGGATCGCACCGTTGCCACGACGCCGCTGTGACCGTGCCCCATCGAAACGCGGCAGTGTGGCCCACCGACGCGAACACAGCCCAAGGAGTCAACGCCCTGGTCGAGCCTGCGGAGCAGTCGAACCTGTGACTCAGGCGCACCCGTGGTTCAGTCGAACCGGGCGGCGCCCCGGCCCGCGCTGACGGCGAAGATGTCCGGTTTCCGGTAGCCGTGCTCGGCGAATGCCGCACTGACGGCATCGCCCACGTCATCGACTCGACCTGCGTCGATGAGGGCGATCGCCGAGCCTCCGAAGCCGCCGCCGATCATCCGCGCCCCGAGTGCCCCAGCGCCCATCGCGGCCGTCACCGCAACATCGAGTTCGGCGCAGGAGACCTCATAGTCATGAGCCAGCGATTCGTGGGAGGCCACCAGCAGATCACCGATCGCCCGGATGCGTGCGTCATGGTCGCTGCCGTGCGAGCGTTCATTGTCTTCGAGCAGTTCGACGGTGGCGCGGACTCGCGCGTTTTCGGCGAGGACGTGTCGCACTCGCTTGCGCTGTTCGTCGGTGAGTCCGCTCAGGTCGACGTCATCGGCGAGTTCCCGCAGACTGTCGACACCGAAGATCGCGGCGGATTCCTCGCAGCTCTTCCGCCTGGCCCCGTACCCGCTCTCACTGTGCGAATGCGAGACCTTCGAGTCGATGACGAGGAGTCTGAGCCCCTCCGTGTCGAGGTCGAAGGGAATCTGCCGAGCACCGAGGTCGCGGCAGTCGAGGAAGAGTGCGTGCCCGGTCTCGGTCATGATCGATGCGGCCTGGTCGACGATTCCCGTCGGCGCTCCGACGAAATCGTTCTCGGCCCGCTGCGTCAGCAGCACCTTCTCCCGGTCGTCGAGGCCGAGACCGAACACCTCGTCGAGGGCGATGAGCACCGCGACTTCGAGTGCATGTGATGACGACAGTCCGGCACCGACGGGCACAGTGGACTCGATGTAGAGGTCGACACCGCCGACGACCGTGCCCGTGGTCTTCGCGATCTCGTCGACGACGCCCGCGGGGTGGCTGAGCCACCCGGGCAGGGTTCCGGGCATAAGCTCCGCGGCCGTGAACTGGCCCGACATACGCTGACCAGTGTCATCGCGATGATCGGAGACGATGCGAATGCTCTCACCACGCCGAGGCGGGTCCGCAGTCCCGATCTCTCCAGCCCCGCCCTCGGTTCGTCCCTCGGCGCTGGCCTCGGATCGCTGACCGATGGCGACGTACACGGCTCGGTCGATGGCGATGGGCAGGACGAGACCTGAGTTGTAGTCCGTGTGTTCGCCGATGAAGTTCACGCGTCCCGGCGCGCGGAAGGACCCGAGCGGCCGGTATCCGAACAGGGCCACGAACTCCTCGGCGAGATGTTGGGGAGTTGGGGCCTCAACCGCCTGAGGCGTCACGGCGCTCATCGACGGTCCCCTTCCTTGTCGCGGGCTGGAGCGGTCGCGGTCACGGCCGCCTCGGCGAGGGGTTCCAGGGTCACCGCGCGCAGCCTGGCTGCGGTCTCCTCGGCAGAGACGTCACCGACGAAGGCGCCCATGGCGGCCTCCGACCCGGCGAGGAACTTCAGCTTGTTCTCCGCCCGGCGCGGGCTTGTGATCTCGAGGTGGAGCCATTCGGCGCGATGGTCGGCGCTGTTGACCGGCGCCTGGTGCCAGGCCGCGATATACGGCGTGGGGCTCGGGTAGAGGCCGTCGATGCGCTGCAGCACCTCCGGGTAGACGCGGGCCAGGTCGTCGCGTTCGGTATCGTCGAGTTCGTCGACGCTTCCCACTTGGCGGTGAGGGACGATGTGGACTTCGATCGGCCAGCGGGCGGCGAAGGGCACGAAGGCGGAGAAGTGATCGGTTTCGAGGATCATCCGCTCCCCTGACTCGCGTTCGAACGCGAGCACGTCGCCGAGCAGCGGTCGCCCGGTGCGGCTGAAGTGCTCATCGACTCGGGCCGAGGTGATCGCGGTGTGCGGGGTGACATAGGGGTAAGCATAGATCTGTCCGTGCGGGTGGTTCATCGTCACCCCGATCTCCTCCCCGCGGTTCTCGAACATGAATACCTGTTCGATGCCCGGCAGCGCCGACAGCTCAGCGGTCCGGTTGGCCCAGGCGTCGATGACGGTGCGGGCGCGTTCGGTGCCGAGTTCGGCGAAAGATCCGGTGTGTTCGGAGGAGAATACGACGACTTCGCAGCGGCCGTATCCCGGTCCCGACAGCGCAGAGGTCACGGCGTCGGCGGAGTCGGCGGCCGCCTCGGCGAAGGTGTCGTCCACTGTGTGTGACGACGGAACATCGCCGAGGTCGGGGCCGAGCGATGGGAAGCGATTCTCGAAGACGGCGACGTCGAAGTCCGCGGCGGGGATCTCGGTGGGACGGTCCGGCGCCGACGGGCACAGCGGGCATTCGGCGGCGGCGGGCAGGTGGGTGCGGGTCTGCCGGTGCGTGGCCACGGCGACCCATTCGCCGGTGAGGACGTCGAAGCGCAAGGTGCCGCTGTCGGGCCGCGGTTCGTGAGGTCGGGAGTCGGTGGCGATCGTCGGTGCAGGTGAGTCGGGGTCCTGGAAGAACAGGATCTCACGACCATCGGACAGGTTCGCCCGGCGATGCGACTCTGGCATCAGACCTCCCAAAAGTTATCATTTTCGATCATAATGCTAACACCTGGCGGCTCGGACGGGCGCGGACAGCGTAGAATATCTGCAACCGCTCTTCCCGCCGTCGAGCCTCAGGAGACCCATGACCGCCACCATCGAACTCGCCTGCGGCGAGTCTGCTGCGGTCGTCTCCCCCATCGGCGCGAGCCTGCTTCGCTTCAGCGTCGGCGATCGCCCGGTGGTGGTGCCGGTGAATGCCTTCGACGGAGCCGTGCTCGCACCCTGGCCGAACCGGATCGATGGGGGCCGTTTCGACTTCGCCGGCGTCAGTCATCAGCTGCCGATCACCGAGCCCGAGCGCGATACCGCGCTGCACGGCCTGGTCGCCGACGTCGAATGGTCCGTGCTCGAGCGGACCGAGTCCGCAGTCAGTCTCGAGTATGCGCTTCCGCCCTCGGAGGGGTATCCGTTCGAGTTCGGCCTGCGGGTGGATTTCGAACTCGCCGAGGCGGAGCTGCGCATGCGTGCCCGTGCCCTCAACACGGGGTCCGGTCCCGCCCCGTTCGGTTTCGGTTTCCACCCGTGGCTCTCGGCTGGGGGCAGTGCCCTCGTCGATGAGGCTCAGCTCGTCCTTCCCGCTGCGCACTGGTTCGAGACCGATGATCGGCTCATCCCCACCACGGTGCGTCCCTTCGACGACGGCACCGCGGTTCCGGCCGATCACGTCTCGGATGATTCCGCGTGCATGGTGTGCAAGGATTTCCGGGCGCTGCGCATGATCGGCGGAACGGTCCTCGACGATGCTTTCGGCGAGCCTCGGCGCGGGATCGACGGGTGGTCGCGGGCACGGCTGAAGGGTGCAGATCTGCGCGAAGTCGTCGTCGGGATGGGACCAGGATTCCGCACCTGGCAGGTGTGCACGGGTGACGGGCTCGGGGAAGATCTGGCCCGGCAGGCGATCGCGATCGAACCGATGACGTGTCCGCCCAATGCGTTCGCCGCGGGCGAGGCTGGCGAGGACTTCGACATCGTCGCCCCTGGTGACGAGCTTTCCATCGAGTGGAGTATCGGCCTGACCGGGATGGACTGCGGACGTTCCGGCTCGACTTCAGCGGACTCCGACAGTCAGGACTTCGCGGTTCAGTCGGGTACTGCAGACTGAGTGCGGTGATGCGGGCTCAACCCGGTGCCGTGGACTGAGCACGTAGGCCGAGTCATCGCTTCGCTGTTCTTCCCACGATGACAGTCGCCCTGCCGCGGGTCGGCCCATCCTGATAGGTTGCGACTGCAGGCAGATATCAGGCGAGCGTGCCCTGCTCGGGGTGCGTTCCATTCTCGAGAAGGACGATCATGTCGACACCGCAGAACCCGAACGACCCGAACAGAAGCTCGGCTGAGCAGAACCTCGACGGTCAGAACTCCGGCGCCGGGGACCAGCCGCAGAGCGCCCGATCCGCTTCGGACCAGTCAGCGCAGTCCCCGCAGGAAGCCCAGCCGGGCCAGGACGCTCGGTACCAACCAGGTCAGGACACGCAGGCAGTGCAGGATGCTCAGTCCGGGTACCAGCAGGGCACCTATGATCCCAATGCCTACCAGGCACAGGGGCAACCGTACCAGCAGGCCGGATATTCTCAGCCCGGAGCCTATCAGCAGGATCCGTATCAGCAGGGCGCCTACTCACAGGGTGCAGCACAGCAACAGGCATATGGGCAGCAGGCATATGGGCAGCCGGCCTACGGCCAACCCGCGTATGGTCAGGCTCCGCAGCCGACGCCCCCTCAGACCGGGTTCTTCAAGTCGCTGTTCGACATTCGCTTCGACAGCTTCATCGCAGTGAAGTGGGCGGGCTTCATCTACATCATCGCGATCGTGGTCGCGGCCCTGTCCTACCTCGCCACCATCATCGCCGGCATCAGCGCGGGAGTCGCCGCCGGTTCGGCCGCAGCCTACTTCAACGACGGACCGAGCTTCAACGTGCTGCCGCTGATCCTCGCGATCATCTTCGGCTGGATCGTCCCGGCACTGTGGGTCATCGGCGTCCGTCTCGTGCTCGAGCTCATCGTCTCCAACATCAAGACGGCCGAGAACACGAAGCGCATCGCAGACTCCGTCGCCCGCTGAGTCTGGCCACCAGAAGTTGTGGTCACTATCGGATGGTTTCTGACGCGGCGGAAAGTATCCGATAGTGACCACCTTTTGGGGATCGGGCATCCTTTGAGCCGGCGAGCCCTCACCGAACGGCCCTACGAGACCGGTGAATTAGAGTGAGCCCCGCACCGAAATTCGATGCGGGGCTCAACCGTACCCCCGAGCAGATTCGAACTGCCGTTACCGCCTTGAGAGGGCGGCGTCCTAGGCCACTAGACGACGGGGGCTAGAACAACTCACCTGGAGAGACCTCCGGATGATGTCCGCTGGGCTACCAGGACTTGAACCTAGACTAAATGAACCAGAATCACTCGTGCTGCCAATTACACCATAGCCCAATGTTTTTCAAGGTCATCCCCGTGGAGAATTTCCCTGAGCAACGAGATATAACTCTACACAAGCATCCCGCTTCCGGACAAATCGCAGAGGCCCCTTTTCGGTGTGACCTTCTTAACACAACAGGCTCATCGCGACCGGCCCGCCGACAGGCTCAGCCTTTCCCTGCCGGCGGGCCCGGCCTCACCCGCGGGCGAGGCCGATGAGCCGATCGAGCACCCGGTATCCGTCGGCCCGCAGACCGTTGTGTTCGTACTCGTTGGTCACCCACGGCGTCACGCCGGACAGGTGCTCGGCGGTGGCCAGCGAATACTCCACCGGCACATATGCGTCCTCGAAATACACCGCCGCAGCACCTGGCACCGAAGCGCCCCGCAGAGCGTCTACATCGTAGAGACCAGGCCATCGACGTGCGGCAACGAGCTCGGCCACCTCGGCGAAGGGCGCGAGCTCCGGATCCTCGTGCAGGGACTCAGGACCGGCATGTTCGCCGGCCAACAGGGTCGGATCCTCCCGGACGGCATCCGGCATCGCCCGCCTCGCCGCCCAGTTCGTCACCGCGCCGTCGGCCCAGCAGGATTCGTGGATGACCGCATAGAGCGGATTGCGCCCCGAGAACGGCAGTGATGCAGCGAGGTCATGCCGGAACGCCGCCGAGGCGGGGTCGAGGTCGAGCAGATAGTGCAGCTTCTCGGGACCGTCGGAGGCCCCGAGGAAGTGCCCGAGCAGACGGATCCGCTCCGGCGTCGCCCGTGCTCCCCCGGGCAGGGCGAGCCCGTCGCCGACGGATGCGAGGTCGACCAGCCTGCGCATCTTCTCGCGGTCGCCGGGAAACGCCTTGTAGTACTGCTCGGACTTGCGGATCATCCCGTCCCACGTCCGCCCGTAGACTGTCACCGGGTCCAGGCCGATCGCCGGCAGACCGCCGGTGAAGTACACCTCGTGAAGCGCGCTCGAATGTGCGGAGATATACCGCAGAGTCGTGAACCCGCCGAAGGACTGTCCCAACAGGGACCAGGTGTCCACGCCGAGGTGGCCGCGCAGGATCTCCGCATCCTCGACGATCGAATCGGCCCGGAAGAACGACAGCGCCTCGGCGATCGCGGCCGGATCCTGCCCCACCTGCTCGAGGCCGGTGATGGCCCCGTCGACGGAGCCGATCGGGGTCGACTTCCCGGTCCCGCGCTGGTCGAGCATGACGACCTGGAATTCCTCGAGGGCCCGCTTCACCCATCCGTCGGGGCCGCCGGCGATGCCCAGGCGCGGAGCTTCCACGCCGGGCCCGCCCTGCAGGTAGACGAGGTAGGGCTTCTGACTGTCCGCCTCGGTGCCGATGATCCGGGCGAACACGCTGAGCGTGTCCGGCAGGTTCGCCTTCGCCGATGATTCCCCCGCCGAGGTGGTCTCCCCCGATCGTGCGAAATGGTCGAAGGGCACCTCGATCGTCACATCCCGGAAGTGCAGTCCCCCGCGGGTCCAGTTGCTCTGCTCGATCATGGTCACAGCTGTGCCGCGAGTGCCTTGAGGCGCGTGAGCGAGGAGTCCTTGCCGAGGATCTCCATCGACTCGAACAGCGGCGGGGAGACTTTCCGGCCGGACACGGCCACACGCAGCGGGCCGTAGGCCAGACGCGGTTTGATCTCCATCTCCGTCACGAGCTTCGCCGACAGGACCTCTTCGAGCTTCGGCGTCGTCCATTCGTCGAGTCCTTCGAGGACCTCGATGGAGGCGGCGAGCACCTCGGGGGCGGAGTCCTTGAGCGTCTTCAGCCCGTCCTCGGCCATGGCGAGGTCGGCGTCGGAAGTGAAGAGGAACGCGAGCAGGTCGGGGGCTTCGCCGAGCAGCTTCATCCGGGTCTGCACGAGCGGTGCCGCCTGGTCGAGGATCGCCAGCTGAGCATCCGTCGGGGACTCAGGGAGCACCTCGGCGGCCTGAAGATAGGGCACCAGACGGTCACGGAAGTCACTCGGTTCGAGGAGACGGATGTGGTCGGCGTTGATGGCGGCGGCCTTCTTCACGTCGAACCGGGCAGGGTTCGGCAGGACATCGTGGATGTCGAAGGCTTCGGTGAACTCCCTGACGCTGAACACGTCGCGGTCGGGTCCGATGGACCAGCCGAGCAGGGCCAGGTAGTTGATGAGCCCTTCGGGGATGAAGCCGTTCTCGCGGTGGAGGAACAGGTTCGATTCGGGGTCGCGCTTCGACAGCTTCTTGTTGCCCTCGCCCATGACGTAGGGCAGGTGGCCGAACTCGGGGGTCGCCTCGGCGATGCCGATGGCCTTGAGGTGTTCGTAGAGCGCGATCTGGCGCGGGGTCGAGGACAGGATGTCCTCGCCGCGGAGCACATGGGTGATGCCCATGAGCGCGTCGTCGACGGGGTTGACCAGAGTGTACAGCGGCTGACCATTGGCACGGACGACGACGAAGTCGGGGACGGTGCCGGCCTTGAAGGTGATGTCGCCGCGGACGAGGTCGGTGAACGTGATGTCCTCATCGGGCATGCGCACGCGCCAAACGGGTTCGCGGCCTTCGGCGCGGAAGGCCGCCTTCTGTTCGTCGCTCAGGTCGCGGTCGTAGCCGTCGTATCCGAGCTTGGGGTCGCGGCCGGCGGCCTTGTGGCGGGCCTCGACCTCCTCGTTGGTCGAGAAGGACTCGTAGATGTGGCCGCCGGCCTTGAGCTTCTCGATGACCTCGGCGTAGATCTCACTGCGCTGCGACTGGCGGTAGGGTCCGTTGTCGCCGCCGACCTCGATGCCCTCGTCCCAGTCCAGGCCCAGCCATTTCAGCGCCTCGACGACCTGGCCGAAGCTCTCCTCGGAATCCCGTGCCGCGTCGGTGTCTTCGATGCGGAAGACGAACGTGCCGCCGGTGTGCCTGGCATAGGCCCAGTTGAACAGGGCCGTGCGGACCATGCCGACGTGCGGGGTGCCGGTGGGTGATGGGCAGAAACGAACTTTGACGCTCACGGTTGTCCTTTGCGTGATCTTCTCGAGTGTGAGTCTTTGGTGTGTGAGTCTGTGATGCGCGCTGTGGCGCTGATTGTGCGGTGGTGCTGCCGGTCCGGTCGAGCCGAGTGTGCGAAAGTCGGCTCAGGCGTCCATGACCGGGTTCGACAGGACGCCGAGCCCTTCGATGGCGACGTCGACGCGGTTGCCGGACACGATCTGTCCGACTCCCGCCGGGGTGCCGGTGAGGATGACATCGCCGGGCAGCAGCGTGATCGTCTCCGACAGATGCTCGATGAGGGTCGGGATGTCGAAGATGAAGTCGGCGGTCGTGCCGTCCTGCTTCTTGTCCCCGTCGACCCAGGAGCGGATGTTCAGGTCGTCGACGTCGAGGTCGGTTTCGATCCACGGTCCCAGCGGGCAGGAGGTGTCGAAGCCCTTCGCCCGCGACCACTGTTTGTCGGCCTTCTGGATGTCGCGCAGGGTCACATCGTTGCCGGCGGTGTAGCCGAGGACGTGGTCGAAGGCGTTCTCGGCCTTCACTCCCTTGGCCACACGGCCGATGATGACAGCGAGTTCGGCCTCATAGGAGACGTATTCGCTGATGGCGGGCAGACGGATGGGATCGCCGGGGCCGATGACCGCGGTGTTGGGTTTGAAGAAGGTCAGCGGGGACACCGGCACCTCATTGCCGAGTTCGGCGGCGTGGTCGGCGAAGTTGCGGCCGACGCCGATGACCTTCGAACGCGGCAGGATGGGGCTGACCAGACGCACATCGTCGAGTTTCAGCCTCTCCCCTGTCGATTGGGCCGGAGAGAAGAAGGGATCCGAGTCGAGAACGGCGAGTTCGAGTCCCGACGTGTCCCAGCTGCCGTCGGTGATCGGCGGCACTTCACCTTCGACGACTCCGTATTTGGGCTCGTCCTGATGGACAAATCTGGCGATACGCATGCGCCCAGTCTAGTCAGTGCCGGGCGTCTTCCGCGCGTCGGTGTGCATCGTGCCGGGATCGGGTGCTTGCGGGGACGCCACAGCGTCCCATGTGCGGGTGCGCTCGCCCGGCTGAGAGACTGGTGCCATGCCCGCTCCGTCTGCCCCGCACACCTTCGATCTCGCCCGCATCGGCGCCGGATTGCCCGCCGTCGCGCTCATCGATGAGCTGAACCTCGCCGAGGCGGCCCCCGCTCCGAGATTGGTCGTGGAGGCTCCTCCCGGAACCGGTAAGACCACAGTGGTGCCGCCGTTGATCGCCGAGCACCTGGCTAAATTCTCCACCGGTGCCGCCGACGCGGTCGATACGGCCGGCCGGGCCGGTGCGGCCGACGCGGTCGGCCGGGAACCGGGTCGCATCATCGTCACCCAACCGCGCCGGATGGCGGCCCGCGCCGCGGCCAGGCGGCTCGCGGCGTTGACGGGAAGCCGCCTCGGCGAAGTGGTGGGTTTCACCGTCCGAGGAGAGTCGCGGACCTCGGCGGCGACTCGCATCGAGTTCGTCACCACGGGTGTGCTCCTGTCCCGGCTGCTGCGCGATCCGGAGCTCACGGGCGTGTCCGGGGTGATCCTCGATGAGGTGCATGAGCGGCAGCTGGATACGGATCTCGCGTTCGCGATGTGCCGAGAGCTGGCGGATCTGCGTGAGGACCTCTCTGTGGTCGTCATGTCCGCGACTCTGGATGCGCAGCTGTGGGCGCGGCGTCTCGGGGACGGGCCGCAGGCGCCGGCGACGCTGCTGTCGGTGGCCGCCGATACTCACCCGTTGCATATCCGGTGGGCTCCGGCGAAGGAACGTCCGCTCGATGCGCGGGGTGTGACCTGGAATTTCCTTGATCACCTGGCGGCGACGACGGTGCGCGCCGTGGAGGAGAACGCAACCGGGGACGTGCTCGTCTTCGCCCCTGGAGCTCGCGAGGTCGATGAGGTCGCCTCACGGGTGCGCCGCCGCGTGGAGTCGAGCGCGGAGGGCGGTTCGGATCCCAACACCGCGGTCGAGGTGCACACGCTGACGGGTCGGACTCCGGCGAGGGAACAGGATGCGATCCTGCGACCACGGACGGACAACGAACGGAATCGCCGCGTCATCGTCTCGACGTCGGTCGCCGAATCGGCGCTGACCATCGACGGTGTGCGGATCGTCATCGATTCCGGGCTCTCGCGCGGGACGCGTCTGGATACGCGAAGGCGCATGTCCGGCCTGGTCACGACGCGTGCGTCGAAGGCGTCGGGCAGTCAGCGGTCCGGTCGTGCCGCCCGGCAGGGCCCCGGTGTCGCGTATCGCTGCATGTCCGAGGCGGATTGGGCGAGCCTGCCCGAACACACCCCCGCCGAGGTGGCGACCTCGGACCTCACTGCTGCGGTTCTGGCCCTGGCGGTGTGGGGCGGCGATGAGAGTCTGCTGCCCGAACCGCTGCCTGCTGGTCCGAAGCGACAGGCGGTCGAGAATCTCGTGGCGTTGGGTGCCGTTGAGGAAGGTGAGAACGCTCTGCAGGTGACCGAGACCGGGCGTGCGATCGCTTCTATTCCTGCGTCGGTGTGGTCGGCGCGCGGCCTGCTCGATGGGGCCGCCCTGCTCTCCCCCGCTCGTGCGGCCGAGGCGATCGCCGTCATCGAATCCGATCAGCGGGCTCCCGGCGCTGATCTCTCGGCACTGCTGCGGCAGCTGCGGCGCAGCCAGGACGCCCGGTTCTCTCAGGACCGCAGACGCTTCGCGTCGATCGCCCGCGAATTCACCGCAGCCGACGAGGCATCTGCCTCCACGGTCCCGGCGAGTGCTGCGACGGGCTCCGAGGCCGAACCACGCCACACCCTCGGCCCCGACGATCTGGGCCTCGTCACTGCTTTGGCCCACCCCCTGCAGATCGCACGGCTCCGCAGCGCATCGGACTCCGAGTATCTGCTGGCCTCGGGCACCGCGGCGAGCCTGCCGCGTGATTCCTCACTGCAGGGCAGTCCGTGGTTGGCCATCGCCGAGGTGGGGCTGGCCGGATCGCGAGCGATCATCCGATCTGCGGTGCCCATCGACACCGAGACCGCGGAACTCGCCGGCGCAGGACTGCTGCACACCGAGGACACGGCGAGCTTCGAGCGCGGCAGGGTTCGTGCGGTTCGGCGCAGCAGCCTCGGCGGGATCGAGCTTTCGTCCACCCCGATCCAGGCCGGCCCCGAGCTCGTCCGCCGCGCCATCGCCGAATCGGTGCGCGAACGGGGAGCGCGCGAGGTTCTGCGTCCGTCCGAGGCTTTCGAAGCGCTGCGCGCCAGGCTCGGTCTGCTGCGACGCGTCTTCGGCCGACCGTGGCCGGACGTGACGTGGGAGCAGCTGTCGGTCACGCTCGATCACTGGTGTCCGGAGGCGCTCGACCGGATCGCGAAGGGTTCCGATCCCGGCGAGGTGGATCTCGTCTCTGCTCTGCACACTCTGCTGCCGTGGCCCGAGGCGGCTCGGCTCGATGAGCTGGCCCCGACCCACATCGACGTGCCCAGCGGGTCGAGCATCCGTCTCGATTACCCGGATCCCGGAGTTGAGGAGACGAGCCCGATCCTCGCGGTCAAACTCCAGGAGTGCTTCGGCTGGACCGATGTGCCCCGCATCTGCGACGGCCGGGTACCGGTCACGATGCATCTGCTCTCCCCTGCCAGGCGGCCCTTGGCGGTGACCAGTGATCTCGCATCGTTCTGGGCCAATGCGTATGCCCATGTCAGAGCCGAGAACCGGGGCCGCTACCCGAAGCATCCGTGGCCCGAGGATCCGTTGAGCGCGCCTGCGGCGAGGGGTACGAAGCGCTCGGGTCGCTGAGCTGGAGCCCGACTCGACGGTCTGGGACAATGGTGCGGTGACGTCCGCACCCTCCTCCACCACTCCCGCCCCGTACGCGGCGGGGACCGAGCGCGCCGACTCCACGTCGGACCGCCTCGGTGACGGTGTCGTACCTGCCTCACGATGGCGCGGGCTGCGTGATGAACACGAACGTCGGGTCGCCGAGCGCACCGATGCACATATCGAACGGCGGATGCGGCAGGAGAGCCATCCGGTCGAGGATTTCCTCTTCACCTATTATCCGTTCAAGGTCGGACAGCTGAAGAGATGGCATCCCGGGCCGGGCGTGCGCGTCGAACTCGCCGAGGCGGCCGACCACCGGTATTTCGACCGGCGTTGGTATCGCATCGACGACCGGAACTTCGCCGAGGTGGACCTCGAGTCCTGGCGCGCCGACCGTGGAGATGGGGCGAAGTTCATCGCCTCCCTCCTGTCGTCGACGCTGAATCGGGAAGCGAATTTCGGGTGCTTCGGCATCCATGAATGGGCGATGGTCTACCGGCTCACCGAGGAGCAGCGCCGCCATCAGCAGGTGCCGCTGCGGCTGAGCCCGGCCGAGACCGATGCTGTGGTCGAGGGCCACCGGATCCAGTGTTCGCATCATGATGCGTTCCGGTTCTTCACCGAGCCTGCTCGGCCGCTCAACACCCTGCAGCCGAGCCGCGAGGGCATGGTCGCGACCGAGCAGCCCGGCTGTCTGCATGCGGGGATGGATCTGTACAAATGGGCGATGAAGATCTCGCCGATCGCTGATTCTGCGCTTGTCGTCGACTGCTTCGACCTGGCGGTCGATATCCGCACGCTGGATATGGAGGCCTCCCCCTATGACCTGCGCGGGTGGGGCTACGGGGTTGTCGCCGTCGAGACCGCTGCGGGCAAGGCCGAGTACATGGAACGGCAGAAGACGTTCTCGGCGCGCGCACAAGAGCTGCGTCGGGGCCTGCTCGATGCGCTGGCCGCGGCCGGGGTGCATCCACGCTGAGCTGTCGGCGGCGTGTCGGTGCTGAGGTGCCGGCGGCCCGGTCGTCGAACACATCGTGGGCCGCCTCGTCACCCCTTCCGCCACAGGGCGGACATGCTCGGTCCCGGTAGATCGCACCGCCTACGATCGACGGTATGCGCGCCATCGTCTTCGATCAGTTCTCCGACCGCCTTCAGCTGCAGGAGATCTCTGCTCCCACAGCTCCCGATGCGGGCGTCGTCATCGACGTCGAATCAACCGGGGTGTGCCGCAGCGATCACCACGCATGGGCCGGCCATGACTCGACGATCACCCTGCCTCACGTTCCCGGGCATGAGCTGGTCGGTCGGGTCGCCTCGGCGGGGGTTGGGGTGCAGGGATTCAATGTCGGTCAGCGGGTGACCGTGCCCTTCGTGTGCGGGTGCGGAACCTGCCGGTGGTGCGCCTCCGGCAAAGCCCAGGTCTGCCCCGATCAGACGCAGCCGGGATTCACGCATTTCGGGTCGTGGGCGGATCAGGTCGTCATCCACCATGCCGATGCGAACCTCGTGGCCGTGCCCGAGGATCTGCCGGCCGCGGCGGTGGTCGGGCTCGGCTGCCGGTTCGCCACTGCCTTCCACGGTCTGAGTGTGCGGGCTCGACTCGCCGCCGACGAGACGGTCGCCGTCTTCGGCTGCGGTGGGGTGGGACTGTCGGCGATCATGATCGCCAAGGCCCTCGGGGCGAAGGTAGTGGCCGTCGACGTCAGCGATGCGGCTCTGGAATCCGCCCGCGAGTTCGGTGCCACACGATGCGTCAATGCCCGCGATCTCGACCCGACCGAACTCAGCGCCGAGGTGGCCGCACAGTTTGCCGACGACTGCCCGGACGGGGTGGCGGTGACCGTCGATGCCTTGGGCCGTGAGGACACGATCCGGGCGGCGATCGGAGCTCTGGCTCCCTTGGGCAGGCATGTGCAGATCGGGCTGCTGCCCGCCGAGCCGGTCGTCGATGTGCCGCGGGTGATCGCTCTCGAGCTCAGTGTGCTCGGCTCGCACGGAATGGCCGCTGCCGAGTACCCGGAGCTCGTCGATCTCGTGGTCGAGGGTCGGCTGCGCCCGCAGGATCTCGTCACGAACGTCATCGGCCTCGACGAGGCGCCGGCGGCGATGGAGGCGATGAGCGCCCCGGCCGCTTCTGCGGGGATGACGATCATCGACCTGGCGCGGTGACTTCGCCGAGTGACTCCCGCATGCTTGCGGCCAAGGAATCGATGAGGTCCCGGTCGCCGCGGACACCGGGTCGGAACGGCAGTCTCAGGCCGTCTTTGTCCTTGTCGCGGTAGCGCGGAATGACGTGCATGTGGAAGTGGAAGACACTCTGCCAGGCGTCGGCACCGCAGCAGTTGAGGAGGTTGACTCCATCCGCGTTCCAGGCTGAATAGGCGTGCTTGGAGAGGCGCTGGGACTCGAGAGCCACCGCGGCCAAGTCCTCGGCCGGGATGTCCCGCAGATCCGTGCTGTGCCGTTTCGGCACGACGAGCAGATGCCCGTCCGATCCGGGCTGGATGTCCATGAACGCGAACGTCGATTCGGTTTCGGCGATCGGCGCACTCGATGCCTGACCTGCGACGATCTGGCAGAAGATGCAGCTCTCGCTCATTCTCACCTCCCGGGTCGCGGCTGGCCCTCACACCATGATGGCGAGGACGACGTTCGTGTCCTGTCCGTCCCAGCGGCCCAGCAGCAGACCGGCGTCGGACTTCTCGGCCGGTGAATCGGGCGACAGGCGGTAGAGGATCTCAACGTCGCCGGCACCCGGCAGGGGTCCCGTCCCGAAGGCGTGGGCCACCTCGGTGATCTCCTCTCCCCTGTTGCCTTCGTCGTCGACACGGTACTGCTTCGCCGCAGTCGACGCGGTGGCGATGGTGTGGTCGAGGCGCTGCCGGAAGAGCGGGTCGCCCATGCCCGCGTAGACCCACCGCTTGCCGAGCACCGAGTGCTCCATGTTCGCCACGAACGCCTCATCGACACCCTCGAGCGATGCGCCGCGGTAGGTCAGCGGCACCTGCAGCAGCTGGTCGCCGCTGCGCACGATGTGGATCTCCATGCCCACCTCGCCGGCGGGGTCGTCGAACCGGTACGCGGTGACGGCTTCGAGCGGATTCGCCTCGAGGTCGAGCTCGGCGGCCCAGTCCTGCTCGGCAACCCAGTCGGTGACGACGTCGAGCTTGCCGGGGTCGAGCTCAGCTGCATAGATATCTGCCATGGCGGTTCCTCCTGAGATCTGTCTGACGTCGGCGTCAGATGCTGCTGGTGTCAGGTGCTGCTGATCGTGGGTGTGACGCCGTTCGGGTCAGGCCTTCCGGGTTCCGGGGATCCATTCTCCGTCGACGACTTCGTAGTCGGCGAAGACCGCGGGAGCCTCTTCCCGCATCACCTCACCGATCTTGTTGAAGATGAGACGGATCTCCTCTTCGGCGCCCTTCGCGGTGCGCATCTCGATGACGTGGCGCAGGGAGCGCAGGTTCGCGGTGTAGACGATTCCGGTAGCCAGGCCCTCGGGGGCGAAGCGACGCATGAACGAGGTCATGTGCTTCTTGTGGGAGAACTTCGTCCCGTCCTCGTCGAGCTCGAAGTGCTCGGCCATCCACTTCTGGTGCTCTTCGAGGGTGTCGAGGACCTTGAGGCTGCGTTCCATGAGTTCGGGATCTTCGCGGGCCCACTCGGGGAACCAGAACGGAATGTCGGTGAGGCGGACGTAGCGCAGCGATTCCTGCGAGAACGCCGATCCTGCACGGTGGCGGATGAGCTCGTGGGTGAGCACGCGCGAGACATTGTGGAGGACGAAGGTGAAGTTCGCGTGTTCGAGCACAGATCCGTGCTGGGACTTCACGACGTTGCCGATGTACTGCGCGGAGTCGGTGCGCACGCGCGAGACGTTCGGGTTGAGTCCCGGCTCCCACGAGCGGTAGCACATGCGTCCGGAGAACTCGAGGAGATCCTCGGCGTCGGGAGATTCCGCATCCTCGACCCGGTCCGCCCAAGAGGTTCCGCCCACCTCGTCGAGGTAAGTCCTCATCGCTTCCCAATCGATATCGGGCTTGGCGAGCAGTTCAACGGACGGTTCGACCTGGCGCATGGCTCTCCTAGTGAAGGGGACGTGATTGACTCCCAATCCTACAGACAGTTTCCCAGGGTCACCGAGCGACGTCCGCGGAAAGATCGTGCATCCCCTCACGGCTGACGACGAATGCCTTCGCCTCCGCAGATTCGACCATCACCGAGGTGGCTCTGCCGTCCTCGTAGACGACCGCGGCATGATCGTCGATGGCGATCCCGGGGAGCGGAAGACTGCCCTGCACGATCCACTCTTGGAAGGATTCCGCCCTCCCGGGTTCGCCGTGGAAATGCGGGCAGGCACTCCCCCGCAGAAATCCGAGCCCGTCGTTCAGTGGTGCCAGCGGTCCGAACGAATCTGTCGAGGAGGCTTCGAACCAGCAGTTCGCACCGGCGCTGATCCCGGCGAGAATCGTGCCGCCGGCTGCGGCCTCGCGCATCTTGTGGTCGACTCCGTGCCGACGCCAGAGGCTGAGCAGATTCGCCGTCGACCCGCCGCCGACGTAGATGAGGTCCATGTCGAGCAGCATTGACGGGTCCTGGTAGTCCCAGGGGCTCTGCCCGAACAGGGAGAGGACATGGATCTGTGCTCGTCCCTCGAAAGCCGCTTCGAAGCGTTCGATGTAGTCGCGGCTGTCGCCGGAGGCAGTGGGGACGAAGCAGACTCGTGGGAGCTGTGATGCGGTGTTCCCTCGCCTCGCCATCTGCAGAAGTTCGTCGTCGATGGCCGATTCCCCGGTCTCGGACATCGAGAACCCACCGCCACCGAGGGCCACGATCGTGCCACGGAAGCCGGTGGGTTCAGAGGTGCTCACGGCACTCGGTGCGTCCACTTCTCGGTCCCGAACTTCTCATCGACGAGTTCCTGCGCCCGTTCGAGCTCTTCTTCGGTGTAGGAGCCGTAGGCGGCCCCATAGCGGGTGGCGAAGGTGTCTGCCATGACATCGATGATGTCCTTGCGGGCCTCCCCGGTCTGGCTGCGCAGCGGATCGACGCGCTTCTTCGCACTCGCCACTCCCTTGTCGGAGATCTTCGCTTCGCCGATGCGCAGAACTTCGACCATCTTGTCGGCATCGATGTCGTAGCTCATCGTCGCGTGGTGGAGCAGCGTGCCGTCGCGCATCCGCTTCTGTGCGGCACCGCCGATCTTGCCGCCGGTCGAGGAGATGTCGTTGATCGGCTTGTAGAACGCCTCCACACCGAGGGTCTTCAGCGCCGCGATCACCCACTGGTCGAGGAAGACATACGACTCTTCGTAGTCCAGACCGGCGACGAGTGCAGGCGGGACGAACATCGAATAGGTGATGCAGTTGCCGCCCTCCATGAACATGGCCCCGCCCCCGGAGATGCGCCGCACGACCTGGACGTCGTACTTGTCCACGCCTTCGGGCCGCAGCTCGTTGACGTAGGACTGGAAGGCACCGATGACGGTGGCGGTGTCCTCCCATTCCCAGAACCGCAGGGTCGGCTGACGACGACCTGCCGCGACCTCTTCGAGCAGCACCTGGTCGAGGGCCACATTGAGCTGGGTGGGCAGCACCTCTCCGCGGATGACCTGCCAGTCGAAGTCGGTGAAGTTCGCGGCCGAGCCGAGTGCCCGACGCACGACCGTGGCGACATCGGAGGTGGAGAAGCCGTGCATCGCCAGCTCCGAACCGTAGCCGGCCAGGGCCTCATCGAGGCGGCCGCGCAGTGCCGCGTTGTCGGCAGTGACGCTGGCGCCGACGAGGGCCGGTGCGAGGTCGAAATAGGCCTCTTCGGGTTCGAGGAAGAAGTCACCGGAGATCTTCACCTCGGTGATGTTCTTGCCGTCTGTGGTCACATCGGCGACGACGAGCTTGCCGCCGATGACCTTGTATTCGCCGTGGAAGTGCTGCGTCTCGTTCGTCATGTCACCCAACCTACTCCCCTGTCAGTGCGTTCCACATGAACCGGTAGCTCAGTGCCCGGGTGAACGCAGTCTGCTCATTGTCCGAAGCGGCGGAGTGTCCGCCTTCTGTGTCTTCGAAGAACCACACGTTCTCAATTCCCTGGGCCTGCATCCGTGCGGCCATCTTCCGAGCCTGCACCGGCCCCACTCGATCGTCCGAGGTGGCCGTCCAGAACAGCACCGGCGGATAGTCCTGTCCGTCCTCGATGAGGTGGTAGGGCGAGAATTCCCGGATGAACGCCCAGTCCTCGGCCACATCCGGGTCACCGTATTCGGCCTTCCACGAATAGCCCGCGCTCAGCTTCGTGTACCGGGCCATATCCAGCAGCGGGACTCCACAGGAGACTGCGCCGAAGAGTTCGGGATACTGGGTGAGCATATTGCCGACCAGCAGTCCTCCATTGGAACCGCCGGCGCAGGCGAGTGTCTTCGGGCTCGTCACTCCGCGGGCGATGAGGTCTCGGGCGACGGCCGAGTGGTCCTCGTAGCAGCGCATGCGGTTCTCCCGCATCGCGGACGTGTGCCAAACGGGACCGTACTCGCCGCCGCCGCGGATGTTCGCGAGCACGTAGACGCCGCGGCGGCCTGCCGGGAGGGTGTTTCCGGTCGTGCTTCGGCTCAGCCAGCCGATGCCGACGACGGGTGAGTATCCGGGGGTGCGGCTGACTTCGAAACCGCCGTATCCGTCAAGCAGTGTGGGATTGTCGCCGTCGAGCACGAGGTCGTCGGCACCGATCTGGAAGTACGGGATCTTCGTTCCGTCGGCGCTCGTGGCGAAGTGCTGCTGAACGCTCAGCCCTTCGGCGACGAACATCGCCGGTGCCGATTTGACCACCTCGGTGGCGGAATCGTCGGAATCCGTTCCCAAGGTTCCGTACGACAGGGTCGAGGGAGTGAGGAAGCCGGTGCTGACCATCCAGAAGTCGTTGGCGGTAGCCGGATCGAACCTGTCGACCGCACCGAGGCCGACCATATGGTTGGCCGGAACACCGGGCAGGGTGGATTCGGCGAAGTCGTTGTCAATGTCGAGGACCGTGAGCTTCGACTGCACGTCGGCGAGCAGTTCGAGCACGAGATAGTCCCGTGTGAAGGTGAACGACTGCAGAGACGTGTGGGCATCCGGGGTGAAGATCACGCGCGGGACGATCTCGCCTGCCCTGACCGCGTCGACATCGGCGACGGCGAGACCGCCGGCGGGCACCTCGGTGGTGGTGGATCTCCATGTCGATTGGGGCCGGAAGAGCACGAGGTCGCGTTCGAAGCCGACCTCGACGTCGGTGGGAACGTCGACCTCGATGAGTGCTTCGGTCCACGTCGTGGGCTCGGTGGAGAGCGAACCGTCAGCGGCCGTGATGTCGTCGAGGTCGAGGAAGCTCATTCTCGAGTTGAAGAAGTCGATGGCGTCGACGATGACGGCACGGTCGGTGGTCTCGGCCTCGGGGCGGATATCGCTGCCGACGAAGATCGCCACATGGTCGTGCGGCACTTCGGCGACGATCGGGGCGTCGTCCACGCTCTGGCCGCGGCGGAGCGCTCGGGCTTGGCGCGGGTAGGACGAGGTCGTCAGTGAGTCTGCGCCGGTTTCGGTGGCCACGAGCACGGTGTCATCGTCGAGCCAGGCCAGTCGTGTCTTCGCCGCGGGGATGTCGAAGCCGCCGTCGACGAAGGTGCGGTCTTCGAGGTCGAATTCGCGGACTCTGTGTGAGTCGCCACCGTCCGGGGACAGGAGGATCAGCGCGCGGCGATTGTCGCTGCGGCGAACCATCGCGCCCGCCCAGACCCAGGCAGTGTCTTCCTTCGCAGCGAGTTCGTCGAGGTCGAGCAGCACGTCCCAATCGGGCGCTGCCGTGCGGTAGCTGTCCCAGGAGGTGCGTCGCCACAGGCCCTTCGGGTTCGTTTCGTCGCGCCAGAAGTTATAGAAGTGGTCACCGCGTTTGGTGACCATCGGGATGCGATCGTCGGAGTCGAGCGCAGTGCGCAGGTCACCGGAGATGCTGTCGAAGAGCCCGTCCTGGAATCGCTCAAGGGTCTTCGCGTTCTGGTCTTTCACCCAGGCGATCTGTTTCTCGCCGTGGATGTCTTCGAGCCAGAGGTTCTCGTCTTCGGGCAGATCGGCGCTCGTCGTCGGGGCCGTCGATGGGGAGTCTTCTTCACGCATGCTCCCATCCTAGTGACCGTCACTGACGTGTCGGCTTGGCCGTCGGGCACGGGGCAGGCTCTCAGGATCTGCCGGGCCCGCCGACCCCCGTGAGGGCTTCACTGCGGGGCGCGGAACATCACCAGGCCGGGCCGCCCGTTAGGGGCTTCGGGGCCGTGGCCGAGCTCGGTGAAGCCGAGGCTCGCGTAGAGTCGGCGTGCCGGGCTGTCGATGTCGTCGGTCTGCAGCCAGCAGCCGAATCGGCCGACCTCCCCGATCCACATGGCGAGAGTGCGCCGACCCACACCTCGTGCGCGCTGATTCGGATCACGGGCGAGCAGGTTGAGTGCGAAGGTCGATTCGAGCTCGACCGAAGCCTCGCCGAGGCGCCTCTGCAGTTCGAATGCCCACGGATACTTCTGTTCTTCCCACCTCCAATGGTGGCCGTAGGCGAATGAGCTCAGTCGTCCGTCGGGCTGGGTCCGTGTCAACGTCATGAGGACCTGGCCCTTGCGGACGGAGACTTCGTAGACGTCGGCGAACCGTGCCGCAAACCTCGGGTCCTCGTTCAGCGGTGGTTCTGCGGCCGCAGCACCATAGAGTGCTTCGACCTCGCTGCGGGGTGGAAGAACACCGGAGATTCCCGGTCCCGAGGGCACGCCCTGCCACAGCGGGCCCAGACCCATCGGCAGCCCCCACACGACTTCGACCGCCGTGACGCCGGCCTGGTCCCGCGATGAAGACTGATCCCGCAACGCTGGCCGGTCCCGCATCGCTGGCTGGTCCCGCATCGCTGGCTGGTCACCGGGCGACGACTGCCCGTTGAGGTCGTTCATGACTATCACCATAGTCCCGCAGCGGAGCGGGCAGTTGAACTTTCGGTGACCACTTGCCCTCGCCTCGTCAGCGGTGAGGGCCGCCGTCAGCTCTCCCGGCCGAAGAATCGGTTCGCTGCTTGCCTTTCTGTTCCAGGATTGCGGCGTAGAGGAGCTCTTCAGTGGGACTCATCGGTCGGTCGTCGGCATCATAGATGTCGATTCCAACAGTCGACCCACCGATGTCAATGGTTGCGGGCTGCGAGGCCCGGCGAATGTATCTCCATGGGATCATCACCGAAAACTCGCGGTCAGCACTCGGTGGTGCGGCACGAGCTCCGCCGCCCGGCGGCGCGGTCGCCTCGGCCACGATGTCGCCGTGGTTCTGCCCCGGGTCGGGACCGTACTGCCTCCCTGGATCGCACTGCCTACCGGGACCATACTGCCTGCCAGGCTCGTTCCCCGTGCCGGAGTGATCTCCTCGGCCAGAACGGCACCCCGGATCAGGGCCGCTGAGCGGTTTCGTACAGGTCTTATAGCGATGGCCGGTCGGTGTGATCACCTCGAGGGCGTCGGCAGTCGCCTTGTGGCGCCACCCGTCGAGTTCCTTCAGATAGTTGCACGCCGCGCACAGTCCGGAGGAGTTGTCCCACTCAGTCTCACCACCGGCGGCGACGGAGTCGGCATGATCGGCGTGTTTGATGGGCGCCTCGCACCAGGGCGAGCGGCAGACGTCGTCGCGGAAGACGACCATGCGGCGAAGGAGGCCGGAGAATTCCCTCCGACGCGAGTCCATCCGCACGAGCTGACCGTCCTCGGGTCGTGTGTACAGGCGGCGGATGAACGTGGCGGCTTCGTGGTCGGCCACGAAGTTCCTGGCGGCTTGTGCCGGGATCGGGCCGACTCCGGGGAACCAGGCCGATTCATCCCCGGGCCCGAACAGGCTGCTGTCCTGGACGATGAGGTGGACTTCGGTGGGCACCGCCGCAGCGGCAGCTTGCCCGGTCAGCCGCTCGACCACCAAGTCGGCTGCGATCTGATTCTGGGTTCTGCCGTCGGCTGTGCCCGTCGCGATGACAGTCTGCGCCGACTTCTTCAGGTTCGCGTAGGCGGCCACTGCCTGCGGCATCGGCAGCAGAGCGGTCAGGTAGGCCATATTGCCCGGAGCCGGACGCACACTGACCGCACGCTCGTCTACACTGCGCTCGAGATGGTCGACGGCGGCTTTCTGGTCAAGCTTCTGCGCCAGGGCACGCACCTCGTTGCCCAGTCGTCTGACGCCCACCTCGGGCAGGCGTACGGCCATGCGTTCGTCGAGCTCGTGCTTCTTCTCCCGTGGCAGCCAGTCGGATTCTTTGGCGACCGTGCGGGCCTTCTCCTCTGAGATGTCGCCGCCCTTCATCGCCGCGTAGACATTGGGCAGGTCCAAGAGCAGAGTGCGGGAGAACTTCAGCAGGGAGTTGCCGCGATGTCGGGAGACCTTTCTGGCCAAGGCGATCTCAGCACCGACGCCGCGTCCCTGCTTCTTGCTCGCGACTCCGTCTTCGGCTTCCCGATTCCTGCGGTGCATGTCGAACGTCAGAGTCTCGCGAGCCTGCGCCGCGGCGCAGGCGGAGGTCAGCTCCTCCAGAGCCGTGATGCGATCGATCGCCTCTTCTTCGGTCGCCGCCGGAGGCAGTTCGGACAGGCTGTCGCGCCACCGACGGATCTCGGTGAGTGCGTCTGGAACCTGCTCTGCTTCCATGCCCAGAACACTATCGGTCGGCACTGACACGAGATTACTCGCACGCATCTGGGCTGGTCAGAGCCTTATGAGCGCAGAAGCGACTTCAGTAGAAACAGTGAAGCACTGAAGTCGAATTCCGCTCTCAGCTTCTTCAGCTCAGTTCTTCGCCGGTCGTCTCTCGAGCCAAGAAGCTCATCAGGACTACTGCGACGACGACCAGCGCTCCGGTGAGGACGAACGTCAAGGTCAGCCCCAGCACAGGCCACATGAATGCGCCGAACACGATCGGAGCGCTCCCCGTAGCCAGACGTGAGGCCGCCGACGCCCATCCGAAGCCCGAACCTCGCAGTCGTGTCGGGTAGAGCTCGGACACATAGGTGTACAGGGTCGGGATCGCGATCTGGACGACGAATCCGAATCCGATGATGGCGGCCTTCGCCGCGAAGGTGAGGTCCGCGTCAGAGGCTTCGATGAACACTGCCGCTCCGACGAGCAGCACCGCCGCGATGATGGATGAAGCGCCGAGGACGACCTTGCGCCCGAATCGCTCGACGATGAGCGCCGAGGCGATCACGCCGAGGATGCCGATCGCAGTCATGGATCCCGTCACGAGGAAGGCCGCCTGGTCGGCCATGCCCTGCTTCTTGAGGATTCCGGGCAGCCATGTCAGTGCCGCGTAGTAGACAAGGAGGACTGAGACGAAGAGCGACCACGAGACGAGAGTCGTTTTGGCGGAGTGCTCCCACAGCTGCACCAGCTGGCCGCTCGCGGCACGCAGCTGTCGGCTCACGCTGGGCTCGGCCGGTGTTGCCGGTGCTGCCGACGCCGCCGGTGTTGCCGGGTCTGTCGGTGTTGCAGGTGTTGCCGGTGTTGCCGGTGCCGCCGGCTTCGATGGTGCTCCGGAAGTGCCCGCTGCGGACGTCTCCGCGCCGGCGACTTCAGCGGTCTTCGCCGCGGAGGCGGCAGGCGCTTCATGAGTCCATTCGTGCACGTCGGCACCGGTGCGTTCGACAAGGCGTGCGATGACCGCGTCGGCCTCGGCGCAGCGACCGACGGAAGCGAGATAGAGAGGTGATTCCGGGATTCCGAAACGCACGGCGACGGTGAGCAGGGCCGGCACGATCATGACGAGCATGATCAGACGCCAGTCGCCGAAGTCGAGCAGATAAGCCGAGACGAAAGCACAGAGCGAGGCTCCGATGGGCCACCATCCGTCCATCGCGGTGAGCACGCGCCCACGGTGACGGCTCGGAGTGAACTCCCCGACGAGCGCATAGTCGACGGGGATGCATCCGCCGAGCCCGAATCCGGCGAGGAAGCGGAAGAGGATGAACCACCCGTAAGCGGGCGAGAAGGCACCGGCGACGGTGAAGATCGAGAATACGAGGAGCGTGAGAGTGAATGCCTTCTTCCGCCCGATGACGTCGGCGATGCCGCCCCAGATGAAGGCGCCCAGAGCCATGCCGATGAGGTTCGCGGTCGCGATCCATGCGGCCTGGCCGACGCTGAGATCCCAGTAGTCGCTGAGCAGCGGAATGAGGAATCCGTTGAGAGCGACGTCCCACGCGTCGAACATGAAACCGAGCCCGCCGATGATGAAGATGGCACCTTGAGTGCGCCACTTCCATGGCAGGTGAGCGATGACTTCGGAGGCTGTCGGAACCGACGCCGAGGTGGTCGTGTGCACGGGGCCACAGTACCTCAATTAACGCATAACTGCGTAAAACGCTCCGTGCGCAGTCAAAAGGCGGGCCGCCGCGAATCCCTTCGCAGCAGCCCGCCAGATGAGCATGTCGCAGCGGCCCGCCAGACGAGCATGTCGCACCAGCCCGCCGGATGAGCATGCTCGGCAACCGCCCGGAGCGGGCGGACCCACCAGACCCGATCAGGCCAGGCGCACGAGCCAGTTGTTCTTGTCCTCGACGCGTCCGTACTGGATGTCGAGCAGCGTCTTGCGCAGCTCCATGGTCTTCTCACCGGCGTCTTCACCGTGGTCGATGGTGAAGTCTTCGCTGACGAGTCTGCTGATCGGCGTGATGACCGCAGCAGTGCCACAGGCGAAGGCCTCGACGATCTCGCCGCTGGCGGCACCTTCACGCCACTCCTCGATGGAGATCTGGCGCTCTTCGGGCTCGAGGCCGAGCTGCGGGGCCAGGTCGAGCAGCGAACGACGGGTGACTCCGTCGAGGATCGAGTCGCTGAGCGCGGGGGTGAGCAGCTTGCCGTCCCTGGTCACGAGCATGAGGTTCATGCCGCCGAGCTCATCGATGTACTTGCCCTCCACAGCATCGGTGAACAGCACCTGCTGGCAGCCCTTCGCCGCCGCCTCGTTGGTGGCCACCAGGGATGCCGCGTAGTTGCCGCCGCACTTGGCGAAACCGGTGCCGCCGGCACCGGCACGCTTGAGCTTCGGCGAGAGCCAGATCGAGAGCGGCTTGATGCCGCCGGAGAAATAGGGGCCCGCAGGCGATGCGATGACGTAGTAGTCGACCTCGTGGCTGGCCCGCACGCCGAGGAACCGCTCTGTGGCGATCATGAATGGGCGCAGGTACATGCTCGACTCATCGGCCTCCGACTCCGGCGTCGGCACCCATGCCTGGTCAAGGCTGACCAATGCCTTGAGCGAGTTGATGAAGTCCTCTTCGGGCAGCTGCGGCAGCGCGAGACGCTCAGCGGACTTGTTGATGCGCGCGGCGTTGCGCTCGGGGCGGAACGTCCACACCGAACCGTCGGCATGACGGTAGGCCTTCAACCCCTCGAAGATCTCCTGGGCGTAATGGAACACGGCGGCCGCCGGATCGAGCACCAACGGTCCGTACGGCTTGACCTCATGCGCCTGCCAACCGTCATCGACCGTGTATCGGATGTGCGCCATATGGTCGGTGAAGTACTGGCCGAAGCCGGGGTCCTTCTTGATGTTCTCGCGCACCAGCTCGGGTTGCGGCTGGAGGTTCTTAAGAACGGTGAAATCTGTCATGAAAACTCTCTTCTCATTTGTGATGAGTGACACTTTCAGAGTAGTCCATCACCCCGGCGCTCGTCGCACCGGGGTGATGGCGTCAGCCCTGAAAACGGGTGTCAGTCGAATGGGTTAATCCTCGCAGAGGTGACCCCATCGTCACCCACCCGCCCCTCGCCGAGGCGGTCGATCGAATCAGCCGAGGCGTGCCGCGATCGCGTCGCCCACCTCGGTGGTGGATCGCTTCGTTCCATCGCGCTCGGCGAGGTCGGCCTCGACGGCCGCCTCGATCGACTTCGCCACGACCTCGAGCCCTAGATGAGAGGCCATGAGCGCCCCCGAGAGGATCGATGCCGTCGGGTCGGCGATCTGCTGGCCCGCGATATCCGGAGCGGATCCGTGGATCGGCTCGAACAGGCTCGGCGCCGTTCCTTCGACGTTGAGGTTCCCCGAGGCGGCCAGACCGATTCCGCCGGTCACCGCGGCTGCGAGGTCCGTGAGGATGTCACCGAAGAGATTGTCGGTGACGATGACGTCGTAGCGCTCGGGATTCGTGACCATGTAGATCGTGCACGCATCGGTGTGCTCGTAGTCGACGGCCACCTCGGGGTATTCCCGACCGACCTTCTCGACCACGCGACGCCACAGGTGACCGGCATGGACCATGACATTGTGCTTGTGCACATAGGTCAGCTTCTTGTTCCGAGCCTGAGCGCGGGCGAAGGCATCGCGGACGGCGCGCTCGACGCCGTACCACGTGTTGACCGAGACCTCAGTCGCGACTTCCTGCGGGGTGTCCGTGCGCACGGATCCGCCGGATCCGGTGTACGAGCCTTCGGTGCCCTCGCGGACGACGACGAAGTCGATCGTGCCGGGATCGGCCAGCGGGCTGGTGACTCCGGCGAACAGCTTCGAGGGACGCAGGTTCACCGCATGCCCCAGCCCGAAGCGCATCTTGAGGATGACTCCGCGCTCGAGCACGCCGGAGGGCACGGACGGGTCTCCGCAGGCGCCGAAGAAGATGGCATCATGGCCGCGCAGCGATTCGAGCTCTTCGTCCGTGAGCGTCTCACCCGTCTCATGGAAGCGCTGGGCGCCGACGTGATAGTCGGTGAGCTCGAGCTCGACCGGCTCGCCTGACACCTCGATGGCGCGCTGGAGGACTTTGAGACCTTCGGGGACGACCTCGTTGCCGATTCCATCTCCGGGCATGACTGCGATTGAGAACTTCATGTTCACAGAATAGGACCGCATCTCACGATACAACTACTGTGTCCTACGATGCGGACACTCGGGGGCACCGTACCGGCGCGAAGATTCAGCGATCCCCACCGCGCGAATGCGGCACGGCTGCCTTGGGCGAAGCCCGCCGTCCCCGCTTCCGACCCCGCGAGCCGTGTGCCGTCATGAACAATTTCACGTCTCAATCCCTGTTCTCGGCTACACATCCGGCCGCGCAGGGACGAAGATGGAGATAGCACCCCCAAACCCCGTGGGGGCCACGCAGAATCAGCCCCGAGAGAAAGTCGATCATTGACCGAGACCATCCGCAACGCCCGTGCCGCAGCTCTGCCCGCCAAACTCTCCCGGTCCTGGCTGCTCGTCAATGCTGCGAAGGAGGAGATCTTCACTCCCGCGCAGACCTCGGAAGCGGACTCCGTCATCTTCGACCTCGAAGCTTCGGTTGCCGAAGACCAGAAGATCGAGGCCCGCGACAATGTCGTGCGTGCGCTTGAGAACGGAATGTCGGCCTGGGTGCGCATCAACAAGATGGAGTCCGAGTTCTGGGACGACGACCTCGCCGCCGTCGCCATGCTGCCCGGTCTGCGCGGAGTCATGCTCCCGGAGACCGAACGCCCCGAGCAGGTGTCCTACACCGCAATGCGCGCGAAGGCCGGACTGCCCGTGCTCGCCCTCCTCGAATCGGCCCGCGGAGTGGAGAACGCCACCCGCATCGCCGAGGCGCCCGGCACCTTCCGCCTGGCCTTCGGCACCAACGACTTCCGCAAGGACACCGGCTTCTCCGGCGACCCGATGGCCCTGGCCTATGCCCGTTCGCGCCTGACCATCGCCTCTCGCATGGGCGGCCTGCCGGGCCCCATCGACGGTCCGTCGGCCGCCGATGCCGACGATGACAAGGTCCGGTCCGACGCCGAAGTGACGCACATGATGGGCATGACCGGAAAGCTCGTCCTCACCATCGACCAGGTCAACACCCTCAACGAGGCCATGAGCCCGAGCGAGGACGAACGCGACTGGGCCCGCCAGATGCTCGAAGCCGCCGAAGGCGGTTCCGAGATCACCGACGGCTCCTACCTGCCGCGTCTGGCCCGTGCGAAGAAGATCGCGTCCCTGGCCGACACCTACGGCCTCTGGAACGCTTGAGCCGACAGCCGTCCTGGCTGCTGTGGTCGACGCCGCCGACCGTTCTGCTCGTCATCGCCTTCGGCCTGTGGCTGCGTCTCGATCACGCCGGGCCCACCGGACTCGATGAGTCCTGGCTGGACCTCGTCGGCCTCGTTCAGGGCTCGGTCCCCTACCGGATCGCCGTCGTCCTCGCCGAGGTCGGCGGGGGCACCGGGGTGGTCATCTGCACCGCACTGCTCGCCGGCATCTTCGTGCTGGGCAGGCGCTGGCGCTCGGCGATCTTCCTCGTCACGACGATGCTGGCCGGCATCGCCGCCTCGGAGATCCTCAAGGCCGTCGTCACCCGCCTGCGCCCCGGCGATCAGCTCTACGAATCCTTGGGCTTCTCCTACCCCTCGGGACATTCGATGGGAGCGGCCGCATTGGCCATGAGTCTGGCGATCATCGCCTGCCGCCGCCATCAGCTGCGCAGATCAGAAGCTCAGGCAGTCCGTGATTCCGCCTACCCCGTCGCTGACAGTGCCGCAGGGCCGAAAGCCGACCGAACACCCGCACCGAGGATGGGATTCCATTGGTCGTTCATCCTCGCCGGCATCTGGATCCTCGCGATGATGTGGTCGCGGACCGCCCTCCAGGTCCACTGGCTCACCGACACGATCGCCGGGGCCTTCATCGGCATCGCCGTCGCCGTTCTCGCCGACGAATTCTGGACCCTGACAGCAACACGGACCCGCTCAGCCCGCTTCGCTCTGTGGCTTGCGGGTTGAACGGGCCCTGCCGGTGAGGTCTCAGTCCTCCTGCAGCGAGACGCCGGTGAAGGCCGAGGCATTCACGGCGCCGGCAACGGCCTTGACGACCTCGTCGGAGACGACCGAATCGACGGCGAGCACGGACAGCGCCTCGTTGCTCGTCGACGCCGGCGAGACCTGCATGCCTGCGATGTTGACGTCGTTGGCGCCGAGTGCCAGACCCAGCTGACCGATGATTCCCGGGCGATCCTCGTAGCGGAAGATCAGGAGGTTGTCGGTCAGCTCGATCTCGAGCGAATAGCCGTCGACTTCGGTGAGCTTCTGCACGAGCTTCGGACCGGTCACGGTGCCGGATACGGAGATCCGCTGCCCGGTGCTCGTCGTCGCGGTCAGGCGGGTGATGTTGCGGAACGATTCGCAGTACGGATCGGTGACGAGCTCGACGCCGATTCCGCGCTCTTCCGCCAGCAGCGGAGCGTTGACATAGGAGACCTGGTCGGACACGACGTCCTTGAATAGGCCCTTGAGCGCCGAGAGCTTGAGGACGGAGACGTCCTTGTCGGCGATCTCGCCGTTGACCTCGACCTTGAAGTGCGTGACCGAGGAATCGGCCAGAGCGTTGACGACCCGACCCAGACGCTCGGCCAGTGGGATGCCCGGACGCACATCCTCGTGGATGGCGCCGCCTGCGACATTGACCGCATCGGGGACGAGTTCCCCGGCCAGGGCCTTGCGCACGGACTTCGCCACGGCGACACCGGCCTTCTCCTGAGCCTCATGAGTCGAGGCGCCCAGGTGCGGGGTGACGTTGACGGCGTCGAGGTCCATGAGAGCCGAGTGCTCCGGCGGTTCGACGTTCCAGACATCGATTCCGGCGCCGCCGACCTCGCCGTCGGCCACGGCCTCGGCCAGCGCCGCCTCGTCGATGATGCCGCCGCGGGCGACGTTGATGAACCGGGCGCCGGGCTTGGCGGCCTTGAGCTCTGCGGTGCTGATCATGCCGATCGTCTCCGGCGTCTTGGGCATGTGCACGGTGACGAAGTCGGACACCGCGAGCAGACCGGCCAGGTCGACGACCTCGACGCCCATCTGCGCCGCACGGGCCTGGGTGATGTAGGGGTCGTAGCCGACGAGCCGCATCCCGAAGGCCTTCGCGCGTTCGGCGACGAGACCGCCGATGCGTCCGAGGCCGACGATGCCCAGAGTCTTCTCGTAGAGTTCGACGCCGGTGTACTTCTTCCGGTTCCACTCCCCCGCCTTCAGCGAGGTGTTGCCGGCGCCGAAGTAGCGAGCCGAACCGAGGATATGGGCCATCGTCAGCTCGGCTGCGGAGATGACGTTCGACGTGGGAGCGTTGACGACCATGACACCCGCCGAGGTGGCTGCGGGGACATCGACATTGTCGAGTCCGACTCCGGCGCGGGCGATGACCTTGAGGTTCTTCGCAGCGTTGATGGCCTCGGCGTCGACCTGTGTGGCCGACCGGACGAGGACCGCATCGGCGTCGGCGATGGCGGGCAGGAGCTGGGATCGGTCGGCGCCCTCGGTGTGACGGATATCGAAGTCTCCTCCGAGAGCTTCGATCGTGGCCGGTGACAGTTCTTCGGCGATGAGCACGACGGGCTTGGGCACTGATTTCCTCCTGTTGCGTCCGGGACGCGTCCACCTTATGAGACTTTCAGGATTCCCTCACAAGGTCTCAGATTCTGGGAAGAATCGCTCAACAGAGCGTGCGGCGTGCTCAGAACCCGTTCGGCGAATACGGCGCACGCCCCAGGCTGAACATCGCACTGGCGAGCACCGCGGACCCCGGCGTCTTCTCGTCGATGCGCCCTGCCCGGGCGAGGATGACGGGATCGGCGCCGCCGAAGTACAGGGACCCGAGTTCGGCGATGCCGAGCCCCAGGTCTGCCGGCGTCGAATCGGAGGCAGGGGTCACCTCGGCGTCGGTGCCGTCCGAGGTGATCGTAAAGCGTCCCCCGGCGAGGTCGAGGGAATCGTCGATGTCGATCGTCAGCGTTCCGGGCACATACCAGGGCCGGGCCTCGAGCGCGGACTTGACGTCGAGGATGCGGATCCAGATGTTGTCCTCGCTCGCGACGGTCTTCACGCGTCGCGAATCGGTGAGCAGCCACGGCAGCGGAGAGTATTCGGCGGACTCGCCGAAGGTCACCCGCGTGGACAGGTCGATGGCGGCGAGGAAGGACCACAGGGAGGCATACGCCGCATCGGTGACGGCCACGAAGTCGATGATGTCGACGGTCGGCGGGGTCTTCGACCAGCCGGCGAACTTGTAGGAGACATAGCCGTCGGGCTCGCCCTGTTCGTCGAAGTGCAGGGCCGCGCGGACGCTGCGGTCCTCTTCGCCGGTCTCGACGTTGAGAGCACCCGTGGCGCGTTCGATATAGGTCTGCTGGCGCTCCATCGCTCCGGGCGAGGTGCGCATGAACCGGTCGTAGATCTTCGGTGCCAGTTCGCGCAGCTCACTGGGCAGGCACATCTCGACGCGCCGATCGGGTTCGCGGACCATCTTGAACCCGGGCGAGGTGTCGACCTCGACCGAGTGCGACCATGTGGCCACACCGAATCCGAAACGCGAATAGATGCCGCCCTCGGTCGCAGTCAGTGCGGCGAACGGGTAGCCGCCCGCCTTCGCCTCGGCGAGGTCGGTGGTCATGAGCGACCGCAGCAGGCCGCGCCGGCGATGAGTCGGGCGCACCGTGATCCAGGTGATGAGGTGCCCGGGAACCAGCCGTCCGCCGCCGACGTTGACGAGCTTCTCGAACCACGCGAAGGTCGCCACGGGGGTCGAGGAGTCGAGGCCGTGGTCGTACTCCCTGTCAGCGTAGACGGCCGTGAGGTGTCGGCCGTCGGCGATCGCCCGCTTCACCCGATCGACCAAGGCCGTGTCCGTGGAACGGGGGTCGTGGAAGCCGACGCTCGTCGAGGCGAAATACGCCCTCGTGCGCTCGTCCGGTTCGCCGGTGGCGTCGTCGATGGTCGGCTTGAAGTCTTCGAATCTGTAATTCGTCACACATCCACAGTAATCCAGTTCCCCGCCCGCGTCGGGGATAATCTCCCGATCGATCGAAGTTCGGGCGCTGGGATCACCGGCATGAGTCGAAGGAGCCCCGGACACCTTGCGGCGTCCGGGGCTCCTTCGATCAGAACCGATTGATCAGACTCAGCGAGCGGCAGTGCCCTCGGTGTAGTCGTCGTCGGAGTCCTTGAGCCAGGCGAACATCTTGCGCAGCTCGCGGCCGGTGGCCTCGATCGGGTGCTGCTCTTCCTTGGCGCGCAGCTCCTTGAACTCCGGTGCGCCGTTCTTCTGGTCGTTCATGAAGCGCTCGGCGAACTTGCCGTTCTGGATGTCGTCGAGGACGCCCTTCATGTTCTCCTTCACCTCGGGGGTGATGACCCGCGGGCCGGAGACGTAGTCGCCGTACTCAGCGGTGTCGGAGCAGGACCAACGCTGCTTGGCGATTCCGCCCTCGACCATGAGGTCGACGATGAGCTTGAGCTCGTGGAGGACCTCGAAGTAGGCGATCTCGGGCTGGTAGCCGGCCTCGGTCAGGGTCTCGAAGCCGTACTGGACGAGGTGCGAGACACCGCCGCAGAGCACGGTCTGCTCACCGAACAGGTCGGTCTCGGTCTCCTCGGTGAAGGTGGTCTTGATGCCGCCGGCGCGCAGGCCGCCGATGCCCTTGGCGTAGGACAGCACGGTGTCCCAGGCCTTGCCGGAGGCGTCGACCTCGACGGCGACGAGGACGGGCACACCGCGTCCGTCGACGAACTCACGACGGACCACGTGGCCCGGTCCCTTCGGTGCGACCATGATGACGTCGACGCCCTCGGGAGCCTGGATGTAGTCGTAGCGGATATTGAAGCCGTGGATGAACACGAGGGTCTTGCCGGGAGCCAGCTGATCCTTGATCTCACTGTTGAAGATCTCGGCCTGAACCTGGTCGGGTGCGGCGATGGTGATGACATCGGCCCATGCGGCCACCTCGGCGGGGGTGCCGACCTCAAGGCCTTCGGCTGCGGCCTTGTCGCGGCTGGCCGAGCCTTCCTTGAGACCGATGCGGACCTCTGCGCCCGAGTCGCGCAGGCTCAGCGAGTGGGCGTGGCCCTGGCTGCCGTAGCCGATGACGGCGACCTTCTTGCCCTGGATGATCGACAGGTCTGCGTTGTCGTCGTAATAGCGTTCTGCTGCCATAGTTCTAGCTCCTTCGGATTACGGGGTGATGTCCCCATTGTTTCACAGTTCGGTACTGCTGTTCACTTATTGAGATGTGCGGGGTTCCACAAGTTGGAACGCGAAATCAGCTGCGGAGTGCGCGATCGGTGATCGACTTCGCCCCACGGCCGATGGCCACAGTTCCCGACTGCACGATCTCCTTGATCCCGAAGGGCTCGAGGACCTCGCGCAGCGCTTCGACTTTGCCGAGCTCACCGGTGGCCTCGATGCTCACGGATTCGGGGCCGACGTCGACGATCTTCGCCCGGAACATCTCCACCGCCGAGGCGACCTGCGGACGTGTCGCCGCATTGGCCTTGACCTTGTAGATGATGTGCGCTCGACGCACCGAGGTCTCGGGTTCGAGCTCGACGATCTTGATGACGTTGACGAGCTTGTTCAGCTGCTTCGTCACCTGCTCCAGCGGAACATCGTTGACGTCGACGACGACGGTGATCCGCGAGAGCTCGTCGTGCTCGGTCACACCGACCGCGAGGCTGTGGATGTTGAAGCCGCGGCGGGCGATGAGTCCGGTGAACCGAGTGAGCACGCCGGGCTTGTTCTCGACCAGGACAGAGAGTGTGTGCCGGCTGTTGTTCATTCCAGGCCTCCTTCGATCTGAGCCACGGAACGCACCGTGCCGTCTTCGTTCGCTCCAGCCTCGGCGATGGCGGCCTCGGCTTCCTCTTCGCCCTCACCGTCGAACTCGGGACGGATGCCGCGGGCGTATTCGATCTCATCGTTCGACACACCTGCCGCGACCATCGGCCACACCATCGCATCCGGCGGGACCGTGAAGTCGAGGACGACCGGTCGGTCATTGATCGACAGCGCCTTCTCGATCGCGGCGTCGACATCCTCGTTGCGGTCCACACGCAGCGCCTCGCAGCCGTAGGCCTCGGCCAGTCTGACGAAATCGGGGATGCGGATCGTCTCGTGACCGGTGTTGAGGTCGGTGTTCGAGTAGCGGCCGTCGTAGAACAGGGTCTGCCACTGGCGGACCATGCCCAGCGACGAGTTGTTGATGATCGCGACCTTGATCGGGATGTTGTTGAGCGCGCAGGTGGCCAGTTCCTGATTCGTCATCTGGAAACAGCCGTCACCGTCGATCGCCCACACCACGCGGTCGGGCTGGCCGACCTTCGCACCCATGGCCGCGGGCACCGAGTAGCCCATGGTGCCCAGACCCCCGGAGTTCAGCCAGGACTTGGGGCGCTCGAACTCGATGAACTGAGCCGCCCACATCTGGTGCTGTCCCACGCCTGCGGCATAGACCGCCTCGGGGCCGGTGAGAGCGGAGATCCGGGAGATGACGTACTGCGGATCGCAGAGTTCGCCGTGCGTCTCATAGCCGAGCGGATAGGTCTGCTTGAGACGATTGAGGAAACGCCACCACGGTTCACGCTGACGCTCGAGAGCCTTGGGGAACTTGCTGCGCATCTCCGCGAGCATCTCGGCGAGCACCTCACGGGCGTCGCCGACGATGGCGACATCCACATCGCGGTTCTTCCCGATCTCGGCCGGGTCGATATCGGCGTGGATGACCTGCGCATTCGGGGCGAAGGAATCGAGTTTGCCGGTCACGCGGTCGTCGAAGCGGGCACCGATGGCGATGAGCAGATCGGCCTTCTGGAAGGCGGTGACGGCCGGCACACTGCCGTGCATTCCGGGCATGCCCAGATGCAGCTGGTGCGAGTCGGGGAACGCTCCGCGAGCCATGAGCGTGGTGACCACCGGAATGTTCGTGGCCTCGGCTAGGCGCAGCAGCTCCTTCTCGGCCTCCGAGCGGATGACTCCGCCGCCGATGTAGAACACCGGGCGCAGGGCCTGCGACATCAGGCGCGCGGCCTCGCGGATCTGCTTGGCGTGCGGCTTGAGGACCGGACGGTAGCCGGGCAGCGCCGGCTCCTCCGGCCAGGCGAACGGAGCAGTGCCGGTCTGCGCATCCTTGGTGATGTCGACGAGCACGGGTCCCGGGCGGCCGGTGGTCGCGATGTGGTGGGCGTTGACGAGGACTCCGGGGATATCCTCGGCGCGGGTGACGAGGAAGCTGTGCTTGGTCACCGGCATCGTCATGCCGACGATATCGGCTTCCTGGAACGCGTCGGTTCCGAGCAGGGACGAGGCCTGCTGACCGGTGATCGCGAGCATCGGCACGGAGTCCATGTTCGCGTCGGCCAGGGCCGTGATGAGGTTCGTCGCGCCCGGGCCCGAGGTGGCGATGCACACGCCGAGCTTGCCCGATGCGGCCGCATAGCCTTCGGCCGCGTGGCCGGCGCCCTGCTCGTGGCGGACGAGGATGTGGCGGATCTTGTCGGTCTCGAACAGCGGATCGTAGGTGGGAAGGATGGTGCCGCCGGGAAGCCCGAATACCGTGTCGACCTCGAGCTTCTCGAGGCTGCGGACGATCGCCTGAGCACCGGTGAGGACCTCGGGGCCGGTAGTGCGGCGAATGCTGGACGGTGTGGCTGTGACCGGTGTGGGCGCGGACTGAGTGCCCGTGTCCTTCGCGGTCGAGGGCTTGGCTGCCATCGATTCCTATCCTTCCTAGGTTTCCTTCTCATCTCCGCATTAAAAAAGCCCCTCCGGATTCGGTAGGGGCGCGCGGAACGTGTCGTCTCGACAGGCTACGGAAGATCCGCGCGCTGAGTAATAACGACGACGAGAAGGTGAGTCATGCCTCAATGGTTCCCCGCAGCACTCTGGGGTGTCAAACCTTGCAATCCTTCGTCTCAATAAACGAGACGAAAGTGGCTTGACAGGCGAGACTCCGTCGATTCAGCGCACAGAGAAACAGGAAGTCCGTTTGCCGGATTCGTGGAATAGATCACAGTCTGCGACTAGGCTGGATTCTCGTGCGCCCCCTCCTCCGTTTCTGGCCTGATCTCCGTTCCCGCATCGGCGTGTACATCCTCGTGCTCGTCCTCACTCTCCTGGCCAACGGAATCCAGCTCGTCGTCCCGGTGATCACCGGCTACATCGTCGACGGGCCCATCGCCCACCGCGACCTGTCGGCCCTGTGGCTGCCGGTCCTCGGGGTGCTGTTCATCGGCATCGCCGAGGCGGTCGGAATGTGGGCCCGGCGCATGGTCGTCGCTCCCGTCGTCTCTCATTGGGAGGTGACGTGGCGTTCGCGTCTGTTCGATCGTCTGCAGTACACCTCGGTGGCGATCCATGATTCCTGGGAGTCCGGCCAGCTGCTCTCGCGCGCGGTCAATGATCTGTCCCAGCTGCGTCGCTTCTTCGCCTTCGGACTGCCGTTCCTCGTCTCCACGCCGATCGTGCTCGCCGTCGGCACGGTCATGCTCGTGCTCATGCAGCCCGTGTTCGGTCTGATCATGATCCTTATGGCGGTGCCGGCGATCATCGCGGTCGCGATCTTCGAGAAGCACTACCGGGAGACCTCCCGGCGGTCGCAGGACACCATGGGCGAGGTGACCACGGATGTCGAGGAGTCCATCCAGGGCATCCGCATCCTCAGGTCCTTCGGCCGCTCCCCCTGGGCCGCCGAGCGCTTCTCCGAGATCTCGACTCGGCTGAAGTCCTTGGAGATCCGCAAAGCGAAGCTCGACTCCTGGCTGTGGAGTGTGCTCCTGCTGCTGCCGACTCTGGCTCAGGCCGCGATCGTCGCCGTCGGCACCTGGGGTGTCATCGAGGGTTGGACGACGATCGGCACGGTCGTGGCGGCAGTGACGATCTCGATGGTGCTGCGCATGCCCATCGAGATGCTCGGCTTCCTGCTCGCCGATGCACTCATGGCGCTGACCGCCGCCGGCCGGTACTGGGAGGTCATCGATATCCGCCACGACATCACCGACATCGACGGTGGTGTCGACGATGCTCCCGAGGTCGGGCACTTCCGCGGGAAGCTGCGCTTCGACGATGTCGATTTCCATTTCGCCGATACCGAGCGACTGACTCTGCAGGGTCTCGATCTCACCATCGAACCCGGTCAGACTCTCGCTCTCGTCGGGGCGACCGGCTCGGGGAAGACCACGCTGGCTTCGCTCGTGCCCAGGCTTCAGGACGTCTCCGCCGGCACGGTGAGCATCGACGGCGTCGACATCCGGGACATGCCGGTCAACGAGCTGCGTCACCTCGTATCCGTGTCCTTCGAGGATCCGATCCTGTTCTCGACCTCGGTCGCCGAGAACATCGAGATGGGCGCCCCGGGCGCGAGCGAGGAAGAGATCTGGAAGGCCCTCGAGATCGCTGCGGCGAAGGATTTCGTCTCCCGCCTGCCTGATGGCTTGGACACGCAGGTCGGCGAGCAGGGTCTGTCTCTGTCCGGTGGTCAGCGTCAGCGCCTCGCCTTGGCCCGCGCAGTCATCGGGCGTCCGCGCATCCTGGTCCTCGACGACCCGCTCTCGGCCGTCGACGTCGACACCGAGGATCGGGTGCAGCGGGCCCTGCGGGAGATTCTGCCGGACTCGACGACGCTCATCATCGCCCACCGCCCCTCCACGGCGGCGCTGGCCGATGTGGTGGCCGTGCTCGATGAGGGCCGGATCGCGGCCCTGGGCCCGCACGAGCAGCTGCTCGAGTCCTCGACGCTCTACCGCGAACTCATGGGGGCGAGCGCGAAGGTCGAGGCGCATACGGACCCGCGCGTGCAATCGAGTGCGCCTGCGGGCGCGGAGGCTCGCGCACAGAAGCAGCCACAGGAAGGAGGTCGGCCATGAGCATGCCCCGTCTCGACAGTGACGACGAGATCGAGGCGCTGCCTCCGGACATTGCGAAGAAGGCGCGCTCCCTGCTGATGTCGCTGGTCAGGCCACACCTGCCGATGGCGATCTTCCTCGCCGTCATCGTCGTGCTCACTGCCGCTCTGCTCGTCATCGGGCCGGTGTTCATCGCCGATGCCCTCGACAAGGGCGTTCCCGCGGCGATCGACGGCGATGTCGACCCGCTGATTCGGGCGGTCACACTCTTCGTGGTCTCAGCGGTCGCCTCGGCGATTCTGGCTTTCACCTCGACAAGGCTCGTCGGAATCACCGCGCAGAGGATCCTCTTCACCCTGCGCGAGCGGGTCTTCACTCATGTGCAGCGTCTGGACCTGGGCTATCACGAGAAGTCGACCTCGGGACGGCTGGTGTCCCGGCAGACCTCGGACATGGAGTCGGTGCAGCAGTTCCTGTCGTATTCGCTGTTCGAGACGGCCCTGGCGGTGCTGCAGATGCTCTTCATCGCCGTCACCCTCGTCGTCCTCGATGTGCCGCTGGCGGTCGTCGTCTTCGCGGGCTTCGTGCCGCTGTTCTTCATCACGAAGGCCGCGCATTCGACTCAGCGCAGCGCCTACCGGCGTACGCGGACGTCGATCGCAAAGGTCATCGTCCACTTCGTCGAGACGATGGGCGGCATCCGAGCCGTGCAGGCGTACCGGCGTCAGCCCGAGCGGCGCGGGACCCTGAGCGATCAGGACTCCCGGTATCGGGATGCGAACACCGATGCCCTGCGCGGGGTCGCATGGTTCGCCGGGTGGACGCGACTGATCGGCAATATCACGCAGACGGTGATCATCGTCATCGGTGCGTGGCTCGTCATCGAGGGGTGGACGCAGATCGGAGTGCTCGCCGCGTTCATCCTCTACCTGCGCCGCTTCTACGGCCCGCTCGACGAACTCGTGCAGGCTTTCAATCTCTACCAGTCCGCCTCGGCGGCGTTGGAGAAGATCGCGGCGGTCCTCGACACCGACCCCGAGGTGGTCGAGCCGGCCCAGCCGCGTGCGCTGCCTGCGCACGCGAGCGGTGACGCTGCTGCCAGCGGTCGCGCCCTCGACCTCGACAGCGTCCGCTTCGCCTACGCCGACGGTCCCAATGTCCTCCCCCGATTCGATCTGCACATCCCAGCCGGGCAGATCGTCGCGCTCGTCGGTGCGACCGGCGCCGGCAAGTCGACCCTGGTCAAGCTCGTCACCCGCTTCTATGATCCGAGCGCTGGCCGGATCAACCTCGACGAGGTGGATCTGCGCGACCTCGATGATGCGCAGCTGCGTTCGTCGGTCGTCATGGTCACTCAGGAGTCGTTCCTGTTCGCCGGCACCATCGCCGACAACATCCGCATCGGCAACCCGAATGCCGGCGATGACGACGTCGTTGCCGCCGCGACCGCCGTCGGCTTGGACGCGTTCATCCGCAGGCTGCCCGAGGGCTATGCCACGGATGTGAAGAAGCGCGGCGGCCGGTTGAGTTCGGGACAGCGTCAGCTCGTGTCCTTTGCACGCGTGTTCCTCGCCGATCCGGATGTCGTCGTCCTCGACGAGGCGACCGCGCATCTCGACATCCCGTCCGAGCGGCTGGTGCAGAACGCCCTGGCCACGGTGCTCGAGGGCAGGACTGCGATCATCATCGCCCACCGCCTGTCCACCGTCGAGATCGCCGACCGGGTACTCGTCATGGAATCCGGTCGGATCATCGAGGACGGAACGCCCGACGATCTCATCGCCGGCACGGGCAAATTCGCGCAGCTGCATCAGGCCTGGCGCGATTCGCTCGTGTGAGGTCTTCCCTCCCGACTCCACTCAGTCGAGGATCGACTCACCAGTTCGAACAAAGTAGGTTGTTGCGTACGAGACGATTCGAGTCGATGAGGAGGACGCCCATGAACGCAGAGACGGAGAACCAGGCCGAGGCAGGGCCATCGGTTGAGGAACGACGGATCATCGGCGATGCCATAGCTCGTGGCGGTCAGGTGACGAGGTGGACCGCGGCAATCATCGGTCTGCTGTTCTTCGCCTCCGGACTGTGGTGGGCGGGCATCCTGGTGGTCGTCATAACCACTTTTGATCTGCCTCGTGCTGCGACTCGGCGCTATGCGCGTAAGCGCGGAGTCGAATTGGACATCCCCTCTCTCGACGCGGTTGAGAAGACGTCATGGTCCGGGCTGTTGCTCGCGCTGGTGCTCATTCCCGCCGTCTGCGGAGCAGTCGCGGCTGAGGCGAAGCTCGGTCACCCCCTGCTGCCGTGGTCGTGGAAGAATCCGCAGTACCGGACAGATGACCTGTATTTCCTGATGCCGCTCGCGTTCGCCAGTGTCATTCTCACCACCACCTGGATCGTCCGACGGCGAAAGCGAAACAGCGACGAGGTCACTCGCTGATCAGTGGAACGAATCTGTACAAGCCGTGCCGAGTGATCGTCAGCTCGTCGGCTTCGCGGCCTTCACGGACGACTCGGAGCATCTCCCCCGCCACGGGAATGACCATCGTGCCGCCGACAGCCAGCTGATCGACGAGCTCGTCGGGCAGTGACTCTGCCCCGGCGGAGACGAGGATTCGGTCGAACGGTCCCTCGGAAGGGAGACCGAGGGATCCCGGAATGGCTTCGTGGATGGCCGCCTCGGCGATCGGCGTCCCGTCGGTGATCTCAGCGGTGACGGCTTCGACTGCCGCCTGCGAGGATTCGACGAGCTCGGGGTGACGTTCGACCCCGAGCACTCTTCCCGTCGGTCCGACGAGGACGGCGAGCAGCATCGAGGTCCACCCGGACCCTGATCCGAGGTCGAGGACGGTGTCGCCCGGCTGCGGATCGAGGAGCCGGAGCATGTCCGCGACGGTGCTCGGCTGCGAATTCGTCTGCCCGTGCCCGATCGACAGGGGCGCATTGGCGGAGGCGTTCTGCCGTTCCGCGGTCGGCAGGAAAGGTTCGCGCGGAACCCGGGCGAATGCCTCGGCGATTCGATCCTGCGTCGTATCCGATGTCATTACTCCTCCGATTCACGACAGTCTTCGGTACCTACCATTGTGCCGATCCGCGCTGAGGGCACAATGGTGCCACCGAGTATCGTTGTGCCGTGACTCAATCCGATCTCAGCCGCGCCCAGAGACTCATCACCTCGATTCCCGACTATCCCGAACCGGGAGTGATCTTCCGCGACATCTCCCCGCTGTTGGCCGATGGTCCGGCGATGCGGGCCGTCGCCGAGGCGCTCATCGAACCTTTCGCCGGACAGTTCGATATCGTCGGCGGGCTCGAAGCCCGTGGCTTCCTCTTCGCCGGTGCCATCTCCGCGAAGACGGGAGTCGGAATCCTGCCGATCCGCAAGGCCGGAAAGCTCCCCCGACCGGCGGCCGCCGTATCCTACACACTCGAATACGGCACCGCCACCATCGAAGGCCCCGATGTCCTGAAGAAGGGCGAGCGCGTCCTCCTCATCGATGACATCCTCGCCACCGGCGGGACCCTCACAGCCGCCCAGTCGCTCGTGCGCGATCTCGGTGCCGAGGTCATCGGATCGGCCGTCGTCCTTGAGCTCACCGCACTCGGCGGACGCGAACATACCGGCGAGGTTCACACTCTCTTCGTCGAGTGAGGTGCGCACAGTCAGCGGCAGGTGTCGTAGATGCGGCGCAGCTGATCCTGAGTCTTCTCAGCTTCCTGGGTCAGCTGAACTTCCGAGTCCAGGTCGTAATCACAGCCCCCTACGCTGATCACTCCGCCGGATGAGCTGTCAGACGCACCCGTCGGGTCAGGTCCGACAGCCCATGTGAATTGCCACGGATCAGCGGCTGTGGCGTCGATCCGCTCGATGTTTTCCCTGACCCGGCTGACTCTATCGGGCCCGTCCGGAACCACGGCGAAGTAATCCGACACCTGATCGTCTGCGATAGTGATCCGCTTTGTGTTGTGGCGAATCGGTTCGACTGCCGTTTCCAATCGGTTCTGGCCCTGTTCCGAGAACGGGAAGTCGACAAACCACGTCACGCTGGCGGCATCGGACATCTCCACTCACCAACTTAGCGGAGGGGCCTCCACCAGGCATACATCGACTCAGCCGACACGGATGAGGGTGTCGCCCGCATAGATCGGGCCCGCCTCGGCGACTGTCAGGTCACCCACATCGGCGCCGAGGACGACGACCGGCACGACCAGGGGCTTCTCCGCCTCCCTCGCGGCGGCCAGGTCCCAGACGATGATCTCGTCACCGGCTTCGACCTGCTGCCCGGCTTCGGCATGGAGCGTGAAACCGGCGCCCTTCAGATGAACGGTGTCGATGCCCAGATGGACGAGCACCCCCTGATCGGGCCGGTGGGAGATGACGAACGCGTGGGGCTTGAGACTCGTCAGCGTTCCGGAGACGGGAGCCGTGACCGTCAGTGTCGCGGCGTCGCCAGGATCGATGGCAGCACCGGGGCCGACGAGCGCCTTCGCGAAGACGGGGTCGGGAACCTCCGTCAGTGGGGTCACCGTGCCGGTGACGGGTGCAGCGATCATGACTGTCATAGCCAGCAGGCCGCCTTTCTCCAAAATCAGAAGCATTTCGCCTAGACTGACCTCAGACTACAGACAAGGCTCACTGTCGACCAGCAGATGCTCACCGGCGAGCAGAGGAGACGAAGACGTGACTCAGCCCATGAGGTCTTCGATGTCATCGACGAGGTTGTCGGCCTCAGGACCGACGACGACCTGGACCGCGCTTCCCCGGACCACGACGCCGAATGCACCGGCAGCGGTCAGCGCCTGCTCATTGACGAGGGAGTCGTCGTCGACCTCGACGCGCAGTCGGGTGATGCACGCTTCGATGTCGTCGATGTTGTCGGCACCGCCGAGGCCGGCGAGAATCTGCTCTGCTTTGCCCATGCCTGTCCCTTTCATCTCCGGCGCTGATGTCCGGCGTCGATTTCTCATTCTGCGATCTGCGTCACAAGTCTACGGCGACTCGTGGCCGTCGCTCGATCCGAATCTGCCGATTGACCCGCCCCGAGGAGGACTCCGATGACCACCGCATCCGCTGACGAACCGAAGAAGCGCAAGAGGACCATACCGGGGTTCGCGCAGCTCCAGCGCGTCGGCCGATCTCTCATGCTGCCGATCGCCGTTCTGCCTGCCGCGGCGCTGCTGATGCGGTTCGGTCAGCCGGATATGCTCGGTCCCGATGGTCTCGGCCGGTTCGCGGACTGGCTGCTGCCGGTGGCCACGGTCTTCGCCGCCGCCGGTTCGGCCCTGTTCGACAATCTGCCGCTGATCTTCGCTGTCGGCGTGGCCATCGGCTTCGCGAAGAAGGCCGACGGGTCGACGGCGCTGGCTGCCGTCGTCGGCTATATGGTCCTCACCGGCGTCTTCACGGCCATGGCGCCGAGCTTCGGCTCGGACAACGGTGAGGGTGAGAACGTCATCAACTTCGGGGTGCTCGGCGGAATCGTCGTCGGCATCGTCACCGCTCTGCTCTATCAGCGCTACCACCGGATCAAGCTGCCGACCTATCTCGGCTTCTTCGGCGGTCGCCGTTTCGTCCCGATCATCACCGCGGTCGCGTCGATGCTCATCGCCGTGGTCATGGGGCTCCTCTATCCCCTCTTCGACGCCCTCATCAACAAAGGCGTGGGCGGCTTCCTCATGGAGCACGGAGCCAATCCTGGCACCGGATTCGTCTTCGGCACCGTCAACCGGCTCCTCATTCCGTTCGGACTGCACCACCTGCTGAACAATCTGCCGTGGTTCCAATTGGGTTCGTGCACGAACGCATCGGGAGACACCGCGCACGGCGACATCACCTGCTTCTTCTCCGGCGTGGACGGCACGGCAGAGTGGACGGGATCATTCATGACCGGCTTCTTCCCGATCATGATGTTCGCCCTGCCTGCCGCGGCCCTGGCGATCTATCGCACCGCTCATCCGAAGCGTCGCAAGGTCGTCGGCGGCATCATGCTCTCGGTGGCGCTGACTGCCTTCATCACCGGAATCACGGAGCCGCTCGAGTACGCGTTCGCCTATGTCGCGTTCCCGCTCTACGCGGTCCACGCCGTGCTCACCGGCACATCACTGGCGCTGGTGAATGCGCTGGGCATCAAATCCGGATTCGGCTTCTCCGCCGGTGCTCTGGACTATCTGCTCAACCTGGGCCGCGCCTCCGAACTGTCCGGCGGCATCGGGCCCGTCCTGCTCCTGCTGGTCATCGGCCTGGCCTATGCCGTCGTCTACTATCTCCTCTTCCGGTGGGCGATCATCAAGTTCAATCTGCACACACCGGGACGCGAGGACGAGTCAGACACCGGCACCGGGGCTCCGTCGGTCTTCGACGAAGCTCAGGTCGCCGCCGAGGAGTCCACGGGCAAGAAGCGCGCACAGGACGAGGGGCGAAGCTGATCGTCAAGCCGGCCCCAGCCCGTCCTCACCCCAGTTCCCACTCCCCCAGTCCCTACTCATCCAGTCCCTCCTCAGATGAGTGGCGCAGAGAGTGCGTGGAATGCTCCGGGCTCTGGTGACGTTATAGGCTCGGTTCGGCACCTCACCGGGTGCCGAACCGGCGAGCCCGACCATCCTCGGGTTCGTCCTGACCACCGCAAATGTGACGAAAGGCGGCACCATGACGGTTCCCACACTCACTCTCAACGACGGCAAGACGATCCCGCAGCTGGGCTTCGGCGTCTTCAAGGTCGACCCCGACGAAACCGAACGCATCGTCACCGACGCCCTCGAGGTCGGCTACCGCCACATCGACACCGCAGCCGTCTACGGCAATGAGGAAGGCGTGGGTCGGGCCATCGCGAAGTCCGGAATCGCCCGCGACGAACTCTTCGTGACGACCAAACTGTGGAATGACCGCCACGGCGCCGAAGAATCCAAGCGCGCCCTCGGCGAGTCCCTGGAGAAGCTCGGACTCGACCACGTCGATCTCTACCTCATCCACTGGCCGACCCCGCAGAACAACAACTCCGTCGAGACCTGGGAGGCCTTCCCCGCCTACCGCGATCAGGGGCTGACCACCTCGATCGGCGTGTCGAACTTCGACCACCGGTTCCTGCCCGAGATCCTCGACACCGGCATCATCCCCGCCGTCGACCAGATCGAATGCCACCCGCAGTTCCAGCAGGTCGACACCCGTCCGCTGCTGGCCGAGCACGACATCAAGATCGAAGCCTGGGGACCGCTGGGACAGGGCAAGGTCGACTACGCGAGCACCGTCATCGGTGAGATCGCCGCCGCCCACGAGAAGTCCTGGGCCCAGGCCATCATCCGCTGGCACCTGCAGAAGGGTCACATCGTCTTCCCGAAGTCGAACAACCGCGACCGTATGGAACAGAACTTCGACGTCTTCGACTTCGAACTCACCGACGCCGAGGTGGCAGCCATCGATGCGCTCGAAAACGGCGGCCGCGTCTCCGGCGATCCTGCCGAAGTGAACTGATCCCATCGTCAGGCTGACCTGAGACCTCGCCGAGGCGGCCCTCCCCGCCCGGGTCTGCCGAGCAGCGACGAAGCCGCCGGAGAGTTCCGACTCTCCGGCGGCTTCGTCCGTCTCCGGTCACAGTTCCCTGCGCCGGCAGATCACTCCACCGGCTGCCCTCCGGCGCCGAGGACGACGGCGTCGATGAGCACCGGTCCGTCTGCCTGCAGCGCCTCTCGGTAGGCGGCGTCGAATTCCTCGCGAGTCGTCGTCCTGCTGGCCGGGACACCGTACCCCTGGGCCAAGGAGACGAAATCGATCGTGCCCAAGGTCAGTCCCGGGGTGTCAGGAACTCCCATGCGCTCGGCGAATCCGGAGAGCGCACCGTAGCCGGAGTTGTTGACGATGACGAAGATCGTCCTCGTGCCCAACTGAGCCGCCGTGTACAGAGCGGTGAGTCCGTAGTTCGCGGAACCGTCGCCGACAGTGGCGACAACGGTCTTCTCGGGGTCGCCGATGGCCAAACCGAGAGCGACGGGCAGCCCGAATCCCAGTCCTCCCGAGGCCGGGAAGTGATACATTCCGGGCCTGTCGATGACGATCCGCTCGAGGTAGTCGAGGTCGAGGGTGGTCGTCTCATTGACGTAGACGATGCTGCCGTCGACGTGATCGTTGAGGACTTCGAGCACCTCGGCGCCGGCCATACCCCGCTCCGAGCGCGGATGGGCGGTGACGACTCGTGACCCGCGGTCGCCTCGGCGAGTTCCTCGATCCGTGGTCGCCTCCGCCAGGTCGGCGATCGCGGTGGCGACATCCGCGATGACGGCGCGACCGAACGGCGCCCGCGTGGCCTCCCGCGGATCCTGGGTGATCTGGATGACCTCGGTGCCCGGCTCCAGGTAGTTCGCCGGTTCCCAGCGGTGGTACCGGAACGTGGCGGCTCCCATGACGAGGACCGCGTCATGGCCGGACAGCCGGTCACGCACTGATCTGATTCCCGGAACCAGGACGCCGTCGAAGTTCGGGTGGGTCGTCGGGAACGGGCACCGCGTCGGTGAGGGAGCGACATAGACGGAGGCGCCGATGCGTTCGGCCAACACCACCGCATCGTCGAACACCGTCGGATCATCGACTGCGGCGGCATCGACCTGAGGCCCGAGGACGAGCGCCGGGTTCCGTGCACCGTCGAGGACCGCGGCGAGTTCGCGGCGCAGCGACTCCGACATCGTCCCCGCCGTCGTCACCGAACGCTGCGTCAACAGCTCGTCGTCGGCAAGGGCCGGCTGGTCCCAGTCGTCGAGCGGGACCGACACATACACGGGACCACTCGGCTGCGTCACGGCTTCGAATGCCGCCTGTGACAGTGTGCGCGGCACGTCGGTGGCCGACAGCGGCTCGTGCGAGTACTTCACCAGCGGGGCGGGCAGCATCGAGGCATCGACGTTGGCCAGCATCGTCTCCTGGCCCACGGTTCGACGCACCTGCTGACCGGCGAGGACGACCAGCGGAACGTGGCCGTAGTGAGCGTTCGTCAAGGCGCCCATCCCATTGCCCGACCCCGAGGCGGCGTGCAGATTGATCAGCGCCGGCCGCCCCGTGGCCCGTGCGTATCCTTCGGCCATACCGACGACGGCCTGCTCGTGCAGACCGAGGATGAACCGGAAGTCATCCCCGAGGCCGGCGAGGAACGGCAGCTCGTTCGAGCCCGGGTTCCCGAAGATCGTCGTCATCCCATGGGCACGGAAGACCTCCAGACTCGCGTCGAGGACTGTCTTCTCACCGTCGGACTCTTCAGCCATAGTGCATCTGCCTTCGTTCGTGTTGCGCTGTCGCTGAGGGGCGATGCGGGTGTGGCGCCCCTCTCACCTCACCATAGCTGTTGATACGGATTGGGAGCGACTGCGGTCGGCCGAACCGACGATCACGACCGTCGCGGGTGAGACGGCTCAGCCGAGGACGCGGATCGGCTCTCCTGCGGTCCAGGCGGCGATGTCCTCGACCGCCTGAGCGAAGAAGATCCGATACGTGTCCTCGGTGACATAGCCCAGGTGCGGGGTGAGCACGGTCCGCGGCGTGCTGCGCAGCCGATGATCGACAGGCAGAGGCTCTTCGTCGTGGACGTCGACTCCCGCGCCCCGGATCCCGCCTGCCTCCAGCACGGTGATGAGGGCATCGGTGTCGACGAGTCCCGCGCGGGAGGTGTTGACGAGGATGCTGCCGGGCTTCATCGCCTCGAGCTCCGCAGCTCCGACGAGCCCCCGGCTGCGTTCGCTCAGTTTGTAGTGGATCGTGACCACGTCCGCGGTGGAGAACAGCTCGTCCTTGTTCACCGCGCGCACGCCCAGGCTCTCGGCCCGTTCGGGATCGAGGTTCTGGCTCCACGCCACGACCTCCATTCCGAATGCCGCACCGACCCGAGACACCTTCGTTCCCAAACGCCCCAGACCGACCACGCCGAGGCGGTGCCCATCGAGATCTCCCCCGACCGTCGACTGCCACCCGCCGCCTCGGACGGCGGCGTCCTCGACCGGGATGCTGCGCAGGACCGAGAGGATGAGCCCCCAGGTCAGCTCCGGTGTCGCCGAGGTGGTCGACTCGGTTCCGCAGACCATGATCCCCTGCGACCGTGCCGCCTCGACGTCGATGGAGGCGTTGACTCTTCCCGTGGTCACGAGCAGACGCAGGTCCGGCAGCTGTGCCAGCCGACCGGCGGTGAAGGCGGTTCTCTCACGCATCGCCACAACCACCTCGGCGCCGATGAGGACCTTGACCAGGTCAGCATCGTCGACGATGGGACGGGACACGTACTCGACGTCGGCGTCGAGGCCGCTCCAGTCCGCGAACTCCGCTGCCACCTGCTGATAGTCATCGAGAACGACGATGCGCATGCTTTCCCTCCTGGACTCGTGTGACCTACATCCTAGAGCCGATAGGCTGGGCGGGTGAGTGCACCGATCATCCTGAGACAACGCAGCGGCCCCATCATCACGGTCATCGTGTGGGCCTTCCTCGCTTTCCTCCTCGGTGACGCGCTTCTGCGCGGCGCGTGGGATACCGTCGGCCGCTTCGGACCCGCTCTTCTGCTCATCGGCTGGGTCGCATTCGTCATTCTCTGGCGGCCGGCGCTCATCGTCGCAACCGACGAGATCGAGGTCCGGGAGATCCTGCGCACGACGACGGTGCCCTTCACCCGTATCCGTGATATCCGGTTGGGTTCGGTCGTGACGATCGAAGCAGTTTCGCCGGGCGGGGCTGCGCGCACCATTCGACCGTGGAACGCTCCCGGAATGCCGCGAAGGAAGATCGATTCGGGACTGACCGGCGGAACTCGACCGGAGTCTCTGGCCAATCATCCGGCGTTCGAAGTGCTGCGCCGATGGGAGCAGACTCAGGCCGATGCTCCTGGAACGGCAGTGCGAAACGGCCCGTCCGGCGGTGCCGAGGAGGTCAGCACTCGGTGGAGCCTCGGCGTCATCGGTGTGACTCTGGTGCTCGTGCTGCTGGTGTCGATCGGACTTATCTGATCCCGACTCAGATATCAGAAGGGCGAGACGAGTGTCCATGTCGCACCGGCGCATTCTGTCGAGATCTAAGACAAAAGGACAAGGACCGGCCCCGTGGGGAACGTGAACCCACGGGGCCGGCAGTCTCGGATGACTTCAATCGATCACTGAATCACTTCTTGAAGCCGATCTCTGTCCAGTCAGGCGTTTCGAGCTGACGCGGGCCGAGGTTGAGGACGTCATCCCTGACGCCCCATACGTACGGTGTCGGGTAGAAGGGGATGAGCGGTTTGAGTTTGAGCACCTCGGCATCGCCTTCGTTCGCCAGTTTCTTGGCCTCTGCCGGATCGAGCGTCTTCGTTGCGGCCTTGAACTTCTCACCTATCGCGTCACTGGAGATCTTCGAGTGGTTCTGCTCCGAATCCGCCGGGTAGAACAGGTTCGAACCCGAGGAGATCGGGAATGCCGTTCCCTCCCAGGTGAAGGTCGCCATGTCGAAGTTGCCGTTGAGCACGTGATCAGCGAAGTACGCGGCCACAGGCACAGTCTCGATTTCAATCTTGAAGCCGACCTCGTTGAGGTCCTTCATGATCTGTTCGGCACGCTGCGCGTTCGACGCGGTGTCGGCGGGAACGACGATCTTGAACTGCAGCTTCTCACCGTCCTTCTCACGCACTCCCCCGTCGCCTTCGGTCCAGCCGGCGTCGTCGAGGATCTTCTTCGCAGCATCCTGGTCGAAGTCGAGGCTGCCGTCGGTGTTGTCCTGGTAGCCTTCCTGTCCGGGCATGAAGGTGACGTTGTTGACCAGGGTCACGGGCGCTTCGACCGGTCCGATGGCCGCCTGCGCAATGGCTTCACGGTTGATCGCGTGTCCGATCGCGTCACGGACCTCCTGCTCCTTGAGCGCACCCTTCTCTGCGTTCATCGTCACATGAGTCCACTGCATGCCCTGAGACTTATAGATCTCACCGTCTTCGCGCTTGCCGGCGGTCTTGTAGGAGTCGCCATCGGTGCCGACATCGACGAGGTCGATCTCCTTGTTCGCATAGGCCTGGGCCTGCTGAGCCTGGGAGACGACCTTGAAGATCACCTTGTCGAGCTTGGGTTCCTGGCCCCACCATTTGTCGTTCCTGACCATGATGATGACGCCGGACTTCGTGTCGACCTTGTCAGCCTTGAACGGGCCGTTCGAGGGCAGGACCTTCTTCGTGTAGTCCTTGTTGAAGGTGTCGGCGTCCTCGGCGATCTCATTCGGCACGGGTGCGGCGATGTAGTTCGGCCAGTCGATGTTCGGAGTCTTGAAGGTGACCTTGACCTCGTGCTTGTCCTTGCCGGACTCGATCTTCTCGATGTCCTCATACCCCTTGGTCGAAGCGACCTCGAACTCTTTGTTCTCACCGTTCTGCGTCTTCCAGAACGCTTTGTAGTCGTCGACGTCGATCGGCGTGCCGTCTTCCCAGACGGCGTCCTTGTTGAGTTTCACGTCGATGACGAGAGGATCCTCGCTGGCGATCTCGACGCTCTCGGCATAGTTCTTGTCGACCTCCCAGGTGCCGTCCTCTTTGATCTTGACCGGTCCGCCCAGCGAGGTTCCGTAGAGATTGTTGTTGTCCACGTGTGCCCCGTCGGCGTGGTAGTAGTTGAGGCTTGCGGGGATCTCGGTCATCGGATAGGTCAGAGTGCCGCCGTCCTTGACCTCGTCGTATCCGGCCTTCTGGTAGTCAGAACTGGGCAGACCGGAGATCTCCTTGTCCGCCTTGCCGCTGTCGACTCCGCCGGAGTCCTTGTTCGCCTGCTGGCAACCGGACAGTGCCAAGCCCAGCGCAGCAGTCGCGGCGACGATCATTGTCGCCTTGTTCCTCATTCTCATGAGTTCCTCATTTCTAGTGTGGTGTTCCTCGAGGTGGAATCAGGGGTGGTATTCAGCTCTGAACTTCGAGTTCCGAGATCCGCTCTGAGTGGTGGCAGGCGACGAGGCCGCCTTCCACCGAACGCGGCCGAGGGTCGTCGGTTCTGCACCGCTGCTGGTCGGCCTCGGGCAGGAGAGCGAAGAGCGGGCATCGGGTGCGGAAGTTGCATCCGGAGATCTCATCCGTCGGGCTGGGCAGATCTCCGGACAGCAGCACGCGCTCTCTGGAGCGTTCGACGACCGGGTCCGGAACCGGAATCGCTGACATCAGCGCTCGCGTATACGGGTGTCGGGGCTGACTGTAGAGCGCAGCGGATTCGCCGTACTCGACGATCCGACCGAGGTACATCACGGCGACGTAGTCCGAAATCTGCCGCACGACTGCGAGGTCGTGAGCAACGAAGAGGTAAGACAGCCCAAGACTGTCACGCAGATCCTCGAGCAGATTGATGACACCTGCTTGGACAGAGACATCGAGAGCAGAGACGGGTTCGTCGAGGACGAGCAGCTTCGGGTTCGTCACCAGGGCTCGGGCGATGCCGATGCGCTGACGCTGACCGCCGGAGAACTCATGCGGATAGCGTTCGGCCATCGAGGCGTCGAGACCGACGAGTTCGAGCATCTCGGCAACCTTGTCGTGGCGCTCCTGGGCCGGCACCCTGTGCACGGTCAGCGGCTCGGCGATCACTTCGCCGACCGGCAGGCGCGGGTCGATCGCGGCCATCGGATCCTGAAAGACGACCTGGACGTCTCTGCGCATGGCCAGACGTTCACGCTTGTTCAGGTCCGCGACATCGATGCCGTTGATGATCAGTCGGCCCTTCTGCGGAGCGACCATCTCCAGCACTTCACCGATCGTCGTCGACTTCCCGCAGCCGGATTCGCCGACCAGGCCGAGCGTCTGGCCAGCCTTGATTTCGAGGTCGATTCCGTCGACGGCTTTCACTGTGCCGATCTGGCGTTTGAAGACTGCCCCCTTGAGCAGAGGAAAGTGCTTCTGCAGACCGGTGACTTCAAGGATGTTCGGTGCTGCATCGTCCTTCACCCGAGTCGCCACTGGCTCGGGGCGCGGGTAGATGTCTTTGGCTGACAGATCACCCCGGGCGATCTCATCAGCACGATGGCAGGCAGCCTGCACTCCTGTGATCCCGTGTTCGACGAGGTCGGGCTCGACCTCCCGGCACTTGTCGACAGCGATCGGGCAACGAGGGGCGAAAGGGCACCCCGGCGCCAGGTTCGACAGCGAGGGCGGTTTGCCCTCAAGCGGAACAAGGCGTTGAGTTCCCGCGGTCGCCAGATTCGGCACCGAGCGCAGCAACCCTGTTGTATACGGCATCTGCGGGCGGTGGAAGACCTGCTCCACTCCCCCCGTCTCGACGAGGCGGCCGGCGTACATGACTGCAATCCGATCGGCATTTCCGGCCACGACGCCGAGGTCGTGGGTGATCAAGACGATCGCGGCGCCGGTGATCTCACGTGCTTTCTGCAGCACGTCGAGGATCTGAGCCTGGATCGTCACGTCCAATGCGGTCGTCGGCTCGTCGGCGATGATGAGGTCCGGATCGTTGGCGATGGCAATAGCGATCATGGCTCGCTGCCGCATACCTCCGGAGAACTCGTGCGGGTAAGATTTCACCCGTCGCTCCGCCCCGGGGATGCCGACGATCCCCAGCAGTTCGATCGCCCGGTCGTTCGCCGCTTCCTTTGTCAGACTCGGATCGTGGATGATCAGTCCTTCCGAGATCTGTTCGCCGATCGTATAGACGGGGGTAAGCGCCGACAACGGATCCTGGAAGACCATGGCGATCTCACGCCCGCGCAGCTTCGACATCTGATGGTCGTCCATATCGAGCAGAGACTGGCCGCGATACCGGATAGAACCCGCGATCTGAGCTGTCGAGGGAAGCAGACCCATCACAGCCATCGAAGACACGGATTTGCCTGAACCGGATTCGCCGACGATGCCGAGGAACTCGCCCGGTCTGACCTCGTAATTGACCCCACGCACGGCGCGGACGTCCCCCTTGGGGTTCGGGAAGGTCACCGTCAGGTCTCTGACCTCGAGGATGGGTTCGGCCGCGGTCGCGGATCTGCGATCGATGTCGAGGGTTTCAGTCACGGTTGACTCCTGAGGTCGGATCGATCGCATCGCGCAGGGCATCGGCCATGAGACTGATTGCGAAGAGCATGAGCACGAGCACACCTGCGGGGAAGACGAACAGCCAGGGGCGTGTGGCAGCGGCACCGGAGCCTTCGGCCAGCAGCGTGCCGATCGAAACGTCGGGCTTCTGAATGCCCAGGTTGAAATAGCTCAGAGACGTCTCGGCGAGGATCGCCGAGACCACACCCAAAGTCGCATCGACGATGAGGATCGATGCCACGTTGGGGATGATGTGACGGCTGAGGATCTTCGGAGTCGAGACTCCCATGTAGCGGGCGGCTCGAACGAAGTCGCGGTCCTTGATCGCCTTGGTCTGATTGCGCACGACTTGAGCCATGATCATCCAGCCGAAGAGCACGAGGAAGACGACGATGGCCGTCCACGACAGCTGCCGCAGCAGCGGTGCCATGAGCACAAGGATGAAGAAGGACGGCAGCACGAGCAGTAGGTTGATGAACCACACGATGATCGTTTCGACACGACCGCCGAAATAGCCTGCCGTCGATCCGATGATGGCCGCCAGAATGCTCGCACACGGTCCGGCGATGATGCCGATGAGCAGCGACTTCTGAAGACCGACCACTGTCTGGGCGTAGATGTCCTGGCCGATCGTGTTTGTACCGAACCAGTGCTGGGCGCTCGGACCTTCATTGAGGGCGAAGACGTCCTGGTCAGTCGGCGAGTAGATGTTGATCGTATTCCCGAACAGCGCGAAGAGGACGAAGAATGCGAGCAGAATCCCGCCGACCCAGAAACGTGGGGTCGAGCGCAGACGCCGCCAGATGAGCACCGTCCGAGAGGTCGGCTTTGAGCGTTTCGACACCACCTCGGTGTCGGGTTCTGTGGAGATTGGGATATCTGTTGCCATGTCAGATCCTCACTCTCGGGTCGAGTGCGGCATAGAGCACCTCGGACAGGGTCGAGGCCAAGAGCGTGAGCACTGCGACGAAGAGGACGGAACCTGCGGCCGCATTGATATCGGACTGCAGGATCGAGTTGATGGTGAATTGGCCCATGCCGTTCCAAGAGAAGACGACTTCGAGCATCGATGACCCCGCAACCAGAGTGCCGAATGCGTAGGCGAAGTAAGTCGACATCGGGATGAGTGCGACGCGCACACCGTGCCTGACCAGCGCGGTTTTGCGGGTGCGCCCCTTGGACCGGGCGGTCCGGATGAAATCCGATGCCAAGACGTCGAGCATGACCGAACGCTGGTAACGCGAGTAGGTCGCGGCACCCATGAGCACGAGTGCCAGAGTCGGCAACAGCATATGCGATAACTGGTCGGTGAACCACGGGATGAACCCGGGGTCGATATTCGCCGAATAGTCACCCGAGAAGCGGATGAGAGTCGTGCCGAGGGCATTGTTGAAACCGGTGGCGATGATCATGAGGATCACGCCGATGACGAATGTCGGAGTGGCGATGATGAGGTAGGACGCGTACGTCACAACCTGGTCTGATGCTTTGTATTGTCTGACGGCTCCCCAGACGCCGACGATGACACCGAGGATCGCTCCGATGATCGAACCGATGAGCAGGAGCTTGAGGCTGACGCCGGCACGCACGAGGATCTCCTGCAGCACTGGGGAGTTGTGTACCGTCGTACCGAAATCACCGTGGAGGAAGATGTTCGTCAGCCAATTCCAGGTGCGCTCGAGAACGGGAACATCGGGATTCGTGCCGTGTCCATTGAGGATGGCCTGGATCGAATTCTCTGACAGTGGCGGATTCTGGCCCCGATAGCGCGCGGCCGGATCCATGAATGAGCTGGAAGTGATGTAGGCGGTGACCGTCGCGATGAACGCGAGGATGAAGTAGTTGATGAACCGCCGCAGAACGTATTTTCCCATGATGTCGGCTACGACACTGTGATCAGTCTGCCCTCGACCTTGTCGGCGGAATGGTGCATCGGCCCGGGAAGCTGGGAATAGATCTCATGGCGAATCGGGAAGGAGGTGACAATCATCAATGATCAGGGGTCCTTTGGGATATGCAGTGCGCAGATCGGCCGACATGTGAGGAACCTCAATGGCTCCTCATAAACGACTGAACGTAGTTCGCACTGTATCCCCATGTGATCCGTCACACAAACTTCCCTTGCAGTAACGATTGCGACAAGGCCGCGTGTCCCCCGGAATTCCGCGCGACACGCCGAAGTAACTTTTCGGTAACTGTAGTTTCGTGTCGCCAAGCGGGAATGGCGCACGCAGTGATCAGCGAAGTTCGGCAACAGAATCGCCGAGGCGGCGCAGACTCTCCGTCTGCACCGCCTCGGCGATGGTGGAACCGGTCCCGTCAACCGGAAGCGTTCAGCGTCGGCAAGGGACCGGAAACCGGCTCAGAAGCAGACCGCGCCCTTCGACGCCGACTGCACGAGCTTCGCGTACTTGCCGAGCACACCGGTCAGGCGGTGGTTCTCGGGCAGCGTCCAGGTCTTGCGGCGCTCGGCCAGCACCTCCTCGTCGACGTGAAGCTCGATCGAGCGGGCCGCGATGTCGACGGTGATCTTGTCACCATCCTCGACGAGCGCGATCGGACCGCCGTCGACCGCCTCGGGGGCGATATGGCCGATGCACAGACCGGTCGAGCCGCCGGAGAAGCGACCGTCGGTGAGCAGCAGGACATCCTTGCCGATGCCTGCGCCCTTGATGGCACCGGTGATCGCGAGCATCTCGCGCATTCCGGGTCCGCCCTTCGGCCCCTCGTAGCGGATGACGACGACGTCGCCCTTCTTCAGTTCCCCATTGAGGACGGCATCCATGGCCGGCTTCTCCTGGTCGAACACACGCGCAGTGCCCTCGAAGACATCGGCGTCGAAGCCTGCGGACTTCACAACCGCCCCCTCGGGAGCCAGTGATCCCTGCAGCACGGTGAGACCACCGGTGGCGTGGATCGGGTTGTTGAGCGCACGCAGGATCTTCCCGTCCGGGTCCGGCGGGTTGATCGACTCGAGGTTCTCGGCCACGGTCTTGCCGGTCACGGTCAGGCAGTCGCCGTTGAGCAGACCGGCGTCGAGGAGGGCCTTCATGATCACGGGCACGCCGCCGATCTTGAAGACGTCGTTCATCACGTACTGACCGAATGGCTTGACGTTGCCCAGGTGCGGAACCTTGTCGCCGATGCGGTTGAAATCGTCGAGCTCCAGTGTCACTCCGGCCTCGTGGGCGATGGCCAGCAGGTGGAGCACCGCATTCGTCGAACCGCCGAAGGCCATGACCACGGCGATCGCGTTGTGCAGCGATTCGCGGGTGATGATGTCACGCGCCGTGATGCCCTGGCGCAGCATGTTCACGACCGCCTCACCGGACTTGCGAGCGAACATCGTCCGATTGCGGTGGATGGCCGGCGGCGCGGCCGATCCCGGCAGCGACATGCCCATGGCCTCAGCGGCCGAGGCCATCGTGTTCGCGGTGTACATTCCGCCGCAAGCACCCTCACCGGGGCAGACGGCGCGCTCGATGGCGTCGACGTCCTTCTGGGACATGGTGCCCGCTCGGCAGGCGCCGACGGCTTCGAAGGCATCGATGAGAGTGACTTCCCTCTCCGACCCATCCTCCATCTTCGCGGTTCCGGGCATGATCGAACCGTTGTAGAGGAAGACGCTCGAGAGCCCGAGACGGGCGGAGGCCATGAGCATTCCCGGGATCGACTTGTCACAGCCGGCCATGAGCACGGAGCCGTCGAGGCGTTCGGCACTCATCACCGTCTCCACGGAGTCGGTGATGACCTCGCGCGAGACCAGCGAGTAGTGCATTCCCTCGTGGCCCATCGAGATTCCGTCCGAGACGGAGATGGTGCCGAATTCCAGCGGGAAGCCGCCGGTCTCGTGGACGCCTTCCTTGGCGGCCGAGCCGAGACGCTGCAGCGACATGTTGCAGGGGGTGATCTCGTTCCACGAGGTCGCGATCGCGATCTGCGGCTTCACCCAGTCATCGTCGCCCATGCCGACGGCGCGAAGCATTCCGCGCGCGGCGGTGGCTTCGAGGCCGTCCGTGACATCGCGAGAACGGGGTTTGATGTCGGGAGTGGTGTTGTCTGTATCGATGCTCATGCAGGCATGCTACGCCCGATTTCAGCATCCGCACGCCGGACTCTCGCATGGTGGAACTTCTCCTGGGCACCATGCGAGAGTCCGGCAACGAGCCGGTTTTCCAGACCGCTTAGGTCAGAGTCGCGTGACCTATTGTCGGATCCTCAGGCCTTGATGAGGTTGACCGGCTGCTGACCGTCGTTGATCCGCCTGACCTGCTCAGCGAGGATCTTCACCACCCGTGGTTCGAAGGCCGAAGTGTCGCCTCCCACATGGGGCGTGATGAGAGTGTTCGGGGTTCCCCACAGCGCATGGTTGCGCGGCAGCGGCTCCGGGTCGGTGACATCGAGGGCGGCATGGAGTCGTCCGGTGGCGAGCTCTGCCACGAGCGCATCCGTGTCGACGACCTTGCCGCGGGCGACGTTGACGATGAGCGCATTGTCGGGCAGCAGGCTGAGGAACTTCTCGTCGACGAGTTGGTGTGTGCCCTCGTTGAGCGGAGTGATCAGCACAACCACCTCGGTGTGGGGCAGAAGCTTCGGCAGCTCGTCGACGCCGTGGATCTTCCCGCGCTCGTCCTCACGCGCGGTCGAGGCGACACGGGTGAGCTGGACTTCGAAGGGGTCGAAGCGGTCGGCGATGGCCGAGCCGATCTCGCCGACGCCGATGATCATCACACGCCGGTCCTGCAGCGAACGGTAGCGATGGTGCTCCCACACCCGTGAGACCTGCGAGCGCACGGCGTCGTCGATTCCGCGCAGACTGGCCAGCGTCAGCGCCAGGGCGAGCTCGGCGGTTCCGCCCGTGTGCACACCGGAGGCGGTCGCGACCTGGATTCCGCGTTCGGGCAGGTGGGCGACGGGATCGAATCCGGTCGTCTGCGTGATGACCATACGCAGGTTGGGCAGCTCGTCGAGCAGCTCGATCGTCGGCCCCGAATCAAGGTAGGGCAGGACGACGACGTCGACATCGTCACGGCTGAGCTTGGCCGAACGTTCGGCATCGGAGAAGACGACGAGGTCGACATCTGCGCGCTGGTGTGCGGGGATCTGAGCGATTACACGATTGCGGAGCTCGGAGTTCGGGAAGGCGATTGTGGTGATGGACATGCCCTCATTGTGGCACGCCGCCCTCCTCAGTGCCGAGACCTCCGTCACTCTGAGATGACGGGCCTCGTCACTCGAGCAGAACCCGCCTCAGCACTCGGGCAGAGCATCCCCGATCCGAGTGAAGACGGCCTCGATCACCTCGAGTTCGGCATCGCTGACATGGCCGAAGAAGATCTCGTCGACATAGCTCTTGTGCTGGGACCCGGCGGCCAGGAATGCCCGCGCCCCCGCCTGGGTCAGCGCCACATTGTGGGCACGCCCGTCCTCGGGGCACTGGGTCTTCGTCACCAGCCCCGCGTCGACGAGGACCTTGATCCGATAGTTCAGCCGCGATGGCGAGAAGACGAGCTTCTTCGCCAGAGCGCTCATCGTCAGCGTCCGGTCCGGGGCTTCCCACAGCAGGAGCAGAGTGTTGTAGTCGCTGACGTCGAGCCCCGCATCGTCCTTGAGCTGGACCTCGAGGGCCTGGCGGATGCGCTGCGAGGTCTCGAAATAGGTCCGCCACGCGTTCTGCGCCAGCGCCTCCCGTCCGAGTCCGAATCTGATCTCCGTCATCTCAGCCCTCGAGCAGCTGCGCGAACGGGGTGACGTTCGCGGGGTCGAATTCGTCGACGGTTCCGCGGGAACCCGTTCCCGCGGCCGTGGCCGTTCCCTGCCCGCCGGGGAACCGCGCGGTGGCGGAATCGGGGTCGGCCACCTCGGCGAGGTCGTCGTTTCCGGCCCCGAGGATCGTTGCGGTCAGGGACACGAGCTCCTCCCCCGCCTGGCGGATCCGGGCGGTCAGCGCCCGGCCGCCCTCGACGGTCCCCCAGTCGTCGGTGGCGGCGAAGACCGTCGTGGGCACGACGATGCCCTTGAGGTAGGACAGCATCGGCCGCAGCACCGCATCCCCGGCCAGCGAATGGCGCGCCGTGCCACCGGTGGAGGCGATGAGCACGGGCTTGCGGCTCAGCGCCTTGTCGTCGATGAGCTGCCAGAACAGGGTGTGCAGACCGACCGGGGCGGCCTTGTACACCGGAGCGACCGTGACGATCGCGTCGGCTGCCGCGATGGTCGCGAAGGCCGTCTCCAGGGATTCGGACCGGAACCCGGTCAGGGTCATATCCGTGAGCGCGGTGGCGAGGTTGCGGATGTTGATGACGCCCGTGGTCACATCGATGCCCACAGATTCCCCCGCCGAGGCGGCCCTGTCGAGAATCCGATTCGTGAGTTTGAGTGTGGTCGAGTCCTCGCTGAGCGAGGTGGTCACGGCCACGATGTTCATCGTGTTCGTGCTCATGCTTGGTCGGCTCCTTCCTGTGCCGCTTCGGCGGCGCGTGCCTGCCGGTCTTCGAAGGCGCGCGAGCCTTCTCCGCCGCCGGGGATCGGGTCGCGGCCTTCCCTGTGTCGGATGACCAGGGATTCGTGGTTCGGCGCATCGGGGACGTCGGCCGGACGGCCCTTCGCGAATTCCTCACGCAGCACCGGGATGACCTCTTCGCCGAGGAGGTCGAGCTGTTCGAGCACGGTCTTCTGCGGCAGTCCCGCGTGGTCGATGAGGAACAGCTGACGCTGGTAGTCCCCGGCCCAGTCGCGGAAGCTCAGGGTGCGCTCGATGACCTGCTGCGGCGAACCGACGGTCAGCGGGGTCTGCGTCGAGAAGTCCTCGAGGCTGGGCCCGTGACCGTAGACCGGCGCGTTGTCGAAGTAGGGGCGGAACTCGCGGACGGCGTCCTGGGAGTTCTTGCGCATGAACACCTGGCCGCCGAGGCCGACGATCGCCTGGCTGGCCGTGCCGTGGCCGTAGTACTCATAGCGCTGACGGTAGAGCTGGACCATCCGGGCCGTGTGCGAGGTCGGCCAGAAGATGTTGTTGTGGAAGAATCCGTCGCCGTAGTAGGCCGCCTGCTCGGCGATCTCGGGGCTGCGGATCGAACCGTGCCACACGAACGGCGGCACCTCGTCGAGCGGTGTCGGGGTGACCGTGAAGCCATTGAGAGGAGTCCGGAACTTGCCTTCCCAGTCGAGGTTCTTCTCCCGCCACAGACGGTAGAGGAGGTTGTAGTTCTCGACGGCCAGCGGGATGCCGGCACGGATGTCCTTGCCGAACCACGGGTAGACGGGACCGGTGTTGCCGCGGCCCATGATCAGGCTGATGCGACCGTCGGACAGATGCTGCGCGTAGGAGTAGTCCTCGGCGATGCGCACGGGATCGGTCGTGGTGATGAGTGTCGTCGCCGTGGAGAGTTCGAGTGTCGAAGTCTGTGCGGCGATGTTCGCCAGCAGGACCGGCGGGTTCGCCGGAGCCACGAAGGGCGGGTTGTGATGCTGACCGGTGGCGAAGACGTCGAGGCCCACTTCCTCTGCCTTCTTCGCGATCTCGACGGTGTTCTTGATCCGCTGGTGTTCGCTGACGGTGGTGCCGTCGGTGGGGTCGGTGGTGACATCGCCGATGGTGAAGATTCCGAATTCCATGACGCCTCCTGCTTCTGGGCCCCTGCGGGTCGCGCGGTCGCCCTGCTGATTGAACTAACTTCAATTTTGAAGTAACTAGTTGAAATCTTAACAGAAGTGGTCGCCAAAGTATTCCCGGCTGCCGAGTGAAGTGTCCCCTATGGGCTGATCCGCCGCGATTCTGCTCTCGATTTCGAGGTGGATCCACCCGCACGAGACAGCCTGTCAAAGTTCACCATGCACCGGCGGCTGGTCCCCCGCCACGCAACGGCACCGCGTGGCACCGTCGCACCACATACGCCACAGTCATTCGACCGGCAACCGCTCAGCCGCATCACTTCACCTCACCCTTCCGTGCCGTCGAAAAATCGACTCGCGCACAGACACCTGGGGACAGATCCGCATGGGGAGCTTCAGAAGCGCAGATTCTCGGGTGCTGACTCAAGCGCTCATTTCTGGATACGGCCGCCCTCTGTCCACAGCCGTCAACTCGCGCTTCGCGCACCACTATCATTCAAGAGGAGCCTTGCCGGCATGTGGCAAACAATGAACCAGAGTGTCGCCTTCAAGTCTGTACCCCTGCCCTTCACAGCAGCGGAAGCCGCTGAGCGCGGCATCACGGCCTATGCGCTGACCGAACACCGCCGCTTCAATCAGATCTACCGCGGGGTCTGGGTCGACATCGAATCACTGACCGATGTGCCGACACCCCACTGGGCAGACCACGAGTGGCTCGAGACCTGGTTGTACATGACTGGCATTCGCAGACTATATCCCGACTTGGTCGCGGACCACCTGACGGCAGCGCGCCTGTATGGGCTTCCGCTGCCGAGTCATCTCGCAGATAGTCGCGTCTACGTCGCCACACCCTCACGGAACCTGCGCATCAACCGCCCCGGCCTCGTCGTCAGCCGGCCGACGAGCCTCGCAACCGAATGGATCGACCTCCTGAGGTTCCCTTTGGTCACGATTCCGCGTGTAGTCGCCTCACTTGCTCCGCTGCTTAGCCTCGATGAGCTGGTCACGCTCGGCGACGCCGCGGTCGGCCGCCAGGCCAGCGGCCCCTACATCACCATCGGGCGGCTGCGTGCGGACACCGACAAGCTTCCTCGTGTCCCCCAACGCCGCAAGGTGCGAAAGGCGCTCGCGCGCGTCCGCCGGACGGTCGATTCGCCGAAGGAGACCTGGCTGCGACTCTGGCTGATCGACCACGACTTCCCTGAGCCGATCGTCCACCCCGCCGTCTACAGTCCGATCGACGATTATGTGCTCCACCCCGATCTCGGCTACCCGGAGCTGCGGATCGCGATCGAGTACGAAGGAGATCATCATCGTTCATCTCCTGAGCAGTACGCGCACGACATTCGCCGCCGGGAGCTGTTCGAAGCTGAGGGCTGGGTCCTTCTGCGGGTGGCAAAGCGAAGCGATATGGACTCGTTCGCCAGGCGCCTGAGGCACCTGATGACGGAAAGAAGCCCGTCCTGTTGAGACTGATTGTCTCCTGCGGGTGGATCCACCGTGATATTCGACGAGATTTCGCGACGGATCCACCCGCAGGAGGCAGCGGGGCACTCAGCATGAGCACGTGTGCACAGTAGGAGGAGGCACACAACCAGAGGAGGCAAGCGCCTCAGATCCAGAGGGCGGGATCCTCGAGAACGAAGTCTGGGCGCTTCTTCGACGGTTCGACCTCCGCCTTCGCCGAGGCGGCTCCTTCCTGTTTCTTTGGGCGCACGGTCGCGGGGATGCCCACGGCGCTCGAATCGGCTGCCACGTCCTTGACGACGACGGCGTTGGCCCCGACAGCGGAGTTGTCGCCGACGACGACAGGGCCGAGGATCTTCGCCCCGGCGCCGACGAGCACATGGTTGCCGATCGTCGGGTGACGCTTCGTCTGCGCCATCGACGTGCCGCCCAGGGTGACCTGGTGATAGAGCATGACGTCGTCGCCGATCTTCGAGGTCTCGCCGATGACGACTCCGTTGGCATGATCGATGAAGAATCGACGTCCGATCTCCGCCCCCGGGTGGATCTCCACACCGGTCAGCGTCCGCACCAGCTGAGACATCAGTCGCGCCGGGGTCTTTCCTGCGTCGTGCTGCCACAGCCGGTGGAGTCCGCGGTGCGCCCAGATGGCGTGCATTCCGGGATAGGAGACCAGCGAGACGAAGTCGCTCGTCGCCGCAGGGTCCCGTCGCCGCACGGTATCGAGGTCTTCGCGCAGCATCTCACGCACCCCGGGTCGGCTGAACCCGTACGCTGCCGCTCCCGCGATCGCGGCGGCCGCAGTCCACAGTGCCTTCATCATGTCCGTCCTTATTCTGCTCTTGGTGCTGTCCGTCGAGGATGTGAGACAGTGAGGGCGCCAAACCGGAGTTTGACGCCCTCATGTCGATCGCTCGCTGTCAGTCGAGGTACTCGGAGAACAGCGGTGTCGACAGGTACCGCTCACCATAGCTCGGGATGATGACAACGACTCGCTTACCCGCATTTTCCGGTCGAGAAGCGACCTCCTCAGCCGCGAAAAGGGCGGCACCCGAGGAGATTCCGACGAGCAGACCCTCTTCCTTGGCCACTTCACGAGCGCGCTCGATGGCCACCTCGTTGTCGACATCGACGACCTCATCGTAGATCTCCGTGTCGAGGATGCCGGGGATGAAGTTCGCACCGAGCCCCTGGATCGCGTGGGGTCCGGCTTTGCCTTCGGTCAGAAGCGGCGATGCGGCGGGCTCGACGGCGACGATCTTGACGTCGGGGTTCGCCTCACGCAACGCAGCCCCTGCGCCGGAGATCGTTCCGCCCGTTCCGATTCCCGCAACAAAGATGTCGACCTTGCCATCGGTGTCGGCGAGGATCTCGGGGCCGGTGGCGGCCTTGTGGATAGCGACATTGGCCTTGTTCTCGAACTGACGCACGAGCACCGCGCCTTCAGCAGCGACCTCTTCGGCCTTCTCCACGGCGCCTTTCATGCCAGCAGCCTTGTCCGTGAGGACGAGTTCGGCACCGAAGGCGCGCAGAAGTGCGCGACGTTCCTTCGACATCGACTCGGGCATGGTGAGGACGACCTTGTAGCCGCGCGAGGTGCCGACCATGGCCAGAGCGATGCCGGTGTTGCCCGAGGTGGCCTCGACGATGGTTCCGCCGGGCTTGAGTTCACCGGACTGCTCGGCTGCGTCGATCATCGCCACGCCGATGCGGTCCTTGACCGAGTTGCCGGGGTTGGACGATTCGAGCTTGGCCACGATCTCGGCGCCCGAGCGCTCGCTGGCCTTGTTGACGCGGACCAGCGGTGTACGGCCGACCAGTTCGGAAACATTGTTGAAGATAGTCAAAGTAAGTCCTTTCACGCTACTGTGTGCACCCGCCGTCACAGGCCTCTCGACACTCGGCAGAGCGGTTCCGGCAAGGGTTGAGCGACAGCTTTCATCTCGTGGTCCGAGACGGCTTACCCTCATCATAACCACGCCAACCCTGAACATGTTCCCAGATATGTTGCTCAACAATCTCTGTTCGCTGGGGGCGAAACTTTGTGACAATCTGTATCACGATCCCGGAATTCTCGCATATCGATCCACTCGCTCGAGTGTCGGATCCCGTCAACCGCTGAGCAATCAGAACGGAGAATCACCGAGGTGGCCGCACCGGTGAGTTCGTCGCTGCGGTGCCGACGTCGCCCCACTCGGGTGCGATGTCTGTGTGCTGCGAAAACATGAGACGCCGAGGCACCCCTCCCCCGCGTTCGAGCCATGGAGCTGTCACCGGGCGGAGTCCGACGCCGTCTCAGGGGACCGATACGATTGTCCTCATGGCTATTCATCCCATCGTCGTCTGCGGCGAGCCCGTTCTGCATCGTCGTGCCGAGAAGGTCAGCGAGTTCGATGAGAGTCTTGCCGAACTCGTCGCCGACATGCACGAGACACTCGACGCCAGCAACGGTGTCGGCCTGGCCGCACCGCAGATCGGCGTCGGCAGATCCATCTTCGTCTTCCATGCCGACGATGGCTATGGAGAGCGCCGCCGTGGCACCTTCGTCAATCCTGTGCTCATCGCGTCGAAGGTTCCTGACACCCGCCCGGACCCGGATGACGAGTCCGAAGGATGCCTGTCGGTGCCGTCTCTCGACTTCCCTCTCAAACGCGCCGAGAGAGTCACCGTCAACGGCTTCGACGAGAACGGTGAAGCAGTGACGCTGAGCGCGGACGGATGGTTCGCCCGCATCATGCAGCACGAATACGACCATCTGCAGGGGACGCTCTACGTCGACCGACTCGACAAGCGCTGGTCGAAGAAGTGGAAGAGGGCCCAGGAGGCTCATGGCTACAACCAGCCGGGGCTGTCATGGATGCCGGGGGTCGATCCCGACCCCTTCGGTCACTGAGTTCGGCCCAGCTGGGGCCTAAGCTTCGAGTTCGTCGACGGACTTCTGCGCCGCGGCCAGACGGGTATCGAAGTCGTCGAAGTCATCGGCGGTCTGATCGAGTTCGGCGACAAGTCCGGAGATGATCGAGGACTGCGAGTCCGCGTCGATGCGCAGCTCTCTGAACTGCCAATCGGCGGAGTCGTCGGCGGCGGTGCGGGAGAGCACATCCAGCACTCGGTCGCCGAGTTCGCGGGAGCGTTCGGAGTTGTGCAGCAGCATGAGCTGCTGGTCGAGTTCGAGCAGCCGCTCATAGTATTCGTGCATCGACTCCACGCGGCGGGCCATCGACGAGAATGCGACGGCCAGCTTCGACAGGTACGTCTCCACGGACTTCGCGGTCCCCGCATCGCGGATGTCTTCGATCTCCTCGCGCAGGCTGACGAGTTCCTGCAGGCGCACTCCGATGGAGGCCACGGCATGGTCGAGGTCGACGCGGGAAACGTGGTCTTTCAGTATCGGATGGGTCCACGCACGAGTGCGCACGATCTTCCGGGCGATCGTGACCGCCAGATGGAACAGACGCTGTTCGTCGGTGTCGCGGCCGTCCTTGCGACCGGGCAGATAGCCGAGGCTGGCCGGGGTCACCCATTTGGCGCCCGAGACCTTGCGCCGATTCTTCCGGCTCAGACGCTTCGGATCACGCAGGTATTTGGGACCGGTGACCGCGGCGAAGATCCCGGTGCCCAGGGCCGTGGCCGCACCCATGCCGCCGAAGGTCAGGGCAGCATCGGCGAATCCCGAGACCAGGGCCAGTCCCCCGGGTGCTGCGAATCCTGCGGTCACGGCAGTGCCGGCAGCGGTGCCGCCCTTGAACAGAACGCTGGAGCGGAAGAAGTTCCGGCTCATCCCACCGGTGAGCATGATCGCGCTGGGGGCTCCGGCCGTATAGCGGTATCCGCGGGCGCTCCACGCCCGCAGCACAGCCTCGTTGACGCTGTCGGGCACGAGCACCCGATAGATCGGCGCGGACTTCCCGCATTCGCTCTTCCACAGCGACTTCCACTCAGACACCGCTTCACCTCCACGCGTGTGGGTCACGCACTCGGCCCTGCCCTGCGGGCCGTCAGCTGCGGGGAATGCGAACAGCCACACCCTCCGCTGTGCTCGGGAAACCGGTCGGTTCCCTTGGACGCACAGTCTAGAGGGTGTGGCTGGATCAATCCTGAGTCTTGCTCGGCACTGTCAGGCACCGGCGTCGACCAGGGTCAGTTCGGACCTGTACTCAGACGCCCAACTTGGCGAGGATGAGGTCCTTGGCCTTTCCGGCATCGGCCTGTCCGCGGGTGGCCTTCATGATCGGGCCCATGAGCGCGCCGATGGCCTGCATCTTTCCGCCCTTGATCTTCTCGACCACATCGGGGTTGGCCGCGATGGCCTCCTCGACGGCGGCTTCGAGTGCACCGGTGTCCTCGACGATTTCGAGGTCGCGGGCCTTCATCACCTCGGCGGGCTGGCCTTCGCCTGCAACGACTCCGGTGAGCACATCCTTGGCCAGCTTGTCGTTGAGCTTGCCCTGTCCGATGAGGTCGACGAGTCCTGCCACCTGGGCAGGGGTGACGATCTCGGTGGGGTGCTTGTCCTCCTGGTTGGCCAGGCGGGCGACCTCACCGGTCCACCATTTGCGAGCCTGGGCAGGCTTCGCACCGGCGGTGACGGTGTCCTCGATGGCTTCGAGGAGTCCGGCGTTGACGATGTCGCGCATCTCCAGGTCGGAGAACTTCCACTCCGCGAGGAGGCGGCGACGTTTCTGCGCCGGCAGCTCGGGCAGGCTCGTCCGCAGCTGCTCGACCCAGTCGCGGGACGGCTGCAGCGGGACGAGGTCGGGCTCGGGGAAGTAGCGGTAGTCGTCGGCGTCGGACTTCGGACGTCCCGACGAGGTCTCTCCGGTCTCCTCGTGGAAGTGTCGGGTCTCCTGGACGACCTTCTCCCCTGCCTCGAGGAGGGTCGCCTGGCGGGCGATCTCGAAGCGCACTGCGCGTTCGATCGAGCGGAAGGAGTTGACGTTCTTCGTCTCCGTGCGGGTGCCCAGCGGTGCCTCGGGGCTCTCCCGCAGGGAGACGTTGACGTCGGCGCGGACGTTGCCCTGTTCCATGCGGGCTTCGGAGACGTCGAGGGCGCGGAAGATGTCACGCAGGGTGCGCACATACGCGGCGGCCACCTCGGCGGCCCTTTCCCCTGTCCCGGTGATCGGGTGGGTGACGATCTCCACGAGCGGAACACCAGCGCGGTTGTAGTCGACGAGGGAGTGGTCGGCACCCTGGATGCGGCCGGTGGCCCCTCCCACGTGGGTGTTCTTGCCCGCGTCCTCTTCCATATGGGCGCGCTCGACGGGGACGGTGACGATGGTGCCGTCCTCGAGCTCGACCTCGACCTGGCCTTCGGCCGCGATCGGCTCATCGGACTGGCTGGTCTGGAAGTCCTTGGGCACGTCAGGGTAGAAGTAGTTCTTGCGGGCGAACCGGCAGGTCTCGGCGATTTCGCAGCCGAGCGCCAGACCGATCTTGATCGCGTACTCCACCCCCTTCTCGTTGACCACGGGCAGAGACCCGGGCAGACCCAGGGAGGTGGGGGTCACGTTCGTGTTCGGTCCGCCGCCGAAGGTGTTTGGGGCGGCGTCGAACATCTTGGTCGCGGTGCCGAGTTCGACGTGGACCTCGATGCCGATGACCGGATCGTACTTCTTGATCGCGTCTTCGTATTTCACTTGGCGTTCAGTCCTTCCGCGAGAGCGTCGAGCACGCGTCCGCCGACGGCTTCGAGTGCGGCTTCCAAAGCTCCGGCCACCTCGTAGAGTTTGATGTCCTCACGGGCCGGGGCCAGGATCTGGAAGCCGACGGGCAGACCATCGGCCAGACCGGCAGGCAGGGACAGTCCGGGGATTCCGGCGAGGTTCGCCGGGATCGTCGCCACGTCGCCGAGGTAGAGGGCCATCGGGTCGGCGGCCTTCTCCGCACCGAACTTCAGCGCGGTCGTCGGTGCCGTCGGGGACACGAGGACGTCGCAGGCGGCGAAGGCCTTGGCGAAGTCGTTCTGAACCAGGGTGCGGATCTTCTGCGCCGAACCGTAGTAGGCGTCGAAGTAGCCGGCCGACAGGGCGTAGGTGCCGAGGATGATGCGGCGCTTGACCTCGTCTCCGAAGCCCGCGGCGCGGGTGGCGGACATGACGGTCTCGGCGGTGATGGGGCCGGACTCGGGTTCGACGCGCAGGCCGTAGCGCATGCCGTCGTAGCGGGCGAGGTTCGACGACACCTCGGAGGGCATGATGAGGTAGTAGGCGTCGAGGGCGTAGGAGATCGACGGGCAGTCGACCTCGACGATCTCGGCACCGGCGGCGGCAGCGGTCTCGAGCGCGGCGGTGAACGCGGTGCGGACTCCGTCCTGGTAGCCCTCACCGGCCAGCTGCTTGATGACCCCGAGCTTCTTGCCCTTGAGGCCGCTGGTCTGCGCGGCGCCCAGGAATCCGGCCACGTCATCGGGCAGCGAGGTCGAATCGAGCGGATCGTGTCCCGCCAGCAGTTCGTGCAAAGCCGCGGCATCGGCGACCGAACGGCCCATCGGTCCGACCTGGTCGAGGCTCGAGGCCATGGCGATGATGCCGAAGCGCGAGATCGACCCGTAGGTCGGCTTCACGCCGACGGTGCCGGTGAATGCGGCGGGCTGGCGGACGGATCCGCCGGTGTCGGTGCCCACGGACAGCGGAGCCTGGAATCCGGCGAGGGCTGCGGCCGCGCCTCCGGAGGATCCGCCGGGCACGTGTTCGAGGTTCCATGGGTTGCGGGTATTGCCGAAGGCCGAGTGCTCGGTCGTCGATCCCATGGCGAACTCGTCAAGGTTGGTCTTGCCGAGCACCGGCAGACCGGCGTTCTTGACCTTGTTGTGCACCGTCGACTCATAGGGCGGAACCCAGTTCTCGAGCATCTTCGATCCGGCGGTGGTGGCCACGCCCTCGGTGACGACGAGATCCTTCAGCGCCACCGGGACACCGGCCAGGGCGTGGAGGTCCTCCCCGGCGGAACGCTTGGCATCGACGGCTTTCGCCGTGGCCAGGGCGAGTTCGTCGGTGACGGTGATGAAGGAGTTGAAGTCATCCTCGGTGGAGGCGATGCGGTCGAGGTGCGCCTGCGTGACTTCGACGGAGGAGAACTCGCCGGAGGCCAGTCCTGCGGCGAGTTCGAGAGCGCTCTTTTTCGTCAGTTCGGTCATCTCATTCCTCCCCGAGGATCTGCGGGACGAGGAACTTGTCGTCCTCGGCGGCCGGGGCCGAGGCCAGTGCCTGTTCGCTGGTCAGCGTCTCGCCCACGACGTCGGGGCGCATGACGTTCGTCAGCGGGATGGGGTGGCTGGTTGCGGGCACATCGTCGCCGGCCACTTCGTTGACCCTGGCGACGTTTCCCAGAATTGTGCTGAGATCACCGGCGAGCGATTTCAGCTCGTCCTCGCCCATGGCGATCCGAGACAGTGAAGCCAGATGCTCCACCTGTTCGGGGGTGATTGCGGAAGACTCCGTCATTCCCTGCCTTTCATCGTCGTTAACACTGACACCCCAGTCTAGTCTCTCCACCGGACCCGCCCCCGTCGTTGCGCTGTGACCTTCCCCCGGAACTACCTGACGGCGGCCCAGCAACCTCGCGCGAGGTTGCTGGGCCGCCGTCAGGTAGCAATTGGGGTGGGGTCAGGCGGAGAAGCGTTCGGGCCAGGTGCGATCGCCGTGAATGTACGGTGCGATATCGGCGAGCACTCGGTCGGCGTCGGCCTGGGTGAATTCGCCTGCCGCGACTCCGGCCTGCAGATCGGCGGACAGGTCTGCGATGCGATCCTTTGCGTCGGCCGCAGTGGCCGCGACGAGTTCCGTGCCGGCCGACAGCGCGCCAGCCGACAGTGTGCCGGTCGAGAGGGCGTCGGTCGAGAGGGCGTCGGTCGACAATGCGCCGGCCGAGAGTGCACCGGTCGCCTGTATTCCGGTGAAAGCCGGGCCTCTAGCCGAGTCATCGACGATCGTGCCTTCGAGCACTGTCTCATCCTGGGCTGTGCCCGACTCCTCGGTTCGCCCGCTGGACGGAGCGGCCGGAGTGCGCATGGAGGTCAGCGCCGGCTGTGCGCTGCGTTTGGTGCTGTGCGGACCCGGCCCCAGAACCAGGTCGGCCAGTCCTGCCGTCACCGGTACCGCCGTCATGGCCGCGGCGACGACCACACAGGTACCAGCGAGGAGTCGGGGAATCCATCTCATGTCCCACACTCTTCCATCCGAAGCTGTCTCTGAGCTTGACTGAGTCTGAACCCCGACTTCGAGTTCGGTCACGAATGAGTACGCCGCCGCACCATGGGACCTCCGGGATCCAGCATGTATTCCCTTCAGGCACCAGGCACGGTGCTCAGACAGCATTCAGTCGAGGCTGCCGGTCTCCAGCAGAACTCTGAATTGGTCCTCGTCGAGCACGGGCACGCCCAGCGACTCCGCCTTCTCCAGCTTCGATCCGGCGTTCTCACCGGCGACGACATAGTCAGTCTTCTTCGAGACCGACCCCGCCGCCTTTCCCCCGGCACCGAGGATCGCCCCCTTGATCCCGTCGCGGGTGAAAGTGCTCAGCGATCCCGTGGCGACGATCGTCAGCCCTTCCAATGTCTGCGCAGCAGACTCGACCTCGTCGTCCTCCATGCGCACTCCGGCTGCCGCCCAGGTCTCGACGATCTCGATATGCCAGTCGACCTCGAACCAGTCGCGCAGGCTCTTCGCGATCGTCGGACCGATGCCCTCGACCGCGGAGAGCTCTTCTTCTCCCGCTTCACGGATGGCGTCGAGAGTGCGGAACTTCGCGGCCAGGGTCCGCGCCGCGGTCGGTCCGACATGGCGGATCGACAGGGCCACGAGCACCCGCCACAGATCCTGATCCTTCGCCTTCTCGAGCTCATCGAAGAGCTTCTTCGTGTTCGCGCTCGGGGCACTTGGCTTCTTGGCGGTTCCGCGGGTGTAGAAGTAGGGCACGAGCTCCCGCTCACCGGTCTCCACACCCTTGACCTTCTTGTCCCGCCAGATCTTGACGTCGGCCAGTACCTCCGGGGTCAGGTCGAAGAGAAAGGCCTCCGAGGTCAACGGCGGAGTCTCCGGTTCGGCCGGCGCCGTCAGCGCCAGTGCGGCTTCCTCCCCGAGGGCTTCGATGTCGAAGGCCGCCCGGGAGGCGAGGTAGAAGATGCGATTGGCCAGCTGGGCCGGGCACGACCGCGAGTTCGGGCAGCGCAGGTCCTTGTCGCCCTCTTTCTGCTCACCGAGTTCGGTCCCGCAGGACGGACAGTGGGTGGGCATGACGAATTCGTGTTCGGACCCGTCGCGCAGCGCCGCGACCGGGCCGAGCACCTCGGGGATGACGTCGCCGGCCTTGCGCAGCGTGACGGTGTCGCCGATGAGCACACCCTTGCGTCTGACCTCGTGCCCGTTGTGCAGGGTCGCCCGCTCCACGGTCGATCCGGCCACGGTCACCGGTTCCATCACGGCGAATGGCGTCACTCGCCCGGTCCGGCCCACCTGCACCTGGATGTCGAGGAGCTTCGTCGTGACCTCCTCGGGCGGGTATTTGAACGCGGTCGCCCACCGCGGTGCGCGCGAGGTGTAGCCGAGGGTCTCCTGCACGGCGATATCGTCGATCTTGATGACGATTCCGTCGATCTCGTGGGTGACGTCGTGGCGGTGTTCGCCGTAGTAGCCGATGAAGTCCTCGATCTCGTCGACGGTGTCGAGAACCGTGTAATAGTCGCTGATCGGCAGACCCCACGACCGGAACTGCTCGTAGACCTCGGACTGGTGGGCCGGTTCCGGATGCGAATCATCGGCCGGGGCCCACACGGCGATTCCGTGGACGAGCATGTGCAGGGGCCGGCGTGCCGTGACGGCCGGGTCCTTCTGCCGCAGCGAACCGGCCGCGGAGTTCCGCGGATTCGCGAAGGGCGCCTTGCCATCGGCGACGAGGGAGGCGTTGAGTTCGGCGAAATCCTCGACGGGGAAGAACACCTCACCGCGGATCTCGACCTCGGCCGGTGGGTGCTCCGTGTCGAGGTGGTGCGGGATATCGGAGATCGTGCGCACGTTCGCGGTGATGTCCTCACCGATGCGTCCGTCGCCGCGCGTGGCAGCGCGGACGAGTTCGCCGTTCCGGTAGAGCAGGTTGACGGCGAGTCCGTCGATCTTGAGTTCGCAGAGGAACTTCGACTTCGCCGAGGTGGCCGACCGCACCCGTTCGTACCAGGCACGCAGTTCGTCGTAGTCGAAGACGTTGTCGAGGCTGTACATCGGGCCGATGTGTTCGACCGGATCGAAGGTCGAGGTGTCGACGACTCCGCCGACGGTCTGAGTCGGTGAGGAGTCGGTGACGAGTTCGGGGTACTTCGCCTCGAGGTCTTCGAGGCGGTGGACGAGCTCGTCGTACTCGGCATCGGAGACGAGCAGGGAGTCCTGATAGTAGGCGGCCCGCAGCTCCTCGATCCTCTCGGTCAGCTGAGCATGGGCCTGGGCGCGCTCGGCCGCGTCCGACAGATCGACCGCGGACAGGTCGAGGGTCGACCCGTCCGCCGACTTCGCGTCCGCCGCCTTCGCGTCTGAGTTCTGCGAGTCTGCGTTCTCCGGTGTCGTGGTCATTCGATCTCCTCAAGAGCCCGCCGCAGACCGGCGGCGATGGTCATGGTTCCCCGGTTGTGTTCGGGACCGATCCCCTGCTGGTCCTTCAGCAGCGGCGGGTGGGTCATCGGCAGTTCCGGCCCGGCGACGATCCCGAAATCGCGCAGGCTCGCGTCTCCCATGCCGATGCGTGACCACGGGGTGCGGATCCGCTCGCACCAGTGATTGACCGCGTCCGATCGCCCACCGGCCGTCGGCGGCAGGTGGATCCAGGTGCCGAGCCCCTCCTCGGCGAGGATCGCCAGCTGTTCCCAACTGTGTGATCTCAGGGCCGCCAATGGCACTGACACGGAACGGGCGCCGGTGCGGCGGAGCGCCTCGGCGGCGGGAATCTCCTTGCCCTGCAGGTGCAGAGGGTCGAGATTCGGCAGGGCCAGCACGGTGGGCGGGAGGTGACGCAGCGTGGATTCGAGCGCCGCCCACACCTGGGACTCGCTGATCGCGGGCAGGCTCGCCCACCCGGACACGGTCGGCCAGGTTCCGGTGAGGACCCGGGTCAGCCGGGATTCGACGAGGCGGACGGTCGGCTGCATGCCCAGGCCCGCGATCCGGTCGGTGAAGGCGGCGATGCCGAAGGCGTAGGCCTGTACGACGTCGCGTCGGGCGCCGTGATCGCCGAGGACGCGGGCGCCGGAGCTCAGGCTCAGCGCGGTCACGAGCGTCCACGGTCCCGGCAGGCTGATCTGGATCTGTCCGGGGCGGGACTGACCGTATTCGGCGATCGCGTCGAACGCTTCGATCAGGGCCGAGTCCTCGAGGCGTTCGTCCTTGCCCGCCGAGGTGGTCAGCCGCCATCCGTAGGACGTGCGGTCGACGTGGAGTTCGGTGAGCAGCCCGACGGCGCGGCCGATCGAATCGGCTCCCCACCGGCCCTCGGCCTGGTGGGCGGTCAGAGGCACGGGCGGCAGCTGGTCGGCGAGGATGTCGAACCCTGCGGCTGCGGCTTCGCGGACGGGGCTGGTCGCGATATAGCCACGGCTCGGATCGCGGGATCCGGGCAGCCAGATTCCCGTTGTCGTGGCGGCGGGCAGGACGGTTGTCGGGACCTCGGGGGCGGCCGCCTCGGCGGGAGTGGATCGGTCGCGATCGAGGCGGTTGGTGGGGTCGAGTTCAGCCATGCTGGTGCCCGCGCGGGATTTCGAAGACGTCGACATAGAATCCGAACTCGCTTTCCAGGGAATCGATGATGGTCTCGGCGCGGACGAAGCCGTGGGATTCGCCCTTGTACAGACGGTAAATGTACTCCACTCCGGCCAGTTCGAGTGTATCGACGAACTCCTGGGCCTGCGAGGATGGGACGATCGGGTCGCGGTCGCCCTGCATGACGGCCACGGGCACGCTGATATCGGTGGTCCGGCGGATCGGCGACCGGGTGATGTACTCGTCCTGGGCGGCGGGCCAGGGGCCGACGAGACTGTCGATGTAATGGGATTCGAAGTCGTGGGTGTCGACGACGAACCGCATGAGGTCGGTGACGCCGAAGTACGAGGTGCCGCAGGCGAACACGTTCGTCGAGGCCAGGGCCGAGAACACCGTCCACCCGCCCGAGGAGGCTCCGGAGATCGCGATGCGCCGTGGGTCGGCGAGACCGGCCGTGACGAGTCCGTTGACCGCGGCGACGGTGTCCTCGACATCGACGACTCCCCACCCCCCGCGCAGACGGTCGCGCCAGGCGCGACCGAAACCGGTCGACCCGCCGTAGTTGACTTCGAGGACGCCGATGCCCTGGGAGGTGAAGAAGCTCGTGCGGGCCGTCATCTCCGGCGTCGCCTGCCCCGTGGGACCGCCGTGGATCGAAACGATGAAGGGCGGGAGCTCATCGTCGGGTGCCGCGAACCGGGGGTTGTGGGGCGGGTGGATGACGACGGGCACTCCCCCGAGTTCGCCGACCCGTGGGCGGGAGTAGTAGCTCTGATGGGTGTCGAGGCGTTCGCTGGCGATCTCGGTGAACAGTCCGGTCACCCGGTCGACGGCGCAGAGGACTCCGGGGCGCCTGGTCGACTTCGCCGTCAGCAGCAGGTGGGTGCGCCCGAGATCGAGGAGTTCGATCGTGCCGAACGTCTCCCCCGTCGTGTCGATGGTCTCCCAGACTGCAGCGTCCGTCCCGCCCACGGCGTCCGTCCCGCCCACGGCGTCCGTCCCGCCCGCGGCGTCTGTCCGGCCCGCGGCCGGGCCGAGGCGCGTCATGGTCGGGCCGAGGTCCGTCATGGTCGGGCCGTCTGTGAGTCGGCGGCGCACGAGCGTCGCCGTCGCCGCCTGCGAATGTGCCCACACCTCATCACCGTCGTTGAGGTGCCAACGGGTGCCCAGCTGCCACAGGGCGCCGCCGATCTCCTCACCCGTGTCGATGACCGACCGCAGACGGTCGACGCCGATCGGTTCAGGTGCCGGTGCGTTCCGTTCGTCGGTGACGATGGGTCGCGTGACGACGGGGTCGAAATCGAGGCCGAACAGCGACCAGTGGCCCTCGTGGTCGGAGATGACGTGGAGGGAGGAGTCCGAGGTGAACTCCGGCTGCAGCAGGGAGATCCCGGGGTCGGTCGGGCTCGGCATCGCCGGATCGGCTCTGGCCGGGCGCTCGATCCCGTCGCCGCTGAGCACGGCGACCGCGGGCGTGGCAGGTGTGCGCACGTCGACCAGCCACAGGGTGGTTCCGTCCCAGGGCATGTTCGGGTGCTCCCAGCCGATGAATGCCAGGGTGCTGCCGTCGGGTGAGAGCCTGGGCCAGGCCATGAAATGAGAGTGGGTCGAGAGCACATTCGTCGTCCCGTGCTTCGTCAGCAGCACGATGGCGCGTTCGCGACGGGTGGACCGGCAGTCCTCGCGCACGCACAGCAGTCCCCATGGGCTCATGCGCAGGTCTCCGTAGCGGATCCGCCCCGAGGTGTCCGGGGTCAGGGCGTGCGGGGCACGCCCGGGAATGATCTGCCAGACCCGCTGATCAGCGGCGTTGACGAAGTAGATGACCTCGCTGCTCTGGTCGAGAGCCCATGAGGCTCCCCCGTATTCGTGGACGGCGGAGCGGATGTTGAAGCCGGCAGGAATGACCTGCACATGCTCTCCCGGACGCGACAGTGACGTGCGGACCAATCCGGTGCGGGCCTTCTCGGTGGGGATCTTCGTGGAGTAGAAGATCTCATCCCCGCGGAAGGCGGCGTCGAAGATCGGAGCGGCACCGGCGGCCACCTCGGCTGCGCCCAGAGGTGAGGACCAGGTTCCATAAGGTGCCGTGACGACATCTTGGGGACTTTCCTTCATGCCCCCAGAGTATCGCCAGTGACCGACATCGGCCCTGAACCCGTCGCTTAAGTGAGGTGGGGCGGGCTCAGGCGTCGGCGAATTCGGGCGCCGGGGTGATGCGGTCCTTCGCCGTGGAGTCGATGGTCGCTTGGCCGAGCACGCGGGTGCCGCGGTAGATGACCATGGTCTGGCCCGGGGCCACTCCGGAGAGCTCCTCATCGACGTCGACGTGCATGAGCTGCCCGGCGGGGCGTGCGGCCGGCACCTCGACCTCGTCGATGATCGGGTTCGCCTCATGCTCGGGTGCTTCGGCGACGAATTCACCGAGCCAGGCACGGGCCGGCACCGGATCGGCGTGGGCGCGGATCTGGACCTCGCAGTCGATCGCCGAGGTGGGGGCGGAGCCCATGTCCGCCGGGGCCGCCCCGGCCCAGGAGGTGCGGATGCCGGTGAGATGAGAGACCGCGAGATCGCCGCGTGATCCCACGGTGACGGTGTTCGTCGCCGGGTCGAGGCCGGTGACGAAGCGCGGTTTGCCGTCCGCGGCGGGCTTTTCGATGCCCAGTCCCTTGCGCTGGCCGATCGTGTACGTCATCGCTCCGTCGTGCTCGCCGAGCACTTCGCCCTCGGCGTCCTTGATGAGCCCGGGCCGCATCGGGATCTTATCGGCCAGCCACGCCTTCGTGTCCCCGTCGGGGATGAAGCAGATGTCGTAGGAGTCGGGCTTGTTCGCCACGGAGAACCCGCGTTCGGCCGCCTCGGCGCGCACTTCGGCCTTCGACGCGGTCGCACCGATCGGGAAGTAGCAGTGCTCGAGCTGATCGGAGGTGAGCACACCGAGGACGTAGGACTGGTCCTTGGCCAGGTCCTCACCGCGGTGCAGTTCGGGCCGACCGTCGTCATCGCGGGCCACCTCGGCGTAGTGGCCGGTAGCGATGGCGTCGAAGCCGAGGGCCAGGGCCCGGTCGAGGAGGGCGGCGAACTTGATGCGCTCGTTGCAGCGCATGCACGGGTTCGGTGTCCGACCGGCCGCGTATTCGGCGATGAAGTCATCGACGATGTCTTCCTTGAACCTCTCGGAGAAGTCCCAGACGTAGAAGGGGATGTCGAGCATTCCCGCCACGCGGTGGGCGTCGCGGGAGTCTTCGATCGTGCAGCAGCCCCGCGATCCGGTGCGCAGGGTGCCGGGCATCCGGGACAGGGCCAGGTGGACGCCGACGACTTCGTGTCCGGCATCGACGGCGCGCGCGGCGGCCACGGACGAATCGACTCCGCCGGACATGGCGACGAGTACTCTCATGATGCTCCTTGCATCCATCGGGGTGTTGCCGAAACCATCCCGGCTCGGCGTGCCTGGTCGACGACCTCGGGAAGGGCCGTGAGCAGGGCATCGACATCGGCTTCGGTCGTATCGCGACCGAGCGTGAAGCGTTGGGTGGATCGGGCGCTGTCCTCGTCCAGTCCGCACGCGAGCAGCACGTGCGAGGGACGTGACACCCCGGCCGAGCAGGCCGAACCGGTCGAGGTGGCAAGCCCTCTGGCATCGAGACCGAACAGCAGCGAGTCGCCCTCGCAGCCCGGGAACGTGAAATGGGCGTTGGCCGGCAGCCGGTCCGCTCCGCGCGGGCCGGACAGCACGGCACCGTCGATGCTCGATTCGATTCCGGCGATGAGGCGGTCACGCAGCCCCGACAGCTGTGCCGACCGAGTCTCGAGGTCGGTCGTGACAAGGTCGACGGCGGCGGCGAAGGCCACGGCACCGGCGACGTCGAGGGTGCCCGAGCGCACGCTGCGCTCCTGTCCCCCACCGTGGAGGATCGGCGTCGGGCTCGCTGCGCGGTCGAGCAGGAGTGCGCCGATGCCGACGGGGCCGCCGATCTTGTGCGCGGTGATCGTCATCGCCGTGGCCTTCAGTGCTGCGAAGTCGAGCGGGATCTGCCCGAGAGCCTGGACGGCGTCGATATGGAAGGGAATGCCGAGTTCGAAGGCCGCTTGCCCGATCTCGGCGATCGGCTGCAGCGTGCCGATCTCGTTGTTCGCGGCCATCACGCTGACGAGCGCGGTGCGTTCGGGGTCGCGGCGCAGTTCGGTCAGTGCCGCGTCGAGGTCGAGGCGTCCGGTCTCATCGACATCGAGGCAGACGGCTTCGGCGCCGAGGCCGACCAGCCACTCCACGGTCTCGAGGATCGCCGGGTGCTCGATCGTCGTCGTCAGCACCCGCGGGCGGGCCGGTGCGGTGAATGTCCCGTCGTTGCGGGAGAGGTAGAGCCCCTTGAGCGCGAAATTGTCCGCTTCGGTGCCTCCCGAAGTGAAGATCACCTCCGACGAGGTGGCCGCACCGACCGCACGGGCGATGTCCTCCCGTGCCTCTTCGATGCGCATCCGTGCCGCCTGGCCGACCGTGTGCAGGGCCGAGGGATTGGCCCTGCGGGCCAACTCCTTCGTGTACACCTCGAGCACCTCGGCGGGCATCGGCGAGGTGGCTGCGTGATCGAGATAGATGGGCACCCTGCAATTTTAGGGCGTGAGCCGGGCTACGGCCAGGATCCGTGCGGCATCTCACCCGCGAAGCGGCGCAGGCGGAGAAGTCGCCGGGCACTGATGCCGACTAAACTGGGTCGGGTGTTCACCGTTTTCACCATCGTCCTCTACGCCGTCACCGGCATCCTGACCCTGTGGTCGATCATCGAGACCGTCCGCAACCGTCCGGCCGGCAAGGCTCTGCTCGGCGGTGCCGCTCTGCTTCTGCTGCTGCTCGTCGTGCAGCTGATCATCTCGATTGCGACCTTCGGCTCCACGCATGATGTCGACCCGCTGCTCTACTTCGGCTACATCATCACCGCGATCATGGTCATGGCGCTGGCTGGCTTCTGGGCGTTCGCGGAACTGAGCCGTTGGGGGCCGGGTGTGCTGGCCGCGGCAGGACTGACGGTGATCGTGATGATCGAGAGATTGGACCAGATTTGGCAGTGACCAGGCGCAACCGGTTCGGCGGGGGCTCCGCCGACGATGCGAACTCAGCAGGCAGCGCGAACGCGGCGGACAACGCGGACTCGACGGCCGCCTCGGCGAGGGGAAAGACGGGGCGGTCCCCGTACTCGGCGATGCATACGGGACCGGGACGGGCGCTGACTGCGGTGTACGGGGTCTTCGCGCTCTCGGCCACGGCACGGGCGGGCTACCAGCTCATCCGCGAATTCGACGTCGCGCCGATCGCGTACTCGCTGTCCGCAATGGCCGCGGTGATCTACATCCTCGCCACGGTCTGCCTGGTCATCGGCAACCGCGTCTCGCACCGCATCGCCGTCGCCGCCTGCGCGATCGAGTTCGTCGGCGTCATCGTCGTCGGCATCCTCAGCCACACCCATCCCGAGGACTTCGCGAAGCCGTCGGTGTGGTCGAACTTCGGCAGCGGCTACGGCTATATTCCGCTGCTCCTGCCGCTCGTCGGCCTGTGGTGGCTGCTGCGCGTCGGCCGTCGCGCCCACCGTGGCTGAGCCCGCCTCACTCCACCTTGGAGGACAGGACGTTCCAGTCGGTGGCGACGGCCGTGAGTTCGTCACCGGTCTTCATCAGCACATAGGGGTGTGCGGTGTCGACCTTGATGGTGTCGCCCTCTTTGTCGTTCGTCTTCACTGCTTCGACGGTGTCGCCGAGGTCGAGCGCGTAGTCGGACGGCGCCTTGATGGTCAGCGTGCAGCGCACTTCGCCCATCCCGATCGCGCCCTTCTCGGTGCTTAAGCTCATGTCCTCGAACTTGAGGTCCTCATAGGGTCTGCAGTCGACGTCGACCTTGTCGAAGCCCGAGTCCTTGTCCCGCAGGTCGCCCACGTAGTCGCGGAATCCCTTGAATCCGCCCTCCTTGAGTCCCTCGGGCCCCCCGGACTTCGCCTTGCCTTCGACGAGGAACGATGAGACGTCACCGGACGCGGTGGTCATGTCGTCGCCGAATTCCTCGGGCCCCTTCTCCACGGCTCCGCGGTCGTCGGCCATGAGGGTCGGCATCTGGTCGGTGGGGATATAGGACGCGGAGCGCACGAGCGGATCGGTCGATGCCGATTCCCGCGTCACCAGCATCACCTGGGTCAGCGGTTCGTCCCCGTCCGTGGACTTCTTGTCCGCGGTGCCGAAGGCGTAGAACCACATCGGGTATTCCGTGAAGCTCGGGCTGCCGGCGACGACCTCGGTGAAGTTCGGTGCGCGCAGCTTCTGCTTCGCCTTGTCCGCGATCTGGATCTGTGCACGGGTGTGGTCGATGAGCGGTGCCGCCTGGATCTTGTCGAGGTCGCTGCCCTTGTCGCCGAGTGTCTTGTCCAGAGATTCCGTGTAGTTCGTCATGAACTTCCCGGCCTCACCGGGGCGCACCGCCGTGCGTTCGTACGGGGTGGTGTCCGGGCTGCTGGGTTTGGCGATCGGCATGTTCGCGCAGCCGCTGAGTACGAGTCCGGTGCCCATCACGGCCGCCGTCACCGTCCGCAGGGAGCGACGGTGCCGCAGATCCCGTCGCCGAGGCGGCACTTGGCCGCTCGTGCCCGGCTGCACCGTCGAGATCGGCTGAGTCGCCGGACCCGGCTCGTCCTCGACCGCAGGCTCGTCGGCCGGTCCCCGGCCGGCGCCGCCGCTGTCAGGACCACTGCCGCCGTCGTCCGGTCCGTGGCCGCCGTCGTCGTCCGGGCTCGGCTGACCGGAGTCCTTCTTCGGCGGGCGGATGCGTGAGCCCCACCAGCGCATGAAGAAGAACACGGAGAACCCGGCGAGGATGACGGCGCCGGCAATGCCGAGCAGGCTGAGTGCGAACACGCCCTTGACGCGCATCTTGAGGCTCACCGTCGTTCCGTCGAGACTGTCATCGGAGTTCTCTGGGGCGATGACGAGCATCTGCGGTTCGGCATCGAGGTCGAAGGTCTTCGCGACCGTTGTGCCCGTGTCCTGGCTGATCCACCAGTCGCGGTCGGTGATCCCGGCCTCCGGCTTCGCATCACCGGGAGTGAACCGGTGGGAGGCCGAATTCGGGAACGACACATCACTGATCTGCTCCTGCGCCACCCCGTCGAGGTAGCTGTCGGCGTCGACCCCGCTGGCGGTGCCGACGAACAGCTCCGTGCCCTTCGAGTTCTTCGCCGTCACGGTCACGCTCGAACCCGAATAGGGCACGATCGCTTCGTCGAGGACGACGGCATAGGCGCCGTCCCTGACTTCGAACGCAGGCGTCTCGGTGATCTCGTCGGTGCCGACGACCGAGAGCGCAGAGATGACCAGTCCGGCGAGCGTGAGTGCCGCTACGCCGAAGAGGATGGCGGTGATGAGTCGGATTCGCTGGATCAGAACAGTGCCCTCATGAGTGCGGTCCGTGCCTTGGTCACGGCTGGGTCGTCGGCGCCGAGGACCTCGAAGAGATCGAGGACCCGCAGACGCAGGGATTCCTTCTCATCGCCGGCAGAGGTGCGGATGAGAGAGATGAGTCGGTTGAAGGCGCTGCCGGCATTGCCGCCGACGACTTCGGCGTCGGCCGCCGCCTTCGCGGCTTCGACGTTCTTGGGGTCCGCATCGGCGGCGGCGATGAGATCGGCCGGCTCGTGGTCGATGAGGCGGCGGCCAAGCCCCGCCCGGGCGAGACCGAACTTCGCCTCTTCGTCGGCTGGAGAGTTCGCCAGCGCGGCCTTGAACAGTTTCTCTGCGGTGTCGAAGTCGCCCTTGGCGAGTGCCTCTTCGGCCTCCGGGTGGGCGGGACCGGTCGGTTCAGGCTCGGCTCCCCCGACGGCCGCATGCCCGGTCACACCGTTCTCACCGGCGAGCTTGAGCAGCTCGTCGAAGTACGCCTGGACCTGAGGTTCGGGCAGAGCACTCTGGAACAGCGGCACGGGCTGACCCTTGATGAGGGCGACGACCGTGGGGATCGACTGAACACCGAAGGCCTGCTGCAGACGCGGGTTCGCATCGACGTCGACCTTGGCCAGGACCAGACGTCCCCCGTACGAGGTGACGACGCGTTCGAGGATCGGCGAGAGCTGTTTGCAGGGTTCGCACCATTCGGCCCACAGGTCGATGACGACAGGCACGCGGTCGGAGATCGCCACCAGGCTGGTGAAGGTCGATTCGTCGACGTCGAAGACCAGTCCCGGAACGGCGACCGCGTTCGGGTCCTGACCTGCAGGGCCGCCGGCGCGGCCGGCACCCGCAGCGGTGCCGCCGGCCGTCCCGCCCTGTTCGGCAGGCATGTTCTTGCTGCGCACTGCCGACAGGTCGAGTCCCTGATCGGGCTGCGTGTTCTCCTGCGAGGGATCCATTGACACGTGGTCTCCTTTGTGACGCGGTCGGTGGGCCCGGCGAGATCCGTCTCCCACCTGGTCCATGCTTATCCAACAGAACGTATCAACACCGGTGCACCTGCGGCTATTTCCTCAACCGCCGGGAACCGAGTGCAGCGGTGCCGATTCTTCCACGTCAGCCGGCCTCGGCTCCGGCGAGGGTCTCGAGACCGCCGATGAGCTTGACCTTGCCGTCCTTGGGCACGAGGAAGGTGAGCACCTGAGTGGTCTTCGTCGTCACCGGCTCCTGAGTCGACCCGGAACCGATGAGTTCCTTCTGCGGCGACGACAGGGACAGGGTGCCGGTGCGTCCGTCCTTCGATTCGGGGCTGATCGTCGACTCGGCGTCGATGACTCCGGTGACTATGGCGGCGTCACCGGCGGTGCCCTGGGCGACGAGCTCCTTGCCCGGGGCGTACTTGTACTCCACCTCGGCCTTGCCGGATTCGGCGCTGGCCTTCTGCTCCTTCTGGTTCTTCCAGATGGACTTGGAGAAGTCATCGGACTCGAACTTCTTCGCTTCCTTCGAGTCCTGACCGCTGCCGAGGGCCTTCGCGTAGTCGGCGACGGCCTTCTCCGGGGTGGTGACGAAGTCCTTGGCTCCCGGTTCGAGCATCTTCGCGCCCTGACGGGAGTCGGGCAGCTCGGGCAGCTTCGTGCCGCCCGTCAGCTGGGTCTGCGACCAGAGCTTGTAGTCGCTGCGCGGATCCTCCTGGGTCAGCACGAGCAGCTGCGAGTTCCCTCCGGCGGAGGTGATCATGCTGGTCATGCGCGGCCACGAATCAGTGGCCGAGGTGAAGTTGGCGACGATCTCTTCGCTGGCCACGGCCGGCGCCATCTTCTGATCCTCGACGTCTTCCTTCACCTTGTACAGGTCCTCGCGCTGTTTGAGCGCGGGACCGGCAGCACGCTCGGTCAGCGCCTTCTCATCGGTCTTCTTGTCCGCTGCCTTGACGTCGTCGGCCACGGAGTCGAGGATCCGCTTGGCCTGGTCGTCGGTGATTCCCGCGGCCGCTGAGCTCGGAGCCTCGGAGGGTTCGGGCTTCGGCAGCTCCTCGGGTCCGCAGGCGCTCAGTGCCAGCACAGGGACGACGGCGAAGGCGGTGCCGTATTCGGCGAGCTTGCGGCGGCGCTCCTGGCGCGCCTTGCGTCGGTCCGCTTCCTTCTTCGACCGGTTGGCGCCGAGGAAGAGGAGCACGACGCCGATGATGAAGACGACTCCGCCGATGATCATCAGCGGGATCGCCCATGGGGTCTCGGCATGGTTGGGCCAGGTGAGGGTCACGGATTCGACCTGTCCGGCTTCGCCGTCGCCGGCGATGAGGAAGCCGGTGCGGTTGGCGTCGTCGTTCCACTCCAGTTCCACCGAATCGGTGCCGGTGACCTGCGCCTGCCACAGATCGCTACCGGACGGGTCGGGCACTTTGCCCTCACCGTCGGTGCCCTTGGTCGTGAGCTCGCCGCCCTCGGCGAGGCCGGTGACGCGATCATAGGCGGACTGTCCGGCCCAGGCTTCGACGTTCTCGATCGGAGCTTGGGCGATCGTGAGGTCACCGCTGCCCTTGACCGTCATGGTCGCAGGGGTTTCGTACAGGTTGAGCATTCCGGGGTCGACGATGACTGCCGGTTTGTCGGCGTCGATCTGCGCAGTGGCAGTGATCGTATCCTCCGGCGCCCACAGGGTCTTCTGCAGGATGCCGAGGCCACCGACGATGACACCCACCACCATGAGAATCACAGCGATTGTGTAGCGCACGTGCGAACCTTCCCTCAGCCGAGCAAAATGGCACCCCTGGTTCGGGGACACTTCAAGTTTAAGTCACATCCCGGACATCGCCTTTGTGCGCACGCTCAGTGTGTGTCGACGTTCACACGCCCGCTCCCCGGACCTCGCCGAGGCGGTCGTCCGATATCCGCGCACACTCCCTCGCCTGCCCTCGCCGAGGCGGCGGTGACCCGGCCGCGAATGGGCGCAGCGTCCACTCCGGAATGTCCTGATCGCCTTTCCCTGCCCTAAGCTGGGCGGGTGAGCAACAACAGAATTGTGTGGATCGACTGCGAAATGACCGGCCTCGACGAGGTGCGGGACGAACTCATCGAGGTGGCTGCGATCGTCACCGACTTCGAGCTCAACCCCCTCGACGACGGAATCGACATCGTCATCAGGCCCTCGGCGGATGCATTGGCGAACATGAACGAGTTCGTCACGAATATGCACACCACCTCGGGCCTGATCACCGAACTCGACGCGGGCACCACCGTCGCCGAGGCGCAGACCCAGGTCCTCGAATACGTGAAGAAGCATGTCCCGGAGTCGGGCAAGGCTCCGCTGGGCGGGAACTCCGTCGGCACCGACAAGGTGTTCCTCACCAAGCAGATGCCCGAACTCGTCGAGCACCTCCATTACCGGATCGTCGACGTCTCCTCGATCAAGGAACTGGCCAAGCAGTGGTTCCCCCGCGCGTACTTCCAGGCCCCGGCCAAGCACGGCGGGCACCGCGCACTCGGCGACATCATCGACTCGATCATCGAGCTCCGGTACTACCGCAGAGCCGTGTTCTCCGCCGAGGGTCCGAGCTCCGATGAGGCGAAGTCGATCGCCGCCGAGGTGGCCGAGAACTTCTCGGGCCGAGCTCAGTCGGATGAGGCTGAGTCGGCTCAGACCGACGAAGCCTGAACACCGCTCTGCTCAGCCGGCCTTCTTCTCGGGGCGCGCGAAGACGGTGGCAGGAAACGCCCCGGACTGGGCGATGACCTTGGTGAGGGTGCGGCTCGGCGACAGCAGCGATTCGATCGTCTCGTCATCGAGCACCGACCACGCGGCCGCGACCGTGCCGTCGGTGAGGACCTCGACCTGCTCCTTCAGGTCGCGTCCCGCCTCGGTGATGACCGGCAGGTCGAATCCGCGGTCGTCCTTGTCCACGGTGATCAGCCCCGCCTCGGCGAGCCTGGTCTGCGCGGTCTGCCATTCCTCGTCGGTGTAGCCGCGGGTCTTCTGCGCCGCTCGCGGGCGGAACCCGGCGCCGGTTGCGACATCGAGCATGAGGGCGTCGATTCCGGGCACGCCGGCGGTGACGAGTGAGGCGACATGGCCGTCGCCGCGGAATTCGCGGGCCACGGTCGCCACGTCCCACAGCTTCTCGAACGCGGTGTTCGCCTCGTGGCCGCCGATGACATCCGCGGTGGCCGCGGCCAGGGTCCGTCCGGAGAAGTCCATGGCGGCGAGCACGGGGGCCAGCGTCTCCGTCATCTGGGTCGCGGCCTCGGTGAGCAGTGCGATGTCGTCACGGTCGCCGAAGAGTTCGGCCATGTACGCGCTCACGGCGTCGAAGCGGGCGGTCACCATCTGCTCCGGGGTCACCGTCTCCCACAGGCGAGGCAGCATTTCGGCGACGAAGTTCGGGGAGTAGTTATAGTACGCGGCGGACACGACTCCGGGATTCACCCGGCCCAGCGGAGCCGAACGGGCGGCCATATTGCCTTCGACACCCGGTTCGAGTCCGTGCTCGGCATATTCGGCACCGACCGTCTGCGAGAAGTACATCGACGAGTGGAAGGAGTTGATGCGGGCCGAGACTGTTCTGATGTTCTGCGTGCGCTGGGATTCCATATCGTCATCCTATGGGCGGTCCCGTCCCAGGTAAATGGGCGTTCTCATGGAGGCTCCGACTCCGACAGTCATGGATCGCCTCGGTAAGCGAGATCAGCACAGTGAAGATTAGCGCAGTGACATAGGACCTAAATCGCTCTGCCCTCCCCCGAGGCGGCTGAACTTCCGCGCCGATCCGCCGATCGGCGCGTCCGCCCGTTCGTCCGCATTTGCAGGCCCGACCCCCGGTGCTACCGTCTGAGCAAGGAGTGACACGGACCGTTTGCGACCTCGGCATCGTCCCGGTCGGCCAGCGATCCCGCCAACCGCATTTGCACAGCGTCCGGCTTGGAGGTCAGATGAGGATCGCACTGTTCGCCACCTGCATCGTCGATGCGATGTATCCCGAGGTTGCGCAGGCAACCGTGAGGATTCTGCGCCGACTCGGACACCAGGTGATCTTCCCCGAGGGCCAATCCTGCTGCGGGCAGATGCACATCAACTCCGGCAAGTTCGCGCAGGCCGAACCGGTCATCGCCAACCATGTCCGCGCCTTCACGAGCACCGAATGGGATGTCGCCGTCGCCCCGTCCGCCTCCTGCGTGGCCTCACTCGGCCACCAGCAGCCGATGGTCGCGACGCGGATGGGCAACGATGCCCTGGCTTCCGAGGCCGCCGAGGTGGCCGACCGCACCTACGAGCTCACCCAGTTCCTCACCGACGTCGAAGGCGTAACGGATGCCGCAGCCGATCTCGGCTCGTACTTCCCGCACCGAGTGACCTTCCACCCCTCGTGCCACGGGATGCGGCTGCTGCGCCTCGGTGATCGGCAGTCGTCCCTGGTCAGGTCCGTCGAGGGCATCGATTTCATCGAACTGCCGCTGGCCGATTCCTGCTGCGGTTTCGGAGGCACCTTCTCCGTGAAGAATCCGGAGACGTCGTCGGCGATGCTCGCCGACAAGGTCCGCACCGTCCAAGCCACAAGGGCCGATGTCTGCACCGGCGGTGACGCCTCCTGCCTGCTGCACATCGGCGGCGGAATGTCCCGCTTCGAACGCACCGGCCGCTTCGACGGCGCCCCGGACGTCACCGCCGTCCACGTCAAGGAGACGAGCTCGACCGATGACCGGGGCCGGACGACGGAGACGCTGACGACCGTCGTCGGAGCCGTCGACGACGACCATCTCACCCCGGGCGATCAGGGCACCTCACCGGCCGAACCGAGCCGGTCCCAGTCGGGGTTCCGCGTCGGTCAGGCCGCGGTCCACCTCGCCCGGATCCTCGCCTCGACGAAGGAGGACCCGCTGCGGGTGCCGAGCGAAGGAGCAGAAGTGAGCGGAGGGAGCCTGCGATGACTTTTCTGGGAATGCCGCTGCTGCCGTCGAAGCGACGCAGCGATCTGCCCGGCGGGCAGGGCAATGTCGTCGAAGCCGAAGACTTCCCGACCGTCGCCCATGAGCATCTGTCGAACCAGCAGCTGCGCAACAACATCGGCCATGCCACCTCGACGATCCGGTCGAAGCGGGCCGAGGTCGTCTCCGAACTCGACGACTGGGAGGGACTGCGCGATGCCGGTGAGGCCACGAAGAACGAGGTGATGGCGAACCTGCCCGAATACCTCGCACAGTTCGAAGAGGCGTTCACCGCCGCCGGCGGCATCATCCACTGGGCCCGGGACGCCGATGAGGCCAATGCCATCGTCACTGAACTCGTCGAAGACAATGCCCCGGTCCTCGACAACGGTCGCCGCGAGGTCATCAAGGTCAAGTCGATGGCCACTCAGGAGATCGGGCTCAACGAACATCTCGAGACCGAAGGCATCGATGCGTTCGAGACGGATCTGGCCGAACTCATCGTCCAGCTCGGCGATGACAAGCCCAGCCATATCCTCGTCCCCGCCATCCACCGCAACCGGGATGAGATCCGTGAGATCTTCATGGACAAGATGCCCGATGCCGGGGAGCTGACGAACGAACCGGCCGTCCTCGCCGAGGCGGCCCGCCGGCATCTGCGCCACAAATTCCTCACCACGAAGGTCGCGATCTCCGGAGCGAACTTCGGCATCGCCGAGACCGGCACCCTCGGTGTGGTGGAGTCCGAGGGCAACGGGCGCATGTGCCTGACCCTGCCGGAGACGCTCATCACCGTGATGGGGATTGAGAAGCTGCTGCCCCGCTTCGCCGATCTCGAGGTGTTCCTGCAGCTGCTGCCGCGGTCGTCCACGGGTGAGCGGATGAACCCGTACACCTCGTTCTGGACGGGGAAGTCCGACGGCGACGGCCCGCAGAACGTCCACCTCGTCCTCCTCGACAACGGGCGCACCCGAGCACTGGCCGACGAGCATGGCCGCACCGCGCTCAACTGCATCCGCTGCTCTGCGTGCATGAACGTGTGCCCCGTCTACGAACGCACCGGCGGGCACGCTTACGGCTCGACCTACCCGGGACCGATCGGGGCGATCGTCTCCCCGCTGCTCACCGGAGTCGAGGAGGAGGGCAATGGTTCGCTGCCCTATGCCTCGAGCCTGTGCGGCGCCTGCTACGACGTATGCCCGGTGAAGATCAACATTCCGGAGATCCTCGTCCACCTGCGGGGCGAAGATGTCAAAGCCAACCACTCCCCCGTGTCCTCCCAGCTCGATGCCGCCCTCACCGGTGCGTCGTGGATGATGGGCGACGGGAAGCGGATGGCCGCGGCGGAGAAGGGACTGCCTCTCGCGCACAAGGTCACCGGCGGTGAGCAGATCGACGCCCTGCCCGGAATCGCTGGCGCCTGGACCTCGAGCCGGGACATCCCGGCCCTGCCCGAGAAGAGCTTCCGACAGCTGTGGGCCGAAGAGGAAGCAGACAAACGCGACGAGGAGGGACAGCGATGACCGACGCCGCCCGCGAGGAGATCCTCGCCCGCATCAGCGAGGCCCTCGGTCGCCGCGGCGGCGGGGAGTACGTGTCCTCGAATCCGCGGACGGCGGTACCGGGCACCGGCGGCACGGCACGCGCGGAGTCCGGTGGGGCCGCGAACGACACTGCCACGGCCGCCGACTCCGGTTACCACCATGAGGGTGCGCACACGGGTGAGGACCTCGTCGAGCTCCTCATCGACCGCCTCGTCGACTACAAGGCCAACGTCCACCGTGCCTCCGGCGATCCCGCGGAGACGATCGTCGGCCTCATCGGCGACCATTCCTCGGTCGTCGTTCCCCGCGGTCTCGATGAGACCTGGCTGGACGGCTTCTCGGGGGACGTGCGGGTCGATGCCCCGGGTGAGGAGCTCACAGTCGACGAACTCGATGCTCAGGGGGCGGTGGTGACCGCCTCGGCGGTGGCGATCGCACAGACCGGGACGATCGTCCTCGACGGATCCCCGACATGCGGGCGGCGGGCGATCACGCTGGTGCCCGACCATCACGTGTGCATCGTCCGGGTCGACGACATCGTCGACATCGTCCCCGAGGGGATCGCCCGCCTCGACGCGCACGCGCCGCTGACGTTCATCTCCGGGCCCTCGGCCACGAGCGATATCGAACTCAGCCGGGTCGAGGGAGTGCACGGTCCGCGCACCCTCGACGTCATCATCCTCGGCGGATGAGCGCAGCGCCGGATTCCAGCTCTGCCAGGACGGCGAATGCGAACGGATCGGCGAGTGCGGAACAATGGTGCCCATGACCACGGCCCAGACTCTTCAATACCCGCAGCCGGATGACCGGCCACGTCGTCGCAGCCGCCGGACGACGATCATCGTCTCCGCGGTCGTCATCGTCCTCACGCTCATCGTCGGAGTGATCGCGGCCGATCGCATCGTCGACTACACCACGGAGCAGCGCATCGCCGATGGACTCTCCGACTACGGTGAGGCCGAGGTCTCCGTCGAAGGCTTCCCCATCCTCACGCAGCTGGCGTCCGGGGAGCTCGACTCGGTGCATGTCACCGCCGCCGAGGCGAGCTACGAGGGTGTCGACTTCACCGATGTCGACGCGAAGCTCTATGACGTTCCGACCAGCGGGTCGAAGCCGATCGGCACCGTCGACGGCACTGCGGTGCTCCCCCACACGACTCTCGACGAGCTCGCCGCCGAGCATGCGGACCTGCCGGACGGGATGTCATTCACGACCGTCGACGGTGAGCTCTTCCTCAAGGGGTCCCTGCTCGGCCAGGATCTGCTCGTGGGCATCGATCCGAAGGCCGAAGGGCGCCGGGCCGTGGTCGACGCGACGACGATCAAGCTGGGCTCCGCGGAGTTCTCCCTCGACCGCCTGCCCGCGTTCCTGACCTCGGAGATCTCCGATATCGTCATCGATCTCGACTTCCTGCCTGCCGGTCTCGAACTCACCGACATCACCGCCACCGAGGCGGGGCTGCAGGTCCGTGTCCACGGTTCCGGGGTGAGCCTGGAATAGGCTGGCACGGCCGACCCTGCGCAGCCGGCTCGGCTGCGCGGACGCCCCGGCATCTGCCGAAGAGAGGACTCGATGATGAGCATGATCATTCCCGCACGCGAACGCGTCGCCTCAGAACTCACCGAACTGTCGACGCTGACCGACTCCGACCGTCCCGGCTGGACCAGGCGCGCTCTGAGCGAATTCGACGTCTCGGGCCGGGAATTCGCCCGCAGACTCATGCAGCGGGCCGGGATGGACACCCGCGTCGACGGTGCCGGCAATGTCATCGGGGTCCTGCCCGGCCGCCTCGGCGGTCGCCAGATCATGCTCGGGTCCCACACCGACACCGTCGACGGCGGAGGGCGCTTCGACGGGATCGTCGGGGTGCTCGGCGCGATCGAGGTCGTGCGGCTCATCCGGGAGAACGGCATCCGTGTCGATCACGATCTGGTGGTCGTCGTGTTCTTCAACGAGGAGCCCAACGACTTCGGTCTCTTCTGCGTCGGCTCCCGCGCGATGACCGGCCAGGTCGACCGAAGCTTCTTGGCGCTGACGGATCCCACAGGTCGCAGCCTCGCCGAGGCGCTGCCGAACTCACGCATCGATCCCGAGGAATTCCTCACGGCCGCCTACGACTTCTCACCGGTGACCGCATTCCTCGAACTCCACATCGAGCAGGGACCCGAACTCGAACGGGCCGGTCGGCAGATCGGCGTTGTCGAGACCATCACCGGAATCAACCATTTCCGGGCCCTGTTCACCGGTCGTCAGGATCACGCCGGCACCACGCCGATGGACGTCCGCGCCGATGCCGGCTGCGCCGCCGCCGGGACGGTGCTCGCAGTGGAGTCGATCGCCGAATCGGGCACGAACACACGCGGCACCTGCGGACAGATCCGCTTCACTCCGGAAGCCGTCAACGTGGTCTCGCAGATCGCCGGCCTCGAAGGCGAGTTCCGCGGCCCCGACGGCTCCTGGCTCAACGAGGCCCAACGGCGCCTGACCGCGGCGGCAGGCACCGAAGCCGAGAAGCGCGGAGTCGAGGTGGAGGTCGAATGGACCACCGATGATGCGCCGGTCCCCCTGCACGAGCCGATCACCTCCACCATCACGGAGGTGGCCGACGAATTCGGACTCACGCGCGCCACGATGTTCTCCGGAGCCGGCCACGATGCCGGCATCATCGCTGCGAAGACCCAGGTCGGCATGGTCTTCGTACCCTCGGTCGACGGACGCAGCCACTGCCCGGAGGAATTCACCGACTTCGCCGACATCATGCCGGGCATCTCGGTCCTGCTCGAGACTGTGCTGCGCATAGACAGGCGCGGTCGCGGCTGATCCCGGGGCCAAGGGGCCGCGAACATGATCTTCGGCCTCTTCGGCGGGATGGGCGGCTGCGCGGTGAAGTCCGGCAGCTTCCCGATCCGCTGAGGTAGACTGTCCGCAATGTCACAGTCAGCTCCGGATGCCGTCTTCCGCCCGAAGGTGTGGGTTCTCCCGCACTCGGGCACTAACGGCTACATCACCTCCTGGGGCGAGATGCAGTCGGGCACACAGCCGTTCGGGCGCGGAGATCTTCCGCTCCGACCCCTGGTGTGATTCTCCGACAGATCTCATCGGCCGAGCCGGCGACGTCCGCTCGAGTCACGCACGTACGCTCAGTTTCGACGAACTGAGCACTGTCTGCGCATCCATTCTTCGGGTCGAACTCTCTTCTCCTCCGACCACGAACGGGACCACTGTGACCACCACTGCTGCAACTGCCTCACGATCTGCCTCATCGAACTCCCCGGGACAGCAACTGTTCCAGGCGCTCCGCCGCGACACCGTCGGCGGCGCACTGCTCCTCCTCGCCGCCGCTGCCGCCCTGATCTGGGCTAACTCACCGGCATCGGCCGAATACTTCGCGATCCGCGACATCGAACTCGGCTATGAGCCCTGGCATCTGCGTCTGAGCATCGGGCAATGGGCCGCCGACGGGCTGCTCGCCGTCTTCTTCTTCCTCGTCGGCATCGAGCTCAAGGCCGAATTCACCCGCGGCGACCTGCGTCGGCTCCGCACCGCCGTCGTCCCGATCGCTGCGGCGGCCGGCGGGGTCCTCGTCCCGGCCCTCATCTGCGCGGCCTTCCTGCTCACCCGCCCCGACCTGCTGCGCGGCTGGGCCATCCCCACCGCGACCGACATCGCCTTCGCCGTCGCCGTCCTCGCGATCGTCGGGTCCCACCTGCCGAAGGCGCTGCGCCTCTTCCTGCTGACCCTGGCTGCGGTCGACGACCTGCTGGCGATCACCATCATCGCGATCTTCTACACCGAGACCATCGCGGCCCTCCCCCTCGCAGCGGCGCTCGGCGTCGTCATCGTCTACGGGCTCATCGCGAACCGCTTCCGTCGATTCTTCGTCGACCGGGCCTGGGCCGCATGGGTCGTCCTGCTCCCCCTCGGACTCGCCGCCTGGGCGCTCATGCACGCCTCCGGTGTCCATGCGACCATCGCCGGAGTGCTGCTGGGCTTCACGATCCCCGCAGTGGTCGGCCGTGCTTCGAACCGCACGACCGATGCCGGCCTCGGGCCCTCCAGCCAGGGTGAGAACGGGTCCGGAATCGACCTCGCCGAGGCGCTCGAGCACCGTATACGACCGCTGTCAGCCGGTTTCGCCGTCCCTGTCTTCGCCTTCTTCGCCGCCGGTGTCGACATCGGAGGGTCTCACGGTCTGGCCGCCGCGTTCACCCATCCCCTGACCTACGGGATCATGGCCGCACTGATCGTGGGCAAACCGCTCGGCATCCTCGCCTCTACGTGGTTGGCCACCCGATTCACCGCAGGTTTGGATCCCAGCCTGCGGTGGGCCGACCTCACCGGCATCGGGCTGCTCGCAGGCATCGGGTTCACCGTCTCGCTCCTCGTTGCCGAACTCAGCTTCGCCGCCGGTTCCGTCGAGCACGATGTTGCGAAGGTCGCCGTTCTCAGCGCCTCGCTGCTCTCTGCCGCGATCGCCGCGTTCATCCTCACCCTCCGGAATGCCCACCACCGTCGCGAGTCTCAGGCGTGAAGGAGCTCGGTGACGAGCGGATCCGAATCGAGCGATTGCCAGTTCCGTCACAGACAGCCCCACTAGGATGCGAAGCGTCCCTGTCCATCCCCACGACCAGCATCGACAGAGCATTCGACCAAGTGAGAAGGACCGTGCCATGGCATTCGACAAATTCCTCGACAAGGCCAAGAACCTCGCCAATGATCCCAAGGTCAAGGACAAGCTCAATTCGGACAAGGCCGAACAAGTCACCGACTCGGTCCTCGACAAGGCCGCCGGTGTCGCCGACTCCCTGACCGGAGGCAAACACTCCGACAAGATCAAGAAGGCCCGGGATGCCGCCGACAACGCAATCGGCAACGACCGTGATCAGCCCGGCGGCACAGACCGCGGTGACGATGATCGCGGGAACGATATGCACGGAGACGATGTCCGCGAAGGCGATCGTGGCGACAACGGCTTCGACGGCGACAATGGATCTGCCGGACACCGCTGAACACTGATCTTCTGCTTCAGCTGATCGAGCCACTGTCGAATTCGGCAGGGGCTCGATCTCTGTTCGGCGGCGCTCAGGAATCGATGTCTGGTGCAGGCACGGATTTCGGATCGGCGTCGATCGTGATCCGCACGGCGTCGATGACAGCGTAATCGTGCAGCAGGTCCTCGCCCGCCACCGTCCAGGTGTCTCCTTTCTTCGCTCCGCACGGCTCGCCACGCGGAGCGAAGACCTCACAGTCGACGGCAGTGATCGGTGCCTCGGAGTCGATGACCAGGTCTCCGCGGTCGCGGCGGCGTCCGAATCGTCGCTTCATCTCATTCACCGCTGCCTTTCATATGGGTGGATCGGGGATGCAGTCATCCCCGCAGGAGGGGTGAACGCGATGATTTCGCGGTTGTCGGTATAGGACTTGCGCCGGACGATGCGCCCGCGGCGGCCATCGCCCTCGTCGGCTTGTGCGAATTCTGCAGCGCCGCAGCCATCTCCGAGTTCGAAGCCGACGTTGCCGGCCACAGTCATGAACACCTCATCGAGGACGTATTCGAGTTCGATGACATGACGACCTTCACTCCACCTCACGGCCGCGCCTGAAGAATCCTTCGGGCTGAACCTGAAACGCGCAGCCGGATGGTCGAAGCCCTTCGTCCCACCGGGCCTCCATCGTCGGGTGGGGTCTCGAAGAACAGCCTTTGGCGGATCTGCTTGGTGCCGTCTTTGTGCGGGGCCACCTCGGTGATGATCTCTTCCGGGGTGAGCGCTTGCTCGGACAGTCTGTCGGTCACCGGCCCGGGCGGTGCATATCGGAGCACGAACGCGGTCACAACCACGCCGATGACGACGACGGCGGTGAATGCGATGCCGATGAGGAGGAGCAGCGACGGGACCGGGGCAGTCAGCTCCGTCATCGAAGGACGGCGGACGGCGGGAGAGTGTGTGAGAATGGCAGTCTGCGTCAAGCCGCGCTGTGCCGACCGACCCCGACTTCAGCAGGAGGTGCCATGCGATCGCCCATCCCGGATTTCCTCGATGAGACGCTCGACCGTTTCCGACCGGATCGGTCCGGGGAGAATGCGGACTACATCCCGGATCTCGCCACAGCGGATCCGGAGAAGCTCGCGATCTGCATCTCCACCCTCGACGGCGTCGAATACACCTCCGGCGATGCCGATCATGAGTTCTCGATCCAGTCGATGTCGAAGCCCTTCATCTACGGCCTCGCCCTCGAACAGGAAGGCCTGTCCGGAGTCCTCGAGAAGGTCGGCGTCGAACCCAGCGGTGAGAAGTTCAACGAGCTCTCCCTGGACAAGAAGTCGGGCCGCCCGCTCAACCCGATGATCAACGCCGGGGCCATGACGATCCACTCCGTCCTCGGCGACCCCGGTGCAGGACTGGCAGAACGCACGGAGATCGTGCGCGCCGGTCTCTCCCGCTTCGCCGGCCGAGAGCTGACGATCGACGAATCGGTGGCCGATGGCGAATGGCGTGAGGCCTACCGCAATGTCGCCATTGCGAACATGCTCCGGTCCTACGACATCTTCTACGACGACCCCGACGAGGTGGTCCGCGGCTATATCGAACAGTGCGCGGTCACCGTCACCGTCAAGGACCTCGCCATCATGGCCTCGACCCTGGCCGGCGGCGGCGTCAACCCGCTGACCGGTGAACAGGTGCTCTCTGCCCGGGTCAATCGGCAGGTGCTCGCAGTCATGATGACGTGCGGCATGTACGACGCGGCAGGCGACTGGATGACAGAGATCGGGATCCCCGCCAAGAGCGGCGTCTCCGGTGGTGTCTTCGGTGTCATGCCCGGTCAGGTCGGCATCGCCACGTTCTCACCGCGCTTGGACAGGCACGGCACGAGCGTCCGCGGAGCGAAGATCTTCCAGGACCTGTCCGACAGGTTGAGCCTGCACATCATGGATGCGCCTGAGCCGGCCCGCTCGATCATCCGCCGCGACCGTCGCTTCGTCGACGCGGAGGGCAAGATGGTCCGCATCTGCAGCCTGCAGGGACTCATCCAGTGGAGCGGTTCGGAGAACGTCCTGCGCGCCATGGACGAGCCCGGCGCCAGCACGAACACGTTCGTCCTCGACCTGCGCCGCGTCAACGAAATCAACTCCGTGGCCCGGAGCATGCTCACCGAAGCGCTGTCGCGCAAGGAGGACGACGGGATCCGCGTGGTGCTGCTCGATCCCGAGGACATGATGCAGTGCAAGGGACCGAACTCCGCTCTGCCGGGCGTGCAGATCCTCGATTCGCTCAGATCGGTCAAGGGGCTCAAACGCATCCGCGACGATCGTCGCCGGGAGATGGCCGACCGTCTGAGTTGACGGACCTCGGCCGCCGAACAAGGTTTGATAAGGTGAGCCTAACCCCTGCGCCGGGGCGGCTCGGCCGACCGTGAGCTCTCAGGGGCACCCCGTCTGAGAAAGGCCGCCTGTGACGACCGCACCCAACACCCCCGAGCGCACCGCACGACCCGCCCGCCAGCAGGCGATCCTCACCGTCCTGGAGACGACCGAGGTCAGCCCGCATCTGGTGCGGATCCGCCTCGGCGGCGACACGTTCGACAACATCGCCTCGAACGATGCGACCGACAAGTACGTCAAACTCCTCTTCGCCGATCCGGCTCATGAGCTCATTCCGCCCTATGACCTGACGGAGCTGCGTGAGCAGTCCCCCGAGAAGCTGCCGAGCCGCCGCACCTACACGGTGCGTGAGATCGACCTGGACGAGAAGTGGCTGACCATCGACTTCGTCATCCACGACGATGACGGGATCGCCGGCCCCTGGGCGAAGAATGCACAGCCCGGAGACACGCTCGTCCTCTCCGGTGCCGGAGGCAAGTACGCCCCTGCCGACGCCGACTGGCACCTGCTCATCGCCGACCACTCCGCGATCCCCGCCGTGAGCTCCGCCCTCGAAGCCATGCCGGCCGGGGCCGCCGGTGTCGTCCTGGCCTGTGTCACCGATGAGGCCGATCGCGTTCTGCCCGAGGTGCCCGCAGGCATCGAGGTGAAATGGGTGGACTCGGACGACGAGCTCATCGCCGCAGTCGAGGATCTTGAGTGGCATTCCGGCACTCCGCAGGTCTTCGCACACGGCGAGCGCGAGACGATCAAGGCGATCCGCAGGATTCTCAAGGACCGCGAAGTGCCTCGCGAGTCACTGTCGATCTCGGCCTACTGGGCCCGCGGTCGCGCCGAGGACCAGTTCCAGGCCGAGAAACGCGAACCCATCGGCCAGATCGACTGAGACGCAGCGCCGCCTCTGAGCAGGGCCTCAGGTGCTGAGGTGGGCGGTCGACGCGAAGTCAGCTCCGGCGGCGCCTCGCCGGCGACGGTGATGTCTTCGGGTTCGAGATTGCGTGAGATCGGCAGGTCCTGTTCAGGCGTGGTACCGAAGACCCGCACATCCTCGCGCATCGTCTTCGCACCGCCGTCCTCGAACTCGTGGAAGTCTGCGGTGTGCACATCCGTCTCCGACGGCGCGGCCGCCTCGGCGGCCGCCGAGGCGGTGAGCGTCTTCGCGGACAGTGGGCTCGTTCACCCGGCACCGGAGTGCAGGTCAGGCCAGGTCGAGGCCCTCGGCCACCTCGGCGACCTTGCGCTTCGCCGCTTCATCGAGGTCACGGACCGGCAGGGGCAGACTTGCCGGCCCGACGAGACCGAGGTGTTCGGCGATGGCGGCACTCACGCGCAGGCTTCCGCCGAACTCGGTGAACAGATCCCACAGCGGCTGCAGCTCGGCCGAGAGTTCACGGGCCAGCTGCGCATTGCCGAGTTCTGCGGCCCGGGTGATCTCGAGCAGCGGCTCGGGTATTGTGCCGCCGACGGCCGTGTACCAGGCATCGCAGCCGGCGATGAGGCCCTCTGCGCCATGGGCGTCGCCGGAGATGCCGATCGTCACCTGACTGCCGATGGCTGCGCGGATCTCACCGATGCGCTCATCCCATCCGCCGGGCGAGGCCGGGGACCCGGGAATCTTGATCGAGGCCACTCCCTCGAGTGCGGCCACACGTGAGTAGAGCTCGGTGGTGAACGTGAAGTGTGTGGTGCCGGGGTTGTCGTAGACGACGACGGGCAGGTCGGTGGACTCGGTGACCGTGCGGAAGAGGCCGAACACCTCGTCGTCGGTCAGCGGCTGATAGCTCACAGGGGCCAGCAGCAGTCCCTGGGCTCCGGCGGCCTCGGCGGAGGCGACGTTGGCCAGTACGTCTCGTGTCCGCAGCGCCCCGACTCCGAGGAGGACGGGGATGTCGAGAGCTGATTCGACAGTCAGCTGCGCCACGCGTGCCCGCTCGTCGGTGTCGAGGTAAGCGTAGGAACCGGTCGATCCCAGCGCCGTGATCGAGTCGACGCCGGCCAGGACGAGGCGATCGATGAGACCGACGAAGGCATCCTCGTCGAGGGTTTCGCCTGTCAGCGGGGTGAGCGGGAAGGCACTCAGTCCGGTGAACAGGGTCGGGTCGTACGCGTGGGCGTTCGTCAATGCTCCTCCTCCTCCTCGGATGGCGGCAGTCGATGGGTCCGCCGATGTTCAGTCTGCCAGGTCAGCGGACAGGTAGGTCTCAAGCGGATCGAACTCCGGTTGGGCCGAGGTGACCTCCACGGTCGCCGCGCCTACGGCGTTGGCCGCCCGCAGTGCGCGTTCCGGCTCGAGTCCGCTGGTCAGACCGATGGTCAGGGCAGCGCAGTAGGCGTCTCCGGCACCGACGGTGCTCACGGGGTTCGCTCGCACCGCCTCGGCGAAGGCGATCTGCTCACCGTTCTTCAGCAGCGCCGACCCCTCCGCCCCATAGGTGACGGCCACGAGCTTCGCGGTCTTCAGCTGCGGCAGCTGGGAGTATTCGTACTCGTTGACGATGATGAGATCGGCGCGGTCGACCACCTCGGCGGGCAGAGGAAGGGCGGGAGCCGCGTTGACGGCGAGGAACCCGGGAACGCGCGCGGCGAGCTCGGCAATGAGGTCGAGGGAGATCTCGAGCTGAGTGAGTACGGCCTCGTCGGCGCCGAATTCGATTCCGGCGAGGCTGACCTCGGCATTCGCGCCTTCGCACACGGCGATCTGATTCTCTCCGGCGGCGTCGACCATGATGAGCGCGGTCCCGGTCTCGGCGGTCGCCTCGGCGATGTCATCGACCCGGACTCCGGCGGTGCGGAGGGCATGGAGCATCGCCTGGCCGTCGGAGTCGCGACCGACCGCACCGATCATGCGGGTCCGCGCACCGAGGCGGGCGGCAGCGGCGGCCTGATTCGCGCCCTTTCCGCCGGGCGAACGGGTGAGCCGGCCGCCTCCCACGGTCTCACCGGCGATCGGAAGTCGGGAGGTGGTGGCGGTGATGTCGGCGTTGATGCTGCCGACGACCGTCAGGGAGCAGTCGATGGTCATGGCCCCATTATCGACGATCGGGGTCGGAGCGAAGGCGACTATGGACGATCAGGAACGATCAGGTACGGCTGGTCGCGGGAACGGGAGAAGCCCCGCGATCCGTTTATACAGATCACGGGGCTTCTGGTCGGGGTGAGTAACGGGACTTGAACCCGCGACATCCGCGACCACAACGCGGCGCTCTACCAGCTGAGCTATACCCACCACATGCGCTGCACCTCAGGTGCAGACAGCAATATATATCCTAACCTCACCCGCTTCACCCGGGCAAACCAGAACCGCATCCCGGGCCCGATGAGACGCAGATCTCATTGCGTGCAACGATTCAGTAGAGATCTATAACGGTTTCGGAAAACTGGTAGGAGCGCTCCTCGTCATTCATTAGTATTGACTCGGCCCTGTCCACGACTCCCAAGGAACCCTGTACATGCCTCGTGCGTTGATCTCCGTCTCCGAAGACGGGTTCACCTACACCACCCTCAACGGGGCGACGAGTCGCTATTCGGACACCGGGCAGGCCATCTCATTCCTCGGCGATTATGCCAAGGAGACCGCGACTCCCCTGACCGTGACGATCGACGACGGGACGAAGAAGACCGAGATCGGCATCGACGAGAACGGGAAGGTCGGGACCGCCCCCACACATGACACCGGCACCGAGGCGGCCGCGGACGACTCAACCACTGCTTCGTCCGCGAATGGTTCGGCTGAGGCGGTCGAGCAGGACGACACCTCGAACTCGAACGGCGACAGCTACCCGATGGGCACCCCTTTCTCGGGACCGGCCGCACCAGCCGCGCCGACGGTGAAGAAGACACCGGTGCGAAGACGGTCGGCTCGCAGCCGCCCGCAGCGACTGAAGAAGATCACCATTCCGGGGCTTGTGCTCATCGGTCTGGCGATCCTCATGATCGGCGCATTCGTTGTTCCCAACATCGTCCCGGTCGACTCCCCCGATACCCCGCAGACCATCGGTTCGGAACAGCAGATCAACCCCGCGTCCGAACTCTCCGTCGACAAGACTCGGGACGTTGTGCCCAGCTACGACAACTCCCCCGCTTGGGAGACCGAGGTGCCCAAGCGCGCCTCGGTGACGGCCTCCGATCGCGGCGTCCTCCTCGTCAACGACAACCGTCTCGAGGTCCTCGACGCGGACACCGGCAAGTCTCGGTACAAGGCCAAGATCGATGAGTCCCCGACCTTCGCCGTCGACACCGTCATCGACGGCCGTCCGGCCCTGCTGTGGCAGTCAGGCAACACCGCCGAGGCGCTCTTCGACGGAGACTCGAAGCCCAAGAGCTACGAGCTGCCGGAGAAGGCACGCATCACCTCGGCCGGCAAGAGTGTGCTCATCAAGTCGGGCAACAAGCTCTCGACCTTCGGGGCCGAGGGACTGGAAGACGTGCCCACCCCGCAGGCCGGTTCGACGCCGATGGCCATCGATGACGATGAGCTCTACAGCTCCGACTGGAACGGCCCGGTCAAGGCGAAGAACATCAAGACCGGCGACGAGCGCAGCATCAAGCTCGAAAGCCCCGGCGACGAACTGAAGATCATCGACTGGATCTCGGCCGGCCACGGCAAGGCGATCACACTGTGGGGCGAGCAGGGCGCCTCGACGAACTCGGGCCACAGGATCCAGCTTGTCGTCCACTCCCTCGAGGACGGTTCGATCCTGTCGACCGTGACGACGACGACCGACATCGTCGGTGAGAAGTCCTGGGTGCGCGGACAGGCCGGAAAACGCGCCTACATCGGTCCGTATCTCTTCGATCTGGAGTCGGGTCTGCTGCTGATGGACGTCTCCAGCCGTGACATCCACCTCTCCGAACCGCGCGGATCCATCGTCCCCTGCACGATGGACACGAACACCTCGTGTCTGCTCGCCGGCAAACAAGCGTTCAAGACCGACACCGATCTGCTGGCGGTCATCGACGACGGCAACGAGGCACTGGTGCTCGGCGACGACTCGACCGTTCGGGCGTATCCGAAGAAGTCGGACAAGCAGGATCGCTAGCAGGATCGTTAGCTCTGTGGAGGGGCCTCCCGCCGCCGGGCGCCGGTTGCGAACCGCCGCTCGGTCATGGATCCCGCGCCACGGCGAAACACGCCAGCGGCTTTAACACATCTGGTCGAGACATTAAGATGGGCACCGATGTGTCTGAACGTCATGTCCCCTTGACCCAATAAAGTCGGAATCCCCACCGCGAAGGAACGTAGTGCCAGTCTCACACCGGTTCAGCCGCAGAGCCGCCGCAATCGGCGCTGCGCTTGCCCTGGCCGCACTTCCTCTCTCGGCGACGTTCACTCCCGCAGTCGCCCAGCCGAGTCCCACTCCCACGGCCGAAGCCAGTTCGACCGCCGACGCGGAGGATGCCGGCAGCACTGCTGACGCGAATACTTCCGCCGGGGCCGATTCCGCTTCCGCTTCCGGCGATGATGCTGGTTCGACATCAGACAGCAAGGACGTGGCCGATTCGAGCAGCGCCGACAACGGCGTGACCGAGGTCGAAGGTAAGGACGACGACAACCCTGATGAAGACGGCGACAAGGCCTGCAAGGATCAGGAGTGGACCTCGGATGAACCATGCGAGATTGGGGGTGAACTCACAGCCGATTGGAAAATGATCGGCAATCAGCTGTCTGTTCCAGAGAATGATCAGGAAAAAGGTAAAGGCACCCTGCCAAATAGCTGGGTCGGGAAGTCTTTCAAAGCTCCGGAACAGGCAATGAAACGCATTCCCGCTCAGTCGTCCGACGACGATGCCGCCGCCGGATCGACCGCGAACGATGCGGATACCGACGACAGCGGACAGTCCTTTGCCGAAGCCACCGCTGAAGCAGCACCTACGGAATATCACTTCAATGAAGAGGGTCAGATCGTTGCCGAGGGTCAGACCAAACCGATGAACTTTGAAGAGTTCGCTCCTTCTGGCCCGGATCCGGCATGGACTTTCACGGTCAACGATGCGGGCCAAATCGTCGCTGAAGGTGAGCAGTACCCGGACACTGGCGACGGGGCCGACGCTGACGGCGAGACGGACGGCTCCACAAAAGATGGTTCGAAGACCGGTAACGACAACGGAACGGCGGACAACGGCTCTTCCTCATCCGCCGATGGTGTGACCGCGGCTGACGGCTCCGACAGCGACACGAGCGGGGACAAGACCGCCAGCAAGGACGGGGCCACCTCCGACGACAACTCCGATGACGACCGCGAAGCCGACAAGGACGGGACGAAATCGGACAGCGACAACTCTGACGACAGCACCAGCTCGACCGACGGCGGAACCTCCTCGGACTCGGGCACAAAGGACCGTGCGAACACGTCCGGTGACAAAGACTCCGACGACAGGGAATCTGACGCCGACACCGGTTCAGGTTCCGACGGCTCACGCAGCAGCGATTCCGACAGCTCAGGCTCCGACTCGGATTCCGACGAGGACGAAGAGAAGGATTCGGACAAAGACGGTTCCGGATCACCGATCGGCGCCTCCGACGCCGACGGCACCACACCGGACCCTGCGAACGGCAACGGATCCCCCGATGAACGCGAGACCATCCCCGGCAACGCCGGTGACGAATGGCTGCCCGGGGATGACGAGGACAGTGAACGTCCCGACTATTCGGATCCGGTGCCGCGCAACCCCGATGAGCAGACACCCAAAGACGACACGGACCTCATCACGGGCGGGGATCAGCCGTCCCCACGGGCCAATCAGAATCCGGCGACCTCATTCGGCGAATCCATCATCTCCACGATCGTCAGCTCCTGGCCCATCTTCGTCCTCGCCGCCTCAGGCATGGCCGCGGTCGGGTTTATCATCTACATCATGGGACGCCGCGGAAAACAGGATTGAGGCCCTATGGACCTCTTCGACTCCGAACTGCGCGTGATCGCCGCCGCCGAGGAACACGCCCGCGGGCTCGGAACCGATGAGAACCACACCGTCGCCGCAGCCGCGATGGACACCACCGGAGCCATACACACCGGCGTCAACGTCCACCATTTCACCGGCGGGCCCTGCGCGGAAGTCGTCGTGATCGGTGCCGCCGCGGCCGCGAACGCCGGCCCGCTGGTCACCTTCGCCGCGGTCGGCGACCACAGCCGCGGATTGCTGGCCCCGTGCGGACGCTGCCGTCAGGTAATCCTCGACCTCCATCCCGATGCGCTCGTCGCAGTTCCAGACGACATCACAGGCCAGCGGTCGATCGTCCCGATCCCCGCGCTGCTCCCCCACTCCTATCGGCATCCGGAGTCAGCACCGACGCGGCTGCTGAGATTCCACGCCCGCTACTTCGACGCGGTCACGGACGGGACGAAGACGCTGACGGTGCGGTGGAACGAATCGCACCGTACAGGTCCGGCCCTGGCGTACTTCGAGAACACCGAGCATGGCACCCTCCCGGTGGAAGTCTCCTCGGTGATGGTGAAACGACTCGACGAACTGGGGGCGGAGGATCTCGACCTCACTCGCCCGGGCGCGCTCGACCGGTATATCGGCAATCTCCGCGGCCACTACCCGACCATGCCCGCGGATGCGAGCGTCGAGATCGTAAGATTCCGTCGAACCGCGGCCGATATCTGACACTCGCAGTGCCCAGCCGCTAAGCTGGACAGCGAAGCACTGTGGCACAAGGTCACAGACGCAGGATTGCATTATCGACCGGGAGGACTCGACCCGATGACTGACAACGTCTACACCTCAGATGTGACCGTCGACCAGGCGACAACCGCACAGCTCGCGGAGTCGATCCGTCTGCGCGAGGAGCGCATCGCCGAGAACATCGACGAGCTCGTCGGTCGCATCCACCCGAAGGTGCTCGCGACCCGCGCCGTCAACAAGGCGAAGTCCGAGGTAGTCGAGGAAGACGGCTCCCCCAAGCCCGAGATCCTCGCACTCGGCGCCGGCGCCGTCCTCGGTGTGGCCGCCCTCGTCGTCGGGCTCTCCGGTCGCAAGCGTGGCTGATGCCGCACTTCCGATCCGGATGCTCCATGACCGGATTCTGCTCGAACCCAGCGAGGAAGCCGGGGAACGCAAATCCTCGGCGGGCATCGTCATCCCCGCCACCGCCAGCATGGGCAGACGGCTCGTGTGGGGCAAGGTCGTCGCCGCGGGCCCGCACGTGAGGCAGGCCAACCTCGGCGACACCGTCCTCTACGATCCCGAGGAACTCGCCGAGGTGGAGCTCGAGGGACGGGCGTATGTGCTCCTGCGTGAGCGCGACGTCCACGCGATCTCCGAACCGGCCGAGCAGTCCAGTTCCGGCATGTATCTGTAGGGACTGGCCGCTGTCTGATCGGGTATCTGACCTGGGGCTTGCGACCTTCATCACAAAATCAAATATGGGCCGATCTCGGTTTGCATGATCGGCAGACACCTGAGTAATATTAATTCTCGTTGCGCGGGATGCGCGGCACGCACCTCTAGCTCAATTGGCAGAGCAACTGACTCTTAATCAGTGGGTTCCGGGTTCAAGTCCCGGGGGGTGCACAGCACACTGACAACCGCCATTCGGATCATCCGGGTGGCGGTTTTCTGTTCTCTTTCCTGCGAAGAGATCGTGTAGGCCAAGATGTGGGTCTGGACTGGACGTGTCAGCCTCGACACTGCTTTCGGTCCCTGAGAAGCCGATCGTCTCCTCCCAGCCCATCTCGAGTTTCGCCACCTTCGGGGCGCCACGCGATGATAGCCAGGCCCAGGGAGTACCGAACGACCACTGGTCCTCGGGTGCCTCGGCATGAAGATACAACAGCAAGTGAAGATAGACTGCCTCCATGCAGAACTTCGCTGACCGTAAGCCAGGTCTCGGTCAAATCGTACGCAGTCTACGAACAGAGTCCGGATCGGCGATGTTTCTGGCGCTGGTCACAGTATTGGCGCTTGCGTGGGCGAACTCGCCGTTATCTGAAAGCTATTTCGCGCTCTGGCATCAGGAGGTCGGCTTCGATGTCGGTCCCGTGGGCATGCATATGACTCTGCACCACTGGATCAACGACGGACTCATGGTGATCTTCTTCTTTGTTGTCGGACTAGAGGTGCGGCAGGAGTTCGCGCACGGATCTTTGCGCGATCGAAGTCGTGCTCAACTCGCTTTGATAGCTGGCGTCGCAGGCGTCGCTCTCCCGGCTCTCGTGTATGCGTTTGTCGTCAGCTTGTCCGGCGGTAGAGGACTTGGCGGATGGGGTGCTGTCGTCGGAACGGATACAGCGTTCATGCTCGGCGCTTTGGCAATAGTGGGTCCACGACTGTCAGGTCAGTTGCGTGTCTTCCTCCTCACCCTGACAGTGGTCGATGACTTCCTGGCAGTATCGATCATTGGCATTGTCTATAGCGATGAGATCAAGTTTGTCCCCTTGTTGATCGCTCTAGCCTGCCTCATCGGCTTGTGGGCGCTTGGCCGTTCACGACAGTGGATTACGGGGCCTTATGTGATCATTGTGATTGTTCTGTGGTTCGCCACTGTCTCTTCCGGGGTTCATGCTTCACTCGCGGGCATGATAGCCGGGCTGCTCATCCCTGCCTACCCTACCCAGCGCCACGAGGTAGTTGCTGCCCGCCAGCTTTTCCGTGACTTCTGGCAGTCGCCCAGCGCCGCCTCGGCGCGCGGTGTCAACCGCGGCCTAGCACGGGGGATCTCGGTGAACGAGAGAATGCACGAAGTCCTTCGCTGGCCCACTGCGCTGCTTGTCGTGCCGATCTTCGCACTCGCCAATGCCGGCGTCGACCTCAGAGGTGGATTGCTCGCTGATTCCCTCGGCTCATCCGTGACCTGGGGAGTCATTGCTGGCCTCGTACTCGGTAAGCTTCTTGGAATCGGCTTTGCCACTCTGCTGGCAGTCCGGATGGGCCTTGGCCGACCGCCAGAAGGGGTGGGAATGGGCAGCGTCTTCGGCGGTGCAGCGCTTTCAGGCATCGGGTTCACCGTCTCTCTGCTCGTCATCGGACTTGCCTTCGGCTCGACAACTGATCTCGGGAGACAGGCGACTGTGGGTGTCCTGGTCTCCATGGTGCTCGCCGTTGCCCTGGGCTGGTTGATTTTCAAGATCGCTGCCAAGCGGTGGGGTGAGGAGACTGCAGATCTGCCCATGGTGCTCGATCCTACGGTCGATCCCGAAGTCGATCACATTCGCGGCCCGCAGGACGCCAAGCTGACTCTGGTCGAATATATCGACTTCGAGTGCGAGTACTGTGCACACGCCACTGGCTCCTGGGAGGACCTGCGCGCGCAATTCGGCGACGATCTTCGTTACGTAGTGCGGCATCTTCCCCACCACCCACACGGACCATTGGCTGCAAAAGCGTCTGAAGCAGCTGCAAACCAAGGCGAGTTCTGGCGATGGCTCGATTTCGTATTCACACACCAGGACGCGCTCGAGCGGGAGCATCTCCTTGCCTATGCGGAAGAGCTCGGGCTGAACGTCGATCGCTTCATCCAAGACATGGACAGCGAGGATGTCGCGCAACGAGTCAACCGCGACCTCGTGAGTGCCGAGGCCAGCGGTGCTCATGCCACCCCAACGTTCTTTGTCGAAGGTCGGCGCCTGTTGGGCGACTATGACGCCCGGACGTTGACTGCGGCGCTCGAAGCGAGGAGGCGCGGCACACGTACCCAGGAGGCACCCCGCTGAAAGGATGGTGAGGGGGTCGGCGACTACTACCGAGGCCTGTCAAGCCGCGGGTTTCACAGAGGCTCCTATTCTGGTCTCCTTGGCAGCCGCGGGTTCTGTCGCGGACTGGTTGATCCACTCCGAATGGACCTCGAGTGGCGGGCGGCACCCTGTCGCTGGGTGCAGTCGGGTCTTGTTGCACCAGGCCACGACCACGTATTGCGTGTTTGCCCCGTTTGCGACGTCCAGATCGGCCTCGGCACGGACGACGCGCTCGACGGCACGATCCTTGAGCTCGTCGGCGTATTTCACTGGCAAGAGAGAATCTCCTTCCTCCAATCTCCCTGCCTCTATTATCCCTGGGGCGATTCAACTAGGCTGAACCAGCAGGCGAAAAATAAACGCTTTCGCATGCAAGTTCCAGCAGAAAGCTGGATGACCATCCTATGGAAGGACACGAAAATCATGGCTGATGGCAATCGCGCAGTAGTGTTCGCTAATCCACAAGACATGCAGGTCGAAAATCTCGACTTCCCAAAACTGGAGATGCCCGACGGAGCAAAAGCACCGCACGGTGTCATACTGAAAATCGTCGCTACGAATATCTGCGGAAGCGACCTCCACATCTACCGTGGCTCTTTCCCAGTGCCCCAAGGCATGGTCATGGGACATGAAATGACAGGCCAGGTAGTTGAGCTCGGATCCGACGTCACTTTCCTCAAGGAAGGCGATCTCGTCTCGGTGCCGTTCAATGTCGCCTGCGGCCGGTGTCGCAATTGCCGGGCGCGCAGGACGGAAATCTGCGAGACTACGAATCCAGATGTCGCCTGCGCAGCCTACGGGTTCAACCTCGGCAATTGGCAAGGTGGACAGGCGGAATACCTGTTTGTGCCCTATGCCGACTTTCAGCTGCTCCGCTTCCCAGACAAGGACCAGGCCATGGAGAAGATCCGCGACTTGGCCCTCTTGTCAGACATTCTTCCCACTGCATTCCACGGACTCATGGAGGCCGGCGCCAAGCCAGGCTCGACAGTCTATATTGCCGGTGCAGGACCTGTCGGCCGTTGCGGGGCAGCGGCAGCTCGCCTCCTCGGAGCGTCATGCATCATTGTCGGCGACTACCACAAGGACCGCCTCGATCTGATGAAACAGAACGGCTGCGAGACCATTGACCTCAACGAGGATGTTCCTCTGACCGATCAGATCGAAGCTATTCTAGGCGAGCCCATGGTGGATTGTGCGGTGGACTACGTGGGCTCGGAAGCACATGGAATCGGTCGTGAGGCCGGAGATATGGATCCCGCGCACGCGATCAATCAAGTCATGGACGCTACCCGACCTGGCGGAGCCACCGGCATTATCGGAGTCTACGGACCCGATCCGCTTGCAGAGTCGAAAGCAGAGCAGGAAGGAACTTTCCCACTCGACTTCGGAAAAGCATGGATCAAGTCACCTCGAATCTCGGGCGGCCAGGCACCGATCATGCACTACAACCGCGAGTTGATGATGGCCATTCTCTGGGACCGCATGCCGTACCTCAGCGACATGCTCAACACGAAGATCATCAGTCTCGACGATGCTCCAGACGCCTACGCAACCTTTGATAAGGGTGCTTCGGACAAGTTCATCATCGATCCGCACGGGCTCATTCCAGCCTGACCTGATCCACCCTCCAGAAGGACTGCAAGCTTCATTTAACGACATCAGAGAACGGGTTCGGGTGCTGCCTTTGGTGGCACCCGAACTGCACTAACTGTCCGATCAGTCTGTCTTCACATCGATTGACACGTCTTCGCGCGAAGCTAGGTGGTGTCGTGACCTTAGCGAGCTAACTCTGCCACCCGCCAGATTTCAATCGGCCAGCTGGTCAACTCTGAAGAGCTCAAGGAGTGATGCTCCAGACTACTGGCAGCACACTCGTAAGCAGGCTTACCTTGGTGTCTCCAACGGCCCCTTCTCATCTAAGCTCAAAGGCGCGTCCAAGCTGACTCCTCAGAACGACCGCTATTCGCAGCTCGAGGTGTCATCGAATCCGGTTCAATAGCACTCACGAACCCCAGCTTCCCAATTCAGTCCTGACCGGCGCGGGCATAGGCACCGAGAACCTGTCTCTCCGAGTCCCCGAGGTAGACGGCAAGCCTAGCAGCGGCGGCCCCCGGCCCATCAGAGCGATAGATCTCGACCACCTCGCGGTTGCGCTCGATGAAGGGCGCATGGAGGAAGTCGAGGACCTCCACCTTGAGGAAGGCCAGGCGCAGCTCGGCGAGCACATTGGCAAACGACCGCATCAACCGCCTGCTGTCCGACAGCGAGACGACGGCATTGTGGAACCCCATGTTCGCCGTGCCGACTTCCAGCCAGTTCTCTTCGGCAGCGAACTTCTCGGCAGCCTCGACGGCCGCCTCCATCCTCACGGCGTTCGGGTGATTGCGCGGAGCGTACTCGAGCACCGAGCACTCCACATGATGACGCACCCGGTAGATGTCGACGACATCGGCGGTGCTCGGTGACGCCACTGAGACGCCTCGGTGCGGGATATGCGTGACCAGGCCCTGCTCACCGAGGACCCGGAACGCCTCACGCAGAGTATTGCGCGAAACATCGAATTCCTTCGCCAGCGCGGTTTCGGACAGCCGCTCACCCGGGCGCAGCTCTGCAGCGATGAGGCGGTCAGTGAGCCTGTTGACCAGGGACGAATCGTGATTCACCTCTCCATCCTACTGAAACAGCACCCCGAAATCCCATCCGTCCGTCGACAAAGAGACGACGAGAAGTGTGACCTCCGTCTATGTTTGTTGAACAATGAGTGCTACATTGTTTACCACTTTACGTGCGCCAGGACACATACATCGCTGCCCTCACCCCATCGGCGCACACGAAGGAACAACTGACCACCAGACAGTCGGAGACTCCCATGTCACACGCACCGGAATCCCAGCCGCCGGAATCCTCTTCTACGGATGGGGCCGCCTCGGGCCTTGACAATGCCAAGAGCGAAATCGGCTCCAAGATCAGCCGCAGCGCGATCATCGGCGCCATCTTCCTCATGGCCACCTCGGCGATCGGTCCGGGCTTCATCACGCAGACCGCCACCTTCACGGCTCAGATGGGTGCGGCCTTCGCCTTCGCGATCTTCGCGTCGATCCTCATCGACATCGCCATCCAGCTCAATATCTGGCGGATGGTGACCTCCTCGGGCAAACGCGCAGCACAGCTGGCTTCCTCGGCCGTGCCGGGTTCGGGCATCCTCCTGTCCGTCCTGATCGTCGTCGGCGGACTGGCCTTCAACATCGGCAATATCGCCGGTGGCGGCCTTGGCCTCAATGCGCTGCTGGGCATCGACCCGAAGCTCGGCGGACTGCTCACCGGCGTCCTGGCGATCGGCATCTTCCTGTTCAAACGCGCCGGAAAGGTCGTCGACGCCGTCGTCCTCGTCCTCGGCGTCGGAATGATCATCCTCACCTGTGTCGTCGCCATCGTCTCGAACCCGCCGGTCGGTGAGGCGCTCAGACAGTCGATCGCGCCCGACACCATCAACTTCGCCACCGTGACCACGATCGTCGGCGGCACCGTCGGCGGCTACATCACCTATTCCGGCGCCCACCGGTACCTCGACTCGGGCAAGACCGGCCCGGAGAATGCCGGTTCTGTCATGCGCTCGGCTCTGTCGGGGATCCTCGTCACCGGTGTCATGCGCTACGTCCTCTTCCTCGCCATCCTCGGCGTCGTCGCCTCCGGTGTCGCTCTCGACCTCGACTCGAGCGTGGCCAACCCCGCCGGTCAGGCCTTCGCCGCAGTCCTCGGCGATGCGGGAATGCGCATCTTCGGCGCGATCTTCTGGGCCGCGGCTCTGAGCTCGGTCATCGGTGCCGCCTACACTTCGGCGACGTTCCTCTCGGCGTTCTCCAAACGCCTCGAGGGCGGCTGGCCGCTGCAGCTGGCGACGGTGTCCTTCATCGTCGTCTCGCTCGTCGTCTACCTCGTCCTCGGCACCGCTCCGGCAACGCTGCTCGTCTTCGTCGGCGGCTTCAACGGGCTCATCCTGCCGATCGGTCTGACGATCTTCATGTACATCGGCTGGTTCAGGCCGCGCCTGCTGCGCACTGATTCGTACCCGAAGTGGTTGCTCATCATCGGCACCGCGGCAACACTGGTCACGTGGTACACGGCCACACAGTCCATCGGCCCCATCTTCGCCATGATCGGAATCGGAGGGTGACATTGTCTGTCAACAGCGAACTGAGAATCGACCTCAACTCTGACCTCGGGGAAAACGTTCCCGACCGTGTCGTCAGTGACGATGCCGCCATGCTCGGCCTCGTCACCAGCGCGAACGTGGCCTGCGGTTTCCATGCCGGAAACCCCGAAGGCATCCGTGCCACCGTCGCCGCCGCGACGAAGGGCGGAGTCGTCATCGGAGCACATCCCGGCTACGACGATTACGAAGGCTTCGGTCGCCGCGCCCTCGACGTGCCGGCAGCGACCCTGCAGGCGCAGGTCGAATACCAGATCGGCGCGCTCATCGGCCTGACCACAGCCGTCGGCGGAACCGTCTCCTACGTCAAGCCCCACGGCGGCCTCTACAACGCGATCGTCCACGACGAAGCGCAGGCGAAGGTCGTCGTGGACGCGGTCAAAGCCATCGACGACTCGCTGGTTTTCCTCGGCCTCGCCGGCAGCGTGGCCAACCGCGTCGCCGCCGGGGCCGGGCTGACCGTTGCCGCCGAGGCCTTCGCCGACCGGTCCTACAACCCCGACGGTTCCCTGGTCTCCCGGTCGGAGCCGAACGCGGTCCTCCACGACCCAGAGGCCGTAGCCTCCCGCGTCCTGCGCCTCGTCCAGACCGGACAGGTCGAAGCCATCGACGGCAGCCACGTCGACATCGATGCGCAGTCCATCTGCTTCCACGGCGACAGCCAGGGATCCATCGACATGGCCCGGGCTGCCCGTGATCTCCTCGAATCCGAAGGCGTCACGATCGCCGCCTTCGCCGGAGTCGGCAAATGAGCGCTGCAACCACGACCGCCACTGCCACCTCCGGCGCCACCGCCATGGACGCTATGCGGGCGGCTGGTGCGGAAGCGCGCGCACGCATCCGGGCAGGATTCGACGGCCCCACCTCGGGGATGGCGCCGGGACTCGTCCAGGCAAACCTCATCTCCGTCCCCGTGGATTGGGCCTTCGACGTCCTCCTGTTCACCCAGCGCAACCCGAAGCCGTGCCCGGTCGTCGACGTCCTCGAACCCGGGCAGCTGTCCTCCGCACTGGCTCCGGGCAGCGATATCCGCACCGACATTCCCGGCTACCGGATCTGGGAGAACGGCGCGCTGGCCGCCGAGGTCACCGATGCCACCGAGGCATGGGAGCAGCATCCGGACCTCGTGTCCTTCCTCATCGGCTGTTCGTTCACCTTCGAGAACGGCCTGACCGAGGCGGGCATCCCGATCCGCCACCAGGGGGCCGGTCGCAACGTGCCGATGTACCGCACGTCGACGACCTGCCTTCCGGCCGGTCGGGTCAGCGGCGACATGGTCGTGTCCATGCGCCCGATCCCGGCCTTCCAGGTCGCCGAGGCTGTGCGCATCACCGACCGCTTCCCCGCCGTCCACGGTGCACCGATCCACATCGGCGAACCCTCCCAGATCGGCATCGAGGACCTCGATGCCCCGGATTTCGGTGACGCCCCGGTCATCGAAGACGGCGACATTCCCGTCTTCTGGGCCTGCGGTGTCACCCCGCAGGCAGCCATCCAGGCATCGGGAATTCCCTTCGCGATCACGCACTCACCTGGGAAGATGTTCATCACCGACGAACCGGAAGACACCTACCGCCAATGACTTCGACCCCGCTGACCGACTCCCTGACCTTCCACACCGCCTCCAGGCATCACCTCCTCGTCGAATGCGCGGACCTGTCCGCGACGATGGCCCTGCACCACAGTCTCGAAGCCGCCGATCTGCCCGGCGTCACCGAACTCATCCCGGCCGCGCGTACGGTGCTCATCAGCTTCGATCCCGCCCGCACGAGTGCCGAGATCCTCGCCGAGGCTGTGCACGGGTTCGGGCACACCGAGTCGGTCTCGGATGCGGCCCGGGAAGTCACGATCGATGTCCGCTATGACGGCGATGACCTCGCAGAGGTGGCCGACCTCCTCTCCGTCTCCCCCGCCGAGGTGACCGCCCGCCACCAGGCCGCGACCTGGGAGGTCGCGTTCGCCGGCTTCGCTCCCGGCTTCGGCTACCTCGCCGGTGACGACGAGCTCTTCACCGTTCCCCGCCGCTCGTCCCCACGCACTCGTGTGCCCGTGGGTTCGGTGGCTCTGGCCGGTGAATTCACGGGCGTCTACCCTCGCTCCTCCCCCGGCGGGTGGCAGCTCATCGGACGCACCGATGCGAAGCTGTGGGACCTGGACCGGGAACCACCGGCCCTGTTCGTACCCGGCACGATCGTGAAATTCGCCGAGGCGGGCCGCGAGACCGTCGAGGTCGCGGGCTCGAGTGCGGGGTCGGGTTCGACAGGTTTCTCGGGTTCGCCAGTTGCGGTGTCGGATTCTGCGGTGGATTCAGCAGCGGATTCGGCATCCGATTCGGCGGCAGCGGTCTCCCACTCCCTCGAGGTGCTGCGTCCCGGGCTGCAGCTGCTCATCCAGGATCTCGGCCGACCAGGTTTCGCCTCGATGGGAGTTTCCGCCGCCGGGGCCGCCGACCGCACCGCGTTGACCACCGCCAACCGTCTCGTCGGCAATGCCGAGACCGCTGCCGGGCTGGAGAGCTTCGGCGGCGGAGTCCTCTTGCGCTGCACGGGTGACGGCGTCGCCGCCGTCACCGGGGCCACCGGAACGATCACCGTGACGGCTGCCGATGGCACGGTCCTCATGCCCCGCCTAGGCGAGGCCTTTGCCCTGTCCGACGGGGACGAACTCGATCTCGGACCAACCGAGCGCGGAGTCCGCCGCTACGTGGCAGTCCGTGGTGGCATCGACGTCGAAACGGCCCTGGACAGCAGCTCCGCCGATACCCTGGCCGGGCTCGGTCCGGCCGCTGTCGACAAGGGCACCACGGTGAGTGTGCACGATCCGCGGACGGCGCCCCACCTCGTCGACCCCAATCCCACGCAGCCAAGGGATCTTCCGCAGGCGGGTGAGACCGTGATGCTGAGCGCGACGCTGGGACCGCGTGAGGATTGGTTCACCGAGGCCGGGATCAAGACTCTGCTGTCACAGGAGTGGACGGTCACCCACGAATCCGACCGGGTCGGACTGCGACTGAACGGTGAGGTTCCACTCGAACGTGCCCACACGGGCGAGCTGCCCAGCGAAGGCGCGGTCACCGGTGCCCTGCAGGTTCCGCCGAACGGTCAGCCGGTGCTCTTCGGGCCCGACCATCCGCTCACCGGCGGCTATCCGATCATCGCCAGTGTCGATGATGTCGACCTCGCCGCGCAGCTGCCTCCCGGCGTGAAGCTGCGCTTCACCACCTCTGCCCGACCGACGCCGAACCCCCGCCCGGCCGAGGCGTCCCGCACCGCAGCAGGACCCCGCACCAACGAGAACGAAGGCTGAACTATGTCGAGAATCCTCATCGCCAACCGCGGCGAGATCGCCGTCCGCATCCTCCGCGCCTGCGCCCAGCACGGGCACACTTCGGTGGCTGTCTATGCTGATCAGGACGCCGACGCCATGCATGCCCGGCTTGCAGACGAAGCGTTCGCTCTGCCTGGGACGACAGCGGGCGACACGTACCTCAACATCGATGCGATCCTCTCCGCAGCGAAGGCCGCCGGTGCCGATGCCGTCCACCCCGGTTACGGATTTCTGTCCGAGAACGCCGACTTCGCCGCCGCCGTCGAAGGCGCCGGCCTCATCTGGATCGGTCCGACCGCTGACACGATCACGGCCCTCGGCGACAAGGTCACGGCCCGTCAGCTCGCGCAGAAAGTCGGCGCTCCCCTGGCACCGGGCATCGACCGTCCCCTGGAGAACGCGGCCGAGGTCGAGTCCTTCGCCGCCGAGGCAGGACTGCCGATCATCATCAAGGCCGCCCACGGTGGCGGCGGACGCGGAATGAAGATCGTCCACGAGCTGACCGAGGTAGCCGGTGCCTTCGAATCGGCGACCCGTGAGGCCGTCGACGCCTTCGGTCGACCCGAATGCTTCGTCGAGAAGTACCTCGAGCGTCCCCGCCACGTCGAGGTCCAGATCGTCGGCGACGGTCAGGGTCGGGTCGTGGCCGTCGGTGACCGCGACTGCTCCGCTCAGAGGCGCAATCAGAAGCTCATCGAGGAAGCACCCGCCCCGGGACTGACGGATGAGCAGCGTGAGCGCCTGCACCGTTCGGCCGAAGCCATCTGCGCCGAGGTGGACTACCGCGGTGCCGGCACCGTCGAGTTCCTGCTCGCTGCAGATGGCACCATGACGTTCCTCGAGGTCAACACCCGACTGCAGGTCGAGCATCCCGTCACCGAGGTGACCTCAGGGGTCGATCTCGTCGCCGAACAGTTCCGCATCGCCTTCGGCCAGGGACTGTCTCTGGAATCGACCCCGCAGCCGGTCGGTCATGCCATCGAACTGCGCATCAACGCCGAAGATCCCGGCCGTGGCTTCCTGCCGACTCCGGGACGCATCGATGTACTCGATGTGCCCGGGGGTCTCGGCGTGCGCTGGGATTCCGGTGTGCGTACCGGTGACACAGTGCAGCCGGCCTTCGATTCCCTCTTCGCGAAGCTCATCGTCCACGGTCCCGACCGCGGGCAGGCGATCGCACGCACCTTGACAGCGGCGAAGGAGCTCCGCGTCGACGGGGTTGCCACGGTGCTGCCGTGCTCACTCGCCATCCTCGGCGACGAGGCGTTCACCGGTCTCGGCGGCGACGGTGTCGACGGCATCCACACGCAGTGGATCGAAGCCGAGCTGCTGCCGCGCTTCGAGACTCAGGACCGCCCGGCCCCGGTGGCCGACGGTCAGATGCAGCGCATGTCGATCGAGATCGACGGGAAGCTCACCAGCATCGGACTGCCCGCGGGACTACTGGCGGCTCTCGGCTCGGTCGGTGGGACCGGTGGCGAGGGCGATGCTGCCGTCAACGGTGGAGCCGCCTCGGCGAGTGCCGGGGATGTCACCGCACCCGTGCCGGGCAGCCTCGTGGACTTCCTCGTCGATGACGGCTCGCAAGTGGCTGCCGGTGACGAGGTCGCCGTGCTCTCGGCGATGAAGATGGAGACTCGGGTCGAAGCACCCGTCGCGGGAACATTGCACCAGGTGGCGGCCGTCGGCGACGTCGTGGCCGTGGGTCAGGCGATCGCACGGGTCGAGTGAGACGGCGGGGCCGCCTCGGCGAAAGAATCAGCTGAGGCCTCCGCCGAACGGCGGAGGCGTTCGGTCCGGCAACGGAATAGAGTGGTGGGCAGCAATGGTCATCCACCCCGGAGACCGCCCAAACCAGGAGGAATATTCATGTCACGTCTGTCAGTCGGCGACACCGCCCCGGATTTCACCCTCGTCAACCAGGACGGAAAGTCCGTCAGCCTCAGCGACTACAAGGGCCAGCGGGTCGTCGTCTACTTCTACCCGGCCGCCATGACCCCGGGCTGCACCACCGAGGCCTGCGATTTCCGGGACTCGCTCTCGGCGCTCAAGGCCGCCGGAATCGTGGTCCTCGGCATCTCCCCGGACAAGCCGGAGAAGCTGCAGCAGTTCATCGAGAAGGAGGGTCTGAACTTCGACCTGCTCTCCGATGAGGACAAGACGATGATGACCGAGTGGGGCGCCTTCGGCGAGAAGAAGAACTACGGCAAGGTCGTCCAGGGCGTCATCCGCTCGACCGTCGTCGTCGATGCCGAGGGCAAGGTCGAACTCGCCCAGTACAACGTCAAGGCCAACGGGCACGTCGCTCGCGTCCGCAGAGAGCTGGGCATCGACGCAGCCTGAGTTTTCAGGAACTCGCGCCGCCCCTGCTAATCTTGAGGGCGTCGCGGCCGCTGATGCGGCCGCTTGAGCGCGAGTGGCGGAATTGGTAGACGCGCTGGATTTAGGTTCCAGTGTCTTCGGACGTAGGGGTTCAAGTCCCCTCTCGCGTACCGCGGTCCCCGGTGCGGAGTCGACAGGCTTCCGCACCGGGGACTTCTCTCTGCTCCCGGAGTTGGCCTCAGCCGACGCTGATCACGGACGGTGCACCCCACACCACAAAAGGTGCACGTGTCATCACCTTGCGTACGCTCACGACCAGATCCGGTTCCTGTCATCAGGAGGCGGAGTCTCTTGCCGAATCGAATTCGCGGGTTCTGACTCCGCGGTCACCTGCATTGGACGTACTGTGGTCAATGCATCGAGATCTGAGAGAGGACAGCAGATGACGGATTCCCCCGCGCCGACGATTCGCCCCACCGCGCCTGCCGACGAGACCCGGTGGAAGGAGCTCTTCCGTGCCTACCGCGAGTTCTACCGGCTGGAACCGTCCGAGGAGATCGTCTCTCGTGTGTGGTCATGGCTGACCGATCCCGATCATGAGTGCCAGGGGCTTGTCGCCGAGGTGGAGGGGACGATCGTCGGAATCGCCGACTATCGTCGTTTCTCCCGTCCCTCGGCCGGCAGCGTGGGCATCTGGCTCGATGATCTCTTCACCGATCCTCGGGCGCGCGGCCGAGGTGCCGGTCGCGCATTGATCGGGCGCCTGCAGTCGATCGCCGCGGCCGAAGGCTGTTCCGTGATCCGCTGGATCACCGCCGATGACAACGCCCAGGCCCAAGTGCTCTACGACGATGTCGCGAAGCAGACGAACTGGCTCACCTACGACGCCGTGCCGGAAGAGTCATGAGCGCGTGATCGCGAGGACGGAGCTGTTCCCGGTCAGCTTTCTTCCGAACGAGTGAGGCCCTGCGCGAAGTGCTGCTGGGCGAGCAGGACCAGCGCCTCCAGCAGCGGTCGGCGCAGCACGCTGCCGAGGACGACTCCGCGGATCCTCTCCTCCAGACTGCCTGCATCGGCAATGGCGTCCAGATCGGTCCTGCCGACGGCTTCGGCGGCTTCGACGTAGGCGTCGAGCCGGTCCAGAATCGGAGTCATGTCCTCCCTGCTCAGCATGGCAATCGCGCTCACGGCTGCCCGATAGGCCGGTGACGAGGCCTCACAGTGCCATCCTCGTGCGGTGATCACACGGTCGAGAAACGCTGAGGCATCGACATCGTCGGCCTCGACCTCTCCGATGAGCGCATCCTGTGTGACTCCCATCGCCTCGATCTCCGAGGCCCGCCCGTCCACCGCGTCGACGACGGCTCGCACTTTCGCCAAGGGCAGCCCGGCCATCGAAGTCAATGCCCGGATGAGGCGCAGCCGGTCGAGATGAGTCTGATCGTAGACGGCTTGATTCACACTCGTCCGCCGCCCCGGCGGCAACAGGCGCTCACGCAGGTAATACTTGATGGTCGGCACGCTGAGCTCCGAGCGGCGGGACAGCTCCGCCATCCGCATCTCCGGCTTCTCCCCCGACTCCTGCATCGCCCTCTCCTCCCGGTACTGCCGGCAATGGTCTGTGACTGGTCTTGATCGACCTTAGCAGATACCTCTACTATCTATTATGGATAGTTTCACTACCTATTAGGGGAAGAGGTCATGGACGCTTTCGCATTGGCCACGGTCCTCGTCACCGGTTTCGTCGGTTCGGCGGAGTTCGGATCGGCCGCTCTGGTCCACCCGGTGATCCGTCGGCTGAAGACGGACGATCAACTCATCATGGAGAAGGGGCTGCTGAAGACATTCGGTCGGGTGATGCCGGTCGGGATGACCGTGGCGACCGCTCTGGCCATCATCATCGCGATCGATGAGGCCAACGCCTGGCTGCTTTCGGCCGCCATCAGCCTCGGTGTCGCTCTGGTCGTGACGATTTTCGGGAATGTCCCGATCAACGCTAGGACCGGACGGATCGTCGAGGAGGCTGCGCCCGAAGGATTCATCGCCATGCGCAGACGATGGGACGCCTTCCAGATCGTGCGCGCTTCGCTGCAGCTGCTCGGTTTCGCCTTCGTGGCGATCGGGGTCGTCGGGTTCGGCTGAGCGCCTGCGGTGGTCCTTCGCGGTCTCCGGGTCGGCGAATCCGGCCCGCCGCGCTTCAGCTCATCCGTCGCCGGAGCTCGGAGACTCCACCACCGGTTAGGCCTGCCAGCGCTTCCGGTCGGCCGGCCATGGCCATGACGAGGTCGAGGAGACGACCGGTCACTTCCGGTCCGCTTCCGGTTTCGAAGTCTGCGTCCGCTGCGCTGAGCGCCAGTCCTCTCACCAGGGTCTTCGAGTTCACGGCGAAGTCCTTAGCGGCGAGGTATCGGGCCACTTCGACGGTCGCCGCAGCGTCGGGAGTCAGTCCGAGACCCAGTGGCCGTGCGATGTCTTGGCCGTGGATGATGACTTCGCCGAGGAAGGCTTGAAGGTCCTTCGTCGGTGCGATTGTCAGAGCGATCGACTCGCGGAACTTCTCGAGGGTCTCCTCTGGTGAGGCGCCGAGCTTGCGCTCGAGCAATCGCGCGTTGTGTTCTGCGGGATCGAAGCCCGCCCGGATGATGCTGCGGATCCAGGCCCACCGCCCAGTATCGGCCGTGGCCGTCAGATGGGCGACGACCTGCTCGACCGTCCATTCTTCGCACAAAGTTGCGTGCGTCCACGGCTCAGGTTCGAGTGCGGCGAGAAGATCGGCGAGGCGTGCGCGCTCCGCGTGGATGAGGCTCCAGTAAGCGATCTCGTTCATACTCTGCTCCCGCGTGGCTCGTCGCCGGCATCGTCTTCGCGTGTTCCGGCTTCTGCACTGAAGAGCAGCCTGAAGCGCTCGCAGACGACCGGCATGTCGGGCGAGAATCCTCGTTGCCCGTATTCGCGCCAGAAATGTTCATGAATCTCGCGCCAGGCGGCCAGGGTTCGGTCGCCCTCCCCTTCGGAATGGGCGTGCTCGCTGGTCACCTCGGAAAATGGGACGACGTCGATCGCGGTGGTTTCGATGAGGGCGCTCGGTCCGTCCTGACCGTCGAGGATGATGCTCAGCCCACCCATTTCCGGGACGGATTCGCCATCGGCTTCGATGTCCCACAGCGCCGAGGCGGTGCCCGTCTTCGTCCCGTCCAGAACGAGAGCGAGAAGTTCGTCCGCGTGCTCAGGAGTCGCACCGAAGGCCCACGCTTCGGACAGCGGTGACGGCAGGTCGGGGAAGCGACTTCGGGTATCGGCCCAGAACAGCTCCAGCTCTGGCTCGCTCGGGTCGACAGGACTCATGAGATTGCCTTCAGCTGGAGCCTCAGGCCTTCGATCAGGGTTGTCAGCCCGAACTCGAATGAAGCGGCCGCCGACGAACCGTCGACGAACCGCGGGTCAAGTGCCGCCTGAATTTCGGCAAAGCCCTCTCCCGCAGATTCCTGGGTGATGAGGTCGACCGGAGCGACGATGTCCAAAGCGGAGCCGAGGACATAGGCTTCGACGGACCGCATCACCGCGACAGTCCGTCCCTGCGGCCAGCCGCCTCGGCGCAAGCCACCGATCACGGCGTCGTACATTTCATATGTTGACAGGTCCCGAATCGATGTCGTTGCCAACAACCGAATGAGATTCGGGTGATCTGCAAAGGCCGTGAGATAGGATCGCGCCCACATCTCCAGAGCCTTGTCCCAAGGCACGTTCTCGCCAGCACCCTCGATCCGGCCAAACACTCCGACGTCGATATCGGCCACTATCCGGGCGCGCATCAGCTCGATGAGTTCACCCCGGCCCGGAACATGGTTGTACAGAGACGACACCTGACGGTCGACGCGAGCAGCAAGTGTTCGCATCGACAATGCTTCGCCACCTTCTTCGTCGACGAGTGCGAGCGCGGCATCAACCAGCCGATCCCGATTCAGTCTCACAGAACACTCGCTCTCAAATTCACTCTTCCATCCGCACTTCGAGCAGTGTATCGTGTTCCCAGCCACATACACGAACACTGTTCGTATTGGTTCCGACAACTCCAGTCAATACGATGAAGCAGGAGTACGACAGCTTTGAAGACACAGCACTTCCACAACGGTGCCATCTGGCTCGGAGCAAAGTCCGAACCCGCGGACTCGCTTCTGATCCAGGACGGCATTATCACTGCTGTCGGCGCAGAGGCCGTCGGCCCTTTGCTTGAGCACACCACAGAGCAAGAAGATGCCTCTCTCGAGACTATCGACCTCGAAGGCGGATTCCTCATGCCGTCTTTCGGAGACGGTCACGCCCACCCGATATTCGGCGGAATGGAGGCAGAAGGGCCGCTGGTCAGGTCGTGCACGAGCGTCGAAGAGATCATCGCCGAGGTGAAACGGTATGCGGACGCTCACCCCGACGAAGCTTGGATCACAGGTGCCTCGTATGACGGCAGCCTCGTACGCGACGGTCTCTTCGACGCCGAATGGCTCGACAGAGCCGTGTCCGACCGACCGGTCGTCCTTCGCGCCTGGGACTACCACACCGTGTGGTGCAATTCTCGAGCATTGAAACTGGCGGGGATCACCGCTGCAACACCGGAACCACAGATAGGCGAGATTCCTCGCCGAGACGACGGTTCACCGCTCGGCACTCTGCGTGAATGGGGTGCGGTAGATCTGATCGACGGCTTTCGTCCGCCGCACCACGAATCTGTTCGACTCCGCGCTCTCGATCGGGCCGCCGAATACTATCTCGCTCGAGGCGTCACTTGGGTCCAGGACGCGTGGGTGGAACCAGCCGACGTCGAAACCTATGTTTCCGCCTCTCAGCAGAATCGGCTCAAACTGAGATTCAACCTCGCGTTCTACGCCGATCCCCGCCGCTTCACGCAACAACTGCCCGAAATGCTCTCTGCGCGCCAAAGGATCGAGGAACTTTCGGATCCGTTCCTGACCGCTCAGACCGTGAAATTCTTCGCCGACGGAGTCATCGAAAACGAAACCGGTGCGCTCATCGAGCCCTACTGCACCTCCCTTCACAACCACGGAATGCAAGTCTGGGAAGGAGATTCTCTGGCGGAGGCGGTTCGCGAGGTCGACGCGGCAGGGTTTCAGATCCACATCCACGCCATCGGCGACGCGGCCGTTCGACAAGCATTGGATGCCATCGAGCACACAATCCGGCACAACGGTGCCCGTGATCGACGGCCGGTGATCGCACATGCCCAGATCATCGACTCTGCCGACCTGTCCCGCTTTGCTGAACTCGGCGTCATCGCGAATATGCAGCCGCTGTGGGCTCAACTTGATGACCTCATGACGGTACTCACCGTCCCCCGGATCGGCAGGGAGCGCGCCCTGGCGCAATATCGGATGCGAAGCGTCCTCGACAGCGGCGGGCACCTCGCTTTCGGTTCGGACTGGCCCTGCACTTCGGGGACGCCGTTCGAGGGTCTCGCCGTTGCCGTGAGCAGACAGACCGACGACGGTGAGCCCGACGGCGGGTGGACTCCCGAAGAGATCCTCGACATCGAACGCTCTCTCGACGCCTACTCGACTGCGGTGGCCCACCAAGCATTTGCAGACCTTAGATCCGAAAGGTGGGGAGTGATCCGTCCAGGCGCGAGCGCCGACTTCATCATTCTCGGTTCGGATCCCCGAACACTGCTCCCCCAGCAACTGTCTGCCACCCCTGTTCGCCGCACGTTCCTGCGCGGCGTGGCCGTCCATTCAGCGGACTGAATCGAAAGGACAATGATGTCCCATTCCAATCACAGCTCCACCACCCAAGACACTTCTGAGACCCAACTGAAACGAGCACTCGGAGTACCTTCGCTCGTCTTCTTCGGCCTCGTCTACATGGTCCCACTGACGATCTTCACGACTTACGGCATCGTCACTCAGGTCACCGGCGGTCGTGTACCGGCCGCCTACGTCATCACCCTATTGGCAATGGTGTTCACCGCTCGGTCATATGCGAAGATGGCCGCCGCGATGCCCTTTGCCGGTTCCGCATACACCTACACGCAGAAGAGCTTCGGAGCGGGAATCGGTTTCGTTGCCGGATGGGCCCTGCTTCTCGATTATCTGTTCCTGCCGATGATCAACTATCTCGTCATCGGCATCTACCTCAGCGCGGCCTTCCCTATGATCCCAGCCTGGGTCTTCGTAGTCTCGGCCATCATTCTCGTCACCGTCCTCAACGTGATCGGAATCGTCTCCGTCGCCCGGGCCAACATCGTCATCATCGTCGCGCAGGCAATCTTCATCATTGCCTTCGCCGCTCTCTGCATCGCATCATTCAGCGGCTACGGTTCCGTCGACCTCGCCACACCGTTCACCGGCGACGGCTCTGCACCGGGCTTCGACAACGTCATGGCCGGGGCAGCAATTCTGTGCCTGTCCTTCCTCGGCTTCGATGCAGTCTCGACACTGTCCGAAGAAGCCAAGGACGCGAAGAGAGCAGTCCCTCGTGCGATCGTCATCGCAACTGTCACCGGCGGGCTCATCTATATTGCTCTGTCCTACCTGGCCCAGCTGGTCTATCCTTCGAACCAGTTCGCGGATGTCGATTCGGGCGCCCTCGACGTCATGGCGGCGGCCGGCGGCGAGGCCCTCACCGCGTTCTTCACTGCCGCATACATCGCCGGAGCGTGCGGCTCAGCACTGACCTCTCAGGCGTCGGTCTCACGCATTCTCTTTGCAATGGGTCGAGACGGAGTGCTGCCGAGAAGCTACTTCGGCCGCTTGTCACCGCGCTTTCACACGCCCACTCTTGCAACTCTGACGGTAGGCGCAGTCTCTTTGCTGGCACTCACCGTCAATCTCACCTTCATTTCTGAGATGGTGAGCTTCGGCGCTCTGATTGCGTTCTCTGCAGTGAATCTGTCGGTGATCAAACACTTCATCATCGACGAGAAGAACCGCGGTTCCCGTGCCGTCCTCAGCTCTATCGTTCTGCCGGGGATCGGATTCTGTCTGACCCTGTGGTTGTGGACGAGCCTATCTCCGCGGACACTTCTCATCGGCGCCATCTGGCTGGTTCTCGGAGTCGGATACCTCGCCTTCGTCACACGTGGCTTCCGTCGCCCTACACCAATGCTTGATCTCGCTGACTGACGTTAACTTACTCAGCTCGACCCACACGCGATCACCCTCGCCACGATCTGGCTCGTCATCGGAGCGGTCATCCCTGCCGTGACAACGAGCCCGCAGGCGATGACACATCCGGCGGCCATCCACGCTCCCCAACCTGCCAGGCTGCAGGGACATCCAGCAGTCCTGGAAAGCAGCATCAGCACCGCAGAGGACACTGCCAGGCGCAGGCCTGAGGTTTGGTACACCCTGCTCCAAAATGCACACCGAGGAAACTGATCCGTTGAGAGGAACCTGCACCAAAACGGCTGTCGACGCCGGTAATCTGCCTTGCCATACCCTGCCGCGCGCCGTGCCGCGCCGTGCCGCTACAAGAATACCCCGGCTCTTGTAATAGTGTGTGACACACACTATCGTGTGATGCATGAACGAGGATGAAGACAAGGCACTGGCCACCCACGAACAGGAGCTGCGACGCGGCACCGTGGTCTTCGCCAGCCTCGTCGCCTGCCGCCGGCCGCAGTACGGCTATTCACTGCTGACGACGCTGACCGAAGCAGGCATCCCCACCGAGGCAAACACCCTCTACCCCCTGCTGCGGCGACTGGAGAAACAGGGCCTGCTCACATCGGTTTGGAACACTGAACAAGCTCGCCCCCGCAAGTACTACACACTCACCGACAGCGGCGCCGAAGTCGCCGCCGCACTGCACAGCCACTGGCTCGAACTCAACTCCAGCATCACAGAGCTCTGGAAGGACGGCACACCATGAGTGCGCTCACCGAAATCTACGTCGACAACGTCACCCGCCACCTCCCCGAAGACACCCGCCCGGACATCGCCGCCGAGATCACCGCCACGATCGATGACATGGTCGACGCCCGCCTCGGCGAGGACACGGCCCCGACCCCGGACCGCACGGCCACCATCGAACGCGAAGTCCTCGAAGAGCTCGGCGATCCGGTGATGCTGTCGCGGGAGTACTCCAACTCCCCACAGCACCTCATCGGCCCGAATTCCTACCCGCTCTTCATCTGGGCACTGCGCTGGGTGCTGCCTCTCGTCGGTCTGCTCGCGGTGCTCACGAACGTCGTGACCACCATCGCCCTCTCCCCCGAAGTCCAGATCGGGGAGATCATCGGCAAGACGGCGGGCAACACGGTCATCGCCCTGCTGACCGCGTTCGCCGCCATCACCATCATCATCGGCCTCGGCGACCGCGGAATGGACGGCGGTGCGGCCGAAGCGATGCGGAAACGACAGCCGGGCACATGGACGGTCGATGACCTCGATCGTCGCGATTCCCACGGCAGGCAGATCCGCGCCGAGGCGGGGCTCGGGCTGGTCTTCGTCGTGGCCTTGGCTATGGTTCCGTTCATCCCGACCTCCCTGTTCTACGTCGGCCATCTCAACAATGGGGAGACGTTCATCAATCCGGACCTCGGCTTCGGCTGGCTGCTCGGATACTGGGCCTTCCTGGCTCTCCTCGCCGCGGTCGAGATCGTGAAGTTCACGACCGCCTCGGCGAGCCCGATCGTGGTACTCATCGGCGGGATCGCCGATGTCGCCATGGCGGTCTTCCTCACGGTCGCCCTGCTCACTCAGCCGGTCCTCCACCCCGAGCTCACGACCTCGGCGAACGCTGATATCCAGCAGATCATCACGGTCATCGCGGTCTGGATCATCACCGTCTGGGATCAGGTGAGCACGTGGCGGACCTATCGCCGCGGCCGGTCCTGAGGCCTATCATCGAAGCAGGGGCGTGACGCAGACGATCGCCCTCGGGCAGCAGTGCCAGACCGAGCCGCACCCCGCGGCCCGGGCACAGCGCCGGAGAATCGAGGAATCATGTCCACGTCTCTGCACACGCTCATCACCGACAACCTGGCCGCCGTCACGGCCAAAGACGTCGAGGCGGCCGTTGCCACCTTCGCCTCACACGGAGTCCTCATCGACCCGCACTACCCTCGACCACGGATGGCCGGTCACACCGAGATCCGCGAAGGCCTCCAATGGGTCGTCGCCGGAATGCGCGAACTCAACTTCACCGTCGACTCGTGGTTCTTCGGCGAAGACGGAACGAGTGCGGCCGTCGAGGTCTCATCCCGGCATGTGCTCGCAAGCGGCCGGTCCCTCGAGTTCGGCCAGTGCTTCGTCGTCGAGACCGCGGACGGGCGAGTCATTCGCTGGCAGGCCTACGAACCCTATGGCCCCGGCGGGGTGGGCGGACTCGCCCTCGGTGTCAGTCGGCTGAAGTTCCGCAGATCCCGCCGCCGCTGGAGACGACCGTGAACTTCGTGTTCCGGCCCAGCTGCTCACTCGGTCCGATGATCGTCTCGAGGCGGTCCCGGTAGCGCAGGTGCGTATTGAACACGGTGATCACCCGACCGCCGGGCGCCAGATGGGCCGCGGCCGTGGCCATGAGCGCCTCAGCCGTGTCGGTCTCGATCGTCGTGCCCTGATGGAACGGCGGGTTCAGGACGACGAGGGCGAATTCGCCCAAGGCCGCCACAGCCGGGTCCTCGGTATCGGCGGCATCGCCGAGGATGATGTCGACGTCGACCCCGTTCGCCTCCGCTGTGGCCCTCGCCGAGGCGACCGCCGCCTCGGACACGTCCACACCGGTCCCCCTTGCTGCCCCCGTGGCACGCATGGCCGCGGTGAGCAGCCACCCGTTTCCGCAGCCGAGGTCGAGCACGGAATCCGGTTCGGCAGCGGTGCCCGTTACGTCGTCCGCACCGGACAGGGTCTCGATGAGCGCGTCGAGCAGCAGGGTTGAGCCTTCATCGCTCTTCACCCCTGAGAAGCAGGCTCCATGTGCTCTGACCTCGAGGTCTCCGACGTTGGGATGGGTGATGACTCCGTGCTTCGGGAAGCTCGGCAGGCTCGGTGATGACAGCGGTCGGCTGCCGATGATCATCCGGTGCTTGCCGACTCCCGGAGAGACGTCGACTCGAGCGAAACCGCGCGCCAGCTCCTTGTTCACCGCGCGGCTCATCGAGTCGCTGCGACCGATGACGATGATCGTCGACACGCGGGCCTGCAGTGCGGCGATGGATTCGGCCAGTGCGTTCGTGGCCTTCGGGGCGTTGATGACCGCCCACGTCTCAGGGTTCCCCTCCCCCGCCGAGGGGGCCCGACCATCCGCGAAATGTGCGGATTCCGGCTCGCCGAGGTCCGCGAGTTCCGGGACGTCGGAGAGCGATGCCGCGGTCCGGGATTCGTCGATGCGATCGTGGTGGACGACCACCTCGGCGAGAGAGCGAAGCAGTGCGGTCTGGACGCCCTTGGCATCGTCGAGCACGATGATGCGGCGGGGAGCCTCGGCGGCGGCTTCGACGTCGATGAAGGCACCGGCCGCATCCCGACCGGATACGTCGAGTTCACGGAGACGTCGGCCGATGATGTATTCGACGAGCATGCGCGCCTGCGGCAGACCGGGCATATCGCGCAGCTGCGGAGAATCCGCCAGCAGATCCCCGCTGCGATGAGCGGCGGCGGAGTCAGGAGGCAGCAGGGAGGCGGACATTCGATCAGTCTAAACTGAGCGGGCCGCTTGCCGCCTCCTCGGCTGAAAGCAGCTCAGCCCTCAGCGTCGTGATCGGTCTCGATGAGCTGCTTGAGCTCGGCCAGCGCCTCGGCGGCTCCGTCGCCCTCGGCGCGCAGGACAACCGTCTGACCGTATTCTGCGCCGAGGCCCATGAGGGAGAGCACGCTGGCCGCGTCGAGGGCGTCCTCGGCGGGTTCGCCCTCCAGGGCGATGGTGATCTCGAAATCAGAGTCTGCGGCGGCCTCGGCCAGCAGAGCTGCTGGGCGAGCGTGGAGGCCGACGGTGCTTCCGACTGTTGCGGTGGTCTCTGCCATATCGCTGTCCTTCCTGTTCAGACCGGCCGGATCTGGCCGGTCCGGTGGTTCGGCATTGCCTGTGGGTGGTGTCTGTGGTGATGCTGAGTGTGTCTCGGGCTCATTCCCCGGCGGCCGGCCTCACAGACCGAGCTCATCGAGGAGCGGCAGCTCTGCCCGGACCGCGGCCTTCGCTTCTGCCGGACTGAGTGCGGCGAGTGCACGACGGGCGATCTGCTGTGCTTGGTCCATGGTGACACCGGCCAGCACTTCTGCGACAGCCGGCAGCGCCCGCGGCGCCATGGACAGGCTGGTGACTTCGAGCCCGACGAGCACGACCGCCAACGCCGGATCGGCCGCGGCCTCTCCGCAGACACCCACCGACTTCTCGGCCGCAGCACCCTGGGCGGCGGCTATGCGGATGAGCTGCAGAACTGCCGGCTGCCACGCGTCGCTGAGTTCGGCCAGGCCGCCGAGCATGCGGTCGGAGGCCATGACGTACTGGGTCAGGTCATTCGTGCCGATGGAGGCGAACTCGACTTCGTCGAGGATCGGGCCCGCCTGCAGCGCCGCCGAAGGAACCTCGACCATGACGCCGGCCACCGGCAGACCGGCCGCGTGGACGAGCTCCGAGAACCGCTTGGCCTCATCGGCCGTGGCGATCATCGGAGCCATGACATGGACGGTGACCGCATGCTTCGCCGCTGCCATGGCGATCGCCTCGAGCTGACGTTCGAGCACGCCTTGGGCCTTCCGGCTGGTCCGGAATCCTCGCACGCCCAAGGCTGGGTTCGGCTCATCGGCGTCGGTGAGGAACGGCAGAGGCTTGTCGGCCCCGGCATCGAGGGTGCGCACGACGACCTTGTGCTCGTCGAAGGCCGCGAACACCTGTCCGTATGCGTCGGCCTGCTCATCGACGCTGGGCTCGGTGTCGCGATCGAGGAAGCAGAACTCCGTGCGCAGCAGTCCGACGCCTTCGGCACCTGCGGCGGCCGCCGCCCGTGCCTGAGCGCCGTCTCCGACATTCGCGCGCAGCGGAATCCGTGTGCCGTCCCCCAGCAGACAGGGTCCGGTGAAGGACTGCAGCCGGCCGGCGGTCTCCGTCCACGCCTCGACGAGCTCGGTCTCTGTCGCACCGGGGTCGGTGCGCAGGATGCCGGCGCCGCCGTCGACGAAGACGGGTGTGTGGTCGGTGATGTCGCGGACCCCGGTGGCTGCGACCACGGCGGGAATGCCCAAGGACCGGGCGAGGATGGCCGTATGACTCTGCGGCCCACCCTCCTCGCAGACGAGGCCGATCACAGACTTGAGATCCAGGGTCGCGGTGTCGGCAGGAGCGAGATCGGTGGCGATGAGCACGAAGGGGTCGGCCGAGTGCGGGATGCCGGGTGCCGACACTCCGCGCAGATGGGCGACGAGGCGGGCACGCACGTCGAGGACATCGGCTGCGCGTTCGGCCATATAGCCGCCCAGCTTCTCCAACTGGGCCGCTGTCTCCGCGGCAACCGTCCAGATCGCGGTCTCCGCGTCGGTGTCGGACAGGCATTTGATCGCCGTCTTCACCAGGGTGGGGTCCTTGGCCATGAGAGCGGTGGCCTTGAGCACGTCGCGGGCGTCTCCGGTGACAGTTTCGGCCCGCTCACGCAGTTCGGCATGCACGGCGGCCGAGGCCTCACGGATCCTGGCCGCCTCCGCCTCTGTGGCGGCCGGGGCCGGCCCCGCCACGGGTGCGGACACGGGGTCGGGCATGCACAGCGCCGGGGCGATGACCCGTCCGGGTACGACTCCGATGCCTGAGAACTCTGCGGACATCCCCATTCCTTCCTCTCTTGCCTGCGAAGTTGTTCAGACTCGCGAGGCGTCAGCGCTCGACGATACCGGTTCGGCCGTCCTTGCCTCGTCGGCCGAACCGGGTCCGGTGGTCGAACCGGTCGATGCGGATGCGGTCATCGTCGCTGCGGACGGATCGACCGCCTCGGCGAGGCCTGCCGCTCCGCCCTTGCGGACGAAGATCTTCAGCGCCAGCACCATCAGGGCGCTGATGATCGTGCCGACGACGACGGAGAGCAGGAACAGCAGGAACGAGTCGATGGCGAAGAAGACGAACACTCCGCCGTGCGGAGCCTGGCTGGTGACGGAGAAGGCCATCGTCATGCCGCCCGTGACGCCGGCGCCGACGACCGACGCGGGGATCACGCGCAGCGGGTCGGAGGCGGCGAAGGGAATCGCGCCCTCGGAGATGAATGCGGCCCCGAGCAGCCATGCGGCCTTCCCGTTCTCCTTCTCCGCCTGGGAGAAGATGCGGGGACGCAGTGCGGTGGCCAACGCCATGGCCAGGGGCGGGACCATTCCGGCGGCCATGACCGTGGCCATGATCTCCCACGGCACGGGGTTCTCGACGGAGCCTGCGGCGAGACCGGCCACGGCGAACGAATACGCGACCTTGTTGACGGGCCCGCCCAGGTCGACGGCCATCATGGCGCCGAGGATGAGCCCGAGGACGACGGCCGCGGTCCCCGTCATCGAGCTCAGCCAGCTGTCGAGGCCCTCCGTCAGGGCGCTGATCGGTCCGCCGAGGACCATGAACATCAGGCCCGAGGAGACGAGGGAGGCCACCAGCGGAATGATCACGACCGGCATCAGCCCGCGCAGCCACCTCGGTGCAGCGAAGGAGCCGATCCAGTGGGCGATATAGCCGGCGAGGAGTCCGCCGATGATGCCGCCGATGAAACCGGCGCCCATGAGCACGGCCACGGCGCCGACGGTGAAACCGGGCGCGATTCCGGGGCGGTCGGCGATTCCGAAGGCGATGTATCCGGCCAGGGCGGCGACGAGGAAGCTCATCGACAGGTTGCCGATCTGGAAGGCCACGGCTCCGAGGTAGGCGCCGACGGGTCCCAGTGCCAGGTCCCCGTATTCGGTGGGCAGGTTCCACAGGGAGTTGCCCAGGACGATGTCCTCCGAGTAGTCGGGGATGTCGAAACCGCCGAGGAGGAACCCCAGTGCCATGAGCAGACCGCCGGCAGCGACGAAGGGGATCATATAGCTGACACCGGTCAGCAGCACGCGTTTGAGGTGGGCACCGACGCTCTCTCGTGAGCCTGCTGAGGACGACGTGTCCTCCTCGTCGGCGGCGTGAGCGGCCGCGAGCCTGCGGCCGTTCGGGGCGTCCGCCTCGGCGAGGGCCTTGCGGATGAGTCCCTGCGGATCATCGATTCCGGCCTTGACCGGCACCTGCACATAGGGCTTGCCGGCGAACCGGGCCTTGTCGCGGACGTCGACATCGACGGCGAAGACAACGGCATCGGCAGCGGCGATGACGGACTGGTCGATCGGTGTCGTACCGCTCGAGCCCTGGGTCTCGGTGACGACGTCGAGGCCCATGTCGGACCCGGCCTGGACGAGGGCGTCGGCTGCCATATAGGTGTGGGCGATTCCCGTCGGGCAGGCCGTGACGGCGACGACGCGGCGGGGGCGCTCGGCAGACTCACGGGGCCCGGCGGAGGTGGGGGCCGCCTCGGTGGTGGTCGGCTCTTCAGGCGTTTCGCGCAGGCCGAGGGCGGTTTCGACGAGGTCGACGACTTCCTGTTCGGTTGCGGCCGCGCGCAGGGAGCCGACGAAGTCCTTCTTCACCAGCGATCGGGCGAGCTTCGACAGCAGCTTGAGGTGGTCCTTCCCGGCGCCGTCGGGGGCGGCGATCATGAACACCAGGTCGGCGGGGCCGTCCTTGGCGCCGAAGTCGACCGGCGGGTTCAGCCGAGCCATCGCGAGGCTGGGTTCGGTGACCGCCTCAGTGCGGGCGTGCGGGATGGCGATGCCGCCGGGGACTCCCGTCGGGGTCTTCTCCTCGCGGGCGATCGCCGCGGCCGCCAATCCGTCTGCGGAGTTTGCGCGGCCCTGTTCGGCGATCGTGGCGGCCAGAGCGCGGATGACAGCGGACGACTCCGTCCCCTGATCCGCGTCGAGGACCACCAGGTCTGTTGTGATGAGCGATGTCATCGTGCCTCCTCGGCTTCGGGGGCTGTGCCCTCATGTCGGTGGGAAGTGTCGTCGGTGGGCGTGTCTGTAAGTGCTGTGGGACTGCCTGTCAGCGGTGCTGCGGGTGTCTCAAGTGGCGTCACGGTCACCGCGTCGGTCCGGACGTCCGCCGGGCTCGGCACCCCGGTGCCGCGCAGACGGGCGGCTGCAGCTCCGTAGGCGACGGCTCGGGCCAGGGCCACATCGGGTTCACGGCCGCCGGTCAGACCCAGCAGGTACCCGGCGAGGGTGGAGTCACCCGCGCCCACGGTGCTCACGACCTCCATCGGCGGATGCTGGGCATGCCAGGCAGCGTCCGGCTGGGCGAGCACTGCGCCGCCGGCGCCCAGGGTCGCAAGGATCGACCGTGGACGGGGGCCGCGCGCAGTGAGCAGGGTCGATGTGGCGCGGGCCGTCAGCTGCGGTGAGGACTCGAGGCGGTCGGCGATCGTGTGCAGTTCGGCGGTGCCGAGGGGTTCGACGGCGTCGCTTGGTTCAGCGGGTCGGTGCAGTTCGACGGCGTCGCTTGGATCGGACATATCGCTGTCACTGTGCGCTCGGGAATCATCGCGGATTCCGGAGGCGTGCAGGAGCCCTGCGGCGTTGAGGAGTTCGGCGAGTTCCTCGGCGTTCGGTTTGATGAGATCCGGCGAGGCCGTCAGGGCCGCAGCCAGAGGAGCACCGGAGGTGTCGACGGCGATCAGCGGCGGAATATCAAGCTGGCGGATGCGTTCGATCGCGCGGGCGTAGAAGTCATCGTCGACTCCTGGAGGCAGCGAACCGGCCAGGACGACCCAGCTCGCACCGGCTGCCTGCTCGGCCACGAGGTCGAACAGTGCGTTTTGAGTCTGCGGACTCAGAGGCGAACCTGGTTCGTTGATCTTCGTCGTCGTGCCGTCGGGTTCGGTGACGGTGATATTGGACCGCAGCGGAGTGCCGGTGGGAACGGAGTGATGAGCCAGTCCGATCGCGTCGAGTCCGGTGAGCACCGGGTCGTCGATGTCTCCGGGCATGACCGCAAGGGTGTCACGGTCGGCGGCCGCCACGGCGCGGGAGACGTTGACTCCCTTGCCGCCGGGCTGCTGTCCGGCCCAGACGGCGCGCTGCACCTGACCGCGGAGAACCGGACCGGACAATTCGATGGTGCGGTCGAGGCCGGGGTTGGCTGTGAGGGTGAGGATCATGGAGTGACGACCTCGACTTCCGCAGTCTCCAGATCGGCCGACAACGGCTGTTCCGGCGCGTCATCGGTGATGAGGACGTCGATCTGGTCGAGTTCGGCGAATCGCACCAGAGAGACGGCATCGAACTTCGCGGAGTCGGCGAGCACGGCAACTCTGCGTCCCGAGTGCACGAATGCTGACTTCGTCGCCGCCTCGTCATGGTCGGGCGTGGAGACACCGTCGCCACTGAGACCGTTGGTGCCGAGCACCGCGAGATCGACCCGGTGGCCCTCGACGGCCGTGATCGTCTGTGGTCCGACCATGGCTCGGGTGACCGGGCGGAATCGGCCGGGGAGGACGAAGATCTCGACGCCGGGCGCACCAGCCAGGCTGTCGATGGCGGACAGGGAGTTCGTGATGACCCGCAGCTGTCGCGGTGTCTGTCCGGCGACGAGGCGGCCATGGGCTTCGTCGGCGATCGCGCGGGCGAAGGCCGCACAGGTCGTGCCGCCGTCCACGGAGATGCTCATCGTCTCCTCCAACAGGCTCAGCGCGGACCGGGCGATCGCTGACTTCTCATCGAGATTGTGGATCTCGCGGTCGTCGAAGGTCGGCTCTTCGAGGCTGTGGGGACGGCACGGCACTGCTCCCCCGTGGACGCGCTGGAGGGCTCCGGCCTTTTCGAGGGCGGCGAGGTCGCGTCGAACGGTTTCCGTGGTGATGTCGAAATCGGCGGCCAGATCGGTGACATTGACCCGGCCCGCTTCGCTGACGAGCTCAGCGATGCGTCGTTGCCGTTCTTCAGCGAACACGTCCGGCCCTTCCCTTCGCGCGGCTCATCGTCGATACGGACGAATAACCACGTGGCTATCTGTTGGTTTGAACGATCTTAGGACTCTATTCACGCACCGTCAATCACATTCCAACATATTGCCAATTATTCCCACATCACCTAGTGGTCGACCGAGTAGACGGCTCGGCCGAGGCGGCGAGATCGATGGATGTCGAGTGCCCCGGAACTCAGCGTTCCGGGGCACTCGTCATTCACGGTCGGGGTGGGCCACCTCGGCGAAGGGATCAGCGGACCGGGTAAGCCGCCTCGGCGATGGGGTCGGTTATCTGGCGGTCAGCTGCCGATGCGTTTGTACGCCGAGGAATCGGCGTTGTCGATCGTCGAGTGTTTGCGGTTGTCGTGCATGAAGGCCACGGCGACGAAACCGACGATCGCGATGACGACGACGTAGACGGCGAACCAGGTGCCGATTCCGGCGTTGCGGAACCACAGCGCGACGTATTCGGCGGAGCCGCCGAACAGCGAGTTGCCGACCGCATAGGTGAAGCCGACGCCGATTCCGCGGATGTGGGCCGGGAACATCTCGGCCTTCACGATTCCGGAGATCGAGGTGTACATGCTGATGAACGCCATAGCGATGACGATGAGGATGCCTGCGGTGAGGACGGAATCGGCCTTGCCGATCATGCCGAGCAGCGGGATGGGCAGCGCGATCATGCCGATGACGAAGATGAGCATGTTGTTCTTACGGCCGATCTTGTCCGAGATCTTTCCGGCGATGGGCTGCATGCAGACGAAGATGAGCAGGCAGATGGTCATGAGGTCGGCGATCGAGCCCTTGTTGAACACGGCCTCGCCCGGGGTGCCTTCGTTCTGCAGCAGAAGGAACTTCTGCATGTACGTGGTGAAGACGTAGAAGACGAGTGATCCGACGCTGGTGATGCCGAGGACGACGAAGAAGGCGCGCGGGTGGCGCAGCACTTCGCGGAAGCTGCCGGAGTTCTCGTTCTTACGGGTGTCCGCCGAGGTGGTCTCTTCGAGTCCGCGACGCAGCCACAGGGAGACGATTGCGGCGGCGGCACCGATGACGAAGGGCAGTCGCCACCATCCGGCCTCGATCTGGTCGGTGCCCAGAGTGTGGGTCATGACGACGGCAAGAAGGCTGGCCAGCAGCTGACCGCCGATGAGGGTGACGTATTGGAAGGAAGAATAGAATCCGCGCTTGCCTTCGGTGGCGACCTCGGACATGTAGGTGGCGGTCGCGCCGTATTCGCCGCCGACGGCCAGGCCCTGGATCATCCGCACGATGAGCAGCAGGACCGCGGCCCAGGAGCCGACGGTGGCGCTCGTGGGCAGCAGCGCCATCATCAGCGATCCGGCGCACATGAGCAGAATGGAGATGAGCATCGAGTTCTTGCGCCCGAGGCGGTCGGCGGCGCGGCCGAAGATGTAGCCGCCGATGGGGCGCATGAGGAAGCCGACGAAGAAGACTCCGGCGGCCTGCATCAGGGACAGAGCCTGGTTGTCGGCGACGAAGAACTGGTCAGCGAAGTAGACGCTGAAGAAGGCGTAGATGTAGAAGTCGAACCATTCGACGAGGTTGCCCGACGATGCGGCCATGATGGCCTTGACCGTCTGCCATTCCGACTTCTTCTGCGCCTGGGACCCACCGGCTTTCGCCTGGCCGAGATTCGTATTCTGATCTGTCAATGCTTCTTCTCTCTCACTCGTACGCGGCGCCGGGAGCGCCCAGGTCACCTTACTGCCGCAAGAGAGTGACCGACGCTTCGGTCAGTAATCGAGATCCGCGTTCGGATGCCCGATTCCGCGCGGATACAGTTCAGAAACGCTCGATGGTGACGGGCCTCTCACCGTTCGGGTGAGGAAGCTCTCAGTCGAAGCTGCCCGATTCCCTCCCCGCAGAGTGAACGGCCGCCCGGGCGACCATGCTGAATGTGCTACAAATTGAGGGAGCTTCGTCCAATGTCGCACCAGGAGAGATCATGACAATTCTCGTCGGTTATTCCCCCTCGCCCGAAGGCAAAGCCGCTGTCGAATTCGGCATCGAGCAGGCCCGCGCATTCGACGACGTCCTCGTCGTGCTCAATGCCGGAATCGGTGAGACTCCCGACGAACGCGGTGTGGCCACCAGCAAAGACATCGAAGAGCTCAAAGAGACGCTGCAGAGCTCCGAGGTCTCGCACGAGATCCTCCAGTTCCTCCGCGGCAATGATCCCGTCGAAGAGCTCCTGGCGCTGGCCGAGGCGACCGAGGACACTCGCATGATCGTCATCGGTTCGCGTCGCCGCTCCCCTGTCGGCAAGCTCATCATGGGCTCGACAGCCCAGCGCATCATCCTCGATTCCGAGGTCCCTGTCGTCTCCGTCAAGGTCGACCGGCGGAAGAAGAGATAACCGCCGAACGCCCTCAGTCCCCGGCGATGGCGTCGATGAGGGCATCGACGTCGTCCTTCGTCGTGTCGAAGGCGCACATGAGACGGACGATGTCCTTCTCCAAGGGCCAGTCCGCGAACGCGAACGTCTGGCGGGCACGGGCGGCCACCTCGGCGGGCATGCGGACGAACACGACGTTCGACTCGACCTTCTGCACGATCTCGACGCCGGGAACACGGCCCTGCTCGACCGCCTCGGCGAGCTTGTCAGCGAGATACTGGGCCATCTCGTTCGACCGAGCGGCCGAGTTCCGCCACAGATCACCTTCATAGAGCGCGTTCAGCTGGGCGGAGAGGAAGCGCATCTTCGAGGCCAGCTGCAGGTTCATCTTGCGCAGGAAGCGCATTCCGTGGCCGATGTCGGTGCCCAGGACGACGACCGCCTCGGCGCCGAGGAGGCCGTTCTTCGTCCCACCCAGGCTGACGATGTCGACACCGACCGCGGTGGTGATGTCGCCGAGGCCGACGCCGAGGTGGGCCGCGGCGTTGCCGAGGCGGGACCCGTCGATGTGGACGATCATGTCGAGGTCGTGGGCGGTGGCCGTGATCGCGGCGATCTCGTCGGGAGTGTAGGTCGTGCCCCATTCGGTGGACTGGGAGATGCTCACGGCCAACGGCTGCGCGTTGTGCTCGTGACCGCGGCCGATGATCGCGGACTTGATGGTCTCGGGGGTGAGTTTGCCGTTCTCTGTAGCGGCGCCGATGATCTTCAGCCCGCCGACCTTCTCCGGGGCGCCGGTCTCGTCGTAGTTGATATGCGCCGAGGCGGCCGTGATCACTGCGGCCCACCGCGGCAGCGCCGACTGCAGAGCGAGCACGTTCGCGCCGGTGCCGTTGAAGACGGGGAACGCCTGGGCATCGGGCCCGAAATGGTGGACCATGATGTCGTGGAACCGGGCCGTCCACGGGTCGCCTCCGTAGCCGGGAGTGTGGCCGACGTTGGCCTCGGCGATGGCGGTGATGACCTCGGGGTGGACGCCGGCCCAGTTGTCGGAGCCGAAGTTGCGCGGAAGCGCCTCGGGGCTGGTGTCGACGGGCGGGGCGCCGGTGCCGATGTCGGGGAGGATGTCCGCGGGGTTTGTCGACTGCGCGCTCGGGTCAGGTGTCTGGGAGTTCACATTCTCAGACTAGTACGTGCTCCGCGACGTGTGCAGTGCGGTCCGCGCTTGCGTATCCAGCGTCGCACTCTTCTGCAGACACCAACTCGCTCAAAGTGCAGGCGCAGAGCATTGATGCTGCACGCTTGCACTTTGAGCGAGTGTGCCGAGGCGGGTCCGCCCTCAGCAGAGATGGTGCCTCAGCGAAATCCTCAGGCGAGGAGTTCGCGCATGAGCTCGGCGGTCTCGGTCGGGGTCTTGCCGACCTTGACGCCTGCAGCCTCGAGGGCTTCCTTCTTGGCCTGAGCGGTTCCCGAGGAGCCGGAGACGATGGCGCCGGCATGGCCCATGGTCTTGCCCTCGGGAGCGGTGAAGCCTGCGACGTAGCCGACGACCGGCTTCGACACGTTGTCCTTGATGTAGGCGGCGGCACGCTCTTCGGCGTCTCCGCCGATCTCGCCGATCATGACGATGGCTTCGGTCTCCGGGTCGGCTTCGAAGGCTTCGAGAGCATCGATGTGCGTGGTGCCGATGACCGGGTCTCCGCCGATGCCGATGGCGGTCGAGAAGCCGAGGTCACGAAGCTCGTACATCATCTGGTAGGTCAGGGTGCCGGACTTCGAGACGAGGCCCAGCTTGCCCTTCTTCGTGATGTTGGCCGGGATGATGCCGGCCAGCGAGGCCTCGGGCGAGATGACGCCCGGGCAGTTGGGTCCGATGATGCGGGTGGCGTTTCCGGCGGCCTGCGCACGAGCCCAGACCTCCGCCGAGTCCTGCACCGGGATGCCCTCGGTGATGATGACGAGCAGGCCGATCTTCGCGTCGATGGCCTCGATCGCGGCGTCCTTGGAGAATGCCGGCGGCACGAAGGCCACGGACACGTCGGCACCGGTGGCTTCCATCGCTTCGGCCACGGAGCCGAAGACCGGCAGCTCGACCTCGTTGCCGTCCTTGTCGTTGTGCTTGACGGTGGTGCCGGCCTTGCGGGCGTTGACACCGCCGACGACGTTCGATCCGGCTGCGAGCATGCGGGCGGTGTGCTTCGAGCCCTCTCCGCCGGTGATGCCCTGGACGATGATCTTCGAATCGGAATTCAGAAAGATAGACATTGTTGTAAAGACCTTTCCTTACTTGGCCGCAGCCAGTTCGGCGGCCTTGTCGGCTCCACCGTCCATCGTGTCAGTGAGCGTGACGAGCGGGTGCGCGGCCTTCTTGAGGATGGCGCGCCCCTCTTCCACGTTGTTGCCGTCGAGGCGGACGACGAGCGGCTTGGTGGCCTGATCACCGAGGATCTCGAGGGCCTTGACGATGCCGTCGGCCACAGCGTCACAGGCGGTGATTCCGCCGAAGACGTTGACGAACACAGACTTCACCTGGTCATCGCCGAGGATGACGTCGAGACCGTTGGCCATGACCTCGGCCGAGGCGCCGCCTCCGATGTCGAGGAAGTTCGCGGGCTTGACGCCGTTGTGGTTCTCACCTGCGTAGGCGACGACGTCGAGGGTCGACATGACCAGTCCTGCACCGTTGCCGATGATTCCGACCTCACCGTCGAGCTTGACGTAGTTGAGGTCGAGCTTCTTGGCCTTGAGCTCCAGCGGGTTCTCTGCGCTGATGTCGCGCAGCTCCTCGTGCTCCTTGTGGCGGAAGTCGGCGTTGTCGTCGAGGGAGACCTTGCCGTCGAGCGCGATGATGTCACCGGCACCGGTCTTGACCAGCGGGTTGACCTCGACGAGGGTGGCGTCTTCCTGTTCGAAGACGGTCCACAGGCTGGTCAGCACGGGGGCGATCTTCGCGGCGGTGTCGGCGTCGAAGCCGGCCGCCTCGGCGATTTCAGCTGCCTTGGCATCGTTGATTCCGTCGATGGCGGAGACGGGGATCTTGGCGAGCGCCTCGGGGCGTTCCACCGCCAGCTGCTCGATCTCCATGCCGCCTTCCTTCGAGCACATGGCCAGATAGGTGCGGTTGGACCGGTCGAGGAGGACGGAGAAGTAGTACTCCTCAGCAATGTCGGCACCTTCGGCGATCATCACCTTTTCGGTGATGTGGCCCTTGATGTCGAGACCCAGGATGTCCTTGGCGCGTGCCTCGGCCTCATCGGGGTTCTTGGCGACCTTGACACCGCCGGCCTTTCCACGGCCGCCGATCTTGACCTGAGACTTGACGACGACGACTCCGCCGCCAAGATCTTCGGCTGCCTTCTTCGCTGCTTCTGGCGTCGTCGCGACCTGGGCCTTGAGCACGGGCACTCCGTGCTTCTCGAACAGGTCACGTGCTTGATACTCGAAAAGATCCACGTGTTTTCCTTCGTTTCTGCTGCCGGGTGGTTGGCCCCTGCAGGTTCGTTGACGGATGCAACAACCAAGGACAACCATATTCCCAAACGCACCCGTCCATCCAAACCTGCAGGTTAAACGGACCCTGAGAGTAAGGAATCTCTCGTCAAAAAGTATCTCTGTCGTCAAGATTCTTGATATGGACGTAAAATCGATTCATGGACGAAGTGGATCGAATAGTCGCAGCCTGGCGACGTGAGCGTCCGGATCTCGACGTCTCCCCGATGGAGATCCTCTCCCGAGTCTCGCGGCTGGCCAGGCAGTTGGACCTGGCACGGAAGGCGAGCTTCTCCGATTACGGAATCGAGGGATGGGCCTTCGACGTGCTCTCCGCCCTCCGCCGAGCCGGTGAGCCCTATCAGCTCTCCCCCTCGACCCTGCTGCAGGAGACGCTTGTCACGAGCGGCACCATGACCAATCGCATCGACCGCCTCGTGGCCCGCGGATGGGTGGAGCGTCGCCCCGATCCCGGAGATCGACGTGGGGTGCTCGTCCACCTCACCGACAGCGGCCGCGCCACCGTCGACTCCGCTCTGGCGGATCTGCTCGTGAAGGAGCGGGAGATCCTCAGCGGCCTCACCCCCGCCGGCAGCCGCAAACTCGCCACACTCCTGCGAGAGCTGTCCACCGGCTTCGACGGCAGCGAGGACTGAACCGAAACCCGCCCGCCCCACCACCGAATTCCGGTTGCCCGCCCCACCATGACCCCCGACGACGAGGACTCAGCGATGAACGACGACCTCACGAACTTCACGGGCGCACAGCCGCCTCGACGAGCACCCATCCACGGTCGCTGCGTCGATCTCGAACCCGTCGATCCCGACGCGCACGGCGATGATCTCTTCACTGCAGTGTCGGAGCCGGTCGGGATCGAGGAGCGTTTCCGCTACCTGCCGCAGTCCCCGCAGACCGAACGCAGCGAGTTCGATGCTTGGATCGCCGAGGCTGCCGCCAGTTCCGATCCCCTCTTCTTCGCCGTCGTCGACCGATCCACAGGGCGAGCCGAGGGCCGGCAGGCACTCATGCGCATCGATGCCGCCAACGGGGTCATGGAGATCGGGCACATCCTCTGGGGGCCGGCGCTCAGACGCACCCGGGCAGCCACCGAAGCGCTGTTCCTCTGCGCCGATCTCGCCTTCGCCTCCGGCTTCCGTCGGTTCGAGTGGAAATGCGATGACGCCAATGCCCCGTCGAAGGCAGCGGCCGAACGCTTCGGGTTCACTTTCGAAGGAGTGTTCCGACAGCACCTCGTGTACAAGGGCCGCAACCGCGACACAGCGTGGTTCTCGATCATCGACGGCGAATGGCCGATGCTTCGGTCGGCCTACCAAGCCTGGCTCGACGAGGCGAACTTCGATGCCTCAGGTGCCCAACGGCAGAGCCTGCGCGAACTCATCGCCGCAGCCCGCCGCGGCTGAGGCGTCGGAGGGCATCGGAGTCAAGGCGCAAGCAGCCCTCGCAGGCTGTCCCCACGCCTCCCATCGCTTTCGCCGCTTCACCGCGCGTCCGCCCGGGTGAGGGCGGTCGTGCGCATTAGGCTGGAAGCGCAACCACTCGGCCCCTGACGACACCTCGAGGAACCATGCGACTTCGCCCCCTTGCCCTGCTGTCCGCCGCCGCGATGCTGGCCACGACATCGGCCTGCGTGTCGACGCCCGAGGAGACCCGACCGCAGCCCCGCCCCTCGGTGAGCAAGGAGGAGGTCACCCCGATCGAGACTCCTGACGATGCACCGAAGGTGTCCATCGTCGACTCCTCCCCCGGCGGTGCGAAGGACACCGACCCGCTGTGGCAGGGTCTCGCCGAGGCGGCCGAGAAGAAGACCGAGGCCTACCTCAAGGTCTACGTGCACACCGGCAACCCCGAAGTCCCCGACTCCGGCGAGACGACCGTGACCGCCGACAGCCCCGACAGCGTCAGCGTCACCGTCGATGCGGAGAACGTCGATGACGGCGCCTCCCCGTTCCTGCTCATCCACGGCACCTTCGACGTCGAGGAGATCGGCAACTCCGCGTACACGCTCAAGACCGTCGACGACGAAGACATCCCCGAGCTCGACCCGAAGGGCCCGGACGACGAGAAACGCTGCACCGCCGATGACGCTCAGGACCGCATCGGCTTGGCCGCCGACGACCTCGCCGAGGACCCCGGCCGTCGCGAGGAGTTCCGGCAGCAGTGGGGCGGTTCGCCCCGCGTGTGGTGGGGCATTCAGAAGACCGCCATCAGCCTCGGCGAAGAGGGCGGAGTCGCCGGCGACTTCCTCACCGAAGCCTGTGGGGAGTTCCTCCAGTAGTCCCGCCGTTCCGCTCCGCCTCCGCGGTCTCTCGCCAGCCGACGCCCTGCGTGCGACGATGACACTGTGAAGATCGCCGTCATCGGAGCTGGAATCGGCGGACTCTCGGCGGCCGTGGGTCTGCAGAGAGCCGGCGCCGACGTGACCGTGTTCGAACGCGCCCCCGAGGTCAGAGCCGGAGGTTCGGGTCTGTCGATCTTCGCCAATGGACTCGCGGCCCTGGAGACTCTGGGTCTGCGCGCGGCGTTCGATGCCGTGACCGACGCCAGTGTCGAAGGTTTCACCGCAGGTCAGCGCCGCGCCGACGGAGCCTGGATCGCTCGGGTGCCCAACGATTCGGTCGGTGCACTGCGCATCGTCGACCGTGCCGACCTCCACCGCATCCTCCTCGACGCCCTGGCCCCGGGTACGGTGCGCACCGACTCCGAGGCGACCGTGACCGGCACCGACGGGACGTTGACCGTCACGGCCAGGTCCGCTGGCAGTTCGAGCACGATGGAGTCGAACGCGGACCCTGCCACCGGTGACGCCGACAAGCTCCCCGCACCGACGCCGACAACAGACTCCGATCCGACGCCGACGACAGAGGAGCGCTTCGACCTCATCATCGGGGCCGACGGACTGCACAGCCGGACCCGCACCACCGTCGACGGAGAGCCGGTGGCACCGCGGTACTCCGGGTACTCCGCGTGGCGGGGCATCACCTCGGTGCCGGTGGATCTGTCCGGTGAAGCCGGGGAATCGGTCGGGCACGGACGCCGCTTCGGCATCGCCCCGCTGGCCGACGGCCGCGTCTACTGGTTCGGTGTGGCCAACATGCCGCAGCGCGCTGTCTTCGCCGACGAGAAATCCACCGTCGAGCAGATGTTCACCGGATGGCACTGCCCCATCGCCGACCTCATCGCCGCCACCCCCGCCGAGGAGGTCCGCCGCACCGCGATCTCCGACCTCTCCCGCCGGTTGGCTCGATTCCATCGTGGCCGCGTCGTGCTGCTCGGCGATGCCGCGCATGCGATGACGCCGAACCTCGGTCAGGGCGGAGGGCAGGCCCTCGAGGACGCAGCGACGCTCACTGTCCTGCTCGCCCCGCTGCTCGGGAAGTCTCCGGGGTTTGAGGCGAATCGGCCCGGGCGAACCGAAGTGCAGGCCGCCGCCACAGGTGCGGGCCCACGCGTCGGTGTGAACCCGGACCACAACGCGGGCCCGATCGCCTCAGCACCGCCAGACCTCGCTGCGGCACTGGGCCGCTTTGATGCTCTGCGCCGCCCACGGACGCAGTCGATCGCCCAGAAATCCCGGCTGATGGGGCAGGTGTTCCAGCTCGAATCGCCGCTGCTGGCAGGACTGCGCAACGCCGTCTTCTCTGCGGTTCCGCCGCGAGTCATCGCCGCTCAGGCTGCAAGCGTCCAGAGATGGTCGCCGCCGCCGGCCTGATGCTGATGGCCGAGCGCCGCTGTCACGAGTTAAGTGTTGGAAGAATGTCGCTGGGACGCTGGTTTTCGGCATTCTTCGCACACTTAACGCATTCTCCCTGCTGCGTCGGTCTCGGCCAGCGGAGAACTCGCCCTGCGGAGAAGCCTGGTGCCGGGCCCCGAAGGCCTCAGCTGGCGGCCGACCAGGCCGGCGCTCAGCCGGCACCTGCCCAGGTCGGCGCCCAGCCGACAACAGGCCAGGACTGCTCAGCCGGCCAGGGCGCGGTTGTAGGCGTCGACGACGGCGGGCAGGAAGAAGCCCATGATCACGGCGATGGCGGTGACCAGGCAGGCCAGCCCCAGCCACAAGGAGCCGGCGATGACGCTGAAGGCGAAGACGATGACGAGCAGCTCGAAGGCGATCGCCGCCGGTCGCGCCCACCGGTGCAGACGCCAAGCGCCTCTGGCCGCGGCGCCGACTCCGGCCGCGAAGATGAGGAACATCACGGCCAGACCGATCAGCGAGGTCGCCAGCGGACCCGCGGTGATTGCCGTGATGACGAACGACACCGCCGCCCCGACCAGGGCCAGCGCCTGTATGCCGAGGACGGTCACAGGCAGCAGCATCGCCCGCGGGGTCCGAACGCCGTGCCCCTCAGGCTCCGGTGAAGGACTGGCCGCAGCGGCCCGGTCATCGCGTGAAGTCAAATGTTCACCCGGGCGAATCCGGGGATGAGGATCTCATCGAGCATGCGCTCACGCACGTCCAGCGGCAGGAAGGCAGCGGTCACGGCATTGACCGTCGCCCATTCGAGGTCGGTCTGGTTCCAGCCGGCCTCGTCGACGAGCAGACGCATCTCACGTGACACGGATGTGCCGGACATGAGCCGGTTGTCCGGGTTGATGGTGACCGCGAAGCCCAGATCCTTCAGGCCGGTGATCGGGTGGCTGGCGATGGTGCCGCCGATATCGGTCTGCAGGTTGGAGCTCGGGCACAGTTCGAGCGGGATCTGCTGGTCGAGGACCCAAGCGGCGAGGCTGCCGAGCTGACCCTGACCGTCGACGATGTCCATGTCCTCGACGATGCGCGCACCATGGCCCAGACGCTGGGCATGGCAGATGGTGACCGCCTCGTGGATGGATTCCTTGCCGGCAGCCTCGCCGGCATGGATCGTCACCGGCACATACGCCTGGTGCAGGGCGTTGAAGGCGGAGAGGTGCGACGACGGCGGGAAGCCGTTCTCGGGCCCGGCGATGTCGAAGCCGACGACACCGGAATCCGCTCCCTTCTCGCGGTGGCGGATGGCCAGTTCGGCGATCGCCAGCGAGTTGTCGGCCTGACGCATGGCCGTGATGAGCTGTCCGACGCGGATGTACTTGCCGTCGGATGCGGCTTCGGAGACACCGGCCTCCAGACCGTCCTGGACGGCTTCGACGACGGCGTCGAGTTCGAGTCCGCCTTCGAGGTGCTGTTCGGGTGCCCACCGGGCTTCGGCGTAGAACACTCCGTCGGCCACCTGGTCGAGCACCCATTCCTTGGCCACGCGGCGCAAGTTGTCCTCGCTCTGCATGACCGCCACGGTGTGCGAGAACGTCTCGAGGTAGCGGACCAGGTCACCGGAGTTCGCGGACTCGGAGAACCACCGGCGCAGCGATTCGGCGTCGGCGGCGGGCAGGGTGTGGCCGATCGAGTCGGCCAGTTCGATCATCGTCGAGGGGCGCAGACCGCCGTCGAGGTGATCATGGAGGGAGACTTTGGGCAGCTGCAGGATGGGGTCGTCCGATGCGACGCCGGCGGGTACATTCATCACCGTCTCAGCTTATCCGATGACGCGTGAGCCCCTCATCCTTTCTCCGGGTCGATCTCCCCGCTCTTGATCCGCTCCCGCAGGTCCGTGATTCCGCGCCCGGCGTCGGAGACGCGGGAGAGGAATCCGTCCTCGGCGACAATGCGCACCCCGCCGTTGTCGAGGGTGCCCCGATAGTGGCGGTCGGCGACGCGGAAGCCGCCGATCTCCTCGGGCCCGGTCTTCGGCGCGGGGGCCACCTCATCGGGATTCTTGCTCTGCGGCCAATCGGGGAACATCGTGCGCACTCCGCGGCGGACGTTCGGCTCCACGGTGGCCACGATCGTCTTGGAGAATCCGCCCGCGGTTCCGTACCAGACGATCTTCGGCAGGCTCGGCCTCTCCTCGCCGCCTTCGGGATCCTCGGTGGCCGTGGTCAGGTCAATGCGTTTCTCATCCGCCGAGGTGACCACACCCATCGCGGCGGCCGAACCGAACGGGACGAGCACGTCGACGTCGTCGTCGAAGGACCGCTCGAAGTACTCCTCCCCCGCCCCGCGGGTATCGTCGATCGCCCGGGGCGAGCCGGTCGCCGAGGCGGACCCGCCCGAGGGACGGTACGACTCCGCTGTCGGCTGGTCCTCGTCCTTCTCCTTGTTGTACAGATCGACGCCGGCGTCGAAGGCGTCCGCAATGCGTGCGGACTGCGGGAATCCGTGCGAGACGACGACGCCGACCTTTCCCGTCTCCGAGGCCGTGGCCGCGGTGTAGCCGGCGATGAACGCCGGCGGGACGAGGTCGAAATCCATGCTCAGTACGTTCTTCGGCAGGTCGTCGGTGCCGCTGGAGACCCCGAGGAACAGATCGTCGGGGTGGGCCGCGGCGAAGTCCACGAGTTCGTCCGCTCCGCCGGGCCCGATGACCGTGGTCAGTGCACAGTCATGTCTGTGCATCCGATCCAATGCCGCTGAGGTGGTCGACCCGCCCGAGACGCGTTGACTCGAGGTGCCGGAGAAGACCCCGGCCCCGCGAGCCAGTTCCGTCTCCTCGAGGGTCAGCGCACCGGCGGAGTGATCATCGAAGCCGGCCGGAGCCGAGACGAGGCAGCCCAGCCTCTCCTCCTCGAAGGCTTCGGGGGCAGTGACGGAGCAGCCGGTCAGCACCAGTGCGCTCACCGCGGCGAAGGCGGCGGTGGAGGTGCTGCGGGCTCTGCGACTCATGGCATCTAGATTATCGGCCCGGCGCCTCGGCCGGATAATCAGCGATTGCGGTCGAGGACCTTGAGCGCGGTGGCCGTGAAGACGCGGGCGGCGATTTCCACGGCACGTTCGTCGATGAGCAGATCACCCTGATGGATGTCGTAGGTGATGCCGCCGGGTGTGCGGGTGCCCAGGCGGATGAGCGCTCCCGGGCAGTGGGTGAGGTACCAGGCGAAGTCCTCCCCGCCCATCGACTGCGGGGTCAGCTGGACGGAGTTCTCGCCGAGCTCCCCGCGGACGGCGGATTCGATGAGGGTGACCTGGTCTTCGGTGTTGACCACCGGTGGGACGCCTCGGCGATGTTCGAGGTCGACCTCGACTCCGTAGGGACCGGCGATGCGATCGACGAGCTCGGGCAGCACCTCGGCGACCTGGTTCCAGCCGTCGACGTCGAGGCAGCGCAGGGTCCCGCGCAGGATCCCCTCGCTGGGGACGACGTTCGCGGCATGGCCGGCGCTGATCTCGCCCCACACCAGAGAGATCGCGTGCCTCGGGTCGATCAGACGGCCGAGGGTCGAGGGCAGGTCGGTGGCGAGTTTGCCGAGGGCGTAGACGAGGTCCTCGGTCAGGTGCGGACGCGAGGTGTGCCCGCCGTGACCGGACAGGCGGATGATGACGGTGTCACCGGCGGCGGTGATGGCGCCGATGCGTGAGCCGACCTTGCCGATGTCGACGTTCGGGTCGCAGTGGACGGCGTAGACCTCGGGCACCTCGTCGAGGACGCCTTGGGAGATCACGCGCAGCGCACCACCGGGGGTGACCTCCTCACCGGGCTGGAAGATCAGACGCACCCGTCCTCCGAGTCCGCCGGGCCGTGATTCATGGGTCTTCTGCAGGGCGATGCCTGCACCGATGAGGGATGTCAGGTGGACGTCGTGGCCGCAGGCATGAGCGACGCCGGGAACGGTGGATCGGAATTGCTCATCGATGAGGTCGTCGACGGGCAGGGCGTCGATATCGGCCCGCAGTCCCACGGCCACCGGTCCTTCGCCGACGTCGCAGACGACTCCGGTGCCTTCGAGGCGCCGAGGCTGCAGGCCGGCGGCCTCGAGGCGGGCGACGATCTTGTCGGTGGTTTCGAACTCCTGGAAGGACAGTTCCGGATGGGCATGGATGTCGCGGCGGAAATCGATGAGTTCTGCACCGATCTCAGCGATTGTCGAGCTGATCACGTCGGGTCCTTCAGAGCGGGGAGGTCGGGGATGGGCGATGTCGGACATTTCAAGCAATGCTAGGCACTCGATGTCATAAATGTGCCCATTGCGACCAATTTCGACATACTTCCCGCTTCGGTCCCCGCACGCCCGAGGCGACCCTTCGGATCAGAGTCCCCCGCACACCCCGAGGCGGCCGGTCGCCTCAGAGCAGTTCGTCGAGTCCGCGCTCACCGGCGACGGAGACGGCCTTCTTCACGTCCTGGGCGTGCGAGCGGGAGGTGATGAGCAGGACGTCGTCGGTGTCGACGACGACGAGGTCTTCGAGTCCGACGATCGCCACGGTCCGCGGCCCTTCGGAGAACACGACTCCCGAGGCATCGACCTCGAGCAGGTCGGTGTTCCCGCCGATCGAGATCACGCCGCGCGGCTCCCCGGGGACCGGCTGGCGCAATCGAGCCACCGAATCGAAGTCGCCGACGTCGTCCCAGCCGAAGTCGCCGGGGATGACGATGACGCGACCGGCCGCGGCCGCTGGTTCGGCCACCACATAGTCGATGGCTCGCTTCTCCAGTCCGGGCCACACGGCGCCGAGGACCTCGTCGTGGTCGGGGGTGTCCCAGGCCTCGGCGATCCGGGCGAGTCCGGAGTACAGGGCGGGGTCCTCCTCGGCGAGGATGTCGAGCAGGGAGGAGGCCTTGGCGATGAACATGCCGGCGTTCCAGCGGTAGCGTCCGGAGTTCACATACTGACGAGCCGTGCTCGCCTCCGGCTTCTCCGCGAACGCCCGAGCCCTGCGGGCCGTGGGCGCCCCGTCGAGTCCCAGCAGGTCACCGGTCTCGATATAGCCGTAGGCGGTGGCGGGATTGCGGGGCATGATGCCGATCGTGACGATGTCCCCGGTCTCTGCGGCCGCGACGGCCTGATCGATGACGAGGCGGAATTCGTCGACGTTCGTGATCGAATGGTCGGCAGAGAACGAACCGACGATGGCCTCGGGGTCCTCGCGGGCGATGAGCATGGCGGCCAGTCCGATGGCGGCAGCGGAATCCTTCGGCGAAGGTTCGGTGATGATCTGGCCGCGTGCGATATGCGGCAGCTGCGCGGCGACCTGATCGAGGTGGCTCTCACCGGTCACCACCCAGACTCTGTCTTCGCCGACGATCGGCGCGACCCTGTCCCAGGTGGCCTGGATGAGGCTGCGACCGAGACCGAGGACATCGTGGAGGAACTTCGGCGTCGCCCGACGCGACAGCGGCCACAGGCGCGTTCCGGATCCGCCGGCGGGGATGATGGCGTGGAAGTGCGTGTTCACGATTTCAGTGTCTCAGAGTTCGGGCATGCCTTCCCCGAGGTTGCCCGCCGTGTCGGACGGGCCGATCCTCAGGTCTTCGGTGGGGAGATCCCCACCTCGGGGCCGCCTCGGTGATGGTTCGCCTGAGTTCCGGGCCGTCCAGGTCAGGCCGTGTACATAATCATTTAGCGCATACGGCTGTGATGTAAATGAAAATTCGTGAGACGGTGAATCCCAGTTTTGAGGGAATTGCCAGGGTTGTCGTGTGATCCGCGACGCTCAGCCGTGTCCCAACTGGCACGGAAGCGGTCTTCGGCGTAGTTTCTAGACGTACACACCCGAATATTCAAGATGGAGGATGCTCCGTGGCCAAAGCGTCTACGGGCACTCTGTACCGAGGAAACGAAGGAATGTGGTCCTGGGTCGCGCATCGCGTCACAGGCGTCGGAATCTTCTTCTTCCTTCTGGTCCACGTGCTCGATACTGCACTCGTCCGCGTCTCGCCCGAGGCCTACAACGCAGTGATCGGAACCTATAAGACACCGGTCATGGCATTCGGTGAGATCGCGCTCGTCGCCGCCATCGCATTCCATGCGTTCAACGGTCTGCGCGTCATTCTCGTCGATTTCTCGAAGAGTGGCCCGAAAAATCAGAAGAAGCTGTTCTGGGGAGTCATGGTTGTGTGGCTCATCATCATGATCGCCTTCATTCCCCGCCAGCTGATGCACACCTTCGGAGGCTGACATGAGCACAACATCGATTCCGGCCCCGCGGACCGGCTACTCCCGGCACAAATCCACGCGTTCGAAGTTCGAGATGTTCGCATGGCTGTTCATGCGCATCTCCGGCGTCGTCCTCGTCATCCTCATCTTCGGCCACCTGTTCGTGAATCTGTGGGTCGGCGACGGCGTCCAGGCCATCGACTTCGGCTTCGTCGCAGGCAAGTGGGCCAGCCCGTTCTGGCAGATCTGGGATCTGCTCATGCTGTGGCTGGCGATGCTGCACGGCACCAACGGTCTGCGCACCATCATCATGGACTACTCCGAGAAGCCCGGCACACGCATGTCCCTGCAGGTGATCCTCTACATCGCCTCGGTCATCGTCATCGTGCTCGGCACGCTCGTCATCTTCACGTTCGATCCCTGCCCGGCCGGAGCGGACCCCTCGGTCCTGGCTGAGTTCTGCAAGGCCTAAAGGAGAAACATGCAGGTACATCATTACGACGTCGTCATCGTCGGCGCCGGCGGCGCCGGCATGCGTGCGGCGATCGAGTCGGGCCAGCGTGCCCGCACCGCCGTTCTCACCAAGCTCTATCCCACCCGCTCGCACACCGGCGCCGCCCAGGGCGGCATGTGCGCCGCACTGGCGAACGTGGAAGAGGACAACTGGGAATGGCACACCTTCGACACCGTCAAGGGCGGTGACTACCTCGTCGACCAGGACGCCGCCGAGGTGATGGCCAAGGAAGCCATCGACGCCGTCCTCGACCTCGAGAAGATGGGGCTGCCGTTCAACCGCACCCCCGAGGGCAAGATCGACCAGCGTCGCTTCGGCGGACACACCCGCGACCACGGCAAGTCCGCCGTGCGCCGCTCCTGCTACGCCGCCGACCGCACCGGTCACATGATCCTCCAGACCCTGTACCAACAGTGCGTCAAGCACGGCGTGGAGTTCTACAACGAGTTCTACGTCCTCGACCTCATCATGACCGAGGTCGACGGGGTCAAGCGCCCTGCCGGCGTCGTGTCCTACGAACTGGCCACCGGTGAGATCCACGTCTTCCAGGCCAAGTCGGTCGTCTTCGCCACCGGCGGTGTCGGCAAGGTCTTCAAGACCACCTCGAACGCCCACACCCTGACCGGTGACGGCATGGCCGTGACCTACAACCGCGGCATTCCGCTGGAGGACATGGAGTTCTTCCAGTTCCACCCCACAGGCCTCGCCGGCCTGGGCATCCTGCTGTCCGAGGCGGCCCGTGGTGAGGGCGGAATCCTGCGCAACTCCGAGGGTGAGCGCTTCATGGAGCGCTACGCCCCCACGATCAAGGACCTCGCCCCGCGTGACATCGTGGCCCGTTCGATGGCCAACGAAGTCCGCGAAGGCCGCGGCTGCGGACCGAACAAGGATTACGTCCTGCTCGACCTCACTCACCTCGAGCCCTCGCATATCGACGAGAAGCTGCCCGACATCACCGAGTTCGCTCGCACCTACCTCGGTGTCGAGCCCTACACGGAGCCGGTGCCCGTCTTCCCGACCGCGCACTACGCGATGGGCGGCGTGCCGACGAACATCAAGGCCGAGGTGCTCGCCGACAACGACAACGTCATCCCGGGCCTCTACGCAGCCGGTGAGGTCGCCTGCGTGTCCGTGCACGGTTCGAACCGTCTGGGCACGAACTCGCTGCTCGACATCAACGTCTTCGGCAAGCGCGCCGGCATCGCCGCCGCGGAATACGCGAAGACCGCCGAGGTCGTCGATCTGCCGGAGAACCCGGAGACCGAGGTCGTCGAGATGCTCGAGAAGATGCGCACCTCGGACGGCACCGAACGCATCGCCGCCATCCGCAAGGACCTGCAGGACCTCATGGACGCCAACGTCCAGGTGTTCCGCACCGACGAGACTCTCCGGTCTGCTCTGGACGAGATCGCGAAGCTGCGCGAACGCTACAACAACGTCGGCATCCAGGACCGCGGCAAGCGCTACAACCTCGATCTGCTCGAGGCCGTCGAGCTCGGCTTCCTGCTTGAGCTCGCCGAGGTCATCTCTGTCGCCGCGATCCACCGCAAGGAATCGCGTGGAGGACACTTCCGCGAGGACTTCCCGGATCGTGACGACGAGAACTTCATGCACCACACGATGACCTACCTCGATCCCGAAGCGGAGACCGACGGCATCAAGGGCATGCGTCTGGAGACGAAGCCCGTCATCGTCACCCGTTACCAGCCGATGGAGCGTAAGTACTGATGAGCACCGATACCACCCCAGAGCCAGCGTCGAAGATCGACCTGCCCACCCATGTGTCAGGCGAAGGCGGAACCATCCCGTCCTTCGACTGCACCTTCCGGATCGCCCGTTTCGACCCCGAGGTCGACTCTGAGCCGCACTGGGAGGAATACAACGTCACGATGTACGGCACCGACCGTGTGCTGGATGCTCTCCACAAGATCAAGTGGGAGATCGACGGCTCGCTGTCCTTCCGTCGTTCCTGCGCCCACGGCGTCTGCGGTTCCGATGCGATGCGCATCAACGGCCGCAACCGCCTGGCCTGCAAGACGCTGCTCAAGGACCTCGACACGTCCAAGACGATCACCGTCGAGGCGATCAAGGGCCTTCCGCTCGAGAAGGACATGATCGTCGACATGGAGCCCTTCTTCCAGTCGTACCGCGAGGTCATGCCGTTCCTCGTCACCTCGGGACACGAGCCCACGCGTGAGCGTCTGCAGTCGGCCGAACAGCGCGCCGCCTTCGACGACACCACGAAGTGCATCCTCTGCGCTGCGTGCACCTCATCGTGCCCCGTGTTCTGGACCGACGGCCAGTACTTCGGTCCGGCCGCGATCGTCAACGCGCACCGTTTCATCTTCGATTCGCGTGACGAAGGCGGAGACATGCGCCTCGAGGTCCTCAACGACAAGGAAGGCGTGTGGCGCTGCCGCACCACCTTCAACTGCACCGAGGCCTGCCCTCGCGGCATCGAGATCACCAAGGCCATCGCCGAGGTGAAGCAGGCGATCCTCCAGCGCGCGTTCTGATCGCGTCAGCCTGAGTCAGACTGCAGCGGCCCCGCACCACATGGTGCGGGGCCGCTTTCGTCTGTGCCGATTGCACGGGAGCTGCCGCCTCGGTGGGAGGGGTGCCGCCTCGACGGCGTTCCGACCGTGTTTCGGTACACATTTCTCTCAAGTGCACAGCGAGGAACCTGAGTAGTCCGGAAGAATCTGTGCCAATCACTGACCTGACCTGGCGGGTCCGCCTCGGTGCTGGTTCGTCCCAGTGAGGGAAACCTGAGGACGCGTCGAGTGCGGCGAAAGTAGACTGGGGCGCATGCGTTTCACCCGCTCGACCGCTTCCTCACCACGCGCCCTGGCCATGTGCGTTTTCGGCATCGTCGCCGCACTGCTGGTGCTCGCCGCTCAGCTCGCCCACTCCCCCGCACGCGCGCAGGCTGCGCCCCAGCCGGCGGAGACGACGGCACCGGCGTATGTCAGCCCCGACGACCTCGGCGATGGTGCGAAGCCGCCGAAGCCGACAGGCACGTCCTGGCTCGTGGGCGACCTCGACTCCGGGGAGCTGCATGTGGCGAAGAACGTGGAGAAGCGGCACGCTCCGGCCTCGACGATCAAGCTGCTCACGGCTCTGGCGCTCGTCGACGAGTTCGATGACAAGAAGAAGAAAGTGACCGCCGAGTTCGAGGACATGGAAGTCGATGGGACGAAGGTCGGTCTCATGCAGACGAACAAGTACTCCATCGATCTGCTCTTCCACGCGATGCTGATGTCGAGTGCCAATGATGCGGCGAATGCTCTGGGCCGAGCCGCTGGCGGACAGGACAAGGCCGTGAAGCTGATGAACGAGAAAGCCGCGGAGCTGGGCCTGTCGAACACGCAGGCGAAGAACACCTCGGGACTGGATGCGAAAGGCCAGTACACGAGCGCTGAAGACCTCATGAAGCTCGCGTGGGCGGTGTGCGAGGACGACTACCTGATGAAGGTCATCGGGACCGAGACCTATAAGTTCCCGGGCGGGAAGAACCCGCAGACGAAAGAGAAGTTCAAGGGCTACGAGATCCAGAATCACACGAAGATCGTCGGCCAGGTCGACGGCGGGCTCGGACTGAAGAACGGGTTCACCCGGGCTGCGAAGGGCTCCTATGTGGCCGTGGCCGAACGCGATGGACACCGCGTGGTCGCGACGATGCTCGGCATCGACAACAACTCCCGCCAGGTCGCCACTGACCTCCTCGAATGGGATTTCGCGCAGAAGGACCCGAAATCGCTGCAGACCGTTCCCGTAGGGGTTCAGGCCACCGCCGAGGCGGACCCGACCGCCACGGGAAGCTCGAGTGATGCCGGTGGTGCCGAATCAGATTCGAGTGGCGCGACCGCGACTCAGGAGTCAGGTGAGTCGGAGGAGTCGATGACTTCCCAGACCGTCGGTGTGGCTCTGGACAATCCCCTTGCGCTCGGCCTCCTGGCCGGCGGGATCGTGCTGTTCATCATCACCGTGGTGCTCTGGCTGCGAGTCCGGGCGCGGATGCAGGGGCGACGATAAGGGAAATCAGGGCCGCCTCGGCGAGAGTTCAGCGAACCTGACTCGAGGTCTCTGAACTCGAGTGGACAACCCGAGCATGCGCGCGCTATGCTTGTTCTTAGCGTTCGAAGTTGTCCGCATTCATCGAACCGATCGTTGCGTTGCTCCTGACGACTAGCTTTTGAAGTCGTAGGCCCCGATCGTGGTTCGACTTTGCAGATGAATGTTCCGGACACTGTGTCTCTTCGAATCGCAGATCCCCATGGCGATCACCCAATCGCCGACTTGAGAACCTGAAGAATAGCGCGCGTCGTTGCCTGCTATTCACAACTGAAGAAAGGAGGGAACCATGTCTGAGTTCCCACAGTGGGTCCAGCGCGGACTCGCACACGCAGGAATGATCGATCCCCGGATCAGCCACCAGGCTCCCGGCGAGATCACGATCGAGGATGCGACCGGTCGCCTCGTGCTGTTCACCGGCTCCTCGCTGCGTGAGATCACGCCGATGGCCGCCGCCTGACTCGACGACGGTCACCCTGATCTGCAGGGATCAGGTTTGCCCACGCGGGCCGGCCTGATCCGCACCGATTGAGAAGACGCCCACTTGCTGCCGGGTTTTAAGCAGCAGGTGGGCGTCTGTCATTCACCGCCGAATCGATCGCGGCACAATCTATTACGTCCAAGACAAACGGCCCATCCGAGCATGCTTGCTCGAATGGGCCGTATCGGTATCTGTGGTGCGCGGGATCAGAAGTCCCAGTCGTCGTCTTCGGTGTTCTCGGCCTTGCCGATGACGTAGGACGAACCCGAACCAGAGAAGAAGTCGTGGTTCTCATCGCTGCCGGGTGAGAGCGCCGCGAGGATGGCCGGGTTGACCTTCGTGACCTCCTTGGGGAACATCGCTTCGTAGCCGAGGTTCATCAGCGCCTTGTTGGCGTTGTAGTGGAGGAACATCTTGCAGTCCTCGGCCAGACCCACCGAATCGTAGATGTCGTGGGTGTAGGCGACCTCGTTCTCGTAGAGCTCGAAGAGGAGGTTCATCGTGTAGTCCTTGAGCTCCTGCTTACGCTCTTCGGACTGCGACTCCAGACCCTTCTGGTATTTGTAGCCGATGTAATAGCCGTGCACAGCCTCGTCGCGGATGATCAGACGGATGAGGTCAGCGGTGTTCGTCAGTTTCGCGTGCGCCGACCAGTACATGGGCAGGTAGAAGCCGGAGTAGAAGAGGAACGACTCGAGCAGCGTGGACGCGACCTTGCGCTTGAGCGGATCGTCACCCCGGTAGTAGCTGAGGATGATGTCGGCCTTGGACTGCAGGTACTTGTTCTCACGCGACCAGCGGAAGGCCTCGTCGATCTCCTTCGTCGAGCACAGGGTCGAGAAGATCGAGGAGTAGGACTTCGCGTGCACGCTCTCCATGAACGCGATGTTCGTCAGCACTGCCTCTTCGTGCGGTGTCACCGCATCCGGGATGAGCGAGATCGCGCCGACGGTTCCCTGGATCGTGTCGAGCAGGGTCAGACCGGTGAACACGCGCATCGTCAGCGTCTTCTCGTCGTCGGTCAGAGTCGCCCAGGACTGGATGTCGTTGCTCAGCGGGACCTTCTCCGGCAGCCAGAAGTTGCCGGTCAGGCGATCCCAGACCTCATCATCGATCGGATCGACGACACGGTTCCAGTTGATGGCATCGACATGCGATGCCAGAGTCAGATTCTCCAACGCTTTCTCTCTTCCCAAAGTGTTGTTCGTCGTGAACACGAGTTGTCTGCGCAGCAGACGAAAGTCATGTGAGCGGGCCCGTCCGGCGGCATGGGGCCCGCACGAAGCCGGCGGACCGATTCACATCGGTCCGCCGATTCCATTGATCAGAGCATGCAGGAAACGCAGCCTTCGACCTCCGTGCCCTGCAGAGCGAGCTGCCGGAGCCGGATGTAGTAGATGGTCTTGATTCCCTTGCGCCAGGCGTAGATCTGCGCCTTGTTGATGTCACGTGTGGTGGCGGTGTCCATGAAGAACAGCGTCAGCGACAGCCCCTGGTCCACATGCTTCGTGGCCTCGGCGTACGTGTCGATGATCTTCTCGTAGCCGATCTCGTAGGCATCCTGGTAGTACTCGAGGTTGTCGTTGTCCATGAAGGGAGCCGGGTAGTACACACGACCGACCTTGCCCTCCTTGCGGATTTCGATCTTCGAGGCGACCGGGTGGATCGACGAGGTCGAATTGTTGATGTACGAGATCGAACCGGTCGGCGGCACGGCCTGGAGGTTCTGGTTAAAGATGCCGTGCTCGGCCACTTGAGCCTTGAGTTCGCGCCAGTCGTCCTGCGTCGGGATGCGCACGTTCGCTTCGGAGAACAGCTCGGCCACTCGGGCGGTGCGCGGCTGCCAGACCTCATCGGTGTACTTGTCGAAGTATTCGCCGGTGGCGTACTTCGACCGCTCGAAGCCGGCGAAGGTCTCACCGCGCTCCTTCGCGATCTCCATCGACGCCCGCACACAGTGGTAGGCGACAGTGTAGAAGTACATGTTCGTGAAGTCCAGGCCCTCATCGGAACCGTAGTAGATGTGCTCACGAGCCAGGTAGCCGTGGAGGTTCATCTGTCCCAGGCCGATGGCGTGCGACATGTCGTTGCCGCGTGCGATCGAGGGCACGGACTGGATGTCCGAGGTCTCGGCGACGGCGGTGAGCCCGCGGATCGCGGTCGCGATGGTCTGACCGAAGTTGTTCGAGTCCATCGTCAGAGCGATGTTGAGCGAACCGAGGTTGCAGGAGATGTCCTTGCCGACGACGTCGTAGCCGAGGTCATCGTCGTACTTGCTGGGTTCGGAGACCTGGAGGATCTCCGAGCACAGGTTAGACATGATGATCTTGCCGTCGATGGGGTTCGCCTTGTTGACGGTGTCTTCGAACATCACGTACGGATAGCCGGACTCGAACTGGATCTCGGCCAGAGTCTGGAAGAACTCGCGAGCGTTGATCTTCTTCTTCTTGATCGCGGCGTTGTCGACGAGCTCGGTGTACTTCTCGGTTACGTTGATGTCGGAGAAGGGCACACCGTAGACGCGCTCGACGTCGTAGGGGCTGAAGAGGTACATGTCCTCGTTGCGCTTGGCCAGTTCGAAGGTGATGTCGGGGATCACAACGCCCAGGGACAGGGTCTTGATCCGGATCTTCTCATCGGCGTTCTCGCGCTTGGTGTCGAGGAACTTGTAGATGTCGGGGTGGTGGGCGTGCAGGTACACGGCGCCGGCGCCCTGGCGTGCTCCGAGCTGGTTGGCGTAGGAGAACGAGTCTTCGAGCAGCTTCATGACGGGGATGACGCCGGAGGACTGGTTCTCGATCTTCTTGATCGGGGCACCGGACTCGCGGATGTTCGTCAGAGCGAAGGCCACACCGCCGCCGCGCTTGGACAGCTGCAGAGCGGAGTTGATGGAGCGGCCGATCGACTCCATATTGTCTTCGATGCGCAGCAGGAAGCAGGAGACGAGCTCACCGCGCTGCCTCTTGCCGGCGTTGAGGAACGTCGGGGTGGCCGGCTGGAAGCGACCGGAGATGATCTCGTCGACGAGCTGGGTGGCCAGCGTCTCGTCTCCGCGAGCCAGGAACAGAGCGACCATGACGACGCGGTCCTCGAAGCGTTCGAGGTAGCGCTTTCCGTCGAAGGTCTTCAGCGTGTAGGAGGTGTAGAACTTGAATGCGCCGAGGAAGGTCTGGAAGCGGAACTTCTGATCATAGGCGCGCGTCGACAGCTGCTCGATGAACTCGAAGGAGTACTGCTGAAGGACCTCGGGCTCGTAGTAGTCCTTCTCGACGAGGTAGTCGAGCTTCTCCTTGAGGTTGTGGAAGAAGACGGTGTTGTTGTTCACGTGCTGCAGGAAGTACTGCCGGGCAGCCTGCTTGTCACGCTCGAACTGGATCCTGCCGTCCTCGTCGTACAGGTTCAGCATCGCGTTGAGCGCGTGGTAATCCAGATCCGTCTCTTCGCGGATGATGTCCTCTACATTGCGGTCTTCAGCGAGCTCGCGCACAGTTTGTCCAATCCTTGGTTAACAGCGTCGACATCCTCCTGAGTGCCCAGGAGTTCGACTCGATACATGAGGGGTACTTGGCACTTTGCCGCGACTTTGTGGGCCGCGCGGCAGTAGTCCTCGCCGAAGTTCGTGTTTCCGGCGCCGATGACACCGACCAGATGGCGCCGGTTCTCTTCGACATTGAGGAATTTGATGACTTGTTTGGGAACAGCCCCGCGATTGCGGCCGGCCCCGTAGGTGGGGGTGACGAGAACGAATGGCTCATCCACTCGCAGCGTCGGCTCCTTGGTCAACGTCGGCAACCGCACTGCCGGGTGACGCAGCTTCGCAACGAAGCGATGCGTGTACTCGGAGTTGGCAGAGAAGTAGACCAGCAGCATTGTCAGGCCACGACGGAAGCTGACTTCTCGCCGGTGAGGGTGGCGATCTTGTCCGGGCGGAAGCCCGACCAGTGGTCGTTGTCGGTGACGACGACGGGAGCCTGCATGTAGCCCATGGCCTTGACGACGTCGAGGGCGTTCTCGTCGACGCTGAGATCGACCGACTTGTACTTCAGGCCCTTGGCGTCGAGAGCACGGTAGGTGGCGTTGCACTGGACGCAAGCTGGCTTGGTGTACACGGTGATCATGACGACTCCTTCATTCTGCTGTGCAGTTCGGCATTCTGATGGCTGTGACCGTGCCCCGTCAACTGCTCGATCATGATGAATATCACGAGCCGCAGGCTCAGGGGTGACCACTAGATGTTGTGTTCGGGTTAGACCTTACCCCTATATCCAGTGTTACACCAGTGTCATTTGAACGTTCCACACCCTGTGTCGTCACCGTCCACAATCGTCCACAGGCTGTGAACGACACTCGTGTAGTTCCATCACCTGCGCGGACACTGACATCGGCGGCTCCCGAGCCGATTTTCGGCCTGTTTTCCGCGGACGTTTTCCACCGCTTTCCACAGGAAAAATTTTTGCCTGTGGGCATGTCGGCCAGCCCTCGATCGACGATTCCGAACTGTTTCGTGCGGCGCCGGTCACGTCGAGGTGGGGGCGATGATCACATCGCCGCGCAGCCTTCGTGCCAGCCGGGTCGGCCGCCTCGGTGACGGTGAACTTCTCCGGATATGACCGGGATCCTTTACGCTGCCTCCTTCCTTTCCTCTGCCTCTCTCGTCGACGCTACAGCTCGGCCCTGACATGAGATGGCCCCGCCGTGAACGGTGGGTGGCCGACCGTCGCCGGAGGGATGGGGCGCTGACGTGTGTGTCAGCACTGCAACGTCGACGGCTGTTCCATGTCAGTGCCAGCCAATATGCTGGAGACCACACGAATCCACCATTTCGCGCGATCGAACGACCACAGTGACACCGAACGACCACAGTGACACCGAAATACCAGTGACATCGAGAGACTGAGGGACCATGACGGCAACGGCACCGGCGAACACGCAGGAGATCGCGCACGCACAGACGATCCTCAAGGCCCTGGAGTCCTACCTCGACCATTTCGTCGTCGGCCAGCAGCGGCTGCGCGAATCCCTGCTCATCGGCCTCCTCTCCAGCGGTCACCTGCTGCTGGAGAGCGTGCCGGGCCTGGCGAAGACCACGGCGGCCGCCGCTCTGGCCAATGCCGTGGACGGAAAGTTCTCCCGCATCCAGTGCACCCCGGATCTGCTGCCGGCCGACATCATCGGCTCGCAGATCTACAACGCGCATGAGGGTTCGTTCAACACCGTGCTCGGTCCGGTGCATGCGAACATCGTCCTCCTCGACGAGATCAACCGGTCGTCGGCGAAGACCCAGTCGGCGATGCTCGAGGCCATGCAGGAGAAGCAGACGACGATCGGCGGCAAACGCTTCGAACTCCCCCGCCCCTTCCTCGTCATGGCCACACAGAACCCGATCGAGCAGGAAGGCACCTACCAGCTGCCCGAAGCTCAGCTCGACCGGTTCATGATCAAGGATCTGCTCACCCACCCGAGTCCCGGCGAGGAGGTCGAGATCCTCTCCCGCCTCGACTCCGGAGTCTTCGACAGGGATTCGGTGCCCGATCCGGCCTGCACGCTCGACGACGTCGTGACCATGCAGCGCTATGCCCGCACCGTCTACATCGACCCGGCCATCACCCGCTACCTCGTCGAACTCGTCCACGCCACGCGCAATACGGCGAAGTACCTCGGCCGGTTCGCCCCATACATCGAATACGGCGCCAGCCCGCGTGCCTCCATCGCCTTCACGAACGCCGGGCGGGCGCTGGCGATGATCCGCGGTCGCAACTACGTCATCCCCGAAGACATCAAGGACCTCGCCCACCGGGTGTTGGCCCACCGCATCCAACTGGGCTTCGAAGCCGCCGCCGAGAACATCACGAGCGCCCAGATCGTCGATGCCCTCCTCATGGCCGTGCCCACCCCCTGATCGGCGATACCGATGACTGTCCTGCTCAATCGCATCAAGGCGCGGATGACCATCCACGCCCACCGGCGGACCCGGCGCCTCCTCGACGGCGACTACTCCTCAGTCTTCCACGGCCACAGCCTCGACTTCGACGACCTGCGCGACTACATCCCCGGTGACGAGATCCGCGATATCGACTGGAAAGCCACCGCCAGGCACACCGAACCCCTGGTCAAACGCTATGTCGCCCACCGTCGGCACATCCTCGGACTCGTCGTCGACACCTCCCGGAACTTCGACGCCGTCACCTCCGCCGGAGCAGACAAACGCCACCTGGCCATCCTCATGGCTGGGATGGTCGGCTACCTCGCCGTCCGCCACGCAGATGACGTCATGCTCATCCACGGACACGCCGACCACACCACCGCATCCCCGCGGAAAGGCAGCGAGGCCCACCTCGAACACCTCCTGCAGCAGATCCTCGCCGAGACCGGCAACACCTCCCCCGGATCGATCAACACCCAGCTGCAGTGGATCACCAGCCATATCAAGCATCGGATGCTCCTGGTCGTCATCTCCGATCAGGCTCCGCTGGGGCCCGAGGCCGAAGCGACGATCCGACGGCTGCGCGCCCAGCACGAGGTCCTGTGGATCACGATCACCGACGCGGACCTCGCCGGACTGCCGGCCGCCTCGGCGCCGTTCGACGTCGCCCGACGCGACCATGGGCTGCCGACCTCGGTGATGTCGAAACCCGAGGTCAGGCAGGAATTCGCCCTCGCCGAGGCGGCCCGCCGTCAGCAGCGCATCGATCTCCTCGCGAAGCTGGGGATCGCCCATATCGAAATCGATCATCCGAAGTCGGCGCTCGGCCGGCTCCACACTCTTCTGCTGAGGCATCGCTGTGGGCCCCGCTGAACTGATCGGGCCCCTGGAGGTCTCACCGGCGTGGTACGTGGCGGCCTGCCTCGTGCTGCTGCTGGTGCTCGGAAACTTCTTCGCCCCGCTCTTCCGCGCTGCCGCCGGGGCCACCACATCGGCCGGACCGCGCATCCCGATTCCCGTGCGCAGCACCTACCTCTCCCGCATCAGCGCAGTCGAGACGGACTTGAGCGCGGAGTCGGCGGACGTGCGCGAATCGGCACAGCAGCTGGCGACGATCGTGCGCGAATTCGCCCATGATGCGTGGGGTGTCAAAGCCGAGCATCTGACCTACCGTGACGCGGCCGTCGCCGGTCTCGACGACCTTGCCGACTGCCTGCTCGGTCTCTACGAGGCGGAGTTCGCCGAGTCCGAACCGGCCGGTCTGCAGCCGCAGATCGCCGAGGCCCGGAAGCTGGTGGCGCGATGGTCCTGATGTTCTGGTGGCTGGCGCTCATCCTCCTGGCCCTCGCCGCAGCCGCAGTCTTCTGGTTCCGTCGGCCGAAGTCGACGGAGTCCTCGCTGGCCGTGGCCCACAGCGGGCGGATGACCAGCCTGCCGAGTTTCCGTCGGGCCATGCGCAGACGGCTGGTCACCACGGTCGCCCTCCTCGGCGTCATCGTGCTCACCGGACTCTCCGCACTCGCGGGAATCGCGCGCCCGGCTTGGGTCGAGACGGTCAACCCGGAGCGGAAGATGCGTGATGTCATGCTCTGCCTCGACGTGTCGGGGTCGATGCTCGGCTACGATGCCGATCTGCTCGAGTCCTATCAGGAGCTCGTCGACCGCTTCGACGGCGAACGCATCGGTCTGACCGTGTTCAATGCCACCGCGGTCTCCGCGTTCCCGCTCACCGACGACTACGACATGGTCCAGAGCTTCCTCTCCGAAGCCGAGGAGGGGTTCCGCACCTGGGGTGCCGAGGGCACCGACTACTCATGGTCGACCTCACCTCCGAACATCGGCGGCTCCTCCCTCATCGGCGACGGGCTCGTCAGCTGTGTCGACAACTTCGACCGGAAGGACGAGGAACGGTCCCGGTCGGTCATCTTCGCCACCGACAATATGCTCGCCGGTGATCCGCTGTTCGAACTCAACGAAGCCGCCGATATCGCCGTCGACGCGAACGTCCGCGTCTACAGCCTCTCCCCTCCCTCGGTGCTGACGACCACCCAGACGAAGGAGCTGCGTTCCGTGTCCGACCGCACCGGCGGCGAACAGTTCGATATGGGCTCGGCCTCGACGATCGACCGCATCGTCGAAGAGATCCAGAGCCAGGAAGCGGCGAACACACCCGGACGTTCGTACACGATCGTCCACGATATGCCGGTGATCCCGCTCGGAATCGCCGTCTTCGGCCTCGCCGGAGTGTTCGTGCTGGCATGGAGGACGAAGTCATGATCTTCGATCCCGTCTTCACCTGGTTCGGCTGGGGCTTCGTCGTCCTCGCCCTGTTCACCGTGTGCATCATCCCGGCCATCCGCGGCGACGGAGCGCGCTGGAAGTGGTTCGTCCGGATGGGCGTCGTCGCCGTGCTCGGTCTCGCGCTGGCGCGTCCGGGCATCCCGATCAAGTCGTCGACTGAGGAATACGAGGCGCGTGCCGATGTGTACTTCGTCGTCGACGTCACGACGTCCATGGCCGCCGAGGACTTCGACGGGGACGACACCCGCCTCGAAGGGGTCAAGGAGGACATGCTCGAGCTCGCCGATGCCTTCCCCGGCACCCGGCTGAGCATCATCACCTTCGCCTCGACCGCAGCCACCGTGATGCCGCTGACGACCGATCATGCTGCCTTCGCCTCCGCCGTCGACGTCCTCGACCCCGAGTCGTCCCTGAACTCCAAGGGGTCCTCGATCACCGAGGCCGGTGAGGAGCTCGAGAAGCGGATGACCTCGAACGATGAGGACCGTCCGGAGAACGAGAACGTCGTGTTCTACTTCGGCGACGGTGAGCAGACGGTGTCGGAGACCCCCGATTCGTGGTCGTCCTTCGCCCCCCGCATCGACAGCGGAGCCGTATTCGGATACGGCACCGAAGAGGGTGGGAAGATGCGCGACCGTCAGCCGTTCGGCTACGGCTCCGGTGTCGGCAATCCCGGCAATGCTCCCGGTCTCGGCGACCCCGACGACACCACCGACGATCAGGCACCGCCCGAATACATCCAGGACCGCAACGGCAACCCGGGGGTCTCGAAGATCGACGAGGGCAACCTGCGCCAGATCGCCTCGGACCTCGGCGTCGACTACCACCATCGCGACGGAAACGGTGCGATCTCCAGCGTCTACACCGCGCCGAAATACGATCAGGCTTTGGTGAAGAAGGACGGCCGGGTCACCGTCGACGAATACTATTGGGTCCCGCTCATCCTCGTCTTCGCGTGGATCGCCGTGGAGCTCGTCTTCGGAGTCCGCGAGTATCTTCGTCTCAAGGCGATCACCCCGAAGCGCCCTCGCCGAGGCGGCCCACCCGGTCCCGGCGGCCCGGTGCCCCACCAGCGGGTGCCGGTGGGAATTCCGCCCCAGCCCGGGCCTGCCCCGTCGGTACCCGACCAGCCCGGGCCTGCCCCGTCGGTACCCGACCAGCCAGGGCCTGCTCCGTCGGTGTCCGACCAGCAGGGAGGTCCGCGATGAACCGCGTGAAGAATCTGTGGTCACGGCTGCGCCGGATCACGAAGATCAACCTCATCCTCGGCACGATCTTCGCCCTGGTGTTCGGCTATATCGCGATGGCCACGTACTTCGGGACCGCCTCGCAGGTCCGATACACGTCGAATGACTTCCCCGGAGCGAAGAAGGCGGCGACGGCGTTCCTTCGGGTCAGCCCGGTCCAACGTCATATCGGCTACTTCAATCGCGGCACCGCCGAGGCGGCCGTCGGCGATTTCGATGCGGCCCAAGCCGATCTCGAAGCCGCACTGGAGATCGCTCCGACCTCGGCCGAATGCGCGGTGCGGATCAATCTGTCCTATGTCTATGAGAAGCAGGCGGACCAGATCGCCTCGCAGGACCCCGATCAGTCGCAGGAGCTCTACGACCGTTCGCTGAAGACCCTCGAGGACGCCCCCGAGCAATGCCAGCCGAAGAAGAGCGAAGAGAAGCAGAAGAGCAACCAGGCGAAGGAGCGCGTCGAGGACAAGAAGCAGGGCGAGAAGGCCAAGGAAGAGGGAACCGACGACAGCGATTCCGAGGACGAGGATTCGAAGGATCAGGACTCGGAGGACGACAAGTCCTCCGGCGGAGAGAGCCAGGACCCCGGCGAAGAGGAGAAGCCGGACGATTCCTCGGGCAAGTCCGACCGTGAGAAGAAACGTGACGAACTGGAGAAGCGCCGTGAGGACTCCGAACGGCAGCAGCGCCAGCAGGGTCCCGGCGGCGACGGCGGCCGGTCGACCCCGGAGAAGCCGTGGTGATCGTCAGCGAGTGTGCCTGATCGCTCCGGCGGTGGCGGCAGCACAGATCCCCTGTGACATCATGAGTCCATGAACGACTCCGACCCCATCGCCTCAGATTCGGCTTCCTCCTCCGCCCCCGGAACTTCGTTCCCGGGCGCATCCGCCTCGGCGGCTTCCCACCCCTTTGCAGCCGCACCCTCCGCACCGTCACCGCGACTGCGGGCCGCTCTGGAGACGTTCCCGCCCTATGTTCCAGGCAAGCCTCCCCGCCGGGTCGAGGGCCTGGAGTCGTTCAAACTCTCCTCGAACGAGAACTATCTGCCTCCCCTGCCGGCGGTCCTCGACACCATGGTCGCCCATGCGACGAACCCCGCCCTCTACCCCGACGATGCAGCGCTGGCGCTGCGTCAGGGGCTGGCCGAACGCCTCGGTGTCGGGCTCGATCAGCTCGTCGTCGCCACCGGTGCCAGCGAACTGCTCGTCGCCCTGACCCAGATCACCTCGGACGCCGCCACCGAGGCGATCTATCCGTGGCCGTCGTTCGAGATGTATCCGCAGATCACCGGGCTCGTCGGTTCCACGCGCCATGAGGTGCCGCTGACGGCGGAGGGGCGCCACGACCTCGACGCGATGGCGGCGGCGATCACGGACCGCACCAGCCTCATCATCCTGTGCTCACCGAACAATCCGACCGGTCCGGTGCTGCGCGATGACGAGGTGCGAACTTTCCTCGACAAGGTGCCTGCCCATGTCCTCGTCGCCCTCGACGAGGCGTACTGGGAGTTCGCCACAGCACCCGGACGCGCGGACGGTCTGAGTCTTGTCCGCGACTATCCGAATCTCGTTCTCCTGCGCACATTCTCCAAGGCGCACGGGCTCGCCGGACTGCGCGTCGGCTACGCCGTCGCCCACCCACCGGTGATCGAAGGACTGCTCAAAGCCGTCATCCCCTTCGGTGTCACCGACCTCAGCCAGGCTGCCGCCCTCGAATCCCTCCACCACTGGGACGAGGTGCTCGACCGAGCCGCCCGGATCGGTCAGGCCCGCGACGCCTTCGCCGATGCCCTCCGTCAGCAGGGATGGGACGTGCCCGAAGCCCAAGCGAACTATGTGTGGCTGCCGCTGGGTGAGAAGTCCTCAGCGTTCGAAGACGCCTGCGTCGAACAGGCCGTGGCAGTACGCAACCTCGGTGCCGGTGTGCGCATCAGCATCGGCGAACCAGAAGCCCTCGACCGTGTCCTCGAGATCGCGCGGTCCTTCCGCACCGAACACTGTGCTTAGAGTTCGGCGAGCTCGAGGGCCATCGACACCGCCTGCACGGTTTCGGCGTGGGAGAGGTCACGGCCGAGCAGCTTCTCGATCTTCGCCAACCGCGCCCGCACGGTATGACGGTGGACTCCCAGCTCAGCGGCGATGCGCTCCCGTGCCCCGGACGCTGAGATGAAGACCCGCAGAGTCTCCAGCAGCTCCTGACCGCCGCGTGCCCGGAAGAGTTCGCCGAGGACCCGATCGACGAAACGGTCGGCGGCCTCCTCATCGACCGCGGACAGCAGCGCCCTGACCTCGGAGGCCTCTGACTCATGCTGAGTCCGCCACAGCATCCAAGTGTGGTGGAGCTGCCCCAACGGCAGCCGCTTCTCCGCAAGCGTGTCCAGTCCGGTGACCTCGGCGGCCTTCGCCACCAGCTCATCCAGCCCGCGCTCCTGCGCACCGACGACTCCGAGCAGCGAACCGGTGCGGGTGAGCAGGCTCCGACCGACGATATCTGCGATGAGGCGTTCGGCGATGTCCCCGCGGACCCCGCCGAAGATGTGCATCCCCACCGTCGCCACCGGAGCCAGCCCCGTCGCCCGGGCCCATTCCTCGCGTGCCGCGTCGTCACTGAGATCGGTGTCGAACAGCGGCGAACGACCGGAGGGAACGGGCAGATCTGTCAGCGACATCGCCAACAGTGCCGAAGCGGTCGAGAGCAGCAGGGCACGCGTCTTCGGAGACCCGGCCGCCTCGGCGGGGGTGAGGATCCACCCGAGCGGATGATCACCCCCGATCGGAACGGCCTCGACGATCCGCGAACCGGTGCGGATCAGGCGGGGCCCCGACGTCGGTTTCAACGACTCCTCGATCAGCGCCGAACGCACATCTGCCTCGGCGTCGTCCCCGCTCAACGCCCTGCCGGTGGGAGAGACGAACCGGACCGGCGCCTCCAGCGTCTGCGCCAGATCGGCCACCAGTGCCGCGGGGCCCTCGCCTGCCAGAGCGGTCGCGAAGCGGCGAGCGGCACTGCTCGCCCGGGTCAGCTCCCGGTTGGTCTCGGCCTCCCGCATCCTCGTGAAGGCATCGACGACTGCGACGAACGGCACGGGCTCGGGCACCCCGAACAGAGCCAGTCCCGCCTCCTCGGCGGCAGCGATGAGCTTCGGCGGGACCTGTTGCCACGGCAGGTCGGAGCCCAAACCGATGCCCAGGGCATGGACGCCGACGGCCTTGAGGCGGCGCACATAGTCCTCCACCGTGTCCCCGCCGAGGTCCTGACCGACTCCGATCGTCAGCAGCACCTCACCGCCGGCGAGCCATTCATCGACCTCCGGCAGCTCAGAGGAGTGGACGATCGTGACCTCCTGGACCGCGGCAGTCGGCGAATCGATGATGACCTCGAGCGCGAGCTCTGTGCGCGACCAGATCTGTTCCAGAGTGACCATGCACCCGATTCTATCCACTCTGGACAGCATCGACTTCAAATTGTCCGATCTGGATATCGGTGTTGTGTGAGCCACGTCCTAGGCTGAGGAGCAAGACCTCCGACCCGTCCGGGTCGGGTCAGCCGCGACGACGAAGGAGAAAGCCAGTGACGTCTCAGCCGCTCGGCCCAGCCGACTACAGCAAGACACCCCGCTACGCGGGTCCACCGACGTTCGGGCTGCTGCCACGCATCGACGAAGTCGAAGGCCAGCGTCCCGGCGAGAAGATCGACGTCAAGGTCGTCGGCATCCCCTTCGACGCCGGCGTCAGCTATCGTCCCGGCGCCCGCTTCGGTCCCGCCCACATCCGCCAGTCCTCGAAGCTGCTGCGCCCCTACAACCAGGCCACGAACGTCCACCCGTTCACCTGGCAGCAGGTCGCCGACTGCGGTGACCTCGGCGTCAACCCCTTCGACATCGAAGAGGCCATCACCACCGTCGAAGCCAACGCCGACGCCATGCGCGCAGACGGGGCCAAGCTGCTCACCCTCGGCGGGGACCACACCCTGGCTCTGCCGAACCTGCGCTCCCTGCACAAGACGCACGGCAAGATCGCCGTCCTCCACTTCGATGCGCATCTGGACACCTGGGACACCTACTTCGGTGCCCCCTACACCCACGGCACTCCGTTCCGCCGCGCCAGCGAAGAGGGCCTCATCGATATGACCGCCTCGATGCACGTCGGCATCCGCGGACCCCTCTATGGTCAGAAAGACCTCGAGGACGATGAGGTGCTCGGCTTCCAGGTCATCCGCAGCGACGAATACCAGTTCACTTCCGTGGCCGACGTCGTCGCCCGCATGCGGAAACGCCTCGGCAATACTCCCGTCTACGTCTCCGTCGACATCGACGTCCTCGATCCGGCCGCCGCACCCGGCACCGGCACCCCCGAGGCCGGCGGAATGACCAGCCGTGAGCTGCTCAACTCGCTCCGCGGGCTCCAGGGACTGAACATCGTCGGCGCCGAGATCGTCGAAGTCGCCCCCGCCTACGACCATGCCGAAGTCACCGGACTCACCGCCGCCCATGTCGGCTACGAGATCCTGTCCCTGTGGGCTGCGGACAACAACGGACTCAAGGCTCCCTCCGGCCCGTCCGGCGACGCCCTCGGAGTCTGAACATGACCGAGACTCCGAACGTCCGCAACGGCGGCCGCGCAGTCGTGGCGACACTGGCCGCCCACGGTGTCGATACGATCTTCGGCATCCCCGGCACCCACAACCTCGAGTTCTACCGACACCTGCCGGAGTTCGGGATCCGCGCCGTGACTCCCCGCCACGAACAGGGAGCAGGCTACGGCGCCGACGGATACTTCCTCGTCTCCGGCAAGCCCGGGGTCGTCATCACGACCTCGGGGCCGGGGCTGACGAACGTCCTCACGGCCGCCGCGACCGCCTATGCCGAGTCCCGCCCGATGCTCATCCTCTCCCCCGGTGTGCCCACCGGATTCGAGCGCGCCGACGTCGGCATGCTGCACGAGACGAAGGACTCCTCCGGGGCGGTGGGCCGCCTCCTCGTGTCCTCCCAGCGCACCCGCACTGCCGAAGGCGCGGCGCAGGCCGTCGCCGAGGCGTTCGCAATGTTCGACTCGGCCCGTCCCGGGCCCGTGCACATCGAGGTTCCCCTCGACGTGCTCGAGGGCGCATGGAACGGCAGCGTTCCTGTCCCGTTCGCAGGGCACCGTCCCGGACTCGATGAGCATGTCGTGGCCCGTGCTGCCGAGGCGATCCGTTCGGCGAAGCGGCCGCTGGTCATCGCCGGCGGCGGTGCCAGAAGCGCCCACACCGAGGTGGCCCGTCTCGTCGAGGCCCTCGACGCTCCCCTGGCGACAACGGCCAACGGCAAGGGCATCATCGCTGAGACGCATCCGCTGTCCCTGGGTGCGAACGTCCGCTTCCCCAGCGTGCAGGCCGAATCCGCGGCGGCCGATGTGCTCATCGTGCTCGGATCCGAACTGGCCGACTCCGATCTGTGGGGCGGAGTCATCGGTGCGCAGACAAGCATCGGAGTGCGGGACGAGTCTGCCCGGCAGACCGTCATCCGCTGCGATATCGACCCCGACCAGCTGAACAAGAATCTGCCCGGGGACATCCTCGCCTGCGCGGACACCGGTGAGTTCCTCACCGCGCTCATGAGTGCGCTCGGGTCCGCCTCGGCCACGGCCGCCTCGGCCGGCGATGACGGGACGGCATCGTCTGGCTCGAACGTCTCGGCCGCCTCGGCGAAGGAATCCGGGGCCGATCGGGTCGCCCGGATTCGGGAGAGCTGGGGCACCGATTTCGACTCCGACGCGATCGGAGCCAGGGTCACCCGCCTCGTCGAAGAGGGAGCGGGCTCGAACGTCGTCATCTCCGGTGACTCCTCCCAGGTCACCTACGACGGAACGGTGCACGCGCTGACGGCGAGCACGCCCGACCAGCTGCTCTACATGCCCGGATTCGCGACCCTGGGCTACGGCATTCCCGCCGCAGTCGGGGCGAAGCTCGCCGATCCCGCCCGACCGGTCGTGTGCATCCTCGGCGACGGGGCGGCCATGTTCTCCGTTCAGGAACTCATGACCGCGGCCGAGCTGGGATTGGGCATCCCCTTCGTCGTCGTCGACAACGGAGGCTACGCGGAGATCGAGGGGCAGATGGTCGACCGCGACATCGAGCCCTTCGCCGTCAGGCTCGCCCGTCCGGACTTCGCGCAGCTCGGTCAGTCCATGGGCGGGGCCGGGGTGACGATCGACGAGGCGGACATCGATTCCGCTCTGCCCGCGGCCATCGCCGAGGCGCTCGATCGCACCGTGCCCACCGTCATTCACATCACCATCGGCCACTGAGCCGATCCAACAGAGAGGGTCGCTGTGGACTCTTTGGTAGTCATCATCTATCTCGCCGCCATGGTGGGATTCGGAGTCTGGGGCCGATTCAAGGCCCATAACCAGGAGGACTTCTTAGTCGCCGGGCGCCGCCTCGGCGGTCTGCTGTACACCGGCACGATGTCGGCCGTCGTCCTCGGCGGCGCGTCGACGATCGGCGGTGTGGGCTTGGGCTACACGGCGGGGCTGTCGGGAATGTGGCTCGTGCTGTCGATCGGCCTGGGCATCATCGCGCTTTCGCTCTTCTTCGCCCCGAAGATTCAGAAGCTCGAGATCTACACGGTCTCGCAGATGCTCGAACTCCGCTACGGCAAGGGCTCCCGCTTCGTCTCCGGTGCGATCATGACCGCTTATGGTCTGATGATCTCGACGACGTCGACGGTCGCCTATGCCACGGTCTTCCACGCCCTGTTCGATCTCGACAAGGTGTGGTCGGTGCTCATCGGCGGCGGCATCGTCATCCTCTATTCGATGCTCGGCGGCATGTGGTCGATCACGCTGACGGACTTCGTGCAGTTCTTCATCCAGACGATCGGCATCTTCCTCATCATGCTGCCGCTCGTGCTGTCGAAGTCCGGAGGCTTCTCCGAACTGTTCTCCTCGCTGCCCGAGACGCACACCTCACCGGTGGGCATCGGCTGGCAGGCGATCCTCGGCTATATCCTCATCTACACCCTCGGCCTGCTCATCGGACAGGACATCTGGCAGCGCGTGTTCACCGCACGCAGCCCGGGTGTAGCCCGGTGGGGCGGATTCTCCGCAGGCGTCTACTGCCTGCTCTATGCTGTCGCCGGTGCGCTCATCGGCATGGCCGCGACGAAGATCGTGCCCGGGATCGAGGTCCAGGACGATGTGTTCGTCGCCGTCGTCGATGCGTCGATGACTCCGGTGCTCGGCGGAATCGTGCTCGCGGCGGCGCTGGCCGCCATGATGTCGACGGCGTCGGGATCGCTCATGGCCGCTTCGACCGTGTGCCGGCAGGACATCGTCGAACCGTTCCTCGCCCGCAAGGACATCGTGCCTGACGGGGCCGGGACCGAGGGCGCCGCTGCGGGAGCCGGCGCGAGCAGTGCGGGAGCCGGTGCGAACGGGGCGACGACGGATGGATCGGCCGCCTCGGCGAGCGGGTCAGGATCGGGGTCCGGTTCGGGCTCAGTTTCGGGCTCAGTTTCGGGGCCTGTTTCGGGCTCCGGTGCGAGGTCGACGCTCGTGCGGTCGCTGGTGCGCGAGACCGGTGACGAAGTGCGCGACTCGCGGATCTATCTCATCGTGCTCGGCGTCGTCACGCTGGTTCTCGCCATGATCATGCCCAGTGTCGTCGAGGCGCTGACCGTGGCCTACAACCTGCTGGTGGCCGGACTGTTCATCCCGATCCTCGGCGGTCTGGTGTTCAAGCGCGGCACGATCGTCGGCGTGATGGCCGGCATGATCCTCGGCGCCGTGACAACAGTGGTCGTCATGATCGTGTCGGGCATCTATGCCGAATCCGCCATCTACCTGGGTCTCATCGCCTCGCTGGTCGGCTACCTCGTCGGGTCGTTCGCCTCGAAGCCGACCCCGCCCGAGGTCATGGCCGCCTGGAAGGAACGCCTCACCCGGTAACTGCTACCTGACGGCGGCCCAGCAACCTCGCGCAAGGTTGCTGGGCCGCCGTCGGGTAGTTCTGGTCAGTGCGATCTGCGCGCTGGACCGTCACCCGACTTGGTGTCGTAAGCCACAGTCACCTATATTCGAAGAGTCAGGCTGAGCCGCCTTCAGCAACGCCGCGGATCGGCGAATGGGGCGAGCGCACATCAGCCGGTGCTCGAAAAAGGGGCACGAAGCCGCCGGACAGGCACCCGACAGGGTCGCCGAGGCCGAGCCTGCGTGTGAGACACATATGGATCGAACTTCCATATCTCATCAGCGATTGGCTTCTCATGGCTCATACTTCCGCGCACGTCGCGCACACCCTCGCCGTCCACATCGACGAGGTCTTCGGCCTCATGGGCAACGGCAACGCCTACTTCCTCGATGCCCTGCTGCGGGGCACCTCGACGACCTACACCGCCGTCCGCCACGAGGCCGGTGCCGTCGTCGCCGCCGATGCTCACTTCCGCACCTCCGGGCGGATCGCCGCGGCCACCACGACCTATGGTGCCGGGTTCACGAATACGCTCACCGCCCTCGCCGAGGCGGCCCAAGCCCGGGTTCCCCTCGTCCTCGTCGTCGGGGATGAGCCCACTTCCGGTCCGCGGCCGTGGGACGTCGATCAGATCGCGATGGCCTCGGCCGTGGGCGTGCGCACCTACACTGTCGGCCGCGTCGATGCCGCCGCCGCAACCGTGACCGCCATCGAGCATGCGCTGACCTACCGGGTGCCCGTCGTCCTGGCCATCCCCTACGACGTCGCCACCCTGGATATCGGTGAGATTCCGGCTGTTCCCGGTCCCAGTCGCCCTGTGCCGATGGCACCGGTCGGCGAGTTCACTCAAACCGCCCTCGACCGCCTCGCCGCAGATCTGACCGAGGCGAAACGACCCCTGCTGCTCGCCGGTCGCGGGGCATGGTTGGCCGGGGCCGAGGCCGAACTCGGCGAACTCGCCGACATCACTGGGGCCCTGACCGTCACGACTGCGCTGGGCCGCAACATCTTCCCCGCCGCCGAGCACGACCTGGGAGTCGCCGGCGGCTTCGGTGCCCCGGCCGCGATGGAGAGGGTCCGCGAAGCCGATGTGGCTGTGGTCTTCGGCGCCTCTCTCAACCAGTTCACGATGCGTTTCGGGGAGCTCTTCCATCCCTCGACGACGGTCTGGCAGATCGACACCGATGAACGCGCCACGAACGCTCGCGTCGGCGGCTTCATTCGAGCAGATGCGAAACTCGCAGCGGCTGAACTTGCGACTCGACTGTCCGAGTCCCCGGCCGGGTCGCGCGCGGAGACGTCGGAGGGCGCGTCGGCAACTGTCCGAGGCGGGCGTGTCACCGCCGCGGGCACCGACCGCACACTCTGGCGCGATACCGTCGACACCGCCGCCGACCGCGCATACGTCGTCGGGTCGGAGCTCGCCGGCGACGGCCGGCTGGATCCGCGTGCGGCGGCGAGCCGCCTCGGCGAGGTTCTGCCACAGGATCGGGTCGTCGTCTCCGACGGCGGACATTTCATCGCCTGGGCGAATATGTTCTGGGAGCCCAGCGCACCGGAACGGCTGGCGATGGTCGGCACCGCATTCCAATCGATCGGGCTCGGCTGGCACAGCGTCGCCGGTGCCGCCCGTGCGAACCCTGAGGCAACGATCGTCCTGACCAGCGGCGATGGTGGCGGGGCCATGGCACTGTCCGACCTCGACACCGCGATCCGGGTAGCCGGCGGACGCGGCATCGCCGCGATCTTCAACGACGCGGCCTATGGTGCCGAGGTCAACCTCTACGGGCTCAAGGGGCTGGAGAAGTCGCCCATGCTCATCGACGAAATCGACTTCGCGGCCCTGGCGACAGCGGCCGGCGGGCAGGGAGTCGCCGTGCGGTCCCTGGCCGACCTCGCCGTCGTCGAGGAGTGGAAGGCGCGCCCGGTCGACGAACGGCCCTTCCTGCTCCTCGATCTGCGGATCTCCGGGGAGATCATCGCGCCATATCAGGAGGAGGTCATCCGCGTGAACTCGTGAGGCGCCCCCAGGTGACGAGTCGCCACAGCTTCTCCAGCGGCCCCTGACCGAACCGGCGCAGCCACAGCGTCGAGACGATGATCTGGACGATGATGATCGCCAGGCAGATGACGAGGCCGGCGACGTAGCCGCCGTGGTCGCCGAGGCTGGTGAGGTCGGGCACGATCATCCGCACGCTCACGAGGATGAGGGTGGCGCCGACATAGTTGCTCAGCGCCATCCGGCCCAAGGGTGCGAACACGGACTTGAGGACCACCTCGGCGGGAGTGTGCAGGAGCAGCAGAACAACGGCGATATAGGTCAGTGCCATGCTCAGGCCCAGGCCGGCGTTGATCCATCCGTTGATGTGACGGGTGAGGTAGTCGGTGGTGGCGAAGCCGATGAGCGTCACGGTCAGAGCGAAGGCACCGGCGACAGCGACCCGTCCCGGATGGGCCAGGACCGAGCGGATGAATCCGCCGCGGCCGACGGCGAACCCGAGCAGGAACAGCCCGGGGATGAGGGTCAAGCCGCCTCCGGTGGCCACTCCGGCAGCGAGCAGGACGGCGCCGAGGACGGAGGTCACCCAGCCGAGCAGGCGTGCCGGTATCCATGTGGCCGGCAGGAGCAGGACGATGCCGGCCAGCGCGTAGGGCAGCAGGGCCTCGCCGGGTTGGAGGAGCTGGTGCAGGCCGCCGAGGATGCCGAGGAAGGCGAACCGGCGCAGCAGTGCCAGACGAGGGCGAGCGCTGCGACGACCGGCGCCCAGCCACATCAGTCCGAAGCCGATTCCGAACAGGAATGAGAAGATCGGGAAGAACCGGTTCTGCACCGTGTCCTCGAGAAACCTGTAGATCGGCAGAGCCTGCCCGGCGGAATCGATGCTGCTCAGACTCATGATCGGCGGGAGGTTGACCAGCAGGATCCCGCACAGTGCGAATCCGCGGACGACATCGAGGGCGAGGATCCGGGAGCGGCTCCGGGGCGGCGATGGGGCAAAAGTCTGTGTCTCTGTCATGGTCCCCATCCTTCCCGGCTGATGGAGTGAGCACATCGGCCGTGCAGTTGAGATTCGACGGCAGGGGTCGGCCGATCGGCTGATAGAGCGGTGGGGGGTGGGTCAGCCTCCCGTGTTCATCGCCCCGGATTCCCACATCCTCGCGGCGATCTCCACCCGATTGCGGGCCTCGAGGCGGGTCTGGATGTTTCCCAGATGGGTCTTCACGGTACCCAGGGAGATGAAGAGTTCGGCGCAGATCTCCTGATTCGTCCGACCCACGGCCACCAATCTCGCGATGTCGTTCTCCCTCTGGCTGAGCCGGTCCACGCGGAAGCTGTTGCCCTGAGCCGTCGATGTGCGCCGCTGCAGCAGGTTGAGGGTGAGCGACGGAGAGATGAGCGCGTCCCCGTCGGCGGCGGCCTTCACCCCGGCGATGAGGAGATCGGCACCGGAGTCCTTGAGCAGGAAGCCGCTGGCTCCTCCGTCCAGGGCCGCATCGACGTAGTCGTCGTCATCGAAGGTCGTGACCATGATGACCTTCGAATACGATGTCAGCCGCGGCAATGCGGCCAACCCGTCGAGGCGGGGCATGCGGATGTCGAGGAGAACGACATCGGGCTGTTCGCGTCTGACCAGGTCGATCGCTTCGACACCGTCGGCGGCTTGGCCGATGACGCGCATCGTCTCCTCGGCGTCGAGGATGAGGGAGAAGCCCATCCGCACCATCTCCTGATCGTCGACGACGGCGACGGTGATCATCGGTCCTCCCCTGCCTGCAGGCCATCGTGGTCGTTGTTCTGTCGGTTCTCGTGTCGGCGGCCGCGCCCGCTGCTGTGCCGGACGTCCCACGCGGCGACGGGCACCCGGGCGCGAACACTCCAACCACCCCCGCGTACGGGTGCGGCGTCGATGCTCCCGCCGAGGTGGCCCACCCTCGCCCGCAGACTGCCCACTCCCGTTCCGCTGCCGGCCCCGATCCCGCCGGAACCGGGGCCGTTGGTCACGGTCATGAGCAGAGCCGCCGGTGATGCGTGGTCGGTGGTCGGCGGTGCGGGGTCGGTGGTCGGCGGTGCGGGGTCGGTGGTGACAGTGACCGTGACCTCAGCGTCGGCTCCGGCATGGCGACGCACATTGGTCAGCGATTCGACGAGCACCCGGTCGAGGACCGGCCAGACTTCGCCGTCCACCTCGGCGGGGATGTCGATCGTGAGATGTGCGGCCTCGCCGAAAGCCGCGACCCGGTCGTGCAGCGCCTGGGGACCGGCGGCGACCGGGGTGCGGGCGGCCGCCTCGGATCCGGTGACCGAGCCGGCTCCTGCGGCGCTGCGTGCAGGTCTCGCCGAGGCGGCAGTCCGTGTTTGGGAGAGGTGATCCTGATTCCGGGAGGCAGAGACGAGTCGGCGGATCTCCTCGAGCGCGCGGGTGCCGGATTTCTCGATCTTCGTCAGCGCGGTCGTACGCAGGTCGTTGTCGTCGCTGCGTCCGGCGGCCTCGGCGAGGACGACGATGCCGGTCACCTCGTGTGCGATGAGGTCGTGGAGTTCGGTGGCGATGCGACGTCGCTCCGCCTCAGTGGCGGTGGCCTGTTTCTCGATCAGCGTACGATCATTCGATCGCAGCATGAGTCCGATCGCGATCGCGGCGATGACCAGCCCAGTCACCATGAGGGCAAAGGTCAGACCGTCGGGCATGAGCCCGGCGACGATGATGTTCGCCACAGCCAATGCGACGATGGGGGCGCTGCCCGCTTTGGTCGCGGCGGTGCGGGTGAGCATCGCCAGCGCCACCAGGCTCAGCCACAGGCTCGTCAGACTCAGGGTTGTACTGCCGGCGGTCAGGGCGAGGGCGGCGAGGAGACCGAGGACCGCCCACAGGAGGCTGAGTCGTCGGTCCGGGTGGCGGTGGGCACGGATGAGGGCGGGCAGTGCGACTGCGGCGGCGAGGACGTTTCCGAGGATGAGAAGCCAGCCGCTGCCGATGAGCAGTTCCAAGGCGAAGGAAAGCGGGACCGGCAGCAGCCACAGCCAGGTGAGGGGTCGTCTCATTGGCTCACAGTCTAGTCAACGCCGGTCGGCGAGGTCTGCGCTGTCGGCTTCAGCGGCAGTCGGTGTCGGCTTCAGCGGCAGTCGGTGTCGGCGTATTCGATTTCGACGATGACGCCGTCGTCTCCTGCGGACACGTTCTTCACTTCGGCGGCCCGCGGCAGAGCGAGGTCGGTGAGTGAGCGCCTGTCTGCGAGAACGTCGAGCCGGTTTCCTTCCGACCGGGCGGAGAAGGTCACTCTTTCTCCCTCGAGGATGGCCACCTCGGTGTAGGAGTCATCGGGATTCTTCATCGGGCTCACCTCGCCGGACGGGTAGTCGAAGGTGATGAAGCGAGTGAGCCGGTCGGCGTGGCCGTCGACGAGGTGGTGAACGAGGATCTGATCCTTGTTGATCCCGTCGTCGGGGGTGATGTCGACGTAGCTGAGGTCGGCGGTGTGCTGTGCGGCGTAGAGCAGGTAGGGGCGGCCGTGGACGTCGATCGTATCGGGGGTGATCGCGCAACTGTCCAGATAGTCGGCGACGTCGGCCTCGAGTGCGGCTTTCGCGCGCTGTTCGGCAACGACGAGTCCGCCGATGATGGCGAGGATGATGAGGGCGACGGCGGCGAGGGAGATGAGTGCCTTCTTCATGAGTGGAGGAGGTCCTTTGCGGGTCGGCGTGTGATGACACTGCCGATCCTTCCGAACCCGGGCGCCCGAGTCCTCGGCCAGATGGACGATAGACCTCGGCCGCATGGACGCAATCGCCGAGGTGGTTCTTGGCACTGGCAGGAGCCGGGGTGAGTCGTGGCAGGGGCCCGGGCCGGGGCCGTGGCCCGGTCTTCTTACGACATCGTCCTTCTCATTTCGGCACCGGACAGGAGAGCGCAGCGACGCCTAGGCGTCGACTGACTTCGCTGCCGTGTTGGCTGCCGACATGGCCCTTATGGCCATCCCGAGGATGAGCACCCAGCCGATGACTGCGAGAACGTGACCGGCCGCGGACGGCCAGGAGAAGAGTTCGACACAAGCCAGAGCCAGAGCGAATCCGATGGCAATGACGCTCAGCGTGATGAGCGCTGGCACGGCCGCTCGGTGCCCGCGCAGCCAGGCGGCGTCGGAGGCCAGCGTGTGCCGGGAGCGGATGCCGATGGCACGGTTGCGGGTGAGGCGATTGCGGCGGATGGCGGCGATGAGCAGTGTGCTGATGACGCTGAGAATGAGGTAGCCGATGAACGGCGGACAGAACACGTGCGCATCACCTCCTCGTAAAGTTGGCTTGCCGTCATCCTAACGGTCCTGCTGGCGTTGCTTTGCCGTGGTCTCGGCTGGCCTCCCGAAACGGCCGGTGGGACGCAACGGACGCACAGCGGGACTCCACCGGTGCCTGGCGGGCATGGAAAAGGCCCCGGATTCACGGGGAATCCGAGGCCTTGTCAGTGGAGATGGCGGGAATCGAACCCGCGTCCGTCGGCAGATTGTCAGGACTTCTCCGGGCGCAGTTCGTGAAGTAGTGTCTTAGGTTCTGGCCCTTGCACGAACACATGGACCAACGAACGGAGTTGAGTAGAAGTCCCTCAGGTACCCCCAACAAGTACCTGAAGCAGTGGCCTCTTAAGCGACGCCAGGATCTAGAGCAGAGGCAACTCTAGGCTGACGGATTCGCAGCTCGCGCTCTATCAGGCAGCGAGGGCGAAATCGGTGCGGTTGTTAGACTTAGCACCTATTGTTTTGCAGAGGACATTAACGAGATGACTCTGCATTCTCGGCCCGCTTCTCCCGACGCAGTGTCCAACGTCGAAACCGATCATCCCCATATTCTGTTACCAAACCTGATCAGCAGTTTCTCCCGCCGAGGCGACTGCTGGTGCCGATCAGATATCCCAGCATACTCGTACAACGCATACTGAGCCAATTGCATTCCCTCAACTCCGCGAACACGTGCGCGGACTTTCGCGGATGCTGTCCGGCCGCCTCGGCGAAGGAGATGAGGGTCGGTGCAATAGCGGGAATCGGACCCGCACCACCGGCCCTTACAGGTACTGCTTGGCCTTCATGGCGCGTTCGGCCTCGCGTTTGTCCTGCGCCTCGCGCAGAGCCTGACGCTTATCCCATTCGCGCTTGCCCTTGGCCAGGGCGATCTCGACCTTGACGCGTGAACCGTCGAAGTAGAGTTCGAGCGGGACCAGCGTCCGGCCGGATTCCTTGACCTTCTGCGAGAGCTTGAGGATCTCCTCGCGGTGGAGCAGCAGCTTGCGGCGACGTCTGGCCGAGTGGTTCGTCCACGTCCCCTGCAGGTATTCGGGAATGTAGACGTTCTCCAGCCAGGCTTCGTTCTGGAAGATGAGGGCGAAGCCATCGGTGAGCGAGGCACGGCCTTCGCGCAGGGATTTCACCTCGGTGCCGGTGAGTACGAGTCCGGCCTCCCACGTGTCTTCGATGTGATAGTCGTGGCGTGCCTTGCGGTTCCTCGCAATGACTTTCTTGCCTGTGTCCTTCGGCATGACCGGCCTCCTCTCTGCTCCCGATCATCTGTGCACGCGTTTGCGGGCACAGCCATCCATTCTATCCCATCGGCCGCGTTCCGCACGCCCGTCCCCTCCCCGAACTACCTGACGGCGGCCCAGCAACCTTGCGCCAGGTTGCTGGGCCGCCGTCGGGTAGCAATTAGAAGATGAAGGGTTTGGGGTTGACGTATCCGCCGTTCTCCATGATCTCGAAGTGCAGGTGGCAGCCGGTCGAGGCTCCCGTCGTGCCCGAATACGAGATGATGTCGCCCTTCTTGACCCTCTGTCCGTCGTGGACCTTGAGCTTCGTGTTGTGGTTGTAGGTCGACGCGATCGACTTGCCCTTGATCTTGCCGTGGGAGATGACGACGCGGTTGCCGTAGCCGCCGGTCCAACCGGAGGTGACGACGATGCCGTCGCCGGCCGAACGGATCGGGGTACCACAGGGCACACCGAAGTCCATTCCCGTGTGCAGTTTGCGTGCGCCGGTGATCGGGTGGACGCGGTATCCGAACGGAGACGTCGTCGGGTAGCCCTTGGCCGGGTTGGCCAGGACTCCGTCGCCGAAGACGAACTTGCCCTTCTTCTCCTGCTCCTTCTCCCACTCCCGGACCTTCTCGGCCAACCGATCCTGCTCGGCCTTCTCATCGGCCAGCTGCTTCTCCGTCTTGTCCTTGTTGTCGGAGATCGTCTTCTCCGCATCGTCCTTCGTGGAGATGAGGTCGTTGAGGCTGTCGGCCTTCTTCTTCGCGTCGACCTGCGCGGCCTCCTTGGCCACCACCGCCTCGGCGGCTTCGTCCTTGAGGTCGGAGATCTTCTCGGTCACCCCCGAGAGCCGCTCTTCGTTGTTCTTGTTCAGCGCCCGCTGTTCGGAGAGCTTGTCGATCGTGCGCTGCTGAGACCGCACCGCCGAGTCGACACGTCCGATGCCGCCGTCGGCGCTCGTGCCCTCGGCCATCTGCAGAAGCATTGCCAGATCGGAGGTGATGCCCGAGTTCTGATACGCCTGTCGCCCGATGCGCGCCGCCGAGGTCTTGTGCTTGTCGATCTCCTCGGTGCCGGACTTGATCGTGTCCTTGAGGTCCGTCTGCGCGTTCTCCGCCGAGGTCAGGCGCGCAGCCATGTCCTCGTCCTTCTCGATCGCCTCAGCCAGCGCATCATCAGCGGCCTTCGATTCCGCTTCGGCATCCGGCAGCTTCTCCTGCGCGGCATCGCGTTCGGCGATGACGCGGGCGAGGTCCTCGTCGAGGCCCTCGAACTCCTGCTGGAGCTCCTTGACGCGTTCGTCGACCTCGCTCTTGTCATCGCGCGGGTCGGCCACCACCGAGGTGACCGGCATGAGCACCACCAGTGCGGCTGCCGTGATGACCAGTCCGAGTCTGTGTCTCATCTCAGACCTTCGTGTACTTGTTCAACGTGATCAGCGACGAAGCTCCGGCCATGAGCACCCCGATGATGATGAGCACGGGAGCGATGAGGAGGACATCCCATCCGGAGATGAGGCTGAATCCGGTGGCCTGCGACTGCAGCCAGCCGCTGACGCCGAAGTGGACGAGCAGCCCCAGGGCACCGGAGGACAGGGTCGCACCGATGGCCGAGGCGATGACGCCCTCGAGCAGGAACGGCATCTGGATGAAGGTGTTCGACGCACCGACCAGACGCATGATGCCGGTCTCCCTGCGTCTGGAGAACGCGGAGAGTCGAATGGTGGTGGCGATGAGCAGCATCGCGCACAGCAGCATGATGCCCGCGATCGCGATCGCCACGATGGTCGCGATGTTGAGCACACCGAACAGGCGATCGAGCAGCTGGTTCTGGTCGACGACCTCTTCCACACCGGGGGTGGAGGAGAACGTCTCCTTGATGATGTCGTACTTCTCGGCGTCCTTGAGTTTGACCCGGAAGGACTCGTTCATCTCGTCCTTGGGCACGGTGCCCTCGAGGCTGGTGCCCTTGAACTGATCCTGGAAGTGCTCGTAAGCCTCGGTTTTGTCCTCGAAGTAGACCTTGTCGACATAGGGAGCGAGCTCGGAGCTTTCGAGTTCGCCCCGAATCTGGTCCTTCTGATCTCCGGTGACCTCACCGTCGACGCAGTTCGTCGCCTCCGAATCCGGCGGGCACAGGAACACGGAGACCTGAACGCGGTCGTACCAGAAGTCCTTCATCTGCCCGACCTGCATCTGCAGCAGGATCGCGGCACCGACGAAGAGGAGGGACACGAAGGTCACGAGCACGACGGAGATGACCATGGAGAAGTTCCGACGCAGGCCCGACCAGACCTCGGAGAGGATGAAACCGGCCCTCATGAGGCGACTCCGTAGGTGCCTTCTTCGACGTCGCGGACGATTTCGCCTTCTCGCAGTTCGATGACCCTCCGGCGCATCCGGTTGACGATCTCTCCGTCGTGGGTGGCCATGAGCACGGTGGTGCCGTTGCGGTTGATCTTCTCGAGCACGTTCATGATGTCGGCGCTCGTCGCCGGGTCGAGGTTGCCCGTCGGCTCGTCGGCGAGCAGGATTCCGGGCTTGTTGACCACAGCTCGGGCGATGGCCACACGCTGCTGCTCGCCGCCGGAGAGCTCACTGGGATAGCGCTTCTCCTTGCCGGCCAGGCCCACGGTCTCGAGGACGTCGGGAACGAGCGTCGACAGGGCAGCGCGGGACTTCCCGATCACCTGGAGGGCGAAGGCCACATTGGCGAACACGGTCTTGTTCGGCAGCAGGCGGAAGTCCTGGAACACTGTGCCGATCCCCCGCCGCAGGTAGGGGACCTTCCAGCTGGGCATCTTCACCACGGATTTTCCGGCGATGTGGATGCGCCCGGCGCTGGGAACCTCTTCGCGCAGAATGAGTCGGATGACCGTGGACTTTCCCGAACCGGAGGCCCCGACGAGGAACACGAATTCCCCGCGGTCAGCCTCGAACGAGATGTCGTCGAGTGCTCTGCGGGAACGTGTGTCGTAGGACTTCGAAACGGAGTCGAATCTGATCAAGTCGGTCTTCAATCATGTTGCGGGTGGCTCGGCCGTTTCCACTGTACGTAACAGTTCCGTGATGTTCGGGGAGGCGGCCGGGCGTGTGTTGCGATCTGATGAAGTTCACAGTCGGGCTCAGTCTCGGCTTCCTCGGTGTGCGGGTCACTCAACAGGGCTGGGCCGTACAGCCGGGGTCGGGGTCCGGCCTCCTCGGCGAATCCGGAATTCGCAGGGAAGCAAATGTTGGTTTCGGCGGTGAAGATCGACATTTACTTCCCTGCGAATCAGGATATGACGCGAGCTGGCATCCTCACGTCGCGTTTGTGGTCGATTCGCCAAGGGGGCACAGCCAAAATGGGCGAATCGCCTCGGTGAATCGACCGCAGACGGGCAGCGGAGCGGATGCACGGTGGACGGGCCAGCTCCCTGCAGGCAGGCTGGCTGGCTGCCGACGGGTGGCCTGGCAGGCCGCGGAAAGAAAGCTGCCAGAGGCTCAGTCGTCGGCCTCTTCGGCCATCTCCTGTTCCTTGCGCCAGCGGATGCCGGCCTCGATGAGTCCGTCGAGGTCACCGTCGAAGACCGCCGAGGGGTTGTTGACCTCGTAGCCGGTGCGCAGGTCCTTGACCATCTGGTACGGGTGCGTGACGTAGGAGCGCATCTGATCACCCCAGCTGGCCTTGATGTCGCCGGCCAGCTCCTTCTTCTGCGCCGCCTCTTCCTTGCGCTTGAGGTCGAGCAGACGCGACTGCAGGACGCGCATCGCAGCTTCCCTGTTCTGGATCTGGGACTTCTCGTTCTGCATGCTCACCACCACACCTGTCGGCTCGTGAGTGATGCGCACGGCCGAGTCCGTGGTGTTCACCGACTGTCCGCCGGGGCCCGAGGAACGGTAGACGTCGATGCGCAGATCGTTCTCATCGATCTCGACATGGTCGGTGGACTCGATGAGCGGGACCACCTCGACGGCGGCGAAGGAAGTCTGGCGACGTCCCTGGTTGTCGAAGGGGCTGATGCGCACGAGCCGGTGCGTGCCGGCCTCGACGGACAGCGTGCCATAGGCGTAGGGGGCGTTGATCTGGATCGTCGCGGACTTCACTCCCGCACCTTCGGCGTAGGAGGTGTCGAGTTCCTGGACGTTGTAGCCGCGGTTCTCCGCCCATCGGATGTACATGCGAGTGAGCATCTGCGCCCAGTCGGTCGCGTCGTCGCCGCCGGCGCCGGAGCGTACGGTCACAACGGCGGAGCGCTCATCGTATTCGTGGCTGAGCAGGGTCGAGATCTCGAGTTCGGCCAGCTGATCGCGCAGCTTCCTGATGTCACGGTCGGCTTCTTCGAGCGAGTCCGCATCGCCTTCGTCCTGAGACATCTCGACGAGCAGTTCGGCATCGTCGATGCGCTCACCGAACTTCTCGAGCTTCTCCAGGGTGCCCTGTTTGTGAGAGAGCTTGGCCGAGATCTTCTGAGCCGAATCGGGATCATCCCAGAATGTCGGCGACGACGCCTGCTCCGTGAGCTCGGCGACCTCGTCGCGCAGATTGTCCAGATCGGACACGTCGAGAATCGCTTTGTACGTCTGGCGGAGGTTGGCGATTTCAGAAGAGTAATCAGTGGTGGCCATAATGATCCGATTCTAGTGCATGTCCGCGGCCTGCCCGGAACCGAGGGATGCGCGCCGAGGTGGGGCCACCTCGGCGCGCATCTGCACAATCTCCCGGATCGCCCCTCAGTCTCAGGCCGGCTGCATCTCGGGCACGGCGGCCCAGGTGTCGGGGCCGAACACCTCGAAGTGGATATTGCCCGCCGGGACATTGAGTTCGTCGAGTCCGCGGCGCACGGCCTTCATGAACGGGGGCGGGCCGCACAGGTAGACCTGCGCGTCGGCGGCCACGTCCACCTCGGCGAGGTCGATGAACCCTTCGTGGATGGTCTCGGTCGTCGTCCGCGCACCGAGCTGTTCGTACCAGTGGTGCATCCGCGCGCCCGGCAGCTGATCGACCAGCTGCGCCATCTCATGCCGGTGGGCATGAGCGGCCATCGACTGGTCGGCGTGGAGGACTGTGACGGGACGCTGGGACTCCTTGGACACGAGGTCGTTGAGCGCGCCGAGGATCGGGGTGCAGCCGATGCCGGCGGACACGAGCAGCAATGGGGTCTCGGCGTCTTCGACGACGAGGTCGCCGTACGGCAGTGAGCACCGGATTCTGTCGCCTTCGAAGACGTTGCCGTGAATGAAGTTCGACACCTCACCTGCGGGGATGCCGGCCTCGGCGCGACCGGGCTCGGCCTTGACGGTGACGGTCCAGGACTCACGTGAGGTGGCCCGGGTGAGGCTGTACTGACGGATCTGGTGAGCCCCGTCGGGCAGCTCGACCTGGACGGAGACGTACTGGCCGGGCCTGGCCTTCGGCAGCACTCCGCCGTCGGGTCGGGAGAGCACAAGGCTGACGGTGTTCGGAGATTCCTGCCGGCGGCGGGCGACGAGGAGATCGTTCCAGACCTCGCCCGGTGACACCTCGTGGCGGGCGTAGAGCTCCCGCTCGGCGCGGATGAGCGTGTGCGCCATATCCCAGTAGACCTCGGTCCAGGCGTCGACGATCTCAGGGGTGACCGCATCGCCGAGGACTTCGCCGATGGCGGCGAAGAGGTGCTCGTAGACGATCGGGTACTGGTCTTCGGTGATGCCCAGAGAGGCGTGCTTGTTCGCGATCCGGCTCATCATCGCATCGATGTTCGGTACATCTTCGGACACGAGCAGGCTCGCATAGGCGGCGATCGCGCCGGCCAGTGCCTTCTGCTGCTCGCCCTGCGCCTGATTGCCGCGGTTGAATAGATCGCGCAGCAGGTCGGGTCGGGCGGTGAACATCCGGTCGTAGAAGACCGGGGTGATGTCACCTATGGCGGACCCGATGACGGGGAGGGTGTCCTTCACGACAGTGAGTGCGGGTTGGGAGATCACTTCTGCTCCTTTTGCGGCGCATGTTCGCCGCGCAGCTGGAACGGCCTTTCCAGGTCGCTGTTCTTCGTGCGATTTCGACGTTACGCGGACTCGCGCGCACATTTCTACGCGTTGTAGAATTTGAGATTTTCCGTACCGCAACCGAGGCCCGGCAGCCGCGGCCCGATCGGCCTCGCCCTAACCTCGAGATTTCATGATTAGGATCGACCGGATGGTGGACTGACACAAGAAAAGTGCTCCTGACCAGGGATAATGGTGCTTGCGAAGACAACAAAAACCCATTGGAAAAGGAGCACTCTCAGAGTGAAGCCTACCCGCACCTATCCTCGCTTGCACATCGATACCGCGCCCAGCAACGCCCTCGGGCAAGCCGGCGGCATGCTGCTCACCGAAACCGTGCACACCAGCGGGCTCGGCCATCACCTGAAGCAGGCTCTGGCGGCATGGAAGAGACCCTTCGCCATCCACGACCCCGCCAAGATCCTCATCGACATTGCCATCACTTTGGCTCTCGGCGGTGACACACTCTCCGATAGTTCCGTCCTCCGCGACGAGCCCGATCTCTATGGGCCGGTGGCATCGAACCCGACGATCACTCGCCTCATCCGCACTCTCGCCGATGATGCCGACCAAGCCTTGGCCGCGATCAACACCGCTCGGACAGCTGCTCGTGCCCGCGTGTGGGAACTGGCCGGGGCTCAGGCACCGAACCATGACAGTGATGCTCGGGCTCCGCTGGTCGTTGATATCGATGCCACCTTGGTCACCGCCCACAGTGAGAAGGAAGAGGCGAAGCCCACGTACAAGAAAGGGTTTGGATTCCATCCACTGCTGGCGTTCATCGACCACGGACGATCGGGTTGCGGCGAACCCGTTGCCGGGCTGCTGCGACCGGGCAATGCCGGATCGAATACCGCTAGCGATCACATTCGGCTGGTCAAGGAAGTTCTCGCTGGTCTTCCCGGCGGCAGGCCGCGTCCGGGTAAATCGGTGCTCATCCGGACCGATACCGCCGGTGGCACCCATGGCTTCCTGACTTTCCTCACCAGGAGGCGCCTGTCGTACTCGGTCGGGTGGATGCTGCCGGCAACGATGCCTGATCTCTATCGCCAACTCATGAAGCTGGACGCGTGGGAGCCGGCCTACGACACCGACGGTCGTCCCCGCGAAGGTGCCGACGTTGCTGAGCTCACCGGAGTCCTCGACCTCAACGATTGGCCGGACGGGATGCGAGTCATCGTCCGTCGGGAACGACCCCACCCTGGTGCGCAATTGCGTTTCGATGACGTTGATGGGTACCGGCTGACCGCGTTCGCGACCAACACTCGCGGTATGCAGTTGGCCGATTTGGAAGTCCGGCACCGCTCCCGGGCACGGTGCGAGGACCGGATCCGCATCGCCAAAGACACCGGGCTGGCCAATTTCCCCCTCAAAGGCTTCGACCAGAATCGGGTCTGGTTGGCCATCGTCGCTCTCGCCGGGGATCTGCAGGCCTGGAGCGGACTGTTGACGTTCGTCGATGACGAGATTCGTCGGTGGGAGCCGAAGAAGCTGCGTATGCACATCTATACAGTGCCAGCGACGATCGCGAGGACGGCCCGTCGGGTGGTGGTGCATGTGAAAAACACTGCTCGATTCGCGCAAGACATCGTCGCTGGCCTGAACCGACTGCGTTCCTTGCCAGGGCCCGAGCCGGGATAACCATCGTGGTGTCCGTGTTCGTTCGAGTAGAGGAAACCAGTTGGGGTCGGAGTCCCCGCCCAACCGTGGCGACACACGGTGGCCGCGTCACACCCGAATGGCAAAATCAGAAACGAATGCGCTCCACAGCGCGAGAATCAAGGCGCGAGCCACACCGTGAAAAATTGAGGCTAACGCAGCTCGTTTCCGAGCAAGGGCACAGACCTCCGCGCCGGTGGGTTATAGGTCAAAAAGCGCCGCCGGCGGGAGATCTGATTCATCCCGCCGGCGGCGCGGCTCACATGGCTTCCACTGAAGATCGGTGAGCAAAATATAGACCGAAACCGACCCTCACGCAAGACGGAAACCGCCACAATGACATTCATGAAACTACACGATGAGCATTTGCGAAGCCCGTTCGGAGTTATCCACAGATTTGGGAATTCACTAGATTATTCATTCGACTACAGATAGGTTAAACAGCAAATCACGCTGTCAATTGAATGATCGGGCAAGGGTTCAGAGTGGAAGCCACCGAAGTCATCACCAGTGAGGTTCACAAGCGGATCAGAGATCTCGATGTGGATCCCCGCGCCGATACCCAGCGCTCTCGCGAGCTCATTCGCACCGTCATCGCCGAGTACGATGAGCGCAGTCTCGTCGCTGATCTTCCCCTGCTCGAAGACAAAGAGGCGACCTTCCGCCATATCGACAATCAGCTGTCGGGTTTCGGTGCGCTGCAGGACTATTTCGATGATCCGCACGTCGAGGAGATCTGGGTGAACTCGCCCAGCGAGGTCTTCATCGCCGTCGACGGAATCCACCAATTGACGACGACGAAACTGAGCTCGGCCGAGCTCGACGACCTGATCGAGCGGATGCTGCGGACCTCGGGTCGCCGCGTCGATCTCTCCCAGCCTTTTGTCGACGCCATTCTGCCCGACGGGTCCCGGCTGCATGTTGTGCTGCCCGATATCACCCGCACTCATCCGGCCGTGAATATCCGCAAGTTCATCGCCCGGCCGCGCAATCTCGCCAACCTCGTCGCTCATGGATCACTGACTCCCGGTGCCGCCGAGTTCCTCGACGCCGCCGTGGCGTGCGGGGCGAACATCCTCGTCTCCGGAGCGACTCAGGCGGGCAAGACCACGATGCTCAACGCCTTGGCCGGGTCGATTCCGGCGCGGGAACGCACGATCTCCTGTGAAGAGGTCTTCGAACTCAACCTGCCCAGTCGCGACTGGGTGCCCATGCAGTGCCGGCAGCCGTCGCTGGAAGGCACCGGCGAGGTCACCCTCCGCGCCCTGGTCAAGGAGGCTCTGCGGATGCGGCCGACCCGGATCATCGTCGGCGAGGTCAGAGAGGCCGAGAGCCTCGACATGCTCATCGCATTGAATTCGGGTCTCGCAGGAATGTCGACGCTGCACGCCAACTCCGCTCGCGCGGCGATCACGAAGATCTGCACCCTGCCCCTGCTGGCCGGGGCGAACATCTCATCAGCGTTCGTCGTCCCCACAGTCGCCGTCAGCCTCGACGTCGTCGTCCACCTGCGGCGGGACCCCTCCGGGGTGCGACGGGTCGATGAGATCTGCGCGGTGCCCGGCGGGGTCGAAGGCGACGTCGTCGAACTCGACACGATCTTCCATTCGCCACGGGGACAGCTCATCCGCGGTCAGGGGTTCGGCCACCTCGGCGAACGGTTTGCCGGCATCGGTCGCGATCTCCACTCCATTCTGGAGGCGGCGTGAGCTATTCGCAGTCCGCTCTGCTCATCGGTGCCTGCCTCGGGGCGGGGCTGTTCCTCATGTGGATGTCGCTGTGGCAGCGGCCGCAGAGCAGACGGACGCAGTCGCGATGGGTGCGCGAGCTCGACGACATGCTCACCGGGGCCGGATTCCCGCGACTTCGGCCGGCCCACCTGCTGCTCATCTCGATTGCGGCGTTCTGCCTCGTAACGGTCGTATCGACGGTGCTCACCGGTTCGTGGGCGATCGCTCTGTGCTTCGGTCTCTTCGCCTCCTGGCTGCCTCACCGAGCACTGCACCATCGGGCACGCAGCCGACAGGTGATGCGGCGAGAGCTGTGGCCCGAAACCCTCGACCACCTCAATTCCGGAGTCCGTGCGGGACTGTCCCTGCCCGAAGCACTGAGTTCGCTGGCCCATCGCGGACCCGAACCGCTGCGGCCGCTGTTCGAAGTCTTCGCCGAGGAATACCGGGCCAGCGGCTCGTTCGCCCTGGCATTGGAGCGGTTCCGACAGGTCAGCGCCGACCCGGTGGCCGATCGCATCGTCGTCGCTCTCAGCGTCACCCGGCAGGTCGGCGGCAGTGATCTGGGCACCATGCTGCGGGCGCTGGCGCAGTTCGTCCGTGATGACGCCCGGACCCGCAACGAGCTCTCTGCTCGGCAGCAGTGGACGGTCAACGGAGCCAGATTGGCCGTCGCCGCACCGTGGGTGGTGCTCGCGTTCCTGTCGACCCGGCCCGAAACGGCCGTGGCGTACAACTCCCGACCCGGGCTGGTCCTCTTGGCCGCGGGCTTCATCGTCTCCCTGCTGGCGTACCAGGCGATGAAGCGCATCGGCCGGCTCCCGGCCGAACCCCGGGTCATCGAGGGATCCTCGCTCAGCGCCGCCCACCGACGCTTCGGCGGCGACGGCAACACCAGCGGCGGATTCGCAACCGGCATCGAGCACGATGTGGACGGGCGCGCGGCATGAGCCTCCTCGGCGAACCTCTGCCCATCCTGGCCCTCGGACTCTTCAACGGTTTCGCACTGTGTGTCTTCGTCCTCTCCCTCCCGCCGCTGCGCCGGCCGACGCTGTCGTCGCGGATCGCACCCTATCTGCGGGATCAGGAATCCTTGGTCGATATCTATGCTCCTCCGACCCCGCGTACGGAGGGATTCTGGGGTCTGGTGAAGTCATGGCTGGTCAGCTCGACGCTGTGGGTGACCTCGCGCATCACCACGGATGCGACTCTGCGGCTGCGCATCGACCGCCTCGGCGGGAATGCCACGATCGAGCGCTTCCGCATCAGCCAGGTGTTGAGCATCCTCGTCGGGATGATCGTCGCCGGCGGCCTGGCCGGGGCCCTGTCGGCGCAGCGCGGGTTCTCCCCCATCGTCACCCTCGTCCTCGTCATCAGCGGCGGCATCGCCGGCCACGTCTTCAACGATTGGCGACTCAGCCAAGCCATCGCCCGCCACGAATCCCGTGTGCTCGCCGAATTCCCCACCGTCGCCGAACTCCTGGCACTGTCCATCACCGCCGGTGAGGGGATCGTGGAGGCTCTCGAACGGGTGTGTCGCACCTGCTCCGGTGACCTCATCGACGAACTCCGCGCGGCCCTGGCCGCCACTCGCACCGGGACTCCGCTCGTCGAAGCGCTCGACGCGATGGCCACACGCATCGCCATCCCCGAAATAGTCCAGTTCGTCGACGGTCTCGCCGTGTCCATGACCCGCGGCACCCCACTGGCCGAAGTGCTGCGCTCCCAAGCCGCTGACGTGCGCGAACAGTCCCGGAGGAGGCTGCTCGAGCTGTCCGGGAAGAAGGAGATCGGGATGCTCGTCCCGGTGGTCGTCTTCGTCCTTCCCGTCACCGTGATCTTCGCCGTCTTCCCGTCTCTGACCGTCCTCGACCTCAGTCCATAACGACCGCACTCCGCACCGCCGACCACATCCCGCACCACCGACCACGCCCGCTCCCACAGCCAGTCCCGCACCACCGACCACGCGGATCGAACCCTCGACCTCGCCGATGAAGGAGACACGATGTTCCGCCAGTTCACCTATCGCCTCGTCCCGCTCATGCTCGGGCTGATCCCCGGTCCCCCTCCGCGAGGAGGAACCACCATCGCCGAGGCGGCCGACCACGGCACCGAGCCGAAGCTGGCCCCCGATGTCGACCCGCCCGACCGCGGGGACGTGCCCGGCTGGGTCCTCATCACCCTGATGACCGCGGGCCTCGTGGTCGCTCTGTGGGCACTGGCCGGCGAAGCCTTCACCTCGATGTTCCAAGACGCGATGAACAAGGTCCGCGGGGCCGGGTGACCAGGCTGTGACCGGAGATGAAGAGACCGAACGGGGCAGTCGGATGATGGCCGCCTCGGCACCGGTCGCAGGCGAGCGCAGCGATTCGGGATCGGCCGTCGCCGAGTTCGCCCTCATCGCCTCCCTGCTGGCCCTCATCTTGGCCGGGGCGCTGCAGATCGGTCTCGTCATCCACGTCAGGAACACGGTCATCGACTCCGCCATCGCCGGAGCGAGGCAGGCGAGCCTGGCCGATCAGACTCCTCGCGACGGGCAGGAGCTCACACGCGACCTCATCCGAGTATCCGTGGGCGAGCGCTATGCCCGGAAAGTCACCGTCACGACGTCACAACGCGGTGTCGTCGAGATCGTCGAGGTGCGAGTGAATACCCCGCTCCCCGTCCTCGGACTGTGGGGACCGGCCGAGATCTGGGACCTGCGCGGACGGTCCATCGTCGAGGATGTCGACCGTGACTGAGTCCGAGTCCGGTCGGGGTGTCGCGCCCGACGACGCAGATGGAGGAACTGCGGTCATCGAGTTCATCTTCGCCTCCATCGTCCTGCTCATTCCGGTCATCTACCTCATGCTCACCCTCTCCCAGATGCAGGCCGCCAGCTACGCGACCACCTCGGCGGCCATGTCGGCCTCCCGAATCGCCGCTCGCGATGCGAACCCGTCGGAGGCTCGTGCCCACGCCGTTGCGAAGCTGCATTTCGCGGACTTCGGACTGCGTGATGCGCCGACTTCCATCACCTACTCGTGCACCGGACCCTGTGGACAAGCCGGGTCCCTCGTCACCGCGCGTGTCGAGACGAAAGTGTCGCTGCCCGGGTTCCCACTCCTCTTCGGCTCCGACCGGTCACCGCACATCACCCTGCGCGCGAACCACACCGACGTCGTCGCCACAGGTCGTCGCTGACATGCCGACCACAGGGAACTACGATTCGGAGCGGCCCGAAGAATCGCAGATATGCCATGACTCGGATGCCGGGTCGATCACCCCATTGGCCATCGGCTTCGTCGTCATCGCCTTGCTGCTGGCATTCCTCATCGCGGCCCTGACCGATCTGCACATGGCCCGCCGTGAGCTGCAGGGACTTGCTGATTCTGCGGCGCTGGCGGCCTCGGACTCGTTCGAACCGGCTCCCGGTGACGAACCCGGTCTCGTGTTCTCACCTCCCGCGGCCAAACGAGCCGCCGGCCGGTACCTCGGCTCAGTCCAGAATCCGAAGAACATGCACAATCTGCGTCTGAGCGCCGATGCCGATGGGACGCATTCGGTGCGCATCCGCATCGAGGCTCGCTACTCACCGGCGCTGCTCTCACCGTTCGTGCCCGGGCTCATCGACCTCCGAGCCACCGCCTACGCCCGGGGCGCCCTCCGCCTCGACTGACAGCCCCGGTCGGCTCCGACACCGATTCCTGTGGACCCGCACCCCACTCAATCATTCTGCGGCTGTGGATGGCCGCACCGTGTCCACAGGCTCTTCTTCGCCTCTTGCCCGAACCACGCGGCCACCGCGAATCTGTGCTCATGAGAACCCTGGGACTCATCCACCGCATCGAGACGAACGGAACCGTCACGAGCACCAGCGTCGAAGCCGAATCAGGCCGACCGGCATTCCACGTCTTCCGGTCTGTCTTAGGATCGGAGCTGACGCACAGGGACCTCGCTGTCGGCAACCGGCTCGAGGGCCACAACCTCGAGTCGATCAGCTGGGGCCACTGGCAGAAGCTCAACCCCATCACCGTCGTCGGGGCGGATTCTCTGCGCACCATCGACACCTCGGCCGACTCCGAACTGTCGGCCGTGTCCGTCCTGGCAGGGCCGGACTCGGGCTTCACTCTGACACTCGACCCACGACGCGCCCGCCTGTCCCGGCTGCCCCACGCCGATTGCCTGACCGTCATCGACCCCTGCATCTCCCGCACCCCTCAGCCGCTGTGCCTCGACGCCACAAGCGCCCGGCCCGCAGTCCAAATGGGTGCGAGCGTGCTCGCACCGGGCACAGCAGACGGCTCATCCGCGCGCGCTTCATCCTCGGCCGCTGGTTCGCCTCCGCCGATCCGGTCCCCGCCGCTGCACCGCAGCGACGACACGCATATCGCGCCGAAGACGATCGACGATCCCCGACCGGCCAGGCCCCCACAGTGGTGGACGTTCCTCATCCCCGTGGGCATCGGCGTGGTGCTGGCCATGGTCACCGGAATGTGGTGGTTCCTGCTCTTCAGCGTTTCCGCCCCGCTCTCCGGATGGGTCGCCTACCTGGTGGAGAAGAAGCGCTTCACCCGCGACAGCGCACAATGCCGACTCGAGCGTGACGATGCCCTGGACGAGGCGCGCACACGGCTGCGCCACCTCGAAGGGACGCACCGGCGCGCGGTTCTCTCCTCCCCCGGTCTGTGCATCGGGTTCGGGACGGTCTTCGCCGACCTCACCATCGACGAACAGCTGCAGGACGGAACCGACCACGTCGACGGTCGAGTCGTCTTCGCTGAAATGCCGATCCGCATCGATCCGCGAACGACGACGGTCACCGTCAGCGGGTCACCCGCCGTCTTGCGCACCATGGCCTTCGCATGGCTGGCTGATCGTCGGTTCAGCTGGCAGCCGGGCCCCGAACTCGCACTGCTGCCGGAACTGGCCGGCACCGAGTTCTTCGGCGACCGTTCCTCGAACACGGCTCGGTCAGAGTCCGGCCCCGACAACAACGTCGATGATCCCATTGCGATCACCCTCGACGAGGCGACCCAGCCCGCCGTGCTCACCCTCGCCGCCCCGCATTCCGGCTCCACTGTCTCGATGACGGTGGGCAGTCTCGCGCAGGCACGCACCGCTTCATCGACCGCACCCGGCGGCCCGGTGCCCGGGCGGGCGCTCACCGCCGCCCTCATGCCCGCCGCCCGATTCGTCACTCTCCACCGCAGGCTCAGTGCCGAAACCGGACCCCGAGCCTGGCCCGACCACGGACTCGGCGAACTCTGCGACGATGCGCCCGAGGCCATCAGATCACGATGGTCTCGGCCCGTCTCGGGACCGGTGATGATCGGCCGCGGAACCGACGGCGAGGTCGGAATCGATCTGTTCGCCGACGGACCACACGCTCTCGTCGCCGGCACCACCGGCAGCGGAAAATCCCTGCTCCTCCAGACATGGCTGCTGGCGATGGCCCTGGCACAGCCGCCTCGGCGACTGCGGTTCGTCCTCATCGATTTCAAGGGCGGGGCCACGTTCGCACCGTTGCAGGAGCTGCCGCACACCGACAGCGTGCTCGACGATTTCGATTCCGGGCTCGCGTTCCGCGCCCTCGTCTCGGTGCGTGCCGAGATCACCTACCGTGAACGGCTGCTGGCCGAGCACGGGCGCGCCGATGTCGCCGATCTGACCGATCCGCTCCCACGCCTCATTGTCGTCATCGATGAGTTCCATGCGCTGATGGCCAGCCATCCGCGCGCCGCGGACCTGCTTGAACACCTCACCGCTCTGGGCAGATCCCTCGGTGTCCACCTCATTCTCGCCACTCAGCGACCCATGGGAGTCGTGACCGGTCAGATGAAGGCGAACATCAACATCCGCGTCTGCCTGCGGGTGCGCGATGAGACCGATTCCTTCGACGTCATCGGCACCGAGGCGGCCGCCTCTCTGCCCGCGGACAAGCCCGGCGCCGCCTGCCTGGACTCCGGGATCAGCGTCACTCGGTTCCGCGTGGCCGTGCCGTTCGGACATGACACCCACACCGAGGCGGCCCTCCGTCCCCGTGTGCGGCCCTGGGCTCAGGGACCGATTCCGTCGCTGGCCACCGGTGTGGAAGGAGTGCACGTCGACAACATCATCGCAGCGGCCGAGGACAGCACCATGGCCGGAAACGGTGCTGCGGTCGGGGCCGACGAGGTGGCTGTGAATCCTTCGTTCAACGGGCAGCGACGACAGGTGGTGTTGCCGCCGTTGCCCGAACCGGACGAGATGAGGGCCGGGCCAGGAGAGGAGCCGGCCGGGACGGTCACGGGGATCATCGATGTTCCCACGGAACAGCGGCAGCAGACGTGGACCTTCGACCCCGATGTCGACGGTTCGGCGATCCTCACAGGCGGCAGCGCCGAAACCATGGAACATGTGCTCGTGAATATGGCACGGGCGAGTGCTCGGACCCGGCGGATCATCGCAATAGGCAGGATCGCCGCGGCCCTCGACTGGGCCGAGATCAGCTGCGGAATGAACACCGGCTGGCAGATTCAGGCGATCCTCGACCACCTCACCGCAGGAATGGGCACGGTCAAGATGTCGCAGGACTGTGCCGGCTCCCGCACACAACCAGCTTCGGGGACGCACCGACACCCGCCGAGCCTGCTCGTGTGCAGCAATTGGGCCGAATTCGTCGACTCGCTCGATCACTACTGGGCCGAACGCGCCGAACGTCTGCTCGGACACGGTGCCGGATCGGATCTCGTGTTCCTGCTCGCCGGCTGCCGGAACATGACGAGCAGGAGCTCTCGGTTCGCCACCCAGATCATCTTCCCGCCCGAGGCCGGCGAAGACGGGACGAGCGTCGGACTCAGCCGGCAGCGGTTCGCCGGTACGTGGCCGGACTTTCGCGCCGTCATCCGCGGCCCCCGCGTGCAGGCCGCCGGCGGGGACGGAGCCGATGTGCAGTTCGTGCCCGCTGCCGCGGCACTGAGCACACCTCCCGAACCTGGGAAAGAACAGTCCATCCTCGGCGAGGCCTTCCCCGAAAAGCTCGCCCGGGAAGGTTTTACGCCGCGCTGGACGGGACTCGTCGGACCGCCGCCTCCCGTCCGATCGAGAGCAGGCGGCGATCCGCTCGACGCCATCACCGCTTCCGACGTCGTCCCCGTCGGCGTCGATGCCTTCGGCGACCTCGTCACGTGGAATCCCCTGCGAGATGGCTCGGTTCTCACGGTTCGCGGTTCACCGCAGAGCGGCAAGAGTGAGTTCGCGGCTCTCGTGGGCACCCTCGGAGGAATCACCGTCCACGATGATGCCCACCGAGAGCCAGAACCTGTCGACTGGGATCTGCTCGACGGGTGCTTCCATGTGCTCACCGTGCCGACACGGTTCACTCCCAGCTATGGTTCGCCTCTGGCCAAGGCGCAGAATCTCGGGCCCCTGCTCGTGCTCGGTGTGCACACCAGGCAGGATCTCACCGGGCTCGGGCTGATGAGACAGGCCCCCATCGACGGACTGCCGGGGACGGGCTGGTTCGTCACCGAGGACCAGGCTCGCCCTGTCCGACTCTTCACCGCCGACGAGAGTCGAGCCTGAATCAGCTTGCGTCGGCAGGAGGTCCCGACAGCGTCTCATAACGGTAGAGCTCGGTGGCCGTGCCCGTCTCGAGCAGACGATCCGCGAGTGCCGAGATCACAGGCATTCCGCTCGTGACCTCGATGACGACATCGGCGTCGACCGACAGTCGGGCCAGCAGCAGTTCGGCATCCGCGACCGCAGCGGCGAAGTCCTCGCCGGTCGTGTCGGCGGCATCATCGCGGGTCTCGAACATCGATCCGAGGATGAGTTCGGTCGGGGCTTCCTCCACGGCCTGATCGACGATGGCCCGGCCCTCGCCCTGACCAGCACCCGGCTGACCTGCCCCCGTACCGGCGTCCGGTTCACCGGCCGACGGCACGGTCCCGGCGGTCTCATCGGCTTCCCTGGCATAGGACACGGCGAAGGCACTGAGCCCACCCGCCTCGGCGGTTCCGGCCGCACCATTCAGCAGCGCGGCACCATGAGCTCCGGCCGCCTCGGAGAGGAAGGCGCTGTTCACCTGTCCAATGGTCAGCGGACCGACCGCATCGTCACGATTGACGGCGGTGTACCAGTCAAGGAACGCCTTCGTCAGCTTCACCGAACCCGTCGCCACGATCTCGAGGTCCTCGGCACGACCGCCTCCGGCCGGCGGCAGAGCACCGGCGGGGACCTTGATCACGCGGGTCGTCGTCAGCGAGGTGAATCCGAGCGCCCGAGCGAAGCCTTCGCCCGGGCTGCCGGCCTGCACACGGGCCCGCAGATCGAGGCCCTCGAGCGCGGTTCCCCGCGTCTCCGCGCACACTGCCTCGAACAGTTCGCGCCCCTGACCCTGCCCCTGCTCCTCGGCGGCCACCTCGACGTGGACCCACGCCCGGTAGGGGTGCAGCGGGGATTCGGCGATGGCGGCGGCTCCGACGGGAACGTCGGGGACCACCTCGGCGATGACGGAGCGGATCAACGGCGAATCCGAGGACGGACGGAACAGGGACCTGGCCATATGACCGGCCGGGGTGGTCGCGTCGGCGAACACCTCATTCAGGCGCAGATCGTCACCGTCGTTCAGCTCTCGAATCGGCATGTGCTCGCTCCTTGGGCGGTGGGGAACTTGATAATCTTGGCGTCATGACTGACTTAAGCGATCCTACCGCCGCCGCGCACGCCGCGGCCACGACCATCAACGCGAACGCGGGCATCGAATCCCATGCCATCGCTCTCGTCCTCGGCTCCGGTTGGGGCGGGGCGGCGGACCTCCTCGGCGAGACCGTCGCCGAGATCTCCGCGGCGGAAGTCCCCGGTTTCCACGCTCCCGCGGTCGAGGGTCACGGTGCGACCCTGCGCACGGTGCGGATCGAAGCCAGCGGCAAACATGCGCTCGTCCTCGGATCGCGCACCCATTACTACGAGGGCAAGGGTGTGCGCGCGGTCTCCCACGGAGTGCGCACCGCGGCCGCGGCCGGCTGCTCCTCGCTCGTGCTGACGAACGGCTGCGGCGGGCTGAACCGCAACTGGGCGCCCGGCGCCCCGGTGCTCATCTCCGACCACATCAACCTCACCGGGACCTCCCCGATCGAGGGCGCGAACTTCATCGATCTCACCGATCTGTACTCCCCGCGCATGCGTGCCATCGCCAAGGAAATCGACCCGACGCTCGACGAAGGCGTGTACGCGCAGTTCCGCGGACCCCATTACGAGACCCCCGCCGAGGTGCGCATGGCCGGGGTCCTCGGCGCTGACCTGGTGGGCATGTCGACGACGTTGGAGGCCATCGCCGCACGTCAGGCCGGGCTCGAGCTCATGGGCATCTCGCTGGTGACGAACCTCGCCGCCGGCATCCAGGAGACCCCGCTCTCCCACGCCGAGGTCATCGAAGCCGGAGCCGCAGCCGCCCCGCGCATCTCCCGTCTGCTCGCCGACATCGTCGCGAAGCTCTGAGACGGCCAGCCCCACTCCGCACTCGCCCACCCCGCCACCGCGAATTCGCAAAGGACCTCATATGACCCGCGTAGCCGACCGCTTCACGAATGGATTCGACGCCGAGGTCGTCCGCGCCTGGATCGCCGACGACCCCGATCCGCAAACGGCCATCTCCTTGGAGCACATCCTCGCCGAGGCCGAGAGCGGCGACGAGGCCGCGATCGCCGACCTCGAGGACCGGTTCTCAGGCCCCCTCGTCTTCGGCACCGCCGGTCTGCGCGGCGAGATCGCGGCAGGGCCGAACCGGATGAACCGGGCCGTCGTCATCCGTGCCGCCGCCGGGCTGTCCGCGTTCCTCGCCGACACCGTCGGTGAGGGGTTCCAAGTCGTCATCGGGTGCGACGCCCGGTACAAGTCCGCGGAGTTCGCCGCGGACACCGCCGCTGTCATCACCGCCGCCGGTGGAGTCGCGATCCAGCTGCCCGAGCAGCTGCCGACCCCGCTGCTCGCCTTCGCGCTGTCGCATCTCGAGGCAGACGCCGGTGTCATGGTCACGGCCAGCCACAACCCACCGACCGACAACGGCTACAAGGTCTACCTGGGCGAACGGCCCCTGCAGGCAATCGAAACCGATCCGGCCGCGGCTGAGGCGGGTGCCGGAGCTCAGATCGTCAGCCCTGCCGATGCCCTCATCGCCGAGAAGATCGCGGCCGTGGAATCCGTGGAATCGGTGCCGCGTGCCGAATCCGGGTGGGAGCACCTCGACGAGTCGATCGTCGAGAACTACTTGTCGCGCATCGACGATCTGGGGGTGAGTGCCGAAGCGGATCTCTCGATCGTGCTGACCTCACTGCACGGCGTCGGTGCCGGAGTCGCCGAGGCGGCGCTGACCCGCACCGGCTTCACTAACCTCCACCCGGTGGCTTCCCAGCAGGCCCCGGACCCGGACTTCCCGACGGTGTCGTTCCCGAACCCGGAAGAGGCCGGGGCACTCGACGAGTCGTTCGCCCTGGCCCGTGAGGTCGGAGCCGAACTCATCATCGCCAACGATCCGGATGCCGACCGGTTCTCCGCCGCCATCCCCGATGCCTCGGCAGCCACCGGCTACCGTCAGCTGACCGGCGACGAGGTGGGGCTGCTGTTGGGTGAGGATGCCGCGAACCGACTGGCCGATGGTACGCATCATGCGCACGGAGCGACTGCGCCGGTGTTCGCGAACTCGATCGTGTCCTCCCGCGGTCTTGCGGCGGCGGCTGCCAGCCACGGATTCGCTGCGGCGAACACGCTCACCGGGTTCAAATGGATCTCCCGCGTGGCCGGACTCGTCTTCGGCTACGAAGAGGCACTCGGCTACTGCGTCGACCCGGCTGCAGTGCGCGATAAGGACGGCATCTCTGCCGCCGTGACGTTTGCAGCGCTGACCTCGCGTCTCAAGGCGGCGGACAGCAGCATCGAGGCCGAGCTCGACCGGATCCGGGGCCGCGACGGCTACTTCGCCACCGCTCCCTTGAGTTTCCGCCTCGACGATGTCTCCCTCATCGCCACGGCGATGGCCAAGCTGCGCGAGAATCCTCCGGCCACACTTGCCGGCTCCCCGGTCGCCGAGGTCCACGACCTGTCGGCAGGGTATGGGGGGCTGCCGCCGACCGATGGAATCCTGCTCCTCTCGGAGTCGAACTCGCGGGTCATCGTGCGTCCTTCGGGCACCGAGCCGAAGCTCAAGTGCTATCTCGAGGTCGTTGCCGAACCCTCGGAACTCCAGGCTGCGGCCGAGGCCGATGCACGTGCTGCGGCCAGCGCCGGAGTGCGCTTGTCGGCCACCTCGGCGAGTGCTTCACTCACACCAGCACTCAAGGAGCGTCTGGCCTCGATCACCACCGAGCTCAAGGCCTTCTTCGGCCTCTGACCAATCCAATTTTTCGCTCAGGATGTCGGGACAAAAAAGTAGTGTGGCGACGAACGTCAACAGTCGTGCTCCGAGCTCAGGTGGCGACGCCTTGCAAGCCGTCGCCACCTGAGCTGAGCGGCCGTTCCGGCACCTTGGTCCCGTGGCGTCAGTGCGTCACTGCATCGAGAACGTCTATTTTGCCCTTGCCGAGGAGTAACGGCACTGTTGATGTATTCCGGTTTTGTGTCAGAGACGCTCAATCACTGCCCGAGTGAAGGCTCTCGTCCCAAGCACACCGCCCAGATCCCTAGTGCGTGTGGCCGGGTTCTTCACGATAGCCTCGACGGCCCGCTTGATGTCCGCCGCGGCGGACATCAAGCGTTCGTCGTTGAACTTCACGGATATCCATTCCAATAGCATGGCCGCGGATCCGATGAGTGAGGAAGGGTTGGCCACGTCCTGATTTGCCAGCGTTGGGGCAGAACCATGTTGGGCTTGTGCCACGGCGTGTTCGTCGCCCACATTCAGCGACGCTGCCAATCCTATGCCGCCACTGATCTCCGTAGCCTCATCGGAGAGGATGTCGCCGAACATGTTAGTCGTGACTACAACGTCGAAGTCATCCGCCTTACGGATAAGCAGGGCAGCCATAGCATCCACTAGTTGCTCCTCATACTGCACCTCGGGGAATTCTTCCCGAACTCCTCGCATGACGTCCAAAAACAGGCCGTCAGACATACGTAACACGTTGGCCTTGTGAACTGCAGTTAGCTTCTTGCGTCGTGTCTGCGCCAGTGCGAAGGCGTAGCGGGCGATGCGCTCAGAACCGGCACGGGTTACCTTACGCATGGCCATGGCCAGGTCCGGAGTGGGCATAAACTCTCCCGTGCCAGCATACATAGTGCGGTCAGCGTAGAACCCTTCGGTGTTCTCGCGAACGATCACTAGGTCCATGGTTCCGGGAACACGGCTGGGCAAGCCGCCTACCGTCTTGGCCGGGCGTACGTTGGAGTATAAATCCAACCTCTTACGCAGGGTGCCGGAGGGGTTGACGCCTCCCTCGTCTGCACTTGGGTACTCGTTGTGAGAGACAGGGCCAAGTATCACCCCATCCGCATCGCGGGCCCTCTCGAAGGAGGACTCCGGCATGGTGGTGCCCACTGCGTGCAATGCCTCGAAGCCAATTGGTAGGCGACGGGGTGCCCATGCAACGTCATATTTGACTAGCGCAGCGGTCACGACGGCCAGTGCGGCGTCCACGGTCTCCGGCCCGATTCCGTCACCGGGCAGGACAGCGATATCCAGAGTCTTCCGCGCGTTCATGCGTTTTCCTTCAAAGTCTTGAGACCGCCTACGTCTCCAGAGATCTCTGCGGTTTCTGCGATCCAACGGCGTCCGCAAATCAAGGTGATGATCAGCGTGACCGCTGCGAAGAACATCACGTAAATGGCGAAAGTTGTTGGTTTACCGCTGAAAGAATTCAGCCATACAGCCACGAACGGTGCGGTCCCGCCGATGATGGATTGCGCCAAGTTGTACGACAGACCTCCCGCAGTCACTCGAACTTTCGCTGGGAAGAGTTGGCTCAATGAGAGCAACATAGGCACTGCCAGCAGTCCCTTGGTTCCGCCCAGGATGATGGCACCGATGAAGCCCCCAATCACACCGTGACTTGCCACGCTAAAGCCGGGGATCGTCAAAGTGATCGCCGCGACCATAGACACGATCAATGTGGTCCGCAAACCAAATCGGTCCGCCAACGGCGCGTATAGGAAGATGACCACGACGATCGCGGCACTGGCTACGAGGTTGGCCCCGTTAGCTTCAGTGGAACTCATATCCGGGTTGTTCTTCAGGAAGGTGGGTAGGTAGTTGGTCAGCATTGTGGAGAACACGGCCCAAATACCCAGGAAGGCGGTGAAGCTCAGGACACGCTTCCAATACAAACGAAAGGTGTCTGCAACGGGTGTGGCGTGCACGTCGTTCCGGTTGCGCTCGATCTGCAGACGCTTAAATTCTGCACCTTCCTCAGTTCGCTTGCGTACATAGAGACCGATCATGCCGAAGGGAAGAGCCAGAAGGAAAAGGACCCGCCAGCCGTAAGTAGAATACGCGTCTCCTGGCAACAGGGTGAGCAATGTGGATAGGCCCGCTCCCACAAGGAAGCCAACGAAGGTCATGGAGGTCATGACACCGACTGAACGAGCTTTGCGCCCTGTGGGCCCGTGTTCGTACACGAAACTGATGGCGGTCGAGTACTCTCCGCCTGTACCCATGGATTGGACCACCCGCAAGATCAGCAATATTGCAGGAGCCGCCCACCCGATGGCGCCAAACCCGGGGGTCAGACCGATGAGGCCCGTAGCTACGCTAGTCATGATTATGGTGATTGTGAGGGCGTGTTTTCGGCCCACGCGGTCCGCAATGTTGCCGAAGATCAACCCACCAGCCGGGCGCAGAATATAGGAGATGGCAAAGAGCGCGTAAGTATTCAGCAGTGCGAAAGTCGGGTTTAGGCTATTTGGAAACATCTGTTCCGCTATCACGGTGGCTGCGATTCCGTAAACTCCGGCGTCGTACCATTCAACAAAATTGCCGGCGGCTGCCGCTGTGATCATCCGACGACGCTGTCGCGGACTCAACTCATCGTGCTCGAAATCCACGCGGCCCGGAGCCAGAGGATTAGTGTTTGCGTGTGTGTTCATGATCCGACCTCCGTCTGGAGATGCAGTGCAGCAGGAACCTCGAGGCCGAAGCGTTCGCCCACCTCGACAAGTTCGACCGCAGTCGTGCGACGTAGAGAGATACCTTGTTCGACGGCGCGCTCATGTAGGGAGCGCTCGATGTCGCCGGGAGCGAACACGCGCTCGAAGCCCGGTGCGGCCGGGGACTCGCGCACGTATTCAGCGATCGCAGTGGCTCGCGAGCGGACGCTGTCGCCCGTTCCGAACGCGGATGCATCAATGATCAGGTAGAAGTTGCCGACTGTTACATCCGCGTCCACGTCGGTCTGGCCCACACCAGTAAAACCCGCATGTTTGATGTCTTGAGTCAGGTGTGCGCCGGTCAGGCCTGAGGAGAGCATTTCCACCAGGAGCGATAGTGCAGACCCCTTATGTCCGCCGCTCGGCAGTACTGCACCGCGAAGGGCCTCGTCCGGGTCAGTTGTCGGGCGGCCATCAGCGTCGATTGCCCAGTTCTCCGGTAGCTGCTCACCGCGGTCTTTGAGAAGCTTGATTTTGCCACGAGCGGCCATGGACTGAGCAAAGTCCAAATTCAACTCGGGGTGTTCACTTCCCGGGGCCGCAAAAGACATGGGGCTGTTGCCCACTCGCGGAACACGGCCGCCGAAAGGTACTACCGAAGCGGAACTGGAACTCATAGCCAAGGCAATGAAACCCCGGTCGGCGGCGTACCGGGTGTAAAAGCCAGCCGCACCGAAGTGGGCGACATTTTTGACGCCCACCAGCGCAACGCCAAGCCTTCTGGCGCGCTCCATTCCCATCTCGACGGCTCGGATACCAACGGGAGCACCGAAGGCACCGTCGGCATCAATCAACAACGCTCCAGGTGTTTCTGCGACGATGTACTCGTCCGGGGCGGCCTTTACCTGGCCGCTTTCCAATTGACGCGTATAAGAGGTGACTCGGGCAGAACCATGTGTCGCGGTGCCGTGACTGTCGGCGTCGACGAGTGACTCGGCCAATATTGCGGCGTCCGCGCTCCTCATCCCGAACTTTTCAAATATCTGGGTGATGTAGGTTTCCAGGGCATCGACGGTGAGGGTGCTGTCCAGGGGCTCGGTAGAAATGATCATGTTTGAGAAGTCCTTATTTGCGCTTACAGAAAAGAGTCAGACCAGCTTCCAGGAGGAGGGCATCTGTGTCAGCGAAGTCGGCGTAGTGCACCAGCACGGCCTCCTGAGTCTGAGGAACAACGCCGGAGAGCGGCGTGTGGGAGATCAGCCCGTGAACGATCTCGTCACTCAGACCGGCCTCTTGTGCCCAATGCGCTGAGAGATAACCGTGCTGGTAGATGTTGCCGATTCGCGACTTTGCATAGCCTGCATCGGTCTTAGTGAACTCGTGGAGTTTGCAGACATCATGCAACAACGCGATGGCAATGACGTCGTCGCGATTCATCGAGATACCGTTATACGCGCGATGCTGGTCGCACAAGCTCATAGCAAAAGACGCCACGGCGCGAGAGTGCATTATCAGGTTATGTACAACTGGCAGGTCGATGCCCTTCGGGCAATCTTCGAGCTTCTCCCACTCGCTGGTTTCCCAAGCCCGTGCCCAGATCTCAATGACAACCAGCTGAAGGGCTTCGTCCTCGATTTCTTCAGCCTCCGGGAATGCCTCGCGGACGATTTTCACTCGTTCGGTCCTCTCCAATGTGGACCCTCCTTGCATAAAGTGTCGCCACTTTGACGACATGAACAAGTAAACACCGTGATTTGCGCTACATCAACCCCCTAAGTGTCGCCATTTGCGTATTGAGCAGCTAATGTATGATCGAGTTCGCTGGCCGACTGCGAAGAGGAGCCCATGACCGCTACAACATTCACGCGGATGCTCACTGATGAGGTGTTGCCCAAACTGCAGAGCCTCACCGACCAGGGTGACCTGGTACGCAACATCGTCACAACGCTCGCACTAGAAATCATCGAGGGCACCATTCCAGTCGGCTTCGAACTCACTTCCGTAGAACTGGGCAAACGCTTCCACACAAGTCGCACCCCTGTGCGCGAAGCCTTAGCGGTCCTATCTCGTGAGGGACTCGTGGAAATCCGTCCTCGTGTGAGGCCACGTGTTTCCCGCCTCTCGCCCAAGGAAGTTCGGGACTTCTATCATGTCCGGGCCACTTTGTATTCGTTAGTATCCCGAGAGATCGTGCGTCATGCTTCGACCGAAGACCTGACAACACTCGAAGGCCCCTTGGAACTCATGCGTTCAGCTGCTGGGGAGGGAAATGTGGACATGTACTTTAGCCAATCCGTACGCTTCCGCCAGCGCGAGGTGGAGCTGGGTAACAATCCTCTAGTCGGCAACATGATCGATTCATTAGGCCTACGTGTACTGCGTGTGCGACGCCGCGGCCTTACTCTTCCTGGCCGCCTAGCGCGCTCATATCAGGACCATCGATCTTTGTACGATGCCTATTTGGAACGCAATGAGACTTTGGCAAGAGCTCTGACAGAATCACTAGTCCTTCGCGCCCTAAAGGCGCTCGAGGAAAACGACTTTGAAGGCATCTAAACCGCTAACTCTCAGCTCGATAGAAGAGGAGTCACCATGCTTCGGAGCACTTCCGATTTATACGATATCTACGGTGAACAGCTGGAGAGTTGCAGCTTGCAGCTGCGCCAGTTCGGGGCTCGCGCACATGTGGCCGGCGAAATCGTCACTTTCCGTTCTTCCGAAGACAACATGCAGGTCAAATCCATTATTCGCGAGGCTGGTAACGGTCGCGTGCTCGTGATTGACACTGCAGGCTCTATGAATGTGGCGATGTTCGGCGATAACATGGCTGCCGTCGCCGCAGAAAACGGATGGGCAGCACTCATCTGCAACGGCGCTGTGCGCGATGTTGACTTACTTGCCGAGATCCCCATCGCTGTCAAAGCGCTTGGAAGCAACCCTCGCCGCAGTCTCAAATCCGGTGACGGTGAGCGCAACGTTTCGTTGTCGTTCGGCGGTGCCACCTTCACGCCCAACCGCCTACTAGTCAGCGACAACGACGGCATCGTGGTCTTACCGGAAGGCACCACGATGACGGACCTCGAAGAGCCAGCATGAACTGACCCATGGAGTAAGACTTAAGCTTGGGTCAATTTCGGTTGCGTACTGGCGTCGGTACTCGAGGCAACCTCTCAACCAGGTGCAGGACTTCTCAGTTCCATTATTTTAAGCGTTCGGCGATCGACAAGCGAGTCGTTGCAAACTCCAGCGCCTGAGCTTGCACCCTCAGCTTGGAATCAATCGTCTCCCGATCAGCACGTGTCAGGCCGTGTTATCGCGCTTAGGTCTTGTTCGCCTCTGCGCCGACCGCCGCGATGATCGTCCGTCGAGCACTGATCAAGTGCTCATCGTTGAGATTGAGGACTCTGTCGATCACGTCGTTGGCACCGCACGGAAGCCCTGCACCGACATCGACCGGACCGGCTGACTGTTGCCAACACAGCCGACTCCCACACTTTCGGATCGCGGAACCGAGCGCAGATGTCCTCGTTATCTTTCGAGGCATCGCAAGTGGTTGGCCCGCCCTTTCTCGGAAGCCCGTTACATTTACTGTCAAGCAGCAACAGGGGTCTTCTCCTCGTAGAAGGCCCCTGTCTTGACCATCGCGAACAGGACATTGAGCCGGCGACGAGCCAGACACATGACCGCAGCATTGTGACGCTTGCCTTCGGCCCGTTTCCAGTCGTAGTAGGCCTTCGATAACGGGTCATGACACGATGCCACCCACGCTGAGTGGAACAACGCGTTCTTTAACCTTTTGTTGCCCGCCCGCGACGGGAACTCGCCCCGAATCGATGTTCCCGACCTCCGCGTCACCGGCACGATCCCGGCATACGCAGCCAGATGACCGACGGTCTTGAACGCAGAGAAATCACCGGCTGCCAGGAGGATCTGGGACGCGGTCTTAACGCCGACTCCCGGCATGGACGTTAAGACCTGAAGAAGAGGGAGCGAATCAGCCAACTCAGTAGCTTCTGCCTCGATCTCGCCCCGCTCAACCTTCAACGCCTTGATCCTGGCGGCATGCCGCGGCACCACCGGCTCCGAGGCCTGACTGCCGGGCACGGTCACCGTCTGCTCGGCCAGAGAGTCGAAGATCGCATCGATCAGCACCGACGGGTCCTTGCGGGTATGGTTACGCGCCCACCGCTTCACCCCTGATTTCCCAGCTGTGCGCAGGCCGGCCGGACCTCGGTACCGAATCAACAGGTCCAACACGATTGTCCTGGTCAGCACGGTTCCCTTGAAGACTCGTTCCAGCGCCGAGTGGATCTGTAACAGTTAGGACCTCAGACGGTTGATCGCTCGCGTAATGTCATGAGCGAGGTCCTCGTCCGTGCCGGCTAAGACATTGAGATTGGCCAAGACATCCGACTCCCGATCCACCGACCTCAAGGTGTGTGGCATCGTGCGCGCAGTGTCGGCGATGATGAACGCGTCCCTGGCACCCGTCTTCGCCTGCCCCGGATACAAGTCAGCAGCCTTGCGCATCGCCAACCCCGGCAGATAAGCGATATCGGCACCGCAATCCCGGGCGACCGCGACGGGTAGCGCCCCGATCGTGTTCGGCTGATCAACGACGACGAGCACACGACCGAACTCATTTTGCAGACTCGTAATCACGTCACGAAGTGCAGTCTCGTCCTGTGCGAGCTCGTGGTCGAAGACCCGCTCACCGGCGGGCCCCAGTCCGCAACCGTGATGACTGGTCTTGCCGACGTCGAGCCCCAACCAGACGTCGTATTCGGTGTTCATGACAGTCCTCCTCGACCATCAGTTCCATGGTCGCAGGTATGTCGTGACACCCGATGCTGGCACCCATGTTACGACGAGACCTCAGACAAAGCTGGGCCGAGTCCCTATCAGCAGTCAACGCATGTCCTGGATTCCTGGCGGCAACACCCCCGGATCATCAATGACAGGGCAAATCAGCCATACCAGGACCAGCGACCAGACCCCGTTCAGGGCCTATCAATAAATATAGGGGCACCCCCCTTACGAACTAGAAGCAGATTCTTCCAGGTCGTACTGGCATCGAGCGTCGACGCCGCGCCACTACAGTAGGCACAGCATTCGGTCCACTCGAGAGCATTCTGAGTATGAAAGTGTTCGATCTTGGTCTGGTGGTCATCGCGGTCAGGATCACGAAGAGCTCGTTCATAGTAGGCACAAGGCCCCTGCTGTTGGACCCACAGCGTTCGCCCAATCTGATCAGAGCCTTTGAGCCCCGCAAAGTCGACCTTCTGGTTCCTCAGCTCTGCACATATTCTCGACGGTGGCGACGGATGGATTCTCAACATCAGTCATCCAAACCATCGAACGCCATCATGGCATCGGCCTCAGCCAGTTTAGGGACGGAAGCAAAACCTCCCAGTTCGGAATCAAGTCTTCGTCAGAGCTCAACCGCCGGGCTCTGGCTCCTTCCCCATTGTCAGCTAATTCCGCATAGCTTTGTAAAGTAGCATTGATGCCCATCGCTGGTTCGGGATCGGTCACCATGACGCTGCTAAGAATGATGTCGCTGCGAAGCCGTTCTGAGAACTCAGCTTCTCTGACGGTCGAGCCATCGAGAATCCGAATGCGCGATGCGTCCACTGTCGACAGGACCTGTGGAAAGTGAGTTGTGACGATCAATTGCACTCGAGGCAACGTCTGTCTGAGTTTGGGTCCTATCTGCTGTTGCCACATCGGATGAAGATGCGAGTCGACTTCATCGATATGCAAAGACTCCGGAAATTGCTGGCTCATCTCAGTTACTGCTTCCTTGGAGTCCAGATCCACCGGAACCTTTCGCGCGTCAGACAGCTGAAAGCCTCTGTTGGGGCCATCGAAATTTGTCAGCACGGTCGACAACATGATTGCCAACCTATCAAGCACAAAAGACTTAAAACTGCCGTTCTTACCGATCACCACGGTGAGTTCCTCGTCAAAATCAATTGACAGCTCATCAAAGCACCTGAAGTTTTTCATGCGCAGACTGTCAACATGCCATTCTCAGGTTCCAAACATGTCTCCAGCCTAGTCGGCGTGGCGGATCTCGAACTGATAATTGCAGAGATAATGCCCAACTACTACCTGACGGCGGCCCTGCAACCTCGCGAGGTTGCAGGGCCGCCGTCAGGTAGTAGTTAGAGGGAGTTGAGGATTGCGGCGCTGCCGGAGAGGCCCAGGCGGGACGCGCCGGCAGCGATCATCTCTTCGGCGGCTTCGGCGGTGCGGATTCCGCCGGAGGCCTTCACTCCCAGGCGGTCGCCCACGGTCTCGCGCATGAGAGACACAGCATGAGCGCTGGCGCCTCCGGCCGGGTGGAAACCGGTCGACGTCTTGACGAATCCGGCTCCTGCGGCCTCCGAGCGGCGGCAGGCCTCGACGATCTGCTCGTCGTTGAGCGCAGCCGATTCGATGATGACCTTGACGAGGGCGTCCCCGCTGGCCTCGACGACGCCGCGGATATCGGCCTCGAGTCCGTCGAAGTCCCCGGCGACGGCCTGTCCGATGTTGATGACCATGTCGACTTCGGCAGCACCGTCGGCGACGGCCTGAGCAGCCTCGGCGGCTTTGATCTCCGGCTTCACCTGGCCGGAGGGGAACCCGACGACGGTCGCCACGACGAGCTCACCCGGATCGGTGATCGGCAGCATGGACGGTGACACGCAGATCGCGAGCACGCCCAGCTCCTTCGCCTCCGCCACGAGGGCATCGACGTCGGCGCGGGTCGCTTCGGGCTTGAGCAGGGTGTGGTCGATGATGTTCGCGACATCGGTGCGGCTGGTCATTCGGTCCTCCAGAAGTGGTCGTGCAAGGTTGCGTGGTCGTGCATGGTTGCGCGTGCAGGTGCCGCGCAGAGTCATCAGGTCCAGCGTAGCGAGGCCAGCGGCCGCGCGGCAGTGCTGAGAGTGTGCGATTCGGCTCAGGTGATCGTGTCGAAGACGATCGATTCCGGCACCGAGGCGGCATCCCCGCCGATCTCGACCGCGGACTCCAACGCCTCGATCGACCTCTCAAAGCGTTCCGGGGTGGCCGTGTGCAGTGTCATGAGCGGCTGACCGGCCGTGACCGTGTCCCCGGGTTTGGCGTGGAGTTCGATTCCGGCCACGTTCTGGACCGGGTCTTCCTTCCGGGCACGTCCTGCACCGAGCCTCCACGAGGCGACTCCCACCGACAGCGCATCGAGTCTCGTTAGCACGCCGGACTCGGTGGCGGTGACGACCTCGGTGTGTTCGGCCACGGGCAGTGCGGCGTCCGGGTCGCCGTTCTGGGCGCGGATCATCTGCCTCCACTTGTCCATCGCCCGCCCATCGCTCAGTGCGGCGCGGACGTCGACATCGGTCTTGCCGGCCAGGCGCAGCATCTCCTCGGCCAGGGCCACGGTGAGGTCGACGACGTCGGTGGGTCCGCCACCGGCGAGGACCTCGACGGATTCGCGGACCTCGAGGGCGTTGCCGACGGTCAGGCCCAAGGGGGTGGACATGTCGGTCAGCAGCGCCGAGGTGTGAACGCCTGCGGTCTTGCCGAGTTCGACCATCGTCCGGGCGAGCTTGCGGGCCTTGGTCAGGTCCTTCATGAACGCACCGGATCCGACCTTGACGTCGAGGACGAGCCCGGCGGTGCCTTCGGCGATCTTCTTCGACATGATCGATGAGGCGATGAGCGGAATGCAGTCGACCGTCGAGGTGATGTCGCGCAGGGCGTAGAGCTTCTTGTCCGCCGGAGCCAGTCCGGTACCGGCCGCACAGATGACGGCGCCGACGTCGTCGAGCTGGTCGACGATCGCCTCGTTGCTCAGTCCCGCCTGCCAGCCGGGAATCGATTCGAGTTTGTCGAGGGTGCCTCCGGTGTGGCCGAGACCGCGACCGGACAGCTGTGGGACGGCGACATCGAAGACCGCGACGAGCGGGGCCAGGGGCAGGGTGATCTTGTCGCCGACTCCCCCGGTCGAATGCTTGTCCGAGGTGGGTCGGGACAGGGACGAGAAGTCCATGCGCTCACCGGAGTCGATCATCGCCTGCGTCCAGTGCGCGATCTCTTCCGGCTCCATTTCGTTGATGAAGATCGCCATGGCCAGGGCCGCCATCTGCTCTTCGGCGACGGCGCCCCGGGTGTAGGCGTCGATGACCCAGTCGATCTGCTCCTTGCTCAGGGCTCGGCCATCGCGCTTGGCGGCGATGACGTCGACGGTGTCGAATGCTTCTGCGCTCACGGTCTCAATCCTTCGTTGTCGTCGCACCGGCTGGCGATTCCCGCACCGGCGGGCCACCTCGGTGAGGGTGTCAGTGCTTCGCGTTGTGGTCGGTCCGGGTCGTGCTCAGGTGATCGGGCCCGAACGCCTCGGGCAGGACCACGGACATCGGGGCTCGCCCGCTGGGCATGTTGAGAATGAGCTCGTTGCCGCCGTGTTCGAACAGCAGCTGTCGGCATCGCCCGCAGGGAACGAGGGTGTTGCCCTCTCCGTCAACGCAGTCGAAGGCGACGAGGCGGCCGCCGCCGGACATGAGCAGATCGGAGACGAGTGAGCATTCGGCGCACAGCGTGACACCGAACGATGCGTTCTCGATGTTGCAGCCGCCGACGAGGCGACCGTCGTCGGCGAGGCCGGCGGCCCCCACGGGGTACGACGAATACGGCACGTAGGCCTTCTTCATCGCCCGCATCGCCTCGGCGCGCAGCAGCTCCCAGGTGCCTTCGCTGAGGTCCTCGGGGCAGACCGGGGTGGGTTCCTCGCTCCAGACCGGTTCGGTCGATTCGTGGGTGGAAGCGTGGGGTTCGGGGACAGTCATGGGGATACCTCTTCCTTCGGGGAGTGACTGTGGGGCGGTCGAGGGGTCGCAGGCGATCCGTCGCCGAGGCGGGGCTCACTTCACGTAGGGCACACCTTCCGCGGCCGGTGGGCGGACCCGACCGACGAAGCCGGCGACGGCGAAGACGGTGACGATATAGGGCAGCATGAGCAGCAGCTCGTTGGCCACGGGGGTGCCTATGGACTGCAGGGTATTGCCGAGGCTCTTGGAGAAGCCGAACAGCAGAGCCGCGAACAGCGCGCCCTTCGGGTTCCATTTGCCCAGGATCATCGCAGCCAGGGCGATATAGCCCTGACCGGCCGACATCTCCTTGCCGAAGGCCAGGCCCGATCCGACGGTGAAGAAGGCACCGCCGAGACCGGCGATGGCACCGGCGAGCAGAGTGTTGCGCACGCGGGTGAAGTTGACCTTGATGCCCACGGTGTCTGCGGCCTTCGGGTGCTCACCGACGGCGCGCATCCGCAGCCCCCACTTCGAGCGGAACACGAAGATCTGCAGGGCGATGACGACGACGTACATGATGTAGACGAGGATGTTCTGGTCGAAGAGCACTCGCCCGAGCACCGGGATGTCGGACAGCAGCGGGATCGGCAGATCCGGCAGCTTCTGTCGGGAGTTCCACAGTCCGGGGTCCTCGGTGAGCACCGTCGAGTAGAGGAAGCTCGTGACGCCGACGACGAGGACGTTGAGAACGACGCCGATGATGATCTGGTTGACCCAGTACTTCACCGCGAAGAAGGTGAGGACGACGGCGACCAGGGCACCGGCCACGGGAGCGGCCAGCAGACCCGCATACGGGTTCTTCACCACCGAGGCGACGACCGCTGCGAGGAAGGCCCCGGCCAGCAGCTGACCTTCGATGGCGATGTTGATGATGCCCGAACGCTCACCGACGAGACCGCACATGGCGCCGAAGATCAGCGGCACGGACAGTGCCAGGGCACCGGCGAGCAGCGTCGTCAGCGGGATCACACCGCCCGATCCGCCGCCGGCCCAGGCGAGGAAGGACAGCACGAAGAGGACGCCGAAGAGCATCGGGAACCAGGAGCCGAGGTCGATGCGCTTGACGCTCAAGCAGACCGACACGGCGGCCATGATGATGAGCAGGATGCCCAGCGTCAGCCCCGCCGCGGTCGAGGACACGGCGAAGTCGGGGATCGCGAAGAAGTCACCCCCGGTGGCGACACGGAAGGTCGTCTCACCGTCACGACCGATGAGGCCGAAGAAGATCAGGGAGACCAAAGCCAGGATCGAGTAGACGATCGGGTACTTCCAGGCGATCGGCGCAAGCGCCTTGGCCTGCGAAGGTGTGTTGTCCACGGTCTGAGCAGTCATCTCAGTCCTCCTTCCGCTTGAGCACCGGTGTGGGCAACCGGAAGATCGACCTCACCAGGGGCGGGGCCGCGATGAGCAGCACGATGACGGACTGGACGACGAGGACGATGTCGATCGGCGTTCCCGTCTGCGACTGCATGAGGTAGCCGCCGGCCTTGAACGCGCCGAAGAGCAGACCGGCGAGGAACGTGCCCAGCGGCTTCGACCGTCCCAGCAGGGCCACGGTGATCGCGTCGAAGCCGATCGATCCGCTGATGCCGCCGGTGAGCTTGAATTCTGTGCCGAGCACCTGTGCGGCGCCGCCGAGCCCGGCCAGGGCACCGGCGACGATCATGACGAGGATCGTCACCTTCGACACGGAGATGCCTGCGGTCCGGGCCGCGTGGGGGTTCGCACCGACTGCCTTGAACTCGAAGCCGACGGTCGAGCGCTCGAGCAGCCACCAGACGAAGATCGTGGCGAGGATCGCGATGATGAAACCGAAGTGGAGGCGGAACGGCGCAGGCAGGAGCAGGAACATCTGCGACGAGTCGTCGATGACACGCGACTGCGGGTTCGCCGAGGTCGTGTGCGTGAACCAGTTCTGCTTGAGCAGGTAGCCCAGCGCGTAGCCGGCGATCGAGTTGAGCATGATCGTCACGATCACCTCGTTGGCACCGGTCCGGGCCTTGAGGACACCGGCGATCCCGGCCCAGATCGCACCCCCGACGATGCCGCCGACGGCCGCGATGAGCATGTGCACGACCGGGGGCAGGGACATCGCGTAGCCGAGGAATCCGGCGATGGTCGCGCCGAGGATGACCTGGCCCTGACCGCCGATGTTGAACAGACCGCAGCGGAAGGCCAGAGCGATGCCGAGACCGGTGAGGATGAGCGGGGTGCCCGAGACCATCGACTCGGTCAGCGGACGGATGGCACGTTCGGTGGTGCGTGCCTCCCAGTCGAAGACCGCTCCGCGGAACAGCGCCGAATACGCGTTGCCGACGGTCTGGAAGAGAGTGGAGAAGAATTCGCCGGGAGCGGCGAAGAAGTTCTCGGCCGCGGCCACGACCTCGGCGTTCGACACGGCGATGAGGACACCGCCGAGCAACAGGGCGAGCACGATCGCCAGCAGCGAGACGAGCCAGGACCCCGAGAGGATCTGCTGCAGCAGAGTCTGTTCCTTGCCGTCCGCGGCCTCGGACTCCGGCGGCGGTGCCGCCGAGGGGGCCGCCGGTGAGATATCAGTCGTCATTTGGTCTCCTCCGCCGAGGTGGTGGCTGAGTCGTCATCATCGGCCGAGGCGGCGGCCGGTTCCGCATCGTCGGCAGGGTTCTCAGCACCGTCGGTGCTCGCTCCGCCTGCCGTCGCTTCGAGGGCTTCGTCGGCGGGAACGCCGGCCATCATCAGGCCCAGTGCCTCACGAGAGGTCTCGGGCCCCACGATGCCGACGATGCGCCCGGCATACATCACGGCGATGCGGTCGGCGAGTCCGTAGACCTCGTCGAGTTCGGTCGAGACGATGATGCAGGGGGTGCCCGAATCGCGTTCGGCGATGACGCGCTTGTGCACGAATTCGATCGATCCGACGTCGAGGCCGCGGGTGGGCTGACTGGCGATGAACAGACGCAGATCGCGACCGAGTTCGCGGGACAGCACCACTTTCTGCTGGTTGCCGCCGGACAGGGTCGAGATCGGATCGGCGACGCTGCCGAGGCGGATGTCGAATTCCTCGACCTTCTTCTTCGCCTCTTCGGTGATGACCTTCGACCGCATATTCAGCCCCTTGGCATAGGGTTCGCGGTCGTAGACGTCGAGGATCATGTTCTCGCGGATCGCGAATTCCGCGATGATGCCGTCGGTCGACCGATCCTCGGGAACGAAGCCGACACCGGCACCGAGGCGGTCCTTGACCGAGTTCCCGACGAGCTTCTTCCCGTCGAGGATGATCGTGCCCAGCCGAGGTTCGGTCAGCCCGATGATCGTCTCCGCCAGTTCCGTCTGCCCGTTTCCCTGGACGCCGGCGACGGCGAGGATCTCCCCGCGGCGGACGTCGAAGGACACATCGTCGACGACGACGTTCTCGGCCTTGTCGACGACGGTGAGGCCGCGGACCTGGAAGGTCGCATCGCCGGGGTCGGCGGCGTCCTTGTCCGTCGTCAGCGACACGGCGCGGCCGACCATCTGGCTGGCCAACTCGGTCTCGGTCGAGTCCGGGGAGGCCTCGCCGACGATCTTGCCGCGGCGGATGACAGTGATCGCATCGGCGATCGCGCGGACCTCACGGAGTTTGTGGGTGATGAACACGATCGAGGTGCCCTGCTCCTTGAGCTGGCGCATGATCGAGATCAGCTCGTCGGTCTCCTGCGGGGTCAGCACGGCCGTGGGCTCGTCGAGGATGAGGATCTCGGCGTCCCGGGACAGGGCCTTGATGATCTCCACGCGCTGCTGTGCGCCGACCGGCAGATCCTCGATGAGGACGTCGGGATCGATATTGAAGTTGAAGCGCGACGAGATCTCGATGACCTTCTTCCGCGCCTCGGCGATGTCGAGGAGTCCGAGGCTCTTCGTCGGCTCGTAACCCAGAGCCACGGATTCGGCGACGGTGAACACGGGCACGAGCATGAAATGCTGGTGGACCATGCCGATTCCGGCTGCCACGGCATCGCCCGGGCCGGAGAACTTCACCGGCTCGTCGTCGATGAGGATCTCTCCCCCATCGGCGTCGTAGAGCCCGTAGAGGACATTCATCATGGTGGATTTGCCCGCGCCGTTCTCACCCAGCAGGGCATGGATCTCGCCCGGCTGAATGGTGAGATCGATGTGGTCATTGGCCACAAACGATCCGAACACCTTGGTCATCCCGCGAAGCTCGAGTTTCACTGCTTCCGGTTCTCCTCACAAACTTGAAAACTGCAGGGCCGAAGGAACTCGGCCCTGCAGTTTAACCGACGAGCTTACTTCGGCGTGCTCTCCGACTCGACGACGAGGCTGCCGTCGACGATCTGCTTCTTCAGCTCCTCGACCTTCTTCTTCACGTCTTCGGGAACCTTGTCCTCGAAGTCGTGGTACGGGGCGAGGCCCACACCTTCGTTCTCGAGCGTGCCGACGTAGGGCTCGTTCGAGAACTTGTCCTCGGTGCCTTCCTTGATGGTGTCCTCCACGGCCTGCGAGATCTGCTTGACCACCGAGGTCAGGATGATGTCGCCGTATTCGGTCGACTCGTAGCCGTCGGAGTCGACCCACACGAGGTTGACGTCGCCGGCTTCCTTCGCGGCCGCTGCGGCACCGAGGCCGACGGGTCCGGCGACGGGCATGATGACGTCGGCGCCCTGCGAGATGAGCTGCTTGGTCAGCTCCTGGCCCTGGCCCTGGTTCTCGAAGTCACCGGAGAACGATCCGTCCTGCTTCTCCTTGTTCCAGCCGAGCAGCTTGACGTCCTTCTTGTTGTCCTCGTTGAACTTGTCCACACCGTCGGCGAAACCGTCCATGAAGATCGTCACCGACGGAATCTGGATACCGCCGAAGGTGCCGACCTTGCCGGACTCCGAGGTGGCGGCCGCAACATAGCCGGCCAGGTACGCGGCCTCGGCGGTGTTGAAGACGACTGCCTTGGCGTTGTCGATCGTCACGGGCTTGCCGTCGGCGTCGGAGAATGTGGAGTCGATGAGCGCGAAGTTGAGGTCCGGGTTCGCTTCGGCGGCTTCCTGGATCGTGTCCTCGAGGAGGAATCCGACGCCGAAGGTGAGGTTGCAGCCCTGCTGCACCATATTGTCGACGTTCGGTCCGAAGTCCGCGTCGCCCTGGGACTCGGCGAGCTTCTCTTCGATGCCGAGGTTCTTCTTCGCGTTCTCCATGCCTTCCCGACCGGACTGGTTGAACGACTGGTCGTCCCACCCGCCGGAGTCGGAGACCATACAGGCGAGGTAGTCCGAACCGGATTCGCCTCCTTCGCCTGAACCGCAGGCCGAGAGGACGAGGGCGGATGCGGCGATCATCGACACCGCTGAAGCGAGCTTCTTCACGTTTTCTCTTTTCTGATACAGACAGCGCACACGGATGGGGGCCCTGTCTGCCCTTACCGAAGATGTGAAACCACTGGACGAACTGTCATATTTTGGTGAGTTTCCGTCAGTCTAATGCACCGAAGTCATTTCGATAGGCCCGTTATCAGCTCAATTGCGGACACCGATATGAAAAAGAAATATTCCGTCATGCACAGTCGATATCGGTCCGCAATGCGAACGCGAGATCCTCCATCTTTGAGACAGCTGAGCGAGGTGTGGAGGCAGTCGACCGACGCATGGGCAGACGCATGGCAGGAGCAGTGACCCATCCGCCGTGAACTAGGCTAGGGGTGCTATGGCACATCTCCTCGGGGCAGAGGCCCTCCATCTCGAATACCCCACTCGCGTCGTCTTCGACTCCGTCACCCTCGGTGTCGAGTCCGGCGACATGATCGGCATCGTCGGCCGCAACGGCGACGGCAAATCGAGTCTGCTCGGCATGCTCGCCGGCACCATCGAACCCGATTCCGGGCGGGTGACCTACCGCGGAGGTCTGCGCCTGGGCATGCTCGGCCAACGCGATGACCTCGATGACGAGGCCACTGTCGGATTCTCCGTCGTCGGTGATGCCGCCGACCACGAATGGGCCGCCGACCCGCAGGCGCGTGACATCATCTCCGGTCTCATCGCCGATCTCGATTGGGGTGCGCAGATCTCCTCGCTCTCCGGCGGTCAGCGCCGCCGGGTGGCCCTGGCCGCTCTGCTCATCGGCGATTGGGACCTGCTCATCCTCGACGAGCCCACGAACCACCTCGACGTCGACGGCATCGCCTGGTTGGCGAAGCACGTGCGCAGCCGGTGGCCGAAGAACGCCGGAGCCCTGCTGCTGGTCACCCACGACCGGTGGTTCCTCGACGAGGTGTGCACGAAGACCTGGGAGGTCCACGACCGCATCGTCGAACCCTTCGAAGGCGGCTATGCCGCCTATGTTCTGCAGCGGGTCGAACGTGACCGCATCGCTGCCGCCACCGAGGCGAAGCGACAGAATCTCATGCGCAAGGAACTCGCGTGGCTGCGGCGGGGCGCTCCCGCCCGGACGTCGAAGCCGAAGTTCCGCATCGAGGCGGCCAACCAGCTCATCGCCGACGTGCCGGAGGTGCGCAACCCGATCGAGCTGAAGAAGATGGCCACGGCCCGCCTGGGCAAGGACGTCGTCGACCTGCTCGATGTGTCCAAGCACTTCGGTGAGACCACGATCCTCAAAGATGTCACCTGGCGCATCGGTCCCGGTGAGCGCACCGGAATCCTCGGCCCCAACGGTGCCGGGAAGTCGACCCTGCTCGGTCTGGTCTCTGGAGAGATCGAACCCGATGCCGGTCGGGTCAAGCGCGGCAAGACGGTGCAGATCGGTGTGCTCGATCAGCAGTTCAAGGATCTGGCCCGGATCGCCGATTCGCGCGTGCGCGAGGTCCTCGCCGAATCGAAGACCTCGTTCACCATCGAAGGCAAGGACTTCACTCCGGCTCAGCTGCTCGAACGCCTCGGCTTCGCGAAGGAGCACCTGTCCGCCCGGGTCAAGGAGCTCTCCGGCGGGCAGAAGCGCCGGCTCCAGCTTCTGCTGCTGCTCATGGCCGAGCCCAATGTCATCATCCTCGATGAGCCGACCAACGACGTCGACTCGGACATGCTCGCGGCGATGGAGGACCTCCTCGACTCCTGGCCGGGCACTCTCATCGTCGTCTCCCACGACCGATACCTCCTGGAGCGCGTCACCGATCAGCAGTACGCGATCCTCGACAACCGACTGCGCCATGTTCCCGGCGGCGTCGAAGAGTACCTGCGGCTGCGCGCCGAACAGGAACGCCGAGGCTCTGCCGGTTCGAATAAGACCGCCGGTTCGAACGGGGCCACGGCGGGAGCCGGCGGGAACGATTCCGGTGGGGCCGCCTCGGCGAGCGAGGGATCGGAAACGGCCGCGAAGCTCACCGGCGCGGAAGCCCGCGCGGCGAAGAAGGAAGTGTCCTCGATCGAACGTCGGATGGACAAGCTCAATTCTCAGATCGCGAAGAAGCACGAGGAGATGGCCGCTCACGACCAGACCGACTTCGAAGGACTCGCCACGCTCACGGCCGCGATCCGTGAGTACCAGGACGAACTCGACGAACTCGAGATGCGCTGGCTCGAGGCGTCCGAGGCACTCGAGGCCTGAGCTTTCGAGGCCTGAGCTTTCGAGGCCCGAGCGCTCGCGACCTGAACGTTCGGGGCCTTCACTAGAGGCCACCGGCGACACAGCCGGAAGGAATCGAGGAGACGACGATGATCGACGAAGCGAAGATGAGAGACCTGCTCGAGGGGGAGCGGGCGGATGCGCAGGCGCTCATCGCCCGCCTGACCCAGGGCATCGACGAGGTCTCGGCCGCTCGCGAGGGTGACAACAGTGACGACGAACATGATCCGGAAGGCGCGACGCTCGCCTTCGAACGGTCGCAGGCCGCGACCCTGCTCGAACAGTCCGAGAACCGACTCACAGAGATCGCCGAGGCGGTCGACCGCCTCGCCGCGGGAACGTTCGGAACCTGCATCGACTGCGGCAAGCCCATCGCCGAGGCGCGGCTGGAGGCCCGTCCCTACGCGGCGAAATGCGTGGACTGCGCCGCCCGCGGTTAAGCATCCACAACCCCGTTCCCACGCGCGAGTACACGGTCGTACGGGACCGTTCGGCCGCCTCGGCGACGGTCTGAACTTTCCCCAAAGCCTGCCGGGTGCGGTAGTGTATCGGCGTGTCATCACGGGACTATCGCATCGACCGCGCCAAGGGAATACTCATCTTCCTGGTGGTTCTGGGCCACCTTCTCGCTCGGACCTCTCCCTGGGAGTCGCCGATCCTGGGCGCACCGATGTACTTCATCTACATGTTCCATATGCCGGCGTTCGTCTTCCTCGCCGGCATCACGGCGAAGTCGAACAAACTGGCCGAGCGGGTCCTGACCTACTTCGTCCTCCTGGCCACAGTGCTGCCGCTCATGTGGGGATGGATGTGGCTCTTCGGACTCAATCCCGACTACGACTTCCTCAGACCGTTCTGGTACACGTGGTTCCTGCTGTCGATGGCGTGGTGGATGATCACGGTCCCCTTCATCGAGCGCTTCCCGCGCACGATGCTCGTCGCCTCGCTCGTCGCCGGGCTCTTCGGCGGAATACTGCCGATCCTCGACACCGAACTCTCCGCCGCTCGGACGCTGGCGTTCTGGCCGTTCTTCGTCATCGGCAAGCTCTACGGCAAGCAGATCATCGGCTGGGCCGGCAGTCTTGCGATCTGGCAGAAGCTCTGCCTCAGCGCCGCTGCCCTCGGCGCCGTCGGATACTTCTATCTCGACGAAGTCGATCACAACTGGCTCTTCGGCAGCCTCAACTTCGCCCACTTCGACGTCAGCGTCCCCGAAGGTGTGGGACTGCGCCTCATCGTGGACATCGGAGCGGTGCTGCTGACACTGGCCCTGCTGTCGTGGCTGAGCAACACGAAGGACACGCTCGCGAAGATCGGCAAGAACAGCCTCGCCGTCTACATCCTCCACGGTTTCGTCGTCCGCGGTCTGCAGCCGGTGCTCGACGACAGCCGCAACGTCCTCCACGATGCCGTCGTCCTCCTCATCTGTGTAGCCCTGGCCGTGGCGTGGACCGGCCTTCTGGCTTGGTCGCCCTTCGAACGTGCCCTGCGCTGGTGGTCCTCGACCGTCACGGGCCTCCTGCTCAAGCCGTTCCCGTTCCTGCGACCGGAGGATTCCGACCGTCGCGGCCGGCGTGGTCGTCGTCGGGACGTCGACGCCCATGCCGCCTATCCCGGCGACACTCATCATCCCGGCAACGCCTACAGCGAAGGCGACGGACCGGACCGGCAGGGACTGGGCCTGCAGCCGCTGCCCGGTGTCGGCTACCAACACTCCCCCGGCTACGAACAGCAGCCCGGTCAGCAGCAGTCCTTCGCCTCCCCCGCACCTGCCACGGGTGGCCCGTTCCCACTGCCCGGTTCGCACGAGGTTCCGCAGAACAACGCCACCTATGAACCGACTCAGGAAGTGCCCGCCGGTGCCGCCCAACGGGCGGTGCGCTACCGCCGGCTGCCGGTGTACCTCAGCGGCGACGACCACTGACGGTCGGGCCGCCTCGACGGACCCTGTCACCTACCGGAACCCTGCGTTGCTTGCTCTTCGTCGGGCCGCCTCGGCGAGGGTCGTGTCATTTCATGGCGATCGGCGTCGTTTTATGTCGATGTGACGCTCCTCGCTCCCCCGTTTGATGGTGTGATACCGGAGTTCGGGCCGCTCGCCCGGGCTCGACCACATCATCGAATCGGAGAGCATCCATGACCGCGACCAACGCCCTGACCCAACGCCTCGACGCCGGCCCCGTGATCTGCGCGGAAGGTTTCCTGTTCGAGCTCGAGAAGCGCGGATATCTGTCCGCCGGCGAGTTCGTCCCCGAGGTGGCCCTCGAATTCCCCGACGCCCTGCGTTCCCTCCACGTCGACTTCCAGCGGGCCGGTTCCGACATCGTCGAGGCGTTCACCTACAACGGACACCGTGAGAAGATGCGCGTGATCGGCAAGGAGGACCTGCTCGAGCCGCTCAACCGCGCCGCCTTGCAGATCGCCCGGTCCGTTGCCGACGCCAAGCCCGGGAACTTCATGGCCGGCAACATCTCGAACTCGAACATCTGGGATCCCGCCGATGAGTCCAAGCAGGCCGAGGTGCGGGCCATGTTCGCCGAGATGGTGGCCTGGGCGGTTGAGGAAGGTGCCGACCTCATCATCGGCGAGACCTTCTACTTCGCCGGTGAGGCCATCGCCGCGGCCGAGGTCGCCAAGGCCAGCGGCCTGCCCGTCGTCCTCACGCTTGCGCCCATGGGCTTCCAGGAGATGGCCGACGGGGTCGGGATCGTCGAGACTGCGCAGCGTCTCGAACAGCTCGGCGTCGATGTCGTCGGCCTCAACTGCTTCCGCGGACCGGCGACGATGCTGCCGTGGCTGAAGGAGATCCGCGCGGCCGTGTCCTGTCACGTCGGCGCCCTGCCGATCCCCTACCGCACCACGGAGACCGAGCCGACGTTCTTCAACCTCTCCGACCCCCGCGCCGAGGTGGCCTCCCCGCACGGACGCACGTTCCCCACCGCTCTCGATCCCCTGCAGAGCAACCGCTACGAGATCGGTTCGTTCGCCAAGGAGGCCTTCGACCTGGGCGTCAACTACATCGGCGTGTGCTGCGGCGCGACCCCGATGCACATCCGCGAAGTCGCCGAGGCGGTCGGGCTGACGACCGATGCCAGCCGGTTCTCCGAGAACATGGCCAACCACTTCATGTACGGCAGCAACGAACGGCTCGCCGACAACGTCGTCGCCCTCGGAGACACCGCCTGAGTCCAGCCGAGAAGACGGTGCGCGGCTGTTCTCGCACGCCTCGGGAAAAGTCTAGGGACCGCGAGGCACGAGCCGGTCGCCGACAGTGTGCATTGTTGGGTCGATCCGCGGTGTTCTGACCTCGAAAACCACCGGGGATCGACCCAACAATTCAGGCACAAGCGCCGCGCGAGGCCGATCAGCACCTGCAGTGTCTGGTTTCGAAATGTGGCCGCAGCCGACTTTCGTGTCCAGGGACGGGTGAGATTCGGCAGCAGCTCGTGATACAGGTCCACTCCGCGTCAGAGCTGAGCATCCCGCACCGGTAGTGCCGAAACATACAGTCGGCGCCATCACCCCTCGTTGCAACGGGAGGTTATGGCGCCGACTGTATGTTGCGCGACTACGTGGGGGCGAAGACGCTAGCGGTGAGGGATGCTCACCGACCGCGCTTGGGCGCTCAGGCTTCGGCGGTCACGCCGATCGAGTCGAGAGCAGCCTCGAGGCGCGAGATCGTGCCGTCGATGTCGCCGAGCTTGTCGAGACCGAACAGGCCGATGCGGAAGCTCGAGAAGTCCTCGGGCTCATCGCACTGCAGCGGCACTCCGGCTGCGATCTGCACGCCGACTTCCTTGAAGCTGGCGCCGGTGGCGAGCTTCGGGTTGTCGGTGTGGACGACGACTACGCTCGGCGAGGCAAACTCGTCCGAAGCCACCGAAGGCAGTCCGCGTTCGGCGAAGACGGTGCGCACCCGCTCACCGAGTTCGGCCTGTGCGGCGGCGAGCTTGTCGAAGCCGCGCTCCTCGCTCTCGGCCATGAGTTTGGCATTGTGCGCCAGAGCGTCGGTGGGCATCGTCGCGTGGTAAGGCGCACGGCCCTCTTCGTATTCGTCGGCGATGAACAGCCACTTCTTCAGGTCCATCGCGAAGCTCGTCGAGGTCGATGCCTCCACGGCGGCGCGGCCGGCCTTGCTGAGCATGACGTAGCCGGCGCACGGCGATCCGCTCCAGCCCTTCTGCGGGGCGGAGATGAGCACATCGACACCGAGATCGGTCATCGACGCCCACACCGCACCCGAGGCGATGCAGTCGAGAACGAAGATTCCGCCGACCGCGTGCACGGCTTCGGCGACCTGGCGGACGTAGTCATCGGGCAGGAGCATCCCCGAGGCGGTCTCGACGTGGGGAGCGAACACGACGGCGGGCTTCTCGCGCTCGATGGCGGCGACCACCTCGGCGATGGGGGCCGGCGACCACGGCGACTGGTGCTCGGTGCTGTCCGGGGAGGCCTTGAGCACGGTCGTCTCCGAGGCGATGGCCCCGGCGTCGAGGATCTGCGACCAGCGGAAGGAGAACAGACCGTTGCGCACGATCAGCGCCTTCTTGCCGGTGGCCAGCTGACGTGCCACGGACTCCATGGCGTAGCTGCCGCCGCCGGGGACGATGGCAGCGGAATCGGCATCGTAGGCCGAGCGCAGGATCCGGTTGATCTCCTGCATCACGGACACGAACCGCTGCGACATGTGGTTGAGCGATCGGTCGGTGAAGACCACCGAGTATTCGAGCAGTCCGTCTGGGTCAACATCTTCGTGTGGCAAAGTCATGGCTCTAACATATCGACAGTCCGCCATCCGGGCCACCAGAGTCGATCAGTGAGACCGCGGCGACCGTCGCCGAGGCGGCAGAACGTCGGTGTCGACCTGCACCGAAGCGGCCCCGTCGTACCGGTCGACCCTCACCGAGGCGGCCCCGTCGTTCAGACCTCGACTTCGCTGCGATCGCCGGACCACAGAGTGTGGAAGGTCCCGGGACGGTCGGTGCGCGCATAGGTGTGCGAACCGAAGCGGTCACGCTGCGCCTGGATGAGAGCGGCACTGCCCGCCTCGGTGCGCAGACCGTCGAAGTAGGACAGAGTCGAGGCCAGCCCGGGCACGGCGATGCCGTGGCCGATGGCCCGGACGACCGTCGAGCGCAGGGATCCCTGGCAGCTCCCGGCGATCTCTCGCACGAAATCGGCGCCGAGCAGGTTCTCGGGCGGGGTCGGGGAGTCGAAGGCCGCGACTATGCGATCGAGCAGGCGGGCCCGGATGATGCACCCGGCCCGCCAGATTCCGGCGAGCGCCCCGAGATCGATGTCCCAGTCGTTCTCGCGGGCGCCGACGGCGATCTCGTGGAAGCCCTGGACGTAGGCCAAGACCTTGCCGAGCAACAGCGCGCGACCGATCTCGTCGACGCGGGCCGCACGATCGTCCGCAGACAGTGAAGACGGCTCGGCGCCTGGCCGGGGACCGGCCAGGTCGAGTCCCTCGGCGCGCAGATCGACGGCCGATGACAGCGAACGGGAGAAGACCGCCTCGGCGATGGTGGGCACCGGGACCCCAAGGTCCAGACCGACCTGCGCCGTCCATGCACCCGTGCCCTTGGCCTTCGCGGCATCGGCGACGACGTCGACGAAGGGCCGGCCCGTTGCCTCATCGACATGGGCGAGGACGTCGGCGGTGATCTCGATGAGGTAGGACTCGAGCTCTCCGGTGTTCCAGTCGGCGAAGACCTCAGCAATTTCGGCGGGCGCCATCCCCAGGTCGTCGCGCAGGAGCGTGAAGGCCTCACTGATGAGCTGCATATCGGCGTATTCGATGCCGTTGTGGACCATCTTGACGAAGTGCCCGGCCCCGTCGGTGCCGATGTGATCGACGCAGGCTTCGTCTCCGACCTTCGCGGCAATGGGTTCGAGCAGGGGACACAGGCGCTGCCACGCGGTCTCCGTTCCACCGACCATGAGGGAGGGCCCGAGCAGAGCGCCGACCTCTCCCCCGGAGATGCCGACCCCGGCGAACTCAATGCCGGTTCCCTCGAGTCGGGCCCCGCGGGCGATCGTGTCCCGGAAGTGGGAGTTGCCGCCGTCGACGATGATGTCACCGGGAACGAACGCCTCGGCGAGATCGCCGATTGCCGCATCCGTGGCTCCTCCGGCATTGACCATGAGGATCGCCACCCGTGGTTCGGTGAGCTTCCCGGCCAGGTCGGCCGGGTCGGCGGCGACGAGGAAGTCGGCCTCGGGGAAGTCAGCGGCCAGCCTCTGGGCGCGCTCGACGTCGCGGTCGTAGACGGCGACTCGGTGGCCCGGCTGACGGGCGAGGTTGCGGGCCAGGTTCGACCCCATCACGCCGGTTCCGATCACCGCGACATCGGCCTTCATGAGCATTCCTCTTCCCTGTGATCAGCAGTGTTGACAGTCGCTTCCCACCAGCACTACGGTGCTATAAATCTGTTTTAATAACTGATTATAGATATTTCTTCATATTTTATCGAGAGGTTCGGTAATGGGTCACAGCCCTTTCCTTCCACCGCTCGTCATCATGGGTGTCTCGGGAACCGGCAAAACCGTCCTCGGCGCGCAGGTGGCGGACACCCTCGACCGTCGGTTCGTCGACGCCGACGATCTGCACTCCGGTGAGAACAAAGCGAAGATGGGCTCCGGTGTGCCGCTCACGGATGAGGATCGGGCACCCTGGCTCGGCAGCGTCGCTATCGAAGCAGCCCGCACCCCAGCCCCGGTCATCGCCTGCTCCGCCCTCAAACGCTCCTACCGTGACCTGCTGCGCAGGTCCGCACCTTCGCTCGTCTTCATCCACCTCGACGGCCCCCGCGAGGTCATCGCCGACCATCTGGCCCGCCGCGACCACGAGTTCATGTCCCCGGATCTGCTCGACTCGCAGCTGGCCACACTCGAACCGCTCGCTGCCGAGGAGGCACATGCCACCGTCGACGTCGACCAGTCGATTCCCGATGTCCTGAATGCGATCCTCGAGTCCCTGAACCGGATGAGCGCATGATCGCCCCGTCCACCGTCCGCCCATCCACCTGACCTCAAGGAAGAGGAACAATGACCGAACTCGAATTGGCCTGGACTCTGTCGACTCCAGCCCTCCTGGGAATCGCAGCCGCTGCCATCGCCGTGCTGCTCCTGCTCATCATCAAGGCACGAGTCCATGCCTTCATCGCTCTCGTCATCGTCTCCGTGATCACGGCCCTGGCCGCGGGAATCATGCCCGGTGACCTCATCGACGTCCTCTACGACGGCTTCGGATCCACCCTGGCCAGCGTGGCCCTGCTCGTGGGACTCGGTGCGATGCTCGGACGGATGCTCGAACTCTCCGGCGGCGCCGAGGTGCTCACCGACGCTCTCATCCGTCTTTTCGGTGAGAAACGAGCACCCTTCGCCCTCGGTGTGACCTCTCTGCTCTTCGGCTTCCCGATCTTCTTCGATGCCGGGCTCGTCGTCATGCTGCCGATCATCTTCACGATCGCACGCCGCCTCGGCGGATCTCTGCTGCTCTACGCGATGCCTGCGGCCATGGCATTCTCCGCTATGCACATCTTCGTGCCCCCGCACCCCGGCCCGGTCGCGGCCTCCGGACTGCTCGGCGCGAACGTCGGACTCGTCCTCATCTGCGGAATCATCATCGCCATCCCAGCCTGGTATCTCACCGGATACCTGTTCGGACTCATCATCGGAAAGCGCATCGACGTCGCCGTCCCCACGGTGCTCTCGGCCGGAAAGGACGACTCGTACGCCGATTTCGCCTCACGTCCGAAACTCGGCCACGTCATCTTCCTCCTCGTCCTGCCGCTCGTGCTCATCTTCTTCAACACCGGACTGAACTTCGCTGGTGAGGCCGGGTGGGTCGATATCGAATCGGTGTTCATCAGCTCCCTGCGGCTGCTCGGCGAGACCCCGATCGCCCTGCTCATCACCGTCGTCATCGCCATGTGGCTGCTCGGGTGGAAGCAGAAGAAGGACCAGTCGCTCATCGAGACCGTCGTCGACTCAGCCCTCGGCCCGGTGTGCTCGATCATCCTCATCACCGGAGCCGGCGGAATGTTCGGTGGAGTGCTGCGCGCCAGCGGCATCGGCGATTCCCTCGCCGATTCACTGTCCGCCCTCGGCCTGCCCGTCATCGTCGCCGGCTTCGTCATCGCCGCGATTGTGCGCATCGCACAGGGTTCGGCCACCGTGGCGCTGACGACAGCGGCGGCGCTCGTCCAGCCCATCGTCGTCGGCAACCCGGACTTCTCGAGCCTGCAGGTCGTGGCGATCGTGCTGTCGCTGGCCGCCGGTTCGGTCTTCGCCAGCCACGTCAACGACTCCGGCTTCTGGCTCGTCTCCCGCTTCTTCGGCATGGACACGAAGACGACGCTGAAGACCTGGACAGTCGCCGAGACGCTGCTGGGCACCGTCGGGTTCCTGCTCAGCCTCGCCCTCTACGGAGTCGTCAGCCTGTTCTGAGGCAGTTTCTCGGCCGCCCGAGTGCCGGGCGGCAAGGCGACAGGGTTCCCTGCCACTCGAGTGCTTCGGTCCTCAGCTCCCCTGATGCCGGGGTTCGTCGGCCCAGACGGTGCCCATCTCCGCATCGGCCTTGGCGACGATCTTCGCCATCGCCTCTCGGGCGCGCTCGGCGTCCTGTCCGCCGATGGCATCGGCGACGTCGAAATGCCATTGCAGGGCATCCGGGTGCGGGAACTTCGGCATCAGTCCCGCCCCCGTGCGGCCGGCGAGGATCTCACCGATGACGGTGTCGAAGGCGGCGAAGAGCTCGTTGCCTCCGGCGCCGAGCACTGCTCGGTGGAACGCCACATCGGCTTCGAGGAACGCTTCGACATCGCCCTGCCTGCCCGATGCCCGCATGCGGGCGGCCAGGCCCATGATCTCCTCGGCGGATTCCGCCGGAGCATGTTGGGCGGCGAGCCCCGCAGCCTCGGGCTCGATGGCCACTCGCAGCTCGGTGAGCGACCGCAGCTGCCTCGCCGGAGCTTCAGTCATCCTCCAACGGATGACGAGCGGGTCGAGCAGCATCCATTCGCTCATGGCGAGCACGACGAGACCGACGCGACGGATCGGCTGCAGCATGCCGAGGGATTCGAGGACTCGGACGACCTCGCGCACCACCGACAGCGACACGTCATAGCGGGCCCGCAGATCCTCGGCCTTGATGATCGTCCCGGCGGCGAGCCGTCCGGCGGCGATGTCCTGTCCGACCTGATCACGCAGCGTTTCGTGGAGGCTCCCGCGGTTCTCCGGGCCCGATTTCGGACTGGCGGCCGCCTCGGCGGGGGTGTGATTCTCCTCCCCCATGATCAGCCGCCGTCCACGATATGTGCTCCGGGCGCGGGGCCGGTGGTGCGCAGCGCTTCGTTGACGCCTCGTGTGGCCTGCAGGAGCACGGCCAGATCGAGGGCGTGGTGGGCGTCGCGGGCAAGGAAGCCGAGCGTCGGCCCCGACCCGCTGAGCAGGGGCAGGACGGCGCCGGCGTCACGGCCGGCCTCCATCACCTCGGCGATTTCGGGCATGAACGACACGGCCGCCTCGGTGAGGTCGTTCGCCGCGGATTCCGCGAGCGCGTCCGGTTCGCCGGCGGCAAGCGCCTTGAGCACCTGATCGGGCACTGCCGCGGGGGCCGGGTCGGGGTTGAGTTCGTCGAAGCGGGCGTAGACGTCCGGAGTGGGCAGGGGCGACGCCGAGGTGGCCATCACCCAGTGGAAGGTTCCGCGGGTGAGCACGGGGCTCAGCTGTTCCCCGCGGCCCTGGCCGATGGCCGTGCCCCCGCGCAGGAGGAACGCGACGTCGGCTCCGACGGCGACCGCGCATTCGCGGACGGTCGCCTCGTCGACGCCGCCGACGAGGTGGGCGGCTCCGACGAGTGCGGCTGCCGCGTCGGCCGATCCCCCGCCCATTCCGCCGGCCACGGGCACCTGCTTGTCGATGACGATGTCGAGGTCGCGCAGCACATCGACGTCACGGTCGCCTTCGAGCGCGGTGATGAGGAGGTCGACGGCGCGCCTGGCGAAGTTCGATTCGTCGCGCGGGACCGCGGCATCCGCGTAGCGGCCCTGGACGATGATCGACCGCGTTCCACCTGGAATGAGGGTCAGGGTCTCGCCGAGGTTGAGCGCCTGGAACACCGTCGCGAGCTCGTGATATCCGTCGTTCGCCGCACCCACACCGAGGTGGATGTTGATCTTGCCCGGCGCCTGTACTCTCACCGGGGCCGGGATCGTCGTGCGCGGGTGCAGCGGGGTGGTCATGGTGAGGGGTCCTCGCTCGGCGCAGCCGGTGCTGCGGCATCACCGTCGACGGCGGCGAGGCGTTCGAAGTGGGCGACGGTGAGTGCCTCACCGCGGGTCTTCGGGTCGATTCCGGCCGCCGTCAGGAGGTCTTCGGACTGTTGCGGGCTACCGGCCCAGCCGGATAGGGCGGCGCGCAGTGTCTTTCGACGCTGGGCGAAGGCGGCGTCGATGAGGGTGAAGAGGCGGCTGCGGACAGTCGGGTCGCGGTCGGTGCGAGTGACGTCGATGCGGACGAGTCCGGAGTCGATGTTCGGGGCCGGCCAGAACACATTCTTGCCGATCTTGCCTGCCAGTTTCACGTCCCCGTACCACTGGGCTTTGACGCTGGGAACTCCGTAGGTGCGGGAGCCGGGAGCGGCGGCGAGGCGTTCGGCGACTTCGAGCTGGACCATGACGAGGACGGTCTTCAGGCTCGGGAAGGTCTCGAGGAAGTGCAGCAGCACGGGCACGGCCACGTTGTAGGGCAGGTTCGCCACAAGAGCATCGGGCTGGTTCCCGCCGGCTTCGGGTGCGACAACCGCGGCTTCGGTGGTGTGCTCCAGGGCCGGAAGCGTCGTGACCCGCAGCGCATCGGCATTGACCAGCTGGAACGGCGCGTCGCTGCCGGCGAACGTCGCGACCGTGCTCGGCAGCTTCTGGGCGAGCACCTCGTCGATCTCGACCGCGGTGACGGTATGACCGGCCTCGAGCAGACCGAGAGTGAGCGAACCGAGGCCCGGGCCGATCTCGACGACGTTCGAGTTCTCCTCGAGGCCTGCAGCGGTGACGATCGAGCGCACGGTATTGGGGTCGATGACGAAGTTCTGGCCCTTCTGCTTCGTCGGGCGCAGACCGATGTCAGCGGCTAATTCGCGGATATCGCGGGCGGTCAATAACGTCACAGCCAACAACTTACCGCACCGCTCGGCTCGCACAATCACCGCAGCCGCGCGGCGGTTCGGCCGGGCCGCTGCGGTGAGGGCAGAGGGCGCGAACCCCGGCGAAGCGCGGACGGCGTGGGCACGGCTGCGGTGGGCCGCCTCGGCGAGGGGATCGCTCCACTGCGCAGACGATAGGGTGAAGCCATGGATCCGCAGACACTGGCTGAACTGCTCGACGTCGCCGTTCTCGACCGACTCGACCGCATCGACGACCTCGAAGGCGATGAGCTCGCACGGTCAACCGCACTGCGCAAAGAGGGCTTCTCCGCCGAGGTGACTGCAGCCCTGCTCACTCAGGCCCGGCTGCGGCAGGAGGCGGCAGCGAAGCTCGGACCCTTCGCGGAGGACATGCTCTTCACTCGCGACGGACTGGCCCAGGCCACGCGGCTGCCGGTCGCCGCTCATCATGCGCGTCGCCTCATCGGCGACGTGGCCGAGGGTGAGTCCTTCCGCATCGCCGATCTCGGATGCGGGATCGGCGCGGACTCGGTCGCCTTCGCCGGAATGGGCGCGCAGGTCTCGGCTGTCGACGCCGACGAAGTCACCGCCGCCATCGCCGCCTTCAACCTCCGTCATCTGCCCGATGCCGCGGTCGAACACGCTCGCGCCGAGGATGTCGACCTGGATGGATTCGATGCCCTCTGGTTCGATCCGGCCCGGCGGACCATCGGCAAGGCCGACAAACGCGGATCGACGTCCCGCATCACCGACCCCGAAGCCTTCTCCCCCTCTCTGTCGTGGGTGATCGAGAAGGCCAGCGCGGCGAAGGCGGCCGGAGTGAAGCTCGGCCCGGCACTCGACCACGACCTCGTCCCCGAGGACGCCGAAGCCCAGTGGGTCTCCCACAACGGCGAGGTCGTCGAGGTCTGCCTCTACTTCGGTGCCGCCAGGCAGCGCCCCGGCCGCGGCGCCCTCGTCGTGGGCGAACGCACCCTCCTCGTCCACGAGGACAACTTGCCCGACGAGGACGAGGCGGACATCGGGGAGCTCGGGAAGTATCTGCTCGAGCCCGATGGTGCGATCGTGCGCGCCGGACTCGTTGCCGCTTTGTGCGCACCGCTGCAGGCGCGCCGGCTGCACCCGAAGATCGCCTATCTCACCACCGACGTCGAACCGAGCGGCCCGGCATCGGCAGGAGTCACCGCCTATGAGGTGATCGACGTTCTGCCCGCGAAGGTTCCGAGCCTGCGCAAGGAGCTCGTCTCCCGCGGAATCGGTTCGGTCGTGATCAAGAAACGCGGTGCCGACATCGTTCCCGACCAGGTCCGCCGCCAACTCAAACTGCCCAAGGGCGACAAAGCCACGCTCGTGTTCACTCGCCTCGGCGAGAAGCACGTCGTCCTGCTCACCCAACCGGTGTGAGCCTGTTGCAACCTGTGTGACCCTGTCCCGACCGATGCGACCCCGTCCCTGGATCCCGTCCAGACGGTGTGACCCTATACAAGAAGGAGATCGAATTGACCCGCTCCGACGTTCTCATCAGCGCCGATGAACTGCTTACCCGCATGGCCGATTCTCCGGCGCCGAGGCTGCTCGACGTCCGCTGGACCCTGCCGAAGCCCGATGGCAGCGAGGACTTCGCCGCAGGGCACATCCCCGGTGCCCTCTACGTCGACCTCGACACCGAGCTCGCCGACCACGGCAGCACCGACCCGACGGCCGGCCGGCACCCGCTGCCCAGCCCCGAAGCCTTCCAAGAGACTGTGCGCTCCTGGGGCATCGATGCCGACACCGAGGTCGTGGTCTACGACGACAATTCCGCCCTCGGCGCGGCCCGTGCCTGGTGGCTGCTGCGCTGGGCCGGGTTGAGCGCCCGCGTCCTCGACGGCGGACTCTCCGCGTTCCGTGACGCCGGCGGGACGCTCGAGACAGGACCCACCCCCGAAGTCACACCCAGTTCATTGGAGATCAGCCCAGGGAAGCTGCCCGTCATCGACGCCGAGGCGGCGGCCGACTTCGACGGAGTCCTGCTCGATGCCCGCGCCGGTGAGCGCTTCCGTGGAGAGACCGAACCGCTCGATCCGCAGGCCGGACACATTCCCGGGGCGAAGAATGCCCCGGCCACGGACAACGTCCCCGCGGGGACGTTCCTGCCCGAGGCTCTTCTGCAGGAACGCTTCGAGGAGCTGGGCGCCCTCGACGGGCCGGTAGGCGTGTACTGCGGTTCGGGCGTCACCGCCTGTCACAATGCTCTGGCGCTGGCGACCCTGGGCATCGAGCCCAGTCTCTACCCCGCGAGCTGGTCCGGATGGTCATCGGATCCCAGCCGACCTGTCGAGACCGGAGCCTAACGCTCAGTCACCACCACGCGCGATCCGGCACCGTCGCCACTGCGTTGCCATCACCACACACGCGATCCCGCGACGTCACCACTGCACGCGCGATCCCGCGCCGTCAACACCGCACGCGCGATCTCACGCCGTCGGCATTCTTGGGTCGATCCACGGTGGTTTAGGCGTGAAAAACGCCGCGGATCGACCCAAGAATTGCGTCTTGCGAATGTCACGAAACGTTATTCAAGGCTGAGACTGAGCGCTGAATCACAGTCACAATCAGGCGGAACCACAGCCCACCACCAGCCATTCTTGTCCACACCGACCCTGTGACCTGCAATTATACCCTCGAACCTGCCTGCGAATCAGTTTGTAACAAAAACGTGACAGAAGATCACGAATTCGTTACAGTGGAGGACATCGTCATACTCAGACAGGCAACGAGAGGAAATCGTGGCATCTAAGCAGCACGGCCGCCGCGCCGCGAACGCCAAGGCCAAAACACCACTGACCGAGCTGAGCGAACTGCTCGCAACGAACTCCGGCGCATTCGGCCGCCGTGCCGCAGTCGTCGCCGCCAGCGGCGGACTGCTCACCGCAGCGATCATGCCCGCCGCAGGGCAGGGAACCGACGACGAGGCGAAAGTCGCAGCCGAGTCCGAGAAGCAGGCTCCCGTCGAGTTCAAGAACCAGACGCCGAACATCGATGCCGGCGGTTCTTCGAAGAAGGGTGATCAGGATTCCTCGGTCACCGTCGACACGGACGTGGTCACGGCCGAGGCCGCCCCTAAGCCGAAGCCCAAGCCGAAACCGAAGCCTGAGCCGAAGGAAGAGCCGGAGGAGACCGTCGCAGAGCCGGCGCCTGCCGAGGAGCCGAAGGAAGAGCCGAGCGAGAACTCCGACGACGATTCCGACAGCCCAGACGCGGGCTCGAAGGATGAGAGCCCGAAGAAGGATACCGGCGGCTCCGACGACTCGGGCCCGATCGATGGGTCCAAGGCCGAGCAGGTCCTCGGCTGGGCAGAGAAGGGCGTCGGTACCCCGTACGTCTTCGGCGGAACGTCGCAGAGCGGCTGGGATTGCTCCGGCTACACCTCCTGGGTCTACAGCCACGTCGGCGTCGACCTGCCCCGTCAGTCGGGAGCTCAGAAGGAATCCGGAACGGTCGTGTCCGAGTCAGAGGCGAAGCCCGGCGACCTCATCTGGCACCCGGGACACGTCGGCATCTACGCCGGCGACGGAAAGATGTACGACGCTGGTTCGCCCGGATCCGGAACATCGAAGCGCAGCTACAGCTGGATGGGCGACGTCACGTTCATCCGCGTGCTCTGAGCCCCATCTCGGAACCGAACAATCGAGTAGGAGGGCCGGGTCTCCCGGCCCTCCTCTCACACCACCGGACATGCGGGCCCGCATCCGGCGGTTCGCCAAGTCACTGAAACAATCCCCAAGCACGACGAAACACAAGCAGACCCTGCCCCTCCCAATACGAGTTGGGCAAGGCCCTTTGAAGGACAACCGACCCAGCGATCCGCCAATACGCACGACTGCTCATCCCCCACTGATACGCCAAATCAGCACGTACCCCAAGAGACCGCAACATACGCACCCTAGTCCGCGGTCGCTTCCATTCCTTCCAACGAATCTGGCGCATCCGACGCCGAAACCACTCATCCAGATCAGCAAACTTCCGAGGAGTCTCCGCAAGACGGAAATACCCCATCCAACCCCGAACGAACCGATTCAACACCGTAATCCGATAGGCCATCGACACACTCCACCGCCGCGACGTCAACACCCGAACCCGCGCCTTCAAACGTTTCAACGCTTTCGCCGCGACCCGAACCTTGACCCCGCGGGCAGTGAAATAGAAACCAAACCCCAGCAAAGTAGCTACATTCGCCGGATTGATCACTGACTTGCCCCGATTCACCCGCAGACGCAAACGCCCCTCAAGGACCTTCACCGCCTGCTCCAGAACCCGCTCAGCTGCCCGCTTCGACCGCACGAAGACCCTGATGTCATCGGCATACCGGACAAACCGGTGCCCCCGACCCCAGAACTCCTGATCGAAGTCATCAAGCATGATGTTCGATAACAACGGCGATAACGGCGACCCCTGCGGAGTCCCCTCCGACGTTGCTCTACGAACACCTGCTGACATGATCCCCGCCTCAAGATAGGCACGGATCAGTCTCAACAGCTTCTTGTCTTCCACCTTCCGCGCAACCCTGGCCATGAGCACGTCATGATTGACCCGATCAAAGAACGCATCCAGATCAACCTCAACCACCCACCGATACCCCTGCTCGATCACTGTACGAGCAACCGACACAGCCTGGTGAGCACTCTTGCCCGACCGGAACCCATACGAGACCGGCACAAACCCCTCATCGAAAATCGGGGACAGGACTTGCGCAATAGCCTGCTGGATCAACCGATCCAGCACAGACGGCACTCCCAACATCCGCTCACCGCCGTCAGGCTTCGGAATCATCACCTCACGCACCGGCAACGGACGATAAGCACCAGCATCAAGACGCTCCCAAGCATCGGCCCAATGCTCACGGATCCAGCCACGCAACTCATGCGTTCCAAGACCGTCCACACCAGCCGCACCCCGGTTCGCCTCAACACGTTTCAGAGCGGCCAACAGATTCTGTCGTGAGAAAACCTTCTCCCACAGACTCATCTGCTCACCCCTGACTCCTTCAACCACAGACGCCGATCCATCACTACGCACAGGAGAAGGCCGTTCCGGACGCACCAGTCTCTCCATCCTCTCTGCCCCACACAACTCGTGGGTTGGCTGCGATCACCGTGACGGACACGAGTACTGTCGCATCCATCAGTCAATTCTTAGCGTTCAGTCCTTCCCTGCCACGCGCTTCACGCCCCGACCCCATCACCTGGGAACCGGAGCGGATTCCAGCAGGTACTACGACCTCTGCTGACTTCTGCCCCATCAGCCACGACCCTCACGGGCCGTACCGCCCCGACCAACAAATTGGTCGGTGCACTGGGACAGACCTCCCCAGATAAGAACACTCACTGTCCCCTGCCCCCGCCGCATTTACACCCCAACCGTTCTTGGTGGAACGGGCTTGACCATCTGTGGCTGGCTCACCCCGGCTGGAATGCCTCATATGCAGTTCGTGTCCCTCGGTGCAGGGATTTGCCTCCGGCTTCCTTCCCACCCCACCTCACGATGACGCAGTTGCCTTCGGCTAGGAGTTAAACCACCTTCTCCTCCAGAGGACTTCCACCTCCAAGCAAGTGCCCATGCTGGGCGTACCACAGAGATCCCCTCGTCGGCACAGTGCCGGCGAGGGGATCTCTTATATGCGTCGCACGATCACGACCATGTTCACAGCCCCGCTAGGAACCCGTGATCGCAGCCGTCTGATCACCCGCAGTCGGGAGCTTTGTCGCTGCCGTCGTATTCGGCAGGCAACTGCCCGGACGCTTCGAGGTCGCCCTTCAACCACTTCGCCACGGCTCGCAGCGCGTAGGGGTTCGAATCATACGCGGTCACCGCGGATTCCGCCGAGGTGCTGCGCATCGTCCACGGAGCAGCGGTGCCCACAGCCACCTCGGCGGAGGTCGACGGGCTCAGGCTCACGGAGGTTCCGCCGGATCCGACGGTGAGGTCCTCGGCTTCGGCCGCTTGCTTCAGCGCCGCCTTCTCCTTGTCACTGCCGCCGACGATCGAGATCGAGTCCGTGCCCGCGAAGGAGCATTTGCCCTTGAGCACGGTGAGGGACTTGTCAGCGACCTTCGTGAGGACCTTCTTCGGATCCTTGGCGTCCGAGTCACCGGCCTGCACGCTCTTCTGCGCCTCGGCGGTGGCCAGCTGCGCGGCGACGACGCGCTCGGACTTCTCGACGAGGTCCTTCTTCTTCAGCGTCCCGTCCCCCATCGCCTTGACGATCGCCTTCTGTGCCGCACCGGAATCCGGGGGCATGAGCGCGATATCGGCTCCGGCGGCGAGCGCCTTGACGGTCTCTCCGCCGTTCAGGTTCTGCGGCACGGCTTTCATGTTCAGCGCATCCGTGGCGATGACGCCGTCATAGTCGAGGGTCTCACGCAGCGCCGAATACGCCTTCTCATTCAGCGTCGCGGGCGTCGTCTTCGCATCGGGCAGCCCGATATGGCCCATCATCACCATCGGCACCCCGGCCTTGACCGCGGATTTGAACGGCAGAAGGTCCGAGTCCTCCATCTCCTCGATCGACTTCTCTGACACCGGCAGGCTCTCGTGCGAATCGACTCCGAGGCGGCCGTGTCCCGGGAAGTGCTTCGCCGAGCTCGCCACCCCACCGGAGCGGTAGCCTTCGACGGCGTCGGCGACGACCTCGGCGACGTCCTCATGGTCGGTGCCGCCCGAGCGGACGTTGATCGCCTTGTCCTTCGGCCCGACCGTGACGTCGGAGTCCGGGGCGAAGTCGATGGTGAAGCCCAGATCCGTGAGGTTCTGCCCCTGCACGGTCGTGGCGTCGGTGATGAGGTCGGAATCGTCGGTCGCAGCCAAGCCCATGAGCGGCGGGAACGGCAGCGCGGCCGAACTCAGCCGAGACACCGGCCCGCCTTCCTGGTCGACGCCGATCGACACCGGCTGGCCTTTCGTCCGGGCCCCGGAGATCTGACCAGTCAGTTTCGTGACCTGATCCTTCGTCGGATTCTCCGACAGGTTGTAACCCATGACGATGACCCCGCCGAGGTGGTTCTGCTTGACCATGTCCACCGGGGTCTGCGTGTCCGTGCCTTCCCAGGTGCCGATGATGAGGGACCCGCCGAGCTCTTCGTCGGAGAAGCCTGCGACGATGTCCGCGGCCTCGTCCGTGAAATCTGCCGGATCGGCGTCAGCGGGGTCGTCCACAGCGGGTTCGGCTTCGGTCCGAGTCTGCGCCTGTGACTCTGATTCCGTACCGGGTCTCTGTTCGCCCGAGGTCGATTCGGGGTCCGCCGCACCGCCGGAACAGCCGACGAGCGCAAGTGTCGTGGTCAGGGCCAGGAGGCTCAGGCGAGAACGCAACATGCCTCCATGCTAGACGCTGAACCTGGCCCGGCGCCCGTCGGACTCGGCTCCGAACCGGCCACCCGACGGCGCTGTGTCCGTCAGAGTGGTTCGTGCGCGGCGAGGCGGCGGACGGTCTCCTTTGCTCCGCGTTCGTGCAGCGATGTCAGTGCGGCGAGGTACGGTGCGGTGAAGCGCGGCTCCTCGGCCAACCCGCCGAAGAACTGCTCCTGCCGGACGAAGGCCAGCGGGTCCTCTGCCTGTGCCCCTGCGACCTCCTGCAGCCGTTCGGCATAGCGGTCGACGATGGTGAACCGTCCGCCGGTTTCGTCGTGCCCTTCGGCATAGCGGGCCCAGGAGGCACAGATCGCCGCGGCCACCTCGATGGGATGACCGGACGCGAGGTTGTCCATGACGACCGGCAGCAGCCATTTGGGGATCCGATCGGAGGATTCGGCACCGAGGCGAGCGAGGGTGTCGCGGATCTCCGGATTGCTGAACCGTTCGATGAGCGAATCCTTGTACGCCTCGACGTCGATTCCGGGCAGCGGCGACAGACTCGGTGTGCCCTCTTCGTCCATGTATCGGCGCAGGTAGACAGGGATGTCCGGGTTCGCCATCGCCTCATGGGCGAAGATGGATCCGCCGAGGAGACCGAAGTACGCAAGCCCCTGATGACCGGAGTTGAGCAGCCGCAGCTTCATATGCTCATAAGGCTGCACATCGGCCACGACCTGCACTCGAGCCTGCTCATAGGGCGGACGGCCGGACGTGAAATCGTCCTCGAGCACCCATTGGAAGAAGGGCTCCGCGACCACCGGCCAGGCGTCGGTCACTCCGGTGTCGGCAAGCAGATCCGCCCGGTCGCCGTCGGTCGTGGCCGGAGTGATGCGGTCGACCATCGAGTTCGGGAACGCGACGTTCTCACCGACCCAGTCGGCGAGTCCGACGTCGACGAGGCGGGCGAAGGCGGAGAACATCTTCGCCGCGACCGCGCCGTTCTCGGAGATGTTGTCACACGACTGCACGGTGAAGGGGTCGAGACCGGCGTCCCGACGCGCCCGCAGCGCGGAGACGATGTAGCCGAAGACCGTGGCCGGCAGCTCTCCCGCCCGCAGCGCCTCGACGTCGGCGACGATCGTCGGGTCTTCGGCGATGAACTCCCCGGTGACGGGGTTGACGTTGTATCCTCCCTCGGTGACGGTGAGCGAGACGATGCGGATCGTCGGGTCGGTGAGCAGCTCGAGCAGCCCGGCCGGGTCGTCGGGGCCGAACCGGTAGTCGATGATCGATCCGATCACCCGGCGTTCCTTCGCCCCATCGGCATGTTTGAGGGTCAGCGTGTACAGGTGGTCCTGGTCGGCCAGGGCGTCGCGCATGGCGACGTCGTGGGGCAGCACTCCGACTCCGACGATGCCCCAGTCGGTGGCGAGTCCTGCCTGCATGAGGTCATCGAGGACCATGGCCATGTGCGCGCGGTGGAATCCGCCGACTCCGAAGTGGACGATGCCCGGGCGGACGGCCGACCGATCATAGGTGGGGACGGCGATGCCGTGGTCGGCCACCTCGGCGAGGTTCCGGGTGTTGAGGGAAAGCGCGGTCGTCGGTGCGGTCATTTGACGGCTCCCATGGACAGGCCCTGGACGAGTTTGTCCTGAGCGGCGATTCCGGCCACGAGCACGGGCACGGAGATGATGAGCGATGCTGCGCACACCTGCGACAGGAACAGCCCCTGGGAGGTGACGAAGCTCGTGAGGAACACGGGTGCCGTCGACGCGGCCGTGGAGGTGAGCACGGTGGCGAAGAGGAGTTCGTTCCACGAGAAGATGAAGCAGATCAGGGCGGTCGCGGCCAGTCCGGGGGCGGTCAGCGGCAGCAGGATCTGGACGAACACGCGCGGCAGCCGGGCACCGTCGAGTTCGGCTGCCTCGAGGACTTCGATGGGCACCTCGGCGAGGAAGGAGCGCATCATCCACACCGCGATCGGCATATTCATCGCCGAATAGATGATGATGAGCAGCAGCCAGGTGTCGAGGATTCCTGTCGACTTCGCGACGAGGTAGACGGGCAGGAGGCCTGCGACCATCGGCAGCATCTTCGTCGACAGCAGGAAGAAGAGCACGTCCGACCAGCGTTCGATGCGGCGGATGGCCAGCGAGTACGCGGCCATCGTCGACAGGACGAGGACGATGAGCGTCGAGACGACCGCGGCGACGGCGGAGTTGATGAGGAACGGCCACGGATTCGCGCCGTTGCCGCCGCCGAAGAAGTTCACGTACGAGTCGAGGGTGAGCGGTGCGAAGAAGCTCGGCGGGTTCGTCGAGGCGTCGGTCTCGGCGTGGAGGCTGGTCAGCAGCATCCACAGCAGCGGTGAGACGAAGAGCAGCCCGACGAACCAGGCCAGGAGGCCGAGCAGGACCTTTCCCACCCGGCCCTGGCCGGGCCGCCTCGGTGCGTTCGCCTTCCGCCGAGGCGGCTCGGCCGAGCCCGGTCCGCCGGGTTCGGTCGGGGTGGGCGTCACCCCGGGTTCGGGGCGTGTGCCCACGGTCAGATCGGAGGTGCTCATGAGTTCTCCTCCTTGAGCAGTGTGGATGCGGTGCGCAGGGCGAAAGTCGCGATGATCAGAGAGGCTGCGACGACGATGACGCCGACGGCGGAGGAGACTCCGTAGTCCTGAGCGACGAAGAACTCCTGGTAGATGACGTAGGGCAGGTTGGCTGTGCCGAGTCCGCCGGAGGTCATGGTGAAGACCATGTCGAAGTTCTGCACGATGTAGATCGTGCCCAGCAGTGCGGCAAGTTCGATGTAGCGGCGCAGGTGGGGCAGGGTGATGAAGCGGAACGTCTGCCAGGGACCGGCCCCGTCGACGAGAGCCGCCTCGTAGACGTCCATGGGTCGCGACTGGAGGCCGGCGAGCATGATGAGCATCATGAACGGCGTCCACTGCCAGACGAGGACGAGCCCGATGCCCAGCAGCGGTGAGGAGGTCATGAGGTCCGGCTGTGGGGCGGACTCACCGAAGACGACGGTCAGCAGTCCACCCAGCAACCCGTAGGAGGGGTTGAAGATCGCGTGCTTGAACAGCAGCGCCGCGGCCACGGGAACGACGAGGAACGGGGTGATCATCAGGGTGCGGACGAATCCGCGGCCGATGAACTTCCGGTCGAGCAGCAGGGCGATGCCCAGTCCCAGCAGCGCCGAGACGAGCACCACCCCGACGGTGAGGCCGACGGTGACGAAGACGGCCCGCAGCAGGTTCGCATCGGTGAACACGGTGACATAGTTCTGCACAGTGCCGAAGCTGATGTCATCCGGGTAGGCGGCGTTCCAGTTCATGAACGAGATGATGATCGTGATCGCGAACGGGATCTGGGTGACGATGATGACGAAGATGAGCGCAGGCAGCATGGGCGCGCGTTTGAGCCATCGGTCCTTGGCACGAGGTCTGGGCGGCGTGATCGGCTGCGATGCACGCTCGGCGGCTGGTGCTGACACTTCGAACATCCTTTGTCAGGGGGCTGGTGCGTTCGGGTGGCGGGTGCCGACCGGGCAAGCGGGCCCGGTCGGCTGCGGGGCGGGCAGTCACGGCCCGCCCCGCGGCTGTTCGGTCACTTCCTGTACTTGTCTCCGACCTTCTCGGCTTCCTTCTGCCCCTTCTCCAGGGCGTTGTCGACGGTCGTGCGTCCGGCGATGGCGGAGCTGACGTCTTCGGAGATGCCCGTGGCGAGATCCGCGAATTCGGGGATCGTCACGAACTGCACGCCGAGCGTCGGGCGCGGCTGGACTCCGGGATTCTCGGGATCGGCCGAGTTGATGGCGTCCTCGGTCTGCTTGAAGAAGGGTTCGGCGGCCTTCTGGTAGTCGGGATTCTCATACGTCGAGGTCCGCTTGCCCGCGGGCACATGCTGCCAGCCGAGCTCCTCGGCGACGGTCTCCTCGTAGTCCTTCGACGAGGCCCAGGCGACGAACTTCTTCGCCGCGTCCTGGTTCTTGCCGGCGGCCTGGATGCCCCACGCCCAGGTGTAGAGCCATGAGCTCGAGTCCGTCTCTTTGACCGGGGCGGCGACATAGCCGATCTTGCCCTTGACCGGGGAATCGTCGGCTTCGAGGGTGCCGGTGGCCGCGGTCGAGTCGTACCACATGGCGACCTTGCCCTGCTGCAGGTTCGTCAGGCATTCGGTGTACCCGGCCTGCGGGGCACCGGACTCACCATGGTCCTTGATGAGGTCGACGTAGAAGTTCGTCGCTTCCTTGAACTCCTTCGAATCGACCTGGGCGTTCCAGTCCTCGTCGAACCAGGTGCCGCCGAAGGTGTTGACCACCGTCGTCAGCGGGGCGAACATCTCGCCCCAGCCGGGCAGACCGCGCAGGCAGATGCCCTTCGTGCCCTTCTCGGCGCCGTCGACCTTCGCCGCGAGCTTCGCGACCTCGTCCCACGTCGGCTTCTCCGGCATCTCCACACCGGCTTTGTCGAAGATGTCGGTGCGGTACATGAGGAACGAGCCCTCACCGTAGAACGGTTCGCCGTAGACCTTGCCGTCGACGGTCATCGATTCGGCCATGGGTGTGAGGATGTCGTCCTGGTCGAAGCCCTCGGCATCGGCGACGCCTTCGTCCATGGGGGTCAGCCACTTGTTGTTCGCATACGTCGGGATCTCGTAGTTCGACATCGAGGCGACGTCGTAGTTGCCGGCCTGGGCGGCGAACTCCTGGCCGATCTTCGCCCGCACCTCGTTCTCGGGCAGCACGGTGTAGTTGACTTTGATGCCGGTGTCTTCGGTGAAGTGGTCGGCGGTGAGCTTCTGCAGATCCTGCATCTGCGGGTTGTTGACCATGAGGACGTTGACCTCATCGCCCCCGTCCCCGGCGGAGCTGCCGCCGGCGCCGCCGCATCCGGACAGCGCCAGTGCTCCGACCATGCCGATGGCCGCCCATGTGGCGCTCCGGCGTGTGATCAGGTGTTTCATCGTTGTGCCTTCCCTCGTCCTTGCGGGATTGCTGCCCGCCATCGGGTTCGCTGCGAGAAAATCATATGAGCATCGGTGCTCATATGTGCAATACTGTGTCACGAACCAATCAGATGTGCAACACTTCACATATGAGCGAACACGATGTCGTCGACGCCGACGGGAGGACCATGAGCACAGTGCCCACCGCCCGCCATCGCCGCTTTCTCGCGCGGCTGGCCCGCGACCACTATCTCGAGGGCCGGTCGAAGGTCGAGATCGGCAAGGCGAACGGACTCAGCCGCTTCCAGGTCGCCCGCCTCCTCCAAGAAGCCGTCGACACCGGAGTCGTGACCATCACCATCGAAGCCGACGCCGGCGAAGCCGACGGGCTGGCCGATCAGGTCGCCGAAACTCTGGGACTGGACTCGGTCGTCATCGTCGACATCCCCGACGAGGCCCTGGCCTCCCAGCAGATGGGCCGGGCCGCACTGTCGCTTGTCGGGCGCCACGCTCACGCGGGAATGCGCATCGGCCTGTCCTGGTCGCGCACGCTCGATTCCGCAGCCGCTTTCACTCCGGCCCTGCCCCGGTGCACGATCGTCCAGCTCGCCGGTGCCCTTCGCCTGGAATCGCACCGACCCAGCTCGGAGATCTTCACCCGACTCGGACAGGATCCGGCCGTGAGCATGGTCCGCCTGCCGGCCCCGCTGCTCGTCACCGAGGCCGGGACCGCCGACGACCTGCGCGCCCTGCCCGAGATCTCGGGCACTCTGGCCGCCGCCGATGATCTCGACCTCGCCGTGGTCTCCGTGGCTTCCTGGGCCGAGGGCCTGTCCTCGGTGTGGGAGAAGTGCTCGCCTGCCCAGCGCCAGGCCGGCATCGACGACGGCGCCATCGCCGAGGTGTCCGGCCGTCTCTTCGACGCCGCCGGTGAGGACGTGACCACGATCGACGACCGCGTCATCGCCGTCACCCTCGACCAGCTCCGGAACGCCACGACGACCGTCGGCGTCGCCCGCGGAGCCGAACGCGCCCGGGCCCTCCGCGCGGCCTGTGCCGCCGGGATCCTCGATGTCGCGATCGTCGACCGGGCGCTGGCCGATGAGATCCTCGCCGAGGCGACCGGGCCCGAGGAATCACTATGAGCACGAAGCGCAGATTCGTCGCCGGCGTCGACTCCTCGACCCAGAGCTGCAAGGTCGTCATCGCCGACCCGACCTCCGGTGCCGTCATCCGCACCGGTTCGGCCCCGCACCCTCCCGGCACCGAGGTCGATCCCGAGCATTGGTGGACCGCCCTGCAGACCGCGATCGCAGCTGCCGGCGGACTCGATGACGTCGCGGGCTTGAGCATCAGCGGCCAGCAGCACGGACTCGTCGCCCTCGACGCCGACGGCCGCGTCATCCGTGATGCGCTGCTGTGGAACGATCTGCGCAGCAAGGCTGCGGCCCGGGATCTCATCGCCGAGGTGGGGGTCGAGGACTTCGTCGCCCGCACCGGGATCCTGCCCGTCGCCTCCTTCACCGCCGCGAAGCTGCGGTGGCTGCGCGATGCCGAACCGGACAATGCCGAGAGGGTCAGCGCCGTCGCTCTGCCCCACGATTGGCTGACCTGGCGATTCCTCGGATACGGCCCCGCCGATTCCTCCGCCCGTGGTCCTGTGCTCGACGCCCTGGTCACCGATGCCTCCGACGCCAGCGGCACCGCCTACTTCGACCCGGGCACCTCCCGCTACGATTTCGATCTCTTCCGCACCGCCTTCGGTGTCCCGGCCCGCGAAGCGGCAGGCCTGCCGTGCGCCGCGGACACGGATGGGGACATCGTTGGGGAAGCCGCCTCGGCGATCGTCCTTCCACGCGTCCTCTCCCCCAACGAGGCGGCCGGGCACAGTCCGGACGAAATCGTCGTGGGGCCCGGAGCCGGCGACAATGCGGCGGCGGCCCTGGGACTCGGGGTCACCTCGGGCGATGTCGTCATCTCGATCGGCACCTCGGGCACGGTCTTCGGCACCACCGACCTGCCCGTCGCCGATGCCACCGGCGCGGTCGCCGGATTCGCCTCGGCCGACGGCGGTCGCCTGCCGCTGGTGGCGACCCTCAACGCCGCACGGGTCCTCGTCTCGGCGAGCACGCTGCTGCGCATCAGCCACGACGAGGTCGCCGCCCTGGCCCTGTCCTCGATTCCGGGCGCGAAAGGGATCACCCTCGTGCCCTACTTCGAGGGCGAGCGCACCCCGAATCTGCCCGATGCGACGGCCCGACTCGAGGGGATGACTCTCAGCAACGCCTCGGCGGAGAACGTCGCCCGCGCCTTCGTCGAAGGGATGCTGTGCGGGCTCGCCGACGGCCTCGATGCGGTCCAGGCTCAGGGCATCGTCGCCGAACGGCTGCTGCTCATCGGCGGAGCCGCGCGCAATCCGGCCGTCCGGGAGGTCGCCCGAGACATCTTCACCGTCCCCATCGACGTTCCCGAACAGGCCGAGTACGTCGCCATCGGCGCGGCCCGGCAGGCGGCGTGGACTCTCACCGGCGTAGTGCCGGACTGGCAGGTCGAGCTCGTCGCCACTCTGCATCCGCGGCCGTCTCGGGTGCGAGAGCAGTACGCCTCCTATGCCCACCAGACGCCTGTCGAGGATTCGCCCGCCGACGTTTCCCCCACCCGCGGATCACTGTCCACCGCTCATCACTCACTGCCCGATCACCGTGGATCTTCGGGTGCGACCGCATCCGTGAAAGGTTGAGAACACATGGCCACAGTCACCTTCGACAAAGCACTGCGTCAGTATCCTGAAGCGCTGACGCCCTCCGTCGACGAGATCAGCCTCGACATCGCCGATGGCGAGCTCCTCGTCCTCGTCGGTCCCTCGGGCTGCGGGAAGTCGACGACCCTGCGCATGCTCGCCGGACTCGAACCCGTCGATTCCGGGCACATCCGCATCGGCGACCACGACGTCACGGACCTCTCCCCTAGGGAGCGCGATATTGCGATGGTGTTCCAGAACTATGCGCTCTACCCGCACATGAGCGTGCGGGAGAACATGGCCTTCGCCCTCAAAATCGCCGGCGTTGCGAAGAAGGAGAGGGACGAACGCGTCGAGGAGGCTGCCCGCCTGCTCGATTTGGAGGCGTTCCTCGACCGGAGACCGAAGGCCCTGTCCGGTGGGCAGCGGCAGCGTGTGGCGATGGGCCGAGCGATCGTCCGGTCCCCGCAGGTCTTCCTCATGGACGAGCCGCTGTCGAACCTCGATGCGAAGCTGCGGGTGCAGACTCGCGCGCAGATCGCCTCGCTGACGCGCCGCCTCGGTGTCACCACCGTCTACGTCACCCACGATCAGGTGGAGGCGATGACGATGGGCGACCGGGTCGCGGTCCTCGCCGATGGCCGCCTGCAGCAGGTCGATACGCCGGCGAACCTCTATGACCGACCGTCGAACCTCTTCGTCGCAGGCTTCATGGGCTCGCCTGCCATGAACCTCATCGAGGTTCCGGTCGAGGGGACGGGGCTGCGCCTCGGCGAGGTGGATCTGTCACTGACGGACGGCCAGCGCGAGCAGGTCACGGGTGAGACGGTCACCGTCGGGATCCGACCGGAGGATCTGCAGGTCACCGATGCCCAGGGGCTCGAGGTGACGGTGGATCTCGTCGAGGAGCTCGGTGCCGATGCCTATGTCCACGGCCGGGCGAAGCTGCCCGGCGGGGAGAAGACGGTCGTCGCCCGTGTCGCCGGGCGGTCGACGATCCGCCGCGGGGATACCGTGCGGGTCTCCCCCGAAGCGGCTCGCCTGCATCTGTTCGACACCGATTCGGGGCGCCGCCTCGGGGAGGGTGAACGTCAGGCCGCGTGAGGGATGCGTGCGGTCGGCAGGGGCCGTTCCCGGTACGGAGGTAAGGGCGCTCCGGCTCAGTGTCGGGGCGGATCCCACAGTCCGAATCGCACCGCAGAATCAGGCGAAACGGGTCGGCGCGATTATGATCGATCCATGGTCGATTTCGCACGCTCTCCCCGCTCCACCCTCGGTGTCGAGTGGGAACTGGCTCTGCTGGACTCCCGCAGCCTGGACCTGACACCGGCAGCCGAGAACCTGCTGGCGGATGTGGCCGAGCATGCTCCCGAGTTCGAGAAGCACATCGTCGGTGAGATGCTCACGAACACCATCGAGCTCGTCACCGGTGTGCACAGCCAGGTTGCGACGGTCGCCGAGGATCTGGCCGCTTCGATCGGGGCGCTGCGGACGCTCACCGAGAACCGCGGCGTCGAGCTCATGTCGGCGGGCACGCATCCCTTCGCCCAGTGGCAGTCGCAGGAGGTCCGTGCCAAGGACCGCTATCTCGAACTCGTCGACCGCACCCAGTGGTGGGGTCGGAACATGCTGATCTTCGGCGTCCACGTCCACGTCGGCATCGACTCACGCGACAAGGTGCTGCCGATCGTCAACGCCCTGCTCGCCTACGTCCCGCACCTGCAGGCTCTGTCTGCATCCTCCCCGTTCTGGGGTGGCACTGACACCGGCTACGCCTCGAACCGGGCGATGATGTTCCAGCAGCTGCCCACCGCCGGCCTGCCCTTCCAGTTCGAGGCCTGGGGCGACTACGAGAAGTACGTCGACGACATGCTCACCACCGGGATCATCGACAACATCAACGAGATCCGCTGGGACATCCGGCCGGCTCCGCACTGGGGCACCGTCGAGGTCCGCGTGTGCGACGGGCTGCCGACGCTCGAGGAGATCCTCGCGATCACCGCACTCATCCAGTGCCTCGTCGATGACATGTCCGATCGCCTCGACGCCGGTGAGACGCTGCCGACGATGCCCGACTGGTTCCACAACGAGAACAAATGGCGCGCGGCCCGCTACGGCATGGACGCGATCATCATCGAGAACGCCGCGGCCGACGAGCGCCTCGTCACCGAGTGCCTGGCCGATGAGATCGAACGCCTCTCCCCCGTGGCCGAGCGGTTGGGCTGCGCGCCCGAGCTGCACTCGATCACCTCGATCATCGAACGCGGTGTGCCCTACCAGCGTCTGCAGAAGGTCTTCGGTGCCACCGGTTCGCTGACCGAAGTGACCCGCTCCCTCATCGGCGACCTGCGCAACTCGTACAGCTGAGGGGGTTGCGGGGCGCCGGCCTGCCGCTTCGGTGCCCGCGAGCGTCTCGGCGCGCCTCTTGAGAGCCTCTGAGCGTCCCGGCGCACCCGCGTCGGTGCCAACCGGCCTCCTCCCTCGATTTCTGGGTCGATCCACGGCGTTCTGGGAGCCTGAATCACCGTGGATCGACCAAACAATCCACCGAAGAGACACCTCCCAACGTGGGCACTGCGAACAAGCAGCCGTCAAGCCACCCCGCCGGAAGCCCACTCACAGGTGCGGGCGGAGCAGCTCCAGCAGAGTCGGCAGCGCGGAGGCGACTCCGGGGTGCAGCTCATAGTCGTCGAGCTCGTCCAGCGGCACCCACGACAGTTGGATGCTCTCGGGGTCGCTGATGACAGCGTCGAAGCGGCGCAGGGTCCTCGCGATCACCGTCGTGTACGACCAGGTGTCAAGATCGAGCACATGCGTCTCGAGGATCTCGATGCCCGATCCGTCCTCGTCAGGCACCCCGGCCTCTTCCCACGACTCGCGGACCGCGGCCTCGACCGCCGACTCACCCATATCGCGGGCGCCGCCGGGGAATCCCCAGGTCCCGCCTTCGACCGACCACAGCGCCCGATGCTGCATGAGCACACCGCGCTCGGGATCGACGAGCATGAGCCCCGCGGCCCCGTTGAGCCCCCAATGCTTCTGCCCATCCGCCCCGTACGTCCAACCATCACCTGATCGCCGAGGCGGTCGACCGTCAGGCAGACGCGTTGACTTCGCCGCCCGTGCGTTCCGCTCGGCGGCGCTGTTCGGGTCGTTCTCAGACGAGGACATGATCGACATCCAATGAGGAGACGGCAGCGAATGACAGGTCGCTCGGCCCGATTCCGCGGGAGACCAGCTCCGCACCGAGGGCTGCGACCATGGCTCCATTATCCGTGCACAGGGCCAGGGGCGGCACCCGCAGAGTCACGCCAGCTTCGGCGCAGCGAACAGTCAGCACCTCCCGGAGGTGAGTATTCGCGGCCACTCCCCCGCCGAGGACGACGTGGTTGATCCCGGTGTCGGCGGCGGCGAGCAGAGTCTTGGTCACGAGCACGTCGACGACGGCGTCTTCGAATCCGGCGGCGATATCGGCCACCCGCAGGTCGGCTCCCAGAGTCTCCGCTTTCGTCACCTCACGCAGGGCCGCGGTCTTGAGCCCGGAGAATGAGAAGTTGTACCGGCGCTCCGGATCACGGAGGTCCTGTTTCTTCGCGAGTCCGCGCGGGAACTTCACAGCATTCCGGTCGCCGGGCACACCGGTGCCATCGAGCAGCCCGAGCGCGGCCTTTGAGATGTTCGGTCCGCCCGGGTAGTTCAGTCCCAGCAAGCGCGCGGTCTTGTCGAAGGCCTCACCTGCGGCATCGTCGATCGTGGCGCCGAGGAGCTCGATGTCGTCGACGACATCGCCGATGCGCAGGATCTCCGTGTGACCTCCAGAGACGAGCAGGGCGATGGTCGTCGGCGTGGTCAATCCGTCGATGTCCTCGGCAACGAGGTCGACGGCCACATGCGCAGCCAGATGATTGACGCCGTAGAGCGGTCTGTTCAGAGCCGCCGCAAGCCCTTTGGCCGCACCGACCCCGACCATGAGCGCACCGGAGAGACCCGGCCCGGCGGTCACGGCGACGGCGTCGATATCGGCAAGCTCCACCTCGGCGGTCTCACACGCCGAGGCGATGGCCGGACCGATCGCCTGCACATGGGCGCGGGAGGCGACTTCGGGCACGACTCCGCCGAAGCGGACGTGCTCGTCCATCGACGAGGACACGGTATTCGTCAGCAGTGTGCGACCACGGACGATGCCGACCCCGGTTTCGTCGCACGAGGATTCGATGCCGAGAACGAGTGGTTCGCTCATGATCCGGCCTCGTCAGCGTCGGCCGAATCCGTGCTGTCCCCGGAATCCGCAACGTCGAGCGAGAGATCGGAGTAGGCGGCGTTGAGTTCGGGTTCGGTCGCCTCGTCGATTTCGAGGCCGAGGGCCCGCGCGAACAGACGCAGGTGGGTGTCCCACATGGGGCCGAATTCGGCTGCCTGGGCTCGAGCAGATTCGACGTCGGCGGCGCTGTGGGTGAACACCAGCAGGGTCTCCTCACCCGAATCTCCTTCGACCGGCAGGAGCCGGATGCCCAGAACTCCGAAGGCTTCGAGTTCGAGCAGTACGTGGTCGTACTCTTCGCAGCTGAGGACAGTGCCGTCCAAGTCGGCGTCCTCGAGCTCGAAGGTGAGCGGCCGGGAAGCGGGCACATCGACATCGTCCCCCGCATCTGCCGATTCCTCGCCGAGGCGGAACGGCGCGAACCATGTCCGTGCGGTCTCGCTGTCGGTCAGGGCGTCCCAGACGCTTTCGACGTCGCGGGCCACCGGCAGCTCGATGACGAGGTCGGTTCCGTTCTCCCAGGTGACCAGGCGTGGGCCGGTCTCACTCATGCTTCCACCCAGGCTCCGTCGAGGGCGTCCTTCTCGTCGGTGCTCAGCTGCATCTCGGTTCCGGCGAGCAGCTCGGTGAGCTGTTCGGGCACACGCGCCGAGGCGATCGTCGAGGGGATGAAATCGTGAGTGAGCTGCCAGGCGATGGCCGTGGCTGTCATCGACGCACCGTGGTCGGCGGCGACGTCGTGGAGGACTTCGAGGGCACCGAGCGCCTTCTGGTCGTCGACGAAATCGGCCACACGTTCACCGCGGACGCTGCCGGTGGCGTCGCCGCCGGTGTGCTTGCCGGTGAGGAATCCGGAGGCCAGTGAGTGGAAGGGCAGTTCGGCCATGCCCTCAGTTCGCAGGTACGCCTGCTTCTGCGGGTCGACCGCGGCACGAGAGACGAGATTGAACCGGTCTTGGACGACCCGGTAGCAGGCCAGCGAGAGCTTCGTCGAGATCTTCCGTGCCTTCTGCAGTCGTTCGAGACTGAAGTTCGATGCCCCGAGGTAGCTGACTTTGCCGGAGCGGACGAGAGCGTCGAAGGTCTCGGCGACGGCGACCTGGTCGACGTCGTCATCGTCTTTGTGGGCGTAGTAGACGTCGATGCGGTCGGTGCCGAGTCGGCGCAGGGAGTCATCGACGCAGTTGCGGATGTTCGCCGGGTCGAGGCCCTGACCCTTCGGGTGCATGCCGACCTTGGTGGCGATGACCATCTCGTCGCGATTGCCGCGAGCCTTCATCCATTCGCCGATGATGGTCTCGGATTCTCCGCCCGAGTTTCCCTCGACCCACGCCGAGTACGCATCGGCGGTGTCGATGAAGTTTCCGCCGGCCTCGGCATAGGCATCGAGGACAGCGAAGCTCTGATCCCGATCCGCGCCCCAACCGAAGGGGTTGCCGCCCAATTGGAGAGGATGGACGAAGAGATCGGTATCTGCCAATTGCATATGTGTCATGCGCTCCAGCCTACCCGTTTGACCTCGGCGACTTCGGGACCGGATCACCTCCCGGAACTCAGGTTAGGCTAAGCTATAGACACGCAATGATGCCGATCACACCACCTCGGCGGCGAGCCGACATTCGGTTGGCCGCACTCCCCCAAGGATTTATCATGTCTGAACCGTTCTCCGCTCGCCTCAAGGCCAGCACCGCCACCATCCACGACGAGGTCGAGCACACCACCTTCATGGTCGATCTCATGGAAGGACGGCTCGACTCGCGAGCCTACGCTCTCCTGCTCAAGCAGTACGAGGTCATCTATGCCGTCCTCGAGTCCAAGTCGCGGGAGTTCGCCGACGATCCGGTCTTCGCGCCCTTCCACGATGTGAACCTCTTCCGCTCCGAGCGCATCGAGGCCGACCTCGCCGCTCTCGACGGCGCGGAGCTGCCCGTGATGTCCGGCGCTGCCGCCTATGCCGCGCACCTTGCCGGGCTCGAGCGGGCCGAACAGGTCATCGCCCACCATTACACGCGCTACCTCGGGGATCTCTCCGGCGGCCAGGCGATCGGCACCCTCATGGGTCGGCACTACAGCCTGCCCGCGACCTCACTGACGATGTGGGACTTCTCGGCGCTCGGCAAGACGAAGCCGTACAAGGACGCCTACCGCAGACTCCTCGATCAGGTGGCGTCGACCGGCGGCGACGAGCAGGTCGTCATTGCCGAGACCATGGAGGCCTTCCGTCTCAACGGCGACCTCCTCGTCGATCTCACCGACGCCACCGAGCGTCGAGCGGTTCCGGTCGCCTAGTCACCGATCCGCAGCCGCATGAGGATTCCGTCGGCGCCCGGATAGTAGTCCGGGCGCCGTCCCCACTCTGAGAATCCGAAGGATGCGTACATCGCCAGCGCCGTGGCATTGCGTTCGTCGACTTCGAGGTGGACGACCTCAGCGCCGCGGTTCTTCGCCCAGTCGATCCCGGCTTGCAGGAGGACCCAGCCGATGCCCTGACCGCGTGCCGCCTCGGTGGTCGCGATCGTCATGACATCGGCTTCCGCCCCGGCACTGGACATGACGATCCACCCGGCCAGCTCCCCCGCCGAGGCGGTTGCGTCCCTGTCTGCAGCTGCGCAGTCCGCGTCCGCATCGTCCGCCGAGGCGAACCTGGCGGCGAGCATCATCGTGCCGTTCTGTGCCTTGACCGACCAGTAGTAGGCGAGCGTCCACGCGGTGGGTCCGAAGATCGCCGCATCGTGTTCGGCCACTTCGGCGAGGTCCCACCAGGGAAGCTCGACGATGGTCGTGGAGGTCATCTCAGCGAGCTCTCACGCACCGGCGTCGCCTTCGCGTCGGGTTCGCGCAGGTATTCGGGAATCGGTTCGTTCAGTTCTCGACCGGCGGCGAGTTCACGTGCCGCTGCGAGGGCGAGATATTCGGCACGGGGGTCGGTGATGGACTCGGCGCTCGGGGCTCCGAGTGTGTCGGGATAGAGGACGAATCCTCGGCCGAGCTTCTCGCTGATCGGAGCCGTTGCCGAAGTCGACGGATCGGCTGATGCGGCCTCATTCCGTCCCTGCTCAGTTCCGGACGGGTCGAGCCGAAAGCCGTTGTCGGCGAGGGCTGAGGCGACCTCGGTCGGTTTCGCCACGAAGGGTCCGGCACTCAGTGAAGCATCGGCTGAGTCATAGACGCTGAAATAGACCTCCTTGCGGCGGGCGTCCGAGGCGATGAGTACGAGGCGGCCGGTTTCGTCCGCGGCGGTCGAGACGTCTGCCGACGCGTTCACCGTGTCGGTTGCCGGCGGGTCTCCCGCCGAGGTGCGCACGAATTCTTCGGCGATCGCGGTCTGGGACAGCAGGCCCTTGACCGGGATTCCGCGGGCCTGGCCGACGGCGATGCCGGCGGCGATGCCCACTCGCAGTCCCGTGAAGGGACCGGGCCCGATGCCGACGACGACGAGTTCGGGCTGGACTTCTGCGGCGAGCACGTCCGCGAGCGCGGGACCGATGAATTCGACGTGTCGACGCTGGTCATCGGCCTGCTCAGCGGCGATGACCGAACCGGTGTCCGTGTCGACGAGGGCCACGGATGCCGACTGAGAGGTGTCGATGCCCAGAATGATCATGTTTCGTCTCCCTCATTCGCCGAACCCTCAGCGGGAAGGTCCGCGGAGGCCGGGTTTTCGACTCTCACGTTCGCCAGTGCCGAGATATCAGCTTGAACTCGCGGCATGCGCGCGGCCCAGGCATCCCCGTGACCGGTGAGGTCGACGGTGCGCCGTTCGTCCTCCGACTCGTCTGCGTCTTCGGCCCCGATGAGTTCCTCGTCGTCGGTGTCCTCGTCCCACACCGGAGCGATGGTGATGTCGAGATGGTCGCTGCTGAGCTGCTCGGCCATGCCGGCGCCCCATTCGACGACGGTGATCGACTCGTCGAGCTCGGAGTCGAGGTCGAGGTCTTCGAGCTCCTCCCCGTCGGCCAACCGGTACGCGTCGACGTGGACGAGCGCGGGGCCGCCTCTGCGCGACGGGTGAACGCGTGCGATGATGAACGTCGGCGAGGTGATCCGGCCGGCCACGTCGAGGGCCTTCCCCAGCGATTGGGTGAACGTCGTCTTCCCCGCACCGAGGTTGCCCGTGAGGATGAGCAGGTCACCGGCTCGCAGATGATCGGCCAACGCGGCAGCGAACGTGCGCATCTGCTCGAGTGATTCGAGATGGAACCTCATCGCCCGTCTCCTTTCCGTACTGTGCGGTCGACGCGGGCGCTGAGCTGGGTGACGATCTCGTAGTTGATCGTGTTCGCCCAGGTCCCCCACTCGGCCGCGCTCGGCCCACCGGGCCCGAAGATGACGACCTCGTCGCCGATGGCCACCTCGTCGTTGCCCGCACCGATGTCGATGATCATCTGATCCATGGCGATACGCCCGACGACGGGGTAGCGACGACCGCGGATGGCCACCTCGGCGCGGTTCGAAGCCGCCCGCGGCAGTCCGTCCCCGTATCCCCCGGGCACGAGCGCGAACCGAGTGTCGGTCGCAGCGGTGAACGTCAGCCCATATGAGGCGCCGTGACCTGCGGGAATATCCTTGAGGTTGATGACGGTGGAGACCAGCCGCATGACCGGTCGCAGCCCGAGGACCGTCGGGTCCCCGTCCTCGAGCGGGGACAGCCCGTAGAGGGCGAGCCCCACCCTCGCCGAAGTGCCCGGGCACGGTCCCAGGGTGAGCGCGCCCGGCGAGTTCGCGATGTGGACGTCCAGATCATCCGATTCGCCGAGGCGGCCGTCAGCGGCGTCGAGCACTGCCCGAAGCTGTCCGTGGGCGGAGGAGAAGACCGCGCTCTGCGCTGCGGTCTCGGGGCGTTCGGGTTCATCGGCGACCGCATAGTGGCTCATGATCCCGACGATGCGGATATCGGCAGTGGCACCGGGGTCGTCGGTGAGGTCGGCGTCGTCGGTGTCAGCGCTGCGGCTGTCTTCGGCGTGGCGGCGCAGCCAGTCGTAGGCGCGGACGAGCGCTTCCGGGGACAGTCCGTTGCGGCCGAGCCCGGTGTCGACCTTCAGATGGGCTCGGGCTGTGATGCCGGTGCGGCGAGCCGCTTCGAACAGTCGGTCGAGGGATTCGACCGTCGAAATGCCCAGTTGGATGTCAGCGCGCACCGCCTCGTCGAGGTCGGTCGTCGGTCCGTAGAGCCACGCGATGATCTCGGCTTCGGGGCCGAGCAGGCTGCGCAGGTGCAGCGCTTCGGGGATCGTGGCCACGCAGAACTCGCGCCATCCGGCCGCGAAGAGGGCGGGAGCGACGAGGTCGACGCCGTGGCCGTAGGCATTGGCCTTGACGACGCATTTGAGGCGGGCGGGTGCGAGGCGATCGGCAAGGACTGCGGCATTGTCCCGCAGGGCCGCCTCATCGATCTCGGCCCGTACGAGAGCCTCGGGGATGTCGAAAGATGTCACTGGATAAGACTACCGCCGACCCATGCCCGCAAGCAGTATCGGTCCCTTCCGCCGGAGCCGGAAGGGGCCGACTCCACAGAGGCGGCGCCCCGGCCGAATCTTCATCGTGAGAATGCTCAGTCCCAGACCAGCACCTTCGTTACGCTGTTCCTCCGCGGCCGTCGGCGCTTCTTCTGCCGGCGCCGCAGGTGCAGCCGACGATGCGTTCGGCGAAGAAGAGTCCGCAGAACCATTCGATGAAGAAGGAGACATCATGCACACCACATCAGCCCGCACCACCGCGATAGTGATCGCGGCCGTCCTGTTCGCGGCGGTCCTCACAGTGACCGGACAGACTGGCCCCGCCGAGGCGGCCGCGAAGTACTGCACCGGCGTCGAGGCGAAGACGTCAGTCACGGCGGCGAAGGCCATCGAGGTCAAGCAGCGGTCGACGATCACCGCCGATATCTACCTGTGCAAGAAGTCCGGCGACCGGTACGTCCGCGACAGCGGCCCATATAAGGCCCGGCTCGGATACAACGGCACGACGTCGAGCAAGCGCGAAGGCGACGGAAAGACCCCGAAGGGCGTGTTCTGGATGCGCGACGGATTCGGCACCTCGGCCGATCCGGGCCTGAAGAAGGACTGGACAAAGGTCACCCGCGACCATGTCTGGGTCGACGGTGACGCGACGAAAGCCGAGGGCTACAACACGATGCAGCTGAAGTCGGAGGGATACGAAGGCGAATCGCTCTACCAACCGAAACCGTATAAGTATGCCCAGGTCATCGGCTACAACGAGGCGCGCACTCCGGGTAAGGGTTCGGCGATCTTCCTGCACGCGAACACGGAGTCGATGAAGACGGCCGGCTGCGTGTCGATGTACGAATCCAGCCTCGTCAAAGCGATGAAGTGGGAGGGATCGACGCCGACGCAGATCCTCATCCACTGAGTCCGATGGCGTCGCGGTAGGCGTCCTCCGGCTCCGCGTCCGCATCGGCAGGCAGCCGCCTCGGCGCCGGTGGGCTGCGGCTCAGCTCGCTCCGTGGATGAGTTCCTCGACCACCTCGGTGAGGGCATCGGCGAACCCGGAGGCGGTGACGGCCCGCCCTCCGGCAGCGTTGTGCACGAGCACGCCGAGACCGGCCAGCCGAGCCCATTCGCGGCTCGGAACGGGCTGGTCATCGCCGTCGTAACGGTGCCGCGCCGATGCGATCGCGGCCAGCGTGCCGAGGATCCCGGCCAGCACGTCGCCGGACCCGGCAGTGGCGAGGCTCGCCGGACCCGGCTCGGGCAGGACAACCAGACCGTCGGGAGCGGCGATGACGGTGTGGTGGCCCTTGAGGAGCACGATCGTCCCGGTCAGATCCGCGGCCTGCCGGGCCCACCCGGCCGGGTCCTGTCCGATGCGACCGGCCGTGATGATCTCGCCGAGCAGTCGGCTGAGCAGGCGGGCCAGCTCACCGGCGTGCGGAGTGATGATGATCGGCCGCTCGGCCATCCAGGTGCCGACCATCGCCTCGGCACGCCCGACCATCTCGAGTCCGCCGGCGTCGATGATCACTGGAATGTGTGAGTCGCTGAGGGCGTCGGTGGCGCTCTGGACGAATTCGGGCTCGGGGTCGCCGGGCCCGAAGACGAACGCATTGACCCGGCCGGAGGCGCTGACCACCTCGGGGTGGACACCGATGACGTACTCGGCGACGAGCGGAGAGCCGAGATAGCGGACCATCCCCGCCCCGGTGCTCACCGCCGAGGTGGTCGTGAGCACGCCCGCACCCGGATAGTCCTCGGAGCCGGCGAGGACCCCGACGACGCCGCGGGAGTATTTGTGGCCGCCCGCCTGCGGGCGGGGGAAGTCCCTGCTGAGGTCGTCTGCGTCGAGGAGTTCAGCCACGGCCTGCTCGGTGTCGAGTCCCAAGCCGATGTCGATGACGTCGATGCTGCCGGTGAACTCGTGCACGCGCGGGTCGACGAGTTCTTCTTTCAAGCCGCCGAAGGTCACGGTGCGGTCGGCGTGCAGGCGGGCCTCGGCGCCGTCGCTATCCGGGCTGAGGTCGGAGGGCACATCGACGGCGATGAGGCTCCCGGTGCGGTGCGGGGCCCAATCGGCGACGAGGTCGGCGATGTGCTCGGGCAGTCCGCGCCTGCCGCCGGTGCCCAGAATGCCGTCGAGGACCAGGTCGGCGCGGGAGAGTTCCCGAAAGGCGTCGGTGGCGTCAGCCTCGGCCGTCGTGAACGCGATGACCTGTGCTCCGGCACGGCGCGCGGCGGTCAGCCCCTCGTCGTGAGTGCGGTCGAAGAGGGTGATGACGGTGACCGCGGCACCGCGCCTGCCCAGTGTCGAGGCGGCGAAGAGCGCATCCCCGGCGTTGTTTCCCGGACCGGCCAGCACGCACACCCTGGCTCCGGTGACCCGCCCGAAGCGGGCGGTGAGGGTGTCGATGCTGATGTTCGCCAGCGCCCGGGCAGCACGGGCCATGAGCGGGACACCGGCCTCGAGCAGAGGCACCTCGGCTTCCCGGATGATCTCGCTCGGGTAGGCGAACACACTCATCGGCTGCTCCTGCACATCGTCACGGTTCGGTTCTTACTTGCACCGTATGCCTTCTCGCTCTTCGAGGCCAGAGTCGGTCGGGGCAGAGCCTTTCAGAACAGCGCATGTCTGCCCGGGTGCTCTTTGCCGGCGCCGTCCGGATCAGTCCTCGACCAGCTTCGCGAGCCTGCGCCCGGCGAGGTGCGCGAGGAACAGAGCCTGGTCGGCCAGGCCGTCATCGCTGTGGCGTGCGCGCGGGGAATGGTTGGCTTCGCGTTCGTCGACCGGCAGGTTCGGCAGGGCGACTCCGAAATGTCCGTACGCACCCGGCACGGCGTCGAGGACGCGGGAGAAGTCTTCGGAGCCGGGCAGCGGATTCGCCTTGCGCACCATCCGCTCCTCACCGAAGAGGTCGGTGAAGGTGGAGAGGAAGAACTCCGCCTCGGCGTCGTCGTTGATCGTCGGGGGAAGGATCTGTTCGTACTCGACCTCGGCGGACAGACCGTGGGCGGCGACGAGGTCACGGACGAGCTGAGGAAGCTCCACCTCGGCGCGGGACGTCACGGATTCGGAGAAGGTGCGCACACTGACGACCAACGTCGCGAAGTCGGGGACGACGTTGGGCGCGGTGCCGCCGTTGAACTGGCCGACGGTGACCACGAGCGGGTCGAAGATGTCGAAACGGCGGGTGATGTACTCCTGCAGCTGGCCGACGAGCATGGCGCCGACCTGGATGGGGTCCTTGCCGGTGGCCGGGCGGGAGGCGTGCGTGCCCTTGCCGCCCACGGTGATCGTCATCTTCGAGAACGCCGCCATGTACGGGCCCGGTCGAGAGCTGACGACACCGAGGTCGGCGTCGGCGGAGACATGGATGCCGAACGCGGCTCTGACGCGGGGGCCGGCAGCATCGAGGACGCCTTCGTCGATCATCTTCCCGGCCCCGTCATAGCCTTCTTCGCCGGGCTGGAACATGAACACGACGTCGCCGGGCAGGGTCTCGCGGTCGCGGTGGAGGAGTTTGAGCGCGCCGACGAGGCCGGCCGTGTGCAGGTCGTGGCCGCAGGCGTGCATCCTCCCCGAGGTGGCCGCGAAGTCGAATCCGGTCGCCTCGGTGACGGGCAGTCCGTCCATGTCCCCGCGCAGGAGGACGGCCGGAACGACCCCGGAAGAGTCGGTCTTTCGCGCGCCGCCGCGAAGCACCACGACGATCGAGGACAGCCGCTCTCCCGCGGTGACCTCGATGTTGAGGCCTTCGATGGCCTCGAGGACGAGCTTCTGCGTCACCGGCAGGTCAAGTCCGACCTCGACGTTCTCGTGCAGGGCCCGACGCAGGGTGACCAGGCCGGCAGCGATGTCGTTCGCGTCATCGGCGGTGGGCAGGTGGACGGGACGTGGCTCGGCTGTGTCAGGAAGAGTGCTCATGCCCTGAGTCTATGCCGGGTTCCCGAACCCGGCGGACGGTCGTCCGACGCTCGGGCGTTCAGTGATCAGGCCTGTCACCGAGGCGCGATCCCTTCCCGTACATCGAGTGCGTGAAGTGCTCAGCGGCTCCCTCGATGCCGGGGCTCAGCGAGGGGCCCTCCCCCTCGGCGATGACGAAGGTCATCGTCAGGTGCGCATCGTGGGTGATCGACAGGTGGATGTTCGTCCCGCCGATGGCGCGGAAGTGGTCGAGCACGAGCCCGCGCAGGCGGAAACTCGGCGCACCGGATAGGGCGGGGACCACCTCGGCGGACTGCCAGGGCAGCCACCCGGGGAAGCCGATGGCCTTCTTCAGCGCCTCCTTCGCGGAGAACCGCGCCGCCAAGGAGGCATCCGTCCTGCGCTTGCCGTTGCGTTTGAGCTGCTCACCGGGGGTGAGCAGACGGTCGAGGAGTTCGGGCACCCGTTCGATGTGCTCGGCGAAGCGCGGCACATCGGCGATGTCAGTGCCGATCCCCAGAATCGCCATAACCGGACCTCCTCAGAAAACTCCGACCGACTCAGGTGCCGGACCGGACATCGTCGGATCCGGCACCGAAGCGGATCATTCGACCGTGACCGACTTCGCGAGGTTGCGCGGCTGGTCGACGTCGAGGCCCTTGGCCGTGGCCAGCTCCATCGCGAAGATCTGCAGCGGAACGGTTGTCAGCAGCGGCGCCATGAGCGTCGTCGTCTCGGGCACGAAGATGACCTCGGAGGCGAACTGATCGACCTCTTCGTCGCCTTCCTCGGCGATGACGACGGTGTTCGCACCGCGTGCGCGCACCTCCTGGATGTTCGAGATGACCTTCGCATGCAGCGAGTCCCGACCGCGCTTCGACGGGACGACGATGATGACGAGCTGACCGTCGTCGATGAGCGCGATCGGCCCGTGCTTGAGCTCACCGGCGGCGAAGCCCTCGGCGTGGATGTACGCGAGCTCCTTGAGCTTGAGCGCACCTTCCATCGCCACCGGGTAGCCGACGTGACGGCCGAGGAACAGCACCGAACCGACTTCCTGATTGCGGTCGGCCAGGGCGAGGACCTGCGACTTCGTCTCATCGAGGATGTGCTGGATCTTCTCCGGGATGGTCTGCAGTTCGGCGAGGATCGACCCGATCTCATCGCGGAACTTGTTGCCCCGCAGCTGGGCGAGGTAGAGGCCGAGCAGGTAGCAGGCGACGACCTGCGACAGGAATGCCTTCGTCGACGCCACGGCGATCTCCGGGCCGGCGTGGGTGTAGAGCGCGGCATCGGATTCCCGTGGGATCGTCGATCCGAAGGTGTTGCAGATCGCGATGACCTTCGCACCCTGCTGACGTGCGTGGCGCACGGCCATGATCGTGTCCATGGTCTCCCCGGACTGCGAGATCGCCACGACCAGCGTCTTCTCGGTCACCACCGGATCCCGGTAGCGGAATTCGTGGGCGAGTTCCACCTCGGTGGGGATCCGGCACCAATGCTCGATCGCGTACTTCGCGACCTGCCCGGCGTAGGCGGCGGTGCCGCAGGCGATGACGACGATCTTGTCCACGGACTTCAGCACCGACTCGTCGATGTGCATCTCGTCCAGTGTCAGGCGGCCGTCGGTGTCGAGGCGACCGAGCAGAGTATCGGCCACGGCCTGCGGCTGATCATGGATCTCCTTGTCCATGAACGACGCGAAGCCGCCCTTCTCCGCCGAGGCGGTGTCCCAATCGACCTCGAACTGCTCACCCTCGACGAGGTTGCCCTGCGTATCCGTGATCGTGACCGTCTCCGGGGTGATCGTCACGACCTCGTCCTGGCCGATCTCCACGGCCGTGCGGGTGTAGTCGATGAACGCGGCGACGTCGGAGCCGAGGAAGTTCTCGCCTTCGCCGAGTCCGATGACCAGCGGCGAGTTCCGGCGTGCGGCGACGACCTGACCGGGAGCGTCGGCGTGGACGGCGAGCAGGGTGAACGCACCTTCGAGTTCGCCGGCGGTCTTGCGCATCGCGGCGGTGAGGTCGCCGGTCGCCTTGTAGTTCTTCGCCAGCTGGGCGGCGGCCACCTCGGTGTCGGTTTCGGAGAGGAACTCGACGCCGTCGGCGACGAGGTCCTTCTTCAGGTGGGCGAAGTTCTCGATGATCCCGTTGTGGATGAGTGCGAGCTTTCCGCCGTCGGCCAGGTGCGGGTGGGCGTTGACGTCGGTGGGTCCGCCGTGGGTGGCCCAGCGGGTGTGGCCGATTCCGGTCTGTGCCGCCGGCAGCGGGTTGGCCTCGATCTCCTCGGTCAGGGCGGAGAACTTCCCGGCCTTCTTCGCCGAGGCGAGCTGACCGTCGGGGGTCACGAGCGCGACTCCTGCCGAGTCGTAGCCGCGGTACTCGAGCCTCTTCAGGCCGCCGAGCACGACATCGAGCGCCGAATGATCGGCATTGTCAACGGGGGCCTTGGATACATAGCCAACGATTCCACACATGAGGGAGATTTTACGCACTCGTGGGCGTTCTCGTGTATTCCGGCGAGTCACGATCGGGTCAACGTGACGAACTGCACGCGCGCGGGCGCGATGGGACGGGGCGGGACGGGGCCGCCTCGGCTGGGGTGGTTGCGGGTCGGCGGGGCCGCCTCGGCGAGGGGTGAGTGCGATCGCCGACCTGGCGCGGGTCGCGAACATGACGCATGACACAATGGGGGAATGAGCCATGTCGACCCTCAGCTGGACCGTGCGCGCAGACTCGCCGGACTCAACACCGCCCGGCGCAGCGAGCCGGACACGACGTCCCCGTTCTGGGAATTCGACCGGGACGTGTGGGGCACGCTCGCCCAGGCCACTCCCCTGCCGCTGAAGCAGCGCGATATCGAACGACTGCGCGGACTCGGCGATCGGATCAACCTCGACGAGGTCGCGCAGGTCTATCTGCCCCTGTCACGGCTGCTCAATCTCTACGTCTCCGCACGTCGGGCGAAACACGACCTGACCAGGGAATTCTTCTCTCCCCTGCACGAACGCGGATTGGAACCGCAGGACGCCAAGCGCACACCTTTCGTCATCGGAGTCGCCGGATCGGTGGCCGTGGGCAAGTCGACGACCGCACGTGTGCTCCGGGAGCTGCTCGCCCGCTGGCCCGACACTCCGCGCGTCGAGCTCATCACCACCGACGGATTCCTCTACCCCAACGCCGAACTCGACCGCCGGCGCCTGAACGGGCGGAAGGGGTTCCCCGAATCCTATGACCGGCGGAAACTGCTCAAGTTCATCTCCGCCGTGAAATCCGGGGCTCCCGAGGTCCGCGCGCCCGTGTACTCGCACCACACCTATGACATCGTCCCCGGCGCCGAGGTGGTCGTGCGCTCCCCCGATGTCCTCATCGTCGAGGGCCTCAACGTCCTCCAACCCGCCCGTCCCCGTCAGGACGGGACCGTGGGCTTGGCCATCAGCGACTACTTCGACTTCTCCGTCTACGTCGATGCGCGCTCCCGCGATATCCGGCAGTGGTACATCTCGCGCTTCCTCAAGCTCAAGCACGGTGCGTTCCAGGACGAGGACTCCTACTTCCACCGCTACTCGCAGCTCGATGATGAGGAGGCCATCACCCTGGCCACGGAGATCTGGGACTCCATCAACTTCCCGAACCTGCGCGAGAACGTCCAGCCCAGCCGCGGCCGAGCCGACCTCGTGCTCCACAAATCCTCCGATCACACCATCCGGAAGGTGCAGCTGCGCAAGCTGTGACCGGAAGGTGCAGCTGCGGAAGCTGGTCGCCGGGGATCGGTGGGCCCGGCCGCGAGTACGCGGCAGTGCGGCGCGTGCTGTGATGGGGCTCGCCTGCGGGTGAGGAAATAGTTTCGCCCTGACATCAGTTGCACTGTGTGCACTGTTCTACTCTCCGTCGCCGGGCCACCCGCCCGCGGCGGCGACCGGACGCGGGCGATCCCCGCACCGGCACGGACGATGTCCGTGCATGCTCGGTCGCTTCGGCAGCAGAAAGGGACCCGCCATGAGTATGCCTTCCGCGCACCGCGTCATGTACTCCTCCGTCAAAAACCAGAAGACTCCGCAGACGACCATCCAGCCGGGCATCTACAAGAGGATCGCCGGCTACGCGGCCAGGCACAAGCGCAAGCTCATCATCTTCCTCGTCCTCTCCGTCCTGACCGCTGTCATCGGCGTGCTCAACCCGGTGCTCGCCGGCGACGTCGTCAATGCGATCACCGGCGGCGGGCCCGTCTCCACTGTGGTGTGGCTGGCCGTGGCGATCGGCGGATTGGCCATCGCCGATGCCGCCATCTCGATCACGAACCGATACCTGTCGTCCCGGATCGGCGAAGGGCTCATCTTCGATCTGCGCACGGCCGTCTACGACCACGTCCAGTCGATGCCGATCGCGTTCTTCAACCGCACCCGTACCGGTGCCCTGGTCTCTCGGCTGAACACGGATGTCATCGGTGCTCAGCGGGCGTTTTCGAACACCCTGTCGGGGATCGTGTCGAACTTCGTCTCCCTGGTTCTGACCGTCGGCGTCATGGTCACGATCTCCTGGCAGGTGACCGTGATGTCGATCCTCCTGCTGCCGCTGTTCATCATCCCGACTCGCATGCTCAGCGGAAAGCTCGCGTCACTGCAGTTCGAGGCCGCGAACAACTCAGCCGACATGTCGACGAGGATGACGGAGCGGTTCTCCGCGGCCGGTGCCACGTTGATCAAGCTCTTCGGCAGTCCCCGCAAGGAGAACGAAGAGTTCGCCGACCGTGCCGGTCAGGTCCGCGACATCGGGGTCAAGGTCGCAATGCTGCAGTCGACGTTCGTATCCTCGCTGACTTTGGTCTCTGCCCTGGCGCTCGCGCTGGTCTACGGCGTCGGCGGAGCGCAGGCAGTCGTCGGCAACCTCAACGCCGGACAGGTCGTGACCCTGGCACTGCTGCTGACCAGGCTCTACACTCCGCTGACGATGCTCGCCAATGCACGCCTGGACATCCAGAGCGCAGTCGTGTCCTTCCAGCGTGTATTCGAGATCCTCGACCTCGTGCCGTACTTCAAGGAACCCTCGCAGCCGAAGGCTCTGCCCGCCGGTGGGCTTGATGTGCAGTTCGATCACGTCGACTTCGCCTATCCCAGCGCTTCTCAGGTCAGCCTGGCCAGTCTCGAGGACGTCTCCGTGCTCGATACCCGCGGCGGCGATGAGGTCCTCCACGACTTGAGCTTCACCATTCCCGCCGGGCACACCGTCGCCCTCGTCGGTTCCTCCGGGGCGGGCAAGTCGACGATCGCCTCACTTCTGCCGCGCCTCTACGACGTCACGGACGGTGAGATCGCCATCGGCGGCGTCGATGTCCGGGATCTGTCATTTGCCGACCTGCGCGAAGCCGTCGGCGTCGTCACGCAGGACGGTCATGTCTTCCACGAATCGATCCGCGCGAATCTCCAGCTCGTCAACCCCGCTGCCACCGAGGAGCAGATGTGGGACGCACTTTCCCGCGCACAGCTGCGAGGAGTCATCGACGCACTTCCCGACGGACTGGACACGGTCGTCGGCGAGCGCGGGTACAGGCTCTCCGGAGGTGAGCGGCAGCGGCTGACGATCGCGCGGATGCTGCTGGCCTCCCCAGAGATCGTCGTGCTCGATGAGGCCACCTCGGCGTTGGATTCGACGAATGAGGCCGCGATCCAGCAGGCCCTGGCCCAGGCGATGCACGGTCGTACAGCTCTGGTCATCGCGCACCGGCTGTCGACCATCCGGCAGGCCGATACGATCCTCGTCGTCGAGGCCGGGCGCATCGTCGAGTCGGGCACTCACGAGGAGCTGGTCGGTCGCGGCGGCCGCTACGCCGAGCTCTACGCCACACAGTTCGCCTCGAGCTGATCGGACGCTTCGACCTGACGGGAACGCTTCGCGGCCGCGCCGGCTGTGGACCGGCCTCCGACGAACGTCGTGCGTGCAACCGGGGGCCCGATGCCCTCCGTCGGGCTTACTTCCGTCCCGTTTCCTCTCGGGTCACGCGAATCTCGAAAGAGTCGCCGCCAGTGACGTCTTTTTCGAGATTCGCGTGACCTGAGAGGCGTCAGCTGCGACGGACCGATCAGGACGAGGGACACGCAGGCAGAAACTGTGAGGTTCGTCGAGGTATTCCTCCCGGTATCGCGAGACTCTACGCTGACCGGATGGATATGCGCGCAATGGGACGCGTGGAGATTCTCCATGACGGTGTGGCTCGCGGGATACAGGGACGCACCCAGCGAGCCCTCCTGTCTCTGTTGGTACTCCGGCTCCGCGCCTGGACGCCGGCGTCACGCATCGTCGAAGCGCTGTGGCCGGATGAGTGGTCCGAGCGTGTCACCACTCGCCTGCACGTCCAGATCCACCGTCTGCGCAAGCAGTTGGGGCACGGTGTTCTGCTCAGTTCACCGAACGGCTACAGACTCGACCTCAATCGGAGCTCCGTCGATGCGTGGCGTTTCGAGCAAAGTGCCCGGACCGCCCTCGCCGAGGATATGCCCGACCACGACCTGGATACGCTCCGATGCCTCGAGGCGGCCGCGGCTCAGTGGGGCGGCGAGCCGTTTCCCGACGTCGACCTGCCCGACACGGCGGACTGGCAGGCCGAGCTCAGCGGTCTGCACACCCGGATTCGGGAGAGATGCGCCGAATTCCATCTGGAGTTCGGCGACGGGAACACTGCGCTCAGACTGCTCACTCGCCTGACGCACGAGCACCCGGAGAACGAGCACGCTCAGATTCTGAGGATCTCGGCTCTGCAGCAGACGGGTCACGATGCGGAACTGCCCGGCGCGTTCGCCGAGGCACACCGTGCACTCGACGAACTGGGACTCGACCCGAGTTCGGACCTGCTCTACACCCACCGAACACTCGCTCGCAATCGTGAAGACGAGATCCGGTCCGACCTCGCCGTCATCGACCCCGCAGGCGACCTCACGCCTCGCAACGAGGATGCAGCGGATCCGACGATGCGTGGATCGGTCCTGCGCCGCGAACTCGCCTATGTCCTCATGGCGAAGGGGCGTCACAACGAGGCGCTGTCGCTGTTGGAACGCTTGGAAGCCCTCCACTCCGGACTGGGGCACGAGAATCTGTGTGCGGTCCTGCTCCAAGACATGGTGACAGTCATGGCACTGACCGGAGACCTCCGTCGCGCCCTGCGGCTCCTCGGAGAAGCGTCAAGACTCGACCAGCGGACGACGGGAACCGATGCGATGCTGCGCATCATCCGGGCCCTTGTCCTCACCCACATGTCACGCCTGCACAGGGCCGAGGAATCGCTGAGGTCCGCCGGCGAAGCGACCGGGCCCAAGGCACGGCAGGTGATGTGGTGGCGCACCCGCAGTCAGATCGACCGGCGATCTGGTCGGTGCCATGACGCAGTTGTCGGAGCACTCACGGCCTGGACCATCGCCCGACAGGACCCGGCCGAAGCCGATGTGGGCCCGATTCTGCTCGACGTCGCGTGTTCGATGCGTGATGACGGTGATGCCGAATGCTTCGACTGGTACCGCACCGCGCTCCGGTTCGCCCACGAGGGCGTGCGCTTGCCATTGGCCGCCAGTGCCCATGCTTCGTTGGCCAAGGCGCAGCTGATGTGGGGCAGACCGAAGACAGCGATCGTGCACTCCCGCGCAGGTCTCGAACTCGCCCAGTGGTCCGGATGCTGGCTGTTCGCCGGAAGGGCTGCCGCGCGCCTCGCCGAGGCGGAAGAACAGATGGGAGATACATCCTCCGCCCTCCGCCACCGGCATGAGTCCCAGTCGTGCTACCGCCGCATCGACTTCCCGGTGCCGTTCCCGTACCGCACCGGGGCGAGTCCGGGTGCTGACGCCGGGCTCACGTGTGAGCCAGCGGCACCGGGTGATTAGCCGCGAACACGTTCTCAGGGTCGTAGGCGCTCTTGACCCTGGTCAGCGTCAGCCACTCACGGTCGCCGTAGCTGTCGCCGACGTCGACCGGCTCCTCAGCGAAGTTGAGATACTGACGTCCGGTGCTCCACGGCGCCATGGCCCGGACCAGTTCGGAAGCATCGTGCTTCCCCCGATCTTCGTTCTCAGGAGTGTCGGCGATCGCTGCGGCGAAGAGCAGAAAACTCCCGTCCATCCGGCTGAGCGCCCCACCGTCGGGATGTTTCCTGGCCAGAGCTCCGCCGAGCTGTCGCAGTTCAGCCGAGAGCAGAGAGTGCTCCGTCCCGTGGCCGACTTCGGCAAGGAACGCATCGACGGCCTCGTCTGTCAGTCGTCCCAGCAGTACAGTGTCCCCGGTGACCGGGGTCGGGCCTTCCGGATCCATATGGAGTCGGGCAATCGAACTCGGAGGCACCTGCGCGAAGGTGTCGACCCGCGGGCACAGATTCCGCAGCGGAGCAAGGACCCTTCGCGCACGCTTCTTATCGGCCAGGACGGCCCCGTCCATGCACACGACGGGTCGTCCTGCCACGGATTCGGGTATGCCCGGTGCCTCGGGCAGGTTGAGGATGCGCATCGACGTCGTGATCTCGTGCGGCGCATTCGGGGCCCAGTCGGCCCAGGCACGCACCACACGGTCGGCGTCGTCGATGTCCCAGACCATCATTCCCGCGTGCACCGTCTCCAGCGGGTAGAGCGAGAATTCGAAAGCGGTGACGATGCCGAAGTTGCCGCCGCCACCGCGCAGAGCCCAGAACAGCGACTGATGCTGAGTGTGGTCGGCGCGGATGAGTTCTCCGTCGGCGAGAACGATCTCGACGGCTGTGAGGCTGCTGGTGGCCATGCCAAGTCGACGGGCGTAGAGGAAGATGCCTCCGCCCAGCAGGTACCCGCCCACGCCGACATCGGGGGACGATCCGTGCAGGCAGGCGAGTCCGTGACGACCGGCCGCCTCGGTGACGTCGCCCCACAGCGCACCACCCTGGACTCTCGCCATGGCTGCCGACGGGTCGATCTCGATGCCGTCCATGGCAGAGAGCTTGACCAGGACGGTCGAAGCGAGGTCGTGCTGGACGAGCGGACCGGCGTTGTGGCCGGTGCTCACCGGTGCGACCTGGAGCCCGAGCTGACTGGAGGCCGTGACGACGGCTGCGACCTCAGCTGCGGTGGCCGGTTCAGCGACTGCGGCGGGCCGCAGATCGACGGCTGTGTTCCACAGCGTCCTCGCTTCGTCGTAGCCGGGGTCGCCAGCCAGGTGGATCATCGTCGGGCCGACCATCGCAGCAAGCTGTGCAGTGGGATCGGCCGAGTCCTCACGCTTGGCATCGCTGAGGACAGTTTGGGATTGCAGAGTCATGGATCTCCGATCGTTGGAAGAGGTGAGGTTCTCATCCGACGACAGTCGACTCTGACCCGCCGTCGGATGCCCCGATGCTGCCAGCCGGCACTTACATCTCACTTACGTCGGAGCGCTGCGAGGGAGTTCGGGTAGCGATTTCGTCCTGCCATCCGGTCGCGGAAGCCCACTCCGGGGACCGTGATCCACCCCGGCCGCCGCTCAGGTCACGCGACTCTCGAAAGAGTCGTCGCCGGTGATGACTTTTTCGAGATTTGCGTGACCTGAGGGAGGCCATGCGACTCGGCAGGCCGGTAGTCACGACTTCTCGCGCGAGCAGTGAGCCGTCGGCTTGCAAGATCGGCTGCAGAGTTCACGCGTCAGGCCGTCTGTATGCTGCGCCGTCTGACGCTGTCCTTGATGCGCAGGAAGAGGTCGCCCTTGAAAAGGTCCTTCCAGGTGATTCTGAAGACCTGAAAGCCAAGATTGCGCAGAGAATACTCTCTGCGGCGCTCAAGCTCGAACGCCTGCTTCGGGTCGGCACCGTCGAGATAGTACTTGCCGGCACCGTCGAATTCAGCGATGACATGCGCCTTCTGGTTGGCGAAGTCGGTCCTCGCGACGAAGTCCCCGTTCTCATCGCGAATCACCACTTGCGGTTCGAATCCCGGCACTGAGTATTCGACGAACCGGACCGCTGTGATCGATTCGGCAACAGACTCCCGCCGAGCATCGACATTCGCAACTGCTGCGTTGATGCGCCCCTGCCGGGTTCTCACCGGCTTGCGGGCACAGTAGTCCGCGAACTCTCGAGCAGAAACGAGATTTCGCCGAATCGCCTCGTCCACGACAGCGACGGCGAAAGCCAGAGGGCAGTCGCGCGACACGTCCAGCAGGGTCCGAAGCAATGTGGTGGCCCGGCAATCATTGACGACCTCGGTGTCCCCTTCCAGTGGCCTCTTCCAGACGTGGACGAAGGAACGCCGCGCGCCGATCTCCGGATGGGCGAATTCCACTCGGGGAGCTGCGTCGTTGTCGAAAAACGGGATCGAGAGGCCGTGGACGATCAGGGCACTCCGGTGAGAGAAGGCCGCTCCGTCCGGAAGATCATCGACATAGGAGCGCACGAGGATGCGCAGATCTTCATTCTTCTTCAGCGCCCCTGCCGACTCACGCGGCAAAGTGGTTCCGGACACTGCACCGACGGCAGCGATGAACTGATGCGCCGGATCGGTACAGACCGCCGTCACTACGTAGATGCCGCGGCGAACTCTCCTCAGGCAGCAGCGTTCGGCGACTCGCAGCTGGTGGGAGCTCAATCCGGCTGCATTGAGCTCGGCCGAGGTCAGACACGCGAACATGCGTCAAGCATTCCGGAGCCGAGCAATCCACCACAACAGTCACTTCCGCACCTGTGGATAAACGCGCACTCGAATCCACAGGCTCGGGTAACGCGAAGCTCGAAAAAGTCGTCACTGGCGACGACCTTTTCGAGCTTCGCGTTACCTGAGGGAAGTTGAGCGACGTTGAGGCAGGTTGAAGCGCCACAAGAGGAAGTTGAGCGGCACTGAGTGCCGCGGAGCTCGGACAGGAGCCCCTCAGCCGCTACAGCGCGAGGTGCTGTTTGACCGACGCGGCCAGGCGATCGGCCTGGGCGGCGGCGGTGTCCTCGGTGGCGGCTTCGACCATGACGCGGATGAGCGGCTCGGTGCCCGAGGCCCGCAGCAGCACCCGCCCGGTGTCGGCGAGTTCGGCCTCGACGGCGGCGACTTCGGCGGCAACCTGCGGGTGATCGACGTTGTTCTTGTCGACGCCCTTGACGTTGACGAGCGCCTGCGGCAGCTGGGGGATCTCCGCGGCGAGGTCGGCCAGGGTCCGCTTGGCATCGGCCATCCGCTTCATCAGGTGCAGGGCCGTCTGCACTCCGTCGCCGGTGGTGCCGTGATCGAGCATGAGCACGTGTCCGGACTGCTCCCCGCCGAGCACATACCCGTCGGCGAGCATCCGCTCGAGCACATACCGGTCTCCGACGGCGGTCTGCACGGTCCTGATGCCGTACTTGTCCATCGCCTGTTTCAGTCCCAGGTTCGACATGACGGTCGTGACCAGGGTGCTGCCCTTCAGCACACCGAGTTCCTTGAGTCCGATCGCCAGGATGCCCATGACCTGGTCGCCGTTGACGACGCGGCCCAGGGAGTCCACGGCCAGGCAGCGATCGGCGTCGCCGTCGAAGGCCACGCCCAGATCGGACTGGGTCTCGACGACGAGGCGCTGCAGCGGTTCGAGGTGGGTCGATCCCACTCCGTCGTTGATGTTGAAGCCGTCGGGTTCGGCGGCGGAGACGATGACCTCGGCACCGGCCTGGCGCAGAGCGGCGGGTCCCACGATCGAGGCGGCGCCGTGGGCGCAGTCGACGACGACCTTGAGCCCCGACAGGGGGCGCGCGCTCTCGGCGTCGAGGCTGCGCACGAGGTGCTCGGTGTACTCATCGGCGGCGGCCGGGTAGCGGGAGATGTGGCCGACGTCGGCACCGGTCGGGCGGTCCCAGTCCTGGTCGAAGATCTCGAGGATCTCGTCCTCGACCGCGTCGTCGAGCTTCGTGCCGCCGGCGGCGAAGAACTTGATCCCGTTGTCGGGCATGGGGTTGTGGGAGGCGGAGATGACGACGCCGAATGCGGCACCGGTGTCCTTGACCACCTCGGCGACGCCAGGAGTCGGCAGCATTCCCGCGTCGAGCACATCGACGCCGGTCGATGCGATTCCTGCGCTGAGAGCGGCGGAGAGGAATTCGCCCGAGACCCGTGTGTCACGACCGACCACCGCGAAGGGTCGCCTCTCACCGGTCCAGCCGCGGCTGAGCACGCGGGAGCCGGCGACGGAGAGCTGGAGTGCGAGTTTGGCCGTGATGTCGCGGTTGGCCAGACCGCGTACTCCATCGGTGCCGAAGAGTCGAGACATGTGAGGATCCTTTCGTCAATGTCGGAGTCGATCTTAGTCGATCCGCTGGGTGCGTCACGGCACCCTCGCCGAGGCGGCCGATCGCAGCGTGCCAATGGCTGGTTCAAGACGGAGCGCAGAAATCGATCCGTGCACCTTGCGATATCTGCGCTTCGGCTTGAACGGCGGGTTGCGCGCCACGCGGGTGAGCGACGCGAGGTTGCGCGCCGGAGGGCGAACGCCGCAGGGTTGAACGCCGCAGAGCTGAGCGCGCTTCGGCTTGAGCGGCGGGATTGAGCGCGACGGGGTCACCGCCCCAACGGGGACGGCAGCGAGCGTGCGCCGCCGCGTCCGGATAAGACAAATGCGGCCCCGAACCTGGTTCGGGACCGCATTCTCATGTTCATGATGCTGAACTGTCGATGACTGCGACTCAGTGGCAGACCAGCCACAGTCGGTTCGCCAGTGAGATCAGCGCTTCGAGAACTGAGGTGCCTTACGGGCCTTCTTGAGACCGGCCTTCTTGCGCTCAGGAACGCGAGCATCGCGGCTGAGGTATCCGGCCTTCTTCAGCTCGGCACGGTTGGACTCCGCGTCGATCTGGTTGAGCGAACGAGCCACGCCCAGGCGGACGGCGCCGGCCTGGCCGGAGGGTCCACCGCCGGAGATGCGCACGACGACGTCGAAACGTCCGCCGAGGTCCAGCAGTGTGAAGGGCTCGTTGACGAGCTGCTGGTGCAGCTTGTTCGGGAAGTACTCTTCGAGAGTACGTCCGTTGATCGTCCACTCACCGGTGCCGGGGATGAGGCGCACGCGAGCAATTGCCTGCTTGCGGCGGCCCACTCCGTTGCCGGGAGCGGTCAGGGACTGTCCACGTCCACCGGCGGTGCTTTCGCCCAGGCCAGCGGATGCGGGAGTCTCGGAAGTGTATTCGGTGATCTCTTCTTCGACAGTTTCTGTCGCGTTGGTGGTATCAGCCACGGTTCTCCTCGGGATGTCTAGAGCTCAGGCGCTTACTGCGCGACCTGGCTGAGTTCGTACGGCTGCGGATTCTGAGCGGCGTGCGGGTGCTCGGCACCTGCATAGACCTTCAGCTTCTGCATCTGGGCACGTCCGAGACGAGTCTTCGGGACCATACCGGCGACAGCCTTTTCGACTGCACGCTCGGGGTGGGTGGCGAGGAGCTCGGCGTAGTTCACGCTCTTGAGGCCACCCGGGTAACCGGAGTGACGGTAAGCGCGCTTCTTCTCGAGCTTCGCACCTGTCAGCGCGACCTTGTCGGCGTTGATGATGATGACGAAGTCACCGGTGTCGGTGTTCGGAGTGAACGTGGTCTTGTGCTTGCCGCGCAGGAGGCGTGCAACCTGCGAAGCAAGGCGACCGAGCACCTGGTCAGTGGCGTCAATGACGTGCCACTCGTGCTCGATGTCACCGGGCTTAGCTGTGTACGTACGCAAAAGTAGCCTTCTTTTCGTATCTTGTTCAGTGCAGCGCCGGATCCTCATCGGGTCGTGAGTCCAATGGGTCTCAAGCGCTGGTTGTCTTCAATCGGGTGAACCTATCGACGCATTCCCCTCACCTACGGGCCTGCAACGCATGAGGCTATGTAAGGGAGTGCGACAAGCACACACAACGACAATCAAATATACATGGCCCCAGGCCCGGGGAGCAAACGCCCAGAGCGGTCTCAGGACCAGTCGAAACCTGAGCCGATAGTATTGATCTGTGCCGACTCACTCCAGCCTGCCCTCCCGACTTCCCGCATTGAGAATCCTGATGCTGGGTCTCCTGGTCGGGCTCCTGACGGCAGGGCTCGGCGTCGGTCCCGTCTCCGCTCAGGCATCGGGCGGAGGCCCGACTGCGGACATGAGCGCATCCTCGGCGCAGGCCACGGGCATCGACACGTCGGCTGCCTCGGCCCAGACCACGGACACCAGCAGCCCCCCGGCCGGGATGACGGTCGTCTTCGGCATTCCGGGTCTGACCATCGATGATATCGATCCCGAGCGCACTCCGAACCTCTATCGCCTGCTCTCCGAGGGGGCGGCCGCGAATCTCAATGTGCGCACGATCGGCGTGGCCACCTGTCCCGCCTCCGGCTGGCTGTCCTTCGGCGCGGGCGCCCGCGCCCAGGCCGGGCCCTCCCCCGTCGCCGAGGATGCCGACCCCGATGACTCGGCCCGCTGCCCGACGATGATCGCCCCCACCACGGACGTCGATCACGATTCCCTCGACTCCGACGCCGGTGCCGCAGAATCGGTGCCCGAGGGCGAGGGCACCGGGGCCACCTCGGCGAAGGAGACGACGAACAGTGATGAAGCTCATCGCGGCGAATCCGCGGCCGGAACGACGACGGCTCGGATCGAGGGCTTCGATGCGGTCAAGGAGCCCAATATCGGCTCCGGCTACTCCGTCGACTACGGCATGCTCGCGCGCGCCGTCGCCGAAGCCGGCAACGCCGTGCCCGCCGGTACCGACGCGGCCGATGCGGACTCCCTGCTCGAACCCTGCGTCGCGGCCGAGGGACCCGGCGCCGCCTATGCCGCCGCGGACGAAGACGGGGTGGTGACGAACTTCACGGACGATGCGTTGGCCACGGACTGCCGCCTCGGCGTCGTCGACCTCGGCGCGATCGGCATCCGCTCCTGGCTGTTCGACCCGATCCCGAACTACTCCTATACAGTTCCGCCGAACTACGACCGGGAGACCCGCGTCGCCGAAGCCGACCGCCGCCTCGGCGTGCGTCTGCAGGAAGTGCGGGAGAACGCGAAGGACGGGGCCGCGGATCCGACGATCATCGTCGCGGGCCTCGGCGACAGCTCCGGTCTGCCGCAGCTGCGCGCGTTCATCGCTTCCGGACCCGGCTTCGAACCCGGGTCCCTGTCCTCGGCGACAACCCGCACCCCGGGACTGCTGCAGATCACCGATCTGGCGCCGGGCATCCTCGATGTCCTCGATGTCGAATCCCCGCGCGCCGTCGGCTTCGACTCCACCCCGACAGATGATGATCCGCAGCAGCGCATCGACGATCTCGTCGCCGAGGCGCAGAAGTCGACGACGATCCACCAGAACCTCTCGACGTTCTCCATCACGCTCGACGTCATCTTCTACGTCCTCTTCATCGCGTGTGCGGTTCTGCTCAACCGCTCCATCCTTGGTCGCCGAGGCGGGGCCACCCGGGCCACGCGCGTCCACCGATTCCTCGGCTGGGTGTCCTTGGGCGTCGCGTCCCTGCCGATGGGGGCGTTCCTCGCCGGACTCGTCCCCTGGTCGCGGTCGGCCGATCCCGGGCTCGGTCTGTTCCTCTCGGTCATCGGCACGGCCGCCGCTCTGTTCGTCCTCGTTCTCATCCCGCCATGGGGTCGGACCTGGCGCGGACGCGTCGGCGCCCTGGCCGGGGCGAACCTGCTCATCCTCGCCGTCGATCTGGCCACCGGGTCCCACCTGCAGGCGAATTCTCTGCTCGGATACAACCCGATCGTCGGCGGCCGCTACTACGGATTGGGCAATCAGGGCGCTGCGATCTTCATCGTCAGTCTCTTCATCTTCTTGGGACTCGTGGTGTCCTGGCTGCGAGCACGCGGCCGCACTCGTGCCGTGATCATTGTGCCGGTCGTCGTCGGACTGGCCGCCGTGTTCGTCTCCGGCAACCCCTCCTGGGGTGCGAAGTTCGGCGGCACGATCGCCATCCTCGCCGGTCTCATGGTCCTGCTGGCGCTGCTGTCGAAGATCCGTCTGACTCTCCTCCGCCTCGCCCTCATCGGAGTGGCATCGCTGGCCATCCTCATCGGCATCGCCTTCCTCGACTGGCTGCGCCCGGCCGGGGCACGTTCGCACTTCGGCACGTTCTTCGACCAGATCGTCACGGGCGAGGCCCTGCAGGTGGTCGGTCGCAAGCTGGGGGCGAACCTCCACATCATCCAGGTCAACCCGGCCCTGGCCATCGTCACCCCGCTCGCGCTCATCGCGGTCCTCGTCTTCCTCCGCTATCTCCTCCACTTCCCCCGCGTCCACGCGGGCAGCCGCACCGGACGCCTGGTCAACAAGTGGCGGGGACGACTCCCCCAGCTCTTCACCGATTCCGACCTGCACTTCGGTTTCCTCGCCGCCGTCACCGGGCTCGGCGTCGGGCTCGTGCTCACCGATTCCGGGGTCGCCGTGCCCTCGACCGGAGCCATGGTGCTGTTGCCCTTCCTGCTGGCCCTCAGTGCTGAACACGCCGAGGAGGCTCATCGGTGACAGCCCCCGTGACCTCCCCCGCCGCCCGGGTGCTCCTGGGGATTCTGGCCATTGCCCTGTTCGTTCTCGGCCTGCCCCAAGCAGGGCAGGCGGCACCGGCTGCGGGCCAGGACGACGGTGGGGCCGCCTCGGCGAATTCCGGGGTCGTGTCGATCAACGTCTCCGGGTTCAGCTTCGAGGACCTCGACCCGCGCACGACCCCGCATCTGTGGGGGATGATGAAGGGCGGGCAGATCGGGACGATCACACCGCGCTCCGTGCGCTCGACGAGCTGCCCGGTCGACGGCTGGCTGGGTCTGGGATCCGGCCGGCGGGCCGCCGACGAACCGCGTGACCAATGCCGCGTACCGGCGTCACCGCTCGACGGCTGGGTCGCCGATTGGGACGTGTACGCGCAGGTGGCCCGCGGTGACAACTACGATGCGTCGCTCGGAGCGCTGGCCGAGGCGGTGCCCGATATCCGCGCCTTCGGCAACGGTGCCGCCATCGCCGCCGCCACCCCTTCCGGGCATGTCGAGAGCTGGTCGCCCGTCGGCTCCGACCTGGGCACCGACGTCGCGAGATCGGCCGGGGACGGTGAGCTCACCCTCGTCGATCTTGGCAACACCGCTGCCGACGGCTACTCGCTGAAGGACCTCGACGCTCAGGTCGGGGACATCCTCGAATCGACCGGGTGGATGAGTGCAGAGCAGCCGAACCGCCTCGGCGGGGGACGCGTTCCGGTGGTGTTCTCCTCAATCGCCGACGGCACCCATGAGGGCTCGTCGATGCAGGCGACGATGGTGGTCGAACCGGGGAAATCGGCGGGGCTGCTCACATCGTCATCGACGCGGCAGCCCGGATTGGTGCAGGTGCCTGACCTGGCACCGACGCTCGTGGCTCTGTCCGGGGCCGAGGAGATGGACAATGCGGCCGGGGCACCGATGACCTCGGGGGCGCACGGCTCCGATTGGCAATCGCGCTATCAGGCGGTGCTCGACCGGCAGGTGGCGGTGAAGACGCAGAACGATCTGTCGACGTGGTTCTTCCCCGTCGTCGCCGTGCTCATGGTCGGTCTGCTGGCGTTGGCGTGGTTCATGCGGAAGAACCATCGGGAACTCGTCCATTCCGGGGCGTACCGTCTCGGCGTGGTCTTCGCGGCGATGCCGATCTCGACGTACCTGGTCAACACGGTGCCGTGGGAGCGGGCGACGAACCCGGACATCGCGATGCTCGGAGCCTTGGCCGGGTGGGCGCTGCTGCTCGGAGTGGCGGCGCTGGTCGGCCCCTGGCGGCGGCACAAGTTCGGGCCGGTGCTCTTCGTCTCCACCGTGACCGTCGCTGTGCTCGCCTACGACGTCGTCACCGGTTCCCAGCTGCAGATGTCGACTCTGCTGGGTGAGCCGCTGCTCATCGCGTCCCGGTTCTACGGGATCGGGAACTCGGCGTTGGCGCTGTACTGCTGTGCGCTGCTGTTGGCGGTCGCCGGGTTCGCATCCCTGGTGACCAAGCCGCTGCATCGCGTCCTCATCGTCACTCTGCCCGTGCTCGTCTCCTGCGTCATCCTCGCCGCACCCGGTCTGGGCACGAAGTTCGGCTCCGTGCCGACGCTCATCATCGGAGTCGCCTACCTCGTGCTGGCCGCGGCGAGCATCCGCTTCTCGCTCAAGCGCCTGGGGCTGACTGTGGGCATCGCCGGAGTCGTCATGCTCACTGTGCTGTTCCTCGACTGGCTGCGTCCGGCCGACCAGCGCACGCACTTCGGCCGCTTCTTCGACTCGATCATCGGCGGTCAGGCGCTCAGCGTTCTGGCTCGCAAGATCGGGATGAACATCGATATCCTCACTCAGTCGTGGATGACTCTGGTGCTGCCGCTCATCATCATCGGCGTGTTCTGGGTGGCGCTCGATCCTGCGCGATTCAGACTGCGCGGGCTCCAGGACACCTACCGGAGGATTCCGCTGCTGCGCGCGACGCTGATCAGCCTGGCGATCCTGCTGGGAGTCGGCACCCTCATCAACGACTCGGGCATCGTGGTGCCGGCCGTCGGCATCCTCTTCCTCGTCCCGGTGCTCACTCACCTCGAGACCTTCCGCGCCGGTCTCCCGCCGACCCCGACTGCCGCGGACGAGCCGGAGGCCGAGGCCAGGGCCGAGGTCGGGGCCGGGGCTGAGGCCGGGGCCGAGGGCGGGGCCGAGGGCGGGGCTGAGGCACCGCCCCGCCGCTGACTCCCCCGGGCATCCCTCACCGTCAGCCGCAGCACCCGGCTTACCTCGCAACACCCCTCCGCAGCGGCATAACCCCTCTTTGCACCGGTGCACCTTGCGACCACCTGTTCGATACGGCACTGACGGTGCGGGATGCCACGCACAAATCTCCCGAGCGAACCACAATCTCCCGAACGTAGGTGGTGGACTCGGCACTGACGGTGCGGGATGGTTCCGCGAGAAATGCGCCTGCGAACAACGGCGGGGCCGGAGATAGACGCTCCGGCCCCGCCTGTCTGGCATCAAGCCCGGCTCAGCCTGTTCCGGACCGGCCCGTCGGGACATCAGCTTCGCTCAGCTGGCAGCAGCTTCGCCGCATGAACTGCCGCCGCTGACTCAGCTCTGGGCGCTGAGCTTGCGGCGACGGACCACCGTGACCGCGGTGCCTCCGGCCACGATGAGCGCCAGGGCCGCAGCGACGATGTTGAAGGTCTCGAAGCCGGTGCGCGGCAGGTCGCCGCCGTCCTTCGAACCGCTTGCATCGCTTCCGGATCCGTCGGCCGAACCGCCGTCGGCCGTAGCGTTCGCACCATCGGCGTTGCCGCCGGCAGCGCTGTCGCCGCCATCGGCACTGCCTGCCGCATTGTCTCCACCATCAGCCGACCCGCCGTCTGCGGCACCACCGTCGGCGGCACCACCGTCGGCGTTGCCGCCGTCGGCCGACCCGTCCTCGCCGGCCGCAGCATTCGCGTCGTCACCGACTGCAGCGGTGGCCTCGAACTCATGCGCCAGAGGCAGCGGATTGTCATCCCACCACGGACCGTCGGCGTTGGCCTGCACGCTGACCTTGACGGTCACCTCACCCGAAGCGTCGTCCGGCGCGGTCACGGTCACAGGGGTCTCGGACTCCCCGGCTGGGATCGAGTCGAGTGTGATCGTCTTGGCAGCCGTCTCGGCGCTGACCTCAGGGGCCTTGTCCGTGGTGGCACCGGCGGAAGCCGACTGAGCCTCGGACCGCGCGGTCGCCTCGACGGTGAAGCCGTCCGGCAGGTCGACGGTGATGTCGACGGGGCCCGCCACCTCGGACTTCGCATTCGTCTTGAGCGCGAACTCAGCGCTTTCACCCGGCTTGATGGTGTTCGGGCCGGTCAGCTCGGCGCTCAGATCACCGCTGTTGATGACGTCCTTGACAGCATCGGCCTGGCGCTCGTTCTGATCCGGTGAGACCGGGGTGTTCTCTTCGAAGTAGTTCACCCACGCGTCGAAATCGGTCAGTCCCGACTGCTCGAATGTGCCCTTGGCGAAGGAGGAGAAGTTGTCACCGCCGGCGGCGAGGAAGCTCAGGGTCGCGACCCGGTAGTCCTTGTCCGGGTCGATGGCTTCGCCGTTGACCTTGACCGACTTCACGTGCTCGCCGCGCTCGGCCGACGAATCGTAGACGACGTCGAGCTCGTCTGAGATGCCCAGGTGAAGGAACTGGTTGCGCGCGCCCTCGGGCTGCCACTGCTCTTCGAAGAGCCCGATGACGTCGGCACCCTTCATCGTCACCACTCCGTGATCGTTGGCGAAGGGCAGGACCTCGTTGAGTTCCGCGGCCGTGACCTCGCACTTCTCCTCGGTGTTGTAGATGTGATCGCAGAGCAGGTCGGTGCGCAGACCGCCGGGATTCGTGATTCCGAAGTCGGCCTCTTCCAGCTGCGACCCCTTCACGCCATCCTTGAGTGCATCGGCGACGAGGTTGCCCAAGGTCGACTCGCCGCCGCGGTCTTCGTTGCCGTCGGTGAAAGCGCGTTTGATGTCCTCGGAGATCTTTCCGTGCACGACCGAACCGGGCACCTTGGCCGCTTCGTCCGCCTCGGCGACGATCTTCTCGACCTCGTCGACGACGGGCGAGTCATAGCTCTTGTCCTCGGTGCTCAGCAGCTCGGCGGCATCGGTCGACCATTCGCCGTCGCCGTCGGCGGTGAGCTGGACCTGACCGACATGCGAACCGTAGCTGCCGGCTTCGAGGACCGGGCGGGTCCGGTCCGCATCGCCGGGGACCGGGGCCTCGAAGCTGTAGGGCAGGTGGGTGTGGCCGGTGAAGAGCACGTCGATCGAGGCATCGGCCTCGGTGACGAGCTTGTCGAACTCCGCGTTCGAGGCTTTCGCATCCTCGAGGCTCTTCGTCGATGAGGCGCCGAGGTGGGCCTCGACGACCGTCATGTCCGGCTGGTCGTCGGCCGGCAACTCGTCGATCTCGTCGGCGACACGATTGACGGCGTCCGTCGGGTCACCGAAATCGATCGTGGAGATGCCGTCCGGGGAGACCAGTGTGGCGGTCTCCTTCGTGACGACGCCGATGACGGCGACCTTGACGCCGTCGACATCGACCATCGTGTACTCATCGAGGCCGTCGACGACGTTCTTGCTGCCCTTGTCGTAGACGTTGGCGCCGAGGTGCGGGAAGTCCGCCTCGGTGTTCACGCGCGAGGTGAGGTCCTCGACCCCGCGGTCGAATTCGTGGTTGCCCACCGCCGAGGCCTCGACGCCGATCGCGTTGAGCACGTCGAGCGTGGGCGTGTCCTTTGCCGAGGACGAATTGTACGGAGAGGCGCCGATGTTGTCACCGGCGGACAGCATCGCCGTTCCGCCTTTGTCCGCGAAGGCATCGCGCTGTTCTTCGACGACGGAAGCCACCGTGGCCCCTGCGTCGGAGATGCGTCCGTGGAAGTCGGTGATGTTGAGCAGCTGCACCTGGGTACCGGCCTCGGCTGCCTGCGCCGAGGCGGATTCGTCGGTCGGCGTGGCAGCGCCATCGGTCTGTGCGTCGTCCGAAGACGTCGAAGCGTCGTTCGCCGCGTCGTCCGCGTTCGGCTGGGAATCGTCGGCAGGAGAGGTCGTCGTTGTCGAGGGTTGCCCCTCGCCGAGCCCGGGTGCGGCGATGGCCGGAGCGAGGCCGGGCAGCGTCAGCATCGACACCGCCGCCCCGGTAGCCACGACCTTGGAGACAAGCTTGGACATATATTCAGTTCCTTCAGGATTTCGTGGTGCACACATCAACCGTGCGGCGGAGAGGGAGACGTGCCCATCCTGCAGTGCCAATGCGAACGTAAGGTTACCTGGATGTAAATCTACACAGGATTCTCACACCTGGAAAGAGGAATTCTCACATGATCACGACATCGGTCGTCAAGAGCGGCTAGGCAGACAGCGTTTTCCCGGCCGCGAGCGGACCTACTCCTGGTCGCGGCGGGCCATGGTCTGCGCAGCACGGGCGGCATAGTCCTCGGGTGCCGGGTAGCCGACTTCGGTGAGAACCAGGCCTTCGGCGGGAGTGACGAACATGGGCACGTCCGAGGTCAGCCCGGCGTCGGCCTCGGCGATGAGTTCGGCCGGACGCGTCACCGCCCAATTGCCGGATCCGACCTTGATCAGTCCGCCGACGAGTGCTCTGACCATGTGATGGCAGAAGGCATCGGCTCTCAGATCGATGGTGATGACCGCGTCCTGATCGCGTTCGACTCGCAGTTCGTGAAGTGTGCGGATCGTCGTCGCTCCCGCGCGGGGTTTGCAGAACGGCAGGAAGTCGTGGAGGCCCTGGACTTCGCTCGCGGCCTCGGCCATCGCTTCGGCATCGAGCTCGCCCTTGTGGCGTGGGGTCACTGGGGTCAGCAGCGGATCGATGAAGGATCGGTGATCGGCCAGCCGGTACTGATACGACCGCCATAACGCGGAGAACCGGGCGTCGAAGTCCTCGGGCACCTCGGTCACGGCGTGGATGACGATGTCGTGGAACCCGTCGGCGGCGAGGACTCCGCGCAGACGGGACAGCAGGGCCGCCTCGGCGGATCGATTCGACTGGCCGATGAGCTTCTCGATCGCCGCATCACCGAGATCGATGTGGACGACCTGGCGTCGGGCGTGGACTCCGGCGTCGGTGCGTCCGGCGACGACGGTGGCCGCCTCGGTGCCGGTGATCCGTTCGAGCCCGGATTCGACGGCGCCTTGGACCGTGCGCAGACCCGGCTGCTTGGCCCAGCCGTGGAAATCCGTGCCGCGGTAGCCCAGATCGAGGCGGAAGCGGGTCATGGCGTCATCCTCGCCGAGGGGGGGCTCGCCGTGCCGGGGCTGCCATCGTCATCGATCGCCTCGGTGAATGGGGCGCGGGCCTTGAAGACGTTGCTGAAGAGTCGGGAGACCGGGCGCATCCGCTGCCGGTGATAGCGTTCGACGTTCGTGTTGTAGAAGCGGGCGCCGGCGAGGATCCGTTCGGTCAGCACCTGCAGCTGACCGTGCAGAAGCTGGATCGTCGTGTCGATCTCTTCGTTGACCGCTGCCCGCTGGGAACGGGCGTAGTCCGAGGTCAGGGACCTCTCCGTGAGAGCCGCGGGGATGAGGGCGGCGTCGTTGACGGCTGCCGTCAGGGCGTTTTCGGCGGCGGCTCCGCGGTGGTCGAAGGGGGCGCGTTCGGCGGAGGCGAGCGCGAGTTCGAGCGTGGACAGGTCTTGCCCGGCGATCTGCTGGAGGGTGCCGAGATAGGCGGGCACGAGGGCGTGGCGGGCGCGGATTTCGCCGATGAGCTGGCGTTTGGCTTCGTCGCACACCGATCGGGCCATGGACAGCTGGTTGAAGCGCAGGACCGTGAGGATGAGGAAGAGGACGATGAGGGCGGCGAGTACACAACCGCCGACGATGAACCAGACCACGGTCATTCCCCTCGTTCCATGTGCTGAGCGAGCATTTCCGACACCTCAGTTTACGCGGGGTTCAGACTCGCCGCGAACAGGTCACCATCCGGACACCGAGGCGGGGAGCGCCGGACCGATTTCGGCCAGATGTCGCCGACCTGTCGCCTTCGGATCACATGTTCGTCACTCGGCGGGCCTTAGCTGGAAGCCGTGAGAGTAGCGATCATTGCAGAATCCTTCCTCCCCAATATGAATGGGGTCACCCACTCACTCCTGCGCGTCCTCGACCATCTGACCGACCGCGGCGACGAGGTCCTCGTCATCGCTCCGGGCACGCGCAGGGACGGACCGAAGGAGGTCGCTGGCGCCCGCATCGTCCGGGTCCCCTCGATCGCCTTGCCGAAGTATCGGCGCATCCGCGTCGCCCCCGGCGGTGTCACCCGCATCCGCCGGCTGTTGCAGCGTTTCGCCCCCGACGTCGTCCACCTGGCCAGCCCGTTCGTCCTCGGCTGGCGCGGGGTGCTCGCCGCTCAGACGCTCAACCTGCCGACCGTGGCGATCTACCAGACCGAGGTTCCCGCTTATGCCGCCCGGTACGGAATGCACGGCATCGAGGCCATGCTGTGGAATCACGTGCGCAACCTCCACCAGCATTCCTCCCTGACGCTGGCCCCATCGTCGTACACGATCGATCAGCTGAAAGGGCTCGGTGTCGCCGAGGTGGCCCTGTGGGCCCGTGGGGTCGATTCCTCCCGGTTCGATCCCAGCCATCGGTCAGAGGTGTGGCGACGAACCGTGGCCCCGAACGGTGAGAAGATCATCGGCTTCGTCGGCCGCTTGGCGGCGGAGAAGCAGGTCGAGGACCTCGCCGCGCTCACCGATCTGCCCGGGGCGAAGGTCGTCATCGTCGGTGACGGTCCCTGGCGGTCACGTCTGCAGCGGCTGCTGCCGGAGGCTCATTTCACCGGGTTCCTCGGCGGGGATGCCCTCGCCCAAGCGGTGGCGAGCTTCGACCTCATGGTCGCTCCGGGTGAACTCGAGACCTTCTGTCAGACGATCCAGGAGGCCATGGCCTCCGAGGTGCCGGTCATCGCCCCTGCCCGAGGCGGCCCGCTCGACCTCGTCGACTCCTCCCACACCGGGTGGCTCTACACCCCGAAGGACCTGCGCGCCATGCGAGCGCATGCGGCCGATCTCCTCGGCGACGAGGCGAAGCGTCGGGCATTCGGTGTCGCCGGTCGTGAGCAGGTGCAGGCCCGGAGCTGGAAGAGCGTGTGTTCACAGCTCGTCGGCCACTATTCGCGGGCGATCGAGAATCCCGCCCCGCAGGTGCTCGGTCGCGGGTTCAGCTCGATGGTCAACTCCGGGCTGGAGAACCCTCTCCCCTACTGAAACGCCGGCGCCTCAGCCGAGACCGGTCGTCCAGTCGGCGACAGTGACCACCTTCGCCTGCTTGGGGAACACCTTCTCGGTGAGCACTTGGTGGACCTCGGGGTCGCGATCGGCGCAGGCGTCGGAGAGCACGGTGAGTTCGAAGTCGAGATCGGCGGCCTGACGCACCGTCGAGAGCACGACTCCACTCGTGGCGACTCCGGCGAGTACGAGAGACGACGCCCCATAGCCGCGCAGCAGGACCTCGAGGTCGCTGCCGGTGAAGGCGCTGATGCGACGTTTGGTCACGATCGGCTCACCCTGATGGCGGTCGAGAGTCTCGTGGATGCTCGTCGAGGCATGCGTTTCGTCGACGTCGCCGTGAGCGGCGATCTGCGCGAACGAGGCGGTTGCCGCCAGTTCCGGATGCCCCTCGCGCAGGGCGACCCGCACCCAGACGACGGGGATGTCGTGGCTGCGGGCTGCGGCGACGGCGTCACGTGCGCGTTCGAGCACACCGGTCGAGGCGAAGGCGTCGTCGCCGGCGATGCCGTTCTGGAAGTCCATGGCCAACAGGACTGTGTTCTCGGTGCCGGTCATCATGTCTCCTTCGGTTCTGGAGGGGTTCGAGTCCTCTTCCGCCGAGGCTACTCCTCACACCGGGTGTTCCGCTGAGTCCCGGCTCACAACCGGCTCAGACTCTCGGAGGCGAATCGTCGACCGCTCAAGTCAGCGTCGTTGTATCAAGCTATGCGATGAGCGATCGACGGAAACTCGAGCGGTCGGTGGACACGATCAGTCCACGATGCCGCGGGCGTCGAGCGCCCGTCCCGTGTCCTGTGCGTATTTCACCGACCGCAGGATCGCCGGCACCACTCGGGCCTTGATGCTCGAGTCCAGGCCCCTCGCGCGGGCGGCGCGTTCGGCCTCCCCGAGCAGTCCGGAGATATGCGAGATCGCCCGGACCATGAGGCTCGCGGTCAGTGCGATCGCCTCGGTGTTGGCCCCGAAGAATCGCAGCGGTGAGACGAGCACGGTGAACGTGTCGAGCAGCTGCGCCACCGACGTCGTCAGGGTCAGGATCAGCGCCGCCTGCACACAGGCGAACACGGTCCCGCCGACGGCCAGACCCGACTCCATGGAGCCGAAGAGGTACTGCAGTCCCATGACGATCGCCACGAGCACCGCCACGTAGATCCACGTGCGCAGGACGTACTTCAGCCGCAGCCGGGCGGTGAATCCGATGACGACGAGGACGGCGAACATCGACCAGTTGATGACCGCGTCACGGCAGATGAGCGCAACGATGCCGATCACGGCGATCACCGCCAGCTTCACTCCCGTCGGCACCTCGTGCAGCCATCCGCGCGGATGCGCCACCTTCCCGAAGAGCTGCGGTCGGGCCCTGATGCCGGCGTTCCTGCGCCACGTGACCTGCCCGGTCATGGGGTATCGCTCATGATGAGGTCCCGATAGGTCTCGATCGCCTCGGCGGGGGCGGCATCAGCAGCGATCCGCCCGTCCTCGACGACGATCGCACGCCGGGCGATCTGCGCGAACTCGAGGTCATGGGTGGTCAGGATGATGCGCACCCCGCGGCGGGCCACGAGGTCGTGCAGATGCACGCGTAGCCGCTCCCTGTTGCGCAGATCGAGCAGGGTCGTCGGCTCGTCGAGGACGAGGATCTGCGGATCCACGGCGAGCACCGCGGCCAGGGCCACCAGCTGACGCTGACCGCCGGAGAGTTCGTAGACGCTGCGTTCGGCCAGGTCAGCGATGCCGAGCTCGTCGAGCACCGTCAGGGCCGCGGCCCGCCGCTCGCGCTTGGGCACGGACTTGCGCAGGGACAGTTCGATGTCTCCGATCGGGGTCGGCATGACCAGCTGCGCGGCCGGATCGGTGAAGACGAAGCCGACCATTGAGCGCACCTTCGCCGGCTGCCGACGCGGATCGACTCCGTCGACGAGGACCTGCCCCGCATTCGCGGTGACCAGTCCGTTGAACAGCTGCAGCAGAGTCGACTTCCCCGAACCGTTCGCGCCGATGACGGCGACGATGTCCTCGGTCAGGGTGAGGTTGACGTCCTGCAGGATCGGGCGCACGACATCGCCGTCGGGTCCGTCGTCGAGGACTCCGACGGCGACGTCGCTCATCCGGATCTCCCGTGTCACTTCGTGCCCTGCGCCTGCCTGGCCGACACCGACTCGACGCTGATGCCCCGGCGGCGCAGCACGTCGGGGAACGCGCGGTGGATGAGCACCGCCACCGAGGCGGCCAGGAGGTTCTTCACGACGTCACCGGGCCAGTAGGCGAGGTCCGCGACGGCTGCGACGCCGAGGGGCAGGTCGCCGTTGATCGACATGCCGAGGATGCCCAGCGGGTGGTTGAGCAGGAGGCTGCCGCCGAAGCCGCCGAGGAACAGCACCGCACCGAGCTTCATTCCGCTGAAGCGACGCACTGCCCAGGCGGCGATGAGGCCGGCGAGGAGAGCGTAGAGGGCGAAGGAGAGGATGTAGCCGGCGCTCGGGCCGGCGAGGACGCCGATTCCGCCGCGCATTCCCGAGAAGATCGGCAGTCCGATGAGACCGAGGACGACGTAGAGCAGGGTGGCTGCGAATCCGCGCCAGGGTCCGAGCACCATTCCGCACAGGGCGATCGCGAAGGTCTGCAGGGTGATCGGCACACCGAGGGGGCCCACCGGGACCGGGGGCATCATCGCAAAGGCCGCGAGCATCGCCGCGAAGACCGCGATGAGGGCGATATCGCCGCCGGCGGAGCGGGGACGGGTGATCCCCGCCGAGGTTGCGCTGTGGGCCTGTCTCATGAGTACTCCATTGCTCGTGATCCTCCCGGACCGGGATCGGGGACGCCCGAGGCGGCCTCGAGCACCCTACCACTGTAACTGAACGATGTTCAGGACGAGTAGTCAGGGGTCGCGTTCGAGGCCGCCTCGGTGAGGGCGTCCGCACGATCACCCGTCAACGGTCGCGGAGGATCACTCCCATTCGATGGTGCCCGGGGGCTTCGAGGTGACGTCGAGGACGACGCGGTTGATGTCGTCGACCTCGTTGGTGATGCGGCTGGAGATCACGGAGAGCACATCGTAGGGGATGCGCGTCCAGTCGGCGGTCATCGCGTCCTCGCTCGAGACCGGGCGCAGCACGACGGGGTGGCCGTAGGTGCGGCCGTCGCCCTGGACGCCGACGGAGCGGACATCGGCGAGCAGGACGACCGGGCACTGCCAGATCTCCCCGTCGAGGCCGGCCTTCGTCAGCTCTTCGCGGGCGATGGCATCGGCCCTGCGCAGGGTGGTCAGGCGCTCCTCGGTGACCTCGCCGATGATGCGGATGCCCAGGCCGGGGCCGGGGAAGGGCTGCCGGGAGACGATGACCTCGGGCACGCCGAGCTCGCGGCCGATGGCCCGGACCTCGTCCTTGAACAGGGCGCGCAGGGGTTCGATGAGCTGGAACTGGATGTCGTCGGGCAGGCCGCCGACATTGTGGTGGCTCTTGATGTTCGCGGTCCCCGATCCGCCGCCGGATTCGACGACGTCGGGGTAGAGGGTGCCCTGGACGAGGAAGGCGATGTCTTCGCCCTCACCCTCCTGGGCCTCGAGGACGAGATCGGCGGCGGCGGTCTCGAAGGTGCGGATGAACTCGCGGCCGATGATCTTGCGCTTCTCCTCCGGGTCGGTGACGCCGGCGAGTTGGGACAGGAACTGCTCACGGGCGTCGATGGTGACCAGGCGGACCCCGATAGAGTCGACGTAGTCCTGCTCGACCTGGACACGTTCGTCCTGACGCAGCAGACCGTGGTCGACGAACACGCAGGTGAGCTGGTCGCCGATGGCCTTGTGGACGAGCGCCGCGGCCACGGAGGAGTCGACGCCTCCGGAGAGTCCGCAGATGACCTTCTTCGATCCGACGCGGGCGCGGATGAGTTCGACCTGCTCGTCGATGACGGATTCGTTCGTCCAGTCGGCTTCGAGGCCGGCGACGTTGTAGAGGAAGTTCTCGAGGATCTGCTGTCCGTTCTCCGAGTGGAGGACCTCGGGGTGCCACTGCACGCCGGCGAACCTCTTCGCCGCGGATTCGAAGGCCGCGACGGGGGTGTCCGGGGTGGAGGCGAGGACGTCGAAGCCGGCGGGCGCCTCGGCGACGGAGTCCCCGTGGGACATCCAGACCTTGTAGTTCTCGGGGGTCTCGGCAAGCAGTGCGCCGGTCTGGGACACGGAGACCGGGGTCGATCCGTATTCGCGCTTATCGGTCTTGGCCACGCGGCCGCCCAGCGCCGTCGACATGAGCTGGAAGCCGTAGCAGATGCCCATCGTCGGGATGCCGAGGTCGAACACTTCAGTGTCGAAGTTCGGGGCTGCGGCGTCGTTGACGCTCGAGGGTCCACCGGAGAGCACGATGGCCACGGGGTTCTTCGCCGCGAACTCGGCGGCGGGGGCGTCGTGGGCGATGATCTCCGAGTACAGGCCGGCTTCGCGGATGCGCCGTGCGATGAGCTGGGCGTACTGGGCGCCGAAATCGACGACGAGGACAGGGGGCACCTGCGTGCTCTGGGATTGCGTCATGATCCAATTCTAAGCGTCGGCGACCAGACGCCCGAATTCGGGGCAAGCACCCACCACGGGCAGGTGCCCACGGCCCGGTGGGCCGCCTCGGCGAGGGTGGGTTGAGTCCTAGGACTTGGGTGCGACGACGACGGCGGCTTCGAGCTCCGCGTCGACCTGGCGGTGGATGCGGCGCTCCAAGATGAACGACATCACGGGCACGACGCCGGCCAGGGCGAGGATGAGGTAGCGGCCGAGCGACCAGCGCATCTGCTGGTTGAGCCAGAAGCAGCCGATGAGGTAGACGACGTAGCACCAGCCGTGGCAGATCGCGATGGCCGCGGCGAGGTTGAAGTCGCCGAAGGTCAGGGCGGTCTCGGAGTCGGCGGCGATGAGGTACTTGTAGATCATCTCGACCGTGAGGATGAGCAGCATCGTGCCGGTGATGAGTGCCATCACACGGTAGAACTTCAGCGCATTGCGCGCGGAGGTGAAGCGTTTGACGCTCCACACATCGTTCTCGTCGAAGTCGGGGCGGGAGTCCAAGGACTCGTGTTCTTCGCTCACGCTCAGTTTCCTCCGGTCGTGGAAGTGTCGATGTCGGTTGGGTCGGTGTCGGCTGGGTCGGTGTCGGCGGGATCGTCGGTCGAGGTCGATCCGACGGTCGTGCCGGCCTGCTTCCCGGGTCTCTTCCCGGGCTTCTTCCCGCCGTGGCGGTGGGCCGGCAGTCCGGTCAGCCCGGACATCACCTCGGGGTCGATGGTCGCATCGCCCGCGGGCTTGACGACAACATACTCGACGCTCTTCTCCGAATCCTGGGAATCCTCGCCGAGGCGGCGCCGGAAGTAGTCATCGCGGAGCAGCTGGAACCACATGTAGAGGGCCATGGCCGCGAAGATGATCCATTCGAGGGCGTAGACCGCCGACTGCAGATCGAATCCGCCCTCGTCGCGGGTCGTCGTGGTCGGAACCTGCTCGAGGCCGTCGGTGCCCACCGAGGCGGCCGCCCCGTCGGCGGTTTCGGGAATGAGGAATCCGGAGTAGGTGAGCAGGTCGGGGAACATGTTGATGATCTGCGAGGTCGAGACCGTGTGCACCTGCCCGTCGGGCAGATCATTTCCCTCGACGGGGCCTTCGATGGGTCCGATCCGCGCGGTCAGCTCGACCTGGCCGTCCCGGGCCTCGGAGGTCATCGCCGTGTCCTCGTCGGTGGTGAATCCGCGGACGACGGGGATCGCGATCGTCTTCTCTTCCGCGTTCGCGACGTCGACACCCTCACCGAGGTGGCCCCCGTCGGGAGCGAACATCGTGACCACCCAATACCCGGACTCGCCGTCCTGGACGCGGCCGGGGATGACGATCTGAGCGTCGGGGATCCAGTGCCCGGACAGGCTGACCCGCTGGTCGGCGAGGATGCCGGGCATCGGAGCCTGGGCGTCCATGACGTCGTTGAAGTCCTTGAGCTCATTCACTCCGGAGGATTCGGCGACATCGTTCTTGTGCTGGGCTCGGTCGACCTGCCACGCGGAGAGACCGACGAAGCAGGTGACGAGCACCAGTACGAGGAGCAGGGACCCCAGCCATTTGGGGGTCAGTGCCAGGCGGAACAGTTCAGACCACCGAACCAGTCTGGTAGGGCGAGACGGTGACGTCGACGCGTTGGAATTCCTTGAGGTCGAGGTAGCCGGTGGTGGCCAGGGCCCGACGCAGGGCGCCGGCGAGGTTGAGTTCGCCGATCGCGGTGCGCCCGGGCCCGAAGAGCACCTGCTCGAGGCTGCCGACGGTGCCCAGCTCCACCCGGTGGCCGCGCGGCAGCTCGGGGTGGTGAGCTTCGGCGCCCCAGTGCATTCCGCGGCCGGGAGCTTCGGTCGACCGGGCCAGGGCGGTGCCGAGCATGACGGCGTCGGCGCCGACCCCGAAGGCCTTGACGATCTCACCGCTGGTGCCGAGTCCGCCGTCGGCGATGACATGGACATAGCGGCCGCCGGATTCGTCCATATAGTCCCGTCTGGCGGCGTGGATATCGGCAACGGCCGTGGCCATCGGAGCATGGATGCCCAGGGTTTTGCGGGTCGTGGCCGCCGCTCCCCCGCCGAAGCCGACGAGGACGCCGGCGGCACCGGTGCGCATGAGGTGCAGGGCCGCGGTGTAGGTGGCGGCTCCGCCGACGATGACGGGCACATCGAGTTCGTAGATGAACTGCTTGAGGTTGAGAGGTTCGGAGTGGGTCGAGACGTGCTCGGCCGAGACCGTGGTGCCGCGGATGACGAAGATGTCGACTCCTGCGTCGATGACGGTCTTGTAGAACTCCTGGGTCCGCTGCGGGGTCAGGGCGCCGGCGACGGTGACTCCGGCTTCACGGATCTGCTCGAGGCGAGCGGTGATGAGTTCGGCCTGGATGGGTGCGGAGTAGAGCTCCTGCATCCGGGCAGTCGCCATCTCCGCCGGCAGCTGGGCGATCTCGGCCAGCTGCGGGGTCGGGTCCTCATACCGGGTCCACAGGCCTTCGAGGTCGAGGACGCCGAGGCCGCCGAATCTGCCGAGGGCGATGACCGTCTCCGGTGACATGGCCGAGTCCATGGGAGCGCCGATGAAGGGCAGCTCGAACTGGTAGGCGTCGATCTGCCAGCTCAGGGACACGTCTTCGGGATCGCGGGTGCGCCGAGCGGGGACGATGGCGATGTCGTCGAGGGAATAGGCGCGACGGCCGCGCTTGCCTCTGCCGATTTCGATTTCAGAACTCACCCCAACAGCCTATCCCACCACCCTCCCGGCGGGATCTCAGCCCACTATGAGGAACAGCGCATCTCCCCTCCCAGGACTACCCGACGGCGGCCCAGCAACCTCGCGCGAGGTTGCTGGGCCGCCGTCGGGTAGTAATCAGGGGGTGGTGAGGTGGGTTCGGACGGCGGATTCCGTGGCGGCGACGAAGGCGCGGACGTGGGGCAGGTGGGCATCCTTCTCCCGCACGTGCATGACGACCCGGCGCTTCGGAACCGGGTCGGTGAGGTCGACGGCGACGAGTCCCGGCGGCAGCTGCACGGTCGACAGCCGCGGCAGCACCGTGACGCCCAAGCTCGAGGCGACGAGGGCCAGCGCTGCGAAGTCATCCTCACAGGCGGCGAAGCTCCTGCGTTCGAAACCGGCCGCGGCACACGCATGGTCGACGACCTTGCTCGAGGGCCCGGCCCACATGTCGTAGTCGACCCAGTGCTCGGCCTCGAGCTCGATGAAGGGCACGGTCTCACGGCCTGTGAACCTGTGATCTGCGGGGACCACGACCCGGTAGGCGTCGTCGAAGAGCGGGATGCGCGTCATCTCCGGCAGGTGGATCTCACCGTCCTGCGGGACCTCGGCCCGGATTTCGATGAGGCAGTGCCCACGCCGGTTCTTCGCCGGTTCGTTGAGTTGGATGTCGAAGCGCAGGTGCGGATGGTCGCGGGCCACGGTCTCGATGATGCCCGGCAGCAGACGTGCGTTGAACGAGGTGAATGCCGCGATCCGCAGACGGGGTCGGCTGACGTTGCGGAAGCTCTCGACCAGGTCGTCGAGGCGGCCGACCGCGGTGAAGACCTCCGCCGAATCATCGGCCAAGCGTCTGCCGAGATCGGTGATCTCGATGCCGCGTCCCGAATGCCGATACAGAGGTGCCCCAACGGCCTTCTGCAGGGTGGTGATGTGCTGGCTGACGGTCGCCGGTGTGTAGTTTAGGCTCTTCGCCGCTGCGACCACGGAGCCGGTGGCGGCGACGGCCCGCCAGACTCGCAGCCGGTTGAGATCCCACATGTTCCCAAGGGTAGCCGCAGACCACCGGAAAATCGTTAGGGACTGCCTGATGATCATTCATGATCAGTTGCTGTTCCCGATTGATCGGCTCAGGCAGAATAGTGGCTCAGGCAGAATAGTGTTCGTCTCCACTGAGATCGGAGAACACCCCTCTGCCTCATCCCCGTCTACTCACTCATCTTCCGAAGGAGCGCCGTGACCGGACCCGAGATCCTCACCATCACCGGAGCCGCGGCCGCACTGGCCGTCACCCCCGGTCCCGAGACGATCCTCACGATCCGTCTGTCTTCGCTGCGCCGCAAGGCCGGACTCGTCTATGCGCTCGGCACGGCCACGGGCACCGTGATCTGGATGGTGCTCGCGCTCACGGGCGTCTCCGCACTGCTGACCGTCTATCCGGCCGCGGTGCAGGTGCTCAAGATCGGCGGCGGCCTCTACCTCTGTCTCCTCGGCGTCCTCGCGGGTCGGCAGGCCCTTCGCCTGCGCCGTGAGCTGAAGACCGCCGAGGCGACAGGTGGATCCACCACAGACGTCTCCCCCACCTCGTCGACCGACCCCGCGGACGGCCCCGTCACCGAGATCGCCTCCGTCATGGAGTCGACCTCGCGGGGTCACCTGCGCTCGGTCGTGTCCTATCGCCGCGGCATCATCTCGTCGCTGAGCAACCCGAAGGTCGGCCTGTTCTTCCTGGCGATCCTCCCGACCCTCGTCCCAGCCTCCCCGACCGGCGTCGACTATACGGTGCTCGTCCTCCTCATTCTCGGCGTGCTCCTGTCCTACCAGCTCGTGCTTGCGTGCATGGCCAGTCTCGCCGCCTCTGCGATGGCGCACCGCAGCGCCGATTTCTTCATCGAGGCCGCCTCCACGGTCATCCTGCTCATCATCGGCATCGCCGTCATCGCGATCCCCATCTGAGGCCCGCCGGACCGCTGAAAGGACGGGGCGCCGAGGTTGCTCCTCGCCGCGGGACGTTCAGACGCGTACCTGCGTGATCAGAATTCCAGCGGCAGATTGTCGATGAGATGTGTCCCGCCGACCGTCGCGGACACGAGCAGCAGAGCTGGTCCCGTGAAGTCCGGCGGACACGGCCGCAGGGTCGCGGCCTCGACGAGGCTGCAGTAGACGATCTCGAGATCCCCGCGCTCGGCGGCCGGTTCCAGCTCGGCCAGCGCGGCGGCCTCGACCGCGGCAGGCAGACTAGCACCCGCGCCGCCGCCGGCATCCGAACCCGCCGTTTCACGGCTACCCTCGGCCACCTCGGCGGCGGCGTCGAGAGCCCGCGGAATCGCCAAGGAACGGGCCCGATCCTCGGAGTCCAGATAGGAGTTGCGGCTCGACATCGCCAGGCCGTCGGCGTCGCGGACGACGGGCAGGCCGATGATCTCGATATCGAAGTTGAGGTCGGCGATCATGCGTTTGACCAGGACGAACTGCTGGATGTCCTTGAGCCCGAACACGGTGACATCGGGGGCGATGAGGGTGAAGAGCTTCGCCACGACGGTGAGCACGCCGTCGAAGTGCCCGGGCCTGGCCGCGCCCTCGAACACGGCACCCATGCGACCGGCGACGACCCGCACCTCGGGCGCGGACGGGTACATCTCCGCCAGCGCCGGTGCGAAGACGAAGTCGACTCCGGCTTCCTCGCACCTCTTCAGGTCCTCTTCGATCGGACGCGGGTACTGGACGAAATCCTCGTCCGCGCCGAACTGGAGCGGGTTGACGAAGATCGAGGCGACGACGAGATCCGACTCGGCCCGGGCACGGGTCATGAGCGCCTGATGCCCGGAGTGCAGAGCACCCATCGTCGGGACGAGACCGACGCGGCCGGACCGCTCGGCCCGCCACCGGCGCAGCGCTTGGATGCCGCCGACCTCCATCAGTCGAAGCTCCTCTCGGGTTCGGGGAAGACCCCGGACTTCACTTCCTCGACATACGTTCCGACCGCCTCGCTGAGCACCGAATGCAGGTCGGCGTAGCGCTTGACGAAGCGTGGGGCCTTCCCCGTGCGCAGGCCCGCCATGTCCTGCCACACGAGGACCTGGGCGTCGCAGTCCGCACCGGCGCCGATGCCCACGGTGGGGATGTCGAGTTCGGCGGTGACCTGCCCGGCCAGCCCGGAGGGGACCATCTCCATGACCACGGAGAACGCTCCGGCCTCGGCCACGGCGCGGGCATCGTCGAGCAGCGCGTTGCCCGCGTCTCCGCGGCCTTGGACCTTGTATCCGCCGAGGTTGTGCTCGGCCTGCGGGGTGAAGCCGATGTGCGCCATGACGGGGATGCCCGCCGCCGTGATCGCCTTGATCCGAGAGGCCATCCGCGCCCCGCCCTCGAGCTTGACCGCGTGGACTCCGGCTTCCTTCATGAAGCGCACGGCCGTGGCCACGGCCTGCTCATCGGAGATCTCGTAGCTGCCGAAGGGCAGATCGGCGACGATGAGCGCACGATTCGTCGCCGAGGCGACGGCCCGGGCCAACGGGATGAGCTCGTCGACGGTGACCGGCAGGGTGGTCGCGTGGCCGAAGACGTTGTTCGCCGCGGAATCGCCGATGAGCAGGGCCTCGACCCCGGCCTGCTCGAACAGGGGCGCCGTGTACTGGTCGTAGCTGGTCAGCATCGCCCACCGTCGGCCTTCGGCCTTGGCCTTGATGAGGTCGAGGGTCCGGATTCGCCGAGGGGGCGCCGCGGGAGCCGAGGTCTGCGGGCTGCCGTACGGGGCGGGCTGCTCCGCCGAGGCGGCCCCCGCCGCGGCATCGGAGCCGGCAGTCGCGCTGCCGTTGGCGTCGGCGGTGGAGGCGCCGCTTGCGTCGGCAGTCGCGCTGCCGTTGGCGTCGGCGGTGGAGGTGGACTGGTTCGAATGTGCCGCTTCGGGCATGAGAATCCTTCAGATATGCGATGTCGTCGGTGCCGGCGCGGGCGGGGCGAGACCGACGCTCCGGTCCGAAGCCTCAGTAACTCTCACGGGGGCGCCCACCGCAGTGCGCATCGACTCGGATTGCGAGCCAGACCACAGCCTATTGCATCCCCCGGCGCAGAGCCATCGACAGCGACACAACCGGACTTCCGGCGCCGCACCCACCGCCTGAGAGTTGTACATTGCCTGCCCACAGGATTAAGCTCAAATCTGCGCAAAGAATTAAGCGCACAAGTGCGCAAAAGATTTCGGGCGGCTCTCACCCCGGCGCGAGACACGTCAGGCACGAGCTCCGCCCACCGAGCGAAGGACGATGATGACCACGACAGCGTCGATCGAACTCACCCTCAAAGACATCTCGGCGAGCGGCAGACAGGACGACATGTGCTCGACGGAGCTGCTCGATGCCCCGTGGGACGTCGACGAACGCCCCGGCTATGGACCCGGGTCCTCGATGGCCGACCCGATTCCGGCCATCGCCCCACGTCAGGGCGACATTCCCGAGGAGTACAAGCTGGCAGCACCGGACGAGCTCGATGCCCGCATCCGTGCCGCCAAGGCCACCCTCGGCGATCGTGTCGTCATGCTCGGCCATCACTATCAGCGCGTCGAGGTCGTCGAACACGCCGACTACATCGGCGACTCGTTCATGCTCGCCCAAGCCGCCCAGAACCACCCGGAAGCCGAGGCCATCGTCTTCTGCGGCGTCCACTTCATGGCCGAAACCGCCGACCTGCTGTCGAAACCGGAGCAGTCTGTCATCCTGCCCAACCTCGCCGCCGGCTGCTCGATGGCCGATATGGCAAACATCGATCAGGTCGAGGACTGCTGGGAGCAGCTGGCCGAGCTCTTCGGCACCGAACCCGACGCGGACGGTCGCGTCCCGATCATCCCCGTCACGTACATGAATTCCTCGGCCGCGATCAAGGGCTTCTGCGGCCGCAACGGCGGAATCGTGTGCACCTCGTCGAACGCCGAGGTGGTCCTGGAGTGGGCCCTCGAACGCGGGCAGCGCGTCCTGTTCTTCCCCGACCAGCACCTCGGCCGCAACACCGCGGTGAACATGGGCATCGGCCTGGATGAGATGCCCCTGTGGAATCCCGCCCGGCCGCTGGGCAACAACGACGAGCAGACGCTGCGTGAGGCCCGCGTCATCCTGTGGCAGGGCTTCTGCTCCGTGCACAAACGCTTCACCCCCGCCCAGATCGACAAGGCTCGCGCCGAGCACCCGGACGTGCGCGTCATCGTCCATCCCGAATGCCCGCGTGAGACCGTCGAGGCCGCCGATGAGGCCGGGTCGACCGCCTACATCACGAAGGCCATCGCCGAGGCGACCGAACCGACCACGTTCGCCATCGGAACCGAGATCAACCTCGTCCAGCGGCTGGCCGCCGAGCATCCGCAGCACGAGATCTTCTGCCTCGATCCCGTCATCTGCCCCTGCTCGACGATGTACCGCATCCACCCCGGCTACATCGCGTGGGTCCTCGAATCCCTCATCGCCGGTCAGGTCGTCAACCAGATCTCCGTCGACGCCGAGGTGGCCGACCCTGCCCGCGTGTCCCTCGAACGGATGCTCGCCGCGAAGCCGCGGATCTGATGAGCCGGGTCATCGTCGCAGGCTCCGGGATCGCGGGGCTGACCGCGGCACTGCACCTCTCCGACCGCCATACGGTCACGCTCGTGACGAAGGACCGCCTCGGCGAGTCGAACACGGAATGGGCGCAGGGCGGCATCGCCGGTGTCATCGGTCCTGATGACACGGTCGGCTCCCACGTCTCGGATACGCTCACGGCAGGTGCCGGGCACTGTGACCCTGAGGCCGTGCGCAGCCTGTGCGAGGCAGGTGGGGACGCGATCGTCTCCCTCGCCGAGGCAGGGGTGGACTTCGACACCGGTCCGACCGGAGCCTGGTCCCGGGGGCTGGAGGGGGCACATTCGCATCCGCGCATCTTCCATGCCGGAGGCGATGCGACCGGGCGGGCGATCAGCATCGCGCTGGCGGAGACGCTGCGCGCCGAGACGGCCGCGGGGCGGGTCACACAGCTCGAGGACACGATGCTCGTCGACATCCTCACCGAAGACGACAAGCACCGACCGGTTCGAGCCAGGGGAGTCACTGTTCTCCGCAAGGGCCGCCTCGAACACCTGTCCGCCGATGCGATCGTGCTTGCCACAGGTGGTGCCGGGCAGGTCTTTGCGCACACGACGAACCCGTCCGCTGCGACCGGAGACGGTCTGGCCGCGGCCATCCGTGCCGGCGCCGAGGTCGCCGACCTCGAGTTCTTCCAGTTCCACCCCACTGCCCTCCCTGGTCCCGGCTTCCTCATCTCCGAGGCCGTCCGCGGCGCCGGTGCCCTCCTCCTCGACGAGCGGGGCCACCGGTTCATGTGCGATATCGACGATCGCGCCGAGCTCGCCTCCCGTGATGTCGTCGCTCTCGCCCTGCATCGCCGTCAGGCAGCTCAGGGCGGACGTCCTTGCTTCCTCGATGCACGGGCCGTCCCGGACGTGTCAGCGAAGTTCCCGAGCATCACCGCGGGGCTTGCCGCTCACGGCCTCGACCTGTCCCGAGATCTCATTCCCGTCACTCCTGCCGCCCACTACTTCATGGGCGGGGTGGCCACTGACCGCGACGGCCGTACGACCATCGCGGGTCTCTTCGCCATCGGCGAGGTCGCCTGCACAGGAGTCCACGGAGCCAACCGGCTGGCCTCGAACTCCCTGCTCGAAGGCGCGGTCTTCGCCGCCCGCGCCGCCGCAGCGATCGACGCATGCCCGGCCAGTACGCCCGCGGCAGACCTCACCACGCCCAGACCAGACCTCCGCTCCGAGGTCAACCACTCACTGAACCACGAACATCACCTCCCCCAGTTCGAACCATTCCACCAGACGGCACTGACACGAACCGAGCTGCAGGCTCTGACCTGGGCTCATCTGGGCGTGGAACGCACGGCCACGGGCCTGCGGACCCTGCTCGACCGCCTCGGCGAAGATGGCCCCGGCGAAGGCCACACTGACAAAGGTCGCCCCGGCGAACGTGACCATCGCACCAGCGGCCCAGCCGTGAGGAGCGTCGACGCACTCGAGATCGCGAATCTCGCCCTCATCGCCGAGCACATGGCTCGGCATGCGCTGGCCCGGGAGCACAGCCTCGGCGCGCATACACGCACCGACACCACGATCACGCCGTCCACTGCCCTGCTTCAGGAGGCCACCGCATGCTGACGACCACGACCATCGACTCCGCACTCCGGATCGCCCTCGACGAGGACGCCCCCTGGGGCGATATCACCGGCGAGGTCTTCATCCCCGAGTCCGCCTCGGCGAAGGCCGATCTGCGCGCCCGCGAAGACGGAGTCCTCGCCGGACTCGAGGTCTTCGCCCGCGCCTTCACCCTTCTCGACCCGACCGTCACCGTCGAGCTCGCCGCCGCCGATGGCGACGCATTCACCACCGGCCAGGTGCTCGCCACCGTCGCCGGTCCGGCACGGGCGGTGCTGCAGGCCGAGCGGATCGCATTGAACTTCTGCCAGCGGATGAGCGGAATCGCCACCCAGACCCGCGCCTTCGTCGATGCCGCCGCCGGGCGGGCACGCATCGTCGACACCCGCAAGACGACTCCGGGGCTGCGGGCGTTCGAGAAGCACGCCGTGGTGTGCGGCGGCGGTCACAATCACCGTTTCGGGCTCTCCGATGCGGTCATGGCCAAGGACAATCACCTCGCCGTGCTCATCGGTGAAGGGCTCAGCGTCGCCGAGGCCCTCCGGTCCGCCCGCGCCCGCCTGCCGCATACGACGATGCTCGAGGTCGAGGTCGACCGGCTCGACCAGGTGCCTGAGGTCCTCGAGGGCGGGGCGGATATCATCATGCTCGACAACTTCACCCCGGCTCAGCTGCGCGAAGGCGTCGACCTCATCGACGGCCGTGCCGTCGTCGAAGCCAGCGGCAATGTCACTCTGGAGACGATCCCGGAGATCGCCGCCACCGGCGTCGACGTCATCTCCTCGGGGGCACTGACCCACAGCGCCTGCTCGATCGATCTCGGTCTCGATCTCACCCTCGAGGCCTGAGATGACCGCGCGCCTCTACCTCGACACCGCGGCCGCCGCCCCCGTGCGCCGGGAGGCCCTCGAAGCCGCATGGCCGTATCTGGCCGGAGCCTTCGGCAATCCCTCGAGCCATCACGAATTCGGTCGCGGGCCCGCCGAGGCTCTCGCCGATGCCCGCGCCCGGGTGGCGAAGGTGCTGGGCCTGCGAGCCACGGACATCACGTTCACCAGCGGCGGCACCGAGGCGGACAACCTCGCGATCATCGGCATGGCCCTCGGCGCACAGGCTCAGGGTCGGGTCGGGACCACGGCGCCGCCTCGGCGGCATATCGTCACCTCCCCCATCGAGCACGAGGCGGTGCTCGCCTCGGTGGATTTTCTGGCCCGCGTCCACGGATTCACCGTCATCGAGGCGGCCCCGACCCCCGACGGGACCGTCACCCCCGAGGCCCTCGCCGAGGCGATCCGCCCGGACACCGTGCTTGTGACCCTGGGTTATGCGAACAATGAGGTCGGCACGGTCGCCGACATTCCTTCTTTGGCCGGCATCGCCCACGAGGCCGGGGCCCTGTTCCATACGGATGCGGTTCAGGCGGCCGGGTGGCTGCCGCTGGCCGGGCTGGGTGTCGATGCCCTCAGCTTGGCCGGACACAAGGTCGGTGCACCGAAGGGCATCGGGGTCGCCGCGATCCGCGCCCGCATCCCCGTCGAACCGCTCATCCACGGCGGCGGTCAGGAATCCGGCCGGCGCTCGGGCACTGAGAATGTGGCCCTGGCCGTCGCGTTCGCCACGGCCCTCGAACTCGCCGAGGCGGAGCGGACCGAAGCCGCCGACCGTGTCCGGGCCATCCGCGATGAGTTCATCGCCGCTGTCCTCGGCAGCGTGCCCGGGGCGTTCCTCACGGGTGCGGCCGATTCGCGGACTCCGAATCATGCGTCATTCTGCTTCTCGAACACTTCCGGCGAGGCGGTCCTGCTCGAGCTCGAACGCCTCGGGGTGACGGCTTCGAGCGGTTCGGCCTGCGCGGTCGGCTCCGACGAACCCTCGCATGTGCTCACGGCGTTGGGCATCGCCGCAGAGGTCGCGCAGACGAGTGTGCGCTTCACGTTCCCATCCTCGATCACGGCCGAACAGGGACGCGATGCTGCGCAGGCAGTCATCGCTGCGGCCGAGAGCCTCGCCGCCGCCTTCGCCTGAACCTGACAACAAGTTCCCCTGAGCAGGTCGCCCCTTGACCTGAGCCGGTTGGAGGGACGAAAGCGAGCTTCGTCTCACCATTGCGTGGTTTTGATCACCTTTGCGCCCACCAGGTGGGATACCCCTATCTTTCTCTGTATTTTGGGGAGAAACTGGAGGGAAGCATTCGTACCAGGGTGTGAGGGGGCCGCCATGGATCTGTTCATTCTATTCATGATCGCAGTGATGTTCTCGACGATCGTCTTCGTCATCGGACGATACGCCTGCCCGAAGCATGACCGAGTGCCTCTTATCGAGGTCGATCATGTGCTCCTGTGGACCAACCTGCGTCGCGGTTGGCATGTGCTCGGATCATTCGGTCCGCTCACTCATTACCCGGACGATCCTTGGGGAGCATCTCGCGCCTGAGACCGGGCAGCCAACACCGATCCGCTCGGTAGCTCGCCAGCACCGGCTGACCCTGAACACTGCTCGCTGCCGACGGACTCATTGCCCCTCAGGCTGGCCGCTGGTGTTGTTAGAGTGACAACATGACTTCCCCAGCACAGCCGCATCGGAACCCACCGGGTGAGACAGTCGCGCTCATTTTTGCGATCGTCTCGATCCTCGTCTTCCTCGGGTGCTCCGTCTGGTTCTGGGTGCAGGCTCCGGACAACGTGGCAACTCACTTCGACTCCGGTGGACAGCCCGACGATTGGACGTCGACGGCCGGCCTCCTCTGGATCTTCGTGCCGTTGGGAGTCGGGTTGCCCGCCCTCATGTCGATCCGGCCGTTGTTCGAGAAGCTGCCGATCTCGCTCATCAACGCCCCGTCGAAGGAGTATTGGCTCGAACACGGTGAGAAGGACTTTCTCCTCAGCTGCCTCATGGAGCTCATGCGCACCGTCGCCGGGCTCACCGCTCTGCTCTTCGCCTCGATCCTCGTCATCATCATGAGAGAGGCGCGTTCGGCGACGATGCCGGAGTGGATGACCCTTGTTCCGACCGCCGTATTCCTCATCGCAGTCGGACTCGCGCTGTGGAGGCTCTGCCGCAGGCTCACCCCACCGAGGTGACCACGCGGTCGATGACGACCATCGGGTCGGGGACGCCCCTGCTCACCCCGCCGAGGTGACCGACCAGAGGTCGGGGCCACCTCGGCGAGAGGGGTGAGAACGGTGCCGGGATCAGACGGTGACGCCTTCGGGCAGGAACACGGAGACGTCCCAGTTCTGCATCGCGTGCGCCGAGGCCCAGAAGTGGAGTTCGAAGACGCAGGCCTGTTCGAAGGCGGCGCGCATTCGGGCGGCTTCCTCGCTCGGGGCCTTCGCGAGTTCCTGTTCGAGGATCTGCACGGCGTGGCGGGTCGATTCGTCGAAGTCCGGTGAGTCATAGGTCTGCACCCAGGTGCGGTAGGGGTGGTCCTCGGCCATCTGGCCGGCCTGCTCGACGAGGACCTTGCCCATATGTGCGTAGACCCAGAAGCAGGGCAGGACTCCGGCGACGCCTTCACCATAGGATCGGCTGGAGGCCGTGGCGACGAGGAAGGATACATATCCCAGAGTCGTCGGGGAGGCCTTGAATCGGGCGCCTTCCGCGGTGAGCTCCTCCAGCGCCGAGGCGAGTCGGGCGTCGGCGAGCAGCTCCGCGTGCATTTCCTCTTCGACGGTGATCGCCTCGGCGGCGGATCCGGCCCAGAACCGGGATTCCTCGCGGTCGACGGTCTTCGCGGCCAGGAATGACATGGCCTTGGCGTACCCGTTGAGGTACAGGCTGTCCTGTGAGATGTAGTTGACGAACGCCTTCGGATCGAGGCTGCCATCGGCGAGCTGGGAGAGGAACGGCAGGGCTTCGATCTGCTTGACGATGGGGCGGACCCGGTCCCACAGCTGGGTGGTCAGCGGGCCCGCGGTGTAGTTGACGGTCATGGGAACTCCTTTGTGCTTGACGTGGTGATTCGTGTGACGTAGCGGTGCTGGTGGCGCGGGTCGGGGCCGGTCACGCAGGCTGGGGCTGGTCAGATGGATCGGTGCTGGTCACGCGGGCTGGCCGCGGACGATGTCGACCTGGTGGTCGACGGGTCCGTGCGCGCCCTCCGGATCCAGGCTCAGCTGCCAGTCCGCCGCCGAGTTCAGTGCGCGCGCAAGAAAGTCGAGCGCATTGCCGACAGCCTCGCCGAGGAGGTCGGGCCCGATCGCTGCGCGTTCGCGGCCGAGGACGGCCACCTCGGCGGTGATCGCGGCCGAGAGGGTGCACCCGGTTCCGTGCGTGTTCGGAGTCGTCACGCGGGGGTGGCTGAACTCGCGGACCTGGCCGTCGGCGGTGGCGAGGATGTCGATGACCTCGTCGGCGCTGCCGTGCCCGCCCTTGAGGAGGACCGCGCCGGGACCGCGCTCGAGCAGACGTAGCGCCTGGTCACGCATGGCCTCCGCCGTCTGTGCCTCTGGTTCGTCATCACCGATGAGCAGGGCCGCCTCGGGGAGGTTGGGGGTGATGAGGTCGGCGACGGGCAGCAGGTGGGTGCGCACGGCATCGACGGCATCGGCAGCCAGGAGGCGGTGGCCGGAGGTCGCGATCATCACCGGGTCGACGGTGAAGAAACCGAGCTGGCCTTCCGCGGCGCGGGCGACGACGAGGTCGACGAGTTCGCGGCTGCCGAGCATCCCCGACTTCGCCGCATCGACGGGCAGGTCGTCGAGCACGGAGTCGAACTGATCGGCGACGAAATCGACGTCGATCGGGTAGACGTGGGACACCCCGTGGGTGTTCTGGGCGACGAGGGCGGTGATGACGGTCGTGCCCATGGTCTTACGCGCAGTGAAGGTCTTGAGGTCGGCGTGGATTCCGGCACCCCCGGAGGGGTCGGTGCCGGCGATGGACAAGGTGATCGGCGGCCGGGTGATCACTGGATGCCTCCGGTGTATGCGGCGAGCAGTTCCTCCGCCGCGGTCTTCGGATCGTCGGCCATGCAGATCGCCGAGACCACACAGATGCCGAGCAGCCCTCGTCCCTGCAGGTCAGGGGCTCGGTCGGCGCTGATGCCGCCGATAGCAACAGCGGGGATTCCGGCTTCTGCCACCAATTCGCCGAGGCGGTCCGGTCCGATTCCGTCCGGTGCGTTGGCTTTCGTGGAGGTGTCATAGACCGGGCCGATGCCGACGAGGTCGACGACGTCGGTGTCGCGGGCGGCGGCGAATTCTTCGCTGTTCGCGGCCGAGAGACCGATCAGCGGTGCCTCGCCCAACGTGGCGCGCACCTCGGCGACGGTGGCATCAGTTTGGCCGACGTGGATGTGCACGGTCTCGCCTTCGTCGATGAGGCGACGGGCCACTTCGACGCGGTCGTTGAGGACGACGGGGACCGTGCGGTCGGTGTCGCGAGTGGCGGCGTCGACGGCGGCGATGACCTGGCGGGTGAGCGAGTAGAAGTCCCCGTCGTCGATGTCCTTGTCGCGGACCTGGACGATGCCCACTCCCCCGGCGACGGCGGCCTGCACGGTCTCGGCGACGGTGCGGCCGGCCGCCTCGCACTGGGCGGAGTCGGTGACCAGGTAGAGGCGCGTGTCGATTCTGGCGAAGCGGTCGTGGGAGTCGGTCTGGTGCGCGCTGTCAGCGGTGTGCGCGGATCCGGCGGTCATGCCTGGGTGCCTTCGCTGGCGACGAGCGTGTCGAGGCTGACCCTGGCCTGTGCGAGCCGGTCGCCGTCGACGGCGTGGAGCGCGTCGAGGAAGTTCACGGAGTAGCTGCCCGGACCCTTCGCTCCGTCGGCGGCGATTTCACCGGCGACCGCGAAGTGGGCGTGGGCGGCGACCACGGCTTCGAACCTCGCCGAGGCGGACCCACCGTTCGCGGACTCTTCCGCCGAGTCCACGGCTGAGGCGTCGGCGCCGGGATCGGCCAGGCCGCTGCGCGCTGCGGCCAGGTAGGCGACGGTGACGGCGCCGAGCGAGCAGCCGGTGCCGATGACCAGCGGCATGAACTCGTGGCCGCCTGAGATGCGGGCGACATGGTCGATGCCGTCGACGTGGGAGACGACGGCGTCGGTGGGTCCGGAGACGGCGACGATCGCGCCTGTGTCTCGGGCCAGCTTCGCGGCGGCGGGAAGGACGGCATCGACTTCATCGGTGGAGTCGACTCCGCGTCCGCCGAGGCCGACTCCGGCGAGCGCTGCGATCTCGGAGGCGTTGGCGCGGATGGCGGTGGGGTGATCGGCGGCGGCGCGACGGATGCGGGAGGTGCGGAAGTCGACGGCACCGACGCTGACGGGATCGAGAGCCCAGGGCTTGCCGGCGGCGTTCGCGACGCCGATGGCGGCATCGGCGGCGAGCAGCTGGTGGTTCGATGCGGTTCCGAAGTTGACGAGGACTCCGCTGGCGATCCCGGCGAACTGCCCGGCATCGGCCTCGTGATCGAGCATCGCCGGGGACGCGCCGACGGCCAGGAGCACATTGGCGCTGAACTGCTGCACGACGGTGTTCGTGATGCATTGGATGAGTGGATTGCTTGCGCGCAGTCGCGCATTCGCAGAACGCAGGTCGAAGTCAACCATGACGATCCCTTCGCTAGTATGGCCCAGATCAGGTTCGATGGGTGTTCTCTCAGCCTCGGTGTCCTCCGTGCGCATCATCTTGGTGCGAACGGATCCTCATGAGGCACCCCATGTCATTGGCTCCGACTGTATCAGTCCGACCGAGGCACGGCGACTCCTCCGATGTCGAAAGTACAACAACGGATGATGAGCACCGAATACGCTCTTCCATCACGGTTGCCGCTGCTCCCCCACGCCACAGCTATTGCGGGGAAATCTGCGCTGTGAGAACATTGAGGTGGTAGCGAGGAGATCACCTCCTAGAGCGCCAAGTCGCAAACCCACGTCTCTGACGTGGGTTTCTGCGTTGGGTCTCATGTCAGAGCCGCTGGGTAGGGTTTGGCCATGTTGCTCGCCTATATCGATGAGATCGGTGAACCCGGCCCTTACGTCGCCAAGGACCACCCAAAATTCAACACCAATCCCGTCTTCGGCTACGCAGGTTTCGTCATTCCCGAAAGCTCGGCTCGGAGATTCGGACAGATCTTCACTTCAGAGAAGCGACGTGTCTTTGCCAGCGAACTTCGGGACGTAGAGAACCCGGGCCGCTGGGAACGCAAGGGATCAGATATCTTCACCCCAGACGCTTGGCGAAGCTACAGTGAACAGATCCGTGTCTTTCGCGGGCTGATCAACAGGCTCGCAGAACTAAGTGGACAAGTCTTCTACTATGCCGAACAGAAGGAAGTCGGCACCAGGAAGCAAGTGCGGCTCTCCGATGTGCAACGCGAAGGTTCAGCTATGCGAGAGTCGGTCAACCGCCTCTGTCGTCACGCTGACAACTGCGGCGAAAACTTGCTGATGCTGATGGACCAGATCAATGAGAAGCAGCGGGCCGAAAGAGCAGCCACGATTTACGCACACATATTCTCACGTGCCCAAGAATTTCGGGAAATGAATGCTGCTATTGAGCCGCCCATGCACATCGACAGTGCACTCAGCTCCAATATTCAGTTTGCCGATTGGATAGCAGCATCCGTCAGTCGTGCCATCGACTACCAACTCGAACGCGGATCAAAGTACGGCTGGATACCTCAGGCCCTCGGCAGTCACATGCATCATCGCATTACATACGAATCTAAGCTTCGCCTCTGGCAGAGTTCGCTGGGCGATCTGAACAACTTCGATGTCTTCAAAGCCGAAAGACCTTATCTGGATCGACTGAGCGCTGGTTCTATGAGCCCAGAAGATCTCGCAAAACTACAAAAGATCAAGCACGCGTCCGTCAGACGAAACTAGCCCAAGCTCAGTTTTGAAGTCCGATGCGATGCCTTACTTCCGCCGGTGCGCCCATTTCTCGTCGGGCATTCCCGGCCCCTTGGAGACCGTGACGATGTCAGGCTGCTGACCACAGGAGTCACAGCGTGTCGAGCTGTGCACTTCACCTGCGCAGTCATTGTGCCGGTAGATGATCGGCCTCCCGTTCGGCGCCTCCCAGCGATCGCCCCAGTCGGTGAACGCGATGAGTACGCCTTTCAGGTCATGCCCTTTATCGGTGAGCAGATACTCGACTCCGGAAGGACTTGGTTGCCGAGTCATGACTCCGGCCTCGACGAAGCCATCGAGCCGTTTGGTGAGGATGTTGGTCGCCACTCCCAAACCCACTCATCCTCCCGACACCAAGCCATCATCGGACTTCACCTTCAACTATGAGGTGACGCAATCACCACAAGCCGTCTTCGATGCGGTAACGAATGTGCGCGGCTGGTGGTCGCAGCGCATCGACGGGGCGACCGACCGCCTCGGCGAGTTCGTCTATACGGTTCCGCAGATCCACACGACCCGCGCCGAGGTCACCGAGTTGGTTCCCTCGGAACGGGTCGTGTGGAGAATCCTGGACAATCAGTTCGGAACCTCGCCGGACGACGTCGATGAGTGGGCGGGGACGAGCGTGCGTTTCGAGATCGAACCCACGGACTCTGGTACTCGACTGTCCTTCACCCACGAGGGCCTGACCCCGGCGCTGGCCTGCTATGACGGCTGCGCGCGAGGGTGGACACGCCATGCCCACGACAGCTTGCACCAGCTCATCACCACAGGAGTGGGCAACCCGATCACTCCAGTCGTCGAAGCCGAACTGATCTCCGAGCGCTGAGCCGCAGACCGCCCGCCTCCTGCACTACCCCCGCCCGACGTACCTCTGGCCGCGACGGCTGAGCGCGTCGATGACGACGGCGGCGAGCAGAACGACCGCGGTGATGATCTGCTGCGCATCGGAGTTGAAGCCGATGAGGGACAGCCCGTTCTTGATCGCGCCGACGACCAGGGCACCGAGAACAGCGGCCCAGGCAGAACCTCGACCGCCGAAGAGCGAGGTGCCGCCGATGACGGCCGCCGCGATCGCATCGAGGAGATCCTGGGTGCCCACCAAGGTCGATCCCGCGTTCGTCGTCACCCCTGTCTTGATGAATCCGAAGAGTGCGGCGAGCACTCCGGCGGCCATGAACACGCTGATCCGCACCCACGTCACGCGGATGCCGGCGCGCCGGGCTGCCTCGACCTTGCCGCCGACGGCGTAGATCGAACGACCGTAGCGGGTCTTGCGCAGAACGAGGTCAATGACGATCGCGATGACGAGCATGAGGAAGAACGGCATCGCCAGGCCGAAGTCCTGATTGACGAGGATGAGGAACCCGAACACGATGATCGTCAGCACTGCGATCCGCACGATCACCGAGGTCCAGCTGGGCGCGTCGAGTCCTTCGTTATGTCGTCGCGTCTTCGAATAGACGATGCCCGCACCGAAGCCGACGACCGCGATCGCGCCGAACGCATACGCCCAGACAGCCGGGAAGTAGAAGCTCGAGAATTCGAAGGCGAAAGTATCCGCCATCGACAGGTTCTTCTGCGTGCCCAACGTTGTCAGCGTCAGGCCGGTGTAGGCAAGCAACCCGGCCAAGGTCACGACGAACGCCGGTATTCCAACTACGGCGAAGAACCAGCCCTGGATTGCGCCGACGACAAGACCGAGCAGCAGCATGATGATCAAAGCCATCACCGGCGGCACGCCCTGTCTGACCACGAGCACACCGAGAAGCGAGGCCGCCAATCCGCCCAACTGCGCCAAGGACAGATCGATCTCGCCGAGGAGCAGGATGAGGTTGATGCCCAGAGCGAGGATCGCGATGTAGGCAACCGTTGTCGATAGATTGACGAGGTTTGCCGGTGAGATGAATTTGCTGTTTGCCGATTGGAACACGATGACGATGACGACGAGCGCGAGGATCACCGGCAACGAGCCGAGCTGGCCCTCTCGCACACGACGGATGAAGGTGGCCAAGAAACCCTCATGAGAGATTCTCTCGTCCGTGATGAAGGAATTCCGGGTCATCGGCGCTCTCCCCTTCGTGTCGCCCTTTGGGTCACGACATTGTCACTGGCTCCGGTGATCGCGGCCACGAGCACATCGGTGCGCTCATCACCGGCGAAGTCGCCGACGTCCTTGCCCAGCCGCAACACGTGGACACGATCGGCGACAGCCTGCACATCGGCCATGTTGTGGCTGACGAGCAGCACTCCCAGATCACGTTCTTTCAGCCTCTCGATGAGGTTGAGCACCTCGGCCGTCTGAGCCACGCCGAGGGCGGCCGTCGGCTCATCGAGCATGACCAGAGACGGTTCACCGAGGAGGGATCGAGCTATCGCGACCGTCTGGCGTTGGCCGCCGGACAGGGCCGCAATCGGTACGCGGACGCTCGGGATCTTCGCCGACAGGCTCCGCAGCAGCTCCCAGGATTTCGCTTCCATGGCCACCTCGTCGAGCACGCCGCTGCGGGTCTTCTCATGCCCGAGGAACAGGTTGGCCACGACGTCGAGGTTCTCGCACAGTGCCAGATCCTGGAAGACGGTGGCGACTCCGGCTTTCTGCGCATCCTTCGGGGAGGAGAACTTCTGTGCTGTGCCGTTCATGATGAGTTCGCCCTCATCCGCTGTATGAACTCCGGCGATGACCTTGATGAGCGTCGACTTGCCGGCGCCGTTGTCACCGACGAGGCCGACGACTTCGCCGCGACCAATTGTGAGATGGATGTCGGTCAGAGCCTGAACGGCTCCGAATCGCTTGTTGATTCCGCGCATCTCGAGCACGGGTTCGCTGCCGTGTCCCGGTGGTCGCGATGTTGCGGGGCCCGGTTCGGGTGTCTCAGATGTCATCTGTTCCTACTTGTCACGATTGTCGGCCCGGCCTGCCGGCGACCTTGTCACGGTCGCCGACAGGTGGGCTGTCTTTGCGCGCCTGCGTCTCCGCAGAAGTGCATCACACAAGGTCATTTGACGCCGGCGTCCTCACAGAGCTTCTCCACCTTGCTGGTGCAGATGTCGGAGGCCTTGATCTGGTCGCCGACGATGTCCTTGATGTTGTCCTTCGTGACGACCTTGGCCTCGACGAAATCCGTCGGAGTGTCCTTGTAGGTCGTTCCTGCCTCCGGCTTCTCTCCTCCGGCCAGCGCGACAGCGGCCTTGGCGGCGAATTCGGCCTGCGGCGGGATCGACTTGTAGATCGTGGCGTACTGGTCACCCTTGAGGATGTTCTGCAGACCATCGACCTCGGCGTCCTGGCCCGTCACGACGGGGTCGACCTTGGCTCTCTTCGTCGCGGCGATGACGCCACCAGCGGTTCCGTCGTTGGCCGCGTAGATCGCGATGGGCTTCTCGTCGGCGCTCTGCAGCTGACCTTCGACCCACTGGCGGGCATCGTCGGGGTTCCAATCGAGGGTGTCGTGGCTGCCGGCGATGTCGACGCCCGCGTCCTTGAGCGTCTCCTCGGCTCCGGCCTTGAAGTCCGCGGCGTTGGGGTCCTTCGGGTCGCCGTTGACCATCCACACAGGGCCCGACTTCAGATCGGTGCCGGCAGCCTTGAGCCCGTCGAGGACAGCCTGGCCCTGCAAGTTGCCGATCTTCTTATTGTCGAAAGAGGTGTAGTAGTCCGCGCCTTCGAAGAAGCGGTCGTAGGAAATGACCGGGATCTTCTTCGCTTTCGCCTTCGACAACGCCGAGGACACAGCAGAGGCATCGACGGGGTCGAGGACGATGGCGTCGACGCCCTCTGTCACGGCTGCCTCAACCTGTTGCTGCTGCTGAGTCGCATCTTGGTTGGCGTTGCGGTATTCGACCTTCGCGTCCGGGTTGGCCTCTTTGAGGTACTTCTCGAAGTTCGGCTTGTCGAGCGACTCGTAGCGGGTGGTCTTCGACTCGGGCAGAAGCAGCGCGATGGTGACGTCGCCGTCGCCCCCGGATCCGCTGTCAGCTTGATCATTGCCTTGGCCTTTCTGGTTGCCGCAGCCGCTGAGCGCGAGAGCTCCGATAGCGACCGAGGCACCGAGGAGCGCCAGCTTCTTGTGGGACTTAAGGTTGTGCCTCATTGTGAACCTTTCAATCTTTCTGACAACGTTGTCAGGCTGATGAATATGATTCGCTGAACGTCGCCTGCTGTCAACTGTTTCGGCAAAAGTTTTCAGCGGGCGTCCGGAGGCTCCTCACCGCTGCCACGAGCGATGACGCACAGCGCATTGTCGAAATCCGGTTCGCTTTCACCGCCACGGCCAGTCCCCGTCGTCTCCTCACGGGTCGGACCATCCCGCTCGCCGAGGCGGTCCCCACCGACCTCGGGACCGCCGGATTCCGCGCCGGCCTGCAGTCGTCGGACCGCGTCGGCGGCGAGGGATTCGACGTTGCGATCGACGACGGTGACGTCGAGGAGTTCGGCGGTGGGGAAGTCATCGATGCCCACCAATGCCGGCCATTCGCCGAGGCGGCGGCAGGCATCGATGGCGCCCTGGGTCACGGTGGACGAGAGGGTGATGAGGGCGCCGGGGGCGCTGCGGGATCCGAGCCAGGCGGCGACGACGTTCTTCGCGCTGGCTTCGTCGTGGGCGTCTTCGCGCATATAGGCGCGCCAGCCGACGCCGCGACGGCTGGCGACGGCGTCCTGGACCCCCTGCAGTCGGCGGGTGGTGATGAGGCTGGGCGAACGGTCGCCGATGACGCCGAGTGCCACATGTCCGTGGGCGAGCAGCTGTTCGGCGGCGAGGCGTCCCGCTTCACGGTCATCACCTGCGACGGTGCTGGTTCCTGGGCCCGCGACCGCGGGGTCGAGGGAGACGACTCGGGTGCCCGGCGCCGAGGCGGCTCGCGCGTAGGTCTCGGCCGCCTCGGGATGGGTCCGGATGACGATGATCCCGGTGAGATCATTGGCGAGGCATTCGTCGAGGAAGGCTTCCTCACGGTCCGGGTCGTCACCGACCACGGTCACTACCGGGCGCAGGTCGAGGGCTGCGAGTTCGGCTTCCACGGCGGCGAAGGCGCGGGCTTGGAAGGCATCCCCGGCGTCGGAGAGGACCACTCCGATATAGGGTGAGCGGCCGCCGGCCCGCAATCGTCTGGCGGTGGGATTGAGGCGGAATCCGAGTTCGTCGGCAGCGGTTTCGACCTTCTCGGCGGTCGAGGCGGCGACGTGCTTTTCGCCGTTGAGGACGCGGGAGGCGGTCTTGATGCTCACTCCGGCGCGTGCAGCGACCGTGGCCAGGGTCGGCCGATCGTTCTGCTTCGCCATGACCACACCTTTGAGTCTGAGAACCGGTTCGCACTGCTGCACGGTCCCGCGCAGACAACCGTTGGAATGATACTAACCGCTGGGTGTGAGGGACGAACGCAGTCGCCGAGGTGGGGCACCCTTCCGGAGCCCCACCTCGGCGAATCGTGTGCTCTTTCGTGTCGGTTCGTGACCGCCCAGGTTGGCTGCGAGAGCGCGCCTCAGCGGGCCACGGGGTTGGGCAGGGTGCCCGCGTAGAGCAGTGATTCGGCTTGGTTGCCGATGTCGACCATCTGCTTCGTGTTCTTCAGCTGCAGTCGATTGAGGCACGAATGGGCGAAGTGTTCGGCACGCAGGTCGACGTCACCGCTGACTCCATGAGCAGTGTCCGGGTGCTCTGTCTCGTAGTCGTCGAGGGTCTCGGCGACGATCGCCCAGAACCGGTCGGCCGGCAGCAGTCCGTCAGCATCGAGGATGCCCGACAGGTGGCGCAGGACCCCGTCGAACATGTCGGTGAAGACCGACAGCGCCTTCTCATCACCAGGCACGAGTGCGCGGATGCGTTCGACGTCGGTGGGCAGTTCACGGTGGCCGAGCACGGCGACTTCCTCACCGATGTCCTTCATGAAAGCACCGGTCACGACATGCTCGTCGAGGACGAGGATGAGATTCTCCCCGTGCGGCATGAACACGAGATCGTGGGCGAGCAGCGCATGGACGAGCGGTTTCAGGTAGGCCCGCAGATAGCTGCGCAGCCACGCCGCCGCACTCAGCCCCGATGCGCTGATGAGCTCACCGGCCAACGACACACCCTGATGATCCCGGTGCAGCAGGGCCGCCATCGTGATGAGTCTCTGACCTGAGGCGATCTGCTCGACGGGGTTCTCCCGCCAGAGGGCGGCGAGCATCTTCCGGTGCGGGTTCGTGTCCTTCGTCCGGTGGTAGACGTCGCCGGTGTAGCCGAGAGCGGCGCGCTCCCTCAGGACCCGGAATCCGGCGTTCGCAAAGGTGTCATCGGAGGCGATGAGGTTCGCGACCCAGTCGTTGATGGCAGGGGTGTCGCGCATGTACTTCGGCGACAGCCCGCGCAGGAAGCCCATGTTCTGCACGGCGAGAGCGACCTTGACGTACGGTCCGGTCCGCGCATGGTTGAAGAACGTGCGCAGGGACTGCTGTGCCTGGTGCTTATCGAGCCCCTCCCCGAGCGGCAGCAGATCACCGCGGGCGATGTCGGCGGCGAAGGTGATCGCCAGTCGATGGTCGGCCTGCCAGGGGTGGATCGGCATGAGGTGGAAGTCCGCCGGGTCCTGGCCTGCCGCCCGGATCCGGGAGCCGAAGAGGCCCCGTTCGGCTTCGCTGAGCGCCTCACCGAGGTGGCTCTCCTCGTCGAGTCCGGCGCCCAAGGACAGATGACTGAGTTCACGCCTCACCGCCACCCATTCGATGCGACGCCGCTCACCGTTCTCCGGCGCCCACTTACGGAAGTCGTCGAGTCCGAACCCGATGCGTCCGTTGTTCGCGAGGAACCCGGGGTGGCCCTCTGTCATGGCCGCCTCAATGGTCTGGAAATCCGCCTGGACGAGAGCCCGCGAGTCGGGCCGGCGCCCTGCCCGAGCGTCCTCGAGTTTGTACGCGGCCCCGGCCAGAGTCGAGGCAAGCTCCTCGAGGTAGGTCGAGATGAGATCCTCCGGGATGGAGATTTCGTCCTGGAGTTCGACGACGAGTTCCTGCGCGTCGAGGGCGAGTTCGGCTTCGCCGTTCCACCGGGTGATGCTGGCTTCGTTGATGACCCAGTGCTCGAGCGGCAGCACACTAGCGGTGAAGGTGTACCGGCTGGCACCGTCGATGCTCAGTTCCCATTGGTCGGCCTCGACCGGCACCGGGGTGATGAGCCGTTCGTGGGCGAATTCGGACAGAGCCTTGGCGACGAGGTGGCGCTGCACGACGGCGAACGCATCGGCGTTGAGATGGGAATACGGTGCTGGTGGCACTGCGGCGTCCCGGCCTCGACGTGATTCTGTGAACCTCTGATCATCATGCGATTCCTCGGCCTCGCCCACGAGCGACGCCCGTCGGCCCGCGGCCACAAACGGAGCCAGCGCGCTGGCCTCGAAATCGGCGCGGGTGCACACGCTCACGAGCGCCCGCTTCTCGACCTCGCCCATCATGATGGTCGCCTCGGTGATGGGGGTGAAACCGGCGGCCCGGTTCTTCTCGATGATCGCATCGTTTCGGGCATCGGGTTCGACGACGACGCGCTTGGCTCCACGTCCGACCTGGTCAGCAGGCTTGAGGCAGAAGTCGATGACGGCGGCCATGATGCGGTCGGTGAGGCCGTGCACGGACGGCCCGGCCGGCGGTGCCACGAGCAGGTGCATCCCGATATCATCGGGTCCGGTGGTTAGGACGTTCTGCGGGATGAGGCTGTCCGGAGTGTAGGTCTCGACGTAGAAGCACGCATCTCCGTCGACCGAGCCGAGCCAACCGGAATCGTCCGCGGAGTCCCGGATTCCCTCAAGATAGGTCCGGACTTCATCCTCGTTGAGGTCGGTCATCATCCAATAGTGCGCGCGAGGGTGCGTGAGCCATTCGTGGATCCGGACGGCATCACGGTCGACATCGAGAGGGCGGATGCTCACCCTCGCCGAAGCGGCCGTGAGCTTCACGTCCGAGCTGAGACCCGTGTTCGCCTCGGTTGTGTTCGTATCATCCGCGCCGGCTGTCGGGGCGGTTCCGTCCGCCTCGGTGGTTGCGTTCGGGTCGGTGATCAGTTCAGTAGTCATGCGTGTGACATCTCCTTGGAGTCGTCGAAGGCAAAGGCGGCATCGGGCACGGCATCGGATTCGTCGGCCGGCACCCCGAAGGTCTGAAAGGCGATGGTCCGTTCGATCGGATAGGGTTCCCGACCGGTCACCGCCGCCAGCACCACCGAGGCTCGCCACGGGCCGAAGCCCAGGTCAGGAGCGGTGACGCCGTGCGTATGCTCTTCGCCATTGAGGACGTGGATGGTGCCCTCGTCGTTGATCGTGTAGTGACGGCTGACGTCGAGGCGGCCGCGAGAATCCAGGTGTACCTCTCCCCCGAGCGGCTCCAGGAAGTCCGGCACCTGCGACTTGTATCCGGTGGCCGCGACCACGGAACCGGACCGCCTGGTGAAGGTCTTGTCCAGGGCCGTATGGCGGAAGCCGAGCAGGTATTCGCCACTGATCGGGTCGATCTGGGCGGTCTCGAGTTCGACCTCGGAGATGAGGTTCGTCAACAGCTGCCGCCCGCCCCGGCTCAGCCGGTAGAGAGTGTCGTGGATGTCGTCGACGAGGTCGGCCGAGATGCCCTTGTACAGAGTGCGCTGCTCACGACCGACACGTTCGCGCAGCTCATCGGGCAGGGCACGGAAGTGGTCGGTGTACTCCGGTGACGTCATCTCGAGGGTGAGCTTCGTGTATTCCATCGGGAAGAACCGTGGCGACCGGGTCACCCAGTCCAGGCGCACGCCGCGGTCTTCGGCGTCGTCGATGAGGTCGCGGTAGATCTCAGCGGCGGACTGGCCGCTGCCGACGATCGTGATCGCCCCGGAATCGAGCAGCGCTTCCCGATTCTCGAGGTAGTCGGCGGTGTGGATGAGAGGCCCGGCCCCTCGCCCGAGTCCCTGCAGAGCAGGTGGCAGCACCGGCTGAGTGCCCACGCCGAGGACGAGATGCCTGGCACGGTAGGTTTCGGTCGCCACGACCGAACCAGAGTCGTCGGCCACCTCGGCGAGGGCGGTGTACACACCGTCCTCCCTGGTCACGGACACGACGCGGCGGTTCCAGCGCAGCGAATCCAGCTGGGCGGCGACCCACCGGCAGTATTCGTCGAATTCGGCGCGCAGCGGGTAGAAGGATTCGCGGATGTAGAAGGGGTAGAGACGTCGGCGTTCCTTGAGGAAGTTGAGGAACGAATACGGCGAGGTCGGGTCGGCCATGGTGACGAGATCGGCGAGGAACGGCACCTGGATGGTCGAGCCCTCGAGCATCATCCCCGGATGCCAGCGGAATTCGGGCCGCTGGTCGAGGAACACCGCGTCGACGTCGTCGAGCGGGCCCGACAGTGCGGCCAGGCCGAGTCCGAAGGGACCGATTCCGACGCCGAGGATGTCGTGGATGTGCGTGGGCTCTGCGCTCATGCTGCGCCTCCTTCTGTCACGGCGCCCTCGAGATCCCGACCGGCGAGGATGCCGTGTCCGGTGGCGCGGACGAGGTCGAGGACGGCGGTGACGTCGTCGACGCTGGTATCGGGGTTGAGCAGGGTGAGTTTGAGCCACGGTCTGCCGTCGATGACGGTGCGGGCGATGGCGGCGCGGCCGGAGCGGAACAGGACGCGGCGGATGAGCGGGACGAGCTCGTCGCAGGTGGCCCGGTCCGCGGTCGCCGGAGTGAATCGGAAGAGCACCGTGGACAGATCCGAGGCTCCGAGCACCTCGAAATCCGCCTGCCCCTCGAGCAGTGCCCGGACGTCGGTCGCGAGGTCGCAGACGGTGTCGAGCATCGTCCCGATCTCGCCCGCACCACGAGCACGCAGAGTCGTCCAGAGCTTGAGCGCATCGAAGCGGCGGGTGGTCTGCAGCGATTTGTCGACCTGGTTCGGTTCGGCGTCGGCTTCGAGCGCTTCGGCTTCGGGGTTGAGGTAGTCATGGTGGTGGATCGTCGGCGCGAACAGGTTCGCGTCCCTGATCAGCAGGGCCGACGAGGACACCGGCTGGAAGAACGTCTTATGGAAATCGATAGTCACCGAGGTGGCCCTCCCGATCCCGTCGAGCAGGTGGGCACGAGCCGGGGCCCAGAGCAGACCACCGCCGTATGCGGCGTCGACGTGCAGCCACACGTTCGCGGCTTCGCAGACCCCGGCGATGGTCTCGAGCGGGTCGATGACGCCGAGGTCGGTGGTTCCGGCGGTCGCGACGACGGCCATGGGGATCGCGTCGTGAGCGTCGATCGACAGCAGGCTCGCGTTGAGCGCTTCGGCGTCCATGCGACCGGAGGCGTCGGTCGGCACGGTGACGACCGCCTCGGCGTCGAGACCGAGGAGGAATGCCGCGCGGGACACGGAGAAATGGGCCTGGTCGGTGGCGAGGATCCGCAGCCGGGACAGCTGGTCACGGCGGGTGGGCCGGTCGGACGGGGCGGAGGGGCCGCCCCGGCGAGGTTCGGCATCATCGGACTCGCCGCGGTCGGACTCGTCGGCATGATCGGCCAGCCCGGCGAGGACGTTTTCGCGGGCGAGGAACAGCGCCTGGAGATTCGATTGGGTGCCCCCGGAGGTGAAGATTCCGTCGCCGCCGGCGAAGCCGAGGTGGCCGCAGGTCCAGTCGACGAGGCGGCGTTCCATGAGGGTGGCGACCTCGGACTGGTCGTAGGTGTCGACCGAGGTGTTGATGGCCGCGAGCATCGCTTCGGCGGCGACGGCGGGCACGGCGACGGGGCAGTTGAGGTGGGCGACGTAGCTGGGGTGGTGGAACCACACGGCGTTGTCGGCGCAGAGGTCGTCGACTTCGCGCAGGGCTTCGGCGTTGCCGACTCCGGCGGTGTCGAGGTCGACGGCATCGACGGCGGCCTGGAGTCCGGAGCGATCCTTCGCCGAGGATGCCCGCTCAGCCGTGCGGAAACGTTGGCCGAGTGCGTCGACGACGCTGTGCATGAGGGCCGAGTAATCGTCTGCGCTGTGGGCGCCGAGGAGCGCGTCGGTGTGGGTGCTGTATGGCGAGACGACGTGAGTGCCGTGTGGTGCGTCGGCGTGAGCGCCATGATCGGCGTCGCTGCTGGTGGGGTCAGCGCTGTTCGTCTCGGATGGTGCGCTCGGGGCGGGGTCCGAGTGGGGAGTTTCGGGGGTCTGAAGGGGTGCTGAGGTGGGTGTCGCTTCGGTGTCGTAGAGCAGAGAAGTCGTCACTGTGAGGTTTCCTCCTTCGATGATGCGTACCGCGAAGCGCGGCGCGCATTAGGGAAACCTACCCTAACTAGCCACGTTTCCGAAGGGGCTCTGACGTGGTTCGATGACTACGGAAGTAGACCTCCTACCGGGGTCGATGCCGTCGTTCCCAGCGCTCACAGGGCAAGGCGACCGTTCTCACTACGGGTGCATCGCGCGGAAAATCAGCGGGTGGCCTTCGTCACATCAGGGCGTGTCATCCAACATCGTGAGACAGCAGGTGCCCGCAGATTGCCGATTCTCTGGTCGATCCGTGGCGATTCTGTCCGCTCAAACGTAGGTCACGTTCGGATACTTCCATCGCCGGAAAGTATCCGATAGTGACCTATTCTCCGCCGCACAGCCGCACAGCCGCACAGCCGCACAGCCGCGCACCCGCACTCGCGGGCCGGCACTCGCGGGCTCAAGCCAGCGTCCCAAGAACCCACATGCAAAAAGCCGCAGCCCCCGCGAAAAAGCAGGTACTGCGGCTTCTCACCGACCAGAGAGGCGCCCTACGTCACTTCACGACGTAGTTCGGGGCCTCGACGGTCATCTGGATATCGTGCGGGTGGCTTTCCTTCAGGCCCGCAGTGGTCAGGCGGACGAACTTGCCCTTGGCCTTGAGGTCGTCGATGGTGCGCGCGCCGACGTAGAACATCGTCTGGCGCAGACCGCCGGTGAGCTGGTGGGCGACCTGTTTGAGGTGCCCGCGGTAGGCGACTCGGCCTTCGATGCCCTCGGGGATGAGGTCGGTGTCGGTGGCGATATCGGCCTGGAAGTAGCGGTCCTTCGAATACGACTTGCCCTTTCGTGGGGCCATCGCGCCCAGCGAGCCCATGCCGCGGTAGGCCTTGTACTGCTTGCCGTTGACGAAGATGAGTTCGCCTGGCGACTCGTTGCAGCCGGCCAGCAGGGAACCGAGCATGACGGTGTCCGCACCGGCGACCAGGGCCTTGCCGATGTCACCGGAGTACTGGAGTCCGCCATCGGCGATGACCGGGACTCCGGCGGCGCGAGCGGCCTGAGCGGCGAGGTGGACGGCTGTGACCTGCGGGACGCCGACGCCGGCGACGACACGGGTGGTGCAGATCGATCCGGGTCCCACGCCGACCTTGACGGCATCGACCCCGGCATCGACGAGCGCCTGCGCGCCTTCCTTCGTGGCGACGTTTCCGCCGATGATCTGCACGGCGGAGAACGCCGGGTCGGACTTGATCTTCCTGATCATGTCGGTGACTCCGCGGGCGTGGCCGTTCGCGGTGTCGACGACGAGGACGTCGGCGCCCGCCTCGGCGAGCATTCCGGCACGCTCGTAGGCGTCACCGTAGAATCCGACGGCGGCACCGACGCGCAGACGACCTTCGTCGTCCTTGGTGGCCAGAGGATACTCCTCGGTCTTGACGAAGTCCTTGACGGTGATGAGGCCCTGGATGACATTGTTGTCGTCGACCAAGGGCAGCTTCTCGACCTTGTGCTCGGCCAGCAGTTCGAAGGCCTTTTCGGCGGCCACGCCGACGGGGGCGGTGACCAGCGGCATCTTCGTCATGGTCTCAGCGACGGTGCGAGTGGGGAATTCGCTGCGGGTGACGAAGCGCAGGTCACGGTTGGTCACGATGCCGACGAGCATATTGTTCTCGTCGACGACGGGCAGTCCGGAGATGCGGTACTTGCCGCAGATCTCGTCGAGCTCTTCCAGCGTCTTGTCCGCGGTGATCGTCAGCGGGTCGTTGATCATGCCCGATTCGGAGCGCTTGACGTAGTCGACCTGTTTCGCCTGATCCTCGGCGGAGAGGTTGCGGTGGATGATGCCGAGGCCGCCGATGCGGGCCATGGCGATCGCCATCCGGGACTCGGTCACGGTGTCCATAGCCGCGGAGACGAGCGGGATGTTGAGCTCGATCTCCTTGGTCAGCCGGGAGGCCGTGGAGGCTTCGGAAGGGATGACATCGGTGTCGCCTGGCAGGAGGAGGACATCGTCATACGTGAGACCCGTCAGCGAGAACGGATCGTTTGCGGCCTGTGATTCCTGCTCAGGGTTTCCCATGAAGACAGCCTTTCGACGCGAAGATACGGTGGCTCAATGGTATCGGAGCGCGACAGTCGACCGCTATGGGTTCAAGTACCGACCACTGTGAGACTGGCTACACAGGAAACGCTGTCTTCACGGCGCTGAAACCGAGACTTCCATGCACCGAAGCGCTTCAGCGCCCCTCCCCCACGGACCGTGCGAGGTCGAGCGTCGAGGCTTCGGAATCGTCGAGGTGGATGCGCAGCAGACCCTCGGCCCCCTGCCGGTCCCCGGATTTCATCTTCTCGAGGATGTCCCGGTGCGGATTGGCCCAGTGTGAGTGGTATTTGCCGGGTTCGGGCGAGCGCGAGAACGTCGTCGAAAGCCGGGCCATGAGGTTGAGGTAGAACTCGTCGAGCAGCGGTGAGCCGAGCAGGCCGACGATCGCCCGGTGGAACGATGCCGAGTGTTCCTGCGCATCGGCCCAGGTTTCGTTCTTCGGTGCCGTTTCGGCCCGGATCACGGAGGCTTCGACGGCGGCCATCGCCTCGTCGGTGGCGTCTTGTGATTCCTGGACGGCGCGGATCTCGAAGACCCGGCGGGCGCGGTAGAGGTCCTTGAGTTCGTCGATGCCGAAGGTGGAGACGAAGAAGCCCCGGTTGGGTTCCTGGGTGAGCAGCCCGGCGTGGCGCAGCAGACTCAGCGATTCGCGGGCGGTGTTGCGCGAAACGTTGAATTCCTTGGCCAAGGCACCATCGCGGACCGGGCTTCCTGCCGGGTATTCACCGTCGGTGATGCGGGTGCGGACAAGGGCGACGATGGCCTCTGAGGTGCATCCGGGGGCGTGTGGGCTCATAACACCAGGCTACCGGGTTTCGCCTGATTCGGAGCTGACCGCGGCAGGATCGAGCTCGAGTCCGCTCTCGAACCGCCGCCTCAGCCCCGTGAGCGGATCATCGAATGCGATCTCCGCAGCCAACAGCTGCAGCGGTGATGTGAAGTCGTAGGGATCCGGGGCGAGGTCGACCGGATAGACCGGATCGCCGAGGATGGGCAGCCCGAGCGCGTTCATGTGCACCCGCAGCTGGTGCGTCTTTCCCGTGACCGGTTCGAGTTCGTATTCGGCAACCGCTCGCCGAGGCGGTGCTCCGCTTCCGTCCCCCGCCCATTCGGACGGGGCACCGTCAGCTCCACCTCGCCGAGGCAGTCCCGCAGTATCCGTGCCACCGCCCGCCGGGTCGAGGTGCGGTGAGGTGATGGTCCGAAGCAGCCGGATCCGGCTGATCGCGTTCGCCTCCCCTGCGACTTCCAGCACCTGGCGACCGCCGGCGGGTTTGACCAAGCGCGATTCCCGGATGAGCGGAGACTCCATGTCTGCCGGCGGGGTCGGCGCCAGGGCGCGGTAAGTCTTGCTGACCCGACGGTCCTGGAACAGACGCTGGTAGCGGCCGCGTGTCTCGGGCCGTTTCGACAGAACGAGCAGGCCGGCGGTGATCCGGTCGAGGCGGTGGATGGCGACGAGGTCGGGCTGGTCGAGGTCGACGCGCAGACGGGTGACGACGCATTCGCGGACGAATCGCCCGTTCGGGGTGCTGGCCAGGAAATGAGGTTTGTCGACGATGAGCAGATCGTCATCCTCGAACACGATGCCGACGTCGAACGGGATCCGCTCTTCGGGTGGGACGGGGCGGTGGAAGAAGTAGAAGCCGCCGGGGATGACCGGATCGTCCCAGGTCACCGGTCGGCCCGCCTCGTCGCGCATGTCCCCATCGGTCAGCAGCGCCCGTCGGGACTCGGGTGCCGCCTCGGGGAATTCGGATTCGAGCCACTCCCCGACCGAGTCGGGAACGGGCAGGTGGTTCTTCGCGTGGGTGGCCTTGCCGCCGGGGGCGCGCAGCGCGGTCGCGGAGATTCCTTCTCGAGGCGGGAGCGGACTGCGGGGCATGGGGTCAAGTCTATGCGGTGCCTTCGTCATCGCGGTCGGCCGCGCATCGGCGCTGAACCTCCGTCATCGCGGTCGGCCGCGCACCGGTGTGGAACCGCACGACGTCGGCCTCGCACCGGCGCGGAACCGCACGACCTCTGCCGCATACCGCAGATCGACAGCGTTTCCCGCAAAACTCCGAGACGCCTTCGAAATCCCGACGTATCAGCACCTATGGTGGGAGACATGGACCGCACCGAGCTCACGCAGGACTTCCTCTGCGAGAAAGTCGTCACGCCGATCGTTCTCGCGATGTTCGCCGATTATGAGTGGGACAGCATAGCGATGCTCCACGACTCCGATGACGAGCGCCGCACCATCGCGAGGATCGTCGTCGCCGGAGAAGCCGTCGAAGTCCTCCTCGATTTCCCCGGCAGCGAAGAGAGCCTCTATGACATGCAGGAGCGGCTCGTCGACGAGTTCAGGACCTTCATCGACAGATCCGAATTCGGTGCGCGTCGCACCACGGACTGGGAGGCCGATACGTTCAATGCCGAACGCACACCGGCCGCGGTCACCCGCACTCCCCGACCGGACTTCGTCGGACCGTCCGAGTGCACAAAACGTCGCCTGCGCAATCGCGGTCGGGTCATGCGCGTCGACCGTCGCCGGTGCGTCTCCGCTCATCGTCGCGGCTGAGGTCTCAGTTGTTCCAGCTGAGGTCTCAGTTGTTCTGAGAATGACCGCCGCTTTGCGCGGAAACGCCCGTCGGTCCATCCCACACGCTTATCTGACACAGTCCCGACACACTTCTCGGACATCGGCTGAGTCTTTTCTGCGGTCCACCGGCGGCGAAGGCTGTTTTGGTCGTGGTTTCTCTGGAATCTTCACGTTCTTCAGTGACCATTTCAGAAGAAGGTGTACCGATTCGCCGGAGCCTGCCGTTGCAATCACGTCTCTGCGACCGCGCCCTCATCGACGTGCGGCAGTGCTTCCCAGCTCACACTGTGCCCGATACTTCGTGGCCGGCACCGTCGCGGCAGCGCCCCTCACGCCCGTTCGACGAGGAAGTCGATGTCGACTCCGTCGGGAAGCGCTCCGTATTCGCGACCCCTGTCGGCACCGAGGCGGGCCGCCGCGAAGCTTGATGCCACCTCGACGGGAGCGGATTCGAAGAGGATCGCAGCCTGCATGAGCAGCGCCATCTTCTCCACGAGGACTCGGCCTCTCGCCTGCAGCGCTGCCTGCGCGACCGCATCTCCGCTGTCGAGGCCCTGCACCGCGTCCTGGAGGGCCCGCGCCAGGGACTCATAGGCCGCGTCGAAGTCCGCATGCCGGCCCAGTCCGGTCTCGAGGAAGCCGAGGAAGGTCTTCGCGCTCCGCGGTTCGCGAGCCAGGGCACGCAGCACGTCGAGGACGATGACGTTGCCGGAGCCTTCCCACACCGCCATCACCGGCTGCTCCCGGTAGCGGCGGGCCAGCGGGAACGCCTCGGTGTAGCCGTTGCCGCCGAGGCATTCGAGTGCCTCGTACGCGTGTTCGGGGCCGCGTTTGCAGATCCAGTACTTGGCGACGGCTGTCGCCAGGCGGCGGAAATCGGCCGCCTCGGCGCTGTCGTCGTCGTATGCGGCAGCCAGGTGCAGGGCCGTATAGGTGGCCGCTTCGGTTTCGAGCTCGAGGTCGGCGATGACGGCACGCATCAGCGGTTGGTCGATGAGCGTGGACCCGAAGGCCGCGCGTCCACGGGCGTGCCAGGTCGCCTCGGCGACGCATTGGCGCATGCCCGCAGCCGATCCGAGGACGCAGTCGAGCCGGGTCTGGGCCACCATCTCGATGATCGTGCGCACTCCCTTGCCCGCCTGCCCGAGCAGCCACCCGTGCGTGGCGTCGAACTCGACCTCCGAGGAGGCGTTGGACTTGTTCCCGAGCTTGTCCTTGAGCCGTTGGATCCGGAACGTATTCCGTTCTCCACCAGGTAGAACACGGGGCACGACGAAGCAACTCGGGCCCTCATCGAGTTGGGCGATGACGAGGAACGCGTCGGACTGCGGGGCCGAGCAGAACCATTTGTGGCCGGTGATGAGAAAGTGGTCTCCGGACGGGACCGCGCAGGTGGTGTTTGCGCGGATGTCCGATCCGCCCTGCTTCTCCGTCATCGCCATGCCGAAGGTCACGGCGGTCTTCCTCGCCGGGTCGATCCGTCGCGGATCGTAGCCGGCGGCGGTGGCGCGCGGCACCCAGAAATCGGCGAGCGCGGAATCGGCTCGCAGAGACGGCACGACCGCGTGCGTCATCGACACCGGGCAGGCGTGGCCGGGTTCGATCTGGGAGAAGAGCATGAATCGCACGGCCCGTTCGACGTTGCCCCCCGGTCCGGGGTGCGTCCATGCATAGGAGTGCGCTTCCGCGCCGAGCGCATCGCCGATGATCCGGTGGTAGGCCGGGTGGAATTCGATCTCGTCGATGCGGTTGCCCCAGTCGTCGTGGGTGCGCAGCTCCGGTCCATGGACGTTGGCCAGCCGGGCATCGTTGATGAAGTCCGCGCTGCCGACGAGCGCTCCGATCCGTTCGAGTTCGTCGTGGGAGGCTCCCGGACCGTAGTGGGCCAGCGCATCTGTCAGCGCCGTATTCAGCGTGAACTCGTTGATATCTCGCCGAGGCGGCGCTTGGTTGAACACCGAATGCGTCGTCCGCGGTGTAGTCGGGTCGTGCGCAGAGTCCGCGGAGCGTGTGGCCCCAGGGCCTGCGGAACGTGTGGCCCCAGGGCCTGCGGAACGTGTGGCCGCAGGGTCTGCGGTCGTTGACGCGGTGTCGGGCGTCGTGGTCATGGTTCTCCTAATGCGGATCGGGTGAACGTGGTCAGTGCGCCGATGAGAGTCTCGATCTCTGCGGCGCTCGGATTCGGGGTGGTCGGGTCGAGGATGTCGACGAGGTTCTCTCCGACGCATCCGACGATCGACCTGGCGGCCACCTCGGCGGGGATCTGCATGTCACCCACCCGGTCCAGGGCTGCACCGATGGCGGCGACATACTCGCGGCGCAGCCGCAGGCGTTCGCTCTGAACCGGCTCGGGAACCTCTTCGAGCAGCAGGGCGTGGGCGAGCCGGCGGCCGGCGACGGCGCGGCGGACGAAGACCTCGACAGTCGATTCCGCGATCGCGGCGGCAGTCGCTGCGTCGGCGACGGTATCGGCGATGATGTCCAGCTCGTGACCGGCGGCCTGGGCGAAGACCAACCGCAGCAGCTCATCACGGTTGCTGAAGTACGTGTAGATCGACCCAGCGCTGCAGTCGGCCTCAACGGCGACCGCGGCCACGCTCGCCGAGGCGAATCCCCCGCGGGCGATGACATGACGGGCGGCGCGTTCGATGCCGGCTCGGCGGGCTTCGGCATTGGCTCGGGTGCGCTGTGTTGCGCGATACGCCATTGTCACCCCTTCGGTCGCAGCGGCACGACACTGTCGACTTCATCGACCCTGTCGCCTGTCCAGGAAGTCACTTCCCCAAAGAAATGAATCGTGGTTCAATTGTTCTCAGTATGACACTCGTCACAAGGAGAAGCAATGAAGCTTGGAACCATGCTCGACACCACTGTCCTGCGCGTCCCGGACAAAGAGGCCGTGGTCTATGAGGACCAGCGCTTCACCTACGCCGAGCTGCGCCGCCGGGCACTCAAGGCCGCCCAGGTTCTCGCCGACAACGGAATCCGGCCCGGTGACGCCGTGGGCATCATGACTTTCAATGTTCCGGGTTTCGTCTTCGCAGCATTCGGCGCGTGGTACCTCGGCGCGACCGTCGTGCCGGTCAATCACAAGTTCCAAGCCCCGGAGGTCAAGTACACGATCGAGCATTCGGGAGCGAAGCTCGGCATCGTCAGCACCGAACTCGCCGAGATCGCGCGGGCCGGGGCGCCGGACATCACCTGGCTGGAGACCGAACCCGATACATCCGCCAGCTTCGATGTCCAGCTCGATGCCGCCGAGGAAGCCGAACCCAGCGACTTCACCGATGAGCAGGTCGCGCAGATCCTCTACACCTCGGGCACGACGAGCTCGCCGAAGGGATGCGTGCATTCGCATCGCAACATCTTCCAAGTCGGTACGCTCATCAATCTCAACATGGGCTACCAGAGCGACGACCGGTACCTCATCTGCATGCCGATCTGGCATTCGGCGCCGCTGAACATCGCGCTCATCCCGACCATCCAGATGGGTGGGACCGTCGTCCTCCAGCGGTCGTACCACCCGGTGGAATCGATGACGATCATCGCCGAGGAGCAGATCACGACGTTCTTCGGTCCCACCGTCGCCTATGTCGCGCCGATCATGACCGCGAAGAAGCTCGGACTCGACTTCGCCGACTATGACTTCTCGTCCATCCGCCGGTGGAACTACGGCGGTGCCCCGATCGACCGGTCGACGGCGTCCATGCTCATCGACGCCTACGGCACGAATCAGTTCTTCAACCTCTTCGGCATGTCCGAGATGGGTCCGACCGGATGCCTGCTCGGGCCTGAGGACCAGCTGCGCAAGGCCGGGTCCATCGGTCGGCATGCGATGGTCGGCAATGCCATGCGCGTGGTCAGTGCCGACGGCACCGAGGCGGGCCCCGGCGAGACCGGTGAGATCTGGTTCGCAGGTGACACCCGGATGCGCGAATACCTCGGCAACCCCACCGCCACCGAGGCGGCTTTCGAAGGCGAGTGGTACAGGACCGGTGATCTCGCGCGGCTCGACGAGGAGGGATACCTCTATATCGTCGACCGTTCGAAGGATGTCATCATCGTCGGCGGGGAGAACGTGTATTCCCTCGAGGTCGAGGAGGCCGTCATCAGCCACGAGCGGGTCGCCGATGTCGCGGTCGTGGCGAAGCCGGATCCGCAGTGGGGCGAACAGGTCGTCGCCTTCATCACGACCACCGATGGTGAGGATTTAGACGTCGAAGAGCTGCGCGACTTCCTGGCCGACAAGCTCGCTCGCTACAAGCTCCCGCGCGAGACCTTCACCATCGACGAGCTGCCGCGAAACCCTTCAGGCAAGCTGCTCAAACACAAGCTGCGCCGCGAGGTGGCCGCCGGCTGAGAGCTGAGGACATCGATTTCCACTTCGATGCCAGCGGAGAGCGCACCGGCAACTTCGAAGAAGACGTAGTGCCCGTAACCGTAGGTCAGTGCCCCCGAGGGCCCGCATCAGGGTCTCCGGGGGCACGATCCGTTTTCGGTGGTTCGTCAGCTTTCGGGGACGACTTCGAGGGTGTTGCGGCGCACCGGCTCGGTCGACATCGTCACTGAGTACTTGCTGTCGGCATACTTCTTCAGGAACGAATCGTCGACGGCCTGATTCGTCTCCTCGTCGTCGGAATCGACCGGCACGAACCGCACTGCCTTCTCGACGCCTCCCGCCGAGATCTGACCGCGACCGGTCTCCAGGGCAGGGCCGTACCACTTACCCTGTGTGCCATTGAAGGAGCGGATGAAGATCCGATCTCCCACCGGCACCGACCAGATGTCGACGGTCTTCGGTGTCGTACCGTCCGGCAGGGTCGCCCCGACGGTGAAATAGGTCTCTGTGTTGATACGGTTCAGTTCGTCTTCGGTCCATGCAGCCATTGTGTCGGCCATCCTTTCTATTGGAGGGATCCGCCGTCCCACACCCTTGGCGCGTGACGGTGGCTTGTTCTGTGATTCAGGATCTGAGCCCTCAGATCTCAGAGTCCTTCAGATTCGGAACCCTTCGGGTTCAGAGTTTGTCGGTGAAGAATGGTCCGAGCTTGCTCACGGCCTCGGCGACTTCCTTCTCGCCGTCGTAGAGTTCCATGTGATTCGCACCCTCGACGACGTGGAACGTCTTGTCGGTGCTGGCAGCACGCTCGAACAGGTCATCACTCATCCACTTCGACCCGGCCTCGCTCCCTGCGATGACCAGCAGCGGCTGAGTGAGGAATGCCTCGGCCTTGTGGAACGCATCGTAGGCGATGATCTGCGAGAGGCTCCGCGTGGTCATGTAGCCAGGAGCGTTCGGGTGCTCGCAGCGCGGGGTGTGGTAGTACTCCCATGCCTGGCGGAGCTCCTCGTTCGGAGCGTCCTCTTCCTTCATCGGTGCAAGCGGGAACGGGTCGGCTTGCCCCTGGGCATCGGCGGTACGGGCGTCCGAACCCATCTTCAGCACCGGGAAGGCCTCAGCATCGGCAACATCGTTGGTCCATCCGTTGCGGAACATCTGACCGATGTTGACCAGGCTGGCCGTGCCCACGGCTTTGATCCGCGGATCGTCGATCGCGGCATTGGCGGAGTAGCCAGCACCTGCGCAGATGCCCATCGCACCGATCCGCTCGTTGTCGACGTAGTCAAGGGTGGTCAGGTAGTCGACGACGGAGGACACATCCTCGGTGCGGATGTGCGGGTTCTCCAGCTGGCGCGGCTCACCCGTGCTGGCGCCCTGGAACGACGCATCGTAGGCGACGGTGACGAAGCCGTACTCCGCCAGCTTGCCCGCGTAGAGTCCGGCGGTCTGCTCCTTGACTCCGCCGCCCGGATGGGAGACGACGATCGCCGGGTACTGCTTGGAGGAGTCGAAGTCCGGTGGGAAGTTGACCACGGCGGCCAGGGTGGTGCCGTAGCCGTTGAGGGTTGTGATATCGATGTTCTCGCTCATAATCTTCTCCTGAGGTCGATCTGCGTTGTGGTCTTGTGTCTCGGTAGGCGCAGCAGTCACAGGTGCGAGCCGAAGAATGCGGTCGCGGCTTCGATGGCCTTGTCTGTGGGCTCGGGATGGTCGTAGAGGTCGTAGTGGGAGGTGTCCGGCAGAACAAGAAGCTGTTTGTCCTTCGACGCTGCGCGGCCGTAGATCTCCTGACCATCGCGGTACGCCCCGAACCCGCCGGGCTTTTCACCGATGACGACGAGCAACGGCTGGGTGAGCAGCTGCTCGGCATCGAAGAACGCATCCCAGCCGACCGCTGCCGAACGCCGCGAGAACGCAGCACTTGTGGCACCGCCGGGTGCCTGACCGCGGTCAGTCTTGTAGTAGTCGGTGGCCTCGAGCATGTCGATGTCGTCGACGCCTGCCTGCTTTCCTGCCTCGACGGATTCGGGCAGGTAGTCATCGACACGTGCCTTCTCACCGCGGGCCTCGGCGGTGCGCTGCGCAGCCATCTGCTCCAAAGCAGCGATCGGGTCGTACTGGCTGAATGCCTCACGGCTGAGCCGGCCGAAGTTCACCCCGGTGATGGAGGTGACGGCCTTGATGCGGCGATCGGTCATGGTCGCGCTGATGACATACCCGCCACCGCCGCACACTCCGATTCCTCCGATCCGGTCGGCATCGACGTAGGGAAGTGTGACGAGGTGATCGATCGCCACCTTGATGTCTTCGACGCGCTGCGCGGGATCCTCGACGAGTCGCGGCTGTCCACCACTCTCTCCCTGGTAGCTGGCGTCAAAGGCCAGCACCACATATCCGGCCTCGGCCTGAGCCTTCGCGTACACATTCCCGGCCGTCTGCTCCTTGCAGCTGCCGATGGGATGCACGGCGACAATCGCCGGATACGACCCGTCCGGGTCGAATCCCTTGGGTCGGTGAATGACGCCTGCCAGGTCCCAGGCCATGCCCGGAGAACGAAAGCTCACGCGCTCTGTTCCTTCAGTCATCGACTCCTCCTCACTCGGTCGTGGTCTTGTTCGTCGAGAGATCGGATCGGTCTCCGTTCCCTTCGACACCATCCATACTTCTCCGGTCTGCCGGTTCGCGGTAGGTTCTGTCAGAACCCCCTTCGCCCATCGGGCACAGACCCTTCTCTCATCGGGCGCCGCCCGCTCGGAGGTTCTCAGAGAACCTGGCTCCACTCGATGACGGTCCTTAGCATGGTGGTATGAGCGCGAAAGACGAGAGAGTACGGGATTTCCTCACCACCCGTCGGGCGAAGATCACCCCGGACATGGTCGGCCTGCCCACCGGCAGCGGTGTGCGACGTGTCCCCGGTCTGCGGCGAGAAGAGGTTGCGATGCTGTCCGGAGTTTCCGTGGACTACTACACGCGGATCGAGAAGGGCGACCTGAGCGGCGTCTCGGACGAGATCCTCGGCGCCCTCGCCCGGACGCTGCAGCTGGGTGACGACGAGACCGCCTACCTCTATGACCTGGCGCGTACGTCCCATCGGCCCTCGCGAGCTCGTCGACAACCGAGGTCCGCAGCGTCCGTGCCCCAGCAGGTGCAGCTGCTCATCGATTCGATGAAGGCGTCACCGGTGGTCGCGCTGAATCAACAGCTCGATATCGTCGCGGCGAATACCCTCGGCCGTGCCCTCTTCGACGTCGTCTTTGTCAGCCCCACGAAGAGGTCCGACTCCGCCCCGCCGAACATGGCCGCATTCGTCTTCCTCGATCCCGCAGCCGACACTTTCTTCGGCGACATCGACGAGGCAGCCGGCACTTGCGTGCGCATGCTGCGGGCCCAGGCCGGTAAGACTCCGCACAACAGGCAGCTGACCCAGCTCATCGGCGAGTTATCCACGAGAAGTACGGACTTCAGCGCACGCTGGGCCGCCCACGATGTCGGCATCCACCGCACAGGCGCCAAGACGCTTCACCATCACGAGGTCGGCGAGCTCGACCTCGGATTCGAAGAGCTCACTCTTGTCTCTTCCCCGTCCGTCACATTGTCGACCTATGTCGCCGAGCCTGAATCGCCGACTTCGGAGAAGCTGCAGCTGCTGGCGACCTGGGCGGCGACGGAGAAAGTCGCCTCGCAGTAATCGTCAGCCGTCGGCCGCCCCTCACACGGCTTCGAGCGCCCGGACGGGGCTGATTGACGTCGCCGCTCGGGCGGGTTCGCGGCTGGCGGCGAACACGGCGACGAGGGTACCGACGATGACGGCGAGGACGACCGCCCAGGGCACGCTCGGGGCGAAGAGGCCGAGCAGGGGCGACAACAGAGTCAGCGCGCCGACCCAGCCGAAGCCGATGCCCAGCGGAACCGCCACTACGCAGGCGGTCAGGCTCAGCTGCAGGCCTTCGGCCGTGATCATCCGCCGCACGCGCTTCGGGGTTTGGCCCAGTGCCATGAGCAGGCCGATCTCCTGAGTGCGCTGCCGCACGGAGAGCATGAGCGTGTTCGCGACGCCGATGACGGCGATGATCACGGAGAAGAGGATGAGGGCGAAGGCGAACAGCATCGACTTGTCGATGACGGTGGCCAGCGCGTCCTCGAGACCGCCCCACCCCTCTTCACCGAGGGAGCGCGCATACCGCAGCAGCTGATCGCGGAAGGTGGTCATGGCGGTGGCGAACATGACGATGAGCGTGATGCCGATGACGAGCCCGATGACCGTGCGCGCGTTCCGGGTGGGATGGCGGGCGATCGTCGATGCGGCCAGCCGGGACACCGCGGTGCGTCCGACCAGCCAGCCGATCGCCGCCTGCACCGGAGGCAGGATCCACGGATGACCGATGACGACACCGAGGAACGTCAGACTCGACCCGAACGCAGTGAGCACCACGCTCATCAGGCTGATTCGATGGTCGGCGGCTCCGATCACGGAATTGACGAGGAACGTCAGGCCCATGGACAGCAGAATCAGCGAGGCCGTGAGTCCCCCGAGTGAGGCACGGACATCCTCGGGGCGGCTTTCGACCGCCTGCGAGGTCGCCTCGATCGGAGAGATCCCCGTGATGCGGCGCGCGCCCAAGTACGCCGACAGCCAGGTCACGATGATGGTGGCGAGCGCGGGAACGGCCATGGTCGGGGTGAGGAGAGCGACCTCCTCGGTGATGGCGTTGCCCAGGTAACTCTGGGCCGCTTTCGCCAGCCCGGTCGACGCTGCGAATGCGAGCACCGCGGCGGGGACGGAGATGATCAGCCCCTCCACCGAGACGGCCCTGCGCAGCCGTTTCGACGACGCCCCGATGAGGCGCAGCAGGGCGAGCTGGCGGCTGCGGCCGGCGATGATGATCGAGAATGTGTTCGCGATGACGAGCGCGGAGACGAAGAGGGCGATGAGGAAGAAGGTGAACCCGTCCATCGACAGCAGGCTCTGCGCGGTGTCGGATTCGGCGACGATCTTCGCCGAGGACAGCCACGCGGTCAGTATCGCGATGCCCTGCATGATCGCGGTGCCGAAGAGGGAGGCGATGAAGACTACGAGGACGCTGGGGAAGAACTGCCGCGGATTGGTCCGGATTTCGCGCAGCGGGTTCATCGGCTCACCGCGGATTCGGCACGTTCGTCGATGTCGAGCATGGTCGCGGCGATCGCCTCGGCGCTGATGGCATCGTTCAGTTCCGTCACCGGGGTGCCGTCGGCGATGAAGATGACGCGGTCGGCATGGGCGGCGACGATCGGGTCGTGGGTGACGAGCACGATCGATTGGCCGAAGTCGCGGACGGCCTCGACCATGATCGCCATGACTTCGCGACCGGACTTCGCATCGAGGTTGCCTGTCGGCTCGTCGGCGAAGAGGATGTCGGGGCGGGTCGCGAGCGCCCGGGCGATGGCCGTGCGCTGCTGCTGTCCGCCGGAGAGCTCATGAGGCCGGTGCTTGAGCCGGTCCTCCAGCCCCAGGCGGCGGACGACCGTGGCGATCCAGGCGCGTTCGTCGGCGTCGGGTCGGCGGTCGTCGAGTTCGAACGGCAGCCGGATGTTCTCTTTGACGGTCAGCGTGGGCACGAGGTTGAACGCTTGGAAGACGAATCCGATCCGGCGTCGTCGCAGGGCGGTGAGGTCGTCGTCGCGCAGCTTCGTGATCTCCTCCTCGCCGAGGTGGACTGAGCCAGAGGTGGGACGATCGAGGCCGGCGAGGACGTGCATGAGAGTGGATTTCCCCGAGCCCGAGGGTCCCATCACCGCGGTCAGCCGAGCCGGTGCGATGTCGAGGCTGACTCCGCTGAGGGCCGTGACCGCGGCACCTTTCGGATCGAAGACCTTCGAAACGTCGCGGAGTCGGGCGATGGGCATCGTCGGGCCGGTGGTCATAGATTCCCTCATGCGTCGGTGCAAGCTGTCGTTTCCAGACTAACTAGAATCAACGCTCAGAAACATGAAAAGCGACTGGCCAGTAGGTGAGAGCCAGCTGTGCGACTGGAGCGGTGAGAGCTCCTCTCCGCCTGCTTGCGCAGCCCGTCCGGGTCCGGCTGCCTCTATTGCTGCGGCCCACGCTGTGGTCCACTGGGGAGATGACTCGTGACGCGCTCCACCTCTCGATGTCCGTCGCCGCCTCCCCCGCCGAGGTGGCTGCCTTCGCCGGGAACCCCGCGAACCTTCCGAGGTGGGCGGCGGGTCTGAGCGCGGGCATCCGGGAAGAGGACGGCCGTTGGATCACGGACTCCCCGAGGGGTGAGGTCGAGGTCCGCTTCGGTCCGCACACCGACCTCGGCATCCTCGATCACGACGTGATCTTCCCCGACGGCACGGTCGTGCACAATCCGCTGCGCGTGCTCGCCAACGGCACCGGCGCCGAGGTGGTCTTCACCCTGTTCCGTCTGCCAGGGGTCGATGAGGCCGAGTTCGCTCGGGACGCGGACATGGTCCGAGCCGACCTTGCTCGACTTCGCAAACAGTGCGAGGCCGACTAGTTCGCCTTGGGGACAGACCTCGGCGACACCTCGTCGAAGCGGCGGACTGTGCTCTTTGCAACGCGTCGCACACGGCGTTCGAGAGACCGCCTCCAGCCACGAACCGTGCGAGCAGCCCGGACCGAGCGCATGTTCTCCTGCTTCTCAAGCTTGGCATTGCATGCCTGCAGTTCTCTCGTCGCTTCCTGCGCTTGTTTCTTCGCCACCGCCAGCTGACGATCGCGCTTGGCCAGCAGCAGGCCATACTCTTCGATCGATGTCAGCCGCGCACGATTCGCGCTCGGTGCGGAGTCGAATCGGTTCTCCAGTTCCTCGGCGTGGAAGAACCCGGGAGCTGGAACGGATGAGGCACTGGGCTTCTCCCCCGAGCCGTCACCGACAGTGTGGGCCACGACGAAGTCCCACCAGTCCCCATGCTCGGCGCGACGCTGGGCGGCGCTGTCTTGCAGCGCATCGGCGATGACCTGGCGATTTTCGGCCACCCCGACTCCTGTCGCGACGACATCATCGATGGAGTCCACCGGGAGAACGAACTGTTCCATTCCGACGTTCTCGGCTGCTCCGCGCATTCGGATGGACGAGTAGAGGTTGGGCACAAGAGAGATGAACGGCACTGCGGCGGCACCGGCGAAGATTCCCGCGTGGTAGCGGGTGCCGATGACGAATTCAGCCCTCTCAGTCAGGGCGATGAGTTCACGAGCGGTGAGCATCCGGGTCGGTCTGACGGACTCCCGACCGACCTCGGTCGCAATCTGATCATTGGTGAGCTGGTCTCGTGTCGGCGCAGCGGGCGACAGTGCGCCGCCGTGGGGAACCAGCAGCACATTGAGCCCGGTCTCGTCGGTGAGACGTCGGGTGATGTCGACGAGGTGCGCGTGATAGGCACTGTCGGAGAGCACCGGTGACGACGCCTTCTCGGCGAAGCTGGCCAGGATGAACGGCTCTGCGGTCAGATCGTCGACAGCGCGGCGGTCTTCTTCGCGGGATTCGAGTGAGAACGCGTCATCGACCTGCCTGCACACAACGGCACGTTTGCCCCCGACCTGCTTGGCGAACGTCGTCGTATAGCTTTCCCGACTGCCGACGAACTCGGCGTCGGCCAAGAACTCGTAGACGAGCTTGCGGTCCTCGTCATAGATCAGCGGCCCCAGAGTCTGGCTCGTCAGAGCATAGGGCTTGCCCAACAGCTGCGCGATCCGCCCCAGAGTCACCCGTTCATAGATGTGATGGGCGAACATCGAGTTGAGATTCCCGCCGCCGGCGATGAGCACCGCGTCGGACGCGCGCACGGCATCGATGACTTTCAGGGCCGGGTCCCCTGCTCTGAGAGAGCTTCGGCCCCCTTTGGTCTCGACGTGTTCGAGCACCTTCTCCATCCGCGCGATGTTCGGCTCACGGTCACGTTTGAAGCCGATGCGCGGGATGGCATCGACCCCGTACATCTCGGCCGCGTAGTCCGGCTCTCCGGCGATGAGGGTGATCTCGATGTCGGTGCGCGCACGCAGCGCATCGATGGCCAGTTCGGTCATCGCCTCATCGCCGAGGTGGTAGAACCGACTCCAACCGACATCGCCGATCATCGTTATGCGTTTCATATCTCCCTAGGATCCGCGAGTGACGCCCCTGCTGGCGGCCTCCGCGACAATCTAGTCACGACAGGTCTCACGGAGGTGAATGTCGCACGACGACCGGGTGAACAGTCGACCTGAATGGACGGCCGCCTCGGTGAGGGTGAATGCACGAGTGGCCCGGAACTTCATGTTCCGGGCCACTGGTGTGGGTCAGAGGTGACTCAGTCCGAGCGGATAGCTCAGTCCTCGTCCTCCTCTTCCTTCTTCTCGACGACCAGGGTCTCGGTGGTGAGAACCAGGGCGGCGATCGAAGCGGCATTGCGCAGTGCCGAGCGGGTGACCTTGACGGGATCGATGATTCCGGCCCCGATGAGGTCGCCGTAGTCACCGATTGCGGCGTTGTAGCCCTGGCCCGACTCGAGGTCGGTCACCTTGGCGACGACGACGTAACCGTCCTGGCCTGCGTTCTCGGCGATCCAGCGCAGCGGCTGGACGACTCCGCGCTTGACGATGTCGGCGCCGGTGAGTGCGTCACCGGACAGACCGAGGTCGTTGCCGTCGAGGACCTTCGCGGCGTGGATCAGAGCCGATCCGCCACCGGCGACGACGCCCTCTTCGATGGCGGCACGAGTAGCGGACACGGCGTCTTCGACGCGGTGCTTGCGCTCCTTGAGCTCCACCTCGGTGGCGGCGCCGACCTTGATGACTGCGACTCCGCCGGAGAGCTTGGCCAAGCGCTCCTGCAGCTTCTCGCGGTCCCAGTCGGAATCGGTGTTCTCGACCTCGGCACGGATCTGGGCGACACGACCGGCCACAGCATCATCGGCACCTGCACCATCGATGATGGTGGTGTTGTCCTTGGTGACGGTGATGGTGCGGGCGTTGCCGAGCTCCTCCAGGGTGACCTGGTCGAGCTTCATGCCCATGTCCGGGGTGACGACCTGGCCGCCGGTGAGGACAGCGAGGTCTTCGAGGATGGCCTTGCGGCGGTCACCGAAGCCGGGAGCCTTGACGGCGGCGACGTTGATGATTCCGCGCAGCTTGTTGACGACCAGGGTCGACAGAGCTTCACCCTCGATGTCCTCGGCGATGATGAACAGCGGCTTGCCGGCCTGCTGCACCTTCTCGAGGACGGGCAGGAGCTCCTGGATGTTGGAGATCTTGCCCTGGTTGATGAGGATGAGAGCGTCGGAGAGCACAGCCTCCTGACGATCGGCATCGGTCACGAAGTGCGGCGACAGGAAGCCCTTGTCGAACTGCATTCCTTCGGTGATCTCGAGCTCGACCGATGCGGCCTGGGACTCGTCGATCGTGATGACGCCGTCCTTGCCGACCTTGTCGAAGGCATCGGCGATGAGTTTGCCGATCTCTTCCGACTGGGCGGACAGTCCCGCGACGTGCGCGATCTCCGAGGAGTCGGCGACATCGCGGGCGATGGTGCCCAGCTGCTCCGAGACGGCCTCGACGGCGGTCTCGATGCCGCGCTTGAGCTGACCGGGTGCGGCACCTGCGGCGACGTTGCGCAGTCCTTCGTTGACGAAGGCCTGAGCGAGAACGGTCGCGGTGGTGGTTCCGTCACCGGCGATGTCGTTGGTCTTGGTGGCGACTTCCTTGGCCAGCTGTGCGCCGAGGTTCTCGTACGGATCGTCGACCTCGACCTCACGGGCGATGGTCACACCATCGTTCGTGATCGTGGGAGCGCCCCACTTCTTGTCGAGCACGACGTTGCGACCCTTCGGTCCCAGCGTCACCTTGACGGTGTCAGCCAGTGTGTTGACACCCTTTTCGAGTGCACGACGAGCTTCGTCGTTGAATTCCAATGATTTAGGCATTCGTCCTCCTGTCAGTGAAGTAGTCGTTCAGGGGATTCAGCCGATGACTGCGAGCACGTCGCGAGCCGAGAGCACGAGGAACTCTTCGCCTGCGTACTTGACTTCGGTGCCTCCGTACTTGGAGTAGATGACCTTGTCGCCGACGGCGACGTCGACCGGCACGCGGTTTCCGTTGTCAGCAACGCGGCCCGGGCCGACTGCGACAACTTCGCCTTCCTGAGGCTTCTCCTTGGCGGTTTCGGGAATGACCAGACCACTGGCGGTAGTCTGTTCTGCTTCGACCTGACGGATGACAATCCGATCTTCGAGTGGCTTGATGGAGACCGACATATCGGGCCCTCTCCCTTCGCTGGGTTCTATTTCATCGAGTCAGACGGCGGCTTCTGCCATGAACCTCTCGTCGTCGCGGGTGCCGAGCGATTCGACCGTCTCATGAAACTGGCACTCAATGAGTGCTAGTGCTAATTCGACTCTAGAACGCTCTTAGCACTCGGTCAACTTGAGTGCCAGCAATTCGTCATGCTCTGGGCGAAAGTTCAGACTGGGGGCAAAAAGCGTGGGCCCCGAGGAGAGATCCTCGGGGCCCACGCTCCTTGCTGACCGCCTCAGCTCAGTTGTCGATATCGGTTGTCAATGGCGGCCAGAGCTCGTTGCCGGTCAGGCGACCGACCGGCGCTTGCCGATCCGGTGCCCCAGAAGCGGCAGCTGATCAGGCGCAGGTCCACTGGCCCCAGCCGGCCTCGGCCTGGAGCTTCTTCGCACGCTGGAACTGCTCCTGCGGGCTGGCGTCGGACGGGTTGCCGCTGCCTCCCATGGAGTGCCAGGTCTGCGGAAGGAACTGGAACAGACCGAAGTGCGTGCCGTTCGAGGCCTTGGGGTCGAAGTTCGACTCGCACTGTACGACCTGGTACCACTTGGAACCGGGTCCGCCGAGCATGTCCTTGATCTCCTGGGTGCTCATCGAGCCGCCGCTGGAGCCGGAGCCGCCGCCGGTGCTCGAGTCACCGGAGTCGCCCGAACCGGAGTCACCGGAGTCACCGGAATCGGAGCCGCCGGTGTCAGCCGGTTCTTCCTTCTGCTTGGTGCCCTGGACGACGACCTTGGCCTTGGGTTCGGAGAGGACCTTCTCGTCCTTCTTCTCCTTCTTGACCTCTTCGCCGTTGATCGTCTTGACCTTGTAGGTGACCTGCTTCTGGCCGTCCTTGCCTTCGGCCTCGACCTTGGTCTCGCCCTCAAAGAGGGAATCGGACTTCTTGGTCTCGACCTCGGCTTTGATGGCCTGCTTGTCCTTGACGGTGTCGTTCTTCACGCGGTTGACGGTCAGCACCTGGCCGTCGGAGACCTCGGCGGACATCGGCACGGACAGGAAGTCGTCCTTGTCGAGCTTGACGCCCGTGTCCTTGAGCGCTTCCTTCGCGGTGCCGACAGCGGCCGAGACCTTGTGGTCCTTGCCGTCGGCGACGACGGTGAGGTCCTTCGACGTGGTCACGTCGATGTCATTGCCCTCGTCCTTCAGCCGCTGACTGGCCTTTGCGTTGAGGTCGGCGCCCTTCGCGTCCACGCCGAGGTCGGCCAGAGCCTGACCCACGGTGTTCGCGTTGGTCCATTCGTTCGTATCCTTGCCATCGACGGACAGCGCGACCTTCTTCGCCGTGTTGACGGTGATCGTCATGTCACGGTCGACCTTGGTGCCCACACCGGGCTTGACGTGGTCGCGCTTATCGACATCGATTTCGTGGCTGTCGAGGATGTCCCCGACGGTTCCACCGAAGGTCCGGATCTCCTCGGCCTGTCCGTTGACCTCCAAGGTCACAGGCTTGTTCATGGTCACGACAGCGCCCGTGCCACCGACGAGTCCGGTGATCACGACCGCCTGTGCAGCGATCTGAACCTTGCGGTTCTTCAGAAAATCAATCACAAAAATATCCCTGAGCAGAGTTTATCGACCTGTTCACTGTAACCGATTCGTTACACGCTCCGCAAAATATCACGGAAATGTAACGGTGTGAGTTTCCTGAGGGCGCGTCTGACCTGGAGTTCCCCCTTGTTTCCGGGGCATTCCCGACCGTGATATTTCCTCGCCGAGGCGGCCCTGCGTCCCGTTACCTCGCTCACAGAACGAAGGACTGAACCCTGCTCAGTCCCAGCTGTCGAAGGCACGCTCCGCGTTGTTCCACACGGCAGCGCAGAGATCTTCTTCGCTCATCCCGCGCACGTCGGCGAGTTTCCGCGCCGTGATCGCGGTGAGATAGGGACCTCCCGGCTTCCCGCGATGTGGGTGCGGGGTGAGGAAGGGTGCATCGGTCTCCGTCAGCAGCAGCTCCAGCGGAGCGGAAGCCGCCGCCCGCCGCAGCTCGTCGGCGTTCTTGAACGTGAGGTTGCCGGCAAACGACATGTAATAGCCCTCGGCCGCACATTCGCGGGCCATCGCCTCGTCACCGGAGTAGCAGTGGAAGATCGTGACCTCGGGGGCGCCTTCCTCCTTGAGGATGCGCAGCACATCCGCGTGTGCCTCCCGGTCGTGGATCTGCAGGGCGCGTCCGGTGCGCTTGGCGATCTCGATATGGGCACGGAAGGAACGCTGCTGTTCGGCGACGCCCTCTTCTCCTGTGCGGAAGTAATCGAGTCCGGTCTCCCCCACCACGCGCATGCGCTCGTGCGAGGACACGAGCGATTCGATCTCGGTGAGCGCGTCGTCGAGCAGGCCCCTCTCGGCCAGCCGCGGGGCTTCGTTCGGGTGGAGGGCGACCCCGCCGATCATCCAGGTCCGTCCCTCAGCAGGAGGAGTGGGCACGGTGCGGTGGCCGTCCGCCTCGGCGAGGGATCCCACTTCTGTGGCCGCCTCGGCGGGGGTGCGTGAATATTGGGAAGCCACGAGCTCGGTCGTCCACCGGGCTGCCGGAAGGTCACAGCCGATCTGGACGATGCGACGGACCCCCGCCTCGGCGGCGGTGTCATGGAAGAGATCCAGCGACGGGAACTCTTCGTCCGCGTCCGGGGTCACTTCGGGTTCGGGTTCACCGGCACCCAGCGGCAGCCGCACACCCGTGCAGATGTCGAGGTGGGTGTGGGTGTCGACGATGGGGTGAGCGAGCGGTTCGGGCACCGGTGGATAGGTTCCGGCGGCGCGCGAGGCCATTATTCGGTCTCCTCCACGAACTTCGGGAACACGGGTTCGGGCTTCGGCAGGGGTGTGCCCGGCTCGAGCGGGAATTCGACGGCCGCGAAAGACCGGGGATCGGCCTCGGCGGCGGCGATGCCGTCGGCAGCGGCCTCGGCGACGTTCGGCGCCAGGGCGGCCGACGCGTAGGCGGCACCGGCGGCGACGCCGATGGCCGCACTCGCGGACACGGCTCCCATCGCCTCGGCGCCGGACCCGGAATCGACGGCGGTCGGCAGGACCTTCGCACCGGCCTCACCGACGCCGGCGGGCACACCGAGGAGGTCGAGGATCTTGCCCGCGGATCCGGGCATGACCGGCTGGATGAGGATGGAGATGATGCGCACGACCTCGATCGTCACCCACAGCACGGTGGCCATGCGGTCGGGATCGGTCTTCTTCAGCTTCCACGGCTCCTGCGCGGAGAAGTAGCGGTTGGCCTCCGAGAGCACCTTCCAGCAGGCCTCGACATAGAGGTGGAGGGCCTGGGTGTCGACGTGGCGCCGGGCGGTGTCGGGCACGGCACGGGCGAGGGCGAGGAGCTTCTCGTCCGCCTCGGTGAGAACGCCGGGCTGCGGAACCTGGGCGTCGCAGTTCTTCTGGATCATCGACAGCGAACGCTGGGCGAGGTTGCCGTATTCGTTGGCGAGGTCGGAGTTCTTCCGGGTGATGATCGAGTCCTTCGTGTACGAGCCGTCGTGGCCGTAGGAGAACTCGCGGAAGAGGAAGAAGCGCAGGGTGTCCAGGCCGAAGGCGTCGACGAGGTCGAGCGGGTCGACGACGTTGCCGACGGACTTCGACATCTTCTCACCGGCGTTGAAGAGGAATCCGTGGGCGTGGACGCGCCTCGGCAGCTCGATGCCGGCGCTCATGAGGAACGCGGGCCAGTAGACCGAGTGGAAGCGGATGATGTCCTTGCCGATGATGTGGACGTCGGCGGGCCACCATTTGTTCAGGCGCTCCTGGTCATCGGGGTAGCCGGCGGCGGTGAGGTAGTTCGTCAGGGCGTCGATCCACACGTACATCACGTGTTTGTCGTTGCCGGGCACCGGCACACCCCAGTCGAAGGTGGTGCGGGAGACCGAGAGGTCCTTGAGCCCGGAGGCGACGAAGGAGGCGATCTCGTTGCGGCGGGAGTCCGGACCGATGAACTCCGGGTGGTTCTTGTACAGTTCGAGCAGCTTGTCCTGGTATTTCGAGAGGCGGAAGAAGTAGGACTCCTCTTCCGTCCAAGTCACCTCGGTGCGGGTCTCCTTGGACAGGCGCACACCGTCGACGACCTCGGTCTCGTCATCGGTGTAGAAGGCCTCGTCACGCACGGAGTACCAGCCGGAGTAGGTGTCGAGGTAGATGTCGCCGGCCTCTTCGAGCTTGCGCCAGATGGCCTGCGACGCGGTGTAGTGGTCTTCGTCGGTGGTGCGGATGAACCGGTCGAAGGTCGAGCCGAGGGCGAGCTGGGTGTCGCGGAAGTTCTTCGCGTTGTCGTCAGCGAGCTCTTTGGGGGTGATGCCGAGCTTGTTCGCCGCCTGCAGCATCTTCAGACCGTGCTCGTCCGTGCCGGTGCAGAAGAAGACATCGTGATTGTCCAGTCGCTTGAACCGGGCGATCGTGTCGGCCGCAATGTACTCATAGGCATGCCCGATGTGAATGGCCCCATTGGGGTAGGCAATCGCTGTCGTCAAGTAGTAACCCATAGGGAACTCAGTCTAAGGGACGCCGCCGCGCAGGCGCGCATAGGCGGGTGCAGGTGGGACTGAGGGCAGTGCGTGTGGGCGGGTACGGTGCGGGGCAGGGCGTTGGACTGCGGCGCAGGCGGCGCGCACGGCCTCGGCGGGGAGTCTGCAACGCCAGTCTCTGTTTGGGTATGGGTTTCTCTGAAATGCTCACTGATCAACCTGAGCATTTCAGAGAGAAGTGCACCATTCGCGGCCGTGTTCCCCGAACATTTCGTTGCCCGGCCTTGCCTCACCCACCTCCATGCATTCCGGCTGCCTCCTTTGACCCTCCCTGTGCTCCAACTGTGAAGTGTTGTGCTCCAGCACCGAGCCACCGATTCCGATCGTGGATTGATTGCGACAAGGCGGCTCCCTCGCTCGAGTGGACCGCTTCGGCCGACTGACCTGACGGAGTGGACCGATTCGGCCGACTGACCTGACGGAGGGGACCGATTCGGCCGACTGACCTGACGGAGGGGACCGAGAGTGGCGAGAGAACTGGCGACCCGGACCGTTTGGGGCGGCCGCTGAATAGATCGTGGGACTGTCCGGCGGGCAAACCACCGGGCCGACCGATAGACCTGCTCTATTGCAACGTCGGTTTGCCCCTGAATTCCAGGAGCTGCGGAGCCTGGCCGAACACCTTCATCTCAAACTGCTTCAGATTGGTGACGTCGCCAAACTGCAGATGCACGATTCTGAACCCCATGTTCAACAGCTCGTTCTGCTGATGACCTTCGTGTTTGAGCCTCTCTCCGCCGAAGTCGGCATACTTCTGACCTCCGTCGAATGCGAGGACAGTGTTCGTGGGCCTGTGAAGGAAGTCGAGCCTCGCGAGAAGCGAGCCATCGCGCCCAACGTTCCATTGCTGAGTGAAATCGTGCAGACCCATCTGATGAAGGGCAAACGAGGTCCGACTCTCCGCGTAGTTCTCAGAGAGCGGGCTGATGATCGTCAAGATTCGCAGAGCGCGTTTCCTCCCCCGACGCAGGCGCATCGCCGCTGGGACGAAATCACGAGCCACGATCTCTCGTCCGACGGCGTGCATGCGCCGTGGGTCATGCATTCCGATTCTGGCGTCGCCGGACTCTCGTTCGACTTGTGCGCGCAGTCCCCCTTCCAAAGCGGCCATGCCATCTGCCGGGCCTTTCTCGGCAATCAGATCCAGCCCGGTGCGGACAGAGGTGAGTGTTCTGACACCGTGCACTGTGCAAACGTCCTCAGCACTGTATTGTCGTTTCCGCCTGATGATCTCGGGGCTGCTCGAGTAAGCGGTCGGATTCGTCACCACGATCCGCTCGAGCTCTGCCTTGAACAACGGCAGTTCGTGGAGGATCGCGGCGGACACTCCGCTGACAGCGTCATCTGCCCTGAAGTGGCGATAGTGCACGATTCCCAGTCGGGCAATGTGTTCGCTGAATCGGTGGTCGCCTTCGCGGCTTGCGCCCGTCGCCGAACGGAAGTATTCGACCCAGTCTTCATCCATGATCAACACCGATGCCGACCGGTGCTTCTTCACATTGCAGGCACGAACGATCGAATAGATTCCGCGGGTCAGCCTCAGCATGCAGCAGTTCACTGCGCTGGAGATCGCTTCATGGGTCATCCCTACAGCTCTGAGGGTTCTGTAATCGACGACGTTGTACTTGTCCAAATATTCGAGTTTCATCTGCTGATCGTGCGACTGCACCGCGGTCTTGTCACGCGGTGAAAGCACCCTCTGTGGAAAGCCTCGCTCCGCCCACAAGAAGAGGCGTCGAAGTCATCGGCGCTGTGCACACGAGACAGCTGTCGAGTCATCCTGACCGTTGCCCCTCATTTTCGCGGCCCGACTCCGTTTTCGGTACGGGCTCTTCCGAGTTGCTCACGTTCTTTTGTGTGCATTTCACAGGAAGGTGTATCGAACTTTTCAACGTGGCTGATGTGTAAGTGGATTCGTCGGCGTTCGCTCTTCCGGAACGCAAATCACCCGCTGGAGCACGGTGGTCGCCTGCGAAGGAACGTCGCCCGCCCTCCGCACTGCCCGCATCGCGTCACTCGCGGTGGAGCCAGGCCTCGTAGACGTCGCGCTTCGACAGGCCGAACTTCTTCGCCACCTGCCCTGCCGCATCCTTGGCTCTCACACCGGAGTCGACCAGCGCGCTGACCTCGCCGAGGTGGTCCTCCGGTGCCGACTCGACCTCGGTGGCCCCGGCGAGCACGAGGGTCAGTTCTCCGCGCAGTCCGCCGGCAGCCTGTGTACGCAGGGATCCCACCGTCCCGCGCAGAGTCTCCTCGTAGGTCTTCGTCAGCTCGCGGCTGATGGCCATGGGACGGTCGACTCCGATGATTTCGGCGAAGTCGTCCATCGCATCGGCGATGCGGTGCGGGCTCTCGAAGAACACCATCGTCCGCTTCTCGGCCTTGAGTTCGGTCAGCAGGGTCTTGCGCTGCCCGGACTTGCGCGGCAGGAACCCTTCGAAACTGAACCGGTCGCTGGGCAGTCCCGAGACCGCGAGCGCCATGAGCACCGCGGAGGGACCCGGAGTGGACGTGATCGGTTGTCCCGCCTCAGCGCAGGCTTTGACCACGCGGTAGCCGGGATCGGAGACGGCGGGCATCCCCGCGTCGGAGAGCAGAACAACGGTCTCACCAGCGGCGATGAGCTCGACGAGCTCGGGTGCGCGATGGCCCTCGTTGTGATCGAAGACGCTGATGACCCGCTTCGTGTGGCTCAGCTGCAACCGCTGTGCCAAGGACAGGAACCGGCGGGTGTCCTCGGCGGCGATGACATCGGCGGTTTCGATGGCCTCCCGCATCCGCGGACTCGCATCGCCGAGGTTGCCGATCGGAGTCCCGACCAGGATCAGTCGACCGCCGGTGAGGTTCGAACCCGATCCCAGCCCCGCGCGGTCGGTCTGGTCGAAGCCGTCGGGCACGGCCGCCTCGGCGAGGTTTTCGTCGTCCCCGATTCCCGGGTCAGTCTCGGCGACCGGGCCAGAGGACGCGAAGGCGTCTGAACTCAACTGGCCGAACCTGCGCCGACCATTGCCGCGCCGAAGATGAGGACGAAGATTCCGACGTAGACGACCCAGAAGAGGATCCAGAGTGCGGTGCCGATGTAGCCGACCCACAGTGCGGCGACCGCCATGCCGTCGCCGCGTTCTCCGCGTTCGCGGATCTGCTTGCGGGCGATGTGGCCCATGATGATGCCCGCGATGCCGCCGATGAAGATCGACGAGATGAAACCGAAGATCGAGGCGCACATGCCGACGATGGCCAACACGTTCGTCGGCGGAAGCTGCTGGTACATGTAGCCGGGCCCGCCGGCGTACTGAGCATTGGCCGCGTAGGCGTTGTTCTGGCTGTAGGACTGGGCACCGTATGTGCCGCCCGCGTTCGACTGGGGCTGCTGGTAATACATGTCCGGGTTGTTCCAGTTGTTCTGGCTGCTCATAGCGAAGTCTCCTTGTGGTTGCCTTCAACGGTACAGAGTCGTCGGTGGCGGCAAAAGGTTGAGCGGTTACAGGTCAACCACAGTTGCCGAGGCTGGGGCCGTGGGGCGGGTTATCGGGCCGGGCTCCCCGGATGCCGCGGCGTCAGCTGACGGTTCCTCCTCCGGCGGCGATGGCCACTCCGATCACGAGCGCGATGACGCCGAAGTAGATCAGCCAGAACACGACCCAGAAGATCACGCTCAGGTAGCCCAGCCACAGCGCGGCGACGGCCATACCGTTGCCGCGTTCACCGCGGGCCTTGATCTGCGAGCGGGCGACATGGCCGAAGATGATGCCGATGAAGCCGAGGAAGAAGACCGAGGTGACGAACGAGATGAGCGTGAGCACCAACGCCACGATCGCCGAGGTGTTCGTCGGCGCCACCTGCTGGCAGACGACGACCGGTGCCCGGTTTCCGTAGGTCACGGGAGCCTGAATCGGGGCGGGCGAGTGGACCGGTGCCGGCGAGTGGACCGCGGCCGGAGTGCGAACCGGTGCGGGCGAGTGGACCGCGACGGGAGCGTAGGCCGAACCGTTCGATCCGGTGTAGGTGTTCCCGAGGGCAGTACGCGAGTGTTCATGTCCGATCCGTTCCACTGGCTGTCGTTGATCTCTGAGTCCGGTCCGGGCCGTCCTCAACGGCTGTCCCGACGTCTGACATCAACGCTACCGACGTGCGACGAGCGCACCGGCCGAATCGTGTTGCAGTCCTGCACCACCCGTTGCAGGACACCCTCACCGAGGCGGCCGCGCCGTCCGATTCAGGACACCCTCACCGAGGCGGCCGCACCACCCGATTCAAGACACCCTCACCGAGGCGGCCGCGCCGTCCCGTAACCGCGTGACCCCGGGCAACGCCCCCAGGCCATACAGGACGGCTCAGTAGCTGCCCATCATGCTGAGGAAGCCGAGGCCGAAGACCCCGACCACGATGACGGCCACGATGAGCCCGAGCGCAATGCTGACGTAGCCGATGATCAGGCCGGCGATCGCCTGTCCGCGGCCCTCTTCGCCGGTGCGTTTGATCTGGCTGAGACCGATGTGACCGAAGATGACGGCGAGCACCGGTGCGATCCAGAGGAACATCGCGATGATGCTGAAGATGACGCCGATGAAGGGAATCATCGACAGCAGACCGCAGACGAATCCTCCGCCGATTCCGATGATGCCCATCCACATCGACCACACGGCCATTTTGTTGGGTGCGGGCCGGACGTAGATCGGCTGCGCCCCGTAGGTCATCGGCTGGCTGTACGCACCCGGCTGACTGTAAACGCCCTGCTGGCTGTACGCATCGTAGGCGCTCGGCTGACTGTAGGCGCCAGGCTGACTGTAGCCGCCGGACTGCCCGTACGAGTTCTGCTGCCCATAGGTGCCGGACTGTCCGAAGTCCCCGCCCTGCCCATACGGCTGTCCCTGCGAATACTGTCCAGCGCCAGACCCGTACTGTCCAGCGCCAGATCCATACTGCCCAGCGTTAGACCCATATTGTCCCGAGCCGGATCCGTACTGCTCGGCGCCGGAGCCGTACTGGGCCGCCTGCCCCTGCCCGTACTGCGGCTGGGATCCATAGTTGTTGTTGAACTGCTGCGAGCCGACCTGGGGAGGATCGCTCGGGCGGTAGTTGGGGTTGTTCGACACGTTGTGCACCATTTCGCTCGGACTCCGGCTGTCTCCTACTACTCTAGTGATGCGCATCGGCGAATGCCCAAGAATCTCGCTCACCGTGCCGAACCTCATGCCAGGCCGACCCAGCCGACCGTCACCGGCCCACCCGCCGGCCGTCCCGCCCGACCGTCGCCCGCCTACCCGACCGTCGCCGTCCCACCCGACCGTCGCCCCACTCTTCCCTGCGGGTCGTATGAGAGCCCCGCCCGCCGAGATCTCTAAACTGGACTTCGATGACACACACCGCAGACTCCCCGGCCCCCACCCGGCGCATCGCCCGCGAGCGCCTGGCGAGGAGACGCGAAAAGGTGCGCGCCGGTGCCGCTGCGATGCGCCGCGAGACCTTCCACGCCGGCATGTGGGCCACCCGCGCGCCATTGTGGATGTGGCCCGCCCTCCTCGTCATCACCGGAATCGGCGCTGCTCTGCGTCTCTTCCGCCTCGACTTCCCGCACCGGCTGATCTTCGACGAGACCTATTACGTCAAGGACGGCTACTCGGTCTTCAACTTCGGCTATGAGCGCTCCTGGCCCGAGAACGCCGACGACTCCTTCAACGCCGGCGACCCCAGCGTCATCGAATCCACCCCCGAATACGTCGTTCACCCGCCTCTGGGCAAATGGCTCATCGGGTGGGGCATCGACCTCTTCGGCGCCGACGACTCGTTCGGCTGGCGCTTCACCGTGGCGATCATCGGCACCCTCACGATCTTCCTCCTCGGCGTCATCGCCTGGAAGCTCTTCCGCTCGGCCTTCTTCGCCTGCGTCGCCGCCGGCCTGCTCGCCATCGACGGCGAGCACTTCGTCCACTCCCGCACGAGCCTGCTCGACATCGTGCTCATGGCCTTCGTCCTCCTCGCCTTCTTCTTCATCCTCCTCGACCGCGAGCAGGTGACGAAACGCCTGGCTGCCTGGACCCGATCGACGACGAATACGTCTTCCCCATCCACCCTCACCGGGGCGGCTCCGACCCCCAATTCGACCCCCACCGAGGCGGCACCCACTTCCCGAACCGCCCCCGCAGGCGCTGGAGCGCCTTCCCGAACCGACCCCGATGAGGTCCCCCGGACCTTCCCGGGCGGACTCAGCGAGTCGGTCTCCTCCACCCCCGTCACCGAGGCGGCTCCACCCACCGCGGGAGCCCGACGGCGGCGTCGGACCAGGTCCAGCGATGCGCTCAACTTCGGGCCCCGCCTCGGCGCGCGTCCTTGGATCTTTGCCGCCGGGATCAGTCTCGGCTTGGCAATGGGAGTGAAGTGGTCGGGTCTGTACGCGCTGGCGGTGTTCGGGATTCTGCTCGTCCTGTGGGATGTGCATTCGCGGTATCGGGCCGGAGCCGGGCATCCATGGCTGGGCATGTTCATCCGCGACAGCATCCCCTCGTTCTTCAAGCTCGTGCCGATCGCGCTCGTGACCTATGTGGCGTGCTGGTCGGGATGGATCCGGTCGGACGATGCGTGGGACCGGCAGTGGGCCGCGGAGAACTTCGGCTGGTGGCGCGCGCTGCCGGACTGGCTGGACTGGCTGCCGTCGTTGGCGCACTACCACTACACGGCGTATTCGTTCCATGTCGGGCTCGACTCGGAGCACCCGTACATGTCGAACCCGTGGGGTTGGATCGTGCAGTGGCGGCCGACGTCGTTCTACTACGAGTCCTACGACCAGGGCGACATGGGATGCATGGCCGAGAAGTGCTCCTCGGCGATCACCTCGGTGGGCAACCCTGTGATCTGGGGATTGGCGCCCCTGGCGGTGCTCGTCTGCCTCATCGTGTGGATCATCCGCCGAGACGTCCGCCCGGCCGTCATCCTCGCCGGACTCGCCGCGACCTGGCTGCCGTGGTTCGCCTACCAGGAACGGACGATCTTCACCTTCTACACCATCGTCATGGTGCCCTTCGTGGTGCTGGCCGTGACGTACGGCCTGACCCTCGTCTGGGGCCGAGTGCCCGGTGGCGGGCAAGCGTCCGTGGGCATACGGGTGTCGCCGGGCCAGGTTGAGCTCGCGCGGGCGTCCGAGACCGGGCCGCTCGAGCCGGAGGCGCTGGCCGGTTCCACGGGGCCTCTTTCGGACGCCGCGATGGCGAAGCCTGGGGCGGGCGCTCGGCGACGCTCGCTGCGGCAGCGGTTCGCGCGGATCTCGGCGGCACTGCTTGCAAGGAGGCTGTGCGTCGGCCTAGTCCTCGTCGCTGCGGTGATGGCTTTCGCCTACTTCTGGCCCATCTACACCGGCGAGGTCATCCCGTTCTCCGCCTGGAACAACCGGATGTGGAACATCACCTGGCGCTGACCAGGTTTCGCCGCTACGTGCGGGACAGCTTGGTAGTCCAGTCGCCCTCGCGTGCGCATTGCCGTCCGCGGGGCTCTCCCGCGTAGCTCTCTCGCATGGCTCTCTCGCATGGCTTTCCCTCACGTCTTGTTCCAGCCCTCATCACCTTCTGTCCCCCGGTGAGTCACTCTCTGCACAGATCATCGGGGCGCGGACCGATGATCTGGCCAAAACGTGATGACGATCGCCCACCGTCCGAACCGTCACGGGTTCGCCATCGAAGGGTCGCCTCGGAGACACGGCGTGTTCATCTGGAAGTAACACCGCGTCGTTAGCGTCGAATCATTGTGAATGACCAATCGACGACCGACGAGCCCAACGCAACCGAGCAGATGCCGGATGCGCGCACCACCGTGGCCGCAGCCCAGGCGGCAGAAAGCACCACCCCCACCTCCGCACCGACCACCTCTGCACCAACCACCACCGCTCCGACCACCACCACCGCGTCAGCCACCACTGCACCAGCCGGCAACACACCAGCCACCTCTGCGCCAGCCGGCAACGCACCGACCGGCGGCCCCGACGCCCACCGCACCGTCGCGATCATCCCGGCGCGCGGAGGGTCCAAGGGCATCCCGCTGAAGAACCTGCAGAAGGTCGCCGGCATCTCGCTGCTGGCCCGCGCCATCAACGCCGCCCAGGCCAGCCCGAGCATCGACCGTGTGATCGTCTCAACAGACCACGACGGAATCGCAGCCGAAGCCCTGCGCGCCGGCGCCGAGGTGGCCCACCGCCCCGCCGAGATCGCCGGTGACACCGCCACCAGCGAATCCGCACTCATCCACACCCTGTCGACCCTCGACGAGGACTTCGACATCACCGTGTTCATGCAGTGCACCTCCCCCTTCATCGACTCCGCCTCCATCGAGAACGCGGTCCGCACGGTCCGCGCCGACGCCGCCGATGTCGTCTTCTCCGCCGTCGAAGACCACTCCTTCCTGTGGCGCCTCGACGACGACACCCAGGCCGTGGCCGTCGGCCACGAGGCGAGTTTCCGCCCGCGCCGCCAAGACCGTGCCAAGCACTTCAACGAAACCGGTGCCTTCTACGTCATGCGCACCTCCGGGCTGCTCGAACACGAGCATCGCTTCTTCGGCCGCATCGGCATCGAGGAGGTCCCGCCCGAGCACGCCCGCGAGATCGACGACATGTCCGACCTCACCCTCGTCCGCGCCATCGCCTCGACACAGGAGACCGCGCAGGTCATCGATGTCGACGCCCTGGTCACCGACTTCGACGGCGTCCACACCGACGACGGCGCCTACGTCGACCAGGACGGCAACGAGCAGGTCCGCGTCCACCGCGGCGACGGCATGGGCATCTCCCGCCTCGTGAAGTCCGGCGTGCCCGTGATGATCCTGTCGAAGGAACGCAACCCGGTCGTGACCCGCCGCGCGGAGAAGCTGGGCGTCGACGTCGCCCAGGGCATCGACAACAAGGCGAGCATCCTCGACGCGTGGATCACCGCCAACGACCTCGATCCGGCCCGCGTCGCCTACGTCGGCAACGACATCAACGACCTCGAAGCCTTCGACGTCGTCGGCTGGCCCATCGCCGTCGCCGACGCCCACCCGCGGGTCCTCGCCGCCGCCCGCGTCGTCCTCGACCGATCCGGCGGACGGGGCGCGGTCCGTGAGGCCTGCGACCTCATCCCCATCCCCGCCGAGGCGGCCGAACCGTTCCCGAATCCGACCCTGACCTCACTGCGATCGCCCACCGGACACCCATCGACGCTGACCGCCGACCACCGGTCAGGACACCTGGCCGAACATCAGTCGGCCGCCATGTCCGGCGAACGGTCGGCGGCCATGTCCGACGAGCAGTCAGCGGCCCTGTCCGGCCGTGCGTCCGCCTTCCCCGACCAACAATCGTCCGTCCCGCGGCAGCAGCCGCAGTTCACCCACCGCGCGGAGATTTCGCGTACCAACCGAAAGCAGGTTTCATGACTGATCAACTCGCCCCCGTGGCCATCGGAGAGCACCTCGTCGGCCCGAACCAGCCCGTGTACATGATCGGTGAGATCGGCATCAACCACAACGGCGACGTCGACATCGCCAAGCAGCTCATGGATGTCGCCGTCACCGCCGGTGCACAGGCCGTGAAGTTCCAGAAGCGCAACCCCGAGGTGGCCGTCCCCGAACACCAGAAGTCGAAGATGCGCTCGACCCCATGGGGCGAGATGACCTACATCGACTACAAGTACCGCGTCGAGTTCGGCATCGACGAATACGCCGAGATCGACCGCTACGCCAAGGAAGTCGGACTTCAGTGGTTCGCGTCCCCGTGGGACACCGATTCCGTCGACTTCCTCGAGAACGAGTTCGATGCGCTGACCTATAAGGTGGCTTCGGCCTCGCTGACGGACTTCGAACTGCTGCGCGCGATCGCCGCCACCGGCAAGCCCGTCCTGTGCTCCTCGGGCATGTCCGACTGGGAGACCCTGGACAGGGCCGTCGAGATCTTCGACCGCGACAGGCTCGTGCTCATGCACGCCACCTCGACCTACCCGCTGCCGCCCGAAGAGGTCAACCTCACAGCGATCCCGGCCATGCGTGAGCGCTACGGAGTCCCCGTCGGCTACTCCGGTCACGAGCTCGGCCTCGAGATCTCCTTCGCCGCTGCCGCACTGGGCGCCGTGACAATCGAACGTCACATCACACTCGACTCCTCGATGTGGGGATCCGACCAGTCCGCATCGATGGAACCACGCGAGTTCGCCTCCCTCGTCAAGGGCGTCCGCGTCCTCGAAACCGCCTTCGGCGACGGAGTCAAGCGCGTCATGCCGGGCGAGGAATCGAAGATCGATTCCCTGCGCAAGGTCACGGCCTGAGCAATCGGCGCAGCCACCTCGGCGAAGATCTTCCACCGCCGAGGTGGCTCTTCCATCTCCGCCCCACCGACGGTCGGGCGGACCCGCCCGTGACCGCAATCTTCGGAGAGACACCGTGACCGATTTCGACCTGAGCATCATCATTCCCGCCAAAGATGGTGCCCCCTACCTGAGCACCCTGTTCCGTTCGCTGCGGCAGCAGGGCCCCGTGTGGGACCGCACTCAGCTGATCTTCGTCAACGACGGATCGAGTGATGAGACACCGGAGCTGCTGGACGAATTCAGTCAGTGGTTCCCCCATTTCGAGGTGCTCACCAACCCCGAGGCGACGGGGCTGGCCAACGCCCGCAACAAGGGGCTGGCATCCGCTCGAGGGGAACACATCATCTTCCTCGACGGGGATGATTGGCTGGCTCCGGGACACCTGTCCGCGATGCTTGCGGCCGCACACAGGCTCGGAGTCGATTTCATCCGCTGTGACCATACGACGGTCGAAGGGACGAAGCGAGTGCGCAAACTCGCACCGATGTCGGTGCGCGATGTGACGTTGGATCCCAAGGTGGGGATCCTGCCCGTCTACGAATCGACGATGGTCGACTATCCGTTCGCATGGGCCGGGATCTTTCACCGGCGGGTGCTCGAACAGGGGATCCTCCATTTCCCGGAGAACTTCATGACCGCCGAAGACCGGTCGTGGATCTGGCGTCTGCATCTGCAGGCCGAGTCGTTCGCCGTCGTCGATGCTCCGGGAATCCTCTATCGGAGGGGGCTGGCGGGTTCGCTGTCGCGCATCGTCGACATCCGGCAGCTGGACTTCATTCGGGCATTCGGGCAGATCTTCGACCTCGTGGCCGCCGAACCGGACGCCGACCGGCTGTGGCCGAAGGCGATTCGGAACTGGTTGGCCATCCTCGATCATCAGATCAATCGGTTCGCAGCGTCCCCGGCGTCGCTGCGTCATCAGCTGCGACGAGGCGCGCGAACGATCTCGGCGAAGATCCCGCCCGAATATCTGCGCGAGGAATTCGTTCTGCAGAAGCAGGGACGGCAGCTCAATGTCAGCAGCTACCTCAATGACGCACCTTCGTTCGTGCTGGAGATGATGAAGTGAAACAGATCTTTCTGGCCTCGACGCTGTTCGAGCTCGTCTGCCTGGCGGCGGGAATCGACGGCGGTGACTATGACCGGCCGGCGGCTCCGGCGCTGATGGGAACCGATGGGCTCGCACCCGAGGACGCTCCGGCTGCGACCGAGCGGATCCTCCTGGTCAGCAACAATGCCGTCGTCATGGAACTCTCCGAGTCATTCGTCGATGCGCCGGGAGCCGCCTCGTTGGTGGACCGCTTCGACCGGGTCGTCGACCTCAACGAAGCGCTCGCGCCTCTGCACGTACATCCGTCGTCGTGGCGGCCCGATCATGCGGATCTGCCGGTCGTGGAGTCGTATCTGCGTGGCCGGTGGGGGTTGGATGAGGCCGACGAGATCGAGCTCGTCATCGAATCACCCCAGGTCAACCCCGCTATTGCCCTGGGACGAGTGTTCTCGCGAGCGACGATGAGGGTGCATGCCGATGGGCTGATGAGCTTCGGTCCCACCCGCAATCAGATTCCGCTGACGAACGGGCAGCGCATGTCCGTGCTGCACTATCTGCCGCTGGTGCCGGGAATCTCTCCGAGGCTGCTCGACGAATTCGGCATCGCCCACCGTCCGTTGGGGGACAAGTCATTCACCGCCGTGGTGCGCGAGCTCGGTGAGCATTCGGCTCACGTGCTTGAGGCGGAGCTGGGAGATGTTCTGGGTGCCGCACCGTCGGGGACTCGCCCGTGGGCGCTGGTCGTCGGTCAGTATCTGTCGGCGCTCGGGCTCATCACCTCCGAGGAGGAGACGCAGCTGCACATCGACATGATCGAGGCCGCTGCTGCGCGGGGCCTGGAAGTCGTGGTGTTCAAACCGCACCCGGCCGCTCCCCCGTCGCAGACCGGACCGCTGTTCGAAGCGGCACAGCGACTCGGGATCACTCTGCAGGTGTTCGACCTGCCCGTCATGGCCGAGGTCATCATCGACCGGTTGTCTCCCGACCTCATCGTCGGCGGGTTCTCGACCGCGCTGATGACTGCACGCCAGATCTACCGGGTGCCCGCCCTGGCCGTGGGCACGGATCCGCTCCTCGAAGCCATCGCTCCCTATCAGAACAGCAACCGCATCCCGTTGACGATCATCTCCGAAGTCTGCGACGGCAGCGCTCCGGACGAGGCCGGCACGCCCCCGCAGCTGGAGCGTCTGCTCGCGGCGGTCACCTACTGCATGGCGCCGACGCTGTCGCACGATCTGCGCGACACGGCGACAGACTTCCTCACCGAGGTCTTCGACGAGCGCATCGACAGCGGCGATTCCGCCGGCGGGTTCAGCCGCTATTTCAAGCGCCGCCGCCTCACCGCGCTGGCTCTGCCGGGCAGCACGTCGAAGGCGTTTGCTCCGAAGCGGATGATCAAACGCTCGGGAACGCTCGTGATCAGAGCTGTGGCGAGAAAACAACACCGCATCATGAAACGGATCCAACACCGGTGACACCGAAGAAGAAGCGCCGCGCCGCCGTCGCTTTCGTCGAATCCCCACTGCAGTTCCTCTCCGCTCTCGAGTCCCATGAGCCGTCCGAGGATCTGCTCATCCGGGCCCGAGCGAGCGCCAAGGGCATGACGTCCTTCCTCGACGCCTTCGACCCGGCCTGGCTGCCGAAGAACGTCCGCCTCGAACGCGACGGGGCGACGCCGGGACTGCTGCGCAAAACGGCCTTCGACCGGATCTACCTCGGCGATGCCTGCTCCGGTCAGGTGCACAGAGCCCTGGCGATGGCGTATCTGGAACGTCGCATGCCCGAGGTCGTCATCCTCGACGACGGGCTGGCGACGTATTCGGCGATCGAGATCCTCACGGCCAAGCGCGGTCCCCTCGTGCGTCCCCGGCAGAAGCTCAAGGCCTCTCGCGCGGTCATGGCCGCGCACGTCGCCGACCGAATGCGGGGCCTGGCGACCGTGGGAAAGCTGCGCTGGCACACGGCTCTGCCGGTGGCGAAGCCGCTGCGCAAGGCGTTCCTCAAGTCCGGCGGCGAGATCACCCGTCACCGGTTCGAGCACCTCCAGACCCTGCCCACCGGCGGCAGCCACCCGCGGGACAATCCGGTCATCGGTTCGTCCCTGGCCGCCGACGGACTCATCGACGCCTTCGCCTACCGGGCCTGGGTCGACGACATCATCGACACCCACGGATCGATCACCTACTATCCGCACCGGCGTGAGACCGAGGAGTTCCTCTTCGACCTCGACCGTGACGAGCGGGTGCGGATCAAGCACCTCGGTCTGCCGATCGAACTGCGGCTGATCAATCTGCCGGCGAACTCGACGATCCGCAGCCTGCCGTCGACCGCGGCCGTGTCCCTGGCCGTGCTCAATCCCGACGTGACCATCGACGTCACCGAGATCCCCGCGAAGTGGTGGACCGGGGCCTCACCCGATAGTCTGCGACAGTCCCTCAACGCCCAGTCGGTCAAGGCAGATGACGATTCCTGAACCCGGAGATCCCCACTGCAGCGGACCGATGCTGCCGTCACACTCCGACGCCCCGCCTCGGCGATCGGCCGGGCCTGCTCCCGTCCGCATCCTCTCGGTCTCCGACAGCGAGTCCTACCTCAAGTGGGCGACCCAGCTGCTGTCCAGCCTGCCGGATGTCGAGGGGCGCGTGTTCCTCATCGACAATCCCATCCTGCCGACCGCCGAGCAGATCGCCAGCGCCGTCGCCGGCACCGACTGGGAACATCGCGAGGTCCCCGTCATCTCGCGGGCCGACCTCGCGCAGGTCATCGCCGACCACTCCCCCGACATCGTCCTCGGTGCCGCCACCGGTCCGATCGTCGCCCAGGTCTTCCTCACCGCACACACCCGCACCGACCGGCCCGCATTGGTCTCGGGCCTGCCCGGAATGGGCCTGCCGGCCAGCGGCAAGGGGATGAATTATCGCCGGCTGATGGATGCGTTCATCGCCCATTCCTCCGCCGAGGTGGCTGCCTACACCGAGGCGAGCGCACGGTCCCAGGTCCCGTGCGAAGTGATGTTGGCGCGCCTGCCGATGCTGCGTTCGAAGCGTATTCCGCAGCTGACGAAGTCCACCGCCGAGGCGGTCCCGCGCACCCTCGTGTTCGCTCCGCAGGCGAAGGTCCCGGCGGAGCGAGCCGACCGTGAGGCGATCATCGCGGCCCTGGCCGAATTCGCCGACCGGCACCCGGATTCGACTGCGGTCATCAAGATGCGATCGCGCCCCGGTGAGTTCGAGACTCATCACGAACAGCATTCCTACTTCGAGATCCTCGAGGACTTCCGCACCCGGAACGTCCCCGGTGCCGCACGCGTCGAGTTGGGCTACGGTCCCCTCAGCAACTTCCTCACAGACGATTCGGCCCTGGTCACCGTGTCCTCGACGGCGGCGCTCGAGTCCATCGACCGAGGTGTGCCGACCCTGCTCATCTCGGACTTCGGTTTCAATGCTGAGCTGCTCAACGAGGTCTTCGAATACTCCGGTGCCACCGGCAGTCTCGCCGAGGTCGCCGCCGGATCCATCGGATTCCCGGACCCGGAGTGGTTGGCCGAGAACTACTTCCATCTGGACGATGGGCAGCTGCGCCGCGACCTCGGGCTGTTGGCCACCCGGGCTCGGGCCGGTCAGCTGCCCAACCGTCGGGCGGCGCTGCTCAAGCAGAAGCGGATGCTGCTTCGCGCCGAGCTGCGCACCGTCACCCCCGCCCCCGTCGTCAGCGCCTATCGCAAGCTGCGCCGCACCCGCTGATCTCCGCTGCCCGCGCCCCTACGCCCCGGCACCCCGACGCCCCGACGCCCCGACGCCCCGAGAATAGGTCAACTCCGGATACTTTTCTCGCCGGAAACCGTCCGTTTGCAACCATGATTCCGCAGTAAGTCTCAGTCCCGGTCGTCGGGGACGCGGCTCGGCTCGTCCAAGGCCACGACCACCTCGGTGTCGGGTGCTTCGTCTTTGAATACCCAGGTGCGGTAGGCGTAGAAGCGGAAGACCATGGCCAGGCCGATGCCGATGACATTCGTCGAGATGTTGTAGGTGAGCTGGTCGCGCATGTCGAGCAGGTACCAGGTGACACCGAGCGGGATGACCGAGATGACCATGCCGGCGAGGTTGACGGCGACGAAGAGGACGATTCCGCGCATATTCGAGTGCGTGGTCCGGTCCCCATAGGTCCAGAGTCTGTTGCCGATCCACACGACGATCATCGCGAGGATCGTCGAGATGATCTTCGACTTGATGGGGCTGCCCTCGAGGAGGGCGGGGATCGGACCGAGCCCGTAGGCCAGCACGTTGGACAGCCCGACGTCGACGATATAGCCGAGCCCGCCGACGGTGAGGAACTTGAAGGCTTCCACCGCGAGGCGCCGGAGACGGTCCGAGATTGACTCTTTCATAACTGGCACCAGTCTATGGCTCCAGGTTTCGGACTCGCTGGATGCCGCGCTGGGCGAGCCAGAGGACGAAGGCGACGGTGACGGCCAGCGCCGGCCAGTACGTGTATCGGAAGTGATCGGCCGGAACGATCGGGAAGTATCCGAACACGTAGCACAGCGCCGAGGTCGAGAGCACCGTGATCTCCGGACAGAAGGAATGCGCAGGTCCGGTCCCGCCTCGCTTGTGCTCTCGGTACGCGAGACCGAGCAGTGCCGCGGCGACGAGGCTCCAGAACCATGGTTTGAACAGCATCGGGAATGTCGCCAGAGCGAAGTCCTCGACGTACGGACGGAAGATAAAGTCAGCTTTGGCGTTGCCGGTCTCGTAGCCGACCTTCTCGGCGTCGCCGTTCCAGTCCGCTTCCCAGTATTCGAGCTTCGAGGAGAAGAAGTAGGACGAGAACACTGCCGAGCGATACTCGATGTAGCGGACCGGGTGGGTGATCACCTCGTTCAGCCATAGGTCCTTCAGCTCGTCCTGGTACTCCAACGGGCTGAATGCGCGTCCGGTGTCCCCTCTGCCGTAGCAGTTCCAATAGGCATCCCAGATCTCGCCCTTCTCCAGGCATGTGTCGCGGGCCGAACTGATGTGGTCTTTGAGCTCGGCCGGCGCGTCCGCGGCCCGGAGTTCCGCATCGGGAACGGAGAACATGACATCGTCGAGGAAGATCTGGGAGATCTGACCGTTGTGCGCGACCTCGACGCGCGACTCGATGACCGACTCGGTGGCAGCGCTGCCGAACCCGACGACGCCGATGACGAGCACGGACAGTCCCGCCAAGCCCCACCTCGGCGCTCGATCCATGACCGTGCGCAGCCCGCCGCGCAACGGTCCGCGCAGGCAGAACGCCCCGTAGACGGCGATGGGAATGAGCGCGAACACGGCGTTCTTGCGCAGGCCGACCGCGTAGACGAGCAGGAGGATCGCAGGAAGCCACAGCAGCCATGCCCTCGGCACCAGCCGGGTGATGACCAGCAGTGCCACGGCCAGCATCAGTGCCGCCGCCATCTGGGTGTCTTTCCACAGCGTCGTCAGCTGTGAAACCGCCCAGGGGGTCGCCATGCTGACGGGGCCCAACAGTGAGATCCACCGCGGTGCACCGCTGCGATTGATGATCACGCCGATGAGGAGTGCGGCGGCGGCGATCAGGACCACCTGGAGGACGAACAGGCTGCCCGGTCGGCCGGTGAGGTCGATGAGCAGTCTCCAGACGATGCTCATCACGGGAGGGTGCCAGTCCGTGAACGGGGCCTGCCCGATCGCCTGTTGGTACTGATTGCCGATGTCGACATTGATCCGACCGGGGAGGAACAGCCGGATGAAGACGAACGACCAGACGACGGTGACGAGAGCGAGCAGAAGATCCCACACCAGAGGGGACCTCAACCACCCGAGGACGGTCGAACGACTCATGAAGCGAGCGTGGTCCTCACTCGGGTTCGAGTCCGATAGTCGGTGTTCGCCGGCTCCGACAGCAATGAGTCGATGCCGGAGGCGGCCGCACCCTCGCCGGCCTTCCGCGCGGAGTCGCCCCAGGAAGTCTCCGCTGCCGAATCGCAGACGGCGGGCAGACCGAGATAGGCCAGCCGTGAGGTCTCACGCCTGGCCCGGCGCAGACCGTCCAAGGTCAGACCGACGCTGCCGAGCAGGAACGCCAGCCCCATGAGCCCGGTGGCGAGGATCGCCGTCGGGAACCGGGGCACGAGCCCGGTCTGACAGAACTCCCACACCACCGGCAGACCGAAGATCAGCGACAGTACGGCGAGCACAGCGGTGAGCGTGCCGTAGAACAATCGGGGCCGTTCGTGCCGGACGAGGGCGGAGATCAGCCCGAGGATGCGGAACCCGTCTTTGAAGGTCGAGAGCTTCGACTCGCTTCCGTCGGGTCGGTCACGGAAGTCCACGGCCACCTCGGCGGTGGGAAGGCGCAGGGACATCGTGTGCACGGTCAGCTCGGTTTCGATCTCGAAGCGGCGGCTGATCGCGGGGAATGATTTGACGAAGCGGCGGGAGAACACGCGGCAGCCGGACAGCATGTCGGTCACCTGCGAGCCGAAGAGCCACCCGGTCAGCCGGTTGAACATCTTGTTGCCGACTTCGTGGCCGGGACGATACGACGTCGTCTCCTGATTGTCCTGACGGATCCCGAGCACGTGGTCGTACGGGCCGGAGATCAGGGTGTCGATCATCTCGGGCAGGTTAGCCGCCTCGTAGGTGTCGTCGCCGTCGATCATCACGTAGATGTCGGCGTCGATATCGGCGAAGGCCCGCCGGACGACGTTGCCCTTGCCGGGAATGTTCTCCCTGCGCACGATGGCACCGGCTTCGGCAGCGCGCTGCGAGGTGCGGTCGTGTGAGCAGTTGTCGTAGACGTAGACCGTGATCCCCGGAACAGCGGCCTTGAGGTCGCCGACGACCTTGGCGACGGTGATCTCCTCGTTGTGGCAGGGAACGATCGCCGCGATCCTGCTCGGTTCTTCGTACATTCACCGGTCCCGTCGTGGAGCTCGTCCGCCTGCCGGTACACCGGGCAAGCGAACCTGTCGATCAACCACAGGTACGCCCCGGATATGGACATCGGGTTACGTCGGAGGAAAATGCTGCTGGATTCTGCCCCGACTTCGACCGCCGTTCACCGTCTCGTCATCTCTGCCGCAGTGAGTTCTTCGTCACGGTGGGCCGCCAATGCGTCCTTTTATGACATCTGCCTGTGAGGAGAATGCGATTCCTTGTCATCCTGAATCGTCGGCCCTACTGGACCGTAGACCGACCCATCCCCATTCTTCTGCCGTCCACCACCGTGCGCGGCATTCGTCAACCACACGAGGAGGCGCCTGTGATCGAACTGCGCGCACTGCGGAAGGTGTTCGGAGAGACCGTCGCCCTGGAGGAGATCGACCTCTCGGTCCCTGCCGGTGAGATCCACGGCATCGTCGGCCGCTCCGGGGCCGGCAAGTCCACGCTCATCCGCTGCCTGACCGGACTCGAGAGCCCCACCTCCGGCACCGTGTCGATAGCCGGCGTCGACCTCACGAACCAGTCCGGTTCCGGTCTGCGTGAGGCCCGCCGCAGCATCGGCATGGTCTTCCAGCACGTCAATCTCCTCGACTCGAGCACGGCGCTGAAGAACGTCGCCCACCCGCTCAGGATCGCCGGAGTGCCGAAGGCCGAACGCCTGGCCAAGGCCCGGGAGCTCCTCGAATTCGTCGGCCTCGGCGACCGCGTCGACAGCTATCCCGCTCAGCTCTCGGGCGGGCAGAAGCAGCGCGTCGGCATCGCCCGGGCCCTTGCCGCCGAACCGAAGGTGCTGCTGTGCGACGAGCCCACCTCGGCGCTGGATTCGACGACGACGGACCAGATCCTCGGTCTCATCCGCTCCCTGCGCGACCGTCTGGGCATCACCGTCCTCATCATCACCCACGAGATGTCCGTCATCCGCGAGATCTGCGACTCCGTGACGCTGCTCGCCGACGGCCGCGTGGCCAGGACCGGGAAACTCGCCGAGGTCATCGCCGAGCCCGGATCGGTGTTGGCCAAGGATCTCGTCCCCCTGCCCCCGGTCAGCATCGACGACGGGGCGAGCCGCCTCGTCGAGGTGTCCCTGGCGGGCACCGATCTGCCCACGGTGCTCACCGCCGCGCGGAACGCCGGCGCGAGCGCCGAGGCGATCCTCGCGGGAGCCGTGGAGACGATCGAGGGCCGCCAGGTCGGCCGACTGCGCTTCTCCGTGGACTCGGCCGAACGGGCGAAGGGGCTCATCACCGCCCTGAAAGCCGATGGAATCTACGCGGAGGAGGCCGCCTGATGAACGATCCCACCTGGTTCGACAATCCGGCGATCACCGATCAGATGTGGCCGGCCACCATCGAGACCCTGCTCATGACGGCTTGGTCGACCGGACTCGCCGTGCTCTTCGGACTGCCTTTGGGCATCTGGCTGTTCACCGCGTCGAAGGGCGGGCTGAACTCGAACCCGGTCGTCTACCGGGTGCTGTCCTTCATCGTCGACGTCACTCGCTCGATCCCCTTCATCATCCTCATCATCGCCCTCATCCCCTTCGCCCGCTTCGTCGTCGGCTCGGCGCTGGGCTGGCAGGCGACCGTGGTCTCATTGACGATCGGGGCGATCCCCTTCTACGCCCGACTGGTCGAGAACTCCCTGCGCGAGGTCTCCGAAGGCAAGATCGAAGCCGCACTGATGATGGGCGCCTCGAACGGCCAGGTCACCCGTCAGGTCTACGTGCCCGAAGCGCTGCCCGGTCTCATCGGTGCCGCCACCGTCACCTCGGTGACCCTGGTCTCCTACACGGCGATGGCCGGAGCAGTGGGCGGCGGCGGCCTCGGCGCGCTGGCGATCTCCTACGGCTACAACCGGTATCAGGCGGACACGATGATCGCCTGCATCATCGTCCTCGTCCTCATCGTCACGATCATCCAGTTCATCGGCGACCGGCTGGCCCGCGCGGTCGACCACCGCTGAACCGCCTCGGCGAGGGCGATCACGTCCAGCCCAGCGGCGCCGCCGTCGCGACGGCGGATCTCTGAGTTAAGTGGGGACAGATTGTCCGAATCGGCGACGAATCCGGCTATCTGAACCCACTTGACGGCCACCACTGCCCACCCCTTTGCACAGCACACAACACACATCGAGGAGAACCATGAAGACCAAGCTCATTGCGATCGCGGCCGGCGCGATTCTGCTGCTCTCGGGCTGCGGGCTCGTCGGCGGCGGCACGGATTCCGTCGGCGAGAAGGACGGCGACGTCACGAAGCTCACTGTAGGCGCGACCCCGGTGCCGCAGGGCGACATCCTGCGCTACGTGGATGAGAACCTCGCCGAGGATGCCGGCCTCGACATCGAGGTCACCGAGTACACGGACTACACGCTGCCGAACAAGGCGCTCAACGACGGCGACATCGACGCAAACTACTTCCAGCACAAGCCGTACCTCGACTCCGAGATCGAGGGCCAGGGCTACGAGATCACCGGCTTCGAGCCGATCAACCTCGAACCCTTCGCACTGTTCTCGAAGAACATCAAGGACGTGAAGGACCTGCCCAAGGGCGCGAAGATCGGCATCAACAACGACCCCGCCAACCAGGGCCGTGCGCTGAAGATGCTCGAAGAGGCAAAGGTCATCACCCTCAAGGACGGAGTGGACGCGGTCGACGCGAAGCTCTCCGACGTCGAGGACAACCCGAAGAACGTGAAGTTCGTCGAGGCCGACGCCGCGCAGCTGGCTCGCACCCTCGAAGACGTCGACGCTTCGGTGATCAACGGCAACAACGCTCTGGAGGCCGGACTGAGCCCGGCCAAGGACGGCATCCTGCTGGAGAAGGCCGAAGACAACCCGTACGGCAACTTCCTCGCCGTGCGCACGGAGAACAAGGACGACGAGAACATCAAGAAGCTCGACGAGCTGCTCCACTCCCCCGAGGTGAAGAAGTTCATCGAGAAGAAGTGGGCCGACGGCTCCGTCCTCCCCAGCTTCTGACCCCAATTACTACCCGACGGCGGCTCAGCAACCTCGCGCGAGGTTGCTGAGCCGCCGTCGGGTTGTTTGGGGAGGGGGTTCGAGGACATTTGTCACTTCGCAGTCGGGATCGTGCTCCCTACAGCGCCACCTCCGGACTCAGTAGCGTCGACGGTGTCAGAGAGCAACGACACTTCAAGCGAGGAGGCGGCCGTGATGAACCGTCGCAACAAACAGGACGCAGCACAGGAATCAGCACCAGAGCCCGCAGCTGCATCCGCTCGGGCCACAGCCCAGCAACCGCCACCAGGGCGGCACTCGGCTCCCCTTCACAACACTGCGGCCCGCGTTGCCGCTGTGACTCTTACCGCGGTCTTTGCGGCACTGGCGGTGTGGGTGATCGCCGTTCCGGTTGCGGGCGTCGCGCTGGTTGCCGGCGGTTTGACAGTCTCTCCTGCGGCTGTCGCGCTCGTGTCCCTGGGCAGCGGGTGTGCAGCCGGCCTGTCCTACAGCATCATGAGGCGCTTCCGCGGCGGAGCGGTCATGTGGACCATCACCGCCTGCGTCGTCCTCGACCTGTCGATGGCCGGTCCGCTGCTGTCAGGAGCCACGGGCGCAGCCTTGGTCGCACTGGAGCTGATGCATCTGGTCGTCGGTGTCACGATGGTCCTCGGCATGCGGCGCGTCGTCCCGAGCAGCCCGGGCAGCGTCTTCGACCACGGCGCCGCGGCCTCGGATTCAGATCCGTCGACGGCGCTGTCCGAGTAATGTACGAACCGGAGGCGACAATGACGAAGCAATCCATTTCGACCGACTGCGACGACGAAGTCACACGGTGGGTCGCCCGAACACGCGGGCCGGGGTTCGCGATGATCTGGCTGCCGGTCCTCATGCTGTCCCCGATTCTGACAGCTGTTCTCGACGGCAAGGCCGTGACGCTGGCGATCCATCTGGCGATCGCGGCCCTCTATGTCGTCACGATCCTCGTCGCCCACCGCGGCCTGCCGCAGCGTGTGGGAGAACTCTGCGCGATCGGGCTCATGGCGCTCGTCGTCATCCAGTTCATCGTGTCTCCCGGAGGCCAAGGCTTCCTCTATCCGCTGCTCGCCATCGCGGCCGCGACAGCGATCCGCCTCCGCGCGGCACTCGGGATCGTGATGGGCCTGGCCGTCAGCGGTTCCTTCGCTGAAGGGTTCGCGACGATGTCGCTCAGCAGCGCTCTGCAGTTCGGCTTCGCCACCGTCATGGCCGGCGCCAGCACCTATCTGATCCGCTGTCTCACGGGTACGATCGACGACCTGCGCGCCACTCGCCGCCGCTTGGCCGGGCTCGCGGTGGTCGAGGAACGCCAGCGGTTCTCGAGAGACCTTCATGACCTCCTCGGTCATACCCTCTCGGTGATCGTGGTCAAGGCCGAGGCCATTCGTCGCTTCGCCGAGAGTGATTCCGCTGTCGCCATCAAGCATGCACAGGAGATCGAAGACATCGGACGCACGGCCCTGGCCGATGTCAGACAGGCGGTCGCCGGGTACCGGCAGATGCGTTTCGCCGACGAGCTGTCCCACGCGATCGAGACCCTTGAGGACGCCGGGGTCGAGGTCGAGACGACTCCGTTGCCGCGTCTCGATGGTCCCACCGACATGCTCTTCGCCTGGGCTGTCCGAGAAGCGGCGACGAATATTCTCCGCCACGCCCACGCGTCCCGATGCACGATGAGAGTCACCGTCGACGAGGCGGCCGCAGCACTCGAGATCTCCGACGACGGGCTCGGGATGGGCACGAATCCGGTGGGCTCGGGTCTGATCGGGGTGCGAGAGAGGGCAGAACGTCTGGGCGGTCACGTGCATACCCGATCGGGTCCGCGTGGTTTCACCCTCACCATTCATGCACCGAGTGCAGGAGACCCGGAATGATCAGGATCGCCGTCGTCGAGGACCAGACTCTCATGCGTTCGGCCCTTATCAGCCTGCTCGACCTCGAAGACGACATCACGGTCGTCGGTGAGGCAGGACGCGGTGACGAAGTCTCCGAATTGGTCCACAGACTCAAGCCGGATGTGGTTCTCCTCGACATCGAGCTGCCGGGGATGAATGGGCTCGAGGCGCTCGAAGAGCTGAGGCCCTCTCACGACCGTGAGCCTACGAAGCCGACTGAGGGTACGGGTGCTGAGATGCCCGCGGTCATCATCGTCACGACCTTCGGTCGAGCGGGCTATCTGAGGCGCGCGATGGACGCCGGGGCGAAAGGCTTCCTCGTCAAAGACGATCCCGTCGAGACTCTCGCCGAGTCGATCCGGCGAGTCGCTCAGGGAGAGATGGTCATCGACCCGCTGTTGGCGGCCCAGGCACTGAGTTCAGGGGAGAATCCGCTCACGGAACGAGAGAGCCAGGTACTCCTTGCGACTGATGGCGGTGTCCCTATAGTCGACGCGGCCGAGGCTCTGCATCTGTCTCCGAGCACCGTCCGCAACTACCTGTCGAGCGCGATCGGCAAGCTCGGGGCCCGCAATCGCGCCGAAGCGCTGAGAAACGCCCGCAGCGAAGGCTGGATTTGAGACCGACCGCTTCTGCCTCCCTCACACCACGGTCGGCAGCACTCCTCCGTCTGCGCGCAGGGCTGCGCCGTTCGTCGCCGCAGACAGCGGACTGGCCAGAAAAGCGACGAGGTTGGCGATCTCGCTGGGTTCGATGAAACGCTGCAACAGTGAGGATTCGCGGACGAGTGAGTCCCGCAGATCGGCGGCGGACATCGATTGTGCGGCGGCGATCTGCTCGACGGTGGCGGCGACTCCGTCCGAATATGTCGGTCCGCCGAGCACGGTATTCACGGTCACCTCGGTTCCGCGGGTAAGTTTTGCCAGGCCGTTGCTCAACGCCAGTGCCGCGGCCTTCGTCGCGCCGTAGTGGATCATGTCCCCGGGCACGTCGACGGCCGATTCGGTGCCGATGAAGATGATGCGGCCCCACCCGTTCTCGAGCATCTGCGGGAGCAGACGCCGTGACAGGCGAACGGCACTCATCAGGTTGATCTCGAAGTAACGCGTCCACTCCGCGTCGTCGATCTCGGTGAACGTCGCCACGTCGAAGAGGCCGACATTGTTGATGAGCACGTCCACATCGCCGAGGCGGTCGAGCAGTTCGTCGACCTTCCCGGCGTCGGCGAAGTCCGCTGCGATTCCCCTCACCGAGGCGGTCGGATCGTCGTCGCGCAGACGCGCGACCGCCGCGTGGACGCCGTCCTTGTTGCGGCCGTTGAGAATGACCGTCGCCCCTTCGTGCGCGCACAGGGAGGCGATCGCGAAGCCGATTCCTTGTGTCGAGCCCGGGATGAAGACGGTTCTGCCCGCCAATTGAAGATCCATGTGCTTCCTGCCTTGTCGTGTCTCATTCAGATTTTACTTGCCCAAGAAAGTCAACACTAGAGCGAATGGGTTTCTCAGGCAAGTAATCAGCTAGACTGCACTGCATGGACAGAGCCGACACTCGTGCCGCAGACCGAAACCGTTCAGACTCTGATCCGTCCGCTTTCACTGCGGACGAGCTCGAGACGTGGTCCTCGATCGCGACCTTGCTGGAGTGGCTTCCGGCCGCACTCGATGCGCAGATGCAACGCGATTCGCAGATCAGCCATTTCGAGTACGGGATTCTCTTCGCACTCTCTCGAGCGCAAGAAGAGACCTTGGCGATGAAGGAACTCGCCGGCTTTGCGAACAGCACCCTATCCCGTCTCTCACGGGCGGTCGCCCGGCTCGAAGCCAAGGATTGGGTGACCCGATGCCCGGACCCCGATGACGGTCGCACGACGATCGCGAGTCTGACAGAAGCCGGTCGCACAGCCATGCGGGCGGCCACCCCCGGACACGTTGACCTCGTGCGACGTGTGGTCTTCGGCTCCTTGACCCCGGCCCAGGCTCGTGCGCTCGGCAAAGCCAGTCGGCGCATCACCTCGGCGATCAGGGAAGAGGGCAGCTGGCACCCTTAGCACACAGACGCTCGGTCCGGAACTCAGACCTCAGCTCTGACCGTACGAACCGATGACACAAAATCGATGAAACAATGCGATGAGAAGAATACACCCTGCCGCCGTCTCAGAGTGAGTCTCTCAAGGAGGAGAACATGACACGCATCGGTTTCATCGGAGTCGGAGAGATCGCCTCGGCGATGGTGGAGGGTCTTGCCGATTGCGAGGCGAAGTCTGACCTCCAGTTCTTCCTCTCTCCGCGCAATGCCGAGCGCGCACAGCACCTCGCCGAGTCCATCGAGTCCGCCACTATCTGCGAGAGCAATCAGGACGTCGTCGACAGCAGCGACCTCGTCGTCCTCGCGGTGCTGCCGCAACAGACCGAGGCAGTCCTGGGCGATCTCGATATTCCGGCCGAGACGACCCTGGTCAGCGCTGTCGCCGGCGTTGCCACGGAGCACCTCGCCGCACACCTGCCGCACTCGCCCACGATCGTGCGGATCATCCCTCTGCCCGCGGTCCGCGAGCGCAAGGGAGTCACCGCCATGTACCCGGCCAATGACGCGGTCGAGGAGCTGCAGGGCCGCCTCGGCGGGTCGGTGACCGCGGCGGACGAGACGATGTTCTCCACACTTTCGGCAGTGACGGCGACGATGTCGGCGCACTTCGCGTTCTTGCAGACGATCACCACATGGCTCGTCGACCGCGGCTGGGACCAGGCCGACGCCGATCATTTCATCCGCGGCCAGTTCGTCGGCCTCGGCACCACTCTCGCCGAGACGACCGAGCCCATCAACGACCTCGTCGCCGCCCATGAGACGCCGGGAGGACTCAACGAGATGCTCAACCAGGAGTGGATGAACGAGGCCAACCGCACCGCCCTCGCCTCAGCCCTCGACGCCGTATTCGCCCGCGTCACGAAGTCCGACTAGGCCTCGGAACTACCTGACGGCGGCCCAGCAACCTCGCGCGAGGTTGCTGGGCCGCCGTCAGGTAGTAATTGGTGGTCAGAAGAGGCCGGTGATGTTTCCGTCCTCCGTGACGTCGATCTTCAGTGCCGAAGGTTCACGCGGCAGGCCGGGCATCGTCATGATGTCACCGGCGATGACGACGACGAATCCGGCACCGGCTGAGAGGCGCACGTCCTTGACCTCGATGATGTGGTCGGTCGGCGCCCCACGCAGACTCGCGTCCGTGGACAGCGAGTACTGGGTCTTCGCGATGCACACGGGTGCAACGCCGTAGCCCTCATCGGTGAACTGACGCAGCTTCCGCTTGACCTTGGCCGGCAGGTCGACGTCTTTCGCCTGGTAGATCCGATGCGCGATGGTGCGGATCTTGTCCTCCAGCGGCAGATCGAGGTCGTAGCTGAAGCGCGCACGCGAGGCGGGATCGACGGCAGGGGCCTCGGCGTCCCCGGAGGCGGTGCCGGCGACGAAGACCGAACCATCGTCGACGGCCGGTCCGGCCGTACCGGAACCCATGCCGTCACCGGAACCTCCGTCCCCCGCAGCCGCGACAACCGCTTCGGCCAGGGCGAGCGCTCCCTTGCCGCCATCGGCCCAATGTGTCGACTCGACGGCCGCAACACCCAACCCGTCCAGGTGCGAGATCGCCGCGGCCATCTCCTCATCCGTGTCGGTGGGGAACCTGTTGAAGCACACGACCGGGGTCAGCCCGTAGATCTCGCGCAGGTTCCGACAGTGCAGTTCGAGGTTGCTCATCCCGTCGAGCACCGCTGACACATCAGGAGAGTTGACGTCGGCCACGTCGACTCCCCCGTGGTACTTCAGCGCCCGCAGGGTCGCGACGACGACCACGGCCGAGGGCCAGATCCCGGCAGTGCGGCACTTGATGTCGAGGAACTTCTCGGCCCCGAGGTCGGCACCGAACCCGGCCTCCGTGATGGTCCAGTCGCCCAGCGCCAGCCCGGCCTTCGTCGCGAGCAGGCTGTTGCAGCCGTGGGCGATGTTGGCGAACGGTCCGCCGTGGATGAATGCCGGTGAGTGCTCCAGGGTCTGGACGAGGTTCGGTGCCAGAGCGTTGCGCAGCAGCGCGGTCATGGCCCCGGCTGCCCCGATATCGGCCACGGTGATGGGCTCGCGCCCACGGCTGTGCGCGAGCACGATCCTCCCCAGGCGTTCCTTGAGGTCGGACAACGAGGTGGCCAGGCAGAACACGGCCATGACCTCGCTGGCGACGACGATGTCGAAGGCGTCTTCGCGGGGCACTCCCCCGTTGAGTCCCCCGAGTCCGACGACGACTCCACGCAGCGCTCGGTCGTTGAGGTCGACGACGCGGCGGAGGTGGATGCGCCGCGGGTCGACGTCGAGGTCGTTGCCGAAGTGGATGTGGTTGTCGAGCATCGTCGCAGCGAGGTTGTTCGCCGCTGCGATGGCCGCGAAGTCCCCGGTGAAGTGGAGATTGATGTCCTCCATCGGCACAACTTGGGCGTATCCGCCGCCGGCCGCGCCGCCCTTCATCCCGAAGACCGGGCCCATGCTCGGCTCCCGGAGTGCCAGCACGGCCCGTCCGACCTCGGACTTCGATCGGGCGAGTTCGTTGAGTCCGTCGGCCAGGCCGATGCTCGTCGTGGTCTTGCCCTCGCCGGCCGGAGTCGGGCTCATGGCTGTGACGAGGATGAGTCGACCGTCCGTGGCGGACTCGGCCGCCTGGTCGAGGACGTCGATGGGCACCTTCGCCTTCGTCCATCCGTGGGGAATGATGTCCTGCGCGTCGAGACCCAGCCCAGCGGCGATGTCGACGATGGGATCGAGCTCGGCGCTGAGCGCAATATCCATATCTGTGGTCATAAGGCCATCATGCCCGTTCTGCGAGATTTTGTGACCATCACCGACCCGAGAATTCGCGCAATGTGCACTGAGTTGCGCCCACCGCAACATCTCCCTCGCCGAGGCGGCCCTCCGCAACGTGCCCGACTGAGCATTCCGCGGTGTACCGCCTCAGGGTCAATCCACGCTCAAGGGCCGAGCAACGCCAACGGAATCACCGCAACTCCGTCGGGACGACGGTAGGCCGTCTCACCCGTAGTTATCACCACGCGGTTGACCAGTCGATCCCCGACCTTCTCTGCTAGCCAATTGAGATGTCGCACGTCGGAGTCGCCGACTGTTGCGGCAAGTTTGACCTCGATGGCCACAACGCGTCGATCTTCACCCTCGACGATGAGGTCGATTTCGCGATCGGTGTCCCTCGTCCTCAAGTGTCCCACGCGCGCTTCGGCTGCTTCCGCATAAACCCGCACACTCTGAGTCGCCAGCGATTCAAACAGCGCTCCGAGCCATGTGCCAGTCGTAGCTGCGACTCTTTGGCCGTCTCCATTGAGCAGGCCGCTTTGACCGACCCCGCTCAATCGTGCGGCTATGGCTGGATCGACAAGGTGATGTTTCGGGGTTCTGGTGAGCCGCTTGAGGGGATTGAATGCCGGGATCCATGCAGGCAGCGGGTCGAGGATGAAGAGCCGTTGCAGATGCTCTCGATACGATTGGACTGTATTTCTCGCAGGTTTGTCTGTTTCTCCTGCAGTCGCCGCGTCAAGAATCTGTGTGAAGTTCGCATCGGTCGACGTTGCGGCCCCGTAGGCTGACAACCACGACCTCAGCGCGTCGGGTCGTTTGACCTCGATTCCGTTCTCGGGCAGTTCCTTTTCAACGATCCGAGAAACGTAGCTGTCGAGCTGAAGGCGGCGGGCTCTGGCCGACAACTGTCTGATGCCCGGAAAGCCCGAAGCGAGAATCTCTTCGGTGTATTGCGACAACCGGATCGGCGATTGCCCACCAATCGCAAGCTCTGCATCGTGCAGAAGCCCCGACAGTGAAACGCTGGGTTCGCATATCTTTCGCTCTGCCAGTGACAGAGGTCGCATAGTCATTGTGACGATGCGCCCTGCTCCTGAATGGATTCGCGCGTTCGGTGCCACGCCCGCCGATCCCGCAAGCAGGAATCGACCGCCTCGAGAGTCATCGTCAACGGCGGTTCGAACCCTATCCCAGACCTCCGGCACAAGTTGCCATTCGTCGATCAGTACCGGCGCAGGAATATCGATAATGTGGTCATAATTCGCCTCAACGACTTCTCGCTGGGCGGGCCGATTCAGTGACAGAACAGACTGCACACGCTGTGTCGCCGTTGCCGTCTTGCCCACACCCTTAGCACCCTCGAGAGCGACCGCCGACAGAGGGGGAAAGACCTCATCCAGAACGGAGTCAATGATTCGTCTGCTGTACGGCATAGACCGAATCTACCATCCCATTGAGCAGATCGCGATATTCCTATTGAGCAAATCGCGGTATTCCTGTTGAGCAGATCGCGGTATTCCCACTGAGCGTTTCGCGCCCCGTCCCGTCACACTGCTCCCCATTCACCCCGCATACTCTGAACACTCCGGACACCGGGTCATGAGATCGTGACGACATTCGCGAACATGGAGGAGGAACTTCTCCGCCGAGTCCAGTGAAGTCCGCTGCGCACGAATCGCCGACAGCCTGGCAGCGATCACCTCCGCACGCCCCGCCTCACCGCGATGCAGGATCGCCCGGATCTCGGAGAGACTCATACCCACGCTCTGACACGACAGCACTGCCTCGCGCCCACGAGATCGCCCGGCGTTTTCGCGTCCGCCTGTGGGATATGCCCGGCTACGGCGAGTCGATCCCCGATCCCTCCGACGCGTCGGCACAGCCGACGGACGACTCCCTCGCCGAGGCGGCCCCCGCCGTTGACCTCATCACCCAACGACACCGTCGGCCGTCGGCGTCTCGAATCTCAGCCCGGAATGGCTCGCCGTACTCAGCGCACCGTGGTGCACCGACACCGGTCAGGCGGCTTTCTACCGCCAGATCGCCGCACTGCTGCCGGAACACACTGCACCCATCGTCGACCGCCTCGGCGAGGTGCGCTGCCCGGTCCGCATCGGCTGGGGCGAGGACGATCCGTGGATTCCTGCTGATCAGGCCGATCGTCTCGCCGAGGCTCTCCCCGCCCGCCCTGACGTGACGCGTTTCCCGCACTCCGGCCATCTCGTCCCGCTCGAAGCACCGAGCGACTTCCTCGGCGACGTCACTGAGTGGCTCGACGCCTGAGAGTCGCGTGCGCGAAGATGACGGTATGCGCACTTTCGACGAGCTCGTCACCGAGGCCCAGTCCGCCGATGTCACCGGCTGGGGGTTCGACTGGCTCGATGGGCGCGCCACCGAGGAGCGACCTCCGTGGCGGTACTCGACGTTGCTGGCCAGGCGGCTGTCGACGGCGACCGCGGCCCTCGACATTGACACAGGCGGCGGTGAAGTCATCGACGAGGCGCCCGTGCTGCCTCCGCGCATGGCGGTGACCGAGTCGCACCGCCCCAACGTCGCCGTGGCCCGTCACCGGCTCGGTCCACGCGGGGTCGACGTCGTCGAGGCCGACCCGCACCGATTGACCTTCGCCAACGGCAGCTTCGACCTCGTCACGTCGCGACATCCCGTGAGTCCCGCATGGTCGGAGATCGCCCGTGTGCTCATCCCCGGCGGCACCTACCTCGCCCAGCACGTCGGTCCGACCTCCGCCTTCGAACTCATCGAGTTCTTCCTCGGCCCGCTGCCCGAGAATCGACGAGCACGGCATCCGCAGACCGAATCAGATGCCGCCGAGGCGGCCGGGCTCACGGTCGAAACCCTGCGCACCGCACGGTGTCGCTTGGAGTTCTACGACGTCGGCGCGATCGTGTGGATCCTGCGCAAGTGCCCGTGGTGGGTGCCCGATTTCGCGGTCGCTGACTACCTGCCGCAGCTGCGCGAACTCGACGCGCGGATGCGTCGTGGTGAGCCCTTCGTCGCCCATTCGACACGACACCTCATCATCGCCTCAAAGCGCCGCTGACCCGGCCGCGCTCGCAGGCGATCCGTCACCGGCGTCGCCCGAAGCGTGCCGAGGCTCTGCCACATCGCCACGTCAACGGATAGTGCACCCCACCCGGAACCGGTCCGGCACGCCGCCTGCACCCGTGGCGAGGTCGGCTGCGAACTCACCGAGCAGCGGCGCGAACTTCGCCCCGTGCCCCGAACAGGCGGAGACGATGACGAGACCGTCGACCTCGTCGATGACGAAGTCCTCGTCCGGGGTGTTCGTGAACAGGCACGTGGCCTCCGCGTACGGTTCCGGAATGAGTCCCGGCAGATTCCGCTTCGCGTAGTCGATCATCCGGGTCCGCATCTCCTCGGTGATCTGTCCGTCCTGGTCAAGCGCGGAAGCGATCACCTTCCCACCGTTGAACTGCGCGAACTTCTGCCCCGCGAAACCGGCATCGCGCCCGCCGGGCAGTCCGTAGGTGAACATCTCGTCGGACTTGTGGATGAACGTCGGCCAGGGCGCGCTCGGCCGCCCATCCTCGTCGGCGTCGCGGTAGGGCATGTGGAACGCCTGCTCCTGCCGCACTTCGAACCGCGGCAGTGCACCAAGGAACCCTTCCGGAAGCCCCAGATCGCCGAGGAGGTCGGGCAGCCATCCGCCGGCAGCGACGATGACGCGGTCGCCTTCGACGACGTCCCCCGTCGCCGAGGCGACACGGAAGCCGCCCGCGGACCGTCGAGCCACCTCGGTGACCGTCCAATCTGTGAGGATCCGGGCACGTCCGGTGTCCACCGCACGGTCGAGCATGGTGGTCACCGTGGTCTCGGCGTCGATGACGCCGGCATCGGGGTGCCACAGGACCTCGGTGTCGAAGACGAACTGCGGCCACCGTTCAGCGGCCCGTGCCGGGTCGAGGACCTCGTGCTCGACCCCGACCTCGTCGAAGATCTCGGCGAGCAGGCTCGTATGCCGGGCATCGCCGAAGTCGACGGCTCCCGTCCGGGTGATCAGCTCGGTTCCCGATTCCACCTCGAGACCGTCCCATAGTCCACGGGCGCGCAGGACGAGTTCGGTATAGAGACGATCCGGGTAGGCGTACCGGAAGATGCGGGCCGAACCGTGGGAGCTCCCCCGGTCGTTGGCCGGAGTGTGCCGTTCGAGCACGGTGACGTCCTCGCCGCGCGCGGTCAGGGAATACGCGGCTGCGGCACCGGCCAACCCTGCTCCGATGACGATGTGGTGGGGCATGACAGTTCTCCTGTCGAGTGAGTGAAAGCGGCCGGTCTCCTATTCTCGCGCTTACTGCAGTTGGAGGTCGGTCACGCAGGTGGGTCCGTCGCTCTTCGTCGAGAATTCGGTCGAACCGGCCTTGCCCTCGGCGGTGATTCGGATGGTGCCGCTGATGTCGGACGGCACCCAGAACGCGACGAATCCGTTGTCGAAGGTCGTCGTCTTCTGCTGACCGTCGGCACGGCCGCTCCCAACGCGAATTGCTTCATCTTCTTCTATCTCCCCACGTCACTACGGGTGCAGAGCACTTATGCCATCTTGGCAAGCATACCCTTCTGGGGTATACGGTGGTAAAGGCAGGTCCACCGGGTGGGTGGCTCGAAAGGCCCTCATCCTCCGCCGTGCGAACCAGACGCGACAGTCTCACAGAATCAGGAGACCACCTTTGAAGAAGCTCACACCGACCGTCCGCCTCACGGCAGTCGCCACAGCGATCGGGCTGGCGCTGGCAGGCTGTTCGACCGGCAGCGACGGCACCCAGGGAACCAGCGGTGACGACACTCCCAGCGAAACTGCCTCCCATGACGGCGGCGGATCCGATCACGAAGACATGAACAGCAGCGGAGCCGACCACGAACCGGGCGGCCACGAAGGGCACGCAGCCGATGGCGGTGCGCCACCGGAGGGAATTGCGAAGGCCAGCGACCCCGAATTCTCCGTCGGCGACACCGTCGTCCTCTCAGCTGATCACATGCCGGGAATGAAGGGGGCTGAGGCAACTGTCTCCGGTGCCTTCGACACGACGACCTACTCGATCAGCTACACCCCGACCGATGGCGGGGATCCGGTCAAGGACCACAGATGGGTCGTCCACGAGGAGCTCGAGGACCCGGGAACGGCACCGTTGAAGAAAGGGGCGAAGGCCACCGTCAATGCCGACCACATGCCCGGCATGAAGGGCGCCGAGGCGACCATCGACTCAGCGACCGACGAGACCGTCTACATGGTCGACATCACAACCGATGAGATGGAGATGACGAACCACAAATGGGTCGTCGAAAGCGAGATGAAGTCCGCGAAGTGAGGCGTGGTCTCACCAGGTCCGTCCGAATCGCGCGAGGCAGTGCCAGACCTTCTTGATCTGCTGCCCGTCGAGATCCCACGCCCGGCGGGCGCGTGCGATATCGATAGGTCTCAGCTGCGCCGAATTCCCCATAACCTCGGCGACTCGGTGCGCGAGATCCGCCACCTCCTGGCCCCGATAGTCCGGATGCGCGGCGATTTCGGCAACCTCGGCGACATAGCCCGGATGAGGCTCGACGGCGAGACCACAGCGGTCCGCCGTCTCCAGCACCGCATGATCGTCGAAGCTGGGATCGATCACCAGCACTTCGACATCTTCGGGCACCCTCACCCCACCGTGGACATGAGCCTCGATGTAGTGATCGAGACGGTCGCGGACGATCCCGCACCCCTGAGCAGCAGCCTGGTCGATCGCCCGCTCATCACGACGATAGTCGGCGATGAGGCTCATCCGGTCAGCAACCCCGAAGAGCTCCGGCTCGAAGGTGCTGTCCGGGTAGGCGAACGTCGCTCGCGCAAGAACCTCCGGACGAAGACGCAGGTAGGCCGAGCCGAACCGCGGTGCCGGCCCATAGGGGTCGCCGTCGAGGTCAAGTGCCCCATAGACCGGTCGTTGCCGCACGTCCACATGGTCATAGGCTCCGCCGAATATCCGCTGCTCCCAATGCCATCGGTCGCCACCCGGAACGGCGGTCAGGCCCCCATTGCTCGTGCCAGTGACGAATTGGGACACATACTGCCCACAGTCGAGGATCGACGCCAGGACGCCGGCCCCCGAAGCATCAGCACCGGGATGGAAATGCAGTGCCACACGCGCCTCGGCCGGCAACTCGCGCCCCGGCGCGGAGCGTGCTCGGACCCACTGAAGTGCTGTTGCGGATGGGTCCGGCTGGTTCATCATTCCTGGTCGGGCAACATCCCCGCGGCCTCGACGGCGCTGCGGACGATCTCCTCGAGACCGAACTCCGCCTTCCAGCTCAGCAGGGCCGAGATCCGGGAGACGTCGGCGACCAGCGCCGGCGGGTCACCCGCACGACGCTCGCCCATTTCAGGGATGATGTCACGGCCGGTCACCTCGGCGATGGTGTCGATGACTTCCTTGACCGAGGCGCCGGTTCCGGTGCCGACGTTGAACACGGTCTCCGTGGTGCCGCCGGCCTTCATGTAATCCAGGGCGGCGATATGAGCCTCGGCGAGGTCCTTGACGTGGACGTAATCGCGGATGCACGTGCCATCCGGGGTGGCGTAGTCGTCGCCGAAGATGATCGGCGCCTTGCCGTCCTTCAACCGCCCGAGCACGATCGGAATGAGGTTCATGACGGCCGTGTCAGCGAGTTCCGGCCAGCCGGCACCGGCGACATTGAAGTAGCGCAGCTTCACGGCATTGAACGTGGTTCCCCGCATGGTGGAGGCTGTGATCTGGTTGTCGATCATCCACTCGCCGATGAGCTTCGTCTGGCCGTAGGGGTTGATGGGGCGGCAGTCGAGGTCCTCGGCGACCATCTCGACATCGGGCATGCCGTAGGTGGCGGCCGACGAGGAGAAGACGAGCGATTCGATGCCTGAGCGCTCTACGGCGGCGAGGATGTTCGTCAGTGCACCGATGTTCTGCCGGTAGTACATGACCGGTTCCTCGACGGATTCGCCGACCTGCTTCTTCGCGGCGAAATGGATGATCGAGTCGACGCCGTGGTCCTTGATCGCGGACACCAGGCGTTCCTCGGCATCGGCGGCGGCCAGGTCGAGGTTGACCACAGGCAGGTCTTCGACGCGAGCGTCGATGCCGGTGGAGAAGTCGTCGACGACGAGCACATCGTCTCCGCGTTCGGTGAGCAGCCGCACCACATGCGAACCGATGTAGCCTGCCCCTCCGGTCACCAGAACTGCCATTGGCCGCGTCCTCCTTCGTCTCACCGACTTCAGATCATCCGTCGATCCTTCGACATCAGAACATCTTCGATATCAGAATACGTGTTCGCCGCACAGGCATCGACCCGGCCTGAATGTGCCGTGGGGAAAGCGTCGGAATTCGCCGCCGCCCTGGCCATGGCCGCCGGCCCCTGCCACAGTGGGAAAATGCACATCCTCCTCATCTGCGATCCCGGTCCCCCGAGCCGCCGAGTGGCCGCGCTGAAGGACGAGTTCGCCGAACTCCTCCGGCAGGATTTCGAGTCGGAGGTGACCGTCGACGTCTGCACCGAGGCGCTCCGCGTCCAGGCAGACCATCGGCTGGAGCTGTCGACTCTCGATGCGATCGTCGACCGCTATCCCGCAGCGGACCTCGTCATCATGCTCACGGACATTCCGCGCCACACCCAGGGCAAACCACTTATCGCCGAGGTGCTGCCGGCTCGCAACATCGCCGTGATCTCCTGCCCGACCCTCGGCGCACTGACGACGAAGCGCCGGCTGCTGAAGATCTATATGAGCTGCGTCAATCAGCTCCTGCCCGACGGGCATCTGCCGACGAAGACGCACCGTCTCCCCCGCTGGGGCCGGTGGTCGAGCCGATCCGAGACGGGACGCCGCACCCTCCATGCTCACACCTTCACCGGCGGAACTCGCCTCGTCGTGGGCATGACCATGGCCAATGAGCCGCTGCGGATGGCCCGCAGACTTTCACGCGCCATGGCCGCAGCCGCTGCCACAGGGGCGTTCGGCATCTTCTACAGCTCCATCTGGCAGATGTCACACCACCTCTCAACCGCCCGGCTCATCTCGATCGGAGCTATCGCCATCGCTGTCATGGTCGGTTGGCTGATCACGATCAATCGCCTCTGGGATCGTCCTGTCAATGAGCGCCTGGCTCAGGTCGTCTTCTACTACAACCTGTCCACCGTGCTCACACTCATCATCTGTGTGACGGGTCTCTATGCCTTGCTGGTCATCGGCATCCTCGCCGGTGGGCTCATCGTCATCGACCCCGAGTTCATGGCGCAGACGATCCACCGACCCGACGCTCGCCTGACGAACTACCTCGACATCGCGTGGCTGAGCGCGGCGATGGGCGTCGTCGCCGGCGCACTCGGCTCGAGCTTCGACAGCGACATCGACCTCAAGAACCTCACTCACGCCCAACGGCTGCGCTCCCGCGTCTACATCGCCCAGGACGACGAGACCGGTACAACCTGACGGGGGTTCCGTCCCGCTCAGGGCGGCGTTATGGTGGCCACAGACTCCGGATCAACGCGAGACCGGAGAGATAGGAGCAAGAATCATGACACAGTCAGTGACAGTTCCCGACCCCCACGGCTCAGAGAAGACCACTCGCGAGAACGCCGAACACGGCTTCATAGCCTCCGACGCCCTGACCAAGAACCTCCAGACGGTTCTGGTCGACTTCATCGCCCTGAGCCTCACCGCCAAGCAGGCGCATTGGAATATCGTGGGCACGAACTTCCGTGACCTCCACCTCAACCTCGACGAGGTCACAGACGTCGCTCGTGCCGGCAGCGATGAGATCGCCGAGCGTATGCGCGCCCTCCACGCCTCACCTGACGGTCGCCCCGCGGTGATCGCCGAACAGACCGGGTTGCCGGAGTTTCCGAACGGCGAGATCAGCACCCATGATGCGATCGACCACATGGTGGCGTCGATCGAAGCCACCGTGGCCTCGATGCGCGACTGCCATGACGAGGTCGACTCGGCGGATCCGACGACCGCCGACATCTTCCACAGCTATATCGCTCAACTCGAGCAGCAGGCCTGGTTCATCAGCGCAGAGACCCGCACACCCAAGTGAGTCGCTGCGGCTGAGCAGCCACTCTGATCTTCGGGCCGCCTCCCCGTCCTCACGGTCGGGTAGGCGGCCTTTCGTCGTCGACGCCCGGAACCGTCATCGTCGGCCGTCGATGATGCCGACGAGGTGTTCGGCAATGGCCAGCGCCGAGGTGGCTCCCGGGGACGGCGCGTTCCTGACGAACATAGTGGCTCCCGCCCGATCGATGACGAAATCATCGACGAGTGTTCCGTCCCGATTCATCGCCTGGGCGCGGATTCCGCGGGTGGCGCGGTGACCGCCAGCTCCGGCGAGGGAGGGGACGTAGCGAGCCGCCTCGGCGACGAATCTCTCGATGGAGAGCACCCCCGGAAGCTCACGGGCAGCGGTGGCCATATTGCCGGCGGCGAAGCGCCAGAATCCAGGGTCGGCGGCCACAGCCAGGGAATCGGGGATGTTGAGACCGAGGCCCCGGTAGCCTTCGCGGGAAAAAGAGAGGAAGGCGTTGGGCCCGATCATCAGTCCGCCGTCGATGCGCCGGGTCACGTGGACGCCGAGGAAGGGATACTTCGGGTCAGGTACGGGGTAGATGAGTCCGTTGACGGCATCGCTGTGTGCGGCATCGAGGATGAAGTATTGGCCGAAGAATGGCACCACGGTCGGTGTGCGGGCCTGTCCGGAGCGGGCGGCGAGGCGGTCGGATTGGAGCCCGGCACAGACGATGACGTGGTCGAATTCCTGGGCGTCGACCGGCGTGCGGACGATGGCAGTGTCACGGGCGGTGGGGCCGCCTCGGTGATCGACGGACTTCACCGGGGTGGAGAAGCGCACGCGGCCGCCGTGGGCGCGGAAGTCGGCAACGAGGGCGTCGGTGAGTCCGGAGTAGTCGATGATCGCGGTATGGGGTGAGTGAAGTGCTGCGAGGCCTTCGGCATTCGGTTCGATTTCGCGCAGGCCATCGCGCTCGATCAGGGCGATGTCGGGGACGCCGTTGGCTCGGGCGCGGTCGTGGATGGCGTGGAGGCGATCGACTTCGACATCGTCGGTGGCGACGACGACCTTGCCGCATTCGTCATAGGCGACTCCGTGCTCCTGGGCGAAGTCGCGGATGAGGTCGACGCCGCGGCGGCACAGCGTGGCCTTGAGGCTGCCGGGTTCGTAATAGAGACCGGCATGGACCACTCCGGAGTTATGGCCGGTCTGGTGGGCTGCCGGGCGGTCTTCCTTCTCGAAGAGGGTGACGTCGGCGGAGGCGTGGCGGGCCAGGATCTCGCGGGCGACCGCGGCTCCGATGATGCCTGCTCCGATGACGGCCCACCGTGTTGTCTTCGCCATGTCTCAACTCCTTCGTCGATCTCCATCGTTCCTGCCGGTTGAGTCGACTGTAGACGCTGGCAAAGTGCCAGGCGTGACCCGTCCACACCACGGAAGTCGTGACCTTGCGGGTCACCGATTGGTCACAGACCGACTTTGAGCGCAGACCTGTGTGTCTCAAACCGTGACAATAAGGAGCTGTCTCAATGACTCGATTATGACCGTGGCACTTTTTGAACCGTAAGATTCTTCTCGAGTCTGTAAGCCCGCCGCCTGGTCGTTTATTGGTCAAGGCACGCTCGATGCCGCCGTCGCCTGATATCCGCAACGGCCTCTTGGATCTACCTGAGCGTAACTATAACGACGAGGTAACTTTTCTTGTTATTCACTGATTACTTTTTCATTACTTCGTAATGTTGTGAGGGATCTGCCAGGAAACTGCCCGTTTCCGTCCAGGCTGTGCTTGGAAATGATCAGGACCCGAACGATGTGGAGAACCATGAGAAAACTGAGAGGCCGGCCCGGAACCAGTCGGAAGATCGCGGTGGGCACAGTCGCCGCCGCCTCGGCGCTGGCGCTGACTGCAATGACCGTGTCCCCGGCGGCGGCCGCGGGTCGCCCCGACAATGGACCGCAGCAGGACGCCGAAGCGTGGGGTCAGCTGATCCAGTCCGATCTTCTCGGCGGACAGCTCGCGGATGTCGCGTCTGCGTACAGCAGCTCGCCGGCAAGCACCACAGCAGCGTCTACTCCGCTGGACATCGAGGCCCTCAACCTGCTTCGGGTCGATCTCGGTCCGGGGCTCACGCTGCCGCTGGTCAGTGGACCCGGCGGTGTCGGTCTGCTCGATCTCGGCGAAGTCGGTGCGCTCAATGCATACGGCAAGGCCCCCGCCTACAATTCGGCGAAGGCAAGCGCCGGAGCAGTCGGAGAAGACGGAGCGCTCAACCTCGACCCTGGCAATCCGGGTGACTACGGCAACGCCAAGGTCAATCTGACCGACCTGCTTGATCAATTGGACGTTGCTCCACTGTCAGACGAGATCGTCGACGAACTCTCGCTCGAGCTTGGCGCCCTCGGCTCCACTGCTGAGGCAGCAGGCGCGGGGGTCACCTCCGAATACGTTCTCGCCGATGCCAAGGTCAACCTGACGAGCCCTCTCGTCAGCGGCGTCTCAGAGGACCTCGATACAGCGCTCGTAGGGGTCGGCGATACCGTGGACTCTGCGGTTGCAACTGATGGCGCTCTTGGCAAGATCATGAGCAACCTCGACCTTGATGCGGGTATTCCTGGCCTGGGCGTCAATGTCACCTCTGGTGACATCGGCGTGGACGGCCTTGACCAGGCGCTCGAAGACCTCAGCGCTGAGCTCCTCAAGACTCCACTCGAAGATGGCGACCCTGCTGTCGACGGAGACGAAATCGTGTCGATCGACCTGTCCACTGGCAAGGTCACGGTCAATGTGGCCAACGCTGCAGGCGACCAGGGACTGAACGGCCTCGATCCCAACACACAGTTGCTCGATGACACCACGCTGAACAACATCAGTGCGGCAATCACCAAGGCTCTCGGAACTCTGACGACTAAGGTCACCGATGGAGTGACCGACGTCGTCAACAACACTGCCGTGACGCTCAACCTGAAGGCCGGTCTGTCGGCGAGCATTTTCAACACGAATGCTGACATCAAGGTGGAGACCACCCTCGGTCAGCTGGCTGGAACAGACACCGATTCCGACCCCACGGTCACGGTGACCACGAACAGCAGCGGAATCCTCGATAGCATCCTCAAATTCCTCGGGATCAATCTTGATGAACTGAATGCCAAACTCGTAAATCCGCTGATTGATGAGCTGGTCAAGGCTCTCAGCTCAACTCTCGGTGGCGTCATTGAGGGAATCGGAACTGATCTCTCTGACAATCTGGACGGAATCGTCGAGCCCGTTGTCACCGGTTTGGACGGAGTCCTCGAGAACCTCAACCTCGTCGCCGATGTGACGATCAATGAGCAGCCGACCAAGAAGGAGCCCGCCCAGGAGAGCGAAGTCAAGGGCGACAACGGCCCCGGCTTCACCGTGAACGCTGTCAGCCTTGAGCTGCTCAATGGTTTGACAACCACTCAGGCTCCGGGCGATGTAGCTGACATCAACCTGGCCTCGTCCTCGGTCCGTGCGACCGCGGACGCACCGGCCCCGGGCGATGACGATGCGAACACCAACGCAGCGGCCTCGGCATCGGCTTCGGCCGACGCGGACGGAAACAACGATCCCGCCGCCCAGGCCGCCTCCGAGGCAGCTGCGGACAACGATGCCGACAACACGGCATCGGCAGCAGCTGACGAGAACGCCGAAGCAGCGGCAGAGTCCGCAGCGACCGAGGACGCATCCTCCGAGGCGTCGGCTGATTCGACGACGGATGAGAACGCTTCGTCGACGGCTGCATCACAGGCCGCCGCACAGGCCGACAACACCGATGACACGAACGCAGAGGCATCGACGGCTTCGGACGCCAACTCCGCTGCCGCTTCTGAGGCCGCTTCCACCGCTGACTCCTCGAACGAGGCGTCCGCAGAGGCAGCAGCCGAGTCTGACGCAAGCGCAGCTGCGGACCCAGATGCCGCAAACGAAACCGATGCGAATGCCAATGTGAACGCTGCTGCTTCGGCCTCGGCTTCGGCCAACGCCGATGACAACGGCAATGCTGTCGCAGAGGCAGCCGCCCAGGCAGCCGCCGACAACGATGCCAACAACACGGCATCGGCAGCAGCTGACGAGAACGCCGAAGCAGCAGCCGAGTCCGCTGCCAACGAAGAGGCCTCCTCGGAGACCTCGGCGGATGCGACCTCGGATCCGAACGCCTCCGCACAGAAGGCAGCCAACGCCGCCGCAAACGCCGACAACTCGGACTCGACGAACGCACAGGCATCGGCCGCAGCCAACGCGAACGCCGGCGCTGCAGCCTCTGCCGCCTCGACAGCTGATTCCTCATCTGAGGCTTCAGCTAACGCTGCCGCAGACGGTGGAGAAGCCAGCGCTTCCGCCGACGGTGACGAAGCGAATGCTTCGGCCGACGGAGGCGCAGCCAGCGCCTCGACTGACGGCGACGAAGCCAACGCTTCGAACGATTCCGAGAAGGCCGCCTCGGCGAACTCCTCGGCGTCGTCGGATGCAGCTTCGGCAGCGAACGCCGGATCCGCGGCCAACGCCTCGGCCGGTTCGAGCACGAATGCCTCGGGCAGCAGCGATGGCGGAGACCTGCCGCGGACGGGTGCCGATGGCATCCCGGCCATGGTCGGATTCGCCGCACTGCTCCTCGCCGGAGGTGCCGCAGCGGTGTGGGCGACCCGCCGCTACCGCGCCGGCAAACACTGAGGGTGACCCAGCTCAGTTACTGAGCTGACGCCACAACGGCGGGGTCGGAGTGAGAACTCCGGCCCCGCCGTTTGCGTGCTCGTCGACTTCGTACCGAAGCCGTTCGTCATTCACCAGCAGGGCTCAGTCAGCAGACCCTACAACCCGCGTCCGGCCTCCCACGGCTCTTCCGAAGCACCGGTGATCAGGGCGTTGACCGACATCGCCTGCGCATCGGTGAACGAGGCGATATAGTCCACGACCGCCCGCGCCCGGCCCCGGCGGACGACCGCCGCCGCGCCCTCCTCCCCCAGCGCCGCAGGATTGCGCGCATACAGGTCCGAATACTCCTGCGTGGCCGCCTCGACGGAATCAACGAGGCGGCGCGGTATCCGCGTCGCCTCATCCGGGTCGAGCAGCCACTCGTGGAATCCCTCGACCAGGGACGCGATGATCCTCGTCTGCCCACGCTGATACACGGCCAGGTCAGACCGTTCGAGCACGAACCGCGAATGCACGAACTTCAGCACCACCACATCGTGCCAAGCCTCCTGACTCAGCCGCACATGACCGCTGCGGATATGCGGCTCCGGGTCGACGACGATGGACGCCTGCAGCCGGTCGATCCACCGCCTCGTAAACCCGGTGACCGCCCGATCCGCTTCCAGTCCCCCGTCATAGGGAACCCCGAGCAGCCCTTCGACCAGGTCCCGATTGACCCGCTCCACCGAATCCCGGAACGCCTCCTCCGACGCGATCCACGGATCCTTCTCCCCGATGTGCCGCCGAATCGCCTCGAGCGCATGCCCGGGCCGACGCCGATCCAACTCCGCGGAGTCGAGCGCAGCCAACTCCCGGCAGTCACGCAGCCATCGCCCGAGTTCGGCCGACACAGCCGTGTACTGCAGCACATTCGACCGGTAGAAATCGTCGAGGTCATGCACCGCATACGCGATATCGTCGGCGACATCCATGACCGCGCATTCGAGCGTCTGCTGATAGCGCCCGATCGCCGGGAACACCGACAGCACATCGGCCATCTCATCGACCTCGGTGACATAGGCAGAGAACTTCATCGCTCCCTCACCCACCTCGTTGCCGACACCGCGCGGCATCCGCTCCGCCGACGGCGCCTGATCACCGCTCCACTCCCCGCGCTCCCACGGATACTTCAGCACCGCGGCCCGCACTGCCCGCGTGAGGTTGAGCCCACGCGCCGTGGCCTCACAGCTGTCGAGCGCGGTGAGGATCCGAAACGTCTGCGCGTTGCCCTCGAATCCGTCATCGAGGCGCAGCACCTGCCGCGACACCCGGTCGAGCTCCTTCTCGCCGAGGTGGCCGAACGGCGGATGCCCCAGATCGTGGGCGGCCGCTGCCGCCTGCACGACCACCGGATCACACCCGCCGAGGCGGTCCACGAGTTCACGCGTGCGTTCGTCGGAATAGTTCAACGTGATCGCGATCGACCGGGCCACCGCGGAGACCTTGAGCGAATGCGTCAACCGGTTGTGGATGACGGTGCCGGACCCGGCCTGCGGAATGACCTGGGTGACCGAGGCCAGGCGGGAGAAGAACGGGGAGAATCGGATCCGTTCGATATCGACGCGGAACTCGTCCTCTCCGGGGCGGGCCTCCTCGGCGACGTTGCGATTGCGACCGCCCTCGGTATGCAGCTTGAGTCGTTCCATCTCACCAGACTACCGAGTCCTGCCCTCCGAGACCGGGATCAGTCTGCGGGCGAGGTCGCGTTAGGCTGAGGCGTTCAGCCGAAACCGGCGCCCAGTGATCTCAGGAGAACCTCCCAGCATGAGCACCCAGCAGCAATCCATCGAAAACTGGGCGGCCACGCTCAACAACGGCGATGCCGTGTCCTTCGGATTCTCCAAGGGGAAGACGGTCCTGCTTCTCGTCGCCTCGGTGATCTTCGTCCTCGTCGGTCTGGCGATGGGATTGGGCGGGAGCCTGATCTGGGCCATCGTCGGCTGGGTCGCCGTCGTCTTCTTCCTCTGGGGCGTCGTCGTGATGATCCGCCGGCTCTTCGCGGACCGGCCGGCGCTGACGGTCACTCCTGCCGGGGTGGAGATGAAGACCGCCAAGGCCGGGCTCATCCCGTGGTCGCAGATCCTCGACATCCACGGCGCCAAGCAGAACAGCAACGTCTTCATCGAGTTCGACATCACCGACGCCGAGGCGGATCGCCAGTCCGCGGCCGGCCTCGGTGTCGCTCAGATGACCGACGATGAAGGTCACTCGCGGAAGGTGCTCTGGGCGCCCAACGGACTCGCTGCGAACAAGGCCGCTCTGTGCCTGTGGCTCGAGGAGGAACGACAGGCACGCACCGCGGCCTGAGAGTCTCGACGTCCGCACCTCCACCCCCGAACGGAATGCTTGAGAGTCACATCACAGTGGCGTAATGTCAGAAGCCCAACAGGAGGTGGTCACGATGACCGGAGTCAATGAGGATTTCTACCAGCCAGCGACCCAACCTGGCGACATCATCGAAGTCGAGGACGAAGAGACCGGCGAGATGGTCAAACACATCATCTACCTCGACGAATTCGGCAACGGCACGAAGACGCGGCCGCTGACCGAAGAAGAGCTCGCAGACCTCGGCGAGGCATCCGAGGGCTGAACCCGAACCAGCACTCACTCAGCGCAACTGCCACCGCGGACACCGGATCACCGGTGTCCGCGGTCGTGGTTCACGAGGCCTGCTGCACCGCGTGATGGAGCAGCTCGACGATGTTTCTCGGCGTCCGATCCGACAGATGCTGGATCTGCTGAGTGCAGCTGAAGCCGTCGGCGACGATCACGGTATCGGCCTGGGCCTCGCGAATCCGGGGCATGATCACACGCTCGGCGGCACGGACGGAGATGTCGTATTTCTTCCCGGCTTTGAACCCGAAGGATCCGGCCAGGCCGCAGCAGCCGCCGCTCAGGACGTCGAGTTCGAAGCCGAGACGCTTGAGCAGGGCCCGATCGGCATCGGTGCCGAGCACCGCCATGTGATGGCAGTGCATCTGGACCAGCGCCGTCGTCCCGTCGAACTCGTCGATGACCGGCGGCTGGTAGTTCTGCCGCTCGAGGAATTCCGAGAGCAGATACGTCTGCTGGGACAGCCGCTCGGCGTCGTCGTCATCGGCGAGCAGACCCGGCAGTTCGTCCCGGAAGGCCGCCACGCAGCTCGGTTCGACCCCGATGACGGGGATGCCGGCGCGGATGTCCTCGCGCAGCGTCTCGAGCATCTGCAGCCAGAGCTTCTTCGCGAGTCTGAGCATTCCTGCGTCGTAGAGGGGACGCCCGCAGCACAGCGGCCGCGGGGGCACAGTCACCTCATAGCCGGCGTCCTCGAGCACGGCCGCCGTGGCCTCGAGGTTCTGCGATTCGAGGTAGTTGTTGAACGTATCGGGCCACAGGATCACCCTGTCGACCTCGAGGGGAGCCTGATCGCCATGCGGGTGGTTGGAACCGGCTCGGCCCTGCTTCTGCATCTGCGATGTCGAGTAGTTCTCGTCAGCGACCTGCGATTTCGAATGGTGCAGATTCTGCGAGCCGTCATGCCTCCGCTCGGAACGTCGGCTCGCACGGCTGTCAGGATCGACCGGTGTGCCAGACCGGGGCCGGTGGGAGTCGCGGAACTGCGATGAGAACGGCCTCCTGAACTTCGGCACCCCGCGCTGCTGGGCGATGCCGCCGCCGAACTTCACGAGTGCGGACAGGAGCGGTGTCTGCGTCACCGCGTTGACCAGCCCGGGCAGTCTGCTCGCGATCCGCGCCCACCAGTAGATGAGCGTGATCGAGTATTCGCTGCGGGGCCGGAGTCGACCCTGATAGTGGTGGGAGAGGAATTCGGCCTTGTAGGTGGCCATGTCGACGTTGACGGGGCACTCGGATTTGCACGATTTGCATGACAGGCACAGGTCGAGAGCCTCATGCACGTGCTTGTCACGCCAGAGGTTGAGGTTCGACCCGCGCAGCATCTCGAACAGCATCCGCGCCCTCCCGCGAGTCGAGTCCTCCTCTTCGCGGGTGGCCATGTAGCTCGGGCACATGTAGCCGGTGTCGGTATTGCGGCATTCGCCGACGCCGACGCAGCGGGAGACGGCCTTTCCGAAGTCGCCGTCATCATCGGGGAACGCGAAGTGCGTACTCACCGGAGTCAGGCGAGCGTCGGGACCTTTCCTGAGGTTCTCCGTGGCCGAGTACGGTCGCACCGCCTTGCCCGGGTTGAGCTTCCAGTCCGGGTCCCAGATGTGTTTGAACTCGGAGAAGGCGTCGACGAGTTCGGAGCTGTACATGATGTCGAGAAGCTCCGCCCGTGCCTGCCCGTCTCCGTGCTCGCCGGACAGTGACCCGCCGTAGCCTGTGACCAGGTGGGCGGCCCGCTCGAGGAACTTCCGCCACTGCCGCACCCCCTCGGCCGTATCGAGGACGAAGGTGATGCGGCAGTGGATGCAGCCCTGCCCGAAGTGGCCGTACAGCGAGGCCTCGTAGTCGAATTCGCCGAGGAGGTCCTTGAAGTCGCGCAGATAGTCGCCGACCCGGTCGACCGGGACAGCGGCATCCTCCCAGCCCGGGTGGGTCTCCGGCAGACCGGGCACATGGGAAGTCGCTCCCAGTCCGGCTTCGCGGACCTGCCACAGCTTCTGTGCCTCCCAGTCCTCTTCGACGATCTTCGTGGCCAGCATCCGGTCGTCGTCCTTGCAGGCGGCGACGAACTCCTCCGCCTGCCTGTGCGCATCGTCGCGGTCATTCGCGCCGAATTCGACGAGGAGGAAACCGCCGCCTTCGGGCAGGATGTCGATGTCATCGGGATGCAGCCCCTTCCGCCGCATGTACTCGATGAGCTTGTCGTCGATGCCCTCGCAGGCGACCGGACGGTGCTCGCGCACCATCGGCACCGCGTCGCCGGCGCTCGCGGCGTCTTCGAAGCCGACTGCGACGAGGACGCGTTGGGCCATGGCGTCGGTGAGGCGGACCTTGGCACGCAGGATCGTCACGCAGGTGCCTTCGGAGCCGACGAGGGCCTTGGCGACGTCGAACCCGTGCTCGGGCAGCAGTCGGTTGAGGTTGAATCCCGAGACTCGGCGGGGAATCTGCGGGAAGCCGGTGCGCAGCTTGGCGATGTGCTCATCGCGCAGAGTTCTCAGTTCCTCGAGGATGCGCCCCTTCTCACCGCCTTCGGCGATCGCCGCATCCAGCTCTTCGGCGCACAGGGCACCGACGGTGAAGCGCTCCCCGCGATAGGTGAGCACATCGAGTTCGAGGACCTGATCGGCGGTGAGAGGTCCGTGCCCGTAGAACTCGGACATGATGGAGTGCGTGCCGCACGAGTTGTTGCCGATCATTCCGCCGAGGGCGTTGCGGCTGTGCGTCGACGGATCGGGCCCGTAGGTCAGCCCGTACTCGGCGGCGTCCTGACGCAGATGATCGAGATTGCAGCCGGGTTCGACCCAGGCGGTCTTCTCCTCCGGGTCGATCGATTCCACGGCATTGAGGTATTTCGAGAAGTCGATGATGACGGCTTCATTCGTCGTCTGCCCGGCCAGGCTGGTTCCGCCGCCGCGGCTCGTGATCGGCAGCTCGAAACGATGGCACAGGGCGACGGTGGCGATGACGTCGTCGAGGGTGCGCGGGACGACGACTCCGATCGGCACGTGCCGGTAGTTCGACCCATCCGTCGAATACGCTGTGCGGCTGCCCTCGTCGAAGCGCACCTCTGCCTGCGTGGTCGCTTCGAGTTCTGCGGCCAGCCGTCTCACCGGCGTCGACAGATCGCGGGCGGTGGCGGTGCGGGACACGGTCGGAATCCCGTCGAATCGGATCGGCAGCCTGTCTGTCGACGCGGTTCGGCTTGCGACAGTGTGGGACATCATCGGCTCCTCAGCAGATTCGATAGGGCTCCAGCGCCTCTTCGCGCAGGAGGAGACCGTGGCCCGGACGGGTTCGGTCAGGATGCAGGGCGCCGTCGACGGGGGTCAGAACCCCGTCGAAGGCGAGTCTTTCGATGCGGACGTGATCGGCGAAGTACTCAAGGTGGCGACGATGCCACACTCCCGTCAGGGCATGGGCGCTGAGTTGCGGAGCACAATGGCTGGAGAGGTCGATGTTCTCGGCATCGCACAGAGCACCGACCCGAAGCAGGACGGTGGGCCCTCCGCAGCGGGTGATATCGGCTTGGAGGCAGTCCACCGCTTCTGCCCGCAGAAGATCCCGGAAATGGGTGAGATCCCAGCCGTACTCCCCCGCCGCGATCTCCATGCCCGCCGGTGCTCGATCGCGCAGCAGCCGCAGGCCGTCGAGGTCATCGGAGCTCACGGGCTCCTCGAACCAGCTCACCCCGTTGTCGGCGAAGTCCTCGGCCAACGCCAGCGCCTGCTTGCGGGCGAACGCCCCGTTGCCGTCGACGAAGAGCCCGAGGCCGTCGCCGATGACCCGGCGGGCGAACGCGACTCGCCGCTGATCGTCCTCAGGATCGCTGCCCACCTTGATCTTCACGGCGGGCAGACCCGATTCCGCCCACGCGCTGAGCTGTGCACCGAGTTCTCGGTCGTCGAAGTTCGTGAAGCCGCCGCTGCCGTAGGCGGGAACACTGTCGTGGAAGCCCTGGAGCAGAGTCGACAGGGAGACGTCGAGCAGTCGGGCCTTGAGGTCCCAGAGGGCGACGTCGACGGCTGAGACGGCCGCTGCCGCCGGCCCGCGCAGCCCCTGGTTGCGCAGGGCGTGAGCCATCGCGGACCAGGCGGCACCGGGGGCCAGCGCATTCATCCCGGTCACGACCTGGCTGAGAGTGTCGTCGATGATGTGAGCGGCGGCCGGCGGCGCGTAGGTGTAGCCCACGCCCGTTTCGTCTCCGCCGCGGACGCTCACGACCACCAGTGTCGTCGCCGACCAGCTCAGAGTCCCATCGGACTCCGGCGTCTCGAGCGGGATGCGGTAGGCGGCGGTGTCGATTCCGATGATCGGCGGGACTTCGTTCGCCGGCCCGGCGGAGCCGTCATCAGTCATCCGAAGTCAGACCCATGCGCGCGAACAGCCGTGCGGCGGTGGCGCGAGAGCTCTGTTTGACCACCTGCCCGAGCTCAGGGTCCCCGCCCAGCAGCGATTCCGCGAGGCCTTTGGCCTGTGCGAAGGCGATGTGGGCCGGCAGCGGCGGCGTGTTGCGGTCGCACCGGACGTCGAGGACGACCGGCCGGTCGGCGGCGAATGCTTGGTCGAAGGCCGCGTCGATGTCCTCCGGGTCGTCGACGGCGATGCCTCGGAGTCCGAGCAGCTCCGCGTAGCCCGCGTAGTCCATCGACTCGACCAGCTGCGCCGTGTCCCACCTCGGGTCACCGACCTCCCGCATCTCCCAGGACACCTGGTTGAGGTCGCCGTTGTTGATGACGAGGACGACGAAGGTGGAGTTCGACCATTCCCGCCAGTGGCGTTTGACGGTGAGCAGCCCGTTCATGCCCATCATCTGAAAGGCTCCGTCGCCGATGGTGCACACCACCGGGCGGTCGGGATGCGCGAACTTGCCGGCCAGCGCATAGGGCATCGCGGCGAGCATCGAGGCCATCCGACCCGAGAGGTTGCCCATCTGGTTCGGTCCCAGTTCGATGTGGAAGCCGTACCAGTCGGCGGTGCTCCCGGCGTCGCAGGTGATGATCGCGTTCTCGGGCAGACGTTCGTTGAGGGAGACGAAGACGCGGCGCGGGTTGATCGGATCGGCTTCGGTCTGCGCGACTCGCGTGTTCTCCTTCGTCCAGTCCCGGTTCTCCCCGGCGATCTTCTCCTGCCACTCGGTCTCATGCTGGGTCAGGTGCGGCTGGAGGGCCGCCAGAGTGGTCTTCGCATCTCCCCACAGGTTGACTTCGGTGGGATAGCGGATGCCCAGATGGCGTGGTGAGAGGTCGATCTGCACGGCCCGGGCCTGTCCGGTCGGCGGCATGAACTCGCCATAGGGGTAGTTCGTGCCGACCATGAGCAGGGTGTCGCATTTCTGCATCATGTCGTAGCTCGGCCGCGATCCCAGCAGTCCCAGCTGCTGGGTGTGGTACTCGACGTCCCCCGGCACCACCTGTTTGCCCAGGAGGGTGGTGATGACACCGGCGCCGAGGCGCTCGGCGACGCTGATGACCTCATCGGTCGCACCGATCGCGCCCTGCCCGACGAGCATGGCGACCTTCTGCCCGCTGTTGAGGACTTCGGCAGCGCGGGCGAGCGCGTCGTCATCGGGTCGCAGGCGGTCCTCGGCGTAGCCGATGCCCGTGCGGGAGACGAAATGTTCGACCGCGGGGTCTTCCATGTCCATGGTCTGCACGTCGGCGGGGAGGACGACGACGGCCGGGCCGCGGTAGGCCTTGGCCATGCGCACGGCTTTGTCGACGACGAGCTGGGCGTGCATCGGGGTGGTCACGGTCTGCACGAACACGGCCGCGTCGGCGAAGAGTCGTTCGAGGTTGATCTCCTGTTGGAATTCGGAGTTCAGCGACACCCGCGCCTGTTGGCCGACGATGGCGACGACGGGCGCGTTGTCGCCTTTGGCGTCGTAGAGGCCGTTCATGAGGTGGATGGCTCCGGGGCCCGAAGTCGAGACGCACACGCCCACGTTCCCGGTGAACTTCGCGTGGGCGGTGGCCATGAACGAGGCTTCCTCCTCATGGGTGGGGCGCACATAGGTGAAGTCCTTGCCTTCGTCCTGCGCTCGTCCCATGGCTCCGTCGAAGCCGCCGATGCCGTCGCCGGGGTATCCGTACCAGTGGTGCAGATCCCAGGCGATGAGTCGATCGATGATGAAGTCGCTCACGGACGTCGCCATGTGGGTTCTCCTCAGAAAGTCTCACGTGTCGGATGTGCCGCAGCCCACCTGATGTCAGGTGGCCCGGCCTGGCCCTCCAGGCTTGTCCTCGCCACTGCACCTGTCAAGACCTTGTCGCGCCGATTTCCAGGCCTCACCAACCATCGCCGCGGCGTCAGGACGCGTGGGAGTCAGCGGCGACGAAGGCACGTCGCGACATCATCTTCTCGACCGGTGCAGCCTCACCATGAGGCGCGCACGGTCTCCGTGGGTCCGTCGACTTCGGTGAACCCGGCGTCGATGACGGGGACCTGCTGCTCGTTCGCCGCCCATGCGTCCTTCGCCGCAGTCTGCACGCGCAGACTGAATCCGGACTCTCGCCAGCGGTTCCGCACCTCGTCGGGCATCTGTTCGAACGCCAGCTGCGCGGCGTGTCCGCATTGGGCGGCGGCCTTCCCCGTCGTCAGCGTCAGCTCGGGTGAGAGTTCGATCGTCACGACCGCCTGGGCGGCGGGGACCGACGATTCGCCCTCATCGGGGAACTCGGTGCCGCCCACCTGCAGCTTCTTCAGCTCGTGCGGCAGGGGTTCGACGGGTCCGGGTTCGAACACGAACGCCTCGGCGGGGGCGAAATCATCCGTGCCGCCGTGGGTCACACCCACACAGCCGAGGGCACGGGCATCGTCGAGCTTCTTCCCGTCACCGCGGCGCACGACCTTGCGGATGGCACCGTCACGCCAGTACTCGACGGCGTCGTGCCACTCACCGCCCTCCTGGGCACGCGGGTCGTCGAGGAAGGTCACGACGGCTCGGGCGGTGGCTTCGAGAACGTCGATGTGGCGGGCGATGGCGGTCTTCGACCGGCGCACGACGATCGGCAGTGACCATGGGACTTCGTGGTCGGTTTCGTGTCGGCGCATGTGCTCGGTCAAATGCTCGCTCCTGTTCGAACCTGTCAAGGACGCAATTGCACGCCCGTTGTCACAACGTCGCAACCGGTGAGTTATTCCTCGACGCTCCAGACGGCGGACGACCTGGCTTCCTGAATGATGATTCAGTTAGGGTGAGGCCGAACTGTCACACCGTCCAAGGGAACCAGAGCCGTGTCGAAAACGAGCATCCGCGAAGTCAGCGCCGCTGACCTGTCCAGAGGCAGACGCATCACTCTGCTCATCCTCGTCAGCATGGGCAGTTCTGTTCTGTTCGCCCCGCCCTACCTCAAGAACGTCTTCTACGATCCGCTGCTCGACGCCCTCGACATCAACAACGCGCAGATCGGCTGGCTCGTCAGCGCCTACGCAATCACCGCGACGATCTGTTATCTGCCTTCGGGATTCATCGCCGACCGCGTCCGTGTGAGAACCCTGGCCACGACCGGCTACTTCATCACCGCACTGCTCACCTTCGTCTACGCTGCCTTGCCCAGCTTCGGCACGCTGCTCGCCGTATTCGTGGGCATGGGGCTGTCGACGATCCTCATCTGGTGGGGTGTGCGCTTCAAGCTCGTCCGGCTGATCTCAGACGCCGACGGCTATGCCCGCAACATCGGGCTGAGCTACGGTATCTACGGTACCGTCGGGCTCGTCCTCGGCTTCGTCGAGGTCGGCATCCTCTCCGCCTTCGCCGACCGAGCCGACCTCGGCGTGCGCACCATCCTCATGATGCTCGGCGGGCTCATCTTCCTGCTCGCCATCGCCTCTCACCTGCTCACTCCGCGCTTCGCCGGCGAGATCGAGCATCCCGGTGAGGGCTTCAAACTCGCCGACCTCACCCGCGTCTTCGGCTCTCCCGTCGTCTGGCTGGCCGCGGGAACGATGTTCTTCGTCTACTTCGTCTACACGGGCGTGGCCTATACGACACCCTACCTATCGGCCGTCTTCGCCGCTCCGGCCGCAGTGGTCTCCACCGTCAGCGTGATCCGCACCTATGGCATCACTCTGCTGGCCGGCCCAGTCTTCGGCGCCCTGGCCACGAAGGTCCGCTCCCCGTCGCGGGTGATCATCATCGCCTCCATCGTCATCGCCGTCGCTCTGGCCGCCCTAATCTCCATCCCCTCCGGCCCGGTGCTGGTCATCGTCGCCGCAGTCATCGTCGTAGCCCTCGGATTCCTCGCCAACGGCTGCTACGGCATCGCCTCCTCCCAGCTGAGCGAGGGCCGGGTCGGTCTCGACATGTTCGGTGCGGCATCGGGACTGCTCTCGGTCATCGGCTTCCTGCCCGATACGTTCTCCAGCGTCTGGTTCGGCGCCATCATCGATGATCGCGGGACCGGGGCCTACCCGATCATCTTCACCGTTCTCATCGTCTGCTCCCTGCTTGCCGCCGTGCTCAGTTACGGCCTGATCATGTGGGTCAGGCGCACCGGCGGGCAGGCCGCCGTCGAAGAAGCCGATGCCCCCGCCGAATCATGAACGCCGCGTCGGCCGTAGCCTGCCCTATGGGGACTTTCCACCAGACCGACCATCGGAGGAGAACATGACCATCGACGAAGCCGCTGCTCCGGCAGCCGAGAGCACCGAGATCCCCCGGTTCATCGTCACCGCGATGACTAGTCAGATGCGGGCCGTGCTCGATAAGCAGGCTGCCAGAGCCGAGGAATGCGCCCAGGCAGGACAGCGCGCAATCGGTGTCGATATGGATGCCGAGACCGCGGGGTTGGCGGCGATGCGCGCCGAATACCGGGCCGAGCGCTCCTTCTGGAACGAAGGCGGACCGACGATGACCGACACCGTCGACGCGGTCATCGACACGGCCGGTGCTCAGGTGCCCATCCGCATTCATCACCCCACCGCCGAGGCGGTCCTACCGGGTATCGTCTTCCTCCACGGAGGTGGGTTCACCGTCGGCGACCTCGACACCCATGATCGGATCATGCGGGTCATCGCCGCCGAGAGCGGAGCCGCAGTCATCGGCGTCGACTATTCACTCTCGCCTGAATCGAAGTTCCCCCAGGCCCTGCACGAGGTTGCCGGCGTAATCGATCACATCGTGCACCACGGCAGGGAGCTCGGTATCGACGGAACGCGCTTGGCCGTCGCCGGCGACTCCGCCGGGGCGATGCTGACGCTGGGTTCAGCTCTGCTGCTGCGCGACGAGCCGGAGAGCATCGGCCTCGATTCACGGACCTTCTCCGCCCTCGATGCTCTGCTGCTCTTCTACGGCGGACACGGCCTCGTCGATTCCGCGAGCAGGCGCCTCTACGGCGGCGGCTGGGACGGAATGAGCCGTGAGGCTCTCGACTCGATCACCACGGAGCACTTCAGCTCACCGGCCGATGCCTCCTCGCCCTATGTCGATCATCTCGAGGCCGATCTGGCAGGGCTTCCCCCGGTCTTCATCGCCGCGGCCGGACTCGATCCCCTGCGCGATGACAGCGAGGCCCTGAACGTGCGGCTCGAGGAGGCCGGCACACCGGTCGACTACCACCTGTACCCCGGGGTGCTCCACTCCTTCCTCCACTTCGGTCGGATGCTCGACGATGCCGGAGACGTCCTCACCCGCAGCGCCGCTTTCGCCGCCGCACGTCTCTGAAGCGGCCGCCGGACACAACACGACTCAGAGGCCACCGACACAGAACAGAGCCCGGTACCTGATTCTTAGGTACAGGGCTCTGTTATGCATGTGGTTGTCAGTAGTGCGCCGGCGGATCGCTGCGAGGAAAGGACTCGTCTTCCCACTCATCGACCAGCTCGTCCTGCTATTCCTGACCGACAGAATCGGTTCCGGGCTTCTCGGCGAGGTCTTCCCTTGTGGCCTCGGGCACTCGGACCGGTGACTGCTTGTTCTTCTCCTCATCATCAGAAATCGAGACCATCCTTTCGTACGGCACTATGCTTTCACTCATTGCTTCGACACGGCAGAAGGAGCGCTTCCCCGCGTGCCGCGATTCTGATCGTTGATCAAACCTTCTCACCGTGGATCTGACGGGCAGGAAGTATGAGCGAGAAAACGAAGGCCAGAGCGGTGAACACTGTCGCGATGGTGAGTGCGTTGCGATAGCCATCAGTTCCAGCATCTCCCGAGATAACGGCCGACATGATGCCGATACCCACGGCAGCGCCGAAGTTGAACGCAGCGGAGTTCATTCCCGGCAGGATACCGGGGTGGGAAGCGGGTGCGTAGATGATGCCCAGCCCGTTAAGTGCGCATGAGGCCGCAGCCGAGTACGTCGCACCCATGAAGAACACGACGCAGGCCAGCATGACCGCATTGGTCACACCCACAACCATCAGTCCCGTGAGCACGAGGCTGCCGAGCAGGCCGATGCGCAGCACGAGCCGGTATCCGATGCGCGGCGCCAGAGTGCCGAAAACGGGAGCTGTGGCCCACCCCAACAGCGAGTAAGGCATTAAGAAGAGGAGCGCTGACCAGGTTGAGCTCAGTCCGAAGCCACCCTCGGGGTCCTGGGTCAGAGCTGGAATGATGAAGACGAGGACAGAGAAGCTCGATGCCAGAGTGAAGAACGTTGTCAGCAACAACCCCCAGACCCCGCGATCTGACAGCGCCTCGATCGGCAGCAGAGGATTTGCAATCCTCCCTTCGCCGAGGCGGAACGCGACGAGGGCACCCCCGGCGACGACGAAACTCCCCCACGTCCTCCAATCCGTCCATCCGCCGGGCAGGAACGCCGTGGTCAGGCCGAAGTTGATGGCGACAAGAGCCAGGGTGAGGGTGCCGATCCCCCACCAGTCCACGCGGGCTGCGGCGAGCTCACGGATCTCAGGAGTCCAAAGAGCGATCATGATGACGGCGACGATTTCAAGGAGAAGTGTAAGACCAAAGATGCCTCGGAACCCGACCGCGTCGGCGATGATGCCGCCCAGCAGGGTATCGATTCCTCCGACGCCGGCATTGATGGCAGTGATGATCCCGACATAGCGTCCGAAGCGCTTGGGGTCGACGACCCGTCGCAACACGAGGAACGACAGAGCGAACGTCGCCCCACAGGCTCCTTGCATCGCCCGACCGACCATGAGCATGGGCACATTCACGGCAAGCGCCGCCATGAGGCTACCTAAGGTGAGGATGCTTGTGGACAGGAGTAGAGCCCGTTTCCTGCCGATGATATCGCTCAGAGGTGGCCAGAACAGACCGGCGATGGCGGTGACGAAGGAAAACACTGTCGACGACATCCCGATGGTGGCGATATCGGTGTTGAGTTCGACGGCCATTGTTCCGATAGCCGGGGCCAGCATCGTGGCATTGAGCTGAAAACTGGCGACGGCGACGACAAGCGCGGTCAGCACCAGGACGGGTTTGACCTCTCTGCGGTCCTCGACCGCCCCCACCTTCACCGCAGGCCCTCGATCTCGCGGCTGGGAACGGTAATGGTTGCAAGCAGGACGCAGATGAGGTCGAAGAAGGCCTGCCCGTCGACTGCTTCGATGACGCGAGCGTTGGCTGGGAGGTCATGGACTCCCCAAGACATCGCCGAGTAGCCGCGAGTCAGCTCGGAACCGGTTTCGATCTGGACATTGTAATCGGCCGCGGCCGTGATGAGCTCCGGATGCAGCAGCACGGCTGCCGACAGCGAGTCCGGGTGAGTGGTACCCGGAATCCCGACCGCCTCATCAAATTCGAGAGTGGCTGCGCAGACTTTCGTGAAGAAGCGTGCCAGCGGGGTTCCGATCGCGGCGATCTGCTTGAGCTTGTCAGCCTTGAAGACCGCGCCGTCGAGAGTCAGCGGCGCCCAAGGCACGACGATGATGTTCAGCCCGGAGGAGAATACGGTGTCGGCTGCCTCGGGGTCGACGTAGAAGTTGAACTCGGCCGCTGCGGTGATATTGCCGCGACCGTTGTTCGATCCGCCCATGATTGTCATTGACCGCACATTGGCGGCGAACGTCGGGTCCTTGACCACGGCCATAGCAATGTTCGTCAGCGGCCCGATGGCCACGATGTCGATCTGGCCAGGGTTCTCGCTGACGATCCGCACCAAGGCGTCCACGCCGTGCTCAGCCTCGGTCGCACACCCGGTGAGATCCATCCTCATTCCGCCCGCACCGTCACCGTGGACGTTCTCGGCCGACACCCATTCGCGTGTCAGGGGCCGTTCACATCCCAGATGGACGGGCACCTCGCCGAGCCGGCCGGCGACGCTGAGCGTCGTGTGGGCATTGTGCACTTGGCGGCTGAACCCCACATTTCCTGCCACCATGGTGATCGCCTCGAGCGAGGATTCCCGATCGAGCAGCCCCACCAACAGGGCGACGCAGTCGTCCTGGGCGGTGTCCGTGTCGATGATGATGCGTCGTGTCATAGCAGTCCCTTCTCGGCGTCGTCGACGAGATGTCGGCGTCAGTTGTTCTCAGTAGCTGGCGGTCTCAGAGGAGGCGGTGTCGGTGATGATTTCGATGCCGGCGCTCGTTCCCGCACAGGCCGCTCCGGCCTGGAGAAGCTCGATGACCTGGGCCCGGCTCTTGATGCCGCCCGACGCCTTGACGAGCACGCCTACGGGGCTGCGCTCGGCGAGGTAGCGGATGTTGCCAGGCGAAGCCGTCTCGATCGCTCCCGAGCTGGCGTTCTTCAGGTAGGAGACTCCTGCTTCGAGGCTGAGCTCGACAGCGGCTGTCTTCTCATCCTCGGTCAGCAACGGCAGTTCGAGCATGACCTTGATCGGCACGCCCGCAGCTTTGACCACTCCGGCGATGTCATCGCGAAAGGCATCGAAGTCGCCGCTCTTGAGCCAGCCGATCTGGACTCCGATGTCGATTTGGTCAGCACCGAGGCGAACCAGTTCGGCCGCTTCGGCGGCCTTGCCTGCGCTCGACGTCACACCCACGGTCGGGAAGTCGAGAGCTGTAGCGACAGGCACCTCTGTGCCCTTGAGCGTGTCCGCCACCGTCTTCACCCAGGGCCCCGGGACCATCGCCGCACCGAAGCCGTATTCGACGGTCTCCTGCGCGTGGGCGATGATCTCGTCCCTGGTGATGCCGACGGAGATCTTGGTGTGCTGGATGTAAGGGGCGAGCTCGCGTGAGCTCAGCGATGCGAAGTCTGTCTTTGACATAGTGGTTCTACTTTCTTGTGTCGTGTTGGAAAAAGGGTCAGCTGTGAGAGCTCGAGCGGCTCATGGTCGGCCACAGCAGGTCTGACAGCTCGCTGCGGTGAGGCAGCGAGGGAACCACTTCGTGTCGACCGACGACGAAGGCTCCGACCTCGGCGGCCCGTTCAGCTGCCGTCTCCAGATCGCTGCCCTCCACGAGGGCAACCGTCAGTGCTCCGGTGAACGAGTCGCCAGCACCGGTGGTGTCAACGAGCTCGACGGGCGGATGTGGTGCCACGACGCGTGCTCCTTGAGAATCCGCGACGATGCTTCCGTCCGCGCCATTGGTGAGAACGACGTCGACGCCGGTCCTCACGTGGAGAGCGAGCGCCAGCTCGGAGACCGCAGACGACGTCGGGTCGCCGCCCGGTTCGGATCCGTCTTTGCCGAGGATCGCCCTCGCTTCAGAGAGGTTAGGCGTCATGGCATCTATGAAGTCGAAGATCTCGTGTGGAACCGGACGAGCGGGTGCAGGATTGAACACGGTGAGGACTCCTGCCGCATGTCCGATCCGAACCGCCTCAGAAGCCGCATCGATCGGAATTTCCAGACAGACGATGAGAGCGTCTGCTGACTCGATGAGCTCGCTTCTCGACCTGACGTCGGCGGCAGTGAGGTGGTCGAGGGCACCTGGGGCGATGACGATTCTGTTCTCAGCTTCATCGTCGACGATGATCATTCCGGTCATCGTGTTGGCTTCTTCGATCTCGAGCACCTGCGAGGAGTCGATTCCTTCTCGCCTCCACAGATCGAACGCGGCTGCGGCCGCTGCGTCCTGACCTACAGCCGTGAGCAGGGAGACCTCGGCCCCCAGTCGACGTGTCGCCACAGCCTGGTTGGAGCCTTTGCCTCCATGCCCGACGCTGAGAATACCGTCCGTCACCGTCTCCCCGGGGCCCGGAAATCGCTTCGTTCGCATCGTCTCCCCGACGCCGTAGCTACCGACAACTGCGACTCGCATCCTCACCTCTTTGTTCATATATGTCTATATACAATAGTGAACATACGTGGTGCAGGCTACGATGTCAATGCTCGCATCTTGCATTGTCAATAGGATGGACAGTGGAATGAAAACGGAGGAGGGAATGGCAGTGGCGACTTCAGACACGGACCTCACCGTAGACCGCTCGGCGCCGATGCCACTGCATATCCAGATCGCTGAAGTACTTCGGGCGCGGATGAGCAACGGAACTTGGCCTGTGCACTACCGACTGAAGCCAGAGCCGGCCCTCGCCGTCGAATTCGGAGTCTCACGGGGGACGCTGCGGAAAGCGCTCAGCTCCCTCATCACCGAGGGGCGACTGGTGCAGGTGAGAGGCAGAGGAACGTTTGTTACAGCTGCTGAGGCCGAACCAGCACTCGCTCAGGACCTCACAACTCTTTCCGAAGACTTCGCCTCACGCGGGATCGCTTCCGAAGTCAATGTTCTGCATTGCGCCCTGGAAGACGCTCCAGCCAACGTTGCCGGCCTACTCGACATTTCACCGAAGGAGACTGTCGTCGTCCTCCGACGAGTCCGTTCCACCGAAGACGGTCCAGTCGCCTATCTCGTCAACTACGTCCGGGCTGACCTCGCCCCCGGAATCGAATCGACGGATTTCAGCTCCGCGAGTCTCTTCGGGACCCTCGAAAACGACTTCGGCAGAGAAGTGACTACGGCACGTCGGACGTTCACCGCTCAAGCAGCAGATGACGAGGTTGCCGCAGCGTTGAATCTCTCTGCTCATGCGCCAGTGCAATACCTTCAGCAGGTGAGCTACCTCAATGACGGGCGAGCAATTGAATATTCGGATGTGTGGATCAACTCTGCTCGCATGCGCGTGACGTCGCTGCTGTCTCGTCGAGGCAGGTGATGACCTGGCTGTCAGAAACCACACCGACAGTGCCCGCCGCAGTCCTCGACTGCTCTGGCTCCGTATCCTGGCTCCCCTGTCGTGCGCAGCTCTCGCCCGTCAGCCTGAGGGCACGTCTTCTGAGATTCGGGCCCGCGCTGACGCTCGCGTTCGATCTCGGCGTCGAACTCGGCGCCGAGGAGCAGCGAGAGGTTGACCATCCATACCCAGGCGAGGCCGACGATCACTCCCCCGATCGAGCCATAGGTGACGTTGTAGCTGCTGAAGTTGTTGATATAGAGAACGAAGCAGGCCGACACGGCAAGCAGCACGAGCAGAGCGACGAACGCACCGAGGCTGACCCACCGGAACTTCGGCTGCCTGACGTTCGGGGTCACATAGTAGAGCAGAGCGATGAGCAGCATGACGAAGAAGACGAAGACCGGCCATCTGACCACGTTCCAGATCAGCAGGGCAGTCGCGCCCATTTCGATGAGCTCGCCGAACGTTTCGGCGATGGGCCCGGACAGCACGAGCAGCAGCCCCAGAGCGGCCAGGACGAGAAGCGTGACCACGGTCATCAGGAGCATGAACGGCTTGAATTTCCAATAGGGGCGGGTCTCCTCGACCCGGTAGACGGCGTTCAGGGCACGACCGAACGCTCCGACGTATTTCGACGACGACCAGATCGCCAGCAGCAGGCTGCCGATGAGGGTGGCTCCGGCCGCGGACGACTCGGTGAGTTCGACGATGAACGGGCGGATCGCCGCGGCCGCCTCGGCCGAGACCCCGTGGACCAGGGAGAGCACCGCCTTCGTGGTCGATTCGGCCTCCCCGACCACGCCGAGCAGCGAGACCATGGCGAGGATGGCCGGTGCCGCAGAGAGCAGAGCGTAGAAGCCCAGGCCGGCCGCTCTGTCGAGACACTCATCTTCGAGCAGACGTCGAAGAGCGCCCTTGACGATCCGCACTCGATTCAGCCGTGGCGAGGCCCGTCTCATTGCATTCCCACTCTGTAGTCCTTGGCCGCGTGGATCATCGAGTTGAGAGTCGCGATCACCGGCACGGAGAAGAAAGCCCCGGCGACGCCCGCGACCGCTGCTCCCGCTGTCACCCCGAGGATCACCGCCAGGGGATGGATCTTCACTGTGGGTCCTGTCAGCCACGGCTGCAGGACGTGGCTTTCGAGCTGCTGAACGACGATGACGATCCCGAGCATGATCAGGCCGTGCACCCAGCCGTTGAAGAGCAGCGCCAAGCCCACCGCGACCGCGCCGCCCACGATCGCCCCGACGAACGGCACGAAGGCCCCGAGGAAGACCACTATCGCGATCGGCACCGCCAATGGGACCCCGAGGATCAGTGCGCCCACTCCGATCCCGACTGCATCACTCGCCGCGACGACGAGCTGGATCCGAATGAAGTCCGTCAGCGTCTTCCACCCGGCCTCGCCGGCCGCGGAGATCCGCGCATGCGCCTTCTTCGGCCAGATGTTGACGACCCAGGTCCAGATGCCCCGTCCGTCGATGAGCGCGAAAAGGGTGACGAACAGGATGATGAGGACGCCTTCGACGATATGAGCCGCCGTCGTGCCCACTTCGGCGGCCCCGGAGCCGAGACCTTCTGCGTTGTCCTGCAGCCACTTCCCCGAGGAGTCGACGAGACCATTGAGTTTGGCTTCGGTGATTCCGAACGGCTGCATGGCCAAGAACTGCTTCGCCGCGTCCAGGGTCGTCGCCACCTGCTTTTGGATCTCAGGTATCTCACTTCTGATTTGGAAGGTGATGAGAAGAACGAGTCCGGCCAGCAGGCCGAGGACGACCACCCAGACGGTGACCACCGCCAGCCATTTGGGCCACCGATGCCGTTGCAGGAACATCGACATGGGGACCAGGAGAGCAGAGAGGACGAGTCCGGCCAGAAACGGGATGACTATCTGGGCGACCTGCAGAGCGACGAAGATCGCAACTGTGATCCCCGCGATGATCACCAGCAGATATCCGGTGAAGCGGGCACCGAGTTTGAGTCCCTCGGGAATCGGGTCATCGCGATTCGGAGTCGGGTTCAATGGGCCTTCTGTCATGGCCCAACACTAATGCCGCGAGGCGCACAGTGGGTGGACCGTTCTGTTCTGGCCCGATTGCGGTCAGCCGGCTCCGAGGGAAATCCGAAGAAGCACTAAAGCTGGATCAGTACGGTGAACTGATGACCAGAATGCGACGTTGGCCCTACACGTTTGCCATGGCGCTCTCCCTGCTCGTCGGAGCGGCCGCCGTGGTCTCGTCCCTCTATCTCGATCTCCCGCTGCGGGACCCCGACGGTTTCCTCGGACCCTCATACATCCGTCTGCCTCTGCTGGCTTTGGGGTTCATCGGCGTCGGGCTGATCGTGGAGGCGGTGAGACGCAGCGGGTGGCGGAACCTGCCCGCCTCTGTCATCGACATCGTCAAGAAGGAGTGGAACACGCACCGTCTGTTGTGCATCGGCACCGGGCTGCTCAGCTTCTACGTCTGCTATGTCGCCTACCGCAATCTCAAGAGTGTGCTGCCGGTCTATCGTGAAGGCACTCTCTATGATCGGCAGCTGCTCCGCCTCGACTCCTGGTTCGCCGGGGGCCACAACCCAGCGGTGGTGCTCCACGATCTGCTCGGCACCCACATCATGGCGAATGTGCTCTCGATCGCCTACCTCGCCTATCTTCCGCTCATCCCGATCAGTCTCGGTGCGTTCCTCGTCCTCAGCCGCAACCACGCCGTCGGCGCCTGGTATGCGACGACTCTGTCTCTCAACTGGGTTCTCGGCACCGTCAGCTACTACCTCCTGCCGTCGGTCGGACCGGCGTTCAGCAACCCCGAGGCGTACCAGGCACTGCCCGACACCGGAGTCAGTCAACTCCAGGACTCTCTGATGACGACCCGTCTCGACTATCTCAGCAATCCCCTGGGCAGCGACTCCATTCAGGGTGTGGCCGCGTTCGCATCGCTCCACGTCTCTGTGACCTTCGCCGCTGCTCTGTTCATGACGCGGACGAATCAGAGGCCGGCCGTCCGGACGATCGCCTGGATCTTCTTCGCCATCACCATTCTGGCCACCCTTTACTTCGGGTGGCACTATATCCTCGACGACATCGCGGGCCTCGGCATCGGCTGGGCCTCGGTGGCGCTGGGGGCATGGGCCACGGGGCAGTACCGGGCACGGCAGCGCCCGGCGGGACTCGTCGTCGACCCCGACCTCGGGGCCGCCGACCCCGACCTGGGATCTGCCGACCCCACCGTCTCCGCTCCCGGCCCTCTGACGGGCCCCGCCCCCGTGACCGACCCCGACGCTCGCCCCTCACAAGAGCCGGCCGCCGTTCACCTCGAACGACCGGCTTAGAACCGAGGGGCATCTCCGATGTATACTGGAATCACTTGCGAACCCGTTCTCGGGTTCCCTGCGTCGTCAGGACGCCTCGTCACTGCAGCTGGGTGAGATACCCGCGCATGTTTCCGAAGCCGTTTTCTCTCGGCGATCGAGAGCGCCGACAGCGCTCATTCCATGACCGGAAACGGCTGCCAGCCACCTATTCGCGGCACAGGCACGCCCTCCGGCACGTCGAAGGGCCATCCCATCACCACGTCACAGACACGCACCAACACCCGCAGCACCGACAATCGCGCCAAGAAGGCCGCCCCGGCACCGACGTCGTTCGCCGACCTCGGTGTTCCGGCGAAACTCGTCGACTCCCTTGATCGCGAGGGCAAGACCTCTGCTTTCCCGATCCAGCAGGAGACTCTGCCCGACACCTTGGCCGGCCGTGATGTGCTCGGTCGCGGCAAGACCGGGTCCGGCAAGACCCTGGCTTTCTCCATTCCCCTCGTGGCTCGTCTGGCTGAGTCCGGCAGGGGTTCACAGAAGCGTCGCCATCCGCGCGGACTCGTCCTCGCTCCCACTCGTGAGCTCGCCACCCAGATCACCGAGGTCATCGACCCGCTGGCCAAGGCCGTGGGCTTGAGGACGACGACGATCTTCGGCGGCGTCAAGCAGCGGCGACAGGAGACTGCGCTGGGCGCCGGCGTCGACATCGTCGTGGCCTGCCCCGGCCGCCTCGAGGACCTGCTGCAGCAGGACATCCTCACACTCGAGCACATCGAGGTCACCATCCTCGACGAGGCCGATCACATGGCTGACCTCGGCTTCCTGCCCGGTGTCACCCGCATCCTCAAACAGACCCCGACCGAGGGACAGCGGATGTTCTTCTCCGCCACCTTGGACAACGACGTCGACAAGCTCGTCCGTCGCTTCCTCCATAACGAAGTCCTCCACTCCGTCGACGAGGCGACCTCCCACGTCTCGGCCATGACCCACCACGTGTTCGAGGTCTCGGTCGACGACAAGAACGCGCTGGTTCACAAACTCGCCTCCGGCACGGGCCGCCGCATTCTCTTCACCCGCACGAAGCACCGGGCCAAGCGCTTCGCCCGACAGCTCACCGCTGCCGGCATCCCCGCTGTCGATCTGCACGGCAACCTGTCCCAGGGGGCGCGCGACCGCAACCTCGCCGCGTTCACCGATGGTGATGCGAAGGTGCTCGTGGCCACGGACATCGCCGCTCGCGGCGTCCACGTCGATTCCGTCGAGCTCGTCGTCCACGTCGATCCCCCGACCGAACACAAGGCCTACCTGCACCGTTCCGGTCGCACCGCGCGGGCCGGCAGCGCCGGTGATGTCGTCACCGTGATGACGCCCGATGAGCGCAAGGACACCCAGGTCCTGCTGCGCAGGGCCGCCATCAAGGCGACCCCGAAGAAGGTCACCGCCGACTCACCCGAGGTGACCGAACTCGTCGGTGAGATCGCCGAGTACGTCGCACCGCACCCGAAGGAACCCATCCAGGCGCGGAAGAAGACCGAACCGGCGAAGTCCGGTGGTCGCTCGGCACACCGTCGCCGAGGCGGTCGCGGCGGCCGCGGTGGAAGCGCAGGCCGCCATGGCGACGGAGAGAGCACTCGTACGAATTCACGCACCAGCGACTCCGGTCGCACCAGTCAGAACGGCCGCGGCGGCGAAGGCAGTCGCCGCCGCGAGACCGGTCGAGGAGGCCGCTCGGGCAATCAGAGCTCGGGTGCGCGCACCGGCCAGTCGGCCGGCCGCCGCACCGCAGACTCCCGTGGCACGAGCCCTGAGACCCGTCGCCGCAATCGCGTCCGCACCGGAGGCTCGCAGGTCTTGTAGGATCTCGCCGAACTTGTCAGCGGCAGTGGATTCGCTCTTGTTGCCTGTGGCACCCATCTGCCGCGCGCGTGGCTCCGAATCACCTGTGTTCGGCCCCATTCGGGACTGTTCACAAAAGTGAAGAAGGGAAGACATCATGCGCACAGCGAAGAAGCTCATGCTCACACCAGTCCTTGCCCTGACCGCCTTCGGCCTGGCAGCAGGCCCAGCGGCTGCGGCGACCGCCGGCGACAGCGGCAGCGAAGACAGTTGGACCTATGAGGCAGATCTCGGCGAGATCAATGACAGTGGGGCCTCGGGAGACATCATGATTACCCTCAAGGGCAATCAGGCGACGGTCACCGAACACGTCGAAGGTCTCGCCGAGACGTTCATGGACGGCCCCTACCCGCACGTCCAGCACATCCACGTCAAACCCAGCGGCAGCGCCGAATGTCCCACGCCCTCCGCCGATGAGAATGGCGATGGCATCGTCAACACTCCCGAAGGCGGCCCCGCCTACGGTGAAGTCGCGACCACTCTGACAGACTCAGGTGATACCAGTGCCGATGCCGCTGTCGACGTCGACCACGCCGGTATCAAGGGAGGTTCGGCGACGTATGAGCGCACCATCGACCTCGACGACAAGACCAAGGACGCCATCAACGACGGGCGAGCCACCGTCGTCGTCCACGGCCTCAATCCCGAAGACCAGTCCAAGGCCGTTCAGGATGCGAAGAGTCCCCTCGACGACAGCCTGCCCCAGGCTGCGACAGCTCCCGCACTGTGCGGAACGCTCGCCGACAGTCAGATGGGACAGCCGCCCAAAGGCGGACCAGATACGGGTGGCGGAAGCACGGCCGGCAATGACACCGTGATGCTGGCCACCGGCGGCGGACTCGTAGCTGCGGCCGGAGCGGCCTTCGCGATCTCGCGGAGGAAGAACTCGAAGACCAGCACCCACTGATCGCAACAGAGAAGACACATCAGTGATGACTGGCAAGCAGGCACGGACTCGCCGCGGTATCAACATCTGGGCCGTGGCGGGTCTTGTCCTGCTCGTGATCGCCGTCCTGCTCATCACCGTCGGCGTCTTTCACAACCCGTCACCGCCTCAACCGGCGGCGGAGTCCAGCAATCCAACGGCTGCGTCAGGAAGGAGTGGCGACTCCGCGGGTGAGCAGTCACAGGCTCCGCCTCCCGACGAGCGCACCTCCACCAAAGAAGCAACGTCTCCCAGCCAAAGGATGGACGCCTCCACTCCGAGACGGCTGACGATTCCAGCCATCGATGTCAATACCAGCGTCATGAAGCTCGGATTGACCGATAACGACGAACTTGAGGTGCCGTCCTTGGGCAAAGACGCACCAGCGGGTTGGTATCAGCGTTCACCCACCCCCGGCGAAGTCGGACCCTCGCTGATCGTCGGCCACGTCGATTCCGCTCACGACGGTCCCGCGGTGTTCTACGAACTCGGGAGTCTTCAACCCGGAGACACCATCACCGCCACCCGCGACGACGGTTCCACAGCGACATTCAGCGTTGATGACGTCACCGACTACGGCAAAGACAACTTCCCCGACTTCACCGTCTACGGCAATACCGAAAGACCCGAAATCCGGCTCATCACCTGTGGCGGCGACTTCAACAAACAAACCGGCCACTATGAAGACAACATCGTCGTCACCGGACACCTCACCCGGACCGACTGAAAGCCCACACGAAGTGCCGGTCACGGCCAGTAGGTGAGACAGCTTTCGAAAAAGGAGCGGTCAGTGAACTGGATCAAGACGCGAAGCAGTTCCCCAGACGAAGCGATCGTACAATCCATTGTCGATACTTATCATCTCCGTTTTCGCCACATTCTCAGCAACCGCTGGATGAACCTCGATAACGGGCACGAACTCTGGATGCTCCATGACGATCGAGACGAGGTCCGAATCTTCCGTCACTTCCCCGCCACACACACCGTGATAGATGTCACCACATCCATCGTTGGCGGACACGCCAGCAGGCCCGGGGCAGGACACCCGATGCCACACGCTGTCAGTCGCTGGGAAGCATGCATCGACAAGCTCTTAAACGCAACCAGAGTTGATGACGAGAACGCATAATCCAACACCTGATCGATATGCAATTGCCTGCTCGCCGGTGCACACGACGAACCCTGACGCTCTCCTGCTGATGACCGCGACTCGGTCACACCTCACGACAGCACATACTCATGCCTACAAGAATTGTTCCCATCGTTCGAGGCGAGCTATGCGACCGAACTAAGCGGTCGCTGTCAGTGAAGCTGCTGGGTGAGTACTTGCTTTTCAGCGAGGTGTGTCTCCCACGTGACCCGCAATTGACCCGAGCGTCGCTCAGAGGGTGGAGCCAGAGTGAACTGGATGCTTTGGCCTGGTTGCAACTCAGGAACATTGATATCGGCTCTCACGTCCCCCGCTATCTTGACGTGACAGACAAGAGCATCATCGTCATTGCGGAGAGTACATTCGCCTGCGGTGTTCTGAATCAGTTCCATGATTCGCCCCTGCCCTCCTCTATGCGATACATCAATTCCGTGTCCAACAACGCCTCGTTGTCACCAGCAGCTGACATCCTCAGGATGTAATAACTCTCCGCATATACTACACTTTGGTGTACTATATGCGGAGAGTTATTCTTCTACGGCCGAGGAGCGGGAATCAGTAGGATTGCGGCATGGAGCCATCGGAGGCCGCGGGCGCTCACGACCCGATCACAGAGAACATGTACACCGGATCGCAGAACAGCTTTCCCGGCGACCTCATCGACTCCTCCGACCTGTCGAACGCCGACCGCGAGCAGATCGCTCAGCTCATGGACGCGCTTGCCCGGCTGCGCGAGGCCGAGCGCACCCTCTCCGAGGCTTCGCGCAGATTCATGAAGCTCAGCGAACAGGACATGCGTGCGCTGCACTATCTCATCGCAGCGAAGCGGCAGAACGCGGTGGTGACCCCGAAGATGCTGTCGGCTCATATGCTCATGTCGGCGGCTTCGGTGACGAAGCTGATCAATCGTCTGGAGCGGGAGGGGCATGTCATCAGGAAGCTGCACCCCAGCGATCGTCGGGCATACGCCATCGACGTCACCGCGGAGACGGCGCGCTCGGCACGAGAGACCGTGGGACGCGCCCAGGCCAGACGAATCCATGCCGCCGCCCACCTCACCAGCCGCGAACGCGATGCCGTCATCCGCTTCCTCGACGGCATGGCCGAGGAGCTGTCGCTGGGCAACGCCGACTGGGCGAAGCAGCTGTGAACGGAGCTTGCCGGTGAGCCACGACCGTGAGCACCTCACCCTCGTCTGGTTCCGCGACGACCTGCGCGTCGACGACCACGAGGCTCTGACCGCGGCCCGCGCCGACGGTCAGGTCATCGGCCTCTGGATCAGAGAGTGCCGCGACGACGACGGCCTGGGCCCCCGGCCGCTGGGCGGGGCCGCCCGCTGGTGGGCACACGAGTCCCTGCTCGCCCTGGAGTCAGAACTCGCGAAGCTCGGGATCCCGCTGCTCTTCGCCGCAGGCTCTGCCGCGGACATCGTCCCCCGAGCCGCCGCGGACCTAAAGGTCAATGCCGTCCGCTGGTCGCGCCGCTATGCACCGGCCTCCCGTGACCTCGACGCGCAGATCAAGACGCAGCTGACCGATGCCGGGTGTCCGGCGCACTCCCATTGCGGTGCGCTTCTCGTCGAACCCTGGACGACCAGCCCGCAGGGCGGAGACTTCTACAAGGTCTTCACCCCGTTCTTCACAGCCGTCCGCGATCGCGCGGTCGGCGAAGTCCTCCCGCCGCCCGCCGAACAGAAGCCTCTGTCCGATGCCCGACGGAAATCCCTGGACGGCCTTCCCTGGGTGCGCAGCCTCGACGGTCTCGGTCTGCTCGACGGGACCGATACGGGCTCCGGCGATTTCGCTTCGGCTCGGACTCCGCAATGGTGGCGCACGACCGTGGCCGAGCACTGGAACCCCGGATGCCGGGAGGCTCTCCGGAGACTGCAGGAACTGAGCGAGGCCATCGACGACTACGCCGAGTCGCACGATATCCCGGCCGACCCCGACAGCACGTCGGGCCTGTCGCCGCGACTGCGCTTCGGCGAACTCTCCCCGCGGCAGCTGCTGGCCACTGCACTGGACGTACCGGAGGTGAACGAAGACGATCGGCACGCATGGATCCGACAGCTCTACTGGCGAGAGTTCTCCTGGCACCTGACCTACCACCTGCCGAACATCGAGACCGAGCCGATGCGGCCGGAATTCGCACGCTTCCCCTACGAGGACGACCCCGAGGCGCTCGAGCATTGGCAAGACGGCACGACCGGGATTCCCCTCGTCGATGCCGGCATGGCTCAGCTGTGGCAGACCGGGTGGATGCACAATCGGGTGCGGATGACCACGGCGAGCTTCCTGACGAAGAATCTGCTCGTCCACTGGTGGCACGGCGAACAGTGGTTCTGGGACACGCTCGTCGACGCCGATGAAGCCAACAACCCGATGTCGTGGCAATGGGTGGCAGGCTGCGGAGCCGATGCGGCACCGTATTTCCGGATCTTCAATCCCGAACGCCAGCGCGAGCGCTTCGACCCTGATGGAGAGTACGTCAACCGGTGGCTGGGACACGGGCCGGGCGGCCTCACTCCGGCAGAGCGAGACCACGAGCCAATCGTCGATCTCAAAACGTCGCGTCAGGCGGCGTTGGCTGCCTATGACCGCATGAAGAGCGAGACGCAATGAGCACGTCGACACCCCGAAGGATTCTTCTGGCCGGATGCGGAGACCTGGGCACACGGCTGGGCCTGCGGCTGGTCGACCAGGGGCACGACGTGATCGGACTGCGCCGCCGTGTCGCCGATCTGCCCGATGTCTTCGAGACCATCAGCATGGACCTCTCCCATCTCGGAGCTCCGGGCCGCAGTGATGCAGAAGTCCCTGCCCGCAGCGATTCGCGTTTGGTCGATCTTGACGCGGTCATCATCACTCTCACCCCGGACGAGCCGACCCGGGCCGGATACGAACACTCGTACCTTCACGGGCTGAGGGGGCTTGCCCGCGTGCTCGAGTCACAGCCGGGCCGAGTCGTCCTCGTCTCCTCCACGCGCGTCCTCGCCGAGGATCCGACGCAGGTGATCACCGAAGACGCTCCGATCGCCCCAGCGCCCGGGCCCGGTGAAGTCATCGCCGCAGTCGAAGCCGAGGCGGCCGAACTCTTCGACCACCTCACGATCCTGCGTCCAGCAGGCATCTACGGACCGGGCCGCACCCGCCTGATCGACACCGTCAGGCACGGGCGGCGACTCAATCATCAGCGGTGGACGAACCGCGTCCACCGAGACGACCTCGTTCGGGGCCTCGAGTGCTTGGCTCTCACCCCGGAACCGCCGGGACTGGTCCACGCTGTCGACTCCCTGCCTGCTCAGCTGGGCGATGTCGCCGCCTTCATCGCCGACCGTCTCGGCGTTCCCGTTCCCGGCCATGTCGAGAACGAGAGGCCGGGCGGCAGACGAATCGACGGGTCTGGCTTCCGCTCGCTCGTGGGCGAACTCAGCTTCCCCACCTATCGGGACGGCTTCGCGTCGATGCTGACCGACAGCCCCTGATCACCAGCCGCTCCGGGGGTCATTCACCGTCGCACACGACGCCGCGCCTCGGCGGCGATGTTCTTCGCCATCGCGGGAAAGATGAACCGATGGAACGGGGCGACGAGGGACCAGTAGATGCGGCCGCGCACTCCAGTGGGGATGAACGTCGCTGTCTGGTGATACACACAGCCTTCGGCTGAGTCTGCCAGAGTGAATTCGAGCCAGGCGTGGCCGGAGACCTTCATCTCGGCCCGCAGCAGCAGACGAGAGTTCCGCTCCAGCTGTTCGACTCTCCACCAGTCGACGGGATCGCCGATGCGCAGGGTGTCTGGCAACCGTCGACCCCGGTTGAGGCCGGCGCCTCCGACTGCCTTGTCCCAGATCCCGCGGACCTTCCAGGCCAGCGGCCAGGAGTACCATCCGTTGGATCCGCCGACGCCTTCGACCACGGGCCACACCTCGGCGGCCGAGAGACCTGCGATCCTCGCTGATCGTTCATCGGTGAAGATGCGCCGACCCGACCACTGCGGATCATTGGGCAGCGGCTGGGCTGCCTCGTCGAGTCCTCCGGCGTCGGCGTCCCAGTTCGTATCCACGGCGCCTTCGACTTCACGACGCAATGCGAGTCGGACGGCGTCGCCGAATCCGATGAGACCGGACTCGGGCGGCCGGATGACCTCGTCGACCTCGTGCGACGAGGCCACCGCATCCTCCTGCAGAGACTGCACGAGCGGCAGTGTGAGAGCGAACGGCAGCGGAGTGACCAATCCGACCCAGATGCCTGACAGGGTCGGGGCAGGAAGCGGCAGTGCGATGACATGACGGGGCTTGAGCCCCGCGACGGCGGCAAAGGTCCGCATCACGTCGGCATAGGTGAGGATCTGACGCGAACCGATATCGAAGGAGCGGTTGACCGCCCCCTCCACATCGGCCGCGGAGAGAAGATAGTAGAGCGCGTCACGAACCGACAGCGGCTCGACACGGTTGGCCACCCAGTCCGGTGCCGGCATCCACCTGAGGGTCAGAGCGAGATGGCGAACCATCTCGAACGAAGCCGAGCCGGAGCCAATGATGATGCCGGCGTTGAAGACGATCGCGTCGACCTCGGAGTCGAGCAGAATGCGACCGACGTTCGCCCGTGAGCGCATATGCTTCGACAGCTCACGTCCCTCCGGATGGAGCCCTCCGAGGTAGACGATGCGGCGCACGCCGGCAGACGCGGCCGCGCTGGCGAAGCGCCCGGCTGCTTCGGCCTCAGCCGCCTCGAAGTCCCCACCGGACCCCATGGAATGCACCAGGTAATAGGCCGTATCGATGCCGTCGAGGCTGTCATCGAGGCCGCGACCGGTGTCGAGGTCGACGGTTCTCACGTCGACGTCGGCCGCCCATGGAACCTGCGTGAGCTTCTCCGGTCGCCGCACCCCGGCCCGCACCTCGTGACCGGCCTGCAGCAGGCGAGGCACAAGGCGACCACCGATGTAGCCGGTCGCCCCGAGCACGAGGACGCGGCGCGGGGTGCGGGTCTGTCGGATGACTTCGTCGCCGGGCGACTTCGAGTTGTGCGGGGTCGAGCGTTTCGTCGGGCGATTCATCAGAGGGTCCTTCCGGCCTGCCGAGATCGGCTGTCATGGACCAACCCTACACATTTTATTAACTCATTGGATACTATCTACCAGAAGATAGTTACCTCTCAGTCCGCCAGCGCAGCGCCGACGTCGTAGCGGAGGATCGCAGCGATGCCTTCGGACATCGGCTCATGACTGAGCCCGATCTCTGCTGAGGACAGCACAGCTTGGGCGATGATGCCTGCTTCACCCTCTGCTGCCTCGGCGTCGTCGAGCAGCAGGGTCGCCACCGCACCGCGCCCAACTGCCTTCGCGACTTCGGCGTGGCCTTCGACCGCACGGTCGTGGGCCTTGCTCTCGGCCAGCCGTTCGGAGTTCTCGGCCTCGCGCTCGCCGGCGAGTCTGGTCACGAGTGTTCGGACCGCCACATCGATCGCCTCTTCGGCACCGTCATCGTCGTTGCCGCCTTCTGAGATCTCGTGAAGCAGCTCTTCGGCTCTTACGGACAGTTCGGCTTTGACGACAGTTCTGCCCTGCACTTCTCCTGCCAGGACGACGGCGTCCGGCGCATGGTCGGTGATCAATCGGTCGATGAAATCGGCGACAGCGCGAGCATTGTCTTTGATGATCTCGTCGACGCGGCGCCGGATCTGGTTGTGTGAGTACGCTCCTCGCCGCGGCTTGTTGATGTCTTCGTCATTGTCGCCGGTCACGTGGACCGACTCGTTCTCGGTGCGTTCGCGATCCGGAGTCACGCTCAGTTCACGGACAGCCGCACCGTCCTGCCCGGCGATGACGAGAACGACATCGAACTGTCTGCACTCCTGGCGGAGGTAGGCTCCGAGTTCGGGCACGTCTCCGTAGTGCGCCGCGTCGCCATCTCCCAGCGCCGCATCCCAGTGTTCGTCCAGCAGAACTCCTTGTGAGTTCGCCACGATGGTCCGCCCGTCCGTGTGCACCTCGGTGGGCTCATCGACGAGGATGATCGCATCGATGAAGTCGAGGAGAGACTCCTCCGCCCCGCTTTCGGACAGCTGGTCTCGCAGCTCCGACCAGCGCAGGCGCAGCTGCGTCTCGGCATCGGCTGAAGGAGTACGACCCTCAAGGTAGACCGTGGCATATGGACCGCCGCTCTCGTAGACCGTACGCAAGTGACTGTGGTTCATCCCTTGTTCCTCCTCAGCATCTGTGTTCATCTGTCCGGACCCCGCCGGGACCCGCCGCGCTGTGCGCGGTCTACTTAGCCTGGCATTGTGCGGAGACCTCTGTAAACAGTCTTGACAATCCTCGCCGGTCCCTTTAATCAGCCCAACTGCGCGGCCAATCGCGACGAGCACGCTCAGGCCGGTCATCGAGATTGTCCGGACGCCGCCGGCTTCTGAAGTGACACAATGGAATCATGAACACTGAAACGATGATGCGCGCCGTCAGCCAGCAGACTTTCGGCAGCGCCGACGTTCTCGAAATCACCGAGATTCCGCGTCCAAAGCCCCGCACCAACGAAATCCTCGTGAAAGTCCACGCCGCGGGACTCAACCCGACCGATTGGAAGCACCGTTCCGGCCACGGCTTCGTCGACAAACTGCCATTAGTACTCGGCTGGGACGTCTCCGGCGTGGTCGAAGCCGTCGGTATCGGCGTCGCGACGTTCAGACCAGGCGACGAGGTGTTCGGCATGATGTCGTATCCGTTCGGACTCGGTACCCACGCCGAGTACGTCGCCGCCCCGGCCAGATTCTTCGCGGCGAAACCCCGATCGGTTGACCACGTGCAGGCGGGGGCACTCCCCCTGGTCTCTCTGACCGCCTGGCAGGCGCTCGTCGACAATGCGGACTTACAGTCGGGACAGCGCGTGCTGATCCACGCAGCCGCAGGCGGCGTCGGGCACATCGCTGTGCAGATCGCGAAGTCGCGGGGCGCATACGTGATCGGAACCGCGAGCGCGGAGAAACACGGCTTCCTGCGCGAGCTCGGTGCCGATGAGGTCGTCGACTACCGTACGGAGGACTTCGCCGATCGAGTGCGAGACGTGGACGCGGTGCTCGACACGATCGGCGGTGACACAGCGATGCGCTCCCTGCACACGCTTCGCAAAGGCGGCTCTCTCGTGTCGCTCATCCCCGTCGGCTCCGCCGATCTCTTTCGCGAAGGAGATCAGCTCGGAGTACGAGCTCTTCGAATGCTCGTGGACTCCTCGCGCAGCACGCTGGAAATCGTCTCCGGACTCGTCGACGATGGTGCACTGCGTGCCACAATCGCCGGGACGTACCCTCTCACGGAGGCAGCAGAAGCCCATCGAGAAGGCGAGACCAACCACACCACCGGCAAACTCGTACTCACAATGAACGAGTAGACGAGAGGTCCTCACAGATCTGGCAACGGGCCGACCGCGACTTCGAGCGTGACCCCGCGTCGGCTGTCTGTGAGTCACCCCTACCTGTTGAGGGGTTTGACACGGCGCCCTAACGTGAGACGCAATCTGACCAGTTCGTCAGTCGAGGAGGCATTATGACCGCCGAAGAACCAGGGCCGGACGTTCCCCATGAGCGTGGTCGACCGATCCAGTGGGCAACTCTCATCGTCACCATACTCTTCCTGGCGGCCGGCGTTCTCGGGTTCATCCCGGGAGCGACGTCGAACTTTATGTCGATGCGATTCGCCGGCCACCACTCGACCGCGCTGCTGCTGGGCCTGTTCCAGGTCTCGATCCTGCACAACATCGTCCACCTGCTGTTCGGCATCGTCGGGGCCCTCGTCCGCCGCTCCCCTGTCGGGTCCTTCCACTACCTGCTGTGGGGCGGAATCGTCTACGCCGCCCTGTGGCTCTACGGCCTCTTCATCGGTGCGGAATCCGCGGCGAACTTCGTTCCCCTCAACACCCCGGACAACTGGCTGCATTTCGGGCTGGCGATCGTGATGATCGGCAGCGCACTCGTCCTCAACCGCCGACGCTTCAAGGATCGCTGATATGTCCATCACCGAGGTTGCCGAAGGCATCCATCGCATCGACGACGCATACGTCAATTGGTACATCGTCGAAGGCGAGGAAGGCCTGACTGTCGTCGACGCCGGCGTCCCCACCTCTTGGCATTCGCTGGCTGACGCTCTTGATCGGCTCGGTCGGGGGCTGGGCGACATTCGGGCTCTGCTGCTCACGCACGGGCACTTCGACCACATCGGCTTCGCCGAGCGGCTGCGCTCAGAAGCCGCCGTTCCCGTGTACGTCCACGACAACGATGTGCCGCTGACCCGCCACCCGCGCCAGTACGGCCGGGACCGCCCACTGACGTGGTATCTGCTCACACAGTTCAAGGCAATGCCCATGGTCGCAGCTTTTGTGAAGAATCGTGCGTGGTGGCCGCGCCCCATCGAAGAGGTCACGCGCATTCGCACTGCAGAGCTGGACGTGCCAGGTCGGCCACAGGTCATCTTCACACCGGGCCACACGCTGGGCCATTGCGCGTTCCACTTCCCCGAGAGGGACGCGGTCATCGCCGGTGACGCCCTCGTCACGCTCAACCCGTATCGCGGCACCACAGGGGCTCAGATCGTCTCCAATGCTGCCACCGCTGACCCCGCCAGGGCTCTGGAGTCGCTCGACGCCCTTGCCGAGACCGGCGCGCGCACCGTGCTCGTCGGGCATGGAGAACCCTGGACCGGCGGCGTCGAACGCCTGGTGAGAACCGCCAAGGCGCACGGCCCCTCCTGACGGCGAAACGTCAGGATTCGCGTCCGGTGAGCTTATCGCGCAGACGATCGACCATTCCGACACCGGGGCCGACACTCTTATGGAAGAGTTCCGAGTGCGGCGCGTTGGGATGGGGCCGAGTCGGAGCCACCTTCTTCGCTGAGACGACCCGCTTACCCATATCGATGAGCTGATCTTGCGGAATGTGTTCCCTGAGTTTCGGGAACTGCTCGTCTTCTTCGTCCCGAGCGTGATGGTCGAGCAGCTGTTCGAATTCGATGACCTTTTCGAGGAAAGCGCTCTCGGTGACGTCGAGACCCTCGAGGTCCTTCATGACTCGGACAAGCTCTTCGTGCTCTTCTATGTCGTGCTCGACCTCGTCCTTCCCGCCTGGAACGTGTTCTTCGATCGACGGGTAGACGATCATCTCTTCGGCCACCGAATGCCGCATCACCTCGGCGATGACGGTATCGGCGATGTCGCGTCGCTCGTCCAGGTCCTCGGTCCTCTCGATCCGGCGAAGCAGCTCGAGCATCTCCCTGTGGTCGGTGGTGAGCATGTCGACGACGTCAGTGCCACTGGTGTCGATGAGAGTCATTGTGCCTTCTCCCTTGCAGGTCTCCCGATAGGTGTTTCGACACTATGGACTGGACTGCCGACCGTCCAGAGGCCGCATCGCGAAAGGCGCATGCTGCGGTGCATCAGATTCTCGTTCGCGAGCACAGCTCGGCTGCGACGGGCAGGCCCGGGAGCCCAGCCAGGATACGGCGGAACAGGACCCTATTGCCGTGGCTGAGACACTGTACGTATAGTTTGAATAGGTCAAAAAGTCGGCCCTCTCCTTTTTGAGGGATCGGTATGCCCATGACTCTTGGCGGTGGCAACGAAACGCCGCTTGGCCGCAGTCGTTTCTCCGGCCGTCCGATCCGGGCGGGCGAGGGCGAATATTCGCTCGTCGATGATCGGGAAGCAGCCGCCTTCGAGCTCCGCCTCGCCGGTGAGGTGGTCGCCGCTCTGCACTACAGACTCGACGAGGTCACCGATGAGGCCGCTTTCGTCTACTGCGAGATCGCGGAGACCTTGGCCGCCGCTCAGCACTGCAAAGTGCTCCTGAGACTGGCGACCCGAGTCGTCGAAGATCGAGGGATGGCGGTTGCTGTGACCTACCCGGTGGCGCTGAGAGTCAGGGAGTTCTCCACATGATGGTGGAGACACTTTAATGAGTCGGCGCGACAGCGGCGCAGGGCCCGGCACCTGTGCATCGGTGCCGGGCCCTGCGATCACGGGAGTCAGTAATGTGCGGGCGGATCGCTCGCGGGGAAGGATTCTTCTTCCCACTCATCGACCAGTTCATCCTCGTGCTGCTTCGACGCGGAATCCGTGCCGGGCTTTTCCGCAACATCGTCTTTGGCTTCCTCGGGGACCTTTGTCGGTTCCTTCTCGTCTTCGCTGGAATCGTTCATCACGATCATCCCTTCTCTATCGAGTGTATGAACCTATGCTGACACTGTTTCAGGCGACTCGAAAGGGGTGCCGCTCGGCAGGGGCCCCGCGTAGACTGATCACCATCCGCGCTCTTCAGCGAAAGGTGACCAGAATGTCGACCGAAGACAGCACCGCCGACAGCATGCGCAAGGCCACGGAGAATCTCGATCACAGTGCCGGTGCCGCACCCTCGTCGGAGTACCTCGAGAAGGTGGACACCGACGTTTTCGGTCGCTCCGACGACACCGCTGATGATGAGAACCGCGAGGAAGATGAGAACGCCGACGAGGAGGACGCGTCGACCGATCCGCCGTCGACAGATCGCTGATCGCCTTCATCGTCAATGCGTCGCAGGGAACATCTCCTCAACGATATCGAGCAGAGCCATCGCCTCGTCGTAGTCGCCGCGCATCGACCAGTACGGGAGGTCATGGACCTGACCGGATTCGAAGGCGGGGACGCGATCGTACGGCGCTTCGTCCTTGAGGTCGTCGACGCCGATGCTCGCGTTGTTGAAGCCGACCACGAAGACCGTCTCGGAGCGGAGGACGTCGGGCAGCACCTCGAGCGATGGCCCGAACATGTCTCCGCCCGCAGTGTATGGTTCGATGTCGTTCTCTTCGAACAGCGGAGCAGTTGTGAAGCCGAGCGGTTCGAGCTCCGCTGACAGGCTCTTGTCCTCGATGAGGATGTAGGGCGTGTCCTTGCTGTCGAGAGTGAGGATGGAGATCTCACCTTCGGGGATCGAGATGTTGTCCTTCACCTCGGCGACTCGATCCTCATACGCGGATTCGAACTTCTCATAGTCCGCCTCTCGGCCCAGCACGTCGGAGGCGATGGAGGAGAACTGGTCCTGCCAGGTCTGCTTGTCTCCGGACACGAGCACCGTGGGTGCCACTTCCTGCAGCTTGTCGTAGGCATCGGTCGCATGCTTGAGCGGGAATCCGATGCCTCCGGCGATGATGAGGCCAGGATCGGCCGCGATGATGGCCTCCAGGTCGAATCCGTCGTTGCTCCACGGAAGGAACTCGGTTCCCTTGGCCTCAGCCTTCTCGGACCAGAACGGTGAGAACTCGCCGTCGGATTCAGTCACCTCGGGAGTCGTGGCGACGACCGGCACGTCGAGGTCGAAGAGATAGCCGGTGAGGGCGTAGTTGAGCACGACCACCCTCTTCGGGTCCTCGGGAACTTCGACCTCTCCCTGTTCGGTTGCGACCATCCGGGTCTCGGATCCGTTCGCCGAGGGGCCATCGTCGGACGCATCCGAGGGACCAGCACAGGCGCTGATGAGCAGGAGACTTGCGCCCACAAGGAGCGCACTGGTTCGACGGAGCAAAGACATTGACTACCTCTGTTGGCTGGCTCGGACTAAGATCAGAGAACATAGCCCAGCCTAACCAAACCTTCCGTTCCACCTACGACAAAGGCGACACCATCCCTCGACCAGCGCGACACACTCGACTGCGACGCAACGACAGCGAGACAGAACGACCGGTGCTCCTCACCGGACATGACTGGCACAGCCATTCGTACCCGCTGCTCATTCATGTCATCAGCGGCTGCGTAGACGTGCATCTGCGCGGGCACGGGTTCGAACCGACGCAACTCAGCCTTCCCGCTGAGGCCAGCCTGTGGTTGGGTTCGGGCGTCGACCACTCGGTGACGGCGAAATCGGACTCCATCATGCTCGGCCCGCGACTGTCACCGCGGACGGAGCCGCCCGAGGGGTTCCTCCACATCGCCGATCGACCGCCTCCGCGAAACCGCTCTGCTCATCCTCGCCTCATCCCCGAGCTGCGAGGCCGAGCGCAGGCCACTCAGGGAAGCCCTCGACGCAGAGCTGAGCACCTTCGCCGTCGATGACTTCCCCATTCCGGAACCGCAACATCGCTCGGTGAGAGCGATCATGGACGACCCCATGAGCCTGATGGTGCCGCTGACCGCCGTCGCCGCGCGACATTCGATGAGCAAACGGCACGTCGAGCGGATCGTCAAAGACAATCTCGGCACGTCTTTCGTGCAGTGGAGGACGCGGAGGAGGCTCAACCTGGCCCTGCGCAGAATTCGCGCGGGATCGACAGCTGCCTCCGCTGCCCGGTCCGTCGGCTACCGCGGATCCGATGGACTCATCAGGGCGGCCGCTCGGCTCATCCATCTCAACCGCCGAGAGTTCTCTGGCGACCTGGCAGGTATTGTCAGGGGCTCTTGCAGAAGGTGACCTGAGCCCACGAACTCGAACGAAACAGCAGATCACCGACGGCAGCGCATCGGTGCCCTGCCGCTCTGAGGCACCGCAGCAGAAGGCGGCAGACCGCAACCACCACACGCAATTCGAGCAGCCGCTGAACCAGAATGCGAACCGATGCGAGAGTGATAGCGTGGGCGGGCAAGTGAACGTTTACATCATTAACATCATCAGAACTCACCCGGTGGCCCACAAGACTCAGCCGCTGAAGCCGTGGTTGTGATCTCAGCGAAAGGACAGCGATGCTAGATTCTTCGTCGCAGGCGCTAAGGGTGCTTCTGGTGGCCGACCCGGGCCTGCCCAGTCGACGCGTGACATCGATCCGAGATGACTTCGAAAGCTTGCTTCAGAGGGCATACAGCGTACAGACAACCCTCCGTACGCGCACGAATGCGCTTCGCCTCACGCCGGACCAAGAGCTCGACCTCGATGCTGTCACCGAACTTCGCGAGGACTATGACGACACCGACATCCTCCTCGTCCTCACGGAGATTCCTCGGCACACCCAAGGCGATCCCCTGGTCGCCGAAATCCATGCCGACAGCAATCTGGCCATCGTCTCGTGCCCAACCTTGGGTGCCTGGGCGACGAAGAAGCGCTTACTCAAGGTCCTCATGTCGTCGATCAACAGACTCGTCCCCTGGGATCCGGCCAACGACTCACATAAGTATCTGCTGAATTGGAGCCATTGGTCGACGCGCGACGATCAGGATCACCAGACCCTGCATGCGCACACTTTCACCGGTGGGCCCAGAATGCTACTCGGAATGACAATCGCCAATGATCCCTGGCGGACCGTGCCAAAGCTCTCTGGAGCGCTGGCGGCTGCGTCCGCGACCGGGGCCTTCGGCATCTTCTACAGCTCGATCTGGCAGATGTCGACGTTTCTGTCCACGGCCCGGCTCGTGTCGATCGGGCTGGCTGCCATCATCGTGATGGTTGGATGGTTGATCATCAGTCACAAGCTCTGGGACAAGCCCGTCACTGAGGGCCTCGCCACCGTCATCATGTACTACAACCTGTCGACTGTACTGACACTGCTGATCACGGTCGTGGCCCTATATGCGACTCTGGTGGCGCTCATCCTCCTCGGCGGCGTCGTCGTCATCGATCCTGAATTTATGACGCAGCAGATCCAGTCAGAGGCTTCATTCGCGAACTACTTGGACATCGCCTGGCTGAGCGCTGCAATGGGTGTCGTGGCGGGCGGCATCGGTGCCAGTTTCGATTCGGATTTTGACGTGCGGAGTCTCACCCATGGGCAGCGAATGCGCCAGCGCGTCTATGCTGAACAGCAGGACGAGGACGACCGGATCGACGACACCTGAGTGAGGCTCAGTCGAGGGCGGGGCGTCACCCCATCGTCGATGCCCCGATCCACCGGTTAGCCCGATTACTCAGAACTTCGATCCACATCGGCTCCGGTGACGCAGTGTGTTGCCGTAGTCACCGCCTGCCCCTGTGCGGCAGAATCAGCGACGAGGCCGTTGAATGCCCAGCCGCGACGATGTTCTCGGAAACGGTGTTTCGAATGGCGCGAGTCAGCGGAACTGCGGATCACGTTGGGACCACCACGGAGGGCCTCCTTAGCTGTGACAACGACAGTCGCCCAGAGCATGCCCGCCTCAGACTCACTGGGTGTGCCAAGACCAAGACGACCCGGAGGTCCAACATGCTCGCTGCAAGCAGCCCACCCCATCAGAACTTCGGCACGTCCGAAATCAGCGCCCGCGTGTACTCGTGTGACGGGTCCTCCAGCACCGAGGCGGTCGGCCCGTAGTCGACGATCTTGCCCTTGTTGAGCACCGCGAGGTTGTCGGCGATGTGCCGTGACAGCGCGATGTTGTGCGTGACGAAGAGCATCGCCAGCTGCCGCTCCTCCCGCAGGGTCCGCAGCAGCGCGACGATCGAGGCCTGCACGCTGACGTCCAATGCCGAGGTGATCTCATCGCAGACCATCACCGACGGCGCGTTGACGAGCGCTCGGGCGATCGCGGCCCTCTGTCGCTCACCGCCGGAGAGGTCGCCGGGGCGCCGGTGGTAGAACGTTCGTCCCAACCGCACCGAATCGAGCGCTTCCTCGACGGCGGCCTTGCGGCTCGCGGCCGTTCCCTCGCCGCTCATCTCCAAGGGCACCGTCAGCGACTGCCCGATCGACCGCCGCGGATTGAGCGAGGAGAACGGCGACTGGAACACGTACTGGATGCCCACCCGCTGCTCGTTCGTGCGTTTGCGCGTCGACCGCGCCAGCTCCGTGCCGCGCAGCTTCACCGACCCCGTGTAGTCATCGTTGAGCCCGGCCACACACTGCGACAGGGTCGTCTTGCCCGACCCGGATTCCCCGAGCAGCATCGTGCACTCCCCCGGCTCCAGGACCAGGTTGATCCCGTCGAGGATCTGCGCCTTCCCGTAGGCGAGCGCCAGGTCCGTGACCTCGAGCAGGGACGCATTCGCCGAGGCGGCTCTGCCCTCCCCCGCTGACTCGAGACCCGCCGAGGCGACCGTCCCGTCAGTCCCCGAAGCGTCCGTTTCGGATCCGCCTGGTTCCGTCTCCGACCTCGAATCCGTGGCCCCGGGCTTCTCCCCCGCAGAGACGAGGATGTGCGTCTTGTCATCGTCTGCGGACGGTTTCTTCGCTTCCGCGGCACCGTCGCCGATGGTCTTGCGGCCGGCGAGGTCGGGCACCGCAGCCATGAGCATCTGCGTGTACTCATGCTGCGGGCGTTCGAGCACTGCCGACACCGGGCCCTCTTCGACGAGGTTGCCGCGCAGCATCACGGCGACCCGGTCGGAGATGTCCTTGATCACCGCGAGGTCGTGGGTGATGTAGAGACCGGCGACGTTGTTCGCCACCGTCATCTGCCGGATCGTGTCGAGCACGACCGACTGGGTGGACACGTCCAGACCGGTCGTCGGTTCGTCGAGGATGAGCACGTCGGGGTACATGGCGAAGGCCATGGCGATGCCGATGCGCTGCTGCTGACCGCCGGAGAGCTGATGGGGCCACCGTCGCTGATAGGCCCGATCCCCGGGCAGGCCGACGTCGACGAGCACCTCGGCTACGCGATCGGCTCGCTCACGATCGGAGGCTCCGAAGCCGTGGATGTCGAGGACTTCCCGGATCTGCTCACCCACGCGCATGGCGGGGTTGAGCGAGAGCGCCGGATCCTGCGGGATGTACGCGATTCGGGAACCGCGCAGGTCTCGCAGGGCCACCTCGTCGAGGTCGCCGACCTCAAGATGGGAGGCATCACCGCGCGGCCAGATGCTCACGGACCCGGATCCGAACTTCAGACCTTCTCGGAAGTGTCCCATGCAGGCCAGGCCGGCCGTGGTCTTACCGGAACCGGATTCGCCGACGAGTCCGAGGATCTCACCGCGGGACAGGGCGAAGTCGACTCCGTGAAGGATCTCGTCGCCGGCGTTCGTGAGCACACGCAGATCGGACACGCGCAGGACGATCTTCTCGTTCGGTTCGTTCGCATCATCGTGGCGAACGGTCTCTGTCTTCGGGATCATCATGCCTCCACGGATGTTGATGCAGTGGCTCGGGCGAAGGAGTCCGCGAGCAGGTTGGTGCCGATGGTCAGCAGTGCGATCGCGATGACCGGCAGCAGCACACCCCAGGGTTGGATGGACAGGGCGATGCGGTTCTCGTTGATCATCAGACCCCAGTCAGCCGCGGGCGGCTGCAGGCCGAGTCCGAGGAAGGACAGCGAGGCGATGTAGCCGATCGAGTAGGTCAGGCGCAGGCCTGCCTCCACGCTCAGCGGTCCGGTGATGTTGGGCAGCAGCTCACGGATGAGCACCTTCCACCGGGGCATCGCGTACATCTCCGCTGCCTTGATGTAGTCCTCGGTGATGACGCCCAGGGTCGCGGACCTCGCGACGCGGGCGATGCGTGGTGCGTGGGTGAGACCGATGACGGTCACGAGCACCCATCCCTGCGGTCCGAGCACGGTGATCGCCAGGAGGGCGAACACGAGCTGCGGGATGGCGAGAATGACGTCATTGAGCCGCATGATCACGGCGTCGAACGTGCCTCCGACATAGGCGGCGAGCATGCCGAGGAGAGCACCGACGACCATGCCGAGGACGGTAGCGAGCACGCCGTAGACGATGAGGGTCAGACCACCGGCGAGGAACCGGGAGAGCACATCGCGGCCCAGGTTGTCGGAGCCGAAGAGCCCGTAGGGGCTGAAGGGCTTCGTGACGAACTCGGTGGCGGTGTTGCCCGTCGCCCACGGCAGCAGCAGCGGCCCGCACAGGGAGAGCACGACGATGACGACGGTGATCGTCAGGCCGATCTTGCCCTGCTTCTGTGCCAGCACCCGCTTGTAGAACGGGACGTAGGTGGTCTGGGATTCCTTGGGCACCTCGGCGGCGTCGGTGGCCGCGGATTTGAGGTCGTCGAGACTGTTCGCATCGGTGCTCATGCTGCACTCCTCAGTTTCGGGTTGGTGAGGATGCCGACGACATCGGCCGCCAGGTTCACCACGACGTAGACGGCGGCGACGAGCATGGAGATCGCCTGGACGACCTGCACGTCACGGTAGGTCACCGCGTCGATGAGCGCCTGCCCGAGTCCCGGGTAGCGGAAGAGGAACTCGACGACGACCACGCCGCCGGCCAGCCAGGCCAGCTGGATCGCCACGACCTGCGCGACGGGACCGAGCGCATGGGGCACGGCGTGGCGCATGATCACGCGCTTCTCAGGGACACCTTTGAGCCGGGCCATCTCGACGAATCCGGAATCGAGAACCTCGATCATCGTGGCCCGCATCATCCGCACGATATAGGGGGTGACGACGAGGATGAGGGTCAGGGTCGGCAGGATGAGCTGCTGAGGCCGGTTCCAGACGGGCTCGCCCGGCGGGGCCAGGGTCACGGCGGGCAGGATCTGGAACACCGAGGTGGCGAAGATCGCGATGAGCCCGATGCCGATGACGAACTCGGGCATGGCCGCGAGCACCAGGCTGATGCCGGTCATCCCCTGGTCGCGGCGACCGCCGCGGTGCAGGGCCTGATAGACGCCGAGTCCGATGCCCAGCGGCACGGAGATGATCGCGGCCAGTCCCATGAGGACGAAGGACGCCCAGACCCGATCGCCGAGGAGTTCGGAGACCGGTCCGCCCGTCGCCGAGGAGGTTCCGAAGTCTCCGACGAAGAGTCCGCCCAGCCAGGTGAGGTAGCGCTGCCAGGCGGGTTGGTTGAGTCCGAGCTGTTCGTTGAGGGCCGCGATGCGCTCAGGCGTGGCCTGCTGGCCGAGGATGGCTCGCGCGGCGTCGCCGGGCAGCAGCAGGGTGGCGCCGAAGACGAGCAGTGAGACCGCGATGAGGATGAACGCGGAGAAGAGCAGCCGCTTTCCGATCACTTTTCCGAACATGTCACACCTCTCCGATCCACACGCGGTCGAATCTCCAACCGCTCAGGGGCCGTCCTGTGGAGTTGGGGACGAGGCCTCCCACGTACTTCTGGAAGGCGTCGACCTGGTTGGCGAAGCCCCACACGATGTACCCGCCGTCGTCATAGAGCATCTTCTGCAGCTCGTGCTCGAGGTCCCGGCGCTCCCCGGCGTCGGGGATGGCGCGGGCCTTGGCGAAGACCTTGTTGAACTGCGGGTCGTCCCAATGCGTTTCGTTGAACGGTGATTCGGCCAGGGAGCAGGCGATGACCTGCGGCATGAAGTCGCGGGTGTACCAGAAGTCCTGAGCGAAGTCCCACTGCAGATACTCGTCGCCGAAGAACGTCGTCGCGTCGACCTTGCGGATCTTGACCGTGATTCCGGCGTCGGCGGCCTGCTGGGCGAAGACCTGCGCGGATTCGACGGCGCCGGATTGGATGGGGGCGGTGACGAGTTCGACCTCGAGCCCGTCGGGGTAGCCCGCCTCGGCGAGGAGCTTCTTCGCTTTGTCGATGTCCTGTTTGCGCTGTGGGAACTTCGGGTAGTTCTCACTCAGCGGTCCGAACATGTCGTTGCCCAGCGTCCCGTAGCCCGAGAGCACCTGTTCGATCATCTGCGGGCGGTCGACGACGAGGCGGAAGGCCTGTCGGACCTTGACGTCGTCGAAGGGCTTCTTGTCCACGCGCATGGTGAAGGGCAGCCACATGCCGGTCTTCGAGTTGAGGATGGTCATGCGCTCGTCGGCGCCGATGACTTCGACGAGGGCCAGCGGGATGCCGGCGATCGCATCGACCTGTGTGGACAGGAGGGCGTTGATGAGGGCGTCGTCGTCGTTGAAGTTCAGCACCTCCACCTCATCGAGGTAGAGCTTGTCGTGGTCGAAGTAGTACTCGTTGGGCACGAGCACGGTCGACTGGGCGGCGGTGAAGGACTTGAGTTTGAACGGCCCGGAGCACACCGGATCCTTCGGGTCGTAGCCGACGGGCACGATGCCGGCGGTGTATTCGGCGACGGCATCCTTGAACAGGCCGTTGGCCTCATTGAGTCGGAACTCCACGGCCCGGTCTCCCTTGGCGACGACCTTGTCGAGCATGGAGAAGTTCGCGGCCGCAGTCTTCGGATCGTCCGGGTCGTTGATCCGCTCGAAGGTGAAGACGACGTCTTCGGGGGTGATCGGTTTGCCGTCGGAGAACTTGATGCCCTCCTTGAGCGTGCACGTCCAGACTGTGGAGTCGGAGTTGGCCTCGATCGATTCGGCCAGCAGCGGCACGACCTGTGAGTCGTCGTCCCAGCCGAAGAGGGCGTTGTAGAGGTTGACGGAACGGCAGACGTCACCGTTGTTGACGGGAATATGGGCGTCGACGGTGTCGGCCGAATTGCCGCCGGTGACGCCGACGCGCAGGGTCCCGCCCTTGACGGGGTCGCCGGCATCGGCGGCGCCGACCTCTCCGCCTCCGCAGGCGCTCAAGCCCGCGACGCCGGCCACGGCAAGGCCTGCGCCCAGCGCTTGTCTTCGGTTCGGTGTTCTCATGTGCCTTCTTCCTAGGACGTCGGTTCGGGTCGGCCGGCAGCGGCGACCCGGTCTGACTTCGGGGTTCGGGTGTCGTGTGTGTCGCCGGTGAGGACGTGAGCGGCGAGGTAGTTCTCGAGCATGGTCAGTGCCTCGTCATCGGTGATGGGCATGTGCTCGGTGGTGCGGGCCACGCCGAGGCCGTCGATGAAGATCGAGAGGGATTTGACCATGAGGGCGGTGTTGCCGGTTCGGATCGCTCCCGTGCGCTGGCCGCTGTCGATGATTGTCATGATCATGTCCATCCATTCGCCGTAGACGGCGGTGAGGTTCGCGCGGGCGCTTTCGTCGGTGGCTGCACGGGCCCAGCATTGGAGCCAGATCGACCACACTCTCCGGATCTTCGGATCGACTCCGGCATGGATGCGTGCGAAGTGGCGGAGCACGCCGATGGGGTCGGCGGAATCGTTGAGGTGGCGGGTCTCGGCGATGACATCGAGGGAGTAGCGCAGGGCCGCCTGCAGCAGCTGGTCTTTCGTCCGGAAGTGGTAGTTCACCGCCGAGGCGCTCACCCCGGCCGCGTCCGCGACGTCTTCGGTGCGGACTTTGTCGATGCCGAGATCGGCATAGAGCCACCAGGCAGCCGCGATGATCTTCAGCCGATTGCGAGTCCCCTTCGACATCCACTCCTTCGTCGGTGCCGGACCGGCGGCAGCTCCCCCGGCAGCGTGTGCGTCAGCGCGCGTCCCGTCATCGACTACGTCCGGTACTTCACGGTGCTGGGCGGGTACGTCGGTGACAATCACCCGCCGAGGCGGCCCCGCCCTGCGACCGGTCGTGAGCCAGTCGGTGGTGACTCCGGTGAGTTCGGAGATGCCTGAGATCTCCTCGACCCGGAACTTGCGGGTCCCGGCCAGGGATTTCGAGAGTTTGGAGGCGTCGAGCCCGATCCGTCGGGCGACTTCGCTGTGGTTGATTCCCGCGTCTTTGATGGCGTTGCGGACACGGAGCACCAGGGAATTCTGTGTGCTGTCCGCACCTTCGCTTGTCGTGACCACCTGTACAGTCTGCACACAAGTTGCGATTTTGGCAATAGACACTGACGGATTTGATAGTTTCGAGTGGTTCAGCCACAGGGCCAGCCAGAAGCTCACGTTCGATTCGGGCCGTCGACCAGGGGCCCTCACATTTTCAAAGTCGACGCGCCTCCCCAGATTCACGCAACAGCAGATGTAGCATAGTAGCTCGCGCGAGTTCCCCCGCGACATGTGAACATTGCTCTGGAGCCAAGATGACTGAATTGCCCGCAACGACAGTCCCCGACCCAACCGGGGTTGATGTCAGCGTGGTCATCCCTGTGTACAACTGCGAAAAGTACATCCAGGAAACGATCGAATCCGTAAGAGCCCAGGACATGCACGCCGGAGCACTAGAGATTATTGCTGTGGACGATGGGTCGACAGACAATTCACTGAATATGCTCAACGAACTGGCTGCGGACTGCATCGACCTTCACGTCCACTCGATTCCCAACAGTGGCTCTGCTGCTGCGCCCCGCAACTTTGGACTCGAACGAGCCCGTGGCCGCTACGTCTTCTTCCTCGACGCGGATGACAAATTCTCCCCCAATGCACTCTCCCGGCTGACCGAGGTCGCGGACAGCACAGGCTCAGGGGTCGTACTCGGCAAGATGGGACTGTTCGGGGAGAAGAGGGCCGGAAATGTACCTTCGACTGCTTTCGGTAAGACACTTTTCGCCGTCGATTTCATCGATTCCAAGGCACATTCGACGCTCGGAGCATGGAAACTGTTCCGCAGGTCGATCTTGATGGACCATGACATCCGATTCCCGCTCGGCTACAAGATAGGCGAAGATCAACCGTTCACGATGAAGGCCTATCTTCACAGCCCGCACATTTCGATACTGGCTGACCAGGTCTATTATTGGCTCCGAGGCAGAGACGACGGAACTAATATCACCGCAACCGGTCAACCTCCGCGAAAGCATCTTTCTCGAATCCTTACCCTCATCAAAACAATCGACGACAATACTGAGCCAGGCGAGCGTCGCGACCATCTACTCCGGCGTCCGATCATCGGAGCAGCCGGGGTCAAGTCTGTGTTCGGAAAGAAGATGCTTGCTACTCACGACCGAGCTGAACGTGAAGCCATGGTGAAGGAGTTCCGCGAAGTAGTCGCGCCCCTTTGGAACTCAAACATTCGTGACCACGGCGTGCCCGAGTCACAGATCCTGGTAGACCTTGCCGTTCGCGGCGACATCGACGAAATTGAGACCGTCAGTCGTCTTTTGGCGGACAAGAAGCCAGTCCCTCTCAGTTTCGATGAGGAACACGCACAATTGGTCTATAAACCCCGCGCGGGTGACAGCGTGGGCGACCTGCGTGTCAGGCTCCACCAATCACTCGAGTCGATTACTTCGACGGCAGACGCGATCACTATCCGGGGAGAGTTCGGAGTCGCCGGCTTAGACCGCGCTCCTGACAGCGCCCACATCATCTTTCGCCACCGTAAGCTCGGAACAAAGGTCACGTCTAAGATCGACACATCTCGAACATACACTCGAAGATTCGGTACCCGAGTGAGATTCTCAAACGAAGTTCCAATCTCGAAATTGGCCGATTCGGGCATCTGGGAAATATTCATCAAAGCGAAGTGGTCATCTACGGTGGTGCGTGAGCGTTTAGGATTGTCCCGGGCACCAGGATTGGATATTGCTCCGCGCCTGATCGGTGATCCGGTCGAAGGCGTCGTGTTCTTCGACCAATCTGGCGGACTTTCCGTCGACTTGGGACCCACTGAGAAGCATCTCGATCCCGTCAAGAGACATGAGCTGCACGTCGTTGATCAGTTCGAAGTCGGACGTTCTGTGGTCCTTGTGATCGGTGGACAGGTTTCGAATATGAAGGCTGCGTCCTACCAGGCAACCAGTACGGCCAGGTCAAAGGCTGCCAGACTCATCGTCCATTCAACTGACCAAGCGTCAATAGTCATCCCTCGCTCAGCTGCAAAAAAGCAGGGCTGCGCGATCAAGTTGAAAGATGCAGAAGGGAATTCAGTCGAAATAGCACTGGCTGAGCTAAGAGACTGAGAACGCAATCCTGTGAGGACGAATCAGCTCCTGAACAGGACTGGCCGCAACCACCCGTTTACGCATCGGCCGTCATCTGCGCTGTCTGCCGAATCTCGAGACGCACTATCGCTTCAATCCACGCTTCAGTCGAGTCCTCACACTTCGCAGGAGCGACTGCGGCTGTGTACGACCCGACTGTCCAGCGGACGGTTTCACTGCGTTTGCGGCAATCTTGTCCTGGTAGAAGCCATACGATCGACGAAGCTTTCGTCGCATCTTTTCTTGGTACTGCTTGCGCGAAGTACCCGCATACCGTGGCAGCTTCTCCCGGAGCTCCTCCAGTGAATAGGGTTCGATCTGTTCGCTGGGTTTGAGGATGTCTTTCAATCCTGAGAACAGGGTTCGATAGACCGAGATCATGAAATCGTCGTCCTTCTCCACTCCCTCGCTCATAGCTCTGTCGAGTGCGCTGAGAACTGTCGAAGGCTTCCAATCTGCCGTCTCCAGCGCTCGTTCCGGATAATCAACAGAACGGTAGAAATCCGGAACCTTGAAATTCCACGTCAGCCCGATTGAAGGGATGTCGAAGGCGAACGATGTGATCGACGCGTGAAGACGATAGGCGATGACACCATCACAGCTACGAAGCTGTTCGATGAGCTCTTCTGGCGAGTTGAGAGTGACGGCAGCATTCTTCCCCTGCACCCCATGGTGTCGAACCAGAGAATCGAGGAAGATCTCATCGTCGAAATGACCAGTGGTGAACAGTCGATAGTCGTCGCCTCTCGCGGTCAGCTCGTCGATCACCCCAAGCCAGAAATTGCGCTGATCTGCTTCACTGAAAGGAATTCCGTTGTCGGGGAACACACCGGACCTGGTGACGACGAGGCCGATACGTTTCCGGCTGCGTCCACGCGGATCGTCAATTGGACGCACCTTCTCAAACACCGAATCAGCGAAGACAGCGGGGTCAGACACGAGCGCCGTAGGAATCCCTGTCCCCTCAACATATTTCTGTGTCGATTCCAGATCGTCTCTGGTGGTGATCTGGCGAACGACGGGTTTCCTCAGCGCAGTCTGCAGCGCCAGCGAACGTTCGTCTGCGTCATTGTAGGGCTCCACGCCGATACTGGAGAAGAGCACAGGGACCCCGTACTCCTCGGCAAGTTCGACCGTCCGGATAGTTCGCCGGTAGAAGACTTGGTAGACGTAGTTGAATAATGGCGCTCCGCCGAAGACTACTACGTCAGCCCTGGAAATGGCTCGTCGAGCCGGCTCGAGCAGAGACTCGTCACCCGTGCTCATGTATTTCTTGCTGATGATGCTGGCGGCTCGGCTGCGAACAATGAACGAATCTGATGCAATTCCAAGGTTCTCTGCAGCCGCTTTCAACAGGCTTATAACAGAGGCTTCAATAATCTGATCACCGATATTGTCAGAATCTCGGTTAGTCAGCAGCAGAACTTCAGTGCGTGCCACGATTGGCTCTTTCTCTAGCGTCCACAATCAATCCGTTGACTGTGCTTTGTCATATAGTTTCTGGTAGTTCTCGTAAGTACGACGCAGCTTCCGGTTGACCTTATCGCGGTAGCCCTTGGAACCAGTAGCCAATTGCCGCGGCATCCCTTCCCAGAGCTCCGAGAATTCGTAGGGGGTTGCAGGATTGCCGGGAGCGAGCACGTCTCGGATCCCCGTAAACAGGGTGTTGTAGACGGACTTGAGGAATTCTTCGTCTTTGACGATGCCGTCCTTCATTGCACGCTCGATCGCGGGAACGACCTTCTCGGCTTGCCACTCTTCCGGACTCAGCGCGCGATCCCCATAGCCCACGGATTCGTAGAAATACGGCACCTTGAAGTTCCACGACAGTCCGATAGAGGGAACGCCGAGTGCAAATGACGTGATGCTCGCATGCAGCCGATATGCAATGACCCCGCTGCACCCACGCAGTTCGCGAATGAGTTCGTCTGGAGAATTCACCGTAACTGCAGCCTTTTTAGCCGGAATACCAGAGGACTTGATAAGGGTGTCGAGGAATACCTCATCTGAGAAATGCCCAGTGGTGAAGAGACGGTAGTCGTATCCCTTCTCTTCGAGCAGTGCGATCGTCTCGAGCCAGAATCTACGCTGATCATCTTCACTGAAGTCGATGCGGTTGTCAGCGAAAATTCCCGCCCTGGTGACAACCAGGCCGATACGTTGAGGCTTCGGTTCCGCAGCAACTGGCGCTTTGGCAACAGGTTGAACCGGGGTGGTCGCGGGCTTAGCCACGTTGGATGCAGCTGACCGGGCGACAATGCGTTTGACGATTCGCTTGAGTTTCCGCTTTGCTCGCACGGGAACGGACGGCACTGGCTTAGGTGCCGGGGCAGGCTCAGGTTTCTTGCGATAAACGATATCGGCCAATACTGCGGGGTCGGCAACATGGGCAACCGGTACGTTTGTGCCTTGGGCATATTTGCGCAGTGATTCGATGTCATCTCGCGTGGTGATCTGCCTGACCACCGGAAGTTCAAGCGCCTTTTTGAGAGCCTGGCTCTTTTCGTTCGTCGCATCGAACTTCTCCACACCGATACTCGAGAAGATCACAGGAACGCCATACTCTTGCGCGAGTTCCAGAGTGACGATCGTTCGACGATAGAAATTCTGATAAGCATAGTTGAAGAGCGGGGCCCCACCGAAGATGATCAGATCAGCTTTCGAGATCTCGTCCCGAGCCGCTGTCAACAGCTCTGGGTCTTTGGTGGCCATGTATCTTCTCGAGATGATTCCTGCAGCACGGCTTGATATGACGAAGTCATCGGTGCCGAAGCCAAGATTCTTCATCACGCCTTTGATGATGGACAGGACTGTGGCCTCGATGATCTGGTCTCCGACATTGTCCGAATCACGGTTTGTCAGCAGAAGAATTCTGGTGGGGCTCATAGTCGTTCAGGTCTCCTCATCAATGCAACGATCAACGCCGTTACCGAGATTGTTGCACGTCGTGCCAACTGGTAAGTGCAACAAGTATCGCGTGTTTTCTCTCAGACGATGGCTGGGCCATCTTCAAACGTCTGAATTGTCCGGGAAACGCCGTCGGCAAGCGATGTTCCTGCGACCCAACCAAGACCGGTGAGCTTTGCAGCGTCCAAACCGAGTGAGGCAACCGGTGAAAACGATCGCCCGTCCTCCGGATTGACGAAGTCCAGCGCGAGATTCATCTCTGGCCGTGCCGCGGCAAAGGTCTCGGCCAGCTCACGGATGCTGATGTTCCCAGCGGGATCGGCGACGTTGTAGACCTGTCCCTCACCATGCAGATGGGCAAAGAACAGCCCCTCCACGGCGTCCGCAACGTACGTGTATGTCCGGGTCGCGGCACCGGCGCTCATCATCCGCACATTGCGACCGCGAACTACGTCGGCAAGGAAATCCGCCTGTACTCGACCGTCATCAAGTGCCATCCCAGGGCCATAGATATGCCCGAAACGCAGGCTGAGTCCCCTGATACCGAACTCATCAGCATAGGCAGCCAGCGCGGTCTCGGCGATGCGTTTGCCTTCTGAGTAACTGGCGCGCGGCGCGAAATGCTGCAACGTTCCCTCGTCGTCTTCGCTGATAAGGCCGCTGCCTTTGACCGCCCCGTAAACCTCCGACGAGGACAGGAGGACAAAGGACCTCCCGCGTGCGTCGACAAGCGCGTCAAGGAGGTTGATCGTTCCGAGGGTATTCGCCTTAAGGGTCGTGACGGGAGACGACTTATGCAAGCTCGGTCGAGCCGGAGAGGCGCCGTGGAAGATCGTCGAGAACTTGCGTTCGAAACGCTTCGTGTCGATGACGTCGCCAGCCAGCAGAGTGAAATCTGAGCGTTTGAGCGCGGAGCCGAATCTCTGTTCGGCCTTTTCTCGGTTGCGCACCATTCCCGTGACATGAAGTCCGAGGTCGTAGGCATCGTTCGCTGCCAGCAGCGAACCGACTATGTACATGGGAATCATGCCGGAGGCACCGGTGACGAGAATCTCCGCATTCCGATACTGCTCCCACGGCAACCGAGCCGCGGAGATGCGTGCGACATCCTCGGAGAACACCGGCGTATCGAAGAGAACGACGTCAGTGGCTTCCGAACCTGAGTCGACCGACCGGTCCTCATTCGCCACCGAAGGCCTCCCTGTCTTCGATCAGGGTGAGGAATGTGCGGCAGACATAGTAGTCCGAGGCAGTGGTGATCTTGATGTTCGTCCGTGGACCCTCAACCCGATGAACCTGATACCCGAAGCCGTTCATCAGTGTGCATGTGTCAATGGAATCATTCTCGCCTTCAGCGACTGCACGATCATAGCCTGCCAAGACATCTTTGAGAGGGAATGTCTGGGGAGCCTGAGCTGTCCACAACGGGTCGCGGGGAATGACTTCTTTGATTCCTGATCCTTCTTCGACGACAACCGTCTCAGTCATCTTTGTGCAGGTGACGGCCGAACCGAATTCACGCGCGCTCTCGATGTTCCGGGAAACGAGGTCAGCGTCGATCAGAGGACGAACACCGTCGTGGATGAGCACGATGCTGTCCGGATCGTGGTGTTCGGCAACGACTTTGAGCGCGTTATGCCGTGACTCCTGTCCGGTGGATCCGCCGTCGACGATCCATTTCACCTTGGTCAGTTCGTATCGTTTCACGAGCCTCTCGAGGTGCTCCCGATACTGAGGCAGGATAGCCACAGCGATTGCATCGATCTCCGGGTGCTGCTCGAATACGTCGAGAGTGTGCACGATCACCGGACGGCCGTGGATCTCAAGGAACTGCTTGGGACGGGAACTGTGCGCCATTCGGGCGCCGACGCCCCCAGCGAAGACTACTGCGATGTTTGCCATTGGTTCTCCTCGTCCTCTACTTCGTTCTTGTCACTGCTGTCGGCGTATTCATCTGTGGGTTCGTTCAGCTGATCTTCTTGGCCGGGAGCTCCAGGATCCTCCTCGCCCACACGCTCCGAGATCCGGTCTTCGGCCTCCAAATCCGCCGACTCGTATCCGCCGACAGGCTCGCTGAGAATCAACGAATCGATCACTCTGTCCGAGTTATGCGTATCCACGTAGTCGAAGTTCTCTTTGACGAACTCCATCGTTTTCTCATTGCTCAGCTCAGGCATTCGGATGAGCTCGACAAGCTGATCGAAAGTGGTTGCAATACTTCCAGGAGCAGCTTCGCGATAGTCCTTGTGCATCCCACGAGTCGCCGAATAGGTATCAAGGTCGTAAGCGAAGAAGAGCATCGGGCGCTCAAGCAACGCGTATTCGTAGATGACCGACGAGTAGTCAGTGATGAGCACATCAGAGATCAACATCAAGTCATTCGTATCCGGGTAGGACGCGACATCGATCAAGCGATCTGCGAACTCCGGTGGGATGGGGGCCGGGTCCGGAACGAAGTGATGCTGCCGGAAGAGGATGACCGTACCTGCTCCGCAGGAATTGTAGAGTTCACGGAAATCGATCTGCTCATAGTCGTAGTGCGCGTCCCCCGAACCGCGACCTCGGAAAGTAGGGGCGAAAAGGATCTTACGTTTGCCTTTCGCGGAGGGAAACTGCTTTTCGAAATCAACGAGGACCTCTTCTGCACGCCCTTCTCGCAAAAATCCATCGATCCGCGGAAGGCCGGTCGCGATGACCGCCTCCCGCTCGATCCCGAAGGCCTCGCTGTAGACGTCTCGCAAGTGCTGAGAACCACATATCGCATAGGAATACAGCCGGTGGGCGTTGCGAAGGTTCGGGGATCCGTATTGTCCGAATCGGCTGTATCCCACTGACTTGAACCCACTGCCGGCGTGCCACAGCTGGATGATCTTCTGCTCGTCTCGGTTACCCAGATCTTTGAGAATAGCGAAATAGTCATCGATGAGGATGGTGTTCGCCTTGCCCATCTCCCAGGCCAAGGCGAAGGCGCTTTGGCGACTGCTCGTCCGCCCGGTGCGGAACGAGTAGCCGAAGTTGAAATCTGAGTCGAGGCCACGCTCGAGCATACGATCATGGACTGCTTTGAGATTGCCCTGCATATTCGGGCGAGCTTCTGACGCGAAGAGGATATTGCTTCCGTCAGAGGGCCGCCTGAAGGATGAAAGGGCGAACACGCTCCGCAGTGCCTTGCGCTTAGTCGACTTCCACTTCTTCTTTGCTTTCGACTTCAACCGCGCAGCTACAGACGAAGGCTTCTTTCCCGACCGCCCAAAGGAGTAGGCACGCATCAAGAAGTACGGTGCGGCTTCATCGTCAGAGACGCCGAACGTGACTGTGTAGGCTGAGAAGTTCTTGTTATAGACGAAAGCGCGTGATGCATCACCAAGCTCTTCTGCCCGCTCAAGCGGATAAGAGGCCGGGTAGACATCCTCACCGCGTTGCGCGATGAGATAGTAGGTCCCGTTCGGAACCTGAGCTCGTCGATTGAACTGCGTGACATTGATCGTCAATCGAAAACGCCCATCCCCCAGCGACTCCGACCGGATTGGAAGCTCGACCTCATACGGTCGAGAATTGGGCGTCAGGTAGAAGGAATCAGGAGCAGCACCGGGAAACCTGACGACAAATGACAGAATCACACGTTCCCACGAGATTCCTTCAATTGTCAGCTCATCTACCACAGATTCCCCTTACCGGGCCCCGGTTGCACACAACCAACGCTTCTCATTTACCTTCGGTTAACGTTGGTAGCCTAGCAGTTGTCGATGAAGCCCCGGAAACTCTCCGACACCGGTTTCGGCAGGCAGGTGGAAGTTCTGTTCTGTGCTCGGCATTGTGCTCGAGGAGATACTCTGGCTCAGGAACCGGGGCCATGCCTTCGAGTTTCCGCCATCGTTTCCGAGACCATGAGACCACGAGGAGTTCGAACTGTGATGAACCCCGTCCGATCAATCGCTCGCAGCGCGTTGCAATCACGTGTTTGGAAAAGTACAAGCCGATGGATTCGAGGCACCGAGCGGTGGAATCGCCTGGAGGACGAGTTCGACGGCAGCTACGTCAAGGCTGACGTAGTGGTCTACTTCGGTGATCGCAGCTCGAAGTTCTATCAGCTCGAACAGTGGATTCCAGTACTCGAAGAGCTGCACAGAAGGCACCGGGTCGTCCTGGTGCTGAGGAAGGGCTCAGCCTTGACGAGTGCGCTGGAAGCCACACGCCTGCCGATTGTCTTCAAACGACGGTTCGACACTTTGCACACCTTCTACCACGCGAATGAATTCAAATTGGCAATCTACGTGAATAACGGGGTGACGAACTTCCAGTCCCTGGCCTTCGCGCCGATGGTTCATGTTCATGTCAATCACGGTGAATCGGACAAGTTGAGCATGGTGTCCAACCAGGCCAAATCCTATGACAAGGTCTTCGTTGCCGGAGATGCTGCAGTCGAACGACACCGAAGAGCCCTCATCGACTTCGATGAATCCGCGCTGGTCAAGGTGGGACGGCCGCAGCTGGACATCGACAGGCCATCGGAGCTTCAACCGTCGGCGGCCCGGACGATCATGTACGCACCCACCTGGGAAGGGGAGAACGAGTCGAACAACTACACTTCGGTCGATCTCTTCGGACCACAGATCGTCGAAGCCGCTCTACAGATTCCTGGCACCCGTGTGATCTACAAGCCTCATCCCCGGGTGGAATCGTCGAAGGATCCGGCGATGACCGAAGCGAATACCCGAATCCTAGAACTTATCGAGGCAGCCAATGAAACCATTGCTGACGAGATTCTGCAGCATCAGGTGCTCATGCAGGGAGATATCCTCGCTATGTTCGACACGGTTGACCTGCTCATTACCGACATCTCCAGCGTCGGCCTCGATTTCCTCTATCTTCATTCGGACAAGCCGCTCGCACTGACCGATCGTCGAAACGACGCCGCCACGCTCAATGCCGAAGCGCCGATCAGTCGTGCGACCCCCGTCATCGATGCGTCTACGATCAATGGCGCCGAGTCGATGCTCACGGAGATGTTCTCGAAGGACACGGCAGCGGAGGCCCGACACGAGCTGAGGCAGTACTACTTCGGTGAAGGCGGAAAGGGTTCGTCGTCCGCGCTGTTCACCGAGGCGGTGTCCAAGCTGATCGCCGATCGCACCGTCGAGCTGGAGAGCTTCCATTCAGAGAGCGTCAACGCCGAGTCCAGCGACGAATAGCTCGTAATCTCCTATCCGCGCGGTTCTACGAGTGGTCCTCAGGTCGCCGTATCAAGACTGAGGTCGGACGGATAGATTTCCATGAGTCGTCGAATACCATTCCCAAGCCTCCGCCCTTCTGGAACGAAACCCGTTCGGGGTGCGGATTCTGCGCTTCGACGTCCACAGATCGTGAGGTCTTCGCAGGTAGACGTCGAAGGTCTCGTTCGCAGACTCTGAGAAGCTTTCGTAGTCCACGTTGAAGGCGAGAACCGTCCTCTGACCAAATCTGCGAGCCGAAATCTCGGGCTTTCCGGCGATGAAGAATGTGTTTCGTTTCCGGCCTGCAATGACCATTTGCAAGCTCTCAGCAACCGTCGGGTGAATGTGGTCGATTTCGAGCTCGAGTCGGCATCCTCGAGGCGTCGCCTCGCATTTGAGCTTCCTGGCTGTGATCGGTGGTGTCGGCTCTTCGATTGAATCGCTGGGCAGGTTCGTCAGTCTCAGCTCTTCAAGCGCACTCTGCCAGCGTCGGTATCCGGCTTCAGGGAGGTAACGCTCGACAGTCTTCATCGCTGCTCTACGCATGGCATCGACTTGGTCCGTCTCCAGGGAGAGGAATTCCTCGATCTGATCGGCCAGCGCGTCGATATCGCTCCACGGCGTGATGAAGCCGTTCCGACCTTGTTCGATCAAGTCCCTCGGACCGTAGGTGATGTCGTAGACGATGGGAACGCATCCGGCGCCCATTGCTTCCATCATCGACAGTGGGAGCCCTTCACTTGTACTCGTCAGCACGGAGAAAGAGGCAGATTTCAACCTGTCCGCGACATCACTCACGTAGCCCGGCAGCTCCACCCGGTCACGAACTCCGAGAGCATCGATAAGCTTTTCCAGCCGGGACCGCTCCGGCCCCTCCCCCAGGATCGTCAAAGACACGTCGAGACCGCGGTCACGCAGTCCCGCCACCGCCCGAATCGGATGATCGACGCGCTTGAGCTCTATGAGGTTGGCGATCATCACGGCCTTGTCCATCGACCGTTCTTTCGTAGCTTCCGACAGCACCGATCCCGCCGGCAGCTCACCGGTCAGAAGCCTGATGTTGTCTTCAGTGAACCCGATGGCTCGGACAGCTTCCGCTTGCTGCCGCGTCTGCACACCAACCACGTCGAAGCGGTCAAGGTTGCGCACTGTATCGACTCTGCGGGGAAGCACTTGGCCGTGATCGCCATTCCACGGATGACGAAGGTGTGTTCCGTGAAGAAACAGGACGAGTCCGAAGTTCCGATCCGATATCTCATGGATGAACTCGCTGACCTTCTTGTCATCGACGATGACGACAGCGGGTTCCTTGTTCACAACTGCCCTGATCCAGGCGTTGTAGAAATCTCGCGGCCGTCTCCACTCCACAGTCGGCGTTCCATTCAGGGAATGGAGGACGAACCTTCTGCCCAGCTTAGGATCCTGAATGTCAGCGACCAGAAGACTTCCGTCTCCCCTGAAGTAATTGCGGCGAACGATCTTGCCGCTGCGCGCGTTGCGGACGACATCGTAGAAGGCGGTGATGTTCTCAAGTTCACCGTCCGCGGTCGGGATCGGACTCCGCGGCAATTCCCCCTCAAGGCGCGCAAGTTCGTGATCGGATCTCCTCCGCAGATCCTGCCAAATGTTCACCAGCTCGACGTCATCACGCATTCGTCCTGAGGAGACCAATCGTTCCCGAATCTCGTCAGGATCCATCCGAGGGCTGAAAGTCAGCAAGGTTTGCGACAGCGATCTGCCGTATTTCTGGAAACTCCGTATCCGGCGGAGAGCAGCTGTCGTCATCCCTCCCATGGATTCGGGGATGCCCCATAAGACGTTGTAGACGTGCACTTCGTCAGTTCCTGGCGGAGGCACGGATGAAGGTCGGCTCTCGTCGCCGGTCCCGCCGGACGGCCGAGCAATCGGACTCACAGTTGTTACCTCTCCTCAGCTGAAGCGTGCGGCAGTGCTGCAAACGGCGAAGTTCACCGATGCAATGCCATCTGCCCGTAATGGCGGCTCTGACGTCTCCAATTGACGATTCTGGGATCGTCGGAAGTCTCCCACTGTGCGCGCACGTTCCATTCGCTGTCGAGGTCCCGGTAGCGCCCGCCGACCGCGATCTGCAGGGCGTCGGCATAGCTGATATCGATGTCTGCCAACAGACCCAGGACACTCTCGACGATGTTGTTGCTGCGAAGCGCATTCAGGTTGAGGACGGCGATCTGCGGATCGAATGGGGCGAAGTCCTCGCTCATGCCGGAGTGGCTGGCGAAGACGAACTTGAGAGCGCCGACGTGGTCATCTCCGAACCCGCTGGCTATCCGCCTCATCAGAGTGAGCCCACTGGCTCGGTTCTTCCTGACGTCGTGCTTCGCCGCGACAAGAGCATCTCCGTGATCAACAGTCGAAAGTTGGACGATATCGACTGAAACTTCTGCGGCAGCCGGCACAACGACGATGCGCTCGTGGTCGGGGAACAGGGCCGGAAGCAGGGCCTGAACGAGGTTGTTCGCATCGGAGATGCCGTCGAACGACACCGGTGCCAGAACATGAACCTCTCCGTTGGATAGGAGAGATTGGAGGTCTTCGGCTTGCGCGGGGCTCAGCGCACCCGATGGCAACCACACTCGATAGCGCTGTGAGGCATGTGTGTCAATGGTCTCAACTGCGGTCGAGACCAGAGGCTCTTCGCCCTTTTCCACCGTCATGAAGACATCTGTGACCTCAGGTTCGGGGACAGGCCGTTCGGCCGCGCTCACCGCATCCGCGATCGCAGAGCTGTGAACTTCGGGCAATCGGGCGGAGTCAAGATAGTCGTCGGCGAAAGCCATGTCGTCTGCGGTGATCTCTGCCCATTTCGCGTAGACCTCGTCTTCGGGTGCGCCCGTCGCGATGAGAGGAAGAAGGATAGAGAGTTTGTCGAGGATACCGTTGCGGATCGCGTCGAATTCGGCTTCGTTGATGCCGATGAGTCCGCCGAAGCGAGAGTCCGACTTGTTCTTTGGTTCGAATTCGACCTCTGCGCCCACCGAACGAGCCGGCAGGTTGGCGTGCAGACGAGAGGTGAGGACCTGCTTGTATTTAAAGGCATAGTCCGCAACCCAATTGCGAGCGAGCTCGAGGTTCTCCGGAAACGACTTGTCGCGAATGGCGGTGACGGTCTGCTTCTTCTTCGGTCCCTTGTTGTCTTTCTGCCAATCGACACGGAGCGTGCCAGACCGGTGGTCAGACGCAGGTGCGGGGAAGAGCGTGTCTACCGTCGTGGTCAAGCAGCCAGAGAAGAAGGCAGGAACTCCCACCGCGCGCAGGACCGCAACTGACTGCCAGTCTCGACATCCGACCGGGCCGTACTTCTTCAGATAGGCGATTGCGTCTGGAGTGAGCATCTCCGGGTACCGCACGAACACTGACAGCAGGATCGGACGAAGGTTCGGGTGGAACGGAATGTTGAATGACTTTCCGAAGATGTCGTGCATGTACCAGCCGAAAGCGATGTACCAAGTGTCTTCCGGGATGTCCTGGTACACATTGCCGTCCCGGTAGACCTCAACCAGATTGAGCTCCGCCTGAGGGCCGGCATATTTCCGTTCCTCTTTGACTGATCTGCGAAGCTTCGCAAAGAGGTCGGTCAGACCCTTGTCGCCGGAGAATGTGAGGTTCTCGTACCGGAGCAGATGTCCGATCGACGCAAGTGTCTGAATGTAGTCGCCGACGTTGCGCGAGCGAATGCCCGGCTGATCGTAGCTGAGTACACCGAAATTGCGAGTGCCCTCGGTCGTCGGCAGAGGCTCCAAGTGTCGACCGCCGGGAAGCCAGTCGAGCATTCGAGTGAGTTCGTAGCGCACCGCAGCGTTGATCTGTTCGTCGTCGTTCTGCAGGCGTGACTCGACAAGCGTGCGAACGTGGTCGAAGGCGTCGATGCAGAATGCCGCCTCCGCCGTGCGCAGAACGGCTTTGGAACTCCAATGATCAGTCTCTCCCGACTCGTTCGAACGTTCCAACAGAGGCAGTGCCGCTTCGCCGAGTGTGTCGATCGCCGTCGGGTAGTACTCCTCAGCCGCAGCGACGATGAGATCCCGGTCTTCGAGCCGTTCGAACTCGGCCCAGGCGACCTCCGGGTCTGACGAACGTTGATAAGACATACCCAAAAGCACCCTGCCGATTTCCTCGGAAGCGGGCGTGTTGCGAAGACTCAGCCCCATCGACACGGCATCCGCCTGCAGTCCCTCGGCGAGGAGGGCCCTGCCGGCGGCAACAGCTGCGCTTTCGAAAGTCGACCCCTGGGCAAGGGAATCAGACAGAGTCGAGTGCGCTTTGAGCCGCGCCAACTGACGTGACTTGGCATCGACTTCTCGCGCAGACGGAGCAGATGTCCAACCGTCGGTGTCGGCGGCTGTCCCCCCAGGAAGACCCGAGGCCAGTTTCTGATAGGCGCGCGCGGTCCGTGCGGCGTTCGTCTTCGATGCAGCGGCCGACTTTCCCTTTCCGCCGGCAGCCCGTTCGCGAACGTATTTCGTCCCTGATGCTCTTTCGACCACTGGCAGGGCACGACGAGCGATTCCGTGGATCACAGGTTTCGCCAGTTCTCGGCCCTTGCTGAGGTAGCGGTCAGCGGCGTTTCGTCCAGTGGTCACTCTCATAGTCCTTTGCAGAGATTTCGGTGAACGGTCGTTGGTTGAGGTTGATCAGGCACACGCTATCCGACTCGACTGTCAGTTCGATGAATCTGTGTCTTCGAGTATCAGTCGAACGTGCTCAATCCGGTTCGGCGCAGGCTCGCGCCGAATTGGGGAGCCAGCGTCTGGGCATAGGTGGCCGTGATGTGAGCAGTATCGAAGTAGGTGATGACTCCCCCGATCACCGGCTCGCATCGCCCGTCCGGGCAGAACCAGTCCTGGGGGTAGATGACCGACATTCTCTTCGAATCGATTTTCTTCGCCGAGGCCGCGAGCGGATCCATCCAGTGCCATGATTCTGGGGTTCCGGAGCACTGTTCGAGGTCGTCTTCATGCTTAGCGACACAATCAGGCACGTTGATATCAGTCCCGCCGGGGTATGGGGTGTCCCGAATGACCACCACGTCAAGGTCCGCGTCGACCCAACGTTGGAGGATCTCGCGGTGGCCTTCAGGAGCCTTCTCTTCGGTTTCTTTCCAATCCATGCCTTCCAGCGGCGTGGACTGTCGTTCCGAAGTGATGACTGCGTCGAAGCCGCCTTCGGTCGTTCGTTCAGTGACCCAGTCGGCATAGTCCTGACATCCCTTGGCCTCTTCCGGTGTCGACAGTTCCTGAGGCAAGGTTGAAATGCTGCAGTTCGAGGCGAGGAATGTGGTGATCGTCAGATCATGTTCGTCGGCCAAACGCTCAAGCGTCGGCAACCAATGGCCGGCATGAGAATTGCCGACAAGTGCGACATGCTTCGACCCATCCCCGTACGTGCATTCGGGTTTGCTCGAATATGGGGCACTGGCCCAACAGCCGTCGGCGTACGCCTTCGACTTATCTGTCTTCGCAGCAGCGGGTTCCATCTGCAGCGAGTCCTTGTCCTCGCAGTTGGGGTTGTCTGTCGCACCGGGGAGGAGGATCCCGGCGCCGAGGCAGGAGTCGGGGTCATCCAACTGGGCCTGCAGCTTCTCCTCGTTCTGCTCGATGATGGTGTTGGCGACGACCATCTGGCTGAATCCGAGTGCGGCGACGAGAGCCATGGCAAGCGCCGCGAACGCGAAGGTTCTCGTCGAAGTGCTGAAGAAAGAAGATTTCCGGAATCGGTTCTCGACCCATGTCGTCGAGCCCCAGGCGGCAATGATCGAGACCATGATGATGGCGATATTGTCCGCTACCCCGAGGCCTTCCGAAGCCCCCAGCTTTGCCGACAGGTAGGGCACGAGAACGATGAGGGGCCAATGCCAGAGATAGACGGAGTAGGAGATGTCGCCGAGGAAGCGGACGGGCCGCAGCGACAGCAGCGGAAGCACGGAGGCCCGTCCCCTGGAATCGGCAAGGATGACGAGCGCCGTCGACACCACCGGGACGAGCGCGATGTAACCGGGGAACGGCATGTCAGCGCGGATGAGGAAGGTGGCGGCCACGATCCCGGCGAGACCGATCCACCCGAGCAGTGAGCTGAACGGCAGCCGTTCGGGGCGAATGTAGAGAACGAAGACGGCGACAAGGCCGCCCGTGGCCAGCTCCCACATCCGGGTCGGGGTGATGAAGTAGGCCATTGCAGGTTCAGCAGCCGTATACCAGATAGAGAAGACGAAGGAGGCGAGGAAGATTCCGAGGACAGTGAACCCTATGACCCGTTTTGACCGGCCCAACTTGGTCCCGGCGAGGAAGGCCAAGCTGATGATCATCGGCCAGACGAAGTAGAACTGCTCTTCGACCGACAGCGACCAAAAGTGCTGCACCGGAGAGGGAGCGTTGTCTGCGGCCAGGTAATCAACGCTGGATATGGCGAAATCCCAGTTGACGACGTAGAGCCCTGCGGAGAGGATCTGTCGTCCTGTGTCGGCCCAGATCGATTGTGGGGCGACGAGGAACGTTGCGATGCCGACGAGGAAGAGGACGAGCAACGATGCCGGCAGCAGGCGGCGAACCCGTCGTGCCCAGAACTTTGCCACATCTCCCCAACTCCGTGGAGGAGATTTGATGAGGTGGCTGGTGATGAGGAAGCCGGAGATGACGAAGAAGACGTCGACGCCGACGAACCCGCCGACAAAGCGGTCGGGCCACAGGTGATAGAGCAGAACGATTCCCACAGCCAGAGCGCGCAGCCCTTGGATATCGGAGCGAAAACCCGAGGACTTGGGTGTAGGAGTCCTTCGCGGGGGGTTTTCAGCAACGGTAGCTGTCGACTGCATCAAATGGCTCCACTCGGTTTCTCATACAGTTAGGTCGGACCCGACTGCGGTCAGTGTCATATTTCAGGCTGGAAGCTCACGGCGCTATGCCAAAAGGACGTGCGACGAAGTCGTCCGCGTGTCCGACCGGAAGCAATACCGCAAGCGTTGGCTCAACCGGTCTACACGATCGGCGGCCGCCCGTGCCGCGACATCCGAAGCACGCCTCTTCTCGACAGCTTCCGGCGGTCTTCGTCTTGGCCCCATGGGTCGAGGCTCCATCCGGCACGCCAGCCTTCCATCCATGCTTTGAGCTGGTGAGGCTTGTTGGCCCACTTGATGAACTGCATCAATGTCCATGAACCCACATACGCCCAGCTGAACGGCCAAGGCAGGTTCCTTCGGGCCAGCCAAACTCGATTTCGGGCATTCATGTAGAAGTATTCGTCGTGGCGCCTCGGGTCGATCACCGGGTGGGCGACTGCGAGATCGCCCATGTACCAGACGTTGTAGCCGGCGTCCCACACTCTCCAGGCGAGCTCGATGCCTTCGTGCGCGTACCAGAATGGTGCCGGCCAACCACCGCACTCGTCGAAGGCTCGACGCTGCATACAGACCGCGCCTTCCCACACCGAGAACACATTTGATGAATGGTCGGCGCTTCCCTTCTTCAGCCTGGGAATCCAACGTTTCGGCGCATCCGGCCCACCAGGCTCCTCAACCCTCGGCTGAATCAATCCGATGCGCGGTTTTGTACGCATCAGCTGTGCCATGCGCATCAGCGACGTGTCATCCGGCAGCCACGCGTCATCATCGAGGAAGAAGAGGAACTCGCCGTCGACGTGGGGGACGCCGGCATTGCGACCAGCAGGGATTCCGAGATTCTCCGGCAGCCCCAACTTCTTGACCAGGTCCGGAATGCCTTCCGGCTCCCAGCCATTCCCCACGCAGACGATGTCGAGGTCGACGCCCTTCTGCGCCAGCAACGATTCGAACCCACGATTGAGGTCGTCCAGTCGCTTGCCCTGACTGAGAACAACGACACCGAAGGTGTAGCGTCGATTGCCTTCGAAACGCTGGGAGAGGATCCTGGATGATTCGCTCATGACAGCCTCCTTGATGCCATGATCGACATGAAATGCCCGATGACGGAAAGCAGGCACAGCGGAGCCATGATGAGAACGAGCCAACGTTCGCCGAACAGAGGTTCAGCTCCTGCCGATGCTGCTATCGCAGTGACGATGCTCGATGCCAGTGCCATCAACGACATCTCGACAGAGTGGAAGATGCGGTGGAAAGGCACGAAGCGAGCGATTCGCTTGAGCGTGGCGACCGCTCCCGGGTTGAGAGCGGTAGCTTCCTTCGAGTCCGCGAGCTTATCGAGTCCGTTGAACGCACGCGAGACATGAACCATGTCATTGAGGGCCTTGTTGAGAAGCACCAACCCTGCCAGAACCGTCCCGGCGAGCAGAAGCGGGTAGGAACCAGCGGGATCGTCGATGAGGTTGTTCCACTCCCCCACAGCCCGCACTCCGAGCGCGACCGCAACCAGACCTTCAGTGGTGTAGTGGCCGACCTTGTCGAGGAACACGCCTTTGGCACCGCTGGTTCCCCGCCACCGCGCAACCTCACCGTCGCAGCAGTCGATATACATCTGAACCTGTGAGAAGAACACGGCCAGAACCGCTCCCCAGATGCCAGGAATCAGAAGACTGAATGCGATGCACCATCCGGCCAGAATCATCAGGCCGGTGACTCCATTAGCGCTGATCTTCGTGCGCACGAGCAACATCGTGAAGTAGATCGAGATATGACGGAGGTAGAGTTGCGCCGTCCAGTGCTCGGCGTTCTTCCGACTGCGAACTTCCGGTGGCTGTGCCTTGGCCCGAAGTTCCGACAGCGTCGGATGTTTCGCCGAAGACTTTTCGGGCACGTCCGTTCCTCTCAGTTCCATGGTGTTGTCCGGCAACGATAGCGCGAAGTCCGCGCCGTTCCAGTCAGGGCTTGCCCAACTCGCTCTTGATCCGGGTCGTCGAGATCTCAGGAGTGCGTTCGAGGTAGACGACCTCACACTTGTCCTTGAGGAAGTCGAACTCCCCTTCCCAGTCATCGCCCATGACAAAAGTGTCGATGTGATATTTCTCCACGTCGGTCGACTTCTGCTCCCAATTGTCCTCAGGAATGACGAGATCGACATAGCGAATCGCTTCGAGCATGTGTTTGCGCTCTTCATAGGAGAAGTACGACTTCTTGCCTTTGCCAGCATTGAATTCGTCACTGGACAGTGCGACGACCAGGTAATCACCTTGATCTTTGCACCTCTGGAGCAGTCGAATATGCCCGTAATGGAGCAGGTCGAAAGTTCCGTAAGTGATGACTCGTTTCATTGCTGAATCCGTCCAAAGGTCAAAGCTCACCTCGTGAGCCGCAGAATTAGTTCCGCGTTAGTTTATCATTCTGTTACTTCAGGTTAAGAAAATGTCACACGGCTCACTCAGCGTGCTTCAAACGACGTTCCTCGGAGCGGTTCCTGATCACTTGTTCACTCGACTGAATGAACCGTGAAGTCTGCTCACCGGCTGCTGTATCGCCCAGGTAGAACTGAGCCAGTTCAGCGGCCAACCCGCTTCGCGTTTCGGCTTCTTCGATGAGGTCGACAACTCCTTGCCTGCTCATCGGGTCGACTGCCGGACATCGATCCAGAAGACCCCCCTCGAGCACTTCCGCGGCTGGTTCATGGGGCTTGACCATCACAAGCGGCTTCCCGGACGCGAGCCAGTCGAAGGCCACCGACGACATTTCGGCCACGGCCAGATCGGCTTCATACAATTGCCAAGAAACGTCCGAACTTTCGTCAAGGAATCCCCGAGGATCAGCTTCGACGATCTCCGCCACATTTTCTACGGCTTTACCGAAATCGTCACGCATCACTCCGGTACGTGGATGCGGTCGGAAGATCACTCGATAGCCAGCTTCCAACAGCGAGGTGACGATCTGTTCTCCGTTGTAAGCGATGGTTCCGTAGGCCATCGACGGGGAATCACCTTCCCAGGTCGGCGCGTAGAAGACCGCTTTGCCATCAGGATTCTTCGTCTTGAACTCCTCCCACTCGCGAGGAACGGAGCGCGGGCGATCCAGCTGAGGTCGGCCGACATCGAACATGCGGTCTTCGCCCAAACCGTAGAGCGTCTGCTCAATCCTCTGTCTGGCGGCCTGACCGGCGGTGAAGACGTAGTCATAGCCTTTGAGCTGATTGGAGATCATCGAGATCTTCTCGCTCTCACCATGGCTGAGGTGCACATGAGCCGGTTCAGGATAACGCAGCGCTTGAAAGTTGCTCGTCCCCTGGTTGACGTAGAACACCGCTCTCAGGCTCGGCGACTGCATGAACTCGTCCAGTCCCTTTGTCAGGCGTGAGAAGCGAACTGGAAAAGAGGTGACACCCCTCAGATGTTTGGCGACCAAAGCATTCCGGACCATGATGCCGAAGGGTCGATCACCGTGACCGAGCTCTTTGAGTCGAGCCTCAAGCTGCGCGAATGGCCACAGCCACTGTTCCAGCTGATAGACCGAACTGAGATCCCCTGCAAAGTAGGCGGCCGCCACGAACTCGTCGTCATCCTGAGGATGGAATTCATCAGACAGCCGAGACTCGCGAACGCGCTCACGCAGTCTCTGCGCTGCGAGTTTCGCCACTGACTGCGCGAAGTTGGCACCACGAACCGCGGTATGCGGCAGATCTGCCGGAAGAAAGGTCATGCCCACTATTGTGCATGCCTATATGTGCTCCTCCTGAAATCCGCCTGCGTCCCAGCTTGATTGCGGTCATCCGCACGATCAGTCCAGGCCCGGCGGCAACGAGCTCGAGTCTCACCATACGCAAACCCTTGAAGTGGTCAGATCGCTGCTGGAGTATTGAGTGATGAGCAGCGCGAATGACAACACTCGAGGGCTTCCGTCCGAACACGACCAGGGGGAGCAAGCAGGCAAGGACGTCCTGGCGGTCGCTCTCGCCCAGATGGCTCGCGACCTTCAGAATCAGAGTCCGCAGGAACTTCTGATGGCCATTGCCGATTCCGCCGTGGCGGTCATCCCGGGCGCAGAGCACGGCTCCATCAGTCTCGTCGAAGGACGCAGAACCGTCACCGCGAAGGCACCAACGGGCGAGCTTCCGACACGAGTCGATGAGATTCAGACGGCCGAGGGGCAGGGACCCTGCCTCGACGCCGTATATGAGCAGAAGACGGTCCGTATCCCCGACATGCGAAACGAGTCTCGGTGGCCCGACTTCGCACGGCGAGCCGCGGCTGAGACTCCCATCCGAAGCATGCTGGCGTTTCAGCTCTTCGTCGAAGCCGAGAATCTGGGAGCGCTCAACATCTTCTCCAGTCTTCCCCAAGCGTTCTCTGACGAATCAGAGCATGTCGGACTCATCGTCGCAGCGCACGCGGCAGTTGCCCTCGCCGGTTCTCAGGAAGTCTCCCAGCTCCACTCGGCGCTCCTCTCACGCGACATGATCGGCGTCGCCAAAGGCATCCTCATGGAACGCTTCAAGATCGACGAGCACCAGGCGTTCCTGCTTCTGGTCAAGGTGAGCAACAGAACGAACACCAAGCTCCATGAACAGGCCGAACGGCTCGTCTACACCGGGCTTATGGAGCAGAGCCCTTTCTGACAGTCGCAACCCGCCGAGGCCTCCGGGCCAGAGCTACGTCCCGAAGTCGTCATCCGGCGCGAGGGGCTCAACCTCGTCGAGGTCAGGTTCGTTGCTGAAGGATGCCCGAGGCGGATCCGGCAGCATGTCGATGAGTTCGTTGACGGCCTGCGCAATGATGTCGTGCTGATAGCCGGAGAGTCCGACGACTCCGTGGAGGTAGGCATCGATTTCCAACTCGCTCAGCTCACTGCCCAAGCTGACGCTGTGCAGCCAGACTCCTTCGAGGGAGAGCTTCCAGTAGTCGATCACCTCGGCCAGCTTCGCCCCTCTTGACTGAATGGCCCTGTCCATACTCACGTATTCGTAGCCCTCGACAAATCGGATGGGGTCCGCCCGCCGTGCTCTGCCACTGGGCCCAGTGATTCATTCATCTCGCCGGTGTTCGCGCCAGCGGCTTCATGGGCGGCCATAACGCCAGAGACAGATCGCCCCTCACTCCGGCGAAGACCATGCCTTCACCAGAATGAGGGGCGACAAAGAGATCAGCCTTCGAAGAGTGGTGCGAAGCCTGCGGGCAGCTGTGAGCGGAGATCGTGGACCTCGCCCTCGGAGACCGCGGCGTCAAGCGTCGAGATCACCGCACGCGCATAGACACGGGCGGTTTCAGGATCGATTCCCTCACCCAGCTGATCAGCCAGACGCCGGAGGAAATCATCGACGTCGTCGGTCAACGGCGCTTCCGAGCCGTGCCGTTCCAGCGGCTCCTGCAGTTCGGCGGGAAGCTGGGCAGCCAGATCCGCCGCCTCTCCGCCTTTGAGCTGTTTGCCGAGGTTATCCAATACCGTCCGAGTTACGACGGCAGCGCTTTCAGGATCGCTGGGTCCGCCGATCTCGGTGACGTTCTTCAGAAATTCATCACTGCGCATGTTCAAGCACCTTCTTCCGATTCGCAATCTTCTGCCGGTCTGTCTGAGCCCGGGTCGCTCTCATCGGTGCACACCTCCGGGCGCGTCGCCTTCGGGCTCCTGCGGCACCGCCTCAACGACATCGTCCTTGTTCTCGAACTGTCGATCCGGCAGGGCTCGCAGAGCCTGAAGTGTCTTCGCCGTGGCCGAGCGTTCGGTCGCATAGTCGATGAGCTCGGTCTTCGAAGCGGGGAATTCCATCCCCTGCAGAGCCTTCTCCGCACGGAGTTCGTCACGTGTGGTCATCGGTCGTCCTCCTTTTTCTGTGATTCATATCTGAGTTGTCGCGTTGAACTATTGCTCGTCTCCGAAAACATGGCGACGCTGTTCGGCGTGGAACTCCGCCTCGGCGGGTTCGGGCCGGTCCTGCGCTGTCATCATTCTGTGCCAGTGCGGATAATAGGCAGGCAGCTGAGACGCCACAGTGATCCGATCCCGGGCTTCCGCCGGAAGCGTCAGCTCCGCGGCGTCGAGGTCCTCGGTGAGGTGGTCGAACTTCCGGGCCGCGATCACCGTGCCGCCCACGCCCGGGCGATCAAGGATCCAGGAGATCACGACCTGCGGGATCGACCAGTCCAACTCGTTCGCGATCTGAGCGAAGAGTTCGATGAGATCATAGGCCCGCTTCTCATCAGTGACGTGGGGCTCCGGCCAACCGGTACCCTGTCGGGTGTCCGATGGCGTCTGCCGACCACGTCTGACCTTCCCGTTGAGGAGACCTTCCCCCAGGGGGCTCCAGCCGAACGTCGCTACGCCCAGGTCACGGGCAGCCGGGATCATCTCGTATTCGATATCGCGTGCCTCGGGCGTGTAGTACACCTGCTGGGAGATGGGGCCCTCGAGGCCCGCCAGCTGCGCTTCGTAGACCGTCTTCGTCAGCTGCCAGGCACTGAAGTTCGAGACTCCCCAATACCGGATCTTTCCCGCCCGGATCATCTCGTTGACGGTGGCGATGGTCTCCGTGATCGGCGTCTGCCCGTCCCATTGGTGGATGTAGAGCAGATCGAGATGATCGGTGCGCAGTCGTTCGAGGCTGTCCTCGACTGCTCGCGTCAGATGCTGCCTGCTTGCCCCGGAGTCGTTCGGGCCTTCTCCGGTGGGCATCCGCGCCTTGGAGGTGAGGATGACTTCATCGCGTTTGTCGCCCATGATCTCGCCGAGGACTCTTTCCGCGTCCCCGGCCGAGTAGAGGTTGGCTGTATCGATGAAGTTCACTCCACGGTCCAGGGCCTCGCGGAACTGGCGTCGAGCGTCATCTCCGCAGACCCCTGCGATCCTCTCGAATCCGCCACCGGATCCGAACGGAATGGTCCCCAGGGCCAGCCGTGAGACGCGCAGGCCTGAGTTCCCGAGTCGGGTGTAGTCCATGAGCAGCTCCTCCTCGCCATATCGTCGGGTGAGCACGTGTGCGGACTGTGACTTCACGATTCCAGAACGACGAAGCCTTCGCTACCCCTCCCGTGATTCCAGTGAAAGGGCTACAATCCGCGGCTGCCCTCGCTGATCCGCTTCTCACTCTTGTCGATGAGGTGGGCTCCGACGAGGTCGCCGGTGATATTGATCATCGTCGCCCCCATTCCGAGCAGGACGTCGACACCGGCGACCAGAGCGACGGTCTCGAGCGGGAGACCGGCTTGCTGCAGCAGGATCGTCAATCCGATGAGCCCGGCGCCCGGGACTCCTGCGGTGCCGATCGAGACGAACGTGGCCGTGAGGACGATCGCGCCGAGTTCGAGCACGGTCATGTCATGGCCGACGATATTGGCAGCCAGCACCACCGACGCCCCCAGACGGATGACAGCGCCGTCCATATTGATGGTCGCACCCAAAGGGATGACGAAGCCTGCGACCTCTTGGAGGATGCCTGCTTCCCTCGTCGCCTCCAGCGACACGGGGATCGTCCCGGAACTGCTCTGAGTCGTGAACGCCGTGGCCATCGGCGCACCGGCGACGCGGAAGAACCCGCCGACCGGAATCCGATTTAACAGCAGCAGCGGAATATAGATGAGGAGGATCTGCGCTGCCAGACCGGCGTAGACGACGCCGGTCAGTTTGCCCAGAGCCGCCAGAGCATCGAGTCCTTGGCTGCCGATGTCGCTCGCCACCAGGGCTGCGATACCGAACGGCGCAAATTGGAGTATCCCTGCGAGGATACGAAACGTCATCTCCTTGGCCGCGAGCACGAGGTCGTACATGAGCTTCCCGAACCCGGAGATCGTCGAATCGGACGAGCGGCGCATACCTGCCATCGTGAGGCCGACGACCAAGGCCACGAAGATCAGAGCGAGGATGTTGCCGTCGACCAGAGCTTTGAAGATGTTCTCGGGGAATATGCCGACGAGCTGGTCGACGAACGAGGGTGCCTCGGGCGTCTCTGCGCCCTTTTCAGGGCGATGGAGCCCGGTCCCCGGATTGACCAGAAGAGCCAGGGACAGACTGATGACGACGGCGGCGATCGTCGTGAAGATGTAGAAGGCGAAGGTCTTGAAGGCGACCCTGACGAGGTTTCCGGGGCGCGTGCTGTTGACCGCGTCGATCAGCGTCACCATGATGATCGGGATGACGATCAGCTGGAGGAGGTTGAGCAGGATGTCACCGATCGGTGACAGCACCTGCGCCTTCTCTCCGAAGACGAAGGCAACGATCAGTCCGAGGACGAAACCGGCCGTCATCTTCAAGAAGAGTGCTGTATCCCGGTAGCGGCGCCAGAGGCGGAGGAAGATTCGTGACATGTTCTACGGCTCCGTGCTCACAGGTTCCTCGTGGTGGGCTTCCGGTCCGCGACGATGCCGACCGGTTGCCACTCTAACCCATCTGCGCACCGGCGCGGGCAGAGATCTGGCGCAGGCACCGCCATCTGATCAACAGTCAGGCCGAGACCCCTTTGCCGGGAACCGCGTATTCGAGCAGCTCTGGGTGATTCGCATCGAAGGCGGGCCGTTCCGAACGGATCCGCGGCAGCGTGGTGAAGTTGTGACGCGGAGGTGGGCAGGACGTCGACCATTCGAGAGAAGCTCCATAGCCCCACGGGTCGTCGACCGTGACCTTCGGCGCGTTCCGGGCGGTGATCCACACATTCCAGAAGTACGGCACCATGGACAGACCCAGCAGCAGCGAGCCGACCGTCGATACCTGGTTCATCCATGTGAAGCCGTCCTGCGGCAGGTAGTCGGCGTAACGGCGCGGCATGCCGTCGACGCCCAGCCAGTGCTGGACGAGGAAGGTTCCGTGGAAGCCGATGAACAGCATCCAGAAGTGGATGTGCCCGAGCTTCTCGTTGAGCATCTTGCCTGTCCACTTCGGCCACCAGAAGTAGAACCCGGCGAACATCGCGAACACGACTGTGCCGAAGACGACGTAGTGGAAGTGAGCGACGACGAAGTAGGTGTCGGACACCTGCTGGTCCAGTGCCGGGCTGGCCAGGATGACGCCGGTGAGCCCACCGAAGAGGAAGGTAGCCAGGAAGCCGATCGACCACACTATCGGCGTTTCGAAGGTGATCGACCCTCGCCACATCGTGCCGATCCATGCGAAGAACTTCACGCCCGTCGGGACGGCGATGAGCATGGTCATGAACGCGAAGAACGGCAGCGCGACCACTCCGGTGACGAACATGTGGTGGGCCCAGACCGTCACAGACAGAGCAGCAATTGCAATGGTTGCGAAGACCAACCCCTTGTAGCCGAAGAGAGGCTTTCGGCTGAAGACGGGGAAGATCTCCGTGACGATGCCGAAGAACGGCAGTGCGATCACATACACTTCGGGGTGGCCGAAGAACCAGAACAAGTGCTGCCAGAGAATCGGGCCCCCGTGGCCCGGACTGAAGACATGCGAGCCCAGTATCCTGTCTGCACCGAGGACGAGCAGCGAAGCAGCCAGAGGCTGGAAAGCCATGAGCACAAGGATGCCGGTGATCAGAGTGTTCCAGGTGAAGATAGGCATGCGGAACATGGTCATGCCCGGTGCGCGCATCGTGATGATGGTGGTGATGAGGTTGACGGAGCTGAGAATCGTGCCGAAGCCCTGCAGAGCGAGGCCGAGAACCCACAGGTTGCCACCGACACCGGGTGTGAACGTCGTATTGTTCAGCGGAGCATAAGCGGTCCAGCCGAAAGCCGCGGCGCCCTGCGGGGTGAGGAAGCCGGACAGCGCGATCAGTGAACCAAAAAGATACATCCAGAACGCAAAGGCGTTCAGACGCGGGAACGCGACATCCGGAGCACCGATCTGCAACGGCATGATGACATTCGCGAAGCCGGAGAAAAGCGGGGTGGCGAACATCAGCAGCATCAGTGTGCCGTGCATGGTGAACAGCTGGTTGTACTGATCTTTGGTCTCGACGATCTGCATGCCGGGCTCGAAGAGCTCGAGACGGATGATCAGCGCCATCACTCCACCGACGCAGAAGAAGAAAAACGAGCCGAGGAGATACATGTACCCGATCGTCTTGTGGTCGGTCGACGTGATCCAGTCGACGATGACCTTGCCCTTGCTCTGTGGAGCTGCCGGAGCGTCAAGAGCCGGCTGATCCAACGTAACGGTCATTGTTCAGCACCTTCTTTCGGTACCAATTGCGATCGACCGGACCGGCCGACGCCGCTCTCCTCGATGAGATGCTGCGTCTGTTCGATGGGTCCGACCGTATATGCGATGTGGAAGTTGAAGAACATCTCTGAGCGGTGTTCACCGCTCAGCTCGGCGCACTCCGCCGTGCTCGCCTTCTTTCTCAGCAGATGCTGAACCTGCCGAACCGTTTCGCCCGGGCCCCGTAGTCCTCTGATCGATTCATCGAATCCATGTGCTGCCGGCCTGCACAGCCCATCTCATTTCCGCCGGAAACGAATTCCCGCGTCACTGTATCCACAGTCTACTGCCGCACCCAGGAGAATCACCCAGCTATTTTCACCGCGCCCGAGAACACCCGACGCTGTTCGCCTTCGTCGTGCTGCGTCCTGAAGCCGACATAGGCGTGCAGTACCGTTGAGGGGCTGTCAGAGGAAAGGGAGCACAATGGCCAGAGCCCGTAGGCACAAGTCCGAACGACCGTCGCTGCGCAAGCGATCGGCGGTGGGATCAGAAGCGAAGGCCCCCGAGGCGCCCACGCTGTTCAGCCGCCGCATCATCGACAGTGAACCGCAGGAGATGAACGTCGTCCGGTCCTTCGCCGAGGCGCTGTCCGCACATGACCTGGACGGCTCCGGCTCGTCCGTCCCCGGTTCGATCACACAGGTCGTTATCCCCAGGTCCGCTCCCGGGCTGCTCGAGGAGATCACCTCAGCGTGGCAGCTGCACCCGGTCCTCGTCGATGACCTCTTCCACGCGAACCAGCGAGCCAAGGTCGAACGCTACGACGATGTGCTCTTCGTCGTCCTCAAATCAGCGGTCTACATCGACGCGAAAGAAGAAGTCGAATTCAACGAGTTCCACCTTCTTATGAAGGACGACGCGCTCGTCATCATCTGCCAAGGTGACCGCTTCATCGACGGTACGCCGATCCCAGCGGACACCAGCGGCGTCCAGGAGTACTTCGCGAACGAGAAGCGCAGCTGGACGAAAGATCGCGAACTGCTCGCGCTCGGTCCGGAAGCACTCGTCTACCGCCTGCTCGATACCGCAGTCGATACGTACTTCCCCGTCCTCGACGGCCTGCAGGTCGACAAGGACGGAATCGAGAGGCAGGTCTTCAGTGGGGACACTGCCGCCGCCGAGCGCATCTATCTCCTCAGCCAGGAAGTCATCGATGTCCTTCACAACTCCACCCACCTCAATCGGCTGACGCAAGCGCTGGGGAACGGGGCGGCTAAATACGCGATTCCCGACGACCTTCGCGCCTACCTCGATGACGTCACCGACCACCTCACGCGGGTCCTCGCCGAAGCGGGCGAGCTGAGAGAAGCCCTGTCGCAGATCCTCAACGTCAATTCCACCCTCGTCGCGCAGCGCCAGAACGACGACATGAAGAAGATCTCCGGATGGGCGGCGATCCTCTTCGCCCCGACCCTCGTCGGAGCGATCTACGGCATGAACTTCGACGATATGCCCGAACTCCACTGGGCCTTCGGCTATCCGATGGCCCTGGGGCTCATGCTCGGTCTGGGCATTGTTCTCTACGTCGTCTTCCGCGTCAAGAAGTGGATGTGAGCTCAGGCGCCTCGGCGGTTGCGTCGCCCTGACCTTCGAGCATTTGACCGCTGAGATTGCCGTGCTTGGTCGTGTACAGCTTCAGCTGACCCGGATGGTTGACGATTGAGCCGTCGCCACTGGAGATACGCACTCGTGTGAATCCTCGTCTCGCGACGAGGTCAAGCGAGAAGTCCACGTACTCTTCGGTGATGCGGCTGATCCTTCTCATTGGAACTTCCGCTGTGACCGTGCCGTCGCTGATATCTGCGCCGATTCGCCCATAGAAGGTTCCAGTCCGTGACTTCCACGAGATGAAGGCATCGTCGAGGAACGTGTTCCCGGTTCCCGACAGAGCTGCCGTGATGGAGATTCCGTCGGCAGTGACCACTGCTTCTCGAAGCTTTGCACTCACACCTTTCAAATGCGTGATGGGCGCAAACGACTGCTCTGCCAAGACCTGCCCCCATCGTCGGATGATGGCACCTTCAGAGAAGTCGGCAGCCCGCTCGATCGCATTGGCTCGCATCTCTCGGACGTCGTTCTCTGACATGTTGAGGAATTCCAAGATGGCTTCAGACATCGCGTCGACGTCACCGTTCGGCACAATGAATCCGTTGATCCCAACACCATGCGCACCCTCGACAAAGCCGGCTTCCACGTCGCCCCCTACACACTGGAGACCGCGAAGGACGGGGACCGTCTGCCCGGCTGGATCGACGGCTACTTCACCGACGACGCCTGGACGAACTGAGCCCCTCGTACCGAGGCAGTCAGCGGGGTCCGGGCGCTGGTCGGAAAATCGTCGCCGCGAGTGCCTGTCACGTTCAGTAGACTTGCACAGATGGAGCCTCTCGAACGCAGTGCACCGATCCCGGACCCGCTGACGCCCTATCTCGAGGTCGATCGCTCCCAGCCGCGGCATGAGTGCTGGGTGACCGGACACATGGTGGCCGGTCTCGACGGAACGGCAGCCATCCATGGTCGCGTCGGCGCGCTGTCGACCGCACCCGACCAGGCACTGTTCCGTCGGATGCGGCAGATTGCCGATGTCGTCATGGTCGGTGCCCAGACGGTGCGCAGCGAAGGCTACGCGCCGATGCGGCTGGATGAGGACGCCCAAGCACAGCGTCGGGCTCGGGGCCAGTCCGAGATGCCTCCGGTGGCAGTGGTCAGCCGCAGCCTCGACCTCGATTGGTCCTCACAGGTCTTCGCCGGAGCCCCGGAGCACGCACGCACCATCGTCATCACGTGTGCGAAGGCCGATCCCGAGCAGCTGGCCGCCGCGGAACAGGCGGCCACGATCATCATCGCCGGTGAGGACCGGGTCGAACCGGCGAAGGCCCTGCAGGCCCTGGCCGGTCTCGGCTACCAGGTCGTGCTCTGCGAAGGCGGGCCACGGTGGCTCGGAGAGCTCGTCGCCGCCGACCGCCTCGACGAACTGTGCCTGTCGATCTCACCGATGATGGGCGGCGATCCGCTGCCGGTGAGCATCGCTCCGCCCGGGGCCGGCATCGCGCAGTTCTCGCTGAAGTCGACGATGGTCGCCGACGACACCCTCTTCCTCCGCTACGAAGCGAAACCACCGGACGGGAGAGTCTCATGAGCACCGGCATCGACGATCTCATGGGCTCGGTCGATTCCCCGCTCATCGTCGTCACCGCCTCGGCGGAGGGCGAACGGGCCGGCTGCCTGATCGGATTCCATTCGCAGGCGAGCATCAGCCCGCAGCGGTACTGCTTCTGGCTGTCGAAGGCCAATCACACCTACCGAGTCGGTCTGCGCTCCGACTGCTTCGCCGTGCATTTCCTCACCACCGCCGATCGTGATCTGGCCCGGCACTTCGGCTCCCGCTCCGGTTCCGAGGCAGACAAGTTCACAGGCCTCGACATCACCGTCACCGAGGAGGGTGTGCCGCTGATCGCAGAGCTGCCGAACCGCCTCCTCGTCGAGCGCATCGCGATGCTCGACGACGGCGGCGACCACGTGTGCACCACAGCGCGCGTGCTGTCCGCCGAATCCGCAGGCGACTTCACACCCCTGCGCACCTCACAGCTGGGCGACCTGCCTCCCGGCCACGCCAGCGACGAACGCGCCGTCCGCCCGTAGGGTGAGCCGCGACCCCGTCGGATCCGCCGCGCTGTCGGCGATGAGGGCCACGACGATCAGGCACACTTCGGCCACACGTTAACACGCGACCGCACAGCCGGAAACCCCTGTCGTCGTCGGATGAGCGCCAGTAACGTAAGTGGTCCCAGCGGGGGCAGAAGCTCCTGCGGAACCCCGAGGAGATGAGCACAATGGCCACCGACATCAGCAGCCCGGTCAAAGACAAGAACTACAACCTCATTTGGGCCATCGAAGCCTCATTGAGCAACGTGTGGACTCTCGAGACCTACATCCAGGATGCTCGAGAACAGGGCGATGAGGAACTCGCCGACTGGTTCAAGAAGATCCAGGAGAACAACCGCACAGCCGGCCAGCAAGGCAAGGAGATGCTCCTCCAGCGTCTCCAATGACGGCTCGATGGTTACCTGGGAAGGAAGAAGACGTCTGAGCCCCGGTCCGCCGGGGCTCACTTCTGCCCTGAACAGACAGGCGAATCCACGGCACCCGATCCTATGACCGGGTCCGACCGACCCGGAGTAGAGTACCCACGTGTCCAGCTTTGAAGAGCACGAGAACAACGCCACGAGGATCGCCGAGCTCCTCTCCGAATTCTGCACCGACCACGGCATCCGCGTCGCCGCCGCAGAGTCGCTCACCGGCGGCAGGATCTGCAGCCACCTCGCCGCGGCCTCGGGGTCCGGAGAATGGTTCGCAGGCGGAGTCGTCGCGTACGCCAGTGATGTCAAGCATCGCCTTCTCAACGTGCCGCCCGGCCCGGTCATCTCCTGTCAGGCGGTGGAGGCGATGGCACGATCCGTGTGCGAGATGATGGGTGTCGACGCAGCTGTCGCCGCCTCCGGAGCCGGAGGCCCGGCAGGACAGGACGGACAAGAACCGGGGACGACATGTCTGGCAGTCGTCGTCGACGGCCAGGTCGACAGCGCAGTCCACAGCTTTTCGGGCGAACCGCTCGACATCCTGTCCCAGACCCAGGAGCAGGCGCTGGCCATGCTCCTGGAAGCACTTCAGAAGCGATACGGCCGCACGGAGGGTTGAGGCTCTCCTGATCGATTGCAGCCGGCCCGTCTGCACACCGTCGGCACCGGCCGGCAGCTGTCAGACGACGATCCGCAGCGGCTCTTCCAGCAGCGCCTTGAGCTCGCCCAGGAACACGGCCGCCTCTGCGCCGTTGAGCACACGGTGGTCGACGGTCATCGTCATCGTGATCACGGTGCGCGTGGTGAGTTCGCCGTCACGCACCACGGGTTCGTCGACCGCGGCGCCGACGGCGAGGATCGCCGCCTCCGGCGGGTTGATGATGGCAGTGAAGTCATCGATGCCGCACATTCCCAGATTGCTGATCGAGAACGAACCGCCTGAGAACTCGTCTGGATGCAGCTTGCCGGATTTCGCTCGCTCGGCCAGGTCTCGTGACTCACGACCGATCTGGCTCACACTCTTCCGGTCGGCATCCCTGATCACCGGCACGATGAGGCCGCTGTCCAAGGCGACCGCTATCCCGACGTTGACGGCACCTCGGCGGATGATCGAATCCTCATTCCACGAGGAATTGACCTCGGGATGCTCTCTGAGCATCACAGCACAGGCCCGAGTCAGCAGATCGGTGAGACTGACCTTGTCGCCGGTCGTCGCCAATCGCTCGTTGATCTCGGTACGGAAGGCCATCAGCGCATCGGCGTCGACCTTCGAAGTGAGCCGGAACGTCGGCACACCGGCATTGTCGGACAGACGTTCGGCGGTGACGCGCTGATTGGCATTGAGGGACACGGTCGCGTCTTCATTCGACTCCTGGTCCGATGCCGGCCGGTCAGCCTGATCGTCGTCTCCGGACTCGTCGCGTTCGGAGATCGCCTTCTCGACGTCGACGCGGATGATCCTGCCACGCGGCCCCGTTCCTTCGACCTCGGCTGTGTCGATATCGTGCTTGTCGGCCATCTTCCGTGCCAACGGGGAGATCCGGACTCCGCTGCCGTCTTCGTCGGACTCTTCGCTCTCCGGTGACGGTGCCTCCGCCTCTGAGGATTCCTCCTCACCGGACGCTTCGGAAGCGTCGGCCGAGTCGGCTGACTCATCGCGGTCTTCGCCGTCGCCGGCTTCGGATTCCTCACCGCCGGAACCATCACCGGCAGCCGACTCACCGCTGTCTTCGGTCTTCTCGGTCTCGTCCGACTCACCGCTGTCTTCGGCGTCACCGCTGTCGGTCGAGTCATCGTTGTCGGTCGAGTCATCGCCGAGGACTGCGACACGTTCGCCGATGGCGACCGTCGATCCCTCCTCCACCAGCAGGCTGCTGACGACCCCGGAGTCATAGGCTTCGAAGTCCATGGTCGCTTTGTCGGTCTCGATCTCCCCGAGGATGTCGCCCTTCGTGACTTCGTCGCCGACCTCCACGTTCCACCGGGAGATGACGCCCTCTTCCATCGTGTCGGACAGGCGAGGCATGAGAATATCGGTCATGGTGAGCTCCTAAGCAGAGAAACCGGTTGCATCGAGAGTCTCGCGGATGACCCGAGTGAGATCCTCGGCGTCGGGCAGCGCCGCCTTCTCAAGAGGCTTGGCATAGGGCAGCGGGATCTCGGCGGCCGCCACTCGGCGAACGGGAGCGTCGAGGAAGTCGAAGGCACCCTCCTGCACCGACGCTGCGACCTCCGCGCCGACGCCATAGCTGAGCCAATCATCTTCGAAGACCACGGCCCTGCTGGTCCGCGCCACAGACCGACAGAACGTCGGCCGATCCAAGGGCCGCAGACTCCGCAGGTCGACGACCTCGATGGACACTCCGTCCTTCGCCAGCTCCTCCGCCACCTTGAGAGCGACGCCGACTCCGCGCGAATACGCGATGACGGTCAGATCGCTGCCCTCACGGGCAACGGAGGCTGTGCCGAGCTCCAGCGTCTGCTCCTCGTCCGGGACTTCTCCCTTGGTGTTGTACAGGTTGAGGTTCTCGAGGAACAGGACCGGATCGTCATCGCGGATCGAAGCCGTCAGAAGCGCCTTCGCGTCGGACGGGTTCGACGGTGCGACCACTTTCAGCCCCGGCATATGCGCATACCACACCTCGATGTTCTGCGAGTGAGTCGCTCCGAGCTGCTGGCCGCCGCCACCGGGCGTGCGATAGACGATCGGTATCGAGGTCTGACCGCCGAACATCGTGTAGATCTTCGTCGCGTGATTGACGATCTGGTCGAAGGCCAGGACGCTGAAGTTCAGGGTCATGAACTCGACGACCGGCCGCAGACCCAGCATCGCCGCACCGACCCCGACGCCGGCGAAGCCGTTCTCGGCGATCGGCGTGTCCCGCACTCGTTCCGGGCCGAATTCGTCGAGCAGCCCTTCGGTGATCTTGTAGGAACCACCGAATCTGCCGATCTCCTCGCCGAGCAGCAGCACCCTCTCATCCCGGGTCATCTCCGCTCTCAGACAGTCTTTGAGAGCTTGCCGGAAAGTCATCTCGGCCATGGGCGCCTCCTGCTTCTCTTTCACTCTCAGATGGATACGACGGAATCGCCGGGGAATCCCGCTGGGGCGTTGTTCACCTCGGTCGAATAGGCGTTGTCGAAAAGCCGTTCGGGTTCCGGCGATTCGCTGTCGTCGGCGAATTCGACCGCCTCGTCAATGCGCTTCTCCGCTTCGTCGTCGATCTCCTGAGCGCGCTTCTTCGTCAGCACTCTGCCTTTGACCAGTTTGTCCCGATAGGCCGGAACCGGGTCATTGGCCCTGACCTCTTCCTTGTCCTCATCCGTTCGGTACTGCGCGGGGTCGACGACGGAGTGGCCCTTCAGCCGGTAGGTCATCGTCTCCAGCACATACGGTCTGCTCTCCTCCCGAGCCGAACGCAGCGCTTCCAAGGCCGCATCGCGGACGACGACCGGATCGCTGCCGTCCACACGTCTGCTGGGCAGACGATAGGCTTCGGCCTTCCTGTACAGCTCGGGCTCGGCCGAGGAGTGCTCGACGTCGGTGCCCATGCCGATCCGATTGTTGATGATCACGTAGACGATGGGCAGGTCCCACAGGCCGGCGATGTTCAGCGACTCGTGGAACGAGCCGATCGCGGCCGTCCCGTCGCCGAGCAGACACATCACGGCCTCGGCCTCCTTACCCGGTTTCTGCCGATAGCTCAGAGCCAAGGCAGCGCCGGTGGCCGGCGGCATCTGTCCTCCGACGATGCCGTAGCCGCCCATCAGCCGGGCGTCGGAGTCGAACAGATGCATCGAGCCGCCCCAGCCGCCGGAGACGCCGTCCTTGCGGCCGAACAGCTCCGCCATGACCGCCCCCGGGTCCAGTCCTCGCATCAGCGCATACCCGTGGACGCGGTAGTTGGCGAACAGGTAGTCCCGGTCCTCCAGGGCGGCCATGAGACCGACGACGACGGCTTCCTCGCCGAGGTTGAGGTGACAGTACCCGCCGATCTTCGCCCGCGTGTACATCTCCTGGGCCCGCATCTCAAAGGCGCGGATGAGGACCATCCGCTCGTAGTACCGGCGTTTGTCCTCCGCCGAGGCGGTCGACCGTGTTCTGGTCGACTTCCCCTTCGTCGACTTCCCGCTTCGAGTCTTCTCAGACACTGTGGACCTCCTTCGCAGAAGCTGCCGAGTCCGACGCTGCCGCTCATCAGTCACCTCACTGGATCGACTCGATGCATCGGTTCCGCGTCGAGTCAATGCTTCATTGCAGGGAGTCTATGCACGGCGCAATCGGAGCTACAAGGGGTAGCACGATATCGTGCACAGGAGTAGTCTGCGCCTGCTGTCCCGACGGGGCACGTCGCGCGCGGTGCCGTGCAGCCCTCTTGTGGCCTGGGGGAACATCGGTACTGTTGAGCCTATGACGTCTACGGCAGAGTTGATTCGGGGTCGGTAGCATGCCGACCGTGCATCATCCTCATCGCAATGCCATCGACCGCGTGGTCGTGACCTACCTTGCGGCTCTGCTCCTCGGCACAGGTCTGCTGATGCTGCCCAACGCGACGTCCACTCCCGGCGGAATCTCTGTACTGTCTGCGCTCTTCACCGCCACCTCCGCGATCAGCGTCACGGGCCTGGAGGTGCTCTCGACCGGCAGCGACTACACGTTCTTCGGCCAGGCCGTGATCCTCGGTCTCATCCAGATCGGCGGCCTCGGCGTCCTGCTGCTCACGACTCTTCTGGCCATGCTCGTCGCGGGAAAGGTCGGGCTCAGGCTCCGGGAGTCGGCCGCCGCCGAGGCCAAGAGCTCCGATATCGGAGGCGTCCGGCCCATGGTGCTGCGGGTCATCGGTCTCACCATCGCCACCGAGGCGGTCGTTGCGACGATGCTGTTCCTTCGCTTCGCCGTCCACTACGGCGAAGAAGCCGGAGACGCGGCGTGGGACGCGGTCTTCCACGCAGTCTCGGCTTTCAACAACGCCGGCTTCGGTCTCAGGTCCGACAGTCTCGCCGGCTACGCCACCGATCCCTTCGTCTGCGCACCTGTGGCAGCGGCGATCATCCTCGGCGGACTCGGCTATCCGGTGCTCATCGAGATCGTCCGCCGCTACCGGACTCCGCTGGCGTGGAGCCTGACGACGCGTGCGATGGTCGTCGCCACTCCGGTTCTGCTCCTTGCCGGCACGGTGTTCATCGCCGCAGTCGAATGGAACAATCCCGGAACTCTGGGACGATTCGACTGGTGGGACAAGCTGCAGGCGGCCGCATTCCAATCGACGACCACACGCACGGCGGGCTTCAGCACCGTCGACATCTCGCAGCTGCACCCCGCCACCTGGTTCGTGATGGACCTCCTCATGTTCGTCGGCGGCGGCCCGGCGGGAACCGCGGGCGGAGTGAAGATCACCACTGTTCTCGTGCTGCTGGCGATGACCTGGGCCGAGATCTCCGGAGGTTCGGCGACGAACCTCTTCGGCTCCCGTGTGGCACGATCGGCCTACCGACAGGCAACGACGGTGATCGTTCTGGCTCTCGCGCTCATCGCCACGGCCACCATCGTCCTCATGCTCGACGACCCGGGGCCCGGGCTCGGTCGGCTCCTCTTCGAGGTCATCTCCGGCTTCGGCAACGTCGGCCTGTCGACCGGCATCACCGCCGGACTGCCCGGAACGAGTCAAGCCGTCCTCATCGCAGTGATGATCCTGGGGCGGCTGGGCCCGGTGACCGTCGCTTCCGGACTGGCCCTGCGAGCACGCGCCATCCGCTACGAACTTCCGGTCGAGAGGCCGCTCATCGGCTGAGCAGCCCGACCGGCATCGCAGCAGTCAGACCCCACGCACTCAAGGAAAGGAGACCGGAGATGAAGAGCAGAAAGTGGCGCACGCGACCTGCGGCGTTCTTCTTGGGCAACCCCCACCCACTGGCCAGGGACGGGGCGGTGGCCGTCATCGGGCTGGGCCGCTTCGGCGGCTCACTGGCCACAGAGCTGGCCGCCTACGGCGTCGACGTCATCGGCATCGACATCGACGAGGCGGTCGTGGCCCAATACTCCGACAAACTGGCCTTCGTCTCCCGGACGGATGCGACGGATGAGACCGTGCTGCGCCAGCTCGGCATCGAGGAGGTCAGCCGAGTGGTGATCGCCATCGGCAACGACCTCGAAGCCGGCATCCTCGTCGCTTCGAAGGTCCTCAAGATCGGGAATCAGCATATCTGGGCCAAGGCCGTCAGCCAGACGCATGCGGACATCCTCGGACAGTTGGGGATCGACAATGTGATCCGTCCGGAGAACGACATGGGGCGCCGGACAGCGCATCTCATCCGCGGACACATGTCCGACTTCATGCCCGTCAGCGAAGACTTCGTGCTGGCCCGAACGGCCCCGCCGGTGCGCATCTCTGATTCGCCGCTGGCGTCGTTCGACATCAGACGCGAGTACGGGATCAGCGTCGTCGCATTCAGACGCGACGGTGAGGACACCTGGAACATCGCTGATCAGGATGTCACCCTCTACGCCAACGACGAGATCCTCGTCGCGGGATCTCCCCGCGAGGTCGAGGACTTCAGCACTCTCGACGAAGAGGATGACGAGGAGGGCTGAAGTCCTCGACCGGTCTCAGACCGCGACGACCTCGACGGGGATGTTGCCACGGGTGGCCTTCGAATACGGGCAGAGCTCATGGGTGCGGTCGACGAGCTTCTGCGCGGTGTCGAGGTCCACATCGGGGATGCTGACCTCGAGTCTCACCGACAGGCCGAAGCTCTCACCCTCCTTGCCGATCCCGACTTGGGAGTTGACGACCGACTTCGAGGTGTCGACGCCCTGTTCCTTGCCCGCCAGCCCGAGCGCGCCCTGGAAACAGGCCCCGTAGCCGACGGCGAAGAGCTGTTCGGGGTTGGTGCCCCCGCCGGGTCCACCCTGTTCCTTCGGTGTGCGCAGGTCGACGTCGACCATCTTGTCGTCGGTGGCGCCATGCCCGTCCCGACCGCCGGTGATCTCCGCGCGAGCCGTGTAGGCGATGCTCTCAGGTGTATTCATTGTCTGCTCCTCACTATCGCTGATGTCACAGGTCTCCCGAGACTAACGCAGTTGCCCCGTTCCCGTAAGGGGGCGCACACGACCTGGGCGCAGTGCTAACCTGCCGGTCAGAATCCGTTGAGAGACCACGGAACTGAAGCAACCACAGACGGGAGGACACACGCCGTGAGCGAATCCGATGAGAAGATCCCCACGCCCGACGGCATCGACATCAAGACGATGCCGGCCGGAGACAGACGCACACTCAGACGAGCCATCAGCGGGTCCGCCCTCGGCAATGCCGTCGAATGGTTCGACTACGGTGTCTACTCCTACGTCTCCGTCTACATCGCCAATGCGTTCTTCCCCGGCGAGTGGGGTGTTGCGCTGACTTTCGCCTTCCTCGCCCTCTCGTTCGTCTTCCGGCCCTTGGGCGGGTTCGTCCTCGGTCCCCTCGGCGACAAGGTGGGGCGACAGCACATCATGGTCCTGACCATCATCATGATGACCATCCCGACGACGCTGATCGGCATCCTGCCGACTTATGCCACCCTGGGTGCGTTCGCTCCCGTGCTCCTGCTCCTGTGCCGGATGGTCCAGGGCTTCTCCACGGGTGGAGAGTACGGTGGCGCGGCCGTCTACATGGCGGAGTCGGCACCGGACAAGCGCCGAGGCTTCTGCGGTTCGTTCCTCGAGCTCGGCACCTTGGCCGGAACCGCCTCGGCGGCCCTGGTCTGCACCGTTCTGCTCGTCTTCGTCGGCAGCGACGGCATGGACGCCGGCTGGTGGCGGCTGCCGTTCCTGCTCACACTCCCGCTCGGCGGGATCGCACTGTGGCTGCGGATGAAGCTCGATGAGCCCGAAGCCTTCTCTGCGGCGACGAGCCGGCAGCAGACGACGAAGAAGCCCTTCCGCGATCTCTTCCGCGGTTACTCGAAGCAGATCACCATGCTCATGGCCTTCGTGGTCCTGCTCAACATCGGCCAGTACATGGTGCTCACGTACATGCCCACCTATCTCAGCAGCACATTGGGCCATTCGGAGGTCGAGAGCAACTTCACCCTCGTCATCGTGCTGGCGGCGATGATGGTCGTCATCACTCCCCTCGGCAGGCTGACCGACACCATCGGGCGCAAACCGGTCCTCTACACCTCGGCGATCGGGTTCATCATCCTCTCCGTTCCCGCGTTCCTGCTCATACAGGCCGAAGGGACCGGCCTGCAGATCCTGGGATTGGGCATCATCGCCCTGCTCCAGGTCATGCTCCAGTCCTGCGTCTCGGCGACACTGCCGGCGATCTTCCCCACACAGGTGCGCTTCTCCGGGTTCGCCATCGGCTACAACATCTCCACGGCGATCTTCGGCGGCACGACCGCGGCGGTCAACACCTTCGTCATCCAGAAGACCGGCTTCGAGCTCTTCCCCGCCGTCTACCTCGTCACCGCCGGGGTCATCGGGCTCATCGGCATCCACTTCTTCAATGAGACAGCGGGCCGGCCCATCGACGGCACGACTCCACCCGGTTCCGAGGACGAAGAGCTCGCCGAGATGGGCTATGACCTCATCGGCTTCAACGACAACGGCACCGACGACACCGAGGACAAGCAGACTTCCCACTGACGTCGCTGCCGCTTCCCAAGCGCCGACCGGAGGTCCACGATGGAGTGAGGGAGACGGGGTCGCCTCGACCTCGGCTCGGCACTCGGAGTGAGGAGTTTTCCATGGGGCGTTTCCTGGCGATCACGTCAGCGCTGATCGGACTGGTGGCCGCGGCCTGGGCAGCCGCCGTCGGACCGTGGGCGTGGTGGGTCCTCGGTGCGGTGGTGCTCGCCATCGTCGGCGTGGCCGCGTACGACCTGCTGCAGCGCAGGCACTCGATTCTGCGCAACTACCCGGTCGTCGGTCACCTGCGATTCCTGTTGGAGACTCTCCGACCCGAACTCCAGCAGTACTTCATCGAACGCAACTGGGACGGACGGCCCTTCGACCGAGACATCCGCTCCCTCGTCTACGAACGCGCGAAGGGAATCCACGGAGAGCTGGCCTTCGGCACCGAACGGGACGTCAACTCCGTCGGCTATGAGTTCCTCATCCACTCCACCGCGCCCGTCGCGGTTCCCGACCGGACGCCTCGCGTGCAAGTGGGCGGACCCGACTGTGCGAAGCCCTACAGCATGGCGCTGCTCAACGTCTCGGCCATGAGCTTCGGCTCCTTGTCGCCCAATGCTGTCAGGGCGCTCAACCGCGGTGCCGACCTCGGCGGCTTCGCCCATGACACCGGCGAGGGCGGGATCTCCGACTACCATCTCGAGAACGGCGGCGACCTCGTCTGGGAGATCGGGTCGGGCTATTTCGGCGCCCGGACCGACAACGGCGACTTCGACCCCTCCCAGTTCGCCGACCAAAGCTCCCGTGACCAGGTCAAGTGCGTCTCACTCAAACTGAGCCAGGGCGCGAAGCCCGGAATCGGAGGCGTGCTGCCCGCGGCGAAGGTCAACGCCGAGATCGCCCGCACCCGAGGCGTCCCACAAGGAGAGAAGTGCGTGAGCCCGGCCGCCCACAGCGTCTTCAGCACCCCGGTCGAACTCATCGAGTTCATCGCACGGATGCGCGAACTCTCGGGCGGCAAGCCCACGGGATTCAAACTCTGCGTGGGATCCCGCACGGATGTGCTCGCGATCTGCAAGGCGATGCTCGAGGTCGGGACCGCACCCGACTTCATCATCGTCGACGGCTCCGAGGGCGGCACGGGCGCCGCTCCCCTGGAGTACGAGGATCACGTGGGCACTCCGCTCACCGACGGACTCCTCACAGTCCACAACGCGCTGGTCGGAACAGGCCTGCGAGATCGGATCCGCATCGGCGCCAGCGGGAAGGTCGCCGCCGGCAACGACATCGTCAAACGCCTCATCCAGGGGGCAGACTATACGAACTCGGCCCGCGCCATGATGATGGCGGTCGGCTGCATTCAGGCGCAGATCTGCCATACCGGACAGTGCCCCGTCGGTGTCACCACCCAGGACCCCAAGCGGCAGAGGGCGCTGCACGTGGGTGACAAGAGCGAACGGGTGCGGAACTATCAGGAGGCGACCGTGCAGCAGGCCGTGGAGATCATGGCCTCGATGGGCGTCAGCGATCCCACCGAGCTCTCCCCACACCAGCTCCACCGCAACATCGGCCGCAACGAACACGTCTCGTACGCCGAGCTCTACGACTGGCTCGGACCAGGAGAGCTGCTGGCGCAGCCGCCCGAGTCCTGGAGCAGCGACTGGTCGAGGGCCGATGCGGGAACGTTCCGTTCGGTCTGAGCACAGGGTTCGGCGACCCTTTCTGACAAGGAACATGGCCTGATATCGTGGCTCGGCGTGATCCACGAACCCACGCACGCGAACTCTGCCACCGAGCGGACGCAGCCATCCAGTCCGAAAGACCGCATCGTCTCGATCGATGTCATCCGTGGCATCGCCGTCGCCGGCATTCTGCTCATCAACATCGACTACTTCCTGTCCCGGGCCGGCCAGGCAGAGGATCCCGCGGGCACAGACGCGGTGATCCGGCAGGTCGTCGACGACATCGCCCTGGGCAAGTTCCATTTCGTCTTCGCCTTCCTCTTCGGCACCGGTGTGCACATCTTCCTGAGCAGACTGCGGGCGAAGCATCGTTCGACCTGGGTCTACGTCCGACGGATGATCATCCTCATCGCAGCCGGCGCCATCAACTCAGCCCTCGGCGGCATCGATGTGCTCGCCTCCTACGGCGTCCTCGCACTCCTGCTTCTGCCGCTGACTCGGCTGCCACGCTGGGCCTTCGTGGTTCTCGGCGTCGCCGCGGCGACAGTCCCCGACGTGCTGCAGTTGGCGTCGAGCCTCGGCGATCTCCAGCTGCCGTCGCTGCTGTTTCCCATCCTGTCGTTCGTCCGCACCCTGGGACACATGATGCTGGGGTTCTGGCTGACCGTTCTCGGCCTGTACTCCGCAGCGACTCGAATCCCGGTCACGGGAATCTTCGTCCTCAGCTTCCTCGGCTCGGTGCCGATCTGGATCTGGACCACCGCCGCAGGCACCGGATCGACCGAGGCTCACGAGATCGCCTTCCGCACCGCCCTGATCCCCGGTCTCATGTACGTCACCGGTCTCATCCTTCTGCTGCGCACCCGACTCGGCAGAAAGGGCCTGTCCTTTCTGCGTCTGTACGGTCGGATGGCGTTCTCGAACTATCTGGGACAGACCGTTGTCGGCGTGCTCGCCCTCCCGCTCCTGACCGCTCACGGACATGTCTCCGCGGCCGGTGGGCTCATCGTCTGGGCCGTCATCATCATCGCCCAATGCGCCTTCTCGACGGTGTGGCTGCGCTGCTTCCGCTACGGCCCCCTGGAATGGCTGTGGCGCTGCGGCACCTATTGGGAGCTCACACCGCTCCGCTACGCTCCCGAAAGCCGATCGGATTCCGCCTCGCAGAGCTGATCGATCGCAGGTGACGGCCGGCTGCCGAGGAAGCTCAGACTCGGACATCCTCTGCGTCGATGTCGGAGCGCAGGCCGCGCCAGACCGGGTGCCGCAGGCGTCCGGCCTCGGTCAGTCCCGAGAACCTGACCTCTCCGACGAGGTCGGGTCGCACCCAGTGGGCATCTCGCGACTCGGCGGCCGGCACCGTGAGCGCCGGCGTCTTCCGCGACCGGCGGTCGAGGCTCGAGCGCAGACTCCGCAGTGCCGCCTCGTCGAACCCGGTGCCCACGCGGCCGAGGTAGTGGAGCCCGTCGTCGTCATGGGCGGCGACCAGCAGTGAGGCGAAGCTGTCCGAGCGTTCGCCTTCTCCGGTCCGCCAGCCGACGATGATGACATCGCGCGTCGAGGCGTGCTTGAGCTTGGTCCAGGTGCGGGTGCGTTTTCCGGGGAGATAGACGCTGTCGGTCCGCTTAGCCATCACCCCTTCGAGTCGAAGCTTCCGGCTGGACTCGAAGGCGGCGTCGACGCTTCCTTCGAAGGCGTCGGGAACATGGATGTGCTCGCTCTCGGCCACGAGTTCGAACAGACGTTCGCGCCGTTCCGTGTAGGGGGCGCGCAGCAGGGAGGTCCCGTCGGCGTGGAGGACGTCGAAGAGCATGAGGTACACGGGGGTGCGTCGCCGCTCCCGTTCGACGTCGCTCTCCCGGCTCAGCCCCATTCTGCGCTGGAGTCTCCCGAAATCCGGTCTGCTGCCCTGCCCGAGGGCGACGATCTCCCCGTCGAGGACGCAGTCGACATCGACACAGTCGGTCAGTTCGCGAAGCTCCGGATAGGTGCTCGTCATGTCACGGCCGTTGCGGCTGGTCAGCTCGATGCTGCCGCTGCGGTCACCGTCACCCGGCTGCACCCTCGCCAGGGCACGGATGCCGTCCCACTTCATCTCGAAGGCCCAGTCCTCGGCTTCCCTGCGCACGGAATCGAAGTCTCCGATGCTCGCGAGCATCGGGGACAGATCCGTCGGCAGAGCCTCCTTCTTCGATTTCTTCGACGCTCGCTTGCTCGAGGAGCGACCAGTCGGCGTGCCCTTCTCCGAGGAGTGGTCCGCTGCCGCCGACTGCTTCTCCGGCTCGTCCTCCATGAGGTGGATCATCCAGTTCTTCTCCGGGTCCTTGTTCGGACCGTGGCTCCCGGTGTTGAACAGGGCGAACCGCCGCACTCCCCCGAGGCCGCCGTCCTCACGCCCGTGGAGGACCGCGATGATCTCCTTGCCCTCTTGCCACTTCTCGAGCTCGACGGTGCCTGCGTCCCAGATCTCGACGTCGCCGGCCCCGTACTCCCCTTTCGGGATCGTGCCTTCGAAGCTGCCGTATTCGAGGGGGTGATCCTCGGTCTGGACCGCCAGGTGGTTCTTCCCCGGGTCCGTCGGCGGTCCCTTCGGCAGCGCCCAGGAGACCAGCACACCATCGTGTTCGAGTCGGAAGTCCCAGTGGAGGCTCCTCGCATGGTGTTCCTGGATGACGAAGGTCAGTTCGTCCCCGCTCGTTCCCTGTTTCGCCGGTACGGGTTCGCTCGTGCGCTTCGGGTCCCGTTTGGACCGGTAGACCTCCAGTCGGTCTCGCTCGGCTTCCGGGGCCTCGTCCGACCTCGGGTCGGCTTGGGACTCCGAATCGGCTCCGGACTCCGGCGCCGAGGCGGTTCCTCCGACCGCCTCGGCGAGAGGTTCGAGGAGGTCCCCGACATCGTCGATCCGGTCGAGGACCTCCTCGAAGCGCACCTGCTCGACGGCGGCCGGGTCGTCGAACTCGTCCCACCTGCGCGGTGCGGCGACCATGGGGGTGAAGCGTCCGCGCAGAGAATACGGAGCCACCGTGGTCTTCGACGCCGAGTTCTGCGACCAGTCGATGAGGACCTTGTTCTCCCGCAGCGTCTTCTTCATCGCCGAGACGATGAGCTTCGTGCGGTCGGCTTCCAGGCTGCGGGCGAGTTCATGAGCCACGTCGGAGACGTGCTGGGAACTCACCGAACCGTCCAGCGGTGCATACAGGTGGACGCCTTTCGATCCGCTGGTCACCGGGTAGACCTCCAGGTCCATGCCCTCGAGCACTTCGCGCACGAGCTGGGCCACCTCGATGCAGTCGGCCAGACCGCGACCGGAGCCAGGGTCGAGGTCGAAGACCATCCGGTCGGGGAAGCGGGTCTCCGAGTCGATCGTGCCGGGGTCCTTCGCTCCGGCGCTCACCCTCCACTGAGGCACATGGAGCTCGAGCGCGGCCATCTGCGTGAGGTAGGTCAGGGTCGCGAGATCGTTGACCAGAGGATAGCGTTTGGTGCCGGTGGAGTGCCGGATCGCGCGGGATGGGATCCACGACGGTGCGGAGTCCGGGAGGTTCTTCTCGAAGAACACATCTCCGGGGTCATCGGGAGTGCCGACGCCGTCGACCCAGCGTTTGCGCGTGGCGATCCGGTCCCGGGCATGGCGGATGAGGTGCAGGGCGATCCTGGCGCAGTAGTCGAGGATCTCGCCCTTCGTCGTGCCGGTCTCCGGGTAGAGGACCTTGTCCAGATTGCTCAATGTCAGTCGATGGCCCTCGACCGTGACCTTCTGCTCGCGGCGTGCCACTGAGCACCTCCTCGTTCGCACCGTTCGTGCTGAATGGTCCTTTCACCGTACTCGGCGCCGATCATGTGCAACAGGGGTGCGGGGCCGCCCGAACACCCTCGGTGCCGGTGAACCCCCCTTGTCGCGGCTCCCGAACGGGGTTAGGTTTGACGGACGTCGACAATGCTGTCTGGAGGCTCCCACATGGGACATTCGCTGCACCTCACCGTCGACGGCCAGGAGCACACTCTGGTCGTGGATTCTAGAACCACTCTTCTCGATGCGCTGCGGGACCGGTTGGGGGTGATGTCCGCGAAGAAGGGCTGCGACCACGGCCAGTGCGGGGCCTGCACGGTCCTCGTCGACGGTCGTCGGCTCAACTCCTGCCTGGCGCTCGCGCTCACCCACGACGGCGCCGAGGTCACGACGGCCGACGGTCTGGCCCCCGAGGGTGAGCTCTCCACTCTGCATCGAGCGTTCCTCGCCCATGACGCGTTCCAGTGCGGGTACTGCACTCCGGGCCAGGTCTGCTCGGCCGCCGGCATGCTGGCCGAAGCCGCCGACGACGCACCGAGTGTGGTCACCGATGACCTCGAAGGGCCCGTGGAGCTGTCCGAGGAGGAGATCCGCGAGCGGATGAGCGGCAACCTCTGCCGCTGCGGAGCCTATGTCAACATCGTCGCGGCCGTGAGCCGAGCCGCAGAGGAGTCACGATGAATCCCTTCGACTACGAACGCGCCGCCGATGCCGCCGGAGCCGTCACGATCGTCACCGATCGACCCGAAGCGGTGTTCCTGGCCGGAGGCACGAACCTCGTCGATCATCTCAAACTCGGAGTCGCAGAACCGGACCTCGTCGTCGACATCAACCGCCTCGAGCTCACGGAGGTCAAGGCACTCGACGACGGGGGCCTGCGGATCGGTGCGATGGTGCGCAACAGCGACGCCGCCGCCGACCCGCGCATCCGACGCGACTACCCGATGCTCTCGCGTGCCCTGCTCTCCGGCGCCTCCGGTCAGCTGCGCAACGCGGCCACGATGGGCGGGAATCTGCTGCAGCGCACCCGGTGCGTGTACTTCCAGGACACGACGACCCCCTGCAACAAACGCGAACCCGGTTCCGGCTGCTCGGCCATCGGCGGCTACACCCGCTACCACGCGATCCTCGGTGCCTCAGCGGACTGCGTGGCCACCCATCCCTCGGATATGGCCGTCGCTCTGACCGCACTCGATGCCACGGTCGTCGTCCTCGGTGCGACCGGTGAGCGCCGGATCCCGGTCACCGAACTCCACCGGCTGCCCGGGGATCGCCCCGACCAGGACACGGTCCTCGAACACGGCGAGCTCATCACCGCACTCGAGCTCCCTCCCCCACGACCCGGGGCCTCGACGTATAGGAAGATCCGCGACCGCGCCTCCTACGCCTTCGCTCTCGTCTCCGTCGCGGCCCGAGTCGACGTCGACACGGCCGGGCCCGCGCCGGTCATCCGTGAGGCCGCGATCGCCCTCGGCGGCGTCGCCCACAAACCCTGGCGGGCCCACGCCGCCGAGACGGTGCTGCGCGGCGCGGAACCGAACCAGGAGACGTTCCTGGCAGCAGCCGACGCCGAGCTCGAGGCGGCAGAACCCCTCGACGGCAACCACTTCAAAGTCCAGATGACTCGCGGCACGATCAGCACCGTGCTCGCCGAGCTCACCGCAGCCTCGGCGACGACTTCGGAATCGACCACGGAGGACACTCATGAGTGACCTGCTCACGACCACGGCCGTCGGCACCCATCAGGTCCGCCTCGACGGCCCCGACAAGGTCCGCGGCCTCGCCCCCTACGCCTATGAGCACCCCCTCGACGATCCGCTCTTCCTCTACCCGCTGCAGGCACAGATCGCCCGCGGGCGTGCAACGCACATCGACCTCTCCGCAGCCGAAGCTGCGGAGGGAGTGGTGCATGTGCTCACCCACGACAACGCCCCCGAGCTGGCGAACACGGACGACGGTGAGCTCGCGATCCTGCGCTCTGCTGAGATCGGCTTCCGCGGTCAGTACCTCGGCGCCGTCATCGCCACCACCCCCGAGCAGGCCCGCCACGCGGCGGGCCTCGTCGAGATCACCTATGTGCAGGACGATCACGACGTCGAGCTGCGAGAGAATCATCCTGATTCCCGGGAACCGGAGTCGGGCAGCGGAGATGTGCGCGCGGGCGATGTCGACGCGGCCCTCGCCGAGGCGGCTGTGAGCATCGATGCGCGCTACAGCACTCCCATGGAGCACAACAATCCCATGGAACCGCACACCACCGTCGCCCGCTGGGACGGAGACGAACTGACCCTGTGGACCTCGACGCAGGGGGTGCACCCCGCGCGTGCGACGTTGGCGCCGATCCTCGGGGTGGAGCAGGAGAAGATCCGCATCATCTCCCCGCACGTCGGCGGGGGCTTCGGCTCCAAGGGCGTCCCCCACGCGGATATGATGCTTGCTGCCCTCGCCGCTCAGGCGGTGCCGACCCGGCCCGTGAAATATGCCGTGACCCGGCAGCAGATGTTCTCGATCACCGGCTATCGGGCTCCGACCCTGCAGCACATCCGCTTGGGCGCTCGAGCCGACGGCACGCTCACGGCCTTCGCCTATGATGCGGTCTCCATGTCCTCGCAGACCAAGGAGTTCCCCGAGGAGGCGACGAAGCCGGGCCGCATGATGTACGCAGGTGACAACCGCCGCCTCACCCAGCGAGTGGTTCCGCTCGACGTGCCGGTGCCCTCCTGGATGCGTGCACCCGGTGAGGCCCCGGGCATGGTCGGGCTCGAGATCGCCATGGACGAACTCGCCGTGGCCGCCGGGCTCGACCCCATCGAGCTGCGGGTACGCAATGAGCCGACCACCGACCCGGACACCGGGCTGCCATTCAACCAGCGCCGCCTCATCGACTGCCTGCGAGAAGGTGCGGACCGCTTCGGTTGGGAGAGGCGGAATCCGCAGCCGCGCACTCGGTGGGAGAACGGGTGGCTCATCGGCATGGGGGTGGCCTCTTCGACCTATCCGGCCGGCCGGCAGCCGGGCTCCGTTGCGCGGATCCGCCGCACTCCCGAGGGCTTCGAGGTCTCGATCGGTGCCGCCGACCTGGGCACCGGGACGTGGACCGCTCTGTCTCAGGCTGCCGCGGACGCCCTCGGCGTTCCCATCGGGCAGGTGGAGCTGCGCATCGGCGACACCGCACTGCCGAACGCGACCGTGGCCGGCGGATCCACGGGCCTGGCGAGTTGGAGCACCGCGATCGTCGCCGCAGCGCAGGCACTCCGTACCGAGCACGGAGCCGATCCCGCCGTCGGCACCGAGGCGCACGGGGAAGCCGAGGCCAACCCCGCGGCGGAGAAGTTCGCCCTGCACTCCTTCGGCGCCCATTTCGCCGAGGTCCGCATCCAGCCGACCACCGGTGAGATCCGACTGAGGCGCATGTTCGGCATGTTCTCCGCCGGGCGGATCGTCAACCCCAGCACCGCACGCTCGCAGTTCATCGGCGGCATGACCATGGGCGTGGGAATGGCACTGCATGAGAAGGGCGAGCTCGACCCCCGCTTCGGTCACGTCGTCAATCACGACCTCGCGGAGTACCACGTGCCCGTCAACGCCGACATCACCGACATCGAGGCGGATTGGCTCGATGAGGAGGACCCGCATGCCGGTCCCCTCGGCGCCCGCGGCATCGGTGAGATCGGGATCGTCGGTGCCGCAGCCGCGATCGCGAACGCCGCCTTCAACGCCACCGGAGTACGGGTGCGCGATCTGCCGGTCTTCGGCGACGCGTTCCTGCCCACGTGAGCGGCGGGGCCGAGGCGACACGTCCCAGGCAGCCCTTCGCCGGCCGACGCCCGAGAGGTCTCGTCCTCGCCGCCGGGGCGGGGCGACGTCTCGGCCGGGGACCGAAGGCGCTGCTGCCGTGCGATGACGGCCTCACCCTGATCGAGTCGGTCGTCCTCGCCCTGCTCGGCGGTGGCTGCCAGGACGTCACAGTCGTCACCGGAGCCCGCGGCGAGGAGGTCGCGAGTGCGCTTGCCGGATGTGACCGCGTGGCCGTCGCCGTCAATCCTGTCTGGTCTTCGGGAATGGGGTCCTCGCTGCGCCGCGGCCTGCAGGCGATCGGGCCCGGACCGGACGTCATGGTCACGCCCGTGGACCGTCCCGGCATCTGTGCGGCCGAAGTCGCCCGTCTCATCGCCGCTCACCGTCCCGGTGCGATCACCGCAGCCGCGCACCGGGACTCAGAGGGGCGGCTTCGGCGCGGTCACCCCGTGCTCTTCGACGCGAGCTGGACGAGCCAGGCGGCGACTGCCGCGCACGGCGACGTCGGTGCCCGTGATCTGCTCGAAGCCCACAGGTCCGTCGTCGACCTCATCGACTGCTCCGATCTCGATGACGGTGCCGATGTCGATGTGCCGGCGGATCTGCACCGGCTGAGGGCCGATCGTGTCAACGTGGCTACCGAGGAGCCCTGAGGCTGCGGGCATTCAGATGGGCGAGTCGAATCCGGTGATCGATCCCTGGAGGCTGTTGGGCCACAGCGTCCACAGGCCGCTGGCCATCACCGCACCCACAAGCATGAGCACGATGCCGACGATCCGGACGATGAGCCTCTGATTCTGCCTGACCCAGTGCAGGCGACCGGCACCTTTGTGAAGCGCCAGGGCCAGGGCGATGAAGGGGATGCCCAGCCCCAAGCAGTAGGCGAAGGCGAGAGCCGTCCCGCGCTGTATCGTGCCGTCACCGCCGAAGCTGTAGGGCAGCGACAGCACTGCTGACAATGTGGGACCCACGCACGGTGCCCATCCGAGAGCGAAGATCGCTCCGAGCACGGGGACTCCCCACAGCCCGGCCTTCGGTGTGGCTCGGAGCTGTCAATTGCGTTGCATGAGCCCGAACCCGCCCATGAAGATGAAACCGGCGATGAGCCCGACGATACCGAGGACGCGGATGATGATGTCTTCCCACTGGGCGAACAGGACACCGAGATAGGGCATGAAGGTTCCCATCGCCACGAAGACGAGGGTGAACCCGAGAACGAACAGAGAGATGCCCACGGCGACTCTTCACGTCCGTTTCTGCTGTAGGGATGTGCCGCTCAAACCGGTCACGTAGCCGACATAGCCCGGCACGAGGGGAAGAACGCAGGGAGAGAGGAAAGACACGACTCCGGCGAGCATTGCGGCACCAACGGCCAGGAGAAGTGGCCCGTCGAGAACGACCTGAAAAAGTTCTGTCAGTTGCGTCCCGTCCTCGTTCTTGAGTGAGAAGTTACTTGGCGGCTTTCGGTTTACGGCCGAAGATAATGGCCAGGCCGACCATGGTCACGCCGAGGACAAAATGGAGCCAGTCGTCGCCGGAGTTCAGTGGCACGAAGTTAGCCATGGATTCCTTGTTCACGGCGAGGCCGTAGACCCAGAGGACGAGGTAGACGATACCCCCGATGAGTAGGTATGCCCGGGCAATACCGTGGCGACGAGACAGCGCCACTCCGAGAATGCCGTAGAGCAGGTGGACGATGTTGTGCAGGATCGAGACTTGGAAGATGCCTAGCAGCATCGCCTCGGAATGGTGGCCGCCAAAACTCATCGATCCGATGCCTGAGGTGAGGCCGGGGATGAATCCTGCCAGGCCAACGATGAGAAAGACAATTCCGTAGACGAGCGCCGCGATTCCTGCTGGCGATTCCTTCCGCTTAGGATGTTTCGGAGTTGAAGCGTTGGTACTCATCGCGTCTCCTATGCGTTGACGGTGTTTGTCAGCCGGCTGAATTACTCGGCCTCATCGGGAGAGGCCGCAGACAGGCTGACTACTTTTGCCATCACAGTAGAGACCTTGCCCCGTCGCTACAAGCCCTCTTCTCAGGAAACGCACAACGTGGTATCCGAACCCGTGAGCAGCAGTTTGGCTCACCCGCGTACAGCGCCGAGTGACCCTCGAGTGCGAGGTGCCCCGTTGTCACGCAGGTCGCATGGTGCAGGTCCGAGCCCAAAGATGAAAAGTGGCTTTGACGGTCTCGATCCCGGTGAATAGACGAGATACGTTCTCGTTACGCGAGACTCGATGGTCATGAGTTTCCAGCACGAAACTGCTTGCCGCCGCACACCCGGAGTGGCATAATAACATTCCCTTAGGAAAACAGGCGTGTGTCGGTGTGTATGTACATCGATGTCATGCCACCATTTTGTTTCGCCTACGCATGTAGGTCTCGCGTTTCGTCGACACTCCGATGAGGGAGGAACCAAGTGGTTTCAGTACGTGAGAACAGTTCACCTGGCCAGGAGCGTGAACCGAGGAACCCACCGTCGGCTGCTTCTGCGCCCGTTTCCGAGAAAGCTTTGCAGCGACTGCATGCCGCCGGGATCAGCTGGAGCCACTGGGTCGACCGGTGGTTTCCCGGGGAGGCGTGGCAAGGCGATTCGTGTGGATGCCCAGATATTGGGTGCACTGACTTCTTCCACTCTCGCGAAGAATCCTGTGGGTGTCTGGACACATGGATTCGCGAATACGAATAAGACCGCCTTGGCTTAGTTTGTGAACGCACTGGCCCGGGAACCGAACTGCTCTCGTGTGGCTGCCGGGGGAGTTGCGACGGCTAAGTGTCGCGGTTCATGCACAGACGAAGGAAGTCGGGCCCCGGGTCCGCCGAGACAGTCTTCATGAGCCGCAGCTTCAGAACAACCTTGGGACGCGCGATGCCGTGGAACTCACTGATCGCCCTGCAACCTAAACACAGCCGTCGTGGCGCAACGCTCGTCCGGTCACGCCGCCGGGAATTCTAAGGTCACCGCGAGGTAGCGGTCAGTAATCGACTATGTATCTAGAAGTCGAGCTTCTTCGACTCTCCGTAATCAGGCTGTTGACCCTTCACCCGAGCCTTAGCCATTTCGAACGCGTACCTCACTGAGCCGCCGTCACTGTTCCAATATTGCGCGGACTCGGCTTCAATCTTAAGTAACGCCACTCCAGGCGTGTCCACGCCATCGGGAAACCACGACGATAGGGCCGGTCGCCATAGCTGCTCTAGCTTCTCCCGGTCTTGGACGATACGCCCGGTCCCCGCTACCGACACCCATGTGCCTCTGGTTTGGAAAGATGCGTTAGCTTCGGACTCATCCCTGAGCTGGTCAGCCTGCGATGAGTTTTGTGAGAAGACGAACCATAGATCACCATCGAACTCAGTTTCTTGAACTGCCATGGGGCGACTGACAAGCTTGTTGTCGTGCGAGATCGTGGTGAGCATCGCGAACTCAGCTTCGGCGATCATGTCTCTGAGTTTTTCTAGTTCTGCAGGATCTGCCTTCACAGCAGGGTCTGTGATTGCTTCAGGGTCTGTCACTGGTGTGTCTCCATTCTGCGCGGTGCATCAGTCTTCTTCAGTCAGCTGCAACGCGATCCCGATCGCGAAAAATGTTGGTGCCCAATGTCCGATGAAGATTCCCCACCTGTCTGCCTGGGCTTCGGAGTCTCCTGATTTTCCTCGACTGGCTGTCCACGACACCAAAGAAGCGCCGATGGAGAGGAAGCCGGCTGTGTAGGCGTACTGGCTCTTGATACCCATGTCGCTGAGTTTTTCGATCATGATCACACCGTTCCTGTTAGAGGATGGTTGTTGAACCGTATGGCTAAACGCAATGCTGAACAACGATTGAAAGTCGACACAGTTCCGTATTCCGAGCCTAACCATATTTCGTTAGCTTGGCTAGAGATTGTTTAAACGGTCCTTCAAGCACGGGTGCGTTGTCGCAGATGCTCAGTGATGGCCAGACAGTGTCGGTGGTGGCGGCTGTGTCCTCACCGATTCCGTGGAAAGCATTCTTCGCCGGTACATTATGCGGGCACAAGATGCCGATCGTGGTCGACCTCGGCCAGCGGCCTGCCCGCCATATTCCGCGCCAGGAACAGGGTCGGGACGCCGGCCGCGACGACGATGACGCTCGCGTAGATCGCTGGGGCGAGGGTCAGACCGGTCGATGTCATCAACGCGGTCGCAATCAGCGGTGAGAGCCCGCCGAAGAGGACCGTGGCCACGTTGTAGCCGATCGCCATTCCGGAGAACCGACTGGTGCCGGTGAACTGCTCGGGGACCATGGCCGCTGCCACAGCGCTCCAACCGGCTGCGGGCACAGCCAGGAACGCAGCCCCGGAGACGGCGATCCCGGGGTTCGCGTTCGCCAGCAGCGCGTAGGCGGGGATGGTGGTGAGAATGAAGACGGCCATGAGCACAGCCAAGGTCCTCTTCCGTCCGAACCGGTCAGAGGCGATTCCGAAGAACGGCGTGATGACGATGGCGACGACGGCCGCGATGGTGCCCAGAGCCAGGGACCCGGAGTTCTTCAGATCTGAGACCTCTTCAATATAGGTCGGCACATAGGTGATGTTGAGGAAGTAGCTGACCGAACCGATCGATGAGATGAGGAAAGCCACGAGAATCGCGCGGGGCTGCTGGATGAAGGCGATGAGCAGAGGCGAACGGCTGTCCCTGACCGCCGGCTTCGCCTTTTCCGTCTGCTGCAGGCGCTTGAACGTGTTAGTCTCTTCCATCATCCGACGCAGCGGGATCATCAGAGCAGCCAGCAGCGCACCGAGGACGAACAGCACCCGCCATCCCCAGGAGCTCATCGCCTCTCCCGACAGCGTGGCCGCCAGAAAAGCTCCGGACCCGACCGCGAGCAGGGCACCGACCTCACTGTTGGCGGCGGCCCAGCTGGCTGCGAGACCGCGCCGCTTGCTGCCGGCCGACTCCATGAGGAAGACCATGATCCCGGTGTACTCAGCACCGACGGAGAATCCGGACAGGCAGCGGAAGAAGACCATCCCGACGCCCGCCCAGATGCCGATCGCGTCATAGGTAGGCATGACGGCGATGCCGAGCATCGCAATGGCCATGAGCACGGCGGAGAGCACCAGAGCGGATTTGCGGCCGACCCGGTCGCCGAGGTGGCCGAAGACCATGGCGCCGAGCGGCCGGAACAGGAACCCGGCAGCTCCGACTCCGAGGGTCAGCAGCAGGGAGTCGGTGCGATCGCCGAAGAATTCTGTGGTCAGGATCGTCGCGACGTAGAAGTAAATCGAGAAGTCATACCACTCGACGACGGTGCCGAAGGCCGCGACGAGCATGGACCGCCGACGCCCCTTCTCCTTCTCCGGACTATTGGATGCGGCAGGGTCCGATTGGGCCTGCGATTCGAACTCTGACATCGACGATTCCATTTCGTAGGGAATACTGCGATTGAATTGTCTGAGGTTACTCCGACATTTGGATTAACGAGGAAATATCCTGCAGTACTCCCGCAAGGTCGGGTTGCAACTGCAGTCGTGAATAAGTGACTGATCAATCCTCCGATGCCTTTCTGGTCAAGGATCGTCTGTGCCTTTATGTGAGGCACGAAAATCGTCAGCTCAAGAGGCAACCGAGGCGGAACGGTAACCAGAGAGCCCGAGGCCTTCTGTGAACCCTGCTTGCTATCTTCCCTGATCGCGACGATGTCGCTCGAATGTCGCAGAGCCACGGCCAGTCGTCCCCAGAACCACAACCTGATACGGAAGACGCTTCCGGACACCGCGCCCTGGTGAAGTTCCGGCCTCCGCTGCCTCAGGGTCGACGGACTTCACTCAGTAAGGGTGTTGCCAACGTAAACATGGTTGGTACCGTAGCTGTCACTGGCGAGATTGTTCTGGCCGCCGAGGAAGAAGTCCGTGCCACAAGAAGCAAGGGGCCAAGATCAGACGCAAACGCACGTGAGCCTCCACCCTCTTCCTGCGGGTCGATAAGTCCAAGGAAGGATGACAATGACCACCACAGCATCAACAGTGCAGGATCTCTACCCCACTCGCACCGGCGAGAGAACTGAAGTCCTCGACCGCAAGGGCGCGATCGTGTTCGGCTCGGCCGAGCAGGGACCTCTCGACGCGGCGACGCTGCAGCAATACGACGATAAGGGGTATCTCACCATCGACGAGCTCATTACGTCTGAGGAGCTCGAAACGTTCCGGGCCGAGCTCCATCGGTTGGCCAACGACCCGGCGATCAAGGACGACGAAGCCACCATCGTCGAGGCGAAGTCCAACGAGGTCAGGTCGATCTTCGATATCCATCGCAACAATGAGATCTTTCGCAAGATCGCCAATGATCCCCGCGTGGTCGCCCGAGCCGAGCAGTTGCTGGGGTCCGAGGTCTATATCCACCAGAGTCGCATCAACTACAAGCCCGGGTTCGTGGGTAAGGAGTTCTCCTGGCACTCCGACTTCGAAACCTGGCACGCCGAGGACGGCATGCCTGAACCGCGTGCCGTGAGCTTGTCGTTGTCGCTGACTGACAACTACTCGTTCAACGGGCCTCTGATGATCATGCCCGGCTCGCACCAGCGCTACATCAGCTGTGTGGGTGGCACACCGGAGGACAACTACAAGAAGTCACTGGTGATGCAGGGGGCGGGGACTCCCGATCCGCAGACGTTGACTGACTTCGCCGACGAATACGGCATCGACGTCCTCGAGGGGCCCGCTGGTGGTGCGGTCATGTTCGACTCCAACTGCATGCACGCCTCGAACGGCAATGTCACACCATATTCGAGGTCGAACATCTTCATCGTCTACAACTCGGTGGAGAACATGTGCGTTGAGCCCTTCGCCGCACCGAAGCCGCGGCCTGAATTCGCCGGCAGCACGGATTTCACTCCCGCTGGTCTATAGCAGCTCCGTTCCCGAAATATACTCCGCCCAGCGGTGCTCGTCCCACCAGACTCAGAGCATTCTACAGACGAAGATTCTTTGAAACGAGCGTTTGGAGTCAGTCTGTACGCTGCGAAAGATCAAGTGGGCAGAGTCGGGTGTTATCGAAGGCTCTGCATATAGGTGCTGAAGCCTCCCTCGGCTCGTCCCTGTAGGCGAGCCGAGGTGAGAACTCTGCACGCATCGGTGCGTCGCACGTTTCCACCCGTTTTGAGCACTGCAGCGACGATGGCGGTGTCTTCGCCAATCGGCAGCTGAGGTATTCCACCGACGAGGTCAAGGTAAGACCCCCGAAGGCCGAGGTTCGCGCCAAACACGTGGGGATGATTCTCGAACAGCGTGTGCATAGAAAACCATTTCGCAATCAGCTCGGCCGATCCTGTATCAGGACGAGGTGAAACTGTGCCGACAAGGCAGTCGACTCCGGCTTGCATCATGGCAAGATGTGTCGCTACCCAGTGGAGGGGGACCCTGCTATCTGCGTCGGTGAACGCAACCCATGTGAGATCGAAGTCAGCATTGCGGTCAGCTCTGACTCTCTCCATAAAGTAGTTCCAGGCGAAATTCCGGGCGCTGCCCACATTCTTGAACGAAGTCGTCAGTATTGTGATGTTGGAATGATGGTGGGCAAAATCTTCGACGAGGCTCAACGTGTCATCGGTGCATGCGTCGATCACGACGAAGATCTGATAGGCGAATTGTGCAAGGTCGTTGGACGCCTCTGCGCACGACTGCGTAACCGAGTGAAGACACCCAAGAATCTCGTCTTGTTCATTGTGAGCCGGGATGACGATACCCAAATGCGCGATCATTCAACCGCTTCCGCAGAGACTGGATCGGCGGTTTTGTCCACAGTTACGATATCGAGCCGGTATTCGGCCACGGTGCGAAACTCAATCCGAGACCTTTTCCAGTACCCCAAGCACGCGTCGTGGACTTCATCGGCGTTGAGAGGCCAATCTTTGATTTCGCCCTTCCAATGACAGAGTACGAGCACGAATCGCGATGGGGTCGTTCCATCAATGCGTTCCAACGTTCGCTGCAGTTGTGAACGTGTCAGGTAGAAGCCGGTCTCGGACAGGACGACGCAGTCGAAATGTCCATTGGGCCATTCGAATGGGACAGTGGCATGGAGAAGATCGATTTTCGTTGAGGTTCTCGCCTGCAGGTATTTCGCAGTTTTCAACGCCTCGCAGCTGGCATCGATAGCTGTCACCTTGGCGCTGCAGGCGGCAAGATCTCGAGTCAAGGCGCCGACTGAACAGCCGATCTCAAGAATATGGGAGAACGACTTCGATGGGAGATTGGCGACAAGGGTCGCCCGCTTGGCGATTTCGTATTCAGACTCCCACACCGTCCATGGGTCCGCGCGCTGCCGATGCACGTCATCGAACACGCTTGACGCACTCGACGCGTCATTGATCGCCGGGCCTTCTCCGTGTTCGCCCGCATCGGACGGCGGCCGTCTGAAGTCCGTGATGACAAACGTATCGCCGCCGCGTCCGAAGTGCTTCAAATGGGCGCTGGTGAGAATCACCTCGTCGCCACTGTGATCCGACAACGGACGTGTCTGTGACTCGTAGCAGCCGAACAATGACTGGCGATCGAGACCTCTCGGGTCGGTTAGGACTTTCCAGGAATGCCATCGAGGGTCTGTGGGAGCGGCCCAGTGCCAGTACCAGATGGGGTACTCGAGCACCACGACACCACTTGCTCGCCCCACCTCCAGAGCCGAAGCGCCGACTGCTTCGTGATCACAGTGCCCATCCTCGCTGTAGGGGGCGATCAGGGTCACCGGCCCACGTGATCGTGCAATTTCCTGTCGAATCGCGTCTTGGATATGGTTTGTATATTCGGGGAGCCGCCCGTCGGGTAGAGCGAGAAAGCGGCTCGAATGCGTGTCGTTGATGGTGCTCAGCGCACGATAGAATTCCTTGATGCGAACACTTTTGAGCTGTTCGCGGGAATGTGTCGGCGAATTGGGGTGCGAGTTCTCACCCGCGCTGAAGAGTAAGACGCTCAGCTGGCAGTTCCACTCATCGGCACGAGACAGCAGCGCAGCGGCACCGAGGGCCTCATCGTCTGGGTGCGCGGCAAGGACGATGATGGACCCGCCCTCGGTCACGGTGCCGTCGGGTACAAGCGAAAGGTCAAGGACTCCCGCCTGCACCCACGCATCTTCCCGGGTGCTGCGGTCACGATGGCTAAAGCTCATCGAGATCTGACTCTGCGCAGAGATTCTCGCCGAGGGCGGCTTCGTCTCGAGGCCCGTGATGCTGGCTGAGGTAGACAGTGAGATCGGCATCAGCTTTTGCAAACGCTGCATCACCCGTCAGAGCCGCGGGACCAGCGAGTTCTCTGCTCAGAAGCTGAATACGTTGGACACTGCGATACACAGTGTTGCGAACTCTCAAAGCCAACTTCCACGCGTGTGCACGCGAGAATTCTTCGTCCCCGTCTGCCGCGCCAGCAACCTGCGACAAGACGGTGCGGACCGCGAAGATCTCCGCGTCGAGCTGGCCGAGCTGCATGTCTCCCATCGGCGACGCACCAGTCCGTCTCGAATGGAGGTGGCCAGCTTTTCGGGCCATTCCCAAGGCTCCGCCGAACCAGCAGGCCGCCACACGAATCCCGCCCCAAGCGAATGAGGATCGGTCGAGATACCAATTCGGTGGGCCCACACTCGTTGCCGGTGCTCGGTCGAAAGTCACAGAGCCGCTCGGGATCTCTTTGAGGCCGAGACTCGGCCAGCCACCAGTCTCCGGCTTCACCCGAGGGTGCCTTAGATTCACCGCGCATGCTCGGTTGCCGTCGCTGCCGTCGGCGATGACGATCGCGTGGGAGAGTTCCGTGGCCAACGAGCACCACGCCTTCTCGCCGATGAGAAGGGTCTGGTCGCCGTCTTCGGTCACGGTGACCCGATGCGTGGGAAGATCAGCCGCGTACACTCCCCAGGCGGAATGGGGGTCAGGTGCGTCGTGTCCGGCTTCAGCGAGGATGCCAAGAGCATCGACGTGGGGTTCGAGCATGCGAGCGACGCCGATGTCGATTGCGGCAATCTCAAGCAGCCTTTCCCACTGGTCGGTCTGTGATGTTTGCCCCGTGAGTTGAAGAAAACAGGCAAGGGCGGTGATCTTGTCAACGGTGGGCGCATTGCTCGTGACGAGCTTGGTGAGATTGCTCCGGGAGTCAGGCACGTCCCGCCACGGGTCGAGGGGTGAGGTGATGATGCGGGGCGAGGTTGTGTCGAATTGTGTATCCATGTCACGTCCTTTGAGGAAGCAAGTGTGTCGGAGCCCGGAGTGTGGTGATGTGATGCAGATCGTCGGACGCGATGGCTCTGACAACGCGTGCCTCCCTGTGTGCACAGATACTGAATGTCGTCCGTCTCTTCTTCTTTGCGATGAAGTTGAGGTCCGCCAAGAACGAAGCGGGTTTCAGCTAACTGCTTTCAGCGACCTCATCGGAGTCTGGGCTGTTGTCTGTGTAGACGCGCTGCCGCATCCGCTGACCATGGGTCAGCGTTTGCACGTCAGCGTCGGTGTCGAAGCTGGCCCCGATGCCGCCGGCGACTACACCCATCGCTGCGCTGAGCCATGCGATGTCGAGGTAGTTGGTAAACGACGCGTCTTGCTGGATCTGTTGGGTCATGAATTCAGGATCGATGACGACGAGGCCACCTAAGAGAATGAGGACGACCAGAGTCGCGTAGAGAGCGATGACGGTGATCAGGAGGGTCAGGACAGTGGAGAGGTTGTAGTACATGACCACCGTGGCCAGTCGTTCATTGACCGGTTGATCCCAGAGTTTGTGGCTGACGATCAACCAGGCGACCATGACGAGGATGGCGACAGCGCCGATCGACAGCAGTCGGAGGGTGGACAGGTAGGTCGACATCTGCCAGATCGAACTGTAGAAGATGCCGAAGGCTCCGGTGGCTGAGGCTGCCGCCAGTGCTCCGGAGAGCTTCGGAGCCGTTCGCCAGGGTTCGTTGGCAATCGTCATGCCCAAGATCAGCCGTGGGCCTCCGGTGATGGTGTGGGCGTGCAGGGACTGATGGTGGGAGTCTTCGTTGTTCGACCAGTTGGACCACCCGAGTAGAAATTTGCGGGTCGTGGCTTCCGGGTCCCAGGGGGGGGACTAATTTGTTGACCGAGCTCATCATGACTTTGACGATGCGGCGCTTGGTGGCCCAGGCTCCGAGTGTGGGGCACGAGACGACTGCAAGGTTGCGGTCGGAATGGACCTCGGCGATCAGAGGATCGCCCTGGGTGTGGCGCGGTATCTCTGTCAGGAGCAGGATGATGTTGACGTCAGGGTAATCGTCGCGAAGGTCTTCAACCGCACCCAGGGCTAGTTCGCGCTCGGGGGTCAGCCGAATCGTGTCGGTGTGAGTGTGCAGTGTCGTCGTGACCCCATACGCCTCGCGCAAGTAGCGTTCCAAGGTGGTGTGGATGGAAGCCGCTCGCCGGCTGGGCAATCCCGGATCGGCCACGAGGAGCACCTGAAGGGCCTGGGACGTGGTGTCGAGCATAATGGTCCTCCGCAACTCGAAGGACGAGTTGTCTAGAAAATGGTCATGTGGTCAGAGTCGCGCGGATGCGTTCAATGAGATCATCGAGGGCATCGTCGAACTCCCGCTGAGAATGATCTTGGCCCAGAAGTTCGCTGAGCCTGATCACGGTGGGGTAGTTCGACAAGTCGGCTTCTTCGTCTGAGGCTTCGTCGTCATCGAAGCCGATCGCGTCGTCGCCGGTGGCATGCACCTGCAGCAGAAGATCACCGATAAGGAAGCTTGTGAATGCTTTGTAGGCGCTGACTGCATTCTCGTCGGAGAATCCAAAACTCTGCAGTGTGGAGAGGAAGTCCTCGACCCAGCGCAGGCTGCGCAACGGGGGCCGTAACCACGGAGCCTGTGAAGGCTGAGTGGCGATCAACGGGAAGATCTCGGGGTGCTCGCGGGCCAGTTGCAGCGTTGCGTTAGCAACGCGCTGGAGGTAGTCCTCCCATGACGTGGGTGTCTCGATCATGAGGTCGTTGTCGAACAGATTGTCAATGAGGTTGGCGACCATGCCTTCGAGGAGCTCTCCCCGTCCGGAGACATGACGGTAGAGGGCCATCGCCTCTACCCCGAGACTGTCGCCGAGACGGCGCATCGTGAGGGCATCGAGACCATGTCCATCGACGAAAGCGATGGCGGTGAGCACAACGTGGTCTTTGGTAAGCCGTTTCGGGGCCATGGATCCCTCCCTGCCCGATTTCGTGGCGCTATTACTGCTCGAGCCAACAACTGCCGAGCATCCACCAGCAGTCTATGCGCTCCAGAGCCAAAGACATAAGCCCCCTTTGCGTTGCGCTTACTGTGTAAACATGCCATGGTGGAAGAAGGTACCACCATCTGGTCGGGCAACAAAAGTGTGATGATGTTTGACAAGCGAGTACTCACGACTGAACGAACGCTTTGCCGCTGGGCTCTGCGCCATTGGGGGCTCCACCATCGTTGGCCTGGGACCTGCTGACAGGTCGCACACGAACGGCGAAGGCATAGCTGATCTCACCGGCAGCAGCCGACGCTTGTCGATGCCGTGAAATTCAAAGGAAACGCAATGAACGAAAAGCCTCACAAAGCAGAGGAAATCAAAGGTAAGGCGAAGACCGCTGCTGGCAAGGCCACGGGCGACCAGAGTCTTGAAGCCGAAGGAAAAACCGATGTCGCCGAGGCTGAAGGAAAACAAGCTGCCGACAACGTGAAGAACACTGTCCGCGGAGTCGCCGACTCGCTCAGGAATGATCCGAAACACTAACAGCGCCAGCCTCGGGGGTGGGACATGAGTTCCCATCCCCGGGTGACTGTCGAAGGCGACAGGTCCGGGCTGCGGCCTCAACGTAGGAGAGGATGCTGAAATGCCACGAAGACGCGACGGCCACTCCTTCATCCTGATGGCCAATCGTCTACCCGTTGATCGCTGCGGAGACTCGTGGCACACAGCGCCGGGAGGACTTGTCTCAGCGTTGGCGCCGATCGCGAAAGCCGAGAGCGGGGCATGGATCGGCTGGCCGGGAACTTGCGAGGAAACAATTGAACCCTTCGGGGTCGGCGGCATGCACCTTGTCCCCATTCCACTCAGCTGTGCCGAACATCGCCAGTACTATGAAGGCTTCTCCAACGCTGTTCTCTGGCCCCTCTATCACGATCTCATCGTCGCGCCTGAATACCGGCGGGACTGGTGGTTCGCCTATGAGGCCGTCAATGCCAGGTTCGCTCGGGCCGCGATCGAAACAGCAGCATATGGGGCGACTATCTGGATTCACGATTATCATCTGCAGCTCGTTCCGCGGATGATCCGCGGTCAGCGTCCTGACGTGCGCATCGGCTTCTTCAACCACATTCCCTTTCCCCCAGTCGAGTTGCTAGCACAACTGCCGTGGCGCGAAGCGGTTATGGATGGGCTGCTCGGAGCCGATGTCATCGGGCTCCAACGCGAGTCCGACGTCACGAACTTCCGGGCCGCGAGTCAGAGATTTCTCGGCATCGATCCCGATCGCGTCTCGAACGTCATCGGTGCCTACCCCATCTCAGTCGATGTCGATGCGATTCGTGAAGCAGCCGAATCTGAATCAGTTGCACGACTCGCCCGACAGTTTCGGCACGATCTCGGCAACCCCGAAGTGCTCATGCTCGGGATCGATCGACTCGACTATACAAAAGGCATCCCACAACGCCTTCACGCCGTTGAAGAGCTCCTTGACGAGGGAGCCCTTGACCCGGAGACGACGGTGTTGGCCCAAGTGGCGGTTCCCTCACGCGAAGGAATCGGGGCATATCAAGACCTGCGTGATGAAGTCGAACGCCTCATCGGTCGGGTCAATGGCCGCTTCGGCACGATCGAACGAGGCGTAGTTCAGTATGCTCATCAGTCATATTCGTTCGAAGCCACCATCGCCCTATACCTTGCCGCGGACGTGCTTCTGGTAACGTCCTTGCGCGATGGAATGAATCTCGTCGCTAAAGAATTTGTCACAGCGCGCCAAGGGAGCGGCGGGGCTCTCGTTCTCTCAGAATTTGCCGGGGCCGCTGATGAGCTCGACCGGGCCATCATCGTCAACCCGCATGACACCTCGGGGCTGAAGAACGGGATACGTCAAGCCGCCAGCCTCACCGGTGACGACGCGCCTGAGCAGATGGCGGCGATGGCTGCGGCTGTCAAAGACAACGATCTCCACCAGTGGGCTCGACGCTTCCTCAACGACCTGCAGAGCCCGATGAACTCAGGCTTGCCGCTGCTGAAAATGCCCACCAGGAAGACCACCGGAAATCTGCGAGAGGTGAAACACGTTGGCAGATAAAGCAGCACACGACGCGCAGGACCATCGGATACCCACCCCCGATGGCATCGACATCAACACGATGCCGCCCGACGAGAAGCGGACGCTGAAGCGGGCGATCGGCGGATCGGCCCTCGGCAATGCCGTCGAATGGTTCGACTACGGCGTCTACTCCTACGTATCCATCTACATCGCCAGCGCCTTCTTCCCCGGCGAATGGGGAGTCGCCCTCACCTTCGCCACCCTCGCCCTCTCCTTCGTGTTCCGCCCCTTGGGGGGACTCATCCTCGGGCCCTTAGGAGACAAGGTGGGCCGTCAGCACGTCATGGTCGTAACCATCGTCATGATGACGATTCCGACCACGATCATCGGCATCCTCCCCAGCTACGCCACGCTCGGGGCATGGGCACCGATCCTGCTGCTGTTGTGCCGCATGGTCCAAGGCTTCTCCACCGGCGGCGAGTACGGCGGTGCCGCCGTCTACATGGCAGAGTCATCACCAGACCAGCGCCGCGGCTTCTGCGGGTCCTTCCTCGAACTGGGCACCCTGGCCGGCACAGCCTCGGCAGCGGTGGTCTGCACTCTTCTCCTCCTCCTCGTCGGCAGCGATGGCATGGAGGCCGGCTGGTGGCGACTGCCGTTCCTGCTGACCCTCCCGCTCGGTGCCGTTGCCCTCTGGCTGCGGATGAAACTCGACGAACCGGAGGCGTTTTCCAAGACCACCTCGAAGCAGAAGGCCAACCGAAAACCATTTCGGGAGCTGTTCACCGGGTACAAGAAGCAGATCCTGATGCTCATGGCTTTCGTCGTGCTGCTCAACGTCGGCCAGTACATGGTGCTGACGTACATGCCGACCTACCTCAGCAGCATCCTGGGCCACTCAGAAGTCACGAGCAACTTCATGCTCGTCGGGCTGCTGGCGGCCATGATCGTTGTTGTCAGCCCCTTGGGCCGACTGACGGATTCGATCGGACGCAAACCGGTCCTCTACACGTCAGCAATCGGGTTCATCGTGCTGTCCGTCCCCGCGTTCCTCCTCATGCAGGCGGAGGGGCGCGGTCTCCAATTCCTCGGGCTGGGCATCATAGCGCTGCTCCAGGCGATGATGCAGTCGTGCGTCTCGGCGACGCTGCCAGCGATCTTCCCGACCCAGGTGCGGTTCTCCGGCTTCGCCATCGGCTACAACGTCTCGACGGCGATCTTCGGTGGGACCACGGCTGCGGTCAATTCCTTCGTCATTAAGGCGACCGGATTCGACCTGTTCCCTGCCGTCTATCTTGTCGCAGCGGGAATCATCGGCCTGATCGGCATCCACTTCTTCAACGAAACCGCAGGTCGTCCCATCTACGGTGAGACTCCGCCGGGATCCGAAGATGAGGAGCTTGCCAAGATGGGCTACGAACTCATCGGATTCAACGGTGTCGCGACCACCTCTGAACGCTAGGTTGTTCTCTCATACTCATCGACACCTCATGACGGCCCTACCCGCTCTCAAATTTAGCATGACGCTATAAGATCCGAAACACATAAGATGCGAAATACCCGACCAGTAAGGAGTGGTGTGATGTACACGATGCTCAACAACCAAGAATCGTCAAAATATGATCTCTATCTGCCCGGCAAGCTCGTCGCGGCACTGCATTACAAACTCGTGGCAGAAGAGAGCGAGATTATGCTTATCTACTGCGAGGCCATTGAGACTGTGGAAGCAGCCCACCACTGCACAGAGCTGATGCGACGGGCGCTCGAAGACGTGAAAAGTCGCCGCTTGAAACTCACGATCACATGCCCTATAGCTCGCAAATTTACTGAAGAACCAGCATGCCCAACGAATGTCCGCAACGTCGCGATGTAGCACGTCACGGGCGGCCACGGTGAATGCCTTCGTGCATCAGCCATAGTTAACTTGAGTCAGTGGCCCCTGGGCCGGGGGCAAAACGCGGGCAGTCGTAAAAGTTGGATAAGCTTTACAATGAGGACGCGTACCGGTCGTATCCGAACAAACTCAGAACGGAGGCAAAAGATCATGGCATTCACCGATCGCAAGCAGGTGCGTACCTGGCTCGACGGAATCGATTTCCCTGCCGACAAGCAACAGCTCGTCGATCAAGCCGAGCGCAACGGCGCTCCCGAAGAGGTGGTGCGCGGTTTTCGCGCGATGCCGCCTGTGGAGTACGAGAACATCAAAGAAGTTTTCTCATCGGTGTCGATTCGCCGAGATCAGAGTGATGCCGACAAGGCCGAACAGGCGCATCGTCACGCCCACAGCGGTTTGGCCGAACACGAACGCGAGACGCCCGTCAATCCCATCGTCGACGAGCTGGGAGAAAATCGCAAAAGCTGACTGATCGCTTTGGTCACCTGAGCAATGATGGTCGACAACAGGTTTGTCCCCGCTGAGAGCGTTCGCTGAACCGATGAGCTCTCACCACTGATTCGTCGACCTCAGTGAAGAGGCGAACCTTCCCGCTCGCCGCTGAGGGGGCCGACCTGGCGACGGCCGCCGCGGACGGCGAGGATCTCCGCGAGGATCGACACAGCCACCTCGGCGGGAGTGAATGTCTCCAGATCGAGACCGATCGGCGAATGCAGCCGCGCCAGCGCATGGCTGTCCACTCCCGCTTCGCTCAGGGCTGCGCGGCGGTCGCGGTCGCTGCGACGCGAGCCCATCGCCCCGACGTAGGCCACGTCGAGGTCGAGTGCGGCGGTCAGAGTGGGGATGTCGACCTTCGGATCGTGACTGAGGACGCAGATCATGCTCCGGCCGTCGAACTCACCGGTGGCGGCGGCCTCGGTGAGGAATCTGTGCGGCCAGGCGCGGACCACCTCGGCGCCGGGAAACGATGCCGGGTCGGCGAAGACCGGACGAGGATCGCACACGGTGATGCGCAGACCCAAGGGTCTGGCCGCCTCCACGAGGGCGAGGCTGAAGGCGTTGGCTCCGACGACGAGGAGATGGGCCGGCTCGATGCGGGTCTCGACGAACAGCTCGATCGGCTCGCTGCCGCCCGCCGGCGGGGCAAGACGGACCCTGCCCGTGCGACCGCTGCGGATGAAGGCCCCGACGCGCTGCGCAGCGGTCTCGACCACGGCGTCGGGCACCAGAGGAACGAGGCTGGACGCCAAGGAGTCGGTGCTCGGCCCGGTGCTCTCGTCCACAGCGGCGGCGGAGACAGCTGCCGCTGGGGCCGAGGCGTCGTCGGTGGAGGGCAGCCGCAGCACCACGGCAGCCGGTTCGCTGTCCGATCGCAGGCCGGGGCAGTCTGAGCGGAAGGGCTGGATGAGCACGTCGATGCGGCCGCCGCACATGAGCCCGACGGCGAAGGCATCTTCATCGCTGTAGCCGAACCTCTGCACCGAGGCGTCTCCGGTGGCGAGCGCGTCCCGGCAGGCCTCGAGCACGGCTCCTTCGACGCAGCCGCCGGTGAGGGAGCCGACGATGCCGCCGGCGGCATCGACGAGCATCGAGGTCCCCGCCGGGCGCGGAACCGACCCTTCGGTCGCGATGATCGTCGCGACGGCGACATCCTGCGGCTCCTGCGAGTCGAAGAGCCGCGTCGCAGCGGCGGAGAGAACGTCGAGCATGGGCCGAGACTATACCGTCGGGAACGTCACCGACAGAGCCTTGACGCGAACGGACTATTCGGGCAGTTCGTACGTCAGCCAGACGCGATGAGCGCCGTCGGCTTCGTTCCTCAGCCCGCCGGTCCCAGTGATCCCGGTCAGATCTCCGGTGCCGCTCGACGGGATGATGACGAACGATTCGTTGTCACGGTCCTCACCGGATGTCGTCGCCGAATGGGTGAAGTTGAAGGTGCCCGTGCGTTCGTGCAGCTTCCCTGCGAACGATTCCATGGCGACATAGCCGCCGACGTCGGTCGAATGGTCCACAGCGTAGGTGAACAGCGTCGTCGAGTGCCCGCTGACTTCGCCGGTGAAATGCTTCTCCATCCGCGCGAAACCGACCGGCGTGGCCGTGGACGGCGTCTCCTCCCGCGGAAGATCGACCGGGGTGAACGTGTCGACGGTGAATGCTCCTGATGCGTCCATGCATCGGCCCTCTCTGCTGGCAGGTCGTCTCGTCCACGCTACCCCGAAAATGATCGGGATGGGAGCGCGCGAGGAGAAGTGCGAAGAGTGCGGAAAGCCCGCGTCACAGCCAGGGACGCATCGGCACGAGAGCACGTTCGGCGAGTTTCGTCAGCCGGTGGCGGTTGAGCCAGTCCGAACCGAGTTCGACACAGTGCGTGGAGTCGCTGTCGAACACCTTCTCCATCTCCGCGACGAATGCACGGTCGATGACTTCGACATTCGTCTCGTAGTTGAAGGTCAGCGACAGCCGGTCGATGTTCGCCGTGCCCACCGTCGACCATTCGCCGTCGATGGTCGCGACCTTCGAATGGATCATGCTCGCGGTGTAGAGCAGAACCGTGACCTTCGAGTTGATCATCTGCTCGAAGAATCCGCGGGAGAGCCAGTCGCCGAGGATGTGGTTGGACTCCTGCGGAACCATGACCCGCACGTCCACGCCGCGCTCCGCCGCCTCGATGAGAGAGCGCAGCAGCTGCTGGTCGGGAATGAAATAGGGAGTCGTCAGCCAGATCCGCTTCCGCGCACGGGCGAAGGCGTTGAGATACATGCTGCGAATCGGATAGACGAGGTGGATCGGGAGATTCGCCGAGACCCGCAGCTTCGACTCCCAGGCAGCGGGCGGAACCCAGGCGATCTGTTCGCCGGTGTCGTGGAATTCGTTCCACACTTCCGCGATGGTCTGTCGCAGGCCCCAGGCTCCGGGACCGACCGAGCGCAGGTGGGTGTCGCGCCAATGCCGGGCGTAGAGAGAACCGATGTTGAACCCGCCGACGAAGGCCACATCGTCGTCGATGACGAGGATCTTCGAATGGTTGAATCCAGAATGGCGCAACGGGCCCCGCCAGAACTTCCGCGCGACCGTCGGCAGGCGCAGCACACGGATCTGCTCGGAGAGCTGACGGTAAAAGGATGCAGGGACCGACAGGTTGGCGAAGCCGTCGTAGATGAGATGGATCTCCACACCGCGGGCCGAGGCGGCGTTGAACGCGTCGATGAATCGCTGCCCCATCTCGTCGTTCTTCCAGATGAACGTCTCCATGAGGATCGACTCGCGTGCGGAGCCGATCGCATCGAGCATGTCCTCGTAGAGGGTGGCGCCGTCGGTGTAGATGTCGAGCTCTGACTCTTCGACCGTCGAACTGAACGTTCCCGGTCGCGGCGCGGGGCGCGACTTCCGCCCTCGTTTCTGGATGAGGTCGATGGCCATCGAGACGGCGACGGTCGCCGGCACCGCACTGGCGAGGCCGGCGACCGCCCAGGGCACGATTCGCCGCAGACGGTCGACCTGGCGGAGGGCAGGATTTCTCAGAGGAGACATCCGCTCACTCTATCCCTTCCGACCCTCCGCCTCTCTCAGCCGAAGATGCTCACTCCCCCGGGTCCGACGAGGCAGCCGACGACGATGAGTACGACTCCCCAGAGAATCTGCTTCCTGAAGATGGCGAAGATTCCTGAGATGACGAGGATCGCTGCGATGATCCAGAGAATGACAGCCATGGGTACTCCTTCATTCGGTGATTGCGAAGGCCGCTTACCGGCAACCGGCTCGCCTTCGAATCGCCAATCTAACACCGCTGCGCTGACCTGGCAGGACGGCGACGGTGCCTCAGCAGGTGGAACCGGGAACGACACTCCCGGAAAGCGAATCCGATGGAAGAGCGTGCGAAACACCCCCGTACACTGTTGCCGAAGCTGAACTGTTCTGACCGGACTTCGAGGCGAGGAGCCAGCCATGCCCCATGACCGCTCACTGGAGGGATACCTCCGACGGCCGGAATTCGCCACCGACCTGCTGCAGATCGCCAAGGGCGTGATCGCCGCCACCGGCGCCTGGTGGGTCTCTGACGCCGTGCTTGACAGTCAGATGCCGTTCCTTGCTCCGTGGACGGCGCTGCTGACGGTCCACGCCACCGTCTACAGGTCATTCTCTCGAGGGGTGCAGACGACGATCGCGTCGACGATCGGCGTGGGCGTGTCCTTCCTCATCGGCAACTACCTCGGGGTCAGCCTCTGGACTTTCGCTCTGGCGATGTTCGTCGGTCTGGCCGGTGCCCGCCTGTCCTGGATCCGCGACGAAGGCGTGGCGATCGCGACGACGGCGATCTTCGTCCTCGGCTCCGGATTCGATTCTCAGCAGCCCCTGCTCGTCGACCGACTCGTCGAACTCGCCCTCGGAGTGGCCGTCGGCCTTGTGGTCAACCTCCTCATGGTCCCGCCGCTGCGTGATCGGCAGGCGGCACGCTACATCGACAGCGTCAACCGGCAGATGGGCGAAGTGCTCACAGACATGTCGGACCAGTTCTCCCGCTCCTGGGGCTCGGATGCCGCCCAGGAGTGGTTTGAGCGGACGGAGGCCATGAGCCGAGAGCTCGACTCGGCCTGGCAGACCGTGCGGTTCGCCCGTGAGAGCCGACGCATCAATCCCCGCTCAGCGATCCGTTCCAGGAAACTGCGACGCCGACTAGACTCAGCCGACTCCGCGGAGAGGGAAAGCTACGAGAGCATCCTGTTCAGAGCCGACGAAGGCATCTCCCACCTGCGGAACCTCGCCCGCACCCTCCGTGAGGCCTCCTCGTCCGAAAGGGAATGGAACACCTGGTTCCGCGACGAGTGGGCGTCGATCGTCGCCGATGCCGGACGGTCCATCGCCGATCCCGATGCCGACGTCGAACCGATCTTCGACCGTCTCCAACAGCTGTCGACCGACATCTCCCAGGATCGGTCGCTTCCGGAGACCACGTGGCCGATCTACGGCTCACTCATCACGAGCCTGCGCCATATCGTCGTCATCGTCGACGATGTCGCCTCGGCGCGCAGCGCCCGGGAATCCGATTGACCCCGACTCCCTGCGCATAGGTCAGGTGCCCACCGAGGTAGCCGCCGACTCCCACTGCTGAGAGTCCGGCGAGCGACAGGAGGATCCCCGTCTTCCGACGCCCTTTCGCTCGGACCAGCCAGGAGGCCGATTGCAGAGAGGCGCCGACCGAATTGGCCACCGCGTGGACGATGCCAACCCGTTGAGCCGGGCCGTGGGTCTCGCTCCAGTCGGAGGCACCCGACCAGGCGGTCGGCACGGCCGAGAGCACACCGATTCCGACGAGTCTCTTCGCGGCCGCTGCGCTCTCCTCCCCACCGGTGAGATCGAGCAGTGTGGCCATCGACCACGCTCCGATGGGGACGTCCGTGAGCATCGGGTGCAGCGGATGCCCGAGCCACGAACCCGACAGCGCATCCTTCACCGGCCCGAACTCCGTCAGCTTGCGCACAGCCTTCGCCAGTGGTGCGGAGAGCGGGTCGAGGGCGCGCCCCGATTCGATCTTCTCCATGGTCGTGTTGAGGAACTTCATCTCTGCCGCCTTTCGCTTGTGCTCGCAGTGTTGTGACCCGTCGGCTCCTTCTCGGCTGTCGGCCCGGCGCCTCCGGCGCGGTAGTCCCGCAGGGGCACGGCTCCAGAGTCGAAGGCGTCGAGGATGTCCTCGACGATGCGCCAGCCCTCTTCGGCGGCATCACCGCGGACGCTGAACGTCGGATCGCCGTCGAGGATCCCCCGCAGCACTCCCCCGTAGGATTCGAGTCCCGGTTCCTCAACCTCGGCACGGGCCGTTGCCGTGGCAAGACCCCGCTGGTCAGAGGGGCCGCCGAGGTTGATGTCCAGCCCGAAGCATTCATCGTCGAGGCTGATCCGCAGAATGTTCGGAGCCAGGTCAGAAGGCTCGCCGAAGCGTGAGTATGTGTGCGGTGGTCGACGGAAGATGACAGCGATCTCCCGGCGCGGACTGCCGATCGCCTTTCCCGAGCGCAGCGTCACGGGAACGCCGCTCCACCGCCAGGTGTCGACCTCGAGTGTCACCTGGCCGAATGTCTCGGTCTCATTCGCGGGGTCGACGCCTTCCTCGGCCGTGTAAGCCGGAAGGCTGCGCCCGTCGAGCTCGCCGGCCGTATAGCGGCCGCGGACGACCGCTGTCGCCGGATCGTCGTCCCAGATCCTCGTCGACCGCAGCACGTGGGCGGTCAGCGCCGGCAGTTCGACGTGGTCGAAGACCGAGGGCGGATCCATCATCACCAGCGCCATGGCCTGAAGCAGATGGGATTGCATCATGTCCCTGAACGCGCCGGTCCCGTCGTAGTAGGCGGCTCGTCCCTCCAGTCCGAGGCTCTCGTCGAAGACGATCTCGATGGACTCGACGTTCTCGCGGTTGAGCAGCGGTTCGACAACCTGATTGGCAAAGCGCAGTCCCATGAAGTCGAGGACAGCGGGCAGATTGAGGAAATGGTCGACCCGGAAGGTCTGTTCTTCGGGAACGAGCCGCGCTACCGCGGCATTGATCTCCTCGGCCGAGTCGAGATCGAAGCCGATCGGCTTCTCGAGAGCCAGCAGCAGATCCTCGGGAAGGTTGAGAGCGGACATCGCGTCGAGCGCCTGCATGGTGATCCGGGGAGGCAGGGCGAAGTACAGACACGCCGGGGTGTCGATCGTCGAGAGAAGATCTCCGAGGCTCTCACCGTCTGTGACATCGCACTGAATGAATGAAGAGCTCTCCCGGGCGTAGGAGACGGCAGGGCCGCGCGCGTCGACCGAATCGAAGGCATCGGTCACGACCTGCTGAAAGTCGACATCCGGTGTCTGCGACGAGCCGATGACGGAGATGCGCCTCTCGGGCGCAACCGTCAGCAGCGAGCCGAGGCCGGGCAGCAGGAGCCGGGAGGCGAGATCGCTCGAGGCCCCCAGGATCACGAGGTTCTTCATGGCATCCATGTCGGGGACCCTACGCCCGATCCCGGGTTTGTGGGACCCCTCTTAAAATCCGCTCCAGGATCTGTTTCACTGTCCCCATGGGTACCGATCGTCGCGGCTCCAACCGCACACCGCTCGAAGACTATGCACTGCTCTCGGACAAGCGCACGGGCGCGCTGCTGTCCCGGCAGGGCAGCATCGACTGGCTCTGCTGTCCCCGGTTCGACTCCCCCTCGGTCTTCTCCGCCCTGCTCGGCGAGGCCGACGATGGTCGCTGGCTGCTGTCGGTGCCGGACGGGACAGTCGTCGAGCGCCGATACCTCGATCGCACCTTCATCGTCAAGACCATCTGGCAGACCGCTGCCGGCAGAGTCCGCGTCACCGATTTCCTCTCCGCGGAGGCGGACGCGCAGGTGAAGGAGCTTGATCAGCGGACTCGCGTCATCCGCCGAGTCGAATGCGTCGAGGGCTCAGCGGCCGTCGAACACGACCTGCGCATCGTCTTCGACTACGGGCGTGCCACACCGTGGACGCGGAAGGTGGTCAGCGGAACCTCCGAGGAGCCCGGCCTGCTGTCGATCGCCGGACCCGATGCGCTCTTCCTCACCGGGCCGGCCCTCGACCCGGACAGCGATGCCCAGCGGCGTCGCGACAGGGACCACGGCGGCGCAGAGACGACCAGCGGGCAGAGCCGACCCGACGACGCTCAGGGTGCGACCGCCTCAGCGCTGGTCGGACACTTCGAGATGTCCGAAGGCGACGTGTTGGAATGGATGCTCACCTGGCACCGGTCCCACCTCGATGCGCCGGACCCGATCGACGTCTCGCAGGCCCTCGAGGCAACGGCCGCCGACTGGGAGGAATGGGCGTCCCATATCAGCGTCCGCAACCGGCAGGAGGAACTCGTCCTCCGGTCACTGCTGGTCCTGCGAGCGCTGACGAACGAGGCCACCGGCGGCATCGTCGCAGCGCCCACGACATCGCTGCCCGAGGACTTCGGCGGGCAGCGCAACTGGGACTACCGCTTCACCTGGCTGCGGGACGCGTCGCTGACGATCGGAACTCTTGTCGACCATGATTTCACCGACGGTGCTCTGCACTGGCGCAACTGGCTGCTGCGCGCGGTGGCCGGGGACCCCGATGACGTGCAGATCATGTACGGAATCGCCGGTGAGCGCAAGCTCGATGAGGACGAGCTGCACCACCTCGGCGGCTATGAGAACTCCCGCCCCGTCCGAGTGGGGAACGGGGCGTACGCCCAATACCAATCGGATGTCATCGGGGAAGTCATGCTGGCGCTGTCCGCTCTGCGCGATGCGGGTGTGGAAGAGGACGAGTTCTCCTGGGCGCTGCAGAAGAACCTGCTCAGCTTCGTCGAACGCAATCTCGACCGCAAGGGCCACGGCATCTGGGAGATGCGCGGCTCCGCGCAGTACTTCACCCACGGCCGCGCGATGATGTACGCCGCATTCGACCAGGGAGTCCGAGCCGTCCAAGACCACGGGCTCTCGGGCCCGGTGGGACGATGGAGATCACTGCGCGACCGTCTGTATGAGGAGATCATGGAGCACGGCTTCGACGAGGAGCTCGACTCATTCACCCAGACCTACGGCAACGAGGAGGTCGACGCCTCACTGCTCCAGCTGCCGACGACCGGACTGGTCGCCGCCGACGATCCGCAGATGCTGGGCACCGTGAAGAAGATCGAGGAAGACCTCCTCGACGAGCACAACATGGTCCGGCGCTACCGCACGGAAGCCGGACTCGACGGTCTGCCCGGCAACGAGTACTCGTTTCTCATGTGCTCCTTCTGGCTCGTCGAGCAGTACGCGAAGAGCGGACGCCACGAGGACGGCGGCAAGCTCATGGATGCGCTGTGCGGCTACGCCTCGGACCTCGGGCTCTTCGCCGAGGAATACGACTCCGCTTCCGGACGTCTGGCAGGGAACTATCCGCAGGCGTTCAGCCATCTCGGCCTCGTCCGCGCCGTCGACGCCCTCGAAGGCAGTCCCCGTTACGCGCGGGCCTGAGCCCGTACACGCGGGCCTGAGCCCGTACACGCGGGCCTGCGCCCGAAGAACTCAGGCCTCTGCCTCGTTGTCGGTGTCGCGTCGTTCGCGGCGTTCGTTTTCGCGCTTGCTGTACGTGGCTCGCCGAATCTCATCGTCGCTGTCGAAGTTGGAGCCGAGTGCTCCGGCCAATGTGCCCAGACAAGCCGCCAACCACGCAAGCCTCGGATAGTTGAAGAAGCTTACGGGATGCATGAGTTCGGAGCCGAGCTGACCATCGTCGACCACGACGAGTCCCAGTGCGAACAGGAAGGCGAACAGGACCAGGAACATCAGGGCCACGCTGGTGCCCACCATGATGACCGTGGTGGTGTTGTCCAGCCCGCCCTGCCATGCGTACACCGCATCGCGCCGCTTGGTCCAGAGGCGATTGCGGAAGATCAGCCAGAAGGTCAGCGCCGCGATGACGAGCAGACCGATCAGGAGCAGACGCGCCGGATGCAGGGAATCGGCCAATGTCCACATCGAACTGTAGAAGACACCGAATGTGCCCACGGCCGCTGCGGCGGCGATGGAGGTGGTCAGTGCGGGAAGCATCCGCCCGGGCCGGTTGCTGCGCACCATTCCCGTCAGCAGCCGCAGCCGGTTGAGCCATCCGGGCATCACGATGTACTCGGTGTCATCCCGTCCCAGACCGGAGTCCCCACGGTCCCCGCGCGCGCTTCTCAGCTTCGCGATCGATCGTACGGAGTCCTCCAAGGAGTTCTGCCCCGTCTCCTCCTGCGTCGAGAAGATGAGCGCAACCACCAGATTCCGTGTCTGTGCCAGAAGACGATGAGCACCCAATGCCGGAACCGAGACCAGCAGGGCCCGATTGACGGTGCTGACTTCGCACAGCATCGGCTCAGTGTCATGGTGGCGGGGCAGTTCGGTCAGGTACACGATATAGTCCCACTCATATTGACTTCTCAGGTCTTCGGCTCTGTCCATGAAGGGGATATCGCCGTCGGGGGTGAGTGAGAACGATTCGCTGCTGACTTCGACGTGCCATTCGACGTCCTCGATACGATCGGCCAATTCTCGTTTCAGAGACCCTGCGACCGACTGAGCGATCTTCTGCGGCACACCAGGATCGGCCATCAGTCCGACAACCTTCGCTTCTGAACCCATGCTTTCATCCTGAATCACGGCGCTTTTACCGTCTACCCCCTGCGGTGCGCGTGCGGGCCGCGGGGGCTAGCCAGTGCTCGAAACCTGCGTTTCAATGGTGGCATGAGAGCTATCTGGACCGGATCCATCGCCTTCGGCCTCGTGAATGTGCCCGTGAAGCTGTACTCGGCCACGGAGAACCACGACGTGCGAATGCACCAGGTCCACAAGAAGGACGGTGGGCGAATCCGCAACCAGCATCGCTGTGAGGAATGCGGAAAGACCGTCGAGTACGACGACATCGATAAGGCTTTCGACGATGGCGAGCACCGAGTGGTCCTCACAAGTGAGGACTTCGAGGCTCTTCCGGCAGAGGACAACGACGATATCGACGTCCTGCAATTCGTTCCCAGCGATGAGATCGACCCCATCATGCTCGAGAAGGCCTACTTCCTCGAGCCGACGTCGAAGACGCCGAAGGCCTACCTCCTGCTGCGTCAGACTCTCGAGGACACCGAGCGGACCGCGATCGTCAAGCTCACTCTGCGCACCCGCACGCGTCTGGCCGTGCTCCGGGTGTGCGGCAAGGTCCTCATGATCCAGACCCTGCGCTGGGCCGATGAGATCCGTGACGTCGACTTCAAGGGCGTGAACTCGAAGGCGAAGATCTCGGACAAGGAGCTCGAGATGTCGAACAAGCTCGTCGAGTCGTATTCCGAGGACTTCACCCCCGAAGAGTTCAGCGACGACTACCAGGTCGAACTGCGCAGACTCATCGACGCGAAGATCGAATCCGGCGAGAGCCTCGACGTCGACAAGACCTTCGGCGAAGAAGACACGGAGGAGGACACCGGAGGCGATGTCATCGACCTCATGGAGGCGCTGCGGAAGTCCGTGGACAGTTCTCGGTCGTCGAAGAAGGGGACGTCGGGCAAGAAGTCGAATGCGAAGAAGACCTCGTCGAAGAAATCGGGGACGAAGAAGTCGTCCGCCGCGAAGAAACGCACCGGTTGAGAAGCCGCGGAGGGGAATCGGCATGACGAGACAGCCCATCGACAGCACGGCCGCTTTTCTCAGAGACGGCTATGCCTTCGCGTCGCGCCGCTGCGAGACCGAGGGCACCGACCTCTTCACCACACGCCTGTTCCTCAAACCGACGACTTTCATCCTCGGTGAGGAAGCGGCGGAGATCTTCTACGACGGCGAGCACCTCACCCGTGCGGGAGCGATGCCCACGAGCGTCCAGCATCTGCTCCAGGACGAAGGCTCCGTCCAAGCCCTCGACCCACCGGCTCACCGCCGGAGGAAGGCGGCCTTCCTCTCGCTCATGGACAGCGGATCGATCGACCGCCTCGGCGAGATCTTCGAGGAGGAATGGGCGCTGGCCCGCGATGCCCGGTCCGGACCGCGTCGGATCGTCCTGCACGACTTCGCCCGCGCAGTGCTCACGCGCACCGCCTGCCGATGGGCGGGCATCGACATCGAGGACACCGATGTGCCTCGCCTGACCCGCGAGCTGGGCCTCATGGTCGACCGGGCGGGCACGAAGGGACCGAGCAATTGGAAGGCCCGGCGGCGCAGGCGCGGCACGGAGAACTGGGCGACCCGACAGATCGAGAAAGTGCGCCGAGGCGACTCATCGCCGTCTGCCGACACCGCGCTGGCCGTCTTCGCCCACCACACGGATGCCGATGGGCAGCTCCTGTCGCCGGAGGTCGCGGCCGTCGAGCTCATCAACATCCTGCGTCCCACGGTCGCCGTGGCCCGGTTCATCGTCTTCGCCGCAGTCGCACTCACCGAACACCCACGGTGGCGCGAGGCCTTCGCCGCCGACGAGGAGTCCGACCTCGAACCATTCGTCCAAGAGGTGCGGCGCTTCTATCCCTTCTTCCCTGTGGTCCCCGGACGAGTCCGCACACCTTTCGGGTGGCGCGGCCACCGGTTCGACGTCGACGACCGCGTCATCCTCGACCTCTACGGCACCTGCCACGACAGGCGTCTGTGGGCAGACCCCGGAGCATTCGAACCCTCACGCTTCCGCGGATTCAACTGGGCCGAAGACCCCAACACGCTCATCGCCCAAGGAGCCGGCCGACACGACAGCGACCACCGCTGCCCGGGCGAATGGAGCACCGTCGAACTCCTCAAGCGAGCGACGCGGCTCTTGGCACGCGACGCAGCCGAGACGCCCACCCAGGACCTGTCCATCCCGCTCAACCGCTTTCCGACGCTGCCTCGCAGCGGTTTCGTCTTCCACACCGGAACCCATCGGAGCGGACAGCTGAGAAGGAGGAGACCCGATGCATCCGACCCGAGCCGCGCCGGCCTGAGCGCACCGCCCACCCAACTGACCGAAACCTCGAACCGACCACGAAGGAGCTGTTCCACCATGCCGAAGACGACGAAGACAGGAAAGCCGAAAGAGAGCGAGCTGCCCTCGACGCTGGAGAAGTCGAGCAAGAAGGCGCAGCGGACCTTCGCCAAGGCCTACGACTCGGCCATCGACCAATACGGAGACGAGAAGCGCGCTCACCAGGTCGCCTACGACGCGCTCAAACACAGCTATGAGAAGGTCGGCGACAAATGGGAGGAGAAGGACTCCTCCGGCCCGTCGGACGCGCAGAGCTCCGGCGGCAAGAACACCGACCGCAAGACCGCCGGCGGAGTCGACGCGAAAGCCTCGAAGGAGCACCTCTACGAGCAGGCGAAGAGACTGAAGATCTCGGGACGATCGTCGATGACGAAGAAGGAGCTCGTCGACGCACTCGAGAAGGAGAGCAAGCGGAAGACGAAGCAGAAATGAGCGGCTCACGCGGCGAAAACGAAGCGGCATGGAGAGATCTTCCGGCAGCCGAACGTCGGGACTACCGTGATGATCTCCGCCCCACTGTCCCGACAGACGCACAATCAGAGATCGGAGCACCATGACAGACACAGTCCCCGTTCCCGAACCGCACGGATCCGAGAGCACCCGGAGGGAGAATGCCGAGAAGGGATTCGTCGCACCCGAGTCGCTGACGAAGAACCTGCAGAACGTCCTCGTCGACTTCATCGCTCTCAGCCTGGTCGCCAAACAGGCACACTGGAACATCGTGGGCACGAACTTCCGAGATCTCCATCTCAACCTCGACGAGGTGACGTCGGTCGCCCGCAGCGGCAGCGACGCCCTCGCCGAGCGGATGAGGGCGCTGCACGGTTCGCCCGACGGACGGCCCGCGGTCATCGCCGCGCAGACCGATCTGGCGACGTTCCCGGCCGGAGAGATCACCACCCACGATGCGATCGACCACGTCGTCAGGGCGATCGAGACCACCGTCGGCAGCATGCGCAGATGCCACGACGAAGTCGACTCCGCCGACCCGACGACCGCCGATATGTTCCACGAATACATCGCCCAGCTCGAGCAGCAGGCCTGGTTCATCAGCGCAGAGACCCGCACACCGAACTGAGCCGGCCACTCACCCACAATCGAGCCACTCACCCACAACCGAGGAGGAGAAGACGATGACCGTCTGCGACACCTGCGGAAACGACTATGAACAGACATTCACTCTGTCGTTCGAAAACGAATCCTGGAACTTCGACAGCTTCGAATGCGCGATCCACAAGGCCGCGCCGACGTGCGAGCACTGCGGATGCCGAATCCTCGGCCACGGAGTCCACGACGGCGAATCCGTGTTCTGCTGCTCGCACTGCGCGCGCGAGGCAGGAATCACGGAGGCCACCGACGACAAGGGAGGAAACCGATGAGCGACCAGCTGACCTTCCAGGACCCCGTCCGACGATTCCCCGACATCTCACCGCCGAAGCAGGACCAGCCCGAACCGGGCCTCGACGCCGAGCTCATTCCCGGCACGGACCGCGGTGAGGACAGCTACACCGGCACCGGCAGGCTCCGAGGCCGCAGGGCACTGATCACCGGCTCGGACTCCGGCATCGGGTCCGCCGTCGCGATCGCCTTCGCCCGTGAGGGAGCCGATGTCGCTCTGTCCTATCTGCCCGCCGAGGAGGAAGACGCCCAGCACGTCTGCGAGGTCATCCGCCAGGCCGGTCGCAAGGCCGTGCCGCTGCCGGGAGACCTGTCCGACCCTGACTACTGCCGCGAGGTGGTCCGCCGGGCGGTCGCGGAACTGGGCGGACTCGATGCCGTGGTCAACAATGCCGGTCGACAGATCGCCGTCGAAGACATCGCCGACCTGACGGACGAGCAGTGGGAGGACACCTTCCGGACGAACATCCACGCGATGTTCCGGGTCTCCCAGGCCGCGCTCGAGCATCTCGAGCCCGGGTCGACGATCGTCAACAGCACCTCCGTGCAGGCGTATTCGCCGTCCGCCCACCTCATCGACTATGCGTCGACGAAAGCGGCGATCAACAACTTCACGAAGGGGCTGGCCACTCAGCTCGCTCCGAAGGGCATCCGAGTGAATTCCGTGGCACCGGGGCCGATCTGGACCCCGCTGCAGGTCTCGGACGGACAGCCGAAGGACGCCCTGCCGCACTTCGGGAAGAACACTCCGCTGGGCCGGGCCGGACAGCCGACGGAGCTGGCTCCCGCGTACGTCTTCCTGACCTCATCGGAGTCGAGCTACGTCATCGGTGAGACCCTCAACGTCAACGGCGGCCAGCCCACCCCCTGACCGTCGGCTCCAGGGACGATCATCGAAGCGGTGGGACCGGAAGGAGACCAATGATGAGTTCACCCGATGACGAACAGCCGAGGCCGAACACCGACCGGCACGGCACCGGCAACCCCAATCTCGATCCGCAGCCGGCCGGCGATCCCGACCTCGAGGAGGGCGGCAGCGTCCGACCGGGCGCCACTCCTCCGGATTCGCATTCGGCGACCGCTTCACCGCCCCACCCTCCGGCGGCGCGACCGCCGAAGACGAAGTGGGTGATCGTCGGAATCGGCTGCGTGCTGGCGATCATCGTGTTCTTCTTCGTCGCCTATATCGTCGGCATCTTCGGCTGATACGCCGACCGCGGTCACTCGCCGCGACCAGACCCTCGGCTCGCCTCGTCGGCCAGTACGCCCTGCGGACGGTCGGCTTCGGTCATGGCGCAGAGGAACCTCAGCACGGTCTCGCGCTCCTGGCTGTCCAGGGCCGCGATCACCTCGAAGCGCCGCGCGTGCTGGCGGCCGACCGACTCATGTGCGGCCTGCGCGGTCTCGGGAGTCACCTCGATGCTGGTGGTGCGCCTGTCGTGGGGGTGCGGAACCCGGACGAGGTGCCCACCGGCGACGAGGCGATCGATGAGCTTCGTCGTCGAGGCGCTGGAGATGCCGACGGCCGCAGCGATGTCCTTGGGGGTGACGACGAGCCCCTGCCGCTGCGCGCGGATGAGCAGACGGATGGTGCGCATATCGCTGTCGTTGAGCTGCATATAGCGCCGCGACGCCTCGGCGAGGACGCGTTCGGCCTCATGCCACTGCCGCAGCGCCTCCATCAGGGCGGTGCACTCCGCGATCTCGGATTCGGACAGGGCCGAGCGATCGGAGAACTCCGATTCATTCGAGAAATAGGTCAGCCCAGCTGCCTTCGAGTCTGCGGACGGCACGCTGACAGCATACCGCTGACGTGTTAGATTGAACTCTCGCCTGGCTAAAGAAATTGGAGAGCGTCCTGACCGTCGAATCCCGCCTCGTCGAGGTCCTCGCCGCTGCTCGGCGACGCTCTCGAGTCCGAACTCAGCAGTACGAGCAGCTCTGGGCAGCGCTGTCGAGGATGGCGTTGGGCGGAAAGATGATCAGGCCCCGCCTGCTCATCGATGCCCATGAGGGCCTCGGAGGCACGGCAGCGCAGGCCGCGATCGACGCCGCCGGCGCGATGCAGCTGCTGCACATCGGCCTCATCATCCACGATGATGTCATCGACAACGACACCGTGCGCCGAGGAGAGATGAACATCACCGGACAGTTCTCCTCCGAGGCCATGCTTCTCGGAGCCACGAGCGCCGCGGCGCAGACGTGGGGGATCTCCTCGTCCCTGCTCGCCGGTGACCTCATGCTCAACGAGGCCCAGTCCCTCCTGGCCCGCCTCGACCTCGACACCCCGCGCCGGCTCGCCGTGCTCGACATCTACGATGAGACGATCGCCGAGAGCGTCGCCGGAGAACAGTCCGATGTGTGGCTGAGCCTCCACCTCGACGAGGCCGACTCCGGTGACGTGCTCACGATGATCGGACGCAAGACCGCCGCCTACTCGTTCGAAGCCCCGCTGTCCATCGCCGCGGTTCTCGCCGGCAGCGACGACAGCCTGGTCGAGCGGCTGCGCGCCATCGGCCGCCGCATCGGCATCGTCTACCAGCTCAGAGACGATGTCCTCGGACTCTTCGGCGATGAGCAGGAGACCGGCAAATCCGTACTCAGCGACCTCCGCGAAGGCAAGGAGACCCTGCTCGTCAACACGGCCCGAGCCCATTCGGCCTGGTCCCAGGTCGCCCATCTCTTCGGCGATCGGGCCCTCGACGCCGAGGGTGGCCTCCGACTGCGGCAGGTCATCGAGGAGTCCGGGGCGAGGGCGTTCGTCGAATCGATGATCGCCGAGCACTGCGAGACCATCGCCGGGCTCATCGCCGAGGCGGAGCTGCCCCAGGCGCTTGCGGACAGACTCGCGGACCTCACCTCCGCCTGCAGTCTGAGGTGCGCATGAGCGGGGCCGATCGGCACCGTGGGAGCCGACGGGCGGTGCACGGCGACGAGCCGGTCGGTCCCCCGGTCGAGCAGGTGACCCTCGAACACGGTCCCGACCTCTGGCGCATCCGCTCCTTCGGCGCCGCCCGCCAGGTGCTGCGGGCCCGACACCTCACGACTCAGGCCGGATTCACCGCGGAGCGGATCCCTCGCGGCGTCTTCCGCCGCCACCCGATCCTCATCTCCGACGGAGAGCCCCATGACTCGCAGCGCCGAGAGCTCGCCCGCTTCTTCGCCCCCGCTGTGATCGCCGACAGGTACGGCCAGCGCATCGATGCTCTCGCGCAGGACACGGTCGACCGGGTTGCCGCGGCCGGCCGTTGCCTCCTCGACGAGGCGGCTCTGCACTTCTCCGTGGCCGTGACCTCCGAAGTCGTGGGCCTGACCGAATCCTCCATCGCGGGCATGTCGCGGCGGCTCGAGGGATTCTTCACCCAGCCGCCGGTCGACCTCGCCGCCCCCGGTTGGGGGCGGACCCGGAGGCAGTGGCTGCAGGCTGCGGTCAACGGTCTCGTCCCGATCGCCCGGTTCTACCTCGCCGACGTCCGTCCGGCCCTTCGGGCCCGGCGCCGCAGGCAGCGCGATGACGTCCTGTCCCATCTCATCGGGGCCGGACACAGCACGTCGGACATCCTCGTCGAGTGCGTCACCTACGGCACGGCCGGGATGGTCACCACTCGCGAATTCATCACCATGGCGTGCTGGCATCTGCTCACAGACGGCGAACTCGGGGCGGAGTACCTCGCGGCCGACCGGCCGCGGCGGCTGGAGATCCTCGAGGAGATCATTCGCCTCGAACCGGTCGTCGGCCACCTCTACCGACGCGCGCAGGCCGACATCGAGGTCACGGCGCCGGATCGCACCGTCACGATCCCCGCCGGGGACCTCATCGACGTCTGCGTCCGCGCGACGAACACCGATGAAGAGGCGATGGGGTCCGACCCTCAGTCTCTGTGCCCCGTGCGGCACACCGCCGGAGCCGTCCCGGCCGTCGGCATGAGCTTCAGCGACGGGGCGCACAAGTGTCCGGGGCAGTCGCTGGCGCTGTTTGAGACCGATGCGCTCGTCCACCGCCTGCTCGACCGCGGCCCGCGCCTGGTCGCCGAACCGGAGATCGGCTGGGACAGCGTCATCTCGGGCTATCGGCTGCGCGGACTCCAACTGGCCTTCGACGAGGGCTCCGGCCCGGAGAGGAGACTGTTATGAGCGCCTTCGAGTATCTGCTCCTCATGGGTGCCTGCGTACTCATCACCCTGCCCCTGGAGCTGTTCTTCCGGGCGCGCGTGTACCGCCGGTGGAGAACCGTGCTGTGGGCGCTCGTGCCCGTCATCGTCGTCTTCTGCCTCTGGGACGTCGTCGCCATCGCCCGCGACCATTGGGTGTACAACCCGCGATTCGTCACCGGCATCCACCTCGGCAACCTGCCGCTCGAGGAGCTCGTGTTCTTCATCGTCATCCCCCTGTGCGCCCTGCTCAGCTATGAGGCGGTCGGCACCGTGCTCACCGCTGTGCGCAAGCGCGTCAGGCCCGAAAGCCTGCCCCGCCCAGACAGTTCGCCCCGGCCCGCACGCCAGTCCCGGCCACACAAGCGCACTGACCGGCGGTCCGAGTCCGGAGGAGGCGGCGAACGATGAGCGTGCCCGAGTACACGATCATGACCGTCATCGGGATGATTCTCATCGTCGGCCTCGAGCTGTTCGTCTTCCGCTCAGGCATCTTCCGCCGGGCGAAGTACTGGGCGGCGCTGAGCATCTGCCTGGTCTTCCAGTGCTTCGTCGACGGCTGGCTGACGAAGCTTTCGAATCCCATCGTCATCTACAACCCACAGGGGCTCAGCGGCGTCCGGTTCCCGTGGGACATCCCGATCGAGGACTTCGGCTTCGGCTTCGCCATGATCACTGCCGTCCTCATGCTCTGGCAGTGGCGCCTGAACAGGCACGCTGCGGCCACCGGAGAGGAGAACACATGAACCGTTCAGCCTCCCAACCGCGCCCCCGCGACCGGCACGCGATCCTCACCCCCTCCCACCCGGGCCGTCCGCGTCTGCTGCGGCCCAAGCGGGTGACCGTCGTCGGCGGCGGCATCGCCGGACTGGCCGCGGCCGCGGTCCTCGCAGAGCACGGGGTCAGTGTGCACCTGGTCGAGGCCGAATCCAGCCTCGGCGGACGGGTCCGGGCCTGGAGCCTCGACGGGGAGCGGACGATGAGCCGCGGATTCCACGCCTTCTTCCGCCAGTACTACAACCTCCGCAGCCTGCTCGCACGCACCGATCCCGGCCTCGACCGTCTGGTCCCGGTCACGGACTATCCGCTCGTGGGTCGGGACGGTCTGCGCGACTCCTTCGCCCGGATACCGCGGACTCCCCCGCTCAGCCTCGCGGGATTCGTGCTCACCAGCCCGTCCTTCCCGCTGCGCGGTCTGGCCGACGTCGACCTGACGACAGCGTTCGAACTCATCGACGTCGACTTCCCGGACTCCTATCGCCGCTACGACGGAGAGTCGGCCGAACAGTTCCTCGACCGGCTGCGGTTCCCGATCGGGGCGCGGCATCTCGCGCTCGAGGTCTTCGCCCGCTCCTTCTTCGCCCACCCTGCGGACTTCTCCGCCAGCGAACTCGTGGCGATGTTCCACACGTACTTCACGGGCTCCGCCGAAGGGCTGCTCTTCGACGTCCCCGACGACGACTACGACACCGCACTGTGGTCGCCCCTGAGCGAATACCTCGCCGAGGCGGGGGTGCGGATCGAGACCGACACCGCGGTCACCGCGATCCGCCGTCCGGACAGTGCGGGCCGCACCGGGTGGAGCGTCGAGACGACGAGCGGGACGCTCGAGAGCGATGCGCTCGTGCTCGCCGCCGATCCGCGGAGCACTCGGACGCTGCTGGCCGGACTCGAGGACTCGGTCGACACCGACGCGCTCGGGCCCGCGACAGCCGCCGGCTCACCGACCGCGGGCACGGGAACTCGCGAGCGGTGGCTGAGCAGTGTCACCTCGCAGCGGAACGCTCCCCCGTTCGCGGTGCTCAGACTGTGGCTGGGCGACGAGGTGGATCCGAGCCGCCCGGCCTTCCTCGGCACGACCGGCTACGCTCTGCTCGACAACATCTCGGTCCTCGAACGCTTCGAGGCCGGGGCCCAGAGATGGCGGCACACGCACGGCGGCTCCGTCGTCGAACTCCACGCCTATGCGCTCGGCACCGCGCATCGGGGCAGCGCGCGAGCGATGCTCGAGTCCGAAGACGTCGACCGGGAAGCCGTGACACGCCAACTGCTGGCCGACCTCCATGAGGTATATCCCGAGACGGCCGACATCCCCATCACCGCCCAGGAGCTGCTCATCGCCGACGACTGCGCGCTGGCCGACACGCGGGCGTACAACGACCGCCCCGGCGTCACCACCGCGTTTCCCGGACTGGTGCTCGCCGGTGACGCCGTCGCCTGCGAGGCGCCCGTGGCGCTCATGGAACGCGCGGCGACGACGGGGTTCATGGCCGCGAACGAACTGCTCGCCGGTTGGCGGGTGGAGGGAACCGAGATCTGGTCGCCGCCTCGGCGCGGTCTGCTCCGTCGGGGGCTCCTCGGCGCACCGCGCAGGAGAGGGGCAACGCGGCACAGGCGTGGAGCAGGCACCGGGCGCTGACTGCCGGTCCGAAGCCCCTCACTGAGCAGGGATCGGCAGCGGTCCCGGGCTGGAGTCTCCACGGAGGCGTTTGAGGACGAGTTCGGCGCTGATGAGGCACATCGGCACGCCGACCCCGGGCGCCGTCGTGGCGCCGGCATAGAACAGCCCGTCGACTGCCTTCGAAGAGTTCTGCCGTCGGAACATCGCGCTCTGTCGCAGTGTGTGCGCAGGTCCGAGCATCCCGCCGAGCCAGGAGTTGAATCTTTCGGCGAAGTCCGTCGGGCCCTGGGTTCTGCGCACTCTGATCCGCCGGCGCAGGTCGGGGATGTCGGCCCACCGGGCGATCTGGTCGATCGCACGGTCGGCGGCCGCCTCGATCCGCGGGTCCCCTCCGCCGTCGTCGCCCCCGGCTCCGAGCCCCGCATCGGCGGGGACGGGGATGAGGAGGAAGAGGTTCTCGTGCCCGGGCGGGGCGACGGTGGGGTCGGTGGCACTGGGCCGACAGGCATAGACCGAGGCCGGTGAGGGGATCTTCTGCTTGGACCCGAAGATCGCGTCGAAGTTCGCTTCCCAGTCCTCGGTGAAGAACAGCGAATGATGCGGCAGCGCCTCGAGCTCGCCCTCGATGCCGAGGAAGACGAGCACCGCGCCGGGACCGCTCGTCACCGACGTCCACGAGCGTTCCGGGAAGCTCTGGTCCTCGGGGTCGAGCAGCTGCGTCTCCGTGTGGTGGAGGTCGGCGGCGGAGACGACGACATCCGCGGAATGCGTGTGTGCGCGTCCGGCCTCGTCGGTCCAACGCAGACCGGTGACTCGGCGTCCGGTTCGCCCCCGGCCAGGTGCTGCCTCGGTGTCGATGTGCGTGACATCGGCTCCCGTGTGAAGGCGCACCCCGGCACGGTCGGCCAGCCGGACGAGGGCGTCGATGATCGTATGGAACCCGCCCATGGGGTAACTGACACCTTGGTCGAGGTCGAGGGTGCTCATGAGGTGGTAGATCGCCGGTGCCCGTCGCGGATCGGTGCCGAGGAAGATCGCGGGGTACTGGAGGATCTGGCGCAGCACCGGATCGTGGAACGAGGCTTCGGCGAAGCCGGCCAGCGACGTCCCCAGCTGCCGGACGAGTCTCGGGAGCCCGCCGAGGATGTCCCGATGGAGCAGGGACCGTGGTGAGGTGAAGGGGTTGTAGAGGAAGTGGGCGAGCGCGAGCTCCTTTGTGCGCGCGGCCGAGACGAGGTAGTCATCGAGGGCGTCTCCCGTGCCGCGTTCGACGCTCTCGAAGGTCTCCAGCACCCGGAACCTGCCCTCTGGGATCGTGAGTGCTCGGGTGCGCCCAAGGGCGCCCGAAATCGCATCGACCGGTCCCGGTGGGCTGAACACGGTGTAGCCGGGATCGAGCGTGCGCAGGTCGAGTTCGGCCTCGGCGCTGGTGCCGGCGAGAGCGAAGAAGTGTTCGAAGACCTCGGGCATGAGATACCAGGAGGGCCCGGTGTCGAAACGGAAGCCATCACGCTCGAACACGCCGATGCGCCCGCCGAGGTGGGGGTTCTTCTCGAACAGGTCGACCGTGTGCCCTTCGCGGGCGAGGAGGATCGCCGTGGCCAGCCCGGCGGCTCCCCCACCGATGACACCGGTCCGCGGGCTGCTGCCGGCCGCGGAACCGACCCGCCTGCTCACTTCCGCCCCTCGCGGGCTGCGGTCATGAGTGCGTGGGCTGTCAGACGAGCCTTGACGGCGTTCGGGACCCGCACCCGCTGCCGGTAGAGCTCAGCGACGGGGGTCGTGGCAATCCTGTCGGTCAGCGCGGTGAAGAGCGCACAGGCGCAGCGGACCGCGGTGCGCGCGTCCTTCGGCAGTCCGGCGATGGCGTCCTGGGCTGCGGCGAGCTGCTGCCGGATCGTGTTCACCCACTCGGCTTTCTCGGCCTCGGTGAGTCGGTGTCCCGGGGTGAGGTAGCTGCGGCCGAGGCGCTGATCGTCGTCGGCCAGGTCGCGCAGGAAGTTGACGTTCTGGAACGCTGCTCCCAGCTGCCGTGCCCCGTACTCGAGCTGTTCGACCTCGGCGGGCGTGCGGTCGAGATCGATGAGGAAGACCTTGAGGCACATGAGTCCGACGACCTCGGCGGACCCGAAGACGTACTCGGCATGTTCCTTCGCATCGAAGCCGCGGACCGGCGACGTGGTCCCCTCCTCGGTCCCAAGACCGGAACCGGTGTCCGCGGATTCGATGTCTGCGCGCATGGAGGCGAAGAAGGGGTCGATGAGCTCGGCGTCGATGCCGGCTGCACGAGCGGTCCTGGCGAAGGCGTGGATGACGAGATTGTCGCTGATGCCGCTGCTCAGCGCCGCGTGAGTGGCGGCGGCGAACCGGTCCAGCATCTCCCGCTGTTCGGCGTCGGCAAGCCCTGCCTCGGCGGCCAGGCCGTCGACGATCTCATCGGCGATGCGGACCAGGGCGTAGATGTTGCGGATATGGTGCCGGTTCCTGACACCGAGCAGTCTGACCGCAAGCCCGAAGGAGGTCGAATAGCTCGCGATCACGGCCCTGGTCGCATCCTCGGCGGTGCGCGTGTAGAGCTCATCGGTTGCGGTGCGGCTTCGCGACGTCATGTTCGTTAGCTTAGCTAAAGAAATGCCCGAGGAGCGAATCTCCGCTGACGACCGAGGCGACGTCACTCGAGGACGAGGCAGAAGGGGCGTCCGATCGGGTCGGCGTAGACGCGGAAACTCGGATGCTCGTCCGAATCGTCGAGCAGCCTGCCGCCGGCCTCGAAGACTGTGGGCTCGGCGTCCTCATAGGAGGACACGAGGATGTCGATATGGACCTGCAGAGGAACGGAGTTGTCCGGCCAGGTCGGGGCGACGAAGTCCTCTGCTCGTTGGAAGGAGAGGATCTCCCGCCCCGAGGGCTCATAGAGGTTGACCCAGTCCGTGTCCTTGTCCGGCGCCACTGTTCCGCCGAGCAGCGCGCGGTAGAACCGCGCCGCGTCGATCGGCACGGGGCAGTCCATAGCGGTGGTGTTGAGGCGTCCGATCATCGTGGTCCTTCTTTCCTCGTCGAAGTGCAGCCGAATGCTGTGGCCGTGAGTGCGGTCTCCATGGGACAACGTTAAGCTCCCGGTCTCGACAGCGACAAGGCCCGTCAGTTCCCAATGCAAACCCCCGCCTGGCCGTTGCGGGGTCTGAGGTTGAGGATCCCCGAGGCCGATCGGGTCGCCTAGACGAAACCTGCGGATCTGTAAAGTCCCTTCCGCAGGAACTTCGCCCTCAATAGCGTCTCTGGCAACACGGGAGCCCCTGCGGCTCCTCGATCCGATTCGGAGGAAGACATCATGACTTCACCCATCCAACTGGCCCGCACCTACGCGCGCTCCTATGAGGCGTCGTCACGCAAGGGCAAGGGCACAATCCTCGACACGCTCACCGAGGCGACCGGTTGGACTCGCGATCACGCGCGCCACCAGCTGCGCAGCCAGTTCCATCAGATCAGGGCCGGAGTCTCCCTCGACGCCGTCGTCGACCGCCGTCGCCTCAAGCCGAAGAAGTTCTCCCCCCGCGCGCAGCGGGCTCTCGAACTGGTGTGGAAGTCCTCCGGCCGCCCCTGCGGCAAGTACCTCGAGGCGGGGATGTCCGACTGTCTGGACTCCTTGGAGAGGCACGGCCACCTCCGTGAGGGACGGCACGGCTATTCGTCCTCGGTGCGAAGGGAACTCCTCGATATCTCCGCGGCGACGATCGATCGGTACCTGCGCGGTGCCAAGGCCGGCGACCACGACGATTCGTGGTTGACCGGCACCGGGGCGGGGATGCGTGCGTCGCTCCCGCGCCAGCGCGTACGCTCTCTCCTCGAGCCCGAACCCGGCTACTTCCTCGTCGAACTGCTGACGATCACGACACCGACCGGCGAGGACTGCGTCACAGTGACAATCACCGACGTCGAGATCGGGTGGGTGCACACGACGACCTTCGCCCCCGGCACGCAGGTCGTCGACATGCTCGCACAGATGGTCCGCGCGGTGCCTTTCATCGTCACCGGAGTCCTGCTGCCTCCAGCGGTTCCGGACAGCGCCATCGAGACGTGGGCGGAGGAGAACCTCATCGAATTCCACTGCATGAGCGATCTCCGACAGGGGTCTCGCGTGCCCGATCGGACGTTCAGCGGCCTTGACCTCCCGCTCGGCACACCGCACGACATCGATGCCGCGATCGCAAGAGTCAACGAGCTGTGGTCGGCCCTGGCTGACCGCCTCAATTACTTCATGCCCGTGAAGAACCCGGTGGGCTGGCGTCTCACCCCCGCCGGAGAGCGTCGACGCGAATACGATCGGCCGGACACACCGGTCTCCCGACTCATCGCATCCGGTATCCTCTGTCCCGAACAGACTCGGGAACTGCATGAGAAGAGTCAGGGACTCGACATCGCCGGGCTCACCGCACGCATCGAAGAGCTGAAGTCGACTCTGCGCTGAAGGGACACGTCGCAGCCGGGCCGGGCTGGCAGCGACGGAAAACCACCGTCGGGCCGTTGACGAGGCCCCGACGCGGACGAATACTGAAGACAGCGATCCCAGGGTCGACACGTGAGACACGATTGGAGCGGCACCTCTGATGGACGAGATCTCAGCAGGATCGACCCACATACCCCGCGATGCGGCCGCGGTTCCCGCGCCGACCGATACCGATGCCGAACGGCATCGGCTGACGGCGCAGATCGGCGAGTGGGCACGCTCACTCGTGCTCGAACCCGATGACCTCGTCCTCAAGGCGATGGTGGACGAAGCGCTGCTGATCATTCCGGGGGCCGATTACGCGTCGCTCTCGATCGTCAGTCGCGATGGCCCCATCCGGTCCCGAGCTCCCTCGGACTTGGTCCCCGAGCGACTGGACGCCCTGCAGTCGGAGCTGTACGAAGGACCGTGCTTCGAGTCCATCCGCGAGCATCGCATCGTCCGGGCCCCGGCTCTCACCGATCCCACTCCGTGGCCCCGGTTCGCCTCCAGCGCCGTCGCGGAGGGGGTGAGGAGCATGCTCGCCTTCCAGCTCTTCGTCGAGGTCGACAGCCTCGGCGCGCTCAACCTCTACTCGAAGACACCCCGCGCCTTCGACCAGGCAGCGGAGGACATCGGAAGCGGAGTGGCCGCACATGCCTCTCTGGCTCTGGCCAACGCGCAGAAGCAGGGACAGCTCTATGAGGCAGTGGCCTCGCGGGATCTCATCGGTCAGGCCAAGGGGATCCTCATAGAACGGCACAAGATCAGTGAACACGAGGCGTTCCTGCTGCTCACGAAGGTGAGCTCGAAGACGAACACGAAGCTGCGTGAGGTCGCCGAGGAGTTCGTCCGCACCGGTGCGCTGCCGGGCACGATCACCGACTGATCGGGCACGTCCGTCTTCTCACTCTCTTCGAACTGCCGCTTGTTGTCCGGTGCGGCACTGGGTTAATCTGAGAATCGGTCAAGCAGATGGCCTCCGTCCTGGACTCAAGGGGACCACTGTGTACACATTGCTCAACAACAGCGAAGCTTCCAAGTTCGATCTCTACCTTCCCGGACAGCTCGTCGCCTCGCTTCACTACACGATCACTCCGGACGAGATCATGTTCGTCTACTGCGAGGCCATCGAGCCGCTCGATTCGGATCGGCATTGCCGCGAACTCGTGCGTCTGGCTCTCGAAGACTCACTGAATCGCCGGATCCCCATCACCGTCTCGTGCCCGATCGCGCGCAAGCACATCGACAGCGACCCGGTGATCGGTGCCCAGATGCAGACTCTGCCCAAGAACGTGGGGCATAAGCATGAGAGCACACTCGACTAGCCACCGATCTCACTCGGACATCTTCTCCACAAGGTCGCCGATGCGGGTGTCCCACTCGCTGCGAGCCACATCGGCCTGAGCGAGCATGCCCACGAGTTCGTGCCCGTCGATGACGGGAAGTCGGCGGACCTGATGGTCCTTCATCGTCTGCAGCGCCTCACCGACGTTGTCATCGGCACCGATGGTCACCGGCTTGCCCTGGGCGAGATCCCCGACTATCGCCGTCTTCGGATCTCCGCCCTCTGCGATGCACTTCACGACGATGTCACGATCCGTGATCATGCCTTTGAGCCGGTTGTCCTCTCCGCAGATCGGAAGGGACCCGAAACCGTCCTCGCGCATGTGCTGTGCAGCCTTTTCGAGCGTCTCGTTCTCGCCGACGCACTTCGCGCCTGGAGTCATCAGTTCACGTGCTGTCGTCATCTTCAACGTCTCCTCGTGTCAGTGTGCGTGTCGATTGCTCTCCCGCAGCGGGAACGGTCGGATGACCGACTCTCCGGGTGCTGGACACTCATCATGCTGAGTGCTCCCGAGGAGTGTCCAGGGGGCCGCCGCCCCCGACGGGTGCCTCAGACACCGTTGCCGTTCCGGACCGCAGACGGAGCCGGAGTCCTGGTTGCGCGGCTGCGCAACGCTTCAGCGGCGATGAAGTGTGAGTCTCGTACGGCCGCTGACACCGGCGCTGCACTTTGTCACGCTGTCAGTTCAGCCACCACCGACGATGAGGAACCAGCGGATGACACAGACAGGTGCGATCGACGAACTGAACAGCCCTGTACCGCTCACTGCGCCGGAGCGCGGGCTCGCGCCTCGGCCGAGAGGCGAGGTCACCTCGCTGCTGCTCAGGGTGCTCACATCTGACGGCGGGGAAGCTGCTGAGCTGCTGCCCGAACTCGACGCGGCCGCTTCTTCTGTGCTGGTGTCGAGTGAGGACATGTTCCGCGACGAGGATCTGCAGCTGGCGCTCCACCTTCTCTACATCCTGCACACCGGCCCTGCCGATTTCGTGCACGGAGACTGGGAATGGGATCCCTCGCTGATCGGGATCCGCGGAAGGATCGAGCGCCGCTTCGAGACCGCGCTGCGAGCACTCGCGCCATTGCCGGACCTCATTCCGCGCTCCGGCGCAGAGCTCGCCGAGACGCTGTTCTCCATGACAAGTGAGGTGGCGCAGCCGGAACTGGCCACGTGGGCGGCGCGGCACGCCTCAGTCGATCAGCTCCGCGAATTCCTCATCCACAAGTCCATCTACACCCTCCGCGAAGCAGATCCCCATTCCTGGGCGATCCCCCGACTCCGCGGCCGGGCCAAGGCAGCTCTCGTCGAGATCCAGGCCGATGAGTACGGAGGCGGCAGACCCGACCACGTCCACGCCGAGATCTTCGCCGGGACGCTGCGCGGGTTCGGCCTCGACGACAGGCCCGACCATTACCTCGACGAGGTCCCCGCGATCACTCTCGCTTCGGTGAACGCGATGAATCTCTTCGGTCTCAACCGACGCCTGCGAGGTGCCGCGATCGGCCACCTGGCCGCATTCGAGATGACTTCGTCCATTCCCAACGGCCTCTACTCCCGCGCCTTCAGCAGGAACGGCTTCGGCCGGGACGTCACATGGTACTTCGATGAGCACGTCGAGGCCGATGCCGTGCACGAGCAGATCGCGGCGCACGACCTCGCGGGAGGAGCCGCCGATGATGAGCCCGACCTCATCCCCGACATCCTCTTCGGTGCCGCCTCCTGCCTCCGCCTCGACGACATGGGCGGTTCCCACATGCTCGAATCCTGGTCAGCAGGAGAGCCCTCGCTGAGGACGACCCCGAAGGAGGCTGTCTGTGGATAGTTCGAGCGACCCGGTCACGATCACCCCCTGTCCCGACGGACCTCTGCTCGTCCGCGGGGACTTCACCGTCCTCACGGCACCGGGACGGGAGGAGACGGCAACCGATCGCCGGGTGGTTGCCCTGTGCCGGTGCGGCAAAACTGGCATACCTCCGTTGTGCGACGGCTCCCATCGGGCAGTCGGCTTCCGTGCCCCCGCTCCACCCCCGACGGCAGAACCTCCGCCGGGGGACGGATGAGCCCGAGCGGACGAACAGACTGTCGATCGAGAAGGAGAGAAGGCAATGCGCGCAGTCACCTGGCAAGGGAAACGAAACATCTCGGTGGAGACAGTCGACGATCCGATCCGCCACAAGTCGAATGACGCGATCATCGAAGTCACCTCCACCGCCATCTGCGGGTCCGACCTCCACCTCTACGAAGTGCTGGGACCATTCATGGACCGCGGAGACATCATCGGGCACGAGACGATGGGTCGAGTCGTCGAGGCCGGCCCTGATTCCGGCTTGTCGGCCGACGATCGGGTGGTCGTGCCGTTTCCCATCTCCTGCGGCCGCTGCTGGATGTGCGAGCAGGGGCTGTACACCCAATGCGAGACCACACAGGTGAGGCAGTACGGGTCCGGGGCACAGCTGTTCGGCTACTCTCGACTCTACGGGTCCGTGCCCGGCGGGCAGGCAGAATACCTCCGTGTCCCCTATGCCGACGTCGGACCGATCAAGGTCGGTGCCGATCTTCCCGACCACCGCTACCTCTTCCTCAGCGACATCCTCCCCACGGCCTGGCAGGCAGTGAAATACGCCGGGATCAGAGAAGGAGACTCGCTCGGCGTCTACGGCCTCGGGCCTGTCGGGCAGTTCGCCGCTCGCATCGGCAGACACCTCGGTGCGCAGGTCTTCGCTCTCGACCCGGTCCCCGAACGTCGTGACATGGCCGCTCGCCACGGGATCGAGGTCTTCGACTTCGACGAGGACGCACATTCGGCCATCCGAGAGGCCACCTCCGGGCGTGGGCCCGACGCGGTCGTCGACGCCGTGGGGATGGAAGCACACGGGTCCCCGCTGGCCTCGGCCGCACAGCAGGCGACCGGTCTGCTCCCGCCGCCGGCTGCGCGGAAGCTCATGGAGACCAGCGGCATCGACAGGACCGCGGTCCTCCACTCGGCGATCGATCTGGTCCGTCGGGGCGGGACTCTCTCGCTCAGCGGAGTCTACGGAGGAGTGCTGTCTCCCATGCCGCTGCTCACCCTCTTCGACAAGCAGATCCAACTGCGGATGGGACAGTGCAATGTCCGCAGCTGGACCGATGACCTCCTGCCCCTGGTCGAGGACTCCGCGGATCCGCTGGGGGTCGACGACCTCGTCACCCACCGCCTCCCCCTCGAGTCCGCTCCCGAGGCCTATGAGATGTTCCAGGAGAAGACGGACGGCTGCATCAAGGTCGTCCTCGATCCGAACGCGGAATGATAATCCGTCCGCCGCTTCAGCACAAGGGGCTCCACGCGTGCGCGGATCGCCTCTACCGTCAGAACACGCCAGCGCAGGACTGAGAGTCCTGTCATCAGTGAGGAGACATCATGAGTTCAGAAGAGCGTCCAACCATTCCCGGCAAACCCGGCTCCCGCACTCCGGACTTCGAAGAACCGACGACACCGCGTGAACCGCTGCCGCCGAAGCAGGACCAGAGCGGACCGCGTCCGACGACGCCGACCGGGGCCCCCAGCAGCGACACCCAGGAGGATCAGGCCCAGCAGGGCAGCTGGCTGACCACGGCCCAGGGTGCTCGGCTCTATGACACGGACCATTCGCTCAAGGCGGGATCGCGGGGACCGACTCTCCTCCAAGACCACCATCTGCGGGAGAAGATCACCCACTTCGACCACGAGCGCATCCCTGAGCGTGTCGTCCACGCCCGCGGTTCCGCAGCCCACGGAACGTTCGTCTCCTACGGCTCCGCCTCGGGGATCACGAAGGCGGCCTTCCTCGCCCCCGATGTGGAAACGGAGGTCTTCACACGCTTCTCCTCCGTTGTCGGCTCGCGGGGGTCTGCAGATTCCGTTCGCGACACCAGGGGCTTCGCCACGAAGTTCTATACGACGGACGGGGTGTTCGACCTCGTCGGCAACAACATCCCGGTCTTCTTCATCCAGGATGCGATCAAGTTTCCCGACATCGTGCATGCGGCCAAACCCCACCCCGACCGTGAGATCCCGCAGGCGCAGAGCGCCCATGACACCTTCTGGGACTTCGTGTCCCTGCACACCGAGGCGACCCATCACACGATGTGGCAGATGTCCGATCGCGGCATTCCCCGCTCCTTCCGGATGATGGAGGGCTTCGGGATCCACACCTTCCGAGTCGAGAACACAGCCGGTGAGACCTCCCTGGTGAAGTTCCATTGGAAGCCGAAGGCCGGAGTCCATTCGCTCATCTGGGAAGAGGCGCAGATGGTCAACGGCGTCGACCCCGATTTCCACCGCCGGGACCTCGCCGATGCCATCGAAGCCGGAGCGGGCCCGCAATGGGAACTCGGCGTCCAGGTCTTCCCGGACGATCCGAGTGAGACCTTCGAGGGGATCGATCTGCTCGACCCCACGAAGATCGTGCCCGAGGAACTCGCGCCCGTGCAGCCGCTGGGTATGCTCACACTCGACCGCAACCCCAGCAACTTCTTCGACGAGACCGAGCAGGTGGCGTTCCATCCCGGGCATGTGGTGCCGGGCATCGACATCACCGACGATCCTCTGCTCCAAGGACGGCTGTTCTCCTATCTCGACACCCAGCTCACCCGACTGGGCGGGCCGAACTTCTCTCAGCTCCCGATCAACCGTCCGCACTGCCCGGTCAACGACATGTTCCGCGACGGAATGCACCAGACTGCCGACCATCGCGGCATCGCACCGTACAAGCCGAATTCGCTCGACGGCGGCAACCCGTTCCCTGCCGAGCAGACCGACGAGCATACGTTCGTCGAAATCGCCCACGAGATTCCGGCGTCGAAGAAGGAACGCCGTTCGCCGGAGTCCTTCGATGACCACTATTCCCAGCCGCGCATGTTCTGGCTCAGCCTCACCTCCGTCGAACAGCAGCACCTCGCCGATGCCTTCACCTTCGAGCTCGGCAAATGCTACGAGGAGACGATCCGGGAGCGCGAGGTCGCTGTGCTCGCCTGCATCGACTCGGAGCTTGCCCGCATGGTCGCCGAGGGGCTGGGCCTCGAGGCCCCTGTGGCTCAGACGCCGCCGCGCAGCGATATCGAACCGAGCCCGGCACTGTCCCAGGTGGGGAAGCGCTGGCCGGTCGACGGGCGCAAGATCGGCATCGTCACCGGCAGTGGGACCGACGCCGAGCAGGTCATCCGCGCCCACGACCGCATCGCCGAGGCGGGAATGGTCCCCATCACGATCGCTCCGGTGGGCGGACGCATCACCTCCGGCGAGCGGAGCGTCGCCGTCGAGCGGACATACCTGACCGTGGCCTCAAGCGAACTCGACGCCTTCTTCTTCGCCGATGGTGCCGAGCTGACCACCGAGATCGAGCTCCTGATCACGGAAGCGTGGCGTCATCTCAAGTTCATCGCCGCCAGCGGAGACTCCTGCACCATGATGGAGAAGTACGGCATCAAGGCCGACGACCCCGGAGTCTACTGCAAAGATGACCTCGAAACAGCGCTCTCGCAGCTGCAGGAAGGCCTGAGCGAGCACCGGGCCTGGGCCCGGGTCGAGGCCTGAGACAATGCATCCCATTGCTGAAGAAGGGTGACGTCGCCAGCAGCGGAAGCCCGGGAATACGGCTCACAGCTCGTCGATGCGCTCGGAGGCATCGAAGACCGGATCAGGCAGGATACGGTGTCTCAGTCGCCCCGCATAGGGCTGACTCCCGAGGCCTGATCGTAGACAGCCAGATCCCGGCGGAACGCTCGGCTCCGAGCATAGCTGTGCACTGTGTCGAGCACTTCGCGTTGGTGTTCTGCCTTCTGCGCGAACTCACGGAACTGTTCGGCGTCCAGGCCGAGTGCCTCGGCGTTGTCGTCGAGCGTCTGCCACATCCCCAGTTTGCCGATGACCGCGCTGCGCATCAGCTCGGCTTCGAGCACGAGGGTCATGGGCGAGCGCTTGAGCAGCGAGCCGTTGCTCTTGAGCCTGCCGACCCGTTCGCCGACCCACGACACCGCTTCGGCGACGGGACGGCGCCGGAGACCGAGTTCGCCGATGAGGTGCCGGACGTACAGATGCTCTCCGCGGATCTCCGCGGAGAGCTCGGACAGAGCCGCGAAGACGGGAGTGTCGACGAAGTCGGCCGCCATCCGTTCGATCCTCTCCGCTCCGGCGGTGGCCCCGGTGAGATGGTCGCTGACATAGAGTCCCAAGAGGTCCATGTCGACCTCACTGTGCTCCTCGTCCGCACCCGGTGCTTCGTGCCCGCTGCTCGTATCATCTGTTGCCCGCAGCCGCGTATGTTCGACATCGCGTGGACGGAGTGGAACGGAAGCGGCCCCCTCGCCGTCGGCCATGCCTTTGAGCAGTTCGCGTGCGGCGTCCATGGCACTGTACTCCGGCTCCCAGTCGAGTTCCCGTCGTGCGCGCGCATTGTCCATCAGCGGCACGTGCAGGCCCATGTCGAGCCATCCTGCATCGGCGGCGACCAGTGAGCTGCTGTGGCCCATGCTCAGAGCCGCGCGCACTGCGCCGTTCGGCACCGGGACGTGCCTGCCGTGGTCGAGCAGTTCGGCCAGATCCTTCGGATGGAGCACATCATCGGCGCAGATGTTGAAGGCGCCCGAACGGCGTCGGAGGACACTGGCGACATAGGCACGGGCGACATCGGTCGAGTGCACTGCCTGGACGCCGCGCAGTCCCGCGGGCAGCGGCAGGAACGGCAGCCGGCCCGCGCGCAGCAGCTGGACGGGCATCAAGGTGCTGAGGAAGTACCGCTGTATCTCCGAGGCGGCAGGGGCACCGAAGATGAGCGCGGGACGCAGCCGGGTCACCGTGATCTCGGGGTGGTCGGCGCAGAAGTCGTCGAGCACGCGTTCCTGGGCGGCTTTGTCCACACTGTAGTGGGAGGAGCGGATCCCCTCGGTCGGCCATGCCTCATCGCGCTTGTCCATGCTGTCATCGGGAGAGTAGGCACCGACCGAGGACGCCACGACGAGATGCGGGACGCCGGCCGCCGCGACGGCTGCGGCCACACGGGCCGTGCCGTCGACGTTGACCCGCCGGAGCAGGTCCCGGTCGCTGTTGGGCTGGATCAGCCAGGCCAGATGGATGACGGCGTCGGCACCGGTCAGCGCTTCTGTGAGACCGCGGTGGGCCGTGTCCTCGCTGCTCGCGGCGGCGATGTCGATCGATCTCCATTCGCATCCGGAATACGGTTCGGCCTCGGTGTCGGGCATCCGTCTGGAGATCCCCAGCACCGAGGTGATGTCGGACGTGCGCCCGAGCACGTCGAGGACCGCTGTGCCGACGTTGCCGGTAGCTCCGATGACTGCGACTCTCATGTTGTCTCCCCCTGCGGGTTCGGCGTCGGCGCGTCTGGTGCAGAGCTGCTCGGATTCCGCTCCTCGCTGATGGAGACGTCGGCGAAGGAATACGGCGGCCACGGGCCGAGGAAGCGGATGGACAGAGCGGGCTGGGCCTTCTTGAGCGCGGTGAGCTCGGCTCCCAGCGCCGTGATCTCTGTGCTTCTCACCAGGCACGAGGCCATGATCACCGGTGTCAATCCACTCTCGCGGCTCGTGGAGCGGTGTTCCTCGATGTCGAGGCAGTGGGCGGCGATCCTGGCCCTGATCTCCGGATAGATCCTGTCGGCCGCTCGATCGACGATCTCCTTCTCCGTCTTCTCCAGTCGCTTCTCGAGCAGTCGGCGCACTCCTGCAGGACGGCTCTCCATCTCCGTCCTCATTTCGCCGACCTCTGCGTCGACCTCCTCGAGCAGGGTTCCGTCCAGGGACAGTTCGACGCGCAGCTCGGAGGTGTCGCGCAGCTCCTCGAGCCGTCTCGACAGCGTCTCCGCGGAGTCGTCGAGCCAATGTTCGAGCTGTTGGGTCGCCGTCGCCTCGGTCTCCGGGTCCGAGCGGACGATGACGTTGAAAGAAACCGGGAGGAGGGCCGGTGAGTTCTGCCAGGCATCATCGATGACTTCGCTGTGTTCGAGCACCCACCGACGCACGGAATCGTCCGGCCCGTCGAAAGGACCTCGGGTGTGGCGGTGGACCACGGCCTTCGGTCCTATGTCGCGTCCGACCATGTGGAGCGCGGAACCGTCGATGCCCGTGACGGCAGGAGTGTAGTCGTCGCCGGCGACGATGGCGTAGACGTAGAGCATGTCACCCTCGGCGTTCATTCGACGCCCTTTCCGTTCTCCTCGGCCCATCTTGTCGGATTGATGAGCTTGTCGACGACTTCATCGACGACATCGTCGAGGCCTCGGTGCAGATCGTCGACGGAACCGGTGATCCCGTGCTGGTCCTTGATCTGGTCCATTGCCTCATCGAGTTCGAGGAGGGCCTCGCCGAGGCGGTTCTGCTCGTCCTCGGTAAGGTCCCCGCCTTCCATCCGGCGCACCGCTTGGGTCTCGAGGGCTTCCTGAATCACCTCGACGAGGGTGACGACGAGGGTGAGAACCCCGTGTTTGAGGCTCTCCTCGTTGACATTGAGCGTCATGATGCTGCTCCTTCTTCGGCGCGTTCGGCGCGGTTGCTGTCAGGTCGCGTGGACTCCTCGAGGGGCACGGGAGCCCTGTCATCGAGTGCTCCTGTTCGCCAGTCGTCGAGCATCCTGGACCATGCACCGGCATCGTCTGCGGCCAGCGTGATGGTCGAGTCCCCGGTCTCGAGGATGAGGGCCTGTCCGTCGTCGGTGGGGTTGCTGTGCTCTTCCCGGTGCATGGCCTTCAGCTGTTCAGGGGAGATCCGCACTCGGGCGCGGCCGTCCATCGGCGACCTCCAGGTCAGTTCCGTGTTCGAAAGCTGCGCCTGCCCGCCGCGCCACGTGCTCCCGGACGACAGGGTCTCGAGAAACCACATCCGACCCTCGCGCAGAGGCCGATCCTCCGCCGTCGTCGCCTCCGGAGTCGAGGATGAGGCGCCGTCGGCCCGGTCGAGCCGAGCCTGGACCAGGGAGATGAGGCGATCGGGCTCGAGGGCCGAAAGGATCGACTCGCTGCCGTCGTTGAGCCCGACGAGGATGCGTGTGCGCTCTTCACCTCCGATGGAGGACTCGCGCAGCGCGGAGACCGAGGCGATCGCGTCCAGGCGCGTCTGCCACAATGTCTCTGCAGGATCACGTCGATGGATGATGAGACGCTCGGTGGTGAGGTAGGCGCTGCCGGGCCGCCACGTCCGATAGAAGTTGTCCTGATAATGCCCGCCGGCCATCTTGGCGAGGATCTCCTCGTCGGCGGCCAGCGGCAGATGTGTGCGGACCGCTCTCTGCACCCACTCCCGGGTGTCGCGGTCCCACTGCTGCATCATCCCGTACTCGATCATCGTCTCGATCCCCGCGATCGTGGCGCGCAGATTGATTCCGATGAGCGGGATGTCCGACACCGAGATGATGAGGTCGAGGTTGAGATGGACACCCTTGTTGAGAAGCACCTCGATGAGGTCGGGCAGAGTCGCTCGCGGGTCGCGTGTGGGCTGCATGATCGCGTCTCCGGGCATGGTCGCCTCAGCGGTCGTCGCCGGAAGCGGGAGTGCCCGCGTCGGCGGATGAGCCGGCGGCTTGTTCCGAGGAGGTGTCAGCGTCGTCCGCGGAGTTCAGCTGAGCCGGCTCACCGGCCTCGATCCGCTTCGAACGCGCACTCTGCCACCCGCACCAGGGGCAGTAGTCGTTCATCAGCTGCGCGAGTGCGGAGCGCTTCCCGCACTCGGGGCAGGTGTCCTTCTGCTCGACTGCTTCCTTCCACGCGACGGTCTCCCGGTCCGTGCCCGCGGGGAAGTCCAGACCGTAGCGGGCCGCGGTCTCGAAGGAGGCCAGGGCGGCCCTGATCCGGATTCCCAGCAGCTCGACACCTGCCACGGAGACCATGATGTCCGCGTTGAGGACCAGACCTTTGTCCAGCAGCGTCTCCACGACGTGCAGCAGCGTGCCCTCCTGGCTGCGCTGCGGCTGCATCGCATCGTTCGGCTGATTCATGATGCTCATATCGCCCTTTCGATCACTCGCTCGGCCGGCCGCGAACGTAGCGATCCTTCCTGTCATAGGCCATGAGCTCACCGTCCGCATCGAGCTCGACCTCGTACTCGGCCAGCAGATCCGCGCTGTCGGGAATGCGTCGCGATTCCACGACCTCCAGACGCACGGACCAGCGGTCGTCCTTCCACCTCGTGCCGACCACGGACTCCGGAGGCCTGCCGGTGAGGATGCTGAACTGCTCGATCGCCTTCTTCACCGCGCTGACCGCAGAGATCCTCTGACCGGTCGCGCTGTGGGACCGACTCTCCGAGCGCGAGGACGACTTCGCCTTCTCAGATGACGAGGACGTCGCCTTCTCGCGTGAGGACGACGCCGATGCGGACGACCGGCGGGACGTCCCCTCTGTCGTGCGCTCCTTCTCAGCCGGCTTCCGGGCGCGCTTCGTGGTCGTGCCTCCATCGTCTGCGGAGCTGCTCTCTGCTCTCGACTCTTCGTTCGCTCTCGACTCTTCGCTCATCGGTCCTCCTCGGTTCTGCGCCGACGGCCCTCGAGCAGTCGTCCGACGAGCTCACGCTCGAGGGCATCGGCTTCGTCATCACTGATCGATCCGCGCTCGCGTGCCTCGGCGACCTCTTCCAGCTGGCGCCGGATGGCACCGGGATCGAAATAGCGCTTCTCGGCTTCTCCTCTGACCTGCTCGGCGACCCATACGGTTCCCTTGAGCGGGGCCAAGGGAGCACCGAATACTGCTGACAGGAGTCCCATGACGTCACCTATGCCTCGGGGACGAAGTCGTAGGGTGCCTGCGGTCCGATCAGCCGGAATCTCATCCGCTCCTGGTTCGCCTCCGCCAACTCCTCGATGACGGAGTCGAACTCGTCGAGGGCGTCCCTGCGGACCAGCATCGCCACCTCGGCGACGTCCTCGGCCTGGCCGACTTCTCGCATCGCCGTCTCAACGGTCGCGGAGCGGATCTGCTCGAGGATCGGAGGAGCTTCTGTCCTTCTCCAGCTCTCCATCGTCGTGACGACGATTTCTCCGAGCCGGATGCGTTCGTTTCTCGTCTCGTCTTCGCTCGTGCCGCTGAGCCTCTCCCTCAGCTCGGCCACCTCGGGGTTGCCGCTGACGATCTCCCGCAGTATCGCGTCTCGATCGAAGGTGATCCTCAGGGTGAACTGCGTGCATCCGGACAGCTGTTCGAGCGCCTCGGCGAAGACCTCCGCCTGCGGAGCGAGCACCTCCTCGGCGATATCGGCCCCTCCGGGGACGACGGTTCCGAATGCAAGCGGCAGCACCGGTTGCTTCTCGGCCAGCTCGTCGAGGACGACGCTGTGGTTCTGCAGAGCTTCGGGAGTGCCCAGCATCCCACTGTCCGCGAGTTCCGTGACCACGGCCGCAACTGCCCCGGACTCAACGAGAGCGAGGGCATTGCCCTGCACCCCGTCGGGCCCGGTCGGCAGCTCGGCACCGGCGCGTACGATCCCGTACAGATACCGATCTGCCAAGGGTGCGCCTTCTTCACTCATTCGGACTCCGAGGAGCTGCGCGCCGGGCGTTTGGTCCGGCGACGCGACTTCTCCTGGTTCGAACTCTCACCGGAGTCGTCATCGGAGTCATCCGAGGTGAGCGCATCCTTGATGCCTTCCACAGCTCCTTGGGTCTTGCCCTTGGAGCCGTTCTCCATCATTCCGCCCATCATCTCCGGCAGATCGCGTCCGCCCTGCTGGGTCAGATCGAGGCGGTTCGTCGCCTCGGCGAAGCGCAGATAGGTGTCCACGCTGGCGATGACGATGCGCGCGTCGATCGTGAGAATCTCGATCCCCACCAGTGAGACGCGTACGTATGCATCGATGACCAGGCCCTTGTCGAGGATGATCTCGATGACGTCCGCGAGCGAACTCGATGACGGACGGTCGACGTAGCTGCCGCGTGAACGTTCAACTGTGCTGGTGCTCATTGTCCTTGCCTACTTCCCAATCGGAGGGCGCTCAGCCGCGTCCCTCATCGCCTTCGGTGGGTTCTTCGGATTCCTCGTATTCCACTGGCTCCTCGGACTCAGCGGCCTCCGGCTCCTCCTCGAAGTCCTCTGCGGGCTCCGCGTCTTCTGCCTCGGCCGGTTCCTCGTCCTCGTATTCCTCTGCCGGCTCCTCCTCGTACTCCTCATCGGCTTCGCCCTCGGCGGGCTCGACCTCGGCCTCCTCCGCCTCGGATTCGTCGGGTTCATCCTCATCCGCGCCGGAGTCGTCATCCGCGACCTGGTCCTCGGCCGGCTCGTCCTCGCTGTCCTCGGGTTGGGCTTGCTCCTGTTCGAGGCCGTCCTCGTGGGAGGTGACGAGCTCCCCGTCGCGGATCTCTCCGCGCCATCCTTCTACGCTGTCGGGGTCGACCATGATCTGTCTCATCACATGGTGGACGAAGAACTTCAGTTCGAGGCGGAAACGGCGGGGAACGGTGAACCACAGGGCACCGACGCCTTCCATGAAGCCCTGCTTGTGGTACTCGCCCACTGCAATGATCCGGGTCAGCCTGGGCGCGACCTCGTGGAAGGAGATGCTGCCGCTGATATAACCCTTGTCGCCGGTCGATTCCCACACGATGTGGGAGTCGGGGACCTGCTCGGTGATCGTTGCTTCCCAGGTCCGATGCGACCAGACGGCCTGCCCCTTGATGCTGAGGGTGACATCGTCGGTGCGTTCGACGTTCTCGACCTTCTTCATGAAGTCGGGCCAGTCCTCGAACATCGTGAAGGCGTTATAGGCCACGTCCAGCGGGACACCGACCTCTGCGGTCTCCACGATGTTGGAGAACTTGAAATCGCCGGAGCCGCCCGAACCGCTCGAGCCGCCTCCGAACAGACCTTTGACCTTCTCCTTGACACCGGTCGTCGCCGCGGACAACGCCGCTTTCGCCGGTGACTTGCCCTCGGCGATCTCCTCTGCACCGGCCTGGGCCGCGGGTGCCGCGCCATCGCCGACACCGTCGAGGCGGTCTGCGAACTTCTCGACCCTGTCGCCGACGGAGTTCACCGCCTTGCGTCCGACGGTCTTGGCAAAGTCTCCGGCCTGCTGCTTGAGGCCGCTGAAGATCGAATCATCACTCATCTTCGGCCTCCTCGGGCTTGGCCGCGGCGCGGGTCGATGTCTTCTTCGCAGTCGTCGAGCGTTTGGAGCCCGACTTCGTGCGCGAACCGCGCGAAGCGGTCGAGGACTTCGACGAACGCGTTCCCTTCGCAGAGCGCTTCGCTGTCGAGGACCGCTTGGCTGCCGGCTTCTTCGGAGCTTCCTCCTCTGCCTGCGGCTCTTCGTCGGCCTCCTGCTCATCGTCGGTCGGCTCCGCCTCGTCGGCTTCAGACTCCTCCGAGTTCTCGGGAGCGTTCTCGTCCTCCGCCTCGGGTACGTCCTCTACGTCGTCCGCGCCCTCGGTGTCATCGACACTGGGGTCGATCGAGTCGGCGGCGTCGTCGAGGGTCGACTTCATCTTCTCGGTCTGATCCTGGAGCTTGACGCTGAGCTGATCGACTCCCTTCGCTGCCACGGCTTTGACCGCGCTCTTGCCGGATTCGGCCAGACGACCGGTGATCTTCTCCTGGAGACTCTTGAGCTCGGGGGAAGAATCAGCGAAATCCTTGAGCCCGCCCAGAAGCTGATCGCGATTCTTCGCGGCCGTGGTTCCGGCGACAGCCGAGGCGACCGTGAGTGCCAGGCCGAGCTTCTTGGTTCTGCCGAGCATGTAGCCCGCCAGTATCAGACCGGTGATCTTCATCTTGTTGTTCATGATTGCCTCCGTCTCCGCGCTGATGGGCACGGACCGAGATTGAAGAATGGAAGCCAGGAGCCCAGGGCTGGGATTGCCATGCGATGGGTTGGCGCTCCTCTGTACTGATCGCTGATTCGAGGGTCATCGCCTCGTGACGACAACGGCGGGAATCGTCTCCGCCCAGCGTCCGAAGCTGTCGCAGATTCCTGACTGCATCTGCGGGCTTCCTGTGTCGCGGAAGCCAAGAGCACTCTGCCCTTTGCACCATCATCTGTTCAGCCACCCCTGATCCGTCAAGGGGGGTCAGAAACGCTCCAGGAGGTGCCAGCCGATTGCTCAAAATCATCCTGAGAACTGTCTGTCAATCTGTGTGCCGCGTATTCCAACAGGCCCCTTGCCCCCTTTCTCGCCGCCACCCGGCGCTGCTCCTCGGAGCCGGTGCCCTGGCTGAGCAGACGGCGGAGTCCATGGTGAACACGGCGCATGTTCTGGGTTCGCGTCAGCGCCGGTCGTGCGCGGTGGAAGACCTTTCGGACTACCTCTGCGGCCGGTGCAGTCGTCTGCGTGTCCGGGTCCATGAGCAATCCCGTGAGACCGAAACGCGCAGCCTGCCAATGAGCAATGTTCAGCAGATTCGCAGGGACCGCGTCCGTTTCCGAGGCGTCCATGGCGACGTCTGCGAGCGCACGGGTGAGCAGCGCGAGGGTCACGGTGGTCGCGGTGTCCAGCTGCACGTCACAGGTCCGGACTTCGACGGTCCTGTGCTTCGGCGAGAGCCTGACCAGCCACCCCAGAGTCGCCTCGTCGAGCACCACGTCCGATCGCAGCGCAGCATCGATCTGCGCGTCGTAGTCGTCGAGGTCGTGGAAGTGAGGCGGGATGCCGAAGACGACCCACCGCCGGTAGTGGATGGAACGCCAGCTGGCGAAGCCGCTGTCGGCTCCGCGCCAGAGCGGAGAATTCGCGCTCAACGCGGTGAGCACGGGGATCCACCTGCGCAGGCCGTTGACAGCTCTCAGCCCCGCTTCCCTGTCGGGAATGTCGACATGGACATGCATGCCGTTGACGTATTGGTCGGCGGCGATACCGGGAGCGAGCTGCGCGAATTCACGGTAACGGCTGCCGTCGCTGACTCCCGCCGGGGCCTCGGGAATCTGAGGCGCTGTGCCGAGGCCGACAGCGAACAGCCCGCGCGCCTGAGCCGCTGCCGAGAGGCCGCGTCGAAAAGAGTGCAGCGACTCGAATGCTTCTTCAGCCGTGGTCAGGACGGGAGTCGCGAACTCGATCTGCCCGGGCAGCCATTCGGCACAGGCTGCTCCGCTGCTCGGGCTCACGTCGTCCTCGATCTCCTGCAGGCTGCTCTTCGATCGGGCAGGCAGAAGTGAATGTCGATCGACGAGAAGGAATTCCTCCTCGATGCCGAATTCGCTCATCGTCACCTCATTCCGTTTCTGACCCGCTCACGCTATTGGACGGCCCGCGGATGCGACAGCAGATGCGGGACCTCACGGAAATACCTGCGAAAGGCCCCGGCGGCAGGTGTGAGCGGTAGGCGCTCTCGCGGCGATTCAGACGCGGCAGCCGGATCGCCGGTCACCCCTAGCCTCGATCGAGAAGCAGAACATACACTTTCGGGAAGATTCGAGACGAGTGACCAGAGCAAGTGACCAGAGCATGAGCGAGGGTCGCTGGGTCCCGGATCGCTGGCACACCGGGCAGGAGGAACCTCCTGCTGCGAAAGTCACGAGCCGAATCAGCAGACGAATGGACGATCAGAACCCGAAGCGCATCGATCCCCGATCCGGCATCGCATTCTCAGACGAGCGAGCGATCAGGAGACGGAGGAAGCTCAAAGAGGCCGCCGAATTCTGGAACATGTCGGTTGCCGGAGTGTGGCTGCACTATGTCAGCCTCGGCGGTGACCTTACCGAATACGAGCTCGACGCCTACCTCCACGAGGCCTACTTCCTCACGCCCTATCAGCACGACATTCTGGCCGAGGCCGTCAATGAGCTCATCGATATGCTTCCTCCGCCTCCGCGAGCCCCGCTGACCGACGAAACCGGTCTATGACCGGTCGCCTCGGTACTCCAGCCTGCCGCGGCGATTGCGATGGACGGCTCCCTGCCGAATCGCCTCACGCACCGCCGCACGGAAGCGTCCGGGGCCCCACCGGCGAGCCCCGATCGCACGGTAGAGCTCCACCTCTCCGACAGGTTCCATGTCGCGGACGAAATCGATGATGCCGTTGACCTCGTTGGCCGAGACCTCGGGCGGAACGTCGCGTGAGGACACCGAAGGCCACGGTGCATAGACGCCGACCGATCCCGGGCCCGGACGCAGACGATCTCCTCGGCTTCGAGCCTCGGGGCTCGCCGACGATTCGGCTGGATCGGCGGTCTCTGCCCGCTCACCTCGCTCGGTCGGCTCGGCACCGCTCTCCGCGGCGCCTTCGGCACTCTCGGCGTCCTCTGCCGTCAAGGGTCGGGCGATGTCTTCGAGGTCGGCACCTTCCGCCTTGACTCCGAAGATCAGTTCGGCCACGCCGCCGAGCGCCATGACCGCCGCACCGATGCAGAACGCCCAGGCCACTTGGGAACGATCACCGGACTCGATCATGCCGCCGAAGAGCAGCGGACCGGCGATGCCTCCGGCGGCGGTGCCGATGGCGTAGAAGAACGCGATCGCCAGTGCTCGGGTCTCCATCGGAAAGATCTCGCTGACGGTGAGGTAGGCCGCACTGGCACCGGACGAGGCGAGGAAGAAGCAGACGATGAGGATGACGAGGAAGAGCCATTCGCCGCCGACCTCAGCGTTGAAGACGAGTGCGAGGACGACTGCCACGACAGCCGACCCGAGGTAGCTGAACGAGATCATCGGTCTCCGACCGATCGTGTCGAAGAGTCTGCCGAGGATGACGGGGCCGGCGAAGTTGCTCAGCGACCACAGGATGATGAAGATCGGCACGGTGGCTGCCGCGACTCCGTAGAATCCGTTGAAGATCGTGCCCAGGTTGAAGGTGATGCCGTTGTAGAGGAACGCCTGCCCGACGAAGAGGACGAGACAGAGGATCGCGCGTTTGGGGTAGATCGTGAACGCGACCTTCATGATCTCGACGAACGAGATCGTCTTCCGCTGCCGGACGGTGATGGTCTTCTTCGGCGGCGGCAGGGTCTGCGAGGTCTCCGACTCGATGCCGTCTTCGATCTCGCGAACGATGCGTTCGGCTTCGTCGTTCTGGCCGTGGATGAACAGCCACCGCGGGCTTTCGGGCACATTCTTCCGCACGACGAAGACGAAGATCGCCAGCAGCATGCCGACTGCGAAGGCCAGACGCCAGCCGATCATCTTCGGCAGGATGTCGGTGTTGAGGAGGAGCAGGGTCGTCGCCGCCCCGCCGGCGGCACCGAGCCAGTAGGAGCCGTTGATGATGAGGTCGATGCGACCGCGGACGCGGGCCGGAATGAGTTCGTCGATGGCAGAGTTCACGGCCGCGTACTCGCCGCCGATGCCGGCACCGGTGAGGAAGCGGACGAGGAAGAAGTACCAGGGAGAGAAGGAGAACGCGGTGGCGACCGTGGCGACGAGGTAGAGCACAAGCGTGATGAGGAAGAGTCTGCGGCGGCCGAAGCGGTCGGTGAGCTGACCGAAGACGATTGCGCCGACGCAGGCACCGAGGACGTAGATGGCTCCGGCAGTGCCGATCTGCCCCGCGGTCATGTCGATGCCGCTGCCCTCTTCGGTCATCCGGGCCGCGACGTTGCCGACCATCGTGACCTCGAGTCCGTCGAGGATCCACACGCTGCCGAGTCCGACGACGACCATCCAGTGGAACCGGGCCCACGGCAGCCGATCCAACCGTGCCGGCACATCGGTCTTGATCGTCCCGAGTTCGACCTTCTCACTCATCACACGCCTCCTGGACATTTCCCGGACAGAGTCTTCTGATTGCCAGGAAGTCTAAGCACACTCTGCGGGGTCGACAAGGCATGGTGGGAATGCCCGAAGGGGAGTAGCCTACGCTCGTTCGAGCTCATGCGGGTGCCGTCTCTGCGGCATCGGATCGACGCGATGGCGGAGACAGTGGAGAAGCATGATGCTCACCGCTGGGGCTGTGACTTCCTCAGGGACGTCGCTCGTGGACGCGCCCACGAGTTCCGCCTCGCGCATCCGACTCCGCACGATCGGACCGTCCCGAGATAGGCGGGGAGCTTCACAGCGCGTCCTCAGTTCACGAGATCCTGTTCACGAGATCGCCCGGTACGTGTTCCCAGTCTTCGGCCAGGACCTCCCGAGCGTCATCGAGTCGGCCCTCCATATTCACCATGAGAACGCCGCGGACGCGTCCATCCTCGCCGAGGTAGTACACCACGCCGTCCGTGTAGGGCGCCTGCCAGTCTTCGACGGTGCGCAGAGCGGGATCGAGCTCCCCGACCGCCTGATACCCGAAGTCGAAGACATTCGTGTAGAAGTACGGCGTATGGGTGTAGGACTCGTTCGCGCCGGCCATGATCCGCCCGACGGCCTTGCCCATCTGGGTGGCGTTGTCGACGTGTTCTACTCGTTGTCGTCCGAGGATCCTGTCCGGATAGCGAGCAACGTCTCCGGCTGCGAAGACGTCCGGCTCTGAGGTCCGCAGCGATTCGTCGACAATGATCCCGTCATCCGTGTCCAGGCCCGCCTCCTCTGCGAGTTCGGTCGCCGGTTCGATGCCGAGGCCGACGACCACTGCGTCGAACTCATGGGACTCGCCGTCGCAGTCGAGCACCACCCGATCGCCGTCGACGTGCCCACCCGAGGCCTTCGTGCCCGGCACGAGAGTCACCCCGTGGCTGCGATAGAGTTCGTGGAACTGCTTGGCGAGGTCCGGCGGGAAGATGGAGCCGCCGAGGGTGTCATCGTCGAAGATCAGAGTCGTTCGGGTCTTGTTCTGGACCAGGGCGGCGGCGAGTTCGGTGCCGATGAAACCGCCGCCGATGACTGCGATGCTCAGGTTCTGGCCCGACAGATCCCGCAGACGGCGGTAGTCTGCGAATTCGCGGAAGTAGATGACCCGCTCACCTTCGTCCAGATCGATGCCCTTCGGGTGCCCGCCGGTGACGAAGAGCAGCTTGTCATAGGTGAAGTCGCCGAGGCTCGTCCTCACGGATTTCGCTTCGACGTCGACCTCGGTCGCCTCCGTGCGGAGGCTGATCCGGGCTCCGGTCGCCTCGGCGGTGTCGAAGTAGTTGTCGCTCTCGTCGAAGCTCTCGTCGGTCCACAGCCGCTTGCTCAGCGCGGGACGCGTATAGGGCTCGTCGACGTCATCGCTGATGATGGCGATCGAACCCTCCTCGTCGATCTCCCTGATCCCCTGGGCCGCGGAATCAGCGGCCATGCCGCCGCCGATGATCACATATCGGAACTCAGCCATGTCGGATGCTCCTCTTCCTGTCGTCTCTGCTGTATTCGGTGTTCGGGGCGCTCTGACGCACTAGATCGTGGCGACGGATCCGGCGTCCACGCGATAGTTCGAGCCGTTGACGAAGCTCGCGGCGTCCGAGCATAGGAATGCAATGACCTTGGCCACCTCCTCCGGTCGGCCGCGACGTCCGAGTTCCATGAACGGCCGTTCTTCTCGCAGGAAGGAGACGATGGCCTCATCGAAGCTCGTTCCCTTCTGCTGGGCTCGCTCATTCATCATCTCGTCGGTCATCGGGGTCGCGATGAACGCCGGAGAGACGGTGTTGACCAGCAGTCCTTCGGAGGCGTAGGTGCGCGAGAGTCCCTTGGCCAAGGAGAGCATGCCGGCTTTGGCCGCACAGTACGGCAGCTCGTCGTCGTAGGGCTGCACCGCGTCTTCAGAGGACACGAACACGATACGGCCCCAGCCGCCTCGGCGAAGTCCCGGAAGGAACGCCCGAGTCACGCGGACCGGTCCCATGAGGTCGACGTCGATGGTTCGGTCCCAGCCCTCCTGGCTGATCTCATGGAACAGCCCGCCGGCCCCGTGAATGCCGGCGACGTTGACGAGGATGTCGAGGTCGCCGACCTCGGCGGCGACGGACGCGGCGAGTTCGTCGACTGATTCGTCATCGGCGATATCGGCGTCGTGGGCGTAGATCCGCTCCTTGAACTCGGCGAGTTCGTCGACTGCGGCTTTGAGTTCGTCGGGCTCGGGCCCGGTCATCACGACGACGGCTCCTTCGGCGAGGAGCTGACGGGCTGTCTCCAGTCCGATGCCCGAACTCGCCCCTGTCACCAAGGCCTTGCGGTCGCGGATGTTGAGATCCATCTGTCTCCTTCCGGTATCTCGGACGGCTGTCGGTCTGCTGCGTCAGGGGGTGCGGATGAGTTTCTTGTTGACGAATTCGCGGATGCCCTCGGCACCGAGCTCCCGACCGACGCCCGAGCGCTTCGTGCCCCCGAAGGGCAGGTCGGGTTCCGTCCAGGTGGCCTGGTTGATCCACACCATTCCGGTGTCGATGCGGTCGGCGACGCGTTGGGCCTTCTCGATGTCATCGCTGACGACCGTGCCGCCGAGGCCGAAGGACGAGTCATTGGCGAGTGCCACGGCTTCGTCCTCGTCTGCGACCGAGTAGACGACCGCGACGGGACCGAACAGCTCCTCCGAGTAGGCGCGCATCTGTTCGGTCACCCCGGTCAGCACCGTGGGTTCGACGAAGGCACCCGGTCGGTCGACTCGGTGCCCGCCCGTGTGGACCTTCGCACCGTGGTCGACCGCGTCCTCGACCTGCTCCATTAGGTCTCGGGCGGCCTGTTCGGAGGACAGAGGCGCCATCGTGGTGACGGAGTCTGCAGGGTCGCCGGCGACGAACTGCGACATCTTCGCCGTCAGCAGATCCACGAACTCGTCGTAGAGATCTTCGACCACGATGAGGCGCTTGGAGGCGATGCAGCTCTGGCCGGAGTTCGTCATCCGCCCTTTCACGGCGGCGGTGACGGTCGCGTCCAGATCCGCGGAGTCGAGGACGACGAACGGGTCGCTTCCGCCAAGTTCGAGGATCGACTTCTTGAGATTGTTCCCCGCCCCGCTCGCCACGGCCGCTCCGGCACCTTCGGAGCCGGTGAGCGATGCGCCTCGCACCCGTTCGTCGGCGATGATCGTCTGGATCTGGTCGTTGTCGGCGAAGACGTTGCGATAGCAGTCGGACGGCAGCTGCGCATCGTTCATGACCTGTTCGAAGGCCAGAGCCGACTGCGGACAGTTCGATGCGTGTTTGAGGATGATCGTGTTGCCCGCCACGAGGTTCGGTGCGGCGAGTCGGGCGACCTGATAGTAGGGGAAGTTCCACGGCATCACGCCGAGGATCGGGCCGATGGGTTCGCACTTCATCACGGCGCTGCCTCCGCTGGCGGGTTCGAGCCGTTCGTCGGAGAGCAGCAGGGGCCCTTCTTCGGCGTAGTAGCGCAGGATCCTCGCTGCAAGTTCGACCTCTGCTTCGGCCTCAGCGCGCAGTTTGCCCATTTCGAGTGTGAGGAGCTCAGCGAGGTCCCACCTGCGCTCGTCCATGAGGTCTGCCGCTCGAGCGAGCGGGGCGGTGCGGTCGCGGACATCGGTCGTCCGCCATGTCTGGAAGGCCGCGTCGGAGGCGTCGATGACGGCGGAGATCTCCTCGTCGCTGGCGGTGGGAAATTCCTTGAGGACCTCTCCGGTCGCCGGGTTCGTGGTGTTGAATTTCGCGGTCACGGCTTCTCCTTTCCTCGAGGTTCGTGAAGGTGCTCTGCGGAGCAGGAATCGCGTCTGCTCCGCGACCTCTGCCGAACCGAGACTCCACCGTCCCAAATCTCGATGATCGCGACCAGCCCCTTACGGTGTCCGGCCTTTGCCTTTATAATCTGCACCGAGATCGAGGTCGTCGATCACAAGCAGAATCGCTCCGTTGTCGAGATCACTTTCGAACTTCTCTATTTCATCGGAGTCGAAGCCGTACCGCTGAAAGCGCTTTCTGAGTTCGTCGCCTCTTTCGTTGTACCGTTCGTCCACGAGTTCTCCGACGCCTTTCAGAGTTCCGCCGGCCCCGGTGCCGACCACTTCGTCGGCGCCTTCCGCGTCATGGGCGAAGACGTGCAGGGCCGTCTTCGGCACGCCCTCCGACGCGAGTTTCTGCAAGTGGTTGAGCACACCGATGTCGTCGTGAAAGTTCTTCACGGTCGGCTTCTGACTCGTCACGTCCGGCTTCTGTGAGTTGAGATCGTCGTTGCTTCCCATGCCGCTCAACATAGCATTGCAGAGTTGCTGGCACGACCGATCTCAGTCGGGCCGCTCAGGCCCGCCGTCCAGTCCGCGAACGGACGGCGTCGACGGGCGGGCCGCGTCGACGGGCGGGCGGGGCCGGCGGTCGGGCGGCGGCACGTTCACCATTGTGTGATGAGGAAATACTCGATGGCGATCGCGGACGCCATCTGCGTCGCCAGCAGAGGGCGATGCCACCGCAGGGGCAACAGCGACGGCAGCAGCAGAACCCAGATCGTGAACGGCAGCCAGATGCGTTCGACCTCCGCCTTGCTCATGCTCGACAGGGTCGCCAAGAGGATCGTGAACAGCCCGGCGCAGCCCAGGACAGCGACCACGTGCCGGCTCCGGTCGCTCCGCCGCCAGGCTTCGGCAATGCCACGGGGAAAGGCCGCCCAGACTGCCAGACCGCTGGTGAAGGTCCAGGCGCCGAGGTTCGCCCACACCCAGTAGGCGTACTGCCGTTTGGATTGGATTCCGTCGTAGTACCGAGTGACCAGGACGGGGAAGCCCTCCCACCAGCGGAACCCGGCCAAGGTGAATGCCGCAGCGACGAGCAGCGCACCGCCGAGCGCCCACAGCAGCGACTCCCACCTGCCGCCCAGCCAGATCACGGCGATCGCGAGGCACCCCAGCAGAACAAGGCCGTAGGAGAAATAGACGCACAGGCCCAGCAGCAGCCCCGCCGGCAGACCGAAGGCGATCAGACGCGATCGGCGGACCGCCGTCGAAGCCAGCGCCAGCAGTGCCAACCCCCAGGCAGCCGTCGCTGAGAACATCGCATCAGCGGACACCCCCATCCAGATCGCCGATGGTGCCGCGACCAGCCAGGGTGCAGCACGGCGTGCGTACTTCTCAGAGCCCAGGGTCCTGACGGTCAGCAGAACCGCGATCACTCCCGTGCAGCCGAGGGTGAGGACGATGATGCCCGCCGTGTACGGGTCCGTGATGCCGAGGCGATCGAGCAGGATGAAGAACAGCGTTGCCCCCGGAGGGTGGCCGGCGATGTGAATGGGCCAATGGTCCTTCGCGTCCAGGGGCACTCGTTCGATGAAACCCGAGAGGAACCCTGAGATCGACGGCACTTCTTTCGCATCGACGAAGTACTCGCTCGGACGCGCAAACACCTTGCTGATGGTCTCCGAACCCCCGACATGTCCCAGCGCGGCGGTCCACAACCAGGACCCGGCGAAGACCGCGGCCAGGAAAGGGCCCCACTTCAGCGCGGAGGTCATTCGCCGCCAGCACAGGAGACCGGTCAGCGCCACCAGTACAGGAAGCACCAATGTGGGGGTGAAGCCAGGCGACCATCTCGCCTTCAGCGGAGGCCAGAAGATGAAGACATCCGTTCCCGTGGCACGCGGCCAGGCAATAGCGACGGCGACGAGAACCGCCCCGATGAGTGTGCTGACGACTGCTGCGACCCAGGCCTTATGGGAGAGGAAGGAGGCTTGTGTGGGCACGTTCACATTCTAACACTGATAGTGTCACCCTATGTCCGATCCCTGCGCACGTGAGCCGCTTGCCTGCACTGTTGTGATTCCGTGCCGCGACGAGGCACCAGCATTGCCGGGAGTGTTCAGAACGATCCCCGACGGCATGGATGTGCTCGTCGTGGACAACGGTTCGGTCGACGACACGGCAGACGTCGCCCGCGACCTGGGTGCCGAGGTGGTCCATGAAGAGATCGCCGGCTACGGCGCGGCGGTGCACACCGGAATCCTCGCAGCCACGACTCCCTTGGTGGCAGTGATCGACGGCGACGGCTCGATGGACGCCGGCGACCTGGTCGAGCTGGTGTCCGTGGTGGACGGAGGAACGGCCACGATGGCGGTCGGACGCCGCCGACCGGAGAACAGAGGCAGCTGGCCATGGCATGCACGGGCCGGAACCGCCGTGCTCGCCTGGTGGATACGACACAGCAGCGGTTTCGCAGTGCATGATCTGGCTCCGATGCGGGTCTGCCGTCGGGACGATCTGCTTGCCTTGGACCTCAGAGATCGGAGGTTCGGCTATCCGCTGGAGCTGATGATCAGGGCCTCTCGGGCCGGTTGGACCGTGCATGAGAAGGACATCGTCTACCGTCGGCGCGCACAAGGCACGAAGTCCAAGGTCTCCGGGACGGTGCTGGGGACGTGGCGGACCATCGTCGATTTCGCCGGGGTGCTGAGGTGAGGGCGGCGCCGACGATGCTGGTGGTCGCCAAGGCACCCGTCCCCGGTCAGGCCAAGACCCGGTTGGCGGCAACCGTCGGCGATGACACGGCCGCGCGGATCGCCGCCGCTTCACTGCTGGACACGCTCGAGGTCGTGGACGGTCTGGGATGGCCCGTGGTCATCGCGATGACCGGTGACCTCGGTCAGGCCGCGATGGGAGACGAACTCGCCTCGGCGTGCGACAGGCACAGGGTCATCGCGCAACGCGGAGACTCCTTCGCCTCCCGGCTGATTGCCGCTCACCACGATGCCGACGCCGGTCACGGTGTCATCCAGATCGGCATGGACACGCCGCAGCTCACGACGTCCGCCCTCGAGACGGCGGCAACTGCTCTGGAAGGCCACGACGCCGCACTCGGTCTGGCCGAGGACGGAGGCTGGTGGGTGTTGGCGGTGCAGAGACCCGGTTGGTCGTCCTGCCTGAGCACGGTGCCGATGTCGAGACCCGATACCGGTGAACGCACCGAGGAGGCGCTCCTCCGCGAGGGCGCTCGAGTCGCCTCCGTTCCTGTCCTGGCCGATGTCGATCGCTGGGAGGACGCACGCGCGGTCGCCTCCCTCATTCCACACAGCCGTTTCGCCGCCGAGGTCGCGCTGGCAGCCGACCGTGAACAGATCGGATCCCAGACATGACCGACACCATCGACTTCGCACCGCTCGACGCCTTGAATGAGGCGATGTCGGGGCACGACTGTGACGTGGTCAGGTCGGACGGCACGACGATCCGCTTGGATGTCCAACAGTGGATCAGCGCCCCCGATGCGGCCGACCATGCGCTGTTCCTGGACCGCTGCACCGGCCCGACCCTCGATGTCGGCTGCGGTGCAGGACGCCTCGCAGGCGCCCTGGCTGCTCGGGGGAGCACGGCTCTGGGGATCGATGTCTCACCCGTTGCGGTGAGACTGGCCCAGGAACGCGGTGCGATCGCCGTTCACGGGAACGTCTTCGATGACGTGCTCGAGGAAGGCAGCTGGCAGGACGCTCTGCTGGCGGATGGAAACGTGGGCATCGGCGGCGATCCGGTTCGGCTGCTGCAGCGGGTTCGCCAGCTGATGCACCCGGAGGGGTCCGTCCTGGTCGAGGTCGACGCGCCCGGGACGGGACTGGCCCACGAGAGAATCCAACTCCGGGTGCGAGGACAGCTCACCGGTGCCTTCACCTGGTCGCGGGTCGGTGCCGACGCCATCGCCGACGTAGCCGCCGCCGCGGGTCTTCACGGCTGCCGGCTGCACAGCCATGGAGGCCGCTACGCAGCCCAGTTGACCCGTGACGGGCGGGCCTGACCGATGCGCTGGCGCAGCCCTCTGCGCGGACCGTGGCTGACATCGGTCTTCGGCGCCGCCCTCCTGGTCGCGCTTCCGGTGGTCACGCTGACCGGCCTGCTCTCCTACCTCGCCTATTCTCCGCAGCTGGGACAGGCCATCCCCGGGAACGTGGGCTGGCTTCGGCCACCGGCCGTGGAATGGCCGACTGCGCCCAAGTGGGCTTACCAACTCAACCAGGGAACCCATGTCGTACTCGGCATGGCGGTCATTCCGGTGGTGCTCGCCAAGCTGTGGTCTGTGACCCCAAAGCTGTTCGCGTGGCCGCCGGTGCGCTCCGCTGCCCATGCCCTCGAGCGGCTGTCCCTGCTGCTGCTGGTCGGCAGCATTCTGTTCGAACTCGTCACCGGCGTCTTGAACATCCAATACGACTACATCTTCGGATTCAGCTTCTACACCGCGCACTACTTCGGCGCATGGGTATTCATCGCGGCCTTCGTCGCGCACGTATGCCTCAAACTTCCGACGATGGTCTCGTCCCTGCGTTCCCGATCGTTTCGCGGCGAGCTGAGCACGCCTCTTTCCGAAACCCGCCCGGAACCCGCCGATGCCGAAGGACTGGTGGCGGCTCGCCCCGACCCGCCGACGATGAGTCGCCGCGGCGCCCTGGCGCTGGTCGGCGGAGGATCTGCGCTGGTGGTGCTGCTGACCGTCGGCCAGTCGATCGGCGGCGCATTCCGGCCGCTGTCCGTGCTGCTGCCGCGAGGGCGGGTCCTCGGCGACGGACCCAACGACTTCCAGGTCAATCGGACGGCCGCCGCCGCACGGATCAGCCCCGATGACACGGGTACAGCATGGCGACTGAGGCTCAGCGGCGGTCACGACGACGTCGTGTTCGACCGACCGCAGCTGCTGGCAATGCCCCAGCACACCGCCGACCTGCCGATCGCATGTGTCGAGGGATGGTCGACGACACAGACCTGGACCGGCGTCCGTCTGGCCGATCTGGCCGGCCTGGCCGGAGTAGACGAACCAGCCTCGGCGCGGGTCGAATCGCTGCAGGAGTCAGGTGCCTTCAGGGCCGCCTCGCTGCAGCGCAATCAGGTGCTCGCGGCCGACTCGCTGCTCGCTCTGCGCGTCAACGGCGCAGACCTGTCGAGCGATCATGGTTTTCCGGCCCGGATCATCGTCCCGGCCATGCCCGGTGTGCACAACACCAAATGGGTGCGTTCCATCGAGTTCAGGAGCTGATATGCCGATCTCTCCCGGACGGTTCCGCGCGATCTACGGAGCCCGGCTGCCGCACCTGCTGGTGCTGACCGGGTGCTTCCTCCTGGCCGGCTGTGCGCTGTCTGCTCTGGGCCCGGACCGATTGTTCGGAGCGGACGTGTGGTGGCAGTCCATCGCCGTATGGTTCGTGGGCGCGGCGATCGTCGTCGACCTCATCCTGCTTCCCCTGTGCGCCGCGGCGAACCGAGGGCTCATCGCCGTCCTCGGCTCCCGGCGGGCCGTCCCGCATCCCACCCCTCGAGTCCCTCTCGTCAACTACATCCGGGTGCCGGTGCTCGCCAGCGGGCTGCTGCTCGTGCTGTTCCTTCCCGGCATCATCGAACAGGGTGCGCGTACCCACCTGGCCGCCACCGGCCACACCCATGCGCCGTTCCTCGAGCGCTGGCTGTGGCTGACGCTCCTGTTCTGCTGTCTCAGCGTCCTGGCCTACGCAGTCCGATCCTGCGTACGCCGGATACGAAGCACACCATCAACCGAAGGAGAACGTGATGACTGAATCACCCGACGTCGCCATCATCGGCGGCTCCGGCTTCTACACCTTCCTCGATGATCCTGAGGAGATCGAGGTCGAGACGCCGTTCGGCACCCCATCGGCCCCCGTCGCGATCGGCAGCCTCGCCCACGCGGGAACGAACCGGACCGTGGCGTTTCTGCCCCGACACGGCCAGGGCCACGAATACCCGGCCCACCGCGTGAACTACCGCGCCAATATGTGGGCACTGCGCAGCCTGGGAGTGCGGCAGGTGCTGGCACCGTGCGCAGTCGGCGGGCTCAACCCCGATCTCGGGCCCGGCTCTCTGGTGGTTCCCGACCAGCTGGTCGACCGGACATACGGTCGGAAGCAGACGTACTTCGACGAAGGCGCCTGCCACGTCTCCTTCGCCGACCCGTACTGTCCACGGCTGCGCACGGCTCTGCTGGACGGACTCGCCGATGACCACGAAGGACCGGTCGACGGTGGAACCATGGTGGTCATCGAGGGTCCGAGATTCTCCACCCGCGCTGAGTCCCAGTGGTACGCGGCACAGGGCTGGGACGTCGTGAACATGACCGGCCAGCCCGAGGCGATCCTGGCTCGCGAACTCGAGCTGTGCTATGCCACCGCAGCGTTGGTGACCGATCTCGACGCGGGCATCGACTCGTCGCACGCGGTCGCTCAGTCAGAGGTCTTCCGTGTCTTCGCCGAGCACACCGACCGCTTGAAATCGAGCCTGCGAACCGTGATCTCCTCCCTGGCGGCGAGGCGTCCGTGCAGCTGCTCCGAGGCGCTGGACGGCATGGCACTTCCGGTGGAGCTGCCATGAAGGTGCTTCTGACAGGCGCCGCCGGATTCATCGGACGACACATCAACGAGGCGGCGACCGCCGCCGGACACCAGGTCACCGGCGTCGATCTGATGCTTCCTCAAGCCCACGGAGAGACCGCCGAGGTCCCCTCCGGGGTGAGGCACGGCGACATCCGCGACCCGCGCCTCCTTGACGAGCTGCTCGCCGATGTCGACGTCGTCTGCCATCAGGCGGCCACGGTCGGCAACGGCGTCGATGCCCAGGACCTGCCCGGCTACGCCGCCCACAACGACCTCGGCACCGCCACCCTGCTGGCGGCGATGGCCCGGACCCGTACGACTCGGCTGGTGCTGGCGTCGTCCATGGTCGTCTACGGTGAAGGACGGTATACATGCCCCGAGGACGGCGATGTGCCACCGGCACCACGACAGGACAGCCGACTGCGGCTGGGCCGCTTCGACCCGCTGTGCCCGCAGTGCGGAGGAAGGGTCGAACCGCACCTGATCGGCGAAGAGGCACCCTTTGCCCCGCGCACGGCCTATGCCGCGTCGAAGATCGCCCAGGAGAACTATGCCGCCGCCTGGTGCACCTTGGAATCGGGCCGCGCAATCGCTCTGCGCTACCACAACGCCTACGGGCCCGGCATGCCGGCGGACACTCCCTATTCCGGGGTTGCGGCCATCTTCCGCTCGGCGCTCGAGCACGGAGAGCCGCCTCAGGTCTTCGAGGACGGCAACCAGCTGCGGGACTTCGTTCACGTCGCCGACCTCGCCCGCGCGAACGTCGCCGCGATCGAAGCGGTCGGGGACCATCCCCTCGGCCTGAGCGCCTACAACATCTGCTCGGGCCAGACCTACACGATCGGCGACATGGCCCGAAGACTGGCCACGGTGATGAACGGCCCTGAGCCGGTGGTCAACGGCCGATACCGGTCCTTCGACGTCAGGCACGTCGCCGCCTCCCCGCGGGCGGCTCTCGAGGGCTTGGGCTTTCAGGCCCGCATCGGTCCCGACGAAGGCATCGCCGAACTCGCAACAGCACCGCTGCGCCACCGCTGAAGGGTCGCAGGCCGTGCGAAACCAGCGCAGCGGAGCGCGTGATTCGGCGGCTTCTTCGTAAGTCCCTGCGCCAGGGAGCGGAATACGACTGAGTGCGCCGAATCCTCTGTCGATCAGGGACGGGGGTCAGGCAGGGGTGCCGCCGAGCATCCCGGCGACCAGTCCGAGCACCGCCAGGGCGGCCAAGACGATGATGACTACACGTTTGCGCATACTCCCGATTCTACTGCGTCAGAACCGCCATTCGTCGATGTCACGGTTCACCGACGGCACTCACCAGGGATTGGCCGCCTGCCAGCGGATGAACCAGTAGCGGTCGCCCTGGTAGTGCGACTTCTCCGGCTTGCACCCCTTGAGATCCGAATGTTCCCCCAGCCAGGCCCGCACGAGGGGCCGAACCTCGTCCATGCGCGCGGCCCAGTCATCGAGCGGCAGCAGAAGAACCGTCCCGTCGTCGGAGGTCAGGCGGCACGAATAGTTCGGCAGTCCTTCGGTGATCTGCGAATGCGTGTAGCTGATCTGATCGCAGCCGGTGGTGAGGTAGAAGCGGATGAACTCACCGCAGACATAAGCGCACAGCGTCTTGAAGTTCCGGTAGCGGACCATCCATGCCGGGGGCGCATACTCGTGCTCAGATTCCTGCTCCACACCCTCATTTTCGTACATGAGTTCTATTGTGCACTTCTTTGCATTGACGCGCCAGTAACCACATTCGGGGCGCCGAAGGCAGAACTGCAGTCCTCGCGTTTGCTGTGCCGCAGTGGCCGGACATAAACAACGCTGACAAATTCAGACGACAACCGAGGCAAGCAGTCCTACCAAACCTGGGGACCGCTCCATTTGTAGTCGGGCCAGGGCAGGTCGATAGGCGCCGCAAAGTCCTCTGCCAAGAGGGGCGGCATCGGCTCAGCGTCGACCCTTCGGTCGAATTCCGATTTCGCGTCGGCCAGCAGTTCGGGGCGCTGCAACAGGTCGAGGAAAGTTCCGGCAATCGTCTTTCCGGCAGTCTCTATCGTCGGGGTGATCGTCGCCGGGATGCCGCCGAGGGCGTTCATCGCCCACGGCGGATATGGGCGCCCATCGCCGCTGGGAGCAAGTGTCGGCCGGGCGATGTAGAAGCGCACCAGCGGAGCGTAATGCGACATCTCGACGTAGTCGTCGCTGGTCCAGTTCCTCTGCCACGCGGGCATCTGCTCACGCAGGATGCGTTCGGCTTCCTGCGGTTCAATGAGCTCTTCGGTGGCGGCCAGGAACGGCTTCTCCATCTGCTCGACTCCGAGGGCGGTCTGGATCGCCCGCCCCGTGTCGACGGCCTCCGGCCCGTATTCGGGCGGTCCGATCTGTTCGAGGTTGGCATAGAGCACCTCGGCGAGCACATGGTTCGCCAGACCGGGTCGGCTTCTGGCCACCCATCTGTCTTCGACCTCGCAGTGGGCCATGGAAGCTGCGGCAGCGGCATTGCGGTCGAGGACGGCGAGGACATGTTCGGCCATCTCGACATCGGGGGTTCGCCACGAATACTGCAGCCTGGCCACTCGCTGCGGCAGATTGTCGGCGGTGGCCTGCCCCTCGGTGAGGATTGCATCTGAGAAGCTCCATCCTCCGGTGGCCGGCAACATCGAGTCGAGCATCGTCCGGCTGGCCGTGTACATCTGCGACAACGCCACATTGGCTCCCGGTGCCCGAGCGGCGGAGTGTGAGGCGGGAATCGGCGAGTTCGGGTCGGCGCTCGAGAGCTGCCAGGTCTCCGGGTTGTCGCAGACGAAGCTGTACACCTTCGAATAGTAGGCACCGCAGTGGGTGTCCCAGCGGGCGGTGTTGCACAGCGGCAGCATGTAGAAGGGGTGGAAGGACACGATCGCGTCCGCATCGTCGTAGTAGCCGCGCAGTCCGTGGACGACCTTCGAGCCGTGCATCTTCTCCGCTGGCTCACCCGTGTACTTCAGTCGTCCGCCGAGGTTGTGCACCTCCATCGCATGCTTCGTGGCCAGCAGGCCGGCGAGGGTCGAGATCCCCAGCGCCGAGTGCGGGTCGGTGTGCCCGGGGGCAAAACGGCTGAATCCGGCTCGCGGCTGCTCGCGCGTCGTGGCAGCCTGACTGTTTCCGGGCACGGCATCGTATTCGGCGTAGGTCAGCAGCGTCGGCCCCTCGCCATTGGACCATTCGGCGCAGAACGCGGTGGGCATCCCGGCCGAGCCGTCCTCGACGGTGAAGCCGACTTCGCGCAGCCTCTCCACGTACCAGGCTTGGGACCGGTATTCGCGCCAGGCGGGTTCGGCAAGCTCCCAGATGTGGGTGTGCCACTCGGCCAGTTCATCGAGGTGGGCATCGATCCATTCCCTGGCGGTGGTCTTGGCGTCGCCGGGGAGGGCATTTTCAGGAAACGGGGTCGAATCATCAGGAGAGGTCATGCGTGCCTTCGGGTCGGTCTGCAGGAGTGTTCACGGGCGATTCCGGGCGTCCGGTCTCGAACAGGGTGATGGCATTCTGTGCCTGGATGCGCACGTACTCGACCGCGGTTCGATCGGAGTAGTAGGCGATGTGCGGAGTGAGCACGACGTCGTCTCTCTCCAACAGCGGGTGGTCCGGATTCGGCGGTTCCACGTCGAGGACGTCGAGGCAGGCCCCTGCGAGTCGGCCGGAGTCGAGTGCATCAGCCAGTGCGGCGTGATCGATGACGCCGCCGCGGGAGACGTTGAGGAGGAGCGAGCCCTCTCCCATTCCTGCGAGGAATTCTGCGTCGACCATGTCCTCCGTGTCCTCGGTCAGCGGCAGATGCAGCGAGAGCACATCGGCGCTTGCGCGCACTTCGTCGAGGTCGGCCCGTCGCACACCCAGTGCGTCGAGATCGGCGCGAACCGCCTCGGTGTCGGGCAGGTACGGATCGGAGCCGATGACGGATCCGAACAGCGCCGAGGACTGTCGCGCGAGTTCCCGTCCGATGCGACCGAGGCCGATGATGCCCAGAGTCAGCTCGCTCACGCGTCGGGGTGCGAGCGCCGACCGCGTGTTCCAGTCGGTGGGGTTCGCCGAGGCGGTGTAGAAGGGAAGGCGGCGCAGGTGGGCGAGTACGGTCGACAGAGCATGAGTGGCGACTTCCTCGGTGGCGGCTCCGGGGACGTTCGTCACCCAGATTCCGTGTTCGTCGGCGGCGTCGATGTCGACACTGTCGGTGCCCACGGACATCAGGGAGATGATCCGCAGCTCGGGCAGCGCCTCGATGACTTCGCGGGTGATCTCCGAATAGCCCGGCAGCAGCGCCTGAGCCCCTTCGGTGCCGGCGACGATCTTCTGCGGATCACGTGTTGCCAGCACCCGGGTCTCGAATCCGGCGGTTTCGAGCATCGCAATGGCCGGGCTGATGTCCGTGTCCTCGACGTCGGTGAAGACTGCGATAGGGTGATGGGTCACGTGTTCTCCTCAGATGCGTACTCGGCGAGATCGAGGTGGATGAGTTGGAGTCCGCCATCGGCGAGGGCAGCGTCGACGGCTGCGGCCAGTTCGACGGCGGAGCTGACATGTCTGCCGTCGCCACCGAACGCCTTCGCCAGGCCCGGCCAATCCGGTTGGGCGAGGTCGACTCCGATCGGGGCGATGCCGATATCGGCCTCATTGGCTCGGATCTCCCCGTAGCCTCCGTTGTCGAGGACGATGACGGTGACGTCCTCGCCCTGCTCGACGACGGTGATGAACTCCTGCACGGAGAACATCAGCGCCCCGTCGCCGATGACGACGAAGCTCGGACGGTATGGGGCACCGATGCGAGCACCCAGCGCGGCCGGCAGCCCATAGCCCAGTGTCGCGAAGGTGCCCATATACGGGGTCGAATTCACCCTCGGAGTCTTGAGCACATTCAGCAGTCCCCCATAGGCGATCTGCGAGGAATCAGTGGCCACGATCGCGTCGGCGGGCAACGCGGAGGCGATGTCGGCGGAGACCGCGGTATTGACCGGAGAGAGTTCGGCGCATTCCCTCCGCGCGGCCGCAAGCAGCTCGACTACCATCGCCTCGACGTCAGAACTAGGGACTTCCGCGGGTGCTTCCGACACTCCGATTGACTCGACGATCGCAGTGACTATCGCTTCGGCATCACCGACGAGACCGAGGTCGGCAGTCTGATTCTTGTCGATCTGCGTGTCGAGGATATCGATCCGGATGACTGTGCCCTGCGCATCGAGGCGGTCGACCCACAGCTCGGCATCGCCGAGTTTCGCACCGATGACGAGCAGCACGTCCGCGTTTCTGGCGTGCTCGCGAACGCGGCTCAGGCGCAGGTTCGACCCCAGCGACAGCGGGTGATGCTCATCGAGGATGCCCTTGCCGTTGAGGCTCGTGACCACGGGGGCAGCAAACTGTTCGGCAAGCTTCCGGACCTGGTCCGCTGCACCGCGTGCGCCTCCGCCGGCGAGGATCACTGGTCTGTGGGCGGCGTTAAGGAGGTTCGCCGCCTCGGCGATGCTCTGCTCTTGCGGCAAGGGCACGGGGTCGGCGGTGCGGGCGGTGATCAGGTGCTCATCGAGGTCGGTGACCTCGTCGAGCAGGTCGAGCGGGATCTCGATGTAGACCGGGCGCGGACGCGAGGAGGCGAAGAGTGCGAAGGCGTCGTGGACGGCGGTCACCGCCTCGGCGGCGGTGCTCACCCGGCGTCCCCATTCGACGATCGCCGAGGCGGCCCCGAGTTGGTCCTTCGTCTCATGCAGGGTGCCCGCGTCGGCGAACTCCTCGCCTCTGGCCGGGCCGGGGGCGAGGATGATCATGGGTCGGGACTCGCAGAAGGCGGTCCCTGCTGCCGAGAGCGCGTTGAGCAGTCCGGGCCCGCTGGTGGTGAGCACGACTCCCGGCAGCCCTGTCTGCAGCGACCACCCGTCTGCGGCGTATCCGGCGCCCTGTTCGTGTCGGGTCGTGACGGCGCGGATGCCCAGTACCTCGAGCGGACGGTAGAACTCGAGGTTGTGGGTGCCGGGGATCCCGAAGACCGTGTCGACGCCATAGGAGCGCAGTGCCTCCATGACCACCCAGCCCGTGGTTCTGCGCTTCTCCGTCTTCAACAGCTGTGCGTGCATAACTCAGACCTCTTCCGTCGGACAGTGATGATCACTGGAGGTGGGGCCTTCGGCGAAGTGACGGCTGCTGCCGTCGACCCATGTCTCACGGACTCCGATGCCGGCGATCTCTGCCGGGTCGACGGACAGCGGGTCGGCGTCGAGGATGACGAAGTCCGCACGTTTGCCGACAGTCAGCGAGCCGAACTCGTTCTCTCGGCCCAGCGAAGTCGCTCCTTCCAGGGTGTGTGCCCTCAGCGCCTCGGCGGCGGTGATCCGCAGGCTGTCTGGTCCGAGCTTGGCGCCGCGCCGCGTCACTCGGGTCACCGCTGCCTGGATCGCTTCGAGCGGTCGCGGTTCGGCGACGGGGGCATCGGAGGAGATGGTGGCGGGGACACCCGCAGCGAGGAATTCGCCGAGGGGGTTGAACCGCTCTCCCGGGGTGCCGATGGCCTGTTCGACGCCCTCGCCCCAGTTGTAGTAGTGCTGTGTCTGGTTGACCGGCCGGATGCCGAGCTCCGCCATCCGCGCGATGTCTGCCTCGGTCGGCAGTCCGCAGTGCTCGATCCGATGACGGGCATCGGCGTCCGGCCGCTCGCCCAAGGCCTTCTCAACGGCGTCGACGACCATGGCGATGGCGGTCGGAGACTGAGCATGCGTGGCTGTCTGCAGTCCTTTCGCATGGGCTCGGGAGAGCAGCTCGGTGTATTCCCTGGGGTCGTGGTAGAGCTGGCCGGTGCGGCAGGGGTCGCCCACATAGCCTTCGGGGAAGTAGGCCGTCCAGCCGCCCAGGGTGCCGTCGGCATAGAGTTTGATCCCGGCCGCTGAGAGGAAGGCGTTGCCGAAGGGACCGTTCAGGCCGAGGTCGATGACCTGGTCGAGGAGGTGGGAGAGGAAGTACATGGACACCCGCATGTCCAGCGCTCCCCGGTCGACCATTGCCAGGTAGGCGGCGAATTCGCGCTTCGACACCTGTGCATCGCCGATGGCGGTGACGCCGCCCGCCAGGAATTCTCGCTGGACGAGGTCGAGCTGGTGTTGGTGTTCGGCCGCCTCGTCGCCGAGGTGGAAGTTCGGTCCGTGATGGCCGATCTTGACTCCGTGAAGTCCGGTGAGGACATTGCAGGCGGCATCGGAGAGTTCACCGGTGAGCTCACCGTCGGCGTCGCGGAAGAATTCGCCGCCTTCGGGATTCGGCGTGTCCCTCGTGATGCCGAACTTCTCGAAGGTGAAGGAGTTGACCACTCCCCCGTGCCCGGAGGAGTTCATGATGTAGACCTCGCGGTCGGTGGCGATCTCGTCGAGCTCCTCCTTGCGCGGGTGCCTCCGCTCAGCAAGGTTGCGCTGCTCGTAGCCGTACCCGCGGATCGGTGTTCCTGCGGGCAGCCTCTTCGCGCCCTCGCGCATGAGTTCGATGATCTCCGGGATCGTGCCTGCCTTGTCCGGGGAGACATCGATCCATGTGAGCATCTGCCCGTACATCAGCGGGTGGGCGTGGGCATCGACGAAGCCGGGCACAATCGTGGCCCCGGGCCGGTCGATGCGCACAGGGTCTGACCCGAATGCCGCCGCCTCCACCTCGGCGCGGGAGCCGATGGCCCTGATCATTCCCCCGGCGATGAACATCGCCTCTGCGCTTGGATTCGCGTCATGGACGGTGTGGATGTGATCGGCAGTGACGATCGTCGGTTGCGAATCGCGGTCGTCGAAGGTGGCAAGTCTGCGCATCAGTGATCTCCTAGGGATTGTTTGGTCGAATCAGTGGTCCGTGCTGTCGCGTCGACGGCATCCCGGTGCTGTGGGGCGAAGGCCGTGCCGAGCCAGGCGACGACCGAGAGCAGTCCGAAGAAGGCGACGACCGACCAGATGCTGCCCGTCCACGCCATGAGCCCGCTGGCGATCGCCGGCGAGAGTCCGCCCCAGATGGCTGCACCGAGACCGTAGGACAGCGACATCGAGGTGTAGCGAGCCTGCGGTCGGAACATGTGGGCCATGAGGGCCGATAGCGGGGCCCAGGCACCCGAGAGCGTCAGTCGCACGACGGAGACGAGGACGAACATCATGGCGACGTTGCCGGCCTCGATGGAGAGGATGAGCGGAATCATGGTGGCGAAGGACAATCCGATGCCCAGGTACATGAGCATCTTGCCTCCCCACTTGTCGCCGAGCGCCGCCAACGGCAGGGTGACAGCCGCCTCGACGAAGGATGCGACGGTCATGGCCGCGAGGATGGTGTCGGCACCGATGGCGACATCGGGTCCGGTGGCATAGTTCTGGACGAAGGTTGTGGCGATGACGTAGCCGCCCGAGGACATGGCGATGATTCCCATACCCATGAGGATGGGCAGCCAATTGAACTTCAGCGCGTAGAGGATCGGCGTCGAATCCTTCTCCCGCGTGGCTTCCTGCTCGAATACCGGTGTCTCCTCGATGCGCAGCCGCACCCAGATGCCGACGCCGATGAGGATGACGGAGAACAGGAATGGGATCCTCCACCCCCAGGTCATGAGCACATCGTCACCGGCCGCGGCCAAGCCCCAGAAGGCCGCGGAGGACAGCAGGGCACCGAGCGGATTTCCCAGTTGAGTGAACCCGCCGTAGAAGGTCTTCCATTTCTCGGGCGCGGATTCGACCGACATGAGGCTCGCTCCGCCCCACTCGCCTCCCACGGCCAGTCCCTGGAACATCCGGAGAACAATGAGGAGGACTGGGCCGAGCATTCCGGCTGTGGCGTAGTCAGGCAGGCAGCCGACGAGAACGGTGGCCACACCCATGATGACCAGGGTGATCGTCAGTGCGGGCTTGCGACCGAGGCGGTCGCCGACGTGTCCGAAGATGATTCCGCCCAGAGGACGCATGAAGAAGGCCACGGCGTAGGTGCCGAAGGAGGCGAGAGTTCCCAGCGATCTGTCGACCTCGGGGAAGAACACCTGGGGGAAGACGATGGCCGCGGCAGTGGCGTAGACGTAGAAGTCGTACCATTCGACGGTGGTGCCGACGGCGGCCGCGAAGCCCGATTTCAGTGCTTTGCGATGTGTCTTGGCCTGGCCCGGGTGCGTGGAAGGCATGTGGAGCTCCCTTGCTCGAATGTGATTCTCAGGCATGTTGTGTGCCTCCGCCGAATATAGGTGTTTTTGCATATGTTCGACAGAGGCGCGACCGGCCCTGAACCATATTTGACCGCACTTCTGACGATGTATTCCGACGTTTCGCTCACATCTTCTGCTCAGGACGGCATGCAACCGACTTTCTGTGAGTTAGAATCAACCGAATCATGGTTTCGGAATTGCTCCGAGCCGCCGCGGATGACGAATGGGAGGTTCCTGCCGATGACGTCCTCGGAGGGCACTGACGCTCAGCGGGAATTCGGTGACCTCGATGCTGCTCTCGTAAGAGCGCTGCAGGCCGACGGTCGCGCGAGCATTCTCGACCTTGCCCGCATGCTCGGAATTTCGCGTGATCTTGCCTCGCAGCGGGTGCGCCGCCTCATCGACGAGGAGGGCGTCAAAGTCGTGGCGGCGGTGGACCCCGGATTCGCCGGCCACGAGGTACTCGTCCATGCGATGCTCGATGTCGAGGGGGCAGCGGCCCCGATCGCGCACCGGATCGCCGACTACTCCGACGCCGTGCTGGTCTCCCTGGTCAGCGGCATGCGTCCGATCGTCGTCGAATTCCGACACGGCGATCTCGGCGAACTCGACGAGATGCTCGCTGCCGTGCGCGCGATCCCCGGTGTTCGCTCGATCCGTCTGACCACCTATGTCGAGGTGCTCAAAGGCTTCTTCGTCTCGAACGCGCGCAAGGACGTCTCGCCGGATCCGATCGACATCGCCATCATCGCGATGCTCCAGCGCGATGGTCGCACGAGCTTCAAGTCCCTGTCCGATGAGGTCCATCTTTCTCCCTCATCAGTAAGAGAGCGGGTGGCGAAGCTCCTTGACGCAGGCGTTATCCGCATCTCGGCGATCCGCCCCGGCGGAATCTCACGCAGCCGGTTCTCCATCGGCCTGGGGATCTCAGCCCGCGGGGACCTCGACGCAATCCGAGAGCTCATCCTGGCCACTCCGGCCATCGACTTCGCCGCTCGTACCCACGGCAGCTTCGACTTCATCGCCACCGTCCACGGCCATGTCTCCGGCGAAGTCCTCGCCGCAGTCGAGTCCCTGCGCAGCCTGGCCGAGGTCGCCTCCCTGGACTCGTGGACTCACCTCGACCTCGTCAAGGAGGGGTACGCCCGCAGCGTCGGTCGAGAGCTGCGTCCGTGAGAGTGCGGACGGAAGACGGACTCCGGCTTGACCGCTTCCCACGGCGCCTGGACCGTCAGGACAGAGTGCAGCCGGTGAGCAGAACTCCGACATAGGTGGCGATGACCGAGGAGAAGAGGACGCAGAAGGCGGTCAGCGCACTGCTCAGAGCCGCCGTCGGAAGCAGTCCCGGCGACATCCTCACGGGAGCGACGAGCTGCCGGACCCGGTCGGGCCCGGCGATATTCAGCGCATACGAACCGCCGAGATGACCGCCTTCTCTCACCTGGGGCCCGATTTTGAGCAGGGCGCCGGCCAGCGCGGGAGTCCCTGCGACCTTCCGCGCGCGATCATCGGCCGCGATCTCGAGGTAGAGCGGGACGGAGGCTGCGACCTCCGCGAAGAGCGGGATGAACCGCAGCGGGCGCACGAAGGCCTCCACCAGGGCCATGATCGCGTGGTGGCCCTGGTCGACGTGGGCCCTCTCGTGTTCGAGCACGGCCGTCAGCTCGCCGGCCTCCAGCGCCGAACACAGATTCTCAGACAGCACCACTCCCCCATACCTGCGCGGCAGGGAGAAGGCCAGATGCCGGTGGCCGCTCACGATCTTGACGGTCCGTCCGGCCACCTCGACGTCGGCGGCGTCGTGGCCGAGGAGTCGAGCCGTCTCAGCGTTCTCGCGGTGCCGCCGCCTGGCAAGAAGCCCACCGCGGATGAGGAATCCGAAGGTGACGACCAGAGGCAGGAGGAGGAAGAGGACGACGGGGATGAGCGTGTCGATCTGAGCACCGCCGAAGGGGTTCGCTGCAATGAGGCAGCGCTGGCACACGTCGCCGATGGGCATCGGCAGCACATCTGGGCCTTTGAGCAGCCATGCCGCCATGAGGCTGAGCGCGGTCACCACGGCCCAGGACAGCATCGGCAGGGACAGGAGGGCGAACACCGCCACGCGCGGGACACGCATGAGGACCGGCGCGGCGGAGCGAACGAGGGCGGGACCGGCCCAGGCGAGCACGAAGGCGAGCGCGGCGACGCATGCACCGCCGATCAGCAGGCTCATTCGGCGGCACCCTTCGCGTCGAGGTAGTCGCGCAGCAGACGGATGTCGGCGGCATCGATGCCCTCGACGAAGTGGAGGATCGACGCCGCACGATCCCCGCCGTCGATCAGGGCCGCCTGCATCGTCCGCGCGGTGTGCTGCTCGCGGCTGACGACCGGGGCATGGAGAACCGAGCGGCCGCGACGCTCGCGACTGACGAGCCCCTTTCGCTCGAGGTTGGTCAGCACGGTGGCGATGGTCGTGTACGCAGGCTCGGCCGGCGAGAGCTCGATGATCTGCCGAACCGTGAGCGGTTCATGGTCCCACAGCAGTCCCATCACCTGCTTCTCGAGGGCGCCGAGGCGAATCGGCGAGGAGGTCCCACCCCGATCGTCATCGTGAGTCATGAGCGGACGCTCCTTTCGGGCGAGGGAAGCGGGCACGAGTACTGGCCCTTGAGGCGGATGATCACAGCCACCAGCAGGAGGACGACCGAAGCCGCAGCCAGGATCGGCTGGAGGGGTGCGAAGTAGGTCAAGGCGCCAGTGTAGCCCAGGGCGAGCAGCGCGATCTTGTTGCACACCGGGCATCCGACGGCGAACCATCCGAGCACTCCGCCCACGCCGCCGAGGACACCCGACCGCCGCTCCGAGGCGACCTCCGTACCACTCGAAAGCCCCTCGGTCGGCGAGTCGTGGCCGCTCGAGCCTCCCTCGGAGGCGGAGAGCCTGCCGCTCGACCCTCTTTCGGATCCAGGGCTGCGCACGTAGGTGGCGATGAGCATCCCGAGCAGCGCCGCAGTGAGGATCCACACCGGATAGTCCCACCACACGGGCGGGATGTCGCGGGCGAAGAGGGAATTGGGAATGAGCACTGTCGCGAGACCGATGACCACGGCGGAGCCTGCCGCCGCGGCCGCCGCCGCAGCGATGCGCCTACGGTCCCAGAGCAGCAGGCCCCGGTAGGCGTCCTTGACAGCATTGACGAGCATGAGGGTCCTTCTCCGATACGGCAACCGATACGAGTCTACTATGCACATTAGTATACTATGCTTCATAGTAAATAGATCGACATCGCCCCGGCACACCCCAACGACTTCACCTTCAGGAGGCTTTTGTGCTTCGCACCGAACGCGGCCCCATGTTCTGGCTCGTCCCTCTGACCGTCATCATCCTCGCCACCGTGGTCATCGGAATCGTCATCGCCAACCAAGGCGGCTCAGATGCCGATGCCCAGGAAGAGACCTCGAGTTCGCAGAACGGCTCCGCCGAAGAAGACGTCGACCTGTCCTTCGTCGAGCACAGGGATCCCGAGGAGACGAATGCGGTCGGTGACGTCGACGCTCCGGTCACTCTCGTCATGTACTCCGACTACCAGTGCCCCTACTGCGCTACCTGGAACGAGGACACCCTGCCGGCGATGATGGACTACGTCGACTCCGGGGATCTGCGCATCGAGATGCGCGATCTCGCCGTCTTCGGCGAGGAGTCCGAGCGGGCCGCGCGCGCCGTCTTCGCCGCAGGCAAGCAGGATGAGTACTGGGACTATCACAACGCACTGTTCGAAGGCGGCGAGCACCGACCGAAGTCTCAGCTCGACGACGACTCGCTCGTCAGCCTCGGCGAGGACCTGGGCCTCGACCCGATGCAGTTCAAACAGGATATGAATTCGACCGAGGCCCACGAGCAGTTCGAGACCGTCGCCTCCGAAGGGCAGTCGATCGGCGTTTCGAGCACACCGGCCTTCGTCATCGGCGGCAAACCGCTGCTCGGCGCACAGCCGACCCAGCAGTTCACCGACGCAGTCGATGAGGCGCTCGCCCGAGCCGAGAGCTGAGACATGAAACGCCGCGCGGCAGCCGCCATGATCCTGCCCGCCTGCCTGCTCACCCTGGGCTCACTGAGCGCCTGCTCGGGCCTCGACGCGAACAGCGAATCGGCCGACCCCCGACCGGTGCACTCGCCGGCCGAGACACTCCGCCCGGCCGAGACGAACGACTCGGGGACCGCCGGTGCCAGGGAGAGCGGGACCGGGGCCATCGACCCCGGCTGGGACGTGGCCGCACAGGAGGCCGAAGACGTGTTCCTGTCACTGCACGAGGCCGAGTCCGACCTCGAGTTCCGCGCCGTCGATTCGGACGGCACGATCCTGTGGTCGGCCCAGCGTCCGCGCGTCTGCTCCGGCTTCCTCGTCAGCGACTCCGCAGACGGGCCGGTGGCCGTGCTCATGGACCAGCAGTCCGGATCGAGCGGCTCGCTCGAGACGACGGCCTCAGGCTTCGATCTGCACACCGGCGAGAAGCTCTGGGGCCCGTCGAGGTGCCCGGACCGCTGCTCGGCAGCGGCCTCGTCTTCGCCGGCCCGCCGGAGGACTTCATCGGCGCCGGCGGCCCTCGCACCGTCCTCGATCCCGCCAGCGGAGCGGAACTGGCCGTCGAGGACGGCGACTCACCGCGGATCCTCGCGCTCCTCGACAGCCACCTCGTCCTCACCGACGGCGAGGAGCTCATCGGTGAGGACCTCGAGGGTCGACGACTGTGGACTCGCCCCGTCGCGGACCTCGGACTCACGGCCGCTGAGGCTCGTGAGACCCCCTGGGAGACCGTCGGGGGCTCCCACGCACTCCTCGGCAGCGGCGGCGGGCAGCGCACCCTGATCGACCTGCGCTCGGGAGACACCGTCGCCTCCGGCATCGACGGCGCCGGCTTCGACTCGCACAGCCGCACGCTGGTGACCAGTGACTCGAAGCTGCACGGCTTCGACCTCGACGGGACGAAGCGCTGGGATGCACCGCTGGACGGGGATGGCGAACTCTCCGCCGTCGGGGCCGGACTCGTCGTCACCGAATCGGGCGCCGGGGAAGCGGACGAGAATGGCACGCAGACACGGTCGGCCGATGACGGACAGCTCCTCGATGCCGCCGAGGAGGCAACCGAGTCCGGAGGATTCGGCGCACCGCACCACATCGCCGACTCCGGTGCCCGCCTCGTCGGCGATCCCGGAAGCCCCCTGCTCATCCCGCCTGCGGACCGATCAGCGAAGAAATGACCGGCCGTCGATGCCGGCGGAAGTCGATGCGCAGCTTTCGGCCCGCGAGATCGATGAACTATAGTTTACTAAGCATCTTAGTAACCCAGGAGTGAGAGCATGGCCAAACATGCGGCACCGCGACCGCAGTACCGCTGGTGGATCCCCGCCACGGTGGGCGCCATCGCCGTGGCACTCGTACTCATGATCCTCGTCATCGACCGCAGCGGCGAGGACGAGTCGACGCCCACGGCCGGTGGCGCCGGAGCTGAATCCGAGGTCGTCGTCACCGAGGTCGCCGACCCCGAGCAGTCCGACCTCGGCGATGTCGACTCCAGCGAGGAATCGGATCCGATGTCCGACGGTCCCGCCGACGCACCCGTCAAGCTCGTCGTCTTCTCCGACTACCAGTGCCCCTACTGCGCCGCTTGGTCGCAGGACACTCTGCCGAAGATGCTCGACTACGTCGACTCCGGGGACCTGCGCATCGAATGGCGCGAGGTCAATGTGTTCGGCTCCGCGTCCGAGCAGGCTGCGAAGGCCGCCTATGCCGCGGCCCTGCAGGACAAGCACTGGGAATTCCACAATGCCCTGTTCTCAGACGGCAAGCCCCGCTCCCCCGATGAGCTCACACCCGAAGCCCTGACCACGGTGGCCGCAGAGATCGGCCTCGGCACCGACCGATTCACCACGGACATGAACTCCCAGGAAACCGCCGAGGCGGTCGCGGACAACGCCGCCATGGGCACCGACCTCGGTGCGTTCTCCACCCCGACATTCATCCTCGATGGGCAGCCGTACGTCGGCGCCCAGCCCACGGACGTCTTCGTCGATGCCGTCGAGACGGCGAAGAAAGGACAGAACTGATGGACATCAGCCTGATCAGCGCCTTCATCGGCGGAATCCTCGCCCTGCTCAGCCCCTGCGCCGCACTCCTGCTGCCGGCCTTCTTCGGCTCCACCGTCGGAGCAGGCTCGCGCCTGATCCTGCACGGCCTCATCTTCTATGTGGGCATGCTGCTCGTGCTCATCCCCTTAGGGATGGGTGCCGGCACGCTCGGGGCCCTGTTCACCTCCCACCGCAGCGCGATCGTCCTCGTCGCCTCGGTGATCCTCATCGTCCTCGGCATCGTCCAGTTCTTCGGCTTCGGCTTCGACCCGGCCAAGATGCTGCCGGGAGCCGATGCCGCCCGGCAGCGCTCCGCGCGGGCGACCGGATGGACGAAGACTTTCCTCCTCGGCGCCACGAGCGGGATCGCCGGAGTCTGTGCCGGGCCCATCCTCGGCGCGGTGCTGACTCTGGCCGCGACCAAGGGCAGCTTCGTCCTCGGCGGCATCATGCTCGCCGTCTACGGGGCCGGGATGGTCGTGCCGCTGTTCATCATCGCGGCACTGTGGACCCGCGTGGGCTCCCGGACCCGGTCGGTCCTGCGCGGAGGTTCGGTCACCCTCTTCGGTCGCAGGCTGCCGATCATGTCGATGGTCACCGGTGTCCTGATGATCGTCGTGGGCATCGTGTTCTGGACGACCAACGGCCTCGTCTCGGCACCGTCACTGGTACCCACGACCACTCTGGCCCATGCTCAGGAATGGGTGAGCTCGTGGTCTTCGACGACGACCGACATCATCGTCGTCTGCGTGCTGGCGGTGCTCGCGATCGCCCTGTGGTTCCGCCATGAGCGTCGCCGCGCCCGGCGCGCCGCTGCCGCGGACCAGGGCGCGGCCTCCGATCGGGGCACCGCAGCTTCCGGTCAGGGTGGCATGGCATCCGACCAGGGCGGCGTGGCATCCGACCAGGGTGGCACCGCCTCGGCCGAGGAGTCGGCGAAGCCAACGCAGACGCCCGGGACGAGGCACTGAACTATGCGCACCCGCAGACTCTTCTCCGTCCTCGCCGGACCGCTCATCGGCTTCTTCGCCCTCGCAGGCTGCTCCCAGGCCCCCGACGACTTCGACCGGACGCCGGAGCAGGTCACGACCGAACTCGACGCCGTCGACGCCTCCGATCTGCAGCTGCCGCTGATCATCGAGCCGCTCGAGCTCGTCGAGCCCGGGTGGGACCTGCCGCCGGCGCACCTCGGTGAGGTCTTCCTCTCTGCGAGCACCGGCGAGGAGACCCTCGACTTCTCCGCCGTCGACATCCACGGGTCCACACTGTGGCAGGCGAAACGGCCGAGCGGATGCACCGGATTCACCGTCAGCGTCGATGCCGACGGCGCCCCGCTGGCCGTGCTCACCGATTCGGACTCGTCGACCGACTGCGACGAGGACGTCACCGCGAGCGCCTACGACCTCGAAACCGGCGAGCAGGAGTGGGGACCCGTCGACGTGCCCGGCCCGATGCGCGGACCCGGCACGGTCTTCGCCGCCGAGGACGCCGAGCCCACCGAAGCTCTCGCCCTCGATCCGGCCACCGGCGAGGCGGTGCAGGACGGTGCCTCGGACGTGCGCCGCCTCGGCGAGTATCGAGGCACGATACTGAGCACCGACGACAAGACGCTGCGCGCCACAGGTGAGCAGTCATGGGAGCTGTCACTGCCGGACAACGGCTGGAACGCCGATGAGCTGCGTGCCGCCCCCGAGACGGATCCGGGAGGAGACGTCATCGCCCTCGACGCCGGAGACGGAGTCGGCCCGGTGCTCGATCGCGAGACCGGCGAGCTGCTCGATGACGACGCCCGCGGGGTCGCCCAGGATGCGAACACCGGGGCGATCGTCACGCTCGGAAAGCAGGGGCTGACGGTCATCGACGACACGGGCAAGAACGAACTGCCGGTGTCGGTGCCGCAGTCGGTCGAACTCGAGGCGACGGTCGGAGGACTGATCTATCTGCGCGAGGAAGGCACACTGCGGGTCCACAACGCCATGACCGGCAGTCTTGCTCGCGGTTACCCGGCCGACGGCTCGGGTGTGGTCGCGGTGCCGGGGGCGTTCACCCCCGACGGTCTGGGCACGGTGCAGGCAGGCGATCGGACCCTGCTGGCCACCGACCGCGTCGCCGAGGACTCCGAGGAGTCCTGAGGCTGCCCCTGGACAGGTTCGGTCAGAGGGTGCCGACAGGACCGGCTGAGGATCCCCACGGTGCCTCGATGCGCAGAATCGCAGGCGGCCGGCGGTCAGTCGCCCGATCCCCCGACGGCTTCGCGCGCGGCCGCGGCGACGAGCGCGCCGAGTTCTGAGAATCTCCCATCGGGGATCCTCTCCTGCGGCCCCCAGATGCTGATGACCCCGATGGGGCTGCGCTGGTGCGCACGGATCGCAGCCGAGACACCGCACACGCCAGGCTCCAGTTCTCCGGCGGCAACGCTGTATCCTGCTCTGCGGATATCCGCGAGCTCGGCCTCAAGCTCCTCGATCTGCGTGTGCGTGGACTCGGTATGGCCGGTGAGCGGCGCGGCAAGCGCGGCGCGCGTATCGCTTTCGGGCAGCCACGCCAACATCGCCTTGCCGGCCGAGGTCGCGTGCAGCGAGACCCTGCGCCCGATCCAGCGCACGGTCATCAGGCTGGGCGGGACGACCTCATCGACATACATCAGGCCGAGCTCACGCGGGACCGCCAGGCTGGCGGTCTCCCCTGTCTGATCGCTCAGCCGCTTGAGGATCGGATGGCAGCGATTGATGAGATGGTCGACGCTGGCGCTGCGGGCCAGCCTGTTGACTGCGAATCCGATCGTATAGCGGCTTGAGTAGGAATCCTTCTCCACATAATGGCGATCCTCAAGCGTGGCCAGCAGGCGCCAGGCGGTCGCTCGGTTGATACCGCAGGCGTCGGCCGCCTCGGCGATGGTCGATCCCTGCTCCGGCCCATCGGCGATGGCCTCCATGAGACCGATCGCCCTCTCCACGGACTGGATCCGACCGCTGGACGGCGGATTCTCGGCACCTGGCTTCTCAATCATTGGCACTCCCTTGCTTGAACGCGCGGTGCGCGCCTCTGCACCGTACCAGGGCTCGCCTCGGCGCCGGACGCATTGACAAGATCCACGCTGCCTTTGCATAATGTGCATTATGATTGCGGTATATGCGACGGAACGAAAACGTCATGTCTGAGGACGAGGCGAGGATCAGAACCCCATTCGAGGGCACGGGACGAATGGAGTGGCAGGAAGGCAACGAGCTTCCCGCGCCTCTCGCGCTCTACCGCTCGGAAGTCCCTGAGGCCTGGGTCGATTACAACGACCACATGAGCGAATCGAGCTACCTCCTGGCATTCGGCCACAGCGCCGATGCCTTCTTCCGCTTCATCGGGATCGATGAGGACTACCGCGCGAGCGGGCACTCCCTCTTCACCGTCGAGACCCATATCCACAACCTCTCGCAGGCGCGCAGGGGCGATTCGTTCGAGTTGGCACTGACCGTGCTCGACCTCGACGCCAAGCGCGTGCACATCATGCACACGATGCGCAATGTGACCACAGACGAGATCGTCGCCGCGGGCGAGCAGCTCCTCGTCCACGTCGACACCGAGATCGGCCGCTCCGCACCGATGAGCGATCAGCTCTTAGAACGCGTCAGCCAGCTGCAGCAGGCCCATGCCGGACTCGAACGGCCCGCCTTCATCGGCCGTCCGATCGGCATCCGCCGCCGCTGAGACCGCGCCGACACGCACCTACCCCAATCCAGGAGAGCAGCACAGTGGACTTTTCACTCGACATCGAACAGCAGGCCGTGGCCGACACCGTCCGGCACTTCGTCGAACGCGAACTCATGCCCTACGAGGACGAGGTCGAACGCCTCGACGAACTGCCCGAGGGCCTGGCCGACCAGATCCGCGAGCGGGCCCTCAACGCCGGTCTCTACGCGGCGAACATGCCCGAGGACATCGGCGGCGGCGGACTCGACCCCATCAGCCTGACCTTGGCCGAGCGCGAGTTCGGCAAGACGAGCTTCGCCCTGCAGATGCTCGTCGCCCGCCCGAGCAACATCCTCGAAGCCTGCGAGGGACAACAACGGGAGACGTACCTGCTGCCCACCGTCCGCGGCGAACGACACGACTGCCTGGCGATGACAGAGCCCGGCGCGGGGTCGGACGTGCGCTCGATGACCACCCGTGCCGTGCGCGATGGCGACGACTACATCATCAACGGCACCAAGCACTTCATCAGCCACGCCGATGCCGCCGACTTCGTCGTCCTCTTCGCCGCCACCGGCACCGAGGAGACGCCGCGCGGACCCCGCAACCTCATCACGGCCTTCCTCGTCGACAATGGCACCCCCGGCTTCGAGGTCACCCGCGGTTCGGCGAGCGTGTCCCACCGCGGCTACCACCAGTGCGAGCTGTCCTTCGTCGACTGCCGGATCCCGGCCTCCCAGCGCCTCGGCGAAGAGGGACGCGGCTTCGACCTCATGGACGAATGGCTCGGCGCCAGCCGTCTGAGCGTGGCCGCCACGAGCGTCGGCCGCAGCCGTCGCGTGCTCGACATGGCCACCCGGTGGGCGGCCGAACGCGAACAGTTCGGCCAGACCATCGGGCGCTTCCAGGGAGTCGGATTCAAGCTCGCGGACATGGCCACCAACGTCGAGGCCGCAGAGCTGCTGACGCTGCAGGCCGCCAGCCGCCTCCAGAAAGGTCGCATGAGCAACCGGGACGCGGCCATGGCCAAGCTCTTCGCCTCCGAGGCCCTCGGCCGGATCACCGATGACGCGGTGCAGATCTTCGGCGGAATGGGTCTGATGAACGAACTGCCTATCGAACGTTTCTGGCGCGATGCCCGTGTCGAGCGGATCTGGGACGGCACAAGCGAGATCCAGCGTCACATCATCTCCCGGTCGCTGCTGCGGCCGCTGGGAGCATGATGTTCGACCATCGCAAGCTTCGGCGCTGCCTCAAACCAGCAAGCATCGCCGTCATCGGCGGAAGGACGGCAGCCAAAGCGATCGAGCAGACACGTGCGATCGGGTTCGACGGCCCCATCTGGGCGGTCAATCCCGGCCGGGAGACCTTGGCCGGAGTGCCCTGCTGCCCCTCGATCGCGGATCTGCCCGCAACCCCGGACGCCGCTCTCGTCGCGGTGCCCGCCGAGGCGGCGCCCGCAGTCGTGCGGGATCTTGCCGCCGCCGGCGTCGGGGGTGCGATCTGCCACGCCTCGGGTTTCGCCGAGGACAATGAGGCCGGAGCCGGACTGCAGGACGAGCTCGTCGCGGCAGCCGGTGACATGCCGCTCATCGGCCCCAACTGCATCGGCATCATCGATTACCTCGACGGGGCGGCTCTGTGGCCGGATGAACACGGCGGCCGGCGGGTCGAATCCGGCGTCGCCGTGATCACGCAGAGCGGCAACATCGCTCAGAACATCAGCATGCAGCGTCGGGGCATGCCCTTGGCGTTCCTGGCCACGCTGGGCAACAGCGCGGCCCTGTCCGGGGCGGATCTCGCCTCCGGCCTACTCGACGATCCGCGCATCACCGCTATCGGCCTCCACCTCGAGGCGCTCGGCGATGTGCACGCGCTGGAGACCCTGGCCGCGAAGGCCCGGGAGGCCGATGTGCCCATCGTGGCTCTGAAGTCCGGGACCTCGGCGTTGGGCGAGCAGGCCAACCTCAGCCACACGAACTCCTTCGGCAGCCCCGACGTCCTCGTCGACGCCCTCTTCACCCGGTTGGGTATCGGACGGGCACACGATCTGCCGACCTTCGTCGAAACGCTCTCGCTGCTGCACGTCCACGGTGCCCTGTCGGCACCGACCCTGACCTCGGCCAGCTGCTCGGGAGGCGAGGCCGCGCTGCTGGCCGATGCCGCCGAGGCCGCCGGAGTCGAGATGCCCGAGCTGCCGGCGGCAACGGCCGCCGGGCTGCGCGAGGCCGTGGGCCCGCGCATCCATGTGCGCAATCCCCTGGACTACCAGACCTACATCTGGGGGGATGTCCCCGCTCAGCAGACATGCTTCTCCCAGCTGCTCACCGCCGGCACACAGCTGCACCTGCTGGCCCTCGACGTCCCGCGTCGGGGGCGTGCCGATCGCAGCATCTGGATGGGCACCCTGGAAGCGTTCGTCGGTGCCCTTGCCGAGTATCCCGCTCCGGCCGGTGTCGTCACCTCGCTGCCGGAGAGTCTGCCGGAGGACGTCGCCATCGACCTCATCGACCGTGGGATCGTGCCGCTGCACGGAGTGCGGGAGGCGATGGCGGCCATCCGCATCGCCGCCGACATCTCGGAGGCCCGGGCCGAAGCGCCGCTGCCTCTGCTGTCGGCCGCCGACCGCTCCGGCGCGGCTTCGGGTGGAGAGCCGGTGATCGCCGATGAGGACAGTGCGAAGAGAACCCTGTCTGCGCACGGATTGGCGGTGCCGGCCGGTCGGGTCGTGTCCACCCCGGTCGAGGCCGCGCAGGCCGCCGCACAGCTGGGCTTCCCCGTGGTCGCGAAGGTCGTCGAACCGGTCATGGCGCACAAATCCGACCACGGCGGAGTGCAGGTCGGGCTGATGACCGAGGACGAGGTCATCGAGGCCGTCAGCGCCATGGAGTCCGTCGGCACGCTGTTCCTCATCGAACAGATGGTCTCCGATGGGGTCGCCGAACTCGTCGTGGGCCTGCGCACGGATCCCACCTTCGGGCCGATCCTCACCCTCGGAGTCGGGGGCACCCTCGTCGAGGTCATCCGCGACTTCGTCACCCTCCTGCTGCCGGTCCGCCCGGAGGAGATCCGCACGGCGCTGCGCTCCCTCAAGCTGTGGCCCTTGCTCGACGGGGTCCGCGGCCGACCGCGCGCCGATGTCGATGCCGCAATCGAGGCGATCACCGCAATCGTCGACTGGTCCCTGGCCGACGGCACGGTCTCCGAACTCGAGGTCAACCCGCTCATCCTTCGACAGGCCCAGACCAAGGTCGAGACCGGCGAGCGCAGCGTCGAGTGCGGCAGCGAGGCCCGTGATGAACTGGATACCACCGCAGCTTGGCGGGGAGCAGTGGCCGTCGATGTGCTCCTGCGCTGCGCGGCCGAGGCACAGACGACATCGAACACACGAGTGAAAGGCTTGAAATGACAGCACCAGTGACAGTCGAGACCATCGGCACGACGGCTCTGATCACCCTCGATCGGCCGAAAGCCAACGCCGTGGACGTGGCGACCAGTCAGGCCCTCTACGCGGCGTTCTCCGAGTTCGAGGCCGACCCACAGCTGCGGGTGGCGGTGCTCACCGGCGGCGGCACGCGCTTCTTCAGCGCCGGCTGGGACCTCAAGGCCGCGGCCGCAGGTGAAGCAGTCGATGCCGATCACGGCCCCGGCGGCTTCGCCGGACTCACCGAGTACTTCACCCGCACGAAGCCGATCATCGCCGCCGTCAACGGTCTGGCCTTCGGCGGGGGCTTCGAACTCGCCCTGGCCGCCGACCTCATCGTCGCGTCCTCGGAAGCCGAGTTCGCGCTGACCGAAGTTCAGCTGGGCATGATCGCCGACTCCGGCGGGGTGCTGCGTCTGCCCAAACTCTTGCCCACGGCCGTGGCCTTGGAGATGCTCATGACCGGACGCCGGATGAGCGCGGCAGAAGCCGAACGCTGGGGATTGACGAACCGGACGGTCGAACCCTCCGCAGTCGTCGGCAGCGCACTCGAGCTCGCCGAGGAAGTCGGCAGCGGGGCACCTCTGGCGCTGCGGGCGATCAGAGAAGTGGTCTCGGCCACCCAGACGCTCGACGTCGAGGAGGGCTTCGCCCTCATGCGCTCGGGCCGGCTCAAGCACTACCAGACGATGCTGAGGTCGGCCGATTCCCGCGAAGGCTCGCTGGCCTTCGCTGAGAAGCGCGAGCCTCTCTGGCAGGGTCGCTGACTTCTCCTGGGATGCTCTTCTCTGTTCAGTTCGCCCTTCACACCCCGCGGATGAGCACGACGGAGACGCCGCGGAAGCACTCCCCGGCGAACAACAGGTTGGACGCCAAAGATCTCAGACCGTACCTGCCATAATAGAGACATGAGTGAGCAGCCAGACCTCAGCGCGGGTGCATTGAGAGTTCGGCCGTCACGCGGACCAGAGGACTTTGCGCCCCTTGTCGCCATCTGGCGAAGCGCGGTCGACGCGACCCACGATTTCCTTGCCGAGTCGGACCGCGATGAGATCGAATCCAAACTGTCATCTGACTACTTCCCCGCCGTTTCGCTCACTGTCGCAGAGCTGAATGGTCGACCGGTGGGATTCTCCGGCGTCCTCGACGGAAACCTGGAAATGCTGTTCATCGACGTGAAGCAGCGCGGCACCGGTATCGGCACGAGGCTTCTCAGCCACGCAGTCGAAGACCAGGGCGTCAGGAACGTCGACGTGAATGAACAGAATCGCCAAGCCGTGGAGTTCTATACTCGTCGAGGTTTCCACGTTCTCCGTCGCAGCGAAACCGACGACGCCGGACGACCGTACCCGTTGCTGCATCTGCAGCTGACCTGATTCGTACGGTCCGAGACGCTGCGAGCCTTCTCCTGCGCCGGCAGATGGTCACTGTCGGCAGGCGGTGCCGTTCACCACCTGCCATCACCACCCTCGTTCATCGCCGGCCCCGAGAATTCACGCGGATGAGCATGAGGGCGAGCAGGATACACAGCACATAGGTGGCACCTACGGCGATCCAGCCGAGTTCGAACCCGCCGGGCGAACCGACGATGACACCCATGAGCAGCGGCCCGAGCGCGAAGCCGAAGAACATTCCGGCCGTCACCATCCCGCTGGCCGAGGCCATCGAAGCCGCCGGGATGACCCGCATGAGCGCGGCCATGAGCACCACGGAGACCCCGAGCGCAGAGATGCCGTGGAAGGCCACGGCCAGCCAGAGAAATGCCGCCCAGCCGGTGGCCTCGGAGACGAAGAAGAGGACCGCCCCGACCAAGGCGATGAGGGCGAGCGTGAGCAGCAGGTGGGCGCCCGAGGCTCCTTTGGCCATCCGCCTGGCCCAGGTCACACGCGCGATGACGCCGATGACGCCGGCCAGTGCCGCCGTGGCACCGCCGAGGACGAGGGAGAAGCCCATCTCACGCACGGCGAAGAGGGGCATGTACACGTTCGTCGCCTGCACGCCGATGCCGTTGATGAGCCCGAAGGCGGCGAGCGCCCATACCATTCCCGGATGCCTCGCCGGACGCGTGGGGGCCGGTTCAGCGGGACGGTCGGCCGCCTCGGTGGAGGCGTTGGTGTGGGCATCCTCGGTGGGAACGTCGGTGTCGGCCGCCTCGGTGGGGGTGTCGGTGTCGACCTTCGAGGGCGCGGTGGGCAGCAGCGGCGTGGTGCGCAGGGAATGCCAGGTGATGGCGAGGAGGATGAGCGGGATGACGGCTGCGGTCAGGGCTGCGCCGCGCCAGCCGATCCCGATTGCAAGGACGGGGAAGAGCAGGCTCGCAACGAGTTGGCTGACCTGAACTCCGGACTGCTTGATGCCGACCCAGCCGATTCGCCGGACGGTGGGGACGCGTTCGAGCAGGATCCGGTTGGTCACCCCGTTGGGGAAGGACTGGGCGATGCCGGACAGGCCGGCGGCGACGAGGAGCATCCAGAACCCGTCGGGCACAGCCACCAGGAGCAGGGCGAGTGCGGAGAGGACGAAGATGAACGCCATGAGCGAGAGGTCGGAGTGGCGATCGGCGAGCCTGCCCAGGGTGGCGCTGCCGATGGCCGCGGCGCCGAAACAGGTGGTGGCCAGGAGTCCGAAGTGGGCCTCGGAGATGCCGATTTCGGCGATGATCGAGTCGCTCGTGGCGCTGAGCCCGTAGAGCAGGATCGGTCCGGCGGCCACGGCGCCGAGGAGGACGCTGAGCAGTCCGATGCCCGGGGCCGTCTGGTCGTGGCTGGTCATCGCTCACCTCCTATCGCGCATGCTTCAAGTCAGCATGTTAGCCGGAGGCGGACGGCGGCTGTCGTGGTGTCTCAGCTGCTGTGTCTCAGCGCTTCGACGGGTACGGGTGCGGGGCTCGCATGGTTCAGGCCTTCGAGCGTCGCACCGCGGACCGGTAGGCCACAGCGATATCGACGCCGAGGACGCCGGCACCGCCGACGAGGATGGCGAGTGCCACCGCCATGGGGTGCTGTTCGTTCCATGCCAGCAGCCCACCCAGTACGGCGGCGACGATGACGATGAGCGCTCCGGTCCAGAACCGCTTGACCAGGTCTGTCTTCTCATCCGAGTTCTCAACGGCCTGCAGGGTGTAGGTCATCGTCACTCCATCTCGTTCTCGGCATCGCCGCAGGTACGGTCGTGATGCGCGTTGGTCTGTCAGTCGTGCCCGTCCCGTTCACACCGGACAGGCACCGAAAACAAGATTAGCCCCGAGTTCGCGCTCCGATCGCCACATGAAGAAACCGTTGAATGTTGCAGTTCGTTCACAAAGGCCGCCCTGCCCCGACCAGTGGGGCCGGGTGGCTGTCCGCCGCCGGAGAACGGCCTATCGATCGTTATGGCTGTGTTATCGAATTCTGCGGAGCTCAGCGCTTGGACGGGTCCGGGTGCGGGACGGCAGCGCCCGTCAGGAAGTCACGGTGCCTGTCACAGCGTTGAGCGCCGTATCGACATCTGCCTCGTCGTTGTAGAGGTGGAATCCGAAGCGCATATTGCCTCCGGCCTGCGAGTACCGCACCCCGGCCGCGTCGAGTCGGTCGAGTGCGCCGGGCCAGGAACGTTGACCTGCGTCGAGGTCGATCGTGACGATGGCCGAGTCCGACTCTCCCAGACCGAGCCCAGCCCGGAACCGGTTGGCCAGGGCGAGATCGTGAGTGTGGATCTGGTCGATGCCGATCTCCAGGAGCAGCTCGAGCGCCGGAGCCGTGCCGACCCACGAGTGCCAGGCCGGTGAGATATCGAAGGCTCGGGCACCGTCAGCCAGGTGCATCGGCATCCCGTAACTCGCTCCAGCTCCGGCCGCGAACCAGCCTGCGGCCAGAGGCTTGAGCCGGCCGAAGAAGTCGTCGCGGCGCAGGTGGTCGGTGCCGACGGTATCGGGGGCGTCGGCCGCCGAGTATCGAGTGGGCAGCGTGAGGAAAGCGGTTCCGCGTGGGGCACACAGCCATTTGTAGGCGGCGACGGCGAGGAAATCGACCTCTTTCGCGTCGAGCGGCAGCCATCCGGCCGCCTGTGTTCCGTCGAGGACCGTGATGGCCCCGACCTCGCGGGCGCGACGCGTGATCGCAGGGATGTCGGCGACCTCGCCGGTAGCCGACTGTGCGGCGGAGAAGGATACGAGTGCCGTGGACTCATCGACCGCCTCGGCGAGGGTGGCCAGCGGCGCGGTGCGCACCCGCACCCCGCGGTCGGCATGGACGGCGAACGGGTAGACCCCGGAGGTGAACTCGATGTCGGGGATGAGGACCTCCGCGCCGTCGGGCAGGGCCGCGGCGATCGGGGCGAGCAGTTGCGATACAGCGGCCCCGGTGGCCACCTGACCGGCGGGCACACCGACGAGGCGACCGAACAGCTCGCGACTGGCACCGACGGAGTCCGCCCACGTCTGCCACGGAACACTGCCGATCCTCCATTCGTCGAGCGATCGCTGCATCGCCTCCCACCCGCGCCGAGGCGGCGGACCGTAGGAGCACGAATCGAGGAAAGTACGTTGCACGTCCCATTCGGTGCGCGCCTGTGCGATGTTCAGGGCTGGATCGTCATTGATGTCCATGCCAGCGAATCTAGCACTGGAACTGCGGCGCCGCCTCGGCGAAGTCAGGCCACGCGTTCGGGGTACGAGTACGCATTGAACTTTCCCTTGCGATTGAAGCCGATGACGCTGACGCCGACGTCCTTGCCGTAGTCGACAGCCATCGCCGAGGGAGCGCTCACCGCGGACATCATCGGGATGCCGGCCATCGCGCACTTCTGGACGAGTTCGAACGATGCCCGTGCGGACACCTGCAGGACGGTTGACCGCAGCGGCAGTCCCCGGTTGGCCATGGCCCAGCCGATGACCTTGTCCACAGCATTGTGCCGACCGACATCCTCACGCCCGACGAGCAGTTCGGGTTCTGCGTTCGGGTCCTCGCCGACGGCGAAGAGGGCAGCTGCGTGGACTCCGCCTGTCTTGTCGAAGATCTCCTGCGTCTGTCGCAGACGATCGGGCAGTTCGCCGATGCGGGCTGCCGAGAGCAGCTGTGGAAACTCGTATTCCCCGTGATCCTCGACGTGGAAAGCGGCGGGAATAAGGGGGAAAGCAGAGGTCTTCGTCACGGCATCGGCGGCCGCGGTTCCACAGATTCCGCACGACGATGAGGTGTAGACGTTGCGGGCCGGCGCCGACTCTGGATTCCAGGTCCCCGGGACCAGGCGCACTTGCGCGACGTTGTAGTTCCGGCTGCCGTCGGGGGCGATTCCGGCAGAGAAGTTGACCTCTTCGATATCGTCCATCGAAGTCACGACCGCCTCGGAGAGCAGGTAGCCGGCGATCAATTCCACGTCGTGGCCGGCGGTGCGCATGGTCACCGTGTACGGCTCACCGCCCAGCTGGATCTCCAGGGGCTCCTCACCTGCCAGGGAATCCGGGCCGGCCGAGACCTCACCGGTGGCGTCGAACTTATAGACCCGGGCTCGCACGGCCTTGCGCATCTGCATGTTCTCGTTCCCCTCTCAGACCCGAGGACCATGGTCGGTGGTGTCCTCGACGGAGGTCTGAATGTGTTCGAGGAGGTCATCGATGACGGTGATTCCGTCCTTGACCCCGCCCTTCGAACCGGGGAAGTTGATGACGAAGCTGCGGCCACGCACTCCAGCGACGCCGCGGCTCATCACAGCCGAGGAGGTCGATTCCAGTCCCTTGCGCCACATCGCGTAGATGAGGCCCGGGGATTGGCGTTCGAGGAGTTCGGCAGTGAACTCCGGGGTGCGGTCATCGGGTGCCAAGCCGGTGCCGCCGCTGGTGACGATGAAGCGGGGGCGATCGGCCTCCGGGGTGTCGACGAGGAGTTCGCGCAGGGCCTGGCCGACGGGCTCGCCGTCGCGGACGACGATGGCCTCGGGCGTTTCGTAGCCGCGGTCGCGCAGCCACTCGACGAGGATGGGGCCCGTCGTATCCGCGGCTTCCCCTCTGGCCGCCGAGGTGGACGCGATGATGACGGCCGCCGACCGTCCGGCACCGAGGAGGGCATCTCGCTGAGCGTCGAGGGCGGAATCTGTCATGTTCGTCGGAGTGCTCACAATCCCATCCTACGTCTCGCACTCCCGTCCGGCCCGGTCTCATCGCCGCGTCTTGAGCGGACAGCAGAACGCCACAACTCGACTTGCATGTATGAGCGGTCTCTTGAAAGGCTGGCCAGTCACAGCGGATGAAGTCAGCGGGGATGCATGGACGGTCGGGAACGAAGCGCACACCCAATGGGCGCGGATCGGCCGACGACGGCACGTTCCCTGCGGAAGCTGCTGAAGAGACCGCCGCGCCTGCTTCCGGGAACGACGATGCTGGTCACAGCCTGCCTGTGCCTCGTCGGCCTCGGCCTGCTCATGGTGCTGTCAGCGACATCGATCACCTCGTACGACGGCACCAGTGCTTCATCGTTCTCCGTGTTCAAACGGCAGGCGGTCTTTGCACTCGCAGGTCTGACGATGATGGTCCTCGCCGCACTCACACCTGTCCGCGCTTGGGAGAGGCTGGCGTGGCCGCTCATGGGAGCGGGCCTGCTGCTGCTCGCCCTGCCGCTCGTTCCGGGATTGGGCACCACAGTCAACGGAAGCACGAACTGGCTGCGGATCGGGGGCCTGCAGGCTCAGCCTTCTGAGCTGTTCAAACCCATCCTGGTCGTCTGGCTAGCCGTGGCACTCACACGCCTGACCTCCGAAGCCTATCGCCCCCGGAAGCTTCTGCTCACTCTCACGCCGGTCATCGTCGCTGCCGGGCTCATCCTCATCGGAGGCGACCTCGGCACGACGCTGGTCCTCATGCTCATGGGGTGGCCACACTGTTCGTCGCCGGGGTGCCGAAACGGTACTTCGCCATCGCTTTCGCAGTCATCTCCGTGGCCGTCACGCTCCTGGTCATCTCGAGTCCCTACCGGATGGCACGGGTGCGGGCGATGTTCGCCGGCGATTCGCAGAGCGATGCCGAGGCTCTGGGCCAGCACTGGCAGTCCAACCACGGTCTGTTCGCTCTCGCCTCCGGCGGATGGACGGGTGTCGGACTCGGGGCCAGTCGCGAGAAGTGGTTCTGGCTGGCAGAGGCCCACAACGACTACATCTTCGCTATCGTCGGTGAGGAGTTCGGGCTCCTCGGAACGTTGGGCGTCGTCGCGCTGTTCGGCCTCATCGCCGTCGGGCTCGTCCGCGCTTCCCTGTTGACTCGGAACCGGCGCACGAAGGTCCTGGGCGCGAGTGTTCTCGTCTGGATCGTGGGCCAGGCACTCATCAATATGGGAGTGGTGACGACTCTGCTGCCGGTCATCGGAGTGCCGCTGCCCCTAGTCTCCTACGGCGGGTCGTCTCTCGTCGCCACGCTGACCGGGGTCGGCATCGTCCTCGCCTTCGCCCGCGCTTCCGAGCCGGATGCGGCACGCCCGCGGGCCTCATCCGCTCAGGCTTCCCCCACCGAAATGGACCACACTTACACCGCTTCCGGCGCGACCGCGCGGCCCCGAGTCGAGTGAGGCCACCACTGGAGCGGTCCGCCGATGGGTGCGCCGGGTGTCGTGAACCTCACTGCGAGCATCCTCTCTGGTCTTCCACTCATCGCCGGATCCGTTGGTCGGCCCACCTCGGAATGGCCACGGCATTCAGCGTCTTGCCATATTCACTCAATATCGTGTGATTGCACTTTCAATCAACTCTGGAGATCGCCGTGTACCCCACAACCGGAATGCCGACCATCGTCCGCGACGTCATCACTCTCCTTGCCCGGATCGGTCTCGGCGCGATCTTCATCGCCCACGGGTGGCAGAAGTTCAACGAATGGACCATCGCCGGAACGAGCGATTCGTTTGCGCAGATGGGAGTGCCGATGGCCGATATCGCGGCCCCGGTTGCGACCTTCGTCGAACTCATCGGCGGAGCACTGCTCATCCTCGGTGCGCTCACTCCCATCGTCGGATTCCTGCTGGCAGCCAATGTCATCGGTGCCCTGATCATCGTCCACCTCGTCCCGACCCCGTTCGTCGATCAGGGAGGGTGGGAGCTCGTCGCCTCACTGGCCGCAGGCGCACTGCTGATTGCCGCCGCAGGTCCTGGCCGTCTGAGCGTCGACCGCCTCCTCTTCGCCGGCAGAGCCGGCAAGGGACGTAAGCGCTCGAGCGCATCACGCGCCGTGGCCGCTGACGCCTGAGAGGCCGGGCAGGACTCTTCGCCTGGGCCCACTCCCTGCCTTACCTGCAGCCAGGTAATGTGAGGACGAATCGCGAGCACGAAGTCAGCCGAAGGAGCCATGGTGGAGGATCTGAGCCTGAGCACGCTCATCTGGCTGCGCATGGCCCGCTTCGTCCAGAACAGCAACCAGCTGTCGAATGAGCACCTGCGTCAGTTCGGTCTCACCGTCGCCCAGTTCGAGGCCCTCGCCCACATCCGCAACTTCGAACCGATCACCCAGTCCGCTCTCGCCGAGGGTCTGACCGTCAGCGGCGGAGGGATCTCCCGCCTGCTCGCCCGCCTCGAGGCCGAGGGGCTCATCTCCCGCGAACAGGACTGGAAGACCAAACACATCTCGCTCACGGCCAAGGGCCGCGAACTCCTCGAGCGCGCATTCCCATCCCAGCTTCAGCAGCAGTCATCTCTGTTCGACGATGCTCTCACCGAAGATGAGAAGGTGCAGCTGCACGCGCTCATGAAGAAGCTCTACGACACCGGTCGGAAGCGCGGTCAAGGCACACGGGAATAATCCCGCCCCTGTCTCAGTTGACATGGCAAATGACATTTTCGTCGCCATCACGAGGAGACACCTTGAGCGAGTCCACGCAGCCGCACACCAACCCGACGCAGGCTTCCGGAACACCCGAGTCCACGCCGTCACAGCAGCCGAACTACATGCACGAATTCGGCCTCGACCAAGGTCAGGGCCTGCAGTTCGGCATCTACAGCCTCGGCGATCATCTGCCTGACCCGCACGACGGATCACGCGTCGACGCTGGCCAGCGCATCCACGAATTCATCGGCTACGCCCAAGCCGCGGAGTCCGCCGGTCTCGACTTCTTCAGCCTCGGCGAGAGCCACCAGGAGTTCTTCGCCTCGCAGGCCCATGCCGTCATCCTCGGCGCGATCGCCCAAGCCACGGATAGAATCCGGATCGGCAGCTCCTCGACGATCCTGTCGACCTCGGACCCGGTCCGGGTGTTCGAGAACTTCGCCACCATCGACCTCATCTCCGGCGGCCGCGCCGAACTCGTCGCCGGACGCGCCTCCCGGGTCGGACTGTTCGAGCTCCTAGGCTACGACCTGCGCGATTACGAAGAGCTGTACGAGGAGAAGCTCGATCTGCTGCTCCAGATCAACCGCGAGAAGCAGGTGACCTGGTCCGGTCGGTTCCGGGCACCGCTCAACGACGCCGAGGTCCTCCCCCGCCCCACCGGGCGGGCGCTGCGCATCTGGCGCGCGGTCGGCGGAGCGCCGGCGAGCGCGGTGAAGGCGGGACTGGCCGGGGTTCCCATGGTCATGGCCCACCTCGGCGGGACCACCTCGGTGTTCAAGGGCACCGTCGATGCCTACCGTCGCGCGGCCGCTCATGCCGGATTCGATCCTGCCACCCTGCCGATCGCCACGGCCGGTTTCTTCCACGCCGCCGAGACCTCGCAGGAAGCATTGGCTGGCATGTACCCCCACATCAACGAAGGGATGAAGCGCACCAACGGGCAGGGCATGCCCAAGCAGCACTTCGCCCAGAGCGTCGACCCGGCGAGCATCGCGAACATCGGCAGCCCGCAGCAGATCATCGAGAAGATCCTCCACCAGCACGAGGTGTTCGGCCATCAGCGCTACCTCGCGCAGGTCGATTTCGGCGGGATGGCCTACGCGGACGTGATGAAGCAGATCGAGCTCATCGGCACCGAGATCCTGCCCGCCGTGGAGAAGTACACCGCTGCCCCGCCTGGGGTTTCGGGAGTCGGATCCGCCGATTCAGCGTCCGGCCCTGCTGGTTCCGCATTCGATTCCGCCGAGGAGGCCCACTCGTGAAGCTTGTCCTGCTGTCCGGCTCGAACGTCGGAACGAAGACCCGAACCGTGATCGATCACCTCGCCGAGGTGGTCGCCGCCTATGACCCCACCGCTGAGTTGAGTGTCATCGACCTCGCCGAGGCGGACATGGTCTTTGCCGACGGCCGGAACTTCACCGAGTACACCGGTGACACCGGTCGGGTGGCCAGGGAGCTCATGGACGCCGATGCGATCATCATCGGCACCCCGATCTTCCAGGCCTCGATTCCGGCGGCTCTGAAGAACGTCTTCGATCTGCTGCCGACGAGTGCCTTCCTCGACAAGGTCGTCGGCGTCATCGCCACGGCCGGATCGTCGAAGCACTACCTCATTCCGGCTCAGCACCTGCTGCCGATCCTGACCTACATGAAGGCGCAGGTCGTCCAGCCGTATGTGTTCGTCGAGGAGAGCGATCTGCACCGCGGCGAGATCGTCAGCCACGATGTCCTTCAGCGACTCGACCGCCTCGTCGAGGACACGATCGTGCTCACCCACACCTTTGCCTCGATCCGTCAGGAGCGGGACGCGGCCTACGGGTTCTGATCGTTCAAGAGCGATGTCCGCCCACCGTCTGAATATGCGAACTCTGCGTGAAGCGCCCCATGACCAAGGTCAGGCGCGCAGACGCTCGAGGTGCGCAGCCAGCAGCTCGCGAGCGCGCTCAGGGGCCAGGACCTCGGAGTGAAGCGCCGAGCGCAGTGTCAGTCCGTCGATAAGAGCGGCAAGGGTCTCGGCCTCGGCTTGAGCGTCGAGACCCGCGCGCAGGACTCCGCGGACGCTCATACTCTCAACGACTCGGCCCATGAGAGCACGGGTGCCGAGCACTGCAGTTTCGAAGACGTCAGCGAGCTCCGGGGTCGTTCGCGCCTCCTCTTCGAAGGCCAGCCACACCACTGACTCCCGCCGCCGTGTCTCTTCGAGCGGCAGCAGTTCGGAGAGGAAGTCGACCGTCAGCTCCTTGGCTTCACCGTGGTCGAGATTCCCGGCATCGAGCTTGGGGAGCATATCGGCCAGTCGCGCCTCGAGTCGACCGCCGACTCGCTCGACAAGGGTCTCGAGCGCGAAGCGCACGATCCCGTCGGCGGCGGAGAAGTAGTGCCTGATGGAGCCGATGGCCAAGCCGGTTTCATCGGCGATCGTCCGCAGCGAGACCTTGGAGAGTCCCTGTCTGAGGACGATGGCGAAGAGCGCATCGGCGATGAGCTCTCGCCGTTGAACAGGGTCGACGAATTTCGGCATAGATCTTTTATAGCACATCCCTGCTACATCGTGCTATCGTTTTAGCACGCTCCTGCTAATACATCAAAGGAGATCGCCCATGTCACCCTTCCTCATCGCCCTCGGAGTCATAGCCGTCATCGTCGTCGTCATCGTTCGACGTTTCCGCGGAGAGCCCGTCGACGCCAAAGATCTCGCAATTCCACCGTTGATCCTGCTGGGACTGGCCATCAAGGAACTGTGGGGATTCAGCCATTGGACACCGGCGAACGTCACCTTCCTGACCGCCTCGGTGGTGGTCGGCGTCAGCTTCGGAATGCTGCGCGGAGCTTCCACGGTCCTCTTCGAGCGAGACGGGACTCTCCACCAGAAATACACGGTGAAGACGATGATCATCTGGGCTTGCAGCCTGCTCGCAGGGCTGGGCCTGCATTTCGGAGCTCAGCTCATCGGCGCCGAAGAAGCCGTTCGTCCCATGACACTGAGCATCGGATTGAGCCTGCTCGGCGAAGCGATCACCTGCGGCGGGCGGGGTCTGCAGTCGGGCATCCCCTTCAGCAATCGCGACGCGATGCGAAACGGCTCCGACACATCGGCCCTGAGCCGCCTCGTCGACCGAGTACGACAGCGGTGAACCGCAGCTCGAGCCTGTGCCTCGACCCAGGAGGAGCGGGACGCCGCCTACGTGTTCTGAAGCGACGGTCCCCCTGCACTTTCGCACTCATTCGGCAGAGACACGTTGCATTTGGTGATGTAACATTACATCATGCAACGCACTCAGATTTCATTGACCATCGAAGCCCGCAGGCTGCTCGATAACGAAGCGTCACGGACGGGTCGATCGATCTCTGCGTTGATTCGAGATGCCGTTGAGAACACCTATGGCACGGGTCGAAGCACCGATGATGCCTACAGTGCCATCGAAGAAGCTTTCGGCGCCTGGATCGACCGGCAGGAAGACGGAGAGGCCTACGTTGAGCGCCTGCGTTCTGGAGACCGGCTGAACCAAGTCCTTTCGCAATGACTGTTGTCGATACATCCGTCCTCATCGATGTCCTCCGAGGACGCGAAGCAGCGAAAGCCGCGCTCTTCGCGGCACGCGCAGACGGCCTCCTGCATGCAAGTGAAATGAGTCGCCTCGAAGTGCTCGCTGGCATGCGAAGAGGAGAAGACGGCCCCACTCGCAGACTGTTGTCCGTTCTCACCTGGCACCCGGTCGACGAGTCGATCTCGGAACTCGCGGGCGAGCTGAGCAGAGCCTGGTTACCCGGCAATCGCGGTATCGATTCAGCTGATTTGGCGATTGCGGCAACCGCATTATCCCTGAACACCACTCCCCTGACGCTCAACGTCAAGCACTTCCCCATGTTCCCTGGCTTGAGCGCACCGTATTAGCCCGACGCACAACCGACCAATCCACTTTCGGCGGCTGCCCGAGCCAGCGAATCGGTACATCCTGCTCTGAATTGCCCAGCGAGGAAAGTGGTCATTTCAGAAGAACCTATACAGAACCAGACCGTGCGCTCCGACGAACGGCTCGCACCCACCAACGCGCACCGCATTTGCCCGACGACGCGCTCGAGCCGGAACAGTGCCCAGGTCATCCGGTGCCCCAGATCACCGGATTTGCCGGGTCAAGCGGGCCTGGATAACCTGAAAGCGGAAGGAACCAGTCGGGACGACCCGGCTGAGAGAGACTCACGATGAGGACGGCCTCAGAGACAGGAAGACCTTTCATGACCGCCGCCCTCCGCTCAATCATCACGCCGACCGCAATCCTGCGACTCGTCCTCGGCTGGGGCGTCTTCATCGCCCTGCAATTCATGGGCTCTCTGCTTGCTTCGCCGGTCCCCCTGCCGCTGCTTGTGACCGCACTCGTGGTCATCATCGCGGTCATCCTCGTCTGCGCCTTCGGAGTCGTCACAGGGGCCGAACACTTAGCGTCCCGCCTCGGCGATCCCTACGGCTCACTCGTGCTGACGATCTCGATCTGCCTCATCGAGGTCATCCTCATCGCCGCGGTGCTGCTGGGCCCCGGCGACCATGCGACGATCGCCCGCGATTCGGTGATGGCGGTGTCGATGATCATCCTGGGCGCTGTCATCGGCCTCTGCCTGCTGGTCGGCGGACTGCGCCACGGTGCGCTCACCCACAATCGCACCGGCGTCTCGAACTACCTGGTCATGATCGTCGTCTTCGCCGCCCTCGCCTTCGCCGTGCCCACCCTCATCGGCACCCCCGACGGTGCCTATGAGATATGGCAGGAGATCCCGATCATCGTGATCACCGTCGGCGCCTATGTCTTCTTCCTCTACCGGCAGATGGGACCGCAGGCCCACGAATTCACCGAGGCGGCCCCCGTCGGGGCTGCTTCGGCGGACGCCTCATCGACTGCCGGAACGACCCAGTCCTCCCCCATCGAGGCGGCCGACCAGTCCGAATCAAGCCGGCCCGAGGCGGCCGACCCGTCCGACCAAGAGACTCAGGGAATCGTCGAGATCCTCTCGACCCACCGGGTGGAGATCGTCCTCCGGCTGACCCTCCTCGTCGCCACTGTGCTGCCAATTGTGCTGCTCTCCCACGATATGGCCACACTCCTCGATGACGGTCTGGCCCGCCTCGGCGCCCCGGTGGCGCTGTCCGGCGTGGTCATCGCGATGATCGTGTTCCTGCCCGAGACGCTGACCTCCCTGCGAGCGGCGTGGAACGGTGAGATCCAGCGCGTGAGCAATCTCTGCCACGGCGCACAGGTGTCGACGGTGGGGCTGACGATTCCGACGGTGCTGGTCATCGGGATGCTCACCGATCAGCAGATCGTGCTCGCCGAGTCGCCGATCAACCTCGCGCTGCTGGCGATCACCCTGCTGGTCTCGGTCATCGGGTTCGCCGGCAAGAAGGTCACCGCCGTCCAAGGTGCCGCTCACCTCATCATCTTCGTCGTGTTCGGCCTCGCACTCTTCGCGTGAGCTGCCGGAACAACGCGTGAGCCGCCGAGCCGACGCGTGTGCAGCCTACGCCTCCTCGCCAGAGCGCAGGGCCGGGAGGACTTACGCTCTCACTTCTGCACCGGGGCCGGGCGCGGTCTGGCCCTCGCTCGGCGCGGTGAGCTCATGGCCGGCCGCGCACATAACCTTCGCTTCGACCGGTTCGCCGCAGTCGCGGTGCGTTACGCGCACCGGTGGGCCGTCGGGCTCTGAGCAGTGTTTGTCTCCCCACTGGAGCAGCGCGATGAGCACGGGATAGAGATCGCGGCCCTTGTCCGTGAGCCGGTATTCCTTCCGTGCCCGCCGGCCCGGTTCGCTGTAGGACGCGGGTTCGAGCAGCCCGGCTGCGACGAGCGTGCGAAGACGCTCGGCGAGCACCGGATCGGAGACCCCGAGGTGGTCGCGCAGCTGATCGAATCGGCGCACGCCGTTGCACGCATCCCGCAGGATGAGCAGCGTCCACTTCTGTCCGATGACATCAAGGCTGCGTCGGATCGAACAGGCAGCGGAGTCGTATTCGAGCCATTCCATGTCCCCCTCCTTCGGTTGACCGTCGTCGACGCCTTAGGCTAACTTCATAATAACAAGTCAGGTCGAAGGAGAACACATGACTGATGACGCGCAGGCCGCCACGACCCCCGATGTCTCGCTGGAGAAGGCAAGTCGATTCGTCGCGGCTTCCGGTTTCGTCGTCGAGGAGGTGACGGCCACCTCGGTGCGGGGCTATGCCGAACTCGACGAGAACCATCACACCCCGTGGGGCGTCATCCACGGCGGCGTGTACACGACCATCGTCGAAAGCGCGGGCAGCATCGGCGCCTCCCACGCCGTGGCAGAGCGCGGGGAGTTCGCCGTCGGCGTTCACAACGCCACCGACTTCCTGCGCCCGAGCACGGGAGCCCGCGTCAACGTCGAGGGCAACGCTCTTCACCAGGGGCGCACTCAGCAGCTGTGGGAGGTCATCATCACGGACTCGGCCAGCGGCAAGCAGATCTCACGCGGTCAGCTGCGCCTCCAGAACGTGCCGATGCCGGAGGGGAAGAACTGACGATGAGCACACAGGCTGAACCGAATCTTCGCGAAACGACCGTGACCTGGGGCGACCCGGCCATCGGTCTCAAGCGGCTGCCTCACCTCGACGGAATCGAGTTCCTGCAGAAGATCGCCGACGGCGAGATTCCCGCCGCCCCCATCGGAGCACACATCGGAATGGAATTCACCGAGGTGGAGCCGGGCAAGGTCACCTTCACCTGCCATCCCGACGAATCCCACTACAACCCCATCGGCATGGTCCACGGCGGGCTGGTCTGCACCCTGCTCGATTCGGTCGTCGGATGTGCTGCGCATTCGCTGCTGCCCGCGGGCATGGGCTACACCTCGATCGACATCAACGTCGGCTACCTGCGGCCCGTGACCGCCGACAGCGGCCCTCTGGTCGCCACCGGCCGAGTCACCAAACCGGGACGCCGAGTCACCTTCGCCGAAGGTGAGGTCGTTGACGCAGCAGGCAAAACCGTCGCGACGACAACGAGCAGCCTGCTGGTCTTCCCGCTCGAGACGGCCTGAACCTCAGTTCCCGGCCAGCTCCCGCAGTGCGTTCTTGCGAATCTTGCCCGTCGACGTCGTCGGCAGCTCATCGACGAATTCGACCCCGGCCGGTGCCTTGTAGGAGGCGATACGGGTCTTGACGAATGCGATGAGGTCGTCCTCGGCCACCTCGGCGCCGGGTCCCAGAACGACGTAGGCCAACGGTCGCTGTCCCCACTTCTCGTCGGGCATGCCGACCACGGCCGCCTCGGCGACGGATTCGTGGGCGACGAGAGCCTGCTCGACCTCGATGGTGGAGATGTTCTCGCCGCCGGAGATGACGATGTCCTTGGCCCGGTCGAGAATCTGGACGTACCCGTCCGCGTGCATCACGGCGAGGTCGCCGGTGTGGAACCAACCGCCGCGGAACGCCTCGGCGGTGGCCTCGGGCGCGTTCACGTAGCCCTTCATGACGTTGTTGCCGCGCATGACGATCTCGCCCATCGTCACCCCGTCGCGGGGCACGTCGGTGAGCACGTCATCGTCGCGCAGCTCGACTACGCGCATGCGCTCAGCGCTGATCATGCCGATCCCCTGTCGGGACTTCAGCTTCGCGCGCTCCTCCACCGGCAGGCCGGACCATTCGGGCTGCGGCTCGCATGAGGAGTACGGACCGTAGGATTCGGTGAGTCCGTAGACGTGGATGACCTCGATGCCGAGGCCTTCCAGCAGGGCGATCGTCGTCGGCGACGGCGGGGCGCCGGCCGTGGTGATGGACAGCGATCCTCCCAGGTCGTGGGCTTCCTCGGCCCCGGCGATGGTGTTGAGCACGACAGGAGCACCGGCCATCCGAGTGACCTTCTCTTCGTCGATGAGCCGCCAGGCCTCGGGCCCGCGCACGGCTCGGATGCACACGTGCGTGCCCGACACCGCCGTCAGCGCCCAGGTCGTGCACCAGCCGTTGCAGTGGAACATCGGCAGCGTCCACAGGTACTTGGTCAGAGCCGGGAAGTCCTGCGTGATGACCTCGCCGAGCGAGTTCAGGTACGCCCCGCGGTGGGTGTACATCACGCCCTTCGGCCGGCCCGTCGTGCCCGAGGTGTAGTTGACGGTGATCGTCGCGGTTTCGTCGTCGACCTCGTAGGTCCGCGGTGATTCCGGCGCCGAGGCGGTCCAGTCGGCATAGGCTTCCACGCTGAGATCCGCGGCGGCCACCTCACCGGGGGCGCCGTCCTCATCGGGGTGGACGACGATCGTTTCGACGGCGTTCGCGGCGCCGGCATCGATGACCGGCTGGAGGAGTCCGGCATCGCCGAAGAAGAACTTCACTTCGCTGTGGCCGAGGATGTACTCGACCTCGGGCGGCGCCAGTCGGGTGTTGAGCATGACGAGCACGCCGCCGGCCAGCGGGACCGCGTAGTGGGCGATGAGCGCCTCGGCGCTGTTGGGGGCGAGCACCGCCACCGTGTCGCCGTCGGACAGTCCACGGCGTCTGAGTCCTTCGGCGAGGTTCTGCACGGTCGCGGCCATCTGCCGGTAGGTGAAGCGGCGCGGCCCGTCGACGATCGCCTCCCGGTCGGGGTGGGCCTCGAGCGAGCGCTCGAGGAACCGCAGCGGAGTCAGGGCGGTATCGAGTCCGGACATGGCAGGTCTCCTCATCGTCGATGATCGTGGCGGCCGTCGGCATGAGCAGCTGCGACGGTGTTCGAGATCAGACTACCGAGCGACTGTGATGGCGTGCACACCGCCCTCACCGAGGCGGCCGATCATCAGCGTGCACGTCGTCCGTGCGTGCTCCGTTCGTTGACTGCGATGTTTCGGCTATTCGCAGCCGACTCCGTCACCGTCGCGGTCGAGGTGTGACCCGTAGCCGGGGTCGCCTCGGTGGACGGGTGCGGCGCCGGCTTCGCGGGCGGCCGTGCAGTTCTCGAAATAGCTCGATGAGTCCGATGAACCGCTCGACGATGATCCCGACCCTGACGCTCCGTCGCTCGACGATCCTGTGCTCGAGGACTTCTGCTTCGCCGGGCGGGTCTCTTCCTTTGTGGTGACATCGTCACCGTCGCCGGGGACTGGCCAGTCGGCATCCTCGGCGAAGGCGGGTTGGTCATCGCACTTAACGAGGACCCGCTGCATGGCCGTCTTCTCCGCCGGGACGACCCACAGCTCGTATTTGTGTTTCACGGCGATCTGCCGGGCGACGTACTCGCACCGGTAGCCCTTGTTCGGCGGCAGCCAGGTCGCGGCATCGCCGTCGCCCTTCTGCCGGTTGAGGCTCGAGCTCACGGCGAGCAGATTGAGCGGGTCATTGCCGAATTCCTTGAGCGTCTCCTCGTCGAATGTGAACGCCCCGGTCTGCCAGGCGTTCGAACGCGCGATGACATGGTCGATGTCGACGGCATTCGCGCTGCGGTCGAAGTCGTAGGTCTCACCGGCATAGGGGTCGGCGAGCGTGCCGGCCAGCACGATGCAGCCGTGGGTTCCCGCCTTGAGAGTGATGGTCGTGAGGTCCCGGCGCAGCACATCGTTGCGGGTGTCGCAGCCGTTGTGGTCGGTGTCCGAACGCCATTTGAACAGGTCGCCGTCATAGCCGGTCTTCGGCGCCCGACCCTTGACCGTGAGTTCGTCCAACATCGCCGAGGCGGTGCCCGTCGCCGAGCTGCCCGCCTGGCCCTCGTCTCTCTCGTCGTCGGCGTCATCAGGTGTCGCCGACGCAGAGACATCCTCGCTCGGTTCCGGGGCCTCCCGAGTGGGCTTGGGGTCGGCAGTGCTGGAGGCTGCGGTGTCGACGGTCGGTTCGGTCGCCTCGGCGCATCCCGAGAGGAGACCGAGGGACAGGACTGCTGCGAGTGCCGCGAGGGCGCGGCGTGAGGAAGAGAGCAAGGGTGTGGACTTTCGCAAGGTGCAGGCTCACCGGTGTGGCGAGATCGTTCAGACGTGGTCGTGGACCGAGCCGACACGAATGCCGCTGCTCGATCCACTCCGACCAGTGTAGAGCGGGCGGAGCGTCGATGGCACCGGATCGGCGGGAACGTGTCCCATTCGTTAGGTACGAGGCAGACCGGACCGGAGAAGCACCAGATCGTGAGCGGGGAAACTGGCCGGACAGCGGCCTCAGAGCGCTCGGGGCACGGGCATAGACTGGCGACTACATATGATCTCGAACGCAGGAAGGCTGTGACACTCAATGAGCGAGGATCCCAACGTCGAGGCCCTCCGCCAAGACGATTCCAACTGGAAGCTGGGCCTCTTCTACGCCTCCATGCGAGACCGCGCCCCTCTGATCCCCAAACGCTGCGGATGGGGGTGGACCATCAATTTCGGCAGCCCGTGGACGTGGCTGGCCGGAATCGTTCTCGCCGCGGTGATCGTCTGGGGCGTGTTCTTCTGAAGGTCGGCGCATCGCGCCTGAAGGCAGACACAGCGCCCGTCCACCTCCCCGGCGGCGCCTTCCGCCGGCCATCTCGGCTGACTCGACCGGCGAGTGGGTGCATGATGGACGGAAACGGTGGGCAACCTCGGTGAGGAGGATCTTCGATGCGACACGATGAGGAACGTCCGCGCACCAGCGGATTCCTGGCCGACGGGGCGGTGCCGGGGCACTGGACGCAGGTGATCGGGTCGATGCGGTCGAATCCGTTCACATATCTTTCCCCTGATGAGGTGCGCACCGAGGCGGCCCGACTGCTGTTCGTCGCACCTTCCCCCGAGGTGGCCCGGGCGTGCTTCGCGGAGATGCTCGATGCATTCGGGGACTCGATCGAGATCGCCACCGTCGAGGAGGTCGTGCCGGATCGCGTCCCCGCGGGGACGTGGGTGTTCCTGCCCCACCGGCAGGACGGGTGGGCGGATCTCGAGGAGGCTTCGGCGAAGTTGCGAGCGGCCTTGGTCAAGGAGAACTCGTCACGGGAGCCCGGGGACACGCTGGTTCTCATGGAGTACGGGATCAACCTGTGGATGTGGGCCGAGCCGCCCTCGAGCGGAGGCGACCCCGTCTGCCACGCCGGCGAGCTCATCAGCTGGGAGAGCGCGTGGGCGCTGGGCACGAGCGAACCGCCTCATCACGGCGTCGATTCGGCTGTCAGCGCATCCGACCCCAGTGCCGCAATGTTGACTGCTGAGCCTGCGGCTTCGCCTCGCCCGCCGATCTACTTCGGCCTCCCGCCCATCCTGCGTCAGCGCCGCTGGGAAAGCTGAGCCCTCCTCGACGTCCTCTTTGAGGCCTTCCTTCATCGTGCCCCGGCGCGCACCTATGCGTTTCATGCATACGGTTCATCGAATCAGGCTGAGCACATGCGAATCGGGCATGCAAAGCTGTGAAAGCAGTTGAACCAGCCGCGCATGGATGCGCAGACAAGGATGACAAGTGATCACACAGGCACGCTCCGACGAGGGCATTCTCACTGTCACGATCGACAATGAAGCCCGAGCCAACTCGCTCACTGCCACGATGCTCGACGATCTGACGAAGGCGCTGAACACGGCCTCGGCCGACGAGACACTTCGCGCCGTCTTGCTGACCTCGGCGGGCACCCGAGGATTCTCGGCCGGCATGGACACCTCCCAGTTCGAGCACGAGAGCCCTTCGCGTGCTCTCGACACGATCACCTCGTTGGGGCGGGTCTGCGAAGCAGTCAAGGACTGCGACATTCCTGTTGCCGTCGCCATCAGAGGCTACTGCATCGGCGGTGCGCTCGAGATCGCAGCGGCGGCCGACTTCCGTGTGGGCGGCGAAGAGTCCTGGTATTCGATGCCCGAGGTCCGCATCGGCATCCCTTCCGTCCTCGATTCCGTCAACCTCTGGCGAGTCATGGGCTGGACCAAGGCCACCGAGCTGATGCTCACGGCGAACAGATTCTCCGCCTCCGAAATGGCGGAATGCGGTTTCCTCAATACCGTCGCCGCCGATGACCGTGTGGAAGACCGCGCACTGGCCTACCTGAACGACACGGTGATGGCCGATCGCGCGGTCATCGCCCAGCAGAAGCAGCTCTTCCGCACGTGGAAGAACTCCTTCGAGCGGGAAGCCTTCGAAGACAGCAAGAAGGAATTCGCATTGGCATTCGCACGGAAGAGCAACTGATATGACGACTCTTCTCAATGGAATCAAGGTGCTGGAGCTCTCACGCACCCTGGCGGGACCGTTCGCAGGTCACATCCTTGCCGATATGGGAGCCGACGTGCTGAAGATCGAACAGCCCGGCACCGGTGACGAATCCCGCGGCTTCACCCCGCCGGAGTACGAGGGCACAAGCTGCTACTTCCACGCGGTCAATCGCAATAAGCGGTCGCTCGCCTTGGATCTGAAGAACCCCGAGGACCTCAAGGTGCTCTACTCGCTGGTCGAAGACGCCGATATCGTCACCGAGAGCTACCGCACAGGCGTAGCCGAACGTCTAGGAGTCGACTACACGACCTTGAGTGAGATCAACCCGAGTCTCATCTACCTCTCAGTGTCCGGCTACGGGCGAACCGGCTCCCGAGCCTCGTGGCCCGCTTATGACATCGTCATGCAGGCCGAGACAGGGCTGATGTCGATGACGGGCACCGAGGACGGCGAGCTCGTCAAGATCGGTCCCTCGATCGCCGATGTCTCCACGGGTCTCTACGGTGCCACCGGTCTCCTCGGCGCCCTGTTCGAACGGGAACGTTCCGGTCAGGGTCAATACATCGATGTCGCGATGTACGACGCCCAGTTCGGTGTCATGGCGAACTGGCTCCTGGCGACGGTGGCCACTGGACAGGCACCCAAACCGATGGGCGTCGGAAACCCGGCGCTTGCGCCCTACCAGACCGTCAGAACCAGCGACGGCACCTACATGCTCGGAGTGGGCAACAACAGTCATTGGGCTCGATTCCGCCGGGCGTTGGACCTCAGCGACCTCGCCGACGATGCCCGGTTCGCAACGAACGACCTGCGGGTAGCTCACCGCCCCGAACTCATCGCCGGCATTGAGGATCGGACCCAAACGCTCAGCAGCGGCGAACTCGACGATCTGCTCAAGCAGGCAGGTGTTCCCGGTTCGCCGGTCAATACCCTCAGCGATGTCCTCGACGACCCATTCTCCTCGGAACGGGGAATACTCCAAGACCTCGACGGGCACGAGGGCACCAAGGCCGTGAAATTCCCCGTCGCCTTCTCGAGGACTCCGGTGTCCGAGTATCGCCGGGCACCGGAACTCGACAGCAGTCGTCCCACGTGGCTCACCGAAGCGGATGAGGCCCGCGTTTCGGTCAGGAACTGATCGGTCCGATCTTCCACCCAACAGACACAAGCAAGGAGGCTTCGTGTGTTCTCTCAGCTCATAGCACTCATCGTCTTCGTCGCATTGTTCGCCATCGGGGCGATGCGCGGAGTCCACATCGGCATACTCATGATCGCAGGCGCCGCGGGCTCGGGCCTGTTCCTCGCCGATATGACGTTGGACGAGGTGATCGGCGGCTTCCCTCTGTCGATCATGGTCCTCCTCGTCGGCGTCACGTACCTCTTCGCGATTGCGCAGTCGAACGGGACGATCGACAGGCTCATCGACACAGCACTCACCAAGGTCGGTCGCCGGGCAGTTCTCATCCCGCTGGTCTTCTTCATCCTCACGGCCGGTGTCTCTGCGATGGGATCCGCTCTCGCGGGCCTCGTCATGGCACCCGTGGGGATGCAGGTCGCCCGCCGGTACCGCGTGGATTTCGCCCTCGTGGGACTCGCGATCGGATTCGGTCTCGGGGCCGGCGGATTCGCGCCGACGAGCCTCTTCGGAATCGTCACCTACGGCACCGCACATGATGCCGGCATCGAACTCAGCCCGCTGCTGCTCTTCACTGTTGCGATGCTCACCTACCTTGTCCTCCTCGCCGCCGCCTACGCGATGTTCGGCCGCAGCCTGACCTCGGGACGGCACTCTTCCCACGAAGGAGACAGCAGGGGCGAGGCTGCCGTCGGCTCAGCCGGAGCAGCCCATGCCCACGAAGACTCCGCACGCAGGGCAAGCCGTGGGACTGCCTCGGCGACGGCGGTGGCGTTCGGCGAGGGCGCGAGCGACGAGGCGATCTTCGTCGAGTCCGGAACAGGTGAGGACGACGCTGCCCCGCTGCCTCCGTACACGCCGATTCAGATCCTCACCGTCGTCTGCATGGCGGGACTCGTGGCTTCGGTGATCGGAATCGCAGCGTTCGGACTCGACCCTGACATCGGTCTGCTCAGCTTCGCCTTCTCCGCGGTTCTCGCCCTTGCCGACCCCAAGACGGCCGGCACCTCAGTCAGTCGGATCGACTGGTCCACCGTTCTGCTCGTCGGAGGCATCGTGACCTACGTCGGAGTGCTCGAGACGATGGGAGCCGTCGACCTGCTCGGTGACGCGGCACGAGCGATCGGATCGCCGCTCGTCGCGGCGTTCGTCCTGTGCATGATCGGAGGTCTGGTCTCCGCCTTCGCCTCGACGACAGGCATTCTCGCCGCACTCGTTCCGTTGGCTCTGCCGCTGATCGCCGACGGCGGGGTGCCGGGATGGGCACTCATCATCGCGCTCGGACTCTGCGCCTCAGTCGTCGATGTCTCACCGTTCTCGAGCACGGGTGCGACGGTCGTTGCGACCGCACCGACGCATGCGAAAGAGCGACTGACCCGTATTCTCGTGAAGTTCGGCATGTCGATGGTCGTTATCGGACCGCTTCTGCTCGTCGGAGGTCTCGTCGTTCCCGCGATGCTCTTCGGGTGATATTCCTGCCCTCATGCCCGTCGACACGTCGACGGGCATGAGGCCTTTCATCGGTGCGACTCTGACGTGAGTTCGAGCAGCGTACTGGCAAAACGACGGACGAGCGGGGCATTGTCACCGCTGCGGAAGACCAGGCAGATGACGCGGCGGAAGTCCGGCAGCTGCTGGGTCCTCAACGAGCGGATCCTCATCAGCGGCAGGTTGCTCTCCGGCACGATGGAGCTTCCGATCCCAGCCTCGACCAGCCCCGCAATCGTCAGGGGGCTGTTGGTAAGCGTTCCGGGGTGATAACCGAGTCCCGTCAGATCGGCAATGACGGCAAGACAGCGTCGAATGCTCGTTCGGTCGGTGAAGCCTACCTGCGAAGCGGCGAAGGCTGTCTCCCAACTCGGTTGCGGATCGGGTTCTTCGGCCGGCGGAGACACAAGAGAGAACCTCTCCTCGAGCAATGGCACGACTTCGAGCGCCGCTGTCTCAGAGAAGAGTGTCCGCTCACCACCGGCGGGCCCACGGAGCAGACATGCCGAGATTGCGATGTCGGCGTCGCCGGAGAGCACTGCTTCCAACGAGTTCCCCGAGATGTCGTCGGTGACTGTCACCGTCGCCGACGGGAATGAGGCGCGGAAGCTGTTCGTCCACTCTCCCATGTGCGCAAACGCCATCGACGGAAGGACAGACACGCGCAGCTGTCCGGCGTCACCGGCGATGAGGTTTTCGAATCGGCGCATCTGCGTCGAATAGGAGCCCCTGATCGCGGCACAGGTCTCGGCAAAGGCCTCCCCTTCGAGCGTCGTCGTCAGCCCCGTCGGCGCGCGATCGAAGAGTCGCACATCGAGCCTCTGCTCCAGCCGATGAAGAATGCGGCTGACTTGGGACTGGGAGTATCCGAGTTCTCCCGCGGCTTCGGTGATCGTCCTCACTCGGCAGAGAACCGTGAAGACCTTCATCTCCTGCGGCGTCGGCAAGGTCTGCTCGTCCGCATCCGCATCACTCCACGCCATGAGTGGAGACTATCGGATTGCAGGCCACGAGGCGCCGTCGACTCGGTCCAATGCAGTCACGTTCGTTCTTCCGACGGCTCAGCGGTGCGCGGAGACGGCTCCCACGGGCTCACGCCACCGCGACGACGACTCCGGCGGCGATGAGCAGCATAAAGTACCCCCAGGCGTGGAGGATCTCCGGGATTCTCGGCACCCTCCGACGCAGGAAGACGATGATCGGCAGTCCGCCGATGAGCAGTGCGGCAGCGGAGAACAGGTCGAGGGATCCGACGATGCCCGGCGCCTCGATCGACGCCGGTGCCAGGATCGTCACGAGCACGGCCGGGCTCATGATCACCAAGGTCAGCGGGTTGGCCAGGGTCGTGGCTACGGTCATCGTCGCCCCCGATCGGCGCATCATCGGCACTGTCATGACCGATCCGCCGACGCCGAGGAACGAGGCCAGACCGCCGATCGGGACACCCCACACGGCCGCGATGCCGCGGCCTCCCTCACTGACTTCGCCGGCCTCATCGACGACTGTCGCTTTCCGCCGGAAGAATCCGGGCCGGGCGAGCAGATCGATCGCCGTGGCCGCGATATACGCGACGAACCCCCACTGCAGCAGCGCATCCGGCGCGAACCTGCCGCTGAAGGCCCCGAGCGCCCCGCCGAGGCCCAGCAGCCCGAGCAGCCACCACCGACCCTTCAGATGGGCGAGCGTGGATCGTTTCGTCGACACCGTCGCGACGACGGCGTTGACGAGCATGACCAGCGCCGAGGTGGCCGCCGCCACCCGTGCCGTGTCGTGTCCGAGATCCGCATCGACCAAGGTGATGATCGGGACGGTGACGAAGCCGCCGCCGAACCCGAAGAGCACGGTCGTCAGGCCGACGAGACAGCCGATGAGGATGAGTCCGAGGAATTCCACTCGTCCATTCCAGCGCATCGCCGCCAGGCCGGCAATCGACAGTCTGTCGTGTTCTTACGAGACCTCGCCACTAGGATCGCGTCATGCGCACTCCTGCGATCGATGCCGTCGACTCTCACCCGTGGCAGGTGCTGCCGGTCGGGACCCGGTACCCGCCCGACACCGTGCTGCCCTATCACCGGCATCGACGGGCGCAGCTGCTCTACGGTTCGACGGGCGTCATGCTCGTCGAGACCCAGGAGGGCTCGTGGACCGTTCCCACTCACCAGGCCGTGCTCATCCCCGCCGAAACAGATCACCTCGTGCGGTTCCTCGACGTCACGACATGGAGTCTCTACATCGAACCGACCAGCGTTCCCTGGTGGCCGGACAGATGCACGGTCATCACGGTCACACCGCTGCTGCGCGAACTGCTGCGTTCTGCTGACACCTTCGAACTCGCCGAGTCGCTCTCATCCCACCAGCACCACGTCTTCGCACTCGCCCTGCTCGAACTCCAGCGTGCCTCGACGGTGCCGCGCGAGGTCCCCCTCCCCCGCGATCCCGCTCTGCGTCGGGCCTGCACGGACTATCTCGAACGCCCGAGCCTGAGGCTGAGCAACCAGGACTGGGCACAGGAGCTGCGGATGAGCGAACGCAGCCTTGATCGCGCCTTCAGGACGCAGATCGGAATGAGTCCGGGGGCGTGGCGGACACGAGCACGAGTGCTGGTGAGTCTGCGCCTGCTGAGCACCCATACGATCACCCAGGTCTCAGAACGCCTGGGATATTCCTCACCGGCAGCGTTCTCGGCCGCGTTCACCCGCGAGATCGGCCGCGCTCCGTCCACGTACCGATGAGTTCAGTCACCCGTTCTTCGGTCAGTCGCCCTTCCGGGCGAAGGCGAACGCGAACTCCTTCTTGCTGTCCTCGACCGCCTCACGCTCGAAGGTGTTCTTCCAGGTCCGCAGCAGCCGCTTCTGCTGCGCGATGACCGCACGATCGGACTGCATAGTGGCGTGCAGCAGGGCGAGCGCGTGCTCTTCGACCGCAGACGCGGCCTCCTCCGACCTGCCCGCGCTGTCGACGACTTCGTTGAGAAACCCGCAGGCCAGCATGTCCTCAGCGGTGAACCGATTGCCGGTGAGGATGAACTCGGTCGCTTTCGTCCATCCCATGAGGCGGTGCAGGTTGACTGACTCGAGCACCGACGGGATGCCGATGCGCACCTCGGGCATCGCATACCAGGAGCCGCTGCCACCGATCCGGAAATCCGCGGCCGCCGCGATCTCGACCGCACCACCGATGCAGCAGCCATCGATCGCCACGGCCGCCGGAAGGGCACAGTTCTTGATCGCTTCGCACACCTCGCCGAGGCGGCTGATCGTCTCGTACGCCCGCGTCGGTGAACAAGTCGATGAGCTGGTCCAGCATCTCCTCGTTCAGCGCGTTCGCCTGTGAGGCATTGTCGATGGTGATGGTGAGGATGTCGTCTGTGCGGTCTTCACTGATCATGTGCTGCTCCTGACGTCGAACGAAACCCGGCCACAGCGGACGGTGGCTGCGCTGCCGTGCGCGATTCGGACTCGCAGTCAGCAACGTACCCGGTGAGCGATCTGCCGTCGACGCCGCGCTCACCGGTGAGACGAACCCCAACACCCCGCGTAATGGGTCACCTTCCTCTGAAATCCTCACAGAGGAAAGTGAGCCATTCGGAAGAGAGTGATCACTTCTGCTTTCGAGCAGACCCCAGGCCGACTTCCGAAGATTCTCATCGGCTGCCGGTCGAGGACCCGACCGTGGCCGGCTCCGCATCGACCGTGGCAGGCTCCGGATCGACCGAGGCCAGTGCCGACTCAACGAATGCCGACGCAGCCGGGCTCGGGTTGAATTCGCTCCACGCGAGGTATTCGACGCGCCGCGGCCCGCCGGTCACGGGCACGGTGACCAGGCCGCGTCCGTCCGGCACGACCGCCGGAGCGAGCAGTGCGATGCCGAGTCCCTGCGCGACGAGGTCGAGCATCATGTCGACGAGCATCGATTCGAACGCGACCGTGCGGGTCAGCCCCGCCTCGGCGAAGGCCCGATCGGACTGTGATCGACCGGGGCTGTCGGAGGGGAAGTCGACGAACGGCTCATCAGCCAGGTCGGCTAACCGCAGCCGTCTGCGACCGGCGAACCGATGATGCGGACCAAGCACAGCCACGAGCTTCTCACGAGCCAGAACAGTGCTCGCCACCCCTGCCGGCTCCACATCTTCGGGCAGACCGAGGACCGCGACATCGAGCGTCCCGGCCCGGATCCGGTCGATGAAATCGAGACTGCCGCCCACGCTCATGCCGATGCTCACCTGCGGATGAGACCGGTGGAACTCTCCGAGCACGCTGACGAGATCGAGGCGGGTCACCGTCGGAATCGCCCCGACCGTGAGACTTCCGCGCATCTGACCGGTCGCAGCGACAGCCTCGGCGACAGACCGTTCCGCGGCATCGAGAGTGGCCCGGGCACCAGTGACGAACGCCCGACCCGCCGAGGTGAGTTCGACGCGTCTGCTGGTGCGGGCGAAGAGCCGGACACCGAGCTCGCGCTCGAGAGCCTTGATCTGATGGCTCAGCGCGGATTGGACGACGTGCGTCTTCGCCGCCGCTCGGGTGAAATTCCGTTCCTCGGCGACGGCGAGAACATAGCGCAGCTGCTGCAATTCCATCTATTCATGATGTCAGTTCATTGATTCGATGAAAACTATGTGTTGGACTCATGGCCAGGGCACGGCTGAAGCTGGAGTCATGACATCGACGACCGCATCTGCCCCTCCGATCAGCTCGCCGTCCGCTCCACGGATCGGCACCACCGCCCTCACGGCCCTGGCCCCGGCGGTCTGGGGCACGACCTACCTCGTGACCACCGAGTTCCTGCCCGCCGGCCACCCACTCTTCGCCGCACTCATGCGTGCCCTGCCTGCCGGCCTCATCGGCCTCCTCATCGCTCGCCGTCTACCCACAGGCGCATGGTGGTGGAAGGCGGCGGTGCTCGGAACGCTCAACATCGGGGTCTTCTTCCCGCTCCTCTTCGTCGCCGCGGCCCGTCTGCCCGGCGGGGTCGCCGCCACCCTGGGTGCCACCCAGCCGATCCTCGTCACCGTCCTCGCCGTCCTCGTCTTGGGCGAGCGCCTGTCCGCTTGGCGCCTGAGCTGGGGCATCGTCGGCGTCATCGGCGTCGGTCTCGTCGTCCTCGGCCCCGTCGCCGGGTTCGACGGCCTCGGCGTCGCGGCGGGCATCCTCGGTGCCGCGTCGATGGGCACCGGTGTCATCCTCGTCAAGAAATGGGGACTGCCGCCGGGGATCGGACCGATCGGCTTCGCAAGCTGGCAGCTGAGTGCCGGTGGGCTCGTCCTCCTCGTACCCACCCTGTTCATCGAAGGCGTCCCCGCCCACGTCGATGCCCCGGGCGTCGCCGGCTACCTGTGGTTGGGCGCGATCGGCGGACTCCTCGCCTACACCCTGTGGTTCCGCGGTCTCTCTCGCCTGCCGGTCACCGCGACTGCCCTGCTCGGGCTGCTCTCACCGCTCGTGGCCGCCGGCCTCGGCATCGTCTTCGCCGGTGAGAGCCTCAACCCCGCACAGATCACCGGATTCGCCCTCGCGCTGGCAGCGCTCGCGTGCGGGCAGCTCTCCCCCACTGTCTTCGCCCGTCCACGCACACCGAATCACAAGAAGAAGGAGCCCGCAGCATGAAGATCACCGTCATCGGAGCCACCGGTATGGTCGGATCCCGCATCGTCGCCGAGGCGGCCGACCGCGGCCATGACATCATCGCCGCCTCACGCCACCCGAACAGCACATCCGCCGGCCTGACCGCCGCAACCCGCCCCAGAGTCCAGTCGATCACTGTCGACGCACACATCGCATCCGACCTCGACAAAGCGCTGACAGAGGCCGATGCGGCCGTACTCACCGTCCGGGCCGCGCCCGGCCGGACAACGCAGTTTCTCACCCTCACCGAGGCGGTGCTGACAGCGAGCGCCCGTGCGCAGGCCCCGCTGCTCATCATCGGCGGCGCCGGACCACTTCACTCACCGAACGATCCCAAGCTGCTCGTCGTCGACGACTCGGAGTTCGTCGCCGACGAATGGAAGGAGCTTGCCGCGACCAGCGTCGCCCAACTCGAGGTCTGCCGGAATCACGCCGGGAACCACTGGACCTATCTCAGTCCTCCGGCGATTCTCGAACCCGGCGACCGCCTCGGCGACTATCAGCGCGGGACGACGACGCTCCTGCTCGGACGGGACGGACGCTCGAGGATCAGCGTCGAGGACTTCGCGGCCGCCGCCGTGGACGAGCTCGTCACTCCCGGAGGCGACCGGCACATCACCGTCGTCGACACGTAGATCGCTTCCCCGACTGCCATCTGCCACCCCGTCGCCCGGTGTCGAACCAGGTGAGGACTAAGATGCTGAGCAATGACCGACGTCTCCCGTCCCGCCGGTGCTCAGCCACCGCCTCGGCGAACGCTCCTGAGGCTTCTCATCGCCGTCGCCGCGCTCCTCTTCATCGGTCTGACTCTGCGGATCCCGACGATCTCTCTGGCCCCGCTCGTGCCGGTGATGAAGTCCGATACCGGACACGGGGAGACCTTCCTGTCGCTGTTGACGAGCATCCCGCTCGCGCTCACCCTCATGGCGGCCCCCATCGCCCCTGCCTTGGCGAAGCGGCTCGGGAGGAACCGGACGGTCGGCGTCTCCCTGCTCGCCGTCGTCATGGGCATGGCCGTGCGCTCGGTCCCGGGTGAGGCGCCGCTGCTCATCGGCACCGGGCTGCTGGGGTTCGCGATCGCCGTCTGCACCGTCTTGGTGCCCTCGATCATCACGGCCGAGAGCGCCGAGGTCCGAGCGCGCCTCACCGGCACCTATTCGATGTCGCTGAGCCTCGGTCCGGCGCTGGCCCTGGGTGCAACGGTCCCGATCCGCGAGCTCACGGGGCTCGGCTGGCGGGGCACCCTGCTGACCTGGGCCGTATGCTCGGTGCTCGCGCTCGCCTTGTGGACGCTCTACTCATGCCGCGCACCCGCCGGCCCGACGCCGGAGCCCGATCCCGTCACCGAGGCAGCCCGACCTCCCAGGGTGGTCACCGACCCAGCGGTCTGGCTGCTCGCCCTCTACCTGGGCGTGACCTCGCTGACGTTCTACACCACTTCGGCATGGCTGCCGACAGTCTTCGTCCGCGACGGAATGACCGAGCAGGTCGCGGGCGGCTTCACCTCGCTCATCAGCATCGTCGCCATCCCCTTCGGACTCATCGCCCCGATCGTCCTGCGGCGCGGTCTCGCCCGCATCATCACCCCGGCGGCACCGCTGCTCGCCGTCATCGGACTCATCATTCTCCTCACCGCCGGATCATCGGCCGCCGTGCTCATCACCGTGCTGCTCGGCATCTCGCAGGGTCTGTGCCTCGGCGCCTCCTATGGCCAGATCGTCAACTTCGGCCGCTCCCCCGCCCATACGGCATCGGTCTCGGCGGTGACCTCGGCCGTCGGAGTCGCGCTCGCCGCGATCGGCCCGCTGGCCTTCGGTTTCGGCCTCGAAGCGGTCGGATCGCCTGTCGTCCCGGTCATCGGGCTGGGTCTCATCGCGGCGACGCAGGCGGCCATCGGGCTGCGCACCTCCCGGCTCTAGCTCTCTCCACGACACCGGCACCGGCACCGGCACCGGCCTCATCCCACCACGTTTCCTACCGCGGCTCGCCCGTCTCACCCCGTCCCGCCCCTCGATCACGTGTTGTATCCAAGATGGATGCAAGCTACTGTGATGGGGTCCAAGCCGCCACAACGACGTGAGACCACTATGACCAGCCACATTCGCGAACAGGCCAAACTCATCACCGCCCAGCTCCTCTCCGGAGCCGGCATCGCCTCAGGCTATGCCGTCGGCGGACTGCTGGCCGAAGAGATCTCCGGGCAGACCTCGATGGCCGGGTTCGCGCAGATGAGCGTCATCCTCGGCGCCGGACTCATCGCCTATCCCCTTGCCGTCCTCGCCGGTCGTACCGGGCGCCGCAAGGCCCTGACCTTGGGCTTCGGCATCGGCACGCTCGGGGCAGTGGTCGTCCTCGTCGGTGTCGCCCTCCAGTTCCTGCCGCTGTTCATGCTCGGGATGATGATGTGCGGATCCTCGACCGCCTCGGGCCTGCAGGCCCGCTACGCCGCGGTCGACCTCGCCGACCCCGCGGCCGCCGGACGGGCGATGTCGCTGGTGGTGTGGGCGACGACCATCGGCTCCGTCCTGGGACCGAGCTTCACCGCTCCCGGGGCCCACCTCGGTGAGACCTTGGGCATGAATGGTCTGGCAGGCCCCTATCTCATCTCGATGGTCGCCTTCGCGCTGGCCACCCTGGCCGCATCGACGCTGACGAAATCCGCCGGCGTCGGCGCTCCCATCGGAACCTCAACCGGCACCGCGGCGGCCGCTCCCCTGCCGCCGATGAAGCTCGGGGAAGCTCTGCGCTTCGCCCTGGCCCGCCCGGTGCCGCTGTTCGCGATGGTCACGATCATCGCCGGGCAGATGATGATGACCAACGTCATGGTCATGACCCCGGTGCACATGGATCATCAGGAGTTCACCCTCGGGGCGATCGGCGTCGTCGTGAGCATCCACATCGCCGGCATGTACGCCCTCTCCCCTGTCTTCGGGTGGATGGCCGACCGGTGGAGTCCCGGCATCGTCATCGCCGGTGGGGCGGGCATCTTCACGCTCACGATCATCCTCGGCGTCATCGACGCGATGGCTCCGGAGTCGTCGATGGTGCTGCTGTCGACCGCGCTGTCTCTGCTGGGGATCGGGTGGTCGATGTTCCTCATCGGGGGTTCGTCCCTGCTGACCGCCTCGGTGCCGCCCCATGCGAAGGTGCCGCTGCAGGGCGCCTCGGATTCGGCGATGAACCTCGGCGGTGCGCTCATGGCCGCGATGGCCGGGTCCGTGCTCGGCGCCGGAGGGTTCCTCTGGATCAACCTCATGGCCACATTCGTCCTCGTCATCGCCGTCGGGTTCTCGTTCCGGGCGATCCCGCTGATGAGCTGCCCCGGTCGACCCGCCCCCGCCGAGGCGGCCGATCGTTCGCCGGCAGCGCCGTCCCAGCCAGGTGAGGACGCCCTCGACCAGCTGGGTGAGGGCACGACCGACCAGCCGAGCAGGGGCACGAGCGACCACGCTCGACGCGGAGCCGGGAGCGATCAGGCAAGCCCTGCGAGCGGTCGGGGAGCCGGGAGCGATCAGGCAAGCCCTGCGAGCGGTCGGGGAGCCGAGGAATGAGCGCGCAGACCGAGACGCCGAGTGCGGCCGAACGCGCCTACCAGGTCATTCGAAGCCAGATCCTCGACGGCGGGCACACACCGGGGACGATGCTCGGCGAGGCGGCTCTGGCCACCGAGATCGGTGTCAGCCGCACCCCGGTCCGCGTGGCCATGGCCAGGTTGCAGGACGAGGGCTGGATCCGCATCTACCCCAAGCGCGGAGCCGTCGTCCAAGGCGTCGATGAACGCACCATCGCCGAACTCGCCGACGCACGCTACATCCTCGAGACAACCGCGGTCGACCGCGCCCCCGAAGCCCTGCGACAGCGACTGGCCGCCGGCCTTGATGAGCTCATCACGCAGCAGCGGACCGCCTTCGCCGAGGCGGACGTGGCCCGATTCATCGAACTGACCCTGGATTTCCACCGCGGTTTCGTCGAAGCCGGCGACAGCCAGGTGATGCTCGAGATGTATTCGCTGCTGTCCGACCGGCACCGCTTCATCCTGTTCATGAACAGTCGTCACCTGCTCGATCGCTGCGACGAGATCATCGCCGAACACGAGAAGCTGGTCGACCATCTGCGCGCAGGCGATTCTGCGGCGTTCGCGGCCACCATGCGAGGGCACATCGCCGAGAATGCCGCGCCGGCGCACTGAGGCGGGAGATGCGAAGCCCGTGCACAGAGTGAGCCCACTGTTTGGGACAGGAGTTCTGGTACACCCTGCTCTGAATTGCCCACTTTCTTCAGTGAGCATTTCAGAGCAGGGTGTACCGAACTGGCGAATCGCCGCGATGCACCGGCGCCACTGCCGCCTCGGCGAGGGGTTCCCCAGTCCTCCGTCCGGTCGTAGGCTGAGGTCATGGAGCACAGATATCTGGGAAACAGCGGACTCAAGATCTCCGAGATCACCTACGGCAATTGGCTCACCCACGGTTCGCAGGTGGAGAACGAGACGGCCACGAAGTGCGTGCATGCCGCTCTCGACGCGGGAATCTCGACCTTCGACACCGCCGACGTCTATGCGAACACGGTGGCCGAACAGGTCCTCGGCGATGCGCTGGCCGGTCAACGACGCGAATCGCTCGAGATCTTCACAAAGGTCTACTTCCCCACCGGCCCGCGCGGCCACAACGACACCGGCCTGTCGCGCAAGCACATGATGGAGTCGATCAACGGTTCGCTGCGCCGGCTCGGCACCGACTACGTCGACCTCTATCAGGCCCACCGCTACGACTACGAGACTCCGCTGGAAGAGACGATGCAGGCCTTCGCGGACATCGTTCGCGCCGGCAAGGCCCTCTACATCGGGGTGAGCGAATGGAACGCAGACCAGCTGCGCGCCGCCCACCATCTGGCCCGCGACCTCGGCATCCAGCTGGTGTCGAACCAACCGCAGTACAACATGCTCTGGCGGGTCATCGAAGACCGGGTCGTCCCGACGTCGCAGGAACTCGGCATCTCCCAGATCGTGTGGTCACCGATCGCCCAGGGCGTCCTGACGGGCAAGTACAAGCCCGGCGAGCCGCTGCCTGCCGGATCCCGGGCAACCGACGAGGACGGCGGAGGTGCGGAGTCGATCAAGAGCCGCTACCTTCACGACGAAAAGCTGACTGCCGTGGCGAAGCTCGAACCGATCGCCGCCGAGCTCGGGATCACGATGGCTCAGCTGGCGATCGCCTGGGTGCTCGCCAACGACAATGTCGCCACCGCCTTGGTCGGCGCCTCCCGTCCCGAGCAGATCGCCTCGAACGCCGAGGCGGCCGGGGTCACCCTCAGCGCGGACGTCCTCGCCCGCATCGATGAGGTCCTCGGCGATCTGCCGGAGACCGACCCGAACAAGACCCAGTCACCGGCCGGCCGGCTGACCTGACCTTTCGCCGAGGCGGCTGATCGTCCGCTGCGAGCCCGACCGCGGTCCTCCTGTGGGGCCGCGGTCGGAATCATCCGCACCGGCGACCGATCTCCGCCCTCGCCGGCCGGCAGATGAACTCGACGAATCTCACACCGCCCCGCGGCCGCCTCGGCGAGAGTGGTGCGCTAAACTGCATGAAGCGGTTATATAACTAGGGAATTGACTACCGCGCGCGAAGAGGGGCCGATTCAGCACACCGCCTCAGGCAGGATGTCGCTGAAGGACGAGAAGAGACGCAGATGACGAACAGGTGAGGGGATGCCATTGACGAACGGAGACAGCAACCAGAAGGACTCGGCTGAAGGCACCCCGGTCAACCGGAACCTCGTCCTCGCCGTGCTCGTCTCCGGCGCGTTCGTCATCATCCTCAACCAGACGCTGCTCAACACCGCCCTGCCGGCGTTCATGCACTATTTCCACATCACCTCCGGCGCCGCCCAGTGGGTGACGACGAGCTTCATGCTCGTCAACGGCATCATGATCCCGGTGACCGCCTTCCTCATCCAGAAGTTCACCACGCGCGGTCTGTTCTTCACGGCCATGGGCCTATTCATCGTCGGCACCCTTGTGTGTGCGATCGCGCCGGTCTACCCGGTGATGCTCATCGGCCGTGTCATCCAGGCCTCGGCCGGCGGCATCATCATGCCGCTCATGCAGACGATCCTGTTCGCGATCTTCCCCGTCGAGAAGCGCGGCTCGGCTATGGGCACCTTCGGGCTCGTCATCGCCTTCGCACCAGCCATCGGCCCCAGCCTCTCGGGATGGATCGTCGACCATCTGCCGTGGCAGACGCTGTTCTACATGATGCTGCCGATCGCGATCATCGACCTCGCCGTCGCCTACTTCCTGCTCAAGAACGTCACCGAACGAACCTTCCCGCGCCTCGACGTCCTCTCGATCATCCTCTCCACCCTCGGCTTCGGCGGCCTGCTCTTCGGCTTCGGCACCGCCGGCGATGCCGGCTGGGTCAGCGCCGAGGTGCTCATCCCCCTCGCCATCGGCGCGGTGACGCTGACGTTCTTCATCATCCGCCAGTTCAAGCTCGAGCAGCCGATCCTCGAGTTCCGCATCCTCCGCTACCGCATGTTCACCCTCAACACTCTGCTGGGCATGTGCGTGTTCATCGTCATGGTCGGCGGCATGATGGTGCTGCCCCTGTACATGCAGAATATGAATACATTCTCGGCCATGGAGTCGGGGCTGGCCCTGCTGCCGGGTGCTGCGGTGATGGGGCTGATGTCGCCGGTGACCGGCCGTGTCTTCGATGCGATCGGCGCCAAGTGGCTGGCCGTGGCCGGATTCACTCTGCTCACGGGCACGACCTTCCTGTTCGCCCGACTGGAACCGGACACGTCGTTCGTCTATCTCGCCGTCGTCAACACCATCCGCATGTTCGGTGTGGCCATGGTGATGATGCCGGTGACCACGGCAGCACTCAACCAGCTGCCCTCGCACCTCATCCCCCACGGCACCGCCCTGAACAACACGGTGCGTCAGATCGCCGCCTCCGTCGGCACTGCAGCGCTCGTGACGATCATGGTCTCGGCCGCACGGAACCCCGAGACCTACGGCATGGCGGGCCTGGTCCACGGCGCGAACGTCGCATTCTTCGTCGCCGCCTGTGTCGGCGTCCTCGGCATCATCGGCGCGTTCTTCATCAAGAACTCCCACGGCCTCGAACCCGGACAGAAGAAGACAGCCGGGAAGTGATCCCGCAGCTGCCGGACCGACCCTTCAACGGCTCCAGTCCGACCCCTCCACGAGGTGGCCCGCCACGATGTGCGCCTGTTTGAGCGCGTCTTCGGACTCGACCGCCCCGCTGAGAACCAGAGTGGCGTACCCGTGGACGATCGACCACGCCGCCACCCCGAAGTCGGAGTCCGGCCCCGATCCGGTCGTCGCGACTCCGTCGGAGAGCGCGGCCCACGCGCGCTGCCGGGCCGCAATCAGCTCGGCATCGTCGTCGTGGAGCAGCCGCGGCTGAAACATCACCGTGAAATGAGACGGGCACGCGAGTGCGAATTCGACATAGGCGACTCCGCGGGAAATGAGACCACCGTCATCGTCGACTCCGGCCATCGCTTCCGCCAGACGGTCGAACCCTTCGGCCGCGAGGGCCGTGAGCAGACCGGATTTGTCACTGAAATGGTAGGTCGGGGCAGCGTTCGAGACTCCGGCCCGTTTCGCCAGCGCACGCATGCTCAGCTTGGCCACGCCGTCCTCGGAAATCGCCGAGGCGGTCTCCGCCAACAGGGCTCGACGCAGATCCCCATGATGATAAGACACATCTCGATCGTACCGGAGCGAACTTTTCATTGACAAGATGCCCGTCGCCGATTCATCTTTTCACTTTAAAGATTTGTCGTGGCCGCGCTCCTCGCCGCTGCCGGGATGCAGGTCGCTGGCGCCAGGCGCTTCGACGAGGCGTTCGCGCGCCAGGGCTACTTGTAGTAGCCCTCGCGGAGGTTGATTCCGTGCTCGATCCAGACCTTGAGCGCCGAGAGCATTCCGGTCCAGCCCATGCAGTTGCCGAATGCGCCCTGCGCGCCGCCTTCGGTGAGCTTCCAGGACTTCTCCGTGATCGTCACGAGGGTCCGTGCCCCGTCGTCGATGGGAGTGAATTCGAAGGTCGTCGTCGTGTCCTTGTCCACGGAGTCGTCGGAGCCTTCCCAGCGGATGACGATCCTCTCGTCTTGGACGTTCTCGACGACCTCGACGGGGAATCGCCCCGGGAAGTCGGCGAAGTCCCATGTCACCTCGCCCCCGGCCTCCAGGCGGCCGTGAGCTCCTCCCGTGGTGAAGTAGTGCGAGAGCTGCTCGGGATCGGCGACCGCCTCGTAGGTTTCGTGCGGAGTCTTCGAGACATATCCGGTCACGGTGAAGGACAGCTCCTCCAGCGGGCGGGACTGATCATTCTGTTCGGCAGGTGCGTTCTGGGTGCTCTGCTCATCTGTCATGTGATATTTTTACCACATGTCGCTGGTCGAGGGAACGGGTTCGAACGAATCCGATGACGTGGTGTTCAAAGCACTTGCCAATTCCACCCGTCGACGCATCCTCGATCTGCTGCGGACTCAACCGCGCACGACCGGCGAAGTCTGCGAGGAGTTCTCCGATCTCGATCGCACGACGGTGCTGCAGCATATTCGGGTGCTCGAAGGCGCAGAGCTGGTCACCGGCCGCAGGGACGGACGCACCCGGCTGCTGGCTCTGGCGCCTCTGCCGATCAAACGGATCCACGATCGTTGGATCGGCGAATACACTCGTGCCGCCGTCGGACTGCTGGCGCAGCTCGACGACGACGTGCAGCAGAGCGATACACAGCAGCGCTGAGCAATCCGAGAGGCTCGGGCAGCGACCGGCTCGGCGTCTTCTCGATCAGCACGCACCGCATTCTGTCGGCCGACTCCGTCGCGGTGAGCGTGTCAGTTGCGCTCGGTGTTGCGCATCTGCAGGGTCCGAGCGATCCAGGACAGGGCCCCGGCAACCAGCAGCACCAGGGCGCACACCAGGAAGGTCGAAGAGGATCCGAGGTAGGTGAACCCGAGGCCGCCGACCACTCCGGCGATGGCGAGGCCGATGTCGAAGTTCATATTCCAGGCGACGCTGGCCCGGCTCGGCGAACTGACCGAGGCGAAGGCCATGACGAGGCTCGCCGACTGCATGGCGCCCAGCCCCAGACCGATGATGAGCATCGCGATGAACAGCGCTGCGCCGTAGAAGACAACTGCGCAGACCAGGCCGATCGCCGTCAGGACGAGGCCCAGGATGTTGAGCGCGAAGGGCGGGAAGCTGTCCGACACGGCCCCGACGACGAAGCGTCCGATGACCGCCGAGATCTGCATGCCCGCGATGAACAGTGCCGCCACCGCGACGTCCTCGCCCGGTCCGAAGCCGACGATGATCCCGAAGACGATCATGCCGACGAGGAACGGAGAGAGCATGAGCACGAGTCCGAAGGCCTCCCCCGCACGGCGTCCCACCTTCCGCAGGCTCCGTCTCTCATTGCGTCCGGCCCGCACCCCGACCGTCCCGGCGCCGCTCTCCGATGCTCCCGCATCGTCTTTCCCTCGCCGAGGCGGCCGCCCGGGTACGTACTTGAGCACCGTGGGGATGGCCAGGAGCAGACAGGCACAGACGATGACGCGGAAGATCCAGATCGGAATCGTCTCGACCAACCACAGTCCCAGCGGAGCCCCGAGGGCCGCCGCCAAGGACGTGATCCCTCCGAAGAAGCCGAGGGCTTTGCCGATCCGTCCCGGCGAGGTCGTTCCGGGAACCGCCGCATTGGCGAGGACGACGAAGAGCCCGAACCCGACACCACCGCAGAGGCCGGCGAGGACGAGCGCCAGCAGGGGCGGGGTGACGAAGAGCCCGAGGAGTTGGCCGAGGAACTGCAGCACAAGAGCGAACATCAGCGAGGCCCTGAACCCGAAGACCCGGCCGGCCCATGGAGCGAAGGGCTGGGCGGCGATGACACCGATCATCATCGTCGTCAGAACGGAGCCGCCGGTGACGGTCGACAGTCCGTCCGTCGCTGCGATCGTCACCATCGTCGAATAGCTGAAGAAGAAGGCGGAGAACCCGAACATCGCCGTCCACACCAAGCCCAGCAGGGCCGGGGTGTACGTCCGCTGAGGCTGTTGATCGGGGCTCATAGTCCGAGGTTACGACATCTGCACTGCACCTGCCGTGTCCGACCCGTCTGCCGTCCACCCGGCGGAGCAGTGTTCACCTGCGCGTCAGAATGTTCACCTACCATCGGCTCATGAACTCAGCGAAACTGAACCGCGACGCCCCCAGTGGCACCATCGATACCGCATTCGTCCTCAAATTCGAACCGCTCTATGTCCTCACGGACCTCGAGTCGGAGATCTTCAGCGACATCGGCCCGAAGACACGGACCCGTGAGTCATACAAACGCAAGCACTTCCTCAAGGTCGCCGAATGGAAGGCCATCGGAGTCCTGCCGGGTCTCGAGAAGATCTCATCCGACGACATCGATTTCGTCACCGGTGTCGCTCTCGACGAGGACACACCCAATCGCTTCCGTCTGACGCTGCTTCGGATGCTGCCCGGAGTGGGAGTCCCGATGGCGAGCACTCTGCTGACCGTGGTCAATCCGAAGAAATTCTCCATCATGGATTCCCGGGCACTGACCGTGCTGCACGACTTCGATCTCGTGACCACGGACAACCCGACGCAGATGGACTACCAGACCTACCGCAAACTCATGAAGTCCCTGGCCAAAGGTGCCAATTGCGCGCCGATCGATCTGTATCGGGCGCTCATCGCCTACTCGCAGCAGGAACGAGACTGAAGCTCCGGCCCTCGGACGCGGCACTGCCGACGGCCGAGGGCTGAGAGCTGAGAGCCGAGGGCCGCTGGCCGAACGGCACTCAGTCGGCCAGCTCCTGCAGACGCTTCTGCCAGAAAGTGATCTCCTCGGTCAGCCTGGCCGGGTCGAGACCGTCCGCATACTCGCTGAGTTCGCTCTCCTGGTTCGCCGACATGACCCCGGCTGCGCGCAGACGCTCGAACGGGGTGCTCGGCTCGTCGTAGATGCGGCGCTGCTCGCCGTGACCGCCGTCTGTCCACCCCGCGGGTTTGCGTGTGGGGGTGAAGTAGTTGAGACGGTTGTCGACGGCGCGCCAGAGCTCGTTGAGCGCAGATCGGGCCTCGTCGGTGTCGTAGCGGCGGATGTTGCCGTACTCGTGGACGAGGTGCTGATGTCGCGACGCTTCCGGAAGCCGATCGCGGCGGGGGTCTTTGAGCACCGGACTGAAATGGATGTCCAGGCTGCGTGCCCACCGATCGGCCGCCTCATGGACGGCGCCATCAGCATTGCTCAGCTCAATGGCATTGACCCAGAAGGGAATCCCCTGTACCTCATCGAGTGACCACTGCAGCAGCTCCACCATGGACTCCGGAGCGTTGTCGGCAAGACTGCGGGTGAAGACCCAGCCGGTGTGCAGACAGGAGGCACTGATCGTGAAGACACAGTTCGAGGCTCGGGTCGGTCCCGCATGGGCGATGGTGTCGACGAGGAAGAATCCCGGTTCGCACTCGTTCGGTCCCGAAGCGAAGTCGACGAAGTCTTCGCTGGGACTGGTGAACCGTTTAGTCGACACTCTGCGGTCTCGGAAGTCCTCGGCTCGCGCGGTGCGCAGGTACCGGTCGATCGACGCCGGGCTGACGGCAAGCAGTTCGGCACGGACCTCGAGGCTGTATCCCTCACGGTCAGGCACCAGTGCGCCGTGGCGTTCTGCCGCATCGAGCAGCTGCGGCATCACCGCGGCCAGGTACTTGCCGCTCTGATACCCCGACCATTCCCAGATCCGAACGAGGAGTGCACGTGATTCGGGTGAGTACTTGCAGCACCTCGACCGTGACTGTTCGGCGGACTCATCGTCGTACCCGGCGGCGTCTTCACCGACGCGGAAGGCAGCCAACCGGCGCCGTGCATGGTCACGCGACCACCCGGTGAGGATCATGACTTCGTCGAGGATCCACCCTTTGTCCTTCTTCCGCGCCGACGAATACAACTCAAGATAGTCATCGACATCGAATTCTGTTTCTGTTGTCACTGGGGAAGAAATACTCTGAATACTCTGCTGATCGTGCATCAATTTCGTTTGATCCTCCGAATTCGGGGAAGCCACTTCATTGTTTTCGCTCTGCCCCGGAACGATTTGCATAATGCTATTCTGAGTTCAGGCAGGAGGTCTTCCTAAACGACAGAAGACGCAGAGATGTCACAGACTGCAGCACGGCTGCTCGGGTTATTGTCACTGCTGATGGTGCCCCGAACCTGGTCGGGAACGGAATTGGCAGATCGTCTGGAAGTGAGTCCGCGGACCGTCCGGAACGATATCGGCACGTTGCGCGATATCGGCTACTCGATCGACGGCACGCGCGGAACCGAGGGCGGCTACCGCCTCTCCTCCAACGGTGCCGGCATCCCGCCGCTCATGTTCGACGCCGATGAGGCGGTGGCGGTCGCCGTCGGCCTCCACTCCGGGCTGAGCTGCATCATCGGCGGGATGCAAGAGACCTCGGCCCTGGCTCTGGCGAAGCTCGAGAGCATTCTGCCCGCCGCGGTCCGAGCACGGGTTCAGAGCCTCGCGCACTTCACTGTTCCGGTCGTCGGCAACCAGCCGATGCCGATCGTCGATCCCAACCTCATCGTCACCCTCATCGACCACTGTCGCCGGCATGAGCGCCTGCGCTTCACGTACCGCAGCGAGTCCGCCGACCGACCGCCCGGCGGCTCCGCCGACTCAGGCACCGGAGACCCTGGCACAGCCGACGCAGGGTCCACCGACCCAGGTACCGGCGACATCGACGCTGCCGATTCCGAGGCCGGTGGTCTTCCGACGTCGGATGCCGCGAGCAGCTCCCCGGCCGAAGAGGTCCACCTCGAAGTCGAGGCCTACCGACTGGTCAACCGTCAGCACCGATGGCACCTGCTGGCCTTCGACCCCGGAACCGGGGCCTGGCGGGTCTTCAGCGCCGAGCGCATCGTGCCGAAGACTCCGAGCGGTCGCAGCTTCACTCCTCGCCCTCTGCCGGCCGACGACATCGGCGACTTCGTCGAACGGCATACGACAGAACCCAGGTGGCGGCATTCGGCCGAGGTTGTCGTCGACGCCCCTGCCGCCACGGTGATGAAGAGACTCACTTCCGCCGAAGGCACAGTCGAAGCCCTCGAAGACGACCGCTGCCTCGTCACCGTCGGCGGGCAGAGCCTGACCACCATGGCCCTGGCGTTGGCTCGCCTGGACGTCGACTTCACCGTCATCGACAGCCCCGAACTCCGCAGATGCCTCGACCGGCTCTCGCTCCGGCTCGGCCGCGCGGCCGATGAGCGTGCGTTGCCCGACCTCGCAGCTGCCCGGACGAGGAATGCGGCTGCCCGCGGAACGGAATAGGGATAAAGTCACAACCCGGCATAAAGACCTTTGTGCGAATATGCGAAATTTCGCGGGCACGCCCCGTGAGTCGCGACAATTCCTTGTCGCCCGAGAACACCGAGCGGTAACTTTCCTGGATACGTTTCAGGTACTGGCCCGCATGGCTGCAACTAATCCATTCGGGCCATTGTCGACCACAATCCCTCTATTCCCTGATCGGAGAATTGCGATGTTTCTGCCGTGCACCGGCACAGCAACGAGTCCGCGTGCCACCAGCTTCGACATCGAAAGCAGGCCGCAGTGACGGCGACAGACGACGACCGGTCGATGACGAGCGGGCATCTCCGCAGCACCGACGACCTCACCGAGCGCATCCGCCGCACCAACATCATCTATGCCCGCTTCTACGGACCGCTGGTGGTGCTGGTCATCGCCGCATCGTTCTTCCCCTACTACTCCCCCGAACCGGACAGTTCGGTCACGTATGGAAACCTGTGGCAGGAAGTCCTCATCATCGGTCGCGGAGTCGATGTGTTCGCCCTCTTCGCACTGCTGCTCACCACCGGACTGCTGTGCCTGGCCGCGATGGGCAGAACGACGAGCGCCGTCCTGATTGCGATCCTCACCGGCTCGATCGTCATCGGATGCACTCTCCTGCAGGCGCCCGGCTATGTCAGCCCACCGGCGCTGACGATCTTCGGCATCGTCGACATCGCACTCAGCTTCCTCATCGCCGCGATCACCCTGGTGCACTCCCTGCACCTGTTCACCCTCGAGCTCGGATTCCAGCGCCGCACCGCGTGAGCTCGTCAGTCGGCGAAGCCACCCTCCGATCTCCCCGCGACACGCAGTGCGGGAATGACCTCGTTCCGAGTCAGCGGCGCGAACTGGCGGACGTCGGTGTCTGCGGGCAGCGGGTCGATGGGGAACCATCCGGCTTCGGCGATCTCGGCCAGATGCGCGATGCTCTCCTCATCGAGTTCCGCCGGCAGCCCGTCGTAGCAGAACACGTCACCGATGACCCGGTGTTCGGCCTCGTTCGCCGCCGCTGCCGAGAACGTGCCCAGCGCGTGCAGCCGGTGCCGGTCCAGATCGAGTCCGAGTTCCTCGGCGATCTCCCGGACTATGGTGTCCTCAGGCGTCTCCCCCGTTTCGGGTTTGCCGCCGGGCAGCATGAAGGAGGTGGTCCCGGTCTTACGGACCATGAGCAGCTCCGGGCGCAGCGGGTGGAGGAGGACGAGCGCAGAGACGCGGATATCGTTCATTCCGACCACACTCCGGAGGCGCCTCGGCGGTGGGAGTCGAGCAGGTGCGTATCGACCATGCCGATGGCCTCCATCAGCGCATACATCGTGGTGGGTCCGACGAAGCGGAATCCCCTCTTCTTCAGTGCCTTCGACAGTGCCACGGATTCCGGTCCCGTCGTCGGGATCTCGGCGACGGCGCGCGGTCGAGGTGTCTGCTCCGGCTGGAACGACCACAGGAACGCATCGAGTCCGCCGTCTTCACGCAGTTCGATCACGCGGGCGGCGTTGTTGATGCAGGCTCCGATCTTGCCGCGGTGACGGATGATCCCCGGATCGGTCAGCAGCGTGTCGACCTCGGCTTCACCGAAGCGGGCGACGGCATCGGGGTCGAATCCGGCGAAGACTTCGCGGAACCGGTCCCGCTTCTTCAGAATCGTCAGCCACGACAGTCCGGCCTGGAATCCTTCGAGGCTCATCCGCTCGAACAGTCCCGCTTCGTCGTGGATGGGCAGGCCCCATTCGCTGTCGTAGTAGTCCAGCAGCATCGCGTCGCCATAGGCCCACGGTGTGCGGGCCAGTCCGTCATCGCCGATGACGGCTGCGCCGGAGGGGCTCGCCTGTGTTTCGTCGTCCATTCTGCAACCGTATCGCGTCGGACTGACGCAGCTCGCAGGCCCCACCCTCTTGTCCTCCCCAGGCCACGGTCTCTCCGTTCTGAGTCCCATGTCAGTCACCTCCGATAGGGTGCGGCCATGACCTCAGTGCTCCTCCTCGGATTCGGCGCCATCGGCCGCCACGTCGCCCAGCTGCTCTCTCCCGAGCTCGGTTCCGGGACGCTCCGACTGACCGCCCTGGTCTCGGACCGGGCCAAGCATGCCGACCGTCCCGATCACGGCGCCGAGGTGGTCGACGTTCTCACTCCGCCGAGGCAGTTCTCCGATTTCGATGTCATCGTCGAATGCGCCGGGGTCCCTGCCGCCGCCCAGCTCGGCCCCGCCGCCATCGCGGCCGGCCGTCCTCTCGTCCTCACCAGTGTGGGAGCCCTGGCCGAGCCCGATGCCCGTGCGGGTCTGCTCGCCGGACCAGGCCGGCTGCACGTGACCAATGGGGCGATCGGCGGACTCGATGTGCTCGAGGCGGCGGCGCAGGCCGGTGGCCTCGAGACCGCCCGGATCACCACGTCGAAGGAGGCGACCGGGCTCATCCGACCATGGATGTCCGAGGCCGAAGCCGACCGGCTGCGTGCCCTTCGCCCCGAGGACGGCCCCGTGACCGTCTTCACGGGCAACCCCGCCGAGGCGATCGAGAAGTTCCCGGCCAACGTCAATATCGCCGTCGCTCTCGCCTGGGCCACTCGCGGGCTGTCCCACAGCAGCACCGATGCCCACCTGCTCGACGCATCCCTGGGACGAGTGCAGGTCGAGCTCCAGGCGGTGGCCGGTCAGACCCAGTCCGCCCACCGGATCCGGGCATCCGGGTCCGCAGGAGACTTCTCCTTCGACATCCGGTCGACTCCCAGCCCCGAGAACCCCGCCACCAGCGGACTCACGGCCCTGTCCGTCACCCGCACCCTGCGCAGCGTGATTGCGGGGTGATGATCTGCCGACATGATGCCCGGACGTCCGACCGCCTCGGCGCGGCAATGACAACGCCCGGGAACCTCGACCTTCCGATCGATGCTCCCGGGCGTCGGCTCCCGGCCGAGGGGCTCACCCGCGGCCGCGAACGAGTCCCTCAGCGGGTTCAGTCATCGCGGTGGATGATGTTCTCCTGCAGCTGGAGGAATTCGACGTGGCGTTCGTACTGGTCGAGCACGTCATCGATGATCTGCTCCTTCGAGAAGCCCATGATGTCGTAGCCCTGACCGGTGCCGCCGTCGAGGTAGACCTCCATCCGGTAGTAGTCCTCACCGGTTCCGCGCGGGACCATTCCACCGAACGACGGCACGCTGACCTTGTGCGGCCACACCTGGTAGCGGAAGGGGTACTCCCCTTCTCCGTCGACCTCGAACTGGAAGAGCTCGCCGTCGTCGACGAACACGCCTTCGGAATCGATGCGACCGCAGCGGGAGGAGATTCCGCGGCCTTCCATCTCTTCGGCCACCTCGTTGAGGGTGGGGATGAGGACCTTCTGCTCGAACTCCTCGGCTCGGGCCTGATTCGGGAAGGACAGCACCCGACCGAGCTGGCGCTGCCAGTTCTCGTGACCGGGCCCGCGGGAACGACGCGCCAGCGATCCGGGCAGGCTCGTATCGACGCTGTCGACACGGTTCGCTTCGACCCGCAGCGCCTTGTACAAGCCGATCATGACGAGGATGACGACGAAGGCGAAGGGCAGGCCCATGATCACCGTCGCGTTCTGCAGGGCGCCGATGCCCCCGACGAGCAGCATCGCCACCGTCAGGGCTCCGGTCGCCAGCGCCCAGAAGATGCGCAGACCGGCGCGCCCGTCCTCCTGCGGGTTGCGCAGGTTCGACGACAGGTTCGCCATCACCAGGGCCGCGGAGTCCGCCGTGGTGACGTAGAACAGCAGCGCGGTGAGCGTGGCCAGACCGGCGATGAAGGCGAACGCCGGGTAGCGCGAGAGCAGCTCGTAGAACCCGCCCTCGGGATTGAGGATCGTCTGCTCGCCGAATTCCTTGTCACCGCTGCGGATGATGTCGAGAGCGGAGTTTCCGTAGATCGAGATCCACATGAAGATGTAGATGAACGGGATCGTCAGGGTGCCCAGAACGAACTGGCGGATGGTGCGTCCGCGGGAGATGCGGGCGAGGAAGAGTCCGACGAACGAGGCGAATGCGATCCACCAGGCCCAGAAGAACAGGGTCCAGTCGGTCATCCATGTTCCGGTGTCTTCGAAGGCGAAGGTCTGTCCGGCCATGTTCGGGAACAGGCGGACGAAGTCGGTGACGTTGAGGACGAGGGCATTGAGCAGGAACTTCGTATTTCCGGCCACGAGCACCCACAGGCTCAGCGCAATGGCGAGGACGACGTTGAGGATCGACAGGAACTTGATTCCCTTGTCCACGCCCGAGACTGCCGACAGAGTGGCGACGCCGACGCCGACGACGACGATGCCGACCTGGGTGGCGGTGCCGATCGGGATCCCGAAGACCGTGTTGAGGCCGACGTTGACCATGACGACGCCGATGCCCAGCGAGGTGGCCACACCGAAGATCGTGCCCAGCAGTGCCGCGAAGTCGACGGTCTCACCGAGCGCCCCGTGGACGCGTTTGCCGAAGATCGGGGCCAGCGCCGAACGGATCGCCAGCGGCATGTTCATCCGGTAGGCGAAATAGGCAAGCGCCATGCCCATGAGTGCGTAGAGGCCCCAACCGCTCAGACCGTAGTGGAAGAGCGCCCACACAGTGGATTCGCGGGCCGCGGCGACTGTTTCGGGTTCGGTGCTCGGCGGGGTGAGGTACATCGTGACCGGTTCGGCCACGGCGAAGAACATGAGGTCGGTGCTGATGCCGGCAGCGAAGAGCATCGACGCCCAGGCGACGAGGCCGAATTCGGGCTTCGAGTGTTCGGGGCCGAGCTTCGTGTTTCCGTAGCGGGAGGCCGCCAGGTAGATGACGAAGACGAGGACGGCGAGGACGAGGAGGACGTAGAACCAGCCGAACCAATCGGAGGTCCAGCCGACGACGGCACCGAGGACTCCCTCGGCGTTGGCCGGTGAGATGAGAGCCCAAACGGTGATGGCGAGCGCCACCAGAGCTGCGGCGATGAACACCCGTCTGTTCACGGGCGGCAGCGACGGCTTCGCCTTGCCCTTCGCTTCTCCCTTCGGTTCACCCGGCGGGGTGTCGACTGATGCTGACATTGTTCTGCTCCTTATCCGGACGCTTCTGCGTCGTGGCATCGGACCCGGTCGAACAGCGTGCTCAACCGAGCATGATCAACGGCTGTTGCTGAATGAGATTCCGTCCTCGCCGAGTCCCCGCACCTGCGGGGAAGGCCAACAACGGAGGTTACCACATGGACACTTACGGTCACTTGCCCTGTTATGCCATTCGAATCTGCAGATCAGCGCCTCACCCTCGCCGAGGTGGGGCTTCACCGACCGTGTCCGCGCCGGTTCTGCCCCGCCCGCCTCGGTGGGAAATGCGTTGGGACTCAGAGGGAGACCAGGATCAGCGCGGCAGCCATCACCACCCCGGAGCCGAGGAATGTGATGACGGTGTAGCCGAGGATGTCGCGCATCTTCAGCCCGGCGATCGCGAGCACCGGCAGGGCCCAGAACGGCTGCAGCATGTTCGTCCACTGGTCGCCGTAGGACACTGCCATGATCGCGATCGTCGGATCGACGCCGAGCTGGTTGGCCGCATCGAGCATGATCGGGCCCTGCACGGCGAATTGGCCGCCGCCGGAGGGGACGAAGAAGTTCACGAGTCCGGCCGAGAGCAGGGCGAGGACGCCGAAGGTCGTGGTGTTCGAGATCGAGACGAAGGCGTCGGAGAACACGGCGATGAGTCCCGTCGAGGACATGATGCCGAGGATTCCGGCGTAGAGCGGGAACTGCAGGAGGATCTCGCCGACGTTCGACGCCGCCTCCTTCGTCAGGTGGATGAGCTCGAACGGGTTGCGCACGAGGAGGAGGATGAGGGCGAGGAACGACCAGTTGACGATGTCGAGGGTCAGTCCCCCGCCTTGGGCGAAGTGGATGACGAGGTAGGCCACGAGTGCGAGACCGACGACCAGCGTGAGCACACGTGAGGCGTCGATGCGGTCGGCGGGGGTGACGACCGCTTCATCGATCTGCGACCTCTTCTCCGAACTCACCGAGGCGGGGAGTTCGTAGACAGGGGCACCGGCCTTGGGCGCGACGAGGAAGAAGAGGAGACCGCAGACGACGATGACCCCGGCGATGGCGAGCAGGTTCCAACCGGCGAAGATCGTCTCGGACACGGGGATCGTCTGTCCCCCGAGGGATTCGGCGAGGAACGAGTCCGGAGTGGCCGCGGTCAGCGGGCCCGATCCCGAATAGCCCATATGCCAGACGACGAATCCGGAGTACCCGGCGGCGACGAGCAGCGGGAAGTGGACTCTGATTCGGCGTTCGCGTGACTGCACGGCGATCTCACGGGCGAGCAGAGCACCGACGACGAGGCCGAGACCCCAGGTGATGAGGCTGGCGAGTGCGGCGACGAGGAAGACGAAGACATAGGCGAAGGTGGCGTTGCCCGGGACACGGGCGAGCCGGGCCAACAGCTTCCGCACGGGTCCGGTGTTGGCGAGGATGTGGCCGAGCAGGAGGATCAGGCACATCTGCGTCATGAACTCGAGCAGACCGGCCAGCCCCTCACCCCAGCCGGTGAGGACGGCGGTGGGGCCGGCATCGGTGAAGATGAACGCGAGGACCGCGACGATGAGGGTGAGAACGATGGCGAAGGTCAGTGCCGAGGGAATCCACTGTTCGAGGAATCGGTTGACCGGCCGCATGATCCCTTTTGAGGCTGCGGCGTTGACTTGGGTCGACGGCTTCGGTGCCGACATGGGAAGACCTCCCGCTGAGAATCTGCTGTGTGTGGTCTCAGCATACAATCAGGGCGCTGTTCCTTGGAACGGAACAGCGCCCTGACGGAGATCAGAACCCGATCGTAATCAATTCGGACAGCCCTCTCCGGCCGGACAGTGTCCCACGACGGTCATTATCAGGCCGGACACTGTCCGTCGAGGAGTCCGGGCAGATCAGTGCTGCTTGTACACGAGCTGCTTGTTGACGAATTCGTCCATGGCCAGCGGTCCGAGCTCACGTCCCACGCCGGAGCGCTTGACTCCGCCGAAGGGCAGGAATTCGCGTGTGCCCTCGGGGGCGTTGAGGAAGACCATGCCCGAATCGATCTGGGCGCCGACGCGTTCGGCCCGTTCGATATCGCCGGAGAACACCGCGGCGCCGAGACCGAACGGGGTGTCATTGGCCAGCTCCACGGCCTCTTCCTCGCTGCCGACCCGGTAGACGATGACGGCGGGCCCGAAGAGCTCTTCGTAGTAGCCGCGCATTCCCTTCTTCACATCGGTGAGGACGACGGGCTCGACATAGGCGCCGCCCCCGTCGTAGCGCTTTCCACCGGCGTGCAGGGTCGCACCCTGGCTGACTGTGTCCTGGACCTGCTCGACGAAGCGCTCGGCCGCGGCCGTCGACGACAGCGGCGACAGGCGGGAGCCCTCCTCACCCGGGGTTGCGGGGGTGGACTTCTTGGCCTCCTCGGTGATGGAGGCGACGAAGTCGTCGTAGAGGTCGTCCATGACGATCATCCGCTTCGGCGAGTTGCAGGCCTGCCCGGTGTTGCCCATGCGGGTACGGAAGAAGGTCTTCGCCGAGGCCGTGACATCGGCGGAGTCGAGGAGGATGTAGGGGTCGGATCCGCCGAGTTCGAGGACGACCTTCTTGAGGTTCTTGCCCGCCTCGGCGGCGACGGCGGCACCGGCGCGCTCGGATCCGGTCAGTGACACCCCGTGGTTGCGCGGATCGGGCAGGATGATGTCGGCGACCTGCTCGTTGCTCGCGTAGATGTTGATGTAGGCGCCTTCGGGCAGGCCGGCTTCGATGAAGATCTCTTCCATGATCTGCGCCGAGCGCGGGCACTGCGGGGCGTGCTTGAGCAGGATCGTGTTGCCCAGGGCCAGATTCGGGGCGGCGAAGCGGGCGACCTGGTAGTAGGGGAAGTTCCACGGCATGATGCCCAGCAGCGATCCGACGGGCTTGCGGCGGATCATCGCGGTGGCGTCCTTGGGCCCGCGCAGGGGCTCATCGGCCATGAAGGCTTCGGCGTTGTCGGCGAAGTACTTGTAGATCATCGAGCTGAGCTGGACCTCGCCCTTGCCCTCGGGCACGGACTTGCCCATTTCGAGCTGGATGACCTCGGCGAGCTCCTCGGCGCGCTCGGCGTAGATCTCGGACACGCGGGTGAGGATGGCGGCGCGGTCGGCCACCGGGGTCCGGCCCCACTCGGTGAAGGCCGTGGCGGAGCGGTCGAGTGCGGCGAGGATCTCGGAATCGGTGTTGGTGGGGAACTCTTCGGCGACTTCGCCGGTCGCCGGGTTGGTCACACGGTACATGGTGGTGGTCATGACGGTCCTCATTTCACTTCGGGGCAGAACGTCGGTCACCTTCCAACCTATGGCCGATGCCCGGTCCCGGCAATCCATGTCTCACCTCCTGGGCGAGTTCTTGAGCATCTTGTCAGCCGGCGCCGAGGCGGTTGCCCCGGCGCCGCTGACAGCTCCGCGGATTCGTCGGCGGGTCGGGTCTGCCGGCCGTGCCGTCGGAGTCACTCACTCACGAACGTCGCACCTCACCCGGTGACACCGGTGATCTCGTCGGTGGCGTGCGGCAGTTCGGCGGTCTTCTCAACCTTCCCGGTATCAAGATCGACGATGTGGATCTCGGACTTCTCCGGTTCGGACACAAAGGCCTTCTCTCCCTGCACGAACAGGGTCGGTCGGGCCTGCTGCCAATCGACCGGCTCCTCCCATTCGTCGATGACGGGGTATTCCTCGTCCACGGTTCCGGACTTCGGGTCGATGACCCGCAGTGCCCCGTCCGTGCCGAGAACGAGGGCCTCACCGTCCGGACCGCGGCCCAGCGAGCGGAAGCTGTACGAGGCACCGAGGTCGACGAGCTTCATCGTGCCCGCCTCGGTGTCTGTGAGGCTGATGCGCTCAGGACGTTCGAGCTCGGCGTCCTCATCGACCTTGTAGTCGCCGAGAACGACCGGGGACTCGTCGCTGCCGGCCTGATTGCCGATGCGCCCGTAGTCGTCCTCCGCATCGACCTTGCTGAATTCGCCGTCCTTGTACAGCAGTATTCCGTCCTCGCAGCCGAGCGCGATGGCTTCGTCCTGGGCCGCCGCCTCGCCGTGAACGCCGGGGCAGTCCTCGCTGCGGGCGATCTCCTTGCCCTCGGCATCGACGACCTTCGCCCCGGAGCGCTCCTCCTCGGTGCCGATGGTGTGCAGAGTCGAGCCGTCTTCGAGCCTGACAGCGACACCGTGATGCGGTTCCTCCGCCTGAATCACCTGAGGTTCCGGTGCGCCTTCGGCGAAGGAGGAGGTGTCGAAGGTCTGGATCTTGCCGTCCCCATCGCCGAAGAGCACGGTCGTCCCGCCGTGCCGGACGACGTGCCCGGGAGTGTCGGTTTCGTAGACCGTGTCGGTCAGGGTCGGCGCCGCCGCGTAGCTGTGCGTGTGGTCGCCGTGCTCTTCGGTCCAGACCCCGGCGTCGAAGAGCCGGAACCCCTCGGCCACGGAGACCATGACGTGGCGGGAGTCGCCGACGGGGTTGACCCGATTGAAGCCTTCGAGCTTCGTATCGTCGATGACTTCGAGGGTCTGCGCGTCGAGCGTCATGATCCCACCGTCGTAGGTGGTCACCAGGCGCGGGGCGGGTGCGTCGAGTTCCTCGGCGTCCTCGGCTCCGGCCTGTTCGCCGCTGGGTTCGTCGTGACCGGCCGTTTCGCTTCCGCTCGTGCCGCAGGCGGACATCAGCAGGGTCGCGGCGAGGGCCGCGGATGCGGAGCCGATGATCGTGCGGTGTCGCCTCATCAGTGGTGTTCTCATTTCCTCTGTTCTCTCTTCTTCTCTGTGGTGGATCTCAGTCTTCGGGTGCCAGTCCCGCGGCGATGGCCTCGGCGTTGGCTTTCTGCATGTCGATGTAGGTGGCGGCGCCCCTGTCGGCCTCGGTCAGGGATTCCGAGTACAGGGGCACCACCTCGACCTCGGTATCGACCTCACCGGAGAGCGCCTCGGCGAGTTTCTGCGGTTGGGAGGAGTCGGCGAAGATCGTCGGCACACCTGCTTCCTCGACCGTTCTGGCGAGCTCCTCGAGGTCGGCTGCCGAGGGTGAGGCGAGCGTCGTGCCGCTGGGCAGGACCGCACCGATGACCTCGAAGTCGAAGCGCTCGGCGAAGTAGCCGAACACGTGGTGGTTGGTCACGAGCTTCCGCCGGTCGGCAGGAATCGCCTCGGCGATGTCCGCGATCTCGGCATCGAGGTCTTTCAGCTGGTCCCGGTAGGTGTCTGCGGAATCGGCGACCGCAGCGGCGACGTCACTTCCGACCTGTTCTGCCAGGGTGTCTTCGATGGCGTCGACGGCGGTGAGCATGCGTTCCGGGTCGGTCCAGAAGTGCGGATCCGCTTGGCCCGAGCTCTCCCCGCTGCGATAGTCGAGCGGATCGATGTGCTCCCCGACTTCGAGGACCTCGACGCCTTCGCTGCGGGCATTGTCGAGGTTCGCGTTCAGTCCCTCTTCGAGTCCGAGGCCGTTGGACACGATGAGATCCGCTGACTCCATCTGCCCGGCCTCCTTCGCCGAGATCCCGAAGGAGTGGGGATCGGCGTTGGGTTTCATCAGCACCGTGACGTCGGCGGATTCGCCGACGACATTGCGCACGACATCGCCGAGGATGTTCGTCGTCACGACGATGCGCGGGGTCTCCTGCCCGGTCGAGCAGGCCGTGACCGCGGCGGTGAGGCCGAGGGCGAGCGCCGCGGCGAACAGCGAAGTGAACGGTCGGGGCCTGCGCGGATCCCTCGGGCGTCCGCGCCTCGCGCCTCCCGTGCTCATCGGCCGGTGACCGCGAGCGCGGCCGGAGTTCCGCCGACGTCGAAGCTGCGCGCCTGGCGCAGCCCGTCGGCCTGGTCGAGTTCGAGGACGGTGCCGGAACTCGGGTCGCTGACATAGGCGCGCTCCCGGTCGACGACGACATCGGGACCGGACCCGCGCCCCTCGCTCTCCGTCTTCGGAACGTCGACGAGGTCTTCCTTCGTCTCGGTCTCTCCTGTCTCGGGATCGATCGCATAGGCCGTGCCGTCGGCATCGAGGGCGACCACGGCGGAGTCGTCGCCGGCCACGGAGGCGGCGACCACCTCGGCGCCGGTGTCGGCATACGTCCATTCACCGGACTTCGCATCGAACAGGCCGATTCCGTGGTCATCGAGAGGTGCGGCGGCGAGGTCGCGGCCGACCTCCACCGACCAGGCACGCGACCCGTCGGCCTCGTCGGGGTAGGGCACGAGCTTCGCGGAGAGATCGTCGTCGAACGTCATCAGCCCCTCGGCGCAGACGAAGGCGGGACCCTCTCTGGTGACTCCGGCGCCGTGGATCTCCGCGCAGTCCTCATCGACGGGCGCGGCTTTGCCTTTCTCGTCGTAGACCGCGAGTGAGGACGGCAGATCCTCCGACGATTCGCCGGGGACGGTGGAGATCAGGTGGTCTTCGTAGGGCACCGCGACACCGTGGTGGGGACCGGGCCTGATGGTGCCGAGCTGTTCGACGTTCCCGTCGCCGAGTCCGCCGCGGTCGAGGAGCTTCGCGCGTCCTTCTCCGTCGAAGAAGAGGGCGACGCCCGTGCCGGCCGAGACGACATGGGCGGGATCGGCGCCGGTGACCGCGTCGAGCGCTGTCGGTTCGGCGCGGTAGTAGTGCTTGTGGTCGCCGTGATCGACGGTCCAGACTCCCGTGTCGACGGGGGTCACGGTTCCGGCCTCCTGATCGGCGAGGTAGAGGTAGCGGGCGTCGGCTCCGGCAAGGGTGGTGTCCGCGGTTGCAGGCATCTCGAGCACGGTCTCCTCGCTGAGCAGGTCGAGGATCTGCACGGCACCCGATTCCGAGTCGCTGACGCTCAGGCGCAGCTGCGGTTCGCTCGCCTCCTCGGCGCCTTCGACGTAGCCGTGCGGCGTGGCGGAGTCGGTGTCGGACTCGGGCTCGGCCGCGTGCGGAGAGGCATTCTGACATCCGACGAGCAGTGCGGCGGCCGCGAGGATCGATGCGGCGGCGGGGAGTGGCAGGTTCTTCATAATGACTTTCTACTGATAGTCATTCTCATTACCAGCGAAATACTAGCGCATTGCGGAGTCGTTTCGCGACGAGGACGAGAAAGAAGGTCCCGACGGCGACGAGGGCGATCGTCGCCCCGGCCGAGGTCCCCGCATGCCAGCTGACCATCAGGCCCGCGAAGGTCGCGAAGGCACCGAGGGCCGCCGCGGCGACCATCATCGCCCCGACGCTCCTGAACAGCAGGAATGCCGTGGCCGGCGGTCCGATGAGGAGCCCGAAGACGAGCAGCGTGCCGACGACCTGGAACGACGCGACCACCGCGAGGGCCGTGAGGATGAGCAGCGCCGCATGCGCCCACCCTGGCCGCATGCCCAGTGTGGCGGCCTTGCGCTCATCGAAGGCCAGGGCGAGGAACGGCCGCCGCAGAAGGATGCAGGCGAGCACGCCGAAGCCGGTCGCGACGCCGAGGATGACGAGATCGGCCCAGCGGACGCCGAGCACGTCCCCGAACAGGAAGGCGGTGAGGTCGACGGCGAAGGACTGCGAATGGGAGATGATGACGACGCCGAATGCGAGCATGCCGACGAACAGCAGTCCGATGCTCACGTCCTGGGACAGCTTGGATTCGCGTGCGACCCAGGTGATGCCCGCGGCCATGAGCAGGGCGCTGATCGCCGCGCCGATCATCAGATGCCCACCGAGCAGGGCGGCGATCGCAACCCCGGGGAGCATGCCGTGGGACATCGCATCCCCGAAGAACGCGAGGCCGCGCAGCACCACCCAGGTGCCGATGCAGCCGCAGAGTACGGCCGCGAGCACGCCGGCGATGAGCGCGCGGAGGACGAAGGAGACGCCGAAGGGCTCGAGGAGGAATTCCATTCATGTGATGATAGTCATTATCATTATTGGATGGAGAAATCGCCGCCTGCTGTCGACGTCACGGGCCTGACCTGCCACTACGGCGGGCATCTCGCCGTCGATGCCATCGACCTGCACATTCCGGCCGGGGTGGTCACCGCACTCGTCGGCCACAACGGCTCGGGCAAGTCCACCGTGCTCATGGCCCTGGCCGGGCTGCTCCGCCCCAGCGCCGGAACGATCGCGGGCCGCCCTGCCGATATCGCCTTCGTCCCCCAGCACAGCAGCGCTCCCGACCATCTGCCGATCACCGTCAGGCAGACGGTCGAAATGGGCCGCTGGAGGACCACGGGCCCCTTCGGCCGCCTCAGCCGGAGGGATCGCCGGATCGTCGACGACTGTCTCGAACGACTGCACATCTCCGATCTTGCCGACCGTCGCCTCGGCGGCCTCTCGGGTGGCCAGCGGCAGCGTACGCTCGTCGCCCAAGGATTGGCCCAGGAGGCGTCCCTGCTTCTCCTCGACGAGCCGTTGGCCGGAGTCGATTCCCAGGCCGTCGCGCTCATCGGTCGAGCGATGGGCGCGGTGCGTTCCGAGGGGACGACGATCGTCCTGGCCACTCACGACGAGGCGCAGGCCGACTCCGCAGATCAGCTGGTCCGGCTACGCCAAGGATCAGTTGCCGAGGTGCGCACACGGGGCCGCGAAGGCGGCTCAGAGGCACTCACACAGCACAGACGACTGCTACGGTAAGCCCATGGCCAGTGTGACTGAACTCGTGAAGCGCTACTACACCACCGTCGATGCCGGAGATGCGGACGCCACCTCGGCGCTGTTCGCCGCCGACGCCAGCTATGATCGTCCCGGCTATCCGACGATGGACGGCCGGCAGATCACCGACTTCTACCACGGCGAGCGCGTCATCGAATCCGGTGCGCATTCGCTGCAGGAGATCCTCGTCGACGGCGACCGGGCCTCCAGCCGCGGCGTCTTCAGCGGTCGCCTCAAGGACGGTACGGAGACCTCGGTGGGCTTCGCCGACTTCTTCCTCTTCGACACCGAGGGCCTCATCGCCGAACGCACCACATACTTCTACCGGGCAGCCGTCTGAGCCCCGGCCGCTGGTCACATGGTGTTGACGATGAGTCCGATGTGCGTGTAGAAGTTCATCGCACCGAAGAGGACGAACACGATTCCGGTGATCGTCCAGACCACACCGGTCACGGAGACTGCGGCACCGCGGGCCGGTGAGTCGGCCGGGGTGCCCAGCACCTTGCGCACGGCGAAGGGGAACAGCACCGCTCCGAGGCCGACCAGAGCGAACAGCAGCGACATGAACGTGGCTTCGATGACCGGGTAGTCGGCGAAGGCACCAGAGATCGGCTCCTGTGCCGGAGCGGCGAAGAGTTGGTAGACGATTCCTGCGAGCGCGATGGCGAACAGTGCCAGACCGAGCCCGGCGATGAAGATCGACAGGGGCCGAACCGTGCTCGCCGCCCTGCCCAGCGGATCGACATCGGCCTCGAGGTCACTCCCGCGCTTCCACAGATACCAGGCGGCAGCGAGCATGAGCACGCCGAAAGCGAGGCTCGTCTCACCGAAGATGACGTTGTCAAAGGCGAATCCGCCCGCCGCCAGCGGCCAGGTCAGCGTCATGTGCAGGCCGGTCAGGGTGAGGATGAGTCCCAGTACGCCGAAGGTCAGTGCCCACCCGTCGGTGTTGAGCACATGTCTGCCGCTGCGCCATGTCGATCGTCCGCTGTCAGCGGTTCCAGCTGCTCCACCGGCAAGACGCAGCTCCCGGTAGAAGAGGACGACGGCGAGCAGTCCGGCCCCGACCGCCACCGACATGATCGTGTTGTAGGTGGGCATCGTGGCCCAATCGATCATTCCCGGCGATTCGACGCCGGTGAAGAAACTGCCCATAGTGTTCCCCTCCTGAGGTGATCACATCGCAGCCTCCGGAGCGGATTGCCCCGAAGCGCAGATGCTCTTGTCCTTGAGACAACACTGGGAGCCACCTCAAAGATTCCTTATTCAGGCTGGTGAGAATGTCTGTCCCGTCACCAAACAGATGATTCAGCGACCTTGGCCACGGGCTTCGAGGACCGCTCTTTGGATCCGGTCGCGGACCTCGGCGGATTGTGGGGTCGGCTGCGGACCATAGGCTTCTTCGACCTGTTCGAAGACTTCTTCCATGCCGGCGGGATCGGCGTCGACGGGCAGATCCTCGATGGCGGCGAAGGCCGGACCGATATGGTCCATGAATCCGCGGATCCCGGCTTCTCCCCCACCGAAGTGCATGCCTTCGAACTGGCCGACGGCCGACCACCGCAGACCCAGCGAATTCTTCATCACCGTGTCGAGGTCTGCAGCAGTGACGACTCCGTTCTGCACGAGCGAGATCGCCTCTCTCATCAGCGCATTCTGCAGCCGGTTGCCGACGAATCCACGGATCTCCCGCCCCAGCACCACCGGTTCGCGACCGCAGCTGCGATAGAACTCGACCGCGGCGTCCACGGACTCCTGCGAGGTCTGCGGGGAGGGCACGACTTCGACGAGCGGCATGAGATGCGGCGGGTTGAACGGGTGACCGACGATGACTCGGGATGCGGCCGACTCCGGCAGCGCGGGCGCAATCGATGAGGCTGGGATCGTCGATGATGACGTTGCGAACACGGCCTCTCGTGGAGCCGCCTCAGCGATCTGAGAGAACAGCACCGGCTTCGCTTGCGCGTCCTCGGGACCGGATTCCTGAACGAAGACGACGCCGGCCACGGCGGCCTCGACGGAATCGGCGGTCTCGACGGTGCCGATCTGTGAGGCCAACTCATTCCTGGCCGAGGCATCAGCGGTGACCTCGGCCTGCAGGCCGGCGACCACCTCGGCGAGGTCGGAACGCGGGTCGAAGACCCGCACGGTGTACCCGCTGCGGGCGAAGAGATAGGCGAACGATCGGCCGATGGTTCCGGCGCCGATGACGGCGACTGTTGAGCTCATGTGTCCAGGCTATACCCGCCCCGTCGGCTCAGGCGGCGGGGTTCGCCGTAGTCGAATCGTTGCCGTGCGCGCCCCGCCGAGGCCGGGATCAGGTGGCACAATGTCACCATGAGCGCGAACCCAGAACTGAGAACAGTGGCCTCGGAGATCCTCGCCCTGGCGGAGGACGAATACGCCGCTGCGGCAGAGACCGCCCGCATCGACGTGCGCGAGATCCACACCGCCGACGAGGCGGCGAAGGCGTCGATGTTGCTCGATGAGGTCTGGAACGTCGATGAGACCGGCGCGAATGTGTTCGAACCCAGCCTCATCATCGCCTTCGCCCACGCCGGCAACTATGTCTCCGCTGCGTACAGCGTCGACGAACCCGACGAGATGATCGGTGTCACCATCGGCTTCTTCGGTCAGCCGCTGGGCACGCTCATGCATTCGCATATCGCGGGAGTCCGCCACCAGGTCATCGGCCGCGGCGCCGGATCTGCGATGAAGCTGCACCAGCGCCTGTGGTGCCTCAACCTCGGGATCACCGAGATGACCTGGACCTTCGACCCCTTGGTCGCCCGGAATGCCTACTTCAACTTCCAGCGCCTGGGCGTCGGCATGGTCGAATACCTCGAGGACTTCTACGGGCAGATGCGCGACGGCGTGAACTCCGGCCAAGCCAGCGATCGGATGATGGTGTCTTGGCCGCTCGATCGTCCGGCACGGGCCTCGGTCGTCGATCCCGGATCGGCGTTTCCCTGCCTGCGCGCCGACGACGACGGGGAACCGCTGCTGAGCGAGGTGCCGAAGGAGACCGACTTCGTCTCGCTGGACTTCCCCTCCGATATCGAAGACCTGCGCGGCCAGGATGCCGAGCTCGCCAGCCGCTGGCGACTGGCACTGCGCACCTCGCTGACGGGCCTCGTCGGGGACGGCTGGGTCGTCGACACCTGCCTCAAGGGCGGCACATACCTCCTCCACCACCCCTGAGGCTCGGGCCCGATTCGCGGTCCGGCCGCCGCACCCACCCCGCCGGGTCCGTTCACCCGGCTCGTTCACCGAGTCCGTTCACCCGGCTCGTTCACCGGGTCTGTTCACCGCGGCGTCATCTGACCCGTGTTCACTGATGCGATGACCGTTGCACTCGCCCGCACCGCCGAGGTCGCCGGATCGTTCCTGCGCCTGGGACTGACCTCGTTCGGCGGCCCCGTCGCCCACCTCGGATATTTCCGCGAGACCTTCGTCGGCCGCCGCTCGTGGTTGGACGACCGCGAATATGCCGACCTCGTGGCCCTGTGCCAGATGCTGCCGGGCCCCGCGTCGAGTCAGGTCGGGATGGGTCTCGGTCTGCGCCGTGCAGGCCTGCCCGGGCTCGCGGCGGCGTGGGTGAGCTTCACCCTGCCGTCGGCGGTTCTGCTCACTCTCTTCGCACTCGGGCTCTCGGCCTTCGGCGACCTCGGCGATGCCGGATGGCTGCTCGGGCTCAAGGCCGCCGCGGTCGCCGTCGTCGCCGGGGCCGTGCAGTCGATGGCGCGAACGCTGACCCCGGACGCCCGGCGGGCGAGCATCGCCGCGGCCGCCCTCATCCTCATGCTCGTCGTCCCGGACTCGATCGTGCCGACGGCCCTCGTCCAGATCGCCGCGATCGTCCTCGGCGGCGTGCTCGGCCTGGTCTGGCTGAAACGGGACCACCGAGGTGCGAACGACCAGAAGCCCCTCGCCGAGGCGGCCGCCCCCACGACAGCGACCGCCGCGGTCGGGTCTCACGTTCCCGCCTCTCGGCTCGGCACACGAGGCGCGCGGCGGCTGGGCATCGGTGCCCTCATCGCCTTCGCCGCGCTCCTCTTCGGACTGCCCGCGCTCACCGCGACGACCGGGGACGCGACCGTCCGCCTCATCGACATCTTCTATCGGGCCGGAGCCCTGGTCTTCGGCGGCGGCCATGTCGTCCTGCCCCTGCTCGAGGCCGAACTCGTGCCCACCGGGCTGGTCGATCACGACACGTTCCTCGCCGGGTACGGAGCCGCTCAGGCCGTCCCCGGCCCCCTATTCACCTTCGCGGCGTTCCTCGGCGCGTCGATGACGACGGGACCCAGCGGCATCCTCGGTGCCGGCATCGCTCTGCTGGCGATCTTCCTTCCAGCCGGACTGCTGGTGATCGGGATCCTGCCGTTCTGGGAACGGCTGCGCGCCTGGGAACCGGCGACGGCGGCACTGACCGGAGTCAATGCCGCCGTCGTGGGGCTGTTGGGGGCCGCGCTCTATGACCCCGTGTTCGTCGAGGGGATCACCTCGCCTGCGACCCTGGCGCTGGCCGTCGCCGCCTTCGTCGCCGGGACCATGTGGAAGGTCCCCGCGTGGGCGACGGTGATCGGCGCCGGGCTGGCAGGCTGGCTGCTGCTGTGAAGCTGACGGCTCGGACGCTCAGGACTCTTCCCAGTCCTTGCGCAGCAGCTTCTTGTCGAGTTTGCCCACCGAGGTGCGCGGCATCTCCTCGACGACCCTGACCTCGTCGGGCATCTGCCACTTCGCAAAACGAGAACTCAGCGTCTCGACGATCGAGTCCCTGGTCACCTCGGCGCCGGGGTTGGCGACGACATAGGCGACGGGGCGCTCATCCCATTTCTCGTCGGGGACGCCGATGACGGCGGCCTCACTGACGTCGGAATTGTCGAGGATCGCGTTCTCCATGTCGATCGACGAGATCCACTCACCGCCGGACTTGATGACGTCCTTGAGACGGTCGGTGATCTTGAGGTACCCGTGCTCATCGATGGTGGCGACGTCACCCGAACGCCACCAGCCGTCGAGGAAGCGATCGGCGTTGTCGGGCAGCTGGAAGTACGACTCAGTGATCCAGGGCCCGCGCATGAGCAGCTCGCCCATCGCCTTCCCATCACGCGGCAGCTCATTGCCTTCGGGGTCGACGATCTTCATCTCGACACCGATGATCGGCAGACCCTGCGAGCGCTTGAGATCCCACTTCTCCTCATCATCGAGGTCGAGACCGGGACGGATCTTCCAGTTCGTCGACGCGAGCGGGGTGGTCTCGGTGGCACCGTAGCCGTGGATGACGTCGGCACCGGTGAGTTCCTTGAAGCCGCGCATCATCGACAGCGGCGGCTCCGAGGATCCGGACACCAGCCGGACGCCGGAGAGATCCGGAGCCTGCGGCATCTTCTTCATCATCTGCAGCATCGGTCCGAAGATGGCGGGCGCACCATTGGCCAGGGTGACCTTCTCCTCGACGAAGGCCTGAGCGATGGCGCCGAACTCCTCGGCGGCGAACTTGCCCGGCAGGACGAGTTTGGCGCCGGCGGCCACAGCGTTCTGCGGGAAGCCCCACGACAGAACATGGAACATCGGGGTGATGGGCATGACGCAGTCGTCGAAGCTCGCGTGCAGTGCGGCAAGACCGCCCATGGTGTGCAGGTAGATCGAGCGGTGCGAGTAGTACACGCCCTTGGGACGTCCGGTGGTGCCGGTGGTGTATCCGGCGTAGGCGGCGGTCTTCTCGTCGATGACGGGCCAGTCGAAGGTCTCGGACTTGTCGGCGATGAGATCTTCGTAGGACACGACGTTGTCCAGGCTCGTCTCGATCTCGGCGATCGGTCTCTCGGTCATGACGACCCAGCCCTTGACGTCGAGCTTCGGGGCCAGCGATTCGGCGACGGACAGAAGCGATTCGTCGACGAAGATCCAATCGGACTTCGAATGGCTGACGACGTAGGCGAGGTCTTCGGGAGCCAGGCGCAGGTTGAGCTGGAGCATGGTGGCGGCCACACCGGGGACAGCGAAGTAGAGCTCGAGGTGGCGGCGGGAGTTCCAGTCGAGGACGCCGACCATGGAGCCGGCGCCGACGCCGAGGTCGGCGAGACCCTGCGCGAGCTGAGCCATGCGTTTGAACTCGTCGGCGTAGTTCGACCGCCCCCAGGAACCGTCCGAACGGCGGTAGACGACCTCGACATCGCCGAAGACGGTGGCTGCATGGCGGATGAGGCTGGTGGTATTGAGCTGGTAGCTGTCGCCCAGGGTGGACGGGATTCCTGTCAGCATGAGACTCCTTCGTTCGTGCTCCGGTCCCGCCGCGACGCTGTGGCCGCGGCGGGGGAAGTGTCGTGATCGCCTGTTTCGTGGTGGGCGGTCGTCACCATCACATCAGCACCGACAGCGGCACGGATGCGGATGTGTCGATTCGTGGTCAAACAGTTATGAACCGATTCCTCCGAACTAGCCCGAGCATCACTCCCCGGTGAACGTCGGAGCGCGTTTGTCGAGAAATGCGGCGACTCCTTCTGAGAAGTCCTTGCTCGCGCGCAGAGCGTCCTGCCCTTCGACTTCGCGACCGAACGACGAGTCGAGTTCGGCCAGACTGGCCCGGTTGATCGCTCGCTTCGAGGCGGTCAGGGCCCGGGTGGGGCCCTGCGCGAAGACCGCGGCGACCTCTTCGGCACGTGAGAGGTGGCTTCCGGCGGGGACGACTTCGCTGGCCAGCCCCCAGTCGAGAGCATCGGCGGCCTGCAGCTTCTCTCCCGTCAGCGCCAGGCGCAGAGCCCGATGGCGCCCGGCCGAGGCGGCGACCAAGGCGGTCGAACCGCCGTCGGGCATGAGACCGATCTTCGTGAAGGGCAGCATGAGATAGGACTTCTCGCTCATCACCAGGTAGTCGCAGGCCAGGGCGAGGGAGCATCCGATTCCGGCCGCCGGTCCGGAGACCGCTGCGATCGTGGGGATGGACAGGTCGAGGATCGACGCGATGATCGCGTTCGCACCGGCGAGGTCGATGCCCTCGCGCCTCTCGACTCCTCCCTGCAGATCCGCACCGGAGCTGAAGGCCCGTTCGCTGCCGGTGAGGATGAGTGCACGGGAGTTCGCGGCCGCCTCGGTGACGGCTCTGCCGATGGTCTGGAACGTTTCCTCGTCGAGTGCGTTGAGGCTCTCCGGACGGTTGATGGTCACAGTCGTGACACCACCGCTGACTTCGGTGAGAACACTGGTGGACAATGCGACTCCTTCGTACGAATCCGCTGATCCGATTGGATGGTAGGGCGTCGGCCCCCGTCCGCCGAGTCGGCGTTCGGAAGCTTCTACCGCAACTTTAACGTACGTTAAGTTGATCTGCGTCACAGGCCGGCCGTCGAACGGAGTCGCCCGCTGAGGCCACGGGGGCGCCGAATGGAGTCGCCTGCCTCAGACCACGGTGGCGTCGAGCTGAGCGGCGGTGAGGTCCCGGTCGGCGAAGACCAGTCGAACGGCCGCCGGGTCGGGATTGCCGGCGTCGGGCACCCGACGGACGAGTTCGAGCCCGAGCTTGCGGGCGACCACCGCCGAGGCGGTGTTGTGCTCGAGCAGATACGCCACGACCGGCAGCTCGGGGTCGATGTCCGTGGCGGCTGCGATCGCATCCCGCGACACCGCGGTCGCCAATCCGTGTCCCTGCGCTTCGGGGCGGAAGCGGTAGCCGAGGTTCCAGAACGCTCCGGGCGTGCGGCGGGAGGCACCGGGTCCGGGCACGCCGCGCAGCGAACATCCGCAGTGGCCCACGATCTCTCCTCCGGGAGCCTGTCTGACCATCCACGGCCCGATTCCGTCGAGTTCCCACTGCGAGACCAGCTTGACGAGGATCGCCTCGGCCTCTTCCGCCTCTGTCAACCGTCCGCTGGGCAGGTGCGTCCAGACCCGCGGGTCGGAGTCGATGGCGAAGAACTGATCGAGGTCGCCCACGCCGGGCCGGTCGAGCACATAGTCGGGCGTATGCCCCATCAGGCCAGGGCCGCCTCGAGGTCGGCCCACAGGTCGTCGAGGTTCTCGATGCCCACGCTCAGGCGGATGAGTCCCTCGGGCACGGTCGCGGGTTCCGACGCGTGGCGGCGGCGACGCTCGATGAGGGATTCCACACCGCCCAGGGACGTCGCCGGTGTCCACAGTCGGACCGCCTCGGCGATGGCGGTGGCCCTGTCCGCGGATTCGACGGTGAAGGAGATGATCGCCCCGAAACCGTTCATCTGCGCGGCGGCGCGGGCGTGGCCGGGGTCGTTCGGCAGGCCCGGGTAGCGGGTTTCGACGACGGCGGGGTGGGCGGCCAGGCGCTCGGCGATGGCTTGGGCGTTGGTCTGCGCACGGTCGAGGCGCACCGCCAGGGTGCGCAGTCCGCGCAGGGCCAGCCAGACCTCGAAGGGCCCGGCGATGCCGCCGCGCATCGACCGTTCCGTGTGCAGGTCCTGACGCAGCGCGGTGCTGCCGGTCACGACCGCGCCGAGGACGACGTCGGAGTGGCCTGCCAGGTACTTCGTCACCGAGTGCACGACGATGTCGGCGCCCAGGTCGAGCGGAGTCTGCAGCAGCGGGGTGGCGAAGGTGTTGTCGACGCAGACGAGGAAGCCGCGGTCCTCTGCGGCCGCGGTCAGCGCGGGAACGTCGGCGACCTCGAGCATCGGGTTCGTCGGCGACTCGATCCACAGCATCCCCGGGGATCCGGCTCCGCCCGCTCTCGCCGAGGCGGCCCTCCCATCCGCTGCCACCCGGCCCGGCGTCGCGTGCCCCGCGTCGTCGAGGGCGGCGATGACCGCCTCGGTGTCGGCGATGTCGACGGTGACGAGGTCGAAGTTCTGGCGCTTCGAGATCTGCTCCGCGGAGGCGAGCGCACCCTGGTAGCTGTGGGTCGGGATGATCAGCGTGCCTCCGGCGGGAACGAGGCTGATCACGGCCGAGATCGCCGCGAGACCCGAGCCGAAGACCAGCCCGGGCAGTGCCGAGTGCTCCAGCTGACCGAGAGCTTCTTCGAACGGCGTCCACGCGGGAGTGTCGAAGCGGGCGTAGGCATAGGGGGATGCGGAGATGTCGCCCGTGCTGACGAAGGTCGAGGACAGATCGATCGGCGGATTCACCGCGGCACCGTCGGTGCGCTGCGGGCGTCCGGTTTCGACGACGATGGTGTCCGGAGCGAAATCGGAATGTGGGGCGGGTGAGGAGGCAGGCTCAGGCTGTGTCATGTGCCCAATATAAGGGTGCGGCCGCCGCTGGTGCTGAGCCGTCCCGGGCCGCCTTGCGGGGCCTCTGCCCCACACCGCCCTCGGCCTGCTGCGAGTCCCCTACCCCAGGCTGGCGACCATATGGTCGAGCAGCAGACGTGCCCCGGGTGACTGCCGTCGGCTCTTCGCCCACACGGCGTGGAGTTCGCGGGTGAGATCGACATCGTCGGCGACCGGCAGCGGCACCAGACGTCCGGCCCGGAAATCGTCGCGCAGCGCGAGCTCGGAGAGCACTGCGGGTGCGACGGCGGTGGCCGCGGCGATGCGCAGGGCGGAGTTCGAGCCGTACTCCCCCGCCACGCGCACCCCGTCGGCTTCGGCGAGTGCCGCGTCGATGGCTTCCCTGGTGCCCGATCCGATCTCGCGCACCAGCAGGGGCACCTGCGCCAGCTCCTCCGCGGTGATCGGCTTCGTCCAGGCGTGGGCGAAGTCCGGGGCGCAGGCGATCATGAGTCGGTCACGGCCGACCACCTCGGCGTTGAGGTCCTGGGGCAGGGACACGGTTTCGATGAGGCCGAGGTCGCAGGTCTGCCGGCGCACCCGGTCGATGACGGTCGCGGAGTTCTCCACGGACAGTCCGATGTCGATCTTCGGGTGCGCGGCGCGGAAGGTCGTGAGGTGGCGGGGCATGAGGTACTCGGCGACCGTCAGCGAGGCGCTGACCTTGACCGTTCCGGCGCGGGCGTCCTGGATGGCGCGGGCCCCGGTGTAGAGGGTGTCATAGGCTTCGATGACCGTCGACGCCCATTCGGCGACGGCGCGGCCTTCGACGGTGAGTTCGGTTCCCCGCGGCGAGCGCCGCAGCAGCGGCACCTTGAGGTCGCGTTCGAGGTTGCGCAGGCTGCGGGAGGCATTCGGCTGGGCGAGGTCGAGTTTCGCCGCGGCCTGACCGATCGATCTGGCGTTGCCGCTGAGGGCCACCAGCAGCCCCAGCGCCTGGAGCTCGGGCCAGTTCTTCATATTCCCGAGATCGTGCATATGCTCATCATGACATATCAGATCCATATGGGTTGCGTCGAAATCACCGTCTACTGCGACTGACCGGGCGTTGACAGACTGAAGCCATGAACCGCTTCACGTCCCTTCTGCCCGGACTCGCCGTCGCCGCTGCGGCCACGGCCGTCGCGTGGCCGATCTCCATGCTCCTGCCCGTGCTCTCGCCGCTGCTCGTGGCGATCGTGCTCGGCATCCTCCTGGGCAATCTCGTGCCCGACCTCCCCGAGGCGTTCATGCCCGGACTCAACTTCGCGGCGAAGCCGCTGCTGCGCCTGGGCATCGTCGCCCTCGGCGCGCAGGTCGTGCTCGGCGACATCCTCGACCTCGGCTGGCTCGTCCTCGTCCTCGCCGCCGTCATCGTCGCCGCCGGCATCCTCTCGGCCATCGCCCTGGCCAAACCGCTCAAGGTCGACCGCCCCCTGGCCGTGCTCATCGGCAGCGGATTCGGCATCTGCGGTGCTGCCGCCGTCGCCGGCGTCGAGTCGACTCTGAAGTCGAAGAAGGAGGATGTGGCGGCGGCGATCGGCCTCGTCGTCCTCTTCGGCACCCTGATGATCGCGATCGTCCCCGGTCTCTCGACCGCCATGGGCCTGTCCCCGGAGACCGCCGGCATGTGGGGCGGTGCCGCCACCCACGAGGTCGCCCAGGTCGTGGCGATCGGTGGAATCATCGGACCCGCCGCCCTCGAGATCGCCGTCCTCGTCAAGCTCGCCCGCGTCATCATGCTCGCTCCCACCGTCGCCGTGTTCAGCTATGCCGTGCGCCGCAGCGAGAACAAGGCACTGGCGAACTCCACCACCGAGGCGGCCGACGGATCCGCTGAGACCTCCGCAGGAGCGGGCCCGGGTGCCTCGTCCGCGGGGGCGGTGTCGACGACGACGAAGGCAGCTCCGGCTCAGGGCAAGCGCCCGCCGATCGTGCCGCTCTTCGTCGTCGGCTTCCTCGTCATGGCGGCCCTGCGCACCTTCGGTCTGCTGCCGGAGTTCGCGGTCACCGGGCTCAGCTGGATCCAGACCGTGTGCCTGGCGATGGCGATGTTCGCCCTCGGCCGCGGAGTGCAGTGGCGGTCGCTGAAGAACCTCGGTGCCCGACCGATCGCACTGGCCACCCTGGTCACGATCGTCGTCGCCCTCATCGCTCTCGGCGGAGCCGTTCTGCTCACCTGAGGCCGCCCCCAATTACTACCTGACGGCGGCTCAGCAACCTCGCGCGAGGTTGTTGAGCCGCCGTCAGGTAGTCCTGAGGCCGCCCCCGCCGGCACCAGCCGGTAGCCCGTTCTCACGTCATCGCCACCGAACGTGGCTGCGGATTACCGGTGGCCGCCTCGGCGAGGGTTTTCCGTCTGTCGGGACTTTCCGACGGATCGGACACGCCTCACGTGTACCTGCCGGTAACACTGGTAGTGTCTCTCAACGAATCAGCCAGCGATGCTCAGTGTCGCTTCAGCCTTCGCAAGGACATCATGCTCACTCAGATCATTGCTCTGCTCATATTCATCGCTCTCTTCGCGGTCGGTGCTGTCCGCGGTGTGCAGATCGGCGTGCTCATGCTCGTCGGCGCGGCCGGAACCGGGCTCCTATTCACCGATCTGGCGGTCGAGGACATCATCGCCGAGTTCCCGCTGAGCATCATGATCCTGCTGGCGGGCGTGACCTACTTCTTCGCGATCGCGCAGGAGAACGGGACCGTCGACAAGATCATCGACTGGGCCCTCGAACGCGTCGGATCCTCGGCGGTGCTGCTGCCGGTCGTGTTCTTCCTCATCACCGGCGGGATCGCGGCCATGGGCGCCCCGCTGGCCGGCCTGGTGATGATGCCGGTGGGCATGCAGGTCGCGCGCAAGTACGGGGTCGACTATGCGCTCATGGGCCTGGCGATCTGCTTCGCCATCGGCGCCGGCGGATTCGCCCCGACCAGTCTCTACGGAATCGTCACCTATTCGACCGCGCATGATGCCGGAATCGATCTGTCCCCGTTCCTGCTCTTCGGCATCGCCGTGGCCGTCTACCTCGTCATGCTCGCCGTCGCCTACTTCATGTACGGGCGGTCGCTGTTCTCGAAGACCACGGTGGCGGCCGCTGCGCATGCTGAGGCCGGGGGCGGGACACATTCCGGGAACGCTTCGGCCGGGGCCCGCACCGGGAGCGCGCAGTCGACGATTTCGCGCGGTTCCGCCTCGGCGTCGAGTGTCGCCTTCGGTGAGGACGACGAGGATGAAGCGCTCTTCGACTCCTCCTCCGGCTCTGAGACGGTCGAGTCCTCGCCCTTCACATTCGTGCAGATCCTCACCGTGATCTTCATGGTCGGCCTCATCGGCACCGTGGTCGTCCTCGCGGCCCTCGGTCAGGAACCGGACATCGGCCTGCTGTGCTTCATGTTCGGCGCGATCCTCTCGCTCGTCGACCCGAAGACGGGCAAGGCCGCGATTCCGAAGATCGACTGGCCGACCGTGCTGCTCGTCGGCGGCATCATCACCTTCGTCGGCGTGCTGCAGAACATGGGTGCGGTCGACTTGCTCGGTGAGGGCGCCGAGGCGATCGGTTCGCCGCTCATCGCCGCGTTCGTCCTCTGCATCGTCGGCGGTCTGGTCTCTGCGTTCGCCTCGACCACTGGCATCCTGGCCGCTCTCGTGCCGCTGGCGCTGCCCCTCATCGCCGCAGGTGGGGTGCCCGGGTGGGCGCTCATCGCGGCGCTGGGCGTGTGCTCGGCCGTCGTCGACGTCTCACCGTTCTCGACGCTGGGCGCCACGGTCGTCGCGACCGCCCCTGTCGAGGACAAGCCGCGCCTGACCCGCATCCTCGTGAAGTTCGGCATGTCGATGGTCGTCATCGGCCCGGTCGCCCTCGTCGGCGGCCTGGTCGTGCCCGCGATGGTCTTCTGAGGGGCGCGCCAGCGGGCCAGCGACCTTCTCCTCCAAACTAGTGGTCAGTATCGGATACTTTCTTTCAACCGAAGTGTCCGATGCTGACCTATTCTTGGCTTGGCAGCGCGTGCCCCGAGTCTGTGGGCCGCCCGTTCAGCTCAGTTGTTTGCGCAGCAGCACGAACTCGAGGTCGTCGACCTTCGGCACTCCGAAGCGTTCGTCGCCGTAGGGGAAGGGCTCGACGTCGCCGGTGCGTTCGTACCCGCGGCGCTCGTAGTAGGCGATGAGTTCGTCACGCTTGTTGATCACGCTCATCCGCATCGACGTCGCGCCCCAGCGTTCGGCCACCCACGCCTCGGCGAGGCTGATGAGCGAGGACCCCACGCCCCTCCCCTGCCCCACCGGCGAGACGGCGAGCACCCCGAGGTAGGCCGCTCCGTCTTCGGGTTCGCGCACGTAGATGCTGGCCACGGCGCGGCCCTGCTCATCACGGGCGAGCAGGATCTGTGAGTCCGCCTCGGCGAGCATCTCCTCGGCCATGGGAGCATCGAGCCGCTGCCCGCCGAGGAGGTCCGCCTCGGTGGTCCACCCCTGCTTCGACCCCTCACCGCGGTAGGCCGAGGAGACGAGCTCGACGTAGTCGGCGATGTCAGCGGCGGTGAGTTCGGCGACCTCGAACCCGGCTTCGCGCAGCTTCCGGCGGTGCGCATCGACCACGGTGACCGAGGGATGTGCGGACATAGATGGGACTCCTTCACGACTTTCACTGCGGCTCACTGACCAGGCTAGTCGTTCCGCTCGCCCAGAACTATAGTGTCAACTGTCAGGACAGCGACCATCGCGCAGTGCCGCCGGCACGGACATTCGGGAGGAATGACCATGGACATCGACATCTCGGGAGAGACCTTCACCATCGCCGAGGATGCTGCCGCCAAACGCTTCACCGTCTCCCACGAGGGCAAGGTCATCGGTCTCGCCGACTACATCGACCGTGAGGCCGGTGCCGATGACACCGCCGAAGGTACGGTGCGCATCTTCACCCACACCGAGGTGTCCCCCGAGTGGGGCGGTCGCGGTCTGGCGGCCGAGCTGGTGCGCTACGCGCTGGAGACCAGCGCCGAGGAGGGGCTGAAGTTCCGCACCACGTGCTCCTATGTGCAGAATTTCCTGCACAAGAACGACGAGTTCGACAAGTTCGTGGCCTGAGGTCCCGACCCGGTCGCGTCACTTCGCGGTGACCGGGGCCGCGTTGCTCGGGCTCGAGGGCGTCAGCGGTTCGCCGCCGGTGCCTTCTCGCGTCTGCGCTGTGGATGTCTTCCGGTCGTGCCCGGAGACGAAGCGCAGGACGACGATCGCCCAAGCGGTGACAGCCACGATGATCACGGCCACGAGTGACCACAGCAGCCCGGGGTCGCTCACGGCCAGCCGCGGGATCTCACGACCGGGAACGACCGCGGCGAAGACGCCGGCGATCAGTGCGCCCAGATAGGAGCCGACCATCATTCCGATGTGGCGTCGGACGTTGCCACGGCGAATGGCGATGACGCCGAGCGTGGTGGAGATGAAGGTCCAGATCGCCAAGGCGTGGAAGATCGTGAAGGAACCGGTGAGTGAGTAGATGAACATTCCGCTGGTGCACACGAAGTACATGAGAATGACCCAGGACCGCCCGATGAAACGGTGTCTGCGGTCCTTGGCGCGGCGGATGATCTGGATGGGTCCCAGCAGGACGACACCCGTGGCGGCAATGGCATGGATGGCGATGAAGAGTGAGGACATGACATTAAGATAGTGTCACTGACCAACTGCGGCAACGTAGATAGCATGAGCCGCTTCCGCTATCTGATCCCGGCCGCAGAGTGAGGCTGCCGATGAGACAGGACTTGGGATGAGATCGACACGACTGGACCAGCGATGAAGCTCGGTGCCCTGGCCGCCGCATCGGGAGTCTCGACTGCGAGCATCAAGTTCTACATCCATGAGGGGCTCCTCCGCCCCGGCCGGAAGAAGAATGCGACCACGGCGGTCTATGACGATGCTCATCTCCACCGACTCGAGCTCATCCGCTGGCTCCGCGACGAGCTGAATACACCGATCTCCGGAATCGCCGAACTCACCCGAGCGATCGGTGACGCGTCGTTGCCGACGATCGAGCTGATGGGGATCTGCCAGGAGTTCGCCCTGCGCGGGAACTCCGGGCTTCCCGCCTCGGCGCTCCGAGCACCGGGGTCACCTCCGTTCACACTGAGATCGGGCACCAGCCCCGCCGCCGCGCCTCGGTCTCATTCGGACCGCTTCGATGGGATCGTGACCGAGGCTCTCGACCGGCTGGGCTGGCCGGATGAAGAGTCTGCCGCTCGGACAGCCGTGGCTCGAACCCTCGAGATGGTCGATGCCGCCGGCTACTCCGTCAGCGCCGATTCGGTCGTCGATCAGTGCCGAGCCATCGCTTCAACGGCCCAAGACAACATCCGGCCGATCGGCACCGAGCTCAGTCGCGACGAAGTCTGCCTCCGAGTGATCCGCGGCATCACGATGCACAACCGCCAACTCATCGCCGTCAGTGCACTCACCCACGCTTCACTGTCGATGATCGCCCGCGCTTCGGCTGCGGCCGACGGTGGCTCCGCAGCCGATGGACCCGACGAGTCCCCCGCCTGACAGGTGCCGGCAGCGAAATCCCCAAGACGCATCGGGCCGAAGAGCACTAGACTGGAAGCGGCCGCGTTCCGATACTGCGGCGGGGACGTTCTCACGCCGGCCACGCGGTTCTGCACCGACGACACTCAAGGAGGACGCGTCGTGGATATCACTCCGATCATCGACAAACTGGGCACCGGCCTGTTCATCAACGGCCGGTGGCGCGAGGCCGAGGGCGGCAAGACCATCGACGTCCGCAATCCCGCCACCGGCGAGATCATCACCACCGTGGCCGACGGCTCCGCCGCCGATGCCGAAGAGGCCATCACGGTCGCCGGTGACACACAGGCAGACTGGGCGGCCACCTCGCCGCGCGAGCGCTCCGAGATCCTGCGCCGGACCTTCGAACTGCTGCACGACCGCGCCGACGACATCGCCGCGGTGATGACCGCCGAGATGGGCAAGCCGTTCGCCGAGTCCAAGGGCGAGGTCACCTACGGCGCCGAGTTCTTCCGCTGGTTCTCCGAAGAGGCCGTGCGCATCGAGGGCGACTACTCACAGTCCCCGGACGGCAAGAACCGCATGCTCATCTCGCGCGAGCCCGTCGGCCCCTGCATTCTCATCACCCCGTGGAACTTCCCGCTGGCCATGGGCGCCCGCAAGATCGGACCCGCCGTCGCCGCCGGCTGCACGATGGTGTTCAAGCCTGCGAAGCTGACCCCGCTGACCTCGCTCATGCTCGTCGACGTCCTCGTCGAAGCCGGCCTGCCCGCCGGCGTGCTCAACCTCGTCACCTCCGACTCCGCGCGCCGCGTCGTCACTCCCTGGATGGAGTCCGGCATCGCCCGCAAGGTCACATTCACCGGGTCCACCGAGGTCGGGGTGGGGCTGATCAAGCAGGCCGCCGACAGCGTCATGAAGACTTCGATGGAGCTCGGCGGCAACGCGCCGTTCGTCGTCTTCGCCGACGCCGACATCGACAAGGCCGTCGAAGGCGCGGTGGTCGCGAAGATGCGCAACGGCGGTGAGGCCTGCACCGCGGCGAACCGCATGTTCGTCCATTCCTCTCTGGCCGAGGAGTTCTCCTCGAGGCTGGCCGAACGCATCGGTGCGATGAAGGTGGGCAACGGCCTCGACGAAGGAACCGAGATGGGTCCGCTCGTCGACCAGGACACCCTCGACAAGGTCGCCGGCCTCGTCGATGAGGCCGTGGCCAAGGGAGCGAATGTCCTCACCGGCGGGGCCAGGATCGACGGTGACGGCTTCTTCTACACCCCGACAGTGATGACCGACATTCCCGATGACGCCGAGATCCGGACGACGGAGATCTTCGGCCCCGTGGCCCCGATCGTCACCTTCGACACCGACGAACAGGGCATCGCCTTGGCCAATGAGACCGAGTTCGGCCTCGTCGGCTACCTGTACAGCGAGAACGTCGAACGCGCTCTCGGCCTCGCCGACAAGATGGAAGTGGGCATGGTCGGGCTCAACACCGGCCTGGTCTCGAACCCGGCGGCGCCGTTCGGCGGAGTGAAGATGTCCGGCCTCGGCCGCGAGGGCGGCCGCGTCGGCATCGACGAGTTCCTCGAGGTCAAGTACGTGGCCCTGCCCCGCAGCTGACACGAGACCGGAGTCCGGTCAGCCGGGTGTCGGCGCGGTTGGTGCTTTCGCGGCAGGCATCGCTTCGGCGTGCGATCCAGAGGTCGGCATGGCGGCGGCCAGGGAGGAGTGCCGAACCATCAGGCGGACACGACCTGTTCGGTGTCGACGGTGGAGCGTTCGGCGCGGCGGCCGAGCTGCCACTTGCGCACAAGGTGCATGGCAATCGAGATCGAGATGAGGCAGCCGCCGCCGAGGTAGGCCGCCACGAGGTACCAGGTCCCGTTGCCGAGTCCGACGAGGAACGTCGCGATGAACGGCGTGAAGCCGCCGGCGATGGCGCTGGCGAGCTGGTAGCCGACGCCGGCTCCGCTGTAACGGAATTCGGGGCTGAACATCTCGGCGAACAGCGGCTGCTGGACACTGACGACTGCGTCGTGGGCGATGTTGATGAGCAGCACCGCGAAGATGACGATGCCGACGACGTTGCCGGCTTCGAGGAAGAGGAAGAACGGCACGGCGCTGACCAGGCCGATGACGCCGCCGGTGAGATAGACGCGCAGTCGTCCGTAGCGGTCGGAGAGATAGGCGAAGGCAGGGATCGTGACGATGCCGAGGCCGCCGACGATGAGGGTGATGTTGAGCATGATCTGCCGGTCGAGGCCGAGCTGCTCGGTCGAGTACGACAGGGCGAAGGTCGTGACGATGTACATGGTCAGCAGCTCGATGAAGCGCAGGCCGACGATCTGGACGATCTGTGCGGGGTAGCGCTTGAAGGCTTCGAGGATCGGCAGCTTCGCGGTCTTGTCGGTCTTCGCATTCTTCACACGCTCGACGTACTCTTCTGATTCCTCGACGCCGGCGCGGATCCACAGCCCGACGAGGACGAGGACGGCGCTGAAGAAGAATGGGATGCGCCAGCCCCAGGCGAGGAAGGCCTCGGCAGAGAAGTTGCTGCTGAGCAGGGCCACAAGACCGGTGGCCAGCAGCAGTCCGAAGGAGTAGCCGATCTGGACTCCGCTGGAGAAGAGGGCCCGCAGCTTCGACGGTGCGCTCTCGACGGCCATGAGTGCGGCACCGCCCCACTCGCCGCCGACGGCGATGCCCTGAATGCAGCGAAGCAGCACCAGCAGGGCGGGCGCGAGCCAGCCGACGGACTGGTAGGTCGGCAGGAATCCGATGAGGGCGGTGGCCACGCCCATGATCGTCATCGTCCACACCAGCATGGACTTCCGGCCGAGGCGGTCGCCGAAGTGGCCGAAGATGATGCCGCCGAGGGGGCGGAAGATGAATCCGACACCGAAGGTCGCGAACGCCGCCAGCGTTCCGGCATGGGAGCTGTAGTCGGGGAAGAAGAGCTCCCCGAAGACGAGGGCGGCGACGATTCCATAGAGGAGGAAGTCGTACCATTCGACGACGGCGCCGATGAACGAACCCGCCGCGGCCCGTCTGGCCCGTCGCTCCCCGGCCCTGTCGGCGTTGACTCCGTCGTCGATACCGACCATCGGATTCTCCCCTGAACGCTGATTCGGCTTTCTGCCGGTCGCCCTCGCGTGGTCGACGGTGAGCAACCTAGCACGGTCCGAGTTTGCCGAGCCGAACGTGTCCAGCAGGGGAACACACAGCCCCAGGTAGGTTCTTGCCGCAGTTCCGACCTTCCCCAGACCGGTCGGGCCGGCGCGAGCGCTACAATCGGCACGTGTGAACACCATTCGGTTCCCCCGCTTGCGACTGCGGTCCCAGCTCGGACGGCTCCCGTGATCCTTCCCGAAGTCCGTGATCCGCGGATGATCACCCTGCGCCGAGGCGGCTCGCTGACCGATGATCACCACCGGCTCCTCGCCCTGTGGGCCGCCGACTGTGCCGACCACGTCCTCCCCGTCTTCGAGGAAATTCTCCCGGACGACGTACGCCCTCATGAGGCCATCGCTGCCGCCCGCGCCTGGGCGGCCGGGGAGATGCCGATGATGGAGGCTCGCGCCCTCGGCGGTCACGCCATGGGTGCGGCTCGACCGCTGCGGGGACCTGCTCGATTCGCCGCGTATGCGGCGGGACAGGCCGCGTGTGTCGGCCACGTCGCCGAGCACGATCTCGGCGCGGCGGCCTACGCGATCAAAGCTGCCCGTGGACCATCCGGGAAGGACCTCGCGGCCGGTCGTGCCGAACGTGATCGGCAGCGCGAGAGGCTGTCGTCCGAAGTCCGTGAACTCGTGCTGGAGGATCAGGCTCGGCGTGATCCGATCTGCTGGTTCGTCTTCAGCACCTGATCGCTGGCAGCCCAGTCCACGACAGTTAGCCCAGTGCGGAATATGTGCTATCTGTCGTGGACTGGGCTGTTCGCAGAACCCCGGCGGGAAGCAGGCCCTCATGAGCCCAGGAGCCCGGGTACGACGAAGCCCCGCACGGATGGTGCGGGGCTTCGTCATCTGCGTTCAGAGATCGGTGTGGACCTCGATTCAGCTGCTTCGGGGCATCAGGCGCGCCGCCGCGCGAGGACGTCGTTGACGGCGCCGAGGTCGGCGGCCTTCGGCGTCCGGATCGCCTTGCGGCCGTGGCCGAGCGGCCCCTCCTCGCGGGCTGAGTCGCTGAGCTCCGGACGGTAGCCGAGCTCCTCGGCGAACTGGGCCGCGATGTCCTCACGGCTGCGGGCTTCGGTTTCATAAGAGCTGGCGTCCGCCGCCGCTGCCGAAGGCACCGGGTGCTCGGCCTCGGGAGCGTCGACGTAGCTGGGCACCGGCAGCGGGGTCGGCGACCAGCCGTCACGTGACTTCAGTCGCTGCATGAACGGGTCATCGACCTTCGGTGCTGCCGCGTTGAGCTCCGCGTGCACATCCACATCGGCGTCCTCCCGATCGGCTGTGCCTGCGACCGTGTCGGTCTCGCCGGCGAGGTCGGCTCCGAGCGAGACGGGAGCATCCGCGGATTCGGCCGGGGCCTTCTCTACGGACTGTGTCGAGGTCGCATCAGCGTCGTTCTTACGCTCAGCCGGGGATTCCTTCGCCGTCGTCTTCTCAACCGGCTGCTTCGAAGCCCCCGTCTCAGCAGCGCCCGAAGTCGACGCACCATCGGAGTCGGCGGTCGCCTCGGCGGAGGTGGCGTCACTGTCAGCGGCGGCGTTCTCCTTCACGACCGGGATCGGTCCGGTGAGGAGGACCTGCCGGGTGGTGTGGCCCTCGGCGGCTTCCTTGCGGATGCGCACGAGTGGGATCTCGCCGGTGTCGGCCTCTTCGCGGGACTTCTTCGCCTCAACGGAGCGGTTCATCGCGGCGCGTGCCTGCGCGGCCTTCGCCGCCGCGCTCGTGCCCTGTGCCGCCGCGGCGATCCGGGCAGCGGTTCCGCTCGAGGTCGATACAGGTGCTGTGCGGCGCTGCTCCTTGACCGGAACAGTCTGTGACTTCGCACCCGGTCGAGCCGTTGTCCGCGACTCGGTCGCAGGCTGAGTACTCGTCTTCGGTCGAGCCGCAGCAGTCGGCTGGGCCGCAGTCGTCGACTGCGCTGCCGGTTCCGGCTGGGCGGCACGCTCTGGCTTGGCGGCCCGCTCTGGCCTGGGGGCACGCTCCGACTTGGTGGCGTGCACCGGCTCAGCAGCCCTCTCCGGCTTGGCAGCCGACTGTGTCCGCGCGGTCTCCTGCAGGCGCCGCAGCTTCTTCTTCGCTTCCCGCTTGCGCAGGTTGAGCGTGCGCACGAGGAACAGAGTCACGACCGCGAGACCGAGGAAGACCCCTGCCAGGGCGATGTGCACGACCGAGAAGGCCGCGAGCACACTCGACACGAGAATGCCGAGAACCGAGGCGAGGAAGACCAGGGAGAAGCCCCTGACCATGGTGTTCAGCGACTTCAGGGACTCCCGCAGGGTCGTGGCTTGCTCAGTCATCGCATGTTCCTCATCGGTTCCGATGGTCGGATTGGAAAATTGTGGGTCGTGTCCGTTCGTGCTGGTCGCCCCCTCGCCGAGGTGGTCGCCGCGTCCCGACCGGGACTGCCCCTCTTGTGGTCCGCCGCCTCGCCGGTCAGGACCGGCACCGGTCGAACCTGTCCGGTTCGCCGACACATTGCGACCGGCGTCGGTCGCCCAAGGTGGATTCCCCTGGGGTGGAGTCGCCTGGGGCGGGCGGTCCTGTCTGTCCGAGTGCCCGGCGGAGCGGCTGCTGCCATTGAATACGGCATGGACCGCGGGGTGGAGCATCCGCACATTGTCGGCGGCAGTGCCCGCTCCGAATCCTGTGTCAGTGCCGGCACCTACCCTGGAACCACCGACAGCGCGACCGGCTATCGCATAGTCACTGGATAGGGAGGAGCTGCTTTCACCGACCGCGATGGGCAGGACGTTGAGCTGGGTGTGCTCGGCGGCCTCGGTGACGGTATGCGCTTCGGCGTGACCGTCGATGACTGCGAACTCGGGAAGAGTGGCCGAGAGACTCAGTTTCGGGGCCTCGCCTCTGGGTGAGATGTCCGGCGTCGGAACCGACGGCACTTTCCGGGGTTTGTCGTGGAAGACCTGGATGCGCTCCGAATGGTCGTGCCCGGGGATCGCGGTCTCGGCGGAGACGACGGCGGCATTGTCCGGAACCGTGTCGATTTCGACGCGCGAGAGATCCGTCGCGGACTTCCGAATCATTGCGGGCACAGCAACGGCGAAGACCACGACGATGGCGATGACGACGATGATGCTGGTGTCCACAATGCCACCCTAAGTTGCGGGCATCTGCGAAGACGTGAAGGCGTGAGGTGTGTCGGTCAAACAGGGGCGAAGTTCACCGAATTCCCAGGTGGCGGCTGGACCTTCCCGAACGGCGCTCGTTCACGCCGATCACCCGCTGGTGCCGTGCCGGTATGCGGCAAGCAGTCCTTGCGGGACCTCTTCGGAAAGCAGGGCGAACGAGCGGTGGTCGCACCACTGTCCGTCGATATGCATGTACTTCTCGCGCACCCCTTCGTCGCGCAGGCCGAGCTTGGCAACCACGCGCAGGCTCGCAGTGTTCTCCGGGCGGATGTTGATCTCGATGCGGTGGAGACCGAGGGCGAAGAAACAGTGGTCGGCGGCCATGGCCACGGCGATCGGGGTGATTCCGCGCCCGGCTACGCGCGAGTCGATCCAGTACCCGATCTGCCCGGACAGGATCGAGCCCCAGCTCAGTCCCGACACGGTGATCTGGCCGCGGAAGCTCCCGTCGACGTCGATGGCGAACGGCACGGTCTGTCCCCGCTTGGCCTGCTTGTCCTGCATCCGCACCATCGTGCGGAACCCCGGCAGCTCCTGGCCGGGTGCGGGCAGAGTCGCATCCCACGGACGCAACCAGTCGCGGTTGAATCGACGGACTTCTCGCCAGGCCTCTTCGTCGCGGCGGCGCAGCGGTCGCAGCACGATATCGGACTGTCGATCAGTCAGGATGACAGGCCACACGCGGCTGCCCTCGCTCTCGGGTTCGATGTCGGTCTGCCCAGACGGGCCGCACCAGAGAAGTCAGCTCAGTCCAGCGTCGGCACGAAGTCGCGCAGCCACGCCTTGAGATCGTCGCCGAGGTCGTCACGGTCGCAGGCGATCTGCACAACCGCCTTGAGGTAGTCGAGCTTGTCACCCGTGTCGTAGCGCGCACCCTTGAACACGACACCGTAGACGCCGTGGCCGTCGTCATCCCCGGCGAGCTCCTGAAGGGCATCGGTGAGCTGGATTTCGTTGCCGCGTCCCGGCTTCGTGGTCTCGAGGACGTCGAAGATCTCCGGAGCCAGCACGTAGCGGCCGATGATGGCGAGGTTCGAGGGAGCATCCTCGGTGGCAGGTTTCTCGACGAGATCGGTGACCCTGACGACCTCATCATCGGAGGTGGTCTCGACGGCCGCGCAGCCGTAGAGGTGGATCGCCTCCGGCGGGACCTCCATGAGTGCGACGACGCTGCCGCCGGTCTTCTCTGCGACCTCGATCATCTTCGGCAGGATCGGGCTGCGCTCGTCGATGAGGTCATCGCCGAGAAGCACCGCGAACGGCTCATTGCCCACATGCTGACGCCCCTTGAGCACGGCGTGACCGAGACCCTTCGGATCTCCCTGGCGCACATAGTGGATATCAGCGAGTTCCGACGGATGGCGCACAGCGGCGAGCTTCTTGTCGTCGCCCTTCTGCGCGAGCGCCGCCTCGAGCCCGTCGACCCGGTCGAAGTGATCCTCCAGCGGCCGCTTGTTCCGGCCGGTGATCATGAGAACGTCCTGCAGACCGGCGTCGACGGCTTCCTCGATGACGTACTGGATCGCCGGCTTGTCGACGACGGGCAGCATCTCTTTGGGGGTGGCTTTCGTGGCGGGGAGGAACCGAGTTCCGAGACCGGCGACGGGGATCACGGCCTTGCGAACGGTGCGCTGCGCTTCATCACTCATGAAGTCATCTTAACTAATCCGCCGACCCCGGTTAGTCTGAAATGCGTGGAACCAGAAACTTCGAAGGCGCAGCTGAGGTCCCGCATCCGCGCCGCTCGTGCCGACCGCTCCCTCGCCGAGGCGTCTCCCGCCTCATCGTCGTCCGTGGCGACGACATCGCCGCAGGTCACCCCGGCCGACGCGACCCCGACTTCAACCTCACCTGCGGACGCCGTGGCCGCTGCCGCGTGGAGTGTCATCCGGGAAGCGCCGGTCCGCTCCCTCCTTGCTTATGCGGCTCTGCCCGGAGAGCCGGACCTCGACCCGGCGCTCGACCGGTTTCTCGCAGCAGGCGGCACCGTCTATCTGCCGGTCGTCACGACGGTCGGCGAGCCCTTGATGTTCGGCCAGGTCACCGGTTCGATGGCCCGCCTGAAGCCGTGGGGCAGATGGGGAATCCGCGAACCGGCCCGGGATCACACGCTGCTCTCCGCCGCTCAGCTGCTCTCCCCCGCGGTCGGTCTCGACCTCATCCTCGTCCCCGCCCTGGGCTTCGGTGCCGATGGCGCCCGGTTGGGCAACGGCGGTGGATTCTACGACAGGACCTTCGGCCCTCACGGGGCGGCGCCTCTTGGTTCGGCGTCTCTTGGTTCGGGGCCTCGTGTCCTCGGAGTGTGCTTCGCCGAGGAGCTCGATCTGACGGGCCTCGTCGCCGAGGACTGGGATCTGCGCATTCCAGCGGCCGTCACCGAAGACGGAACTCACATCTTCACGGCCTGATCGTCGGGAATCAGCACCCACTCGCGCGTGTTGATATGTGGATAACCTTGTGCATATCCCGGACCGGTGCTCCAGGGAGGTTCCGACGTGCACTATAATCTTGTCGTCGAAGAAAGGTCTCGAATGCCCGTCTACTCCTACGCCTGCAAGAGCTGTGGTCACGCCTTTGATATTCATCAGGACTTCAGCGATGACTCGCTCACCGTCTGCCCGGAATGCCAGGGCCGCCTGAAGAAGGTCTTCGGCGCTGTGGGCATCAGCTTCAAGGGATCCGGCTTCTACGCCACCGACTCCCGCTCGGCCAATTCGAGCACCGTCAGCTCGTCGAGTTCCGACTCCTCGTCGAAGGAGTCCTCAAGTTCGTCGTCGACGGATTCCTCCAGCTCCTCCTCGTCGAGCTCTTCATCGAACAGCTCCTCGGCAGCGAGCACCCCAGCCGCGAGCTGACCCCAGCACCGAGCTGGCCGACTCGGGCCGCGAGCTGACCCACCCCGACCGCCACCCGACCGGCTCCAGCCGCAAGCTGACCTCCGCATCACTCAAACGCCGATCGCCTGTGGACAGCACGAACTGTCCACAGGCGACTTCCGCGTCCTTGCCGCTCACCAAATGCCGTCGCAGGCTCGGTGCATGGGCATCTTCCACCGCATCCGCACCTCGTCTTCGGGCTGGGCACGGCCGTCTCGCATCCGACCTCAGCGCCTTCTCGCCGCCGTCTGCCTTGCGTGTGCCTGTGCTCTGGTCGTTTGGATGCTCACCCCGACCAGCGCGGGTACGGCGATCGTCGTCGCGAAATCGGACCTGGCTCCTGGTACAGAACTCCGAGCTCAGCACCTCACCCTCACTCAGTTTCCTACCGACCTGGTCCCCGACAAGGCATTCACCTCCGTTGAAGAGGTGAGGGGTCGGGCCACCTCGGCGGGGTTGTCGAAGGGATCACCGCTGACCTCGGCGGTCGTGCTCGATCAGCAGGCTCTGCCGAAGGGCAGCCGTGACCTGCTCATGCCGATCCGTCTGGCCGATGACGCCTCGACGGCGTTGCTCCAACCGGGACAGAAGATCCGTCTCTTCTCGTCACTTCCCGACGGCGGATCGGAAGTCGTCGTCGAAAAGGTGACGATCGCTCGCCTTGTCGACAAACCCGAAGGAATTGCCGCGGAGTCAGGCCAACTTGTATCCGTGATCCTCTCCGCCGAGGATGCCGGCCGCGTCGCCGAGTTCGCCGGGCTTCCCATCAGCTTTGCCATTCTTCCTCGCTGATCCGCATGCTCGGCTGGCTATCAGCCCCATCGCTCCCTGTCATCGGCGGACCATCATCCCTGCTGAGCCGTTGTGCACGGACGCTTCTGCACCCTCCGAGCCAGCATTCAGCAATGCATTCCGGGGCCCCGGATCATCGACCCCATGATCAGACTCGCAGAACAATCCTGCTGACAATGTGTTACCCATGTGTACTATTGGATCGTAATTGAGCTATTCATCAACCGCATTTCAGTGAACATACACCGAAAGGGTTTCTCTAATGCTGAAGGGATTCAGAGACTTCATTCTCCAGGGGAATGTCGTCGAACTCGCAACTGCGGTCATCATCGGCGGCGCATTCACCGCCATCGTCACCGCATTCTCTGACAAGATCATCAACCCGCTCATCGCCGCCGTCGGCGGCGCCGAGGGCCCGGCTCTTTCCATCCCGCTCAAGGAAGGCGTGCCGGAGGCCACCCTTGATATCGGTGCGGTCATCACTGCGGCCATCAACTTCCTCATCGTGGCCGCCATCGTCTACTTCATCATCATCGTCCCGATGAACAAGCTCAACGAGCTGCGCAAGCGCGGAGCTCCCGAGGAAGAAGTCCCTCCGACCACCGAGGATCTGCTCGGCGACATCCGCGAGATCCTGCGCAACCAGGTTGCCTCGCCTGCCGGTCCCGCCGAGGGTCCTGCTACCGACGGGCCGGTCGATCCGAACCAGCCTCCGCGGCACTGACCACCGGCCGATTATGAAGAAGGCCCGCTCTCTCCGGAGGGCGGGCCTTCCTCATGCCTGAAACCCGTCGAACGCTAGGACCCGGTCGGGCGGCTACCAAGACCAGTTCGAAGGCTATGACCAGTGCGGAGGCTTCTGCGAACGGTAGTAGTCCTCGCTGAAGCCGCCGCCACCGGTGTCGGCTTCGTTGCGCAGAGTGGCGCGGTATCGGCGCTTCGCCGCTTCGATCCGGGCCTGCCGAGACTCATCGGACTCAGCATCGTTCTCGATGTGTCCTGCACCCTCAGGATCAGTGCTGGTCTCGGCACCATCGCCGATGTGCGCCGCACCCTCAGGATCACTGCCGACCTCGCCCACGCTGGGATCGACTCGATCGCGGTCGCGATCAGCATCCTCAGCGCCGGTGAGCCGATCAGGCATCGTCGTTCTTCGACCCCGACTTCGCCGAGGCGGCCCCATCTGACTCTGTCCCGGCCGAGTTCGTCTCGGCTGACTCCGCCCCGGCCGAGTCCGCGTCGGCCGAACCCGAGTCCTCGGACTCCGCCCCAGCTGCTCCGGCGGCTTCGACGTCGTCCGACGCCGCTGCGCCGGCAGCCGAACCATCACCAGCACCGGCGTCACGGGCGCGACCGGACTCCGCACCGACCGAAACGGTGTCGCCGGAGGCATCGGCCGCCTCGGGGACCTGGTCATTGCTGGCGGTCTGGACGAGTCCGGCGGACCGGAGCTCATCGGCACGGATCTTACCGGTGTCGAAGGTCGGCAGGATGTCGTCTTCCACGGGCCCGGTCGAGTTAGAGCGTGGGATGAACACCTCGGAGCCGGTGACCTTCTTCGCCTGTGCGTGGCGTTCACGGTAGCGGTCGACCGCGGCCTGCAGCTGGGAATCGCCCCGGGTCGAGCTGCCCTTCTGCGCCAGCGCGGTGCGCAGCAGATCCTTGATCTCACCGTCACCGCGCACGACCGCATCCGACTGGATCCAGTCGATCATCTCGTCGAGGCCTTCGGCGGAGTATTTGTGCATCGGCAGACCGGGCACGAGCTTCGGTCGGCTGCCGGTGCGGCCGACGACCACCGAGGCGGCACGCGCCGCATTGAGCACGGCCTGCGGGCTCATCGTCTCCACGGTGGAACGCCAGGCTTCGAAGATCTTCTCGGTCTCGGTCTGCGGATCGACGAACGCGTCGGTCGACCACACGCGCATGAACTTCCACCCACGGCGGTTCAACTGTTCGGGAAGCACCCGGTCGCGTTGGCGCAGGCTGCGCATCGAGGCGTATTCGGGACCGTCACCGGCAACGGCGATGATCATTCCGTGTTCGTCCTCGGTCGAGTTCGCCACGGCCAGGTCGATTCCGTTGTAATGCTCGTGAGCGACGACGCCGAGCTGCAGCAACCGGTCGGCGATGTCGTTGAACAGCGGATCGTAGATCTCGCCGTGCGGTCCGGGCTGGTGGACGCCGCCGGTCGCGATCTCCTCGAGCAGGCGCGGCAGCATGACCGCTCCCCCGTTGAGCTTGCTGCGGTCGAAGTCCTCGGCCTCGATGCTCGAGACCAGGGTCAGCCGCTTCCGGGCTCGCGTCATCGTGGCCGCGAGGATGCGTCGACCGTCGGCTCCGGACAGCGGGCCGAAGTCGTGGATGACGCGGCCGTGGACGGTCCGGCCGTAGCCGAGGGTGAAGATCACGGCGTCGCGTGACATGCCCTGGACGCGTTCGGCGTCGGTGACGACGAAGGGCTCCTTCGTCGAATCGTTGAAGAACGCCGCCACATAGGGCAGGTCCTTCATCGTCCGCGAGATGGCGGTGGCCACCCGCTGAGCGTGATGCGGGGTGAGCGCGACGACGGCCAGAGATTCCCGCGACCGGTTCCGCGCGTGTTTGAGCACGAGATCGACGACTCGTTTGACCTCGGCGTCGGGGCTCTCGACCCGGCCCGTGCCGATGTCCGTGGGCCCCCGGCCGTCGGCGACATAGGAGAATTCGAGGCCGCTGCCCTCACCCGTGTGCGCGGTCGGCAGCGTCGAGATCGTCGAATCGTAGAAGTGCCGATTGGCCAGGTCGATGAGCCCGACCGGGGACAGCCGGTAGGAATTCGACAGCCGCATCCGCGGCAGGAACTCGCCGAGGCGGTCCTGCACCGACCGCGGATGATTCCCATCGTCCATGCCGAAGCGATCGACCGCGATCGAGAACGGGCGCGGTCCGAGCAGCCGGGAGTCGCCGAGGGAGATGACCTGGCGGGCACGGGTGATTCCGGGGACGACGTCGGCGACCGAGAGGCGGCCGGCATCGGCGATGACGACCGCGTCGAAGAGCGGCAGTGCGGAGAAGAGTTCGGGCACCGTGTACGGGCTGCCCATCCACACCGGGGCCAAAGTCGTGAGCAGGTCCGGTGCCTGGGTGGAGATCCGCTTGGTCGAGGTGTGCTTCGACAGCAGCTCCTGTTTGATGACTCCGGCGGCGATGGGGTCGGAGTCGATTCCGCGCTTCCATGCCTGCGCATGGTTATAGCGCAGGCGGGAGGCACCGGCGGCGACGAAGGCGCGGTCGTTCTCGCGGAAGCCTTCGGCGACCTGGTGGAGGGCGGCACCGTCGTGGCGGCCGATCGCGGGGTCTTCACCGGCCATGGTCTGCAGCACGGAGGCCCAATAGGCGAGGTCGAACTCGGGGCCGACGAGTGTTTCGTCGACCTTGCGACGGCGCAGATCGGCCATGAGGTCGCCGAGGCCTTCGCCGTCGAGTTCCCGCTGCAGGCGGGAGCGTTCGGGCAGTTCGGCGAGGTTCTCAGAGTCGCTGCCCATCGCTTCGGCCCGCGCCTGGAGTTCCTCGATGAGCATCGATCCGAGGTCCCCGCCGTCGGGGGTGGTCTCGAGGATCGGGGAGAGCTTGGCCATATCGGCTTCGACGCTCTGGAGGATCTCATCGGCTTCGAGGACGCCGCGCGGAATCTGCGGGCGGCCGTCGTGGCCGGCGAGGTCGGAGAGGATGACTCGCTGCGCGCGGACGTCGATGAGGGCGTCGTGGAGGTCAGCCACCTCGGCGCCGGGGCGGAGGAACTCAGCGGCCGACTTCTTCAGTCGACGGCGCTGCATCATGCCCATCTCGACACCGACCTCGGCACGGTATCCGGGGGTGCCGGTGGCGGCGATGAGGTCGTCGAGGCGATGGTCGTAGATGTCGGGAGCGAAGCTGTCCAGCGTCTTGCGCACACGCAGAAGCACGCGGATGGCACGGGCCCAGTCGTCGACATTGCGACGCGGGTTGAGCTTCGCCTTCTGCAGGACCGGTTCGGTCGCGGCGATGAGGTCGGGGATCATCCGACCGATGCGTTCGGCCACCGTGCGTGCGGCTTCGGCCTCTTCGACGGATTTGAGGTCGGCACCGAACCAGACGGTGTCTTCGACGTCGAGGGTGAAGGCGCCGAGTGACGCGAGTTCGCCGAGCTTGCCGCGCAGCACATTCCGGCGGTCTTCGCTGGCGCCGAGGATGTCGTCGTCGAAGCGCACCGGTGTCTGCGGGGAGTTGTCACCGGAGGTCAGCTCGGCGAGGTGCTGCATGGTCTCGTAGACGGAGACGTCCCACGGCTCGCGCCTGCGGTGCAGGGAGGAGACATGGTCGGCCAGGGTCGCACGCTGCTCGTTGAGCTCGGTCAGCAGGTGGGAGAGGTCCGGGCGTTCGGACTTCTCTGCCGAGGCGATGAGACCGACGAGCTGCTTGCGGATGTCCTCCGACCCCGCACGGGTGTCGACGGCGAAATCGGAGAGCCCGACCTCGCCGAGGCGGGTGGAGAAATCGTCGAGCGCATCGGAGGTCTGTGCGAGGAAGAGCACGCTCTTGCCGGTGTGGGCCAGAGTGGTGGCCACGGCGACGGCGACCTGGGTCGCGCCGGTTCCGGGTGGGGTGTCGACGACGACGGAGTGGCCGGAGACGGCTGCGTCGACGACTGCCTGCTGGTCACCGTCGACGTCGATGACGAGGAACTCTTCCTGCGGCTTCCGGTCCGGAAGCGGGGTGATCGGTTCCTGGAGTGCAGCAGGGACGACGTCGTCGCCGTCGGCCTGGGCAGCGGGCGCTGCATCGGCGTGCGCGTCAGGGTCTGTGTCGGGCTCGGTGGTGGGTTCGCTCTTGTCCGCAGCGGCGGCGTCAGCCGCCGGCGCACTCGTCTCGCCTGCAGCCGTTCTGTCGCCCGCCGATTCGCCACCGGCGATCGGCTTCGCCGGATCGAGTGGTTCGTCGGTGATCGGCACGGTCGGCTGACCGAAGTCCTCGTCATCATCCGCATCGGCGTTCGCTTCCGCGGAAACGGTATCGGCACCGGCTTCGGGATCGGCCTCGCCCGACGTCGTCGCGCCCTTGTCATCGGCCGCGGCCCCGGTGCCGGTCTCGGCTTCAGGTGCATCTCCGTCGGACTCAGCCGACGTCGATGCGCCGTCGGCATCCGTCCCAGCGACGGCGCCGGCGACTCTCTTGGCTTCGGCACGGTTCTGCTCGGCTTCGGCCTTCTCGGCCGCGGCGACCTTCTCGTCGGGGAGGACGCCAGGCTGCGGCACATAGGAGGGTCCGCCGAGTTGAGCGCGGACGTCTTCGTCGCCGGCCAGCGCGCGCAGAACGGGGTGCTGGGTGGGCAGGTAGTCGGTGGAGAACGGGTTCGCGATGTTCGCGAACGTCGAGATGATCAGGCGGTGGTTGATCCGCAGACCGGGCACACTCTGGCCCAGATCACGCAGTCGGTCGAGGGCCGGGCCCGGGTCGAAGCCGTGCGGTCCCCCGGTCGCGTCGACCCATTCGTCGACGGGCACCTCGAGGTCGTATTCCTCACGCAGGTGTTGGACGAGTGCCGGGTTGATCGCGATCTCGTTGTCGAGCACGATCTCGTAGTCTTCGACGCGGGAACCGCGGGGCACCAGCGCGATGTGGCGCATGACGACGGGCGCGTTGAACTTGAACTTTGCGTCCTTCTCCGTCCACGAGGCGAATCCGATCGCCAGGTGAGCGGTGCGGATGCCGCGTTCGTTGTCGAGCTGTTCGGCCTTCGACCGGATGGATTTCGCACGTCGGCGCGCATCGGCGAGGATGTCGTGGTCGCGGATGAGGCTGGAGAGTCGGGTGGCGCGACCGGCCAGCAGCTGTGCCAGGCCGGAGGGGTGGGCGCCGGAGAGGTCGATGCTGCCGTCACGTGAGTCCCGGAAATGAAGCATGGTGTCGCGACCGCCCAGATGGGCGGCCTGCTTCTTCCACTCGGCGAAGACATCTCCGAGTTCTTTGAACTGTTCGTCTCTAACGGAATCCGACACAATTCGACCCTAACGAGAAACTGTCCGTAATAGGTGCTGGCACACCGTGGAACAGTGAGGTTTCTTCTACGCTACACTGGGTGATCGTGGTTGGGGACGACCACCTGGCCCCCGTAGCTCAGGGGATAGAGCACCGCTCTCCTAAAGCGGGTGTCGGCAGTTCGAATCTGCCCGGGGGCGCCAGAATCACTTGCTGGTTTCGTCATGAGCCACCATCACCGAGGCGGCCGATCGAATTGATCGGCCGCCTCGGTCGGTTCGTGCTGAGCCTATGGTCTCTAGAGCCCCGGCTCGGCCGGGGTCTCGTGCTGTCTGCGGCGACCGTGATCGCGGGTGACGCGCACGACCATCGTCGGGCACTGCGAGTACGGCAGCACCGACTGCGACGTCGAACCGAGCAGAAGGCCGGCGAACCCGCCGCGTCCGCGCGATCCGATGACGAGCACCTCGGCTGTGTCAGAGGCCCGGACGAGCACCTCAGCGGGCTGACCGTCGAAGAGCGTCCACGTGACGTCGAGAGCCGGGAATTCCTCGGCCAGACGCTGTTTGGCGACAACGAGTTTGTCCGCTCCCTCATTGACGAGCCGCTCGAGATCGGCGGTGCTCGGCAGCCATTCGGGTCCGATGACCGTCGTGGTGATGACGGCGACGATGTGCAGCGGTGAGCCTCGACGCACGGCCAGTCGGGCGGCCTTCCACAGTGCCGGAGACTCGGCGCCGAGGGAGTCGACGCCGACGACGACCTTCCTGTCGAAGCGCAGGCCTTCGATCGCCTCGGCATTGGGATTATGGGTTTCGACCTCGATGCCGTCCTGCCGGATCGGTCGCGACGAGGTCGGGTGCGCGGGGCGTTCGGCCTGGTTTTCCCAGCATGCGGGGACGACGACCGTCGGACAGGCCGAGTGCGCCGGCAGGGCGCTCGAGACCGTGCCGAGGAGACGACCGGCGAACCCGCCGCGGCCACGGGAGCCGACGACGGTGAGGCAGCCGGATTTCGATTCGTCGATGAGCACACCGGCGGCATCACCGATTTCGATGACGGCCTCGACGGGAACGCCGGCGGCCTTGACCTCGGCGGCTGCCTCCTTGAGCGTGTTCGTCACGGCCGCACGGATCGAACTGTCGTCGATGGGCACATAGGACACATCGATTGCGGCCGCGGCCACGCTCGGGATCGTGTAGGCACCGACGAGGCGGATCGGACGGTCCAGGGAACGCGCTTCTTGAATCGCCCAGGCCAGGGCGTTGCGGCTCGGCGGCGAACCGTCGATTCCGACGATGACGGCCTCGGGCTCACCGGCCGGGGCCGGGTCGGCGTTCTGGGGGCGATCCTGCTCACTCATCGCAAGCTCCTTGGGTCGAAGCGAACTTCTGTTTCGTCCACCCTAAATCACATTGACGATGAGAACTTCACCTATGTCACATCGTTATCCGAATTGCACCAGCATTTGGACAACACCGTCCCTTATCTGGGACGATGCCGCGTTTTCAGGCGGCGCTGGAGTATTCGAGGAATGGCCGCCACTTCTCGACGGGTTTGTCGATCCCGCGCATCCACAGCTGCCCCAGGCGGGGCTCCTGGGGGAGGGAGCTGAGCTTCCATCCGATCTCGCCGAGGGTGCGGTTGCCTTTGCGGTTGTTGCATTCGCGGCAGCAGGCGACGAGGTTCTCCCATGTGTTCGCTCCCCCGCGGGAACGTGGGACAACATGGTCGACCGTGTACGCCGGCTTGGAGCAGTAGGCGCACCGGTGGCCGTCACGGCGGAGGACTCCGCGGCGAGAGAGCGAGACGCGACGGTTGCTCGGTGGGCGCACATAGCGGGTGAGCAGGATGACGGAGGGCTGATCGAGACTCATGTGCTCGGATCTCACCGGAATGTCCTCTGCGGCCAGCACTGTCGCCTTCCCGGTCAGCACGAGCACCACGGCGCGTGTGAACGGAACGATCGACAGCGGTTCGTAACCGGCGTTCAGCACGAGAGTCTTCATATCTCGCCCCTCATCTTCTTCTCTTCTGGGCCGAAACCGGCTGCCCCGGCCCCAGGGAACACAAAAGGCGCCGTGCTCATGGGCACGACGCCTGGAAAAGAGGGCACGGAGACAGATATGTACTCCGCGCCAGAGACTGGAGCGGCTATTCGAATTATTCGACTATGCCCCATCTGCTTTCCTTCGAATCAGCGGTCGGCGCCGTCCGGCGCCCACCGTTCATGGAACTCAATCCTCTCCAGAGTAACGCCGCGCGCGCCCGTGACCCAATTCATACGGCTCGCGTCACGGAAACTTCGGCTGCCGTTCATCGAATCGGATAGAGGCACGCGGGCGGTTGGGAAGCATGTCGCTGCTTCCGGGCAGACAAAAGCTCCCCGGACGACTCGAGGACCGTCGAGCCGTGCGGGGAGCTTTTCGGTGAAGATCAGAGCACGCGGATGAAGGTGACGTTGCCCATCCAGCTGTAGCTGCGCTTCGAAGTTCCCGAGCTCGGCGAACCGGCATCGTACATCTGTCCGCCGCCGGCGTAGATGCCGACGTGGCCGGGATGCCAGACGAGGTCACCGGGCTTGGCTTCGGACTGCGAGACGACCTGGCCTGCGCCTTTCTGGGCACCGGAGGTGCGGGGCAGGTTCACGCCGACGTGGCTGTAGACCCACGAGGTGTAGCCGGAGCAGTCCCAGCCGCTCTGGCTGGTTCCGCCCATGACGTAGGGGGTTCCGACGCCCTTGGCCGCCCAGGCGAGGACCTGCTCGGCCTTGGAGCCGTCGATCGATCCGGCGTCGGAGCCGGAGTCTTCGGAATCGCTCTTGCCCGAGTCGGATGAGCCGCTGTTGGCGGTGTCATCGGATCCGGTGGAGGCGGGGGTGGAGGTCTCGGAAGGCTCAGGCTTCGGCTCGGGCTTCGGAGCAGCCTCGGCGGTGATGGCCTTGCTCTCGACACCGAAGGAATCGGACTTCTTGTCGCCCTCATCTTCCTTCTTGCTGTTCGAGTCGTCACCGATGGTGACGGTCTGGTTCTCGAAGTCGACCTTCTGGGTGGTCTCGGCTTCTGCTGAGACCTTGCTCTGGTCGTCGGCTCCCTGGCCGGCGGCCGGCATCACTGCGGCGGTCAGCAGACCACCGCTGGCAGCGACAACTGCTGCACGACGGCCGAAGACGCCTGAGTTGGCGTTCAGAAGTTCAGTGAGTTCGGTCAATGGAGTCTTGACCTTGGCATCTGCGGCGCGGCGGCCATGCTGCTTAGTTGCCACGTTTTCCCTCTCGTCCCTATTGGCTTTCCGGGCCAACCGCCACTAACGGTCCTTGGTATCTCACAGCGAGCGTGGCGCTCGGATCTCGTTGTGAAGTCGTCATTGCGTCAACGACCTCAATAACTGTAACCAATCGGTGACCGATTGTCACGTTTTTGTCACAACCGTCGGAAGGAACCCGTGATGTTTTCCATAAAATTGCAGGTCAGAGGCTCAAAATCGCTTAGAGATTCCGTAACATTTTCTCGTTATACGACGTGACCCAGGGGTGGAGAACCACTCCCTGGGTCACGGATCACACTGATTTATAACAAATCGAGCCTGGGGTACCTGCCCCTTCGTTACCACTGCTCGGCCTTGTCGTTACCGAAAAACGGCCTCGCCGTTATCGAGCCACAGACGCGTCGTTACCGTTACCGAGCCACGGCCTCGCCGTTATCGAGCAGAGACTTCTGTGCGTCTCAGCTCCGGTAGGCGAAGACATGCGAGGCGGTCTCGATCGGCAGATCGAGTACGTCCTGCGCACCGGGCACCTGCACAGTGATGTATTCACCGTTGCGAGAGATCTCGACTTCGCTCTCCGGCAGGACACCGGCGACTTGGAACTGCTGAAGCAGGTGGATATCGACCTGCAGCGGTTCGGCCAACCATGCGATCGTCAGCTTCTTCGCACCGTCCCGGCCGACTGCCGTCGCGAGGTCGATGACCTCAGTGTTCTTCGCGGCGTCACCGCCGATGACGTCGAGGCCGGGGATCGGGTTGCCGTAGGGTCCGGAGGAGGTCTCGGGCAGCAGCTTCACGAGCTTGCGCTCGACCTGCTCGCTCATCACATGCTCCCACCGGCAGGCCTCATCATGGACGAGCTCCCACTCGAGTCCGACGACGTCGGAGAGGAGCCGCTCGGCCAGACGGTGCTTGCGCATGACATCGGTGGCGATCCGGCGGCCCTCCGGGGTGAGCTCGAGATGACGGTCGTTGCCGACATGGAGCAGTCCGTCGCGTTCCATCCGCGCCACGGTCTGTGACACCGTGGGCCCGGAATGATCCAGACGCTCGGCGATGCGGGCACGCAAGGGCACGATCGACTGTTCTTCGAGCTCGATGATCGATTTGAGGTACATCTCGGTTGTATCAATGAGGTCGTTCACTTCTGACCAGCCACTCCACTCTTCGTCTTCAGGTCGTTTCGACCGTTTCAGGCGCTGTCACCATTTCGGGTCGTCGCGACCCTGCCCCGCCCCGCACAGGCGAACCCGTTCGCGGCCGTTGCGATCTGTCCCAATCCTATCGTGCGTTAAGCCAAACTCGTGAGTCGAGGAGCTGCCCCGGCTCACGCTTGTCGCGGGCCGCTGCCTGACGGCTCGATCGGCGCGCCCATCGGCTCACCCCGGCGGTACTCACAACGGACTGCTCAGCCCGCGTTCGTGTAGGTCGTCTTGTGCACTGTGAAGAACTCACGTGCCGCTCGAGCCTGTTCCCGGGGCCCGTAGCTCGAGCCCTTCCGTCCGCCGAAGGACACGTGATAGTCCACGCCTGCCGTCGGAGCGTTGACCATGACCATCCCAGCCTCGGCGTAACGCTTGAAATGGGTCGAATATTTCAACGAGGTGGTGAAGATGCCGGCAGACAGTCCGAACTCGGTGTCGTTGGCGACCGCGAGCGCGTCGTCGTAGTCGTCGACCTCGATCACCGAGGCGACCGGACCGAAGACCTCCTCGACGTTGATCGTGTCGCCCGGTCTCGTGCTGGTGACCAAGGCGGGGGCGAGGAAGTATCCGCCCGTGTCCGAGTCGATGAGCTCACCGCCGGTGACCTCCCCGCCTTCGGCACGCGCCCTCGCGATGTAGTCGAGATCCTGGTCGAGCTGGGTCTGAGAGACCACGGGTCCGATGGCGACTCCGTCACCGCGAGCGTCCCCGACCGTCAGGGCTGTCATCTTGTCCTTGAGCAGAGCGACGAATTCGTCATGGACATCGGAGGTGACGATGAGCCGGGAGGACGCGGTGCAGCGCTGACCGGTGGAGAAGAAGGCCCCGTTGATCGCGGCATCGGCGGCCGCTTCGAGATCGGCGTCGCCGAGCACGACGAGCGGGTTCTTCCCGCCCATCTCGCACTGCACCCGGATCTGGTGGGCCGCGGCCGATGCGATGACGGATCGTCCGACGGAGACGGATCCGGTGAAGGTCACGGCGTCGACCTTCGCCGAGGTGGTCAGGGCGTCCCCGACCACCGAACCCGGCCCCATGACGAGGTTGAGGACTCCGTCGGGAAGTCCCGCCTCGGCGAGGATGTCGGTGAGCGCATAGGCGCTGGCGGGAACGAGTTCGGCCGGTTTGAACACGATCGTGTTGCCGAAGGCCAGGGCCGGGGCGATCTTCCAGGCCGGGATGGCGATCGGGAAGTTCCACGGGGTGATGATGCCGATGACGCCGATTGGTTCGTGGGTCATCTCGGCGATGAGTCCGGGGCGGACGGAGTCGACGACCTCTCCGGTGTTGCGGATGGTCTCACCGGCGAAGAACGTGAAGATCTGCGAGGCGCGCAGCACCTCACCCTTGGCTTCGGCGAGCTGTTTGCCCTCTTCCCGGGCGAGCAGGTCGCCGAGCTCGTCGGCGCGCTCGGCGATGAGGCTGCCGGCTCTGTCGAGGATCGCGAATCGCTGCTGAGAGCCGAGGTCCGCCCAGGCGGGGGCGGCGGCGCGGGCGGCATCGATCGCCGAGGCGACCGCGGAAGCATCGGCGCGGGCATAACGGCCGATCACATCGGAAGGGTCGGACGGGTTCGTGTTCGTCGACCGATCGTCACTGGGGACGCGTTCGCCTCCGATGAGATTGTCGAAGACGGCTTCGGGTCCGTACTGGGCGGCGGAGGTCGCCTGAGTCATCGTTGCTCCTTTGCATCGTCTGCGCCTCTGTTCGCGGCGCACTGGTACTGTCCATTCTGCTGTGTGCCCGGGCACCTGTGCTGAGTCGTTCTGCAACACGGGCATGCGGCGCTGCGCGGCGCCGTGCTGCCGCACAGAGCCGTGTTGCCGTGCCGGGCCGTGTGGCCGTGCCGGGCCGTGCTGGTGCACAGAGCCGTGCCGCGACACAGATCTGCCGCGCTCAGGGGTAGAGGCGGACGACCTCCCAGGCCGAGGCATCATCGAGGTCGGCCACTTCGTGGCTGCCGTCGGCCCGGCGGAAGACCCACCGGTCGTGGAACCGGTTCTGCTGGCCCTGCCAGAATTCGATCTCGAAGACGCGTACGCGGAACCCGCCCCAATGATCGGGCCGCGGCACATCCCGGCCCTCCAACTCGGCCGTCGCGGCATCGTATTCGGCCTGCATCTGTTCGCGATCGGTCACCGGCTGGGACTGTTTGGATACGGTCGCCCCGATCTGCGAACCACGGGGGCGCACGGCGAAGTACGCGTCCGAGTCTTGGGGGGCGGCCGCCTCGGCGAGGCCGCGGATGCGGACCTGTCGTTCCATGTCCTGCCACGGGAAGTTCACGGCGATGCGGGGGTCGTCGGCCAGCTGCCGGCCTTTCGCGGAGTCGTAGTCGGTGAAGAACAGGAGTCCGCGTTCGTCGAGACCTTTGAGCAGGACGATGCGCGAGCTCGGACCCAATTCGTCCAGGGTCGAGACGGTCATCGCATTCGGTTCGCGGACGTGGTCGGCCGCCTCGTCGTACCACTGGCGAAGCAGGGCCAGGGGTGCGGCGTCCGGGTGTTCGAAGACGGCAGAGTCATAGGACTTGCGGGTCTGCGGCAGGCGGTCGACGGGTTCGCTCATGCCTTCACTCTACGACGCGGCACGGACATGAGTCAGCACGCGCCTGCGTCATATGTCGGGCCGGTCCCGGACGCCGGGCGGGCCCGCCGTAGAATGTCGGGCGTGACTGCGACGAATATTGAGATCCCGAACGACCTCCTGCCCGCCGACGGACGCTTCGGGTCTGGCCCGGCCCGCATCCGCCCCGCCCAGATCGAAGCGCTGAACGCCGCCGCGACCGAGGTGCTCGGCACCAGCCACCGCCAGGCACCGGTGAAGAACCTCGTCGGCCGCATCCGCTCCGGGCTGGCCGAGCTGTTCAGCCTGCCCGAGGGCTACGAAGTGGTGCTCGGCAACGGCGGGTCGACCGTGTTCTGGGACGTCGCGGCCTTCGGCCTCGTCCGTGAGCGGGCCGCCCACGCGACGTTCGGCGAGTTCGGCCAGAAGTTCGCGAAAGCCACCGACACGGCCCCGCATCTGGGGTCCTCGCTCATCCTCAGCGCCGATCCGGGTACGTCCGCGATCCCGTCGCCGCAGGCCCTGGCCGAAGCCGGCATCGTCTCCTCCCCCGCCGAGGCGGCCACCGGTGAGAACGCCGTCGACGTCTTCGCCTGGCCCCACAATGAGACCTCGACCGGTGTCGCCACCCGGATCGCACGACCGACCGGCATCGCCGAGGACGCTCTCGTCGTCATCGACGCGACCTCCGGTGCCGGCGGACTCGAGGTCGATATCGCCGAGACCGACGTCTACTACTTCGCCCCGCAGAAGAACATGGGCTCCGACGGCGGCCTGTGGGCGGCGATCATGTCGCCGCGCGCCATCGCCCGCGCGCAGGAGATCAAGGACTCCGGCCGCTGGATCCCGACTTCGCTCGACCTCGTGACCGCGATCGAGAATTCGCGCAAGGACCAGACCTACAACACCCCGGCTGTGGCGACCCTGCTGCTGCTCGCCGAGCAGATCGAGTGGATCAACGGCAACGGCGGCCTGGTGTGGGCGACCGAGCGGACCCGTGAGTCCTCCGGACTCGTCTACGACTGGGCGGAATCCGCCGAGGCGGCTCACCCGTATGTTGCAGACGCCGCGGATCGTTCCTCCGTCGTGGCCACTGTCGATTTCGATGAATCGGTGGATGCTGCTGCCGTGGCCAAGGTGCTGCGGGCCAATGGCGTCGTCGACGTCGAGCCGTACCGCAAGCTCGGCCGCAATCAGCTGCGCATCGCGACGTTCGTCTCCGTCGACCCGGACGACGTCCACGCGCTGCTGGCCTGCATCGACTACGTCATCGATGCCCTCAGGTAATTCGACCAGGTAGCTCGGCTCGCGGCGCGTCGACCGTCCGCGTCCTCCACGCAGTGCCATAACCTCCCGTTGCACCGGGGTGTTATGGCACTGCGTGTATGTGCGGGCACTGCGACGTCCCGGTCCTCGCCGGGCAGCCCACCTCCTGCCCGTCGGCTCACTCCTTGCCCGTCGGCCCATTCCTCGCCGGACAGCCCACTCCTCGCCTGTTGGCTCAGCAGGTGCGGACCGCTCTCCGCGGGCGCACACGACCTTCGGAAAGCCTTCGGGAACGGGTTGATTCGCCACCGACGGTGCGGGATGCCCTGCCCTCCCGCCGACCACAATGAGCATCGCTCACCTGTCGCGGCACAACACCCCGATTCACCGAGGTGTTTTGCCGCTATGGGTGACGGATGCGTCAGTACCTATAGGAGCAGCCGCTCCGGGTACGGGCTGCCACGAACGGTGAGGGATGCGCGCGCCCCGCCCCTCCTCGGCTCCGGCCACGGAGTTCTCGCCCGTCGCTCCGCGCCCGCAGGCCAAGAAGTTCTCGCCCGTAGCTCGCTCCACCAAGGACTTCCCTCAGGCAGTGAAGTGCCCTCAGGCGAAGAAGTGGATGAGCACGCCGATGCCGAAGGTGATGCCGGCGAGCATGGCGAGGATGAATTCGATACCGGCACCCAGGCCGATCGCTTTGATCGACTCCCAGCTGGAATTCCACGCCGTCTTGCCGTCCTTGAGGCGGGAGTATTCGGCGAGGTAGAGGCCGGCGACGAAACCGATCGGCAGGCCGAGCACCGGAATGACGAAGAAGCCGATGACCGCGAGCACCCCGCCCAGCAGCACCGAGGAGTTCGGCACCTGCATGGACTTGAGTCTGCGGCCGGTGAGCACGAGCGAGGCACTCATCCCGGCCGCGACGAACACAGCGACGATGGCGAAGATGATCCACGCGGTCGGCCCGCCGATGATGATCGCCCAGATGAGCACCGCAATGGCGATGAGGATCGATCCGGGCAGCACCGGCACGATGATGCCCAGGCAGCCGACAAGGATCGCCAGGCCGACCAGCACCGAGGTGATGATGTCAGTTGTCACAGTTCGTCCGTTTCCCTTGCTCGACCCTCGAATCCGTCGCCGAGGCGGTCGATCGAAATTCTATGACACGAACCTCCGGGCCCGCCGAGTGCCGCCCCTTGCCGAAAATCGCCCAAACCGAGTGCCGCCCCTTGCCGAAAATCGCCCCAACCGAGTGCCAACCCCTGCCAAGCGCCGGCTTCCGCCCGACACTGCTCCAGGTCGAGCTCCCACCTGCGGACAGTTGTCCTGCCCGCTCGAGCCCGTCAGTGTCCGCTGCCGCCCGGAGGCCGACCGTGATAGCTCACGTGCAGGCGGATGCGCGATTTCGGATCCCGGTGGAGGCGCAGGTCCTTGGCCATGATCATCCACGTCAGTCCGACGGCGAAGGCGATGATCCCCGAGGCGCTTCCCACGACCAGCGCCATCCGCGGCCCGAAGAGATCGGCGACCCACCCGGCCAGGGGTGCGCCGATGGGGGTGCCGCCCATGACGACGGCCGCGTAGATCGCCATCACCCGGCCGCGGTAGTTCGCGGCCGTGGTCGTCTGCACATAGGCGTTCGCCGAGGTCATCATCGTCAGCGAGGAGAAGCCGACGAACATGAGGGAGGCGGCGAAGAGGTAGTAGTTCGGCATCAGCGATGCCACTCCGACGGCCACACCGAATCCGCCGGCGGCTCCGAAGATGAACCGCAGCCGGGGCTTCTCCCGCCGTGCCGAGGCGAGCGCCCCCGTGACCGAGCCGATGGCCATGACGGAGTTGAGCAGACCGAAGCCGCTGGCGTCCTTGCCGAATTCGATCTTCGCCATCGTCGCGGTGTAGATGTTGAAGTTGAATCCGAAGGTCGCGATGATGAACAGCACGACGAGGACGATCGTGATGTCCGGGCGCCTGCGCAGGTACTTCAGTCCCCCGAGGACTCCGCCCTTGCCGCGCCGACCGGAGGGATGCAGCTTCGACTTGTCGAGGCGGATGAGCACCGTCAGAGTCGCCGCGAAGCCGAGACCGCTGATGAGGAAGACGGGGCCGGGTCCGATGAGGGCGGTGAGGACACCGGCGACGGCGGGGCCGATCATGCGGGCGCCGTTGAAGGAGGCCGAGTTGAGACTGACCGCGTTCGGCAGCAGCTTCTCACCGACGAGTTCGGAGACAAATGCCTGCCGCGACGGGTTGTCCAGCGTCGTGAGCATTCCGAGCGTGAACGCGAGCACGTAGACGTGCCACAGGACGATGACGTCGGTGATGGTGAGGACGAAGAGGACGAGTCCGATGAATCCCAGCAGCGCCTGAGTGACCATGAGCAGGCGTCGCTTGTCGAACTTGTCGACGAGGTTGCCCGCGAACGGGAACATGATCAGCTGCGGGCCCAGCTGCAGGGCCATGGTGATGCCCAGCGCCGAAGCGTTGTTGTCCGTGAGCATGGTCAGGACGATCCAGTCCTGCGCCGTGCGCTGCATCCATGTCCCGGTGTTGGAGATCAGGGCACCGGCGAACCAGTGCCGGTAGTTCGGCTCCGACAACGACCGGAACATCTGGGACATCGAGTGAGTCAGCCCTCCTGGAACTCGAGCTCGCCGGAGAAGTCGTCGACGACGGCCTCGGCCGGCTCGTTGTTCGGGCGTCTCACATCGGTCTCCGAATGCGCACCGCACCCGGATTCGAGTCCGACCACGCGACCGTCGAACGGTGACCACGCATTGGCGCAGACTCCGAACTTCTGGCGCAGCGATCCGGCGATCGGCATGAGGTATCCGCAGCTGCCGCAGTGTCCGGCCGCGCGTGCGGCGAACTCACCGTCGGGTCCGGCATCGGAGTCCGCCCACCGGGCCGCGGCCTCACTCAGCCCGTCGGAGGAGAGCACGCGTTCGCGGCCGAGACCGAACTCGAAGTTCGGGATCTGGTCGACGTTGTCCGCCGAATTGTCCTCGGTCTGCTGGAAGCCCGGCTGCAGGTTCGGATCCCGGTCGAGCTTCGGCAGGGTATCGCGCGGACCCAGATCGCCGGGTTCGAGTCGCTCCTCCCACGGCACCCATTCGGGGGCGACGAGGGCGTCGGGGCCGGGCAGCAGCGCGGTCTCGCAGACCGTGACCTTCTTCGCACGCGGGGCGCGGGCGAGCACGGCCACCCACCGCCAACCTCGGTAGGTCGGGTCGGTGCACACGAAGTAGTGGGTGACCAGGCGGGTCGCCTCCGCCACCGTTCCCAGGTGTTCGCCGACGACGGCGCTGCCGGCCACCTCGGCGATGGCGGTGCGGGCGATGTCGATCGCCGCGGCCAGCTGGGTGTCGAGGACGACCTTCTCCGTGCCTGACCGTCCGCGGCCGGTCTTCGATCCCTTCGCCGAGGCGGCCGTGCCGTCGCCGGTCGACGCTGCACTTCCAGCTGCGGTCGGCTCGACCTCACCGGCGGTCGAGGCCTGCACGGCACCGTCTCCACCGGTGGTCTGCTCGACGTCGCTTGCGGCAGCGGGCGCGGCGGTCTGCCGGGCCAGCCAATCACTGAACAGTGATGACATCAGGACTCCAAATCGTCGGCAATCGCCCGCAGCAGGCTGGCCACCTTGTTCCCATGCGTCGGATCCGGGTAGCGGCCATGCTGCAGTCCGTTGTTGAGGTCATCCAATACTTTGATGACATCTTCAACCATAACTGCCATGTCCACGGCCGGACGTCGGCGGGCCTTGGCCACCTTGCCCGGAGAGGTCAGGGGGCGGGCCTTGAGCACCTGCGCTCCGCGGCGGGAATCGACGACGTCGTATTCGAGTCGGGTGCCCTTGGTGACGTCGACCCCTTCGGGCAGCACGGAGGAATGGAGGAAGGCCTGCGAGCCGTCCTCGGCGATGACGAAGCCGAAGCCCTTCTCGGCATCGAACCATTTCACGCGTCCGGTGGGCATGATGTCCTTTCTGTCTGGTCGTACCCGCAGTGGCGGGCTCAACGTTCGGTGCCCGCTGGTGCGGGCTGTGTGTCGGTCGGCCACGGGATCCGATTCCGCAGCCGGAGCAGTCTGTGAAGGCCGCCGCCTGTGAGCGGCCGTGATCGTGCAGGCGATGTGGTCCCTGCCCTACCCTGCTCTGCCCTGCCTCGGTCCGTTGTGTCCGTGCAGGCGGTGAGTGCGTTGTCGGCGAGCGCCCGATCGGTGGCGAAGATCACGGGCACGGGCGGGCAGTCGGTCGCCTCGGCGAGGTGGGGATCGGCACCGTCTGGATCACCCTGTGCGGGTGTCACTCATGCCCGTCCCCGCACCGGCGGGCGGCATGAGTGATGTTTTCAGCGGTGGCCCACCCCGGTCTGTCTGCGTCGGATGGCTGCTCGGATCATGGCCACGCAGGCGAGGATGATGGCGATGGGCACGAGGATCATGGGCAGGTAGGTCAGCAGCGGACTGGGGGTCAGTCCCATCCAGGCCTGACCGAGGACGCCGATGAGGCCGAGCGCCCCGATGGCTGCGGCGGCAACCGCTGTGACGACGATGGTCGTGTCGACTCGAGTGGCTGACAATGCGCGTCCTTCCGTCCGTTCTCTCATCCTGATCTGCCCCTCCATTGTACCCCTCGCGATAGACTGATCTGCGATGTCAATGACCTTCAGCCAGTGGCTGTCCCACAGTGCAGATGCCGACTTCGAGTCCTTCGTCCGGACTCGACGCGACCTCCTCCAACCCGAGTCCCCGACGATGGCGGCCCTGGCCGCGGCCGCGTCTTCACGCATCGGGGTCTCCCGCGGCATCGAAGCCCTCGATGCGCGCACCCTCGAGGTCTTCGTCTCCTTGGCCAAGGCGGCCCGGACGACGCCCGACATCGAGGTCGCCGGCAATCCGCATATCGATCCCGCCCTCGCCGAGGCGGCCCTGCCCCGACTGCGCGACCTCGGCCTGGCATGGCCCGCAGGCGGGGGCGGATCCGGGAATTCGGGGACGGGTGACGGATCAGCCGGCGGCAACCTGCTCTCTGACTGCCCGGTCTGGCGGATCCAGTCCGAGGCCATCACCTTGCTGCCGACCTCGGCGGCCGAATCCTCCCGGGCCCATCCGTGGCAGATCGATGAATCCGTGATCGATTCGAGCACGGCCACGATCAGCCAGCCGCTCATCCACAACAGCGAACAGGCCGCCGTGGCCGAGGTGATCTCGTCCCTGCGTGGGCTCGTCGATGAGCTCGCCGTCTTCCCGATCTCCCGACTGACCAGCGGCGGCATCTCCAAACGGGATGTCTCCCGGCTCGCTCGCACTCTCGATCTCAATCTCGAGCAGTCGATCACTCTGCTGCTGGCCGCGAAGTCGCTGCACCTCATCGGGGTCCTCGACGATGCGCTCGATCCGCAGTGGACGGCCGCCGATGACGCCGATTCCGTCCTCGCCGGTGATCGTGCCGAACTGTGGGCGGCTCTGGTCGGAGCATGGCTGCGCGAGCTGCTCGATGTCACTCAGCTGGCGGCGGGGGCGAGCGAGAACGAACGCCTCACCGTGCTCGCGACCCCGAAGAAGTCCCTGTTCAAGGGCTACGGCCTCTCGGTGCCGGCGATGCCGCTGCTGCGCCGCGCTGTCCTGTCCGTCCTCCATGACATCGGTCTGGGTACGGCGCGGTCGGCAGGCTGGATCCATGCCGAGGTGCTGCGACGGCACCCGCTGCTGCCGGCCCATGAGTTCGCGATGACCGAAGCCGTGCTTCACACCTGCGTCACCCTGGGGCTGGCGACGACCCCTCTGCAGCAGCCGGATCATTTCGGACCGAGCCGGTTCGGTCTCCGCCTGGCCTCCGGTCTGGATCGGACGATGGCCGAGCATGCCGAACAGGATCCCTCCATCCTGCCGCTGGGGGTGGCCGTGGAGGCACTGACCGTGCCCGGGGATGTCATCGCCGCGGTCAGCGAAGGGCTCGGGGCCGAGGTCGATTCGGTGCTCATCCAGTCCGATCTCACGGCTGTGGCGACGGGCCCGATCGAACCGCGGGTCCACCATGTCCTGCGCAGGTACGCCGTCGTCGAGGCGCGTGGTCAGGGCACCGTCTATCGCATCGACGCAGAGACCATCGAAGACACCATGCAGGCCGGTCTCACCCCGGAGGAGGCTCTGGCCGAACTCGCTGAGATCAGTGTCGAAGAGCTGCCGTCGACGCTGGAGTTCCTCGTGCAGAACACGGCTTCGAAGCTGCGGCGAGTGCGTGTAGCCGGAGCCCGGGCGGTGCTCATCGTCGACGATCCGGTCGACCTCGATGTCATCCTCTCCGATCAGGCGATGATGCCGGCCGGTCTCGAACGTCTGGCCCCGACGGTGGCGATCTCTCAGCTCGGGCCGGAGCGGACGATGCACCTGCTCGAGGCCGGTGATCATCATGCGCTGCTGCATTCGGCGGGCGGACCGGTGCGCAGGCGTCGGGTGATCACCGAGTCGGAACCCGAGGTCAGCGTGCGGCGGCGTCCGCGGGTCAGTGACAGCCACCTCGGCGAGTACATGCGGATCCTGCGTTCGGCACCGGCCGCGGCGGCCGCGCAGGTGAGCACGGATGAGCCTTTGGGGCATATGGACCGGCTGCGGGAGGCCGCGGAGGCGAAGCGCCGCGTGCTCATCCGGATCGCTGATTCGCAGGGGAAGGAACGGACGATCGAGATGCTGCCGGCCACCCTCAACGCCGGCCGCGTCCGCGGAACCGTCACCACCACCGGAGCCGAGGCCTCACTGGCCGTCGCCCGCATCGTCTCCGTCGACCCCGCCCCCTGATTGCTACCCGACGGCGTCCCAGCAACCTGGCGCCAGGTATCTGAGCCCCCGTCAGGTAGCTCGGAGCGGGAACAATCGGGGATGCCGACGTGTTGTGTCCTCTGGTGTCATCACACTTCGGGAAGGGAAGTTCTGAATGAATGGTCCGTTGATCGTGCAGTCCGACCGGACTGTGCTGCTGGAATCGGGACATCCCCTGGCCGTCGAGGCGGCCGTGGCGATCGCTCCGTTCGCGCAGCTGTCACGGACTCCGGAGTACATCCACACCTACGAGATCACTCCGCTGGGACTGTGGAACGCACGCGCCAGCGGCCATGATGCCGAATCCGTCGTCGATGTGCTCCTCGAATTCGCGAAGTACCCGGTCCCGCATGAGCTCCTCGTCGACATCGTCGACATCATGGACCGCTTCGGTGTGCTCACCCTCATCGACCATCCGATCCACGGACTGACCCTGACCTCGACGGAGACGGGACTGCTCGATGACCTCGTCGGTCAGCCCGACCTCGTCGGCAAGTTCGGCAAACGCATCGACGACGAATCCGTCCTCGTCCATCCCTCCGAACGCGGCGAACTCAAACACGCGCTGCTGCAGCTGGGTCACCCGGTCTCCGATCATGCCGGTTACGTCGACGGCGAGGCCCACGAGATCGCCCTGTCCGATGATGCCCACGGCGGTCAGTGGCATCTGCGCGACTATCAGAAGCAGGCCATCGACCAGTCGCTGTCCGGTGAGTCCGGGGTCGTGGTTCTGCCGTGCGGCGCCGGGAAGACGATCGTCGGCGTGGCCACCATGTCACGGGTGCAGACGACGACACTCATCCTCGTGACGAACTCGGTGTCGGCGAAGCAGTGGAAGGACGAGATCCTGCGCCGCACCAGCCTGACCGAAGACGAGGTCGGCGAATATTCGGGATCGACGAAGGAGATCCGCCCGATCACCATCGCCACCTACCAGGTTCTGACCACCCGGAGGAAGGGCTCGTACCTCCACCTCGAACTCCTCGACGCCAAGGACTGGGGCCTGGTCATCTATGACGAGGTGCACCTGCTGCCGGCACCGATCTTCCGGCTGACCGCGAGCCTCCAGGCTCGTCGTCGCCTCGGGCTGACTGCGACCCTTGTGCGTGAGGACGGACGCGAAGACGAGGTCTTCTCCCTCATCGGCCCCAAACAGTACGAGGTGCCGTGGAAGGAACTCGAACGCCTCGGCTACATCGCTTCGGCCGCCTGCCATGAAGTGCGGGTCCGGCTCGATGGCGGCACCCGAACCGCGTATGCCCGCGCCGACGGTGAGGACCGGTACCGGTTGGCGGCGACGTCCGATGCGAAGCTGCCGATCGTCTCCGAGCTCGTCGCCGATCATCCGGATGCGCAGATCCTCGTCATCGGGCAGTATCTCGACCAGCTCGAGGAGATCGGGGCCGAGCTCGGTGCGCCCGTGCTCACCGGGCAGACCCCCGAATCGGTGCGCCAGGAGCTCTTCCGCGAGTTCCGGTCCGGACAGATTCCGGTCCTCGTGGTCTCGAAGGTCGCGAACTTCTCCGTGGACCTGCCGGCCGCCTCGGTGGCGATTCAGGTCTCCGGAGCCTTCGGGTCCCGGCAGGAGGAGGCGCAGCGGCTGGGACGGATTCTGCGGCCGAAGGAAGATCAGGGCTCGGCCACGTTCTACACCGTCGTCGCCGCCGATACGATCGACGAGCACTTCGCCGCTCAGCGCCGCCGTTTCCTCACCGAGCAGGGCTACAGCTACAGCATCGAAGTCCGCTGACCCCTCCCGAGCTACCTGACGGGGGCCCAGCAACCTCGCGCTAGGTTGCTGCGCCGCCGTCAGGTAGTAATAAGGGAGGAGTCGGCGCTCGATTTGGCGACGACCTCACGGCGGGCGACGCGACGAGCCAGGCGGGACTCGCCCCACTTGATGAAGCCGACGCCGCCGAGGATGAAGACTCCGCCGAAGAGCTGGATCGGGGCGGGCATTTCGAAGAGGACCAGCCAGGCGACGATGACGGAGAACGGGACCTCGACGAGGTTGACGAACGATCCGACGGTCGCCCCGACATAGCGCAGACCGAGGATGCCGGTGATGTACGCACCGACGGTGAAGACGACGATCATCGCCATCGGCACGACCCACGACATCGACACCCCGCCGAAGTCGACGTCAGCAGTCACCGCGTTCCACGGCATGACGCCGGCGAGCACGATGACCGACATCGCCAGCGCCCCGATGCCCATGCCCAGACCGGTCAGAGCGACCGGCGGGATCGTGATCGTGTCCTTCGCAGAGACGAGGAAGTAGCTGGCCAGGCACACTGCGGCGGCCATGGCCATGACCACGCCGAAAATGCTGATCGACGACCCGCGCAGGTTGAGCACGAGCAGGAGACCGATCATCGAGACCACAACACCGACGAACGTCACGGTCGCCGGCCGAGTCCGCGTCCGGGCCCAGATCCAGAAGACGATGAGCATCGGCGCGGTCATCTCCAGCAGCAGCGCCACGGCCACGGTGAGGTGTTCGACGGCGACGAAGTAGAACCCCTGGACACCGGCCATCGAGACCAGGCCGTAGGTGACGACGGTCCGCCAGTGCGTGAGCACTTCGCCCCAGCGTCCGCGCAGGGCGATGAGGGTGGGGATGAGCAGCAGGATGGCGGAACCGGCCAGGCGGATGAGCACCACCGCGCCCGGCGTCCACCCGATCGCGTACATCGTCTTCGCGATCGGCCCCGACACCGCGAAGAAGAACGCGGAGGCAAGAGTGAGCAGGAACCCTGCGATGACGGTGCGATTCATTCCTGACCTCCTGATGTGGTGAAACGTCGAGTGGTGCTCGGGGACAGATGTCCGCCGAGGCAGTGGTGCGGTGTTGAGTTGATGGTGCGGTGCCGGATCATGACCTCGCCGAGGCGGCCCGACGATCGCCAGTTCCCCTCGCCGAGGCGGTCCGACGTCGACATCGGCGTGACCGTTTCGTCGTTCTGCCGTGCCTGCGCGTCTTCGGGTTGTGCAGGACCTCAGCGGGTCCTGTGGAATGTCCGGTTTCAGTATCGACCCTGAAATTGAAATGGGTCAAGTGCATTTTGGTCCTTACATCCTGTGGCAGAATGGTTCCCGCCATGGCCTTCACCTACGACATTCGCGCGAACCTCACGATGCTCGTCGATCTCCTCAACACCTCCGGCGACATCACCGACGGCGGCGATGAACTGACGACAACCGCGAAACTCCGCGAATTCGCGGCCCGACACGACTTCTCCGGCCCCTTGACCGCCACCAGAAACGACGTCGACGAGACCCTGAAACTGCGCCGACGATTCGCTGCAGCCCTGGACTCGAGCATCGACGCTGAGACCGATGACGAGTTCGAAGCGGGCACGATCGCAGTCGTCGATGAGATCAATCTCACACTCAGTGACTCGGGCTCCGTACCGCAATTGGTCAAACACGACCATTGGGATTGGCACCTGCACGCCACCGGCGCTCAAGCCAGCCTGGCCGACCGCGTGGCCGCCGATGTCGCCCTCGTCCTCATCGACCTCATCCGCTCCGGGGACCTCGACCGACTCGGCCGCTGCGCCGCCGAGGACTGCCGCGCCTACCTCGCCGACTTCAGCCGCAACCGTTCGAAGCGCTTCTGCGATACGGGCAGCTGTGCGACCCGCACGCACGTCGCGGCCTTCCGCGCCCGCCACTCCGACGCCGATTCCCACGACTGACCCGAGGACCCGACCATGTCACTTGAGCCGCTGCGCATCAGCGCCGGACGCAAGCTCGCCGCCGGCCTTGCAGGCATCATCACCATGTCGATCACACTGACGTCGGGTTTCGCCACCTCAGTATTGATCTTCCTCCCCACCGGCCCTGCGGAACCGCTCAGCCAGAAACTCCTCTTCGGCACCCTCGCCGTTATCGTGGCCACCGTCTCTATGGCCGTCAGCTTTCTACTCGTGCGTGCGGCACTCGGCCGCATCCGCACCGGCGGCAGCCTGTCTCGATTCTTCCGATATCAACTGGCAGCCTTCGGGGCCGGCGGTGGGCTCGGCCTCGGCTTCGCGCCAGCCATGACCGACGCAGCTCCGGCCTGGTGGGTGGTTTCGATTGCCGCCGGCGTCGGACTCATCGCCGTCTCCCTGCTCGCCTTCCGCAGGGCCCGCCACCCGATCCTCAGTCGTCCCCCGTATCCGCACTTGGGCCTGACCGAAGGCAGTGTCATCGACTACTGGTCCGAAGCGCATACGAGGGGCCCGAGCCTGACCGTGGTTCATTTCGTCGACGACAGGGGGCGAGAGCGGTGGGCGCGTCACCTCGTCCAGCAGAGGCCGTCGCTGGCCGGGACGCGCGGCCAGGTGGTCTATGACCGTCGTCGTCCTGAAAGAGTTCAACGCTTCGCCGTCACCCAGCAGCTCTTCGATCTCCGCCCGCCGCGCGAGATCCAGGAGGATCCGACATCTCGGTCGTACACCATCTTCCCGATGCCTCCCGGCCCTCGCACGCCGCGGGGAGGACGAAGACAATCAAACCGCCCACGCTGAGCAGAACCCACTCACGCCCGCCTCGGCGAGCATTTCTGAGCACAAACTGATCGCAGCCACATATTTCACTGAAATCCGGCTTTCGTTCCTGAGTACGAATGCCCGATCAGGGGTCCAAAAGGACTTTCCTGAGAGTTTTCGAGTGACCCACATCACATTCGCATCCAGGTAATCTTCAGCACACTCCCAGAAATGGGTCTCAGACTGGTTTCATGACTACAGCGCAGAACGACACCGACATCGAAGCCACACTGCTCGTTGTCGATGATGAGCCCAATATCCGCGAACTCCTGTCCACCAGTCTCCGCTTCGCCGGTTTCGACGTCGTCTCCGCCGCCAACGGCGCCGAGGCGCTCCGACTGGCCGAGCAGACCGAAATCGATCTGCTCGTCCTCGACGTCATGCTCCCGGACATGGACGGCTTCACCGTCACCCGCCGTCTGCGCCAGATCGGCATGAACGCACCCGTCGTGTTCCTCACCGCCCGTGACGACACCTCGGACAAGATCACCGGACTGACTGTCGGCGGCGATGACTATGTGACGAAGCCCTTCAGCCTCGAAGAGGTCGTCGCCCGCATCCGCGCCGTCCTCCGCCGCACCCGCAATCTCGAGGACGAGGAGAACGCCGTCATCGTGGCGGGCGACCTCGAACTCGACGACGACACGCATGAGGTCCGCCGCTCCGGCATCCTCATCGACCTCTCCCCCACCGAATTCAAGCTGCTGCGCTACCTCATGCTGAATACGAACCGTGTGCTCTCGAAGTCGCAGATCCTCGACCATGTGTGGGAATACGACTTCGGCGGCGACACCGGGATCGTCGAGTCCTATATCTCCTACCTGCGCCGCAAGATCGACGTCACCCCGGAGACGGATGCCGCCGGTCACCCCGTCGAGATGGAGTGGACCCCGATGATCCAGACCAAGCGCGGGGTCGGCTACATGCTGCGCACACCGGAATCCAAGTAGTCGTCCATGCAAGGACGATAGATTACATACGTGGCAATAGAATCCCGTCCCTCCCGTCCCGGCTTCTGGGAAGAATGGTCTCTGACCACCAAGCTGCTGGCCATCATGATGCTGCTCATGCTGCTCGTCCTCACGGGGACGAGCGCTTGGGTGTTGGAGAACCTGCGCGACAGCCTCGTCCAGCGCACCGATGAACGTCTCATCAGCGCCTCCGAGACCCTGGCGAAGCAGGCCTACCAGGATGTGTTCCAACAGGCCGAACTCCAATCGGGGGAGGGTGCCGACAGCGGCGAGGATGCGCCGTCGTCGACGACGATCGATTCGAATTCCTGGGATCAGCTCAAGAGCCTCCTGCCGGGAGGCTTCTATGTGCAGTTCTACGACACGAACGGTGATCCGATCCGCGATCCCGTCGCCCCGGAGCCGCAGAACCGTCCGATCCTGCCGAAGGTCGATGAGCAGGAAGTCTATGCCCGCGGCGGCGAGCCCTTCACCGTCGCCGGGACGAGTTCGAAGTGGCGAGCGCGGGCGATGAAGGTCAAGAACACCGACGTGCTCGTGTCCATTGCGGTGCCCTTCGACCGCGAGGTCGACAACATCAACGAGCGGGCCCGGAACACGATGATCGGCATCGGTCTGCTGGCCCTGGCGATGGTCGCCGGCGTCGGCTACTGGGCGATCAACAACACGTTCCGACCGCTGCGCGATATCGAGAAGACCGCCTCCCGCATCGCCGCCGGCGACCTGTCCCAACGCGTGCCCAGTTATCCGCGCAACACCGAGCTCGGTCGTCTGTCGGCGGCGCTGAACACCATGCTCGGACGCATCGAGGACTCCTTCGACGGACAGACCCGCTCGGAGAAGCGCATCCGCCAGTTCGTCTCCGATGCCTCCCACGAGCTGCGGACCCCGCTGGTGACGATCCGCGGTTATGCGGAGCTGTACCGGCAGGGTGCGATCACGAAGTCCGAGGATATCGGGAATGCGATGGAGCGGATGGAGTCCGAGGCCAAACGCATGGGCGTCCTCGTCGACGATCTCGTGGTCCTCGCCCGCCTCGATGAGCAGCGGGCCGCCGAGATCGGTCCGATCGACCTGCACAAGGTCGTCCGCGATGCCGCCGCCGATGCCGCGGCGCAGGCCCCGGACCGCGATATCAGCTTCATCGGACTCGACGGCGAGGATGCGCAGCCGGTGCCGATGATCCGCGGTTCCGAGTCGAAGATCCGACAGGTCATCGTCAACCTCGCCGGCAACGCCGTACGCCACACGCCTGAGCACACGGCGATCGAATTCGCCGTCGGCGTCGTCGGTCTGCCCGAGTCGGTCGATCCCGATTCCGCTGACACCGGCGAGATCCGTGAAGGCGGCGCCCGAGGTCAGAACGGCCGCAACGGGGCGAAGAACGGGGCGAAGGACAAACCGCGTGAGCGCGGATTCGTCACCGGTGGGGTCCGCATCTTCCGCCGAGGCGACTCTGCCGGAAGCGACCAAGCCGACACCCAGCCGAACCCCCAGACCGGACCGCAGGCCGAAGAACAGGCAGACTCGCACACCGCTGCACAGACGGGACCGCAGACCGGACCACAACCCGACCTGCAGTCCGAGGATCGGCCCCAAAGCTCCGAGCCGGCGAACATCGTCCCCGATGTCACGGCGGCCGGATCGATCACGGTCGATGAGTCTCTGCGCGGATTCCCCAACGGTCGGGTCCGCTTCGAGGTCAGGGACCACGGCGACGGAATCGACCCCGAGGTGGTCCCGCGCATCTTCGAGCGCTTCTACCGTCTCGACGTCTCCCGGACCCGGGACACCGGCGGATCGGGCCTCGGGCTGTCGATCGTCAAGGCGATCGTGGAGAACCACCATGGTTCGATCTCCGTCCACGAAACTCCGGGCGGCGGTGCAACGTTCCGCATCGACCTGCCCATCTCTGAAAACGGCGAAACCGCTGCGGACACACGAAAGGACGAGCGATGAACGAGAACAACGACCATCCGGGTGAGGTGTCCCGCAGCTCCGGACCGGACGATCAGTCTCCGCGCACGTCAGCGGATCAGGACAGCGGTTCCGCCGGGGGCCGTCGCAGCCCATCGGCCGGAGGCTACCGCGGATCCGGTGCCGAGGTCCCGCGCACCTTCCCGTCCCAGTCCAGCGGCCCTGCTCGGGTCAGCCCACCCGTCGCCCCGCCCGAGAGACGCCCCGACGTTCCGTCGACTCAAACGCAGAACCCTGTGGACGCATCCCCTCACCGAGGCGGCTCCCCCTCCCCGCAGCCCGCCCCCTCCCATCCCGGTGGGCAGCAGGGAGGAGGACACTACGGCGAACGATCGGACGGGCAGCATGGCCAGCCGGGCCAACCTGGCGGCCAGCAGGCCCGACCCCAGCAGCCGTCGCCGTATCAGGCAGGCGGGCAGCCGTCCTCTCCGTATCAGTCGGGCAGCCAACAGCAGGGAGGTCAGCCGGGCTACCAGGGACACCAGAGCGCCCAGGGCAGCTACGGCAACCAACCGCAGCCTGGTCAGCCGGACGTCCAGCAGAACCAGCCTCCGCACCATTCCCCGTACGGTGTGGCCCAACAGGGTGGGCCGCAGGCGTATCCGGGTCAGAACAACAACGCTCAGTACGGCACAGGCGCTTCTGCCTCCGGAGCCGGAGCAGCTGCAGCCGGTGCTGGCGGCTATCAGAGCGGGTCGAGCTCCCAGCAGACAGGTTCCGCCGGCTATCCATATGGCCCCAGTCACCCGAACAGCCCTGGCCACCCGAATGGCCTTGGCCACCCGAGTGATCCCGGCTACCCGAACGCTCCGGACCAGCAGAATGGTCCCGGCCAGCACAACGGTCCGGGCCAACCGACCGGCTCCGACTCCTATTCGGCAGCCCCCGGATCAGATCCCTATTCCTCGGGATTCGCAGCCGTCGGATCCCAACCCGGCCCCGGTGGTCCCGGCGGCCCAGTCGGGCCGGACGGGTTCGGACCGTACGGAGCTCAGCAGCCGCCTCGGCGAGAGAAGAAGGGACCCGGTTGGGGCGCGACGGTCGCGATCGCGCTCGTGTCCGCCCTCCTCGGTGGGGCCCTGGCGTTCGGCGGGAACTATGCGCTCTCGGCACTGCAGAATGACGAACCGCGCAAGGTCGCCGAGCAGACGATCGAGACTCCGGACTGGACGCAGGTGGCGGAGAAGACCTCGGACAGTGTGATGTCGATCCAGGTCGGCACCCGCGGCCAGGTGCAGGGCCTCGGCTCGGGTGCGCTGTACGACGATCAGGGCCACGTCATCACGAACAACCACGTCGTCGCACCTGCGGACACCCCCGACGGCGAGATCGCGGTGACGATGAAGAACGGTGAGACGACGGAGGCGAAGATCGTCGGCCGCGATCCCTCGACCGATATCGCCGTCATCAAGCTCGAACAGGTTCCCGACAGCGTGAAACCGCTGGTCATCGGTGATTCGAAGAAGCTGACCGTGGGCGATCCGGTGATGGCTCTGGGCAATCCGCTCGGTCTGGCCAACACCGTGACCACCGGCATCGTCTCCGCACTCGACCGTCCCGTGTCGACGGAGAACATCGGCGAGGACGCCTCCTCGCAGGAGAAGGAGATGACGATCACGAACGCCATCCAGACGGATGCCGCGATCAACCCGGGCAACTCGGGTGGACCGCTGGTCAACGGTGACGGCGAGTTCATCGGCGTGAACTCGGCGGCGGCATCGCTGAGCCAGGGTGAGGGCGGACAGTCCGGATCGATCGGCATCGGCTTCGCGATCCCCGCGAATCAGGCCGTGATGATCGCCGATCAGCTCATCTCCTCCGGCAAGGCGCAGCATCCGTTCCTCGGCATCACGCTCACCGACGGTCACATCAACAGCGGCGGGATCAGCCGGGGCAGCGCCAAGGTGCAGTCCGTGGCAGGCGGATCCCCGGCGGCCAAGGGCGGCGTCAAGGACGGAGACGACATCATCGAGGTGGCCGGAACCAAGGTGAACAACGCCATCGCCCTGCGTGCCCTCGTCCGCGCTCAGCCGGTGAACACTCCGGTCGAGGTCACCGTGGTCCGCGGCGGGCAGGAGCAGAAGCTCGACGTCACGCTCGTGCTGCAGTAGCTCCGCGACTCAAGCGTCCGAACCTGAGGATGCTGCCGCGACTGGGCCACCTGGAGGGTGTGGACAGCCGAACGCTGTCCACACCCTCTTTCCGTGCTCTTCCACTCCTCGGGCAGCACCGTCGACACTGATCTCGTCTCGCCCGACCGCGGCGGGTCGTTTTCGACCAAGAGGAGTGATCATGAGTTTCGAAGTCGACGCCGAACGCGTCCAATCCGCCGCCACAGCCGCCGCGAACACCTCCCGCAACCTCGTGTCCGAGTCCGACACGATGATGCGCAATCTGCTCGCGCTCCAGGAATGCTGGCGCGGCAGCGCAGCACAGAACTTCCAGGCCGTGGTCAATCAGTGGGAGCGCGCGCAGAAGCAGCTCATGGAGTCGCTCAACTCCGTCCACGGCGCACTCCACACGGCGGCCCGACAGTACTCCGAGGTCGAGGCGGCGAACTCGCGTCTCTTCGCTCCCTGAGCCCCCGAGATTCCGCGGCGGGGGTCTGTTCGTTCTCGTAGTGGGCGTCTGGCAAACTATCAGCCTTTCTCAGTAGACTTGAGAGCGATAGTTCGCGGCGGTGTTGGCCAAGAATCTCCGGACCGGGGTGGATCGGGTTGGCAGCGTCGGGTCAAACCAATGCAGGAGTCGACTACGGATGAGTATCTTCCAACGGATCGCGACGATCTTCGGTGCCAAGGCCAACAAAGCTCTGGACAAGGCCGAGAACCCCAACGAAACCCTTGATTATTCGTACCAGAAGCAGCTGGAGCTGCTGCAGAAGGTCCGTCGTGGTGTTGCCGATGTCGCCACCAGCCGGAAGCGTCTCGAGCTGCAGATGAATCAGCTCGAACAGCAGCAGAACAAGCTCTCCGGTCAGGCCGAGAAAGCCATGCAGATCGGCCGCGAGGACCTCGCCCGCGAGGCTCTGACCCGCAAGTCCGGGCTGACCCAGCAGATCACCGACCTGCAGTCCCAGCACGAAGGACTCCAGGGTGAGGAGCAGAAGCTCACTCTCGCCTCGCAGCGCCTCCAGGCCAAAGTCGATGCCTTCCGCACGAAGAAGGAGACGCTCAAGGCCACCTACAACGCCGCCGACGCACAGACGAAGATCGGCGAGGCGTTTTCGGGCATCTCGGAAGAGCTCGGCGACGTCGGACTTGCGGTCCAGCGCGCCGAGGACAAGACCGCGTCTCTGCAGGCGCGTGCCGGTGCCGTCGACGAGCTTCTCGCATCCGGAGCCCTCGATGATGTCACGGGAACCCAGAAGGACGACATCACCGCCCAGCTCGACTCCCTCTCCAGCGACAATGACGTGGAGATGGAACTCCAGCGGATGCGCGAGTCCCTGCCTGCGGGGTCCGAGAAACAGGACCAGAAGTCGCTCGAAGGTGAGGACCAGCAATGATCATCCGCATCATGGGCGAAGGACAGTTCGACGTCGCCCACGTCGACCAGGACCTGTTGCAGAAGTTCGACAACCAGGTCGAGGACGCCGTCAATGCCGGAAACGAGGAGGCCGTTCGCACCGCGCTGACCTCCCTGCACGACTACGTCACGGCCAACGGGCAGCCGGTCGCCGATGACTACCTCGGATCCTCCGATGTCGTCATCCCATTCGTCGACGCCACCTTGGCCGAGATCGCCGAACTGCTCACCGGCGAGGGCTTCATCCCGGACCCGGCCTGAAACCACTGAGCACCCATATGCACCCGGCCCATTGTCTTCGCTTGAGACGGTGGGCCGGTTCTGCCACACCCAGAGAGGAACGACGATGAAGAATCGCTTCGTCAAAGACAACGGACTGACCATGCGGATGGGATGGACGATCTTCCTCAACGGGCTCATCTACGTCATCCTCATCCTCGCGATCTGGTGGATGTTCGGTCAGAGCATCCCCGGCGTGATCTTCGCCGTCGTCGTCAGCGCCGGTGCGTTCTTCTTCCAGTGGTACTTCTCCGACAAGATCGCCATGCGAGCCATGGGCGGCAGGGAGGTCACCCCCGAGGAGGCTCCGGAGCTGCACACGATCATCGACCGACTCTGCCAGCTTTCAGATTCGACCAAGCCGCGGGTGGCCGTGTCGAACTCCTCGATTCCCAACGCATTCGCCACCGGCCGCTCCCCCGAGCGCTCGGTGGTGTGCGTGACCCGCGGTCTGCTCGAGAAGCTCGACCGCGATGAGGTCGAGGTCGTCCTCGCCCACGAGCTCTCCCACGTCGCCCACCGCGACGTGACCGTGATGACCGTCGCCGGCGTCACCGGTGTGGTCGCTGCACTCATGATGCGCGCCGGGTACTACATGAGCTTCGGACGGTCGAACAACAATAACAACGGCGTCCCGATCCAGCTGCTCTTCATCCTCGTCGGAGCCGTCGTCTACGGTCTGTCGTTCGTCCTCATCCGTGCCCTCTCCCGGTATCGTGAGCTTGCCGCCGACCGCGCCGCAGCCATCCTCACCGGTGCTCCGTCGACGCTGGCATCGGCACTGACGAAGCTGAGCGGGGATATGGCCAAGATCCCGGAGAAGGACCTGCGGTCGTCCGCCTCGGCGAACCATCTGGCGCTCATCCCCGCCATCAGCGGAAAGGCCGCCTTCGGTCAGCTCTTCTCCACCCACCCTTCACTCGAGAAACGCCTGGACCAGCTGGCGAAGATCTCCGGTCAGCTCTCTCGCCCCGAGTGAGCATCCACCGCATCCTTGAACTGCGCACCACCGAATTAGGAGCTCCATGGGATTCTTCGACGCACTGCTCGGTCGATCCAAACCGAAACGGGCCAACCTCGACGACCTGTTCGCCCTGCCCCCGGCCGCACTGACTCTGCAGGCCGCGACCGGCTTCACCCCCACAGGCGTCGGGGCGGTCGCTTTCCGTCAGGTCGAGGGAGCCGCGTTCCAGTCGGCCGAGTCCGAAAGCGTCGCCCTCATCGGCTCCGACCCGGCAGCTTCGGTGCGGCAGGAGAACGACGGCTATGGGTTCACCTGGCAGGTCGTGGCAGATGCGAACGCCGAGGTGGTCAATCTCGTCACGAACATCCATGCCGTGAACTCGGCGCTGGTCAGCCAGGGCTTCGACACGATGCTGCTGTGCACGACCGTGTACTTCGTCCATCCCGACGGGCGTCGGATGGCGCTGGTCTACCAGTACAAGCGCGGGACCTTCTACCCGTTCGTCCAGTCGGGTCCGAAGCAGCGGGACAACCCCTTGGAGATTCAGGTCAAGGGCGTCCTCTCCGGTGAGCTGCCGTTCGAAGAGGACACCTCGAACTGGTCGGCACTGTGGGATGCCCCGGGCATGAACGACACCCCCGGTGCCCCCGAGCTGCAGTAGGCGATCGCGCTGCAGTAGGCGCCCCGCTGCAGTGGGAAATCCAGCTGCAGTGAGCAATCTCCATCCGAACAGAGCCATGGAGGGCGTCCCCGCGGGGACGCCCTCCATGCGCATATGAAGCTGTCAGCTCTGTCTGTACAGTTCTGCTTGCCGGACCGGCAGTCGGTTCAGACGGCAGAGCTGTCAGTCCTGTTCGGCAGCCACCTCGATGACTTCGCCGAGGGCTTCGACGCGGTCGCCGTGACGGATCGTGGCACCGCGGCGGGTCTCGACCTCACCGTTGACGCTGACCTCACCGTCGGCGATCATGTCTTTGGCCATAGCGCCGTGTTCGGCGACTCCATGGAGTTTGAGCAGCTGGCCGAGCCTGATCGACTCGCCGCGGATCTCGATCGTCTCCATCAGAACAGGTCACCGAAGCCGTCGAACAGGCCTCCGCCGTCACCGCCGTCGCCGCCGAAGAAGCCGCCGCCGTCACCGCCGCCCATGTCTCCACCGGCGTCTCCGCCGGCGTCGCCCATGTCGCCTCCGTAGGCGCCGTCCCAGCCGCCGCCCATTCCGCCGAAGAGCATGGCACCCATGAGGACGCCGGGCAGCAGACCGGAGCCTGCATAGGAGTTGAAGTAGCCGCGGTTGTATTCGGCGTAGGCCGGTCCGGCCTCCCAGTAGGCGCGACGGGTGTGTCCGTCGCCGGTGACGACCTTGCGCACCAGCGGATCGGCGCCGACCGCAACACGCTCGGCGTCGGCTGCGCATACCGGCACCGGACGCAGCTGACCGCCGGCCGGAGCCCAGTCGATGTCTTCGACGGAGGGGCCGTGCTGAGGGTTGAAGAAGCAGGGCGGGCGACGCACGGGAAGCGGTTTGCCTTCGACCCGGGCGCGAACGCACTTGGCGGCGTAACGGCCGTCTTCGAGCGCCTCGGTGACGTGGCGGATGTCAGTGGGTTCGGAGACCTTCTCGAGGGTCTCCTTGGCGACGTCGTACGAGTCGAGTGCCTGCTTGTAGTCCTGCGCACCGCCAGTGTCGAGGTCGACACCGGCGGTGATGACATCGAGTTCGGCGACTTCCTCACCGAATGAGGTGACGTCCTCTTCAGCAGTCTTCTTCACCTGCTGAAGTTCGGCGGCGTGCAATTCCCGCTGCCGCTGCTTCTCCTTGCGGTGACCGATGAAGAAAACGGCCCCGAGAACAACGAGCAGCAACAGAAATACTTCGGTCACGATCCATGCCTCCCAGGCTAGCTTTGTCCTCGAACAGTATGCCCGATGAAACTGACAGGCGTCTGAACCTGTGCCCCATATCCGCTCAGTCCCGAAGCTCGTTCAGACCAGTCCCACGACGCCTTTGACCAAGGCCGCGATTCCTCCGCCGAAAGCGAGGACGAGCATCCCGATCCGCGCGATCGCCGCATCGATGTGACGGGAGAGCCAATCACCGCCGACGAGCCCGGCCAGGAGGACGGCTCCGAGCCCGATCCAGACCCCGACCTCCAGATGCGGCCAGGTCCCTCCGTTGATGATCACCTTCATCACCACCGCCGAGGCGGTCCCGACGACCAGGAACGGCTGCAGGGTGGCCGCGAACGACCGCTGCTCCCAGTTCGTCAGCACAGCGTAGGCGCTGACTGCCGGTCCCCCGGCTCCCGCTGCCGCCGACATCGCCCCGGAGAAGAGCCCGGCCGTCAGCCTGGTGCCGAGGTTCGCGGGTATCGCCCGCCCCAGCTTCCCCAAGGTCAGTGAGCTGATGAGGGAGATGACGATGAGCGCACCGATGAGAATCTGCAGGGGTGGGGTGGGCATCGATGACGAGAGGAGCGCGCCGGGGATCGTTCCGATCACCGCACCCAGGGCAAGGTGGCGGAACGGAGGCCATTCCACCTCGGCGAAGGTGCGGACGAAGACGGAGAAGGAGGCGACGATTCCGCAGATGTTGACGAGGATGACTCCGCTGAACGGGTCGAGGAGGAGGACGAGGAACGGGCCGCTGACCAGGCCGAATCCCATCCCGGTGACGCGCTGGGACAATGCACCGAGGAACACGGCGAAGAGGATGAGCACGACGACGGGTTCCACCCGGTCGAGTTTAGCTCAGCCCGATTCCCGGCTGACGCTCAGTCTCACCACTGACCGCGGGGTTAGAGTATTCACCATGAACGCCAGTCCCCTCTGGTCGCGGTTCAGCACAGATCCGCGGTCGTATGGGCAGGTCCGAGCCTCTGATGCCGATCGCGCGATCGTCAGTGATGTCCTCTCGGAGGGCTATGCCCTCGGGCAGCTCGATGTGGAGGAGTTCGATGAGCGCACCGAGGCGGCCGCGAAGATCAAGACGCTCGGTGAAGTCCCAGCGCTGATCGAGGATCTCGTCCTCACCGATCCCACCGATGTCGAACCGGGCAGGCTCGACGAGGCGGGGCGCGCGCAGGCTCTGGCACGTCTCGAGGACGACCGGGTGCCGATCACTCCCGAGCAGATCGATGCTGCGGCGCAGAGGTACTACCGGGATCGGGTGCGCAGGTCGTTGCTCGGCGCCGTCGCAGGTCCTGTCGGGATCACGCTCGCGATCTGGGCGGTCATGTCGATCGCGCGCGGTGAGTTCATCTTCTTCTGGCCGATCTTCGTCATCGTCCCCATGCTCTTAGGCGGATTGGGGCGCATCGCGCACAAGGACGAGATCATCCGCAACCGGAAGAAGGAGCTGACTCGCCGGGCTCGGGCCCACCTCGGCGATGCTGAAGCCAAACGACAGCTCGAGCAGGGCGAACCGCAAGAACGCGATTTCGAATCCGATTTCGGTACGGGGCTGCAGCCGCCGCACCCGCCCCACCCGCCGTTCTCCCCCGGGCAGATCTCACGCCGGGATGATCGGAACCGGCGCAGGGCGCAGCGCCGTCATCACCGTGACAACCCGTGGGACTGAGGGTTCGGCTCAGACCTGGAAGATCCGGATCTGTCCGAAGTCCTGCGCTCTGTGCGTGGTGAACCACATCGTGTGCGAGAAGTGCCGCAGATCGTCGCCGTCCGCCTCGGCCTGCCAGTACCCCCACGCGGCCGCAGCCTTGCCGTGGGTGATCGCTGCTTCGAGGTGTCCGACCTCGGGCGAATGAGCGGACAGCTTCAGCAGCGCCTCGAGGACGCCTTCGCGACCCGTGTGGGTTTCGACGTCGGTCGGGTGAACGATCTGGAGGACGCAGTCGTCAGCGACCGCCTCGGCGAGGGCATCTCCGTCCCCGTTGAAGAGATTCTCTTCGAACGTTGCGACGAAGACGTTCTTCGGACTGTTTCCGCAGGCATCGGTGCCGGTGAAGGTCATAGACCCAGCCTATGCGGAGCGCAGGCGGCTGAACAACGGTTCGGTGAGCAGCCTCGGCGAGAGAATTCGAGAATGCCGGGCGCTCGGCCCGGGAATGCGGGACCCTCTGCCCGGGAATGCGAGACGCTCTGCCCGGGAACGACGGAAACACGACCGGGAAAGCGAGCATGAGAAAAGCCGTGCCGGCGCCCTTGCGGGCACCGGCACGGCCGATCGAACGAGCGGGGACTATCAGAAGCCCATGCCGCCCATTCCACCCATGCCGTCCATGCCGGCAGCTGCGTCTGCACCTGCGGCGGCCTTTTCGGGCTTGTCGGCGACGACCGACTCGGTGGTGAGGAACAGACCGGCGATCGAGGCGGCGTTCTGCAGAGCAGAGCGGGTCACCTTGACCGGGTCGTTGATGCCAGCGGCCAGCAGATCCTCGTACTCACCGGTTGCGGCGTTGAGACCGAATCCGGCTTCGAGGTTGGCGACCTTGTCGGCAACCACACCGGCTTCGAGGCCGGCGTTCGTGGCGATCTGCTTCAGCGGGGCTTCGATGGCAACCTTGACGATGTTGGCACCGGTGGCCTCGTCTCCCTCGAGTGCGAGGTCGGCGAATGCGGCCTTGCCGGCCTGGATGAGCGAGACGCCGCCGCCGGCGACGATTCCCTCTTCCACAGCAGCCTTGGCGTTGCGCACTGCATCTTCGATGCGGTGCTTGGTTTCCTTGAGCTCGACCTCGGTGGCGGCTCCGGCCTTGATGACTGCAACTCCGCCGGCCAGCTTGGCCAGACGTTCCTGCAGCTTCTCACGGTCGTAGTCGGAGTCCGAGTTCTCGATCTCGGCGCGGATCTGAGCGACCCGTCCGGCGATCTCCTCGGCGTCTCCTGCGCCCTCGACGATGGTGGTCTCGTCCTTGGTGATGACGACCTTGCGGGCGGTGCCCAGCAGATCGGTGGTCACGCTGTCGAGCTTGAGCCCGACCTCCTCGGACACGACCTGGCCACCGGTGAGGATGGCGATGTCGGCGAGCTGAGCCTTGCGACGGTCACCGAAGCCCGGAGCCTTGACAGCCACGGACTTGAAGGTGCCCTTGAGCTTATTCAGCACCAGGACGGCCAGGGCTTCGCCCTCGACGTCTTCGGCGATGATGAACAGCGGCTTGTTGGACTGCTGCACCTTCTCGAGGACGGGCAGCAGGTCCTTCACGTTCGAGATCTTGGAGTTGACGATGAGGATGTAGGGATCCTCAAGGACAGCTTCCTGGCGATCGGTGTCGGTGACGAAGTAACCGGAGATGTAGCCCTTGTCGAAGCGCATACCCTCGGTCAGTTCGAGTTCGAGTCCGAAGGTGTTGGACTCCTCGACGGTGACGACGCCTTCCTTGCCGACCTTGTCGATGGCCTCGGCGATCAGTTCGCCGATGGCGGGATCTCCAGCGGAGATGCCTGCGGTGGCGGCGATCTGTTCCTTGGTCTCGATGTCGATGGCGTTGTTCAGCAGAACCTGCGTCACAGCCTCGACGGCCTTCTCGATGCCGCGCTTGAGGCTGAGCGGATCAGCACCGGCTGCCACGTTGCGCAGGCCTTCGCGGACGAGGGCCTGAGCGAGCACGGTAGCGGTGGTGGTTCCGTCGCCTGCGACGTCGTCAGTCTTCTTAGCGACTTCCTTGACGAGCTCGGCGCCGATCTTCTCGTAGGGGTCCTCGAGTTCGATCTCCTTGGCAATGGAGACACCATCGTTGGTGATGGTCGGTGCGCCCCACTGCTTTTCGAGCACGACATTGCGACCGCGGGGTCCAAGGGTCACCTTGACCGCGTCCGCAAGCTGGTTGAGGCCAGCTTCGAGTCCTCGACGAGCTTCTTCGTCGAATGCAATCATCTTTGCCATAGCGGCTTAGATCCTCCCTGATGGAGTGGAGTGGGAATCCAGAGCAGTCGTCAACGCCCGCGACGGCAGAGAGTGTGTCCGCATGTTCCATTCCACATATGGACCACGCTCTCGAGACGACTGGTGGGAACCCGTCGGTTTTCACCAGTACTAGATTTAGCACTCTACCCATGCGAGTGCAAATATTCGTCGCCCGCCATGACGGGCGTGGACCGCTGCGATCCGCGAGTTCTCGGCGCACGGTGACGGCGCACAGGACAGTTCGGCCCAGGGCGAAACGACTGGCGCAGGCGGCGCGCCCGGGATGGTGCGGGCCTCAGATCCTGCCCTCGGCTCGCGCCCCAAGCCTGCGAACAGACTCCGACCGCGACCCGCAGGTCGACTCCAGAGGCCTCCCCGTCCGCACTTTCGGCATTCGGTACTGTCTTCTCTGAAAAACACACCGAGGAAAGTGAGCATTACGAAACAAGGTGGTCAATTACGTCGGTTGATCCATGACCAGCAAGTCGCAGGCGTCAAATGGGCCACGATCCCGTGGCTTACCGCCCGTGGGCAGCCTACCCCGCCCGAGGGCACTGAAAAGCGCCGAGCAGTTGCCTGCTCGGCGCTTTCCCCGTGCGGTTGACGCCGGTCGACCCGCAGGACATTCCGACAACCCACCGCAGCGGATCAGAAAACTGTGCTGATAGCAGCCAGTCTCAGAGGAGGGTGACGGACTCCGCCTGAGGACCCTTTTGTCCTTCTCCAACTTCGAACTGAACCTGCTGGCCCTCTTCGAGAGAGCGGTAGCCATCCATCTGGATTGCGCTCCAGTGAACGAACACGTCCTGGTTTTCGCCTTCGAGGGTGATGAATCCGTAGCCCTTTTCAGCGTTGAACCACTTGACGGTACCTTGTGCCATTACTTCTCCATACAGTGCAGTGCCATTGAAATCCCGCATCACAGCCGCGATCAGATGACCCCGTCTGGGATGCGGAAGCTAGTAAAACTCAACTGACCCCGCGACTTCTCTCATTGACCTCTAGAGAATAATCTCGGTGAAGCACGATTAGAACACAAGGTGCTGTGCTTGCCTAGCTGTTGCAACTCTACCGCAGGCACGCATCCCGCCTAGAGCGGTTCAATACTGTTATAGATTCGTTATCTGAGGGTTTCTTCCCTGTTCACAGCGGGGATTGTCGCGAGCGAAATCAGACCGTTCGGTCAGAAATTCGCCGAGGCGGCCCGCCGAGTCATGACCCCACCGCAATGGCGGCGACCGAACCCGGGCCGGGCCGCCGATCCATGAGCTCCCGGCAACCGCGGCGGCCGAGGCCGAGCCGCTGCCGCCGACTCAGTCGCGCTGCCGCACAACCGCGGCTCGAATCACTCCGAGTCCCCGCCTTCGCTGGGTTCGGGTCCGCGATCGGCGATGTCCGAGCAGATGACGACGGTGATGTCGGCTTCGAAGTCCGTGGAGGCCTCCGTGGCCGAGACGCCCAGCGATTCGGCCACGAGCTTCGCCTGCGAGGCGTTCTCCTCGCCGTTGTAGTACACGGTCGAATCCGTGAGGTTCGTCGAGTAGTTGCCGACCTGGCCGAGCTTCCACCCCTTCTCCTCGACCGCTTCGGAGAACTTCTTCGCAGCACCGGAGACGCCGGATCCGTTGAGGACATCGACGGTGATCGAGTCGTCTGCGACGCTGACTTCGCTCTCGCTCGGTGAGGGTTCAGCCGATGCCGACTCGGAGGCCGGTGGGTCGGCGATCTTCGACTCAGGGTTGCCCATCGAGGAGAAGATGATGTTGATGGCGGCCACGACGAGCAGGACCGCGACCAGCGCGAGCACGATGACCAGCGAGATGGCACCGATATTCGACGACGCTGCGGACTCCTGTCGATGGGCACCGCTGCGCCGGCCGGGCTCGATCTCGTCGAATTCGTCGGTCATGTCTACCTCGAGACGCGGGCTTGGGCGCGTTCGCTCTGCCGCGTGCTGCGGATCCGGCGAAGGCGCTTGACCAGCATGGGGTCGCTGGCCAGAGCTGCAGGGTTGTCGAGAAGCGAGTTCAGAATCTGGAAGTAGCTGGTGGCCGACATGTCGAAGCGCTCACGGATCGCGTGGTCCTTGGCGCCTCCGTATTTCCACCACCGCCGCTCGAACTCCAAAACGGCCACCTCAAGCTCGCTCAGTTCTGAGGTGTCGTCATTCGGCGGCATAGAGGTTGTGCTCCTTCGAGAGGTGTCTGTGCATCTATATTATCGCCCGATCGGCGGGACCGAAATTTCCGGCGCGCCGCTGCGACTGTGAGGTCGGTCCCTGAACCGCCGCAGCCAACCGCATCACCCCGCCGCGCGGCACCGAATCGGTGACCGTGACGACGGGGTGAGTGGGAGGGAATCCGGATCAGCGGATGCGGATGTTGACCTGCTTGATCTGAGTGAAGCCCTCGAGCATGCCCTCGAGCGAGGCTTCGCGGCCGAAGCCGGAGGTCTTCATGCCGCCGTAGGACTGGCCGGCCAGCTGGCCGCCGCCCTGGTTGACCTGCACCCAGCCGGATTCGATGCGGTTGGCCATGGTCAGGGCCGCGTCGACGTCCTTGGTGAAGACGAAGGCCGCGAGGCCGAAGTCGGAATCGTTGGCCAAGTCGATGACCTCGTCGATGTCCTTCCACGGGATGACCGAGAGGACGGGGCCGAAGATCTCCTCGCGGCTGGTCTGCCAGTCGTTCTTCGCCTTCGAGAAGATCACGGGTGCGTGGTAGAAGCCGGGTTCGCCGACCGTCAGCGAATCGGAGCCGTCGTAGGCGATCTCGACGCCGTCCATCGACTTGCCCATCTCGATGTAGCTGGCGACCTGGTCGTACTGCTTCTGGTTGATGATGCAGCCGATGTCGGTGGACTCGTCTCGGGGGTCGCCGACCTTCATCTTCGAGACCGCGTCGACGAGCTTGGACAGGAAGTCGTCGTAGATGTCCTCGTGGAGGAACAGCCGCGAACCCATGGTGCAGGACTGTCCCTGGCGGGCGAAGCGGGTCGACAGAAGCACCTGCTCGAGAGTGTCGTCGTCGTTCGAGTCCGGGAAGATGATGTTCGGGCTCTTGCCGCCGAGCTCCATCGACGAATGCGCGAGACGACCGCCGGCCACCTCGGCGACGTGACGGCCGACGCTGGTCGAACCGGTGAACGAGACCTTGTCGACGTCCGCGTGGACGTTGAGGGCCTCACCGATGACCGAGCCCTTGCCGGTGACGACGTTGAGCACGCCGGCGGGCAGGATGTCGGCGATGATCTCGGCCATCTTCAGGATCGTCAGCGGCGCATCCTCAGCGCACTTGAGGACGATCGTGTTGCCGGCGGCGATCGCCGCAGGGGTCTTGAAGGCGGCGATCATCAGCGGCGAGTTCCACGGCAGGATGCCGGCGACGACGCCGAGCGGCACGCGCTTGGTGTATTGGAGCTGCTTGTCTCCGGCGGGCAGGGTGTTGCCCTTGACCTCACCGGCGACCCCGCCCATGTAGCGGAACAGGTCGGCCAGTGTGATCGTCTCCGGGCGTGCCTGGGTGCGGATCGCGTTTCCGGTGTCGAGCGCGGTCAGCTGGGCGAGCTCTTCCGACGCGGCTTCGAGCGCATCGGCGCAGGCCAGAAGCTTCTTCTGGCGTTCCTTGAACGGCAGGGCGGCCCACTCCGGGAAAGCCTTCCGTGCGGCCTTGACGGCGCGGTCGGCGTCGGCCTCCTTGCCGTTGGGCACCGTGGCGATGACGACATTGCGGTCGATCGGGGTGATGACATCGGTGGTGTCGCCGTCAGCGGCGTCGACCCATTCTCCGCCGATGAGCATCTTCCAATTCTTGGCCTCTGGGAATTCCGACATTTCGGTCCTTTCGTTCAACGATGAACTCCTTAGGCCGAGCATAACGCGTGGCGCTGAACGGCAATACACCCGTTCGATAGGCGATCGCGCACACCCGATCTGCACTTCGTGCACATCCGCGCAGGGCCCCTTGCCGAGGCGGGGCGGTGCCGACGTTATCGACCTCTTCCCCCGAGGTGGTGCCGAGGTTCTCGTGTGCCCTCGCCGAGGCGGTGCAGGGGTTCGCAACGCTCGCCCCTCCCTCCTCTGCGCGGCGGATGGAGGATTGTCGGGTCGATCCACGGTGATATCAGTGACGAAACCACCGTGGATCGACCCAACAATCCCGTCCGTGGCGGCTTCCCGCCCCCGTTACCCTCAGCTGGCGACAGCACCGCCGTTCCTGCTCCGTCCATTCCCGGGCAGGTGACCCAACTGTCCTCGTCCTCGCTACACTCGTGCCCATGACGTCGACGCCTCCGCTGACCGAGATCATGTCCCCCGACTGGGCGAACGCCCTGACCGGAGTGGAGGAGCGCATCCACTCGATGGGCGACTTCCTCCGCGATGAGATCGCCGCCGGTCGCCGATACCTGCCCACCGGGGACTTCGTGTTCCGGGCCTTCGCCGAACCGCTCGAACAGGTGAAGGTCCTCATCGTCGGCCAGGATCCCTATCCGACGCCCGGCCACGCCATCGGCCTGTCGTTCGCCGTCGACCCCGATGTCCGCCCCCTGCCGAGGTCACTGGGCAATATCTTTAAGGAACTCGAATCCGACCTCGGCATCCCGCCTGCCCAGCACGGGGACCTGCGCGCCTGGTCACGTCAGGGAGTCATGCTGCTCAACCGTGCCCTCACAGTCGCCCCCGGTGAGCCCGCGTCCCACCGCGGCAAGGGCTGGGAGGAGATCACGGAACGGGCGATCACCGCGCTGATCGAACGCGATCAGCCGCTCGTCGCCATCCTCTGGGGCCGCGATGCCCGCAATCTCGCTCCCCTGCTGACTTCGGGAACCGCCGAGGTGGCCCTCATCGAATCCGCGCATCCGTCTCCGTTGTCGGCCCGACGGGGCTTCTTCGGCTCCCGCCCGTTCTCACGCACGAATGAATTGCTCGCTCAGAAGGGCATCGAACCGATCGATTGGGCCCTGCCGGATCAGGACTGAATCGGGCCGGTATCCGTCGACAGCTTCCCCATCTCTGCCGAGCCCGATGCGCCAGACGAGGCCGACACACCCGAGGCACCGGTCGAGGTCGAGGTACCGATCGCACCCGAGGCACCGGTCGAGGTCGAGGTGCCGATCGCCCCCGAGGCCCCGGTCGCGCTCGAGGCTCCAGATCCTCCGGGCCCGCTCGACTGGGTCTTCGCGCCTCCCGGCTGCACCGAGTCGATGACGGCGGTCGAGGTCTCGCCGCTGCGCACCGACTCGACCTTCTCCTCGGCCGAACTCTGGCTCTTGAGGTTCTTCAACGGCAGCGCCAGATAGCTGCCGAGCACAGCGCCGACGGCCAGGGCCGCATTCGCCAGGATCGCAGTGAACAGTGAGGACAGGCCCACGGCGAACGTGACATTCTCCGAATCCGAAGCGATCTGATAGACGGCGGTGAAGATCGACAGCCCCTGCAGCAGGGTGTAGATGCCGGGAATCATGAGCACGATCGCCGGTGCGCCCAGCCGCAGCGCCAGAGGCCGCGACAGGAAACCGGTGACGGTGGCCGCCAGCAGGCTGGCGAGCACATTGTCGATCTCCAGCAGCGTCAGCGACATCATCGTGATGTGCGAGGCGAGGCCGACGAGCGCCGCCGGCAGGATGAACCGGCGCCTGGCCGACATCGCCACAGCGCCGGCCATCGACACCACGGCCGCCGCGACCATCGACAGGATCGCCGTGACCACATGCGGACTCGTCTTCGGCACGAGCACTTCGATATGGCTGAGCCCGATGGCCTGACCGCACACGATGCCCAAGGCGATGCCGGAGACGATGCCGGCCAGAGTCATGAACACTCCGACCACCCGTCCGGCCGCGGTCAGCGGGAAGTTCGTCAGCGCGTCCTGAACCGCCGAATACAGCGACTGCGTCGGCAGCAGCAGCACGATTCCGGCAGCCACGAGGTACTGCGGAGAGCTGATGATGCCGACGTCGCCGGCGATGGTGGCGATGAGCGTCGCCGAGGCGGCCTGCAGCGCCGTGATGAAGAACGACGGCAGGTGGGTCCGCCCGAGCAGCTTGCCGAACTGGAACACGACGATGGCCATCGTGATGCCCAGGGGAATCGCGATCGGGCCTCCCCCGAGCAGCAGGACGAGGGCACCGACCATGAAACCCCAGGCTCCGGTGGTGAACCATTCGGGAAACGGCCGTCGCTGCGTCCGAATCGCGTCGAGACGGCTGCGTGCCTCGTGGAATTCCAGACGCCCGTCGACGAGGTCGGTGACGAGCTTGTGCACCGAGGCGAGCTTCGCGAAATGCGTGGACTCACCGCGGTTGACCCGCATCACCGTCAGCAGACGTCCGTCCGAGGTCGAATAGTGCACGACGAGAGTGTTCGAGGTCAGATCGACCTCGACGGTGGCCAGACCGCACGCGGTGCAGGCGGCGATGACGGAGACCTCGACATCGCTGGTGCCGGCACCGGCGCGCATCATCATCGCCGCGATATCGGCGGCGAGGTCGAGGATCATCCGGGCTTCGTCTTCGCTCGGCTCCGTCGCCTGCACGGGCGCCTGGTACGGAGTGCCCTTGAGCGCAGTGACGATCGGCACCGGCTGTGTGTTCGCCGTCGTGCCCGAGACGAGTTTGCCGACGGTGCGCCGGGCGACTCTCTGGGCAATGCGCTGAGACGCGCCGAGGTGGTCGGCGCGGGGCTTCGAGCGCCCGACGCTGCGTTCGGGCTTCGCCGCCTTCGCCGCCGCGGCCTTCGCGACGTCCTCCGGCCTGGGTTCCGGTGAGGATTCCCGCAGTTCGGCCAATCGCTGCAGGCGAGTGCGTTCGAGCAGCTCTCGCAGGGCCTGGGACCCGGCCTCCGGGTTGCCGCCCTCGACCGGGGCCGGGGACGAACCACGGACGGGACCCGGCTCGGTCGGATCCTCGACCCGAACCTCGGCTGTGGTGGCGTCTTCGAGTTCTCTGTCGCTCACGGCTCGCTGATGAGTGTCGGGCCGAGTGGGTCGGCGATGTTCGCGGTTCCTGCGGCGGCGTCATAGTCGAAGACGCGGCGGCCGGAGACGAAGACGGTCTCGGCGCGGGAGTCCAGTTCGAGCGGATCGTCCGACCAGATGACGATATCGGCGTCACGACCCACGGCCAGGGACCCGAGGCGGTCGTCGAGGCCGAAGATCGCGGCCGGGTTGATCGTCAGCGCTTCGATCGCGACGATCGGGTCGAGTCCCTCCTTCACGGCCAGCGAGGCTTCGTGGATGAGGAAGTTGATCGGGATGACCGGATGGTCGGTGGTCAGCGCGATCCGCACTCCCGCCTCGGCGAGGGAGGCCGCGGTGGCCAGGGTGCGGTCGCGCAGCTCGACCTTCGACCGTGAGGTCATCAGGGGGCCGAGGATGACGTCGATGCCCTTGGCGGCGATGAAGTCGGCGATCTTGTGGCCCTCGGTGCCGTGGTTGATGACCAGGCGGTACCCGAATTCCTCGGACAGGCGGATGGCGGTGGCGATGTCATCGGCGCGGTGACAGTGCTGGTCGAAGGCGAGCTTGCCGTCGAGGACGTCGGCCAGGGTCTCCTTGACCAGGTCGCGGTCGAACGGGGAGCCCTCGGATTCCGCTCGGGCACGTTTGGCCTGGTAGTTCCGTGCCTCGACGAAGGCGTCGCGGATGATCTTGACGGTGCCCATCCTCGTCGACGGGGTGACCTTCTTCTCCCCGTACACGCGTTTCGGGTTCTCGCCGAGCGCGGACTTCACGGACAGATCCTGCGTCACGAGCATCTCGTCGACGATCCGACCCCAAGTCTTGAGGAAGGCGGTGCGACCGCCGATGGGATTGCCGGACCCGGGTTTGATCAGCGCCGAGGTGACGCCCCCGCGCAGCGCATCCTTGAATCCGAGATCGGTGGGGTCGATGCTGTCGAGCGCGCGCAGGCCCGCCCCGTTGGGATCGGTCATCTCGTTCGTGTCGTCACCGGACCAGCCTTCGCCGTCCTCATGCACGCCGAGGTGGCCGTGGGCCTCGATGAAGCCGGGCAGGACCCAGCGTCCGCCGGCATCGATGACCTCGGTGTCCGCGGTCAGGGAGGAGGTGTCGACGGAGCCGGGGGCCACCTCGGTGATGCGGCCGTCCCTGACCGTCAGCGTGCCCGATTCGATCGCCTCGGCGCGGTTGCCGGACGCATCGGCCACGGGCACGATCCGCGCATTCGTGATGACGAAATCTGTGGCGGCGGGGACCGGAACTGACCGATACATTCTGCTCCTAGCGAGGGGGTCGGCGACGACGTCTGGCTGCGGGGTCGAGTCTACGCCACTGGATGTTTCCGCCATGTGAACCAGGGACCGTTCGACGCGTTGGCGAAGAGCCTGCGGCGGGGCGGATTCTCCCCTATTCCCCTCCCCAATTACTACCTGACGGCGGCCCAGCAACCTGGCGCGAGGTAGCTGGGCCGCCGTCAGGTAGTTCTGGGGCGGAGGGGGCCGTGTCAGGCTCGGCGTATAGTCTGGGTGAGTCGCCCGAAGAGCACTGAATGAGTCGTCCGAAGAGAGAAGGATCCCTGATGCTTGAGCCGATCACCTCCTACGTCGCCATCGGAGACTCGTTCAGTGAGGGGCTGATGGATTCCGATCCGCGCGCCGAGGACCGGTACCGCGGCTGGGCCGACCGGCTCGCGCTCATGCTCACCGAGTCGCCGGTGGGCAGCCCCGACCTGTCCTACGCCAATCTGGCCATCCGAGGCCGTCTGCTCGACCGCATCGTCGATGACCAGGTGCCGCAGGTGCTCGAGATGAAGCCGGACCTGGTGAGCCTGTGCGCCGGGGGCAATGACTGCCTGCGCCCGAAGGCCGATATCGATGCCCTGGCTGCGAAGTTCGAACGTGCTGTCATCGCCATGCGCGAGGCCGGCATCGAGGTGCTCATGTGCAACGGCTTCGATACCGAGTTCAGCTCCCCGCTCATCCGCGCGGTCCGTCCTCGAGTGGGTATCTACAACGCCCACCTGTGGTCGATTGCGCAGCGGCACGGCTGCCATATGGTCGATCTGTGGGGGCTGCGTTCGCTCTACGCCGCGCAGATGTGGGCCGCCGACCGCATCCACCTGTCGGCGGAGGGACACCATCTCGTCGCCGAGCAGGCTCTGGCCACTCTGGAGAGCGGTCGCTCGCTGCCGGTCAAGGGCTTCGGCGTTCCGGCACGTCCGACGCGGGCGATCCGTGAGGTCATGAGCGAGGAGTCGCGGTGGGCCCGTGAGTACCTGGCCCCGTGGGTCGGTCGCCGACTGCGCGGGCAGTCCTCCGGTGACACCCTCGACCCGAAGCTGCCGGAGCTCACACGCGTCCGTGACCTCGTCGAACGCTCGCGCGAAGTCGACCGTGCACGGGAAGCCGGCGAGGCCGACGCTGCCGGCGAGGCGAACACTGCCGGCGGGGCTGACTCCGGCGGGGTGAAACAACCGAACGGCTCCGAAGGATGAGTGTCGAGTCCGTGCGCATTCCCGAGCTCTCTGCCGCCGGGGCGGCCATGGCCCCGGCGTTCCGGCACGTCTACGGGGACTCCCCCGAGCAGTTCGTCGAGGTCTATGGTGACCCGGCGACCGCCTCGGCGACGGTGATCTTCGTCCACGGAGGCTACTTCCGACCCCGCACCGACCTGTCCCATGCCCGGCCGTCGGCTCGAGCCTTGGCCGAGTCGGGAGTGCTCGTCGCCTCCGTCGAGTATCGGAGGCTCGGCGGTCAGCCGCTCCTGCTCGACGATGTCACTGCGGCCATCGATTCGGTGTGCGCCGAGCTGCCCCGCTGGGGTGTCAGCGGACAGGCGAGGGAGAATCTGATCGTCTCGGGTCATTCGGCCGGTGGCTGCCTCGTCCTCGCCTGGGCCTCGCACCTGCCCGAGGAAGGTCCGCGGATCCGCCTGCGTCCTCTGGCGCCGGTGACCGATCTGCTGCGGGAAGTCGAGGGAGACCTCGGCGACGGAGCGGTCCTCGACTATATGGGCGTGCGCCCCGAGGACGACCTGGAGGCGTACCTGCGTCACGATCCCAGGTCGCGGACGGCGCTCATCCCGGCTCGCGTCGACGTGCATTCGATCCACGGGGATGCCGATGCCACCGTCGACATCGGGTTCTCCCGCGACTTCCCCGCCTCCCTGACCGAATTGGCCGGAGCGAACCATGCCGATGTCATCGACCCCGAATCCCCGTTCTTCCCGCAGGTGAAGAGTCTGCTGCTCGGTTGAGGACGGCGCTCAGATCCCTTCGGGACTGATGCCGGGTCCGTTCTCGATGCCGGTGCGGATATCGAAGAGTTCGGGAAAGAACGTCAGATCGAGCGCTTTCTGCAGGAATCCGACTCCGCTGGACCCGCCTGTTCCGCGTTTCATGCCGATGATCCGCAGCACCGTGCGCATGTGCCGGTAGCGCCAGAAGTGGAAGTTCTCCTCGAGGTCGACGAGTTCTTCGCAGCTCTCGTACTCCTGCCAGTACTTCTGCGGGTTCTCGTAGATGATGCGGAAGACATCGCACAGTTCCTCGTCGAAGGTATGGGCGACCGATCTGTCCCGGTCGAGGAGCCGCTGCGGCACCGGAAGGCCGCGGCGGGCCAGGCAGGCGAGGAACTCGTCATAGATGCTCGGTTCCTCCAGGTACTGCTCCAGAGCCGCTCGCGCCTCGGGTTCTCCATCGAAGACCGGGAGCATGGCCCGGTTCTTGTTGCCCAGCAGGAACTCCACGGCCCGGTACTGCCAGGACTGGAAGCCGGAGGCACGGCCGAGCTGATCGCGGAACCCGACGTATTCGCTCGGCGTCAGCGTTGCGAGCACGGACCACTGCTCGGTCAGGGTCTTCTGAATGTGCTTGACGCGGGCGATGCGCTTGAGCGCGGTCTGCAGCTCATCCTGCGCGATGAGTCGGCGGGCGTCGAGGAGTTCGTGGATGACGAGCCGGAACCACAGTTCCGTGGTCTGGTGCTGGATGATGAAGAGCAGCTCGTCGTGATGTTCGGGGCTGCTGACGGGGTGCTGGGCGCTGAGGAGCCGGTCGAGGTCGAGATACGACCCGTACGTCATCGACTCCCTGAGATCCGTGTGGACCCCGGCCTCGAGGTCACGTTCGTTCTTCTCGGCCGTCGTCCTCGCATCGGCCGGAGTCTGCTGGGTGCCGCTGCGTGTGCGATTGCCTGATTTCGGCCGAGCCTCGCTGCCCGGGTCTTGGTTCGTGTCGGTCATGACGTCCAGCATAGGGGTCAGCCGGGTTGTCGCCTCTGCGGTTCGGCGACGTCGCGCACTTCGTCGACCAGCTGCTTCCACTCCGGCGGCATCTGGCTCTCACCGAAGCGCACGCGCCCGAACCGGCTCTCGATGAGGTAGGCGAACCGGTCGGCCCCCGGCGACTGCTGCGCATCATCATCGCTGTCGGACCAGGGAAGTTCGGCTATGCGCGGACCGAGATCATCGCGCCGGGTGCTCGCGTCGATGTCGACTTCCCAGACGACCAGCATCCCGCCGATCCCGCCCGAGCGCTCGACGAGCAGACGCCCGAACCCTTCGGCCGGCTGCTCGTTCACCAGCTGCTCCCCTGGTTTCCGCGCGCCGATCCGGCATGGGAGATTCCCACCGTCTCCCACCCGGCCACGATCGCATCGTGAACGTCGGATCCGGCTCCGAACTGGTCGGCCGCCTCGGCGATGGTGAGTTCTGCGAACTCTGGGAAGTCGGTGCCCTTCGTGATCTCCGATCCCGTGAGAACCGCGTACCAGACCTGTCCGACGCTCTCCCAGGCCGGACCGCCGACGCTGGTCGCGGCGAGAGCGAAGGCACGATTCGGGATCCCGGAGTTGAGGTGGACCCCGCCGTTGTCGGAGTCGGTGGTGACGAAATCGTCCATATGCGCCGGCTGCGGATCCTTGCCGAGGACGTCGTCGTCATAGGCCGTGCCGGGTTCGATCATCGACCGCAGGGCGCGGCCGGTCACGTCGGGGGTGAAGATTCCGGCGCCGATGAGCCAGTCGGCGTCCTCGGCGTCCTGTCCGGCATCGTGCTGCTGAGTCAGCGCACCGAAGACATCGGCGCAGTGCTCGTTGAGTGCTCCCGGTTGGCCGAAGTATTCGAGGTCGGCGGTGTGGCTGATGACGCCGTGGGAGAGTTCATGGCCGATGATCGACAGCGAACCGGTGAACCCGGTGAACACTTCCTCGTCGCCGTCGCCGAAGACCATGAGCCGGCCGTCGAAGAACGCGTTGTCGTAGTCCTTGCCGTAGTGGACGCTGGCCATGAGCGGCATTCCCTGCCCGTCGAGGGAGTCGCGGGAGAAGACTTCCGAGAACAGCGCATACGAAGCGCCGAGACCGTCGTATGCCTCGTTGACCGGCTCATCGCTGACGGGCTCCTCACCCTCGGAGCGGACGAGCGTGCCTGGCAGCACCTCGGTGTTCCCGGCGTCGTGGATGAGTCGTTGCAATCCAGCAGGGGCGGGTGCGGCCAGCTCGTCTTCGTCCTTGCGCAGGTCGGCCGGCGGAGTATAGCGCAGACCCGCCAGGCGCAGGTTCCGGCAGCTCTCATCGGACATCCGGCAGCTGGCCGCGGCGGCCGCGGCCTTCGGGAAACGCTCGGTGCCGCGTTCGGCGATCGCATCGAGGAGGTAGGGCGGGACGACGCTGTGGAAAGTCATGACTCCAGCGTCCCACGTTCACCTCGGATGCGGTAGGGCCGCGAGGTCCTCTGCGGGGCACGGTCACCGCACGATCGCCTCGGCGCCGGTCTTGCCGTTCTCGTCCTTCGGCGGGAACACGACGAGGGTGATGACGATGATGACCATGAAGAACGTCGTGAGGAACGTCGGCACCGGGATGATCGGGTCGAGGAGGACGAGCAGCGCGCAGGCCGGTACGACGGTGTTGACGACGGCATCTGCGTTGGCGCGGATTGCGAGCACCCACACTCCGAGGACGAACACCGCAATCGGCACCGAGACCGTGAAGGTGGCCAGCGCCGGGTCGAGGGCGCTGGCACCGAGTTGGGAATCGGCTTCGATGCCGACTCCGGCGGAGAACGCACCGGCGGCGGCGAAGATGAAGTAGTGGCCGTAGCCGTACCTGAGCGACCCGCCGAGGCTGCCGATCGTCCGGTGGTGCGGCGGCCAGAAGTAGATCCACCACATCGCGGCGGTGACGATGAGGCTGAGGACGCCCAGTGAGATCAGCGGGACGATGTCCTCGACCTCGCCCAGCGCGTCGAAGATCGTGTTCGCCGAGGCCAGGAGGCTCTCGCCGAGGACGATGATCGTGAAGCAGCCATAGCGTTCGGTGATGTGATGCGGATGCCACGGCGTCGTGCCGCGAGTCTCCGCGACGACCGGCACCGCCACCTCGGCGAGGATGAGCACACCGAGGCCGAGACCCCGGAAGACGGGATCGTCGATGGCCAGCCACGCCACCCACAGAATCTGGGCGATGCCGATCCCACAGGCGTAGACGATCGTCGTCCACCGTGCCCGTCCGGCACCGCGGGAGGCGCGCAGCCATTGGGAGATCATGATGAGGCGCATGAGAACGTAGCCGGCGATGAGCAGTCGGAAGTCGCCGTCGTCGAAGACCGGCCCGATGCCCGCGGCGAGGATGAGCACCCCGCCCATCTGCACGATCGTCAGCAGCCGGTAGAGCCAGTCATCGGTGTCGAAGGACGTCGCGAACCACGTGAAGTTCATCCACGCCCACCAGATCCCGAAGAACACGAGCAGATAGCTCACCACCCCCTCGCCGAGGCGGCCCGCCGTGATCGTGTCATGCAGGTGTGAGGACGCGATCGAGACGGCGATGACGAAGACGAGATCGAAGAAGAGCTCGAGGGTGCTCGCCGCCCGGCCCTCTTCGTCGGGATCGCGTGGGCGCATCGGACTGAGACGCAAGCGCGCCGGGGCGGACAGTGCGTTCGGTGCGCCGTCGCCGTGCGGTGCGCTGCCGGTGTTCGGTCCGCTGCCGGTCTTCGATGTGCTGTCGCCGTGCGGTGCGCTGTCGCCGTTCGGCGTCTTCGACGTGGCCATGGCCCTCCAGACGGTCGGTCGCTGCGTTCGAACAGTCTATGACCGAGAACCGCAGATCGCCCGCCGCCACGGCCGACTGCGGCACGTCCCGCCGGGACCTCAACTAAGCTTGCCATGTGCTCAAACCCATCCTGTGGCCGGTCCTCGTGCCGTTCGCGCTCTTCGCTGTCGGCTTGGGCGCGATCATGCCGATCCTCGTGCTCGGGGCACTCTCGCTGGGTTCGACGCAGGCGTTCGCGGCTGCCATCGTCGGCATCATGGGAGCCGTGTCGCTCATGGCCACGGTGCCGGCGGGGATACTCATCGACCGCCTCGGCGATTTTCGTGCGATGTTCGTGGCCACGATCGCCGCGATCATCGTTCTCGGCTCCATCGTCGCCGCCTTCATCTGGGATTCGCCGTACTCGCTGCTCATCTACACGCTCGCGCTCATGGTCTTCGGCCCGGTCTCCGATGTGTGGAGCCTGGCCCGGCAGGCCGTCGTCGCCGAGGTGATGCCACCGGCCGACCTCGCCAAGGCGATGACCGCGCTCGGCGGCACGCAGCGGGTCGGCAACCTCGTCGGACCGATGATCGGCGCCGGCCTCATGCTCGTCTTCCCCATCTGGTCCGTGTTCGTCTTCTCCGCGCTCACCGCCGTCTCCGCGATCGTCATCATGGCTCTGCCGATCGCGCAGATCCCCGGCTTCGACGACCACCCCCACCGTGAGGCGGCCCCGACCTCCTCTGCGGACGATCACGATCCGTCCCCCGCCGATGATTCTTCTCCCGCCGAGGCGAGCGAGCCCGCACACGGAGACGTGGCCCATCCTCGGCGACGGAAGAGGAGAGATCGCCGCCCGCCTCTCGACGTGCGCTGGAAATCGGTCGTGCTCACCGGCGTCACGATCATCGCGCTTGCGGCAGCCCGCGCCGCCCAACCGGTCGTCGTCCAGCTCTGGGGCGTGGAGATCGGGCTGCACAAGTCATCGATCTCGCTCGTCATCGCCTTCGGTGCCGGGCTCGAGCTCATCGTCATGTTCCTCGGCGCGTATATCAAGGACCACCTCGGCCGGGTGGCGACCCTCGTGGCGTGCCTGTCCATCTTCGGCACCGGGTTCATCATCATGGTCGCGAAGCCGGATCTCGCCGGAATGGTCATCGCCGCCGCGGTCATGGCGTTCGGCAACGGCCTCGGGGCGGGGGTGAATATGACGATCGGGGCGGACCTCTCCCCCGCGGTCGGTCGCCCCCGCTTCCTCGGCATCTGGGCGATCTTCAACAACGGCGGCAAACTCGGCGGGCCGACGCTGCTGTCCCTCATCATCACCGTGACCACCCTGCGATTCGGGGTGCTCTTCCCGGGTCTGCTCGCCCTCCTCGGCGCGGTGTGGATCCTCATCTGGGCCCGCCAGGTCGGCCTGCCCGGAAGGCGGCGCCTCGACCCACCGCACACCGGCTGACTGCGAGCCGGCTCCTCACGTCTCCGAGCATACGGGCCGCACTCACGCCCGGAGTGCCCCGACGGACTAGGCTGGGGATGACCGATTCGACGATGTTCGGCTGAGCGCCCGAAGCTGACAGCCCGTACAGGATCAGGAGAGTCATCGATGGAAGCACTGGACGTCGGTGGATACGTGCTGGTGAGCCTGGCTGCGCTCGTCTTCCTCTTCCTCCAGTCATGGTTCGCTGCCACCGTGGTCCGCCGCGTCGTCGGCGTTCCCACCGGCTGGCCGCGCACACTGGCCGTCGGCCTCGTCATGAGCGCCGTCGTGGCCGTGACCGTCCAATATCTCTACCGGGCCGGCACCGGGCAGAACACCACCGGGCTCGACGTCTCCCCCGGAGTGGCGGTGCTGTTCATGGTGCTCGCCCTCGGGTGGATCTTCGCCCTGGGCGTCGGTGCCCTCGTCATGCTCGAAGCGGCCTTTCCGACCGGATCCCTGCCGAGCCCGCAGTCGCTCTTCTTCGGGTGGAAGTCCCGCCGTCGCCGCGGCCGCCGCTATGCCCAGGTCGTGTCCATTGCCGTGCGACACGGGCTCGGCTCCCAGCTGCGCGGCTTCGGAGGGGATTCGCCGGGTCGCGACGTCAAGACCGCACGAGCGCTCAAGGAATCCCTCGCCGAGGCGGGGGTGACCTTCGTCAAGCTCGGACAGATGCTCTCCACCCGCAGAGACATCCTCCCGCCGGTGTTCGTCCGTGAGCTCGAGACCCTCCAGACGCAGGTCACACCTGAGCCCTGGTCAGTCATCGAACCGGCCATCGCCGAGCGGCTCGGTCGGCCGATCGGAGAGGTGTTCGCATGGATCGGCTCCACGCCGCTGGCGGCCGCCTCGGTGGCGCAGGTCCATGAGGCGACCCTGCTCGACGGCACGGAGGTCATCGTCAAGGTGCAGCGGCCGAAGGCGCTCAATCAGGTCACTCAGGATCTCGACATCATCCTGCGGTTGGCGGGCTGGCTGAACAAGGCCACGACCTGGGGCCGGGATCTGGGTGTGCAGTCACTGGCCGCAGGTTTCGCGAACACGCTCGAGGAGGAACTCGACTACCGGATCGAGCTGGACAATATGGCCAGCATCGAGGCCTCTCTCACACGGTCGGGTAAGTTCGACGTCACCGTCCCGCACGGCTATCCGGCGCTCAGCGGCGAACGCCTGCTGGTCATGGATCGACTGCCCGGTCAGCCGGTTTCGCGGGCGGGGGCGCTGCTGACCGAGCTCAGCGGTGCCGAGCGGTCCCGGTTGGCGACCACGCTGCTGGGAGCCACGCTCGAGCAGATCATCGGTGACGGGATCTTCCACGCCGATCTGCATGCCGGCAACATCTTCATCACTCCCGACGGGAAACTCGGTCTTCTCGACTTCGGTGCCGTCGGTCGGCTCGACCCGGCCACGCAGACGTCTCTGGGCCTCATGCTCTATTCGATCGATCAGAACGACAGTGCCGGTGCCACCGATGCCCTCATCGAACTCCTCGGACGACCCGACGGACTCGACGACCGGGAGGTCGAACGCGCCGTCGGCGAACTCCTGCTGCGCTACGGCGGCGCCCGCGCGTCACAGGGGCAGAAGCTCTTCGACGATCTGTTCAATCTCGTGCTCGCTCACCGCTTCTCCGTGCCGGCGCCGATCAGCGCCGCCTTCCGGGCGATGGCCTCCGTGGAGGGTGCGCTGCTGACGATCGATCCGCACTTCGACGTCGTCGCCGTGTCCCGGCGGGAGGGCAACAGGCTCGTAAGGTCGAAGCTCAAGGGCACGAAGATCACCGATGAGCTCCAGCGTCGGGCGCTGCAGCTGATGCCGATGATCGACCGCATGCCGCGCCGGATCAACAAGATCACCGAGGACCTCGAGCAGGGCCGGTTCTCGATGAACATGCGGGTGCTCGAGAACCCTTCAGATCGCAGCTTCCTCACCAGCCTGTTCCAGCAGCTCATTGTCGCCGTCCTCGCCGGGGCCGCGGTGGTGGGAGCGATCATGCTCATCACCAGCGATGAGGGCCCGCTCCTGACGAAGGACATCCACCTGTACTCGTTCTTCGGCTTCGTGCTGCTCTTCGGCGGCTTCGTGCTGAGCATGCGATCCCTCATGCTCGTGTTCAGACGCGACGGGGACGGGTAGCTGGTCGTCCACCGCAGCGCTGATTCCGACCTCGTTCACCGATCTCCACCGTCGCCGCTTCAGCGTCACCCCGACCTCGTTCAAGCGCTGGCGCGGTTATAGCGCCGTCTGCTCTTCGATAAGCGGGTTAGGCCTTGAACGAGAGAATTGTGCCCTTGAGCGGACGCGGCCCGAGCAGGAAGAAGCCCCGCGTTCCGCTCGTTCCAGCGGATCGCGGGGCCTTCCCAGATGGAGCCCCCTGTCAGACTCGAACTGACGACCTTCGCTTTACAAGAGCGGTGCTCTACCAACTGAGCTAAGGAGGCGTGGTGCGCACCGAGCGTGCGCGCCTACACGATAGTAGTCCATGGCCGGGCCCGGCCACAAAACCGCAGGGGACGTGACCTCCAGGTCCCCTCACCGAGGCGGCCCCCCGCCTCAGCCTGGACCACCCCTACCTCGCCGGAACGGCGAAGGCCGGGCCCCACCTCGGCGGGGCCCGGCCTTCTCTCCTGCGTCACCGCCCCGGGGCAGTCCCCGGCTCTCCCGGGACTGCCCCAGCACCGACTGGGAGCCTCAGACGATCAGCCCTTGAACTCTCCGGTGGCCTTGAGGATCTCGGTGGCCAGGGCCTGCGAGTCGCTGGTCTTGTCGGTGTGCTTGCCGTTGATGAGCACCCACGGGGTGGCCTCGACACCGTCGTCCAGAGCGGTCTGGCTCGACTGTTCGACGAACTTGTCGAAGGTCCGGTCCGTGACGCAGGACTTCACGGTCTGCTCGGGATCGGCCTTGAGCTTCTTCGAGGTGTCGACACCGGCCTCCTCGGCGACCTTGAGCAGCTCCTCATCGGTACGGCCTTCGGTGCCCTCCTCCGGCTGCTGAGCGAAGAGCGCGTCGAACAGGTCGACGGCGACCTCGGGCTGGCTGTCGACGACACAGGCGGCGAGGTTGGCAGCGCGGGTCGAGTACTCGTTGCCGCTGGACATGCGGTCGAGGAACGACACCGGCTTGTAGTTGACGACGATCGAGCCCTCATCTGCGAGTTTGCGCAGCATGTTCGCGTTGCCTTCCTCGAAGGCCTTGCAGCCGGGGCACTGGAAGTCGAGGTAGACGGTGACCGTGGCGGCCCCCTTCTTCGCACCCGCTTCGGTCGGAGCCGGCAGATCCGATTCCTCACCGTCGGGCATCTGCAACGGCTGCACGAGTGCGTTGTCCTTGCCCACGGTGATTCCGTCGGAGACATAGTTCGAGGGATTGACAGCAGGCTTGCTCTGCTGGAAGACCAGCACACCGACCACTGCCAGCACCGCGACGACGACGACAGCGATGCCGACGTACAGAATCGTCTTCGCGGTCTTCTCCTTCTTCGCCTGATTCGCCGCGATCTGGCGGGCGTTCTCGCGTGCGCGGTTCCGCTTGTCGTCCGCGGAGTTGTTCTTCGCCATTGTTCCTCACGTTGGATCGTCTGACATCGGTGCGGGCTGAGGCCCGAACGGTGCGGGACGGCTTCCGCGACCCGACGGCACCACTGTACCGAAACAGGTGCTTCGCCGACTCCCAGAAACATTCAAGGTTCAACTACAACGTTCAACTACCTGCGCCTCGGCCTCGGCAGTTTCGGGACGACCGGGCCGGGCATACCGTCCTGGTCGCACTGTCCGAACCGGGCACACCGCCCTGTCCACACCTTCCGGGCCGGCTCACACCGCCCTGATCGCACCGTCCGTTCGCGCGGGCCGGCTCACACCGGTCCGGGCAGGTAGTCGAAGGGGTTCACCGTCAGCGGCCACCAGGACATGGCCGCCCCCGACTGGATGACCATGACGGCAAGGATGACGAGCAGCGCGATCACGGCCAATGCGACGAGGCGGCCGAGCTGATTGCGAGTGGCTCCCGACACGAGCAGCCGTGAGCCGAAGCGCAGGCTCGAGGCTCCCGGCCCGACCCACAGCACCAGCGAACCGGCGGCGCCCGCTGCCCACACCGACCATTGTTCGGAGGCACCGCTGGGCACGATCCCGGCGATGTCGAGTCGCGTGAGCACGAGCGCGGCGGCGGCCGCGATCGCCGGCAAGATGATCGAGGCCACCGAGGTCAGGATCGAGGCCAGCACGGCCCCCGGCGCCGAGGCGAGCGCCCGGAAGAATCCCCCCGAGTCCGTTCCGCGGTCGAACCGGTGGCGCTGGACCTTCCGATCCAGACGTGTGCCCGTGCGAGCGAGCACCGACCAGACCAGGGCGACGACACAGATGACCAGAGGACCGAGAGGCATGACGGCGACGGCCAGAGCGACGAGTCCGAAGACGACCCAGCCACCGGACTGCACTCGCCGGTAGCCCATCGGCGCCCACGGCTGGCCGCCCGGCTGCAGCGGCTGGCCGCCCGGCTGCAGCGGCTGGCCGCCCGGCTGCAGCGGCTGGCCGCCGGGGCCCATGAGCTGGCCGCCGTGACCGGCTTGGCCGCCCCACTGTCCCTGAGCGACCTGACCATTCGGTCCGCCGGACCCGCCCGGTCCGACGAGGTTCTGCCCCTGACCGGGCTGGACGAATCCGGAGCGGCCGAGGTCGGCGCCGGCCATCGGGGATCCCGGACCCGCCTGAATGCCGCCGTTGGGATTGCTGATCGGTGGTGCGGTCGCCTGCTGCGGTGACTGTCCGTGCATCCGCCCCGAACCATAGCCCGGTCCCTGCCCGGGCCCCGAACCGTGACCGGACCCGGCATGATTGGTCGGTCGGCTGGAACCGGGGTACTGCGGCTGCCCGGCGCCGGACGGACCGGCTCCCGAGTAGCCCGTTGCCGGATAGTCTCCGCGCTGACCACCATGACCGGCAGGACCGCCATGACCGGCAGCCCCTGCCGCACCGAATCCGGCGGCGGCACCGGCCGCACCACCGAGAGCCGCACCACCCAGCGCCGCCCCGGCAGCCCCGGCACCGCCACGGCCGTCGGCGCCGTCATCGACGGCAGGCATGACCGCGGTTCCGCTCGGTGTCCGCTGCGGACCACCCGCACCGGCCCCGCCGCTGGGACCCGATCCGAGCTGCGGCATCCGCCCGGACTCGATGTCGACGAGCGCATCGAGGATCATCTGCCCCGACGGGCGACGTTCGGGCTTCGGGTCGAGACAGGCGGCGATGAGTGGTGCGAAGTTCTTCGGCGCCCCGTCGAGATCGAATTTGCCCATCGCCACCCGACCGAGCACCGCTTCCAGCGGTCCGGACCCGTAGGGGTTGCGTCCGGTGGCGGCGAACGCCATCGTCGCAGCCCACCCCCACCAGTCGGTCTTCTCACTCGAGGTCTTGCCGTCGGCGATCTCCGGCGACAGATAGCCGGGTGTGCCCATGACCAGACCCGTCGCGGTCACGCGCACTTCGTCGGCGACCTGGGCGATGCCGAAGTCGATGACCATGGGCTCACCGTCCATGATCATCACGTTCGCGGGTTTGAGATCGCGGTGGATGATGCCGGCATCGTGGACGGCGTTGAGGGCGTCGAGGAGAGCGTGGCCGAAGTGGACGAGCTCATCCTCGGCGAAGGGGCCGTTGTCGCGGACGTCATCGGACAGGGTCTGCCCGTCGACGAATTCGGTGATGATGAACGGCTGCGCGGATTCGAGTTCGGCGTCGAGGACCTCGGCGATCCGAGGGTGGCGGATCCTGCGCAAGGTGCGGGTTTCGCGGGCCAGACGCTTCCGCGCGGTCTCGTCATTGGCGATGTGCGGATGGAGGACCTTGACCGCGACCGGGTTGTTTCCGCCGTCGACACCGAGGTAGACGACACCCATGCCGCCCGAGCCGAGCTCCTCGATGAGGCGGTAGCCTCCCAGTTCCTGATCCATCACCTGGCCAAGCCTAGTCGAGCGAGTAGAGTTCATTCCAAGGACCGACTCAGGAGGAGGCGCAGATGAGCACCGTCAACTCTGCCGAGCCAAGCACCGAAATCACCTTCGGCGACAGCGATTTCGTCGTCGTGGCCAACCGACTTCCCGTCGACCGCGACCCCGCCGACGAGAACCACGGATGGCGTACCTCACCTGGGGGTTTGGTCACTGCGGTGGCTCCTGTGATGAAGGCCCAGGAGGGTGCGTGGATCGGTTGGACGGGTGTCGCCGATGAGGATTTCGAACCCTTCACGATCGACGGAATGCACCTGACACCGGTGACCCTGACAAGTGAGGATGTCCTCAGGTACTACGAAGGGTTCTCCAACGCGACGCTGTGGCCGCTCTATCACGATGTCATCGTCCCACCCGAGTACCACCGCACCTGGTGGGATGCGTATGTGCAGGTCAATGAGCGCTTCGCGCACAAGGTCGCCGAGGTGGCCGCGGAGTCCGCGACGGTGTGGATCCATGACTATCAGCTCCAGCTGGTTCCGCTCATGGTCCGCCGGATGCGTCCCGACGTGGCGATCGGCTTCTTCAACCACATCCCCTTCCCACCCTACGAGCTCTTCGCACAGCTGCCGTGGCGCGATGAGATCCTGCGGGGCCTCCTCGGCGCTGATCTCATCGGTTTCCAACGTCCCGCGGATGCGGCGAACTTCCGGCGTGCAGTGCGCGGTCGGCTGAACTTCTCGACGAAGGGATCGACGGTCCTCGTGCCGGCGGGTGAGGCCGTGGCCGCGCACGTCGTCCGCGCCGAAGCGTTCCCGATCTCCATCGACACTCCCTATCTGGAGGAGCTCGCGAAGGATCCGGACATCGTCGAACGGGCTCGGCAGATCCGCGAGGACGTCGGCAATCCGAAGGTCGTCATGCTCGGCGTCGATCGGATGGACTATACGAAGGGCATCCGGCACCGGCTCAAAGCCTACGGCGAACTCATCGCCGAGGGCCGCCTCGCCGTCGAGGACGTCGTGCTCATCCAGATCGCGACCCCGTCGCGGGAACGGCTCGAGCAGTACAAGATCATCCGGCACGATGTCGAGCTCGCGGTCGGGCGGATCAACGGCGAGCAGGTCGACGTCGGGTCGATTCCCGTCCGCTATCTCCACCATTCCTATCCGCGCGATGAGATGACGGCGTTCTTCCTCGCCGCCGACGTCATGTTGGTGACGGCCCTGCGCGACGGGATGAACCTCGTGGCCAAGGAGTATGTGGCGTGCCGGCAGAACGACGACGGGGCGCTCGTGCTCTCGGAGTTCACGGGTGCCGCCGAGCAGCTCACGGGGGCGGTGACGGTCAATCCGCACGATATCGGCGATCTCAAGGCCGGCATCCTCGAGGCGGTCGAGATGGATGAGAAGACGCGTGCCCGGCGGATGCGGCAGATGCGGCGGAAGGTCGCCACCGACACCGTGAGCCTGTGGTCGAAGAACTTCCTGGCCGAGCTCAACCACCTCAAGCACAATCCCGAGGCCGTCGCCCCCGACCGCCCGGTCGTGCAGAAGAGCCGGACCGCTCCCCCGCCGGACACCCCCGCAGCCCCCTCGGGTCGGTCCGATCGCCCCGAGGACGCCGAGTGGGTCTCCGAGATCTCCACCTCCCGATAGGAGGATCTCAGTGACGATCGAACCGACCGTTTCCGCACCCGCCGTCTCGACCCCCGCCGAGGTGGCTCTGCGTGACCTTGCCACCGCCGAATCCCTGCTGTTGGCCCTGGATTTCGATGGGGTGCTCGCACCCCTCCAAGACGATCCGTCGACCTCGCGGATGGTCCCCGAATCGGCCGCCGCCGTTGAGGCGCTTGCGCGTCTGCCGCGGACTCGGGTGGCATTGGTGTCCGGTCGCGATATCGCGACTCTGCGACGCCTGTCCGCGGCTCCTGACTCGGTCTGGCTGATCGGCTCGCACGGGGCGGAGGCCGAACTCGGGAATGATTCCGCTCATGACGCTGGTGCTGAGCATGATGGCGGCGGCACCGAAAGCAGGCACGGCTCCGGCGTGATTCGCTCTCCCGAGCTCAGCCCGGCCGAGGCCGAAATGCTCGCCGCCATCGATGCGCACCTCGACGCCTTCGAACACGCCCTTCCGGACACCGATGGCACGCCCGGTTCGACCGCGGCGAACGCCACGGCCCGCGCAGGCAGCGCAGACGACACAGGCGGCGCAGGCGGTGCAGTGAGCACAGACGGCACCTCGGATTTCCTCATCGAGGCCAAACCCTATTCGCGGACGGTCCACACTCGCGGAATCGCCCCCGAGGCCGCCGCGGCTCTGCACGAGCACGCCACTGAAGTGGTCGAGGAATTTCCCGACATCCGTGTGATCGAGGGACACGACATCACCGAACTCGCCGTCAAACAGGCGACGAAAGGTGATGGGGTCCGGCTGCTCGCCCGCGCCGGCCGACCGACCGCTCTGGGCTACCTCGGCGACGATGTCACCGATGAGGATGCCTTCGCGGCCCTCGACGAACTCACGGACACTCGTGTCCTCGACGCGGCGCTGACCGTCAAGGTCGGACCCGCGCAGACTCGTGCCTCGTGGCGGATCGCCGATCCCGGCGCCGTGGCCGAAATGCTCGGCCGCCTCGTGGCGGACCGCAGGGAATTCCTCGGCAGCGATCACGACTGAGGTCGGGCCGCCTCGGCGAGGACGGTCCCGGGGTGGAACCCGAGGTCAGCGGCGCTGCGGGGGCACGGCACTGGCACGGAGGACGAGGTCGGGGTCGACTGTGTAGTCGACGTGCACGTGCGTTTCACCGGCGGCGATCATCGTCCGGATCTCGTCGATGGCCGACTGTGCCACGGTCGCCCAGTCGTAGACGACCTGCGACAGGGGCGGTTGGACGACATCGGCGTCGGGGACGTCGCCGACCGTGAGCAGGGACAGGTCGCGGGGCACGTCGAGCCTGAGCCGCTGGGCGGCCTCGAGCATGCCGAAGGACAGGGACGGAGCGCAGGCGATGACGGCGGTGCAGCGCAGATCGAGCAGCTCCTCGGCGGCGGCGACTCCGGCCATCGCACCGCCGGCGGCCTCGACGACGGGGGCCTGATCACGGGTGGCGGGGATATGGAGGATTCCGGCCATGGATCTGCGGAAGCCGGCGATGCGGGCCGGGGCCGCCGAGTCGCGCAGCACGGCGAGCCCGATGCGTCTGTGGCCGAGGTGGACGAGATGGGCCACTGCGGTCTCGATTCCGCCGGTCGCGTCGAGATAGATGCGCGAGATCCCGTCGTCGTGGCGGGCGTTCGAGATGCGGATGAGTGGGAGCCCGCGTTCGGCGAGCATTCCCGCGAGCACACCGGCGGCACCGCCGCCGACGACGATGGCTCCGGAGATCGTCGGACCGCCGTGCTCGCTGCCGAGGATGGTCTCGAGCAGAGCCTCGTTGCGTTCGGCGATGGCTTCGACGTGGACGACGGCGATGCCCAGTGCGAACATCCGGTTCGTCAGGATCTCCGCGAGCCGCGAGTACGGGTCGACATTGCCCGACGACACCGCGGGTTTGATGAGCGCGACGAGCGGTGAGCCTGCTCCTGCGCCGGAAGCCGTCCCGGATGCGTCCTGGGATTCCGGGACCGGGGCCTGTCCGGCGGCACCGAGGATCGCCAGAGCCTGCCGCACCTTCGCCAACGAGGCGGCCGACACCGAATCCGGATCGCGCAGGGCTCGGGAGGCGGTGGCCTTCGAGACCCCCGCGGTGCCGGCGATCTCGGCGAGACGCACGTGCCGGTGCTCGGGCGGGCGGCCGGCAGCGTGGTCCGCGCCGTCGGCGCCCGGACCTCCTGTGCTCGCCCGGCCGGCATTCTGTCCGGTCATCGGCGGGCCGCCGTCGTCGAGGTGCGGGCGATGAGCCGGGGGCGGAAGACCGGCGGCACCGACGGCAGACCCGTCGTCGAGATCCGCAGGGTCTGCAGAGTCGCCTCGATGAGGGCATTCGACAGTCCCTCGACGTCGAGGCCGAGCACCGTGGCCGGAGGGCCCGTGAACTTCATCGTCGGGGAATCGCCGAAGCCGACGACCGACATGTCCCGCGGCACCTGCAGATGCCGATTCCGCAGCCCGTAGAGAGCACCGTGCAGCTGCAGTGCGGACTGGACGATCACCGCGGTGCACGTCGCATCCTTGAGCTCGAGCACCGCCCGGGATCCTCCGGAGAACGACTTCGGCACCCGTGAGATCCAGTCCTCGAGGTCGAGACCGAGGTTCCTGGCCGGATGTTCGGCGAGAAAGCGGCGGATGAGCTGGACGGCCAGTTCTCCGCTGTCATTGCAGATCAGTCCGATTCTGCGGTGTCCGATCGCCCGCAGATGTTCGAAGGCCGTGGTCATCCCGCCGCCGAGGTCGAGGCGCGCGGCGATGACATCGCCGCTGCCCGCACCTGTTCGGGCCGCACCCGAGCCGGCCGGTCCTGCTTCAGCACGATCCGACCCGGCCGCCCCGTCGGCCTCCTCGGCGCCGGCGGACTGTTCGGCGACGCGGATGCAGGGGATCTCCGTGTTCAGGCTCGTCAGCGTCGTGGTCACCAGGGCCACGGCACCGGCGTCGATCGCGGTCTGCAGCGGTTCCGGGTCGGTCTCGACCAGAGGGCGGGTGACGAGGAGATCATGAGCCTGCAGAGCCTTGGCCACACGGGTGCAGACCTGGACCTGCCAATGTTCGGGATTGCCGGGGGCACTGACGGCCACGAGCCGCCTCGGCGCATCATGGAGCAGGGTCGAACGCGAATAGCCGAGTTCGGTCATCGCCTCCAGCACCTTCGCCCGCGTCGGTGCGGCGACGGCACCGCGGCGGCCGAGCACCCGGGAGACCGTGGCCAGGGACACTCCGGCCCGGGCGGCGACCTCGTCCAACGTGACCTTCATAGTCGTCAGTCTACTTTCGCACCGCGGTATGCGTCGGCGCAGAGCCATCGTGCTGAGAATCACTCTACGCTTTGTCGAATTCACAGAGCACCCGGACTCTCCACCCCTTAGGATTAGAGTGACTGAGCATCCCCGCCAGGTCACCGACGACCAGCTGCTCACGGAGTTATTCAGAAGTTTTAGGAGGACTTATGTCAACGGTGTCGTTGAATGGCCTCAGTCATGTCTACGAGAACACGACGTCCGAATCCGTACACCCGTTCAATCTCTTCGTCGATGACGGCGAGTTCCTCGTCCTCTACGGCCCCACCGCTTCGGGCAAGTCGACGATCCTGCGGATGCTCCACGGCCTGGAGACCCCGAAGACCGGCACCATCCTCATCGACGGCGCCGATATCACCCACGCCGCCGTCAACGACCGCGATGTGACCCTGGCGCTGGAGAGCTACGCGCTCTACCCGCATATGAGCGTGCGCGACAACCTCGGCTTTGCGCTGCGCGTCGACGGTCTGCCGGCCGACGAGATCAGGGAACGCGTCGAATCCGTGATGGACAAGATCGGGCTGAGCGACATCCTCGATTCGGTCCCCGGCGACCTCACCCAGCTGCAGCGCCAGACCGTGGCCCTGGCCCGCGCCGTGGTGCGCCGGCCCAAGGTGCTCATCATGGACGAGCCCGTGGTCAACCTCGTCCCCGAGCAGCAGACGGAGACACTGTCGCTGATCAAGGGCCTGCAGCAGGAATTCGGGCTGACGACGATCTATGCCACCTCCGATCTCGAGGATGCGAAGGTCCTCGGCGACCGGATCGCCTTCCTCGATCGCGGGCGGCTCATCGGCGTGGAGACACCCGACCTCGCCGAGGCGCTCGTGGCCTCGAACACCGACACGGACTCCTGAGCCGTGCCGGGAACCCTGCCCTCGCCGGACCCGTCAGCCCAGGCCGCCCCGCCGGCGCCGACAACCGCGGGCGACGCGGCTGTTCCCGCACCGGAGATCCACACGATCCGGAACGCTGATCGTGCGGCCCTGGCCGGACTCCCCTGGCACCTGCCCTTGGCCGAGTGGCCGGAGACGCTGCTCGGCGGGCTGCCCCGCGGAATCTCCCGGCACGTCGTCAGATATGTCGAGATCGGAGACGAAGTGCTTGCGATCAAGGAGACCGACGACGCACAGGCCCTGCGTGAGTTCGACATCCTCGGTGCGCTCGGCAATCTCGACGTCCCCCTCGTCGAGCCCCGTGCCATCGTCAACGGCCGTCGGACCGAATCGGGCGAGACTCTCAAGGGCGCCCTCATCACCGCCTACCTCGAGTTCTCCCTGCCCTATCGTGCTCTGTTCTCCCGGGATCTCGCCGCTGACACCGGAGTCCGCCTCGTCGACGCTCTGGCCGTGCTCCTCGTCCGCCTCCACCTCGTCGGCTTCTATTGGGGAGACGTGTCCCTGTCGAACACGCTCTTCCGCCGCGACGCCGACGCCTATGCCGCCTATGTCGTCGACGCCGAGACCGGTGAGCTGCACGAGCAGCTCTCCGACGGGCAGCGGAACATGGACCTGCGGATCGCACGGATGAACATCGCCGGGGACTTCCTCGACCTGCAGGCCGCGGGACTCGTCGACCCCGAGACCGATCCGCTGGCGGCCGGTGAGCGACTCTGCGAGTCGTACAGCGCCCTGTGGGCGGAGCTGACCCGGGTCGAGGAATTCAGCGTCAACGAACGCTGGCGCATCGACGAACGCATCCGCCGCCTCAACGATCTGGGCTTCGACCTCGGCGAACTGACCGTGACGACCGATATCGACGGCATCAGCCTCCTCGTCTCCCCCAAGGTCGTCGAACCCAACCATCATTCGAGGCGTCTGCTGCGCCTGACCGGGATCGGCGCGAACGAGAACCAGGCCCGAGCGATGCTCAACGACCTCGATTCGTTCCGATCGGCTCCCGAGATCGCCGAATTCGACGAACTCGACGAATCCCAGGCCGCCCGCCGCTGGCTCGACGAGGTGTACAAACCCCTCATCCAGGCGATCCCGGAGAACCTCACCCGCAAACTCGAACCCGGGCAGATCTTCTACGAGTTCGCCGAACACCGCCGCACCATGGCTCGTGCCCGCCAACGCGACATCCCCACGATGGAGGCCATCGCGTACTTCATCGTCGACTACCTGGCGAACCTCCCCGACGAGATCCGCTACGTCGACAGCAAGAAGTTCTGACCTCCCCCACCTCAGCCGATGTTCCACAAGGTGAAACGGGGTCGGCAGGGCCGCCTCGGCGGGCATACCTTTGAAGTCCACGGAGCGACACCGGTGTCGCTCCTGCACCGAACCCCGCTTGGAAGGATTCCCGATGTCGACGCACGAGCCGATGCCCACGAACGTGAACAACCCGCCGGTCCCGTCCCTGTTCGACCTCAGCGGCCGCACCGCCGTCGTCGTGGGGGCCGGTTCCGGGCTGGGGCAGGCCAGCGCGATCGGGCTCGCCGACGCGGGCGCGCATGTCGTCGTCGCCGATCTCAACCTCACCGGCGCCGAGGAGACCGCCGCCCTCATCGCCGATCGTCGCTCCGGATCTGCCGCCACGGGATCTGCCGCCGGGACCGGTGCTCCTGCCGGGACTGCCGGGGCCGCCACGGCGGTGGCCGGGACCGACGGGACCGCCACGGCGGTGGCCGGGACCGACGGGACCGCCACGGCCGTGGCCGTCGACATCACGGACACGGCGTCCGTCGACGCGCTCGTGGCCGCGTGGACCGATGCCGAGATCCTCGTCATCACACCGGGAGCGAACGTACGCAAACGCCTCGTCGACACCACCGATGACGAATTCGATCGGGTCATCGACATCAACCTCAAGGGCACGTACCGGCTGATGCGCGGCTTCGGCCGTGAGATGGGTGGGCGCGGTCGCGGATCGATCGTCACCTACGCCTCATTCCGGGCGCTGGCCATCGAACCCGGCCAGGGAATCTATGCGGCCGCGAAAGCCGGTGTCGTGCAGCTGACGAAGACGATGGCCAGCGAACTCGGAGGCAAGGGCGTGCGGGTCAATGCGATCCTGCCCGGCCCCTTCGACACTCCCCTGACCCAGCAGATCAAGGCCGACGGGAAATGGTGGGACGCGTATGCGGACAAGACCGCCCTGGGCCGCTGGGGTCGCCTGCACGAGATCGCCGGGCCGGTCGTGTTCCTCGCCTCGGACGCCTCGAGCTACGTCACCGGGCACTCGCAGCTCGTCGACGGCGGCTGGATGGCGCATGACGGTCGGTTCATCCCCCACGTGTGAGCACTCTGCCGCGTGGAATCGGCGTGGCGAATCTCCGTCATCGCCGTGTGAGATCCGCGACGCTGCGGGGCGTCATCGCCAGTGATCAAGCGGAGGCCCGGCGAGACAATATTCATGACTATGCAAGAATATTCAGATGACCGTTTCGCACACTCCGCCCACTCCGCCGGCGCACACTCCCACAGGCGTGCTGCGGCAGCTGGGGCGACGCAAGTCGATCAGCGCCATGACCGCCGAGGCCCACACCGATGCGCAGACCGCGCAGTCGGGTGGACTGCGGCGGACCTTCGGTGTCTTCCAGCTGACGATGATCAGCGTCGGCGCCACCTTGGGCACGGGAATCCTCGTCATCCTCGGCGAGGCGGTTCCCGTGGCCGGCCCCGCCGTGTGGCTTGCCTTCGTTCTCGCCGGAATCACCGCGCTGCTGTCGGCGGTCAGCTACGCCGAGATGGCCGGAATGGTGCCGGTGTCCGGGTCCAGCTACTCGTATTCCTACGCCACCCTCGGTGAGGGCGTCGCCTGGGTCTGCGGCTGGTGTCTCGTCCTCGAATACGCGGTCTCGGTCGCGGCGGTCGCCGTCGGCGCCGCCGACTACGTCAATGAGACCCTGCGCGTCTTCGGCCTCGAACTGCCCGCGTCTCTGACCACGGGGCCGGGCCTGGCGGATAATCCGGACGGAATCATCAACGTCTCAGCTCTTGTCGTCGTGGCGCTGGCGACCGTGCTGCTCATGCGCGGCGCCCGCGAATCCGGTGTGGTCAACACCATTCTCGTGTTCGTCAAGATCGGCATCCTCGTCTTCTTCGCCATCGTCGCGTTCACCGCGTTCAAGGCCGGCAACTTCGCACCGATGCTGCCGATGGGAGCCGCCGGTGTCACGGCGGCCGCCTCGAGCGTGTTCTTCTCGTATATCGGCTTCGATGCGGCGTCCACGGCCGGTGAGGAAGCGAAGAATCCGCGTCGGGATCTGCCGCGGGCGATCATCTTCTCGATGCTCATCGTCACCTCGATGTACGTCCTCGTCGCCGTCACAGCGATCGGGGCACGGCAGTGGCAGTGGTTCGACGGCGCTCATGCTCCACTCGTACAGATCGTCGAGGAGATCACCGGGTCGAACATCGCGGTGCTGCTCTTCGCGGTGGCCGCGGTGCTCGCGATCTTCTCCGTCGTCATCACCGTGCTCTACGGTCAGTCGCGGATCCTGCTGACGATGGCCAGGGACGGAATGGTGCCGAAGATCTTCGGCCGCGTCTCCCAGCGCACGGGCACTCCCCTGGTCGGGACCCTCATCGTCGGCGGTCTCGTCGCGGTCACCGCAGCGCTCATTCCGCTCGGCGAACTCGCCGACGCCACGAGCATCGGCACCCTGTTCGCGTTCTGCCTGGTCAATATCGCCGTCATCTACCTGCGGTTCAAGCGCCCCGGCCTCGACCGTTCGTTCAAGGTCCCGTTCGGGCCGGTCGTGCCCGCGCTGGGAGCCTTGGCGTGTGCGTTCCTCATGGTCAACCTCGGCGGGCGGACCTGGATCGTCTTCTGCGTGTGGATGGCCGTCGGCGCGCTGGTCTACTTCACCTACAGCCGCCGCCACTCGGTCGTCGGTCACCTCAGCGAAAAGGACTACCGCACCACCGTAGATTCCTAATTGCTACCTGACGGCGGCCCAGCAACCTCGCGCGAGGTTGCTGGGCCGCCGTCAGGTAGTAAGAGGGGTCAGGGGCGGCGGGCTCTGGCGACCTCGTAGAGCGAGACGGCCGCGGCGATGCCGGCGTTGAGCGACTCGGTGGTCGCGGCGATCGGGATCGACACGATCTGGTCGCACTTCTCCGATATCAGCCGCGACAGACCCTTGCCTTCGGAGCCGACGACGATGCACAGCGGGTCGCGGGTGAAGGTCAGTTCGGGCAGCTCGACGTCACCGCCCATGTCGAGACCGACGACGAACACGTTCTGCTTCTTCAGCTCATCGATCGTCCGCGCCAGGTTGACGACCTGTGCCACGCGGATGCGCGAAGCGGCGCCGGCGGAGGTCTTCCACGCAGCGGCCGTCATCGAGGCGGCGCGACGTTCGGGGATGATCACACCGTGACCGCCGAAGGCCGCAGTCGACCGGACGATCGCACCGAGGTTGCGGGGATCCGTGATCCCGTCGAGGGCCACGAGCAGCGGCGTCTCTGCGCGTTCGGCCGCGAATTCGAGCAGGTCGGAGGGGTCGGCGTAGTCGTACGGCGGGACCTGCAGGGCGATGCCCTGATGGATCGCGTCGTCGGTGAGCCGGTCGAGGTCGGGCTTGCTCGCCTCGAGCATCGAGATGCCGCGCTGGGTCGCCAGCGTGATCGACTCGCGGACACGGTCATCGGAGTCGATGCGACCGGACACGTACATCGCGGTGGCCGGAACGCCTTCGCGCAGAGCCTCCAGGACCGAATTGCGCCCGGCGACCATGTTCGGTCCGAGTTCCTTCTTCTTCCGCTTCGCCTGCGCCGAGGCGTTCGAGCTCTTGCGCTGCTGCGCGGCCTTGTGCGCCTTGTGGTAGACGCGGTCCTCGGCCTTGGGCGTCGGACCCTTGCCGCGCAGGCTGCGCCTGTTCTTGCCGCCCGACCCCTTGGTCGGGCCTTTTTTCGAACCGCCGGAGCGGGGATTGGAAGCCATATGATTCCTATCAGGTGCGTTGGGGCCGCGGGCTCATGCCCGTGGCCGAAATTCGTCGACCTCAGCCCTCGCCGAGGTGGTAGCGGTACCCGTCGGCCGTGTCCTCGATGATGACGCCGGCCGCGGCCAGTTCGTCACGGAGGGCATCCGCGGTGGCGAAGTCCTTCTCCGCCTTCGCCTCGGCCCGGCGCTTGGCCATGGTGGCCACGAGGGAGTCGAGTGCGGACTCCGCCTTGGCGTCGGCGGCCGATCCGGCCCAGGCCGCAGCGCTGGGGTTGACTCCGAGGATGTCGAGCATGAGCTCCACCTCGGCGACGATCCGCGCCAACCCCGCCCGATCAGCGCCGGAGTCGAGGAGCTTCGCACCCTCGCTCACGGAGGCGAAGACCACGGACAGGGCACGAGGCACACCGAGGTCGTCGTCGAGGGCGGCGGCGAATTCGGCGGGAACGTCGACGCTGCGTCCGGCATAGGAGTCGCTGACGTCCGGCAGCGCCGGCGCGTCCGCCCCGAGTGCCTGGCGAGCGCGCTGGAGGAAGTTCTGCAGTCGCTCGAGCGAGGCCGCGGAGCGTTCCATGGCCTCGTTCGAGAAGTCGAGGATCGACCGGTAGCTGGCACCGGTGAGGAAGTAGCGGACGGCCAGCGGGCTGAACGTGTCGAACAGGTCAGAGGCGAAGACGGAGTTGCCCAGGGACTTCGACATCTTGTCCCCGCCCACATTGAGCAGGCCGGAATGCATCCAGATGTTTGCGAACTGGTCCCCGGCGGCACGGGACTGCGCCAGCTCGTTCTCATGATGCGGGAAGCGCAGGTCGAGTCCGCCGCCGTGGATGTCGAAGTTCGACCCCAGATACTTCGTCGACATGGCCGAGCATTCGATGTGCCAGCCCGGCCGACCCCGTCCCCACGGCGAGGGCCAGGAGGCGGTGATCGGCTCGGAGTCCTTGTGCGCCTTCCACAGCGCGAAGTCCCGGGCGTCCCTCTTCCCGCGCAGCTCGGCGCCTTCGGCCAGTTCCATGTCCTCGAGCTTCTGGTTCGTCAGCCCCCCGTAGTCATTCCACGAGGCGGCGTCGAAGTAGACATCGGCGCTGCCGTCGAGCGCGGGGTAGGCATGACCGGCCTCGATGAGGCGGGAGATGAGTTCGATCATCTCGGTGATGTGCCCGGTCGCGCGTGGTTCGCTGCTCGGCGGCAGCACATCGAGTGCGTCGTAGGCGGCGGTGAAGGCGCGTTCGTACTTGTACGCGTGGGTGAACCATTCCCGCCCCTCCTCGACGGACTTCGACAGGATCTTGTCGTCGATGTCGGTGACGTTGCGGATCATGGTCACCCGGTAGCCGCTGTAAAGCAGCCAGCGCCGCAGAGTGTCGAACACCGAGGCCGAGCGCAGGTGGCCGATATGCGGTTCGCCCTGCACCGTGGCACCACAGACATAGATACCGACCTGACCGTCGTTGACGGGGCGCAGTTCTTCGGTCGTGCGGCTGGCGGTGTTATAGAGCGAGATAGTCACGCCCCAAGTCTACCGGGCCCGGCCGTTTTCACGGTTTCTGCGAATTCGATACTAGACTGTTATGCGGCTCACGTGATGCGCGGCACATCGCACAGTGAATTCCCAGTAAAATGGGATCAAGCAATGAAGCTCGGCTCGAGAGTCCTTCTCGCTATTCGGACTTCACACCGGACCACCGGTCTCGCAGACGAAACTTCGGTGGCCACACTCGGTCGCGATGATCCGCGACCGGTCAAGAAAGGACACCATGTCACCCAAGTCATCACCCCAGAGGGAGGTCTTCGTCTCCCGCGGCGCGTTCATCTTCGCGGCCATCGGTTCGGCGGTCGGCCTCGGCAATATCTGGCGCTTCCCCTACATCACTTATGAAAACGGCGGCGGCGCGTTCATCATCCCCTACCTCGTTGCACTGCTGACGGCGGGCATCCCGCTGCTGTTCTTCTACTACGCGATGGGGCACCGTTCGCGCGGTTCGGCACCGCTGGCCCACCGAATGGCACACAAGGGCGCAGAACCCATCGGCTGGTTCGCCACCGGTGTCGCGATCGTCATCGGCATCTACTACGCCGCGATCATCGGCTGGGCCGGCTCCTATATGTTCTTCTCGCTCACAGAGGCGTGGGGCGACGATGCGGAGGGATTCTTCTTCGGCGAGTACCTCAAGATGGGTGATCCCGGCATCTCGCTCGAGTTCGTTCCCGGTGTGCTCATCCCGATCATTCTCGTCTGGGCGGTCGTCCTCATCGTCCTGCTCATGGGTGTCCAGAACGGCATTGCGAACTTCTCGAAGATCTTCATCCCGCTGCTCATCATCCTCTTCCTCGCACTCGTCGTCCGGTCTCTGTTCCTGCCCGGTGCCGCTGAGGGACTCAATGCGCTGTTCACCCCGGACTTCAAGGCGCTGACCGATCACAAGGTCTGGATCGCGGCCTATGGCCAGATCTTCTTCTCGCTGTCGATCGCATTCGGCATCATGATCACCTACGCCTCGTACCTGAAGAAGAAGACGAACCTCACCGGTGCCGGCCTCGTCGTCGGCTTCTCGAACTCCGCGTTCGAGATCCTCGCCGGCATCGGCATCTTCGCGGCACTGGGCTTCATGGCCGCCGCTCAGGGCGTCGAGGTCGCCGATGTCGCGTCCTCGGGCATCGGCCTGGCGTTCGTCGGCTTCCCGACGCTGATCTCTGAGATGCCGGGAGGCGCGATCTTCGGATTCGTCTTCTTCGCCTGCCTCGTGTTCGCGGGCCTGACCTCGCTGATCTCGATCATCCAGGTGCCCATCCAAGCGCTGCGCGATAAGTTCCGCGTCGGCAACAAGGCCTCAACAGCGTGGATCGTCGGCGGAATGGGCGTCGTGTCCATTCTGCTGATGCCCACCGTCACCGGCCTGTATGCGCTCGATACGATGGATGCGTTCGCGAACAACGTCGGCATCGTCGGTTCGGCCATCATGTCGATCGTGGTCGTCGGCTGGGCCATGCGGAAGCTGCCGGTCTTCAGCCGTCACCTCAACGCGGTCTCGAGCTTCAGGCTCGGTCCGATCTGGATGACGCTCATCTCGATCACCGGCGTGGTGCTCGTCTACATGCTCATCACGCAGATCATCACATTCGTCTCCGACGGCTACGAGGGCTACCCGCCGCTCATCACCGGCGTCTACGGCTGGGGCATGATCGGACTGCTCGTCGTCGGCTCGATCATCCTCACCCTCATCAGATGGCCCAAGGAGACCATTGATGAGATGGAAGCTGCGATCGCCGATTCCGTCGCAGAAGAGAACCTCCGCACCGAGAACAAGGGAGCCTGACATGGGCACTTCAGCAATCGTCATGATGGTCATCGCCATGGTCACCGTCTGGGGCGGCCTGATCGCAGCCATGCTGCACCTGCGCAAGCACCCCGACGAGGACGTCGCCGACTGATCATGCCGGGGGTGGACCCCACCCCCTGATCACGTCCGGCTGAGTCGGATCCGCAGCGCCGCCTCGGCGACGTGGATCGGCTCACCCTCACCGAGGCGGCCCGATGCATCCCAAGCATCGGGCCGCCTTCGTCGTTCCGCCCTCATCCCGCCCATCCGCGTCGGCCCGCCGTCCCGCGGCTGACCACCCCTGGGATCGGTCCACCATCGTATGGTCCGTCCCGCCCATGTCACACACACCGTCTCGCCACCGGGTCGCCACTGGTCGACGTCAGCGTGCTTGGTTAGGGTGGGGATTGTGAGCACTCCGTCCGGGGGTGCACTCAGTCCACTTCGGGTGTTCCCATCCGCGGACACCCGTCACCGAAGACACTTAGGAGACGCAATGCCACAGACCGTCAAGGGCGTCATCTCCCGCAGCAAGGGAGCCCCGGTCGAACTCACCGACATCGTCATCCCGGACCCGGGACCAGGCGAAGTCGTCGTCGATGTGAAGTCGTGCGGCGTCTGCCACACGGACTTCCACTACCGCGAAGGTGGAATCAGCGACGACTACCCGTTCCTGCTCGGCCACGAGTCCGCCGGAGTCGTCTCCGAGGTCGGCGACGGCGTCACCGAGGTCGAGGTCGGCGATTTCGTCATCCTCAACTGGCGCGCCATCTGCGGCGACTGCCGTGCCTGCAAGCGCGGCGAGCCCTGGTACTGCTTCGACACCCACAACGCTTCGCAGAAGATGACGCTGACCGACGGCACCGAGCTCGAGGCCGCTCTGGGCATCGGCTCGTTCGCCGAGAAGACGCTCGTCGCCGCAGGTCAGTGCACGAAGGTCCCCGAGGCGGATCCCGCCGTCGTGGGTCTGCTCGGCTGCGGGATGATGGCCGGAATCGGCGCCGCCATCAACACCGGTGAGGTCACCCGCGGCAAGACCGTGGCCGTGATCGGTGCCGGCGGTGTCGGCTGCGCTGCGATCGCCGGTTCCGCTCTGGCCGGGGCGAACACGATCATCGCTCTCGACATCGATGAGAAGAAGCTCGACTGGGCCACCGACTTCGGCGCCACGCACACGGTGTCGACGAAGGGCATGAGCGAGGACGAGGTCGTCGCCGCGATCCAGGAGCGCACCGGAGGCTTCGGCGCCGACGTCGTCATCGACGCCGTCGGCCTCCCCGCCACCTGGCGGCAGGCCTTCTACGGCCGTGACCTCGCCGGCACCGTCGTCCTCGTCGGTGTGCCGACCCCGGAGATGGAGCTCACGGTTCCGCTGCTCGACGTGTTCGGTCGCGGTGGCAGACTCAAGTCCTCCTGGTACGGCGACTGCCTGCCCGACCGCGACTTCCCGATGCTCGTCGACCTCTACCAGCAGGGACGTTTCCCGCTCGAGAAGTTCGTGTCCGAGCGCATCGGCATCGCCGATGTCGAATCGGCTTTTGAGAAGATGGCCAAGGGCCAGGTCCTGCGATCGGTGGTGGAGCTGTAATGACTGCTATTGAACATCTCGTCACTTCAGGTACGTTCTCTCTGGACGGTGAGACGCACGACGTCGACAACAACGTGTGGATCATCGGCGATGATTCCGAGGTCATCGTCATCGACCCCGCCCACGACGTGGATGCGATCGCCGAGGCGGTCGGATCCAGAGACGTCAAGGCCGTCCTGCTCACACACGGTCACGACGATCACGTCGGAGTCGTCCGCGACTTCGCACAGCGGGTGGGCAACCCCACTGTGTACCTCAATCCCGAGGACTACGTGCTGTGGGACATGACCTACGAGGACTATCGTCCCGACGGACAGATCGCCCACGGCGACACCTGGACCATCGGCGGGGTCAAGCTCAAGGCGCTGCACACTCCCGGCCACTCCCCCGGTTCGACGTGCTTCTTCGTCGAGACCGGTCTGCCGGTCCCCCCGTCGGCGGGTGCCGGTCGCGCGGTCGGTCCGGTGCTGTTCTCCGGCGACACGCTGTTCAACGGCGGACCCGGAGCCACGGGGCGTTCGTACTCGAGCTTCGAGACGATCATCGAATCGATCCGCGATGTGCTCTTCCCGCTGCCCGAGGCGACCGTCGTGCTCACCGGGCATGGTGATCCGACGTCGATCGGTGCCGAGAGCCCGGCCCTCGAGGACTGGATCAAGCGCGGCCACTGATTCGCCGCAGGCCAGCCGCTGACGGCCCGCCGGCCCTGACGCAGATCGCGTCACCGACCGGCCGCTGATCGGTCTCTGACCGACCGATGCAACTCGCAGACGCGGGTCGCGACCCACACGGGTTCGCGACCCGCGTCTGCGCTTTCCAGCACCGGCGGATAGACTCATCGGGTGCCTGAATCACAGTCTTCACAGCCCGCCGAGTCAGCGTCCGACTCGTCCGGGGCGTCCGCCGCCACGTCCACCGGCCTCAAGGTGGGGATGAAGCCCCGCCACCTGGTGATGATGAGTCTCGGCTCGGCGATCGGCGCCGGTCTGTTCGTCGGCTCCGGTGCCGGAGTCCAGGCGGCAGGTCCCGCCGTGCTCATCTCCTATGTCGTCGCGGGTCTCATCGTCATCTTCGTCATGAGGGCCCTCGGCGAACTCGTCGCCGCCGACCCGAATCCGGGAGCGTTCTCCCACTACGCGGGCAAGGCCATGGGGCCGGCCGCGGCCTTCGCCGTGGGCGCGCTGTGGTGGGTCCAGCTGTGTCTCGTCGTCGCCGCCGAGGCCACCGCTGCCGCACAGATCGCGGCCTCCTATATTCCGTCCGTCCCGCAGTGGGTCATCGCCTTGGCGATCATGCTCGTCTTCACGGCCATCAACCTCACCACCTCGGGCAGCTTCGGTGAGTTCGAGTTCTGGTTCTCGCTCATCAAGGTCGCCTTCGTCGTCCTCTTCGTCGTCCTCGGTGCCGCGTACCTGTTCGGGTGGACCCCGGCCGAACCGTCCGCGCAGATCTTCGCCGATGGGTTCATGCCCACCGGCATCTCCGGCATCGCCGCCGGTCTGCTCGTCGTCGCCTTCGCCTTCGGCGGCATCGAGATCGTCGCTGTCGCCGCGGCCGAGACCGCGAATCCCGAGCGCAGCGTCTCCCAGGCGATCAAGACGATCGTGTGGCGCATCCTGTTCCTCTACATCGGGTCCGTGGCCGTCATCGTCCTCGTCCTGCCGTGGACGGATGACCGCCTCGCCGAATCCCCGTTCGTCGCCGTGCTTGAGACCGCGGGGCTGCCGTTCATCGCCTCGCTGCTGGCCGCGGTCATCGTCATCGCGCTGCTGTCGTCGATGAACGCGAACATCTACGGGGCGTCCCGGATGTCGTTCTCGATGTCGCAGCGGTCCATGCTTCCGCGCGGGCTCGGCCGCACCAATCGTCGCGGCGTGCCCGTGCCTGCGGTGCTGGCCACCTCGGCGTTCGGTTTCGTCGCGGTCGCGCTCAACTATTTCTGGGCCGCCGAGGTCCTCGGAGTCCTGCTCAACATCGTCGGCTCGACGCTCATCGTCACCTGGGTCGCGACCCTCGTTTCGCAGATCGTCCTGCGCCGTCGCGCCGAGGCGGCCGGCCGGTCCCTGCCCCTGCGCATGTGGGGATACCCGTGGCTGTCGTATGTCACTCTGGCCGGAATCGCCGTGATCATCGGGCTCGGCCTGACCGTCGTATCCGTGCGCTTCCAGATCGTCGGCACGCTCATCTTCGTCATCGCGCTCTACCTCGTCGGCCTCGTCGTCACGAAGCGCCACCCCAACGCCAAGGTCTGAGGCCGCCGTTCACCGTCACCGAGGCGGCCCACCTGAAACATGATCGCCGAGGCGGGTCCTGACCTCCGCCATTCAGGCGGAGCGGCGCGCGTCCGAGTGTCCAGGGCCGTTCTCGTCCAGCTCGTCCAGCTCGTCCAGTACCGCGATGAGCTCTGGCAGAGCGTGCGCGGAATCTGCGGAGTCGGCCCAGCCCGCGAGCATGTCCCGGGTCTGTCCCACATGCCGGGCGAAGTGTCTGCCCGCATAGCTCGTGACGTCGATCGGCACGATCCGTTCCACGGCGTCGAGCACGACCCGAGCGGCGGGCCCGAACACGGGGATCGGCACCCCGAGCCCGGAGCGCACTGCCTCACCGGCGGCCTTTGCCGGGCGGACCAGATGTGTTTTCAGTGCGGCCCAGTTCCCGTCGCGGATACTCAGCTCGGCGACGAAGGGAATGAACACCGCCGGTGGCAGCAGCACGGCGTCCATCGACACAGCCAGGACGAGCCGACCCAGCCCGCGGGCAAGCGAACGCACCGCGCTCGGTCGACCGGCAACGAGGAATCTCGGTGCGCCGGCCGGTGCCCAGAACCTCACTGCTCGCCCCGGTTCGACTTCCCGAACGGCCGCAGCATCGCGGCCGTCAGCTTCGCGGCCGTCAGCTGTTCGACCGTCAGCTGTTCGACCGTCACCTCCGCGCCCGTCAGCATTGTGGTCGTCAGCTTCGCGTTCACCATCGATCGGCGCACCTGGCTCCAGCCGCTCGGAGAGGAATGCGGGCCCGAACACCACCGCCTCGGTGCCGGGGAATTCTGCACGCGCACGCTCGAGGTCTCCATCGACCTGGCTCGTGGTCGCGATGAACGCGGGAGAGATTTCCCGGATCGCCGAGGCTACCGCGGGGTCGAGATCGCCCGGTCGGGTCGTGAGCACAATGAGATCCCAGCCTCCCGCAGCGGCCGCCTCGGGCCAGTCTGTGACCGTCACCCGCCGAGTCGCGGCCACTCGAGTCACCGACCAGCTGCCGTGCCCGCCCCTCGTCTGATCGGACCCGGTCGGGTCAATGGTGCTCACGCGTCGCGGAAAGGCGGCCCGCCCTTGGGCGCCAGCCGAACGGGAGACGACGGCGACCTCATGAACATCGGTGAAGAGAGCGGCCCCGGCGATGCCGATGGCACCGGCTCCTTGGAAGAGAATTCTCACTGCTGCCTCTCCTGACTCAGTTCGAGTGGATCAGTGCGGTGGCGACAGCGGCGACTCCGTCGCCGCGGCCGGTCAGCCCGAGGCCGTCAGAAGTGGTGCCCGACACCGACACCGGTGCTCCGACGGCGGCCGACAGAGTCTGCTGCGCATCGGTACGGCGGGTGCCGATCTTCGGCCGATTGCCGATCACCTGGACGGAGATGTTGCCGATCTCGAAGCCTGCCTCGCGGACGATGCGGGCCGCCTCGGCGAGGAGGACCGCACCTGGGGCACCGGCGAATTCCGGTCGGTCGACGCCGAAGTGCTCGCCGAGGTCGCCGAGCCCCGCAGCAGAGAACAGTGCATCGCAGCAGGCGTGGGCGGCGACATCGGAGTCAGAATGTCCTTCGAGCCCGGGTTCTCCCGGCCACAGCAGTCCCGCGACCCAGAGTTCGCGTGCGGGATCGGCCGAGAAGGCGTGAACGTCGACGCCGATTCCGGTGTGGGGAATGATCTGATTCATCGCGGCTCCTTCGTCGCGCACCCGAGCGAGCCTCTCGGCGAGGATGAGGTCGAGCGGGTAGGTGATCTTCAGTGCTTCTTCGTCACCGTCGACAGCGACGATGTCGATGCCGAGTCGCTCGACCAGGCCCGCATCGTCCGTCGGTGCAGCACTGCCCACTTCCTCAGCACCTCCGTTCGCAAACTGCTCATAGGCTTGCAGAAGCACCTCGGCGCGGAACCCCTGAGGCGTTTGGACCCGTCGCAGCTCGGCCCGGTCGAGATCGCCGCGCACCACTGCACGCGCGCAGGAGCCCTCAACCGCAGCCGCATCTGGATGGTTTGGTCGATCCGCGGTGATCTCAGCGCCGGAATCACCGCGGATCGACCAGACAATTCCTTCAGAAGCGCCATCAGCGGCCTTGCCTGCCCCTGCGCTCGGATCCGCTCCAACGGCCCCGTGCGGAACGACACGCCTTACGGTATCGATCATCGGCAGGACCGGGACGACAGCCTCGGCGCCGGAGTGCAGCGCGGCGACCACTCGTGTGAAGACATCGGGCGGGGTCAGACACCTCGCCGCATCATGGACGAGGACGAATTCCGCATCACCGCTATGTTTCAAGGCTGTTTGCACTGAGGAAATGCGATCTCTTCCACCTGCTACGGCTGTAATTGAAATTTCGCATTTCGTCTTTGCCGTCACACGGGCGATTTCTTCTCGTGCGCGCAAAAGCAACTCCTCGGGAGCGGCCACCACGATTGCGGAGGCGACTCCCGAGGAGATGATCGTCTCGAGGCTGCGGGCCAGAAGACTCCGTCCTGCCACACGGACGAAAGCCTTCGGCTCACTGCAGCCCAGACGCGATCCCGACCCGGCGGCCGGGATGATGACACAGATGCTCAGGATGCGAGCACTTCGTCCAGCAGGGCTTCTGCCTCGGACTCTTCCTTCTTCTCGGCCAGGGCGAGTTCGGAGACGAGGATCTGACGAGCCTTCGAGAGCATGCGCTTCTCGCCGGTCGACAGACCGCGGTCCTGCTCGCGACGCCAGAGATCGCGGACGACCTCGGCGACCTTGATGACGTCACCGGACTGCAGCTTCTCAACGTTGGCCTTGTACCGGCGTGACCAGTTCGCGGGCTCTTCGACGAATTCGGCACGCAGGACGTTGAAGACCTTCTCGACGCCCTCTTCGCCGACGACATCTCGCACACCGACCAGATCGCAGTTCTCTGCCGGGACTTCGATCACGAGATCGCCATGGGCGACCTGGAGCTTGAGATACAGCTTCTCCTCACCTTTGATGGCACGTTTCTTGATTTCTTGGATTGTCGCTGCACCGTGATGTGGATAGACAACAGTGTCGCCGACCTGGAAACTCATATTCTCTTCAAACCCCTTTCGCGGAATACCAGTTTACCATGAGGCTCGCCACAGAAATCGTTCAGGGTAACGAATCTTCATGCTAGGCTCCGCCTCCCGCGGTCGCCGGAACCGCTGCCCCGCACACCGGGACCGGCCCTGCCGCCGCCTCTGCCAGCGATAACATCCGTGAGAGGGAGCATCGGCACCACGACCGGAAGAGAACCTCGACCGATTGCGACGCAGACCGGACTTCGCTCGCTCTTCACCGGAACTTCAGCCGCGACGCGCCCGAGCGTCCCAGAAGTCTGTCCGCACCGACCACCCGGTTCTACAGCAGGTCAAAAACCGGGTAGTATACAGACTGATCTTGTATTGCCACTTCAAGGAGCATAATGAAACGGCACAACCGCGCGGCTCTCGCCGTTGCCGCACTCGCTCTCGTTATCCCCGTCAGCGGATGTGCAAGCCTGCTGTCTCCCCATCAGACCGCCGAATACCACTACAACGGCGGCGATGGAGCTTCGGGTTCCGTCGGTGACGTCGAAGTCCGTGGGCTCATGCTCATCACGGACCAGGAAGCCTCGGGCCCGGCTCAGCTGTTCTTCACCCTCATCAACAAGGGTGACTCCACCGCCGAGGTGTCCATCGAGGTCAGCGGCACCACGGTGAGCGAATCGATCAAGGCCGGCGACACCTTCGTCCAGGACCCGATGAGCCCCGAGACCTCGTCCAAGGAAGTCGTCACCGTCGACAGCCTTAAGGCCGATCCCGGCGACCTCGTCGATATCACGATCAAGAACGGCAGCGACGAGAAGGTCTTCGAGACTCAGCTGCTCACCGATGCCCTGCCGTACTACGAAGAGTACGTGCCGTCGGAGTCGCCTTCCGAGTCGCCGTCGGACATGCCCAGCGAGGATGCCGGTTCCGCAGAGGGAACCGCGGCAGCCAACGGCTGAACAGGCCTCCTCAAGCGCACGTACTCAATCCCGCGCGAGAGCACAGAAGGAGCCGCTCACAACATGTGAGCGGCTCCTTCTGCATTCAGCGTCGGCTGCTGCCTTCACCGCCGGCCGATGCGTTCGCTGCCGGCCGGCGGCATCATGCCTCGAACTTGTACCCGAGTCCGCGCACTGTGGTGAGCAGGCGCGGTTCCGAGGGGTTCTCCTCGATCTTCGCACGCAGGCGTTTGACGTGGACGTCGAGCGTCTTCGTATCGCCCACATAGTCCTCACCCCAGATCCGGTCGATGAGCTGACCGCGAGTCATCACGCGTCCGGAGTTGCGCACGAGGATCTCGAGCAGCTCGAACTCCTTGAGCGGCATGGACTGCTCTTCACCACGCACGGACACCACATGGCGTTCGACGTCGATGCGCACTCCCCCGGCCTCGAGCACGGACTCGTCCTCGAATTCCTCGGTCTCGACATTGCGTCGCAGCACCGCCCGCACGCGAGCCAGCAGCTCACGTGAGGAGTACGGCTTCGTCACATAGTCATCGGCCCCGAGCTCGAGCCCCACGACCTTGTCGATCTCCGAATCCTTGGCCGTGAGCATGATGATCGGCACATTGGATTTCGCCCGCAGTTCGCGGCACACCTCGGTTCCGGAGGCACCGGGCAGCATGAGGTCGAGGAGAACCAGATCGGCGCCGGTGCGGTCGAACTCCGCCAGAGCCTTGAGCCCGTCATCGGCGACCGTCACCTCGTACCCTTCCTTACCGAGCAGGTACGACAGCGGGTCCGAGAACGAATCTTCGTCCTCGACAAGCAGAATACGAGTCACGTTGTGAGCTTCCTTTGTTCGCTTTCTTCGGTCAGATCCTTGGTCGAGTCGGCGGTCGCCCCGCCGTCTCCATTATCACCGGCGGACTCGTCATCGTCGCCGGCGGGGCCGTCGACGTCGGACGCGGCAGCTCCGTGCCCGTCGTCGTCCGCCGAGGCGGTTCCGGTCGGATCCGCGGAGTGCTCGATGAGCACCCCGGCCGGGGCCGAATCGGTGGCGGAGGCGTCGGCCGCGGTTCCGGCCAGTGGGAGCACGACGGTGAACGTCGATCCCTTGTTCAGCTGACTCCACACCCGCACCTCGCCGCCGTGGGTGGCGACGATGTGCTTGACGATGCTCAGGCCCAGCCCGGTGCCTCCGGTGATCCGGGAACGAGCCGGATCCACTCGGTAGAAGCGTTCGAAGACGCGCTCGGTGTCCTGAGCGGTCATGCCGATGCCCTGGTCGGTCACGGTGATCTCGATGCGCTCGTCGACGAGGTCGACTCCGACTCCGACGCGGGTGCCCTCCGGCGAGTAGTTCACGGCATTGTCGATGAGGTTGCGCACCGCGTTGACGAGCAGTTCGTAGTTGCCCTCGATGAGCAGGTCGCTCGGCGGGGAGACCTCGATGTGGATGTTCTTGCCTTCCGCCCCGGTCCGGGCACGGTCAGCGGCATCGTCGACCACCTCGGCGACGGAGATCTTCTCGGTCGTGGCGGGAGCGGCGTGGTCCTGGACCCGGGAGAGGTCGATGATCTCCTGCACCAGCTGGGTCAGCCTCTTCGACTCCCGCTGCATCCGCCCGCCGAAGCGTTCGACGGCGGCCGGGTCGTCGGCGAAGTCGGTGACCGCCTCGGCGAGCAGGGCCATCGCCCCGATCGGCGTCTTGAGCTCATGGGAGACATTGGCGACGAAGTCGCGACGGACGGCGTCGACGCGTTTGGATTCGGTCTGATCGTCGCAGAGGACGAGGACGAAGGAGGTGCCCAAGGGGGCGACGCGAGCGTGGAGGTAGCGGAGCACGGAGTCGGAGTTCTCACGTGTCTGTTCGAGGTCGATCTCTTCGATGAGACCGCGGGCGCGGACGCGGCCGACCACCCGCAGCATCTCGGGAGACGCCAGCGAATGCCCCCTGACCAGGCCGAAGGTGTACGCGGCCGGGGAGGCTTTGACGACGTCGTCACCGGCGTCGATGACGATCGCGGCCGAGGGCAGGACGGCCAGGACTTCGGCGATGCCTTCGGGCAGGTCGTCCTCGGAATGCAGATCGGCAGCATCGCGGGAGCGTTCGCTGAATCGGAACGCAAGAATTCCCGCTATACCCAGGCCCAGGCCGACGACGCCGGTCAGGACCGCCACTACTAAGAGATCCACAGCCTCAAGCTTAGGCGTTGTCCATCGTCGCGGTGCACCGAATTCACTTCTGCTGGCTGTATTTGCCGAGGAATTCACCTTCTCGTCTGGAGCCGTTCACTCGATCATGCGATGCTGACGTCTGTGTGCCTGCGTTCCCCGTCGTTCCTGCCCTCCGCTTTCCCCCGCCGAGGGCGCGGACCGGAAGCGCCGGCACCCCTCCGACACCACGCACCGCCGACAGTCACCTCCGATTGTCACGATCAAGAGTTAGGGAACCGCAGTTCATGCGCGAAGTCTTCAGAAACGAATTGGACGATCTGGCCACCCAGCTGGTCGGCATGTCCACCAAGGTCCTCGAGGCCATCAGCCTGGCCAATCAGTCGCTGCATTCGAATGATCTCGAGCTGGCCGAGCAGGTCATCGAGGCCGACTCCGTCATCGACAATATGCAGTTCACCCTCGATCAGCAGGCCGCTGAGATGCTCGCCCTGCAGGCTCCGGTGGCCGCGGATCTGCGCGCTGTCATCGGTTCGCTGCGGATGTCGTCCTCGCTCGAGCGGATGGGCGACCTCGCCCGTCACATCGCTCAGCAGGTGCGCATCCGCTATCCGGAGTCCGCGATCCCCGATGTCTTCGGACCGACGTTCGCGCGGATGGGTGAATCCGGTGAGAAGATCGCCGAGGCGACGCAGCGTCTGCTCTCGAATCCCGGCCTGTCCGATGTGCCCACGATCAACGCCATCGACGAGGAGCTCGACGAGCTCCACCTGAGCGTGTTCGCGAAGCTCGCCGAGGTTCCGGCCGATTTGCTGGCTCCCCGTCATATCGCCGATGTCACCCTGCTCTCCCGCTACTACGAGCGCTTCGGTGACCATGCGGTGTCGGTGTCGCAGAAGGTCGAATACCTGCTCACCGGAAACTGGGAACCCTACCTGTCGAAGAAGTGAGACCCCAGCACGAATCGGCAGACACCCAGCGAAGCGCCCCGGCACAGCAGGTGCCGGGGCGCTTCGTGCGTCTCGGTCCCGGCAGCCGGAGGCCGCCTGGACCTCAGCCGCCCGGACCTCAGCCAGGCTGAACCTCAGCTGGATGCCGAGACCTCCTCCGGCGTCTGTCTCACGACGACCCTTCGGCGCCTCAGTGACCCGTTCCTGATGCCGCGTGCCAGGGTCTTGAACACTCCCGTCGTCACGGCGACTCCGACGAGCAACAGGACTCCGCCGATGAGTTCGGCGATGCTCGGCCGGTCTCCGAGCACGATCCAGGCGGAGATCACTCCGACCGGTGGGACGAGCAGCGAGAACGGCGCCACCTGGGAGGCCGGGAAGCGGGCGAGCAGCGAGTTCCAGATGACATAGCCGACCAGCGAGGCCAGCCCGGCGGTGTAGACGACCGAGGCGACGACTCCCCAGGTCGGGTGAGTGAGAGCGTGGACCACCTCGGCGGGCCCGTCGATGAGCGTCGACAGTGCGACCATCGGAATCGGGACGACGAGAGCCGACCACACGGTCATCTGCACGCCGTTCGTCCCGGGTTTGACGCCGCGGGCGATGACGTTGCCCGTCGCCCAGGACAGGGCGGCGCCGACGGCGACGAGGAACGCGACGATCGGCACGGAGGCCTGCAGACTCAGACCGATGACGGCCAGGCCGACGAGCCCGATGAGGATGCCGATGATCTGGCGGCGACTCGGGATCTCGTGCAGCACGAGGGCCGCGACGATGACGGTGAACGCGGCTTGGATCTGGATGACGATCGAGGTCAGGCCGGCGGGCAGTCCGAGTGCCATGGAGGTGTAGAGAAGGCCGAATTGGCCGGCCGACATGAAGGTGCCGATGAGGAGGATGCGGCCGAAGGAGCCGCGGGGAAAGCGGACGAAGAAGATCGCGGGCACCACGACGAAGGTGAAGCGAGCGGCGACGAGGAGCAGCGGCGGCCAGTCGCGCAGACCGAAGTCGATGAAGATGAAGTTGACGCCCCAGAGAACGACGACGAGGAGAGCGAGCATGTAGTGGACCGGGCGCATGGCTCCAGCATTCCAGTTGCGTCGTCAAATTTCCATTGAAAGTCTATCCATTGTTTCATTAAGATAATTTGATGATCGATACTGTTGCGCTCCGCACCCTCGTCGCCCTCGATTCGCTCGGTTCGGTCACGGCGACGGCCGAGTCCCTGGGGTACACGCCGGCGGCCGTGAGCCATCAGCTCCAGAAGCTCTCGCGCTACCTCGGTGCGCCGGTGACCGAGCGCACGGGCCGCGGCATTGCGCTGACTCCGATGGGGCGGGAGCTCAGTCGGCGCGGGGCCGGCCTGCTGGAGGAGCTGGAGAGTCTTGAGACCGCGGCCCGCGCCCAATCGGGTGAGCCGCGGGGACGGATCACGGTCGGCGGGTTCTCAACGGGGATCCGCGGACTGCTCGTGCCCGCGCTGCCGCGGTTGGCCGCCTCGGCGCCGGAATTGACGGTGTCGAACTTCGAGGAGGAGCCGGATGAGCTCATCGAAATGGTCTCGGCCGGCAGAATCGACGCCTCGCTCATCTTCGGCTGGGATTCGTCCTCACTGCACCTGCCTGCGACTCTGATCTCGGAGCGGATCGCTGTGGATCGGGCCGATATCGTCATGCATCGCGACCATCGTCTGGCCGCCAGCGCCGAGGTGCCCCGCAGCGATCTGCTCGGTGAGATGTTCGTTTCGGCTCCACGCAATGCCGTGTGCCATCGGTGGCTGACGGCGCTGTTCGAGGAGCTGCACAGCAAGCCGAGAATCGACTACTGGGCCATCGAATACGACACGCAGATCGAGTTCGTCCGTTCCGTCGGGGCGTTGGCGCTGGTGCCGCGGCTGGGCAGGCCGCACCTGCCGGCCGATGTCGTGGCGGTGCCGCTGGACGATCCGAGCATTGCCCGCACGATCTCGCTGGTGTGGCGGAAGTCGATGTCTGCCTCCCCCGCGATCGCCTTTCTGCTCGAGGAGATGAAGGCGATCGCCGGGAAGGCCGACACGATCAGCGCATGAGTCCGGACCGAGGCTCAGCGTCCCTGGTTGGCGACCTGCCCGATGGCTGCTGCAGCCGCCTCGGGGTCGAGGTAGGTTCCGCCGGGGGTGACCGGGGTGAATTCCTCGGTGAGTTCGTAGTGCAGCGGGATGCCGGTGGGGATGTTCAGTCCCGTGATGTCGGCGTCGGAGATCCCGTCGAGGTGCTTGACCAGTGCGCGCAGCGAGTTGCCGTGGGCGGCCACGAGCACGGTCTTGCCGACGGTGAGTTCAGGCACGAGGGTGTCGTACCAGTAGGGCAGGAGGCGGTCGATGACGTCGGCGAGGCATTCGGTGCGGGGCATCGAGTCACCGAGGTTGGCGTAGCGGGCTTCACCGGCCTGTGAGAATTCCGAGCTGTCGGCCAGGGCCGGCGGCGGAGTGTCGAAGGAGCGGCGCCAGATCATGAACTGCTCTTCGCCGAACTCGTCGCGGATCTCCTTCTTGTTCTTGCCCTGCAGGGCGCCGTAGTGACGTTCGTTGAGGCGCCAGCTGCGGTGGACGTCGAGCCAGGACAGGTCGGCGGCTTCGAGCGCGATGTTCGCGGTGAGGATCGCGCGCTTGAGTCGCGAGGTGTAGACGACATCGGGGATGAGGCTCTGCTCGCGCAGGAGCTCACCGGCGCGTTCGCCTTCGGCACGGCCCTTGTCGGTCAGGGTCACGTCGACCCATCCGGTGAACAGATTCTTCTGGTTCCATTCGCTCTCGCCGTGGCGCAGCAGGATGAGGTTATACGTCATGGCTCCATTTTGGCACGATCGCTCAGATGGGTTCGCCGCCGACCGTCGTCGAGGTGGTCCATGCACACACAACGCACGGTCGATACCCAAGGCACGGTCCATGCACAAGGCGCTGTCGATGCACCGCCGCTGCGGCGGGCTTGGGCCGGGGCTGCGACGGGCTCGCGCCGGGTCTATGGCCCAGTCTCACGATCCGGCTATGTGTCTCGAATGACAAAATGGTCGGCGTAGCCTGGACGCATGTCACACACGCCAGCACACCAGGCTTCCGGGGGCAATGCCGCTCCTGCGGCCGACCGCAGTTCGATCATCGCCGTCACGGCTCTGCCGGTCCTCGTCGTCATCGCCGGAGTGCTCGGGTTCCTGCTGCCCGACGCCTTCACTCCTCTGGCGCCGTCGATCACATGGGCGCTCGGTGTGGTCATGTTCTTCATGGGCCTGACGCTGACCCTGCCGGACTTCGCTCGCATCGCGAAACGGCCGTGGATCGCGGTGCTCGGCGTCGTCACTCAGTTCGTGGCGATGCCGCTGCTCGGCCTCCTCGTCGTGACCGTCTACTCGCTTCCGCCCGAGATCGCTGTCGGCGTCATCCTCGTCGGCTGCGCTCCCGGCGGCACCGCGTCGAACGTCGTGACCTATCTGTCGAAGGGCGATACGGCATTGTCGGTGTCGATCACGACTCTGTCGACGCTGTGCGCTCCCGTGCTCACCCCGCTGCTGACTCTGTGGTTGGCCGGTTCGTACATGGATGTGCCGTTCTGGTCGATGTTCGTCTCGATCTGCCAGACAGTGCTCGTGCCGGTCATCGTCGGTGTCATCGTCCGCGTGTTCGCGTCGAAGCTCATCGACAGGATCTCGCCGGTGCTGCCGTGGCTGGCCTCGATCGCCATCGCCTATATCGTCGCGATCGTCGTCGCCGGTTCGGCCGATTCGATCGCCACCGCCGGCGTGCTCGTGCTGCTGGCGGTCGTCACGCACAACCTGCTCGGGCTCGGCGTCGGCTATGGTGTGGCCGCGGCCTGCCGCCTCGACACTCCGACGCGTCGCGCCCTGTCCTTCGAGGTCGGGCTTCAGAACTCCGGACTGGCATCGACCTTGGCCACCACGTACTTCTCGCCGCTGGCGGCACTGCCCGGAGCGGTCTTCAGCGTGTGGCACAACGTCTCCGGCGCCCTGTTGGCCTCGATCTTCGCCCGCCGCCCGTACGGCAAGCCGCCGGTCGATGCGTCCGACCGTGAGCCTGCAGTCGCCGATGCGTCATCCGGTGGGGCCACGAGCCGATGACCGCCGAGGAGTCCGCGGGCCGAGGCTTCGACGGATTCGCCCCGGAGACCGTGGAGCTGGCTGGTCGGACGTTCATCATCCGCCGCGCCGGCGAGTCCGATGTCTCCGCCCTCGTCGCACTGCTGCGTGATGACGTCCTCGGCGCCACCCGCGAGAAAGGCGCTGAGATCGTCGGCCGTGCGGGCGGGGCCGCAGCCGGTTCCGCACCCGCCGCCGGCGACACTGCAACCACCGACGCCGAGGAGGCGGACCCTTATGCCCGCGCCTTCGCACTCATCGCCGCCGATCCCAATCAGCTCCTCGTCGCCGTCGCCGAAGTCGCGAACCAGAATCAGACCGACGATGCTTCGACCGTCGTCGGGACCCTGCAGCTGAGCCTGCTTCCCAGCCTGTCTCGCCGCGGCACGCTCCGGCTGCAGATCGAAGCGGTGCGAATCGGTGCCGCGGCCCAGGGCATCGGACTCGGCACAGCGGTCTTCGAGTGGGCTCACGAATGCGGACGTCGCTTCGGCGCCGGACTCGCTCAGCTCACAACCGACAGATCACGCACCGACGCACGGCGTTTCTATGCCCGACTCGGCTATGTCGCCAGCCATGAGGGAATGAAGCTCCCGCTGACCTGAACCTGGTTCGGCTTCACATCCACTTCACTCCGTCAACGACGAATTCGCGGATCCGATGGGCGATCATCGCGGTCAGCAGCTCGACCGGAATCTCTTCGTCATAGGGCAGCTTGATCGAGCCCTTTCCGGTGTCGAAGTCCTGCAGATGGTCGGCGAAGGCTTCTTTGGTGCTGGGGGTGAAGACGAAGTTCGCGTGCTTCTTGTACCCGGCGAACACGAACAGGATCGAGCCGAGAGCGTAGGCGGGACTGCCCCATTTGAGGCTCTCCTCGGCCTGCGGGGCCGCGGCAAGACTGAGTTCGCGCAGCTTCGCAAGGAAGAGGCGGTGCCGCTCGTCGTCGAATGATGCAATGTACCCATCGACAGTCGTCGGCTTGGACGTCTCCGCACTCATCGGCGCGGGCCTCGGCGCTGATCGTCGGCGGAGGCATCCGAAGCGCCCTGACCGGGCGCCTCACTCACCTGCTCAAGTCTCGCGCCTGATTGCCCGGGCGCCCGACTCGCCTGCCCAGCCGACTCACTCTCCCGATCGGCCGACACCGCCGGAGGTTCGGCGTCGGCCTCGCCGAAGGTGCCGAGGAATTCGTTGTCGTCTCCGCTGAGCACCTTCTCGAAGGCGGCGAGGTTGCGCGTCGACTCGCCTCGACCGACCCGCCAGGCCCATTCCTTCTTCATCCCGGTGAGGAATCCGATGAGGAGGAGTTCGTTGAACGACGAATCCGCCGCGGCGAGCATCGCCCCGAGCAGTCCGTCGAGCTCATCGAGCAGATATTCACGCGGCACGCTAGCCCGCAGATAGACATCGCCGAGGCTGTCGACCGCGAATGCCACCGGCCCGGGCTTGAGATTCTTCTGCAGCAGCCACCGATTGAATTCGGCCGAGTTCTCATCGGGATGACGGATGACGAACGCCTGCAGGTGAGCGGTGCGAGCGAAGACGCTGACCGCGACATTCGTCTTGAGCTTCTTCTCCCCCGGCAGAGTCACGACGATCTCCGAGTCCTCGATCGAGTCGACTGGAACGTCGTTGTCCTCGGCCCAGGCGCGCACTCCGGCCAGGATCGTCTCGGTGTCGGTGCTCATGCTCTCACGCCTTTCGCTCGGCTCTCATGCTCACCGCCGACTCTAGCGTCTCAGCACGCTCCGAGCGCTTCCGACTCCCGTGCTGAGGCACCGGAGATGTCCGGCAGTGCGTCGAGGGCGGCCGCGACGGTCCGGCCCCAATCGAAGCGTTCGGCACGGTCGACGGCGTGGCCGGCGAGTTCGGCCAGCAGATCCGTGTCATTGAGCAGGGTTTCGATCGCCGTCGCCCAGTGATGCGGGTTGTGGTCGGCGATGAGCAGTCCCGAATGTCCGTGTTCGACGATCTCGGGCAGTCCCCCCACCGCCGAGGCGATCGCCGGCAGACCTGAGGACGCCGCTTCGGCGGCGACGAGTCCGAAGGATTCGCTGCGGGAGGGCACGATGAGCACGTCCGCGGCGCGGTAGTAGTCGACGAGGATGTGGGAGGGGACGGGCGGGCGGACCTCGACGCTGGGTTCGTTCGCGATCGCAGCGGTCAGTTCCCGCAGATACGTCGAAGAGGGTGGGAACGCTCCGCCGGCCCCGTCAACAGCGACCCCCGAGGCCGCACCGAGGAGGATTCCGCGAGTGCGAGAAGCCAGGTGCGGGTTGCGTTCCCGCAATTCGGCCAGGGCATCGACGGCGACGTCCGTGCCTTTGATGAACTGCATCCGCCCGACGTAGAGGACGATCGCCTCGTCCTCGGCAAATCCCAGACGTGCGCGTGCCGCCGACTGCGAATCCGGTGTGTAGAGCGAGTGGTCGACACCGGGTCGGGCGACGACGACCGAGTCGGGGTCGGTGTGGAGTTCGGTGATGAGGTCGCGGCGTTCGGCGGGGGTGGCCGCGACGAGCAGGTCCGCCTCGGCGGCGATGCGCTCTTCGGCGTCGAGTCGTTGGGGTCGTTCGTGGCTGGTCTCCGAATCACGGTTCTTGACGGCGCCGATCGTGTGCATGCTCACCGCAATCGGTGCACGGACCGGCCGCTCGTCTCCGATCACCGGGCCGGTGGAGCCGGCGCCGATGGCGAGGGTCGTTTCGCGGGCGCGCAGGGCCGCCTCGGCGGAGATCCAATAGTGGGTCCAGATGAAATCGGCAACGCGGAAGTCGGGATGGTCGTTGAGCATTTCGGCGAGCGCGTCGATCGCATCGGCGAGCTCATCCTTCGTCGTCGCACCGACCGGCAGATGGTGGAGGGTGATGGAATCGGTGATCTGCAGCTTCGCACCCGCGCCTGCGTCGGCGTCGGGGTCGGGGTCGGCGCTCGATCCGTCGGCGCCCCCACCTTCGCTGCCTCCCATGCCGTCGGGGCCGCCCGGGTCGGCGGTGAACACGTCGACCCGGTGTCCGGCCGCGGCGAGCGCGCGCACGGACTGGTCGACGTAGACGTTCATTCCTCCGGCGTCGCCCTGGCCGGGCTGGGCGGCGGGCGAGGTGTGGAGGGAGAGGACAGAGATGCGCACGGAGACAGTCTAGCCAACGACCTCGGTCACGTGCCTAGCCGAAGAACTCACCGAGGATGCGCCGAACGACGTGTCGTCCGCGCCACAGGATCGATCCGGCGGGAAGCACCTCGAGGCGGGAGCTCGGAATCGCACGGTGGATGCCCTCGGCGACGGCGACAGGATGCGCCGGGTCGTCTTCGTGGGTGAGCACGAGGACGTCGCCGGGGAAGGAGCGCAGATTCTCGGCGGCCTCGGCGGTGTCCGCGACGGCGATTTCGAGGGCGAGTCCGAGTCCGTCGGACATGTCGGTGCGGACGAGGTTCTCGGCTTTCGCCTTCGTCCACGCCTGCGCGGGCAGCATCTGGGCCACCTCGGCGGGTTCGCGGGAGAGCATGAGCCCGACGATTCCGTCGATGTCCTCATTCGCGACCAGACCCTGCAGTCGATCCAGGTAGGAGCGGTTGGCGACGGCCACCTCGGCGGGGAATCCGGTGAAGGAGGCGGGGAGGACGAGGGCGACCTTGTCGAGGCCGCGAGTCACGGGGTGGGCGATGCTCAGCAGGTGGAGGAGTCCGCCTGCGGACATCGAGACGCCCAGTGCCCGGCTCGCCGAGGTGGCGGCAACGGCGTCGGCGAGCACCTCGGCGATGTGCGGGTAGGTCCATCCGGGGCCGGGTGAGGGGCGGCCGCCGTGGCCAGGCAGATGGAGAAAGTGGCGGGTGCCGGTGATGCCGGTGCCGAAGGGGCGGGTGTCGCGGATCGCGCCGGCGAATCCGTGGCCGAAGAGGGTGTGCGGTTCACCGGTTCCGAACGTGGCGATGAAGCCGGATTCGGGACCCGGCAGGTTGAGGTCTGTGCTCATGCGTTGGGTGTGCTCATGCGGGGAGGGTGCTCGAACGGTCCGGCGCGTCAGCGGTTGCGGTAGCGGGGGTCGACGGCACGGATCTTCGGGCGTACGTCGGTGAGGTAGACGATGCCCGCGACGAGGGCGATGATGTTGAGGAAGATCATGCTCATGCCCATCGGAGGCAGGGCGATGAGGGCGAGCGCGAGTCCGACGCCGAGGAGGATGACCCAGAACTTCTTGCTCTGTTTGTCCACGGCGCGGTAGTTCTCGTCCTTGAAGCGGAGGCAGTCGATGAACGCCCAGAGCTGGACGATGAATGCGGCCACCGTCAGGGCAAGAAAGACGAGACGCTGAAAGCCCGCAATGTATTCCATGGTCCCAGCCTAGCAATCTCGTGCTTTCGGGGCAGTTCCGGGCCGCAGATCCTCGGCAATTGCCCACCCGCGTCCCACGGCTTTCTCAGTGCGCGGGAGCTGTCCCGAATTCGGGGACGGACGCTCCCATCGGCTCAGAGGACCCCTGTCGTGCGGATGAGTGCGCACACGGCCATGCCGATGACCACGGCGAGCAGCATCGGCACGCGCAGGATCGCGGCGAGCACGCCCGCCCCGACCCCGAGGAGGCGTGCCGGGTCGGCGATGTCCTTCCCGTCGAAGATCGCGGTCGTCGCGAAGACGGCGCCGATGAGCACGACCGTGGCCCGGTCCATCCACATCGTCACACGCTCGGTCGAGTCGGCAGGTGCGGTGGATTCGCCGGGGTCTCCTCCGACGCCGACTGCGCGGTTCTCCTCGTGTCCGTCCACCCCCGCCGAGGCGGTCGACGGGATGCGTCGACGCCCCTTCGTCGCGATGGCGGCTCCGACTTTCACCCCGGCGAAGCGCATGAGATAGGTTCCGAGGCTCAGCCCCGCCAGTGCGATGAGGAAGCTGAGGGCGCTCATCGGTGTCCTTCCCCTGGAGTCGTGGATTGCGAGTGTTCGTCTGCGGCAACGCTGCCGGCACCGGCTCTGTCTGCGTCAGCAGTGTCTGCGAATGCACCAGCACCACCGGAGCGGCGACGGATGAATGAGCGCACACCCCATCCGGCTGCGACGAAGACGAAGACGGACAGCGAGGTCACTGCCCCCAATCCGAGCGGCAGCAGCGGAGTCAGGCCCACGGCGACGAGGATGCCGATGACGGTCAGCGAGAGCGTGACTCGATTCTTCAGATCCCCGCGGATGAGGCAGAAGAGGATGATCGGGAAGGCCGCATCGAGACCGAGCAGGTCCGCGTTGATGACATTGCCCAGCCACTGTCCGACCATGGCACCGCCGGGCCACATGATCGCGATCGCGGCTCCCATGAGCAGGAACGCGTGCCACTTCGCGCGGTCGTTGTGCCCGATGCGCGAGATCGCGGTGGATTCATCGTTGATCCAGTGGGAGGCGATGAGTGCTCGCCAGTCCTGCGGGAAGAAGGGGCCGACGGCAACGCCGAAGGCGAAGTTCCGGGAGTTGACGAGGAGTCCTGCGAGCACGGCGAGGATCGGGGCACCGCCGGCGGCGATGACGCCGACGAAGGTGAATTCGGCGGCGCCGCCGAGGGCGAACATCGCCAGCAGCAGCGTCTGCCACCAGGCGAAGCCGGAGACCGCGGAGATCGCCCCGTACGAGAGCGCGACTGCGATGATCGTGATGGTGACGATGGCGACCGCACGATACGTCGAACCGGGGAGAACCCGTTCGGCTCGAGGCTTCCGCTCATCCGTGCGAAATAATGAACCCATGTTCTATACAGTGCACTCTCGGCGATCGTTCGTCAACCCGAACAGTCTACCCGCTATAGTGAACTCATGACTTCTCGAAGCAACGTTGATTCGCTGAACGACTCACAGGGCGGTTCCGACCCCGATTCGCCTGCCGAGGCAGTCGACGGGCAAGCCGGCGATGAGGCCGGCTCGTCCGCTTCCGGTGCATCCGGTTCCAGCGCTTCCGGTTCCGGCCACTCCACTTCCGGTTCCGGCCACTCTGCCTCCGGCACTGCGCTCTCGCCGAGTCAGCAGATCGCGGCGGCGCTGAAGCGCGAACGACTGCGGGCCGGGCTGACTTTGTCGGAGGTCGCTCGGCGGGCCGGCATCGGCAAGTCGACGATGTCCGGGCTCGAAACCGGCAGCGGCAATCCGAGCCTGGAGACGATGTGGGCGCTGGCCGCCGCCCTCGACATCCCTCTCGCTCGCCTGCTCGACCCTCCCCCGCACGAGGTGGCGCTGCAGCACGTCGGCGATATGCCGAGCCTGCCCTCGACGACGGCGAACTATGTGGCCACCCTGATCTCGCCGTCGCCGACGAATGCTCGACGAGACGTCTACTTCATTCAGGCCGAACCCGGCGAACCGCGAGAGTCGCAGCCGCACCCTCAGGGCACGATCGAACATGTCATCCTCGGCCGCGGGGCCGCACGCATCGAGGTGCTCGGGAAGTCCTACGACCTGAGTGTCGGCGACTACCTCACCCACCCGGGCGATCAGCCTCATCGCTTCACGGCTCTGGCACCGGGCACGAACGCCGTCTTCGTCGTCGAAAGCAGCTGACTGCCTCGGTCCCTGCCTGTTCGACGCCCGACCCGTTCGACGTCCGGCTCTCAATTCGACAACGGTTTCGACGGCTATTCGACGCTCGGCCCGTCGTCGTCATCGGCGTTCTCGGCCAGCGGCGGAAGCCTCGACTGGGCTTCCTCACGCGTGAGCCCAGCGGCCTGCAGCAAGTCGACGGCGACTGTCCGCAGGAGCAGGACCATCGACTCGTCGTGGATATCCCAATCGGACTTCGCCCGCGGATCCAGCGCGCCCGCCGCCTCGGACAGGTCCGCCTCGGCGAGGGAGCGATCGGTACCACGGCGCAAGGCGATCTCGAGCTTCTTCGCCCCGTCAGCCAAGGACCCGACGTAATCGGCGATGACGGGTTTGTCGACGCCGAGCTCGGTGACGCCCACGACGCGGCGGGCGATCACCCGCATGGTGCGCATCGCCCGGTCGGAGAAGGTATGGGCGCGGGAGAGCCGGGTCACCTCGGCGGCATGCCGGCGGGCACGCGCATTGATCTTCGCGGCTTCCCGGGAGATCCGCAGCGATGAGCCCCAGGAGTCGATGATGTCCTGGGTTTCACGAGCACGTTCGAGGGCGCGGCCGGCCATCGTCACATCGGCATCGCGCAGGGCCCGTTTCATCATCCTGAGGACGGCGTCGACCTCTTCGAGCATGTCCGCGGCCAGGCGCCGCGGAACCTTTCGTGCGTCGCGCGGGATCAGCAGGGCCAGCAGAATCGCGCACACGGATCCGGTCAGAGCGTCGAGGGTGCGCGGAAACGGCTGAGTGGTGGCGGTGGCAGGGACCACGACGACGTAGACGGATTGGACGGCGATCTGGGTGATGAAGATGCCGCCGGAGTTGAGGATCGTGCCGATGGTCAGACCGATGATCAGGGTCAGGGCGAGCTGCCAGATGCCGGTGCCGTAGAGGTTGACGAGTATCTCGCCCACGAGCACCCCGAACGTCGCCCCGATGCCGATTTCGAGGGCACGGCGCAGGCGACGGTCGACGACGGGGCCGATGCCGACGGCAGAGGCGACCGCGGCGAGGAACGGATATGGGTGGTCGAGCACGTAGACGCAGAAGGCGTAGGCGGCGGTCGCGGCGATGGGGATCTGGATCAGCTGACCAGAGTTCACCCACACCCGCTTGAGCCCCAGACGCAAGCGGTGGGCGACGACGTTGAACCCCCGCCGAGGCAGTTCGCTGACCCGAGTCTCCGCCATCAGTCCCCTCTGCCGTTCGCTGGTGCTGTACTCAGAGTACCGGAAATGTGGCATGCTAAAGTCTGTGCGCCGAGGAGGCTATTTGATGACAACGAATCTCACACGGAACGAAGCGCAGAGCCGGACACAGCTGCTCGAGGTCGATGCCTACACGGTTCATATCGATGTCAGCAACGCCGAGACCGATGACGACACCTACTATTCGCGCACTGTCGTCGACTTCACCGCTCGTTTCGCCGATTCGACATTCATCGACCTCATCGCCGATTCCGTCTCCTCCGTGCAGGTCAATGGTCAGTCCCTCTCCCCCGCCGAGGTGTTCGACGGTGCCCGCGTCACATTCCCTGTCCGCGCCGGCCGCAATTCCCTGACGATCGAAGCGCGGGCCCGCTATTCGACCTCCGGCGAGGGACTGCACCGATTCACCGACCCCGCTGACGGCAGGGTCTACCTCTATACGCAGTACGAACCCACCGATGCCAGGCGAGTGTTCGCGAACTTCGACCAGCCCGACCTCAAAGCCGAGTTCGTCTTCACGGTCACAGCACCCGCACATTTCCAGGTCCTGTCGAACCGGTCCGCGACGAGGACGGAACCGGCCGATGGCTCGGCAGGGGCCGCCTCGGCGGGATCCAACGCAGCGACGTCGACAGGATCCGAAGCAGCGGGATCCGAATCACCGGCGGCGATCACCCACTACTTCGAACCGACGCTCAAGCAGTCGAGCTACATCACCTGCATCACCGCCGGCCCCTACGAAGGAGCGACGGACGAGTGGACGGATCCGCGCACCGGGCAGACCGTGCAGCTGGGTGCGTGGACGCGCGCGAGTCTCGTCGAACACCTCGATGCGGACGATATCTTCGGCGTCACGAAGGCCGGCCTCGACTTCTTCACCAGCGAATTCGACTACCCCTACCCATGGGGCAAGTACGATCAGATCTTCGTGCCGGAGTACAACCTCGGCGCGATGGAGAACCCCGGCCTGGTCACGTTCACGGACACGCTGATCTTCCGCGACAAGGTCACGGACGCGAACTACGAGTCACGCGCCAACGTCATCCTGCACGAGATGGCGCACATGTGGTTCGGCGATCTCGTCACGATGAAGTGGTGGGACGACCTGTGGCTCAAGGAGTCTTTCGCCGACTTCATGGGTGGGCTGGCCCTCGCCGAGGCGACCCGGTTCAGCGATGGCTGGGTGACCTTCGCGCTGCGTCGCAAGGCGTGGGCGTACACACAGGACCTGTACCCGACGACGCATCCGATCGTCGCCGACATCCCCGATGTCGAGGCCGCGAAGCTCAATTTCGACGGCATCACGTACGCCAAGGGCGCGTCCGTGCTCAAGCAGCTCGTCGCATTCGTCGGCCGGGAGGCGTTCTTCGCCGGATCGCGGCTGTACTTCAAACGGTTCGAGTACGGCAACACCGAGCTCGCGGATTTCCTCGAATGCCTCGCCGAGGCGGCTCCCGACCGGGACATCGCGAACTGGGCGGCCGCGTGGCTGGGGACGTCCGGAGTCTCGGAGCTGTCCCTGCAGCTCACTACCTCGGATGGTTCGGCTGAGTCCTCGGTCGGTTCCTCCGCGGGGTCGACCGAGTCCTCCGCCGGGTCGGCCGAGTCCTCGGCGGGGTCGGCTGGGTCCTCCGCCGGGTCGGCCGGTGTCTCGAACGAGGGGACTTCGACCGCTTCCGACGTCGCCGCGCAGAGCGCAGGCGCCGGGAGGCTCGTGGCTTCGAGCTCGGGAGCGAGGCTGCGCAGCCCGGATGCCGTCGACGACAGTTTCGACGGGACAACCGAAGCCGAGCACGAGGCCGGGACCGGGGAGGACCGCAGCGTTCAGGCGCCTCGGCGACGGTCCGGGGCGGAGAAGGTCACGGGTGCCACGATCACTCAGGCCGATTCGGCCGAGGGCACGGCCCTGTTGCGGCCGCATACGATCGAGATCGCCACGCTCGGGCGGTCGGGGCGGGCAATCGTCCCGCTCGATTCCTTCCGTTTCGAGTTCTCGACCGAGTCGGCGGAGGTCGAGCAGCTGATCGGTCGCAGTGCCGGCGTGATCACTCTGCTCAACTACAACGATCTGGACTATGCTCGGGTGCGCCTCGATCCGGAGTCGATGGAGGCGGCGATCACCTCGGCGTCGCGGATCACGGACCCGCTGTCGCGGGCGCTGGTGTGGTCGGCCTTGGACAACGCCGTGCGCGATGGGCTCATGCCGGTGCAGAAGTACCTCACCGCTTATGCCCGCAGCCTGGGCAAGGAGAGCCACGCCGGGATCATGGCGGGGCTCAGCCAGACCGCCCTGACCTGCATCGATCAGTGGGTGGCGGACCGGAATTTCGATGCCGCGATCACGGGGCTGCTGGGAGCTGCGCTGGATGCGTTGGCCGCGGCGAGAGCCGGCTCCGATGCGCAGCTGCACCTGGCCAATCTGGTGTTGGCGCTGACGTCGCGGACGGCACGATGGGCGGCCGGCAGTTCTGCGGTGGCCATGGGGCGTGGATTCGCCAGCCAGATCCTGACGGTGCCGGTCGGCGAGGAGATCGACCGGATGTATCCCGACGCTCCCGGGCAGTCGGGGCAGACTGGTCGGTCCGGGCAAGCGGGACAGTCGGGGCAGGCAGCGAAGGCTTCCGGCAGCGCTCGCGCGAGTCGAGGTGCCGAGCATTCGACTGCGTCGCTGCCCTTCCGCGGTCTCATCATTGATCATGCGCTGCGGTGGAACGCGCTGACCGCGCTCGTGAGCCTCGGATGGGCGGATCAGACGGATATCGCGCGGGAGAATCATTCTGATCCCAGCTCTTCGGGTCGGCTCCATGCCGAGACGGCCAGTGCCGCGCTGCCTCTGCCGATCGTCAAGATCCGTGCGTGGGAGGCCATCCGCGAGGCGGGCGCGCTGAGCAATGATGTGCTGTCGGCGATCATCGCCGGGTTCATCGCGCCGAGTGCGCTGCCGCTCATCGAGGAGTATGTCGATGAGTACTTCGACGGTCTGCTCGGATTCTGGACGGACAATTCCATTGAGATCGCCCGCCGCCTGGTTCTCGGTCTCTATCCGCGGTGGTCCGTCGACGAGGAGGCGGTGGTCGAGAAGACCGACGCCTGGTTGGCGGCCAACATCGATGCGCCCGCGGCTCTGCGTCGGTTGGTCATCGAACGTCGCGACGACCTGGCCCGCGCCATCTTCCTGAAGTCGACGCAGAGTTCGCGTCACTGACCAGCACCGCCTCGGCGAGTGGGCCCTGGTGAAACCCGGGCAATGGTCAGAGTGCGTGTACACGTCAGACCTTCTGCCGAGCAGCCAATAGGGCACGACGGGGTTGAACATACTGATGGCCGGGCCCTGAGTTGGGCACCGGCCATCAGTGTGTCGGTTGGTCGTCGTTTCGACCGAGTCCGACCAGTCCCTCGACTGTCTCGGTCGGAGTCGGACCGATCGACCGCCTCGGAGCAGAACCGGGTCGGTCCGACTCGATCCAGGTCAGAGGATCCGACGGGCTCCGGAGAATTCGTTTCCGGTGTCCCACTTCTTCCAGTCGGTGACGTAGACATCCTTCGACGCGTTGGGCGAGTGGATCATTTTGCCGTCGCCGACGTACATGCCGACATGGTGGACCGTTCCCGAGCTGGTCGAGAAGAACAGCAGGTCTCCGGGCTTGAGGTTCGACGAGGAGACGGCCTTGCCCGCCTTCGCCTGTTCGCCCGAGTCGCGGGGCAGGTCGATGCCATGGGCCCTGTAGATGGAGTAGGTGAATCCGGAGCAGTCGAATCCGTAGGCGGAGACTCCGGCCCACAGGTAGCGCAGGCCTTCGAACTGCTTCGCGGTCTTCACGAGGTCTTTGCCGCTGGGCTTCTCGGGCTTGTCGCCGACGTCGTAGACATCCAAGTCGTCGATGTCGATCCAGGCGGCGCCGCCTCCGGGGAGAGCCACGCGGACGTCGTCGACGTCCTGGGCGATGAGGGGCAGGTCGACGTTGAAGCTGACGTCAGCACCGGTGTCCTTGGTGAATTCGATGCCTTCGAGTTCGCTCTTGGGCTTCGTGACTACGGCGCGGGGCTGGTCTTCGCGGAGTTTTCCGAACCGGTCGTTTTCGACAAGCTGCTTCTTCGGCAGCCAGCCCGGGTAGCCCTTCTTGTCCTTCGGGGTCTTCTGGTCGGTGACGGCGACCTTGGCCCAGCCGCCCTTGATGTCGAGCACGAAGACTTCCGAACCGTAGGTTGCCTGGGTCTCGGTTTTGCCTGTCAGACCTCGGCGCACGTCGGTGGATTCGAGGTTCTTGTTCCACTTCTTGAGGTCGACGGGGTGCTGGAGCGCAGGCTTGTCGACCTTGCGCGGAGCCTTCGGGTCGGTCCACAGCGTCGCTACGGTGACATCGACGTAGGCGGTTTCGCCCTTTTCGATCTTGCCGTCGGTGATTCGTTCGAGTTCTTGGCCGGGGACGACATCAGCGGAGATGCCGGACGTTCTTGCGGCGTCGGTCGAGGACAGATTGCTCGACAGTGCGGGAGCACCGGCGCCGAAAACCAGTCCGACCCCAAGTGCTGCCGAAACAGCAATTTTGGTACGCATTATTTCTCTTTCGGTCTGCGGGCGGCAGGCCCGCGTGGGGGAAGTCTCCGAAGGTGCGCGAGCGCATTCGGCGTACAGTCTTCGTTACTGGCTCGACCGCTCCGAAAGGAGCGGCCCGCCGGAAACGAGGTTCTGAACGGTGTCGATTCTACTGGCTGTCACGCGACTGTCAGCATTCATGACACTGTGACAGGATAGCGCGGACTGGCCGTGGATTGAAGCCCACTTGCTCGAATCGATGCTGAGCTGAGACTCGAGCAGCAGCGTATGTCAGATATCGGCGTCGGCATCAGCGGTGCCGGGAGCACCGGAGGCACCGAGGAATTCGGCGGCGAGCAGCTCGATCGTCTGGATCCGCCCCGGGTCTTCTCGCACGTCTTCGGCCTCCATGGCACCGGCGATCGGCTGGATCATGATCTCGTCGACATCGAAGCGCTCTGCGAGCTCTTCGAGCTGCGCGGCCGCGGAATTCGGGTCCCCGATGATCCAGTTCCCTGAGAGCTCTTCGCCGACCATGCGCTCTTGGTCGGTCATCACCGAACGCACGTCGTCACCGGCCAGGTGCAGCTTCTCCATGGGTCCGCCGGTGCGCATTCGGGACATCTGCAGCATGAAGGGCTCCGATCGCAGCTGTGCCTCTTCTTCGGTGGGTGCGACGACGACGTTGGCTGTGACGAAGGTCTGCGGTTTGTCGCCGTAGGCTCCCGGAGTGAAGTTGTCGCGGTAGATCTTCATTCCGGTGGTGGCACCGGATGCGAAGTGGTTGGCAAAGACATAGGGCATGCCGAGTTCAGCTGCCAGTCTGGCCGAGTAGCCGGATGACCCGAGCAGCCAAGGCAGGGGCTGAGTTCCCGGCTCCGCGGCGGGAGTCGCTTTGAGCACATGTTCGCGCCCACCGTGGAGTGGAACTCGCATCCCTTCGGGCTGCATGAGGCTGAGAGTGTCGATCACATGTTGGGGGAACTGTTCGACGGGGTCGATGGCGCGCCCTTCACGGTCGACCATCCTTCCTTCACCGAGGTGGCCACGCATTGCCGCCGAGGTGATCGGGTCCGTCCCCGGTGCACGTCCGATGCCCAGGTCGATGCGGTCGCCGTAGACCGCCGACAGCAGGGCGAAGAGCTCGGCGACTGCCAGTGGGGCGTGGTTGGGAAGCATGACCCCACCGGAGCCGAGGCGGATCTGATGTGTCCCCTGGCCGAGGTGCATGAGTTCGGGTCCAGGCATCGTCGAGGCGATCGATGGCATGTTGTGGTGCTCGGCCACCCAGTAGCGAGTGAAGCCGAGCTTGTCTGCCGTGTCGATGATCTGCTTCGAGGCGGCGAACGAATCTGCTGTGGTCTGTCCCGTGCGGACAGGGACGAGGTCAAGGATGGAAAGCTTCATACCGAAGCAACAGCGTGCGCGAACGGAACATTCCGTTCCTCGCCGGTGTGGCGGTCAGCCGAAGAGAGTCTCTCCGATCTCGCGCGCGATGAACCGAGCGTGGAGCACCGGCTCCTGCGCCGGGTCGATCACGGCTGGCGGCACCCAGGCGGGGCGGCCGTCTTTGAGCATCCTGCAATCCCACTCGGTGTTGTCTAGCAGGTGGTGATGCGCGGAACACGCCAACGTGAGATTGTTGACGTTCGTTTTGCCTCCTCGCGCCCACGGGACGACGTGGTGCGCTTCGCACCATCCGGGAGGAGTGTCGCATCCGGGGAATGTGCATCCCTGGTCGCGGCTGGCGAGGATCGCCAGCTGTTTCTCGGTGGCCAAACGTCTTTCGGTCGCCAGAGCCATCGATTTCGTCTGCTCGCTCATGAGATGGAAGAAGACCGAGCCGTTCAGCCCCTCCAGAGCAGCGGAGTCGATCGGGAACGGCGCTTCTGCTCCGGTGACGGCTTGGCCCGTCCGGTTCGCGAGGTCTTCGGCCTTGGCGGTGACAACCAGCGCGTAGGCCGCTCCGGCCTTGATGCGGTTCATTTCGATGCTGCCGATGACGCTGGAGAAGCGCTCGTAGATACGACGGCGGACACTCGGCTGTTCAGCGGCCATAGCCACCAGGGTGCCGTCCTGCTTCACACCGGCTCCTTGCGGGACCTCTCCATTCGCACCGATCTGCGGCTGGGTGAAGTCGAGCGAGGGGTCGAGGCAGTCCGAGCGGTCACCGCGCAGAACTTCCCTATAGGCGGTCACGACTTCCTGGTCGAAGGTGCTCTCGCTCTCAGCACCGTCTCCGGCGGCTGGGTGTGCACCGTCGGCTGGATCGGCACCGCCATCGACGCCTGCCGCATTCGCGCAGCCGTCCTCGTCCGACTGTGAACCGGTTTTGATGCGCGAGGTCAGCAGCCCGTTGAGGACACCTCCGGTCTCCTCGTCGAGCCGGCCTTTGAGAGTCCACGTTCCGTCCTTCAGCTGCCGCAGATTGACATTGAAATCGTCCCGGTCTGCCGCTTCCTTCGGTTCCTGCCCGTCAGGATCGATCCAGCCCAGAATCTCTTGGAACAGTGCATGGATATCGCAGACGCGAACCACCTGAGCTTTCTCGACGAGCAGGCTTTCAGCCTTGATCCTGTCGTCTTCCGACACGTTCGCCGGCAGGTTCTTCAAACACTTGGAGATCGTCGAAGCCTGATTCGCCGACAGTACGCCTTCCCGCAGAGCAGCCGCGAGGACGGGAAACTGCGCTTCGATCGACTCTCCGCTCAGGCTGGTCCGCTTCCCCAAGCACTCGGCGAGCTGAGTGCGACGGCCGGCCTCCTGCGAAGACAGGTTGAGCCGGTGCTGGACCAGCGCCTTCGTGGTCTTCGCGCCATAGTCACGGGGCGTACCGACACGTTCGAACACTGACAGCGTTACGACCGACAGCGATTCCGTCAGACGGTTCAAGGTCTCGAGACCGTCGAGGAGCGTCACCGCATCGTCAGGCCCCATGGGACGAGTGAAGTCGTGAAGCCCTTCGAGCAGACTCTGCAGGCTGTCGATGCTTTCAGTGACCTCTGGAGCTGCATGTCTGAGGTCCGACCAGCGATACTCGTCGAGAAGGGGGTGGGCGTCGGCTGCCGAAGCATAGCGTTCGGCAAGCGCTTTGTGCCGTTCAGCGCGTTCAGCCTCGGCGATACGTTCGGCTTCCTCCTTTGCCCTCTTCCTCTCTTCGTAGCGCTCGACGCGTGCTTTCCACTCCGCTCTTTCGCGTTCGAGTTCCTCGCACTCCCCGCGATCCTGAGGGTTCTTCCGCAGATATTCCTCACGCTCTGCGGCACGCTGCGCCTCACGTTCTTCGCGCTTCGCCTTCATCCACGCGCTCTGGCGTGCTTCGATCTCTTTGATGCACGCTCGGACTTCCTCTTCGGTCTCCGGCAGCGTCGTCCTGCTCGACCAGAGTCCCTGCCCGCTGCGAACATCGCCGCCGGGAAGAGATGATCCAGTCGCGTCTGCCTCGCCGGCGCTCGCTTCGTTGCTGTTCTCGGCGACTGCGACTGTCGCAGCGAGATCGCCACCTTCAGCATCTTCGTCGTCGAACGAGTCTTCGGCGATGCCGTCGAACCGATCAGCGAGGGGGTGGCCGGTCAGATCAAGACCGGCTTCTGCGAGCAGCTCTCGGTAGGTCTGCCCGGCGGATTCGTTCCTGCCGTCAGGAGGCGAAGACGCAGGATCTGCCGCTGGCCGGGGAATGGCCGGTGGGGAATCGGTAAGTCGGGATTTGGGTGGCGAGGATTCAGGCGGAGAGATCGGTGGGGGTGGTTCCGGCGAGGGCTTTCCTACCTCGCGATTGTTGTGCTCGCCGTGCCTTCGGTCGGGGATGAGAGCCATTTTCTCTGTGTCCGTTCATCATCGTTGATGGGTTCGGCTTGCCTCTATTCTAAGTCATCATTAGAACAAACACCACAGTTCTGTCCTATTTATTTCAGCTTGATTTCTTTATGTACGATTGGTTTCTATTTGTCGAGGTCAAAAAGGTGTTCCACTCAGCGTGCGCCGCTGATCCGCGGCGACGACTGCGCAGTGATCCGGATCCAGTGCAGCTCGACCACCGAAAGACAGGTCGATCTGCTGACGACAACAGGCTACGGCGCGCCGCTGACGCGAGATCAGCAGCGGCCCGGCTCAGCTCTTCATATGCACGCGCTGCCCCTCGGGACCGAAGAGGCTGAGATATTCGACCCCGTCGTCGTCAGCTCCCCCGAACCAATGAGGAGTTCGAGTATCGAACTCGGCGGCCTCGCCGGCGCTGAGGACCATCGTCCGGTCACCGAGGATGAGGGTGAGCCGACCTCGGATCACATAGACCCACTCGAACCCGGGGTGGGTTTTCAGCGAACCGAGCTTCGGAGTCTGCCGACCATCGACGATGTGTTTGAAGGCCTGCACTCCTATCGCTCCACGACTGAGCGGCAAGATGGTCTGACCGTGGAACTTCCGCGGTGAGATGTGGATGCGCGGGTCCCCGATCGGCGGAGTCCCCACGAGCTCGTCGAGCGGGAGCCCATAGACACCGGCCAGCGGCAGCAGCAGCTCCAGGCTCGGCTTGCGCTTCCCGGACTCCAGGCGCGACAGCGTACTCAACGACATTCCGGCCTGCTCGGCCACCTCGTCGAGGGTGCGTTTCTGCTCCTGCCGCAGTCCTCGCAGGCGGGCGCCGACCCCCGCCAACGATTGCCTGATGGCTTCCTGTGCTTCGATCGGCGCAGGTCCCTCGGCGAGAATCTCTGACATTCGGCCCGCCGCACGAGCTCCCCTCTCATTCAAGGCGCCGCGATTCACCCGTTCATCTGAGTCCTGTGGCTCTTCCATATCCACAGCATGGCAGAATTTGCTGTTTCTGCAAAGACGTTTGCAATTCCGAGCAAGAAGGCCACAGACTCGAATCGGCACCGAATTCCGACCATTCATCTGCATTCAGGAGAATCATGACCGCCCCAACCCCATCCGAGAACACACGACCTTCCGCACACGAGAACTCACAACCGTCCGCATCAGAAGGTGCGCGGTCTTCCGTGTCCGACGCACGCGATTCGTCCCCCGAATCTGGGCAGACCACCTTTGATGTCGCCGTCATCGGCGGTGGCGCAGGGGGCCTCGCCGCATCGATCGCCCTGGCCAGGTCGCTGCGCTCCGTCATCGTCATCGACGCCGGTCAGCTGCGCAATTCCTCGAGCGCCCATGCACACAACGTCCTCGGTCACGAAGGCATCAGACCGCAGAATCTCGTGGCGAAGGGGCGCACCGAGGCCGAAGAGTACGGGGTGACCTTCATCGAAGCGACCGTGACCACAGTCCACACCCGTGATCCAGACGCCGGCCCCGCCGAGGAGGTCCCACAGTATCGGTTCGAACTGTCCACTTCGGTCGGAGTTGAGGTCACGGCCCGCCGCATCATCATCGCCACCGGTCTGAGCGACGAGCTTCCGGACATTCCGGGCCTCGCCGATGGCTGGGGCGACACCGTCCTGCACTGCCCCTACTGCCACGGCTACGAAGTGCGCGGACAGCGCATCGGGGTCATCGGCACGACGGCGATGTCATACCACCAGGCGATGCTGTTCTCCCAGCTCAGCGACCAAGTCAGCTTCATCCGCCACAACGCTCCCGCTCCTGATTCCGAGCAGGAGGCGATGCTCGATACGCTCGGCATCGAATACATCGATTCCACCGTCACCGAGGCGGCCCGCACCGAGTCCGGAACCGTCGTTTCACTCGCGGCTGGCGAATCCGGGGACGGAGCGAACGCGCTCACCTTCGATGCGCTCGCCGTCGGTGCGTATGCGCGAGCAAATGCCGATCTGTTCGCCCAGCTCGGCGGCGAAGTCGTCGCGCACCCGAGCGGAATGGGCACCTATATCCCCACGCAGATGGCCGGGCAGACCGATGTGCCCGGAGTTTGGGCGGTCGGCAACGCCGCAGACGTATCGGCGATGGTCGTGGCCAGCACCGCCAGCGGCGTGCTGGCCGGCGCGCATGTCAACGCCGACCTCATCATGGAGTCGCTCGGGTGAGGACGGAGTCACTCGGGTGAGGCAAGCCGGAAGCAGGTGCATCATGACGAGGCGGGTCTGGCTGCGCGCGTCCTCATGCGCCCCACAGCGGAGCGAGCACAGGCACCACACAGCGGAGCGAGCGCAGGCGCCGCGCACTCGCGGCGTGGCCCGTTTCCGCGGGCCACGGCGACTGCGGTCAAGTCCTCAGTGCGCGGCTTTCACGCACAGCACCGGGGCTTCGGCGTCGAGGATGACCTTCTGGATCGTCGACCCGAGCAGGAACTTCCCGACCGGGGTGCGCTTCCGGGTGCCGAGCACGATGAGCTCGGCTCCCACCTCGGTGGCGGTGTCGAGGATCTGCTCGGCCGGGTCGAATTCGCTGCCCAGAGTCAGCACGCGAAACTCGACGTCCGCCCTGGCCAGATAGGTGTTGACCGACTTGAGCTCACCCTCGCCGAGGCGATAGGAATCGTTGCGCTGCGCCGACCGTGACGCATTGACGACGATGAGTTCCCTGCCGTCCTTCTTCGCCTGCGCGATGCCGGCATCGAGAGCAGCATGTCCGGCGGGATTGTTGACGTAACCGACGAGTACTGTCATTTTTCACCTTCATTGGATTGAGCTGTACAGATCCGAGTGCGCAGGTCGAGTACCCACCGTCCCAGCATATCGAGCGATACGGACATGGGACGGCGGGCGGCCCCGCCCGTACCGCCCCGGCGAGGCGCCGCACCGCCACCGCGGTGCACATCCGCACGGGAAGGCGGGCCGCCTCGGCGAGGGGATGGGTTCACGTCAGTTCTTCGGGATTGCGGAACCGGGTGCTCGTGCCCTTCGTCGAACGGTTCCAGAACCAGGTCACGCCCCACAGGACGACGCCGATGCCGACGAGCGCCGCTGCGATCTGATACTGGATGAGCTCATCGAGGCGGGCCCACGGGCCGACGAGGAACACGCAGGTGATGACGCCGATCCACGGCAGAACCGTCGGCGCCTTGAAGTGATCGTGGACGGACTTGTCCTTGCGCAGGATGAGCACCGCGACGTTCACGACGGCGAACACGGCCAACAGCAGCAACGAGGTGGTTCCGCCCAGGGACGCGGTCACCGTCTCGGGCAGGATCGTGGTCACGACGAAGATGAGCGCATAGGCGATCAGCGTCGTGAAGATGATCGACACCCACGGCGAACGGCGGCCGGCCATGACCTTCGCGAACACGGGCGGGAGCACATTCTGCTTGGCCATTCCGTACAGCAGACGGCTGGCCATGAGCATGTTGATCAGGGCCGAGTTCGCGACGGCGAACATCGTCATGAACGGGAAGATCGTATCGATCGGCAGGCCCGGGGCACCCTCGCGGACGACCTCGAGCAGCGGAGTCTCGCTCTCGGTGAGCACGCCGATGGGCACTGCCGCGACGGTGACGAGGGAGACGAGGACGTAGATGATGCCGGTGATCGTCAGGCCCGAGAGCATGATCTTCGGAAAGACCCGCGGGTCCTTCGTCTCTTCGACCATGTTGACCGAATCCTCGAATCCGACCATGGAGAAGAACGCGAGCGCAGTGGCACCGGTGACCGCGAGGAAGACGCTCTTGTCACCCTCGGTCTCGAAGATCATCACGCGCGAGAAGTCGGCATCGCCCGAACCGAGTGCGAAGAACCCGACGACGATGACCAGCAGCAGACCGCTGAGTTCGATGAGGGTGAGGACGACGTTGAACCACACGCTCTCGCCGACACCGCGGAGGTTGATCAGCGCGATGAGGGTGAGGAAGCCCAGCGCAATCCACATCACCCCGCTGCCCGATACGTCCCAACCGAAGCCGGCCACGAGGTTGGCGGCGAAGACATTCGATGCCGTCGACGCCGAGGTGATTCCTGAGCTGAGCACGGCGAAGGCGACGAGGAACGTCACGAAGTGGATCCCGAACGCCTTGTGCGTGTACAGCGCGGCACCCGCGGCATGCGGGTACTTCGTCACGAGCTCCATATAGGAGAACGCGGTGATCAGCGCGATGAGGAAGGCGAGGATCACCGGTGCCCAGCCGGCACCGCCGACCTGCCCTGCCACCTTGCCGGTCAGCGCATAGACACCGGTTCCGAGGATGTCTCCGACGATGAACAGAAGCAGCAGCTTCGGCCCCATGACCCGCTTGAGGGTCTCGGGCTGGTCTCCGTCACCGGGGTCGATTGTGGTCGTGGGTTCCTTGTCGCTCACGATTCCTCCGTGTCCACTGCGGCGGCTGTGCCGCATGCCTGGCAACCCTGACTGTGGTCAGAGCCTCGCCCAGTATGCCTCAGACACGAGCCTCAGACACAAGCTTCAGTCTCGGACCACTGTGAGAAACGCCGAGAACAGAGCCTTCGAATCACATTCACTCTCGGGCCCGAGCTCCGTCGCCTCTGCCAACAGGGTATCTTTATCGAACCCCAATGTCTGCAGTTTCTCCGCATTCCAGCGTTCGATGTTCGCCCGCGTCGACTCCGGATGGAACTGCGTGCCCCACGCTCGACCGACGCGGAACGCCTGGAATTCGCAGGCCTCGCTCGTGGCCAGCAGGGTCGCCTCCTCGGGCAGGGCGACGATGCGGTCGACGTGGCTTTCGACGAACGACGTCCGCGGTCGGATCGCGGAGAACACGGGGTCCGCGGCCGCCTCGGCGGTGGTGTCGATCCGTGTGTACCCCTTCTCCGGCGCCCCGGTCCGGGCGCGCACATCGCCCCCGATGACGTGGGCGATGAGCTGCCCGCCGAGGCAGATCCCGAACTGCGGCAGATCCGCGTCCAACGCACGGCGGACGAGTTCGGCCTCATCGGCCAACCACGGGGCCCGGTCGGTCTCATCGGGCATGTACCCGCCGCCGAGCATGATGAGCCCGTCGTAGGCGTCGAGCTCGACCGGGTTCGGCAGCGGTGAGACCCCGCCGATGCGCAGATCGAACTCGACGTTTTCGCTGATCATCCACCGTGTCAGCAGCCCCGGCTGGGAGTCGATGTCATTGACGATGACGAGCAGCCGCGTCATGATTCCGCCCTCGCCGAGGCGGCCGTCCCGGCTGCCCTGGAAGCGGAATTGCCTACGACGCCTTCGTCTTCCCTCGCCGAGGCGGCCGTTCCGGCGACCGCGGACGGTGCGTCGGCAGCTGCGCCGCCCGTGGCGGACGGTGCGTCGTCCGCGGAGCCGAGGAATGCCGTGTACGCGTCCTCGTGTGCGTCGAGGACGCGCATCGCATTGTCGAAGCCGAGCTTGCGCAGGTCGGTCTGCGACCAGCCGCGGGAGGTGAGCTCGGCGAACAGGTTCGGGTACTGGCCGGCGTTGCCGAGCCCGGTCGGCAGCTCGTCGACTCCGCAGATGTCGCCGCCGAGGCCGAGATGGTCGATGCCGATCCGCTCGCGTACGTAATCGCAGTGGTCGGCGACCTGGGCCACGGTCACCTCGGGGGCGGTCCCCTGCTCTCCTGCGTCGACCCATTCGCGGCGGGCGTTCGAGACGAAGGAGGGCACGAACGTCATCATCGCCACTCCCCCGTTGCCGGGCACGCGGTCGAGGACGTCGTCGGGGATGTTGCGCGGGTGCGGGTTGAGCCCGAACGCGCAGGAGTGGGTGAAGAGCACCGGCAGGGTCGACTGGTCGAGCGACTGGTGCATGACGGTGGGCGCGACATGGGAGAGATCGAGGATCATGCCGATCCGATTCATCTCCGCCACGACCTCGCGGCCGAACTCGCTCAGGCCCCCATGGACCGGTTCGTCGGTGGCCGAGTCGGCCCAGGAATGCGTCGTCGACCAGGTCAGAGTCATGTACCGGGCGCCTGCGCGGGCATAGGAGCGCAGCACGGCCAGGGACTCGTCGATCTGCTGACCGCCCTCGACGCCCATGAGGGAGGCGACCTTGCCGACGGCGCGAGCGGCACGGACATCGGCGGCGGTGCGGGCGAAGGCGAGTCGTTCGGGGTAGGCGGTGACGAAGCGCTGGACCGCGTCGATCTGCTCCCAGGTGGCCTTGATCGCGTCCGCCCCGGTGATCGAGGAATGGACGTAGACGGACCAGTACTGTGCGGCGACATTTCCCGCGGCCAGCTGATCCATCGTGGTGAACGGCGAGACGCTCGGGTCGTTGAGCCCCTCCACGCTGTAGTCACGTTCCTCGCGCAGGTACCAGGCGAGGTCGTTGTGTCCGTCGAAGACGTCGACGGCGGCGGGTGCGGATTCAGTGGCGGATGCGGTCATGGTTGGGTCCTTCCGGTCGGACGACTGCGGTCAAGGCGGGGGCGGGGAGGTCGGCCTCCTCGGCGGAGGTGTGTCGGTCCGTCCATCATGCCAGTCCGGACAGGATCTGTGCCGACCACAGACCGAGGAACGTGCCGAGGAACGTTCCCATCAGCGCGAACAGCACACCGACCGGGACGAGCTGCCGGTTGAAGGCACCGGCGACGACCGGTGCCGAGGCGATGCCGCCGATGTTGGCAGTGCTGGCCACGGCGAGGCTGAAGAGTTCGGTGCGGGTGAGCTTCGCGTAGATGAGCATGATGGCGATGTGGACGACCAGAACGACGATTCCGGCCACCAGGTACAGCGGTGCTTCAGCCAGAGACGTGAAGTCCGAACCGGAGGCGATGATGCCGATGATGAGGTAGAGCAGGATCGAGGCGAGCTCATTGGATCCGGCGGTCTTGCCGAAGCGAGTCGATCCGATGACGAGGCCGAGGATGCTGACGATGAGGATCGTCCAGGCCGTGGCGTTGATGACGACCCCGACCTCGGGCAGCAGTTCGCCGAGGCGGATCGCCAGTGCCGAGGCCAGAAGCGCGAATCCGATGAGGCCGAAGATCGACGACAGGGTCATCGGCTTCTCCTCCTCAGCGTCGACGCGGTCGGTGAAGTCGAGCTTCGACATATCGGCCTTCGTCCACCGGTTGAAGGCGTCGGAGACCGTGACGGAGGAGAAGATGAGCAGCAGCCAGAACGAGTAGAGGACGGTGTCGACGATGAGGACGTAGCCGAACACGTCCTCAGGGGCGTGGAGGACTTCCTGCACCGCGACCATGTTCGCCGAGCCGCCCGTCCAGGAGGCGTTGAGCGCGCCGAGGGCCTTCCACGCCTCCGGGTCGAGGCTCGAGTGCAGGATGAGGTAGCTGACGATGAAGCCTGCGATGATGCTCGCCGCGGTCACGGCGAAGGTCAGCAGCAGCTTCGGCCCGAGCTTGATGATCTGCCGGATATCGCACTTGAACAGCATGAGCAGGATCATCGCGGGCAGCAGCGCCGTGCGCAGAGTGTCGCCGACGTCGTCGATGTCCCCGCCGGTGTGGTCGAAGACGCCGATGGTGTTGAGCAGCGCGGCCACGATATAGAGGATGACGAAGCCGGGCACATACTTGAAGAGCTTGAAACGCCCGCTCCGGTCCGCAACGACGAGCGCTGCGGAGATCGCCAGAAGCAGGCTGATGAATAGATAACCGTCCGTGATCACAAACGACACTTCCTCATTGAATTCGTCCATCCCGACAGCGGCACCGCTGGCGGCGCCGGGGATGAAGCAATGTGCAGTTGTCGATCGGATCCGGTCCGGTGAGGGGCCGGGCAATCGCGGTGGTCGGACGCGCTGCCTAAGCGGCAACCTCGCGGTACTTCTTCGCGGCGTTGTTCACTGCTGTGATCAGCGCCTTCTGCGAGGAACCGTGGTAACGGCGCTGGATGCGCTCGATCAGTCGACCGGGGTCCGTGATGTCGGCATCGACGAACAGGCTCCGAATGAAGTTTCGGGTCAGAGCCAACGTCGCCGTGCAGTCCACATCGAGGATGCGGTGGGTGTCCGGTTCGATCTCGAAAGCCACGTAGAACAGACCGAACTGACTGGTGATCGGGTTGTTCGACGGAGCCTTCGCTTCGCCTGTGAGAAAGATCGTTTCGGACATCGCCCACCAGACTACCCCACGGTTCTCTGCGCCGGGGGTGGTGCAATGGGAGTCGAACGTCGATCGGACGCAGTCGAGGTCCGCTCGACCGGAGACGACGGTCGTGCGGCGACAGATGAATCCCCTTCGACGGCAGACACGATCAGAGGAACCGGTGGATCGCGTCGCCGGCTTCGCGCATGACCGGCATGACGTCGACGACGCGGTCGGTGCCCGGCTCCCAGTTCGCGAACACGGCGTAGGCGACGCGGCGCGTCCGCGTCATGACGATCCCGGCATCGGCCCTGATCGTCCCGTTCGTGCCGGTCTTGTTCCACACCCACACATCGCGCTGGTAGTTGTAATGCGCGAGCGGGTCGAGATCGAACGCCGAGGCGACCATCGAGGTGTCCGCGCCGGCTCCCAACCAGCGCCGGAAGACCTCGTTCGTCGACTCGTCCCAGAACTCGTCCTTGGCATGCCGGGCCATGAAGTCGGAGAGCTCCGCGGCGGTGCCCGTCGACAGGGTCCGCGGGGCCTTGGCCGGTCGCGGCCAGCGCAGGAAGTCGTGCAGACCGGAGTTCCGGTACCCGAGCGCCTTCACCTGAGCTGCGACGTTCTCCAGGCCGACACGACGGATGAGCACGTTCGTCGCGAAGTTGTCGCTGAACGCGCCGATGAGCAGAGCGACGTCGAAGATGCTCAGGTCGTCCTGCTCCATGAGGTACCAGATCCCGGATTCGTCGACTCTCTCCGACGGCCTCCGGTGCAGACGTTCCTCCAGGTCAAGCGTGCCGTCCTGATACATCTGCAGCGCCGTGTGGAGCAGGAAGACCTTGCCCATGCTGGCGGTGTCGAGTTCGTCGTTCTCGTTGTGGGCGAACACCCTCTCCCCGCTGTCGACGTCGAAGGCCAGAGCACTGAAGCGCACTCCGGGCAGTCCATCGAATTTCAGTTCGCTCATCATCGTTCCTGTCAGTCTCGTTTCAATCTTGTCTGCTCATCCGCGGAGCGCCCGTCGCTCAGTCATGCCGGACCGTCCGCGGAGCGCCCGTCCCGTCATGTCTGCTCATCCGCTCCATCCACCCACAGTCGCGGCCGCTCCCCGGGCTCCGCGTCGAGGGTGACGTCGACGCCGAGCGGGGCACTCGGAGCATCGGGATCGTGGCCGAAACCCATCTCCGACACGATCGGAATCCTTGAGCCTCCGAGATAGTCGATCATCAGCGCCTCCACCTCGTGGACAGGTGCGCAGTCCTTCCATGACCCGAGCACCACCGCATCCGCCGAGTTGAACCACCCACCGCGGACCAGCTGCACCATGAGATTGTCGAGCCGGTACAGCTCCTCGTCGACGTCCTCGAGCAGAAGGATGCTCGGGCCGCGCCGCTCCCGCCGTTCCCGCACGTCGATGAGCTCGGGACTGCCCATCCCGGCGGCGATGAGGCTGAGGTTTCCCCCGCCGAGGCGACCCTTCGCCGTCCCCGGGACGAGCGTCTGCGCCCGGCTGAGCGGACGAGTCGCAGCGGTCTCCTCCGCCGCACGGTCTTGGGTGGGCGAAATGGTCACGTGCCCGGCGCTTTCCTGCGACCATTTCGACCACTCAAGCGGCGGCTCGGCAGCCTCCGACAGAGAAGCGGTCACATTCGGATACTTCTCGGGCCGCCGTCCGGAAATGTCCGATAGCGACCACTGTTTGCCTGGAGAGGGGGCAGCTCCCATCTCCGCCGTCCCGTCTTCAGCGGGGAAGCCGAGTTCGCGGCCGCCCCAGGGGCGGAACAGCCACGAGGCCACCTCGTCGGGGACCACTGCCGAGTTCTTGAACGGGTCGTTTCCGACCATCGGGCAGAACAGGGTCGCCACCCCGAGGTGGTGCTCCCATGCCTGGTGGAATGCGGTGATGTCCGAGGATCCGGTGAGCAGCTTGGGACGGCCGTCTCGGCGCAGCATGTGCCGGCGCATGAGGTCGAAGTCGATGCCGTCGAGCAGCCGCATCGCCCCGAACCCTCCACGCAGCGCGATGACCGCGTCCGTGTCCGGATCGCACCAGGCATCGACGAGGTCGGAGCGGCGCTCAGCGTCGGTGCCGGCCAGATACTTCACTCGCGGGTGGCGGGCGCGGACGTTGTCACCAGGCACGACGTTCAGGCCCCAGGATTCGAGCTGGGCGATCGCGCGCTGCAGCGACTCCTCATCGGTGGGGCCCGACGGCGCGATCAGCCGAACGGTGTCACCTGCGGCCAAGGGCGCGGTGCTCAGATAAGGGCTCGACGCACTCGCACCGACGAACTCAACCTCGGCCGTGCGACTGACCTCATGGGACTCCGATTCACTCATTCCTCACCAAGCTCTGACTTCCCAGTCGGGGAACCGCGGCGAGCAGCTCCTGCGTGTATTCGTGCTGCGGATCGGACAGCACCCTGTCGACCTCACCGTATTCGACGATCTCCCCTCGTTTCATCACGGCCACCGTATCCGCGATGTTCCACGCCAGTCCCAGATCGTGGGTGATGATGAGCGCGCTCATCCCGAGGTTCTTCTTGAGCGCGAGGAACAGCGACAGGATCTCTCCGCGCACGGAGGCGTCCAACGATGCCACGGGCTCATCGGCGATGAGCACCTGCGGGTCCAGCGCCAGGGCTCCGGCGATGACGACGCGCTGCCGCTGTCCGCCCGAGAGCTCCTGCGGAATCGATTCGAGATAGTCTGCGGCCGGAGTGAGTTCGGCGGCGTCGAGGGCGCCGACGACGCGCTCGTACTCACGATCCTTGATCCCCTGCACCCTCAAGCCCTCGACCACGGCCTCGTACACACTCCGCTTGGGGTTGAGCGATCCGGCCGGGTCCTGCAGAATCATCTGCACCCGCCGCCGGAACATCCGCAGCTCCTTCGCCTTCCGCGGCAGCGGCTTGCCCGCGAACGACAGTTGCGAACCCGCCTCCACCTCCTGCAGACCGAGCAGCGACCGCGCCAGAGTCGTCTTCCCCGAACCGGACTGGCCGACGACGGCGAGGATCTCCGCCTTCCGCAGCACCAGGTCCACCGCGCGCACCGCCCGTTCACGGCCCCGCCGGGTGTCGAAGGAGACGCTGAGATCCTTCGCCTCGAGCACCACCTCATCGGTCATGGAGAACGGTTCGGCCCGGGCCACCTCGGCGGGTCTCTGGGTCTTCGGATTCAACCGGGATCCGGGGTCCCCGATCTGCGGAAACGCACCGGCCAGCTGCTTCGTGTAGTCCTCCTGCGGGGACAAACACACGTCGTCACTGGGTCCGTATTCGACGAGGCGGCCGTGGCGCATGATCGCAAGATCCGCACAGACTGACGAGAGCACGGCGAGATCGTGGCTGATCATCAGCAGGGAGATCCCGCGTTCGGCGACGAGGCGGGCCAGGCCGGTCAGGATCTGCTTCTGCACGATGACGTCGAGTGCCGTCGTCGGTTCGTCGGCGATGATGATATCGGGTTCGCAGGCGAGCGCCATGGCGATCATGATCCGCTGCTTCTGCCCGCCGGAGAGCTCGTGCGGATACGCACTCGACTTCTCCGCCTCGAGGTTGACCTCGGCGAGGAGTTCGAACATCCGGTCCCGGCGTTTCTGCGGAGTCGTCCACGTGCCCTTCGAGTGGTGTTCGAGGGCTTCGATGATCTGCTGCCCGACCTCGCGGACGGGGTTGAGCGAGTGCAGGGCGCCTTGGAAGACGATCGAGGCCTGCGCCCACCGGACCGCGCGGATCTGGCCGAAGCTCAGCTCCCGGATGTCCTGCCCGCCGAGGAGGACCCGACCATCGAGGCGAGCCGACTTCGGCAGCAGGCGCAGAGCCGACATGATCAGCGTCGACTTCCCCGAACCGGACTCCCCTGCGATGCCCAGAGTGGCCCCGGCGGGCAGGTCGAGGCTGACCTCTTTCACGGCGACCACATCGCCGCGGTCGGAGGAGGACCGGTATGTGATCGAGACGTTCTCGAACTGAAGATCGGTCATCAGCGGCTCCTCAGGGCGGGGTTGATGATGGCCTCGAATGCGCGCCCGACCATCGTGAATGCGAGCACGACCAGCAGGATCGCGATACCCGGGGTGAGCACGTACCACCAGTAGCCCGAGGTCGCCGCCGACACGTCCATCGAGTTCTTGAGGATGGTGCCCCACGACTCCTTGGACGTATCGCCGAGGCCGAGGAACGACAGCGTCGATTCGGCGATGATCGCACCACCCACGGTCAGGGTCGTATTCGCGAGCACCAGCGGCATCACGGCCGGCAGCAGGTGCCGGAACAGGATATGGGAATGACCGGCACCGAGGATGCGCGCCCGTTCGATGTAGAGCCGGGATTCGACGCTCAGGGTCTGCGAGCGCACGATCCGTGCGGTCGACGCCCATGACGTCAGCCCGATCGCGACGACGATCGTGAAGACCCCGCGCTCCAGCACAGAGGACAGGACGATCGCCAGCAGCAGGGAGGGCAGGACGATGAAGAAGTCGATGATGCGCATGATGATCCCGCCGAACAGTCCCGTGAAGTGACCGGCGGCCAGACCCATGATGGTGCCGATGACCATCGACATGACGGTCGCGGCGACGCCGACGAGGATCGACACGCGGGCTCCCCAGAGGATGCGCACCCACATCTCCCGTCCCAGGTCGTCGGTGCCGAGCGGGTGGTCGAGGCTCGGCGGTGCATAGCGGGGGACGTCGAGCTGCTTCGTGACATCGAGCATCGAGGCCGGGGCGATGAGCGGGGCGGCGATCGCGATGACGACGAAGAAGAGGAGCACGACGGCGCCGATGAGAGCGGGGACGTCGGAGCGGAAGAGCGCCCAGTTCTTCTTCGCGTTGTTCAGCCGGCGTTCGCGCACGAGCTTCGCGCCGTCGACGGCGGGAGTGTTCGCGCTCATCAGGCCCTCCTGACGCGGGGATCGAGGAATCGGTAGACGATGTCGGCGGCGAGGTTCATCACGATGATGATCGCCGAGAACACGACGAAGGTGCCCTGCAGCAGCGGCAGGTCGGGGCCACGGATGGCTTCGAAGGTGAGTTTGCCCAGCCCCGGCCAGGAGAACACGGCTTCGACGGTGACCGCACCGGCGATGAGTCCGCCGAGGTGGAGGAAGACGACGGTGACGGTCGGCAGCAGCGCATTGGGTACGGCGTGACGGCGGCGGACCTCATCCTCGGTGAGCCCTTTCGCGCGGGCGGTCGTGAGGTAGTCCTCGCTCATCTCCTCGAGCAGGGAGGCGCGCATGATCATGAGGAACTGCGCGTAGACGACGGCGACGAGCGAGACGACCGGGAGGATGAGGTGCTTGACGACGTCGATGATCCCGGCGAACGACCACGGGTCGAGGCCCGGGGTGATCATGCCGCCGGTGGGCAGCCACTGCAGGGTGCCGCCGAAGATCATGAGCAGGATGAGTCCGAGCCAGAACGTCGGCACGGACCAGAAGATCAGCGAGGTCGAGGACGCGAGTTTGTCGAACAGGGAGTTGCGCCGCCAGGCCGAGATCTGCCCGAGCCACAGGCCCAGGACGATGGCGATGACGGCCGCTGTTGCGGTGAGCAGCAGGGTCGGGCCGAGGTATTCGCCGATGAGCGCGGAGACGGATTTCCGGTACACGTAGCTCTCGCCGAGATCGCCGGTGACGATGCCGACGAGGTAGTCCCAGAACTGGACGATGACGGGCTTGTCGAGCCCGTATTGGCTGCGCAGTTCGGCGATCTGTGCCGGGGACATCGGCCGTTCCTTCGCGATCTTGAGCACGGGGTCGCCGGGCAGCATGCGGAAGGCGAAGAAGCCGAGCACGATGACGAGGACCATCGAGGTCGCAGCCCCGCCGAGCTTGCGCAGGAAGTAGCGGGCGAACGATCCGCCGGTCGGTGGTTCGTCCATATCGGCGGCGGCAGTGTTCGCGTGGGCGGCGCCGGCGGATCCCCTCGCCGAGGCGGGGCTCGGGTTCGTGGGGTCAGTGCCCGGTGGGGCGGGTGTGGGGCCCGTGGCCGGTCCGGGCGGATTCGTGGGGCTCGTGCCCGGATTCTCCGAGGCCGTTCCCCGGGCAGGGCGATCCCCGGAATGGGGATCGTGGGTGGGTGTGCTCACTGTGGTGCTCCAGGTGGTGGGGACTGGCCCGTGGGCCCGGGTGCCGCAGGTGGTGCGGATGGTGCGGCACCCGAGCTGTGGGCCTGGGGACTATTCGCGGTCGTCCGACTTCTTGCGACGGCTGAGCAGCCACCCGCCTCCGCCGAGGACGACGATGACCGCGGCCGCGATGCCGATCCAACCGCCGGCGCCCATTCCGCCGCTCGTGGCTTCTTCGCCGCTGACGGGTTCGACCGAGGTGTAGCCCCAGTAGCCGACCTGATTGGCGATGGCACCGCCGTCGGTGGGCTGTTTGGTGAAGTTGTCGAACCGGTCGGAGCGGTAGGCCTCGAGCTGGTTCGGGTACCACAGCGTCACCGAAGGAGCTTCCTCGTAGTGGATGGCCAGGGCCTTCTGCACGAGGTCCTGACGCTTGGCCTGATCGAGTTCGACGTGCTGGGCCTGATAGAGCTTGTCGAATTCCTTGTTGCACCAGCCGTCCTGGCTGGTGCCGCCGTTGCCTTCGGCGTCGGGGCGCTGACCGCAGGTGTTGATGCTCAGCTGGTAGTCGGGATCGGGGTTGATCGACCAGCCGGAGAAGTACATGTCGTAGTCGCCCTTGGTGGTGCGCTCGGACTCGGTGTCGGCGTCGGTCGACTCGTTCTTGAGATCGATGCCGATGTCCTTCATCCATGGCTTCAGGAACTTCGCGGTGCTCTGTTCGGTCGGAATGTCGGCGTCGGTGAGGAAGCGCAGCTGGAGCTTCTCGCCGTCCTTCTCGCGGATGCCGTCGGATCCTTCCTTCCAACCGGCGTCGTCGAGGAGCCTCTTCGCACGGTCGACGTCGAATCCGCTGATGACGGAGTTGTCGGACTTGAGCGCCCAGTTCGGGTAGACGGCGGGGATGAAGCTCGTGGCCGGCTGCGCATAGTCCTGCATGACCTGTTTGCGCAGGGTCTCGGCGTCGATGCCGGCGCGGATGGCCTGACGGACCTTCTTGTCCTTCAGCGCTTCATGGCCGGTGCCGAATTCCTTGCCCTCCGCGTCGGCGACTCCCGGGTTGATGGAGATGCCGTTGAAGCGGCGGCCGTTGCCGTCGTTGAGTTCGACGTTGTCAGCCCCCTCAAGTGCCGTGAACTGGTCGGGGGTGAGGCCGGTGATGAAGTCGACTTCGCCGGAGCGGATCGCCTGCACCTGCGCATCGGAGTTCGTGTAGTAGCGGTACTGGATCTCGTCGAGCTTGGGCTTGCCGCGCCAGAAGTTCGGGTTCGCCTTGAGGATGATCGACTTGTTCGCTTCGTAGCTCTCGAGCTGGAAGGGCCCCGAGCCCACGGACTTCTCGTCGTTCTTGAATTCGCCGGGCTTGTCGACCTTCGACCACACGTGCTCGGGCACGACGGGGATCTCCTGGCCGGGGTTGTTCGCCTGCGGCTTCTTCAGGGTGATCCTGACGGTGCCCTCGTCGGGGGCCTCGACCTTGTCGAAGTTCTCGACGAGGCTGCCGTTGGCCACCGCCATCTCTTCCTTCTCCATCATCTGGTTGTAGGTCCAGGCGACGTCGTCGGCCGTGAGCGGTTCACCATCGGACCATTTCATGTCCGGGCGGATCGTGTATGTCCAGACCTTGCCTTCGGAGTCCGTGTTCCATTCGGTGGCGAGTCCCTCGGTGACCGAGCCGTCCTCGGCGTCGTTGGCCACGAGGTTCTCGTACATGTACCGGAAGGTGTTCGTCGGTACGAGGTAGAAGGAGGTGAACGGGTTGAAGGAGTCGATGAATCCGTCGGTGGCGATCCGCAGCACGTTCTCGGAGGCCGGGGCCTCCGAGGTGGCGGCCTGCGCCGGTGAGGTGGCCATCGATCCGGCCAGGGCCAGTGCTGCGACGCCGGCCAGGCACCGTTGCCAGCCTCTGCGCATTGAGTGTGAAGTCAACATCTTTGTCTTTCTTCTCGTGCGGTGATTCACTTGTCATCCCCTGAACCCGGCGAATCTGGGTATTCGCCCGGGTCAGGACAGATGTGCTCTTAATCACTCTACGTTCGAAGTGACGTGTTTTCGGCACCACAACACACAAATCCGGTTGCAGGTCACTGTGCAGATGCCACAGGTCCCGCGACAGTCAGCTGCCCGGCACCATGGAACCGGCTGGGGTCTTCCGGTCGTCCGGGCTCAGCGCGTGCAGTTCGGTCTCCCCAGCCTCGGCGAGGACATCGGCGATCGTCTGCCCGCGGCGGATGAGGTAGAACTCAGTGCCTGCGTCGGCCGCGGTGCGGTATCCGTAGACGGGCACACGCGGGAGCAGGTTGTAGGAGAACGGGTTCGAGAAGTAATAGGCACCGGTTTCGGGCACGGCCACGAGGTCACCCGCGTCGAGGCGCGGCAGCAGCTGATCACGAGCCAGCAGGTCACCGGAGAAGCAGGCGGGACCGGCGACATCGGTCGGGACGATCTCGGTGTCGGCCGCCTCGGCGATCTTGGGGTCTCCCTCCGGGGTGAACGGCAGGATCCGCAGCGGCCAGTCGTTCGGGGCGTAGGCGGTGCGGGTGGCGACCTGGACGCCGGCGTGGGTCATCGCGATGCGGCGGCCGCCGGTGGTCTTCGCGTATTCGACGCGGGTGAGGACGGTGCCGGACTTGGCGAGGAGCGCGCGGCCGAATTCGGTGACGATGTCGAAGTCGAACAGGCCCGGCACCTGTGCCTCGAGCACGGCGCGGTAGTCGGCGAAGGTCGGGGTGATGTCCTCGCCGTCGAAGTTCACCGACAGTCCCCCGCCGATGTCGATGCGTGTGATCTGCCGACCGGAGGCCCGGGCGTTAATCTCCTCGGCGAGGTCGACGGCGGCGCGGATTCCGACGGCGGCCTTGTCGAGACTGATGCCCTGCGAGCCCGAGTGGACGTGGATCTGTCCCAGCCAGGGGCGGTCGAGATAGGCCTCGATGAGGGCCTCCCGGGCACCGGGGTCGACCAGCCCGACACCGAATTTCGAGGTCTCGGTGGCGGTGCTCAGGGCGCCGATCGCGCCCGTGCCCGACTGCGGATTGATCCGGAATCCGATCCTCGCCGAGGCGGCCGTGCCGTCCCGATCGTCGAGGAGCTCGTCGAGGCGGGCGAGTTCGTCGAAGTTGTCGACGTTGATCGAAACGCCGAGGTCGACGGCCCGGCGCAGTTCGGCCCAGGTCTTCGCCGGGGAGTCGAAGACGATGCGGTCGGGCGTGAACCCGACCGAGAGGGCGAGTTCGAGTTCGCCGGGGCTGGCGACCTCGCAGCCGGCTCCCGCCTCGGCGAAGCGGCGCAGCAGCGACGGCAGCGGTACGGCCTTGCACGCCACTGCGTGGAGCACCTCGCGATCCGATGCGAACGCCGCGGTCAGTCGGTCGAAGGCGGTATCGACCCAGTCGAGATCCATGAGCCCGAGCACGGGTGCCGCATCGGTCAGCGCGGGAACGGCAGAGCGGGCAGACGAAACGCTGTTCTCGGCGATCGTTCGAATTGCTCGGGCGCGACGGTTCGGAATCGCATGGTGATGGCTGGGCATAACGTCCTCTGTTCGAAGTCTGTTGTCACTTTAGGACGGCTGACCTCGGAGAACGGACGATTATTCGCCAATCTTCATGAGGGCTGGTTGTAGGTTTCTCACGACCGGTCGTGAACGAGGACCGAGAGTTCGAGCCAGAGCCGCTCGGCCGGTTCTGCCGTCGAGAGACCGGTGATCTCCTCGATGCGACCGAGACGGTGTCGCAGCGAGTTCGTATGCACATGAAGCCGGCGGGATGCCTCGGCGGAGTTGCCGACCGTGGCGAAGTAGGCGCGCAGGGTCTCGAGCAGGCTGCCGTTGTGCTGTCCGTCGTGAGCGGCCAGCGCCTGTGCCGGGCCGAGCACACCGGCGTCGGCGGGGACCCGTGCGTCCGCAGGCGCCCGACTGTCTGCGGTCACTCGCCCACCGCCCCGCGGGCGCCCAGCACCGATCGCCCGGCGGTCTGCGGCCAACAGCACATCGGCGACCTGCAGACCGACGACCGTTGCGGCGACGTCACGGGTGGTCGCGCCGACGATCCGGCCCTGGGTGTCGAGGGGTCCGTCCGCGTCCGAACCCGTGCGTGTCTTCGCGCCTCGAGCGTCACCCGCACCTTGTTCGTCGCCAGTGTCGCTTCGCACGGCGTCGACGACATAAGCGGCCTCCGTCCACGACCGGTGCGCGGCATCGAGTCGATCGACCGGTGAGCCGACTCCGAAACACAGAGTCTCCGTCTTCGGCAGAGACCTCCGCAGAGCGGCGGTCACGTGAGCGCGCACCTGCTCGCCGCGCATCGGTTCGCTCATCTGCACCAGCGCTGCGAGGTGCGTCCGCTCACCGACTCGCGCTCCGTTCGACCCGGCACCTGCCACATCGACACCTGCCGAACCGTCGCGTGTCGAACCGCCACCGGCCGACCCGGCACGTGCGGAGCTCACATGCGCGAGCACGGCATCGGCGAAGGCGGCCCGCAGATGGAACCGCAGGACGGGTTCCCGGTCGGGGGCCACCTCGGTGAAGGCCAGGACGCAGAAGTTCCCGGAGAACGGCAGGGACAACAGGGTCGCCGACGGTCCGAGGTCGGCCGAACCAGCGAGGATCGCACCGAGTGCCTCCCGGCGGATGCGCTTTTCGAACGGTGACCGGCGCAGGGTCCGCAGCATCACCGGCAGTGCCGCGCGGGCTGCGTCGCGCAGCACCTCACGCAGCGGTTCGGGGTCGACCTCGGCCGGGTAGGCCGCCCAGATCGTGCCGATGAGCTCGCCCTCGCTGCGCAGTGCGATGACCGACCGGGCCGGCGAAGTTCCCTTGGCGGGGCGTTCGACGACGTCGGTCGACCGGCGGATCGTGCCGAGGAACCCGGACTCCTCGAGCTCGGCGATCCGCCACTCGGGGATGGCCCCGGACAGGATCGTCTCGCGTCGGATCTCATCGAGCTCGTCGCCGAGGTTGGCGTGGGCGAGCACCCTGGAGGCCGGGTCCTCGATCGTGATCGATGCGCCCGTGGTCTCGGCGATGACGGCGGCCAGGGCGCTGAGATCGTCGACATCGGGCCAGGCCAGGGCGCTCGTTGCGCCTTCCGTGAGCTGTCGCAGATGGACGAGGATCTCCGACCACGTCACATGCGGCGACCGTTCGAGGAGGACCGGAGCCTGGTCCGCACTCCCTCGCAGGTCAACCCCCTCACCGAGGTGGCTGTGCGTTCCGGGCGCGACGACCAGCGCCGCTGCTCCCGCATAGTCGGTCAGCACGGCATCGAGTCCGGAGGGGCTGCGCATCGGTTCGGTGACGAGGACGACCGTTCCGGCCAGGGAGCCGCGGCCGACCGTCGCGGCCGGCGTTTCGGTGGGAGTCGTCGGCAGATCGAATCCGAATTCGACTCGGGTGATCGCGACGTCGTCGGCCACCTCGGTGAGCGGCAGGAGGAACCCCTCCGTGTCCCGGATCAGGCGGGACAGTCGCGGGCTCGCAGTCTCGGTCATGCTCCCACTGTAGTCAACGACCGGCCTCGGTCGGGAGGGCCCGTTTCGTCGGGGAGGGTCGCGTCGGCGGGGGCGGGTGGCTGACGGGACCGACCGCCTCGGCGGGGGCGGGTGACAGGGCCGACCGCCTCGGCGGGGGCGGGTGACAGGGCCGACCGCCTCGGCGGGATCGGCTATTCCGGGGAGAAGAATTTGAACTGCAGGGCGCGGACGACGAGTTGGGCGAGGTTGCGCGCGCCCAGTTTCATGCGCAGGTTGCGCGCGTGCGATTTCACGGTGGACATGGCCACCGATTGGGCGGCGGCGATCTCTTCGTAGCCGTGGCCCTGGCAGAGCAGGGCGAGCAGGTCCATTTCGCGGGCGGTCAGCTGCGGTGCCGCGCCGGGGGCGTCGGGCAGGTGATCTCCGCTGATGACGAGGTCCTCGGCCAGGCCTGTGAGCAGTTCGGGGCTTTCCCCCGCCGAGGCGGCCCGCACGATCGAGACGAGTTCCCTCTCTCCTGCCGTCTTGTTGAGTACGGCGAGTGCGCCGGCCTCGAGCCCACGGGCGAGGCCCGGCCCCGGTGACACGGTCGTCAGCAGCACGATACGGGCGTCGGGATCGAGGTGCATGATCGCCGCCGTTGCGTCGACGCCGCTCATTCCCGGCGGCATGTTGACGTCCATGAGAACGAGGTCGGGACGCTCTGCGGCGAAGGCGGCTACGGCCTCTTCTCCGGAGTGGACGGGAGCGAGGACGCGGAAGGCGCCTGCATCGCTGAGCGTCGCTGCCACCGCTCGCGTCGTCCAGGAATCGTCGTCGACGACGAGGACGGAGGTGCGCTCGTTGGACTCCGGGGTCTCGTCCTGGTCAGCCGGTGAAGGAGTCGCCTCCGGGTTCGCATCCGGCGTCGCCTCCGGGTTCGCCTCCGGGTTCGCTTCCGGGGCCGAAGACATCAGACGTCGACCTTGTTGCGGTCACCGCTGCGGCGGTGTTCGGCCTCCGTGCCCTGGGACTCGGAGCCGGTGTAGGAGTCGGACGTATCGGAGTCGGGCGAATCCGCAGTGTCTGCGCCGTCCACGGTCTCATCCCGGGAGATGGTGCGACCGGTGCCGACCCTCGAGGAAGAAGGTGTCTCGGTGCTGGTGTCGAAGTCGTCATCAACGACGTCGATCATGTCACCGCCACCGACAGCACCCATGGACGGTGCGGACTGCAGCGAGTCTGCGGTTCCGGTGGAGGGGGTCGATGCTCCGGTGGAGGGAGCCGTTGCGGAAGATGAGATGAATCGGATCGGCAGGGCCACCTCGACGACGGTGGTCTTCCGGTCCTCCGCGCTGACCCGGCAGACGCCGCCCACGGCCGTGGCACGGCGGGACAGCGACCGCGGGGCCTCGGTCAGCTCGGTCGGGGATTCGTTCGTGCTGCGGCAGATCAGTTCGGCCCGGTCGCCGCTCTCACCTCGCATTTCGACGGCCAGGGTGGCCGGGGTGCCCGGGGCGGAGTGGCGGATGACGTTCGTGGCGAGTTCGAGCATGACGGCCCGGAAATGGTGCGACAGCGTGCCGGTCGCATGGGTCGGCAGGACAGAGAGTTCGGTGGTCAGCGGAACGGAACCGGCCGCGCACCCGTCTTCGATCGCGGTCGTCAGCTGCTCCGCCTCGGCGCGGAATCGGATCCGGGAGGCGGCGGAGTCGGTGCAGCTCTCGGTCTCCCACTTGCTCAGGCTCGTCACCAGCTGCCGGAGGCGCTTGGTGGCTTCGGCGTTGACCAGCGTCAGCTCGGCGAGGAGGCGGTCGGCGGTCTCGGCATCGCCTTGCTTCGCCAGAGTGCGGATGATCGCGGATTCGGTGGTCAGGGAGTGCGAGATGGTGTCGTGCATATCGCTGGTGAACCGGGCGCGCATCGCGTCGAGTGACTTCTGGTGGTCGACGGCGGCACGTTCGCGACGGTCGATCTCACGGCGGATCCGAGCTTCGACGAAGGACGCGCACAGACCGAGGATCGAGTAGGTCAGCCAGCCGTAGCCGAGGTCGGTCAGCCCTTCGAAACCGGCATCATAGGATCCGAGCCTGGTCGATGCGCCGAGGTAGACGGCCAGTCCGATGGTGCCCAGCGCGAAGCCGATCCAGCGGCGGCGGCTGATCAGGACGGCGGCGGCGAGGATGAGCGCCTCGGGGAACATGTTCTCCAGATCCGGGTAGACCATGGAGAACACGATGCCCAGTCCGGTCGTCGCGATGACGATGCTCAGCGGCAGGAAGCTGGCTAAGACGATGAGCCCGTAGGCGAGGATGAGCAGCGCCGAGTAGCGGGGTTCGGTGATCTCGAAGGACCCGGGCACCAGGATCGTCAGACCCATGATGAGAGCCAGCAGGCGGATCGGCAGATCGATGAAGCGCGGTCCCCTGAGGAAGTGCCACACTCGGGCCGGGACGCTCGCGGACGAGCCGGTCGATCCGTCGATTTCTGAAGTCATGGCCCCTATTGTGCTACAACTGCATCCCCCGAACTACCTGACGGCGGCCCAGCAACCTCGCGCGAGGTTGCTGGGCCGCCGTCAGGTAGTAATTGGGGTGGAGTTAGGCCAGGAGTTCGGCGAGGGCGGCCTCGATGACGTCGAAGGCGTCGTTCAGGAGCTCGTCGGAGATCGTCAGCGGCGGCAGGAAGCGCAGGATGTTGCTGAAGGTTCCCGTGGTGAGCACGAGGACACCGTTCTTCGCGCAGTGGTCCGCGATCTTCTTCACCAGGTCCGCGTTCGGCTCGATCGAATCGTGCTCGACGAACTCGGCGGCGATCATGGCGCCGCGGCCGCGGATGTCGCCGACCTCGGGGTACTTCGACTGCAGCTTCGTCAGACGGTCGACGATGATCTCACCGATGGCAAGTGCACGCTCGGGCAGTCCGTCCTCTTCATAGGCGGCGATGGCGCCGAGTGCCGCGGCACAGGCGGCGGGGTTGCCTCCGTAGGTTCCGCCGAGGCGGCCCGGTCCGACCGAGTCCATGATGTCCGCGCGACCGGTCACGGCCGACAGCGGCAGACCGCCGGCGATGCCTTTGGCCGTGGTGATGAGGTCGGGCACGATGCCCTCCCACTCGGAGGCGAACATCTTGCCGGTGCGGGCGAATCCGGCCTGCACTTCGTCGGCGACGAAGACGATGCCCTTTTCCCGGGCGTAGTCGACGAGCGTGGGCAGGAAGCCCTCGGCCGGGACGATGAAGCCGCCCTCGCCCTGGATGGGCTCGATGACGATCGCGGCGACGTATTCGGAGCCGATCTGCTTTTCGATCATCGTGATGACGCGCTTGGCTGCGTCCTCACCGCTGATCTTCGTGGCGGCCGCATAGTTGTCGCGGTACGGGTAGGACATGGGTGCGCGGTAGACCTCACCGGCGAAGGGACCGAAACCGGCCTTGTAGGGGGCGGCCTTCGCGGTCATCGCCATGGTCAGGTTCGTCCGACCGTGGTAGGCGTGATCGAAGACGACGACAGCGTCGCGGCCGGTGTGGGCGCGTGCGATCTTCACGGCGTTCTCGACGGCCTCGGCACCGGAGTTGAGCAGCACGGTGCGCTTCTCGTGGTCACCGGGGGTGAGGCGGTTGAGGGCTTCGGCGACCTCGACGTAGCTCTCGTAGGGGTTGACCATGAAGCAGGTGTGGGTGAAGGCCTCGAGCTGGGCCTTCGCGGCCTCGACCACGCGGGGGTTCGAGTTGCCGGCGGTGGTCACAGCGATGCCCGATCCGAGGTCGATGAGCTGGTTGCCGTCGGCGTCCTTGAGGATGCCGCCGCCGGCCGCCACCACATAGGCGGGCAGGCTCGAACCGACACCGGTCGCCACGGCTGACTTGCGACGTTCCTCGATCTCACGCGACTTCGGTCCCGGAATCTCGGTGACGATCTTACGTTCCTGCGGCAGAGCTTCGCCGCCAATTTCCAAAGCTGTCATAAGGGGAAGAATAGGGGTATTCGACGCTTCTTGTCACTTACCGTCCGAGGGCTGAGCAGAATCACCTTCCGCGGAGAGACGAACCCACGGATTCGGCGCAGAGAGAGTACGGAATCCGTTGCCGTGCACCGGCAGCCGAAACCTCTCTTCGGATTGCGGGGACCGGCATCGGAAACAGCGCCCGGCCCTGCTCGACGGCCGCCTGGATCAGCGGTTCTGGCTGCGGGCGTCGACGTCCCTGTTCCGTTCCGGAAGCACGCGCTCGTGTTCGCGCATGGGCACGACGATCGTCTCCTGAGCGCCGACGACGCGTTCCCCGTCGCCGATTTCGAAGCTCAGCTGCGCCCCGGGGGCAAGGTTCCGTTTGACCACGGCCAGACCGATCGGTCCGAGCTCCCAGTGCACGGTCACCGAGGTCAGGGTGCCCACTGGGCGTTCGGACCCGCGGACTTCGGCGAGCACCTCGGTGCCGGGATCCGGGGCGATATGCCCCGACCCGTCGAGATGGACGAAGGTCAATCGACGAGGCGGCTGACCGAGATTGTGAACGCGTGCCACCGCTTCCTGACCGCGGTAGCAGCCCTTGGCCAGGTGCACGGCCGTGCGCAGCAGGTCGAGTTCCCCGACGAGTGCCTTGTGGTCGATCTCGTTCCGACCCGGTCGCCAGGCGGCGATCCGCAGGGCCTCCCAGGCGTCGAAGCCGGCCATGTCGAAGTTCTTCGCAGACAGCCCCTGCAGGTCCGAGCGTTTGACGATGCCGATGACGAACGGAGTCTCGAGGCCGGGATGGTCGGTGCCGGCGACTTCCTGGCCGATGTCGATCTGCGCATAGGAGGCCGAACCGCTTCCGATGTGCGGCCACGGATCGGACCAGGTCCGGGCGACCGGCAGCGCCTCCGGCAGAGAGGTGATGGCGCCGAAGCACTGATAGTCGTCGCTGAGATCCTCGATCTCGACGCGCATCATGAAGACCATCTTGCGCAGGAAGTCCAGGGTCCCATCCGTGCTGAGATCGCTGATCGCCCACAGCGCCTCACCGTCGTCGACGAGCCTGAGCCAGCCCTCGATGCGACCGTTCGGGTCGAGCACAAGGGTTTCGGTGGACACACCGGGGGCCAGAGTGTCGATCTTCTGCGTGGTGATCGAGTTCAGCCAGGTGAGGCGGTCGGGTCCGCTCAGACGCAGCACGCGGAGATGGGCGAGGTCGACGAGACCGTCCTTCTCCTCGAGCACGCGCTGCTCACGCAGGGAGGCTCCGTAGTGGATGGGAGTCTCGGCGAGTCCGCCGGCCCCGAGCACCGCGGTGGAGCTCAATCCGCGGGCAAGGGACGAGCGCCGAGCCGCCGCGGTGGGGGCGTCGGTGTTCTCCGGCGACGGCGAATCGGAGACATCAGAATTCGGCGACACGGGATCAGTCATCTCAGGACAGCTTCTTCAATCTGGCAGAGGAGTGGGAGGCGAGTTCGTGGCCCATGGCTGCCATATCCCAGGCCCACATGAGTTCGCCGCCGACCAGGCCGTACATCCGCGTCGAGGCGGTGTACTCCTTCGCGGTCTTCGTCCGAGCCACCACGTCGGTGGCCAAATCGATGCGCGGGCCCCTGACAGTGCCGGCGTAGAGTTCCATGACTCCGTGGGGGTGAACGATCTCGGCTTCGATCTCGAAGGCGTCGTCGTTCGTGCGCAGGGTCTCGACCGCGGCGGCCGAGGTGAAGCTCTGCGGTTCGGTGGGCACCATCATGCCCGGGCCGACGTCCCCGGCGTCGTGCTGGCGCACGAGCTGCCAGATGCCGGTCTCCAGAGTCAGGGTCGATTCGAGTTCACCGGATTCGTCGAGCAGCCACGCATGTGCGGTGTACTGGAGGAACGGTGTGCCCTCATGGGCGACGAAGTCGATGCGCTGTCCGAACTGCTTCTCCGGAGTGTCCGCATAGCCGACGACGCCGACGCCCTCCCATGACCCGATCAGCCAGGACAGGGGGACGAGTTCCGGATGAACCGAGGCATCAAGTTCGATCATGGGAGATCAGCGGTTGTCTTTGAACAGCGCTGTGACGACCTTGATCCCGACGCCCAGGGCACCGAGAGCGGCCAGGCCGACGAGGCTGGAGAAGACGATTTCGAGAGCAACGAGATTTTCCATGCTTCCAGTCTACAGTTCCCGGCACAGCGATGTGCATTCAGCCCACGGACGCGACCCCTGGCCGCGAACCCCGGGAACGGCCCTCGCGACGCAGCTCAGGAGGCGACGCGCTCAAGAGCGTAGACGACGACTCCGCCGAGGGCGATCGGAGCGGCACCGAGGGCGAGCTGAACGGCGAAGCTGCGGGCCTTCTCGACGTTCTTCTTCACCTCGATGTTCTGTGAGGCCTCGAGGTTGGCCGCCTGGAACTTCGCATAGGCGACGAGTCCGAGCATCCGGTCGACTGCGGCCACGAGCAGACCCATGACGACACCGAGGACGAGCGCGGCGGTCAGTGAGATCGCCGCGGAGAACACGAGCACCGACAGGATCCCCGCCACGGCTGTGGACATGGCGATGGCCAACGGCGAGGTGTAGATCGCCGGCCACGGCAGCGCGGTCATGCACTGCCCCACGATGAGCGAGGCCAGACCGATGACGATGGCCTCCTTGTCCCCAGGGACCGTGATCGCCGCGACCCAGGTGCTCGCGGACAGGACGATGACGAGACCCGAGACCTGCGCGGACACGTTCGCCACCGCATAGGAGGCACCGATTCCGCGGGTGAGGTTCTGCACGAACGTCCACAGCAGACCCAGGCCCGCCAGGACGGGCAGCCAGTCGAGGTAGGGAGCGGTGGAATCCTGCCAGGCGGCGTAGAGTCCGCCGACTCCGAAGAGGGCGAGCATGATCGAGGTCGCCCGCGGCTGCGGGGAGTCCGTCAGGCGCGGCCACCCATAGGCGACGCCTAGGACGATGAGCCCGGTCGCGAACAGGAACAGCGTATAGCCCCAGTACACGGAGGCGCTGAGGGCCAACACCAGCACCAGGGCGACGGCTACTCGAATCCATCTGATCACAGCACTATCGTGCCTCATCCGGCGACACCCGCGGTAACCCCGCGTCGGTGACGTCCCTGTCTCCGGCCGACTCTCGCTATAATCTGGCTCAGACGACGGGCGCCGAGGAGGTGGATGCAGCACATGCGGATTCTGCACATCTGCCCCGCAGCCAGACTCGACGCTCCCATCGCTCCCGAATCCCTGCAGTACCTCGGCCACCTGGTCGACCGCTGCGATCCCGACGATCTGCCCGACCAGGCGTCCGAGTCCGCCGAGATCGATGTCGTCATCGCCGATGCCTGCCTCGACCTGTCCCTGGCCCCGCGCATCGCCGAACTCCTCACCGAGGCGCGGATCACCGCACCAGTCATCGTCGTCCTCGGCGAGGGCGGACTGGCGACGGCCTCGGCGAAATGGAACGTGGCCGATCTCATCCTCACCACGGCCGGCCCCGCCGAGGTGGAAGCACGGCTGCGCGTGGCCCGTGACCGTCACGCCGCATCCTCGTCCGCCTACTCCGGCGGCGGGTTCCCCGGCGGGGCGCACGCAGGCACCGGCCGCCTCGGCGCGGCGAGCGGTGCCGGCGGATGGGGACCGGTCCGCACCGGGCGCGGGCCCGTCGGCACGTCCCGCGGAAGCGGACTCGGACCGTCGAGCCACCTCGGCGAGGCGGGCGAGGGCGGCCCGTGGAATGCCGACGGCGAGCCGATGATCGTCGTCACCGGAGCCCTGCGCATCGACGAGACCGCGTTCACCGCCGAGCTCGGCGGACGCAGCCTCGACCTGACCTACCGAGAATTCGCCCTGCTGAAGTTCTTCGCCATGCACCCCGAACGGGTCTTCACCCGCGACGAGATCCTGCTCGCTGTGTGGGGCGACGACTACTTCGGCGGCACCCGCACGGTTGACGTGCATGTTCGCCGCCTCCGTGCGAAACTCGGCAAAGACCTTGAGAACGCCATCCACACCGTACGCAACGTCGGCTACCGTTTCAGCGCCGACAGCGTCACAGACACAGACTCAGAGGACGTGACGGCATGAGAATCCAAGCCAGCGGAGCAATCACCTCCACCCCGATCGACACCCTCACCGAGGATGAGCTGACGTTCCTCGATGACGTGGCGGCAGCCGACGGCGCCCCCGAGATCTCCGGCGGACTCATGGCCATCGCCACCGGTGAGGACATCGCCCACGAGGCGCAGACCGCCTCGAGCGTGTGGCGCATCTGTTCGGACGCCGACGCAGCGGGCTCCTCCGCCGCCGCAGATGACTCCTCTGCCTCCGACGCCGGAGCCCCCTCGAATGTCGGAGCCTCGACCGGCGAACTCATCGGGTTCGGGATCCGTGCTCTGCAGGGTGATCGTCACGCCGCCGAATTCCTCATCGCCCCCGGCCACCGCGGCCGAGGGCTCGGCGAGCAGCTGCTGACGACGATCCTGGACGAAGAGCCCGAGGCCTGGTGCTGGTCCCACGGCGACCATCCGGCCGCTGCGCACCTCGCACAGAAGCACGGGCTGGGCCGTGACCGCGTGCTCTACCAGATGCGCACCGACAGCGGACTGAGCCTCGACGGTCTCCCCGCGGCCCAGAGCCCCGAGGGAGTCGAGATCCGCTCCTTCGCACCCGGCGACGAGGACGGCTGGCTGGCCGTGAACAACGCCGCTTTCGACTGGCATCCCGAACAGGGCGGCCAGTCCCGCGCCGATATCGACGCCGTCGTCACCGCCGCGGACTTCGACCCGGACACCTTCATCATCGCCGCCCGGGATGGTGAGATCATCGGGTTCCACCAGACGAAGATCACGGACACGGATGCCGAGGGCCGCCTCGGCGAGGTCTATGTCGTCGGCGTCGATCCGCGCATCCACGCCAAGGGCGTGGGCAAGGCGCTGACGATCGAGGGGATGCGGCGGATGGTGGCCGCCGGAGCCGAGACGATCGAACTCTACGTCGAATCGGACAACGCCCCGGCGCTAGGCTTGTACGAGCGACTGGGGTTCCACGTCGCGGTCGCGCACGTGGCCTATGCACCGACCTCCGTCGAGGTCTCCGGCACTGATTCTGCGAGCACGGCGTCGAACGAGTAAGGAGTAGAGCGTTGTACGACATCGCAGCGTCCGGGAAAGAACTGGGTCTGCCCGACCCGGCCGATCGATTCCTCGATCGCGAACTCAGCTGGCTCGCCTTCAACGAACGCGTCCTCGACCTCGCCTCGGATCCGGAGATCCCGCTGCTCGAACGCGTCCGGTTCCTCTCGATCTTCGCGACCAACCTCGACGAGTTCTTCATGGTCCGCGTCGCCGGCCTCAAACGCCGCATCAACACCGGCCTGGCCGTGCCCAGCGTCACCGGCCGCATGCCCGCGCAGGTCATGCACGATATCGGGGTGCGCGCATTCGAGCTGATGAGCCGGCACGCCGCGCTGCTCAAGGACGATATCGGCCCCCGCCTCGACTCGGAATCGATCACAAAGGTCCAGGTCGAGGACCTCACCGAGGACGAACGGCACCGCGTCGACGAATTCTTCTTCGGCCACGTCTACCCCGTCCTCACCCCGCTGGCCGTCGATCCGGCGCACCCGTTCCCCTACATCTCGGGCCTCTCGCTCAACCTCGGCGTGCTCCTGCGGTCACCGGATTCGGGCAAGGAGTTCTTCGCCCGCGTCAAGGTTCCCCCGCGTCTGCCCCGGTTCTTCAACGTCGCCGAGGCGACCGACCGACCCGCCGGCCGCGACGTCCCGGCCCGCTTCGTCGCCCTCGAGGACATCATCGCCGAACACCTCGGCACGCTGTTCGAAGGCATGGAGATCGTCCACCATTCGACCTTCCGCGTCACCCGCAACGAGGACCTCGAGGTCGAAGAGGACGATGCGGAGAACCTGCTCAAGGCTCTGGAGAAGGAGCTCCTGCGACGCCGGTTCGGTCCGGCCGTGCGCATGGAGATCACGGAGAACATCCACCCCCGCGTGCTCGAGATGCTCAAGGACGAATTGGGCATCCACGACTCCGAGATCTACCATCTGCCCAGCCCGCTGGACCTGTCGGGCATGTCCGATATCGCCGATGTGCCGCGCGATGATCTGCACTATCCGAAGATGGTCCCGCACATGAACAAGGACCTGTCGCGGCGGGAGTCCAGCGACCAGGTCGATGTGTTCGACGCGGTGGCCGGCCGGGACATCCTGCTGCATCACCCCTACGATTCGTTCTCCACGAGTGTGCAGGCCTTCCTCGAGCAGGCCGCGTCGGACAAGAACGTGCTGGCGATCAAACAGACGCTCTACCGCACCTCCGGCGACTCGCCGATCATCGACGCCCTCGTCGATGCCGCACAGGCCGGCATCCAGGTGCTCGCCGTCGTCGAGATCAAGGCCCGGTTCGACGAGGAGGCCAACATCACGTGGGCCCGCAAGCTGGAGCGCGCCGGCGTCCACGTCGTCTACGGAATCGTCGGCCTGAAGACGCATGCGAAGCTCTCCCTCGTCGTCCGTCAGGAGGCCGAGGGGCTGGTCCGGTACTGCCACGTCGGCACCGGCAACTACCACCCGAAGACAGCCCGCGGCTATGAGGACTTCGGCCTGCTGACACGCGACCGGGCCGTCGCCGATGATCTGACGAAGCTGTTCAATCAGCTCTCCGGCTACGCGCCCCGGTCCGAATACTCACGATTCCTCGTCGCTCCGAGCACTGTCCGCTCCGGGCTCACCGACCTCATCGACTCCGAGATCGCGATCGCGAAGGCCGGCGGTCAGGGCCAGGTGCGGATCAAGGTCAACTCGATCGTCGACGAGGCCATCATCGATGCCCTCTACCGGGCGTCTCAGGCCGGAGTCGCCGTCGAGGTGTTCGTCCGCGGGATCTGTGCCCTGCGCCCCGGAATCGAAGGGCTGAGCGAGAACATCACCGTCCGCTCCGTGCTCGGACGCTTTCTCGAACACTCCCGCGCATTCGTCTTCGGCAACAACGGCGACCCGATCGTCTACATCGGTTCGGCCGATATGATGCACCGCAACCTCGACCGTCGGGTCGAGACACTCGTGCAGATCGTCGACGACGGCCACCGGGCAGAGATCATCGAACTCTTCGATCTCGCCTTCGCCCCCACCACCTCGGCGTTCGATCTCGCCGGTGACGGCAAGTGGACCCGACGGACCCACGATGACGAGGGCGGCCTCCTCGCCGACTATCAGACGGAGCTCATCCGTCGGCACCGGAAGCGTCGGCGGATCGGGGATGAGGCGTGAGCCGCTCCGGGGTCTCCTCGGCCCAGGCGTCATCGCGCGTCACAGCCGACGTCCTCGCCGCCGGGGCCGTGTGCTGGAGGCGCGGGCCGGAAGGACTCGAGGTGGTGCTCATCCACCGTCCGAAGTACAACGACTGGTCGTGGCCCAAAGGCAAGGTCGACCCGGGCGAGACTCTGCCGGAGACCGCGGTCCGCGAGGTCAAGGAGGAGACGGGGTTCGACATCCACCTCGGCATCCCCCTGCCGTCTGCCGAATACACGGTCGGCAAGAAAACGCTGAAGAAGGTCTTCTACTGGTCGGCCGAGGTCAAGGATGAGTCCGCCTTCGCCCCGCTGAACAGACGGGAGGTCGACACTGCCGAATGGTTCCCGGTCGACAGAGCCCGGTCGAAGCTGACCTCGTTCGCCGATCGTGAGCAGCTCGACGCGCTGGAGAAGTTCGCGGAGACGGACGCGCTGCGGGCGTGGCCGCTCATCCTCGTCCGCCACGGGAAGGCGTTCCCGCGCTCGAAGTGGTACGAGACCGAGCATGTGCGGCCGCTGCTCAAGCTCGGCACCCGGCAGGCCATGGCACTGACCGGGCTGCTGGGGGCCTGGGGTGTGCGAAAGCTCGTCTCGAGTCCGTGGAAGCGGTGCATGGCGACGCTGACACCGCTGTCTGCGGCGACGGGCAAGTCGATCAAGAAGGTGTCGACGCTCAGCGAGAAGGCGACCGCGGCGAACCCGGACAAGACCGCCCGCTACATCGAGAAGCTGCTGGCGAAGGGCAGACCCGTCATCTACTGCACGCACCGGCCGGTGCTGCCGACCATCTTCTCCGTCTACGCCGCTCATGCCCCGAAACGCGTGGTGGCGAAGCTGCCGAAGGACGACCCGTACCTCAAGCCCGGTGAGGTCCTCATCGCCTATGTGCGGCCCGGACCGGTGCCGCGCATCGTCGAGATCGAACGTGTCCGGCCCATCGACAGCTAGCCGGGAGGCGCGCCCCACATCGCGGACGAACCGATTTGACGGTGGTCCGCCTCGGCGAGGGCCGGATTCAGCCGACGGTGCAGTAGGCGCCGTACATGACCGGACCGAGGAGCGTGGCGTCCTCGGCGTCCAACTCGTCGGTCAGCCGCTGCGTGAGTGAGTCGATTCCGAGCTCGTCGCCGTTCACGATCCCCTGCCCTTCGAGGTAGGGCAGCAGTGCGGCCAGGGCGTTGACCCAGCCGAAGCTCGGCGCCTCCGCCCCGCCTCCCACCGGGGCGCTCACGGTCAGGCGCGGGTCGGGCAGCCCGGCTGCGCGGAAGCCCGCGAAGAGGTCGCGTCCCATCCTGCTGTGGATCCCGAGAGAGTCGAAAGCCTGCAGCACCAGTTCCCGCACGCGCTCCAGCAGCGGCGTGTCCGCACTCGCCCAGTCATGAGACAGGTCGAGTTCGTGCATCACCAGCAGACCTCCGGAGCGCAGATGCCGTGCGAGACGCTCGAGCACCTCGACGGGGCTGCGCAGGTGCATGAGCACGGCCCTGCCGACGATCGCGTCGAACTGTCGGTCGAGGTCGAGGGAGCCGAGATCCGCCTCGGCGAATTCGATCTCCGGCCGATGCCCCAGTCGGCTCCGGGCCCCGTCGAGGGCAGTGCGGTCACTGTCGACGGCGAGCACGTGTCCGTCCGGGCCGACGAGATCGGCGGCGATGGCAGCGACGTCCCCGGCACCGGTGCCGATGTCGAGGACGCTCATGCCCGCAGCGATTCCCGCTTCGCTGTGCAGCTGTCTGGTCAGTGGGTCCAACACGACCGATTGGTCGCGCAGTCGTGAATGTTCGCCCGCGGATTCGCCGAGGACATAGCGGTTCTGTTCGGTCATGGAAGCGACCGTAGAGATCGGGGTCGGTCGGGGCAAGGAATCGACGAACCTCAGCGAGCGTGCACGCGTACCGGGCGGGCCGCCTCGGCGAGGGAATGCCGGCCCCGACAACGATCCTTTCACGAAACCGGGCCCGTCTGTGATCAAGCACTCAAAGCGGTTCCAACCCTTCGCCGCTCGTTCACTTCCCATTCACGTTCCAACTCCTTGCACTTCACGCGTGATCCTTAGCGTTGATGACGAGCAATCGAGAACTCTCGAGCTGTGTCCACAACATGAAAGGCATCTTCGTGAAGATGAAGCATCTCGCCCCCTCCGCCGCGATCCTCGCGGTCGGCGCCCTCACCCTCTCGGCCTGCGGCGGCCAGTCCGCTACCGGCGAAGAGGCCTCCGGCGGCAACAGCGACCTGCAGGGCACCCTGACCGGCATCGGCGCCTCTTCGCAGAAGGCCGCCATGGATGCTTGGACAGCGGACTTCACCTCGCAGAACTCCGGCGTGACCGTCAACTACTCCCCTGACGGATCGGGCGCCGGCCGTGAACAGTTCCTCGCCGGCAACGCGCAGTTCGCCGGATCCGATGCCCACCTCGACGACGACGAGGTCAAGGCCGGAGAGGAAGCCTGCGGCGCCGACGGAGCCTATGAGTTCCCCGTCTACATCTCCCCCATCGCCGTGACCTTCAACGTCGAGGGCGTCGACGAGCTCAACCTCTCCCCCGCCACGATCGCGAAGATCTTCAAGGGCGACATCACGAACTGGAACGACGAGGCCATCAAGGCCGACAACCCGGACGCCGACCTGCCGGACCTCAAGATCACCGCCGTTCACCGTGCCGACGATTCGGGCACGACGGAGAACTTCGCCGAGTACCTCAAGGCCACCGCCGAGAAGGACTGGGACGCCGAGGTCGACGGCAACTTCCCGAAGGAGTACGGCGGCGAGGCTGCGCAGGGCACCGACGGTGTCATCCAGACCGTCTCGGACACCGACGGAGCCATCGGCTACGCGGATGCTTCGGCGGTCGGCGAGCTGTCCACCGCGAAGGTCAAGGTCGGCGAGGAGTTCGTCGAGCTCTCCCCCGAGGCGGCCTCGAAGGTCGTCGACGCCTCGGAGAAGGTCGAAGGCCGCAGCGAAGGCGACCTCGCCTTCGACCTGGCCCGCGACACCTCCGAGTCCGGTGCCTACCCGATCGTGCTCGTGTCGTACCACCTCGTCTGCTCGTCCTACAAGGACCAGGAGACCGTGGACATGGTCAAGGCGTGGGAGAAGTTCGTGGTCTCGGTGGAGGGCCAGCAGTCCGCCGCCGATTCCGCCGGGTCCGCCCCGCTGTCGGACGACCTGCGCACGCAGATCGAAGAAGTCATCGACTCGATCAGGGTTGCAGGCTGATTTCGGCCTCTGACCTGGAGACATAGCCAGTCGGGAGCGGCGCAGAAGCCCTGCGCCGCTTTTCCGCGCCTGTGGCACCACCCCAGTTCCACCACAAGTCACATGAGGAGCACTTGTGCCGACCAGCACACAGACCACTGAGCCGGGCCCCACAGGGCCGGGCTCCACGCCCGAGTCCGGGCAGAAGCCGCAGAGCAGCAGTCCCGCGCCTCGGCAGCAGAAGGCCGTCGTCCGGCCCGGCGACCGCATCTTCTCCGCGGCCACGCTCATCGCCGGCATCTTGATCCTGGTGATCCTCGCCGGGGTCGCCCTGTTCCTTCTCGCACAGTCGAAGGACACCATCGCCGCGCAGATCAGCGATCCCTCCCAGATCACCGGCGGCAAGGGCTTCCTCTCCTATGTCTGGCCGCTGGTCATCGGCACGCTCATCTCCGCGGCCCTCGCGCTGTTCGTCGCCACCCCCTTCTCATTGGGCATCGCACTGTTCACCACGCATATGGCCCCGCGCAGGCTCGCCCCGGTGCTCGGCTACGTCATCGATCTCCTCGCGGCCATCCCCTCGGTCGTCTACGGCCTGTGGGGCATCGCGCTGGCCGGAAACCTCACCGGCTTCTACCTCTGGCTGTCGAAGTGGTTCGGCTGGATTCCGATCTTCGCTCCGGCCGAAGACGGATCCGTGTCGCAGACGGGACGCACGCTGATCACCGCCTCACTGGTGCTCTCGATCATGATTCTGCCGATCATCACCTCTCTGACCCGGGAGATCTTCCTCCAGACCCCGCGCCTGCAGGAAGAGGCGGCCCTGGCCCTCGGCGCCACCCGCTGGGAGATGATCCGCATGGCAGTGCTGCCCTTCGGAAAGTCCGGAATCGTCTCGGCCACCATGCTCGGACTCGGCCGCGCCCTCGGTGAGACCATGGCTGTGGCCATGATCCTCTCGCCCGGCGTCCTCACCGCCTCGCTCGTCGTCAGCGGCAATCAGACCATCGCATCCGAGATAGCGCAGAACTTCCCCGAGGCCGCGGGTCTGCGCCTGTCCGAGCTCATCACGGTCGGCCTCGTGCTCTTCGTCATCACCCTGCTGGTGAACATGGGAGCCCGCGCCATTGTCGCCCGCACCTCGGTGAAGGGAAGTTGAGAACGATGACCACCATGAACACCACCACCGAGGCGGCTGCATCGAAACCGCGGAAGCTGACCTCGAAGCAGCTGCCGAAAGCCACCCCGTGGATCGTCGCCGTCGCCTCGATCCTCGTGGCGATCCTCATCAGCTTCATCGCGTTCGGCGGCTTCAACATCCCCGTCGTGGCCGTCCTCGCCGGGCTCATCAACGCGTTCGCGATCTTCGCGGTCTCCGCGGCCTACGAAGGCCGCCGCAAGGCCGTCGACCGGATCGCGACGACCGTCGTGACCTCGACGTTCGTCCTCGCATGCGTTCCCCTCATATCGCTCCTGTGGCTGACCGCGTCCAAGGGCGGGGCCGCCATCAGCGGCGACCTGCTCACCCGCACCATGCTCGGGATGAAGGGCGTCCTCGACCAGCAGTACGTCGCCGGTGAGGCGACGCTGGCCGGCGGCTTCTACCACGCCATCGTCGGCACCGTGCTCATCACCGCGGCCGCCTGCATCATCTCGATCCCGGTCGGCGTCCTCACCGCCATCTACCTCGTCGAGTACTCGAACAAGAACCGCCTGGGCAAGGCGATCACCTTCCTCGTCGACGTGATGACCGGAATCCCCTCGATCGTCGCCGGCCTCTTCGCCTTCGCTCTGTTCTCCACCATCGCGAATGTGCTCATGCCCGCGTCTGCGGGAATTGCGAAGACCGGCTTCACCGCGGCCGTGGCGCTGTCGGTGCTGATGATTCCGATCGTCGTGCGCAACACGGAGGAGATCCTCCGCCTGGTGCCGATGGATCTGCGTGAGGCCTCCTATGCTCTGGGCGTGCCGAAGTGGAAGACGATCGTGAAGATCGTTCTGCCCACCTCGGTGTCGGGAATCCTCTCCGGTGTCACCATCGCCATCGCCCGCGTCATCGGTGAGACCGCACCCATCATGGTCACCGCCGGATTCGCCAAGACACTCAACTGGAACCTCTTCTCCGGCTGGATGTCGACGCTGCCGACGTTCATCTACGACTCGCAGCTGCGCCCGGTCTCGCCGGGAGCCGCCGCCCTGGCCAGCTCGGAACGCGCCTGGGCCGCGGCCCTCGTGCTCGTCGCCCTGGTCATGGTGCTCAACCTGCTCGCCCGCATCATCGCGAAGGTACTCGCACCGAAGGCCGGACGCTGACCGGCGACTGCCCACAGACTTCCAGACTCACCCATTTCCACGGATAGGAAACACAATGTCCAAGCAGATCGACATCAAGGATCTCGACATCTTCTACGGCGACTTCCGCGCCGTCGACGGAGTGCAGATGCAGATCAAGCCCCGCTCCGTCACCGCCTTCATCGGCCCCTCCGGCTGCGGCAAGTCCACCGTGCTGCGCACCCTCAACCGCATGCACGAGGTCATCCCCGGTGCCAGCGTCTCCGGTGAGGTGCTCATGGACGGCAACGACATCTACGGCACCGGCGTCGACCCGGTCAACGTCCGCCGCGAGGTCGGCATGGTCTTCCAGCGCGCGAATCCGTTCCCGACGATGAGCATCAAGGAGAACGTGCTCGCCGGTGTGCGCCTGAACAACAGGCGCCTGTCGAAGTCCGAAGCCGACGATCTCACCGAGCGTGCCCTGCGCGGCGCGAACCTCTGGAACGAGGTCAAGGACCGTCTCAACCTGCCCGGTTCGGGGCTCTCCGGCGGTCAGCAGCAGCGCCTGTGCATCGCTCGTGCCATCGCCGTCGAGCCGGAGGTCCTGCTCATGGACGAACCGTGCTCGGCTCTCGATCCGATCTCGACCCTGGCGATCGAGGACCTCATCAACGACCTCAAGGACAAGTACACGGTCGTCATCGTCACGCACAATATGCAGCAGGCCGCTCGCGTGTCCGACAAGACCGCGTTCTTCAACATCGCCGGCACCGGCAAGCCCGGCAAGCTCATCGAGTTCAACGAGACCTCGACGATCTTCTCGAACCCGGACAAGGAAGAGACCGAGAACTACATCTCCGGCCGCTTCGGATGATCTGAGGCTGCGTCGCAGAGGCGATGCGCATCACTAAGTGGTCGTTCTGGTCACGCTCTGCTCGGTGGGGCGTGACCAGAACGACCACTTTGCGTCGGCCTGACCGGGTCGTCGAGTGGCGCTCGGAAGGCACGGACGAACTCGGGCAGCAGGGCTTCGTCACCGGCGACCGTCACCGTTCCAGCTGCCACGGCCGACTCCGCTTCGCCGTCGGCAAGCAGACCCCTCAGGCCCGGGCCACCGATGAAGAGCTGTGCGTTCGGATCAGCGCCTTCGGCCACGTCCATGCCCGACTTGTGCACGACTGCATGTGCCACTGCCGGCCCCGCGGTCACCTCCACGATGAATGGCCGCACTCTCGCCTCGGTTCGGGACGTCAGCAGAGCCGCAGCCAGCGAACTGTCGGTGGGCGCTTCATCCTCGCGAGGAGCGGCCAGACGACGTGACCCCCAGCGGCCGAGTTCGATGAGCACCGGGCCGAGATCCGCACCGTACTCGCTGAGTCGATAGACGACGCTGCGCCCATCGATGCTGCGCTCGACGATCTCGGCAGCTTCGAGTTCGCGCAATCGAGTGGTCAGCAGGTTCGACGGGATGCCGGGGATACCCTGCCGCAGTTCATTGAAGCGCTTCGCGCCCACGAGAAGATCGCGGAGGATGATCAGGGACCATCGCTCGCCCAGAACCTCGGCCGCCCTGGCCAAACCGCAGTACTGTCCGTACGACTTCATGATTGACAGCCTAACAGCGATAGTTCATTATTAAAACTGAGGTTCATTTTTTATACTGATATGGACTGCTCCAAGCTCGGCACGCACAAGACTCGAACACGACACTCAACGAGGAGATCATCATGAGCCGCACCGTCATCGCCGCACTGTTCCAGTCACTCGACGGCATCGCATCCGACCCGTTCAACTTCCAGTTCGACTCATTCGATCACGAGGTGGGCGAATGGATGACCACGGCCATCGGAGGAGTCGACGACTGCCTTCTCGGCCGTGTCACCTACCAGGAGTGGGAGAACTACTGGCCGAACCACACCGAAGGCGAGGACGCACCGTTCGCCGACTTCATCAACTCGACGCCCAAGCACGTGGCCTCGACGACTCTGTCGCAGGGGGATCTCCGATGGGAGAACTCCACGCTCATCCAAGGAGACCTCGTCGATTTCGTCCGTGATCTCAAAGGCACCGACGGCGGCAAGATCGCCGTCGAAGGGTCGATGTCGGTGGTCCGCCAGCTCGTCGAAGCCAGCCTCGTCGACGAGCTGACTCTGGCCATCCATCCGGCCCTCGCCGGCAGCGGACGATCTCTCTTCGAAGGAGGAACGACGACTCGGTTGGCACTCAAGGACGTGCAGCGCACCAGCAGAGGCAATCTGCTGGCCACGTACGGACCTTTCGTCGGCTGACCGTGAGAGCTCCCTGTTCGTGTGTCACTTCTCCGCCTCATCAGGCCGCCCGCGGTTCCAGTAGGAAAAGCTCGCCCAACCGGGGGCCCACGGCCCCGACAGGGAAGATGAGCGTCGGCCCTTTCGCCGCCCACCAGCTGTCGGCGAAGACCTCGGGGGTGCCGGCGAAGACTCTGCGCACCAGTCGAACTCCGCAGGTGACGATCGCCAGCGACACGACCGTGGCAGGAACCGTCGCCAGAGTGATCGGCACCCGTTTCCCACCCAGAGGACCGAGCCATCGACTGGCATGAGGACGCTGCCGAGAATCTGCGCGCAGCAGCCATCCGAATCGACTTCTGCTCCGAATCGTCGATACCAGTCACCTTTGGGAAAGGATCGTCATGAATATCTCGATGTCGTCGCAGTCGCCCGCCGCCTCACGCAGTGCGCGTTCGCAGGTGCAGATGGTCGCCGGGCTCTTCGGCGCCGTGTTCCTGCTCGTGGGCATCCTCGGATTCGTCCCTGGGATCACCGCAAATCTCGGCTCGATCAGCTTCGCCGGACATCACACGGATGCGGCGCTGCTCGGTCTCTTCCAGGTCACGGTGCTCCACAACATCGTCCACCTGCTCTTCGGAATCGTCGGAATGCTCGGACTCCGCTCGCGCGCGCTGGCGAAGAACTATCTCATCGTCGGCGGCATCATCTATGCGGTGCTGTGGATCTACGGCATGGTGATTCCGATGGAGTCGATGGGCAACTTCGTCGGGCTCAACACCGCGGACAATTGGCTGCACTTCGTCCTCGCCGCGGCCATGATCGCCACCGGCTTCGTCTTCGGACGGAAAGCGCGCAGCTGATTCGTCAGCGATCTCGTCAGGCTCGGCCCGGACTCCTCCGAGCTCCGGGACCGGGCCCCGTTTCGCAGCATCGCACGGGAGGTCAGAGCCCGACGGCGGCCTTGACGACCCATCCGAGCACCACCGCAAGCAGCGCTGCGGCCGGGATCGTCAGCAGCCAGACACCGAACATCGGCAGAAAGTACCGGGCTCTGGCGTGGCCTCTGCGCCCGGCGTACTGGGTGCCGAGGATCGATGAGCCGAGCACGAAGGTCAGTGACACGGGAACTCGCATGATCAGGGCTGCGGTGTACATGAGGATCGTGGCCGCACCATCGGCGACGGAGGATTTGAGCGGATCGAGTCGGACCATGCGCACCGACAGCGTCTGCACCACTCGCCATCCGCTCAGTCCGGTGCCCAGAGCCAGCGCCGCGGCGATGAGGAGGCGCACCGGCCAGGAGATCTCGACGATGGACAGACCGTCCTGCGGGGTAGCCTCGACGGCGAGGACGCCGACCATGACCAGCGCCGCGACCTTCTGCGCATCCTGGACTCCGTGGACGAGCGACAGGGCCGCCGTAAGCACGGAGTCGACCATGCGTGCGCCGCGGAACAGCGGCTTCGGCGGGGTGGAGGCGAGTGCCTTCGACATGACGAGCGTCAGCACCCAGGCCAGGATGAATCCGAGGATGGGTGAGAGCACCAGCGGCCACACCACGGAGTCCATCGCCTCACCGGTATTGACGGAGAAGCCGAAGACGATACCCGCGCCGAGCAGACCGCCGATGAGACAGTGGGTCGACGACACCGGCAACGCCAAATAGTAGGTGAACAGGCTCCAGGTCGTCGCCGCCACGAAGGCGATGATCAGGCTGGTGAGGATGAGGTCGGCCGAACCGGAGAAGAGCACGATCTGATTGGCCACCACGATGGCGATCCCCTCACCGAGCAGCGCCCCGATGAAATTGAAGATGACGGCCAGGCTGAGCGCCCAGCCGAGGCGCATCGCCCGTCCGACGACCGCGTTGCCGACGGTCAGGGCGGCGTCATGGAAACCGTTCGAGCCGGCGAAGATCACCGCGGCGACGATGACGGCCGCCAAGAGCAGCTCCACGAACTACGACTCCTTGATCGCGATGGCGGCGACGACCTTGCCGAGTTCGGTGAACCCGTGGGCGGCTCGGACGAAGGCCTGACCGAGTTGGGACACGGCCGCCATGTAGGTGAGCCCGCGTTTGGAGTTCGGCACCGCGTCCGACATGCGCCACTGCAGACTTTCGACCTGATAGGTCAGCCGGTTGATCGCGTCGACGTAGTCCCACTGGTCGAGTTTGCCCGGCAGCCTGGTGATCATCCGCGAGGTGTGGTCGGTCTGGTTCGACAGAACGGCCAGGGTCTCGGGGACGCCGGAGGGCAGCGGGTCGAAGGCTCCGGAGGCGAGAACGTATCCGACTCCGTGGAGCCGGTGGCAGATCTCGCGCATGTGGTGGCTGAGCAGGTAGAGGTCGTAGCGGTCGAAAGGAGTGATGTAGTTCTCGCGCAGCGCACGCAGCATCGCGCCCATGTCCTCATCGGCTTTGTCGCCGATCTCGCGGAGGCGGTCAGCGACGTCCCGTCGTTCGCTGATTTCGATTCCGGAGAGTTCGGCGAGCACCAAGTTGCACTGCCGCATCTGAGAGACGAGATCGGACAACCGCTCGTAGAAGACAGTGTCCTGCGGTACCCGCTTGAGCCGCATGCGCTCCTCCTGCCCGGGGCCCGGACGAGCCGGACGAATATGCATGTTGCCTAGGTGGTATGTGCCGGACGCTGGACCGAGAGCGCCTCTCGGCGGAAGGCCGCTCGAAGCGGCTGAATTTGGAGCCCGGGGCTTCAGCGATCCAGCGTCCGGTGGCCCGAAGGCCACCTCCTACGATACTCGTTCACGCTCATGAATCCACCGCCGAGGCGGCCCGACGGTCGTTGAGAATCTCACAGTCGGTGACGGGTCGGGTGGGAATATCCGGTCCCGACGGGGATCGGGCCCACGCGATCGGTCGCGGCCGCCTCGGTGTGGGCAAGGTCGGTGATCCGACGATCAGTCGAGGCCGCCTCGGCGATGGGCGACGGCGGCGTCGGACAGATCTTGGGAGAGTTGGCGCAGGCGGGCACCGGTGCCGTGGTCGTCGGTGCCTGCCGCGCAGATGCCGACGAAGGCGGCGGCGCGCAGCAGGGCGATGACGACGTCGCCACGGAAGGCGCCGACGAGGATCTCGTCGATGGCGTGGGCCACTTCATCGGGCCCGGCGGGCAGTTCGACGCCGGCGAGGATCTCGTCGTAGCCGATGCCCTCGGTGATGCGGCGCTGGCCGGCGGAGAACATCTCGGAGAGTTCGCGGGGTGCGGATCTGATCCATTGGCGCAGCGCGTAGAGGCGCCACAGTGCGCCAGGTGCGGAGACGGCGGGGGCGGCGGACCACATCTCGGCGATGATCTCGAAGCCGATGTCATCGGCGAGTTCAACGAAGCGCCTGGTGGCTGCCTCGTCGCGGTTGCCTTCGGAATCGCCGAGCAGCAGTGCCGCGGTGGCGTGCGAGGTCTCCGAACGGGCGACGGGGTCATCGACGGCCCCGACGGAGTCGAGGTCGGCCAAGGGGACGGGACGGTGGAATGCGCGCTGTGACATGGTCAGGGCAGTTTAGTCCTTGCGAGGGTGCGAGGACTAGGACGTGGAGCACATTCGGGCTTTCGCCGCGCGATCAGGTTCCGCTCCCCTGACTCACAACGGCCGCTATTAAACTTAGGTCTGATTCGTGTCTGCGACCCGCAGTCGCGAGTGACCGAAACGAGGAGGAACTCTCGTGGCAAAATCATCAGTGGCGAAGAAGGGCCTCGACAAGGCTGCGAAGTTGGCAGTCAATGACGACGGCACCCTCAATCCCCGCGCCCAGTCGATGTTGTCGCGTCTGCTGTCCGTGCAGCGGCCCGTCGCGCTGGCATACGTGCGCAGTCTGCGCCGCAGGCATCCGGACGCCACCCCCGAAGAGCTCGTCAAGATCATTCGCCGGCACTACCTGACCCTGACGACCTCGGGCGGAGCCGCTGTCGGTGCAACCGCGGCCGTTCCGGGTCTGGGCACGACGGCCGCCTTGGGTGTCGCCAGCGTTGAGACCGCAGGCTTCCTTGAAGGCACTGCATTGTTTGCACAGGCGATCGCAGAGATCCACGGCCTCCCGGTGGCCGATGCCAAGCGGGCGAACGCGTTGGTGCTCGGCCTGATGCTGGGCAAGGACGGAAAGAACCTCATCCAGAAGTTCAGCAAGCAGAACGGCGGCGTGGAGTCGATGTTCGGCAGCTGGGGTGCGACCGTGACCAAGCAGCTGCCTGCTCCCCTGGTCGATCTGCTCGTGCGCAAGCTGCGCAAGACCTTCATCCGCAAGTTCGCGACTCGCGCCGGCGGTTCTCTGGTCGGGCGATTGCTGCCCTTCGGCGTCGGTGCGGTCATCGGTGCCGTGGTGAACGGGCAGATGGCGCGCAAGGTCGCCGCGGAGTCGAAGGAGGCCTTCGGCGCCGCGCCGACGATCTTCCCCATCGAGACCGATCCCGAATACGTGGCTCCGAAGAAGGACCGGAAGCTGCTGGCGAGCCTGAAGTACGTTTCGGCTCTGCTCGGGAAGGTCAAGAAAGACAAGGCCATCGAATCCACCGTCATCGAGCCGACGGATCCCGAGGAGCTCGAGGCACCGGACGGGCTGCCTCGCACCTACACGGGTGAGGATCGGCGCGGACTGGAGAAGTAGGAGCGACCGGGATCGGCCGGGGTTGGCGGTCGGCAGGCCAGAGTTTCGGCTGACGGACTTCGGCGGTCGGGATTCGGTGGCCGGATTTCGGCGGCTGGCGGACTCATAGCGACGGCGGGGCCTGGTTTGAGTAATCTGGGCGCCTGCCTCTACTATTAATTCGTCTCCACCATGCATTGTCGGGCTATTCCTGCGCGTGCGGTGGGGCGGGGCCTCTAGCTCAGTTGGTAGAGCAGCGGACTTTTAATCCGCGGGTCGTGGGTTCGATCCCCACGGGGCCCACCGCGCAATACACCGCCTCACCAGCGATTATGCTGGTGGGGCGTTTTCATGCACAGCTTCCCGGACCTGTCAAATTTACCCCTGTTTCAGGGTCAAATATCGGCGAGACTTGCATTTTTCTTGCATTCTGAGGCGGCTAGATTCCCCGTTGTGGCGCGGCTTGCGCCGAGGTTGCCGTAACGGCCTCGGCTGCGTCCCGCGCTTGTGCGGCAGGCGCTAGGGTCGAGCGATCGGCAGCGAGCGGATCGTATATACCACGAAAATTCCGACTAACACCTAGAGTCAAATCGGTATTGATGCCGAACTGTGACAGTTCAGTTCGCGCAGATCACCTCGGATCGGCTGAGGGTCGAGCCTCCAGCGCCGACCGTGTCGATAACCTCGAACCCCTGGTCGCGGCGAGGTCGGGCGACTTCACTCCAGCAACTCACCAGCGCGACAGCCTCGCTACGGCGTGTCGGCCCTGGCAACTTTCCCGTACCTCGCCATAGATTCCTAATCAGGATCGAGAGGAGGTGAAAATGGCCGAGATTCCTGATAGGTGCGAATGCGGTGGATCAGTGAAGCTGATCCGACCGCGCGAGCAGAGCCTAGCCGGTGAGCGCACATGGACATGCATAAAGTGTGGCCGCGTATTCGGAGAGGTTCGCAACTAACAGCAACGGCCCCGGCATCTTCGCCGGGGCCGCTCTGTCTCGGTAGCGCTCAAGCAGCCTTGAGCGCCGTGTAGAGCGTCTGCCGTGAGACTCCGAGGTCGCGGGCCACCTCGGCTCTGGTATCGCCGTCAGCGATCCGCTGGCGAGCTTCTGCGACCTGTTCGTCATTGAGCTTCTTCGCCTTAGCGTATCGCCCCTCGGCCTTGGCAATGGCGATCCCCTCGGATTGCCTCTCTCGAATCGTGGTGCGTTCGAGTTCCGCGAATGCGGCCATGACTGTGAGCATGAATTTCCCTTGTCCGGTCTGGACGTTCATGTCCGGGGTGTCGATAAACTCGACGCTTACGCCTTTGTCGCTAAGTTCCTGGACGATTGCGAGCAGGTCTGTTGTCGACCGTGCCAGACGGTCAATCGACTTCACGCGCACCACGTCACCTTTGCGAGCGTGGCGCAGCATGGCATCGAGCGCAGGGCGCTTACGATCTTTCGCGCTGATCTTCTCCGTGAATACTTCGTCGTATCCTCCAGCAGATTCGAGCGCTTCGAGCTGCCGTGCTTCGTTCTGCTCGGCAGAGCTGACTCTGACGTATCCGATGGTCTGTCCGTTTGCCATGATGATTCCCTCTCAGTCCCGAGTCGTTCGGTCAGTCAGCTCGGAAGTTGCGTACAACGACAGCTTAGACCTGCCTTTACGTCGCGTCAAATGAATTACACTAGACATCCATTGACGCTAATTCTCGGGGCGGTGATGTCACGACGACAGACCGTCCGCAGGTATACCTTGTTTGACGCTGGCATGGCCGACTATGCACCCCCGGTGAGATCCCTCCGGACGACAGCTAGGAATGGAACTCTGTTACGCCTTACTTTGGTTCTTAGGCGGATCACCTATCCGCCGTGGCTCGGCGCTGGAGCCGGGGCATGCAAGGCGGGACACCGGGTGCGCCGGTGCCGTCGCGAGACAGGGAGAGTAGCAAGTGACTGTAGTGAGCAACGAATTCGTACTGTCCGATGGCTGCGAAGAACTATTGGCGGCTGAGGGGATCAGGGTATTTGTTGGCCCCGACGGACTGGACCGTGCCGTCTTCTATATCGACAGCGAGCGCAACCCTCTGCCGGGGTGCGATCCGAACGAGTTCGGGTATGCGGTGACTCAGATCAACTACATCGAGCAGGCCGAGGGCGTGGCCGTGTGTGAGGTGATGAAGATCAGTGAGCTGGTAGACCTTAGATCGAGGGTGAGCGCCGGGGCACAGTAGCCGGGAATTAGCGCAGAAAGGAGCCACCGACTGTAGTGTCGGTGGCTCTGCTGTGTGCCCGTAGTGAGCGCCGTCGAGGCATGAGGCAAGGCGAGCGCCGTAGGTGTGCGGTGGCCGTCGAGTCATCGCCGAGAGCGTCGAGGCCTTGCCGAGGCATCGGCCCCGAGCGCAGCGGTATTGAGCTGAGGGGTTCGCTTCTACGTGCAGACTGGCGGAGGCACCGGGGGTGACCCCCTGGGGGTGGGGTCACGATCACCGCTGGTGGATAGCAGAAGCGGACGTTCCCACTTCAGAAGTCCACGGCTCAAGCGGGCAAGCCGGACAAACGCCTTTCCCTCAGCGATTTTTGCCAAAGCCAAGCGTGCCACAAAACCCCCACAACAAGCACCGCTAACGTGGAGAATACGGAATGGAAAAGCTGAGTTTCGATCACCAAAGGTGTTCGAGTACCGCTATACAGGGGCACAATTGCCGCCGCATACAGTACCGTCAGGATAAACGCGACAAGACTAGACAGCGCCAACCAGAGCATCGACTTCCATATGCCGTGGGGCGCGGTCTTTCGAGCAACGAGAAAGGCAAGCCCAGTAAGGGCGAGAAGAACGGACACTAAGTATATGAATCCGAACCACGCCATAATTGGTGCCCACGGAGCGAACACCAGCGCCGCAGTTAACACGGTTACCGCGTAGGCAACCAGAAGAATTAAGTACTTGGAGCGTAGAAAACTCCAAAGGTTTTGCCTTTGGTCGTTATCTTGACGGTCATGACTATTACCGTCCATGGGCGCAGGTGTCCTCTCGCTATTCTCTATTCGTTGCAGTGCTTCCAGCCACGCTACCTATCGCAAAGACCAACCACAAGTGTCCTTACGCTTCAGGCAACTGCAGCGAAGAGGATAGACGCGCCCCTGCTCAAACAGCTAGGGGCGCGTCAGTGTCTACCGGATCAGGGGCCGTCCATTACCAGGTGGTTGGGTCGGAAAGTACCGGCTCCAGCCCCATGCCTGCGGTGGACTGCATAGCGCGAGAGCGGCGCAGTCGCTCGGCTGTCCAAGCGTCGTGCGCCTGCTGGAACCGTGCGTACGCTTCGCGCTTCGGCACGTTGCGCTCCCATTCGGCCTGAGCTTCGGCTTCTCGCTGACGCTCTTCTTCGCGGCGCTGCCGGTCTTCGGCTGCGAGTTGTTCCCGACGTGAAACAGTTCGCGGGTTTTCGGGAACCGCCAGCGCCTCAGATACGGTTGAGGCCGTCAGGCCAGCGGGGTTGAGGCGGATCCCGTCGAATACATGCTCTCCTGTACCGCCAGACGGTACCGAGTACCGAGGGTGTGAGTAGTCGATGCCAGCACCCTTAGCGATGGTGGCGACTTCGCGCTCAAGGTCGGTCAAGGTGTTGAGCTCAGCCCATGCCTCGGCGGCAATAGGTGCAAGCTTCGCCGCGTACCGCCGAACAAACTCGGCACGACTGAAAGCACCGATAGTCTCGGCGCGATCCTGCATCTGAGCGAGGGCGAGCACCCGGACCGCCTCAGCGGCTTCGGCTTCGGCCTCGGCAACAGCCGATGCCCTTGCCGTGACCATGCGCTCATACCAGGTAATCGTGGCTGAGAGTTCGGCCCCGTCGTGCGCCCAATTCTTCGGCTTGGACTTCGCAGTGTCGGCGAGCGCTTCGTGATCTGCGAGCTTCTGCCGTGCGGTCTGGAGTTCTGACTGAGCATCGGCCAGGGCCTCTCGGGCCTTGGCAAGCTGAGAGTCTGCCGCTTCAGCGGCTGGACGGTGCTGATCTTCGTTCGTTGTCTTGATAGTCAATTCAATTCCTTTTGTACTGGATTCGTGTTGTTTTGATTGAGTGTGGGCATCGGGTGGGTGATTCCACCCGGTGTCCTTGTGGGTGATTTTCATTCACCGGATTCGTATAGGTTTTGGAGTGGACAGCTGACCTCGGCTTCTGCGATAGCATCGGCAAGGCAAAGCGCCGCCTCAATCTGATCGAGGTACTTGTCCATCTGCCGCTCGCGGCGAATGTCGGGATCGCGTAGCTCTTTGACTTCGAGCCGGTCGAACCGGCGTTCGAGATGCGCTGCGTACTCGCGGAGCGTGTCGGCAGACACACCGGCCTGCGTCTCAATCGTGATCAAGAGCAGACCTCCATCCCGGCGAGGTCTTCGACCTCGGCGAGACTGTCGGCATCACCAGTCCAGGGCCAGATACCCGTAGCCAACTCGACACGTTCGCAGCCTCGGAAGTTCCGGTCGCGGAATGCTTCGATAGCCGACCCGACGCGAGCACCGACGTGCTCGTCAGGGACTATGAGAACTTCAAGCTTCGGCTTATAGAATGTCTTGGAATATGCTTTGCCGTCGCGCATCCCTGCCATGCAGGATGCTTCTATCTCTGTCGTGCCTCGGGCTGTCACGTAAGCGCCTCGGCTTACGAATGTCAGCGGGCACGTGAGCCCGAGGGTGAAGAATTTCCCCGGTTCTAACGCGGATATTTCGATGTATTCAAGATCGTCTGTGATCTGTACATGCATTTGTTGATCTCATTCTCTCGATGCCGGTGCTTTTCACCGACGGCATGGGTGTTCACCTCCTTTGTGGTTGTCGAGAGTGGTTGTGATTGGGTTCTTACACGGTTCGTGTGCGGTCTGGATTAGACAGCGCGGGCGACGCGCTTATCTGCGAGTAGGAACTCGGTGCCGAGAAGTGCGTTCGCAAGCAACGTCCCGGAACCGTAAAGAGGCAGGTCGTGAGCTTCGGCGAATGCCAACAGTTCAGCCGATGCTTCGCGGTTCGCCTGAGCGACCCGCCAGATATTCGTAGCCTGCTCGTCGCGGGTCAGCACTTCGTGCTTCTTCTTTGTCATCGGAATGACGTGTAGCGGGTTACAGCAAAGCTTGTTATCGCATGAGTGCGACAGCTCCAATCCCTTGGCATGTGGCCCGAAGAAGTGAACATAGGTCAGCCTGTAGGTTGTCCATGTCAGTCCCGCGCACCCGATCTGGGCGCGCCCGTTGGTGCTACTCTTCTTTGCCGGTGTAAGCCAGCAGCCAGTAAAGCTGTCGGCGGTGATGATTCCGCCGAGCCGGTCGAGAGCACCTTGCACAGCCCCCGGTCTCGCTTCTTTGAGGTACTGATCCTCATGGCGGCGGCAAAAGCCGCGCTTCTTTCGCCCTTTACCTCGTGTGTTCGAGTCCCGGAGAGACGAACAATTGTAGAGCGTGCCGTCTTCGCGGCGCACTCGGTATGAGCAAGGCCCGTAAATCACACGGCGCTTCTTGTTGTAGTGCTTCACACAGACCCAATACGAATATCTGATCCCTCCGCTTGTGTAGCGGACAGTCGAGACTCCATCAGAGTCGCAACCTCCCGTCTTCGTATCCCAGTATTGGCACTTGTCATACTTGCGCTTAACGCGCTTCTTCTTATTTACTGACCGATCGGTCGGTTGTAAAGTTGATTCTGCCACTCATTCCCTCTCGACGTGGCCGCACCCGCCATTTCTGGGCAGGAAGCGTCCCATTCTCTCTGTCTCGATGTCGCCTATTCGCATGGGGTCGTTCCCTACTGGACTGCCCCTTAGTCGCTCTTCTTCGCCTCATGGAGCTATAGCGGAATGAGTGCTTAGTTCTTTATTTCTTGCTGACTCAGCCACGCATCCAGCGAGTCGATCCGATACCGAACATTCTTGCCAATCTTCACGAATGGCGGAGCGGTCGAACTCCGCCGATTGTTACGCAACCACGACACCGAGCAGCCGATGTACTCGGCGGCTTCGTGTTCGTTCATCACAGCCGTTCGAGGCTGTACTTGCTGACTGAGGTAGTTCTCAATCTCCGCGATCAGGGTTGCGCTCTGGTCTTCGTGGTCGACAATCAGAGTGGCAGGCCGGGAGCCTGCCTGTGCGTTTTCGGGCATAGGTACGTCCTTTGTGAATCTTGCGGGTCTACCGATTTGTACTTGCGACACCTAGACACAGGCAGACTTGGTGGACTGCCCGTTTGCCTCGGCCTGCTAGTGCAAGGCGAGCGTTTGCCGGTCTCTCGTGCTCTCGCAGCCGCACTGATCATTCAGGGCCGGGCACCGAGGGGACTTGACAATCATGAGTCATGTCATCGAGCTGAGACGACATGTCAACCACATCATCTTGTGGCGGTCTACGACATTACCTCTATATCCAGTGTTACACCAGTGTCATTTCGGCGGTCCACACCCCTACGTGGGCATCGTCCACATTCGTCCACACGGCGCTTCAGTCATTGATCCCTTGATTTGTCAAGGTGCCAGCGAGCCCTGCAAGCGATTTCAGAAACAAATTCGCCCTGCCTATCCACCTCCATCCACAGGAAAGATTTCTGTCTGTGGGCATGTCAGGACTACCTCGGCACAGCCGAGGCGACAAGGAATTTCACGGTCGGCGCAAGATGACGAAGTCAGCCGCCCTCCGCGCCTCCAGCGCGTAGCCTCAGCGCATGGACGAAGCTATTAACCCCGACTCAGACATCGTCGTTGCCGAATGGAGCCCACACGGCTCGCACCGATTTACATGCTGGGGCGAGCGCGACGGCGCTCGACTCCCTGGGACGGTTCGCGTCCGAGACCTCACAGAGCTAGACCATGAACTAGCTATGAGCGGACTGCAGACTATCCCCACGCTTGCCATTGACTCGGTGCGCCGGGATCGTTCCCGCGATGGAGAGGTCTACGCTGCCTCGGTGATACGCGGACTGTGAGTTGTATTCTTGCACTATGAGCGTGAAGAAGATTCAAGGCCCAAAGGGTGCAACCCAGTACGAATGCCTCTACCCCGTCATGAAAGACGGCCAGCGGATATATCGGCGGAAGAAGTTCAAGACTAAGAAGTCTGCGCAGGACTTCGACCGCGAGGCCCACGCAAAGCTGGACACCGCAGCCAACGTCGATCAGTCTAAAGCCGAGAAGCTGACTGTCGGCCAGCTTCATCATGAGTGGCTGCAATTCCTCCGCAACACTGGCGGCAGGCGCAATACGGGCACAGCCGAGAACACATTAGAGGCGTACGACGGCATCTTCCGGTCTGTCATTGAGCCAAGGTGGGGCGGTGCCCCACTCGCGACAGTCACAGATCGAGCCGTCAGAGAGTGGGTGGAACTCGGTGAGTTTAGCTCTCATGGCCGCAAAGCCAAGGGCGTTCGGCAGTTCAGTCGCCTCATGTCGTATGCGACGGGCAGGTACGTCACGGCGAACACGGTGAAGCCGTATCTGAAGCAACTACCGAAGTCGGACGGTTCCGACATCAAGTCTCAGTGTCTCGGCATGAGGCAGGTTTACCGGATCGCGGCGTGCTCAGCGGAGCACTATGCACCGATGTTCATCTTCCTCGCTCTTACAGGATTGAGGTTCGGAGAGCTTGCCGCTCTCCGTGGCCGTGACGTATCGGGCAACAGGCTAAATGTCCGTAGGACTCAGCGGACGATAGACAACAGGATCAGCTACGCCGACGTGACCAAGGGCGGCGAGCACCGATCTATTCCGCTGACAGCTATCGCGCTTGCGATAGCGAACGAACGCATGTCAAGTAGAGGGCAGGATGATCACCTGTTTACCGCGCCCAAGGGTGGCGACCTCCAGAATCAGAACGTCAACAACCGCGCGTTGAAGCCTGCCGTGTTGATTGCTTCCGCGTCTGTTGCACGCCTCCAGGACGGCCTGGGCTTCAAGGAATCTCGGGGCGACTTCCGAATCTACGGCGAACGAACGGAGGCTGCCGTGCGAGAATTCCAGCAGGCCCACGGCCTGTCTGTCACGGGCGTGGCAGATCCCGCCACGCGCGAAGCTCTCGGCCTAGACGATCATCGCCACTCCTACCTACTTCAGAATGGCGACCGCGACTTCCCGGAGGACTTCAGCTTGCACGGATTCAGACATACGTGTGTGTCGCTCGTGGTAGGAGCGGGCGCGAACGTGAAACATGCTCAACTGTTCGCCGGTCACGCCTCAGCGTCGATGACACTCGACACCTACAGCCACCTGTTTGACGACGATCTAGAGGGCGTGGCCGATGCCCTCGGCAAAATCGCGTTAGACGCTCAAGACACCGAGAGTCTGACGCTATCGCGGTAGCATTCCGCGACAAGACTTGCATTTTTCTTGCACTGCATCGACGCTTGCCCAGTGTTCATAAGGAACTAATCACGGCCTTTTAATCCGCGGGTCGTGGGTTCGATCCCCACGGGGCCCACCGCGAGATGTGCCGCGGCTTCGCAGGAACGAGGTCGCGGCACATTTCTCATTCCCTGCTTATCTGACAGCTCGTTTCCCCTCTCGAAGCACCTCCTTCAGTCCCTGATTGTGGTCGATGCGCCGAGGCATATCTGCGGAATCGATGGATTCTCCTCGGCGCATCGACCACAAACGGGCACACGACAACGGCTGTACCGGAAGTGACACGGGATGTTTCCTGACGAACACCCTCTGCAGACAGGCAATCGCATAGAGTCGACGTCGTCAGCAGATCACTGCCGACGACACAGTTCGCGGTCGGCTCCGGAAAATGTCTGGGAGGGGCCACTTCACAGACAGACACAATTCTGCCGACAGGCCCAACAGCTGAGCCGTTGCGACGGCGAGAGAGATAAGAACAATGAGTTCGAACTACCGAGCCCAGGCTGGGCTTGCCTTCCACGGACCCGGTCCTTGGCGTAACCGCGGTCCGCTGACGCCGGCACCATCGGTTCGACGCTGGCGGGCAAGGATCCTCGATTCGGTCTTCGTCATCTTCCTCACCGGGATGCTCTTCGGCATTGCCTTTGCCCTCGCCGGGATCAACATCATCTCGATCGACGTCGCCACCGCAATCGCACTCATCAGCTACCCGCTGATGGCACTGTTCTTCGGCGCTCTCTACGGTTGCACCGTCTCTCCCGGCCAAGCGCTGTGTGGAGTCGTCACACTCAAGCACAGCGGCAGACGTGTCGGTTTCTGGCGGGGAATAACACGTTATGCAGCCGTCGCGTTCTTCCCGATCACCATCGTGCTCGCCATCTGGACGTTCTTCCACGCGCCCGCAATGGATCTGGATCCGATCGATGTCTACCTCAGGACGCCGCAGGTCAGGTAGACGCAGCTTCCGACTTCGGATCACCGTCGACGTCCGCGCCGTCACGGACGGCGTTGTCGATCGCGATCACCGCGCCGGGGCGTGTGAGTTCGAGGGCCGCTGCGAGATAGGCGGGGCTGTTCGGCTTGTCGGCGTCGATGAACACGAAGTCGAACGGCTCAACACCGCCTGCCATTCATCGGCTGCCGGATAGCGATTGGTCAGTGCCGCGGATTCGCTTTCGCCCGTACCTTCATTCTTGCGCATCTGAATCCACCTGCGCCGTTGAGGGAGAAATCATTCGCGGTTCCACAGGCTGCTGGTTCAATTGGAGGATGACACCGCTTGCATCTGGCCCGAAGACCCGAGCTGCGGGGCACGAGGACCGCGATACAAAGGGGGAACAGGTGTGCTGAAGACTCCAGAAGCCGTCGTGAGCGAATGGGAGGACGCTTGGAACCGAGCAGATGCCGATGCTTTGGCCGATCTGTTCGCCGAGGATGCCGAGTTCGTCAACGTGGTGGGGCTCTGGTGGCACGATCGAGCGAATATCCGTGACGCCCACACTTTCGGTTTCACCCACATCTTCCCGAGCTCACGGATCACCATGGACGAACCGCGAACTCGACTCGTCGGTGCAGATGCGGCAGTCGTCCAAGCCAGGTGGCACCTCACCGGACAGGTCACACCTGCCGGCGAGCCGGCAGGCGACCGTCGCGGGATCTTCACCTTTGTACTCGAACGCCGCACAGGCGGCTGGGTCGCAGTCGCGGCTCAGAACACCGATATCGAACCCAGCGCGCAGACACACATCAAGCTGCCCGAAGGCCGAAATGCGATCCACTACAAGAAGCGGACCACCGACTGATCGAACCGGAAGGAAAGAGTCATGACATTGCATCCTGGGCTTGAGGTCGTCTCGGGTCTACTCGGAGCCTGGCGAGGTGACGGCCATGGCGAGTACCCGACAATCGAGCCATTCGACTACACGGAAGAGGTGACATTCACCGATGTGTGTAAGCCGTTCCTCCACTACGTGCAGAGGACCTGGTCGCCAGCCGGGGCACCGATGCATACGGAAACCGGTTACCTGCGGATCGCCGATGGGACGCGAGTGGAATTCGTCCTCGCTCAGCCCACAGGGCAGGTCGAACTCGCTGAAGGCCCGCTGACGAAGACAGCAGAAGGTTTCACCTGCGAGTTGCGCTCCCAGGTGGTCAACGCGGGCACGGCCAAGCGTGTCGAAGCGACCACGCGCCGAATCGAACTGGCCGGAGACATTCTCACGACCAGCTTCGCCATGGCGGCGGTGGGGGAACCGATGACACATCATCTGGCCTCACAGATGCACAGAATCAGCTGAGTCAGACTGACCCAACGGATTCCCGCTGTGCTCAGTTTTTTCGGTGGCTGCGCCTCAGCAGCGCGCCTTCAGGTCCTAAGGGCGCAGTCGATGGCGTCCGGAGGTCCCCCGGCTGGGGAGGCCACGAGTCGTCACTGAAGCGAACGACCGCCGAAGACCTGCTGCAGCGGGATCGAATTGTCCTGCCACGGGGTGAGGATCCACGCGACGAGGTAGGCACCGATTCCGAGCACGGGGAGCAGGAACGAGGCGAGGACGATGAGTCGCATGATCCAGACATTGACGCCGGTCACCTCGGCGAGGCCACCGGCGATACCACCGAGGATGCGGTCGGGACCGCGACGGAAACCGATTTTGCGGATGGAGTCGAATAATGAGTTCATGTCTGTGACTCTACGGATCCGCCGTCCCCGTCGCACTAGTGGTGACCGTCGAGACCGATTGAGGAAAACCGGAATCCGCGCCGATCCAGTAGCGACGTTTGGCCGGACCGTCACAGGTTTCGCGCACGTCCTCGAGAACTCCTCCGCAGCGCTCGATCACCCTCGCCGAGGCGGCGTTCGTCTCATCGCAGGTGACGAGCACACTTGTGATTCCGCTCGCTCGCAGACGTTCGACCGAGCGTGACAGGATCTGTTGAGCGTAGCCTCGGCCACGGAATTCCGGAGCCACCGCATAGCCGACGTGCCCGCCCAGTGAGAATAGGAAATCGTTGAGTTCGTACCGGATGGAGGTACGTCCGACGGGATGGTCGGCCACCTCGGCGACGAGGAATTCCGCACGCACTCGCCCCGGTGGAAGGTCGATTCCGCGGGCCTCGCGCTCGTAGGTGGCGATGATGTCGTCCCACGTGCCCTCAGCCTGGAGGAATTCGAAGTCGTCGGCGCGCAGCTGCTCATGGAACTTGCGCAGCTCCGCCTCATCGGTGTGCGCCAATGGACGCAATCGCAGAATTTCGCTCATCGTGCTCCTTCGAAGGTCGGTTCCTCGCGCCGGGCGAACTCCGGGGCGTGTTCGGCGGTGATGCCGACGCCGAGGATGCGCGCCGGTATTCGGGTGAGCACGGGAAAGGTCGTCAGCAGCCACTCCAGCGGTGCCGGTGGTCGGATGGGACGGTGCCCGTGAACGGCGGGTTCGACCATCCGGTGGATGCCCGACTGCAGGAGTCCGACGGCCCGGGTGGTCGGGAGTCGTCTCAGCTGCAGGCGCCGCAGATCCGACGAGTTCACCGTTCCTGAGCGCAGCGGTTCGGCGAGCATCCGTGCGACGGCGACTCCGTCCTGTACCGCTAGGTTGACCCCGACCCCGCCGAGCGGGCTCATCGCATGTGCGGAATCACCGATGCACAGCAGACCGTCGGCGAACCATCGTCTGGCCTCATTGCGGCGAACGTCGAGGAGCTTCACATCATCGAAGTCGACGGCGCCGACGTCGTCGGCCAGCTGCGGATAGGTCGCGGCGACTGCGTCACGCAGCGATTCGATGCCCTCGGCGCGCAGGCGCTCGTCCGCACCCTTCGGGATGAGGCGGGCGATCTGCACGTGTCCGTCGCGGGGAATCGCGACGAAGACCTCTCCGTCACCTCCCCGCGGCGCGACGGAATCGGGCAGGACCGCCTCGGTGTCGATGCGGAACCACCACACGTCGATCGTCGACGGCAGCTCTCTCATGGACAGCCCCGCCGCGGCCCGGGCCTTCGACCACCTCCCGTCGGCGGCGATGACGAGCGAGGCGCGGAATTCGAGGGTGTGCGGGGTGGCTGGTTGGGCAGAAACGGTGGCGTTGGTGGTCGGTTCCACGCCGGGACCGACGGTGTCCTCAGTCGGAGGTACCGCCTCGGCGAGCGTGGAATTCCGTACACGGAGACCGACCACACGGTCGCCGTCCCAGATCAACGAGGCGGCCTCGACACCCATCCGCAGGTCGAAGTTCGGCTCGGACTCCCCTGCCTTCGCAAGCAGGTTGAGGAAGTCCCACTGGGGTGCGATCGTCATGAACGGATGGGGCAGATCGAGGCGGGTGAAGTCGGCGAGCAGGACGTCCTCGCCGTCCCTCCCGGCCAGGGTCACGCCCTCGACGCGACGATGCGCGATGCGGGCGAACTCGTGGTAGAGACCGAGCCCGTCGAGCAGTCGCAGGGTCGAGGGGTGGATGGTGTCACCGCGGAAGTCGCGGAAGAAGTCCTCGTGCTTCTCGAGCACCACGACCTTCACCCCGCCGCGAGCGAGCAGCAGACCGGCGACGATCCCGGCAGGGCCGCCTCCGGAGATGACGCAATCGACGTGTTCGGTGTCGTGTCGGGTGGCGTGCGTGCTGTCGGTATCGGACATGACACTCTCCTCGGCTGGTCGGCGCTTCGACGCTGTTGACTCAGTGAGTGCTGGGCCCGGCGGCACCGTTGACTCAGTGAGCGCTGGAGCTCGTTTCCCAGCGTAGACCTCGATCCGGACGGAGGAAATGGGATGCGCGCTAATGCCGACCGGTCTACGGCCCACTGCCTCGGCGGCGGAGGTGACAGCTGGTTCAAAGCGCAGGAGAGCGGCTTTAAGGCTGGGCACTCACACTTTGAGCCAGTTGGTGTGCTGTCGATGCGTCAGTTTGGTGTGCTGTCTATGAGCCAGTTGGTGTGCTGTCGATGACATGCCGCGGATCGGCACTTGGTCAGCGAGGCTGCCCGCCGGCCTCTTCTCCGTGCCATCGAAGCGTTCGCGGCAGCGGCCGGTGAGCAGGCAAACATCGGTACACTCGTCCCATGCACCATGGGACCGTCGGAGTCAGATGAATATTTCGTGCCGATGACCGTACCTCCGGCATCGATCGGCCGGTAGCATCCAGTCCTGGCACATACTGTCCGCCCACCCGTACCCGCCGATGCCGAAGCCATGGCCCGTGTCCACGTCGACACCTGGCTCGAGGCCTACCGCGGGATCATGCCCGACGACCTCCTCGATGCTCCCGATCTCCTCGATCGCCGACAGCGGATGTGGACGCAGATCCTCGCCGAGGCGGATCCGCAGAAATACGCGTGCGCCGTCGCCGAATCCGACGGTGAGATCGTCGGCATCGCAATGTCCGGACCGCCGGAGGATGCGGGAAGCCCCAGCGTCGAAGACAGCCAGGATGAGTGCGGCGGCCCCGAGCGCGGGCTCAGCCGAACCGCGCGTCCCGAAGCCCGCCACCTCTACGTCCTATACGCCTACCGCTCCATACACGGAACGGGCGTTGGCCAAGACCTCCTCGACGCCGTCATCGACCCGACCGTGACGACTGCGCTGTGGGTGGCCGACCCGAATCCGCGCGCTCAGGCCTTCTACTCGAAGAACGGCTTCGTCGCCGACGGCACCGTCAAGTCCGATGAGTACGACGGCGTGCGCGAAGTGAGGATGGTGCGGCCGGCACGGGCTCAATTCGCTTCAGGTGACGCGAAACTCGAAAAAGTCGTCGCCGGAGACGACTCTTTCGAGTTTCGCGTTACCTGAGCCCCTGTCAGGTCCAGACGATCCGATCCTGTGCACGCAGTTTCCCACCGGCACCGAGGTGGCCGAGCGTGAGTGCACCATCGAGCGGCCCGCCGTCGGGCTCGACGATGGTGACGTTCGGTTGCAGACGTGCGGCTTCGGTGCGGAATCCCTCGACGAGGCGGCCACCGGCGGCCGCGACTCCCCCGGTGAGCGCGATGCGGATCGGCGAATCGGCAGTCCGGCCGTGCTCCGAGACGACGTCGGCGCTGGTTGAGCCGCACTGGCCGACCCGGAATGATCTGCCACCGGAGTCGGCGGTCCGCGCCGCGGCGACGGCGCTGCAGGCGGCTTCCTTGCCGGCACCGCGGAGCAGCTCGGCCGAAGCAACGTCACCGGCGCGAGCGCAGTCGGCGATGTCGACGGCGAACTCGGCGAGCAGTCCGGCTCGGTCATTGCGGGTGTAGAACTGGCTCGGCCAGGAGGCTGGTGGTCCGAAACGATGGGTGGCCGCCTCGAGCAGTGCACGCCCGCGCTCATCGAGTCCGTCATGGGTGCGCAGAGCGAGTTCGAGGCCGTGGCGGCCCAGCCACGCCCCTCCCCCGCGGTCGCCGAAGAGGTGGCCCCAGCCGTCGGCACGTGACCAGTCGGATGGCCAAACTCCGTCATCGCCCGGACCCTGGTGGGCGATGGCGATGGCTCCGGTCCCGAGCACGGTGATCGCCCCGCCGATTCCGCCGAGGGCGCCGAGGTGAGCGGTCACGGCATCGATGGCGGCGACTGTCGACACCCCGAACTCCGAGGAGATGGCGGCGAGCGCATCCGACGGGTCCTCGGCGAGGGAGGCGATGCCGGTGGCTCCGATGCCGATGCCGGTGACCTCGGAGAAGCAGTCGGGCCAGGTCTCCGCGGCCGTCCGCACGAGTTCCCGAACCATACGGAGAACGTTGCTGCCGCTCGGCCCGATCTCGATGCGCGGGCCGGTGAGTTGGTCGATGATGCGCGGGACGAAGCCGGTGTCGACGGCAGTTCCAAGTTTCACGGTCGGCTCGCTGTCGATGCTGCCGAGTGGTTCGGCAACGACATCGACTTCGCCGAGCGCGACCCGACTGCCGGTGCCGCCGATGTCGATGCCGAGGACGAGGCTCATGCGCCCACGGTACCCGGACCGTCGGACCTGGTGCTTCCACCCGGACCGCCGTCGTCCGATCCACCGGCTCCACCCGGAGCGCGGGCGGCGGACCGGTCGGAATTGCCTGACGCACTTGTCCCGACGAGCTCGGCGATCGCGGCTCGGACCGAACCGTCATGGGATTCCAGCGTCGATGCGGCCAGTGCGGGGGCCGCCTCGGTGAAGGAGACGACGATCGCCGTCTTGAGGTCACCATCGCAGCGCTCGAGCAGCTCCCGGGCGTCGGCATCGTCGAGGTCAGCGGCCTCGCGGAGGATGCGCACGGTGCGTTCGCGCAGCTTCGCGTTCGTCGCCACGACCGAAACCATGAGGTTGTCCCAGGTCCGGCCGAGTGCGACCATGAGCGCGGTCGAGAACCCGTTGAGGGTGAGCTTCTGAGCGGTGCCGGCCTTGAGCCTCGTCGACCCGGTGATCACCTCGGGGCCGGTGTCGAGCACGATATGGTCATCGGCCTGCTCGGCCACGGGTGCGTGCGGGTTGTTCGAGATGAGCACGGTGTGCGCGCCGTTCGCCCGCGCCGCGTCGAGCGCGCCGCCGACGTACGGGGTCGAACCGCTGGCTGCGATGCCGATGGCCACATCGTCAGGCCCGAGCTCCCCACCGGCCGCGGATCCGTCGGCCCCGGAATCCTCGGCGTTCTCGACGGCGTTGACCAGGGCCGCCTGGCCACCGGCGATATGCCCTATGACCCGGCCCGGTTCGAGGTTGAACGTCGGCAGCAGTTCGCTCGCGTCGAGGACGCCGAGTCGACCCGAGGTGCCCGCGCCGAAGTAGTGGACACGGCCGCCTCGGCGCATGCGTGTAGCGCTCGTATCGACGAGCTCGGCCAGCTGCGGGAGGGCCGCGGCGACCGCGTCGATCACGGCGTGGTCTTCGGCGTTGAGGACCTGGAGGACGCCGAGGGTGTCGAGGTCATCGAGCCCGGAGCTGGCCGGATTGCGCTGCTCGGTCGGCGACAGGGGGCGTCCGCTCGACGTCGGTTCCGCCGTCGACGTCGTCGACTCCGGCGACGGGATCGGGGCGGGCTGGGCCGAACCCGGCTGGGAGGAGGTCATGGGCGGGTGCTTCCTTCCACCTCGGCGATGGTGGGCTCTTCGACGACCTTCGTCTTGTGACGCAGGCCGAGCAGCCCGCCGACGATGGAGGTGACGATGACGCCGAGCAGCGGGTACCACTGCCATGCCACCCACACCTCGCCAGTGACGTACTTCTCCATGACGAAGAAGAACGCGTTGACGGCCACGGCCAGAGCGAACGCGATGTTCGCGTCGACAGCTCGGGCCCGCTTGTTGACGATGCCGAAGACGAACGCACCGAGCAGACCGCCGTAGGTGATGCCGGCGATGCCGAGAGCGAGGATGACGATGTTGCCCGAGTCGGATTCGAAGACCGTCGCCGGCAGGATGAATGCGATGCCCCAGCCGATCGTCGCCCAGCGGCCGACCTTGAACCCCTGCTCGTCGGTCATCGGGGTGCGCTTGAGCTTCGCGTACACGTCGTTGACCGTCGAGGACGACAGAGCCGACAGCGACGAGGACAGCGTCGACATCGCGGCGGCGAGGATGCCGGCCAGCAGCAGGCCCGAGATTCCGGTGGGCAGACCTTCGATGATGAACAGCGGGAAGATCTCGTCGTCGCGGGTCAGGCCGAGATCCGCCGGCAGCGCGTGGTCGTAGTAGGCCCACAGCGCGAGTCCGACGAGGAGGAAGATCGCGAACTGAACGACCACGACGACGCCGGAGGTGATGAGCGCCTTCTGCGCCTCGAGCTTCGACCGGCAGGACAGGAGTCGCTGGACGATGAGCTGGTCGGACCCGTGCGAGGCCATGGCGAAGACTGCGCCGCCGAGGAACGACGGGATGAATGACGCATCCGCGGAGATCGGGTTGCCTTCGAATACGAAGATGTTCGCCTTCCCGGCTTCGACCGCCTCGGCGAACCAGCCGCCGCCGATCGATGCCGAGATGATGATGATCGCGAGGATCCCGCCGAGGACGTAGAGGATCATCTGCGCGACATCGACCCAGACGACGGCCTTGATGCCGCCGATGAACGTGTACACGATCGTGACGAGCGAGAGGACGACGATGATGACGAAGTAGTTCGTGTGGATGCCGAGCCCGTCGAGGATGACCTTGAGCGGGATGGCCGCGGCGAGCACGCGGATGCCGTCGGCGAGCAGACGGGTGAAGAGAAAGGTCACGCCGGCCGTGGTCTGCGTCGACTGGCCGAAGCGTTTGCCCAGGTAGGCGTAGGCGGTGATCATCTCACCGTCGTAGTAGCGCGGGAGCATGAAGTAGGCGACGACGACGCGGCCGAGGATGTAGCCCAGTCCCAGCTGCAGGTAGTTGAGGTCGCCGAGGTAGCTCATGACGGGGATGCCGATGACGGTGAGCGCGCTCGTCTCGGTGGCGACGACGGACAGGCAGACGGCCCACCACGGCAGGTCGCGCCCGCCGAGGAAGTAGCCCTTGAGGCTGCTCTGCTTTCCGCTCAGCGCCAGTCCCAGCCACGCCGTTGCGACGAGATAGGCGATGATCACCAGGACGTCGATGATCTGCATTGGTCTCTCCTTGTTGGGGTGTGGAGTGTGTCGGGTTCGATTGTGGAGTCGTGGTCGGTTTGTCGGTGGGGCCGTACGGGCGGTGTCGGAGCCGACCGCGGTTCAGTCGGTCAGCCTCTGTCCGTCAGTCTCAGTCGGGTGGGTCGTCGGTGGAGGGGCTCGGGCAGGCGCAGCGGCCCGTCACCGGGAGTGAAGCGCCCGGCGATGCGCGGACCTCTCGCTCCGGTCAGGCTCGGTGCGGTGCCGTCGAGTCCGTGCCAGCTCAGCCATCCGAGGAGTGCCATGAGCAGTGCTTCCTTGCTTCCTTCGGGCAGCCCGAGGGCGGCGTCGGTGCTGGTCAGCTCGATGTTCTCGCCCAGTTCCGCGCCGAGGAGGCGCATGAGTTCGGGATTGCGCGTCCCACCTCCCGAGGCGATGACGGTGGTGACGTCGTAGCTGCGGACCGCCTCGGCGATCGTGTGCGCGGTCAGCGCGGTGACCGTGGCGATCCGATCATGGTCGCCGAGGTGGGGGCGGGATTCGAGGAATGAGTCGAGGTAGGCGGCGTGGAAGAGTTCCTTGCCCGTCGATTTCGGGGCGGTTCGTGCATAGAAGGGTTCGGCCAGGAGCGCGGTGAGCAGGTCCTCGTCGACGGTTCCGGCCGCGGCGAGCGCACCATCGCGGTCGTAGCCCAGTCGGTCGTCGGTGATGCGGCGGGCGAGGACGTCGATGAGGGCGTTGGCCGGGCCCGTGTCGAAGGCAATGGGGTCCTGACCGGGAGTGATGACGGTGATGTTCGCGATCCCGCCGAGGTTGAGCACCGCGGTCGGAGCCTCGACCTCGGAGAGCAGAAGGGAATCGAGCAGCCCGACGAGCGGAGCGCCCTGTCCACCGGCTGCGACGTCGCGGGAACGCACATCGGAGAGCACGGGAATACCGAGCCGCTCGGCGATGAAGGCCGGCTGCCCGAGTTGGAGGGTCGAAGTGACCTGCCCGTCGGTGATGTCGTGTCGGACGGTCTGTCCATGGGAGACGACGAGGTCGGGTGAGAGATCGTGGTCGGCGCAGAGTTCGGACAGGGCTTCGGCACAGAAGCGGCCGAGGCGGGCGTCGACGCTGCTGACCAGGGACAGCGGCATGTCTGTGGGTTCGAGGAGGCGGAGCATGTCGGCGGCGAGTTCCTCGTCGAAGGGGGTTTCGCGTTCGGCGAGGATGCGCACGGTCAGAGTTGTCGGGTCGGCGCCGACGAGGTCGGAGCCGACGGTCGGATCGGGCAGGAACTCGGCGATGACGAGGTCGAGGCCGTCGGCGGAGGTTCCGGTCATGAGTCCGGCGATGATCATGGCTGCTCTCCGCCTGTGCTGGTCGGGGCGATGGTAGCGGGTGCGGTGTCTGTGGCGGGGACGGCCTCGGCAGGATCTGTCTGAGCGGCGGCAGCTGGGCCGGGGACGGTGAGTTCGGTGCGGACCTTGTACCGGTCGCCGCGATAGACGGAGCGGACGAACTCGAAAGGTCGGTCATCGGTACCGCGGGAGATGCGTTCGAACAGCAGCGCCGGGGAGAGTTCATCAACACCGAGGTGCTGGGCTTCGGCGGCGTCGAGGAGGGTCGGTTCGATCGTCTGCACGCTGTGGTTGAGGCGGATGCCGAAGCGGCTGCGCAGCAGTTCGTAGAAGGACTGGTTCTCGAGGTCGCCGGCGCTCAGCCCAGGGACAAGGGCGGAGGGAATGTGGAGTTCCTCGAGGGCGATCGGCTCGTCATCGGCCAGGCGCAGGCGCAGAACAGCGATGACCTCGTCGTCTTCGCCGAGGTGTAGGCGCCGTGCGATGTGCGCGCCGGCCCGGGTGGTGTCGAAGCTGAGGTTGTGCGAGCCGGGACGCATTCCGCGCGCGAGCATGTCTTCGGTGAAGGAGCTCGCAGCCAGCGGCTGGTCGAGCTTCGGGCTGAGGGCGAAGACTCCCGTGCCGTGACGCCTGCGCACCATCCCTTTGGCGACGAGTTCGTCGATGGCTCGACGCAGGGTCATCCGCGAAATGCCCAGGGTCTCGGCGAGCTGCCGTTCCGGCGGGAACTGCTCGCCGGCGGCCATGCCCTCGAGCCGGTCGAGGAGCTGGTCCCGGATGGCGTGGAATTTCGTCACGACACCATTGAGGCATAAGACACATCACGAAATCAAGACCACTGGTCTATTTTGTGGTGGCTCGAGGCGTTTTTCCTGTCGCCACTCTCGCGAAATCCGCGCGCACACCCCTCAGGTAACGCGAATCTCGAAAGAGTCGTCACCGGCGACGACTTTTTCGAGCTTCGCGTTACCTGACGTGCTTTCGGCTCGAGGGGTGCCTCGGGCAGCGCACGCTGGGTGCCCTACGGTGGGTCCCTGACGGCTGTCAGACGAAGAGGAGCGAAAGCAGGAAGGCGAAGATCAGCCCGAAGACGCTGACGAGGGTCTGGACCATCATGTGAGTCTTCGTCGCCTGACCGATCGTCATGCCGAAGCTCTCCTTGACGAACCAGAATCCCGCATGGTTGACCCAGTTCAGACCGATCGATCCCGAGCCGATCGCAATGACGACCAGAGACACGTACGCCCCGGAGTGATCACCGATGAGAGGTGCGACGATGCCGGTGGCCGAGGTGATTCCGACGGTCGCCGATCCGGTGGCGAACGACAGCAGGATGCCGATGAACCAGCCGAGCAGGATGAGGTTCATCTCCAGATGAGAGGTCGCGCCGACGACGGCGTCGCCGATGCCCGAGTCCTTGAGCACCTCGTTGAAGGCACCACCGCCGCCGATGATGAGGATGACTCCGGCGATCGACTTGAGGCTGTCGCCGAAGGAGCTGCGGATCCGCTCGCCGCCCATTCCCGAGGTCCACCCGAGCGCGATGGCGGCGAAGATGACTCCTGCCAGCATGGCGATGACCGGGTTGCCGATCACCTCGGCGACTGGCTCGAACGACGATTGCGGCGCCACGAGCTGCACCACGGTATGCACGAGCATGAGGACCACGGGGACGAGGACGGTGACGAAGGCGAGCCAGATCGGGATCGTGCGCAGCTCCCGTGAGTCCACCTCGGCGCGGGCCCCGGTGTACTGGTCGATGAGGTCGGCGGTCGGTTCGAGCTTCACCCGCGGGGCGATCCAGCGGGCGTACACCGGACCAGCGAGGATGACGGTCGGGATGGCACACACCAGGCCGAGTCCGATCGTCGTTCCGACGTTCGCGTTGAGTCCGGACACGGCGATGAGCGGCCCCGGGTGGGGCGGGACCATACCGTGGAGGCAGGCAAGAGCGGCGATCGCGGGGACTAGGATCCGCAGGTACCACAGCTTCTTCTGGCCGGTCTTCTTCTCCAGCTGCGAGGCGACTGCGTAGATGACCGGGATGAGGACGACGAGGCCGACCTCGAAGAACATCGGGATGCCGATGATGAAGGCGACGCCCGTCATGATCCACGGCGCAGCCTTCGGCGAGGAATGCTCGATGACGAGGTTCGCGATCCGCTGGATTGCGCCGCTGTCTGCCAGAAGGCGGCCGAGCATCGCTCCGAGCGCGACGACGACACCTGTCTCGCCGAGGGTGTCCCCGGCTCCGGCGACGATCGTTTCCGGGATCTTGCCGATCTCCTCACCAGCCGCAAGAGCCGTCACCGCTGAGGTGATGAGGAGGGCGAGGAACGGATGCAGCTTCGTCTTCCAGTTGATGAGGAGGATGAGCAGCGCGATCGACGCGAAGAGAAGCGTCACGAGGTATGCGGTTGAGCCAATCACTGGGGCAACGTTACGCCTCTGCCCAGTGGAGTCAGGAGCAGGGGGTTCACGGATGCCGTTGCGGTTCCTAGCATGGAAGCATGACTGCATATACCGGACAGGAACTGCTCGATACTCTCAACGACAAGGGCCTGGCCGACTGGCAGGCCCGAAAGGACTCGATCGCCACGCGTCTGCTCACCGGTGACTTCGCGACCGGTCTCGACCTCGTCAACAAGATCGGTGCCGCGGCAGAGGACGCCGGCCACCACCCCGACATCACTCTGACGTTCCCTCACGTCGACATTCAGCTGACCAGCCATGACACCGGTGCCGTGACCGAACGCGACCTCGACCTCGCGGGCACGATCAGCAAGTTGGCTGCCTCGGCGGGGGTGAAGGCTGACTCGAACGCGGACTGAGCGGCCGGTCACCCGGGTTCGTACTAGGCTGGAGGCTCAGCCGCCTCGTGACCAGGAGAATGTGTGTTTCACGCAGCCGAGAACCGCTACGACTCGATGACCTTCCGCCCGGTCGGCCGGTCCGGACTCGTCCTTCCGGCCCTGTCGCTGGGGCTGTGGCACAACTTCGGTGATGACGTCGCCTTCCAGAACCAGCGCGACACCGTCCGGCGGGCCTTCGATCTGGGCATCACGCACTTCGACCTGGCGAACAACTACGGTCCTCCTCCGGGCTCGGCGGAGATCAACTTCGGCAGGCTGCTGCGCGAGGACCTCCACCCCTACCGCGATGAGCTCATCATCTCGACGAAGGCCGGCTGGAACATGCACCCCGGACCCTATGGAGGCCCCGGGGGCAGTCGCAAGTACCTCCTGGCCAGCCTCGATGCGTCCCTGCGCCGACTCGGCCTCGACTATGTCGACATCTTCTATTCCCACCGCCCCGACGCCTCGACCCCGCTCGAGGAGACCATCGGCGCCCTCGACACCGCCGTCAGGTCGGGCCGCGCCCTGTACGCCGGCATCTCCTCATATTCTGCCGCCGACACGGCCCGCGCCTCGCAGATCGCTCGCGACTTCGGCACTCCCCTGCTCATCCACCAGCCGTCGTACTCGATGATCAACCGGTGGATCGAAGACGACGGGCTGCTCGAGACCACGAACGACGAGGGCCTCGGGGTCATCTGCTTCTCCCCGCTCGCCCAGGGCCTCCTCACCGACAAGTACCTTCGCGGCGTGCCCGCGGAGTCGCGCGCAGGCAAGGCCAAACCGTCGTTCAAGGAGGGGTTCTTAGACGAGGACAACCTCGCTCGCATCCGCAGACTGAACGACATCGCCGCCGCCCGCGGTCAGTCCCTGGCGCAGATGGCCCTGTCCTGGGCTCTGCGCGATGACCGGGTGTCCTCGGTGGTCATCGGGGCCAGCCGCGTCGAGCAGCTCGAGCACAATGTCGCGGCCCTCGACGCTGCGCCGCTGAGCGTCGATGAGCTGCAGGCGATCGACGAGTTCGCCGTCGACTCCGGCGTCGACATCTGGGGAGATGCTCGCCGCAGCACCGCCGAATGAGAGCGGCAGACTGACGCCCACACACCGACCTCAGTCCTGTGACGACCGCACTCAGCGTCGAAACTCGACGGGAATCGAGTACGGAGCGAGGAGCCCCCGCAGCTGATCGACCAGCTGCGTGAAACTCGCGGGACTCGTGTGCATGGACAGGTCGGCTCGGATATCCGGACCGCTGCGTCGGCGGATGACGAGCTCGTGGACGGTTCGGCCCCGACCGACCAGGGTGGCGGCGAGCTCATTGCCTGCGGTCTTGGCCATGGTCGTGGACCAATGGATCGGCCTGGGTCCGATGCGAGCGTGGATCGAGACGAGATCCGCGTAGTCGGCCGATCACCCACCGATGATCGCGCAGCCGATGCCCACGACCCGGGAAAACCGTGAGATCCTGCCCACCGCACGCGGATCCGCCGGAAGCACCCACCCGTTCCGGTCACGCACCAACATGCAGACTAGCGGGTCGACGCCTGCCGCCCCACCGCCTCAAACGGGATCGACTCGACAGCGTCGAGAAGGATTCCCGTGCGATCGCTCCACCGCGGTCTGAACGCATAGACGCAGACCAGCCGCAGCAGGGCAGCCCGCTCATAGATGCGCACCCGTGCTGTGTCCGATCCGCTCGCCGAGGCAGTCGCGCGAATGGCTTCGAGCACGACCTCGGCTTCCGAATCGGTCCAGATCCCCTGCGCACATCGCCAGCGGGCGTGGGCCGCGAGATTTCCGAGGTCGAGTTCGCGCTCCCCGAGGCAGACCGTGTCGACGTCGAGCAGGCCCGGGCCCGCGACCGGATCCCACATCAGCTGCTTGTCGTGGAGGTCCCTATGGATCGGGCCCCAGCCAGATTCGCGCCCTTCCACTGTCTCGGGTGCCTGGTCGATCAGCTCAGTGCTCACTTCGGCGATGAGTCCATCGACTCGGCGGCGAAGGGAGCCGAGAAGATCCGCGGCCCGCTCTCGCCATTCCGCGAGCACACGCATCTCCGAGCCCGCAGTGTGCACGGGCGTCTCGCTGCCTCTGAACCCGGCGCCCGTCGCGGTTTCGGCATGCGCTGCATCGCAGCTCTGGCCACTCGAGCCGGCCCGGGCCCAGGCCTCGAGGCATTCGGACCACGCCCGTTTCCAGTCCTCACCGAGGCGGGCCGGATCGTGGAGTTCGACTCCGGGCAGTCGGGAGAGGACGACAGTCGAGTCGTCGGCGGCGAGGACCTCCGGCAGTGCGAACCCGACGGCGAATGCCTGTGCCCGGCGCTGCCCCGCGAGGATTGCCGCGGTTCGACCCGAACGAACGCATTTCGCGAAGCTGCCGTCGGACAGACGGACGACGGCGCGCTTGCCCGGCCGGTGAGAGACCAGTCGGCCTCCGTCGTCGAGCAGCTCGGCGAGTCCCGGCAGCTTCGGGTCACGATCCGCGGCGAAGACCCTCACCCCGTGTTCGTCGAGGTAGCCGACCCGAAGCCCATTTCCCGGCCGCGTCGCTTCCCACGCGATACGACCGTCTCCCGCGGGCCAGGCTCGGCGAATGGTCCAATCCTGCCCGTCGATGTCGACCGTGTCCGGGATGGTCGGGGTCACTGCCTGGTTCGCTGTGCTCATGGCGTCGCTCCGCCCACGCGAACGCCGCCATCCGGACTGTGTGATCCGCCGGCAAGTGCACTGAGTGCCGCGTCGACGGTCTGCATCGTCTCGTCCCTCCAGGTCTCGGAGCAGCTGCGCCAGGGTTCGAGTGCGGCCGTGAGCAACGCCCAGGCCGTCCAAGCACCGAGGTCGGATGCCTCGCCGCCGGCTGAACGGTAGCCGTCGAGGAAGGGCTGTTCGAGTTCGTCCAGCCCGGGATTGGTGCGGCAGGCGGCGATCCACCGGCCCAGATCCATCCCGATCGGTCCGAGTCCTGACCGGTCGAGGTCGATGATCCGGCAGTCGGAGTTCGCCAGAAGCACCTGGTCAGGGCTGAGATCTCCGTGGATCTCCCGCAGTTCCCGGCTCGATCCGATGCGTCGGGTCAGTTCAAGGAGCAGCTCAGCGATGTCCGTCGCTCGCTCCGGCAGCAGACGAACCAGTGACCGACTGACGGTCTCGACCTGCTCGATCGGTTCGCCGACCGCGCGTGCGTCGACGCCGACCGCCCGCCTGTCTGCGGCGCTGCCCCGTCCGCTCACCAGGTCCGGCATACCCCGGTGCAGTTCGGCGATGATCACGCCGACCTCTTCGGCCACGTTCGGGTCCGGGTGTCCGTGCAGGTCACCGGTCCCCCACCACGGCGAGCGCGTGGCGGTGTGACGCCGTCCGATGAACTCGACCGGAAGGCTCGGCAGCTGTGCCTGCCGCCAACGATGGGCCGCCTCGGCGAGGTGGCGCTGGGATTCCGCACCGATCCGTACGAATTCCGGCACCCCCTGGACCGGGGTGTGCTTGAGCAGCAGCCGCCGTGCCGGGTTGTATCCGATGATGTCGATGTCGCCGCCGAGGTGGTCGAGCGTCCGCGCGACATGCTTGCCGATCCTGGGGTCGGCCAGCACGCTGCCGCTGACCAGCACAGCACCGGTCGCGCCCGCAGAACGCGGGTCGGCCGCCTCGTGGACGGTCAGTTCCTGCCCATGGCGGGCGGCCCGCCGCCGCGCATTGGCGAGTTTGTCCGGGCTCGTCATCGCCGCGGTGAACCCCCAGTCGGCGAACTCACCGAGGTTGCCGGATTCCTCCCGCTGCCAGGCGACGATGGCGCTGCGTCCCGGTTTCACGCGGATCCGGCGGGTGCGGACCGCGAAGCCCAGGCGTCGGGAGAGTCCTTCTGCCGATCGCAGCTCGTCGATATAGGGCAGCATTGCGAACCTCGTGTCCACGGGGTCGTCCACGGACCCGAACGTCGATGCGGTCATGATGAGGCTCCTGCATAGGTCGGTGCGCTGCCGGTTTCGTCGGTCTGCGAGCGGATCCACCGGGAGAAGCGTGAGTCCGCGGCCGCGGCCAGGTCACTCGGTGCTCCGTCCTCGACGATCCGCCCGTCCTCGAGCCACACCACGCGGTCGAGTCCGCGGATCATCGCCACGTCGTGGCTGATGACGATGCTCGTGCGACCCCGTGTCAGCGCGGAGACGGAGTCGGCCACCTCGGCGCGGGTCTGCGGATCGAGTCCCGTCGTCGCTTCGTCGAAGACGACGACCGGGGCGTCGCGGACCAGGGCCCGGGCGATGGCCAGGCGCTGCCGCTGCCCGCCCGAAAGCGTGTCCCCGCGGTTGCCGAGCTCGGTGTCGTAGCCGTCGGGAAGGGAGCGGATGAACTCATCGGCGCGGGCCGCGCGTGCGGCGGCGACCACCTCGGCATCGGTGGCGTCGAGCCGACCGTAGCGGATGTTCTCGCGCACGCTGGCAGCGAAGAGCACGGACTCCTGGAGGAGGACGGATACATTCTGACGCAGGGAGGCGCGGGTGACGTTGTGGGTGTCGTAGCCGTCGAGGTAGATAGACCCGGAATCCGGCTGCGACAGCCGCAGCAGGTAGCTCATCAGGGTCGATTTGCCGGCTCCGGAGGCACCGAGGATGCCGATCTTCTCACCCGAGGGGATGAGCAGGTCGAGTTCGTCGAAAAGGGGCCGACCATGCCCGTCGGTCGAGGTGATGCGGTTGAAGACGACGTCGCCGCGGACCGGTCCCATGGCCATGGCGTCGGGGGCGTCGGCGATCTCGACGGGTTCGTCGAGGAGGTCGGCGATCCGCTCCCCCGAGGCGGCCGCGCGGGCGATGCGGCCGGTGTACTTGGCCATGTCCCGCAGCGGTTTCATCGCGATCTTGAGGTAGAGGAGGAAGAGGACGAGGTCGCCCGGCGACATCGCCCCGCGCAGCACCTGCCACCCGCCGAACGCGAGGACGAGGGCCTGCGAGATGCCCACGAGGACATCGGTGGACCTCTCGAGACCGGCGGCCAGTCGGCGCGCCCGCACCCCTGCCTTGAGTGCGCGTTCGTTGCCGTCGGCGAAGTCGCGGGCCACGGTCTTCTCGAGTCCGTAGGCCTGGACGACGCGGATGGCTCCGAGCGCCTCGGCGGCGGATCCGACGAGGCGGCCTTCGCCCTTGCGAGTGGATCGGGAGGCCTTCGTGATCTTCGGCGTCGTGACCTTCGACAGCAGCCCGTAGACGGCCGCGGTGGCGAGCACGATCGCGCTGAGCACCGGGTCGAGGATGACCATGACGACGAGGAGGACGGCGAGGGTGATGACATTGCCGACCAGCGGCAGCCCTGCGGTCACGGCGACTTCCTGCAGTCGTCCGATGTCGCCGACGAGTCGCTGTGAGGTGTCTCCGATCGAAGCCTTCGAGTGGTAGCGCAGCGACAGGGACTGGACGTGGTCGAACACTCGCGAGCGCAGCCGGGTGGCCACGCGGGCCCCGACGAGGGCGAAACAGATCGTCGATGCGTAGTTCGCCGCAGCTCGTCCGCCGACGATGACGGCCAGGCCGATGGCCACGACCGCGAGCGTCGTGCCCACTCCGGCGTGGAGGCCGAATGTCGGTGCGATCTGTGCGCCCAGTGCCGCGGTGACGGCATCGACGGCGATCTTGATCGGCCAGGGTTCGAGGATGCGGAAGACGACATCGGCCAGCAGTGCGGCCATTCCGCCGATGATCAGCCACGTGTGTCGGCGCAGGTGGGGGCGGATGATCCGCAGGGTCCGCCGCAGCGCCGAGGCCGACAGCTTCTTCGTACTCATGCTCTCACCGCCGAGGTGGGACGCCGTCCCGACACGGACTGTTCCGTGGCGACGGAGGCGCCGTCGGGTCCGGCGGGATCAGCGCCGGTATGCACGGGGGCAGTGCCGGCCTCGACGGGACCAGCTCCTGTCACCGGAGCGAGGATCTGTCGGCATCGCTGCGTCCAGGAATGGCGGGCCACGGCCTCGGCCCGGGCCCGAACGCCCATGTCCGCGCGCAGTTCGGAATCGTCGATGAGCTGCTGCAGGGCACCGGTGAGAGACGCGGTGTCGGCCGGGTCGGTGAGGATCGCGGCCCCGGTGCCTCCCAGCACGCCGGGGATCGCGCCGACCGAGGAGGCGACGACGGGCAGCCCCGCCGCGAGGTATTCGTAGACTTTGAGGGGTGAGAAGTAGTTCTCCCCCGCCGGGTACGGGGCGACCGCGATGTCGAATTCGCGCAGCGCCTGCGGCACGGCTTCCGGCGCCACCGCCCCGTGGAAGCGCACTCGACCGCTCAGGCCGAGTGCACGCACCTGCTCCTCAAGCACATCGGCTTCGGGACCGTGGCCGACGATGTCGACGCGGAAGTCACCGACCAGTCCCGCGCAGGCGGCGATGAGCCGATCCGTGCCGTGCCAGGGCTTGAGTGTGCCGACGAACCCGACCCGCACCGGTTCGCGTTCCTGAAAGGCCCCATCGCCGAGGTGGTCGTGACCGCTGCGTGGTGTGATCCGTTCCGTGTTCACTCCGTTCGGGACGACGCTGACGTCGTCGAGCCCGGGATAGTCGGTGCGGACCCAGTCGGCGACGAGTTCGCTCACGCACACGATGCGGTCGGCTCCGGCGAAGCTCGCCGCGGTGGCACGGGCGGCTTGTTCTGTGTGGACGAGTCCCCGGTGGGTCCGCTGTTCGTCCAGCAGAGGCGCATTGACCTCCATGATCAGGGGCACGTCGAGGCGCTGGCTGATGCGCGCACCGGCGGTGGAGAACAGGGAATACCGCTCAAAGACGAGGTCGAATCCCTGCTCCGAGGCGGCCACCGTGTCCGTGACCAGGTCGGCGAGCATATCGGACAGGCGCAGCAGAGCGATCTCACGCTGGGAGCGGTCGAGTCCCCGCGGCACCTCGAGCCGGGTGACGTCGAGATCTGCGAGATCGGCGGGGATGTCGTCATCGGTGCGGGTGCAGAACACGCTGACCTCGTGGCCGAGTGCGCGGAAGGTGCGCACGACCTCTTGGACGTGGACGCTGGCACCTTTCGTACCGAAGACCCCGATGCCGGGGTCGAGGAGGACATAGGCGATTCTCATGACACTGACTCCATCTCACGGACCGTCGGGGCTGCAGGGGCTGCGTCGGTCTCCGTCGCCTCGGCGCAGCGCTCGGCGGCACCGGATGCGGCGGACGCGCCTACGGGCGCTGCGGGCGCACCGGGCGCTGCGGTACCCGCTGCGATCGCCGCTCCGTCGGCCAGATCCGCGAGTTCGCGGGCCTGGGCGGCCGAATCGTGCATGCGGCACACGCGGTCACGGGCGGCATCGGTGACGGTGCGGATGTCGGTCGGGTTGGCACGGATGTCGGCGGCCACCTCGGCGATGGTGGAGGCGATGTTCTGCTCATCGGTGCCGTCGACGAGCCATCCGGTGCGGCCGTGGTCGATGACCTCGGGCACGGCGGTGACGGACCCGGCGATGCAGGGAATGCCGGTGGCCATGCCCTCGAGGAGCACGGTGGGCAGGCCGTCGGCGTTGCCGTCGGAGCCGATGACGAACGGGGAGACGAGCATGTCGTGGTCGGTGAGCATCTCGCGCACCTCGGCCTGGGTCAGCGCTCCGTGGAACGTGACGAGGTCAGCGAGTCCGAGCCTGCGCGACTGTGCCCGCAGCTCCTCGTCGAGAGGGCCCGTGCCGACGAGGTCGAGACGGCAGGCCGTTCCCTCGCTGCGGAGGCGGGCGAGCGCGTCGAGGAGGTGCGCGAATCCCTTCTTCTCGACGAGGCGGCCGACCGCCAACAGCGCGGGGGCCTCCCCCGAGGTGCTCGGTGCGCGATCGGACGTGGCGCCATCGGGTGCGCCCTGCCTGGGCCGGTAGGAGAAGCGGTCGAGTTCGAGGCCGTTGCGCACGACGACGATGCGGTCGGCCAACTCGGGCCCGAGCACCGTCGACAGGTAGCGACGATTGAATTCGCTGATCGCGATCACGTGATCGGCATCGGCGGTCTTGCGGGCCAGGTCGGTGAGCACGACATCCTCGTGGAAGATGTCCTTCGCGTGCGTGGTGAACGAGTACGGAATTCCCGTCAGCGCCGAGGCGGCCCGGGCCACGGTCGTCGCCACCGAGGCGAAGTGCGCGTGCAGGTGCGTCACCTCGTGGTCGAGGGCCAGCCGGGCGAGGCTGAGCGCTTGGATCGCATCGTCGTGACCCAGTTCCATCAGTTCGCCGAGGCGGCCCGACAGTGCCGCGGCCACGCGCGGTTCCGCTGCGGCCTCGGCGAAGGTCTGCCAGAAGCTGCGTGCGCTCGAGGGGCGGTCGATGTGGATGACCTCGGCACGCACGCGGGCGAGTTCGGGGTGGAAGCGGGTGTCGGTGCTCGGACGCAGGGAGAAGATCACGAGGTCTTCTCCGGCGGCTTCGCGGGCGAGGATCTCGGAGACGATGAAGGTCTCGGAGAACCGCGGGTACATCTTGAGCACATAGGCGCGGCGACCGGTCTGACGTGCGATCGGTGGCGGGGTCTGGGCGGCTCGAGTCGCCGGCGTTGCCGGTGTCGCAGGCGTTGTCGGTGTTGCAGGCGTTGCTGGCGTCGACATGGTCTGTGGCTGTTCAGACAGCATGGCTGGTCTCCTCCAAGGTCATCGGCAGACGGGCGGGCGTTGCCGCGCGGGTTGCCGCCGTCGGCGCGGCTTCGGACGTCAGGGCCGGTGCCTCGGCACTTGTGTCAGCGATGAGTTCGGCCGCCAGGCGGGGAACGGTGGCCAGTCCCGTGAGGTCGATGTGGGAGCGGTCGGTGAGCCGTCCGGCTCGACCGGCGAACCATTTTCTGAGCACGTCTGCGCTGAGGCTGTCGATCGTGCGCGCGTCGACGGCTCCGGCCGCGGCGAGGGCGAATGCCCGCCTGGGCTGCTCGGCCCGGTGGCCCTTGCGCGGGACGACGAGCGCGGGCGTGGTCGTGGACATCAGCTCGGCCAGAGTGTTGTAGCCGCCCATGCATACGACCGCCTCGGCGGAGGCGACGAGGCCGGGGATGTCGTCGCAGTGGCGGATGACGGTGGTGTCCGCACCTGCACGCGCACGCAGTCGGTCGAACTCTTCGGCATCCATCTGCGGACCGGTGACGATGAGGTGGCGGTGCCCGTCGGGCGGTCTCGCGTCGACGGCGATGGTGGCGAGGCTGCCGCCGTCGGAGCCGCCGCCGAGGCAGGTGAGGACGAAAAGCTGGGCCCCGATCCCTGCCGCCTCGACCCCTGCCGCCTCGACGCCTGCCGGTTTGTCGCCGCCGTCATCGGCACGGTCCTGTGACAGGTAGCCGGTCGTGACGGCCTTGGCAGCCAGCGATGCGGGGACTTCTCCGGTGGACCGGGGATCGTAGACGTCGGCGTCGCCGTAGATCCAGACTTCGTCGAAGGAATCGGCCACGAGTGCGGGCCCACCGACCTTCTCCCATTCGGCATCGACCGCGGACGGGGTGTCGAGGACTTCGCGCAGGCCCAGCACGGTCCGGCAGCCGTGGCCGCGGACCTGGTCGATGGCCTCGGCGAGTTCGCCGCCGATGCCGAACGGATGCCGGTCGACGATGAAGAGCTCCGGGCGCTGCTGGTCGAGGATCGCCGAGATCGCTGCCGCCCGCAGTGCCCTGAGCCCCTGCATCGAGGAGGCGAGCGCACGCGGAGCATAACCGCCGGCGGCGGGGGTGACTCCGGGCAGGATCACCCAGTCCCATCCTGCCGGCAGGTCGAATCGCGCGGCCTCGGGACTGCTGGCGATGAGCAGACCGGAGACTTCCCGGCCGGTCAGCGCCGGCAGGCCCCGGGCCAGCGCAAAGGCCAGAGCCCGGTTGCGGCGGAGGTGGCCCAGTCCCAGCGAGTCGTGGGAGAACAGTGCGATTCTCAATCGTCTTCTCATACATCTCAGCTTGTCGGCTCCGATTAAGATGGAATTAAGACGCGGATGAGAAAGATCTTAGGTTGAGCCGCTGAGGCTCCGAGGTTCAGTCCACGCGGTACCCGAAGCCGCGCACGGTGGTGACGAAATCGGTGCCGAGCTTCTTGCGCAGGTATCCGATGTAGACGTCGACGACGTTCGAGCCGGGGTCGAAGTCGAAGCCCCACACGTGGGAGAGCAGCTGCTCGCGTGAGAGGACGTTGCCGCGGTTGCGCAGCAGTATCTCGGCCAAAGACAGTTCCCGAGCCGAGAGCTCGACGAGGCTGTCCTTGACCCACACCTGTCGTTTGAGCAGGTCGATGCGCACCTCATCGCGGATGAGCTCGGTGACCTCCTGCCCCTGCGGGCTCTCCTTGAGCCGCAGGCGGACCCGAGCCAGCAGCTCCGCGAACCGGAAGGGTTTGATCATATAGTCGACCGCCCCGGACTCGAGCGCGTAGATCGTGTCGTCCGGGTTGTCACGGGCGGTGAGCACGAGCACCGGGAGTTCGGGGCGCCGCTCTCGCAGCTGCTCCAGCACGGTGAAGCCGTCGAGTCCGGGCAGGCCGATGTCGAGGATGACGAGCGCGAAGTCTCCCGTCAAGGCAAGGTCCCGACCGGTGAAGCCGTCGGCGGCGGTCTGCGGACTGAATCCGGCGGCGGTCAGCCCCTTCGAGATGAAGGCGGAGATCCGCTGTTCGTCCTCGATCACGAGAATGCTCTTCACTTCTGTCCTTTCGGCAGGATCATCCGGAACTGTGCGCCGATGGAGGTCTGGTCAAGGACGACCGTCCCTCCGTGCGCCTCGGCGATGGCGGTGATGATCGACAGTCCCAGACCGAAGCCGGCCCCGTCCGTCGACCCGCGGCAGAAACGGTCGAAGATGTCCTCGGCGATCTCGTCGGGCACGCCCTTGCCTTCATCGCGCACCCAGATGTGCACGGACTCCGAGTCTTCCCCGGCCCCGAAGACGATTCTCTGTCCGTCCTCGGTGTGGTCGACGGCATTGGCCGCCAGCTGCAGGAGCGCCTGCGTCAGGCGCTGTCGGTCTCCGCGGAAGCTCAGCGATTCGGGCACCTCGAGGCCCCACTCCCGGTCCCCCAGTCCCTTCGCCTTCGCCAGGGAGTCGGACACGACTCCGCTGAGATCCACCTCGGCGAGGCGCACGAAATCAGGACGCCGGGCACGCGCGAGCAGCAGCAGCTCCTCGACGAGGCGGCCCATCCGGTCCGTCTCATCGAGCAGCATCGTGCGGGTCTCCTCGACATCGTCGACATCCTCGGCGTTCATCGTCTCGAGATGACCGCCGAGGATGGTCAGTGGGGTGCGCAGCTCATGTCCGACGTCGTCGAGGAAACGGCGTTGGGCCTCGAAGGCCGCTTCGAGCCGGTCGAGCATGTCGTTGAACGTGTGTCCGAGTTCGGCGATGTCGTCGTGGCCTTTCGTGGCCAGTCGGCTGCTGAGATCACCTCCGGAGATCGACTGGGCCGTCCGTCGCAGCTCGGTCACCGGTGACAGCAGCCGACGCGCCAGGAGTGAGGAGATCCCTGAGATGAGGAGCGCTGCCGCGAGGGCGACGACGACGTAGATCTGCATGATCTGCACCAGGTCGCCTTGGCTGGCCGAGACATTGTGGACGACGACGAAGGCTCCGAGCCCGTTCGTCGCCGCCGTCCCGCCGGCGACTTCGCCGACGCCCTTGGTCCGGGTCGTCGAATCGGTGGGCGCGCCCCGGGCGTCGGTGTTCGCACCCGCCTCGGTGCCGGTGATGGGCAGGACGAACCCTTCGTACTCGACGTCACCGACGGTCAGGCTGATCTCCCCGCCGTCATCCGTCGCTCCGGCCACGGCTTCCTCGAAGGCGTTCGAACCGCCGAGGAGGCCCTCGGGTTCACCCTGATAGAGCACTCGACCGTCGGTGAGGAAGGCGAAGAGTGCTTCATCCTCATCGGGTCTGTTCTGGGCGAGGAAATTGCTGAGGATCTCATCGACGGAGGTGAATGGTCTGCCTGTCTGCGGGTCGATCCCGTTCTCGGAGAAGGTCCGCATCTCCCCGATCTCCTGGGCCATGGACGCGGTGATTCGGCTGGAGACGTTGTTCGACTCGACCGTATAGAGGATGAGACCGACGACGGAGAGGGTGACCACCGACAGTGCGGCGACGGCCAGTGTCAGTCGATTCTGAACGGTCAGCCCGACGCGCCGTTCAGTCGTCATCATCGTCCCCGTCATCGCCGTCGTCATCATCGTCATCGTCGCCGTCATCGCCGACAGCGTCATCGCCGTCGTCGTCCCCGTCGTCGTCGCTGTCGGGGACTTCACGCGGCGGGTTCGGCACCGGTTCGTAGGAGTGCTCGATCTCCCGCGGCTCTCTCGAGTCCGCGTCATCCCTGCCGTCGGCCGGGCTGCCGCCGGAGTCGTCGTCTGCAGAGCTGTCGGCATCGGGGGCGGTCTTCTTCGGCTCGGATGTCTCCGTCGGCCCGGGGGTGACTTCCACCGGGCTGAGATCCGGCTGTTCCGGTTGGGTGGTGTTGCGCACGATGAGCACGGTGAGGATTGCGAGCATGATGACGAGACCGGCCACGACCCAGCCGAGGATCTTCGATCGTCCACCCATACCGACCACATTGCCCAAGGCATGCGGCAAAGTCGAGCCGGAGGCGATGAGAGTCTTCTTAAGTGGGGTGTTCGGGTGCCTGTGATACCGTAAGCGCCGACCGCCCCGACGACCCGCAGGAGCCCACCGATGAGCGACGATCGCGCGGACCACGACGAGGCCGAGCCCGTATCCGCAGACTCCTCATCGACGAACCGCGCCGAGGCGGAAGCGCCCCCTGACGTGACCGAGGCAGACGCCGCCGGCACTGATGCGGAGCCCAAGGAGAATCCGTGGGCGGCGCTCAAACCCTGGCAGGGCAAGGCGCAGGGCCTCGACAAGCTGCTGCTGTTCATCATCATCGGCGTCCCGCTCATCTACCTCGGCCTCATGCCGCTGCGGCCGTGGATGCTCGTCAATGCCCCGGTCGTCCAGGAATTCATCAACGGCGCGAAGACCTCGATCGTCGCGGCCGCCGCCTATGCCCGGGTCGGTGAGATCCCGCTGTGGCTGGTCATCGTCGCCGGCTTCGTCGGCATGGCCAAACTCGATTGGGCGTTCTGGCTGGCCGGCCGCCGATGGGGCGACGGAGTGCTGCGGCTCTTCGCACAGAACGAACGCCAGCTCAAACGCATCAACCAGCTGAAGAAGATCCCGAACTGGGCGCTGTTCCTCATGACGCTGATCTCGCGTTGCCCGGGCATCCCCGGCACGCTCGTCTACATCGTCGCGGGGTGGACGCGGATGCGTCTGTCGCTCTTCCTCATAGCCGACCTCCTCGGCTGCCTCATCTTCACTCTCGTCTGGACGTTCCTCGGGTATCAGCTCGGGGAGGCCGCCGTCGACATTCTCAAGATCATCGACAAGTACGCGCTGTGGCTGACCCTGGCCCTGATCGTCGGCATCTTCGCCTTCAGCTTCTTCAAGGAATACCGCAGACAGAAGAAGGAGCAGGGCTGAACGTCAGGCCCCGAAGGACAGGAACGTCTCGCGCATGCGCTGAGGCTCCGCCCTCTGTCCGCTGAAGTGTTCGAACGCGTCGATGGCCTGATTGACCGCCATCCCCGATCCGTCGAGCGTGCGGCACCCCTTCGCCCTGGCCTCCGCGAGAAGCTGAGTCTCGAGCGGGAAGTACACGACGTCGGCCACCCAGGTCTTCGACCCGAACACCGAGGTGTCGACCGGGGTTCCCGGATAGGCCGTCATCCCCACCGGGGTGGCGTTGACGATCCCCTGCGCCGAGGCGGCCGCCCCTTCGAGCTCATCGAGCCCGATCGCTCGCGCCCGAGTGCCGACCGCACTCATCTCGACGATATCTGCGGCCAGTCCTTCGGCACGTCGCACGTCGGTGTCGGCGATGGTGAGTTCGCCGACTCCGAGTTCGGCGAGGGCGAACCCGACCGCACGGCCGGCTCCGCCGGCACCGAGCTGCACGACCGCCTCGGTGGCGGCGCCGTCCAATCCGGCGCGGAACCCGGCGGCGAAACCGGTGACGTCGGTGTTGTATCCGGTCGTCCGGCCGACGCTGTCGATGACGACGGTGTTGACCGAACCGATGCGCGCGGCCACCGGGTCGACGTCGTCGAGGAGGCCGATGACCTGCTGTTTGAACGGGTGGGTGATGTTGAGTCCGTTGAAGCCGAGCCGGATCGCCGCGGTGAGCAGCTCGTCGAGTCCTACCTCGGCGAGGCGGGGGCTGCTGATGTCGATAGTGCGGTAGATCGTGGGGATGGAGTGAGCGGCGCCTTCGTTCTCGTGCATCCGCGGGGTGCGGGAGGCGGAGATGCCGTCGCCGATGAGGCCGAGGAGGAGGGATGAGGTCATTGTCTCGCTTTCGCGTTCGTGAGGTGGTCGATGAGGATCTCGACCGCGTGGACGTAGCCTTGGGCGCCGTCTCCGGCGATGACGGCCGCCGCCACTGGTGAGAGGTAGGAGTGGTGCCGCACGGCTTCCCGCGCATGCGGATTGCTCAGATGCACCTCGATGATCGGGTGGTCGTAGGACTTCAGCGCATCGTGCAGCGCCAGGGAGGTGTGCGTATACGCTCCGGCGTTGATGATCGCCCCGACTGTGGTGTGCCGGGCCTCGTGGACGGCGTCGATGAGCCCGCCCTCGTGGTTGCTCTGGACGCAGCGCACGCTCAGCCCCGCCTCGGCGGCGGTGTCGGCGCACATGGCCTCGATATCGGCCAAGGTGGTGCGGCCGTAGATCTCCGGTTCGCGCTCACCGAGGAGGTTGAGGTTGGGTCCGTTGAGGACGAGGATCTCGGGCATGCTCACCTCGGGAATCGGGCGGCGATGGAGGCCGCGGTCTCGGTCAGTTGGGGGACGAACTCGATGAGCTCGTCGAGGCTGCGGCGGAAGACCGGAGCGGCGAGAGCGAGCGAGGCCAGCAGTGTTCCGTCGAGGTCGAAGACGGGCACGGCCAGGGCGTTCATGCCGATGTCGTTCTCCTCGGACTGCCCTGCCCACCCGTCGGTGCGGATCTTCTCGAGGCGCTTGCGCATCTGCTCGGGATCGGTGATCGAGTTCGGGGTGCGGGCGACGAGTTCGAGGGCATCGACCGTGGCATCGGCGTGCGGGTCATGAGCGAGCAGCGCCTGGCCGAGCGCCGAGGTGTGCAGCGGAGATTCGTCTCCGGGATCGGTGGTCGTGCGGAACTGGGGGCCGTCGACGGTGAGCACGGTGAGAGCGGCGTTGCCGCGGCGGACGGCGAGGATGCTCGATTCGCCGGTGGACTTCGTCAGCTCCTGCAGCAGATCCTTCGTCGCTCCGGACAGCCCCTGTCGGTGCGCGACCTTCTGCGCCAGGCGGAAGACCTCCATCCCGAGGGTGTAGATCTTCGTGCGCGCATCGAAGCTGGCATAGCCGGATTCGACGAGCCCGCCGAGGAGACGGTAGGCCGTCGAGAACGGGTATCCGGTGGTCTCGGCGGCCTGGGCGGCGCTGATCCCCTCGGGTGATTCACCGAGGAGTTCGAGCATCTCGAAGGTCTTCGTCACCGAGTTCGAACCCTTGGGCGGCATGCTTCGCCTCCTTGCGCTGCTGTGGCAGGTCGTTGGTGCTGGGCCGTGCGGAAGGCCGGGTGTCCGAGACGGGCGTGGTGTCCGGGGAGCATGATCTCTGCGTTCCACGTTGACAGGTTATGTCATCTCGATCACACTGTAAACCACAATGTAACAACTATTGCCACACTATGGCAATACAGCATCGGTCCGATGAGCGCTCGACAGCGCTGAGGCCGTCGACTGTCCCTGAGAGTGAGAGATGCGAGGAAGCATGAGCAACGCGACCGAGGAAGCTCGCCCCACGAAGAAGACACCGCTGCGCGCAGCCCTGTCGAGTTGGACGGGCTCCGCGCTGGAGTACTACGACTTCGCGGTCTATGGCACCGCCGCGGCCCTGGTGCTCAACACCCTGTTCTTCCCCGAGACCACTGCACCGGGAATCGCCATCCTGTTGGCCATGGGCACCGTCGGAGTCGCCTATGTCGTGCGTCCGCTGGGTGCGCTCATCATGGGACCGCTCGGTGACCGATTCGGCCGCAAGTTCGTCCTCATGCTCACTCTGTTCATGATGGGAGTCTCGACCTTCGTGGTCGGCTGCCTTCCCACCTATGAGCAGGTAGGCATGCTGGCTCCGATCCTGCTCGTGCTCTGCCGGGTCATCCAGGGCCTGTCGGCTTCGGGTGAACAGGCGAGCGCGATCTCCGTCTCCCTCGAACACTCGGCAGAGGAGAAGCGGTCGTGGACGACGAGCTGGACCCTGCACGGGACTCAGGCCGGAACCCTGCTCGCGACCGCGGTGTTCATCCCCTTCACCGCGTTCCTGCCCGATGAGGCCCTGTTCAGCTGGGGCTGGCGGGTGCCGTTCTGGCTCTCGGCGCTGGTCGTGCTCACCGCCTGGCTCATCCGCCGCGGACTCGAGGAGCCGCCGGCGTTTCAGGAGTCCCGGGTCGAGAACCCGCCGCTGATGCAGGTCTTCCGGTGGCACAAGGCCGCGGTCGTCCGTGTGGCCGTGTGCGCCATGGTCAACACCGTGAACATGGTCTTCACCGTCTGGTCGCTGTCATTCGCCACCTCGATCGTCGGACTCGAGCGTTCGACGATGCTGCTCGTCTCGGTCATCGCCAACGGTGTCGCGCTGTTCGCGATACCGGCGGCCGCGCTGCTCTCGGACAGGTTCGGCCGGAAACCGGTCTTCATCACCGGTGCCGTCGGGTCGGGACTGATGATGTTCCCGTACCTGGGTGCGGTCTCGGCCGGGAATTGGCCGCTCATCTTCGTCTTCGGCGCCCTGATGTCCGGCTGCGCGTACTCTCTGGCCAATTCCATCTGGCCCTCGTTCTACGCCGAGATGTTCCCGACGACGGCACGAGTGACAGGTCTGGCACTGGGCACTCAGGTCGGATTCGCGGTCTCCGGCGGCCTGGCTCCGGTGCTCGCCTCCGCCGTCGCCGGCGCGGGAGGAGAGAATTGGGTGTCGGTCGCTGCGTTCACCGCAGGCGTCTGCATCGTCGTCGGTCTTGTCGCGATGACGGCGAAGGAGACGAAGGGACTGAGCTTGGAAGAGATCGATGTCGTCCATGAGGAAAGGTCGCGATGAGAACCTCGATCGCCACAGTGTGCCTGTCGGGCACGCTTGAAGAGAAGATGCAGGCTGCCGCGAGGGCAGGATTCGATGGGGTCGAGATCTTCGAGCAGGATCTCATCGTCTCTCCCCACTCCCCCGAGGCGATCGCGGCGCTGGCCGCAGAGCTCGGGTTAAGTCTTGATCTCTATCAGCCCTTCCGTGATTTCGAAGGCGTCGATGATGAGCAGTTCGCTGCCAACTTGGTCCGGGCCGAGGCGAAGTTCCAGCTGATGCAGCGACTCGGCATGACCATGATCCTGCTGTGCTCGAACGTCGCCACCGCGACCATCGGCGATGACGAGGTGATCGTCGATCAGCTGCGCCGCCTCGGCGATCTGGCTGAGAGATACGGCATCGACGTCGCCTACGAGGCGTTGGCCTGGGGCCGGTTCGTCTCCGAATACGATCGCGCGTGGGACCTGGTGAGGGCCGCGGATCATCCGCGCATCGGCACCTGCCTCGACAGCTTCCATATCCTCTCCCGCGGCACGGATCTGTCCCGCATCGCCGAGATTCCGGGTGAGAAGATCTTCTTCCTCCAGCTCGCCGACGCCCCGGCCCTGTCGATGGACGTCCTCAGCTGGTCCCGCCACCACCGAGTCTTCCCCGGCGAAGGCTCGTGGGATCTCACCGACTTCCTCGCTCGTGTCGCTGCCACCGGGTATGCCGGGCCGGTCTCACTCGAGGTCTTCAATGACTCGTTCCGGCAGGCCGATACTCAGCGCACCGCCGTCGACGGCCTGCGCTCTCTGCGGTGGCTCGAAGCCAATGTGTCCGCCGCTCACTCCGGAGGCGACCGTGTGAGACTCGATCTGCAGCCGCTGCCGCAGGTCGCGGAACCGCGCGGTGTCGACTACGTCGAACTGAACACCGATGATCTGGGCGCGCTCACTCGGCAGATCCATCAGCTCGGCTTCCGCTTCGTCGGCTTCCATCGCACGAAGCCGCATGTGCAGCTGTGGCGACGCGGCCAAGCTCGAATCGTCGTCACCGAACCCACCGATCCGGCTGTCGTATCCACCGATCCGGCAGCAGAATCCGCGGAATCCGGGACTCATCTGCGGGGCATCGGCTTCGCCGTCGCCGATGCCGACGCCGCCATGGAGCGGGCGATCCTGCTCCAGGCCACGGAAGCGCCCCGCGATCAGGCCCACGACGAGGAAGTTCTGCGCGGCGTGTTCGCTCCCGACGGCTCCGAGGTCTTCTTCGGCGATGGGACCGGCATCGATCCGACATGGACCGAGGAGTTCGGCAACGTCCCCGATGACCGACTCTCGGCAATCGATCACGTGAACTTGGCGCAGCCCGCGCACCATTACGACGAAGCGGTGCTCTTCTACACCTCCCTCCTCGCTCTCCACGCCCAGTCATCAAACGATGTGCCCAGCCCTTCGGGCCTTATCCGTTCTCAGGTGATGGCGAGCTCCGACGGGGCGATCCGGATGCCGCTCAACCTGGCTCCGCGCGCGGCCGAATCCCCAGCGACCGGCAGCTATCCCGAGCATGTCGCCCTCGCCTGCGACGACATCTTCACTGCGGCCGCGACCGCGGTCTCGCGGGGGCTGGACTTCCTCCCTGTTCCTGAGAACTACTACGAAGACCTCGAGGCGCGTTTCGATCTCGCCCCCGAGGTTCTCGAGCGGCTGCGTGAGAACAATATCCTCTACGACAGAGACGACGTCGGCACATTCCTCCACTTCTACACGTCGACGATCGGGTCGGTGTTCTTCGAAATGGTCGAACGCCGAGGTGACTACCAGGGCTACGGTGCCCCGAATGCGCCGGTGCGGCTGGCTGCACAGCACCGGCGCAACGAGGGCGGCTGAGTCGACCGGGTCGGAACGATACCGAACCCGGTCGGAGACCAGCCGTTCGTCCTGGTCAGAAGGGAGCAGCACCGGTCGTGCCCGACAGCGGATACGGCGCTGACCAGTCAGTTTCTTCCTCGTCTGCTGGCGCGAACTCTCCCTTGGGTTCGAACGCTCGCTGGGATTCGAGCGCCTCCTCGGACTCGAAGGAGGCAGTTCTGAATTCGGGTTCGAAGATCGACGACCACTCATCAGCTTCATTGCGAATCTCGGGGTCGTACACCCCAAGCCACCAATCCGGCTCCTCGTCGAGCTCGTCATCCAGGGGATACGGCAGGTAGAACTCCTTGCGCTTCGGGTCCGGCCGGAGACGACGATGCGAGACCTGCCAGATGATCTGCTTGACCACCCTGTCGTCGACCTCGAGGTAGTCGGCCGTCGCTGAGATCAGCTCGAGCACCTCGTCGTCCGTCATCCGAGGGAAGCTGCCAAACGGCCTGCCGAAGAATCCTTTCACCCGGTAGTCGATCTCGAAGTGATCGGACCCCGCGACCATGAGCAGTGCCCGCCAGGAGATCCCCGACTTCTGGCTCGGCAGTTCCTTCCAGGCACAGGCCACCTCGTTGGCATGCCGCCCGGTCGACGGTTCGTCACCGACCGCCGCGAGGAGGTCGTCGACGGTGTCGATGCCGTGATCGGCCATCACCCGTGTGGCACGGTCGACGACCTCGGCTCTGAGCATCGCCCCGGGTTGGGTATGGGCGGGTTTGAGGTTGCAGATCACCTCCCGCGCCCACTTCTCAGATCCTCCGGCCGCGGCGATCGAATAGCGCAGCGACTTCGCGCCGTCGGCACCGCCATGCCTGGCGGTGTACCGGTCGACGACGTTGTCGATCGCGGTCGGATGGGAGCCCGTCATGAAGAGCGCGTCGAGGATGCACAGCGCGAGGCTGTTCGGGTAACTGATCGAGCGCGGCTGCCCACTCTCATCGAGGAACTCTTCGCAGCGATACGCCAGGCTGCGGATGCTTCTGGTCTTGATCTCCATTGTTCTGACCTTCCGTCATGCGCCGCACGCTGCGACGCGCCGCTTCCGACTCCGATGGCGGAAGCATGAGACGAACATTAGACGAAGGCACTGACATATCTTGCTCGCCAGAGAATCGAATATCAGTAATTTATGAGTTCACCTGCCACAACAGAAAATCTCGAAACACAGCGCACCCACCGATCCCGCCTCGCTGCGGACACCGAAGTGGGAGCTGCAGGCAACCCCAGCCTTGGCAGTCATGATGGGCTCTGGCATGGTGGAGTCATGAGCACAGAAGAGATCATCATCGACGGACCCCTGGCGCGCGCGACGCGGGCACTCTGCCAGGTCGCGGCCAAGCATGTGGCGGACAAGGCCGAGATCGGGAAGTCCGAACTCAAGGACTATGAGAAGGGGATCACCGACCTCACCGCCGAACAGGAGCGTCGACTCGTTCTCGCGCTCGAGCAGTACGGCGCACGGTTCATTCCCGACGGCAAAGAGGGCGGCTACGGCATTCGCCTGAAGTTCAGCCGCGCCAAGGTCCGTGCGATCGAACGCTGGGAGGACGAAGGCGGCACCCCCGGCGCCGATGACGTCTGAACACACTCGCGACGACCGGACAGCCGCCTCGGCGCGGGGAATCCCCGTTCCGAAATCCTGGCAAGACGACTGTGGCCTCGAACCTGCTCGATGCAGGTTCGAGGCCACAGGTGCATCCGTCGGCACCGAGCAACCACCTCGGCGACGTTCGAAGTCACCGGCGGATATCGCCGGTGAAGATCAGTTCTTGCCGATGAACTCGAGGTTGTCGACGACGCGGTTGGAGAAGCCCCACTCGTTGTCGTACCAGGCGACGACCTTGACGTGCTTGCCGTCGACGCGGGTGAGTGCTGCGTCGAAGATCGACGAGGCCGCCTGACCGACGATGTCGGACGAGACCACGGGTTCGGTCTCATAGTCGAGGATGCCCTTGAGTTCGCCGTCGGCGGCCTTCTTATAGGCGTCGAGCACCTCGTCGCGGGTGACCTCACGGGACACGGTCGTGTTGATCTCGACGATCGAACCGACCGGGACGGGCACGCGGATGGCATCGCCGCTGAGCTTGCCGTCGAGCTGCGGGAGGACGAGGCCGATGGCCTTGGCCGCACCCGTGGAGGTCGGGATGATGTTCTCGGCGGCGGCGCGCGCACGGCGGGGATCCTTGTGGGGACCGTCCTGGACCATCTGGTCACCGGTGTAGGCGTGGACGGTGGTCATGAAGCCCTGCTCGATTCCGGCGAGGTCGTCGAGGACCTTGGCCAGCGGGGCCAGGGCGTTCGTCGTGCAGGAGGCGTTGGAGATCACGGTGTGCTCGGGCTTGTAGGCCTCGCTGTTCACGCCGTAGGCGAGGGTGACGTCGGCGCCCTTCGAGGGAGCGGAGACGAGGACCTTCTTCGCGCCGGCGGTGATGTGGGCGCGGGCCTTTTCGGCCTTGGTGAAGCGACCGGTGGATTCGAGCGCGATGTCGATGTCGAGCTCACCCCAGGGCAGTTCGGCCGGATCCTTCTTCGCGAAGACCTTGATGGTCTTGCCGTCGATGACGAGGGAATCCTCGGTGGCCTCGACACTGGGGCCGAAGCGTCCGAGGGTGGTGTCGAACTTCAGCAGCCGAGCGAGATCGTCGACGGGGCCGAGGTCGTTGATGGCAACGACCTCGAGCTCGCTGCCGCGCTCGATCAGGGCCCGCAGGGTGCTGCGTCCGATGCGACCGAAACCATTGATGGCGATGCGAGTCAATGTCACTCCTTGTACACGTTGAACACGGGATTCGTCTTGATATCTCCATCATGGGCGATCTGCACGCGCGGCAACAGTGGCCAGACAGACAATCTGCGCAAGGTTATAGCCAGTTGTATTGCCAGATGTCGAAAGTTTCTCGCCACTGTGATCTGGGTCGCCGAAAAGGAACGAAGGAGGCCCGGAAATGTGGTGCGGAAGGGCGTCTTCTCAGCCCTGGAAGGAGTGACGGTAATCGTTCGGGGAGGTCGAGAGGATGCGTTGGAAGTGCATGCGCAGATTCGCACCCGTTCCGAGTCCCACCTGGTCAGCGATCTGTTCGATGCCCAGGTCGGAGTTCTCCAAGAGCTCCCTGGCGAGGTCGACTCGGGCTCTGAGCACCCATTGCATGGGCGTATAGCCGGTGTCTTCGACGAAACGTCGGGAGAAGGTGCGCACGGAGACTCCGGCGTTGGCGGCGAGGTCCCTCAGGGTGATCTTCTCGCCGATATGCTGCAGCACCCATTCGCGGGTGTCGGCGAAGTCTTCGCCGAGTGGGTCGGGCACGCTGCGCGGAACGTATTGCGCCTGGCCCGCGCTGCGGTAGGCGGCGGCGACGAGACGACGAGCGACCTGGTTGGACAGGCCGACTCCGTGATCGCTGCGGATGAGGTGGAGGCACAGATCGATCGCCGAGGCTGCTCCGGCCGAGGTCAGCAACTGTCCTTCGTCGATGAAGAGGACGTTCTCGTCGACCCTGATCGAGGGGAACCGTCGTGCGAGTTCCTTCGCCGTCGACCAGTGTGTGGTGGCTCGTCGTCCCGCGAGCAGTCCCGTGCGCGCGAGGACGAAGGTGCCGGTGGAGATCGCGGCGATCCGCGTACCGCGTTCGAAGGCCGAGAGCAGGGCCCCGACGACCGAGGCGGGCGGTTCTTCCGCCACCGCCGAGGTGGCACCTGGCAGGATGACCGTGTCCGCGGTCTCCAGCGCCTCGAGTCCCTGGTCGACGGAGTAGTCGAGCCCGTCCGATCCGGTGACCCTGCCTGCGGTGATACCGCAGACCTCGACCTCGTAGGGCCAGATCCCGGTGGGGACTGCCGTGGGCCGGTCTTCGATCGCCGGCGGCACCTCGGCTCGGGTGCGGGCAGTGGCGGCATTCGACTCACGGCCGAAGACCTGGACGGGGACACCGAGGTCCATGGCAGACACCCCGTCCAACGCCAGCACGAGGATGCGGTGCGGGCGGGAACGGGGAGTTCTGCGCGGAAGGGTGCGGGGCTCGTCAGTCATGATCGCCTCTCAGTCTAGGCAATCGGGGCTCGCCCCGGGGCGAACTCAGTGCTCGTGGACCCCGGTGAACTTAAAGCCCAGACGACCGTGGACGAAGGCTCCGCCGGCGCGGATCGCCGAGGCGGTCCACGCGGTCTCGGCCAGTTCGGTCTCCGAGGCGCCGGCCGTGACGGCGGCATTCGAGTGCGCGTCGATGCAGTAGGCGCACTGGGTGGTCAGGCCGACGGCGTAGGCGATGAGCTCGCGGTACTTCAGCGGGATCTCCCGGCCTTCTGCGGCGAAGACAGCGTCGTTGAATCCGCCGAACGCCTTGAGGATGTCGGGCGTGGTCTCTTTGTAGGCCTTGCCGTACTTCGCGTCGTTCTCGCGGTCGAAGAAGTCGGACATCGTGATGCCTCCTGTGATCGGTGTCATTCCGACCCTCACGCTACCGATATCGCTTCTCGGCCGCACCGGTTTCGTCATATGAGGACACCGCTCGCCCCTGGGGGGTGCCGCCTCGATCATCCGCGCTGTTTCGCGCCGGATCTGCAGATCTGTCTGCCCGCTGGAGAAACTCGCGGCACGGGCTCAGTAGAGCGTGTTCTGACCGATGAGGGGCGCCGGGGTGGGCGGGGCAACGGGCTGTGGTTGCGGCGCCGCCGGCGATTCCGGAACGATCGGGGCCGCCGGGGCAGGAGCGACCTGTGCTTCGACCGACGCCGCAGGTTCGACTGTCACTGTTTCGACGTGCGCCGCGGGTCCGGCCTCGGCGGCCATCGCCTCGGCGGTCTCAGTTGCGGGTGTGCCGAAGCTCTGCTCGTTGGGTCCCGCAGTCGGCACGGCAGATGGAGCAGCGGGGGCACCTTCTCGGGAAGTCGCCTCGGTGGGTGCAGGGGAAGCGGGTTCCGACGGGCTCGGCGGGACCGCCTCGGCGATGGCCTCGAACATGGCCAGAGTGCCGTGCTGGGCGGCGAGGCTCACCGGTTCGGGGTCGCTCGAGAGCTTGATGCCGACGGTCTGTGTGGCGCGGTCGATGTAGAGCATCTGCCCGTGGATGCCGATGCCGATGACGACGTTGCGGTCGGCCGAGGGCAGCCAGAACTGGCTGCGGTACATGCCTCCCGGATATGAGCGTCCCGACGGGGATGCGGCGAAGACCTTCGCGGAGTCCTCGGCACCGGTGAAGATGTCCTCGACCCATTCCGCCGAGAGCACGCGTTCGCCGCCCGAGGTCGTGCCGCCGCGGGCGATCATCTCGCCGAAGCGGGCGAGATCGCGCAGGGTGGCGCTCATGGCGCCGTCGGCGATCGACCCGCCCCACCGGTCTTGACAGACCTGGGCGGCATGGGCGGCGCCGATCTGCGACCACACGTATTCGCTGGCGACGATGGAGAACGGCTGGCCGGTGACCGCCTCGGCGATCCAGGCGAGCACATCGGTTTCGCAGCTGCGGTAGACGAACGCCGATCCGTGGTCGCGTTCGCTGGTCAGCCCGGTGAGGAAGTCCTTGATCCCCTTCGCCGAGGTGGCTGTCCGGGGCGCGAAATCGACCGCTTCGAACAGGGCTCGGATCTCCGATCCCTCCTCGAGGTATTCCTCGGAGAACTTGATGCCCGAGCGCATGTCGAGCAGGTCGCGGATGGTCGCTCCCGCGTAGCCGCTCTTCGCCAGGGCAGGGACATGCGTGGTGACGAGGTCTGCGGGGCGCAGCAGTCCGGCGTCGGCGAGGGCACCGATGACGGTGGCGATGATGGATTTGCTCACGGAGAAGAGCATGTGCTGGCGGGCCGGCTTCATCGGCCACGCGTATTCCTCGGCCAGGGCGACCCCGTTGCGGGTGACGAGCCACGCGTCGGTGTGGGTGCCCGCCAGCACGTCGCCGACGGTGGTCCAGTCCTCGTCGATCGCCGGCCATTTCTCACGGTCGACGGCCAAGGGGCGGAAATCGTTGTCTTCGGTGACGAATTCGCGCACCGGTCCGATGCCCCGCGGGATGCCGCCGGTCGGAAAGATCTCCTGCATCCGGGTCAGCGCGAAGGCGAAGAACTCCGGCCACTTCCAGGTGTCGAGGTCGATGCTCTCGAGCACCGCTTCGGAGGGGTCGACGATGGCGTCTTCGCTCGCCGATGCGAGCTCCCCGACGTGCGGGAGAGTGATATCCGGCGCCGAGGCGGGACTGTCGGATCCGTCGGGCGTACCGGGCTCGTCGGGCGCAGCTGCTGCAGAGGGGCCAGGCACACGAGAGCCCGTTGCGCCGGCCGCGCCGGGGGCAGTCTCTGCCGCGGCTGATTCAGCATTGCCACGGGCAGTCTTCTCAGGTCGTTCGGCACCGACATCCGAGCCGGTGCCGATGCCTCTGGTGTTGCCGGAGAGCGCACCGATGCGACGGTTCGGCGAGGTCACCGGGCGGGGCGGAAACGACTCGTCCTCGCCTGCCATGTCACCTCCACTGTCTCGGTCCGAACGGCTCTGCGCATGCGCGGGACTGTCCCGATGCGCAGAGAACAGACTACCTGGGGGAGATGAAACTCCGTAGGCGAAACGGGGCGATTCCGGCGACATCGTATGAGTCGCGCGGGCGCTCTGAAGTCCTCACCAGGTGCGATGATACAGATCATTACCAATCAGTTATTCACCTGACATCCGGTCAGAACAACTGGGCGGATCCGGGCCCGCGAGGCGGCAGGGCCCCGGCCGGCGAGGCGGCAGTGCCCGGCCGCCCGAGCTCCTCCCCGCGAATACAGGTCGCTATCGGATACTTTCTGCGCGGCGGCCGCCGGCTCAGGAGTATCCGATAGTGACCTATGTTTGTCGCTGGCTCCGCGCCAACCCCCACTTCAGCGCAGTTCAGCCTGTCTTCAGCTCCGCTGACGTCGGGCGCCTGACACCTCTCATGTGTCGACGACGGCCCACATCGTGCTCGTGTCCTCATTCGTCGCGATGACGAAACGCCCGCTCGAGCTCTGGTCGGAATAGTCCCCGGCCGGATGGTCGCTGACCGGTTTGCCCGTCTTCGCGTCGAAGAACGTCGTCTTCTTGTTGTCGGTGACGACGATCAATCCGAGGTCCGGCAGAATCCCCTGCCCGCCCCAGCGGCCCGTTTCGCCTTCTTCTTTCAGCCTCGGCCCGTCTGTCGTCCACACTGTTTTACCGGTGGCCGCGTCGAGTGCGGCGATTCCGTCCCGTGGGGCCGGCACGACGACGAGTGTCTGATCGCCGTGGTCGACCGGCTCCCACTGCGGACCGCCGAGACCGCCGATGACAGCGACTGCGGCCTCGGGAGCGTCTGCATGCCACCCGTCGACGGCGCCGTCCGATCCTTGGTACTTCACCGCCGAGGCGAACAGCTGGGTCTGCAGGCACGCCGGCTTCCCTTCGGCCGTGAAGCGCAGTTCGGTGCTGCACACGGCGTCGAAGGTGTCTTCCATGCTCGCGTCGGCGGAGTGTTCGGCGGCTGCCAGCGTGGCCGAGTCGGATGCCTTCAGATCTGCGGGGACGCTCAGTTTCGCCGCCCGCGTCACTGCTGAGCTCATCGGGTCGTCGGGTTCCGTTGATCCGTAGACGTAGGTCAGGCTGCTGGGATCGGCCGTCGGGTACACGGTGAAGTAGTCGCCTCCGGCGTCGTTGATCTCGCGCGCCTCGGTGATGGGGATCGACCCGTGCGTGCCGTCGTCGAAGGAGATCCGCGTGATCATCGACTCATCGCCGTCCATCCAGGACATGATCCCGGTTTTCCGGTCGGGCGCCAGTTCGAGGAGGCGACCGCCGAAGGTCCGTCCGTCCTCACCGACCGACAGCGCCGGCCAGGCTTCCTTCCCCGTTTCCGGGTCGAGCGCATATAGGACGGTGTCCCCTTCGGCTGAGGCTTCACAGTTCTCCTCGGAGTCCATCCAGATGTTCTCGAGGAGGATGAGGTCACCCTCGCCGAGGTGGCTGCCTCCGCTCGTCGACTGTGTTCCGAAGGATTGGGCCGGGCGACAGGAGCCAGCGGTGCCGGGGAGGTCGAAGGACCAAACTTCCTGACCGTCGGCCCACGAGTAGGCGGTGGTCGTACCCGAGTAGTCGTGGACGATGATGTTCTCGCCTGCCGAGTAGGCTTCAGTGCCACCTCCATCGTCTTCGTTGGTGTTGGAGTCGATGCTCCACTTCTCGTCGCCCTCGGCGTCGACGACTCGCAGCTTCTGGCTCATCCAGTCTCCGACGAGCGCCAGGTCCGCTCCGTTGTCGGTGATCACCGAGGCATAGTAGTCGAGCTCGACCGGCTCGGCCAGGGTCGGGGTTGTCGTCGGCGACGGTGTCCCCTCCGGCTCGCCGGCTCCGTCACTGCAGCCGCTCAATGCCACCAAGCCCGCCGCTGCGACCGCTGCCCACATCCGCTTCATGATGCGTTTCTCCTGCTCATACCCCGATTCATAGCTCGATCATATGCGGCGGTCCCTCCGTCTCACTCCATGGGTAGTCCGATCAGACATCACCTGCTCATCGGACAGCGGACTTCTCCAGCAAAAATAGGTCGCTATCGGATACTTTCTGCGCTCAGAAGTATCCGTTATGGACCTAGGTTCGTGGTGTTGCCGGGCGGCTGTAGACGGAGCCGGCTAGATAGCTTCGGCGTACAATGACCGTGAGAACTGGGATGTCAACGTCGATTCCCTGTTCAGCATGATGAGGACAGAGATATGAAGATTCTCGCGCACGCTTTCACCATGGTCCCCACGGATGATCTAGCTGGTGCAGTTTCCGCCCACGTAGCGGGCGGGCTCAACGTCTATTGGCGGCCTGATCCGCGGACTGCGCTTTTGGGAGTCAACGACCGCGCCTGCGTGATGGTTGAAGACGACTCATCCGAAATGGCGCTAGGGTCAGGTCCGGTACTGCTGGTTGACGATGTAGCGACGATCAGCCTGGATGACGCCGCCTCTTGGATCATTTCACCAGTAGAGGTGCCGGTCGGCAATTATGCCGCATCACGCCGGGAAGGAATCATCCTCCGCTACCTTGACCTGACGAGGCTGGAGGACGCCGTTCCGCGAGCCTGGTTCGGAGACGCACTCGATAAGCGAATGACCTGAGCTGAGCCATGAGAAATGATTCGGGAGTTTCTACCTTGAAGACCACAGGAATCACTTTGCAGGTCTACGTGCCGACCGACGAGACCGCCGCAGCGCGATCGTTCTACAGTTCGCTGTTTGGTCGCGAGCCGGAGTTCGAGCCTCACGACGACTTCTTCGAGTGGTCGCCAATCGCCGGCCAGGAATGCTGGTTTCAGGTGTCGGGGAAAGACCAAGCACCCCCATTGCTCAATAGGGTCCGCTTTCGTGTACTCGATCTGGGCGAGGCATTGTCGTTTCTCGACTCCTCCGGGATAGAGCGGTCCGAACCGTCACAGCTGCCTGGTGTCGTCGTCTTTGTTGACTTCGCAGATCCCTGGGGCAACCAGCTCGGCTACTACCAAGACTTGGTTCCGAGTGGACAACAAGCCGAATACCCAGGGACTTCGGTCAACGATGAAGCGCAGTTCACTCGGTTCGCAAAAGAATAAACGAACTCGGCAAGCGTGCGAGACTCACCTGATTCTCGGCGGAGACTGCAAGAAGCGCCCAGCCCCTAAACCAGCCCTTGATCCTCCGCAACGCGGATCGCGCGGGCCCGCGAATCCACACCGAGCTTCGTGAACACGTTGACGAGGTGGCTCTTCACAGTCGCCTCGGTGACGAAGAGCTCCTGGGCGATCTGTACGTTCGAGGCCCCTGTGGCCAGCAGTTTCACGACGTCGCGCTCCCGCCTGGTCAGCTTCGGACTGGGATTGCGCATCGCTGCGAAGACCTTCGATGAGATCTCCGGCGCCATATAGGTCTCCCCCTTCGCCGCCTTCTCGATCGCCGTCGAGATGTCACCCGGGTCGATGTCCTTGAGCAGGTACCCCGATGCCCCCGCGTTGAGTGCGGCGATGATCTCCGAGTCGAGATCGAAGGTGGTGAGGATGAGCACCGCCGGCGGATTCGGTTTCGCTCGCAGCCGCTTCGTCACTTCGATGCCGTCGATCCCCTCCCCCAGTCGCAGGTCGCAGAGGACGACGTCAGGGTCGAGCTCGTCGACGATCGTCAGCGCTTCCTCGCCGCTGCCGGCCTCACCGACGACGGCGATATTGTCCGGCGCCTCGATGACGGACTTCAGACCGGCCCGCACGACCGGGTGGTCGTCGACGAGGATGACTCGAATGCTCATGCCTTTTCTCCGGTGTCGGTGTTCTCGCCCGTGACCTCACCCTCGCCGAGGCTGCCCGCCGAATCCGCGTCCGTGACCTCGGTGTGTGTTCCCTCTCCTTCACCGAGGCGGCTCTCACTGCCGTTCCTCGTGCCCTCGACGGCGCCGCCGAGTCCCTCACCCCGGGTGTGCAGCTGTGATTGGCTGGGCAGGGTCGTAGAGATCGCGAAGCCGGATCCCTGACTCGATTCGATGACGAGTTCACCGCCGAGTTCGCGCATCCTGGAGCCGATGAAGTCGAGACCGAAGCCCGATTCCGGATTCCGCTGCCGATTGTGCGGATCGTCCATTCCGACCCCGTCGTCGACGATGTCCATTCTGATCGCCCCGTCGAGGTCCATGAGGCTGACCATCACTCGTGTGGCCTGCGAGTGCTGCCGAACGTTGGCCAGCGCCGACTGCGCGGTCCGCAGCAGCGCCACCTCCGCCTCGGCGGACAGGGTCGGCAGGGTCTCGTCGACGTCGAGGCGGCCCGTGATCGAGCTGTCCTCTTCCAGCCTGGCGAGCAGACGGCGGATCGCCGCGGTCAGCGCCCCGTCCTCGAGTTCGGCCGGGGCGAGGGCGGCGATGATGCGGCGGATGTCCCGGGAACTCTGCGCGGCGAGGTCCTCGACCTGGGCGAGCACCTGCCCGGCGTGATCATCGGTGGTGCGCTCCGCCTCGGCGTGGGCGATGAGCCGGATCGACGAGATCGACTGCGCGATCGTGTCGTGGATGTCGCGGGAGACGCGGGTGCGTTCCTGGATCTCGCCGGCATGGCGCTGAGTCAGGGCGAGCTCGTCCTGGAGGTCGAGCAGGTTCTGGTGGGCGAGCTCGAGTGAACGCAGCAGTTCCTCCCTGCGGCGGCCCTCGCGCAGCAGTTCGATGTAGCCGCGGGAGAGCCCGAGGGCGAAGACGGCGCCGATGAGGGAGCCGATGATGCTCGGGGTCGGCACCTGCCCGTAGTGGGCGAGTGGGGCGACGATGGTCGCGATGTAGGTGAGTGCGGTGAAGACGATGGCGATGCGCAGGGAGAAGAGGTGGCCGGCGAGCAGCCAGAGGAGGAAGGCGACCCAGATGAACTCGGCGGAGACGAGCAGGGTGCACAGCCAGGCAGCGGCGAGGACGATCAGCCACCATTTCGCCAGCACCAGCGCGCCCGAGCGAGCCGCGCGCACGGCGCCGAGGCCATACCAGGCGAGAAAGACGATGCTCACGGCCACCGCGGCGAGCAACGGAGCGCCGCCGGAGACAGCGCGGATGCAGGAGATGAGCATGAGGACGAGGGCGATGGCATGCTGACCGAACTCCATCGTCCGCTCCGTCCACTTGCGTGCGCCCACGCTGCCACCTTCCTGCAGATCCGCCTCGCAGGCGTTGGTGCCGAGGCGGTGATCCCGTGCTGTCATGAATCTCCCTGCCAACTCAATCACATCCAGGACCCCGGTGGCATGACATATGCGCGACCCGGCGCGGAAACCGAGCTGGCCCGGGCGACGGCGTGCTTCGTCGCCCGGGCCTGTCCAACTCACTCAGCCATCCGCTTGACGTCTGCAGGCTTGGCTTGCGCCGTGTCTGCAGGCTTGGCGTGCGCCCCATCGGTTCGACTCAGTGCCTGCCGTGGTGGGTTCCGGAACCGCTGTAGGCGTGTTCCTTCTCGGCGAGCAGCTGGGTGGAGTGCGCGTCGCGTCCGGCCGCACATGCATCTGCGTTCTCGTGGAAGTGAGTTATCGCCTTGTTCGGCCACCACATCCTGTCGCCGACGAGCCCGAAGATCGAGGGCACGATGACGGTGCGCACGATGATCGTGTCGACGAGCACGCCGACTCCGACGATGAGGCCGAGCTGGCCGAGCACCATCAGCGGCAGCATACCCAAGGCTGCGAACACTCCGGCCAGGACGATGCCGGCGCTGGTGATGACACCGCCGGTGTGGGCGACGGCATCGATCATGCCCTGACGTCCCCCGTGGAGGACGGCCTCCTTCTTCGCTCGGTGGGCGAGGAAGATCGAGTAGTCGATGCCCAGCGCCACGAGGAAGAGGAACGCGAGGATCGGCACCTGCGCATCAAGTGCGGACTGTCCGAAGATCGTCCGTGACAGGAACGCGCCGAGGCCGATCGCCGCAGCCGAGGACACGACGTTGACGAGCAGCAGGGTGAACGCCGCGATGGGGGCGCGGAGGATGCCCAACAGGATGATGAAGCTGATCGCCAGGATCATCGGGACGATCGTGAAGAAGTCCGTCTGGTTGCCGTCGCGGGCGTCGAGCTCCGTAGCCGCGGCACCGCCCACCTGGGCGTTCGCTCCGTCGATGGCGTGGACGTCGCTGCGGATGTCCGCGACGAGGTCGAGGCCCTTCGCACTGTCGGGTTCGTACTCGCCGGTGACCATGATCTTCGTGACCGAGGTGCCGTCGATGTTCGTGTCCTCGATCGTCGAGGCGCGGACGACGCCATTCATATCACTGACCGAATCGACGACGTCATCCGCGTGGTCGGTGTCGGCGAGGATCCAGATCGGCTGGGATTCGCCGGGCGGAAAGTGGTCGGCTAGGACGTCGAGGCCCTGCGCCGATTCGGACTGGACCCGGAACTTCTCGGTCTGGTCGAGGCCGATCGAGGAGCCGATGAAGCCGGTGGCCATGACGCCGAGGATGACGATTCCGGCACCGAGGTGGAGCCCGGGTCTGCGGACCACGCGAGTGGCGATGGTGCGCCAGATCGAGGGCTTGGTCGCCTCGGCGGGGGTGAGCTCCTCCTCCGAGCTCCGCTCGAGCGTCGGGATGAAGGGCCAAAACATCTTCTTGCCGCAGATCGCGAGCACGGGCGGCAGGGCGAACAGCACGGCGGCTGCGGAGATGAGCAGGCCGACGGCCGCGGTGATGCCCAGGCCTCGGGTGCCGGGGATGATCGCGAAGACGAGGCTGAGAAGGGACAGCACGACGGTGAGGTTCGAGGCGAGGATCGTCGTCGCGGTATGCGTCCAGGCCTCGGCGAGCGCGACGCGGTGGTCGGCGAAGCGGCGCAGCTCCTCGCGGTAGCGGGAGATGAACAGCAGTGCGTAGTTCGCGCCGGCGCCGAAGACGAGGACGCTGATGATGCCCGCGTCGAACTGCAGTTCGAGCCAGTCTCCGACGGCCGCGGTCACGGTTGAGGCGAGTCCGTCGGCGGTGCCGATGACGATGAGCGGCAGCAGCCACAGGATCGGCGAGCGGTAGGTGATGATGAGCAGGAGTGCGACGATGACGATGGTGACGATGAGCAGGGTGAAGTCCGCGCCATTGAACGCCGAGGCGATGTCGGCGCCGATCGCGGGACCGCCGGTGACCAGCAGGGACACACCATCGTCTGTGAGTCCGGAGGCGGTCGGGTCGTCGGCGATGGCGGTGCGCAGCTCGTCGACGGTCTCGGCGGTGTCCGAATTCGTCAGACCCACCGTGATCGGCACCATGAGCAGCGCGGCCTGCTTGTCGTCGCTGAGGATCGGCCCAGTCACGGTTTCGGTGGATTCGTCACCGACGGAGTCGCCGAGCGAACCGCCGAGCGTCTTCAGTTCGGCCTGGTCGTCGGCGGACAGTTCGGATCCGTCCTCGTTCGAGGCCACTACCATGACGGACTGCTTGTCCGCATCGGGGAATCTGTCGAGGATCTTCTGTGCCTGAGTGGATTCGGAGTCGGCCGGTGCGGTTTCGTTGGCCCTGTCCTCCCCTGCCCCGGACAGGAGTCCGAAGATCAGAGCGACGAGGACGACGATTCCGCCGAGGACGAGCCACGAACCGCGCTTCGATGTCAGCGTATGTGCGGTTTTCGCCAGTGGTGAGTTCATGACTCCAGTCCATCAATCTGAGGAGTCACACACATCGCCTGTGAGTTCGGATTCGGTCTGCAACTTTCGATGGATAAAACGCGCTGACCTGGGGCGATAGTTTTTCTGAGGGTGGAGGTTCCGCGGAGAGTCAGCGGCTCAGGCGAGCTCGGCCCCCGCCTTCTCGACCTCCGCGAGGGCGGCCCTGCTCGACTCGTCTCCGACGCCCGCGACGAGGTCAGTGAGCACGCGAACGCTCAGCCCCGCGCTCAGCGCGTCGAGGGCGGAAGCGCGTACGCAATGATCGGTGGCGATGCCGACGACGTCCACCTCAGTGATCGTGAGATCACCCAGAAGCTCGCCGAGGCGGCTCCCCCTGTCCGTGATCCCCTGGAAAGCCGAATAGTCGGGTTTGCCTTGGCCCTTGTGGACCTCGTGGGTGATGGCCGCGGTGTCGAGCAGGGGATCGAAGGCCGCGCCGTCGGTGTCTGCGACGCAGTGGACGGGCCAGGAATCGACGAAGTCCGGGGAGTCGCTGAAGTGGCCGCCGTTGTCACTGTCGGCATCGTGCCAGTCGCGGGAAGCGATGACGGCGTCGTAGTCCCCGGCATGGGCGGAGAGGTAGGCGCTGATGCCTTCGGCGACAGCGTCGCCGCCGGTCACGCCGAGCGCGCCGCCTTCGGTGAAATCGTTCTGGACATCGACGATGAGAAGTGCCTTGGCCATGCTTCGAGCATAGGCACGCTCACCGAATTGTCCAGGGCACGAGTCTCACGCCTGCTTGAGGGCGCGCTTCTCAGCCTTCTTCGCTGCCTTGGCGGCGGCCTTCTCGATCGCCTTGGTGCTATCGCCGTCTCCGGCGATGAGGAACAGTCCGCCGAGTGCCGCGAGGTTCTTCGAGAACTGAGTCTGGTGGGCCTTCGCATCGCCGCCCTCCATCTCCCAGAAGGAGTGTCCGGCCAACGTGGTCGGGACGAGGGAGCCGGCGAGCGCCAGTGCCGAGAGTCGCGGCTTGATGCCGAGCAGGAGAGTGGTGCCGGCGAGGATCTGCACGCCGCCGTTGATGCGCACGAGCAGCTCGTTGTCATCGGGCAGCGCGGGGACGTACTCGCGGATGGCGTCCAGCGTCGATTCTGCCATCGCCGCCTTTCCGGCCGGATCCTTCACTGCCGACAGGCCGCCGGTGATGAAGATCGGGGCGGTGAGCATGCGTCCCGCCGTCTGCAGCAGCGATGGTCCAAAAATCACGTAGTACTCCTTAGGTCTATGGGGTTTTGAGCCTAACGGACGCCGGGGCCGTGCCTCAATTTCGAGGACGGCCCCGGCGTCACATTTCGACAGTGATCGGGCGGTCTGCCGACGAACAGACGGTCTGCCGGCGATCAGTCGTTCTGCGCTTGAGCGATCGGCTGTGGGGCAGCCTCGGCGGGCGGGGTCTTCTTGATTCCCAGCTCCGGCTGCCGACGGAACTGACCGGTCGCGACGAGCACGACTATGACCACGGCGGAGACGATCCATCCGGAGACCCCGAGGATCATGGTGAGCGCCGGGTCGGGACTCGAAGCCGCGGCGTCGATGAGCAAAATCATCAGCATTCCGGCGGAACCGTTGAGTCCGGCATGGGCGAAGACGGCCGGCCAGACCGAGCCGGTGCGCAGGCGCAGCCAGCCGAATAGGATGCCGACCATGATGCAGCCGCCGACCATGAGTCCGAGACCGGTGATGTCGGGGCGGCCGAAGTTGTAGCCGAGCAGAATGAGAGGTGCGTGCCACAGCCCCCAGACCGCGCCGACGATGAGCAGGGCAGGCCAGGCGCCCAGGGGGCGGAGGCTGTTGAGCAGCCATCCGCGCCAGCCGAACTCCTCTCCGATGGCGACGAAGACGGTAACCACCGAGCTGATCACCATGATCAGAAGATAGCCGATGACGGCAAGTCCGATCGGCACCGAGTCCAAGCCCGGGAGCGTGGCCATCTGCTGCTTGAACCCGGACAGCCCGGTGAGATCAAGGCTGAGCCAACCGAAGGCCGCGCTGAGGAAATAGCCGAGGACAACGAGAGCCATGATGCCGAAGAAGGCGGCGATGCTCATCCAGATGACTCGCCCGAAGCGACGCAGGGGCCAGATGCCGAAATAGCGGGGCACACTGGCAAGGATCTCTCCCCTGGCACGAGCCCGTCGACGTTGAACGATGGAGGCAACGATGCTGGCGATGAGGGGCGTGAACATCATCAGCGCACCGTAGAGCTGGACGGCGACGACATTGCTGAGGCCCTCACCTGATATCCACAGCGGCAGGCACGCGACCCAGGCGAGTCCGAACGCGATGACGGCGAAGATGCCGAGCTCGAGCCAGGGAACTCGGCCCGGCACGACAGCGAGCGGACGCCCTTTCCGATCGACCGCCTCGGCGGGGGATCCGGCGGTGCCGAGAGAGGTGCCGGTCTCCTCGGCGATGCGCGGTGCAGGGGCCCCCGGGGAAGGGGCTCCGGGCGGAGTCATGGGACCGGACGTCGCAGCGGTCGGTCCCGTCGCCTCGGCGAATCCAGCCTGATTGTGCGTCTGCGTGTTCACAGTTCCTCCTCGCTCCTGCACAGCGCCCATCGTTTCATCGGTGCTCCGTGCCTGTGGTTCCACGCTATGACGCGCATTCGTCCGGTGCCTCCGCCGCGAGGATGAAATCGCACTCAGTCGCGTGGGCGAGATCGGCCCCACCGTCGGGAATCAGGGCCGGTGGGACGCGATCGAACACTTGTGTCTCCAGGCAGGGGAATCGGGGATACGATGACCGACAGACAGAGAATCAACGACGATTCGAATGAAGGAACATCACCATGTCCGAACATCTCCCGGACGCCCACCACCCCGCGGGCGTTCACAACTCCACCGGCAACCGGGCCGGCGACCACCTCTCCGATTCCGACCATCTGGCCGTCCTCGGCTACGAAGACTCCTTCGAGCGGTCGATGAGTCCGTGGGCGAACTTCGCACTCGGCTTCACCTACCTCTCCCCGCTCGTCGGCGTGTATTCACTGCTGGCAGTGGCGCTCTCAACCGGTGGTCCGCCCTCGATCTGGTGGATCGTCATCGTCGCATGCGGTCAGCTGCTCGTCGCCCTCGTCTTCGGCGAAGTCGTCTCCCAGTTCCCCATCGCCGGCGGAATCTACCCATGGGCCAGGCGGCTGTGGAGCAAGCGATATGCGTGGATGGCCGCATGGATCTACATCTGCGCACTCATCGTCACGATCACCTCGGTGGCGGAGTTCGGTGCCGGATTCCTCGCGAGCCTCTTCGGCCTCGAACTCAGCCGCAACTCCACTCTGTTCCTCGGCCTGGCGCTGCTCGTCCTTGCCTTGGCGATCAACTTCTCGGGCACGAAATGGTTGGCCCGCATCGCGCGCATCGGCCTCTTCGCCGAACTCATCGGCGTCATCGGGCTCGGCCTGTTCCTGCTCTTCTTCGAACGCAAGCACAGCTTCTCCGTCTTCTTCGACACCATGGGCACCGCGGGCGACGGCAGCTACCTGCCCGTCTTCATGGGAGCCGCAGTCGCCGGGCTCTTCCTCTTCTACGGATTCGAAGCGTGCGGCGACGTCGCCGAGGAAGTGTCGAATCCGGCTCGCGGCATCCCGAAGGCGATGCTCATGACGATCTTCGTCGGAGCGGTCTCGGCCCTGTTCTCCTTCGGCGGCTATGTGCTCGCGGCACCGAACCTCGATGAGATCGTCGCCGGTGAGGTCGCCGACCCGATTCCCGCGATCCTCGCCGGCAGCCTCGGCGATGTCGGTGCGAAGATCTTCCTCATCGTGGCGGTCCTGGCGTTCATCTCCTGCGTGCTCAGCCTGCAGGCGGCCGCATCGAGGCTGATCTTCAGCTTCGCCCGCGACGGAATGATGCCCGGACACCGGTGGCTGTCGAAGGTCACCGACGGGACGAAGATCCCGCACAATGCCCTCATCGTCGCCTGTACTGCACCCGCCCTGATCTGCGTGCTCATCTGGTTCAACGACGGAATCCTCGTCGCGGTGACCTCGTTCGCGATCCTCGGAATCTACCTCGCCTTCCAGATGGTCGTCCTCGGGGCGCTCCGGCAGCGGCTGCGCGGGTGGAAGCCTGCGGGGCCTTGGTCGCTGGGCGGCTGGGGCATCGTGGTCAATATCGCAGCCCTGGCCTACGGCATCTTCGCAATGGTCTTGCTGTCGCTGCCGGGAGACTCCGGATCGTTCTTCGCCGACTGGATCGTGCTCATCGGTCTGGTCGTCGTGCTGGTGGCCGGATGCATCTACCTGTTCACGGCACGTCCCGATCGGAAGTCCGACGCTCCCGAAGGTGACGCCATCGCCGTCGCCGAGGCGATCCGCGCCCACCGCGCGAAGCTGTAACTCACGCGGGGCGCGCCCACTTCCCCGAATAGCGGTCACTAACGGAGACTGTCCTCGAATCTAGGTCACCATCGGATACTTTCTGGCTCGAGAAATGTCCGATGGTGACCTATGTTCTGGCCCGGAAGTCCGATGGTGACCACTATTTCGCAGCCACCCTATGCCGCCCTGACTGCGCACCTCGCTGAGTCCACTCGCACACTCACTCCTGTGCAGAGATTCATTCGAGTCGTCGCCGGGGCACCCGAAGCTTCTCCTGGGCGCTCTGACATCGCCGAAGATCACCCCTAACTCCGGCCTCAACTGGTTGTGGACAAATGATCTGACTCAGGCGCATACAGGCTGTGGATGCAAAACGGATGCCCACAGCAGCTTCAGGCAGGTCTTCCCACACGCTGAGTCCAAGTAGACGATCTGTGCATGAAGCACCCTCTGAACTATGCCGACTATCCAGCAATCGTCTCGGTCCCCGAAGCACGTGCACGCGGCGCCTCCGACTACGACATCCGCTCCGGCCGCAACTTTCCACCAGCTACCTGGGGAATCCGCTTCGACGGCACCGCCCCCACTGAGTTTCCGATTCCGACTTGGGCGGATGATGACTGGATCAAAGAAGCTCAAGTGTTGCTCGCCCTTGCCCACCGACACCCCGGAGTCGTCGCATGCAGTGAAACTGCTGCGCGTCTGTTCGGGTGGCCGTTACCGCGTTCCATCGGCAGAGACAGTCTGCATCTGGCAACGTCGGACATCAACAAACGCATTCGCAGAAGAGGCGTGACGCTTCATCGGATGAGAACGCTCAGACGAACTGCCTGGTTGGGCCTTCCGGTTCTGAGTCCGTTGCAGGTCTTCAGCCAACTCGCGGCCGTCAGTTCGGTTGATTCGCTGGTGAAGATGGGAGATGCTGCGATCGGCGATTGGAAGAGCCCGACCCAGTTCTCACTGGAAGACCTGGCCAAGCACATCTCCGGCACGAAACATCTCAGAGCAAGGTCGAAGCTGCTTTCCGCCTTCGAACTGATCAGAGAAGATGTCGACTCGCCGATGGAGACTGATCTCCGACTCTGGGCTGCTTCCCGAGACCTTCCTGAACCCGTCGTCCACCCTGCTGTGTACTGCCCGACGATCGACCGGACCCTGAATCCCGACCTCGGCTACCCGAAGGTGAAACTCGCATTGGAGTACGAGGGAGACCATCACAGGACATCAGAGGGACCGTGGGCCGCCGATATCGACCGAGTCAACGCGCTGAAGGCCGCTGGCTGGACGGTATTGCGAGTAACGAAGTCAACCAATCGCCGTCAATTTGAACGCGACATCCGCCAACACCTCGGGCTGCAGTGAAAAATGTAGGTCACCATCGGACATTTCTGGCGCCGGAAACCCTCTGTGTCAGGCTGGTTGTGAGCCACTCCGGATAAGAGAGGAACCGGAGCACCATGGCCATCACCCCTGGATACACTGTCGAAGAGATCCGATGCTGACCTATATTCAGGCACAGATGTCCGATCGCGGCCTACTGTTTCGCGCGACGCCAGCCTCGTGGGCAGATGCAGCGGGCGGGTCGCAGCGGCTTCCGACGGACTGCCGCTTACCCTGCCTTAGACCCCGAGTTCGGGAGCGAATGCCAGCGGGCCGGCCGGCACCTCGCCGGCCAGCGGCATCGCCATGAGGGCTTCGTCGGGAACGTCGACATACAGGGTGATTCCGAACCCTGAGGCCGGAGTGAAACCGAAGCGCGGGTAGTACTCGGGATGCCCGAGGACGACAGCGAAGGCCTCACCGCTGCGGGCAGCTTCGGTCAGGAGAGCTTCGATCACGGCGGTCCCGGCACCGGTGCGCTGATGATCGGGCCATACGGAACAGGGCGCAAGGCAGACTCCGAGGACTTCGCCGACGAAGCACCGGGAGAGCATGGCGTGGGCGATGATCTCACCGTCGAGTACGCCGACGAACGACAGCCCCTCGATCCCACTGCCGGATGCACGAAGGGCATCGACGATCTCGGCCTCATCGATCCTGTCGAACGCGGCGGTCGTCAATGAGCGGATCGCATCGCTGTCGCGGGAAGCCTCGGGGCGAACGGCGAACTGAGGTGCGGGAGGATTCGTCACCCACACACGATAGCAATCGGCAGGGCCGCCTCGGCGATGCATTGAGGGAGCGTGGGCTGCGGCACTGTCCCCGTTCAGCACCGCGTCCACCCGCACCATTCACATAAAAATACAATCCTATGTATAACCATTCGACAATCGTCGGAGAATGACGTTACGCTGGTGCCATGTCGAAAGTACTGTCTTCGCTCCCAGTCGGTGAGCACGTTGGAATCGCCTTCTCCGGCGGATTGGACACCTCCTGCGCGGTTGCGTGGATGCGCCACAAGGGTGCCGTCCCCTGCACGTACACGGCCGACATCGGCCAGTACGACGAACCCGACCTGGACTCGGTGACCGAACGCGCGAAGGAATACGGCGCCGAGATCGCGCGCTTCGTCGACGCCAAGCGCCTGCTCGTCGAAGAGGGCTTCGTCGCCCTCCAGTGCGGTGCGTTCAACGTCCGTTCCGGCGGCAAGACTTATTTCAACACCACTCCCCTGGGCCGCGCAGTCACGGGCACCATGCTCGTGCGGGCCATGAAGGAAGACGGCGTCGACATCTGGGGCGACGGCTCGACGTACAAGGGCAACGACATCGAGCGCTTCTACCGCTACGGCCTCATGGCCAACCCGAAGCTGCGCATCTACAAGCCCTGGCTCGACTCGGAGTTCGTCGATGAGCTAGGCGGCCGGCAGGAGATGAGCGAATGGCTCGTCGAGCACGGCTACCCCTACCGCGACTCGGCCGAGAAAGCCTACTCGACGGACGCGAACATCTGGGGCGCCACCCACGAGGCGAAGACTCTGGAGTTCCTCGACGCCGGACTCGACATCGTCGAACCGATCATGGGCGTCGCCGCCTGGCGCGATGATGTCGAAGTCAAGTCCGAAGAGGTCTCGGTCCGCTTCGAGGCCGGCCGTCCCGTCGCCATCAACGGCGAAGAATTCGACGACCCTGTCGCCCTGGTCTTCAAGGCCAATGAGATCGGCGGCCGCCACGGGCTCGGCGTCTCCGACCAGATCGAGAACCGCATCATCGAAGCGAAGTCCCGCGGCATCTACGAGGCTCCGGGCATGGCCCTGCTGCACGTGACTTACGAACGCCTGCTCAACGCCATCCACAACGAGGACACCATCGCCCTCTACCACGAAGAGGGCCGCCGCCTCGGCCGGCGGATGTACGAGGGACGCTGGCTCGACCCGCAGTCGCTCATGCTGCGGGAATCCATGCAACGGTGGGTCGCCTCGGCGATCACCGGCGAGGTCACCCTGCGCCTGCGCCGCGGCGACGACTACACGATCGTCAACACCGAGGGCCCGAACCTGTCCTACCACCCGGAGAAGCTGTCGATGGAGCGCGTGGGCGACTCCGCCTTCGGCCCCGAGGACCGCATCGGCCAGATGACCATGCGCAACCTCGACATCGCCGACTCGCGTGCCCGCCTCGAGCAGTACGCGGCCATGGGCATCGTGTCCGGCCCGACCTCGGAGCTCGTGGGCTCGTTGGAGGCCGGCGGCGCCGAGGAGATCGCGAACTCCAACGCCGAGGTGGACGAAGCCGGTGACCTCGCCGGACTGTCCGCCGCCTTCGACGCCGGTACGGACTGAGGCCCTCCCGCGCCGGAGGTCCCCAGAACTTCCGGAGGTACCGCGCAGCATGAGACTCGCGGCCTCCGGTTGAGAACAGAGAACGGCCGGCAGGTGGCTCCACGATCAGCGTGATCGACGGAGTCCACCTGTCGGCCGTTTCGCATTCACCGCACGATGCAATGCGCGTACCCGCAGGTGACGCGGCCATGGAATGATTCGTTCCATGACTTCCGATTCCCGGAACAACGTCCAGACCCTCGCCGAGGCGGTCGACCGAGATCTGCGTGCCCGTGGCCGCAGCGAACGCGCTCAGAAGGAAAAGGCCTATCTCAAAAGCGAACTCATCCATTTTGGAGTGAGCGTCCCGGACACTCGCGCCGTCGTTCGTGAGGCTCTGCGCGGGACGGCACTGGGCCACGACGAGGTCATCGAGCTGACACGACTCCTCTGGGCCGCACCGACACCGGAAGGCTCTTCCTCCGGCGACGACGCATCAGCTGGCGAAGCGCAGCAGGCTGTTGACGCCACCCCGCCGACAGGAGCATCCGCGCCGGTCCACGAACGTCGCGCCGCGGCCACGATGGTGCTCATCCAGTCGAAGGACCGCCTCGGCGGCGGGGATGCGGATTACATCGAGGGCCTGCTTCGAGAGGCGAAGACCTGGGCCCTTGTCGACCCTCTGGCCGGGGATCTCGTCGGGCCGTTGAGCGAACGTAATACTGCCTTCGACTCCGCTCTCGAGCGCTGGGCGAGCGATGAGGATTTCTGGATTCGTCGCTCGACCCTACTGGCACACCTGGTTCCCCTACGGCAGGGCCGCGGCGACTTTGACCGGTTTTCCAGATTCGCCGATGCGATGCTCCAGGAGAAGGAATTCTTCATTCGCAAGGCCATCGGCTGGGTGCTGCGCGACACCTCGCGCAAACGCCCCGACCTCGTCTTCGACTGGATCCTCCCGCGCGCTCACCGCGCCTCTGGGGTGACGATCCGGGAGGCGGTCAAGCGACTCTCACCTGAACAGCGGGAGGCTGTGCTCAACGCCAGGTGACTCAAGCCTCGGCCGCAGGTGACCCGAGTCCCGACTATCTGACTCCACCCTGCCGACCGGCGGGTGGCCCGGCAGCTGGCGTGCCGCATCCTCGGGGTTGCCGGTCAGCTCGACGACTCCGCGGTCGAGCGCGGCCTGAGCCAACTGCGGATACCCAGCCGCCGAGGCAGCCCGAGCAATGACCTCGATAGCCGACCTTGCGGGGCGTCGCCCGGTCCCTGCGAACCAGATCCAGCGGCCGTCGATCGACCGTGGAATCGGGTCGAGGGCCAGTGTGAAACGCCTGCGCCCGCGCCTGGCGTCCTCGGCCGAGCAGGCAACGAAGTGGACACCGTTCTTTGTCCACCAGGACGCTCGCAGGGTCGACTGCGCGATCTGTCCTTGGAGTCCGACCTCTTTGAGGTATCTGTTCGCACCGGCGACCCCGGCGATACTTCCGGGCGTGAGCTGCTGATAGGGAATGGCGTAGGGATGAATACCCGCAGCAATGGAACCGACTAGGATCCCTCGTTCGCAGACGATGAGCCGCTCGCCCGAGAGGTAGAGAAGGATCAGACCGAACATCACCGCGAAGATGATGCCCGGAGCAATTGCCAACAGCGGCGTCTCCCCCGGGTTGATGAATGTCAGAGCTGTGAAGAGCACCCAGCCGAGGACGAACCCCGTCACGGTCTTCGGTCCCGGGCGGTCGGCGAAGACCTCGATGACCTCGCCGAGTTCCTCCCGGTGACGACGGACTTTCCTCATCTCAGTACCCAACAGAACCCAACCGTCGGATCAGTAGTCAGAACAACCTGACTCCACGCATACGAAAAAGTCCCTCACCAGCGAACCCGCCAGGTGAGGGACTTACTCTCGGTGCGCCACGAGGGATTCGAACCCCCAACCTTCTGATCCGTAGTCAGATGCTCTATCCGTTGAGCTAGTGGCGCATGTCGCTCGGACTCACGCCCTGCAACTCGAACAACTATACACACCCGTTTCACCGAAGCCCAAATCGCACCCACGTGCGCTTCGCCACATTCACACGAACGGTCGATGCCGCCTCGGCGAGAGGGATGAAATCGCAGATTTCAGCCCTGCATCACGCGTGCAACAATCGGTCAATACCTTGAAATAACACGTCAGTCAATTGTCGCATTCGCGGCAATCGACCTCTGGCTGTGATCCAATGCACATCTTAGAGTGACCGAAACCAGCGTTTTTCGCTTCCGCCCCCATCCTACGGTGGATGTGTACCAAGCGCTCGACGGACTCCAGCCGCCTGAGACGAAAACCCCACACTCGATTGACCAGGAGACCACTCATGACTGTCCTCGACCATGATGTCGTCGCTGACCAGCTGAAGAACGCACCGACCGACAACGAGTCGGTGCTCTCATTCGTCGGCCGGATCGCCGCCCTGACCACCCCGGACGACATCGTCTGGATCGATGGTTCCGAAGCACAGAAGAACGAGATCGCTGAGAAGCTCGTCGAGGCCGGCACCATCAAGCGCCTGACCGGCACCAAGGACTCCTACTACGCGGCCTCCGACCCCGAGGACGTCGCCCGCGTCGAGGGCCGGACCTACATCTGCTCCGAGGACGAGAAGGATGCCGGTCCGCTCAACAACTGGGTCGCCCCCGCGGAGATGAAGGAAACCCTCAATCCGCTGTTCGACGGCTCGATGCGCGGACGCACCATGTACGTCATCCCCTTCGTCATGGGCCACGCCGAGGCGGATCAGCCGATGTTCGGCATCGAGGTCACCGATTCGGCCTACGTCGTGCTCTCCATGCTCGTCATGGCTCGCTCGGGCAAGTACGCCCTCGACGCGATCGACACCCAGAACGCGAAGTTCGTCGAGTGCGTCCACTCCGTCGGCGCTCCGCTGGACGAGGGACAGGAAGACGTCGCCTGGCCCTGCAACACCACGAAGTACATCACCCACTTCCCCGAAGAGCGCTCGATCTGGTCCTTCGGCTCCGGCTACGGCGGCAACGCGCTGCTGGGCAAGAAGTGCTACGCGCTGCGCATCGCCTCCGCCATCGCCCGCGACGAGGGCTGGCTGGCCGAGCACATGCTCATCCTCAAGCTGACGAACCCCGAAGGCGTCGTCAAGTACGTCGCCGCCGCGTTCCCCTCGGCCTGCGGCAAGACCAACCTCGCCATGATCGAACCCACCATCCCCGGCTGGAAGGCCGAGACCCTCGGCGACGACATCGCATGGATGCGCTTCGGAGACGACGGCCAGCTCTACGCCGTCAACCCCGAGTTCGGGCTCTTCGGAGTTGCTCCGGGCACCGGATACACCACGAACCCGACCGCGATGCGCGCCATCGAAGAAGGCGGCAACATCTTCACCAACGTCGCCCTGACCGACGACGGTGACGTGTGGTGGGAAGGTAAGACCGACGAGGCGCCGGCGCACCTCACCGACTGGAGGGGCAACGACTGGACTCCTGAGTCCGACACCCCCGCCGCCCACCCGAACTCGCGCTTCTGCACCCCGATCGCGAACGTGCCGACCCTGGCACCCGAGTGGACCAACCCGAACGGCGTGCCGATCTCGGCCATCCTCTTCGGCGGGCGCCGCAAGACCACGATGCCGCTCGTGACCGAGACCAAGGATTGGACCCACGGCGTGTTCATGGGCTCGGTGCTCTCCTCGGAGACCACCGCCGCCGCGACCGGTGCCGTCGGCGTCGTCCGCCGCGACCCGATGGCGATGCGTCCGTTCATCGGCTACAACGTCGGTGACTACCTGCAGCACTGGCTCGACATCGGCAACACCGAGGGCGCCCAGCTGCCGAAGATCTTCTACGTCAACTGGTTCCGCCGCGACGACGACAACTCGTTCCTGTGGCCCGGATTCTCCGAGAACTCGCGCGTTCTCAAGTGGGTCTTCGAGCGCGTCACCGGCACCGCCGAGGCCGTCGAGTCCCCGCTGGGCCTCACCCCGGTCGAAAGCGGCCTGGACACCGAGGGCCTCGACTTCACCGATGAGCAGCTGCGCAAGGCTCTCGCCATCAAGCCCGAAGAGTGGGAGACCGAACTCGGCCTCATCGAAGAATGGTACGCCGAGCTCGGCGATTCGGTTCCGGCCGAACTGCGCGCCGAGGTCGACAACCTCCGTCAGCGCCTCGGCCTCGCCTGAGCCTCCTGACCGAGTCCCTCGCTTGAGTCGCTGACGGCCTGAGCCGTCCGGCTGATGACAATCCCCCAACCGCCGCCGAGGTGGTTGGGGGATTGTCGTGTTCCGTCGAGGCTGCGGGGTTGACCGTTTGAGGGCCGCCTGAGTTCCATGGTTGATTCGCGGCTATACCAATGAGGCTGCGGGAACTCAGTAATGCGCCGTCTGCGCTCCCCGGATCTGCATGAGGAACACCAGCACATCACGCGGCCGCGCTTTGAGTTCTCTGAGGACACGGTAGGTGACCATCTCCGGCTTCCTGACGTTGCCGATCAGCGCGTTCTGATGAGCGGTCGCCCCGCGGGCGGTGATCGTCACGATCAGCGCGTCCGGAAGCGGCCATTTCCTCCACTGGAACTCTCCCCCGATGTCGACGATGCCTGACCACGGGGCTGCGAACTGCCTGATTCGTCCGCCCGGCTTCCACCATGAGGATTCCACGCCCCACTGCGACACGACTACCTGTGGTCGCACAAAGGGAAAGACGAATGCCCACAACACCGCACCCACGCCGAACATCAGCAAGGCCAAGGCGAAGAGCAGCATGAAGAAGAACACCAGCCATCCGCCGAAGTCAGGAGACAGCGGGTTCCAGGTCGAACCAGGTGTGACGGCGAACATGAGGATGATCGCCCCGACGAACAGCCAGCAGACCAGACCCATTGCGAACGTCTTGAACAGGTTCGTCGGCAGCACCACGTGCCCATCGCGCCGCATCGCTGCGTGCCATTGCTCGATGCGACGGCGATCGGCCTTGGCGATCTCCTTGTGCAGATCGGCGCAATGTCGAGAATTGTGCGGTGGAGTTCTCACAGGACGAGTCTAGGCCGAACCTCCGGCTGCCCATCAGAAGCGTCACGCAGATCCTCTGCCCGAAACACCCCGGCGCAATCCCTTGGGCATCCCACACCGGCGGCGGCACACCCACGCGGCAGCGTCACTCCCTCGCGTGAGTCTCACACCCACGCGGCAGTCACAAAACACCGTCGCAGTGCCATATCGCCTCGGTGCAACTGTAGGAGCTGGCACTAGTGGTGACCGATGGCCTACCAGCGGTGCGTTATGACACGAGCGGTGGGGGATGCGCCCCGGCACCCATCCGCACGAAGCGTCAGGCGCCGTGGAGGGCCGGGACGATGAGGTAGACGCCGAGGACCACGACGGCTCCGCAGATGCCGAAGACCGTCCAGTAGGCGACCGGCAGGGCTGAACCGCTGCGGCCCTCGTCGATCCGGTCGAGGTGCGTGGCGCGCATCCGCACGGCGAGGGAGAACAGCGTGATGACGATGATGGCCGAGATCCATGTCGCGGCCGCCACGATGGCGAACGAACTCCACTCGATCATTTCGCGTCTCCCTTATCGCTCGCATCGGCCCGGCTCGCATCGGCCCGGCTCGCATCGGCTCCGGTCGAAGCCGATCCGGTCTTCGTCGCCTCGGCCGGCACTGCCCCGTTCTTCTCCGCACCCCGCGAGGCGCGGCGCTTCTCCTTGGCTGCCCGCTTCTCTTCCCAGGCCGCGTAGCGGGCTTCCCTCTTCGCCTGAGCACGCTTGCGGTTGCGGTCCTTGCGCAGCTTGCGCTTGCGACCGCGGATGTTGACGGCTTCGCCGACGGTGTCGAAGTTCGAGATATCGGTCTCCTCGACCCGACGCGAGCTGAGGTAGATCCACAGCACCACGATGACGGCGACGACCGTGTCGACGATGACGCCGATCGTTCCCAGGTGAGCGATGCCGGCGGCGATCCCACCGACGACGGCGGCGGCGGGAATCGTCAGCAGCCACCCGGAGGCGATCCGTCCGGCCGTCGACCACTGAACGTCGGCGCCCTTGCGGCCCAGTCCCGAACCGAGCACCGAGCCGGAGGCCACCTGCGTCGTCGACAGGGCGAAGCCGAGGTGGGAGGAGGCGAGGATGGCCGCAGCCGTCGACGTCTCGGCCGACAGACCCTGTGCGGCCTTGACCGTCGTCAGCTTCGTGCCGAGGGTGTCGATGATGCGCCAGCCACCGACGTAGGTGCCCAGTGCGATCGCCAGAGCACACGCGGTGATGACCCAGATGTGCGGGCCGGTTCCGTGCTCCTGCAGGTTCGCGGAGACCAGCACGAGGGTGATGACGCCCATCGTCTTCTGTGCGTCGTTCGTGCCGTGGGCGAGTGCCACCAGCGAGGACGAGAAGATCTGTCCGTACTTGAACGGTGCGCGGCGAGCGGTCTTGCCCTCTTCGTTGCGGCGGGTGATCGCGTAGGCGATGCGGGTGCACAGGTAGGCGCTGAAGCCGGCGATGAGCGGGGCCGCCAGAGCCGGGATGACGACCTTGGACAGGAAGACTCCGTAGTCGACGGAGTTGAGTCCGGCACCGACGATGGCCGCACCGATGAGGCCGCCGAAGAGTGCGTGGGAGGAGGAGGACGGAAGACCGAAGCGCCACGTCGCCATGTTCCAGATGATGGCGCCGATGAGACCGGCGAGGATGAAGTCGGGAGTGATCTGCACTCCCCCGCCGCCTTCTTTGATGATGCCGCCCGAGATGGTCTTGGCCACCTCGGTGGAGAGGAAAGCACCGACGAGGTTGAGGATCGCGGCGAGCGTGACCGCGGTCTTAGGTTTGATGGCCCCGGTCGCGATCGGGGTGGCCATGGCGTTGGCCGTATCGTGAAAGCCATTGGTGAAGTCGAAGAACAGTGCCAGTGCGATGACGAGCACGACGACGAAGATGATTTCCACTAATCGACCTTGGGTGTAGACACTATTCGGACCGTGGATGATGCAGCTGACGGCCAGCCATCACTATCCCGCAGAAGTCTACCCACAGATTCAACTGCTCTTCACCCGCAATTCGACCCTACTCCACCTCATTCACCTTTTGTTCACTTTTGACGTGCGCAAACGGGCCCCGCCCGGCTGAGAGTGCAATTCCTCTCACATTCCGAACGGGGCCCGAACCCAGCAGTCCCCTCGCCGAGGCGGCCGCAGGCTCCCGATCTCCGGAATCCGCGGCCCGCCCGCACCGAGGCGGCGCCTCCCTCAGGCGGTCCGAATCTGCTCCGTGACGTACCGATCCGCGACGTACCGATCCGCGACGTCGAGTGCCCGGTCCAGGGCGGCGAGCCCGAACCTGACATCCTCATCCGGGGTGTTGAGCGGCGGCACGACGTGAATCCGGTTGAAGTTCGCGAACGGCAGCACGCCTTCGGCCTTGAGTGCCGCGATGACCTCGTTCATCTCCGGCGAGCTGCCGCCGTAGGCTGCCAGCGGCTCCTTCGTCGTCCGGTCCTTCACGAGTTCGACGGCCCAGAAGCAGCCCATTCCCCGCACGTCCCCGACCGAGGGGTGACGCCCAGCGATCTCCCGCAGACCCGGACCGATGATGTCCTCGCCGAGGCGGTCGGCGTTGCCGATCATCCCCTCGGATTCCATCGCGGTGATCGTCGCGACCGCTGCCGCGCAGGCCAGCGGGTGGCCCGAATAGGTCAGTCCGCCCGGGTAGGCCCGGTCGCGGAAGGTCTCGAAGATCGCATCCGAGATGGCAACCCCGCCGAGCGGGACGTATCCGGAGTTCACGCCCTTGGCGAAGGTGATGAGGTCCGGGGTGACGTCCCAGTGGTCGACGGCGAACCAGCGACCGGTGCGGCCGAATCCGGCCATCACCTCATCGGCGATGAAGACGATCCCGTACTTCGCCGTCAGCTCGCGCACGCCGGCGAGGTAGCCGGCCGGCGGGGAGTAGATCCCCGCGGTGCCCGGAACGGTCTCGAGGATGAGGGCGGCGATATTGTCGGGTCCTTCGAGAGTGATCATGTCCTCGAGGTGGGCCAGCGCCCGCTGCGTCTCCTCGACTTCGGACGTCGAATTGAAGTACGACCGATACGGGTAGGCGGGCATGAAGTGGACGATGCCCTCAGCGGAGTAGTCGTTGGCGAACCTGCGCGGGTCGCCGGTGACGTTGACGGCCAGCTGCGTGCCGCCGTGGTAACTGCGGTAGGCCGAGAGCACCTTCGTCCGGCCCGTGTGCAGCCGTGCCATCCGGATCGCATGCTCATTCGCGTCGGCTCCCCCGTTCGTGAAGAACACATGATCGAGGTCGCCCGGGGTGCGTTCGGTGATGAGCCGGGCCGCCTCGGAGCGGGCGTCGTTGACGTGCTGCGGGGCGATCGTGCACAGCCGGCCCGCCTGCTCCTGGATGGCAGCGACGACTCGGGGGTGCTGGTGGCCGATGTTCGTGTTGACCAGCTGGGACGACATATCGAGCAGCTTCCGGCCCTCACCGTCCCAGACGTAGGAGCCTGCGGCGTCGACGATCGTCATCGGCTCGAACGGCCCCTGCGCCTGCCAGGAATGGAAGACGTGGGCGCGGTCGAGCTCATGGGCCCGTCGCCCGCCGGCGAGGGCGTCCTCGCCGATCCGCGGCTGGGACTCCGTCGTTGTTCGCGGCGAGGCGGCCGCCTCGGCGGGGGTGGTGTCGATCATGGTCATGTCAGTCCTTCTTTCGTCAGTGACCGATGCGCCCGCCGTTGAGCGCATCGGCCGCCGAGGTGGTTCTGTGTGGCGTGGGTGTCAGTCGTTGGTCGGGAAGCCGAGGTTGAGTCCGCCGTGGCTGGGGTCGAGCCAGCGTGAGGTCACGACCTTGCCGCGTGTGAAGAAGTGGACGCCTTCGTCGCCGTAGGCGTGGGTGTCTCCGAACAGCGAGTTCTTCCACCCGCCGAAGGAGTAGTAGCCCACGGGCACGGGGATCGGGACGTTGATGCCGACCATGCCGACCTCGACTTCGTTCTCGTACCGGCGGGCGGCGCCGCCGTCGTTGGTGAAGATGGCGGTGCCGTTGCCGTACGGGTTGGAGTTGATGAGGTCGAGCCCCTCGTCGTAGCCGGGGACGCGGACGACGCAGAGCACGGGTCCGAAGATCTCGTCTGTGTAGATCGACATGTCGGTGGTGACGTCGTCGAACAGGGTCGGGTTGAGGAAGAACCCGTCGGCCGGGGTGTTCTCCCGACCGTCGAGGACGACCGTGGCACCCGCCTCGGCGCCGGCATCGATGTAGCCTGCGACCTTGTCACGGTGGGCGGCGGTGACCAGCGGCCCCATATCGGGCTCGGTCGCACCATCGCCGATGCGCAGGGTGCGGGTGCGCTCGGCGATCTTCGCCACGAGCTCGTCGGCGATCGAATCGACGGCGACGACCACGGAGATCGCCATGCACCGCTCACCGGCGGCGCCGTAGCTGGCGTTGACGGCGGCGTCGGCGGCGAGGTCGAGATCGGCATCGGGCAGGACGAGCATGTGGTTCTTCGCTCCGCCGAGCGCTTGGACGCGTTTGCCGGCGGCGGTTCCGTTCTCGTAGACGTACTTCGCGATCGGGGTCGATCCGACGAAGGACACCGAGGCGACGTCGGGGCTGTCGAGGATCGTGTCGACGGCTTCCTTGTCACCGTGGACGACGTTGAACACGCCGTCGGGCAGGCCGGCTTCCTTCCACAGCTCTGCGAGCCAGTTCGCCGCTGTCGGATCCTTCTCCGAGGGCTTGAGCACGACGGTGTTGCCGGCGGCGATGGCGACGGGGAAGAACCACATCGGGACCATGGCCGGGAAGTTGAACGGCGAGATGATCGCGGAGACGCCGAGCGGCTGACGCAGGGAGTGGACGTCGATGTTCGTCGAGGCGTTCTCCGTATGACCGCCGCGCAGGTGTCCGGCGATGCTGCAGGCGAATTCGACGACCTCCTGGCCGCGCGCGACCTCCCCGAGGGCGTCAGAGACGACCTTGCCGTGTTCGGCGGTGATGATCTCGGCCAGCTCCTGCTTCCGGGCGTTGAGCAGTTCGCGGAAGTTGAAGAGGACAGCGGTCCGCTTGGCCAGGGACGTGTCGCGCCAGCCGGGGAATGCGGCAGCCGCAGCGGCGATCGCCGATTCCACGGTGGCCTTCGATCCGAGTGCCACCTGTCCGCTGACGACGCCGGTGGCGGGGTTCGTGATATCGCCGAGGCGGGTGTCGGTGTCCGCTGTGACGGTCTGTCCGTTGATCCAGTGAGAGAGCGTTGCCATGGAGTGTCCTTCGTCGTCGATGTGTCGGTTGAGTTCATCCTCTGTCCGCACCGCCGATCCCGAAAGTATCAGAATGTCAGAAATTTCCGCCCTGGCTTTACACTGTGTCAATGGACACTGCGCAGGAGTCGAGTGGAGAAGCGCTGAGCATCGCCAGTCTGCTCGAGTTCGAGGAGATCAGGGCCGCAGAGCCTGATGTGCTCGCCGGCGACGCGGGTCTCGGTCGGACGATCCGGTGGGTCCACATCGCCGACTCCGAACACGTCGAACGCTTCCTCGAGGGCGGGGAACTCGTGCTGACCACCGCCACGACATTCCGCCACTCGCAAGCGGCGATGTCGGAGTTCCTCGACCAGCTCGAGCGCGCAGGGGCTGCCGGGACGATCATCGAACTCGTCGATGACGACTCCGAGCCCGATGCGGCGGCCGGGACAGTCGTCCGGGCGTCCGCCTCCGAGCGCGACCTGCCTGTCGTCGTTCTCTTTCGCCGGGTGAAGTTCGTCAGAATCACCGAGCTCGCGCACCGGAGCCTTCTCGCGCAGCAGATCTCGCGGCTCGAACATGCCCGGGAGATCCATGAGACCTATACACAGCTGAGCCTCGATCGGGCAGGGGTTCAGACGATCGTCGACCGCACGGCCGAGCTGTTGGGCACAGCGGTGGTCCTCGAGGATGTTTCGCATCGTGTTCTCGCTCATTCCGGGAGCGGTTCGCACACGCTGACGCAGAAGTGGATGGATCTCGTCACCGGAGCGAGCACGGCACCCGGCGGTCACGCGCCGGCGCAGTGGCGGCAGACGCCGGTGGGGCTGCGTTCTCGCCGGTGGGGTCGGCTCGTCGTGCCCGGCGCGGCTGAGTCCCTCGCCGATCTCGATCAGGTCATCGAACGCGCCGGTGAAGCCCTGACGCTGACTCGAATGGCCGATCGTGATGAGCAGGATCTGCTGCTGCAGGCCCAAAGCGGACTGATCCGAGAGATCACGGACTCGGAGGGCTTCGACGAATACTCGGCACGTCAGCGCGCCCGCTCATTGGGATTCACTCCCGCCGACAAGGCCGAGCTGACCCCGGTGGTCGTCCGCATCGATCGGCAGACCGACACCGATCCGACTCGCGTGCAGCTGCAGGAGCGGGGCCTGACGCAGGAGATCGCCTCCGCCGCCTCGCGCCTCAATATGTGTCTGCTCATGACGAGCCTGCAGTCGGGTGTTTTCGGGTTCGTATTGGGGCCTGGTCGCGAGAGAAACCGACGATCGCAGCCCCGGCGGTCTCTGCTTGCGGGCGACGAGTCCGATGAGGTGAGGGACAAAACCGATGCGGCGGGAACCGTGCAGTCGAGTCCGCGCGGCACCGCGGAGGCCGACGACCGCCTCAACCGCCTTCTCGCCGAGCTCGAGGAAATCGCCGCGAGCTGGGTGGTCGGCGTCGGTCGGAGCAGCACCTCCCTGCTTCGTGCTGTCACCGGTCTCGAAACGGCTTCCCACGTCGCCGAGGTCGCATCGACGCTCGATGTGCGCGAGCGTTCGTTCTATCGCTCGTCCGACGTTCGCATTCGCGGACTGCTCTCCCTGCTGGCCGAGGACTCGCGGGTCCGGGCCTTCGCCGAGGGAGAGCTGGGACCGCTGCTCGCCGATTCGACCGGTGATGACGGACGTCGGGGCGGTGTTCTGCAGTCACCCTCGGATTCCGCAGACGAGGAGCTGCTCGATTTCCTCGAGCTCTATCTCTCCCATGGTGGCAACAAGTCGGCGATGGCGCGGGCCGGGCACCTGTCCCGGCCCGCACTCTACGCCCGGATCACGCGACTGCAGGACCGCCTCGGCGTCTCGCTCGATGACGCGGAGTCGCGCACGGCACTGCACGTGGCCCTGCTGTGGTGGCGGATGTACGGCTGAACTCAGGCAACTCGTGCGTATTCTCCCGCCCGCAGCTTCTGCCAGTAGTCGTCGAAGTCTCCGCGAATGACCTTCGCGAGCAGGTAGAGGCCGATGCCGTTGCAGATCGCCGGCAGGAAGAACACCGAGTCGGTGAAGACGATGACCGGGCCCAGCGACACCGATGCTCCGATGACGGTGAAGCAGAGAAAGACGATCTTGTAGACGTTCTCCGCGGATTTTCGATCACCGAAGAGGTAGCCGAATCCCTTCATCCCGTAGAAGGTGTTGCTCAACACCGTGGAGAAGGCGAAGAGGACGACGGCGACGGCGAGCACATAGGGGAACCACTCGGCGACTGTCGCAAAGGACTGCGAAGTCAGCGTGACGCCGCTGACGGTATCGGGATCCGCCGTTCTCCAGACTCCGGTGATGACCACGACGAGCGAAGTCATCGTGCACACGATCACGGTATCGACGAAGGGTTCGAGCGAGGCGACGAACCCTTCGGTCTGCGGACGATTCGTCCGCACGGTCGAGTGCGCGATGGGAGCATCGCCCACGCCTGCCGAATTCGAGTACGCCGCCCGCTGGAAGCCGACGATGAGCGATCCGATGACTCCTCCGGCAACACCCTGCGGGTCGAAGGCACCGCCGAGGATCTCTCCGATGGCGTGCGGGATCGCGGTGAAGTTCGCGGCGAGGACGACGAGGCAGCCGACGATGTAGAGGACCGCCATGGCCGGAACGAGGACTCCGGTGACCTTGGCCAGGGACTGGATGCCGCCGATGATGACGAGTCCGGTGATGACGGCCAGGATGACCCCGAGCAGCCAGCGGTTGTCCGACAGCCACGTGCCGAAGGCTCCGGTACCGGAGACCTCGACGAGCTGGGCGACGGCCTGGTTCGTCTGGAAGGCATTGGTGCCCAGAGCCGCAATCATCATGAAGAACGCCCAGAGTGCGGCGAGGATCTTGCCCAGCCTGGCCTTGCCGAGCTCGGCAAGGCCGTCCCGGAGGTAGTACATCGGCCCGCCCGAGGTGGTTCCATCGGCGTGGACGCGGCGGTATTTGACCGCGAGGAAGCACTCGGCCATCTTCGTCGACATCGCGAAGAAGCCGGCGACGACGAGCCAGAAGGCCGCCCCGGGCCCGCCGATGCTGATCGCGACGGCCACACCGGCGATGTTTCCCAGGCCCACGGTCGAGGACAGAGCGGTGGCCAGTGCCTGGAAATGGCTGACTTCGCCGACCGCATCGGCGGTGGTGTAGCGGCCGCGGACGAGGTCGATGGCGTGCTTCATCCCGCGGACGTTGAGGAATTTCAACCAGAGGGTGAAGAAGACACCGAGCGCCACGAGCCACAGCACGATGATCGGGACCTCGGTGCCGAAGACCGGCAGCGGGAAGAACACGACGGATTCGACCGCCTCGGCGAAGGGCCGGAAATACTGCTCGAGGAAGGCATCGATCCCGGCGGGAGGGGTGCTGGAGGCCTGTATCACGGGACCACCACCACCGGCACCGGCGCGTGGCGGACGAGACGATCGACCGTTGAGCCGAAGATCGCATTCCGCAGATGGGACTCTCGGGTGCGGGCGACGACGATCATGTCGTAGTCACCGCTCTGCCCCAGATCCGCCAGCACCTCGGACGGGCGCCCGTGAAGGACCTCGGATACGAGTTCGATCTTGTCCAGATGCCCCTCGGCCTCGGCCCATTCGGTGATCGGGTCGAGGGTCTCGGCTTTGGCGCGCTCTCGTTCGCGGACCACCTGTCCGGGACGCGCCTCGTTCTCGACAGTGGTCGGGAAGGCGAACTTCGACCAATAGACGACGTGTGCGATGGCGACTCTGCCTCCGGTCAGCGCTGCACGCTCGATGGCGAACCGCGCCGCTCGGACCGAATCCTGGCTGTGGTCGACTCCGACCAAAATCGATTCCATGTTCACCCCCTGTCTCTTCGTCGAACACTGACGACGGCATGTTCTGCCGACGTCCAGGTCAAGGAACCGGTAGACAGTTTGTCATACAATCAGAGCGGAGGCGAGAGGATTCTGCAAAATGGAGGAATCACCCAGCTCCCACCCGCCTTCCGCAAAGGCGGCGCACAGGCCCTTTGTTTCTGGTGGGAACTGTCGCGATCAGCCGATTCGCATGATCAGACGGCATGAAAAGGCGGGAGCCCACACCGGAGCACGGCTCTGCCAATCCTCACTCGATTGTCCGACAAGCGACCTCTACGCCACATCGGAGCGCGGGCACGAGAAGACTCCGCCGAACAGCTCGACGGGACGGCGCCGACATCGACCGGATGAGGTGCTCCAAGGCCACAGGAAAGCGGCATCGAGACCCTCGAAGGCGCAAGTCAGCCGAGGGGCACGCGGCTCGAGGGCACTCGAGAAGCGCGCGGCTCGAAGTCGGCGCAGGTCAATCGAACAGGGAGCGGATCGTGTCGGTGACGGGGATTCCGCGGTCGGCCGCCTCGGCGCGATTGGCGTAGCGACGGTCACCGGGCTGACGGTCCATGCCCGCGTCGCGGAGCATGTCGACGAAATCGCGGACTCGGTCCAGGTAGGCGTCGTTGCCGCCGCGTTCGGGGTCGATGACGATGAAGAGCTGGCCTGTGCGGAAGGTGTGGGCGCCCTCGGGAGCCTCCGCGTCGACCTCGTAGGTGAAGGCCCCGCCGGTCAGCCCTGCTGCCAGCGTTTCGATCATGAACGACAGCAGCGCGCCCTTGTGCCCGCCGATCGGACGGATGCCGCCGCCGTCGAGGATGGCGTTCGGATCCGCGGTGTCCGCGCCGGTCGAATCGACTCCGGTCCCGACCGGAACGTCCCGGCCTTCGGCACGCAGCAGCTGCAGGTCGCCATGGGACATCGACGAAGTGGAGAAGTCGAAGACGACGGGGTCCCCATCTGCCACAGGGGTGGCGAAGCCGAAGGGATTCGTGCTGAAGACCGGCCGCGTCGCCCCCTCGGGGACGACGGCGAGCTTGCCGCTGGCGATCATGCCCATCGCCACCCGACCGTCTCGAGCGAAGGACTCCAGATCGGGCCACAGGGCACTGAAGTGGTGGGTGTTGCACAGGGCGATGACGGCGACGCCGGTGTCGGTCAGCGCCCGGTCGATCGTCGGCCGCGCCTCGGCCAATGCCGGCTGGGCGAAGCCGTTGCGTCCGTCGATGCGGATATAGGAGGGACCTACGACGTCGACACTCGCCTCCGCAGCACCGTCCGCCCAGCCGCGGGTCAGAGAATCGAGGTAGCCGGCCACCCGGAAGACACCGTGGCTGAGAGTGCCGTCCCGTTCACAGGTGGCGCAGTTGGTCGCCAGCACTCTCGCAACAGCCGAGGAGGCTCCTGCCGCGGTGAGTTCGGCTTCGATGGCCGCGACGAGATCGTCGAAGGCGATTCGATCCGTCCCTGAGGCTTCCCCGGTCGAGCCGGTCATTCCGCTGGCATTCACTCGAGGGCCTCCACCACATTCGACGTCGATTGTCTGACAAGGCACCGTCAGATTGAGCGCGGCGCCCTCAATGTAACTGTTGTGTGTCAAATTGTCTCACATGTGTCGCAAATCACGAAGACTCGCTATAGAGTGAATTGTATGACACTTGACGGTTTGAAGTGTCGCTTCGCGCCGACGCGGAGTCCCGTCGACACATCCGGCACCCTGGTCCGATGACCGTACCGGGGCATGACGAAGAGAGACAACGATGTCCAAAACCAGTCAGATCATCATTGCCATCGTCGGGGTCATAGTCCTCGCCCTCGTCGGTGGCTACTTCGGCGCCGGCTTCCGCTCAGGTTCCGGAGCAGGCGGCACCGAGAACGGTGCGTGGATTCAGAAGATCAAAGACCAGGGCGAGCTGCGGGTCGGCATCGCCTCCGCCCCGCCGATGACCGGTGAGCAGGAAGACGGCAAGATGGGCGGTCCCAACGTCCTGCCGCTGCAGAACCTCGCCAAGGAGATGGGTGTGAAGTTCACCCCGGTGGCCGCCGAGTGGTCGAAGATGGTCTCCGGCCTCCAAGCCGATCGCTTCGATGTCGGCGCTTACCTCGACGCCACCTCGGAGAGATCTCTGGCCATACAATTCACCGATCCGGTCTACACCTACGAAGGAGTCTGGATCGTCAAGGCCGACTCCGGCCTCAAGTCCACCGAAGACATCGTCGATTCGGGCAAGGGCGTCGCCGTGGCCACCGGCACCTCCTATGAACGACGGGTCGAAGATCTCGGTGTCGACATCGTCAATGCCGAAGCGATTCCGCAGTCGATCTCGGCGATGGAGGCCGGACGTGCAGTGGCCGCCTTCGGCGATCTCCCGACTCTCGCCGATGCCGCCCAGAAGAACAAGTCCCTGAAGATCGTGCGCCCCAAGCCGGTCATCTTCAAGAGCGATTCGAACTACGGGGTCAGTCCCGACATCGACAACCGTTCGCTGCAGGTGATCAATATCGCGATCCAGAACGCGAAGAACGACGGTTCCTTCCAGGCTGCTCTCGACAAGGCCGGAGTTGTGGACCCCAACGACCTCGGCGACCTTGAGATGAAGTGATCAGCAGGTTCGACGAGGAGTCATCATGAACTACCAATTCGATTGGACCGTCGTCACGAGCAACTTCCCCCGGCTGCTCGATGGTCTGGTGCTCACTCTTGAGATCGCAGTCATCGTCATCGCGCTGAGTATGATCCTGGCGATCCCGGTGGCATTCCTGCGGATGTCGAACATCGAAGTGGTGCGCTGGCTGGCCCAGCTCTACATCGAGATATTCCGCTGCACACCGTTGCTCGTTCAGCTGTTCTGGGTCTACTACGCCCTGCCGACACTGACTGGCATCACCATCCCCGGGACGATCTCAGCCATCATCGCGCTCACCCTCAACCTCACCGCTTTCATGGCCGAGGCCTATCGAAGCGGATTCCAGGCGGTGCCGCCTGAACAGGTCGAGGCGGGCAAGATGCTCCGGCTCTCCCGGTTCCAACAGATTCGCTACATCATCGTGCCGCAGGCACTCAAACAGCAGTTGCCCGTGATCCTCTCGCTCAACATCTCGCTGTTCAAGGACACGGCTCTGGTCTCGACCATCGCCGTCGCCGATCTCATGTTCACTGCGAACAAGATCTCGACCGAATCGTACCGGGCGCTCGAGATCCTCACCGTGGCCGCGCTGATGTACTTCGTCATCGCGTTCCCGGCATCGCTCATCCTCAGCAAGATCGAACGGAATCTCATGGTCGGAAGCAGCGTCAGGAAGAAGAAGGGACTTGCAGTGCAGATGATGCCCGGCGGGAAAGTGAAGGTGAAGCCATGAATGAGACCTCGACTGCCGCTGCGGGTTCGCCTCCGAGCGACGACAGTCAGACGAGCACGTCTCGCGCACATGCCGGCCGAGCGATCTCGGCGAACATCGGCGATGTGCTCGTCTCCTGCCGTGGTCTGCGCAAGAGCTTCGGCGATCGGGAGGTGATGAAGAGCATCGACTTCGATATGCGCGCGGGCGATATCACCGTCATCATCGGCCGTTCGGGATCGGGGAAGTCGACTCTGCTGCGCGCGATCGCCGGTCTGACCGACCCGGACGATGGGGAGATGACCTTCGACGGTGAAGTGGTCTTCTCGGAGCAGAAGCGGACACCGGCCTGGAAACAGGTCGACTCCCATGTGGGCATGATCTTCCAGAGCTACACATTGTGGCCCCATATGGACGTGCTCAAGAACCTCACACTGGCGCCGAGGAAGCGCCTCGGCATGTCCGAGAGCGAATCTCTCGAACGCGCCGAGAAGGCCCTTGCCGAGGTGGGGATGTCCGATCACATCCGGTCGAAGCCCGTCCAGCTCTCCGGCGGTGAGCGCCAGCGGGTGGCTATCGCCAGGGCGCTGATGATGCAGCCGAAGCTGCTGCTCTGTGACGAGATCACCTCGGCGCTCGATCCTCCGGTCGCCGCCGAGGTCCTCGATGTCCTCCGCCGGCTCAAGGAAGAGGAGGGCATCGCCGTCGCACTCGTCACCCACGACATGGCCTTCGCCTCGAAGGCCGCAGACCGTGTGGTGTTCTTCCACGAAGGAGAGATCGCGGTGAACGCGACGCCGGACGAGGCTTTCAACCACACCGAAGACCCCGAACTGAAGAAGTTCGTCGAAGCGGTGCGGTTCTGAACCGCAGCTTGGGCCCCGGGACCGCACGGACTCGGGGCCCATGCGCTTCAGGCGGGCAGGTCGTTCACGAGCGGAAGTCAGCGCACGTAGTCCGCGCCTGTGACGTCGATGGTCGAGCCGGTCAGGTGGCGAGCCCGGCTCGAGGCGAGGAACGCGACGAGTTCGGCCACATCTTCCGGCGGGGTGACTTCGCGCAGGGGCAGACCCGCCAGCACTTCGTCCGATACGGCTCCGGCCGCCAGTCCGGTATCGACCCAGCCCGGTGCGATCGCATAGGCACACACACCGAGGTGGCCGTAGCCGCGCGCGATCCCCTTCGTCAGGCTGAGCAGACCGGCCTTGGCCGCACCATAGGCCAGGTGCTCGGCGTCGTCGCCGCGATGGGCCGAGCGGCTCGTCATGTTGATGACCGCTCCCTCGCCCTGTTCACGAAACGTCAGCAGTGCCTCCCGGCAGAGATCGGCCGCGGAGAGGAGGTTGAGCTGCATGTTCGCGTCCCACCCCTCTGCCCACGCTTCGTTCCCATCGGCTCGGGCGTCCTCCGCTTCGAGCGGTGAGGCGATCCAGGCACCGGCATTGTTGACCAGGGTGTCGACTCCGCCCATCGCCGAGGATGCTGCTGACCAGACCTGGGTCGCAGCTTCGCGGGTGGACAGGTCGCCGTGGACGAGGTGGACTCGATCGCCGAGTTCGGAGGCGAGCGCCTCGGCGCCGGTTCGGTCGGAGTTGAAATGGACGGCCACCTCAGCGCCGTCGCGGTGGACGGCACGGGCGATCGCGGCGCCGATTCCCTTCGACGCTCCGGTGACGAGGATCCGTCTGCCCTGCAAGGGGCCGGTCGTGTGTTCAGACATGGTCTCTCCTGTTTCCGGGGAATGACTGCCCCACCGTGTGAGGCTGCGGTTCATCCCACCTGCTGAGCTCCGGCGATTTCGACTGCCGCACCGGAGATGAACGAGGCACGGTCGCTGAGCAGAAACGTCGTGAGTTCGGCGACCTCGGAGGGTCGACCGAGGCGCCCGAGCGGAATCGACGAGGCGAGTTCCGATTCGGCGATGCCGTGGTCATCGAGCTTCTGCTGCAGCATGGGGGTGAGGATCTCACCGGGGCAGATCGAATTGGCCCGCACCCCGTGTGCGCCGAAATCCCGGGCCAGGCTGCGAGTCAGCGACACAACGGCGGCCTTCGAGCTGTTGTAGGCGATGTGCCCGCCCGCCGGCTGCAGTCCCCACTGCGAGGCGATGTTGACGATCGACGCAGACTCGGCAGTCTTGAGCGAGGGCAGCGCCGCCCGGCACAGCCGCATGACGGCGTCGACGTTGACGGCATAGGTCGCCGCCCAATCGTCCTCGTCGATCTCGAGCAGGTCACCTCTGCGCATCACCCCGGCGCAGTTGACGAGCCCATCGACGGCGCCGAGGCGGTCGGCCACCTCGGCGATCAGCTCCGCGCAGCCGACGGACTCGGAGAGGTCCGCGAGGAACGGTAGGACCGTGTCGGCCGGGATATCGTCCGGAATCGCGGGTTCGACACGGTCGACTGCGGCCACCCGAGCTCCCTGCCTGGCGCAGGCGGCGGTGATGGCCGAGCCGATGCCGCCGGCCGCCCCGGTGACGATGATCGTGCGATTCTGCAGTTCCATGAGTGGCCCTTCTCCTGCCGTTCAGTGTCCTCAGCCGTCGGTGCCGGCCGTCGTCCGACCGACCCCACGGCCCCAGATGTCGCCGACGGTGTAACCGGCGGGGAACGGATCATCGGCCTCGACGACAAGCTGTTGGAAGCCGGTGATCCATCCGCGACCGCTGATCGACGGGATCACGGCGGGCAGTCCTTCGAGTGTCGTCGTCTCCTTCACCTCGGCGGTGAACGTCGTTCCCATCATCGATTCGTGGACGAACTCCTGCCCCACAGCGAGCTCACCGCGAGCATGTTTGGCGGCCACGCGACCACTCGTGCCTGTTCCGCACGGAGAACGGTCGAGGGTGCCCGTCCACGTACTCGGGTCGTCGAGAGCGACGACGCCGCTGGGCAGCACGACGGCATTGCGACCATCGGTGCCGGCGGTCCGGGCGGGTCCGTGGAGCATCGGCAGCCCGATCCTGTCGATCTCCGGGATGAGCGGATGCCGGACGTCGAACGCCTCGTTCGCCGCCTGCAGCAGCACGCTGCCCGCCCGGATGATCTCTTTCGCATTCTCCGCTTCCAGATCCACTCCGAGGTTCTCCGCCGCGGTCTGCACGTAGAACTGGCCCCCGAAGACGACATCGACGGGGACCGTTCCGTAGCCCGGCACGTCAAGAGGCAGATCCAGTCCGTGGACGAAGGCCGGCACATTGTCGAAAGTGACCTTCTTCGCACGGCCGTCGACCACCTCTGCGCGAGCGGTCACGACACCTGCCGCCGTGTCGACACGCAGCTCGGTGACAGGCTCGGTGACGTCGACGGAGCCGGTTTCGACCAGGGCCGTGACAGTGCAGATGAGATTCGACCCGGACATCGGTTTGAACCCGCCCTGCTCCATGACGATCATCCCGAAGTCACAGCTGGGATCCGTCGCAGCGACGACGATCGGCGAACACAGACCCGGATAGCCGCGCGGCTCCTGCAGGATGAGGGTTCGGAAAGCCTCGAGATTCTGTTCGCAGTAGCGCAGCTTCTCGGCCATGGTCGAACCCTTGACCCTCAGGTTCGAGCCGAGGAGGACTCGGCCCGGTTCTCCCGCGGCATGGACATCGACGGCTTGGATGATCTGTCTGTTCTTCACGCTTCCTCGATTCAGGAGCTCCTGCCGGTCTCTGTTCGTCTCAGGCGACGACTGTGACGCCTGCGTCACGGAGCAGACCGCGCAGCTCGTCGACGTATTCGTCGGCCAGCGGCAGGATCGGCGACCGGGTCGGGCCGGCGTCGACGCCGACGAGAGCCGTTCCCGTCTTGATGGCACCAGCATAGTTGTGCGACTCGAGGAAGACACAGATCGGATTGATCTTCGCCCACAGCTCGCGACCGCGATCGAGGTCCTTATCGACGACGACGGCCTGATAGAGCTCGGCACAGAGACCGGGGATGATGCTGGCGGCGCCCCAAACTCCCGCTTCTGCACCGAGGGCGAAGGCGGCGAAGGTCAGTGTGTCCCAGCCGTTGAGCGCCTGGATGTCCTCGGCCTGGTCGAATCGGACCTCGGTGAACTTCGGGAAGTCTCCGCCAGTGTCCTTATAGCTGGTCGCCCCTGTGCGACGGCCGAGCTCGCCCAGCTGTTCGGCGCTGAGTTCCACCCCGGTCGCGGCCGGGATGTTGTAGTACATGATCGGGATGTCGACCGCCTCGGTGACGGACGCGTAGTGGGCGATGAGAGCGTCGAAGTCGGGAGCGTCGTAGAAGGGCGGGACGATCATCACGGCGTCGGCACCGGCGTCTTTCGCGTCGCGCGTGAGCTCGATCGTCTCAGCCGTGTTCAGGGCTCCGGTGCCGGCGACGACAGGCACGCGTCCCGCCGCGGCGTCGATGTAGGCGCGGTTGGAGGCTTTCCGCTCTTCGACGGTCAGGGCTGTGAATTCCCCGGTGGATCCGCCGGGCACGAGGCCGTGGACTCCGCCTGCGACGATGTGATCGACCTGGCGGCGGATGCCGTCGACGTCGATGGCCGATCCGTCGGCGGTGAACGGGGTGACGACGGCGGCGAGGACGCCGGTGAACTGCTGTGTGGTCATGGATCTCTCCTGCTCTGTTCGGAAATGTGCGGTGTTGGGGTCGAGTGGTGGTGGGACCGGGTGATGATGGCGGCTGGGTCGTCGAGGAGGCGAAGCAGTCTGCGTTCAGAAGCGGTTCGGGGACACGCGATCGAGAAGGTCGTCGGGCAGAGTCGAACCGCCGTCGGTGATGAGTCCGGCGAGCAGCCGGGCAGAGCCGGGTGCCAGTGTCAGGCCGAGCATCGAGTGTCCGGAGTTGATATACGCATTGTTCACGGAATCGATCCGGCCGATGGCGGGGAGGCCGTCCGGGGTCATGGGCCGCGACCCGGCCCACGGGGCCTGTTCGCCGGCGCCCTCGCCCCAGTCGCGGAAAGCTTCTTGAGCAGACCGGCGGATCGCGCCGACACGGACGTCGTTGACCCCGTCGTCTTTGCTGCCGAACTCCATCGTGCCGGCCAGCCTGAGCATGCCGTCGAGCGGTGTGACGGCGACGCGAGCGTCTTCGAGTGTCAGTGATGTGCGCAGCTGGATCGGGGCCGGTGAGTAGTCGATGCTGTAGCCCTTGCCCGAGTAGATCGGGAGCTTCTGCCCGAGTTCGGCCGCCATGGCACCCGAGGGGACCCCTGCGGCGATGACGAGCGCGTCGGTGCTGATGACCTCGGCGTCTGCGGTGACAACGGCGGTCACGGCGTCGCCGGAGCGGATGAAGCGTCCGACACGGGTGTTCTCCCGCACGACGACGCCGAGATCAGCGAGTTTCGCGAGCAGGCCCGCCGTCAGGGAGTCGGGTTCGATCTGCCGGTCGGCGGGGAAGAAGAGACCGTGGCGGATCCGGTCGCTCAGTGCCGGTTCGGCCTCGCGGACCTCGTCATCGTGCAGTCGCTGCGGTCGGTGGCCTGCGGCCTCGAACGCGGGCAGGCTCGCGCAGTGTTCGTCGAAGCGCTCCCGAGTCTCGAAGGCCAGCAGCACACCGCGGTCGTGCATCTCGAAGTCGATCCCTTGAGTCTGATACTCGTCGAAGAGGTCGTTCGCGTCTTCGCCGAGGCGGAGGTGGAGGTCCAGCCCGGCTTCGAAGTCACGCGCGTTGCAGTGTGTGGCCATCTGCAGCAGGAACTTGAGGTAGCCGGGAGCAAGCGACGGGCGGATCGACAGCGGGCTGTCGGGTTTGAGCATCCACCGAATTCCCTGGAGCAGAACCCCGGGGGCCGGGACCGGGGTGCTCTCGGCGATGGCGATCTTCGCGGCGTTTCCGTGGGAGGCGCCGGCTCCGCAGCGTCCGGCTTCGATGACGGTGACGTCATGGCCGCGCCTGGCCAGCTCATAGGCCGTGGTCAGCCCGACCACGCCTCCTCCGACGATGACAGTCCTCATTCGGTTCCCTCCATTGGTGTCCTGGCTGTCATTCAGCCACGCTGCCTACGCCATTATTGTATGACAATCTCTTGAGGAATACGCTACGCACAGTTCACAGAAGCGTCAATCCCTCTGGCCTCTGTGAATGATGGGCATTGTCCGGGCGAGTCCCGTGCAGTGCGGAGGCGGGTCGGCGGACAGCGGACCCGGTCGGGGGCAATGTCAGGAATGCGGCGATTCCGCGGTCAGGAATCAGTCCTTGTCGGCGGCGCCGGAGACCAAGAGGGCGAGCTCCTGCGCGCTGTCCATCGTGTGGACATCGAGCGCGGTGCGGATGCGGCTGCGGTCGCCGCTGCGGATCGCGCGCATCAGCGCTGCGTGGATGGCGTGGGCACGTCCGGAATCTCGTCTGGTGAACTGGTCGTAGGCGAGGATGATCGTCATCTGAGCTTCGACGACCGGCCAGATGCGCATGAGCAGATAGTTGTCCGCGGCTTCCCAGATGCCGCGGTGGAATCGGATGTGCGCCTCATGGACGGCGAGCGGGTCGGCTTCGCTGCTTTCACTTTCGAAGCGCTCCCAGATCTCCTCGAGGCGAGCCATCCGCTCCCCCGTGGAGTCATCGAGGATCTCGTCGATGGCTTCTGCGTCGAGGGCGACGCGAACGCGAGCGATCTCGAGCATCGAATCGACCTCGATGTTCGCTACCCGCAGGCCCCGGTAGGCCTCTTGGATGAGGAAACCGTCGCGAGCCATCTGGTTGAGCGCCTCCCGAGCGGTGGGGCGGCTGACGTCGAGCGATGAGGTCAGGTCGGCCTCGATGATTCTCTCCCCGGGAGTGAGCTCGCCGAGCACGATGCGACGCTTGATCTCGTCGATCACGCGCTGTCGGCGCTCGGTGTTCGACGCGGGACGACGCGAGGATACACGGTCTGTCGCGCCTCTCTCTGTCTCCAGCGGCTTCACTCTTCGACTGCTTTCTCGCTGCGGCTGATCCGATATCGGGCTGGTGTCGCTTCAGGAATGCGACGCCGACTCAACCGGCGTGCGTCTTCCTGCACATTGTCTGACCGCCCGAAAGCAATTGTACTGAACTGCCGCCGATCGGACGGATTTCGGCAGATCGCCCCGACGCTGAGGCTGAGGACCTCGAGAGCGTCGGAGCAATTCACCGGCCCCAGAAGGAACAGTTCGTCTGTTGAGCGCAGAACGACCCGTCGACAAGAGCCTGAACGGCTCAGACGGTCAGGATGCGACCGGTGACGTTGCCTTCGACAGAGCGCACGAAGGCATTCGCCACCGCCTCGTCAGTCACCGGGGTCATTCCGGCGAAGGCGTCGTGATAGTGCGGAGAGTTCGCGAGTACGTTCGGGCTGACCGCGTTGATGCGGATCCCGCGCGGAAGCTCGGGCGCTGCAGATATGACGAATGATTCGACTGCGCCGTTGGCCATGGCCGCAGCGGAGGCAGTCGGAATGGGCTCGCGGCTGAGCACTCCGGTGACGAAAGTGATCGAACCGCCATCGGTCAGGTGATCGAGACCCTGGGTGACGAATTCGATCTGCCCGAGTGTCTTCGAGGTGAATGCTGCGACGTAGTCCTCGCGGGTGAGTTCGGTGACCGGCTTGAATGCAGCCGCACCAACGGCGATGACGATCGCATCCACGGTGCCGACCGACCGCAGAAGGTTCGAGATCGATTCGGCATCCGAGGTGTCGACTCCCGGGTCGGTCGAGCGGGTGGCGCAGATGACGTCGTGACCGCGCTGTTCGAATTCGTCGCGTGCCACGCCTCCGACATGCCCGCCGGATCCTACCAACAGAATCTTCATCCTGACCTCCTTGCTTGGTTCAGACGTTTCATCAACCGTTCGGTCAATGTGCTGCATTGTCAGTCATCAGTATTTTGACTGACAATCCTGAGTCTAGGGGATGCTTCTCGGTTCGACCAGCCCTCTGCCCGGTCGGCTCCCGTGCCGGCGGCCGAGCGTCGGCCGACGGGGTCTATTTCGCGATGAAGTGGAGGCGCTTGTTGACGAACTCGCCCATTCCGATCGGACCCATCTCGCGACCGAACCCGGACCGCTTCACTCCACCGAACGGGATCTCCGCAGCCTCCGCGGCAATCGTGTTCACGTGCGTCATCCCGACCTCCAACCGAGCGGCCACCCGATCGGCACGCCCCTCATCGGTCGAGAACACCGAACCACCCAGTCCGAGGGCGCAATCATTGGCCAGTTCGAGAGCCTCCTCGTCGCTGGCCACCCGATACACGGTAGCCACGGGGCCGAAGATCTCCTCCCCATACGACTCGGAATCCCTGGGCACGTCGACGAGCACCGTCGGCGCATAATACGCAGCCGGACCCTCACCCAGCTCCCCGCCGATGAGCACCCGGGCACCTTCGGACACTGCCTTACGCACCTGCGCATCAACCGTCTCCGCGGCAGCACGGGACGACAGCGGCACATACTCGCCCTCACCGAGGTTCGCCGGGTCACCCGGGGTGAGCCCGGAGCCGAGCCTGACGAGTTCGGCGACGAAGTCGTCATAGATGTCATCCATGACGATCAGCCGCTTGTTCGAATTGCACACCTGCCCGGCATTGTACGTCCGGAACTCCCAGGCCTCGCGGGCGACCGCGGCGACATCGTCGGCGTCGAGAACGACCATCGGATCGATCCCGCCGAGCTCGAGCACGGCCTTCTTGAGGTTCTGGCCGGCCTGGGCCCCGATGATCGCACCGGCACGTTCCGATCCGGTCAGAGACACGCCCTGCACCCGCGGGTCCGCGACGATCGCAGCAATCTGGTCGTGGTTGGCGAACAGGTGCGAGTATCCGCCCTCAGGCACACCGGCGGCGCGGGAGATGTCTTCGATGAGCAGCGCCGAACGTCCACAGATGTCGGCGTGCTTGAGCATGATCGTGTTGCCCAGCACGAGATTCGGGGCCGCGAACCGGGCCACCTGGTAGTAGGGGAAGTTCCACGGCATCACACCCAGCAGTGCGCCGATCGGCAGAGCCTCGATCCGAGCAGTGCCCGGAATCGTCGACGGGATCTGATAGTCCGTGGCCAGGCTGGGACCGTGGACTCCGTAGTAGTCGATGATGTCGGCGGCGAACTCCACCTCGTCGACGGACTCGGCATAGGACTTGCCCATCTCGGCAGAGATCGTCTTCGCGAGCTCGTCCTTGCGTTCGTGGAAGATCTCCGCGGCTCGGCGCACGATCCCCGCCCGTTCCTGGATATCAGTGTCCTTCCACGTCAGGTACGCGGTGTGAGCGGCGGTGACGGTGGACTCGATCTCAGCGTCCGTGGCCTCGGGGAAGGTCTCGAGGACCTGCCCGGTCGCGGGATTCTGGACGCGATAGTTCGACATTGAATTCGGCTCCTCGGAAGTCATCGCGATCGCTGTCCGGTGGTTCTGGTCGACAGATCGGTCGCGCGGTGGTCGTATACAGCGGTTTGATGCGGCAGTCGCGAGCACGGCCTGCCACAAGATATCGTTTCGGCGGAATCAGCGCGCGCGATGGCACGCTCTACCCGGCATTGTATGACAAACCGGACTCAAAGTGAACCGGGCCCTCAGTCACAGTCAGTGCAGGACAGAGCCCACACGGATGCCACGGCCCGGCAAAGACAGTCGGGCATGCAAAAACCCCTGCGATCTCATTCGGATCGCAGGGGCTCGGCACAACGCGGAGTCGGTGGGATTTGAACCCACGGTCCCCCTATTGGAGGACTTCACCTTAGCAGGGTGACGCTTTCGGCCGCTCAGCCACGACTCCATCTGCAATGCAGTGATCCGCTCCGGCGAAATGCGCGGTGACAGACCCTCCAGCACTACGGAATACAGCCTAAGGGAAAGGAGCCATCCAGGGCAAAGCGCGAACGCCGAGAGTGGGCTTCGTCATAGTCGAGTCGCCCTGTGACATGCGCGAATTCGGGCCGAACGTCCCCTTTGTACCGCTCCCCCACACCGGAATTCCAGCATTCATCAATGTCCGGGCGTAAAATCGGCGTGAAGTGCTTTGCGGTCTGAACTCATTTTCCCGCAGGAACACCGGTCGGAAATCCGATTGCCGCGGTGTGCCCTGCGCCGGAAACGAGAACGGCGAGCGGGCCGTACTGCACGAGCAGACAGTTTTTGAGGAGTAGACAACTTGCCAGAGTTTCCCCCTGACAAGCGCGGACCGCATGGGAGCGACCCCGATTCCCGGAAGACAGGTCGTCGGCTCCGCGCCTCCTCTCGCCCTCGCTTCCGCGGCGACACCGCCGCCAGTGACAGTGACTCGACACCGCAGTCGAACTCACAGCAGACGAATTCTCGCCCGTCGACTCCTCAGGGGCCGGCCTCCCTGCACGGTGACTCGCAGCAGCGGCCCACCTCGGCAGTGAATCCCCGCGGGTCCCGCACGAACTCCGGCCAGCATTCCGACCGAACCTCCGAGCGGACTCCCGACCCACGTGCCGACCGCTCCTCTCGGACAGACTCTCGCCCATCCGGCGACTCGTCGGGCTACAGGCTCGGCGACAGCAGCCGCGGGGAGGGATCGCCGGCCCGATCGCCGCACGCTCCGCCACCGCGCCCTGTCGCTCCGCGCACTCGCCGCGAAGCCCGCATGCTGCGCGCTGCCGCCGCCAGTGGGGCTTCGGCAGCCGGAGTGGCCGCCGCAGCAAGCTCGAACACACAAGACGAACCGGGCACCGGATCACATCGTGGTTCCGCGCACGACGCCCCGCGCACATTCGCGGGTGACGAATCGGCCGCCTCGGCGAGGGATTCCCACGACTCCGACCGTTCGGACGACGGTGCCGACAGAGCCTCCGCTCCGACGACGCGCCGCGATGCCCGTCAGCAGCGCTCAGCCGAGTCCCGGAGCCGAGGCCGGAAGTCGGCGTCCGGAGCACGGGCAGCCCGGAAGGCGGCCGGCGCGGGAACCACAGCTGCCTCTGCCAGGAGAACATCTGCCGGAACGACGTCCGAGGGCGCGAACTCGACATCCGACGGGAAGTCGACCGGTCGCGCACCGGGACGGGCACGCCGTCATTCCTCCCGCCTCGGCGAGACGTTCCCCAGCCTCGTCGGCTGGACTTCGCTGAGCACCCTCCTGCCCGGAGTCGGACTGCTGCGCACACGCTTCCGGCCCGCGGGTCTCGTCGTGTTCGGGCTCTTCGTTCTCACTCTGCTCGTCGGTCTCGTCTATCTGCTGGTCAAGGGACCGGTTCGCGCGGTCGCCACTGTCGTCGCCAGTCCCTCGCTGCTGAACTTCCTCGCCATTGCCGCCGTGCTCGTGGCCGTGATCTGGATCCTCGTGATGATCGTGTCCCACCTCGGGCTGCGCCGCGGGCACCGATACCGGCCCTGGCAGAACAAGCTGGCTGGCGTCCTCGTCGTCTCCCTGGCGCTCATCATCGGCATCCCGCTGGGCGTCGGCTCCGTCTTCGCCAGGGTCCAGTCCGACACGGTGGCCAGCCTCTTCGGCGACAGCACCGGGAAGTCCGAGAGTGCCGAGGACCTGTGGGCGGACAAGCCCTACATCAACGTCTTTCTCATGGGCCGCGACAACGGCGACGACCGTGAGGGCACCCGCCCGGACACGATGCTCGTGGCCTCCATCGACACGAAGACCGGCAATGCCGCGCTCATCTCCGTCCCCCGGAACCTCGCGTTCCCGGTCTTCCCCGAAGGCAGCGAACTCGAAGAAGCCTGGCCCGACGGATTCCGCCCCTCCGGTGACTCGTCCCAAGACCTCATCAACGCCGTGTGGCAGTGGGGCGAACAGAACCCCGACCAGATCGGCAACCCGCACGGACTCGAACCGGGGATGTGGGCGACGATGCAGGCCGTTGAAGGCTCTCTGGGCCTCAAACTCGACTATTGGTCCTCGGTCGACATGGCCGGGTTCGAAGACGTCGTCGACGCTATCGGCGGAGTGAAGATCGACGTCGAACGCCCGATCCCCATGGGCGGCGGAAAGTCGATGTCGGGTGTGAAGAACGATGTCTACGGCTGGGTCGATCCGGGTCCGCAGACGCTCAAAGGAAAGGACGCACTCTGGTACGTCCGCTCCCGCGAAGGCAGCGACAACTACGACCGCATGTGCCGCCAGCAGCGCATGCTCAAGACCACGCTCGAGCAGGTCGACCCGCAGGAGATCGCCACGGCGTATCCGAAGCTCGCGAACTCCGCGACGCGGAACATCGCCACCTCGATTCCGCAGAACGAGATCCCGGCGTTCATCGAACTCGCCATGATGATGCAGAAGGGAGACGTCACCACGGTGCAGATCAACAACGACGTCACCCCCACCTACGATCCCGACTACGACGTCCTCCACGACTGGATCCTCGGCGAGGTCAAGGGCGCTTCCGACGGCGAGGAGACCCCGAAGCCGACGAACGACGGCAGCAAGTCCCAGGAGTCCGAGGACAGCGCGGACTCGGCTGAGGGCAGCGCCGCTGAGGACACGGCCACCGACGAACCCGCCGATTCCGCGGATGCTTCCACCGATGAGGCCGGCGCCGAGGCGGACGCCACCGAAGCGGCGACGCCGGGTGAGCCCAACGCCGAAGGCAAGTGCTACCCGAAGGGGTTCAAGCCCGGTGACGACTTCCCCGGCTACCCCGGACCCAACGGCGGAACCGGCGAGCAGGGGTGAACGAATCTCCCGTCCCCGCGGTCGCGATCATCGGGGTCGGACCGCGGGGTCTCACCGTTCTGGAGCGGCTCGTGGCGCTGGCGACGAGACGCTTCGCTGACAGCGCCGAACCCGCAGGCAGCGGATCCGGCGTGTCCCGCCGCTCAGCTGACGGCACCGCCGAGCCCGCGCTGACCATCCATCTCATCGATCCGTACCCACCAGGTGCGGGCATCGTGTGGCGCACCGACCAGCCCGAGTCCCTGCTGATGAACACCACCATCGCCGAGCAGACCGTCTTCCCCGACTCCAGCTGCACCTTCCTCGCCCCCGGCGAAGCACCGACTGGGCCGTCCATGGGCGAGTGGTACCTCGCCAACGGCGGCACCGAACCACTCCATTCGACCTTCCCCAGCCGCAGCCTCTACGGTCGCTACCTCCGCGATGCCTACAGGCGCATCCGCACCGGTGCACCGGACTTCATCGAGATCATCGAACACCCGACGAGGGCCGAATCCGTCATCGACCTGCCCACGATAGACCTTCCCGAGCCGGCGTCTCAGGGATCGCGGGCCATGGTTCCCGAACAGCTCGTGCGCTGCCAGAACGGCACGACGATCGTGGCCGGCGCCGTCGTACTCGCCGTCGGCCACATTCCCAGCGCCCAGCCGGAGGAGCGCGCCCGCCTCGCCGCATTCGCCGAACTCGGCGGCGGGCTCTACCTGCCGCAGGGCCTGCCCGCGGAGACCCCCGTCGCCGAGGTGGCCCCCGGTGAGCGGGTCGTCGTCCGTGGCATGGGGCTCAACTACTTCGACCTGCAGACCCTGTTCACTCATGAACGCGGCGGTCGCTTCGAACCGGAACCCGGCGGGCAGCTGCGCTATGTGCCCAGCGGTGAAGAACCGCGGCTGGCGCTGGGTTCGCGACGCGGAATCCCGTATCGCAGCAAACCGATCTGTCACGAACACCCGCGCCGAGACTGGCCGCTGCGGTACTTCACGAAGGACAACATCGCGCTGCTCGCCGGGCTCGAGGACCTCGACGGGGACCGCAGGGCCGGTGCCCGGTTCAACGATCAGCTGTGGCCGCTCATCCTCGCCGACCTGCGCCTGGCGTACTATCGCACGCTCTCCCAGGTCCGCCCCGAAGCGTTCACGGATGATCCCGGCCAGCTGCGCGAAGCCATCGGCGAAGCGGTCTCGCGCCACCTGACCCGCCGCACCTGGCAGGAGACGCACCCGCAGTCAGCGGGTGAAGACGGTGCCACCGAGGCTCGGGCCGCTGCAGCCGTTCCTGCAGCGGCGAGCGCCACGACCACCGAGGATGCCGCCCGTCAGGGACGCGTCACCCGCGAGGCCTTCGCCTGGTCGGAGATCGAAGAGGCACTCGTGCCCGATCCCGCCGACCGCATGTCCCTGCACACCTTGCTCAACCCGCTCGAAGGTGAGCTCTTCACCAGCCGCGAACCCGGCGAGCCCGGGTCCCTGCACGAGTGGATGCTCGACTTCCTGCGCACCGACCTGCGCAGCTCTCTGGCAGGTCCGACCGGCAGCCCGGAGAAAGCACTCTTCACTGTTCTGTGGCAGTCGCGGCTTCTGCTCAAGGAGCTCATCGTCGCAGGTCACATCGACCGCGTGAGCATCGACATGGAGATCCTCGGCTGGTTCGAGGGCTTCGTCTCCGGCATCTGCGATGGACCTCCCCCGCAGCGGATCGCCGAACTCATCGCCCTCGCCGAGGCGGGAATCGTGTCCTTCATCGGCCCCGATATGCGCATCGAAGAGAACCCGGACGCACTCCGCGAGAATCCGGAGGCGCCCGAAGCCGAAGCAGAGAACGCAAGTTCCGGCATCGCCGCACGCCCGGACGGGTTCGAGAGCTCCCCTGCCGAAGCGCAGGGCCTCACCAATGAGGCGCAGGGGCCGCGGCCGGAGATCTTCACGGTCACCTCGGCGCAGGCCGCCGGAGCGATCACGGGCAGCGTCGTCATCGATGCCGCGTCCCCGACGAACTCCGTCTCACGTGCAGCCGATGTCCTGCTGTACGGAATGCTCGAACGCGGTCAGCTCACCGCGGCCCGCCTGACCTTGGACGATGGTCGGGAGAAGTTCCTCAACGGACTCGCCCTCACGTCTCGGCCCTATCGCACGATCGACGTCGAGGGCAACGTCCACCCGCGCCGTTTCGCGCTGTCGATCCAACTGTCGTCGAAGCAGTGGGGGCTGGCGATCGCCGCGAACCCCGGCACCGATGCGGCCACGCTCCACGACTCGCACGCCGCCGCAGAGGCGATCCTCGACCTCCTCTGACACCCCGCAGGCTCTCGCCGGACGCCAGTCGCCGAGAACTCTCGGCCCACCCGCGACTCTGCGGACGCTGACGGCCCAGTTCCGCCAGCGCCCCACACCACCCGCGGCAATTGCCGAACTCCGCGCCGCGCAATGCACGAGGCGAGTTTCGGTACACCCTTCTCTGTAATGCACATGGAGGAAAGTGAGCATTTCAGAAAAGGGTGTACCGAAACGGTCTCGGCCGCCGCTACGGGCCGCGCACGGCCGCTCCGCCGTCACGAAGCACCGTGACACAACGCGCGAGGGGGCGCCTTACCGCGCCGACCCGCACCCCGCGCGACTACGCCATTTCGAGGGCGGCTTCGGGCTTCGTGGTCCGGGCCCGGACGATGGCCAGCAGCGACATCACGATGCCGATGACCGCCCAGGCCAGCAGTCCGCCGTACGCGGCAGCCTGTCCGGTGGTGCCTGCGGCGATCGCTGCGAAGCCGTTCATCGACGGAGTCAGCGGCAGGATCGGCGCGACGAAGTCGAAGAACTGCGGCACCGCCCCGATGGTCCGACCGGCCACTGCCAGCACGACGGCGATGACCGAGAGGAACCGGCCCACTCCCCCGAACCACGCCACGAGTGCGAAGTTCAGGATCATGAACACGATCGCTGAGACGAATGTGAGCACTGCGATGTCGAAGCCTTGGATCGCGTCGATGTCCATCACGGTGACCGCGAGGATCGAGAGCACGAGCGCCTGCAGCACGCCGACGACGAGACCGGGCAGCAGTCCGCGCGCCCACACGGCGAACGAGGACTTCGTCGAGAGGAGAGCCCATGCCGGGATCGGCTTGAGCACCGTGTAGGTGACGAGTCCGCCGATCCACAGGGCAAGCATGATGAGCAGCGCGATCGTCGATCCCGCCAGCACATCCGTGACGCTGTCCGTGTCCGGGGATTCGATATTCGCCGAGGCGACCTTGGCCAAGCGGTCACGTTCCGGAGCCGTGTAGGACGGCACTTCGTCCGCGCCGTCCTTGACGCCGTCGGCGAACTTGCTCACGCCCTTCGCGTACTTGCCCGTACCCTCATCGAGTTTGTCGAGGCCTGCTGAGAGTTCGGAGGTGCCGGTCGCGGCTTCGGAGACGCCGTCGGTGTACTTGCCGACGCCGGTGCTGTATTCGCTCAGCCCATCGCTGAGCTGACCGGCACCGTCGGAGAGCTCCGAGGAACCGTCGGCGACCTTGCCGATGCCCTTGGACAGGGCCGGCATTCCGTCGGCGAGCTGCTGGTTGCCGTCGGCGACCCCGGCGGCACCGTCACGCAGTCCCTTCGAGGCCTCGAGCAGCTTCGGAGCGTTCTTCGAGATGTCCTCCATGCCCTTCGTCAGCTCACCGAGGCCGTCCTCGAGTCCCTTGACGAACTTGGTCACGCCGTCGGAGAGTTCCGAAGCACCCTTGGCGAGTTCATCGGACCCGCCGAGGAGGGACGAGCCGTTCTGCTCCTGCTCGAGCCCGTCGACGGCCTGGTTCAGACCACCCGAGGTGCCGTTGAACAGCCCCTGTGCATAGGCCTGCTCGATGCCCTGGCAGACCTGATCGGGAGTGCCGGTCGGGCACATCTCGGCCCGTGCCTGCTCCGCCTCGTCCTTTGTCATGATGCCGGCAGCCACGAGCGCGTCGAGATCAGGCTTCGTCCCGGCCAGCTGATCGGCCTTGTCCGCACCCTCCTTCAGCCCATCGCGGTACTGGTGCAATCCGTCGGAGAGGCCGGAGGCGCCCTTGGACACACCGTCGGCGCCCTTCTCGAGCTCCTTGCCGCCCTTGGTGATGTCACCCAGACCGCCTTCACCCGAGTCTCCGGAACCGGCGAAGCCCTTGATGATCTCGTCGATGGACTTCGTGTACTCGTCGACGCCGTCGGAGAGCTCACCGGAGCCGTCAGCCAGCTTCTGCGTGCTCTCGGGCAGCTTCGAGGTCTTCTTGTCGAGTTCGTTCAGGCCCCCGGACATCTCCGAGGCGCCCTTGGACAGTTCGCCGGCGCCCTTCGACAGCTCCGTGGCTCCGGACTTGAGCTCGCCGCCGTTGTCACTGAGCTGCTTCATGCCCGTAGACAGCTCGCCGGCACCTTCAGCGGATTGTCCGGTGCCTTCCTTGAGACCTTCGGCACCCTTGTCGAGTTCCCCGGCGGCGTCGCCGAGGTCCTTCATCTGGTCGCTCATCTTGTTGAAGCCCACGTAGATGTTGTCGAGGTAGTTCTCGGTCATCTGCGTGTTGAAGGTCGTCCGCGCCACCTCGGCGACGGATCGGGAGATCTGCGTATCGAGCGCGGGAGCGGTCCCGGACACGTCGACGTCGAGCTGCGTCTGCGTCGCCGACTTCGCATCATCGACCGAGGTCACAGCGCGGGAGAAGCCTTCGGGGATCGTCAGCTTCGCGGCGTATGTGCCGTCCGACAGCCCGTTCTGCGCATCCTCTTCGTCGGTGATGACCCAGTGGATGTTGTTCTCGTCCTCACCCACCAGACCGCTCGTCAGCTGACGGCCGATCGGCACGGTCTTGCCGTCGACCTTCGCCCCATCGTCATTGTTGACGATGGCGGCTTCGATGGTCTCGAGACGATCACCGCTCTTCCACGTGGCGAGGATGAATCCGGCCGCCACGATGATCGGGATGAGGACCAGGCCGAGGAGGGAGAACCAGTTCACCGGCTTCTTCGAGTTCGCACGTTCGAGTCTCACGACTGCACACCTTCCATGTTGGTGCTGTCGACGGCGTGGGTGTGTTCGCCGTCTGATTCGCTGTCGGTTCCGCCCCGCTCTTCGGGTCGAGCCTCGTCGAGGTCGAGGTGGAAGTAGTTCGTTTCGGGATCGAAGATCCCTGTCACATCCCCGTCGGGCAGGCCGAGGATGACGGTGGTGCCTTCGGCGACGAGCTGCGGCAGCAGATCGCGCAGATCCCGTGCCGGTCCGGCCGATTCCCGTGCCCCGGCCGCGAGCTTCTCCGCCCCGTCGATGACGAGCAGATTCGGCGCCGAGGCGGCCATCCGAGAGATGTCGCGCGGACTGATCATCCGGTCGGCTTCACCCCGGTTGAGGTCGAGGTAGGGAACCTGTCGGCGGACCCGTCCGGCGTGTTCGGGCAGGACGTTCTGGCCGATCTTCATCTCCCCGGCCGTGAGTCCGACGCGGCCGGACACGGCGAGCAGAAGGGCTCGGCGGGAATCGCCGCTGGCGACGAGGATCTGGCCGGGCAGCAGGGAGATGTCGACGCGGGCGAAGCCGCGGTCACCGGAGTACACGCCGATTCCGCGTCCGTAGACCCGGTAGTCCGAGTCCGGCTCCGGCCAATCGCGCAGGGCCACCTCGTGGGCGAGGCCCTCACCCTCGACGTCGAGGCGCGGCAGGATCCGATCGAGCCACTTCGGCAGCCACCAGGCCCTGTCGCCGAGGAGCTGCATGATCGCCGGCACGAGCGACATGCGCACGAGGAAGGCGTCGACGAAGATGCCCGAGGCCAAGGCGAGCGCGATCGATTTGATGATCGGTTCGCCGGCGGGGACGAAGGCCGCGAAGACCGAGAACATGATGATCGCCGCGGCTGAGACAACGCGGGCGGAGGAGGCGAATCCGGCCCTGATGGCGTCCCTGGCCGACGTGCCGTGGACATAGGCTTCGCGCATTCCGGAGACGAGGAAGACCTCGTAGTCCATGGCCAGTCCGAAGAGGATGCCCATGACGATGATCGGCAGGAAGCTGATGACAGGTCCCGTCGAGTCGATGCCCAGCGGTGCTGCGAAGAGTCCGTCGTGGAAGACGAGGACGACCGTGCCGAAGGAGGCGAAGACGGACAGGAGGAAGCCGCCGGTGGCCTTGAACGGCACCGCGATCGAACGGAAGACCATCATCAGCAGGATGATGGAGAGTCCGACGACGAAGATGCCGAAGGGCAGCAGCGCCTTGCCGAGCTGGTCGGAGACGTCGATCTGGATCGCGGTGGCACCCGTGACGGCGGTGTCGAAGTCGAAGTCGTCCTCGATCTCGTCACTGAGGGAGCGCAGCCGGTCGACGGTGTCGAGGGTGGCCGGGTCATCGGAGGCTGTGGTCGGGATGATCTGGAACAGCGCGGTCGTGGCGTCGCGGTTCGGGGTGGCCATGATGACCTCTTCGACGCCGTCGACGTCCTCGATGCGCTTCTCGATGTCCTCGACGTCACCGAGCGGGTCGTCGCTGGTCACGATCTGACTCGTCATCACCAGGGGGCCGTTGTAGCCGGGTCCGAAGTGTTCGTCGATGAGGTCGTAGGTCGCGCGAGCCGGCGTGCCCTCCTCCTGGTCACCGGCCGTGGGCAGGGACAGCTGGAGTTGGGTGGCGGGGATCGCGAAGAGCGCGAGCCCGCCGACGATGACGATGATCGTCAGCAGCGGAATCTTCGTCACCGCCCTGAGCCAACCGGCGAAGAACTTGTTCATGATCGTCGGCGGATACGGGTCGCCGGCCTCGGCGCGGGCTTCCGCGGCGATCTGCTCCCGCGTTGCGGGATCGCTCACCTCGGCGGGGGCGGACGCGGAACCGCCGGTCGCCTTGGCGCCGGTCGATGAGCCCTCCGCCGAGGCGGCTGTGCCGTTCTTCGCCCGCTGAGCGGCCGCGGCGTGGGCCCTCCGATAGCGTTTCGTCGGCTTCGGGGTGATCTTCGACTTCACGAGGCCGAGCAGGGCGGGGACCATCGTCAGCGAGATCATCACGGCCACGGCGACGGAGCCGGAGGCACCGATGCCCATGATCGTGAGGAAGGGGATGCCGGCCAGGGCGAGTCCGAACAGAGCGATCATCACGGTCATACCGGCGAAGACGACGGCGGATCCGGCGGTGGCGACGGCTCGTCCGGCCGCCTCGACGGGGTCGTGGCCCTCGGCCAGGAGGTCTCTGGCTCGGGAGACGATGAAGAGTGCGTAGTCGATGCCCACGGCCAGACCGAGCATGAGCGCGAGCATGATCGATGAGGAGTTGATCGTCGCGAATGCGGTGCCCCCGACGATGAGCAGCACGGAGATGCCGACGCCGATGAGCGCGGTGATCAGCGGCATGCCGGCCGCGCGGAAGGAGCCGAGTGTGAGCAGGAGGACGATGAAGGCGATGACGACGCCGATGCCTTCGACCCAGGAGATCTCGACACCGGTGATCTGGAAGAGTTCGCCGCCGCCTTCGACCTGCGCCCCGGGCAGGTCGGCCCGCAGCGGGTCGAGGGCGTCGAGGAGATTGTCGCCGGCATCCTCGCCGACGTCCTGCTGAGTGCCGTCGTACTGGACGGAGATCATGGCCGCCGAGTCGTCCTGGCTGATGGCGCCCTCGACGAGGTCGGAGTACGGGGAGGTCACCGTGTCGACGTGCGGGAGGTCTTCGAGCCGTTCGACCTCGTCGGCGATCGCGTCCCTGTACTTCTCGTCCGTGACCTTCTCCCCGTCATCGGCGACGACGATGACGGAGGCCGCGACACCGGCCGCCTCGGGGAACGTCGACTTCATCGAGTCGAGCGCGGTCTGAGCTTCGGACCCGGGCAGCGTGAAGTCGTCGTCGAAGTCCTTGGCGAACGCGGCGACTCCGGCACCGACGAGCGCGAAGATCACAAGCCAGGCAGCGATGATCCGCCAGGGTGCCTGATACGCACGGCGCCCCAGGGCATAGAGGAAAGTTGACACGAAGACCTCGATACAAAAGTGTATTGGATACAGTATTGTATTGTTGTGCAATACCCACCCTCCATGCAAATGGATCCCAGGTTGAGCGGGGATTCCCATGAGATGCTCAGGCGCCTCGCTCTCCGCCCCGCCGTCTCTGCCGGCTCCGATGCCGGCGCAGAGAACTGCACCACCTTGGCCATCGCCGACCCCACCGCAACGAAATGACGATGAACACAGATGAACTCAGCCCACGCAGACGCCAGACCCGATCCACCCTCGTTCAGGCCGGCATCTCGGTCTTCGCCGTCCGCGGCATCGACGGCGCCTCGATCGAGGAGATCTGCGAGGCCGGAGGCCTGACCCGAGGGGCGTTCTATTCGAACTTCTCCAGCCGTGACGATCTGGTGCTCGCGATCATCGAGATGCGCACCTCGGAGAACCTCGATCGCCTCGATGCCACGATCCAGCGGTGGTCTGAGCAGCTCATGGCCACTGCCGAGGTGCCGGAGATCAAAGCGCTGATGACGCAGTTCATCGACGACGTCTTCAATGAGAAGAAGCAGACCGTGGCCGAGACGATCACGGAACAGGAGATCGAGCTCTACTGCCTGCGGGTCCCGCATCTCCACGCCCGCTATGTCGAACTCAACGCCACTCAGCTCGACCGGCTGGCCGCACTCGTGACCACGGCCCTTGATGTCGCCGGCGCCACACCGAAGCAGCCGATCGGCGACTTCCTCACGGTCATCATCTCCGTGTTCAACCGGATCGCCCTGACTGCGGCGGCCGGGAAGAAGATGGACGATCACGTCGACATCGATCCGAGCCTCATCGTCGAGGTCCTCATGCACCTCATCGATTTCTGTCCCGACGCCGAGCTCTGAACGCGTCTGCCCCGACAGCGATGCCTGGAGGCTTCTGCCCCTATACAAAATCTGAACGCACTCGACGAACCGGTTCGAGGCACTAAGGTGGTGCCCGTGAACGAACTCCAGCGAGAATTCTCTGCTTTCATCAACAATATGGACGTCCGCCTCGGCGCGTTCGTCCTCGCCGACCTCCCCGAAACCTTCGAGAAGGAGGACGGGGAGACCGTGAAGTTCCCGAAGGACTTCGGGCCGAAATCGCTGCCGATGCTCGAACTCTTCGTGCTCTCGAAGTTCCCGAACACCGAAGAGATCCTCAAGCCGGAGAACCGCCGCTTCTTCGAGGGACTCATCCGCTACCTCGGCGAAGCCTATCTGCGTGCGATCGGCGGGGTCTGGGACCACGACGAGTCGACAGGCAACGGGATGCCATTCATCCGCCCCGACAATGCCGACGGCCCGGCCGCCGGTGAGCCGATCCCGCTGGTGGGAATCGTGCTGGCCGCCGTCGATCAACGCAGCGCCGAGGTGTTCACCGCCGTGCTCGACAAGGCCAGGGAGCTCCTCGGCGGGGACGGCCAACCGCGCCGCAAGTGCACGGGACTCTCCCTCGGGGTACTCAATGCCGAGAACTCGAGCGAGGAGGAGGTCGAATTCCTCACCCGCTTCATCGGCACCGTCGAACCGGGCATCGCCGCCTGGACTCAGGAGCAGGCCGATCCGAGTTCGTGGGGCTTCGACCGGGAGAGCCTCGCCCGTCTGGGCAAGCAGGTCGCGGTCCGCTACGACGGCCCCGACGACATGATCGCCGAGGACGAGACCCCCTTCACCGCCGGCGCCATGCGCTTCATCGGTGAGACGGTGCGCCGCATCGCCTTCGGCCAGTGGCGCTACGGCGCCGGACTCGAAGCCGATGATCCGCGCAGCAAGCAGCCGTTCATCCGCTTCGTCATCGGCGATCAGAACCTCGACCTCGTGCCGTGGCGCCTCATCCAGGCAGCGCTGGAGAACGATGATGCGATCGCTTCCGCCCTCGACGCGGTCATCGAGATGCGCGAGCAGGAAGCCGCCGAGGCTGCTGCGGGCTCCGAAGGCTCAGAGGGCGCGGCCGACGCAGACAAGGACTGAGCCGCTCAGAGTTGGAAGCGGCGGTTTCCGCGCAGACCCTCGGCCGGCGACCCGGGAGCAAGGTCGATCTGCCTGCGCGCCGGATCGATGCGCACGCTCACCAGCGTCGCCGACCGATTCCCGTAGGCGGCGTCGGGTGCCGGAATGCAGCACACGGGCGCCTCTCCCGGTCCCGTCGTCAGCAGCTTCGTGAGATCGCCGACCGTGACGGCCGCGTGCCCTTCGCCGACGCCGGGTGAGGCGGCGCCGTCGGATTCTGCGGCACCATCAGCCGGGGCCTCTCCGCCGCGCGCCAGCGCACGTTCGGCTTCGAAGCGCACGACCGCCTCGGCGAGGTGACGGTAACGTTCCTGCGAGGTCGAATCGGGGCGCAGTTCGAGCGCACCGTCGAGCAGATCCGGGTGCAGAAAATGGTTCGTGTGGAGGAGGAACCCGGACTCCCCCGTCTCTCCGTCGGCCGCACGGCCCGCGCGGGCCCGTCGCTCGCGCTTGAGTGCACCGGCGATCTCGACCTGGACGGCCGCCTCGGCGGTGATGACGGTGATCACCGACGAGGACGAGGTCGCGGCGCTTCGGATGATGTCAAGCGCCTCGTCGAGAGTGCCGGCTTCGGCCAGGATCCGGGCGAGGATCATATGGATGGGCACTCCCCCGGCTTCGTCGCCGGCGTGTTTGAGGATGTTGAGCAGCACCCCGACGCCGGCCTCGTTGAGACCGATCTTGCCGAGCATTCCGAACTCGGCGATGCCCACATGTCGGTGCTGACCAGGCACGGAACCGACGTCATTGAAATGCCACAGCGAGGAGAAGTCCGCGGCCCAGTCCCAGTTCTGCGCGGCCACGGAGGCACCCGGGCTCGTGTGGCTGACGGTCGAGCATTCGGTCGGTGCGGCCTTCGCCTGGGTCATGATCTCGGTCCGGGCGACGATCTCTATGAGCTCCATGACGTCGATGCCCGCTCCGGCGGCCACGGCTTCGACCTCCTCGGCGCCGGTCGGCCACCACTGCCTGAGTCGCTCACGACTCGTCACGGCCGCGGATTCCACGGCCGCCTCGGGGATGGCCAGATGCGAGAAGTAACGGCGATAGGCTCTGCGGGTGGATTCGATTCCCGTGCGCAGCTCCTGGCCGCGGCGGTGACCGCGCTCGATATGGTCGCTCGCGCGGACGGCGAAGGTCGTGGGCCGCACCTCGGCGGCGGGAACGAATTCGGTGCTCATGACGACTCCTCCTTCAGTCGAAATCGGCTCAGTCCGTGCCGACGAGTGAGCCGACGCCGATGTCGATACCGAGATAATGCATGTGCGCGGCGGTTTCGGCAAGGGCGGCGAAGAGGTTGAAGTTGTGCAGGCTCTCGAAGCCGCGTGACCAGTGCAGGCCGGCCGCGATCGAAAAGACGCTGTGGTCGTCGGTGGACTCCATGCGGGCGCGGATCTCGGCGAGGCGTTCGTGGTGGTGTTCGACGAGTTCGACCTTGCGGTCGTGGAGTCCGCTGAAGCGGAATCCGTGGGCCGGCAGCACAGCCACATCCTCGTCGAGCCCACCGATCTTCTCCAGCGAGCGCAGATAGTCGCCGAGGCTGTGCGTGATCGCGCCGGAATCGAGGCCGATGTTCGGGGTGATCGTCGGCAGCACGTGGTCGCCGGAGAAGAACAGCTTGTCCTCGTCGCGGACGAACGCCGAGTGCCCGTAGGTGTGCCCCGGCGTCCACATTGCCGTCACTCGGCCCTCGTCGAGGGGGAGGTCGGTGCCGTCGTCGAGGACGTGGATGTTCTCGGGCAGCCGGCTCATCGCCTGTTTGTACAGGCTCATCGAGTCGCCCTTGGCCCCGCCCTTGCTCGATCCGACCTGGAGGCTTTCGACTTCGGCCCAGCGGTCCTCGGGGACTCCGTAGGCGCGGGCGATGTTGAGGTTGGGGTCGATGCCGGTGCCGAGGTCGACGGCGTCGGTGAAGAAGCGTCTGATCGCGCGCAGGTCCTCGCCGTGCATGGCGACCCAGGCGTCGGGGTTCTTCGCGAGCAGTGCGGGCACAAGTCCGATGTGGTCGCGGTGGTAGTGGGTGATCGCGATCCCGCGGATATCGGCGACGGTGAAGCCGAGGTCGGCCAGCGCCGAGGTGAGCGCCAGGTACTGGTCCCTGCCGTCCCAGCCCGGGTCGATGAGGACGACGCCGGAGCCGTCGGCGATGGCATAGCAGTAGGTGTATACGAGAGGGTTGTTCGGGATCGGGACCGGAAGGGCCCAGACACCCTCGGCGACCTGTTCGACAGGAGGCAGGGCTCGGTCTTTCCATGCCGCCGACTGCTGGGAACTGAGCGATTCGATCGCCATACTTCTCTCACACCTCTCGCTGGGGCCACATTGTCCGTTGAGTGCAATCTACTCCGTTTCCGATCATTGCTGAAAAAGCATTCGATCAATGGCCGAGGCGTGTGGGCCGCACCTGAAGTCCAGACGGTCGGCGAAGCGAAGGGGACGACGGCCTGCGCGGCTGCGAACTGGGCGACGGTGAGTGGCTAGCCGCCTCGGCGAGGGGAAGGATCCGCATTCGCGATTGAGCACTACCGATATCGTCGATCACCATGATCAATTTCGTCGCCATGACATCGAATCGGTACTGATTGTTGTCACAATCCCCTCGAGGGCTTTCGTTTTCAGTACTCCCGGCGTTAAGATCATGACGCACATCACTGCCGGGCCCTTCGTCGACCTCGATGATCGCGGCCCGGCGGGCAGCAAGACTCATTGGGGAGGATTGATATGGCTGCCTCTGGCTCACTGAAGCGCAACCTCGGGCTGTGGTCCATCGTCGGACTCGGGCTCGGCTACATGACGCCGACGGTCGTCTTCGACACGTTCGGAATCGTGTCCGACGAGACCGCGGGAGCCGTGCCCTCGGCGTATCTGATCGCTCTCGTCGTCATGATCTTCACGGCGTTCAGCTACGGCAAGATGGTCAAGATCTTCCCGACCGCGGGCTCGGCCTACACCTATACGCGGGAGACGATGTCGCCGGGGCTCGGTTTCCTCGTCGGATGGACATCTCTGATGGACTATCTGCTGCTGCCGATGGTCAACTGCCTCATCGCTCGCCTCTATATGGAGTCGCTCGTGCCCGATGCGCCGCCGTGGGTGTGGGTCGTCGTCTATACGGTCGTCATGACCGGCATCGTCACCTCGTCCATGCGGGGGACGGCGAACTTCAACGCCGTGCTGCTCATCTTCGCGGTCACGATGGTCGCCCTCTTCTGCATCTTCGCGGTCGGCAACCTCATCAACGGCGACGGCGCCGGAGTCGTATTCAGCCCCGAACCGTTCGTCCACGAGGGAGTCAAGCTCTCGACGCTGCTCACCGGCGCCACCGTCGTGTGCTTCTCGTTCATCGGCTTCGACGCCGTGACGATGTACACGAACGAGGCCAAGCACGTGAACCTCATGCCCAAGGCGATCATGCTCACCGTCGTCGCCGGCGGTGCCATCTTCCTCATCGCCAGCTACTTCGCGCAGCTGCTCTTCCCGGACAACTCACAGTTCACCATCGTCGACGACCCGCTGCCGGAGATCGGCTTCCTCACCGGCGGCCACGTCTTCCAGGGCTTCTTCCTGGCCGCGGCGTTCGCGGCCACGATCGCCTCGGGGCTGGCCTCACACGCATCCGTCTCGCGCATGCTGCTGGTGATGGGGCGCAACGGCGTGCTGCCGCGCAGGGCCTTCGGCTACATCAACCCGAAGACGCACACGCCGGTGTTCAATATCGTGCTCGTCGGCGCCGTGTGCCTGCTCGCGATGTCGTTCAGTCTCGAGTTCATCTCTGCGCTCATCAACTTCGGTGCACTCATCGCGTTCACCTTCGTCAACCTCACGGTCATCGCCCACTATGCGTTCCGGACCAGGCAGGTCAAGGACTTCAAGACGACGTTCAATTTCGTCGTCATGCCGGCGGTCGGAGCGATCCTCACCGGTGTGCTGTGGGTGAGTCTGCACAAGACGGCACTCATCGGCGGCCTCGTGTGGCTGACCATCGGCGTCATCTACCTGGCGGTCATGACCCGCGGCTTCCGTCTCTCCGTGCGCAGCTTCGACGATCCCGAGGCCGACGCGAAGATGTCCGAACCCGAGGTGCCCGAGGCCGAGGCGTCTGAGGGGACCGGGAATTCGACGCCCGAGGCTCCCGAACCGGGAGCACCTGTCCGCGACTGAGGCTGCGCGACTGGGCCTGCGGCAGCGGCACCACTGGGACTGTCGTTCAAGCGCTGCATCGCAGAAATCCCGTCGTTCAAGGCCAAGCGCGGTTATCGGTAGGTCTGCCTAGCGAAAAGCGCACTTGGCCTTGAACGAGCGGAAGCAGAGGCTTTGCCGCGAGTGCTGACTCGTCGCGCCGGGCGCGCGAAAGCCCCCGAACTCTTCGTTGTTGGCGATGAGTTCGGGGGCTCTTCACTGAGCGGAAGCGGTGGGATTCGAACCCACGGTGCGGGGTTGCCGCACAACGGTTTTCAAGACCGTCTCCTTCGGCCGCTCGGACACGCTTCCCTCGGTTCGTCCATGCCTGTGACAGAGATGGAGCGAACCCGGCCTGCTCGACGCGAGGCCGAGCCACCATAGTTTCTCACAACCGCAACAGCATCTGCCAATTGGCAGTTGAGCACACGAATTTCACTCGCCCGGGGCGCGACCGACACCGAGGCGGCGGGTCCGCGGAGGCGGTCAGCCCTTCTTGCGCTTCTTCATCCGGTTCTGCTTGCGCTCGGTGCCCAGGAGGTCGTCGAACACGGAACCGGATGACGAATCGTCGCCGGACCTGTCCGACGACTCGTCGGGCCGCGCCGCGGCATCATCGCGGCTCTTGTCCGAGCGGTCGGAGACCTGTTCGCCGAATGTCCCGCGGTCACTGCCGGAATGCTGCGAACGCTCGCTCCACGTATTGCCGAGCTTCGGTGCGTCCTTCGGCTTGGCCGGCTGCGATTCGTGTCCGGTGCTGTCGGAGTCCTCCGAGGTGGCGCCGCGAGCCGCGAAAGAGGCCGGTACCCGTCGGACCGGAGCTTCCGGCTCTTCCTCCTCGACGAATTCCTCGTCGTCAGCCGGAGCTGCTTCGGGCACGTCATCCTGCGGCGGAACCACAGTGGAGTCCTCGACATCGTCGATATCGGAGTCAGCGACCACGTCGACAGTGTTCTCCGCAGTGTCGGCGACTTCGACCTCTTCGGTCTCGGGTTCGCCGGCTTCAAACTCATGGGTCTCGGATTCACCGGCGACGTGCTCTGCCGCGGAATCCTCGCCGACCGCGGTCTCTGCTCCGGGTGCCTCAGCAGCTTCGGGCTCCGCGTCGGAAGCCTCGTCGCTCTTCGCCGTCGGCACTTCGGAGTCAGAATCTTCGGAGACCGAGTCTTCGGAGTCCGAGTTCGCGATCGCTGCCGCGACGGCACCGGACGTACCGCGGGGAGCAGCACCGACCGACTCCGAATCGGCGGCCGTCGCTTCGTCGGCCCGCGGCGCCACAGCGAACGAATCACCCGACTCACCTTCAGCGGCCGAGTCCCCAGCGGCCGAGTCCCCAACAGCCGCGGCACCGACTGCGGGGCCGGAGGCGCGCGACTCTTCGCCTTGATCAGAATCGGCCTGGCCGGAACCCGACCCACCGGAACCGGCCCAGCCGGGGGCAGGCTCGGCGGCGGCCTCCTCGGTGCGGGACGGCTTGCCCTTGAGCACAAGGGAGAGTGTGGCCAGCGGCACGGACAGCCAGTTCGGGCGGTTGCGCAGCTCGGTGACGACCTCGACGAGGAGTCGGTCGATCAGTGCCGCCCGCAGCACCGGATCGCTCAGCCCGATGCTGTCGCCGCGAGCTCGCGAATACCCGGACAGCAGCGAGTTCTGCACCTGCGAGGCCCACAGGTACTCGGGCGAATCGAAGATCGCGCGCAGCGCTCCCGGATCATTGCCGAAGCCGCTGACGACCAGCGAGCCGTCCTCGGAGTCCAGCGCATCGGTGCGCTGCAGACGAGCGAAACCGGCGGCGTAGTCGATGCTGCGCAGCAGAGCCACGAGGTCGAAGGCAGCGGGCTTGGGGTCCGAGTCCGTCGAGTCCGTGAACTTCACGACCGAATAGCCGTCAGTGGAAGAGCTGACCACATGATCGAGCGTCAGCTCGCCGTGGATCTTCTGCAAGGTGCCGATGGTCTCGAGTCCCTGCAGCCTCGCACGGTGCCCGCGCAGCTCCGGGACCAGCGAATCCAGTGCCAGAGGTGCCCGGCCCAGCGCCCAGTCGATGCGCTCGACCCACTTCTGCACCAGCTGCTTCGTCGGTTCGCCGGCACCTTCGACGACTCCGAACTCGGCGGCCATGTCAGTGTGGAGTTCGCCGATGCGCCGACCCATCTCCGCGGCATGGGCGTTATACGCCCCGATAGAACCGGAGTCGACCGCGCACACCGTGTTCACGGCTTCTCGCCACGCGGGTTCGGCGTCGACATCGACGTGGGAGAGCAGCGCCATCGGCGCCTCCATCTCCTGGACTTCGAACATGTCGTACCAGCGACCGGATCCCCAGCCGATGACCTCGGGCACGCTGCGCGAACCCGCCTCGGTGAGCAGGACGGGGATCGTCAGCGATGACGGCATCCCGTTCTCGAGGACACGGAAGAAAGAGAGCTCCATCGGCTCGTATTCGTCGTGGATGATGACGGTCGACTTGTGCGGGCCGGAGTCCGAGACCTCGATCGGTCGGATCTCGACGGGCATGACGTCCTCCGCCCCCACTGTGAGGTCACCGATCGATGGCTTCGGCGGGACCGCCTCGGCGGTGGTGTGGTCAGTCGAAGCCGCCGAGGCGGCCGCCCCGTTCGCGGTCACCGGGAACGGCATCGGCGCTCGGTCCCGGGCCTCGGTCTTCTCCTGACTGTGGCGCAGGGATTCGGTGGACAGCTGTCCGCCGTCGAAGACCTTGCGCTTCGTGATCGCGTCGGCCATGAGGTTGACGAAGACGGGATCGGCGGCGCCGTCGTAGACGTAGACCGTGCCGAGCGCGAGGTCGTCGACGCGGCCGATGAGGGCGTGGCGCAGGTGCATGTCCTCGGCACCGCGCAGTGTCAGGGGGATGTTGAGGCGACGCAGGGTGGGGCCGTCGCCGACGGAGATGACGGTCACGAGACCGGCGAAGCCTCCGAGCTCCTCGGCGGTATAAGTGAACGCGCGGGCCACCGACATGGGGGTGATGTCGGGGTCGGTCCCGAAATCTGCTGCGAGCTTGGGGAACCACGGCTGTCGGGGTATCCAGCTGGCTAACAGTTGTTCGAGCTCACTGCTGATGGCCATGACGTCTCCTAGAAGGGATTACGGGCATCCTCCATCCAATCATGATATGGGGTATAGGCGGTCCAGGGCGCACCCGAAACCCCGAAGTCGGGAGCCGAATCACGCAGGATGGGCGGGCACGAGGCGTCCTCATGTCGATACGAGTTGCCAAATGGCAAGACAAAGGGCGCACAATAGTCTGGTGGTTGAAACAGACATGACTCCCCAGAAGCTCACACTCGCCGACGAGGTCGAGGCGGCTGCGCTGCGAATTTCCGATTCCGTCATCCTGTCGCCACTTCAGATCTGCGAGCGGCTGACGACCGCAACCGGCTCGACGGTCTATCTCAAGCGCGAGGACCTGCAGATGGTGCGGTCCTACAAGATCCGCGGGGCGTTCAACTTCATGCTCCAGCTCGATGCCGGCGAGCGCGCTCGCGGAGTCGTGTGCGCCTCGGCAGGCAACCATGCCCAGGGCTTCGCCCGCGCCTGCAGGGAGCTGGGCATCCAGGGCACGATCTTCGTGCCCAAGACGACGCCGAAGCAGAAGATCGAGCGCGTCCGCCACTTCGGCGGGGAGCAGGTGACGATCGAGATCGCCGGCTCCACCTACGATGACGCCTCGGCGCTGGCCCACCGATTCGCTGAACGCAACGAAGCTCTCCTGGTATCGGCCTTCGACGATATGCGCACCATCGCAGGTCAGGGCACCGTGGCCGCTGAGATCCACGCCCAGCTCGAGACCGACCCCGACTACATCATCGTGCCCGTCGGCGGCGGCGGCGTGCTCGCCGGAGTCGCCGCCTATGCGGCCGAACGGATGCCGAACACGAAGGTCATCGGCGCCGAACCCGCCGGCGCCGCCTCGATGATCGCAGCTCTCAAGGCCGGCTACCCAGTGACCTTGGAGAACATCGACCGCTTCGCCGACGGCACCGCTGTGCGCCGGGCCGGCAACATCACCTACGACGTCATCGCCGAACTCGGCCTCGACCTGCGTCCCGTCGCCGAGGGCGCGGTGGCCACCGAGATGCTCGATATGTACCAGGTCGACGGAATCATCGCCGAGCCCTCCGGAGCCCTGGCCTCGGCGGGGATCGGCGGACCGGATTCGGACAAGCCGATCACGATCGAACCGGGGTCGACCGTGGTGTGCCTGGTCTCCGGCGGCAACAACGATATCTCCCGCTACCCGGAGATCCTCGAGCGCTCACTCGTCCACGAGGGCCTCAAGCACTACTTCATCGTCGACTTCCCGCAGGAGCCCGGGGCGCTGCGCCGGTTCCTCAACGAGGTGCTCGGCCCCGAGGACGATATCGCGATGTTCGAGTACGTCAAACGCTCCGACCGGGAGACCGGACCGGCGTTCGTCGGCATTCAGCTCGGCTATGCCGAGGACCTGCCGAATCTGCTCGAGCGGATGGAAGCCTCATCGATCGAGGTCGAGCGCGTGCACCAGAACTCACCGATGTTCCGTCTCTTCGCGTGAGGGGCTCCGGCTCGGTAGCGGGTTGGGTGCCGTTGCCGGCGCTTCGGCTCGGTAGCGGGTTGGGTGCCGTTGCCGTCGCTTCGGCTCGGTAGCGGTCTGGACAGGCACCGCGGTGCGCTTCGGCTGAGTGTCATGAGCGGCCCCTTGCCCCGCGAAACAGTGCGGGCAGTCCCCTTCGCCGCCAAATCGAGGTCACTATCGGATATTTCTGCCGCCCCAGAATTATTCGATAGTGACCTCAGTTTGAGCTCCGATGTCCGATTGCGACCTCCATTTGAGCAGAAACTCTCTGCACAACCGTGCGCCCAGTCACTCAGACACCCCGGCACCACCGCCCGGACTCCCCTGCCCTCCTCCACGCCCAGCCACTAGAGTGGAAGCATGCGCGCTATCACGATCTCCTCCCCCGGTGACCCCGAGGTCCTGCAGGTCTCCGACGAACCCACGCCCGACATCGCCGCCGACGAGGTCCTCATCCGCGTCCATGCTGCCGGCGTCAACCGGGCCGACCTGTTGCAGCGCCGCGGATTCTACGATCCTCCGGCCGGGGCCACCCAGATCCCCGGCCTCGAGATCTCCGGCACGATCGAGAAGCTCGGCGCAGACGTGACCGGCTGGTCCGTCGGCGACCGAGCAGCGGCCCTGCTCTCCGGCGGGGGCTACGCCGAATCCGTCCCTGTCCCCGCAGGTCAGCTGCTTCCGGTCCCCGCTGATTTCGACCTCACCGAGGCAGCCGCCCTGCCCGAGGTCCTGTCCACCGTATGGTCGAACATCGTCGGACGCGGGCAGGTGAAGGCAGGCGAATGGCTGCTCGTCCACGGCGGCGGCTCCGGAATCGGCACGGCCGCGATCCAGATCGCGAACCACCTCGGCGTGAAGATCGCCGTGACCGTCGGGTCCGAACGGAAAGCCGAATTCTGCCGCGAGCTCGGTGCCGACGCGGTCATCAACTACCGCGAAGAGGACTTCGTCGAACGTGTCCGCGAGATCTGCGTCCACGACGACGGATCGACCGGCGCCGACGTCATCCTCGACATCATCGGCGCGAAGTACCTCGAACGCAATATCAAGGCCCTGAACACCGACGGCCGCCTCGTCATCATCGGCATGCAGGGCGGAACGAAGACCGAGATCAACCTCGGCTGGCTCATGCAGCCCCGCAGATCCGTGTCCGCCACGACCCTGCGGGCGCGACCGAAGGAACAGAAGATCGCCATCGTCGCCGAGGTGGCCGAGCAGCTGTGGCCGGCCGTGATCTCAGGCGATATTCGTCCCATCATCCACGAAACCATGCCGCTGACCGACGTCGTCCGGGCCCATCAGACGCTGGAGGACGGGGCGAACATCGGCAAGGTTCTGCTCATCGTCGATGAGGAAGGGGCATAACAATGACCGATAGCCACGACACCGGAGACGGGCTTCAGAACGGCGAGACTGCTCGCGCCGGGGCGCGCGCGCCGGATGGCAGCACTGAGTCGGCCGAGGCCGGAGCTCAGTCAGGCGACAACGCACGGGCCGAGGGTCTGGCGCGGGCACAGCAGGACCAGGCGGATGTCTCATCGCCGGCGAAGGTGATGCGCATCGGCACCATGGTCAAGCAGCTGCTCGAGGAGGTCCGCGGCACCGAGCTCGATGAGAAGGGACGCGAACGCCTCGCCGAGATCCACCGCCGCTCCATCGACGAACTCGAAGAGGGCCTGTCAAAGGATCTCATCGACGAGCTCGAACGCCTCGATCTGCCCTTCGATTCGGCCGACGGTCCCCCGACGACCTCGGAGCTGCGGATCGCACAGGCCCAACTCGTCGGCTGGCTCGAAGGTCTCTTCCACGGCATCCAGACGGCGATCATGGCTCAACAGGCCATGGCCCAGCAGATGGCCGGTCGCGGTCAGCTGCCACCGGGCATGGTCCCGACCGGGATGACACCGACTGAGGGACAGCCCGGCGAGAAAGAGACACAGGAGTCGGACCGCGGCACCGGCAACTATCTGTGAAGCGATTCTTCTCCGGCCTGCGCAAGAAGGCGAGCAAGACCGCTGTCAAGGACGATGACCGGTTCGGCACCGGTCTGTGGCGGCACAACCGTGACCGCTTCATCCGCGCAGTCGACCGCTACTACTCCACTGCGGTGGCCCTCCACGTGGCACGGGGCTCCGGTGGCACCGCGCCGGGGGCCGCCTCGGTGGGGTCACCCGACAACGAGGCCACGGCCGCCTCGGCGAAGGATCCGGTCGACGTCATCGTCGACGGCACCCACCGGCTCAACGCACTCGTCGAGGTCGTCGATGATCTGACCGCGGCCCTCCACGCCCGTCATCCCGTCACCGGTCAGGTGGTGCCCGGTCCCGCGCGGCGGGCCGTCGGCGACGTGCCGGAGCTGCTGACGAAGGCTTCATCGAAGGTCGGCGAGGCGGTGCTCGCGGCATCGATGGCACGATCGGAGGGCCCGTCCGGGCGGTCGATCGACTCGAGCGCCGAGGCCACGGTGCGGTTCATCTCCGACGCCGGGGAGCTGCTGGGGCGGGCGCAGGCGATTATCGCTAGGGTAGAGCCATCATGAGACCTCCGATCAGCCCCGATATCCTGCCGCCCGATGACTTCGATCTCGGTCTTGTCGCCAGCGACATCGACGGCACTCTGCTGCTGAACTGGAAGCCGATCTCGACGGCCACGATCGATGCGATCCACCGCTGCCAGGACGCGGGAATCCCGTTCGTCCTCGTCACCGGGCGACCCATGCGCTGGCTGACTCCGATTGCCGAGCAGATCCCGGACCTTCGTCGGGTCGTGTGTCTCAATGGTGCCGTCGTCTATGACATCGCCTCCCAATCCGTCGTCGATGCTCACAGCATCGATGCGCAGACGATGGCGGAGATCACCGCAGCGGTGCGAGCCGACCATCCCGAGGCGCGGTTCGCCTACGAGACTCTCAACGGCGGTTTCATCGACCGGGAGTTCGTCACCGGCCGACCGCGCGAGGCCCGGATCATCGACGATGTCTCCGAACTCGCCGGCGAGGACGTCGTCAAGGTGCTCGTGCGCCTGGACACGAGCGATTCTCAGGCGATGCACGACCTCATCGATCCCCTCGTCGACGGCACCTGTCATGCCTCGTTCTCCGAGCCGGACAACGGGCTAGTCGAACTTGCGCCGTTCGGGATCACGAAGGCGAAGACGCTGGAGGATCTGTGCGGCCACCTCGGTGTGGAGAGGTCGCAGGTGATGGCGTTCGGGGACATGCCCAATGACATCGAGATGCTCTCGTGGGCCGGACACGGCGTGGCGATGGGCAATGCTCTGGGTTCGGTCAAGGCGATCGCCGCAGCCGTGACCGAGGCCGTCGACGACGATGGCCTCGCCCGCTACCTCGACGCAGTCTTAGACACCCACCTCCCCTAACTGCTATCTGACGGCGGCCCAGATACCTCGCGCTAGGTTGCTGGGCCGCCGTCAGGTAGTAATCAGGGGCGGGTGCTCGTGGAGCCCACTGCGCTGAGCAGGCTAGCGTCGAGGTTGAAGTAATCGACGAGGGCGGTGGCCAGTCCGTCGTCGGCAACCGAATCGGTGACCACGCTCGCGAGCACCTTGAGTTCGTCCTTCGACTGGCCCATGACGATTCCGTGTTCGACCCATTCGATCATCTCGAGGTCGTTGAGTCCGTCCCCGGCACCCACTGTGTGCGCATGGTCGACGCCGAGCTCCTTCGCCACGTTCTCCAGACCACTGGCCTTCGAGATCCCGTCCGGGGCGATGTCGAGCCAGTTGCTCCAGCCCACCGAATAGCTGACCTCGTGCAGTCCGAGCGAGTCCACGGCGGCCGCGAATTCTTCCGCAGTGCCATTGACCTCGCGCATTACGATGCGGGTGGCTCGCTTGGTCAGCAGCTCTTCGAAGTCGACGATATCGAGAGTATCGGATTCGGCGAGCTCCCCCGCCGGGAACGGCCCGGACGCCCACCGGTGCAGGTCCGGATCCTCGACGAGGAACAGCGCCGTGGGCAGCGCCGCGTGCATCTGCTCAAGCGCATCCTTCGGGTCGAAGGACACCACATGGTGCAGCTCCCAGCCCAATGGCAGCTCCGGGTCGAGGCGCACGACGACGGATCCGTTCGAGCACACGACGTACCCGTGCTTGAGATCGAGCGCGTGGACGACCTCGAGCGCACCCGGCAGGGCACGGCCGGTGGAGATCACGAGGTGGTGGCCCGCCCCGGCGAGCCGATCGAGCACCTGCCTCACCGACTCCGACAGGGAGCCGTCGTAACCGACGATCGTGCCGTCGACATCGAGTGCGATCAGGTGCGGGGTCAAGGTGTCTCCCAACGTATGCGTAAGTTTTCCTGTGGTCGTTCTCGCCGGCGCCGAGGCGACCGAACCGAACCGAGTTCCGCGGAGTTCCACCGAACGGTCAGTGCTTCGCGACCCGGCACGGTCTCAGTAGCGCGGCCCCTCCGGTCCCTGTGCGGTCATCCCGCCGAGGTAGGGCCGCAGTGCCTCCGGCACCGTGACCGAGCCGTCCGCCTGCTGATGGTTCTCCAGGATCGGCACCAGCCAGCGAGTGTTGGCCATGGTTCCGTTGAGGGTGGCCACCGGGCGGGTCGATCCGTCACGGCGTTCGCGGATCTGCAGGCGACGGGCCTGGAAAGTCGTGCAGTTCGACGTCGAGGTCAGTTCGCGGTACGTGCCCTGAGTCGGCACCCAGGCTTCGCAGTCGAACTTCCGGGCAGCCGAATCACCGAGGTCGCCGGCGGCGGTATCGATGACCCGGTAGGGCAGCTCGCACAGTCCGAGCATCTTCTCCTGCAGAGACAGCATCCGCTCGTGTTCGGCCTCGGCGTCCTCGACCGGGACGTAGGCGAACATCTCGACCTTCTGGAACTGGTGGACGCGGATGATGCCGCGGGTGTCCTTGCCGTAGGAGCCCGCCTCGCGGCGGTAGCAGGACGAGATTCCGGCGTAGCGCAGAGGACCGTCGGACAGGTCGATGATCTCGTCCATGTGGTAGCCGGCCAGGGGCACCTCGGAGGTTCCGACGAGGAACAGGTCGTCGGCTTCGAGACGGTAGACCTCATCGGCGTGCTCACCGAGAAACCCGGTGCCGCGCATGACCTCGGGGCGCACGAGGGTCGGGGTGATGGTCGGGCTGAACCCGGCCTCCTCGGCGACGTCGCGGGCGAGGTTGAGCAGAGCCATTTCGAGCTTGGCACCGAACCCGGTGAGGTAGTGGAAGCGCGAACCGGAGACCTTCGTGCCGCGGGTGGTGTCGATGGCCTTCAGCTTCTCACCGATCTCGAGATGGTCGAGCGGTTCGAAGCCGTCCGGAGTGAAGTCGCGGGGTTCGCCGACGGTTTTGAGCGTCACGAAGTTCTCTTCGCCGCCGGACGGGATGCCGTCGATGATGAGGTTCGGGACCTTCGCCACGAGCTGATCGAAGGCGAAAACGGCTTCTTCGGACTCCGCCGACAGCGACTTCACGGCCTCGGACTTCGCCTTGCCCTCGGCGATGAGTGCCGGCTTGTCTTCCTTCGCCGCCTTCGCGATCTGGGAGGAGAAGGACTTCTGATCCGCACGTGCATCTTCGAAGGCGGTGATGGCCGCACGACGAGCGGAATCGGCGGCGATGACCTCGTCGATGAGCTCGACGGATGCCCCGCGAGCCTCCTGCGATGCCTTGAACAGGGCCGGGTTGTCTCTGAGAAGCGCTAGATCGATCACCCTCTCAGCTTAACGGGCCGGGCTTGTTTTCGACATTCGGCGCTCAGCCTGCACACGACTTGGGCACTGTAGATTTGGGCCATGACCATCGAGCTGGATCCCGTGATGACCTGGATCATCATCCTCGGCGCCCTCGTGGTGCTCGCGGCCGTGTTCTTCCTCGGCCGCCGGACCGGAGCGCGGCGCGTCCTTGCCCGGGTGCGGCACTACAACCACCCGGCGAACCTCTCCGACGAGGTGGTCAATGACGCGGCCAGGTATCGCGCCGCCCTTATCGTCAATCCCACCAAGACCGATGTGCACAACCTGGCCTCCACCGCCGAGGCGATCTGCCGTTTCGAAGGGTGGAATCCTCCGCTCGTGATCGAAACCACCCGTGAGGACTCCGGCGAAGGGGCTGCGGTCCGCGCCCTCGACGAGGGGGTCGACGTCGTCATCGCCGCAGGTGGGGACGGCACCATCCGCGCGGTCGCCTCGGCGCTGGCGGGCACCTCCACTCCGCTGGGGATCGTCCCGTTGGGGACCGGGAATCTGCTCGCCCGCAACATCGACCTCGTCCTCGACAAGACCGAGTGGGCTCTGCGGATCGCACTGTGGGGGCGAAACCGGGAGATCGACGTGGGGAAGGCGAAGACCGCCCCGGACGGCGACACCCATATCTTCACCGTGATGACCGGACTCGGATTCGATGCCGCGGTCATGGCCGACACGAGCGACGACCTCAAGGCTCGCCTCGGATGGCTCGCCTATGTCGAGGCGGGATCACGCAAGCTCACCGGCAAACCCAGTCATGTCAAGGTCACGTTCGACGACGAATACCGGATCTCGGCGAGGGTGCGCTCTGTCCTCGGCGGCAACTGCGGCCGACTGCAGGGCGGCATCCAGCTGCTGCCGCAGGCGGTCATCGACGATGGCATGCTCGACGTGCTTATCGTCAGCCCGAAGAACCTCGGACAGTGGGTCGGCGTGCTCGCATCGATCGCCGGGCGCCGGGCCTCACGCGGACTGCACACGAACATCCGGAAGTGCCGAAAGGTCGTCATCGAAGCCGGTGACGAGGTTGATATCCAGATCGACGGGGATCCCCTGGGACAGTCGTCCTACCTCGAGATGGAGGTCGATCCTTCGGCTCTGACCGTCCGTGTGCCCACCGTCGAACAGCGCAAGCAGATCCGCGCCGAGGCCTGGCCGGTCTAGGGCGAAACCGCTGAGTTCCCACAGCCGCCGCTCCCCCTCACCGAGGCGGCCCCGACAGTCAACCTTTTACCGTCGAGTAGGTCACGAAACGGTTAAAGGAATTCATCTAAGCGTTACAGCATCTAAACCTGAACAAAACGTACAGAAATAGTTTGGAAAACCCTTAGAACCTAGGATGAGTGCCGTATCACACCCCTCGTCACAGAGATTGAAGGCACTCCAATGAAGAAGATCATCCTCGCGCCGGCAGTCGCGCTCGCGTTCACCGGGCTTGTCGCGAGCCCGGTCGCCGCCGCGGAATCCCCCTCCTCCCAGTCGGCACCCACGAAGGCCGAGCAGAAGAAGGCCGAAGCTGAGAAGGCCGAGAAGGAAGAGGCCGAGAAGAAGGCGGCCGAAAAGGCCGCAGCTGAGAAGGCTGAGGCCGAGAAGAAGGCGGCCGAAAAGGCCGCAGCTGAGAAGGCTGAGGCCGAGAAGAAGGCGGCTGCAGAGAAGGCAGAGGCTGAAAAGAAGGCCAAGGAAAAGGCTGAGGCCGCGAAGAAGGCCGCCGCAGACAAGAAGAAGGCGGACAAGAAGGACGACGCCGAGAAGCCGCCGAAGAAGGTCGATCCGAAGCCCGCCCCTGCCCCTAAGGACGAGGACAAGAATGCCAAGGACGATGACAAGTCCGAGGACAAGGCCAATCCGATCAACGCTTCGGTGCAGGTGACCTCCGGTGAGGTCACCGCCGAAGAGCTCGCCGAAGACGGCGTGACGGTCAAGGTCGCCGGCCTCGAGAAGGGCGACAAGGTCTCGGCGAAGTCCGGCCTGACGGGTCCGTCGGCAACCGCTCAGGGTTCGACCGCCACTCTCAGGCTGCACTCCGCCGAGGACGCAGAGTCGCTCACTTCGGGCAAGCAGAGCCTCGCTGTCCAGGTGCAGCGCGCGAACGCACCGACAGCAACGGATACGACCACGTTCTCGTACAGCCCGTACGCGGCTCCCGAGGTCGACCCGAAGGTCTCGCTCAACACCGATGAGATCTCACAGACCGACTTCAACAAGAACGGCATCAACGTCACCGGTGAGGGCTTCACCCCCGGAGGCAAGGTCACCGTCGTAGGCGGAGGCGCGCAGTCGGCTTTCGCCACCCTCGAAGTCGAGGCCGACGAAGACGGAAAGGTCTCCGCAACCCTGAAGTTCGACGGTGAAGGCGAGCTCCCGGCCGGCGACTACGCCATCTGGGGTGTCGACCAGGAGTCCGAGACCAACTCCCCGGCTCAGGACTTCACCATCACCGAAGACTCGGAAGTCGACCCGACTGTCAAGGTCGACTCGAAGGAGATCTCCCTCGACGACTTCAAGAAGGACGGGCTGAAGTTCAGCGGGTCCGGGTTCACCCCTGACGGGACCATCAGCGTCAAGGGCGAGGCCGTCTCGGCGCAGCGCGCTGCCGCACCTCAGGCCGAAGAACTCCGCGCTGACGAAGACGGCAACGTCGAAGGTGCCGTAGTTGCACCCGAGTCGCTCGAGGCCGGCAAGTACGCGCTGACCTTCGTCGATGACTCGACTGGCGATACGACTGATGCGGTCGAAATCACCGTCACCGAAGACGACGCCGTCGAACCGATCGACGCCTCGCTCAAGGTCGACCCCAAGGAGATCTCCGCCGAGGACCTCGCCAACAAGGACAAGGGCGTCACCGTCACCGTCTCCGGCGTGAAGAACGGTGACAAGATCACCGATTCCCTCACCGGGAAGTCCGAGACCGCGGATGCCGACGGCGACTACAAGCTCCACCTCTGGTACGAGGGCAACCCCGCAAGCCTCGAGGTAGGCAAGGTTCCGTTCACCGTCACCATCGACCGTGAAGGCACCAAGTCGGAGACTCTCAACGGCAACATCAACGTCGTCGACGAAGATGAGACCGAGGCTCCCGCCGAGGCGACCTTCAAGGTCTCTCCGAAGACGATCGAGGCCGCGGACTTCGCCAACGAGAAGAAGGGCGTCACCCTCGCCGTCGAAAACTGCGAGCCCGGCGCAGATGTCCACTTCGAGGTCAACCCGAAGGGCATCAACGTCACGGCGTACGAAAACACCGTCAAGGCTGATGACGAAGGAAATGCTTCCGTCAACGTCTTCGGTACTTCGTCCGACGTCTCGGCCTATGTCGGCGCATACACCGCGACGGCTACCTGCGGCGATGACACGATGAAGGACTCCTTCAAGGTCACCGCAGGCGCCAAGGGTGGTGGCGACGACGGCAACGGCGGAGACAGCGGAAACGGCGGAGACGACGGCAGCCAGCTGCCTCGCACCGGTGCCGACCTCGGTGGGCTGACGACGGGAGCCCTGCTCCTCCTCGTCGGTGGTGCCGCGATCGCATTGACCGGCCGCAAGAACAAGTTCGGACAGGCTCCGACGAGCTTCTGATCTGAGGCAGGCGGACAGTCTGGATCAGCAGAGGAGGGGCGGCTCAGCACACGCTGAGCCGCCCCTCCTCCTGTTCTGATGTTCGCGCCGAAACGACCGTTCATCGTGAACGGAGAATGAACTCTGCGACTAGTCCGAACTCAGTGCTGAACAAAACGACCACAACTATGTGTGTGGTGAATGTTGCATTACTGTTACATTCGTAATACTTCACACCCAGCTGTAATTTTCTAAGGAAATACATGAAGAAGCTCGCCCTCGCCCCCGCGGTGGCCATCGCCATCACCGGCCTGGCCGCATCCCCAGTCATCGCTGCACCCGAGGCTCCCTCCTCGGCAACTCAGCAGCCCGGTGCATCGCCTGCCGCCAAGTCCCCTGTTCAGCTCCAGGAGGCCGCTGCACAAGGAGTCACCGCGCATGCTGGCGAAATTGCAGTGTCGGCTACGAGCGTCACCGTCGACGAATTCGCCGAGAACGGCGTTGGCATCGCTGGGGCTGGTCTCGAAGCAGACACCGAATACTCGATGACCGTTGAACCTGCCAGTGGGCAGAACGTCAACGTCTTCGAAACAACTGTCACAACCGATGCAGACGGTGCCTTCGAAGACGGAGTCGAAGCCGTCGGCGAGGCAAACCCGGCATTCGTCGGAGACTACAAGGTCACCGTCACGAACGTTGCTGACGAGAGCGAAACGTACAACACGACCTTCAGCGTCACTGAGGGCGAAGCCGACGAGCCCGAGGCCCCCGCCGCCGACCCGAAGGTCTCGCTCAACACCGATGAGATCTCGCAGACCGACTTCAACAAGAACGGCATCAACGTCACCGGTGAGGGCTTCACCCCCGGAGGCAAGGTCACCGTCGTAGGCGGAGGCGCGCAGTCGGCTTTCGCCACCCTCGAAGTCGAGGCCGACGAAGACGGAAAGGTCTCCGCAACCCTGAAGTTCGACGGTGAAGGCGAGCTCCCGGCCGGCGACTACGCCATCTGGGGTGTCGACCAGGAGTCCGAGACCAACTCCCCGGCTCAGGACTTCACCATCACCGAAGACGAGGCCGAAGAGCCCACCACTCCTGCTGAAGAAGCCAAGCTGACCGTCTCCCCCGAGACCATCACACCTGCTGACTTCGTCAAGGAAGACAAGGGCGTCACTCTCGCCGTCGAGAACTGCGAGCCCGGTGAAGACGTCCGCTTCCTCGTCAACCCCGAGGGCGAGTCGAACGTCACCGCCTTCGACAAGACCGTCCAGGCTGACGACGAGGGCAAGGCCAACGTCAACGTCTACGGCACCAGCGCCTCCAACGCCTCGGCCTACATCGGCGACTACGATGTGACCGTCACCTGCGGCGATGACGAACTGACCGGTGATTTCTCGGTCGAGAAGGACCCGAACGCCGGTGGCGGCGACGGCAATGAAGATGGCAACGGCGGAAACGACGACGGCGACAACGGAGATGCCGGCAACGGCGGCGACCTGCCCCGCACCGGTACCGAGTTGACCGGCCTCGTCGGCGGCGCGGGCCTCCTCCTCATCGGTGGGGTCGCTGTCGCACTGACCAGGCGCCGCAAGAAGGCCGCCCAGGATCCCGCTGACATCTGATAGCGACTAACTGAGCGCGATCGCCCGAGTGGGGCGTGAGGCACAGAAGAGCGCGAACCCGATCGGGTTCGCGCTCTTCTTCTATTCGCCACGAGGGAAGGCAGCAGACCGCTCACTTCATGCGGTCGTACCTCGCTCGCAGAGCGAGGAAGACTCCGTAGAGGAGCAGACCGAGACCCACGGCCAGCAGCAGGTACGGCCCGAAGGGCTGATCGCGCATTCCCTTGAGCGCACCGTCGATCCCGGTGAACTCCTCCGGGTCTCCGGTCGCCGCCGACATCACAATGAGGATGCCTACCGACAGCAGGGTCGCACCTTTGCCCAGATACCCGACGACACCGGTGAATCCGACGAGGAAACGAGTGATCGCGCTGTGTGGCCGACGCAGCTCCTCTTTCCACTTCCGTCGCAGACCGTTGATGCAGAAGGCGATGCCGATGATCGCAATCACTGCGCCGACGGCCATGAGGACATACAGTCCACCCGGTGATTTCGCCACGGTCGTCGAGGCCTGTGAGCTCGTCTTGCCCGAGTCCGCTCCCCCTCCGAAGACGAACTGGGAGAAGGTCGCAGCAACCACCACATAGGCGACGGCAGAACCGACCATTGTGAAGAAATCGATCCACTGCCTCCGCCCCTGTTTCTCCTGCGGATCCCGGGTCCCCGCACCACGCAGCGATGCCGAGCCGAAGAACGCGTTGACCAGACACCACAACGCCATCAGTGCACAGCCGAGGAAGCAGATGATGATCAGCACCATGCCGAAGGGCTGCGAAGCGATCTGTCCGACGGCACCGACCTGATCGGCTTCTCCCCCGCCCTGACCGAGCCCGATCGTCACAGCGGTCGCACCGAGGATGGCGTGTACCAATCCGTTGGCAATGAAGCCGGCACGGGCCACCCGCTCGAACCAGCGGCTGTCCGCGACTTCTTGAGCCGCCGTATCAGCGCTGTCGGCGACCTGTCGAACCTTCTCTTTCTCGTTCACAGAGATCAGTGTCGCACAGCGCCTGCACTGATCCACGCCGCCATGCGACGGAAGCTCCGAGCATCTGCGCCGAGGCGGGGCGCGAACCCGATCAAAGGTTCGCGCCCCGCCTCGGCGCAGTTCTCAGTCTCGCGGTGTCTCTGTCCGGCTGCGGCCGGCTCAGCCGCGTCGGTACCGGTTGTACAGCACGAGTGCCCCGGGTTCGGGACGGCCCTGCGGACGACGCCCCCTGGAGATCGAGACGACGTCGCCGCCCATGGTGCCGGCTGCAAAGACACGCGCATCGCGTTCCTGCGCCGACCTGCGTGCCCGAACCTCGTCCTCGAGCTCCTCATTGCGCGACCTGAGCGCATCGACCTGATTCTGCAGGTCGATGATCTTCTTGATCCCGACGAGGTTGACTCCCTCGTCCTGCGACAGCTGCTGGATCAGGCGCAGCTTGGCGATGTCCTTGCCGGAGTAGCGCCGCCCCCGACCCGCAGTGCGTTCCGGAATGACGAGGCCCAGGCGGTCATACTGCCGCAGCGTCTGCGGGTGCATGCCCGCCAGATCCGCAGCCACCGAGATGACATACACCGCCGCACTCGATGAAATGTGCATTGTGATTCACCACCTCAACTGGCCTTGGCTTTGTCCAGCAAGCCGGCGCGTGGATCCTCACCTTCGGTGGCGGCCTTGAACGACTCGACCGCCTGCTTGGCTTCCTTGGACAGATTCTTCGGCGCCACGATCTCGACCGTCGCCAGCAGATCGCCGGTGCCTTTCTTCGATTTCACACCCTTGCCTCGCACGCGCAGGGTCCGCCCCGAAGGCGTGCCCGGTGCGACCTTGACCTTGACTGCCATTCCGCCCAGGGTCGGCACCTTGACCTCGGCGCCGAGGGCCGCCTCGTCGAAGCTGATCGGCAGATCCATCCGCAGGTTCTCACCGTCACGGGTGAACACAGGGTGTGGGCTCACATGCACGGTGAGGATCACGTCTCCGGCCTCACCGCCGTTGGGACTGGACTTGCCCTTGCCCGCAAGGCGGATCTTCTGTCCGTCCTTGACCCCCATCGGGGTGCGCACGGTCAGCGGCTTTCCGCCGGGCATGTTCAGCTTCACCGAGGCGCCGTCGATGGCCTCGGTGAACGACAGCGTCGTGCTCGACTTGATGTCGCCGCCCTTGACCGGAGGCTGGTAGCCGCCGTATCCGCCGCCACCGAAGCCTCCGCCGAATCCGCCGAGCAGATCTGCCAGGTCCGGGGGGACGTCTCCCCCGCCGCCGTAGGTCGTGCGGGTCCGCATCCGTCCGCCGCCTCCGAAGAGGTCGGAGAACACGTCCTCGAATCCGCCGCCGGCAGCACCGCCGGGTCCGCCGGAGCCGGCACTGAATCTGGCGCCGCCGCCCATCGCGCGGACCTGATCGTACTGAGCTCGAGATTCCTTGTCGGAGAGCACCTGGTGGGCCTGGCCGATCTCCTTGAATTTCTCCTCGGCCTTCTCATCACCGGGGTTGGCGTCCGGGTGATATTTGCGCGCGAGCTTGCGATAGGCTTTCTTGATCTCGGCATCGGAAGCATCCTTGGAGACGCCGAGGGTCTTGTAGAAGTCCTTGTCGAACCAATCATTCTGAGGTCCGGTATTCACCTGGCACCTCCTTTCCTTCCAATCAATCCTGTCATCACGGTATTCACTTGTCCTCTCACAATCCGCACCCCGGGGCAATGCCCCGAAGATCCGGACCGCCGCCGAGGTGGCTCCCCCGGCCCGTACGTCAGTTCACTGACGCACGGTGCGGGCGGCCGCCTCGGCGATCATGGTCGTGTCTCAGTCCTGCGGCTGCTGGACACCGACGCGGGCGGCGCGGATGATGCGCTCCCCGATTCGGTAGCCCGGCTGCATGACCAGGAAGAGCGTCGGATTCTCGACCTCGTCCGAAGGCTGCTGCATGAGCGCTTCGTGGATGTTCGGATCGAACTCGTCGCCGACCTCTCCGTACTGTTCGACGCCGATCTTGTTCAGCGATTCGACGAGCTTGTTCACGTGGGTCTCGAAAGGCCCGGTGACATCGCCGTTCTCGCGGGCGAGCTTGACCTCGTCGAGCACGGGGATCAGGGCCTCGACGACCTTGATCGTGCCGCCGAGGGCCGCACGCTCACGTTCACGGTCGGCGCGCATCCGATATGCCGCATATTCGGCGTTGATGCGCTTGAGGTCGGCCAGGTAGCCCGCGGCCTCCGAACCCGGTTCGGGCTCGGCCGCCGGCTCCGAGTCCTCAAGACCCGAGACATCGGCGGGGATGTCCACACCGAGGTCGCTGGCATCGGCCGCGGCCGCTTCTGCCTGCTCGGCGTTCGGGTCCGCGGTCGGCTCCTCGCCGGCCCCGTCCGGGGCCGACTGGGCGTCGGCCTCGGGACGGACCTCACCGGTGTTCGGATCGACCCGGCGCTTGTCACTGAAGGTGAAGCCTGGCTCCTCGGACGACTTGTCGTTGCCCTCGGCAGTCATTACTTCTTCTCCTCATCCTCTTCGTCGACAACTTCGGCGTCGACGACATCGTCGTCTGCGCCTGCATCGGCTGCGCCCTCACCAGCGGCCTCGGCGCCTTCGGCACCGCCCTGCTGGTTGTAGATGGCTTCGCCGATCTTCTGCTGGTTCTCCATGAGCTTGTCGTAGGCGCTCTTCACGGCGTCGTCGTCTTCACCCTTGAGGGCTTCCTTGACGGCGTCGACATCGCCCTGCATCTCGGTCTTGATCTCTTCGGGCAGCTTGTCCGCGTTGTCGGTCAGCAGCTTCTCGGTCTGGTAGGCGAGGTTCTCCGCATTGTTGCGGACATCGGCTGCCTCACGGCGCTTCTTGTCCTCTTCTGCGTGCTCCTCGGCCTCACGGACCATACGCTCGATATCTTCCTCCGGCAGTGCGGAACCGCCGGTGATCGTCATCGACTGCTCGGTGCCGGTGCCCTTGTCGGTGGCCGACACGTGGACGATGCCGTTGGCGTCGATGTCGAAGGCGACCTCGATCTGCGGCACACCGCGCGGAGCCGGAGCGATACCGGTCAGCTCGAAGGTGCCGAGGTTCTTGTTGTCGCGAGTGAACTCACGCTCACCCTGGAAGACCTGGATCGAGACGGAGGGCTGGTTGTCCTCAGCGGTGGTGAAGGTCTCCGAACGCTTGGTCGGGATCGGGGTGTTGCGCTCGATGAGCTTGGTCATCACGCCGCCCTTGGTCTCGAGTCCGAGCGAGAGCGGGGTGACGTCGATGAGCAGGACGTCCTTGCGCTCACCCACGAGGACACCGGCCTGCACGGCGGCGCCGATGGCGACGACCTCGTCGGGGTTGACGCCCTTGTTGGGCTCCTTGCCTCCGGTGAGTTCGGTGACGACGGCGGAGACGCCAGGCATACGGGTCGAGCCGCCGACGAGGACGACGTGGTCGATGTCGTTGACGGAGACGCCGGCATCCTTCATGACTGCGTGGAACGGAGCCTTGGTGCGCTCGAGGAGGTCCTTGGTCAGGTCCTCGAACTTCGCACGGGTGAGGGTCTCATCCAGATGGATGGGTCCGTTCTCGCTCATCGACAGGTACTGCAGCGAGATGTTCGTGCTGGTGGCCGAGGACAGTTCCTTCTTGGCCTGCTCAGCGGCTTCCTTGAGACGCTGCAGAGCGGTGGCGTCCTTGGTCAGGTCGACACCGTAGTTGTTCTTGACCTGCTCAACGAGGTAGTCGACGATCCGCTGATCCCAGTCGTCACCGCCGAGGCGGTTGTCACCAGAGGTCGCACGGACCTGAATGGTGGAGAAGTCATCTTCGTCCTTGCCGACTTCGAGCAGGGAGACGTCGAAGGTACCGCCACCGAGGTCGAAGACGAGGATGAGCTCGTCTTCCTTTCCGCGCTCGAGGCCGTAGGCCAGAGCAGCAGCGGTGGGCTCATTGATGATGCGCGAGACGTTGAGACCGGCGATCTCACCAGCGTCCTTCGTGGCCTGGCGCTCAGCGTCGTTGAAGTATGCGGGAACGGTGATCACCGCGTCGGTGACCTTCTCCTGCAGGTATTCCTCAGCGTCGTGCTTGAGCTTCTGGAGGATGCGGGCCGAGACCTCGGGGGCCGTCATCTTCTTGCCGCCGATCTCGGTGGACCAGTCGGTGCCCATGTGGCGCTTGACCGAAGCGACGGTGTTCTTGATGTTCGTGACGGCCTGGCGCTTGGCGATCTCACCGACGAGGGAGTCGCCGTTCTTGTTGACTGCGACGACGGACGGGGTCGTGCGACCGCCTTCCGCGTTTGCGATGACCTTCGGGTCGCCGCCTTCGAGGACGGTGACGACGGAGTTCGTGGTTCCGAGGTCGATTCCGACTGCACGTGCCATAGTTTTCTCTCCTTACAGATCGTGAGTTTCTGCGACTCGAATGTGTGCGATCGGGCGGCGCCGCTGACGAGCAGAACCACTCGACCGCACACATTGAGCCAACCGGACTCAAGTATTCTCTTCGAGGATCCGACCGTCAAGTCGGCCTCATCAAAGTTGCGTACACTAGACTCAACTTTGATGAGGGCATGTTTATTCCGAGCGGCGAGAGAATCTTTGCGCAGGCGGTTAGAGGCTTGCGAACTCGACTTCGACACGCAGACGCCGGAGGCCAAGATCCGCTGGCTATGCTGCCCGTCCGAGTCGGACAGAGGGCGAAACAGCTTCTAGCGGCCGCCGCCGAGGCCGCCTGTGAGTCGAGCATGGAACGCAGTCGTAAAGTCGTTCATGCCGACGAACTCCACAGATTTCCCGTGCTGCTCGTATTTCGTCTCGATCGTATCGAGAGCGGCGACGGTCGACGCGTCCCAGATATGCGACTTCGTGAAATCGATGACCACTCGATCCGGATCGTCCGCGTATTCGAACAGTGTCGTCAGGTCGTTGCTGGAAGCAAACAGAAGCTGCCCTTCGACTGCATAGTGCGCGACCTCCTGACCACTCTGCACGTGGATCTCACGGCGGACGTCGATGAGATGGGCAACGCGACGGACGAACATCACAGAGGCCACGAACACCCCGACGACGACGCCGATGGCGAGGTTATGAGTCGCGACGACCACGGCGACAGTGATGACCATGACGGCAGTTTCGCTCTTGGGCATCCGCTTGAGTGTGGCGAGCCTGATCGAGTGCCAGTCGAAAGTGCCGACCGAGACCATGATCATCACGGCGACGAGGGCCGCCATCGGAATGACGGACACGACGTCTCCGAGAGCAACGACGAGGATCAACAGGAACAACCCGGCGAGGAATGTCGATATGCGGGTGCGGGCACCGGAGGCTTTGACGTTGATCATGGTCTGCCCGATCATGGCGCATCCGCCCATACCGCCGAAGACCCCCGAAAGAATATTCGCCACTCCCTGGCCCCAGCCTTCGCGGGTCTTGTTCGAATGCGTGTCTGTGACATCATCGACGAGCTTCGCCGTCATCAGTGATTCCATGAGTCCGACGAGGGCCATCGCCAGAGAGTAGGGGGCGATGATCGTCAGCGTCTCCCAGGTCAGAGGGACGCCGGGGATGAACAGTTCCGGCAGACTGCGGGGCAGCTCCCCCTGATCGCCGACGGTGGGGACGCTGATCGCGAAGGCCACGACTGCGACAGTGACGATGATGATCGATATCAGCGGAGCGGGGACGACTTTGGTGATCTTCGGCATGAAGACCATGATGACCAGACCGACCCCAACGAGCGGGTAGACCATCCAGGGCACATCGATCAGCTGTGGGAGCTGAGCAGTGAAGATGAGAATCGCCAGAGCGTTGACGAATCCGATCATGACGCTGCGTGGGATGAAACGCATCAGTTTCGCGGCACCGAACACGGCCAGCACGATCTGCAGCACTCCGGCAAGCAGGACGGTGGCGATGAAGTAGTCCATTCCGTATTCACGGGCCACCGGTGCGATGACGAGCGCGACTGCGCCGGTCGCGGCGGTGATCATCGCCGGGCGCCCGCCGACAAAGGCAATGGTCACGGCCATGATGAATGAGGAGAAGAGGCCGACTTTCGGGTCGACGCCAGCGATGATGGAGAACGAGATCGCCTCAGGGATCAGCGCCAGCGCAACGACCAGTCCCGCGAGGACTTCTCGCGTGAGGATACGCGGAGTCCTCAGTGCGGTCGCCACTGAGGGGTCGGGAAGGTAGCGACTCCGATCGTCGGCGGTGGTCGTGTTCGTCGTCATGTTCGAGCCTCCAAGGCCGGGAGCACGTCAGGTGTGACACCATCTGAAAGTGGGATGCGCTTGCACGCGGTCGGCATGCTCCCGCTTCACATGAAAGGCGAGATCCGGGAATGCACCGCGCTGCCATAGGGGCGCTGAAGCCAACCCTAACGTAACGTAAGGGTTGCCGCGAATTGAGGAGAGTGTCGATGGCCGAGACCGGGATGATGCACATCGGAGAGTTAGCTGAACGCACGGGGCTGTCGCTGCGAACGATTCGCCACTACGACCAGATCGGCCTGCTGACTCCTTCGGGCCGGTCGGAGGGAGGTTTCCGCCTCTACACGGAAGATGATCACGACCAGCTGATGCTGATTCGCAGGATGAAGCCGCTGGGGTATTCGCTGGAGCAGATGGGTGACCTGCTCCGGGCACTGGAGAGTGCTCGCGGAAGCGAACCATCGCGGGCCGATGGAGCCAATGAGCTGACGCAGTTTCTCGATGATGCGCACGAACGTCGTGACAGACTCGCACGGCAGCTCGCCGCCGCCGATGAGTTCATCGATCAGCTCAACTCACGGATCATTGCGTAGACGAGCGACTTCCGGCAACTGAGGATTCGGCTCACTCGCCGAGGTGGTCCCCCAGGTCATCGAGGATCTGCCCGGCACCGGTGGGGCCGAGGCCGCGGAACCACACGTCGTCGTTGACGCGGACGGCTTTGCCGTCCTTGACTGCATCGAGCCCCCTCCACTGGCTGGAGTCGAGTGCCGCCTCCTCTCCGGTCGCCCCCGGATCGCCATAGCTGGCGTAGAAGACGTAGTTGCCTTCGGCTTGGTCGAGGTTCTCCGGGGAGATCTCGACGGCGAGCTCGTTGACGTCCTGATTCTTCGGACGCTTGAACCCGGCATCATTGAGGATGACTCCGATGAGCGATTGGTTTGCGTACAGGCGCGGGCGCTCGGGCATGAAGCGCACGAGCGAAATCGTCCGGTCTCCGTCGACATCTGCCCTCAGACCTTCTGCTTCTTCTGCATACTCCTTGAGGTTCGCCGCGGTTTCGTGTTCCATCCCCATAGCCTCACCGACGAGACGGAAGTTCTCCTTCCACGGGAACCCCGGCCTGATCGAGAACACGGTCGGAGCGATCGAATCGAGCTCGTCGTAGCGCAGCTGGCTGCCGAGAATGAGGGCGGGTTCGAGCGAAGCGATCTTCTCGAGGTCAAGCTCCTGAATCGTGCCGAGCGTCTCGACTCCCTCCACCTGGTCATCGAGGTAGCTGGGCACAGGATTGGCGCCCTCAGTCGTGACCATGCCGACGGGCTTGATGCCCAGCGAGAGGACATCATCGAGCTCACCCGTGTCAAGGACGACGACTCGTTCGGGCTTCTTCTCGATCTCGGTCGTGCCGTTGGCGTGCTTGACCGTACGAGGGAAGACCCCGGCCTCGGCATCGCTGCCGAGCTTCGCGGTCTCCTCATCGGCAGTGCCGAAGGCTTCTCCGCCGATCGCGACGTCCTTGTTTCCGGATTCGCCTCCGGACCCTTTGTCCTCCTCAGCGGCGCAGCCGGTGGCGAGCAGGGCGATTGTCACGGCGGCGGCTGCTCCCAGACCGCACCTGGGCACCTCGCTGTCCATTACACGTGCAGTTTTCAGTGGACTTAGGTTAGGCTCATCTATATCTCTTCTCAGTCAACCGAAAGGTCCCCATGTCCCGCCTCATCCTGCCTGGTGTCCGCACCCACGTGCTCGCCTCGCTTGCTCTCATCACCGACGATGCCGGTCACGAGGTCACCGCCGAGGAGCAGCCGACGACGATCGTCTCCACCGCCGTCACCCTCACCGGCAGCCTGCTTGCGATCGACGCACCCGTCACCGCCTCCGGTGCCACCATGCCGAACTCCCCCGTCGCCGACGACCAGGGCTTCTTCACTCAGTGGAGCGATGTCGCGAAGGAGAAGGATGTCGAGGCCCTCTACCAAGGCGACCCCGACGTCGAGGCAGTGCTGGGCGAGGAGCCCGACCTCATCGTGGTCTCGAAGACCGGCCAGGACTCGGCGAATGCGATCTACGATCAGCTCAGCGATATCGCTCCGACCGTGGTCATCGACTACGGCGACAAGGACTGGCAGGAGGTCACGAGCCGCCTCGGCGAGATCACCGGCCACGAGGACGACGCAAAGAAGGTCAATGACGAGTTCGACGCTCGCGCCGAGGAAGTCAAGGAGTCGATCGACGCCCCCGCGCAGCCCGTCACCGGGTTGGTCTTCAACGAGAAGGTCAAGGGAGGCGGATCTGGGGCCAGCGCGAACATCTGGACGCCGGAATCGGCGCAGGGAAAACTCCTCGAAGAGGTCGGTTTCGAACTCGCCGAAGTCCCTGAGGGGACGGCCGGCCAAGGCGAGATGGGCAAGCGCGCCGATATCGTCGAGGTCACCGGTGAGAACCTCTCCAAGGCCGTCACCGGTGAATCCGTCTTCCTCTTCAATGCGAATGAGAAGACCGCCGAGTCGTATGAGAAGAACTCTCTCGTCGAGAGCACCCCTGCGGTGAAGAACGATGCGGTCTTCGCCCTCGGCCTCGACTCGTTCCGCCTCGACTACTATTCCGCCACGAACGTCCTCGGCCGGATCGAGGACGAATTCGGCAAGTGATGACGAAACGGACGGTCGGCACCGAAGAATCGCCTTCGCTGCCGACCGTCCGTTCTGAATCCGCGGTGCCGCCTCGGTGATCAGTCCCTGGCGGGACGGGAGCCGATGATCTCGGCCCGGTCGTCGCGGCTGAGCTGGCGCAGCTGGGTCACGTGAGCAGGGTTGAGTTCGGAGACGTCGGCCACCTGCAGCAGACGCATGGTGCGTTCGACCTGCTCGCCGAGGATCCCGATCGTCCGATCCACGCCTTCCCGACCTCCGGCCATGAGGCCGTAGAGGTAGGCGCGGCCGATGAGCGTGAAGTCGGCGCCGAGGGCCAGCGAGGCGACGATGTCGGCTCCGTTGCGGATGCCGGTGTCGATGATGATCTCCACGTCCCTGCCGATCTCGCGAGCCACCTCGGGGAGGAGTTCGAAGGGAACGGGCGCCCGGTCGAGCTGTCGTCCGCCGTGGTTGGACAGGACGATCGAGTCGACGCCGAGGTCGGCGAGCTTCTTCGCGTCTTCGACGGTCTGCACGCCCTTGACGGAGAAGTTCCCGGGCCACATGGCGCGGATCTCGGCGAGGTCGTCGAAGTCGATCGACGGGTCCATCGCGGAATCGAGGAGCTCGCCGACGGTTCCGCCGGTCTCCGACAGGGACGCGAACTCGAGTTTCGGCGTGGTCAGGAAGTCCCACCACCACCAGGGACGCGGAATCGCATTGAGGATCGTCTGCGGAGTCAGCTGCGGCGGGATCGAGAAGCCGTTGCGCGTATCGCGCAGGCGAGCCCCGGCCACGGGGGCGTCGACGGTGAAGAACAGGGTGTCGAAGCCGGCGTTCTTCGCGCGCTCGACGAGCCCGTAGGAGATATCGCGCTGCTTCATCACGTAGAGCTGGAACCAGTTGCGACCGTGCGGGTTGACCTTCTTCACGTCCTCGATCGAGGTCGTGCCCAGGGTCGAGAGGGTGAACGGGATTCCCGCCGCTCCGGCGGCCCCGACCCCGGCGGTCTCACCCTCGGTCTGCATGAGTCGGGTGAAGCCGGTCGGGGCGATGCCGAAGGGCATCGCCGAGCTGCCGCCCATGATCTGGGTGGAGGTGTCGACATTCGTGACGTCTCTGAGGATCGAGGGATGGAATTCGATGTCGCGGAAGGCCTGCATCGACCGCTCCATCGAGATCTCACCCTCGGCGGCTCCATCGGTGTAATCGAAAGCTGCGGCCGGTGTCCGGCGCTTCGCGATAGTGCGCAGGTCCTCGATCGTCAGCGCGTTCTCCAGACGGCGCTTCTTCGAGTCGAGTTCGAACTTCTTGAACTTCATGAGTTCGAAGATCTCTGCCGGCTGCGGGATCTGTCTCTTGACCATGTCTGTCGGTCCTTTCTGTGGCGAAAAAGCTGGGGGTTCTCGGGGTGTTGGCAGGCGGGCGTGACTCCTGCGTCAGGACGAGGGGACCATCCACGACAGCACCGTGGATTGGAGTCCGACGAGCAGGCACATGATGACCAGCAGCCCCAGCGACCAGCCGATGACGCGGCGGAAGATCGACGCCTCCCTGCCGAGGAGCCCGACGGCCGTGGCTGCGATCGTGAGGTTCTGGGGGCTGACCATCTTGCCGAGGACGCCGCCGGAGCTGTTGGCCCCGACGAGCAGCAGCGGGTCGAGTCCGGCCTCATGCGCGGCCGTCTGCTGCAGCGTGGCGAACAGGGCATTGGCCGAGGTGTCCGATCCGGTGACAGCGGTGCCCAACCAGCCGAGGATCGGTGAGAGGAACGCGAAGAAGGCGCCCGTGCCGGCGATCCAGGTGCCGATGGTGATGGTCTGCCCCGACAGGTTCATGACATACGCCAGGGCGAGCACCGAACCGACGGTGAGGATCGAGAACCGCATCTTCACGACATTGACGACGAGGACGTCGAGGGCATCCTTGGCCGTCATCTTGTAGACGATGGCGACGATGATGCCGGAGATGAGCAGCAGCGTTCCCGGCGAGGACAGCCATTGGAAGTTGTAGATCGTGCTCGTCGACACCTCACCTGCCGAGTTGAGGATGTTCCCGTCCAGGCCCGGCCAGGGGATCTTCACATCGGTAGAGGCCAGCCAGTTGTTCAGCGCGGGGACGAGCTTCGCCACGGAGAAGATGACGATGACGAGCAGATAGGGGAAGAGCGCGAGGAACACCCGCGACCCGGTCAGCGGCGCCGTCTCCTTCTTGACATCGGTGGCCACGGCCGCGGAGGCGGTGCCCGCATCGGGGGCGTCGGCACCCTCGTGCTCGCGCTCGTCGGCCATGCGGTCGAGTGCATCCTGTCCGCCCTTCGGCTTCCAGAACCGGAGCATGATGACGACGGCGGCGAGGCCGACGAGGGAGGCGATGATGTCGGTGAGTTCGACGGAGAGGAAGTTCGAGGACACGTACTGAGCGGCACCGAAGACGAGGCCGACGACCAGGGCCAGCGGCCAGATCTGGCGGAGTCCGCGACGACCGTCGACGAGCATGACGAGGAACAGCGGGACGATCGCGGCCAGGAACGGGGTCTGGTGACCGACCATCGCACCGATGTCCTGATAGTCGATGCCGGTAAGCGTGCCGGCGGTGATGATCGGAATGGCGATGGCACCGAAGGCCACAGGAGCGGTGTTCGCGACGAGGACGACGACCGCGGCACGCATGGCGGTGAAGCCCACTGCCACGAGCATGACACCGGTGATCGCCACCGGGGCGCCGAATCCGGCGAGCGCCTCGAGGAGTCCGCCGAAGCAGAAGGCGATGATGATGGCCTGGATGCGTGGGTCATCGGAGATGACGTTGATGACCAGTCGCAGGTCTTCGAAATGGCCCGAGCGCACGGTGAGTTCGTAGAGCCAGATCGCGGTGATGACGATCCACATGATCGGGAACAGGCCGAAGGCGAATCCCTGCGTCGCCGACAGCGCGGCGAGCCCGACGGGCATTCCGTAGGCGGCGATGGCGACGATGAGGGCGACGCCGACTGCCGTCAGTCCGGCCCAATGGGCCTTCCACTTCAGTGCGCCGAGGGTGACGAAGATCGTCAGCAGCGGCAGGATCGCCAGCAGCGACGACCACAGCAGGCTGTCGGCCACCGGGGCGATTTCGGGTGTGTACATGGTTTCTCCAACATGGCCGGGCATGCCCACTGCGGGTCCGTTCCCCTGTGAACGCGCTCCGAACTCGAATGATCGAATTGTTCAGTATGGCCTTTATGAGGTCAGACCATTAATCTGAGCATAGGACGGCGATGTGATCTGCGTCAAGCAATCGTTCGGGATTCCCCGCCGAGGCGGCCGGCCGGCAACGGGGGCCGAGCAGCGGTGACGCCGGTGCGGGCAGAGCAGTGACCGTGCCGGTGCGGGCAGAGTACTGATGCGAGAAGGGACATGACATGATGATCCGATGGAGGAGACCATGAGCGAGGACAAGGGCGCAATGTGGAAGCCCGTGAGCCGGCCGAGCACCTATGAGCTCGTCATCGACGCCGTCGAAGAGCAGATCATGTCCGGCTCGCTCACCGTCGGCGACCCCCTCCCCGCCGAACGCGATCTGGCGACTAAGCTCGGCGTCAGCCGGGCCAGCGTCCGCGAGGCACTGCGGGTACTCGAAAGCCTAGGTGTCGTCCGCTCCTCAGGCGGGTCGGGCCGCGGTGCGGGAACCTTCATCGCTGCGATGCCCTCAGCCGCCCTCACTCGCTTCCTCCGCCTCCATGTCGCTCTCGCGAACTTCAGCATCGACGATGTGACGGAGACGCGCATCCAACTCGAACGCTCGAGCTCGATCCTCGCGGCCGCTCGCGCCGACAAGGATTCGCTGGCCGCCATCAATGCTCAGCTCGCGATGATGGACACGCCCGGCATCAGCATCGACGTCTTCAACGACGCGGACACGGCGTTCCACGTCGCCATCGCTCAAGCGGCCGGCAATCAGCTGTTCTCCGATCTGACAGGGGCGATCCGCACCTCCCTGCGCACGTCGATCTTCGCCTCCTTCAACAGGGTCGACGATCCGCAGGAGCTCATGTCCCGGCTGCAGGCCCAGCACCATCAGATCCTCGAAGCCATCATCGCCGGCGACACGGCGGAGGCGGCGCGGGTGACCGAGAAGCACATCCGCTTCGCCGCCTCGGCGCTCCCCGGGCTCACCGAGACCTGAGCAGTCCCGTCCCTTGCTACCTGACGGCGGCCCAGCAACCTCGCGCGAGGTTGCTGGGCCGCCGTCAGGTAGTAATTAAGTGGGTTCACTGCCCGTCGGTACGCAGGGCCACCTCGGCGGTCTCCGTTTCGATCCTCGCCTCATCGTCGGCCCGCTTCTGCGCGCGCTTCTCCTCTCGGTGGGCGGCCCTGACCTCTTTGCGTCGTTCGACGAGGAGATAGAGGGCGGGGACGAGGATGAGCGTGAGCACCGTCGACGAGGTGAGCCCGCTGATGACGACGATCGCCAGGGGCTGCGAGATGAACACTCCCCCGCCGGTCAGCCCGAACGACATCGGCACGAGGGCGAAGATCGTCGCGGCAGCGGTCATGAGGATCGGGCGCAGGCGCAGTCGGGTGCCGTGGACGATCGCGTCCATGAGGTCGAGCCCGTCCTCCCGCAGCTTGTTGATGAGGTCGATGAGCACGATCGCGTTCGTCACGACGATGCCGATGAGCATGAGCAGACCGATGAGTGAGGGAATGCCCAATGGTGTGCCGGTAGCCAGCAGGAGCAGCACGGCTCCGGTCGCGGCGAAGGGGATCGACACCAGCAGGATGAGCGGCTGGACGAAGCTGCGGAAGGTCGCGATCATCACGAGGAACACGAGCACGATCGCCACGGCCATCGCCATTCCGAGCTGACCGAAGGATTCCGCCTGCTCCTGGCTGGCGCCGCCGACGTCGAAGCTGACTCCGTCGGGCAGGTCCATGGTCTCGGTCAGGTCAGTGGCCGTGGCGGTGACCGTTTCGAGCTGGCCGCTGGACGGGGTTGCGAACACGGTGACCTTCCGGTCGCCGTCGGCGCGGTCGATCGTCGCCGGGGTCTCGGTCTTCTTCACCTCCGCGATCTCGTCGACGGTGATCGGTTCGCCCGTGATGTCGGGGATGGCGGCCTGCTCATCGGCAAGCGCCTCTTCCTCCTCCTGGCTCTGCTCCTGTTCACGCTGGCCGTCGATGAGATCGTCGATGGCATCATTGGCTTCCTGCAGTCCCGTCTCTGCCTGTTCGACGCCTTCGCGGGCCTGTTCCACCTGGTCGGCAGCCATGTCGCCCGGGCTCGGAGCCGGCGGCGGATTCTCGGCATCGCGCAGGGCCTTGCGGGCCTCTTCGAGCTGGTCGGCGGCATCATCACGGGCCTCGCGGGCGGATTCGAGCTGTTCGGCCGATTCGTCTGCGGCCTTGCGCTTGGCCTCCTCGGCGCGGGCATCGGTCTTCTCCTCGACCCGATCCGTCGCGTCTTCCTGCGCGTTCTGCGTCTGCACCTCGGTGACGGGCAGTTCGAGAGCACGGATCTCGTCCGGGGTCGCATCCGGGTGAGTCGGGGCGAGGGTGATGTCGCGCTCCTGGCCGTTGAGGGCGATGGTTCCGGCTTCGACACCGTGGAGTGCGTCGGCGATGGCCTGCCCGACCTCAGCCTGGCTGAATCCGTAGTCGGCGGCTTTCTCCCGATCGACGTCGACTTCGATGACCGGCTGGTCGGCGGCGAGGTCGTTGCGGGCGGTCTGGACACCGTCGGTGTCCGCCATCTTCTTCGTCACCTCGTCGGCAGCCTTTCGCAGCGCACCCAGGTCGGTGCCCGAGAGGGTGACCTCGACGTCCTCGCTGACGGAGCCGCCGGCGTCCTGGACGTCGATCTCGCCCGCGTCCTTCCCGAGGTCGTCGAGTTGGGTGCGGAGGCGGTTTGTCGCGACCTCGGCCTCGGAGTCTTCGGCCAGGGTGACGTTGAACTGGTTCTCTGCTCCGGATTCCGGGCCGTTGACCGTCGTCGAGTAAGTGTCGACGTCCGGATCATCGCCGAGCACGGCTTCCACGCGCTTCGCGGCCTTGTCACCGGCTTCGAGCGAGGCGCCGGCGGGAAGGGTCTGCGTGATGTACACGGAGTTCTGCCCGGCCGATCCGAGCAGATCCGTCTTGAGGAAGGTCGCGCACATCATCGTGACGATGAAGATGACGACGGAGAAGGCGATGGTCCTCCAGGGGTGGTGCAGGGCGGAGATGATCGCCGGCAGGCTGCGCTGCTGGAGGCGATCGACTCGGCCGGAGGCCTCACCGTTTCCGGGGGCGGGAGCGACGACGGGTTCGACGGTCGCGTCCGGCAGCGGGTCCTTGCCCTTGGCCGCGTGTTTGGCGTTCTTCTTCTCGATCGTCTTCTGGCGGCGTTCGGCACGCGCCACTGAGCGGCGGTGCTGCTTGGCCGCCCACAGCTCATAGCTGCGGTCCGTGGCGGCCTGTCGTTTGGGTGAGAGCGGTTTGGGGCTGCGGCGCAGGACCCAGTAGCTGAAGACCGGGACGATCGTCAGTGCCACGAGGAGCGAGGCCAGCAGCGCCAGGCTGACAGTGACGGAGAAGGGCCGGAAGAGCTGCCCGGCGATGCCGTCGACGAAGGCGATGGGCAGGAACACCGCGACGGTAGTCAGCGTGGAAGCGGTGATGGCGCCGGCGACCTGTCTGACGCTGGCCACGATGTCCTCGACCGTCAGGTCGCTCGTGCCCTGCCGCCTGCGGATGTTCTCGATGACGACGATGGAGTCGTCGACGACGCGGCCGACGGCGATCGTCAGGGCACCCAAGGTGAGGATATTGAGGGTGTAGTCGCCGACCATGAGCCCGATCATCGCGATGAGCAGGGACATCGGGATCGAGATCGCGGCGACGATGGTCGAACGGAACGAGCCGAGGAAGGCGAGGATGACGAAGATCGCGAAGATCAGGCCGAGCCCGCCTTCGACGGAGAGGTCGTGGATCGACTTCTCGATCTCCGGCGCCTGGTCGAAGATCGTCGAGAACTGCGTGTCCTCGCCGAGCTTCGGGCCCACCCGGTCGAGGGTGTCGGCGACCTTGTGGGAGACGTCGACGACATTGGCGTCCTGGTCCTTGGTCACCGACACCGTCACGGAGTCCTTGCCGTCGGCGCGGGACAGTGAGGTCTTCTCGATCGAGTCGAGGTCGACGTCGGCGACCTCCCCGAGGAGCACGGTGCCGTCCGAGGTGCGCAACGGCGTCTTCTCGATCTGTTCGACGGCGTCGACCTCTGTGCCGACTTCGACGGCCATCGAGGTGTCGCCCTGGGAGCTCTGGCCCGCAGGGACGACCGTGCCGGCGGCTTCGAGCTCATCGGGAACGGAGGACTCGACGACGTTTTTCTCCGCCACGTCCTCGGGGCGGAAGGTGATGGAGACCCGCTGCTCGTCCTGGCCTGTGACCTCGATGTTCGAGACCCCGTCGAGGGCGCGGAGTTCGGGGACGAGGTCGGTCTCGAGGCGATCGCCCAGAGTCTTCGGGTCCCCGCCGGAGACGGCGAACATCGTCACCGGGACCTCGTCCATCTGATAGGACAGCACCTCGGCCTCGGCGTCGGCGGGCAGATCCGATTTCACTCCGTCGACGGCGGAGCGGACGGCGTCGGTCATCTCTTCGGAATCTTTTCCGAAGGGCCAGGTCACCTCGGCGGTCATCATCCCCGAGGAGGTGGAGGTGGTCACCGATTCGAGTTCTCCGACCCCGTCGAGCGCGGTCTCGAGAGGCTTGGTCACGGTCTCCTCGATCACTTCCGGGGAGGCCCCGGGGACGGTGGCCTGCACCGAGGTGCCGGGCAGGTCGACCGAGGGCATCGTCTCCTGGTTGAGTGAGGTGGTCGCGACGATGCCGAAGACGGCGATCACGAGGGTGAGCAATCCGACGATGAGGCGGTTCTTCAGACTCATCCGGGTGATCAGGTGCACGGGTTTCTCCGGGTTCGGGGGTGTGAGCAGGGCGCTCCAGCCAGTCTTCCAAGCGAAGCGCCTCAGCGGATCGCCCGAAAGTAGTCAACGGTGTCCCCCAAAAGGATGATTTGTCACTGCTGTTCCAGGCAGGTCGATCACGGCCGTTCGGTGGGGCACGTTTCGACCCTAGAAGCGGTGACGCTTACCCGGCACGGGAGTTGGCCCCCAGACCACCCTCAGGAAACACGGAGGAAAACCGGAGGATCCCCTCCCCCGAACTACCTGACGGCGGCTGAGCAACCTCGCGCGAGGTTGCTCAGCCGCCGTCAGGTAGCAATAGGGGTTCAGGTGTGGAGGCGGACGTGGTGGAGGAGGCGTTCTCGGCTGCCGCCGGACGCCGTGACGGCCGGTCCTGCGGCGTCGGCGTTGAGCGCGGCAGTCAGAGTGGATTCGGCAGCCTCGGTGTCGAAATCCTCACCGATGACGACGAGGACGCTGTCCGGATCACTGTCGACCGCATTCGAATCCGGAGCCGTCGGGGCGGGGCGGACCGCCTCGGCGACGTAGACGTTCGGACCGACCGCCTGCACGCCGAAGTGTCGCTGGCCCGATCCCACGGCCACGAGCACGGTGCCTTTCACCCGGTACACCCCGGCCGGGAGGTCCTCGACGAAGTCCATCACCGCGTCCGGGTCGGCGGGCCCGTTGCCGGTGACGGTCACCGACCGCGCGTGGCGGTGTGGCACGGATTCCTCGTCGATCCCGTCGTCACCGAGCTGGTCGGCGGCGGCTTCGGCATAAGCCTGCCGCAGGAGTTCCCGGATCGGCAGCTCGGGCTGGATCGGGTCCTCGCCGCCGTCGGAGCCGCCTCGGCGAGGGTCTCGGTCGCTTTCGCCCGGATCGAAGATCAGGGTGGGGTCGAGGCGGGCATGGTGGGTGCCGATGACGATCACGCGCGGATTGCGTTCATGGACGCGGGCGCGGACGGCTTCGACTGCGGCGTTCCGGTCGGCGGCAGGCAGCTGGTCGAGCTTGTTGACCAGCACCAATGTCGTCGCCGCATAGCGGACGGGCGGCAGCTGTGATGTGTCGACGGTGTCGAAGTATATGGTGGCGTCGACGAGGTCGATGACCCCGCCGAGGTGGAACCGGTGGTGTCCCATGCGGGTGATCATCCGGGCCAAGGTCAGCGGTTCGGCGAATCCGCTGGCTTCGACGATGATCGCGTCGAGTCGCAGCCCAGGGTTCGTCATCGCCACGAGCGCGTCCTCGAGTTCGGAGTCATCGGTCAGGCAGCACACACATCCGCCCGATATCGACAGCGGCTCGTCGACCTGGCCGACGACGAGTCCGGCGTCGATGTTGAGGTCGCCGAAGTCGTTGACGATGACGCCGATGCGGGCGTCGGGGTGGCGCAGAAGGTGATTGAGCAGGCTCGTCTTTCCGGCGCCGAGGTAGCCGGTGAGCAGGATGACCGGTAACGCCGGTCTGCGCCTGAGTCCGCTCATTGCGCCTCCTTTCGTGCCGGGCGGCTCGAAAGCACGGGCTCCGGTACCGGGTCCATCGTCGGGGTGGGTCGAACCGCCCATTAATGGTAACGTGTTTCATTATTTCTCTCGCATATGCACGTTCACGCATATGCGCCTCCGACAGGGACGATCAGGGAGGATTCCCCATGGCAGCTCCGCAGAAGAAGACGCGCAGCACCGCGCAGAAGGCTCTCATCCGTTCCGCCTTGGAGACCGAGACCCGCTTCGTCTCTGCCAAGCAGCTCCACCGCCGCCTCGAAGACGAGGGCGCCAGCGTCGGCCTGGCCACGGTCTACCGGCAGCTCAATGCGCTCGCGCACGGCGGCGACGCCGATACGATCACCATCGCCGAGACCCAGCTCTTCCGCGCCTGCGCACAGGCCGAACACCACCACCACCTCGTCTGTGAGCGCTGCGGCACCGCCGTCGAGATCGACCCGCCCAGCGAGGACTGGATGCGTCAGGTCGCGGCCTCGAACGGCTTCGAGATCACGCATCATGTGTTCGAGATCTTCGGCCTGTGCGCCGAATGCAGGGCCACCGGCTGAGTCACCGAGCCGATGAGCCTCAGCCCCGGCACGCGGAGTCCCAGGCGGGAAACTCGTCGCAGTACTTCAGCCAGGCCATCGGGCCCGCCAGCAGCTCAGCATCGGTGAGAACGGCACGGCCGAGCGCTTCGCACAGCCCCGCCTCGTCGAGGTCGAAGCCGATGAATGCCAGATCCTGGCCGAGCGCCAACAGCTCCGCACCCCCGCCGGGAAGCGGATCGGCGGTCAGGGGTGAGAGCGTGAGCAGGGTGCCCGTCTGATCCCAATGCGCGGTCACATAGGGCCGGGAGGCCAGCTTCGCGAAGCCGGCAGAACGAACAATGCGGCCCCAGCGCCCTTCGCCGAGTGCCGCGCCCAGCACTGCCTGCAGTCGCTGCGGTTGAAAGGGGCGCACCTGTTCGAAGCGGCAGGCGCGAACACCTCCCGATCGATCCGGGGGCCGAAACTCCGAGTTGAGTATCGCCGTCCATCCCGCCGCAGGAGGCCGCTGCTCGAACTGCCAGCGCACCGGCTCATGCACCGCGCCGTCGCACAACAGGAAGCGTCTGGCCTCGGGCGCCAGGTGCGCGATCAGCCCGATGGCCGCCTCGATCCCGTCCGGGTCGGAGGGGTCCGGTGCCAACAGGGCCAGAGTCGAAGCGAATTCGATCTGCGCGACGAGGGCTCCGACGCGTGCTTCCGAACCGAGATCGCTGTGCAGGCACGCAAGATCGAGCACGCAGACGAGGTCGGTGAGCACGGCCCGTGTGTCCGAGGCACTCAAGGCTCCGATGATGTCCGCACAGTCCGCACCCTGCCCGTATTCGAGGACGAAGCCGTGCACCCCGGAGGTCATTCCGACCAGGTCGACGAGGCGGTCGATCGCCTCGATGCCCTGCTCGATCTGCTCCGCAGGCACGAAGACATAGCCGCGGTCCCTGGCCAGTCCCATCGCATACTGCCGGCGCTCGGCCGCGCAGAGTCCGACGACGGCGATCGCTTCGATTCCGTCGACGAGGGGACCCCGCCTTCGCTTGGCTGATTCCCGCATTGGCTTCCCTTCGATCGAGAACATAGTATTGCAACTAATGATACTAATTCTCGATAAGGAGTCACGCTCATGAAGGTTCGCCGTTCTCTGCGTTCGCTGAAGTCCCAGCCCGGCTCGCAGGTGGTCCGCCGCCGCGGACGCGTCTACGTCATCAACAAGAAGAATCCTCGGTTTAAGGCCCGCCAGGGCTGAGCCGCTTGCGCTTCAGCGTGGTGACGCTGTAGCAGCTCGGTCCGTGCACCGAGCCGCTGCAGCGTCACCACGCTGATGGCATGATTCGTCGCGCCACCGGGCCGGCGAGGCTCAGTCGCGCTCGAACAGCTGCGGGGCGGACTCGACGAGCCTGCGGGTGTGGCGGATATGGGCGGCCATGACCGCCTCGGCGGATTCGACATCACCGATCTCGAGCACCCGCAGGATCATCTGATGCTCGGCGAAGATGTCGTCCTTCCGGCTGCTCACCTGCAGAACGAGCAGCCGCCTGCGGTAGTAGTGGCTGAGATTCCACAGGTGGTCGACGGTCCTGCTCAGCCGGTCCGCACCGGGCGCGGCCATGATGGCGCGGTGGAAGTCTCGGTCGCGTTCGAGGAACTCACCGGGCGAGCATGCGGCCTCGACCGCCTCGGCGAGGTGGACGAACTCCGCGAACGATTCGGGTGTGTGAGTGGGCATCGCCAGGGACAGCAGCAGCGGTTCGAGGCGTTCGCGCATGAGGTAGACCTCGCGGCACTCCTCGAGGCTGAGCTCGGTCACCCAAGCGCCCGTCGACGGAATCAGGGTCACGAGCCCCGCATCGGCCAGGGCGCGCAGGGCCTCACGGATCGGGATCCGGCTGACGCCGAACTCGGCGGCGATCTCCTCCTGCCGGATGCGAGCCCCGGGCGGCAGCTGACCGGCGATGATGCGCGAGCGCAGTTCGGCCGCGATGGCACCGCTGCGAGCTGGGTCATGCGTCATCATCTGACTCCCTCATCCCGCCGAGGCGGATCCCCTCCCCGGTCGTGCATTGCGCAGCTACGCGCACCGTGATTCCGTACGCCGCGAATACGCCTGCTACGGTTCCGCATACCTCGATCACACACGCCGCGGCGCACAACGTCCTTCGCTGTGAAGCATAGACCCGTGAGGCGACGCGCGAGGCAGGAGAAGAATCGCAATCCAATTGCAATCCAACGAAATCCCCGCATTTCAGCGCCGATCGATTCTGAAAAGATTCTGTGAAGAGACCCGCAGATCGGATCCGATCAGCCATTCATCCTTGTTTCGCATTCCCGTTTTCTCTATCTCGAAGTCAACCGATCCGGCACGTTTGGATCCAATCCTTCCCGACTCATTCCAAGACTGTGAGATTCGGCTATCTGCCCTGGTCATCTGGTGTATATAGGACCGAGCCGATTTGGCGCCGGATGCCGCGAAAGGTCGTTGACATCACTATTTCGGCGGCGCACACTTCAACAGTCGAAAACTGAATTCGCAATCGAAAGGCCGATGATGTCCGTTTTGAATCCCCCGACGTCCGGAGCTGCGGCCTCCGGATCGGGCAGACCGATGAGGGTCGACGTCCGCAATGACAAAGGTCTGAAGAGAGATATCGGCAAGATCGGCCTGCTGTTCACCGGGGTCGGTTCGATCATCGGATCCGGGTGGCTCTTCGGTGCCTTCAACGCCTCGGTGATGGTCGGCCCCGCGTCGCTGATCTCGTGGGCTCTGGGCGCGGTGATGATGATCTTCGTGGCGCTCAACTATGCCGAACTCGGCGTGATGTTCCCCGTCGCCGGCGGCGTCATCCGCTTCCCGCACTTCTCCTTCGGCTCCTTCGCGAGCTTCACCTCGGGCTGGATCACGTGGCTGTCGGTCGCGGCGACCGTGCCGATCGAGGTCATGGCCGCCGTGCAGTACGCCTCGAGCTATCTGCCGTGGCTCATGCACACCGTCGATGGCGTCGCCGTCCTCACCGGCCCCGGCATCGCGGTGAGCATCGGGCTCATGCTCGTCTTCAGCATCATCAACCTCTACGGAGTCTCGCTGTTCGCACGGTTCAACAACGTGCTCGTGTGGTGGAAGCTCGCCGTCATCCTGCTCGTCATCGTCGTGTTCTTCGCCCTGGCGTTCAATCCCGGCCACTTCGCTTCGCAGCAGTTCGGGGGCTTCGCCCCCAACGGGGTCGCCCCGATCCTCGCCGCCCTGCCGGCCGCCGGAATCGTCTTCTCCTATCTCGGCTTCCGGCAAGGCGTGGAGTTCGCCGGTGAGACGACGAACCCGCAGAAGAACGTGCCTTTCGCCGTCGTCGGGTCGATCCTCGTCACCGGTCTCATCTACATCCTCCTGCAGGCCGCCTTCATCGGTGCGCTGCCGACCGACCTGCTCAAGGACGGCTGGGCGAGTCTCGCGTTCACCAATGATGCAGGACCGCTGGCCGAGATCTCCCTGCTGCTGGGCGCCGTGTGGCTGGCGGTCATCCTCTACGGCGATGCGATCATCTCTCCCGCCGACACCGGCCTGATCTACACGGCTCTGGCCCCGCGCCTCTCGTATTCGCAGGCGAAGGTCGGCAATGCCCCGCGCGCCCTGGCCAAACTCAACAAGCACGGCGTGCCGTGGATCTCGCTGCTCGTGGTCTTCATCGTCTCGTGCATCATGTTCCTGCCGTTCCCCTCATGGGCGAAGCTCGTCGGGTTCATCACCTCGGGCACGGTGCTCTCCTTCGCCACCGGACCGGTCGTCGTTGCGGCGCTTCGCCGACAGCTGCCCGAGCAGGAGCGCCCGTTCAGACTGCCCGGCGGTGACGTCCTGCCGATCATCGGCTTCGTCTGCGCGAACCTCATCGTCTACTGGACGGGATGGGAGACGAACTGGAAGCTGTTCCTCGCCGTGGCCATCGGCTATGTCGTGATGATCGCCCACCACATCTTCGCCACGGACAAGTCGCGCCTGCCCGACCTGAAGATGCGCTCGGGCTGGTGGATGATTCTCTGGATGGCGGGCCTCGTCGTCCTCAGCCTCATCGGCCACTACGGCGGCGGACTCGATCTCATGGGCTTCATCGTCGGCGAGGTCGTGACCGTGATCTTCTCGATCATCGTCTTCTACGTCGGCATCGCCTGCCGCCTGACCCCCGAAGAGGCCGTCGAAGCCGTCGAACAGACCCAGATCGACGACTGAGGGATACCCTCGCCGAGGCGGCCGTGAGGAATACCGATGACCGCCGGCTCCGGCCCGCTTCGACACCAGCGCCGAGGCGGGCCGGATTTAATCACGGCCGAAACAGCGCGCCCGCCATCACCCCTGCGCTAGGGTCGGTGGCCAAGGAGGACGACATGCCCAGTGACTACTCACCGGACCGGATCGCGGCGATGGCGGACGAACTCTCGGCCGCCGCGCACACGCTGGGAGTTCCGCTCGCTGATGCGCAGCCCGCCATCGAACTCGTCACAGAGCTGCTCGATGCCAGTGCTCGCTGGTCCGACGAGACGTCAACCCGGGCCTCCGGGCCCTTCGGCACTTTCCTCGTCGGCTGCGTCGACGGGACAGACACTGACGACCTGATCGCCTGCTCGGGCCGTGACTGCCAGGGCCTGGCCTTCGTCGACAGTCTGGTGAACAGGCTCAGCCCCGGGGACGAGTGAGGATCTGTTCCACCTGAGCCAGCGCCTCGGCGACCGACGCCCGCCCCTCCCTCGGCACCGCGGCATGGAGCCGGCCGGCGAGGAACGCGGCGAGGACCGGACTGAGCGATGAGTCCGAATGCTTGATGTGCGAGGCGAACTCGAGCACGGCCGCGACTTCGGCATCGGTCATCCACACCCTTTCCGGAAGCTCGGTCGCCGAGAGGTCCCGCATCCGCAGCACCTGCTCCGGTACGGCTCTGGCGCCACTTGGAGCGTCGGCTCCCGCCGCGGTCCGGTCCCGAGGATCGCCCGCCGTATCCGCGACCGCCGCCTCGATTCTGCGGGCGACGCGCTCGTATTCCTCGGGAGTGTCGAAGTCGACGATCTCCGCGGGGTCGACGTCGACAGGTGCGACCTCGAGCCCGCTGAAGAGGAGTTTGACCGCCCTGTCCCGCGTCTGGCCGATATCGGCCAGACGTCGACGCAGCAGCGCAGTGGGCCACGCGGCGCAGAGGAACTGGAGCTTGCCGCGATCGTCGACGCCGGCGGCAGGCAGCCCGGATTCCCGACTCGCGGCAATGAGCGCTCGCAGATGGTCCGGCCGCACCAGCGGCATGTCCCCGGCCAGAATCACGGTGACCTCGGAGCCACCCATCGCCCGGGCAGCGGCTTCGATCCCGGCCAGAGGGCCCGAGAACTCGGGTTCCTCCCGTACACTGCCGACCGAATCCGCCTCGGCGTCCGTGAGTCCGACAGTGGTTCCGGCCACCCACACCTCCGCTTCCGGCACGGCCTGCCGGACGGTGCCGAGGATGCGCGAGATCACTGTCTGCCTACCAAGGCGGACCCCGGGTTTGTGCACGCCCCCGAACCGTCGGGAGCGGCCGCCGCTGAGAATCATCACCGTGATCGACATGGCTCGATCATACGCTTTTCTACCGACAGTAGAATCAGTCACACAATTATGACCTATATCACTTCGTGACCTCGTGCGCGGGATTCGACCCTCCACACAGACGCGACCCGAGCGGCCTCCTGATTAAACACGGTGGAAACTGTTCCGCTTTCCCCTCAACTCTGCTGTGATCAAAGCAGTCGGCACGTTCGTCGAGGAGAGCGGAAGATGTCACGGCCTGAGAAATATCAAGCATCGACCGGGGGACTACCCGCTTCGGCCACGAAATCGCAGCGGACCCGGGCACTGGTCTTCGCCACCCTCGGCTTCACCGTCACGTTCTGGGCCTGGTCGCTCATCAGCCCGCTGGGACCGCACTTCGTCGAGGAGGAGCTCACCGATGACTCGGCTCTGCTCGTGGCCGTGCCCGTCCTCGTCGGCTCCCTGGGACGCATCGTCGTCGGAGCACTGACCGACCGCCTCGGCGGCCGCCTCATGATGTCGTTCATCGCCCTCATCACGGTCATTCCGGTGCTCTTCGTCGGCTTCATCGGCCAGTACAACTACGCCACACTCATCGTCGGCGGATTCTTCCTCGGCGTTGCCGGGACGAGCTTCGCCGTCGGCGTCCCCTACGTCAACCGCTGGTTTCCCAAGGAATCCCGCGGTTCGGCCATCGGCGTCTACGGCATGGGCATGGGCGGCACTGCTATCGCGGCCTTCACGACGGTGCCCCTGCACAACATCTGGCCGCAGCTGCCCTTCGTGGTCGCAGCCGTCGTCCTCGTCGTCTACGCGCTGCTGGCTTTCACGATGATGCGCAATCCGCCCGATTGGCAACCCGTGCGCCAGAGCCTCATCGCCACCCTGGGACAGACGCTGTCGGTCAAGCTGACCTGGCAGGCCGCCTATCTCTACGCTCTCGCCTTCGGCGGTTATGTCGCCTTCTCCGTCTACCTGCCGACCTTCCTCAACAACGACTACGATCTCGAACCAGCCGATGCGTCCCTGCGCATGGCCGGCTTCGTCATCGTCGCAGTCATCACCCGCCCGCTGGGCGGCATCCTCGCCGATCGCCTCGGAGCGGTGAAGACCCTCGGCGTGGCCTACTCACTCGTCGCCATCTGCGCCATCGCCCTGTCCTTCCACCCCGTGGAGTTCATCGTCTACACCTCAGAGTTCATTGCGATGTCGGCAGGCTTCGGACTGGCCTCCGGTGCGACCTTCGCGCTCATCGCGCAGCGCTCGGATCCCTCCCGGGTCGGCTCGATCACGGGCTTCGTCGGCGCCGCCGGCGGACTGGGCGGATTCGTCCCGCCGCTGCTGCTGGGAGCGATGTGGTCGGCGACCCACGACTACTCCCTCGGCCTGCTGCTGCTCGCCGGCTTCACGGTCATCGCGCTCCTCATCACACTCTGGATCGGCGCCAACCCGCCGACGACGACCGAAACCGCGGCCGCTGACGACACGGCCTCAGGTCCTGCCACCGACCTCCGCGCCGATCGCTCCGGAACCGACAGCGGCCCCACGAAGTCACAAATCAGCGACGACGACAAGGAGACACGGTCATGAGCACCGAGAACATGGCCCATGGCAGAGATCAGCACACGTCGGCGGAGTCCTCGACGCCTGGGACCGACCGTCCGGGCACCGACAACTCGCTCATGGACGCGCTCATCGGCAGTCGGAAGTTCTTCACGCCCCGGGCGACGATGAGCGAGGACAAGCGCGAGATCCACTATTCCGGCGGCCGGCAGGGCGACTCGTTCTACCGCAACCGCTGGTCACACGACAAGGTCGTCCGCTCCACCCACGGCGTCAACTGCACAGGCTCATGCTCCTGGCACGTCTACGTCAAGGACGGGCTCATCACCTGGGAGTCCCAGGCCACGGACTATCCGAGCCCCGGCCCGGACATGCCCGAATACGAGCCGCGCGGCTGTCCCCGCGGTGCCTCGTTCTCCTGGTACACCTACTCCCCCACCCGAGTCCGCTACCCCTATGTCCGCGGTGCCCTCCTGCGCCTGTTCCGGGAGGCCAAGGCCGCCAACGGCCACGACCCGGTGCTGGCATGGAAGTCCATCGTCGAGGACCCGGTCAGGGCCCGCCGCTACAAATCCGTGCGCGGAAAGGGCGGGCTCGTGCGTGCGACCTGGGCCGAGGCCGTCGAGATCGTCGCCGCCGCCTACGTCTACACCGTGAAATATCTCGGCCCCGACCGCACAACCGGCTTCTCTCCGATCCCCGCCATGAGCCCGGTCTCCTTCTCCTCGGGCGCCCGCTTCCATCAGCTCATCGGCGGGTCGATGCTGTCCTTCTATGACTGGTACGCGGACCTGCCGCCGGCCTCCCCGCAGGTCTTCGGCGATCAGACCGATGTGCCCGAGTCCGGTGACTGGTGGAACTCCTCGTATCTGATGATGTGGGGCTCGAATGTGCCGCTGACCCGCACCCCCGACGCCCATTGGATGGCCGAGGCCCGTTACCACGGGCAGAAGGTCATCTCCATCGCCCCGGACTATGCGGAGAACGTGAAGTTCGCCGATGAGTGGCTGGCGCCGGCCACCGGAACCGACGGAGCCCTGGCCATGGCGATGGGCCACGTCATCCTCAAAGAGTTCTTCGTCGACACGACGACGGACTACTTCGATTCCTACGTGCGCAGGTACACGGATCTGCCGTTCCTCGTCGAACTCGAACGCGACGGCGACAGCTATCGGCCCGGTCGCTTCGTCACCGCCACCGATCTCGGCTCCGCGGTCACGCCCGAGGCCGACACCGAGGACGCGGACTTCAAACCTGCACTGTGGGACAGGACCACGAACTCACCGGCCGTGCCCAACGGCACCTTGGGCCACCGCTTCGCCGCCGATGGTGAGGGCAAGTGGAACCTCGACCTCGAGGACATCGACCCGGCCCTGTCCATCGCCGAGGCGGCCGAGACCGACGCGGATGCCGTCGAGGTCCGGCTGCCGCGCTTCGACACCGCCGCCCAGGGCGAGATCGATGAGATCACGCGCGGGGTTCCGGTCGTCCGCCTCGGCGAGAGGATCATGACCACGGTCTTCGACCTCATGCTCGCCGAATACGGTGTCGGACGGCCGGGCCTGCCCGGGAGGTGGGCAGAGAACTATGAGGACGCGTCGAGTCCGAACACCCCGGCCTGGCAGGAGGCGATCACAGGTGTGCCGTGGCAGGCAGCGGCCCGCATCGGCCGCGAATTCGCCGCCAATGCGCGTGATTCGAAGGGCCGGTCGATGATCATCATGGGCGCGGGCACGAACCACTGGTTCCACTCGGACCAGACCTACCGCACCTTCCTCACCCTGACCACGCTGTGCGGCACGCAGGGAGTCAACGGCGGCGGCTGGGCCCACTACGTCGGGCAGGAGAAGATCCGTCCCTTCACCGGGTGGCTGCACCTGGCCAATGCCCTGGACTGGGTGCGTCCGCCGCGGCAGATGACGCAGACGACGTACTGGTACATGCACACCGATCAATGGCGCTACGACCAGTTCGGGGCCGATATGCTCTCGGCGCGGGCCGGGCACGGAAAGTTCACGGGGATGTCGACCGCCGATGCCGTCGCCCAATCCGCGCGTCTTGGCTGGCAGCCGTACTATCCGACCTTCGATGCCAACCCTCTCGACATCGCCGAGGCGGCGAGCGCGGCCGGCAAGACAAGCGCGGAGCACATCGTCGACGAGCTCAAGGCCGGAAGGCTTCGCTTCGCCGTCGAGGATCCGGATGCGGAGAACAACTATCCGCGCATCTGGTCGATGTGGCGGGCGAACACATTGGGCTCCTCGGCCAAGGGCGATCAGTACTTCCTCAAGCACCTGCTCGGTGTCGACAACTCGGTCTCCGCCGAGGAGACGCCCGAGAATCTGCGACCGCGCGACGTCGACTGGCGCGAGGATGCTCCCCAGGGCAAAATCGACCTGCTCCTGACCCTCGATTTCAGGATGACCACGACGACGCTGCATTCGGACGTCGTACTGCCGGCGGCCACCTGGTACGAGAAGCACGACCTGTCGACGACGGACATGCATCCCTTCGTCAACACGTTCAACCCGGCGATCTCCACCCCGTGGCAGTCACGCAACGATTGGGAGACCTGGGCGACGATCGCCGAGAGGTTCTCCGAGCTCGCTCGCACCCACCTGGGCACGCGCACGGATGTCGTGGCCCAACCGCTCCAGCACGACAGCCCGGACGCCCTGAACACCCCGCACGGGCGGGTCAAGGACTGGAAGTTCGGCGAATGCGAACCGATGCCGGGCAAGACCATGCCCAAACTCGTCGAGGTCGAACGCGACTACACCGCCATCCACGAGAAGTACACCTCGATCGGTCCGCTCCTCGAGTCCCAGGGGATGAACGCCCGCGGCATCCGCTATGACGTCGACCATCACGTCGAACGACTGCGTCGGCTCAACGGAGTCGCGAGCAAGGGTGCGGGCAAGGGCCAGCCGCGGCTGGACACCGACCGGCGCGCCGCCGACTACATCCTCGGTCTGTCCGGCACGACGAACGGGCTGATGGCCACCGAGGGCTTCACCACCCTCGAGCGGCGCACCGGGCAGAAGCTGGCCGATCTGTCCGCCGAGCACGAGGGCAAGCAGGTCTCCTTCGAGGATGCGAAGGCCGCACCCGTGCCTGTGATCACCTCCCCGGAGTGGTCAGGCTCCGAATCCGGCGGCCGCCGCTACTCCCCCTTCACAATCAATGTGGAGCGGCTCAAACCCTGGCACACGCTCACCGGGCGCTATCAGTTCTACGTCGACCATGACTGGTTCCTCGAGATGGGCGACGCACTGCCGACGTTCCGCCCGCCCCTGGACATGAACGCGCTGTTCGGCGAACCGCAGATCGGCGACTCGGACGGCACCTCGATCGCGGTGCGCTACCTGACCCCGCACAACAAATGGGCGATCCACTCGATGTATCAGGAGAACTTCTTCATGATGAGCCTCGGCCGCGGCGGACAGACGATCTGGATGAGCGTCGAGGACGCCGAGGCCGTCGGCATCGCCGACAACGACTGGATCGAGGCGATCAACCGCAACGGCGTCGTCGCCGCCCGCGCCGTCGTGTCCCACCGGATGCCGAAGGGGACGGCGTTCATGCACCACGCGCAGGAGCGCACGGTCAACGTTCCGCTCACGGAGACGACCGGACAGCGCGGAGGCATCCACAACTCGCTGACGCGGATCATGATCAAGCCGACCCACCTCGTGGGCGGATACGGCCAGCTGTCGTTCGCGTTCAACTACTACGGACCCACAGGCAATCAGCGCGACGAGGTGACCGTGATCCGACGTCGCAACAACCAGAACGTGGAGTACTGAGCAGCCGTGGCCGACACAGACGACCAGCACCGGACACCGACTCGGGAACAGGAGGCACACTGATGAGAATCATGGCGCAGATGGCGATGGTGATGAACCTCGACAAATGCATCGGCTGCCACACATGCTCGGTCACGTGCAAGCAGGCGTGGACGAACCGCAAGGGCACCGAATACGTGTGGTTCAACAATGTCGAGACCCGGCCCGGGCAGGGCTACCCGCGCGGCTACGAGGATCAGGAGAAGTGGCAGGGCGGCTGGGCGCTGAGCAGGAACGGCCGGCTCAAGCTCAAGGCCGGCGGCAAGCTGAAGAAGCTCGCGTCCATCTTCTCGAACCCGAAGCTGCCGGGCATCGAGGACTACTACGAGCCGTGGAGCTACGAGTACGACAACCTGCTCTCGGCTCCGGAGCAGAAGCACATTCCCACGGCACCGCCGAAGTCCCTGCTCACCGGCGAGCGCATGGACATCAAATGGTCGGGCAACTGGGACGACGACCTGGGCGGAACCTACGCGAAGGCCGATCTCGACCCGATGCTCAAATCGATCGAAGACAAGGTCAAGCTCGAGTTCGAAGAGACCTTCATGTTCTACCTGCCCCGCATCTGCGAGCACTGCCTCAACCCCTCCTGCGTCGCCTCGTGCCCCTCGGGCGCAATCTACAAACGTGAGGAGGACGGCATCGTCCTCGTCGACCAGGACTCCTGCCGCGGCTGGCGGATGTGCATCTCCGGCTGCCCGTACAAGAAGATCTACTTCAACCACCGCACCGGCAAGGCCGAGAAATGCACGTTCTGCTACCCGCGGATCGAGAACGGCGAACCCACCGTGTGCGCGGAGACCTGCGTCGGCCGTCTGCGCTACATCGGTCTGGTCTTCTACGATGCCGATCGTGTCACCGAGGCGGCTTCGGTCCCCGATGAGCAGGACCTCTTCGCAGCGCAGAAGGACCTCATCCTCGACCCGCACGACCCCGATGTCATGAACGCAGCCGAACAGGCCGGCATCCCGCACGATTGGATCATGGCGGCCCAGCGCTCCCCGGTATACAAGCTCATCAAGGACTACGACCTCGCACTGCCGCTGCATCCGGAGTACCGGACGATGCCGATGGTCTGGTACATCCCGCCGCTGTCGCCGGTCGTCGACGTCGTCAAGGACACCGGCTACGACGCGGAGAACGCGGTGAATCTCTTCGCCGCGATCGACGAGCTGCGCATCCCCATCGAGTACCTCGCGAACCTCTTCACCGCCGGCGACACCGATGTCGTCGCCGATGTGCTCCGGCGCATGGCGGCCATGCGGGCGTTCATGCGCGACATCAATATGGGCGTCGAACCCGATGAGCGCATCCCGCACTCGGTGGGGATGGGGCCCGAGGAGATGGAGGACATGTACCGGCTGCTGGCGATCGCGAAGTACGACGAACGCTATGTCATCCCAGCCGGCCACTCGGAACAGGCGCACAGCCTCGAGGGCATCGGCTCCGACTGCCCGCTCAATGCCGAGGGCGGACCCGGGATGAGCGAGATGCCCGATATCGCCTCCAGCGGATTCGCGGGCACCACGGGGATGTCGGATCCGCTGGCCGAACGCAGCGCCGAGGAGGGAGAAGAGCGTTCGCATCTGCGCGGTCGGCTCAACCTGCTGAATTGGAACGGGAAGGGCCGACCAACCGGCCTGTTCCCCAGCGCAGACGGACCGGCAGGGGCCTGAGATGTACAGACCGCTGAAATTCCTGTCCAAGTGGACGAAACGCGCCGCCGCACATGCCGAGTCCGGTGGGCAGACGGCCCCGGGGCTCGACGATGAGACGCTGCGAGCCGTCTTCGCAGTCGCATCGTGGCTCATCGACTACCCCGATGAGGATCTGCTTGAACGGCTTCCGCAGTTCTCAGCGCTGCTCGACCATGCGGGAGTGCCCGATCACCTGAGGGAGGATCTCGGGGCGACGATCGGCCACCTCGGTGCCGGTGATCCCATCGGTCTGCGCGCCGACTATGTCGAGACCTTCGATACCAGGCGGCGCGGCTGTCTGTTCCTCACGTATTTCGCGAACGGGGACACGCGCAAGCGCGGGCAGGCGCTGCTCGAGATCAAGGAGATCTATCGGGCGGCGGGACTGGATATGGACGAATCGCAGCTGCCGGACCATCTCACCTATGTCCTCGAGTTCGCCGCCGGGCATGATCTCACTGCAGGTGTGCGGATCCTGCTGGCCAACCGAGCCGGGATCGAGCTGCTGCGCCTGCACCTGACCGAGATCGGCTCTCCCTGGGCGGGGACCATCCGCGCCGTCTGCGCCGCCCTGCCTGCCCTCGACGGTGACGACATCCATGCCGTCGAACGATTGGCCGCCGAGGGCCCGGCCACCGAGACCGTCGGAATCGACGGTCTCGGCGGGTACGGCGATGCTCCGCCGAGTGCGGCCGAGACAGCGGCGGCGATGGGGGCGGCACCTGGTGCCTCGATGCCGCCTGGCTCGGCCCGGGCCCCGGGCGGCTGCTCGGCTGGCGGAGGGCAGACATTCATTCCGCTGACGGAAGTGACAGGAGAACGACCATGAACTCACCGACAGTGCTCGAGACGTTCCTGTGGGTGATCATCCCCTATATGGCGCTGGCCGTGTTCGTCCTCGGCCATGTCTGGCGCTTCCGCCGCGACCGGTTCGGGTGGACGACGAGGTCGAGCCAGATCTACGAATCGAAGCTGCTGCGGATCGGCTCACCGCTGTTCCACTACGGCATCATCTTCGTCTTCCTGGGCCATGTCATCGGTCTCGGCATCCCGAAGACCTGGACCTCCGCCGTGGGCATCACCGACCACATGTACCACTTCATGGCGATCACGGTCGGCCTGGGAGCCGCGGCTGCGACGGTCGGCGGACTCGCCCTGCTCATCTACCGCAGGAGGACGAACAACCGCGTCTTCGGGGCGACGACGCGCCTCGACAAGCTCATGTTCCTCATGCTCGCGATCGTCATCCTCGCCGGGGTGTACTCGACGATCTTCGACTCCGCACTCAGCGGCTACGACTACCGTGAGGGAGTGTCCGTGTGGTTCCGCCAGTTCTGGATGTTCCAGCCCGATGTCAGCCTCATGGCACAGGCGCCGCTGGGCTTCCAGATCCATGTCATGTCCGCGATCCTCATCTTCGCGCTGTGGCCGTTCACCCGGCTCGTGCACGTCTTCGCCGCCCCGTTGGGCTATCTGACCAGGCCGTACATCATCTACCGCTCGAAGGACAGGCAGCGTCAGCCGCAGCGCCGCGGATGGGAGACCATCGACTACTGAGGATCGTCCTCCGAACCCGAGTCGGCTTCAAGGCCGTGCTCGGGCTGGGAGCCCTGCGCGGCACCGGCCCCCGGTCCGGCTTCCGGTCCGGCCACCGGTCCGGCTTCCGGCTCCACCGAGGTGCCCGGGCAGTGGGCGTCGCGCAGCAGGATCTGGCAGCTGTCCGCCGAAGTGAACGGCTGCAGCCGGTCGAGTTCGAGCGGACCCGGCAGCTGGCTGAGGAGGTCCTTGACGATCTTCGCGTGGATTCCGCAGGCGATCGCTCGGTCCTCGCCCACCATCCGATAGTGCGGACATGGAGCCAACGAGATCCGCAGCTCTTCGGCATCGGGCTCAGGTTCCATTCCCGAATCGTCGAGATGTTCGTAGAGCAGATCGAACTGAGTGCCTGCCTGGTCACCGAGAGCGTCGAGACCGGTCGGTCGCAGCTCCGCTCCGGCAACGAGGCGGGTCAGCACTTCGTGATGTTCGCGGGCGCGGGCGATGCGTCCGGCCGCGACCGAGTTCGACTCCGGATCGTCGACCGGGTGGTAGACCATGGGCGGTCTGCCTCTCATTCCCGTCGATTCGGGATGCAGGTAGATGAATCCTTCGTCGATGAGCACCCGCAGATGGTCACGGGCCGTGTTGATGTGCAATCCGACCTCGTCGGCGAGCTCCCTGAGTCGGCTGCCCGGGTGATTCTGCACCGCGCCCAGCAGCAGGACCCGACTGACCTCGGCCAGTCCTCGATAGTCGTTCACTCTTCGCGGCATGCCATCACGTCCTTGCGAATGCCTCAGTGGGGAACAGTTCGGAGACCATCTCCACCTCTATTCTACAATGCGTAGAATTAGTTTTCACCTGCCGACGACAACGGAATTCGCAACGCGAGCCGACCGAATCGACGCTACTCTGGGCAGGAACACACCCACATCGCGCACGCACCGTCGAGTGCGCCACGCACCGTCGAGTGCCCGGAGGATGAACATGTCGAAGTTCGATGTCGTCGAAGCGTCCATCGCCGATCTGCGAGCCGCCCTCGAGGACGGCCGCACCACCTCGGTGGAGCTCGTCGAGGCCTATCAGGACCGGATCGCCGCGTTCGACGGCCCCGGCACGGATACGAACCTCAATTCCGTGATCGCACTGAACCCACAGGCCCTCACCGAGGCGGCCGCCTCCGATGATCGGCGGACAGCGGGTCAGACGCTGGGCCACCTCGACGGGATCCCCTACACCGCGAAGGACAGCTATCTGGTCGCGGGCCTGACCGTCGCATCCGGGTCTCCGGCCTTCGCCGATCTCGTGGCGCAGAAGGATGCATTCACGATCGAACGCCTGCGCTCCGGCGGCGCCATCTGCTTGGGACTGACGAATATGCCGCCGATGGCCAACGGCGGCATGCAGCGCGGACTCTACGGTCGCGCCGAGAGCCCGTACAACGCTGACTGGCTGACCAGCGCTTTCGCGTCCGGGTCCTCGAACGGTTCGGGCACGGCCACGACCGCGAGCTTCGGAGCCTTCGGCCTCGGTGAGGAGACCTGGTCATCGGGACGCGCTCCGGCCTCGCACAATGCGCTCATCGCCTACACCCCCTCGCGTGGGGTGATCAGCGTGCGCGGGAATTGGCCCCTCGTGCCGACCATGGACGTCGTCGTCCCCCACACCCGCACGATGGCCGACCTCATCGAAGTCCTCGACGTCATCGTCGGCGACGACGCTGAGACCCGTGGAGACTTCTGGCGCGTCCAGCCCTGGATCGACGTCCCGAAGGCGAGCGCCATCCGTCCCGACTCCTACGCCGCCCTGCTCCCGGAATCCGTCGAAGCGGCCCGCACGGTGCTCGCCGGAAAGCGCCTCGGGGTGCCGCGGATGTACATCAACGCCGATGACGAGGCCGGAACGAACCCGGACGGCGGAATCGGCGGGCCCACAGGGCAGCGGATCGCCACCCGCGCCTCGGTGATTCAGGCGTGGGAGGCCGCCCGGGCCGACCTCGAGTCCGCGGGCGCCGAGGTCATCGAGACGGACTTCCCGGTCGTGAGCAACTACGAAGGCGACCGGCCCGGTGCCCCGACGATCGCGACCCGCGGCCTCGTCACCGCCGACTACCTCGACCGGGAGATCAACGACCTCTCCTCCTGGGCGTGGGACGATTTCCTCGCCGCGAACGGCGACCCGAACCTCGCCACCCTCGCCGACGTGGACGGAACGTTGATCTTCCCTCATCCGCCCGGCGCCCTGCCGGACCGATACGACGGCTTCGACGATGACATCGCAACCTACCCCGAGCAGGTGCGGGCGAATCGGTACACCTCGGTGACGGAGATTCCGGAGCTCGAATCAGGTGTGCGCGGACTCGAGGAGACCCGCCGGGTCGACCTCGAGGAGTGGATGGACGCCAACGGCCTCGATGCGATGGTCTTCCCGGCGATGGCCGATGTGGGTCCGGCGGACATGGACGTCAACGAAGCCTCGGCCGATCTCGGGTGGCGCAACGGCACCTGGGTGGCCAACGGCAACCTCGTGCCCAGGCATCTCGGGATCCCGTCGGTGACGGTGCCGATGGGCACGATGGCCGACACCGGAATCCCGGTGGGTCTGACGATCGCCGGGCGCGGCTGGGACGATTCCGCGCTCATCGAGATCGCCGCGGCATTCGAAGCCACCGGTGACCGCCGGGAGGTGCCGCCGCGGGCTCCGCGGCTGTAGGGCCATCTCGGCTGCACGGGTTCACTGACTCTGTCGCATCGTTCCTGTCGCGCCGACCCGAGAATTCAACACTGAGACTCAGCGCCCGGAGGTGAGTTCGCGTTTTCGCCTGGAGGCGTCGCGCAGCTGCATCCATCCGGCGAGGATGAACCAGACGAGGAACGGGTAGGACGCGGCCCTCTCGATGATGCCATCGGGCAGGTTCCAACTCTCAGGGCTCGTCATGAGCAGTGTTCCGGCGAGACCCAGGGTGCCCAAACCGAGCGTGAGTCCGCCGAATCCGACGGGGCCGATCCATCTTCTCTCCGGCCACCGGATCAAAGCGATGCCAGCCGCGAGCAGGCCGAGGTTCTGGATCGCTGATCCGCCGAATCCGAAGACGGCGTGCAGGGTCGGGGAGATATCTGCCGGGACCATTCCGGTTCCTGCCAGCAGCATTCCACCGGCGGCGAGCAGGAATGAACCGCACCTGCCCCAGCGACTCGGGGCGATCCAGTCGTGCCAGATGAAGGCGATGATCGCGAGGATCGATCCGGCGATGATGGAGACGCCGTTGACGAAGGGGTGGGCCGGTGAACAGCCCTCGACCGGAATTCCGGCGTCTCCCCATTCCCCGCATCCGGTCATCCCCAGATGGCTGATGGGCTGCTGGGTGAACGAGTAGCCGCCTTCGGAGAGCAGCGCCGCGGGGATCTCGATGAGGAGGGTGGCCAGTCCGGCGAGCACAGCGAGCAGTGCCCACACCCGCTCGGGTTTGGGCGAAACGCGGATGGTGCCCGAACCGACCATCTCGGTCCCTCCGTGCGACTACCTCGGATGTTGTTCACGGTATCACCGCACCTCCCTGAAACCTTCTGGTGAACCTGCCAGAACCCTGGCGTGTCGGTCGCACAGGATGGAACAGTATTGACCATGGTCGATTACACAGTTCTCGCTGAACGCGCCTTCACCCTCCTGCAAGGACACCACCAGGACGAACCGCTCGTGCTGCCGACCGTCTGGGACGCCTGGTCGGCTCGCGCCATGGTCGACGTCGGGTTCAACGCCCTGAGCATCGGATCGCACCCGCTGGCCGATTCTCTCGGCCATGCCGATGGAGAGAACATGACGCTCGAGCAAGCGCTCGAGGGAATCTCCCGGATCACCTCGGCGGTGAATGTGCCCGTCACCGCGGACCTCGAATCCGGCTACGACACCCCCGCGCCCGAACTCATCGCCGGCCTCCTCGACGCCGGAGCGGTCGGCGTGAACATCGAGGATACGATCCACAGTCGGGGCAGCATGCGCAGCCCCGAGGAGCACGCCGAATACATCTGGAGCTTGCGCCAAGCCGCCGAAGCCCAACGAGTCCACGTCGTCATCAACGCCCGCACCGACGTATTCAAATATCCCGGCGACTTCGACGATCCCACCGCCGAGGTGGTCCGTCGTCTCCGTCTGTGCACCGAGGCCGGCGCGGACTCCGTCTACCCCGTGCGGCTGCCCGATGTGGGCACGCTCAAGTCGATCCTCGCCCAGATCACTCTGCCGCTCAACGTCACCGCTCACCCGATCAAGGGTGCGGTGCCCGAAGAACTCGACCTCGCCCAGCTCGCCGAGCTCGGGGTCGGGCGCGTGACCTTCGGTCCGCTTCTGCAGGCGGCGCTGACCGACTGCTTCGCCGACTTCACGCGCGCCTGGCAGTAGGGTCATCCCTCTGCTGTCGGCACGAACAACTGCACCTCACCTCCACCCCACCTCAAGAGGAGACGCAATGCCCGCCAGCCCCCGCGAAGGCCAGCCGATCTGGATCGACTATGTCTGCCAGGACTTCGAAGCCGCCCAGAACTTCTACAACCAGCTCTTCGGCTGGGAATTCACCGACCAGGGCCCCGACTTCGGCCACTACAACATGATCACGAAGGACGGCAATGCCGTCGGCGGCGCCATGCGAGCCATGAACATGGACGGCACCCCGAGCCCGGAGATGCCCACGGCCTGGTCGACCTACCTCCACACTGCCGATATCGCCGGAACCCACCAGGCCGCGCTGGCCGCCGGTGCCGCGGATGTCGTCGGCCCCATGCCCGTCGGCCCGCTCGGCCAGATGGCCGTCGTCGTCGATCCGACCGGTTCGCCCATCGGTATGTGGCAGCCCGGAGAGTTCTCCGGCTTCGACACTCCGCTCACCCCGGGAACTCCCGTGTGGTTCGAACTCATGACGACGAACTACCAGGGCGCGAACGAGTTCTACGGCAAGGTCTTCTCCTTCGACATCACCCCGATGGAAGGCTTCCCGTACTCAACGCACGGCGACGGTGACGATGCTGTGGCCGGAATCTGCGATGCCAGCGAGTGGGTGCAGAATTCCTTTTGGCGCACCTACTTCAACGTCGAAGACGCCGATGCTGCGGCAGCGAAGGTCACCGAGCTCGGCGGCAAGGTGCTCGCCGGTCCCGAAGACTCCCCGTACGGTCGCATCGTCACGGTCACCGATCCGGAAGGGGCGACGTTCCAGCTGCAGCAGAACCCGTGACCGTCCCGAAGGCGGCCCGGCACCGTTCCAGTCGGCTGCAGCGCGGCAGTCGCTGAAGCGACCATGACCGCCACCGAGCGATTTGAACCGCTGCGGCGACGGTTCCTCAGCCTGGGGCTCGGGGAGATCGTCGCCGCAGCGGTCTTCGCTGTCGTGCCCGCGACCTCAGGCCCGCAGTGCCAGTGCGAATGGCAGCACCGAGGTGGCTCCGGCCTTGCGCAGCAGCCTGGCGCAGATCGTCATCGTCCATCGGGAGACGACCTCGTCATCGACGAGAAGCACCGACTTCCCGGCCACCGCTTCCTCGACCTCGGGCGGAACGACGAAGACCTCAAACAAGTCTTTGACGCGGAAGGCGCTGTTGACGTCCGGTGTGCCGTGGTCGCCGACCTGCAGCAGCTCACCGCCGTCGAGGAGCCGACCGGCGGCAGCAAGGTTCGCCGCCAGGGACCGCACGGTCACGGGACGACGGCTGCTCGGGATCGACACGACCACTTCGGGGCGGGTTGTCCAGTTCCACTGCCCGAGCACCTCGAGGCACCATTTGCCGATCTGGCCGGGCACCTCGGCATCGGGAGCATCGGGGGCGAGGAACGATCGCAGGCTCTGCCCCTGCCCGAGGTCGGACAGGCGGGCGATCGCACGCCCCTCCTCGGCGAGTTCTTCGGCGGGGATCCGCCCCTTGAGCGGGAGACCGATGTTAGCCAGGCCGCTGGGCCAAGTGCTGCGCGGTTCGATGGGCAGACCGATCTTGTGGAGGTTCCCGGCCGCGGCCTGACGCTGTTCCTCGGAGATCTCGGCGGAGAACCACACACCGGCACAGTTGTCGCAGCGACCGCACGGCTGTGGGTCGGGATCGTCGAGCTGGCGGATGAGGAACTCCATCCGACACTGACTGGTCGCCTCATAATCGAGCATGGCCTGGGCCTCTTCGGCTCGGACGGCCGCGACCTTCTCATAGCGTTCCCGGTCGTAGGTCCACCCCATCCCGGTCGAGACGTATCCGCCCTTGACCTTCGATACTGCGTCTTCGACTTCGAGGGTCTTGAGCAGCAGGGTCAGGCGGGAGCGTTTGGTTCCGACCAGCGTCTCCAAGCGGGCCACGGACAAGGGGCCGTCCACCTCGGCGAGGGCTGCGAGCACGGCGTTCGCGTCGTCCTGGTTCGGCATCGACGCAGTCGCGAAGTACTCCCAGATCTGTTCGTCTTCTGCACCGGGCAGCACGAGGACATCGGCGGAGTCCGTGGCGCGCCCGGCGCGACCGACCTGCTGGTAGTAAGCCACGGCTGAGGAGGGCGCGCCGATGTGGATGACGAAACCGAGGTCGGGTTTGTCGAATCCCATTCCCAGCGCCGAGGTGGCCACCAGAGCCTTGAGCCGATTGTCCTTGAGCTGCTGCTCGAGTTCCGCGCGCTCTTCGGCATCGGTCCGGCCTGTATAGGCGCGGACCTCGTGGCCCTGTTCGCGCAGCATTCGGGTGATGTCCTCGGCTGCGGAGACGGTGAGCGTGTAGACGATCCCGGACCCGGTGAAGTCGTTGAGGTGCGAAGCCAGCCAGGCGATGCGGGCACTGGCGTCGAGTCCGGGCAGGACGCCAAGACGCAGGGAATCACGGGCGAGTTCACCGCGGACGACGGTGGTGTCGTCGCCGAGCTGCTCGGCGACGTCGGTGACGACACGGGAGTTCGCGGTCGCGGTCGTCGCGAGCACCGGGGTGTCGCGAGGCAGTTCGGACAGGATCCGGCCGATGCGGCGGTAGTCGGGGCGGAAGTCATGGCCCCAATCGGAGATGCAGTGGGCCTCGTCGACGACGATGAGGCCGAGGAATCTCAGCAGCTGCGGCAGCACCTCGTCGCGGAACTGCGGATTGTTCAGCCGCTCCGGGGAGACGAGGAGGACGTCGAGGCTGCCGGCCTTGAGGTCCTCGAGCACCGAGTCCCATTCGGTGACGTTCGAGGAGTTGAGGCTGGCGGCACGGACTCCGGCGCGTTCGGCTGCGGCGATCTGGTCGCGCATGAGCGCCAACAGCGGGGAGATGATGAGGCTGGGGCCGGTGCCGGCGGCCCGGAGCATGCGGGTGGCGACGAAGTACACGGCCGACTTGCCCCACCCTGTGCGTTGGACGACGAGGACGCGTTTTCTGCCTTGGACGAGGTCACGGATCGCCTCGAGCTGGCCGTCGCGGAACTGCGCGCTCGGGTCTGCGGTCAGCTCGGTCAGTATCAACTGCGCGGAGGCGGCGAAGTCGTCCCCAGCACGGTCCGTGGAGATGGGAGTCTCGGGGGCAGAACCGTTTGCGTGCGTGCTCTCAGGCCAGGATGTCGGGGTGGATTCCGTCATGGGCCCAGTCTATGCGGAGGCCCTGACACGACCGGACCGGCCGCCCGAGCTTCAGCGCAGTGCGTACTCGATGCCCAGGGTGGCGAGCACACCGAAGAGGACGCCCCAGAGGATGATCGAGATGACCTGCCAGAAGGCCACGACGTTGCGGTTGGCGCCGAAGCCGACCATCGCCGACGAGGTGATCTGCGACGGCAGGAGAGTCTGGCCGAGCAGCGAGACCCCCGGCACGCCGAACTTGTCGAACATGCGCTTGAGCCGCTGCCGTTTCGGCGACTCATCAGATTCCTTGTTCTTCGTCGCCCTGTCACGAATGGCACCGGCCCCGTAGACGAAGGCGAGCATCGAGACGACATTGCCGATGACGGCCACGAGGATGGCGACCACGGGATGCAAGCCGATGGCAACACCGATGACAGAGCCGAAGTACGACTCGACGAACGGAATGGCGGAGACGAGCAGAACGCCCGCCCACTGCAGCCAGTCGGGAAAGTTTCCGGCGAATTCCTGCAGACTGTCGATCATGAGGGCTCTCTCTTCTTCCGTTCGGGTCCTCTGGTCGGGTCAGCACACTGTTCCTGCCGCGCCGCGTCGACGCCTTGGCACACCGTACTAGTACAACGTACTATACACTGAGCGAAAGCATCGTTGTCAATGAAGCGAGGAGTTCGGTTGTCGAAGCGAGATGAGATCATCGCCGCGGCCATCCGACTGGCCGAGGGGTCGCAACCCGGGCAGGCGAACCTCAGTGTGCGTGCCGTGGCCAAGGAAGCAGGAGTCGGCCCGTCGACCCTGCGCCACTACTTCCCCTCACAGTCCGACCTCCACGAGGCGGTCGCGCTGAAATCCATCGACACCGTCATCAATGACTTCTCCATCGCCGATACGGCCCTCGACCCGGCCGACCGGCTCTATGAATGCTGTGCGCAGTTCCTGCCGACCCATGAGCATCGGGACGTGCAGCTCGAAACCTGGTTCTCCATGCACCTGCATGCCCTCGGGGCCGAGAAGCGGGCCGTGTCCCGCCGGCTCCTCGAGCACGGTCACCAGGTCACATATGACAGCCTGCATCGGTGGCTGAATCTGCTCGCTGAGGAGGGGCACGTCGACCCCGCCGAGGTGGCCCCCATCGCGAAGGCGCTCTTCACCTCCATCGACGGCATCGCACTGCATTCGATCATCTCCCCCGGAACCATGACCGTCGACGCCGCACATGAGCAGGTGAGATGGACGATCGACAAGCTCCTCAGCTCCTGAGCGGCCGATCCGCCACTTCGTGCCCGAGCAGCAAGCATCCCGGGTGGCCCAAAGAGATTCTTGGGTGGTCATTCTGGTCCCGCTCTGCACGGTCTTCCGTGACCATTTCGTCCACCCAGTGGGCCGAGAACCGGCTCAACGATGAGCGGCTGGCCCTCGGCCGAGACTGACCGCATGGCTGCGGCCGAAGCAGTCAACTTAGATGGCTGGGTAACCTGCTGAGAGCGTCAGCTTCACGCTAGGCAATCTTGCAGTTGCGCTCCGCCCAATAAGTGAAGATGGGGATGAAATATCGGTTGGTTGGCGTCTGGTCAAAAGTTCCAAGTTATCCGAAATCCTCTACTTCGCGGTCCATAGTCGGCCACCACAGGACGCGGTTTGCATAGGTTGACCAGCTGATTCCGGTTCTGAGGTCAGGTAGCCAGGTACATCGTCGTAGTGCAATCGAGGAAACAAGAGGAGATGAATTGGCCATCGGCCGAAGAAGGACGACACCAAGGAACTCACGGTCCTCATAGAGAATCGCGGCTTGCTCCTCCGTCGAATCCACATCGCACAATACGCACTCCGTGTCTCAGGTATTTCGGATGACTGCAAGGGCACCACCGGATCAAAGCGTTAAGTTGGAACCATGTCCAATGTTGAACAATCATTCCAGATGCCTTTCACCCCTACCCCGCGCGACTTCAGCGGGTTTCCGATGCCGGCTTCCGTCCCGAAGGGCATGCGGCTTGAACTGAGTCGATCCCGAATTCGACCTGGTCAAGAAGAGACATTTGACGAGTGGATGAACATGCTCAACAGCCGGCCGGACGAATTGCAGGAGAGTCTCCCAGCGGAGCGGCAAGTGTTCGAAGCGACGTTTCGCCACACAGAAGCAGATGGCTCCACGTGGATCTATCACCTCTCACTCATGGGCGAAGACGGCCGAGGGAACGACGAATCGATACCCATCGATGCAGCGCACGTTGCCTACAGCAAGCAGGCAAAGGAACCGGGCTGGGAAGAGCTCGAGCCGCGTTTCATGTTGGCACCCGCCCAGTTGCTCGCATCAATGAAACGCTACGCCGAGTCGGGGCATGACAACGGCTGCGCCTGATGATGTTCAAGTGCTCACCGCATGGCGGCGGCCGCACGGCGCAGCGCCGCGGTGAGTCGGGCCAGCTTGTCAGAGGCCAATTTCCAGTGGTGCCAATACAGTGGGACGTCAATATACGGGTTCTCACCGATCTCGACGAGGTCGGCTTCGAGCCCGTCGAGCTGCATGACCGGCACCATCCCCCATCCGAGGCCTGCCTCCACTGCGGCTGCGAACTCCGCTGACCCCGGCACGACCGACATCGGCGGCCGGCCGTCGACACCACAGCGGCGGAGGAACTCGAACTGCAGGTCGTCGTCCTGCCCGAAGTTCACCATCGGCAGTCGCGTCAGATCCGCCTCGGCGCCAGTGGAATGCCGGTCCAACAGAGAGCGCTCGGCCACAGCGACGTAGCGCATCGTCCCGAGCTCGACGACCGTCGTCCCGTACCCGCCGGTCGCCGTCGAGGTGATCGTGCCGAGCACCTCTCCGGATGCCAGCAGCGGCAGGGCTTTATCCTGGTCGACCATCTCGACGCGGAGGACGACATCGTCCCAGCCGGCCGCCTCGGCGAAGATCGGGCGGAACCACGTCGACATCGAATCGGCGTTCACACCCACCCTCAGCACGGTGGGCTCCCGTCGCCCGTCACCGGATCCACCCGGCCCGAGGGAATCGGCGTCGATGCCGTGCAGCCGATCGAGCGCCTCGGACTCGAGCAGTTCGACCTGCCGAGCGTAGCGGAGGATCGCCTGCCCCGCCTCGGTGACGGTGATCGGGTTCGCCCGTCGGATGAGCACCTGCCCGAGGCGGGACTCGAGCGTGCGAATGCGCTGGCTCGCCGCCGAGGCGGTGATGCCGAGGACGAAGGCCGCCCCCTCGACGGTGCCTTCGTCGACGGCGGCAGCGAGCGCTTTGACGTGATCGATGTTCATGAAGCAATTGTGCATCAGATGCATATTCTGTTGTTTTTCTTACGCCGAGTCAGTCTTTAATCTTGAGTCCGTGCTCACTCATCTCGTCACCGGACTCCTCACCGGCTGGTCGCTCATCATCGCCGTCGGCCCGCAGAACGCCCTCCTGCTGCGACAGGGGATCCGGCGTGAGCACCTCGGCGTCGTCGTCACGATCTGCATCGTCGCCGACGTCCTGCTCATCGGTGCGGGCACAGTGGGAATCGGGGCGATCGTGCTGCTCGCGCCATGGGCGCTAGAGGTCCTGCGTTGGCTGGGCGTGGCCTACCTGCTGTGGTTCGCGTGGACGAGCCTGAAATCGGCGCGCGAAGCCACCGGGCTGAAGGCTGACACTCATCAGCGGACCCTCAAGTCCGTCATCGTCACCACTCTGGCTCTGACGTTCCTCAACCCGGGCGTCTACCTCGACACCGTCGTCATGCTCGGCAACCTCGCGAACCAACAGGGCGCGGACGGAGTCTGGCCGTTCACCCTCGGGGCGATGCTCGGCTCGATCAGCTGGTTCCTCGTCATCGGCTACGGTGCCCGCGGGCTCTCCCGATACCTGGGCCGGCCGCGGGTCTGGCAGGTCCTCGACGTGCTCATCGCGATCGTGCTCATCATCCTCGCGGTGCGGCTCGCGCTCGGATAGGGAGCGGCTGGGTGCGACTCGCAGCGTTGCCCCCGATTTGCTGGTCGATCCGGGGCGGTGTCAGTGCCGACACATACCGTCGCAGACATGGATCCTCGAGTCGATCTGCCGCTGCGCTCAGTGGCCAAGCACGGCCTGTCCCCGCCCGAGCTGAGTCCCTGGCTGCGTGAGCTGCCGGCCGTCCGCGACGTCCTGGCCGGCTTCGAGTTCGATCGCACAACCGTCTTCGTCGGCGAGAACGGCTCCGGCAAGTCGACCATCATCGAGGCCATCGCCACTGCCCTAGACCTCCCTCACGGCGGCGGCTCCGATTGGGAGGTGCGCGACCACGTCGAGGCTCCTCCCGAGCTGAGTGAACACCTGCAGATCGTGCGCGGAGCGACGACGAACCGCAGCGGATTCTTCCTCCGCGCCGAGACGATGCACGAGAACATGGCCTATCTCATGGGCGTCGGTTCGATGCGCGGCCATCACTATGCGCATCGATCGCACGGAGAGATGTTCCTCGACATGCTCACGGGCCGTTTCATGGACCTGGGACTGTGGATCCTCGACGAGCCCGAAAGCGCGCTGTCTTTCACGGCCTCGCTGACTCTTCTTCAGCTCATCCGCGAACGCCAGCGGAAGGGCCTGCAGACCGTCATGGCCACCCACTCCCCCATCCTCGCGCGAGCCGACAACGCGAAGATCGTCGAGGTCGGCGACTGGGGCTTGCGCGAATCCGCGTGGGAGGACCTCGAGATGGTCGATCACTGGCGCCGTTTCCTCCACGACCCGCAGAGGTACCTGCGCTACCTCGACGGCTGAGCTGCGGCCTACGCCCGCGATGCCAGAGACGACCCCACTCCTTGCTCTGCTGCCACGCGCAGCTTGCACCCGGGAGGTTCCCAACACCTCGGCGGTGCTTGCTTGAGCACCTCCCCACTGGGTTTAGCTGGATTGTTGGGTCGATCCGCGGCGTTTCACGCCGTAAAAACACCGTGGATCGACCCAACAATGCGCCGATAGCGTCTGGCGCCCGCCGCTGGGAGCACCCTGGCGTCCCAGCGCCCGCTGGGGTGGAGTCCCCACTGGCCGGCCCCGCACCCTGACCCGGGCCTACAGCTGCAGGCTCGGGTGGAGCTGAGTGAGGGTGACCATGCGCTTGCGACTGCAGACCACGGTTGTGGCGACCAGGGAGAGCGCGGTCATCAGCAGCAGGACCACGGCCGCCTGGGCTGCGATGAACATGTCACCACCGGCGACGAGTGTGCGCAGACCGCTGACCGCGTGCGTCATCGGCAGGAACGGCGAGATGATCTGGAAGATCTTCGGTGCCGTCTCGACCGGATAGGTCCCGCCTGCCGAAGCGATCTGCAGCATCAGCAGGACCAGAGCGACGAGTCTGCCGACACCGCCCAAGGCCGCGACACACAACTGGTGCACGGAGTGGAAACACGCCGCCGCGAGCATCGAGAACAGCAGCGTCCACAGCCACGCTCCGGCCGAGAAGTCCAAGGTGAATGCGAGGATCGCGTAGAGGACTGCGACTTGAGCGATACCGAAGAGGAGCCCGGGAACGTAGCCGGCCCAGGCGATGCGCGACGAAGTCGCCGATGAGAACAGCGCCCGATATGGAATGGCGTTGATGACCATATAGGTGATCATTCCGCCGATCCACAGAGCCAAGGAGACGAAGAACGCGGACAGTCCCTCGCCGTAGGCGTCGACCGCGTTGTCCTTGACCTTGTCTGCATCGACGGGAACAGCCACGACATCCGAACGGTTCTCCCGGTCCTTCTTGTCATAGGTCGGGATCTGCTCGAGTCCCTTCTGCAGACCATCGGCGAGTTCGCCGGAGCCGTCATCGAGTTTGTCCGCGCCCTTGTCGAGTTCGGTCGACCCGTCAACGAGCTGTTCCGAACCGTCCTTGAGATCACCGGCTCCGTCCTTAGCCTTCGCCGTGCCGTCCTTGAGCTGGACGGCACCGTCATGGAGGTCACCGGCTCCCTTGGCGAGCTTTCCCGCACCTGCGTCGAGCTTGATCAGCCCGGAGTGGAGGTCGTCGGCACCGGTCGCAACCTTCTGCGCTCCGTCGTCGAGCTGACCGATCTTCTTATCGGCCGTGCGGATCTTGTCCATCACCCCGTCGACCGCGTCGGTCAGCTTGTCCTCGAGGCTCTTGGCTTCATCCTTGGCATCCGAGGCGCGCTCGTGCGCGGAATCGAGGTCCTCGCCGAGGCCGTCGGCATCCTCGGCGAGTTTCTTGACGTTCGGGTCGTCCGGATAGTCCTCCTGCAGCTGCTTGATCCGGTCGTCCATGTCCCCGCGCACGGTGGTGCGGGCGTCGTCGAAGTCCCCTTCGGCGCGCTCGAGCTTGGGGCGGGCCCCATCGACGACGTCATCGGCCTTGCGTTTGACGTCCTCGGCCTTCCTCGTGGCCTCGTCGGCGGTATCACGCAGCTCGGAGGTGCCGTCGGCGACCTGCCCGGCACCGTCGGCGAGTTTCTTCGAGCCGTTCTTCGCCTCGGTGGTGGATTTCGCCAGGGTATCGGCTCCGTCGGCGAGGTCGCCGCTGCCTTTCTTCAGCTCTCCCGCACCGTCGTCGAGGTCGATGAGTCCTGTCTGCAGCGTTCCGATTCCTTTGTCGAGCTTCGTCGTCCCGTCCACGAGCTCTCCGGTGCCGTCGTGGAGCTGGCCTGCTCCGTCGTGCAGTTCGGCCGCACCGTCTGCAGCCTTCTCCGTCTCGGAGTGGATATCGTTGAATCCGAGATACACCTGATTGACGTACTCGGCGGTCGTCGTCTTACTCAGTCCGTCCTTGATCTCGGAGAGGATGGTCCCGGCCATCTGCCCGACGATGAAGTTGTGGGCGTCGTCGGTGCGCAGCCGCAGCCCTGCTTGCTCCGGATCGTCACCGCCGGTCGACACGAGCTTCTCGGAGAAGTCCGAGGGGATCTCGAGGACCGCGAAGTACTTCCCTTCGGCCAGCCCCTCGTCGGCTTCTTCCTGGCTGGTCCCCTCCCAGTCGAATCCGCCTTCGCCCTTCGGCGTGATCTCGTCGACGAGTTCCTGACCGGCGTCGAGCTTCTCTCCGTCCGAGTCGGGCTTCTCGGCGCCGGTGTCCTCGTTGACGATCGCTGCCTGCAGCTTGTCGAGGTGCCCGGCCGGGTCCCAGTTCGAGGCCAGGTACAGCCCGCCGTAGATCGACGGGATGACGATGATGACGATCATCGCCAAGCGCGTGATCGTGTGGCGTTTGAATCGTGAGAGTTCTAACCAGGGCAGGGAGAACATTCGGGAATCTCCTCGGATTCGTGTACGTGGGGCAGGAAGTTCAGTGTTTGGACCCGCGATGAGCGGGAGGGTGGGGCGGCAGTTCGAGGTCGACAATCGACGGCTCCGCGCGGGAGCCGAGCGACCTGGTGGCGATGTCGAGTTCGCTCGAGTCCTCGCAGGAGACGATCACCGTGAGCAGGTCCTCGGGATCCCGTGATCTGCGCAGCTGCTGGTAGATGAGGATCCCGGCCCAAGCGCGGGCTCGGTCGGCGGATTCGCGCAGGTAGTCGATGTTGTCGATGACGACGACAGGTGGGCGGCTGAGGCTTGCCAGCCCGAATTCGAGGAAGAATTTCTGCAGCTCGCTCAGCTCGGAGACGAATACCTCTCCGTCATCGTCGATGAGGAAGTCCGCGCGCTGGGCGTCCTGCTTCGAGAACGTCCCCGGCGGGAGTTCGTCGATCATCTCACCGGCCGTGGTGAAAGTGTCCCGGATGAGGCCGATGACCTCGCGCAATGTCGATTTCGACGCCCACGGCTTATACCAGGGCTGCAGCATGATCTGTCGTTCGGCGACGTGCTGAGCGACCGTGAAGTCGTCCTCAAGGTCCGTCAGCCCGGCGATATGTCCGACCGCAACCTGCCCGCGCACGGTGCGGGCCTGCTTGCGGATATCGATATCGCCGAGGCGGCCCTCCCCGTCCGAGACCCGCATCCTCGCAGCCAAGGACAGCAGGAAGGAGGTCTTCCCGCTGCCGGCGGGCCCGCGGACGACGGCGATGGCGCCGGTCGGCACCTCGAGGTCGATATCGGTGAACACATCGCCCTGTTTTCCGGACAGGGACCAACCGCGCAGCGAGACCGCTGGCGCGTCGATGTCGGCGTCCTCGGCGAGAGTGTCCGTTGTGCTCTCCATAGCCATCGCTCCCAATCGTCTGTGCCCTTGTCGATCCGGTCAGTGCCGGAGATCTCTGCACCGCGCAGGTGACTGCAGAATACGCCACTACCGGCACGTGGGGATGTGAAGCGGGCGACTCCACATGAAGTTACCGGTTGGTAACGCCAGTGAATTCTCTCATGGAAATGATGGAAGAGTGACTTGGGGAGACCCAGATGTCACGAATTACACATCGATTCTCTGTACAGAGGCTATCGGGCGGTCTTTCGATGGGACCGCGGCACCCTCTAGACAGCTGGGGCTGCAACGCGGTTTCAGGGGTGGGGTCGTACTATCGAAGACGTCGATGTCCCTCGACACACGACGACGAGCATGGGGAGCGAATGAACACGGCCGATCGCGACCTCACCGGCCTGCACGGACGGTGGGGACTGAGCCCGTCGACACTGGCTCCCGGGTGCTTCGCCTCGGTGATGGCGACCGGGATCGTGTCGATCGGTGCCGAGCTCGCAGGGCTGCATCTGCTGTCAGTGACTCTGTTCTGGCTCGCCGTCGCCCTGTACGTGTTCTTCACCGTACTCACCGTGGTGCGGATCCTCCGATATCCCGATGCTGTTCGCGCCGACCTGCATGATCCCTCCCGAGCGTTCGGCTTCTTCACCGCCGTGGCCGGCACGAATGTCCTGGCGACGGGCTTCGTCGGCCTGGGGATGATTCCGCCTGCGCTCACCCTCTTCGTTCTCGGCGGTCTGCTCTGGCTGGTGCTCGGGTACGGGATTCCCTTCACCGCGATCCTCGGGTCGAGCACACGGCCGGTGTCGGCAGGGGTGAAGGGCACGTGGCTCGTGTGGGCGGTGGCCGCTCAATCAGTGGCGGTGGTCGCCGCGAGCCTGGGGATCGAACTTCCGAACACTCCCGACGCCGATCGCAGTCTGGTCTCGTTCCTCGCGCTCACAGCGGTGGTCATGTGGGCCGTGGGTCTGGCGCTCTATGTCGTGTGCTTGATTGCGATCGGCGTGCGCATTCTCCAGCATCGGTTCGGGCCCGAGGACCTCGATGCCCCGTATTGGGTGACGATGGGCGCACTGGCGATCACGATCGTAGCGGGCTCGCGGATTCTCAATCTCGGCGGAACTCCCCTGCTCGAGACGACACGCGTACTGGTCGGAGCATCCTCGGCGCTGCTGTGGGCGATTGCCACGTGGCTCATCCCGGCCCTCGTCGCCGCGGGCATCTGGAAACACCTCGTCCACCGGGTACCGATAACCTATTCGGCCGGGTTGTGGAGCATGGTCTTCCCTGTGGGCATGTACGCGGTGGCGAGCATCTACCTGGGTCGGTCGGATCATGTGCCGGCGATCGAGTGGATCGGCCAGCACTGGTTCTGGGTCGGTCTCGCGATCTGGGCGATCGTCTTCGTCGCCATGGTCTCGTCATTCATCAGAACCCTCCGCCGCCCCTGACCGGCCGGGTCGCGTCGGCAGCACAACGCCCCGCCGGCGGCATCTCGCACCGTTGCAATTGTGCGAGATGCCGCCGGCGGGGCGTGATGGCCGCGCAGCTGTAGGACGTGTCAGCAGCGGGGCGTGATGCCTGCGCCGAAATCAGCCGTCGAAGCGCTGCCCCTCGGGCTTGGATGGCATGATCATCAGCACGAGCACGATGATCCCCCCGACGCCTGGGATGAGGCCCAGGAACCACATGGGTCCTGGGAAGTTTCCGTCATGGAGCCGACGCCACGAGATAGCGAGCTGCGGCAAGAGGACAGCCAGACCGATGATGCCCATGAGGATTCCCCCGATGCCGGTCAGAGCAATCGATGCACCGGAAGGGCCGGCAGCTGCAGACATGCCATAAGGGTCCGCCGCCGCCATCGATGCGGAAGCACCCATCATCCCGAGTCCGATGGAATACAGGATGGTGGGAACAATCATCAGCAGCGCAATGAAGAGGTAAGCGAACCAGTACTCACTGCGGGAAGCTCGTCCTTTGAAGTTGACATAGTTTTTGAAGAAGCGCTTGACGGCCTGGCCGAAGCTCGCACCGTAGAGAGGGAGCGAGAGGTCATCGGGGCTGGTGGCACCGCGAGGTGCTCCACCGAAGCCCTGGCCTCCGAAGCCCTGGCCGGCGGCGCCGGGCAATCCTTGACCGGGTGCGCCGGAGTTGTATGCTGCATTCGCGTCGTAGGACATGATGGCCTTCATTTGTAGGTGATGTTTCTGGTCGCGTTCCGTCGTCGATGAGCAGAGTTCTCTCAGTCGATCTTCGGATTGCGCGAAATCTATTCTGCCCTAGGCTCTCCGTCGATCATGTGTCGAACCGGTTTCAGATCTGCAACAGAGCTCAACGTTCATCTTCCGGCTGCCCCGGGGATTGGGACGAATGCGAACACGGTCCAACGCGCATAGGCACACTTCACGAGTTGAGGCATCACGCCAGACATGACGTCAGGCAAGAATACGGCGCCCGAGGAATGATTCCTCGAGCGCCATAGTCAGTGGCCCCGCCCCACTCCGAGCGGTTCGACATCGACTGAAGCCGGCGCCGCCTGCAGGCAGTGACGCCTCAGGCGTCGCCTCCGGTCAGTGCATAGGCTTCGTCGACCGACGACTCGTCGATGTGACCGTCGACGCGGCGCAGCGCCTTCCACCCCACAGAGATGACGACGACCGACAGCAGCACGGCGCCGGCCCCGAAGAGGTAGGGCGAGCCTGCACTGATCGATTCGGACACCGAACCCGCGACGATCGGAGCGATCGCACCGCCGACAAAGCGCACACCCGAGTAGGTGCCCGAGGCGACGGGACGGGGCAGGTCGCTGACCTCCATCGCCGATTCGGTGAAGACGGTGTTGAGCACCCCCAGAAGCATGCCCGCGACGATGATGCAGACGATGATGCCGATGAATGACTCGACGAGGAAGGACATCACACCCAGCAGCACGGCGAGTGCAATCAGGGTGACGATGAGGCTGCGGCGACGTCCCATCCGCTTGGTCAGCACCGGGGCTCCGAACACCGAGGTGATCGCCACGCAGATGCCCCACCCGAAGAAGACGTAGCCGAGGCCCATAGCCCCGAAGTCCTCCATCCCCAACTTCGCGGCGGCCGCCTCGACGGGGAACGGGCTGTAGGCCAGCAGGATGAAGAAGCCGAAGTTGTACAGTAGAGCGGAGACGCCGAGCACGGCCACACCCGGACGGGCGAGCGCCCGGAATGTGGCGCTGAGCTTGATCGGCTCTGCCGAAGGCCCGTTCGAGCTCGTACCGTTCGGCAGCAGCACGATGATCGCGATGAAGCCGATGGCCATGAGGACTGCGGTGCCGAAGAACGGCCCTCGCCAGGAGATGCCGCCCAGCAGTCCGCCGAGCAGTGGGCCGGTAGCGATGCCGACGCCGAGAGCAGCCTCGTAGAGGATGATCGCCTTCTCCGCGCCTCCGGAGGCAGCACCGACGATCGTCGACAGAGCGGTGGAGATGAACAGTGCGTTGCCCAGACCCCAACCGGCACGGAAGCCGATGATCTGGTCGACGGAACCGGAGAATCCGGCCAGAGCCGCGAACGCGACGATGAGGACGAGACCGATGAGCAGCGTGGTCTTCGCACCGATGCGCGAGGACAGGAAGCTCGTGAAGAACATCATTCCGCCGGTGATGAACAGGTAGCTGGTGAACAGCAGCATCGATTGGGCGGGTGTGGCGTCGAGCTCGGCCGATATAGCCGGCAGGATCGGATCGACCAGGCCGATGCCCATGAAGGCGATGACCGCGGCGAATGCGACCGCCCAGACGGCACGCGGCTGGCGAAGGATCGACGTTCCCGCCCCGGTATCGCCGGGTGTTTCGTCCCGTGTGGTTTCGTTGTCTGCTGACGCTCTCATCTGCTGGTCGCGTCCCCTTTCCTGTGGTGCGTCCTTCTGTGGTGCGCTCGGTTCCGAAATCTGTTCCGGAATCGTGGTTGAACAGCTGTGGCGGTTTCGGCAGCTAGCCCGCGGCCGAGTCCGGGCCCGGACCGTCGGCGGGCTCTTCGGCAGAGTCGACCGGATGGCGGTCCTTGAGGAAGTCCGAGACCAGTCCGAGCGCGCGATCGACGCTCTGCCGCTCCTCGACGCTCAGCGACTCGAAGTACGGCTGAATCTGCTCGATCATGATCGAGCGGTTCTCCGCCAACCGCTCCCGGCCGGCGTCGGTCAGCGAGAACTGCGAAGCACGGCCATCCGTCGGGCTGGGTTCGCGCACGACGAGTCCGGCCTCCTCGAGCTTGGCGAGGAGCTTCGTCGCCGCAGGCTGCGAGCTCAGATATCCCTGCGCGAAGTGTCCGACGCGAACGGGCTGATACTGTTCGACGACGGCGAGCGCGCGCAGCGCCGCCAGTGAGTTCTCATTGCCGATCACTCGCCGAAACGCTCGGGTCAGGCGCGACGACACGACAACGAGCCGCGAGACGAGCTCAGCCGAATCCACATCATCCATAACCTATTTATATACCCAGGTTATGGATCTGGGCAAATCGAGCGCGCTTCCGAATGCTTCCTCAACGCCCCGTGAGGCCGCCCTCGCGCCGTCAAAATGGGGCTGTGTGACGAAGCTCACCCTCGCCTCGGCGATGGTCGTGCTAACCTGGCCTCATATGTTCCGGGGACGGTGAAATTCCGTACCGGCGGTCAGAGTCCGCGACCCGCTCGCATTCGTGCAGGCGGTTGATTCGGTGAAATTCCGAAACCGACAGTCAGAGTCTGGATGGGAGGAGCATGGTGGCCTCGGCCGCTGTGTTTCGGTGCATTCGACCGCACCGTCGCGCGAGCCGACCGCCCTGATGGTTGCACCCGCAATATCCTCCCTCCCGGCGAAGGCTCGGGAGGTTTTTCATGAGCGCGCAGCTCAGTGACGCGGCGGAGTCCACCGAACTCGAATCCGCGGCGATGACCGCCGCCCTAGACGCCGCCCGCGAAGGTTTTCGTGGCGCGAATCCGCTGGTGGGGGCGGCAATCCTGACCGCCGACGGCCAGATCGTGACCGGGCATCACGGCGGTGCCGGAACGCCCCATGCCGAGGTCGACGTCATCACCACTGCCCATGATCTCGACATCGACCTGAGCGCCTCGACCCTGCTGGTCACCCTTGAACCCTGCTCCCACCACGGCCGGACCGGACCCTGCACCGAGGCGATCATCTCCGCCGGGATCCCCTCCGTCGTCTTCGCCGCCGCCGACCCGAATCCGCTGGCCGCCGGCGGCGGGAACACCCTCGCCGAGGCGGGGCTCACGGTCCGCGCGGGACTGCACCGGGAGGAGTCCCGCGCACTCAATGTCCGCTGGCTCCGGGCCATGGCCGAGACCCGCCCGTTCGTCACGGTGAAGATCGCGCAGAGCCTCGACGGGGCCGTCGCCGCCAACGACGGCACCAGCCGATGGATCACCTCGGAGCAGTCGCGGATGCATGCTCACGAGGTCCGGTCCCGCGTCGACGCCATCCTCGTCGGAACCGGCACCGCCGTGGCCGACGACCCGCGCCTCAATGCCCGGGGGCGTGACGGAATCGCGCTCGACGATCAGCCGCGGCCCGTTGTGCTCGGCACCTCCGACCTGCCGGTCACGTCGTTTCTCGCCCTCAACCCGAACACTCTCCATCTGCGCACTCACGATGTCCGGGAGGCGCTGGACCGGCTGCACGAGGCAGGGGTGCGCCACCTTCTCGTCGAGGGTGGGCCCACGGTGTCAGGCGCGTTCTTCGCCGCCGGAGTCGTCGACGAAGTCTTCTGCTACCAGGCCCCGATCCTCATCGGCCCCGGACGCAGCAGTGTCGAAGGCTTGGACATCGGCACCCTCGGGGAGGCCCTGCGGCTGGTCCCCGATGACACGGAGACACCGGCGATGTCGCAGCTCGGCCCGGACTTCTTACTGCACTTCGAGACAGCGGATCTGGAACCAGACGCATCCGAGAGCCCCGGTGGGTCTGCGCCGCCAGGGACCTGAATCCAGTTCTCACTGCGACACACGCCGCACTCCCCCAGCAAGCAGCATCGTCCACGCCCAGAAATCTTGGAGGCACATGTTCACCGGAATCATCGAAGGACTCGGCACCGTCGAGTCCATCGAATACACCAACGATTCGGCCGCGATCACCATCGATGCCGGCCAGCTCGTCGCTGACCTCGAACTCGGCGGCTCGCTGGCTGTCAACGGAGTCTGCCTGACCTCGACGCGCCGTCCCGCCGCGCAGCGGCCGGGACTCTTCACCGCCGAGGTCATGGGTGAGACCCTGCGCCTGACCGGGCTCGGCACCCTGGCCACGGGTGACCGGGTCAACCTGGAGCGCTGCACTCCCGCCTCGGGGCGCCTCGACGGCCATGTCGTCCAGGGACATGTCGACGGGCGCGGCGAACTCCTCGACCGCATCGACCGCGCCGACTGGTCGACCCTGCGCATCGGGATCCCGAACGTACTCGCCCCGTTGACCGCGGTCAAAGGCTCGATTGCCCTCAACGGGGTGTCGCTGACCCTGACGGCCGTGTCCGCACCGAGCGAACCCTCGGCGTGGGTGGAGGTCGGCCTCATCCCGGCCACTCTCACGCACACGACCTTCGGCGAGATGCCGGTCGGCGCGGCCGTGAACATCGAAGTCGATGTGCTCGCGAAGTACACCGCCCGCCTCCTGTCCTTCTCACAATCTCAGACGCACAACAGCACCCAGCAAGGAGTCGATCATGACTGATTCAGTCGCTCACGCCAGCCGCCTCGATCCCATCGATGCGGCCATCTCCGCCGTCGCCGCGGGCCGGCCCGTCCTCGTCGTCGATGACGAGGACCGGGAGAACGAGGGTGACCTCATCATGGCCGCCGAGTTCGCCGATGCCGCAACGATGGGCTTCTTCGTCCGGCACACCTCGGGCGTCATCTGCGCACCCATGACCGCCGACCGCGCCGCCGACCTGCGCCTGCCGCCGATGGTCGTCGACAACGAGGATCCGAAGGGCACCGCCTACACGATCAGCTGCGACGCGGTGGGTGTGACCACCGGAATCAGCGCCGCCGAACGCGCCGAGACCGGCCGTGTGCTGGCCGCCGCTGACCCGGATCCGGCGACGATCTCGCGGCCCGGGCACATCTTCCCGCTCATCGCGAAGGACGGCGGGGTGCGGGAACGCCCCGGCCACACCGAGGCCGGGGTCGAGTTCGCACGACTGGCCGGTGCGCAGCCGGTGGCGATGATCGCCGAGGTGGTCCACGACGACGGTTCGATGATGCGCTTCGACGCGGTCCGCGACTTCGCCGACGCCAACGACCTCGTCATGGTCTCCATCGAGCAGCTCACCGCCTACCTCGAAGAACGGGACGCGGATGTGGCGGACGACTCCGCGACGGCCGTTCCATCGGCCCCGACTGTGTCGCCGGCCTCGGCCGCGTCGTCGACCGCGGATGATTCCGCCGCCGAGGCGTCCGCCTCGGTGACGGTTGCCGGTGCACCCGGTGAGGACGGATCGGTTGAAGCGACCGCGGAAGTGGCTCTGCCAACGGAGCACGGCCACCTGCGAGCCCGCGCGTTCACGATCAACGGCCATGACCACCTCGGCGTATTTGCAGGATCCCCGGATTCCGACGCCGACGGTGCGGCGCCTCTCGTACGGCTGCATTCGGAGTGCCTGACCGGGGACGTCTTCGGTTCGCACCGGTGCGACTGCGGTGAGCAGCTCGACCTGGCGCTCGACCTCATCGCCGAACACGGTGGGGCGGTGCTCTACCTGACCGGCCACGAAGGGCGCGGAATCGGGCTGAGCAACAAGCTGCGCGCCTACGCTCTGCAGGATCAGGGACGGGACACCGTGGATGCGAATCGAGACCTCGGCTTCACCGATGATGCCCGCGACTACCATGCCGCGGCGACGATCCTGCGTTCGCTCGGGCTGACCCGTGTCCGCCTGCTCACGAACAATCCGGCGAAGACCTCCGCTCTCGAGGAGCTGGGCATCACAGTCGATTCGGTGGTTCCGCTCGAGGTCGCAGCGCGGCCGGAGAACACGCATTACCTGGCCACGAAGCGCGAACGCATGCACCATGTGCTCTCGCTGCCGGAGGTCACGGGTACGGCCGGCACCGGCGCGGGCACCGCCGGAGCCGTCGCCAGCTGAATTCCGGACACGTCAGGCCCCACTGAAACCCGGGCGCACCCGGCTCCGCTGAACCCCGGCTGCACCCGGCCAGGCTGGAACCGAACAGCCCCTCGGGTGCGTCAGCCGCCTCGGCGAGCGCGCCCTGCTTCACCGGCGAATCGATTTACGACACAAATCAGGCTCTGCGGAGCCCCGAACAAAGGACTCACTCATGGCTCACTCCGGAGCACCAGAACTCACCGTCGACGCAGCTGACCTGCGCGTCGCCATCGTCGCCGCCTCCTGGCACACCCAGATCATGGACGGGCTCGTCGACGGAGCCCAGCGCGCAGCCGCCGAGGCCGGAGCCGACGCCACGCTCGTCCGCGTGCCCGGCAGCTTCGAACTGCCCGTCGCCGCCGCGCGCCTGGCCCCGCACTTCGATGCGGTCGTCGCCCTCGGCGTGGTCATCCGCGGCGGCACTCCGCACTTCGACTATGTCTGCCAAGCCGCCACCGACGGCCTCAACCGGGTGGCCATCGACTCCGGCAAGCCCGTGGGCTTCGGCGTGCTGACCTGCGACACCGAGCAGCAGGGCATCGACCGTGCCGGGCTCGAAGGCTCTCAGGAGGACAAGGGGCATGAGACGATGACCGCCGCCCTCGTCACCGCCCGGGCCCTGGCACCTTACACGCAGGGTTGAACGGCGGAGTTGCGCTCATCTTCATCGAGAAACGGGTTGAGCGTCGAGACTCGGGTGTACACACCCGTGTTTCGACGCTCAACCCGCTTCTCGGCGCGTGTTCGTCAGAAGAGCTGGCGGAGGTTCGTCCGGGCGAGGTCGATGAGTTCGTCGCCCTTGCCCGAGAGCACCGTGCGGATCGCGTAGAGCGCGAAGCCCTTGGCCTGCTCGACGGTGATCGACGGCGGCATCGACAGCTCCTGACGTTCGGTGACGACATCGAGGACCGCAGGGCCCGGGTAGGCGAGGAATTCCTTGACGACCTTCGGCAGGTCCTTGGACTTCTCGACGCGGAATCCCTTGATCCCGACCGCCTCGGCGATGGTGGAGAAGTCGGGGTTGTCGAGGTCCGTTCCGAACGTGACGAAACCGGCCGCCTTCATCTCGAGCTCGACGAAGTTGAGCGAGGAGTTGTTGTACACGACCGTCTTGACCGGCAGTTTGTTCTGCGTGAGCGTGATGAGCTCACCGAGCAGCATGGCCAGTCCGCCGTCACCGGCGAGCGCAATGGTCTGCCGGTCCTCGAACGCCGACTGCACGCCGACGCTCTGGGACAGGGCGTTGGCCATCGATCCGTGGCTGAAGGACCCGATGAGGCGACGCTTGCCGTTCATCGTCAGGTAGCGGGCCGCCCACACCACGGGTGATCCGACGTCGGGAATGAATACGGCGTCGTCATCGGCCATCTCGTCGAGGAGCCGGGTCAGGTACTGCGGGTGGATCGTCCGCTTCGAGGGTGTGGCCAGCTCGTCGAGGTCCTTACGCGTCCTCTGATAGTGCTTGGTCAGCGCGTTGAGGTGCGTGCTGCTGCGATTCGGCTTGATCTTCGGCAGCAGCGCCTCGACGGTGTCGGCGACCGTTCCGACAAGCGGAATGTCGACCTTCGTGCGCCTGCCGATCTGGGACCCGCGCACATCGACCTGGATGACCGTCGCATCCTCGGGGTAGAACTGCTGGTAGGGCAGATCGGTACCGAGCATGAGCAGAGTGTCGCAGTCCTTGAGCGCGGCGTAGCCGGAGGAGAACCCGAGCAGACCGGTCATGCCCACGTCATAGGGATTGTCGTACTCGACGAACTCCTTGCCTCGGATCGAATGGACGATCGGGGCCTGGAGCTTCTCGGCGATGGCGAGCAGCTCATCATGGGCGCCTTCGGTGCCGGCACCGGCGAGGATCGTCGTCTTCTTGCCCTTGTTGAGGGCCTTCGCCGCGGCTTCGATCTGAGAGTCGGCCGGGGTCATGTGCGACGGGTAGGCCTTGACCACCTCGGCGGCGCCATCGATCTCGGACAGACCGACGTCACCGGGGATGACGAGGACGGCGACGCCGCGCTTCTCGATCGCTTCACGCATGGCGATGCGCAGCAGTCGGGGCATCTGCTCGGCCGAGGAGACGTTCTCGACGTAGACGCTGCAGTCACGGAACAGCTCGGTCGGGTGGGTCTCCTGGAAGTAGTTCGAGCCGATCTCGTCGCTGGGGATCTGGGCGGCGATGGCCAGCACGGGAACCCGCGAACGCTGGGCGTCGAAGAGCCCGTTGATGAGGTGGAGGTTGCCGGGTCCGCAGCTGCCGGCGCAGACCGCGAGTTCACCGGTCAGGGCGGCCTCGCCGCTGGCGGCGAAGGAAGCGGCCTCCTCGTGGCGGACGTGGACCCATTCGAGCTGCGGGTTGACCCGCAGGGCATCGGTGAATCCGTTGAGCGAATCACCCGGGATGCCGTAGACGCGCTTGACTCCGCTGGCTACGAGGGTATCGACGATGTTTCTTGCGACGGTGGGCATTGACTTCCTTCCGTTGAAACATGGCGCCGGGGGCGCTGTCGCGGACCCCGGCAGGGCTGCCCCAAGTGGGGCTGTGACCGCTCTTTCAGTCTAGACCCGGACTCCCTCGCCGAGGCTGTCCGATTCCTCACCCTCGGATGCGGGAATAACCTCACCGAGGCGGCGCTGACGGATGGGTTCGCATGCACGGAATCCTCCGACGAGGTGCTTGCCAGGAGGTTCGCAGAAGTGCCCGGATGATGTGTCAAGCAATTTGCCATATCTTCCAAACGTGTAAAAGAATCGCCGATTTTTTTACACGTTTCTCTGCTCAGAGAGTATTCCCCTCACCGAGGCGGCATTCACGCCCGCGCAGACAGCAGGGTCGCCAGCGTGAGCAGCCCGGCCATGGCCAGCGCCATCATCGGGTACTCGCCGAGTACCCCGGCCAGCGCCGGACCCGCGACCGGTGCGAGCGCCGTGCCCGCGGTGATTGGAGCGACAAATACGCCGTTGACGGCCCCGAAGTTCCTCGTCCCCCACCGATCGGACACCGCCGTGGCCTGCAGCAATGTCATGCAGCCGCGCACTCCGCCGCCGAGCACGGCGATGCCGATGAGCAGCCAGATCGGGCCGGGAACCAGGGCGAGCAGCCACAGACTGACCGCGCCCGAGGCGAAGAGGATGACCGTCCGCGACCGTGTCGACGAGTGCCGTTCCAGACTCGGGTAGCCGAATCGTCCGGCCACCTGACCGAAGCCGACCAGGCCGAGGGCGATGGCCGCCAGACTGTAGTCGGCACCGCGTTCGATGATGAGCGGGATAATGTTGATTGTCACCGCGAACAGGGTGAACGTCGCGACCGCGACGGCGATCTGCAGGGTGATGAAACGCGGGTGACGAGTGACTTGGTGCAGTTCGGCCCGGCTCGGCTTCACCGTGGATGCGGCCGCCTCGTCGGTCCAGGTGCGGTTGAGGAACAACAGGTGCATCGGCAGCGCGAGGGCGGCGAGCAGTCCGGCGAGCACACCATAGGTTCCCCGCCAGCCGAGGCTGTCGATGAGCCAGGCGATGATCGGGGCGAAGACCGTCGAGGCGAGCCCGCCGACGAGCGTGATCGTCGTCAGGGGCTTCGTCCGCTCCGCCCCGTACCAGCGGGTGATGACAGCGAAAGCCGGTGGGTAGAGCGTCGCTGCCTGGGCGAATCCGGCGAGGATCCAGGCGGCGAAGAACACGGCGAGATTCGGCGCGATCGCGACTAGTCCGAGTGCGACGACCCCGACGGCCGTACCCGCGCCCATGATCAACTGCGGGCCGTGCCTGTCGAGTATCCGCCCAACGCTGGGTCCCATGAGCGCTGAGACGATGAGCCCGACCGTCAGCGCCGCCGTCACCGTCGTGTGGCTCCAGCCCATATCGTCAGAGATCGGGGTGACCGCCACCGGCAGGGAGTAGTAGAGCAGGCCCCAGCACACCAGTTCGGCGACGCAGAGGGCGGTCAGTCCCCCGCGCGGCTTATCGGTCGTCATCGAGGCCCTCGCCGAGGCGGTGCTCCGTTCCCACGCCACGACCTGTTCCTTCGCCGAGGTGACCCGAGGTCTCCACCTCGGCCGCGGTCCGCAGTCGGTTCAGAGCCGTCTCCCAGGGGATGCGTTCCTGTTCAAGCCGGACGCCTCCTTCAGCATGTAATCGTTCGAGGGCACGTGCCTCGGTGCCGGTGAGATGCGCGAAAGTGCCGGTGCTCGGCTTCGGTTCCGGTACCCAGAGATCCTGGTGCGCGACCAGTGTTGCTTCGTCCATGAGCACGGATTCGACCTCCGGCAGGTGGCTGCGCAGGCGGTTGAGGATCGCGAAACCATGGGAGTCGAGGTCGCCCCAATAGATGATGCGCGCGTCGCCGATCCACTGCAGTCGAGCGACTCCGTCGACGGCGTATCCGGAGCCGTGGACGGCGACGGCTCCGTGCCATTCAGGCATCGCGAGCACGGATTCGAGGTTCTCGAAGACGAAGACCACCCTCGGCGAAAGGGGCAGGCGACTGAGTTGGGAGATCGGTGCGGTGATGTCATCGAGATGCGTGTCGATGAGTGCCGAATCGAGGATGCGCAGGCGCAGTCTCGGTTCGGCGTCGAGGACGGTCACCGCATCGGCGTGGCCGATCCCTCCGAGCAGGGCGGTGACGAGGCTGCGGTGGGTCTCGAACCATTTCGAGTCCACCCCGCGGATGGGCAGCTGTCTGGGTCGCAGCGATCCGAGCGGACGGGTGCACAGCCAGTCGACGACGTCGATGACAGTAACGAATGCGGCGTCGGACAAGGAGAGGATCCGTTTCGACTGGGACCGGATCGCCGCTGCCAGGGAGTTCCCGTCCTCAGTGTCATCCGCATCTTCGTCGCCGATCGACGCAGTGTCGTTCGACTCAGCCCTGAACCGTTCTCGGACCAGCTGGGCCCGGTCACGCAGCTTGCGCCAATCGCGGGCGGCGTCGCCACCGACGAAGCCGGCGACTTCGTCGGGCGTGAGCAGACGCAGTCGGATAGGAACACGTTGGCGACCGACTCGGGCCCAGGTGCGGTCCTCCCAATCGATCTCGAGCCGCGAGGCGTCTCCTGCCTTGCCCTCGACCGCCCGCCAACTGCCGGCCCAGTCGGCGGCGGCAGCCTGATCGGAGAGCACCTGCTTCTCCGTCGGTGGTTTGAGGGCGATCTCAACACGCACGTCACTTGTCGCCTCCGCCGCCCACGAGGCCATGGACGAACTCAGGCGAGTACGTGCCTTCGTCCGAGCCTCGGCGACAGAGAGCATCGTCATCGGGCGTCCGACTCCTCGAACTCAAGCTCGACTTCACCGGCCACACGGACGCTCTCGGAACTGTCCGAACCCTTGGAATCACCTATCCCACCAGATCCAGCCGACTCCTCGACCGCGCCATCAGCCGATTCTGACTCCGAGCCCGACTCCGCTCCAGTCCCGGCCCGCTCCGTCTCGTCCCACACCATCGTCGAGGTCAGGGTCTTCTGCCGGCTCGGATTCTCGATCGAGGTCGCCGCCCCCACATACGGTTCGATCGTCTGCAGCAGCTTCTGCGGGGTGGCCAGCACCATGTGGAACCCGAACTCGATGAAGATGTCGAGAGCCATCCGGGTGTAGCGGGTGTCGGCCTTGTCGAAGGCCTCGTCGAGGATGATCGTGCCGTATTTCGAGATCGCCTCGTCCGGGTCGGCCAGCTGATACCGCAGCGCTGCCGCCAGGCAGAAGATCACGAGCTTCTGCTGCTGGCCACCGGACATCGCAGCACCCGAATCGTAGGTGGCGTGCGCGCGCCCGTGATCGTCGATCTCCTCGGCGAGGAAGCTCACGTGCAGACGGGTGTCCAGACATTGGGTCTTCCACACCTTGTCGACGTGCTCGCTGGAGGCGAATCGGCGCATCACCTCGGCGAGGGTGTCGTACTTCTTCTCCGCGGTCTCCATATCGTCCTCGCCCCAGCTGCCGCTGGCGACGAGTCGAAGATCGGCGATGAAGGCGTTGACGGTCTCGGAGCGGCGGGTCTTGACCTTGAGCCGCAGGTACCGGTCCTCGTCGAACTGCGAGCGCAGCAGGGACGAATTGATCGGGGCGACCCGATCCTCGATCTCGCGCGGGGCGGCGTGGATCTCGTTGAGGAGTTCGCCGATGAGGTCACGGGAGCGCTGCTGCAGCAGCTCCCGGAAACGGTTCTCATGATCGGGCAGGCCGTGCGCTTCGATCTCATCGAGCATCGCCAGATAGGCTCGACGATCATCGACTTCGGCTGTCAGCTGGGACGACACCGACGGCCATGCGGCCTTGAACTCGGCGGCCAGCCGCGTCACGGACTGCCCCGACCGGCTTGCTTCGGCCTGGGCCCGGTCCTTCTCCTCCTGCAGCACCCGCGAGACCTGCTGGCCCACCTCGGCGAGGTTCTCCCGCTTGATGCTGCGTTGGATCTTGCGGAAGCGTTCGTCGAGCTGTTCGCCGAGGTGGCCCTCCACCTCCGCTACCCGACCGGAGTTGACGTCGTCTTCGATCCGGGTGATGTTCGAGCGCAGACCCGTCGATTCTTCGTTCGCTCGGCGCAGGGCATAGTCGGCGTCGTTCTTCGCTTTCTCGGCCGTGTCCTTGACGACCTTCGCCTCACGTTCGGCACCGATCGCCTGCTGCAGGTCTCCGTCGGCGTCTTCGAGTTCGGCCAGCTGCCGTTCGAGAGTCGTGACTCTCTCGGCCGCGCCGTCGCGGTCGACGTCGCGCCAGGACTGTTCGCGAATGCCGGCGAGGATGCCGCGACGGCGGTGGGCCTGGGCGGTTTCGGCGTCGGCTGCCGCGACCACCTGTTCGGCGGCGGCCAGTTCCGACTGAGCCTCTTTGAGGGATTCGACGAGGGCTTCGAGTTTCGCTTCGCGGTCGCCGAGGACCCATTGGCTGCGATCGTCGATGGCTCGCCGGTCGTCCTTTTCGTAGCGGGTGCGTGAGGTCTTGATCTGCCCCTTGACGGTGACCGCGCGCGGGTGGTCGTCGAGTTCGTCGGGGTAGTCGACGCAGGCGAAGTCGAAGCGTTCGGACAGGGTGGTCCGGACCCAGTCGCCGAAGCCGGTGTCGGAAACATGCACCTTGTTCACCAGCGACTTCTCACTGCCGACAGGGCGAGGGCTCGGCACCGAGTGCGGGATCTCCTCGAAGACGAGTCGACCGCGGATGCGGTGGGCGTCGACCCAGGTGCGCACTGCCGAGAGGTTCTCCGCCCGGACGAGGACGGTCAGTGCCATGGGGCGCAGCACTCGTTCGATCGCGCCGGTCCACCGGGCCTCGTCGGGGTCGACTTCGATGAGTTCGGCGGCGAACGGCAGCGCCTTCTCGCTCAGACCGGTGCCGGCAGCGAGTTCGGAGCGGATCGCCAGGAGGTTGTTCGGCACGGTCGATCCGGACCGGCGCAGCGATTCGATCTCACCTTCGAGTTCGCGCACCTTGGCCCTCGCTTGGGAGAACCGGTCATGGTCGGCGTGGCTGGGCCCGGCGACCTGCGTGTCGTCGTCGAGGCTGGAGGCGATCTGGGCCTGGAGTTCGGCGAATTCGGCGGCCGTGGTCGGGGCGTGCTCGATGCCGGCCTGTTCGAGCTGTCGGGCCAGTGACGCCCAGCGTTCGGCGATGGCGCGGCGTTCGGTCTCGGCTGTGTCGATGCGCTGCTGCAGGTGTTCGGCCTCGGAGCCGCCGAGTTCGAGAGTGGCTCGCCTGGCCAAGTCGTATTCGTCTACGGCGGCGTCGAAGTCGCGTTTCGCGCGGTCGGCGGTGACTTCGAGTTCGACGATCTGCCGCGTCAGCGCGGACAGGTCGGCACGCAGGATATCGAGCTCGCGCCGCTTCTGGTACGGCAGCAGGGCTTCGCTCAGGGCGATCGACTTCGCGGCGATGTCATTGGCGGTCTCGAAGCGGGAGGCGGCTTCCCGCAGCTGGAGCAGGTGGTCGCGCTGTTTGCGCAGCTGCACGACATGGTCGTGAGCGTCCTTGAGGTCACCGAACTGGGCGACGGCGGTGTCTGCGAGGTCGAAGGTCACCGGGGTTTCGAGCATATGGTCCCGGAAGAGCCGGTCGAGGCTGTCGAGGCTCTTCGCCGACTGGGTCTTGTGCAGCAGCTGGAGGGCGGACTCGTCGGCCATGCCGAAGGTCTTGCGCATCCGTGCATAGAACTTCCCGTGGTGGCCGTTCGAGGTGACCACCGCATCCGGGTGGTCGGCCTTGAGTCTGCGGGTCTCGAGCCCGGACCGAGCGTAGTGCTGGAGGTCGGAGAGGTCGAGGGACGCGCGCTCCAGAACGCAGGCGTCGGAGAGGTCAGTCGCCTTCGTGCCCGAACCCTTGATGAAGAACAGCCGGGCCAACGACAGAGGCCTATCGCTGCCGTTGTCGTAGCGGAGGATGATCCCGCTCCAGGTGGCGCGCGGACGCAGGTACTTGCTGACGACCCGGTCCTCGTCCGTGTCGGCGGTTCGGGTCCAGGCTCCGCGGACGTAGCTGACGAGACTGCGCTGATCGAGACGAGCGCCCGCGGTCTGAGCGGCGACGTTGAAGCGCAGCCATTTGTCCGGCGTGAGGACGGCGGCGATGCCGTCGAGCAGGGACGACTTGCCCGAACCGGAGGGACCGGTGATGAGGTGGCCCTGATGAGAGACGGGTATGCGATGGATGTCGGCGTCGAAGGTGCCCCAGTTCGCGATCTGGATCTCGCTCAGTCGCCACTGGCTGCCGACGTCGGGTCGGTTCGCTCCGCGGGCGCGCGCCTGATCGGCGACGAAGGCCGCGTCGAGCGGGAACAGTGCCTCGGTCACGCCTCGTCCTCCTCGTCGTCGGTGTCGGTCTCGACAGTGGATCCGGTGTTGGATGGGGTGTCGGATGCGGTGTCGGCCGCCTCGGTGAGGGAATCGGCAACATCCTCCATGGCGTCGCTCTCACCTGAGGCGATGCGTTCGTAGACGTCGATGAGCTCACGCACCCGATCCTCGTCGATGAGGAACTTCACCATCGGAGAGACCTCGAAACGGTCTTCCCCTGCTTTGTGGAGCACGCGCAGGCGGTTGCTCATCCGCGACCATGCTCCGTTGAGGTTGCGCTGGAACGTCGATTCGTCGCCGGTGCGGTAGATCGCGAGTCTCTCGTAGACCTCTTCCCGATCGACGATGACGCGTTTCTCCCCCGGCGCGGCCAAGAGCAGCTGCCGCAGCACCAGCAGCATGGCCGTGTCGAGGAAGGTGAGGCGTTCGCTGCGCACCGCGGCGGGGGCGTCGATCTCGTCGGTGACGACCTTGCGGGTGAACGCGAACTCGTCGACCCGGTCGATGACGAGGTCGAGGAACAGATCATGCAGTCGGGAACGGACGAGGCCTTCGTCGGCGACGAGGGCGGCCCACAGCTGCGGGCTCTGCGTCCCCGACACGTACGGTCCCTTGAGCAGTTCGAGCAGCACTCGGCGGGTTCGCTCTCCCAGGGTTCCGGTGTCACCGGACCACAGACCACTGGGGTTGTGGCTGACTTCGTCCGCGGCCGCCTCGGGGACAGGATCGGTGTGGTCGATGGAGCTCATAGGGTGATGCCTTCGGTGAAGTAGTGACGGCGGATGGCGGCGGTGCGGGCGATGCCGTCGACGCCGGCCCAGGTGAGGATTTCGCGGTTGTCGTGGTCGACGTGGCCGTACGTGCTGGCCAGGGACAGGAGGCCGACGACGCTGGCCAGGCCCTGGGTTGCGGGGAAGGTCTCGAGCACCTCGGCGACGGAGGCCTCATGGGAGGAGGTGACGACGGAGTTGATGTTCTCGGTGAGTTCGGCGAAGTCGATCTCTGATTCGCGGGCGACGGCGATGAGTTCGGCGAAGTCGATCTCGGAGTCGGTGGCCTCTCCGAGCTCGTCCCCGGCGTTGAACTCCTCGGGGTCGTGGAGGATGACCTCGCCGACGCTGCCCAGCGACACGCTCGAGAGTTCGAGGTCGATGCCGACCTCGTCGTAGGGCTTGAGCTCCTGCGACACGGGAGCGGCCGCGGCCAATCCTTCCTGCAGCAGGGTGCGCATGACGCGGTCGCGTTGGAATTCGTGGGAGTGGACGTAGCGGCGCAGGCCGCGGGCGAATTCGGTGAGGATGTCCGAGACCTCGTGGGAACCGTCCTTCATCTGCCGCATCAGGGTGCGCAGGGACCGACGCGTGGCCAGCGACAGAGTGGCCGAGAAGTCACGGTCGAGGATGGCGGCGATGTCGTCGTCGAAGGCCGCGGACTGTTCGGGGTCACGGACGAGAGCGGCGAAAGCGGAGAATGTGCGGCCTTCATCGGAGGATTCGATGAGGTCGACTCCGCGGAAGACCTCGTCGAGGACTTGGGACTGGGAGTCCTCGGCGGCGAGGATCGAGACCCTCAGCTCCTGATTGAGCTCCTCGAAGCGAGCGCGCACACGGGCGAAGTCGGCAGGCAGACCCTGTGCCTGTTGGAGGATGTCGCCCACTCGTTCGTTCGCCCGCCGACGGTCGAGGACGACCGAGCGGGGGTCGCCGCGACGGACACGGGCGATCTCGGCGTCGATGCGGTCGCGTTCGGCGCGCAGAGAAGCCAGCCTCCGGGAGCTGTCCGGGTCGGTGTCGATGGCCAGCTGGCGTACGGATTGGGCGAGGCTGACCAGCCGGGATTCGGTGGCTGTCTGCGGTGGGGTGCGCAGCTGTTCGAGCATCCGGATGGCGTCGAACCCGGCTGCGGAGAGTTCGTAGGTCTCACCCCTCGCCCCGGTGGCGGGCCGGCGGACGAGGATCTCCGCACGTCGCCAGTCGTCGCAGTAGGCTTTCGCCGTGCGCAGTGAGAGGTCGAAGTGGTCGCGCAGCTCTTCGAGGTCGGCGTCGATGCTCTCGTGCAGGTCTTCCGTATTCATCCGGGTGCCGGGACGCCCCAGGTGGGCATCGAGCGTGCCGGCCATGACGGCGAGGTTGTCTGCCCGGAGCATGCGCAGAGTCGCGTCGGACTCGATGAGTCTTCGATATGCGAGCGCGGATGACAAGGCGGACATAGGGACTATTCTCAACGCCCGGGCACTCCCGCGCCAAGTCAAGACGAGGATGAGCGATGACGGGCGGAGCGGCTCATCGGTATTCTTCCACGATCTGCGGCATGATCGACAAGGTCGGTTTGGGCTTCACATCACCGTCAAGGGTCTCGAGGAACGACTCGCCGTCGTCCGCCCAGGAGAAATCACGGAGTTCGAGGACGCGGGCAAGAGTCTTCTCGGCGGTTGCGGTGCGTTCCTCGATAAGTCTGCGCAGCAACCATATGGGAGTACTCGGATCGTGCAGAAAATGCGTCACCAGCTCCAGCTCGTCCTCGGTCGCACGGTCGCCTGCCTCGAGTGCTTCGGTGAACCTCCCGAACTCTGAATAGAAGCTGAAACCGGCAACCGGGTGGCTGACGAGCGCGACGTCGGTGTCATCGATCATGTCGGATTCCAGCAACGACTGCCGCAGCATCCTACGTGACTCATCGACGAGGGAGAGGATGTCGGGGTCGTCTGGATCCTGCTGCGCGGTGCCATATCGCTGCGCAAATCCGTTGCCCGGATTCGGCGCCGTGTCTTGAATCTGCGCGGTATTGACCCAGACATAGGGTTCGACGAGTTCGCGCGCGGTGCCGAGCAGGATGTCCGAACCGAACTCGTCGACGAATGCCCAGTGCTTGGCTTCGACGATCTCAGCAGCCCGAGCGCGGTAGTCGGGGTTGCGCAGGGAGAGTTCGGGGAACCTCGTGACTGCTTCCCTGACTGCTCGGGCCATCTCGGGACGAGCATCCGCAGGGTAGGACCGCAGACCTCCGCTCGGCGTCCAGACCTCGGATCCGTGCACCGGGTCGAGTCGGCCGAAGAGAAAGCTGCCCGCGGAGATATCGGCGAGACCGCCGGGCTGGGTGGGGACGACACAGTGCACGAGGTCCGAATAGCAGCACCTGACCATCAGCACTTCAACGCCACTTACCTCGTTGACAACCGGGCCCTCGATGACCTCGAAGATGGCGTTGACGCCGTTGAGAAGCTCCCTGATCACTGCGGCATCGTCATCCGTCAGGCGCCTTCTCGCAATGAAGCGGTCGATGAGACCCGTGCCGTCATCAAACTCGTAATCATGGATGAAACTATCGACGATATCGATCATGGAGGGTTCCTCGCCGGCCTCTCGCGCCGAAGTCTCTCGCGCGAAACTCCGCAGGTGACGCTCGAGCTCGGGTGAGGTCGCGTAATCCACCAGTCGGCCTTTGAGATTGCCGACGCGCTCGACATCAGCGAGCTCTTTGGGTGATAGATCCATCCCACCACGCTAGTTCGAGGTCGTCTCGGCGTCCAAGTCCGCCTTTTCCCGAGCGTGTTCCCCGAGTGTCTCGTCATCGGGGCGACTGAATCCGGCAGCCGAAGGACGATGACCGGATCCATGCGTGCAGGCCAGCAGACGGGACGAGATGAGATCGTTCCCGATAGACTTCGCCCATGCTGGATTTCTCGCCCATCACTGCACCGCACCTGCTGCTTGCCGCCCTCGGCGGGACAATCGCCTCGACGTCGGACCATTCGGGTGGGGTCGTCCCTGCACTCTCGGGCGCCGAGATCGCTGCGGCCGCTGGCCTCGATCAGGTCTGGCCGAATCTGCAGGCCGATTTCACTCAGGTCGCTCAGGTCTCGAGCGCGAATGTCACCTTGGAGATGCTCTTCGACGTCGTCGAGCTCGCCCGCACGTCGGATGCCGACGGCATCGTCCTCACCCAAGGCACCGACACCCTCGAGGAGTCCGCGTTCGGGCTCTGGCTGCTCAATGACTCGGGCACTCACATCGCCGCCACCGGGGCCATGCGCAACCCGACCCTGCCGGGTGCTGACGGACCGGCCAACGTCCGCGCCGCCGCGCTCACCACGCTGTCTGACCAGGTCAGCGACCTGCCGGCGTCTCTTGTGTTCGATGACGAAGTCCACGATCCGAGGTTCGTGACGAAGTCGCATGCGACCTCGACGGCCGCGTTCTCCTCCGGTCCCGTCCTCGGTGCGATCGGGTGGCTGAGCGAGGACGACCTCCACCTCCCGCACGCACCACGCACCCCGAAGTCGCCCTTTGCCGGGCTGTCCCGTCCGTCTCGGCTGAGCAAGATCGCTCTCGCCGAGGTGGGGCTGGGTGAACCGGGAGAGACCCTTGATCTCATCGCCGGTTCCGGATTCGGCGGCGCCGTGATCTCCGGAGTCGGCGGAGGGCACGTCTCCGAGGATCTCCTGCCCGCGGTGTCCCGTCTGGCAGATGCCATGCCGGTGGTTCTCGCCTCGCGCACAGGAGCCGGCGTGAGCCTGCGCCGTACCTACGGCTATCCGGGAGGGGAGATCGGCCTGCTCGAGGCCGGACTCATCCCCGCCGGGATCCTCGACGCCCGCAAGGCCCGCATCGTGCTCAACCTGGCGCTGAGCTTCGGCTTTGACCCCGCCGAGGTGTTCGGTCACTTCAGGTGATCAGCCGCCGTGCTTGCGCAGAAGTTCATCGAGGCGGCTACGCACATCTTCCAGTCGCGTAGTGATGACTGTCCATAGGATCGAGTAGTCAATCTCACCATATTCATGAGCGATGACGTTTCGCATCGCAATGATTCGGTGGATATCTGGGATCTCCGCAGCGGCTCTAGGGTCAGAGGAACGCAGCCGGTTCAAAGACTCTCCGAGGATCTCGAATTGCCTTTCCACCGCTGACCGAACGAGCAGATCACCGGTGAACTCAGATCTGACCATTCCATCGACGAAGCCCAGAATCGCATCTGCAGCACACTTCGCGTCCCAGATGAGTGCGGGAGTCTCAGGCCGCATAGACGTCACGGGCCTTTTCCAGCGCAGACGACCTGAAGTAGGGGTTCCTCATGGTTCTGCCGACGACGAGGTCCACCTTGCGCTCGAGAAGATCAGTCAATTCCTCGAGAAGGCCGAAGTAGTCGTCGAACGGGTCCGCCCGATCGGGCAGAAAATCGACGATGAAGTCGACATCACTCTCGTCCGGGTCGAAGCGTTCGGTGAGAGCAGAGCCGAATACACGGAGCCGCGCAACACCGTGTCGTGCGCAGATCCGTGCAAGCTCTTCGGCATCAAAGTGGATCGCCATGTCCATGGCCTCATTTTCTCACCTTGAACGACTGGAGTACAGGCTCCGAAGCCTCAGCTCTCGGCACCGACCGCGACGACCATCTTGCCGAAGTTTCCGCCGGTGAGCAGATCGTTGAAGTACTCAGGCGCCTTCTCGAGACCGGGACGGATGTCCTCGCGGAAACGCACCTTGCCGTCCTTGAGCCAGCCGCTCATGTCCTCGAGGAACTGACCGGTGAGCCGTTCCGCGAACTCGGTCTGGATGAAGCCGCGGACCAGCAGCGACTTCGTCAGGATCTGTCCCATAAGCGCACCCGAACGATCCGGGCCCTCCGGCAGCGATGTGAGGTTGTAATTGGCGACGAGGCCGCAGACCGGAACGCGTCCGAAGGTGTTCAGCCGTGGCAGCACAGCGTTGAACACGTCCCCGCCGACGTTCTCGTAATAGACGTCGATTCCCTGCGGGACAGCCTCTTTCAGCTCCTGCCGCAGGTTCCCCGTCCGGTGGTCGAGTGCAACATCGAAGCCGAGCTCCTTCAGGTGAGCGACCTTGTCGGGCCCGCCGGCGATGCCGACCGCGGTCGCACCCTTGATCTTCGCGATCTGGCCGACGACAGAGCCGACGGGCCCGGTTGCTGCGGCCACGGCCACGGTCTCGCCCTCCTTGGGCTGGCCGATCTCGAGCAGTCCCGCATATGCGGTGAACCCGGGCATGCCGAGCACGCCGAGGTGGGTGGAGATCGGTGCGAGCTCCGGGTCGATCTTGCGCAGATGCCCGGTGTTCTCCACCGAGTATTCCTGCCACCCGCCGTAGCCGAGGACGATGTCACCGACGGCGAAGTCGTCAGAATTCGATTCGACCACCTCGGCGACGGTCGCACCGACCATGACATCGCCGACCTCGACGGGCTTGGCATAGGACTTCGCGTCCGACATCCGCCCCCGCATGTACGGGTCGAGCGAGAGGTACAGAGTGCGCAGCAGCACCTGACCCTCAGCCGGGGTGGGAACGGGCACCTCATCAAGCAGGTAGTTCTCCGCAGTGGGAGCGCCCACGGGGCGCGAGTTCAGGCGAATCCGGTGGTTGGTCGTCATCTGGCTGTTTCCTTTCATCTGATGATCCGTGTCAGCGACACGTCGGTGTCATCGGAACTGTCTGTCATAGCAACCATTCGGGATCGATCGATGTTCCTGATCGAACGATTTTTCTCTCGCCGAGGCGGCCCCGAGTTCCGCTCTCACCTGCCCATCCGCTCCGACCGTGGCATCATCGTCGCCGACCGAGCCCGCCGATTCGCCCGCGAGTCTGCGGGCGACGGTCTCCCATCCCGGATCGAAGGCCCAACGGAAATCGCCGAGGCAGTCGAGCAGCTCCGTGCCGTTGGCGCGGATGATCTCCGACCACTCGGCCGGCCACGCCCCGAAGTTCGCGGCCGCGGCGAGTTCGTCGACGTCCTTGAATACCGCGCCGGTCGCGTCGAATCCACCGTCAGGAGTGTGCAGCGGCAGCGAGGCAAGCGGGAAGGTGATGTCGAGGATGTGGTCGCTGGTGAACAGTGCGTCATCGGTTCGCGCATGCGTGGCCTCGAGATTGACGTACCACTCGGCACGAACCCCGCGAGGCGCGTCAACGGCGTCGCCGGAAACAGTGCCACCGGGAGCAGCAGCCTCGTCGTCCTTGAGCAGCACCCACACCGAGAACGGAACCTCAGGCGGGACGATCTTGAGCACTCCGCGCCCTCGCCAGGTGCCGTCGACATTGATCCTGGTCGGCGCCTCGGCGAGAGGACGGAACCGTGCCTTCAACGGCACATCGTGCGCATTCGTCTCCTCCCACCCGACGATCCGGGTCTCCTGCGTCGGCGTGCCCCCGGCCAACCACAGGACGGCGCCATCGGGACCGTCGACGATGACACGCATCGGTCGGGCCACCTCGGCGAGGTCCCGGTCGAAGTCGAAACGCCGGAACGTCCAGGTCACGGTCTGCCCCGGAGCCCAGAACGGCGCCTGCCCCACGGGTCTGACCTGGGGCGGAGTGGGGATCTTAAACGGATCGCGCAGGCTCATGCGGGCAGTCTATGCGCCGGGCATGGACGAGCGCTGAGGACGGGGCCGGCATCCGCGCAGCCGTGCTGTGCGACCAGAGAGCCGGACTCCGGACCACCCGCGGAAGCCCCGGCGGCGAGGTCATAGAGTGGGGCCATGAACGACTCCGATGATGCAGCCACACACGCGGCCCCGGCCCCACACGATGCGCTGATCCCGCAAGCGAACCCCGCCCCGGAGACGACGATCGGTCGCGTCGTCGAGGTCCCCGACACGATGACCGCTCCCCCGCGCACCGATGCCGAGGTCCCCGGCTACGTCCGCGCCCTCGGCCTGCCCGGCCTCGCCGACATCCACGTCCACTTCCTCCCGCAGAACGTGCTCGACAAGGTGTGGGAGTACTTCGACAACGCCGCCGCGAACTACGGCCGCGACTGGCCGATCAACTACCGCTTCGACGATGACACCCGCCTCAACATCGTCCGCGAACTCGGCCTGCGTGCGATCCCGGCCCTGACCTACCCGCACAAACCCGGAATGGCCGCGTGGCTGAATAAGTGGAACGCCGAGTTCGCCGCCGCCCACGACGACGTCATCCACTGCGGCACCCTCTTTGCCGAACCCGAATGCGCCGACTACGTGCCGGCGGCGCTCGCAGCTGGAGCGAAGCTGTTCAAGGTCCACGTCCAGGTCGGCGTGTTCTCCCCCGACGACGAGGTCCTCGACCCCGCGTGGAAGGCCCTCGAAGAGGCCCGGGTGCCCATCGTCATCCACGCCGGATCCGCACCCCTGACCGGCAAGTACACCGGCCCGCAGGCAGTGGCGAACGTCCTCGCCCGGTTCCCGCAGCTGAAGTTCGTCATCGCCCACATGGGCATGCCCGAATACGACGAATTCGCCGACCTCGCCGAGAGATACGACAACGTCTTCCTCGATACGACGATGTTCGCCTCCGGATATTTCTCCTCCCCCGCCGAGGTGGCCCCCGCCTACCGCGAACGCCTGGCCGGGCTGGAGGACAAGATCATCCTCGGCTCGGATTTCCCGAACATCCCCTACCCGTATGTCGACCAGATCTCCGGACTGGCCGCCCTGGGCCTCGGCGATGAGTGGATGCGCTCGGTGCTGTGGACCAACGGCGCGAGGGTGCTCGGTCTCGACTGAGTCTCAGCCGTCGCGGGGCACCCGGTCGGCGCCGACGACCCCGGTGAGCATCTCCTCGGCGATGGGTGCACCGCGTCGGATGACGCTGATCTGACCGGTCGATTCGAGGATCACGCACGCCACCTCGTCCCGGTTGCGGATACCGGCCGAGCGGAGCTTTGCGACGAGTTCATCATGGTCGACGTGGCTCTTCGAGAGGTTGTCCGCAAGGATCTCACGACCGGCCATGAGCACCACCGCCGGGGAGTTGACAACGCTGCGGACGAATCCGAAGCGCCGTCCGATTCCGCTCAGCGCCTGCAGGATCAGGAGGGTGGCCAGACCCAGGATGCCGGCTGCCAGGGTCGGGGTATCGCCGAGGATGGACCGCCCGATGATCGCACCCATGGCGATGATCGCGGCCACGTCGAAGCTCGACAGGCTCGCCAGAGTGCGCTGGCCGAAGATGCGCAAGAGCAGAATGATCCCTAAGTAGAAGGCCACGCACGAGACGACGATCCTGACCGCATCGACCCCGTTGAGCCCGTATTCCATCCAATCCATGAGAACCTCCGGAACGGATGATACGCCTGCCCCGACTTCGGGGCTCTGCAGTTCAGGGCTCAGACCGAGCGCAGCCATTCGTCGACGGTCACGTCGGACATCCTCGGTGCTGGTGGGATGAGACCGTCGCCGGCCATCGGACCGAGCAGGGGAATGCCGATGACCTTCGCCCGTCTCGCCCCGGCCTTCCCGGCTCGCGTGGCGGCGAGTCTGCGGGCGATCTCGACGAAGTCGCTGATCTCGGGACCGGCGACCTCGATGGTGCCGCGCTCGCGTGCGTCGATGGCTTCGGCCATCATGCGGGCCGCCTCGGTGACGGCCAGGGCCTGCACGCGCATCTTCGGCACGAAGCGCAGCGGACCGGCTTTGATCGTCATCGTGTCGACGAGTTCGAACCATTGGGCGGACCGGAACATCAGCAGCTGCCCATCCGGGGTGAGTCGGCGATAGATGCGCTCCTGCATCGCCTTGCCCTGGTAGTAGCCCTGCAGCCGCGACTCGGCGGCCTCGGGACGGAAGGCGATCGACAGGACGGCCACGGAGGTGCCGGGGTGGGCGGCCGCGGCCGCCGTGATCGAGCGGGAGCTGCGGGAGAAGAAGTCGATGGCCTTGTGGGCGCTGATCGTCAGCTGGTTGACGCAGTCGACGAGGACATCGCTGCCGTCGGCCGCCTCGGCGACTCCCTGGCCGGTCACCGTGTCGACCCCGCTTCCACGATGGGCGGCGATGACCGTGTGTCCGCGTTCGCGCAGCTGGGGCACCAGCTGCCTGCCGAAGGTTCCGGTGGCTCCATAGACGGTGATCTGCATGATCGTCGACCCCTCAGACGCCACACGGGCGGGCCCGAAGTCGAGCCCGCCCGTGCGCCGGTCGTATCTCAGTTCTGGTTGACCGTGACCCTACCAGTGTCGGCTGTGGCCGAGATCGGAACGAGGACCTTGTCGTCGGCTTCCTTCGGGTCCTTCGCCACATCGAACTTCTCCAGATCGGAGGCGAGGTCGACGGTGCCGTCATTGGACTTCGCGTTGATCCGGTAGAAGAAGTCCTTGCCCAGCTCTTCACCGGTGAGCTTGAGGTTCGGCACCCGCATATCGATCGAGCCTTCCTCGGTCTTCGCGATGATTCCGCCGGTGGGCATCGCCTGGTTGGTGAAGTCGAGGTCGACGGTTCCCGTCGAGCTGACCACGTCGAGGCGATCGCTGACGGTGAGGTTCTCGCCTTCGACGGCTCCGACTCCGGTCTTGGCCGACACCGTTCCGAAGTCTCCGTCCAAGTAGGTGGCGCCCCAGTCGCTCGAGGTCCGCACCTTGTCAGCCGAGCCGGTCACGCTCACGGCTCCACCGCCGGTGTCGGCGCTGATCTCGGCGAAGTCACCGGTGACGTCGAACCGGCCGTAGTTGCCGTCGAAGTCGAGGGTGAGGTCCTTCGCCGTGCTGGTCGGGATGGTGACTGTCAACCGTGTGTTCTCCAGGTTCCGAGCGTTGCTCAGTGCCACCTCGGCGGTATCGGCTCTGCTGTCGACCTCGAGGTTCGCGGAGCTGTCGCGGGGACCGGTGCCGGTGAGCTTCACGGTCGCTTCGGCGACGTCGGCGGTCTTGATGTCGACGGCACCGCCGGAGTCGAGGCTGACCTTGAGTTCCTTCATCGCCTTCGGCAGCGGTTCGGTCGATTCGATCCGCCCGTAGTCGAGGCGGGAGGCGCCGTGGGCGGTGCTGACGATGACGGGGACGAGGAGGACGACGGCGGCGAGGATGATCAGGACCGCGCGCAGACCGACGCGGGCGGATTCGCTGATGCGCACTGTGGCAGGCATTCTAGGCTCCGAGGAATGTGAGGACGGCGAGGACTCGGCGGTTCTCCGAGGTGTCGGCGGTGAGGCCGAACTTCGTGAACACCGAGGAGATGTGCTTTTCTACGGCACCGGCACTGAGGTACAGGGTGCGGGCGATCGCGGCATTGGATTTGCCTTCGGCCATGAGCTGGAGGACTTCGATTTCGCGTGGGCTCAGGGTCGACAGTCCGTCCTTCTTGCGCGTGCGCACGAGGATCTGAGACACGACCTCCGGGTCGAGGACGGTGCCGCCGCCTGCGACCTCGTCGACCGCTGTCAGGAAGTCTTCGACATCGGCGACACGGTCTTTGAGCAGATAGCCGAAGCCGCCGGTGTTCTCGGCGATGAGTTCGGAAGCGTACTGCTCTTCGACATACTGGCTGAACACGAGGACCTTGACGTCAGGGTTCTGCTTGCGGATGAGGACGGCGGCGCGGATGCCTTCATCGGTGAACGTCGGGGGCATGCGCACGTCGATGACAGCGAGGTCCGGCGGATCGTTGTGGACGACGGCCAGGAGTTCGCTGGCGTCGGGCACGGCGGCGATGACCTCGTGTCCGGCGTCGGCGAGCAGTCTTTCGAGTCCGGCCCGCAGGACGGCAGAGTCTTCAGCGATTACGATGCGCATGGCACCTCCACAACTACAGTCGTTGGCCCACCTGCGGGGCTGGTCAGGTTCAGTGTGCCACGAGCGGCTTCGACCCGGTCGATGAGACCTGCGATCCCGGTGTGACGGCCGGAGCGGTCGACGCGTGCGCCGCCGTGGCCGTTGTCGGTGACGACGATCTGCACACCGGTCTCGGTCGGGGCGATGAAGACGCTGGCGCGAGTTGCGCCGGAGTGTTTGGCGATGTTCGTCAGGCATTCGGCGACGACGAAGTAGGACACGGCTTCGGCTTCGCGTCCGATCCGCCCCTCGAGCCGGACGTCGACGTCGACGGGGATCGTCGAACGACCTGCCAGGGCGGAGACGGCGGCGTCGAGTCCGCGGTCGGTGAGGACGGCGGGGTGGATTCCGCGGGCGAGCTGGCGGAGTTCGTTGACGATGCCCTTGGCTTCGGTGTGGGCTTCGGAGACGAGTTCCTTCGCCCGGTCCGGATCGGAGTCGATCTTCGTCTTCGCCATTCCCAGGGTCATGGTCAGGGCGACGAGGCGGGGCTGGGCTCCGTCGTGGAGGTCGCGTTCGATGCGCAGACGTTCGGCGGCGGCCGCCTCGATGCCGGCCATGCGGGCCCGGTCGAGTTCGGTGACCTCGGCCTGCAGTGCCACGGTGCGTGCCGGTGCGAGCAGGGCCCGATCAAGGGCGCGGTCGAGCAGCGGGGCGAACCACAGGATGGCCAGGGAGCTGGCGAGGACGATGACGGCGCCGATGGCCACACCGATGCGGGCCGGGCCGTCGATGGATTCGCCGACGAAGAAGGTGTTGACTCCGTGGGGGTTGATGGCCGCGAAGATGCCGAAGATGGATCCGCAGATGCCGGCGAGGGTGCCGGCGACGACGATCGCGCCGAGGAGCAACTTGATGTAGTGATGAGCCGTTGAGCGCCAGAAAGCACCGGATTTCACCTGCAGCCAGCGGTTGTGGAGGAAACGGCCGAGGCCGGGTTCGCGGTGGCTGCTTTCGATCTTCGGGACGGGGATCTTATCGGAGTAGATGAGTTCGGCCCGGTAGCGTTCGGCGTTGTTCGCAACCTGCTGGACGAGGACCCAGACGAGGAGGGCGAGGACGCCGAGGCCGAGGGCGAAGATTCCGCCGATGCCGGTGAACAGCAGCCCCAGCGGGATCCACGCCCAGATCACGGCGAGGACGGCGGAGAGCACGAGGTTCGCGACGCCGATGACTCCGGTGGGGCGCTTGGGCCAGGTGATGGGGCCGTCCGCGGGGATCTCCGTGACGTCGTCCCGGCTCAGCGGCAGCGATCCGGTGACCGGTGCGAAGGCCAGGGGTTCGCGTTGCGGCTTCATCCGCCGAGGCGGCCGCGGGCGTGGCATCGGCTGTGCGTTCGGGGCGGGTCGCGGGGGCCCGGGGGGTGGAGCCTGGTGCATGGCCGGTGCGTACTGCGCGGTCGGTATCTGCTGGCCGAACTGCGGGGGTGGGCCGGGTTGAGGGGCGTAGCCGGGTTGAGGGGCGCGGCCGGGTGACGCGGGATAGCTCGGGTTGGTCGAAGGCGCGTACCCGGGTGGTGTGGCTTGATCCGAGGGATGAGTGTGGGTGACCGGACGGGACGGACCCGTCGGCGGGTAGTCCGGGTGCTGAGTCGGTTCGCCGGCTCCCATCACCCGAGTCGAGCCCGCTGCAGAGGGCACGTCGAGGTCAAGGGGCTTCGTCCGGAACTCTCCGGCACGACTGGCGGTCGGTTCGTCGACTGCTGCTGCGTCGACCTCGGTGGTCGGCGGTGCGTTGACGATCGCTGCGGCGCTGATGGACTCTTCGCGCGCTGATTCAGGGGGCTCGTCGGAAGCTGAATCAGCCGCGGATGCTCCCGCGGACTCGCCTGACGACGTTTCAGCCTCGGGGGTCTGAGTCTCCAGCGGATCGGTGCCGTCGGGCTCCTGATCCTGCGGGTTCTCGGGGGTCTTCTCACTCATAGCAGATACGCTACGGGAGTCGGAGAGGCGCGGACAGCACGAAGACCTCCGACTCCGCGTCGGGTTTTCCCGACACACTGTGACCGCGGACACTGGATCTCCGGTGGAGACTGGAACCGCAGACGCGCACCACGCCGCTGCGTTCCCGGACGCGCGTCGCACGACGCCTCTGCATCCGACTGCCTTCGGCCGCGCACCCCGAGCATCCATCCTGCTGCCTGCGACGTTTCAGAGCATCCCTCACCCGTAGCAGCAATCCACTCCACTGCAACGCGGTGTTCTGCCGCTAAGGGTGAGGGATGCCGAAGCACCGCGAGGACATGCCACTCGGCGTAGGACGTGCCGCTCACGGTGCGGGCTGGATGTGGTCGATGACGGTGGAGGCTATACGGGCACGCCGACCGGAGCAGCCTGCTCCGAAGCCGCAACACGGACTGGCGTCTCGTCAGTCTTCGGCGAACCTGCAGCCTCGGCCGTGGCGTCGAGGGCCTGGGCGAGGTCGGCGAGGATGTCGTCGATGTCCTCGATGCCGACGGACAGGCGGATGAACCTGCCCGAGACGCTGACCTCGCTGCCTGCCACGGACAGATGCGTCATCGTCGCCGGGTGGTCGATGAGGGACTCGACTCCACCGAGCGACTCGGCCAGAGTGATGAGCTTCGTGTTCGCCACCAGCGCCAGCGCCCGCTCCTCGGTGTCGGTGCGCAGGGACACCACTCCCCCGAAGCCGCTCATCTGCCGCTTCGCGACCTCATGCCCGGGGTGCGAGGGCAGACCCGGATAGATCACGTCGGCCACCTCGTCGCGGGTCTCGAGCCATTCGGCCACCGACTGCGCATTCTCACAATGGGCCTTCATGCGCACCGGCAGAGTCTTGATCCCGCGCCTGGTCAGCCACGCGTCGAACGGGGAGATGCCCAGCCCGACGGACGCGAGGTGGCCCTCCAGACGGTCGACCACCTCGGCGGCGCGGGGACAGCTCGTTCCATCACCGGCGAGGACGGCGCCGCCGATGACATCGGAGTGGCCGTTGATGAACTTCGTCGTCGAGTGGACGACGATATCGGCCCCGTGCTCCAGCGGACGCTGCAGCACCGGGGTCGCGAACGTCGAATCCACGGCCAGGAGCGCATTCGCGGAATGGGCGAGGCGGGCCGCCTCGGCGATATCGATGATGTCGAGTCCGGGATTGCTCGGGGTCTCGACCCAGACGATCGCGGTGTTGTCATTGATGGCGGCGGCGAGCGCCGCGGTGTCGGTGAGGTCGACGGTGCGGATGACCACGCCCCAGCGCACGTACTCGTTCTGCAGGAGTCGGAAGGTCCCGCCGTAGACGTCGCGGGGCAGGATGACCTCGTCACCGGGACGCAGCAGCGCGGAGAACACCGCCACCTCGGCCGACGTTCCCGAGTTGACGGCCGCCGCGAACTCAGCGCCTTCCAATTCGCACAGAGCCTGCTCGAGGTCGCTGCGGTTCGGCGTGCCCGTGCGCGCATAGTCGAATCCTGCGCGGGTCTGACCCGGGGTGTCCATCATAAAGGTCGAGGTCTGGAAGATCGGGGCCACGACCGAACCGGTGTGCGCTTCGGGCATGGCCCCCGAGTGCACCGATCGGGTCGAGATTCCGACGGGTGTGGTGGGTTCTGAGATGTGTGAACTCACGGCGGATCCTTCCTTCACTGATGGGCACCGCTGCATCTGCGGTGTGCTTCAGTGTGAGTCGAACAGGAGGGCCCACGCGAACCTGCTGACGCACGCGGTCACTTCACGTCATATGTCACCGATGAATGTCATCTTTCGTCTCGATCTCTGTCATCGTCCTCTTCCCCCGGACTGCTTGCGGGTGTAATACTTAGCCGCATGGTTAAGTATTCGGATGAGCTCGATGCGCTGTTCTCCGCATTGGCCGACCCCACGCGCCGCAGAGTCATCGCTCGCCTCGGTCGGGGGCCGGCCAGCGTCGGCGAGCTCGCCCGACCGCTGTCGATCTCGCTGCCATCGCTGATGAAACATGTGCGCAGCCTCGAATCGAGCGGCCTCATCCGGACCGAGAAGTCCGGGCGCGTGCGCACCTGCGTGCTCGATCAGAATCGCTTCCACCTGCTCACGGGCTGGCTGGAGGAACAGCGTCGAATCTGGGACGAGAGCACAGATCGGCTCGAACAGTTCGTCACCAAGGAGGAATCATGACCGCCCACCTCTCCCGCACCCGGAACCAGGACCCGGACCTCGACCTGAGCATCCGACGCATCATCCGCGCACCGAAGCAGACGATCTGGGACGCCTGGACCACGCCGGACCAGCTGGCTCAGTGGTGGATACCGGCACCGCTGAGCCTGCGCGTGGATTCCCTCGAACTCACGCCCGGCGGTGCCTTCGTCACGCACATGAGCGAGGACGGCGCCGAATGGCACCCGCATGTCGACGCGGTGTTCCTCGTCATCGAGGAGGGCAGCCGGCTCGTCTTCACGAATGCCGTGAACAGCTCCTGGCACCCGGCCCTTCCCGGCCCGGTGGCGATGACCACGGAGATCATCCTCGGCGACCATCCCGACGGCACCGACTATCAAGCCATCGTCCGACACGGCAGCCCCGAACAGCGGGCCCGCCACGAAGAACTCGGATTCTTCGACGGCTGGGGAACCGTCACCGACCAATTGGCCGCCTCGGTGGAGTGATTCGTGCGTCCCGCGGCCCAGCTGTGCTCGGCCCGTCACGCGGGCCGGGCCACCTGCAGAATCAGCCCTACGAGGTCAGCCCGGCGGAAACGGTGAGCGAGGCGATGAGCAGACCGAACGCGACAACCGTCCAGATCAACGGGGCGACCCCGACGAGCAGTGCAACGGCGATGCCGGCTGTGGCGGCGCCGACGGCGATGGCGGTCCGCAGCTGGGGGCGGTCGACAGTCGGGGTGACGTCCTCGGCTCCTGCACGGGAGGCAGCCGAACCCTGCGCACGCATCTCACGAGCGACCTCGGCGATCGTTCGCCCGACCGAGGCAAGCCGCTGTTCCGGCGGAAACGGAACTCGCTCGGCAGCCATGGCCACCAGGCCGGACAGCACCATGACGACAATCAACCAGGGCAGACGCGTGGCCCACCACCATGACGATTCGATCTCCTGGAGGACGAGCTCGGAGGCGCCCGGCACGAGGGACACCGCCTGAGCGAGCGTGCCCAGCCCGCCGATGAGGACGATGACGATGCTCATATGCCACAGGTAGACATGCATCCCGTACCGATTGCCCCAGGCGATGACCCGGCCCCAGATCTGCGCGCGGAGGACTCGAGGATCGAGAGCCGCCTCGCTGGTGGAGGTGCTCTTGTTCTCGTGCGCGGCGTTGAGCATTCGGCCCAGCCGAGCGTGACCGAGGCGCAATCCGCACATCTGGACCACCCCGAGCAGGACGAGTGCGCCGGTCGGCGGATTGAGGTTGACGAGCATGTTCGGGCTGTACACACCAGTCGCGACGAGTCCGACCAGGGCCAGCAACGCGACCACCAGCACCGACCAGGTGATGGGCCTGCGCACGGGACGATCGAGCGCATCGGCGTAGAAGAACCCGAGCTGCTGGACCAAGGACCACACAAGCAGGAAGTTCAGGTAACCGAGCCCGGTCATGCCCGTGACCGCGACCAGACTGTCGACGACGATGACGGCACCGGCGAGGGCTGCGAGTGACCGCCTCGGCGCGGTTTCGTGGAAATGCACGGCAACCGGCACGACAGCGGTGAGGCCGACGTAGACGGCGAGGAACCACAGCGGCTGGCCGATGCGCAGGCTGGCCTCGGCGAGGAGGTCGGCCGAAACCCCGAGTTCACCGGCCGCTGACAGCCCGAGGCCGGCGAGGCCGATGAGCACGGTGACGGGCACGACGAGCCTGCGCAGTCGGGCACGCAGATAGTCGGTCCAGTTGCCGCCTCGGGCACGTATGCGACGCCAGCCGGTGATGCCCGCGTACCCGCCGATGATGAAGAACAGGGGCATGATCTGGAAGAGCCAGGACGCTGCGGCGAATCCGGCGGTGCCCGACAGCGCGACCGTCGGCTCCACGGTGCCGTCGGGTCCGAGCACGGCCGCGCTCATCATCGAGTGGAGGATGACCACGACGACGAGGCAGCCGAAGCGGATGAGGTCGATGACCGGGTCACGGTGGGGTTCGGACGTCTGCGGTTTGGCGGCAGTGGGCAGGCCGGAGGCGGGCCGCGCCGGTTCGGGCGGGGTGACCGCACTTTCAACGGGCTGCGCCGGGTCGTTGAGCATGAGTGTCATAGCGTTCCTTGTCAGAGCCGAGCGATTGCGATGACACCGAAGTTAGGGACCGCTTCTGCCTCGGCACATCACGCCGGAGAGCCGACCTCTGCCCCGCCGCCCGATACTTCCGAGGGATACCGCACACCGATCGCCTCATACTCACCGCACCCGCCCGTGTGAGAATGGCGGTGAGCACGCCCGGCCACACGGCCGTCCCGCTCGGCGGCTCGCACCGGTCCGGGCCCGGCCGATAAAAGGAGAGAACCGTGACGATCGCCTTCGCGAAGACCGCCCTGCCCATCATCGGCGCACCCATGGCCGGTGGGACGACGACGCCCGAGCTCACCGAGGCCGTCGCCCGGGCCGGCGGATTCCCGTTCGTCGCGGGCGGCTATCTCACCGCCGAGGCCCTCGCTCCGCTCGTCGAGCGCATGCGTGAGACGAGGTCGAACTTCGGCGTCAACCTCTTCGCCCCGAACCCCGTCCCCGTCGACCGTGATGCCTTCGACGACTTCGTCACCGCGCTCGAACCGGCCGCTGCCGCCCGTGGGATCACGCTCGACCCGGAACCGGTCGAGGACGACGACCACTTCGACGCTAAGCTCGATTGGCTCATCGAGCACCCCGTCCCCCTGGTCTCGTTGACGTTCAACCTGCCCACCGCCGAGACGGTCGACCGCCTCCACGCCGTCGGCACCCAGGTCGTCGCCACCGTCACCTCGGTTCCCGAGGCCCATGCGGCCGCCGAAGTCGGGGTCGACGGGCTCATCGTCCAGGGACCGCGCGCCGGCGGACATTCGGGAACGGCCGATCCGACGCGGACCGTCGAGGACCGCGCGACCGTCGACCTCGTCGGCGACATCCTCGCCGAGGTGGCCCTGCCCGTGGCGGCGGGAGGCGGAGTCGACGGTGAGGCCATGGTGGGCGACCTCCTCCGCGCGGGGGCGAGTGCCGTCGTCGTCGGGACCCTGCTGCTGCGCTCCGACGAGGCAGGCACCGCGCCCACGCACCGTGCCGCCTTGGCTTCAGAAGAGTTCACGGAAACCCAGCTGACCAGGGCATTCACGGGACGGCCCGCACGCGCGCTGGTCAATGACTTCGTGCGGAAGTTCGACGGGATCGCCGTCGACGCGTATCCGGCGGTGCATCATCTGACGAAGGAGTTCCGGGCCACGGCGAAGAAGGCCGACGACCCGCACGGTCTGCACCTGTGGGCGGGCACAGGCTACCGCAGCGCCCAGGACGGATCGGCCGAGACGATCGTCAAGGACCTCGGCGCCGACTTCGCTCGCTGAGTCGGCAGGACAGGCGGGCATGCCGACAAACCACACCGCGGATCTTTCGGTCAGACGACTCTGATCCCGTTTTCGGCGAGGATCAGTCGTGCTCGTCCGTACTTCCGGTCCTCGGAGAACTGCACCCACCGGTCACCGAGGTCCTGCTCGTCGGTGAATCGGCGGAAACGGCGGAAGGCGCCCGTCCCTTCGATCGCCGATAGACCGCGGTCTCGGACCTCCGGGTTCCGCAACCCTGAGACGAAGGCCTGCATGTCGTTCCAGGCGTCTTCGGTGTCAGCGCGGTCGAACCTCACCCACCGGTCCGGGTCGCCGTTGAAGTCGATGTTCTCATCGCCGTATTCCACCGCCCAGGCGTCGTAGACGTCGCCGGTCTGAAGGTCGAGATAGCCTCCGTCCGACTCTTCGAACGATCCTTCGTGAATAATTGAGAGCATTTCAAGGTCGACTGCCAAGTCGAGGCCGGGCACCGGCTCGTTCCGAAGCCCAGCCAGCAGCGCCTCGGAGAGTTCGCGATCACCGGGGAAGCCGCGGAAGGTCAACCGGTTGATGGCAGAGAGCACGATCGGCTCGGTTCTGGCACGGTCCTGGCGAAGCGCCATCAGCAGACCCTCTCCGAGCAGTTGGAGCGCTTCGTCTATGTGGCTCCCGAGAACTGCCGTGATGAGCCTGTCGGCGTCTTTCGCGGCGGTGGCGGCTCGAATCTCTCTGGCATCGACGAACGGCTGGTCGTCCTCGCTCGGCCAATCTCCGTCAGCCATCTGGTCGGCGGTATCAGGTTCAGCGGGAATCGGTTCCGTACCATCATCGGTCGCCCACCGCCTGCCGTACTGATCGGGCATCGCACCCCAGCCCCAGATCGCAGCCGGACGGCCGGGCGGATCGTCGAACATCGCGTTCGGATCGAGCTTCCTCTCACTGACCACACACCGATGAGTCCAATTGTCGCCGAGGTCGAAGGTGAACCGGAACTCATCACCGGGCTTCGCCTCGCGGGTGACTTTCACGCGTGTGAAATCGAGGGTCTCCTGGACCGGTCCGAACTCCGAGGCGCTGAATTCCTCAGCGCTGAACTCATCAGTGATGACTCGCCCGTCGGCCAGGGTGAAGACCGAGAGATGTGCGAGGTCCCAGCGAGCAAAGGCTGAGTTGATGGCATCAGCGAAGTCGGCGAACGTGTGCGCCGGGCCCACGGCAAACGTCCGTCCCGGCCGCGGCCACACTGCAGTTCCCTTGCCGCTGAGCAGTTCCACATCGATGGACAGCCATGTCTTCGCCATCTTTCAAGTATGCGCGACATTCTCCGACGAGCACCAGCTCTGCAGAGTCTGGTCGTCAGTACCATCTGAGAAGGTGTCACCCGCTCACGCCCCCGCACTGCCCGAGAGCCCTCAGCTCCCGGCGACGACCAGCCCGGACTCGTATGCGGCGACCACGATCTGGGTGCGGTCGCGCAGGCCGAGCTTCGACAGGATCCGAGAGACGTGGGTCTTGACGGTCTGCTCGGCGAGGAAGAGCTGCTCGGCCACCTCGGAGTTCGGGTGGCCCTTCGCGACCAGCGTCATCACCTCGATCTCACGGTCGGTCAGCTGCCCGAGCACCGCGGTGTCCTTGGCCACGGTGGGCCCTGCGACGTATTCGGCGATGAGTCGCCTGGTCACCGACGGTGCGAGCAGCGATTCCCCACCGGCGACGACACGCACGGCGGTGATCATGTCCTCGGCGGTGGCGTCCTTGAGGAGGAATCCGCTGGCTCCTGCCCGCAGCGCCGAGAACACGTACTCATCGGCGTCGAACGTGGTGAGCATGACGACCCGGGGGTGCTCGCCGGGCATACTGAAGATCGCGCGGGTGGCGTCGAGGCCGTTGAGCTTGGGCATCCGGATGTCCATGAGGATGACGTCGGGGTCCGTCCGCCGCACGAGGTCGACGACGGCCGATCCGTCCTCCGCACTGCCGACGACCTGCATGTCCGTCTGCGCATCCAACAGCGCTCCGAATCCCTGCCGGACCATCGCCTGATCGTCGACGATGGCCACCCGAATCGTCGTCGACGACGGTGGGGGCACACTCGCCGACGAGGCACCACCATTCCCGCCACCCGTTCCTTCTGCTTCCGGCATGGCTCCACGCTACCCGACGTTCACGGTCGGTAACCGCGAAGAACCCCGAGAACATGCCGCCGATACCCCCTGATCCGCGATATTCACCCTCAGGTATCACCTCGGCGGACGGAGGTTCACCCGTTCGTATGATGTGCTCCGGCCGACCTCCTCCTTAGCGTGACGGCCATGATCACCACAGCCGTCATCCTCGCCATCGCCGCAGCGTTCTGCCTGGCCCTGGGCACCCACTTCCAGCAGCATGCCGTGGCCGCCATGGCTCCCGGCCTGCGCCGCAAGGCCACCTGGGTCACCGGTCTCGGCCTCATGGGTCTGGTCACGGTGCTCAACGTCGTCGCCCTCGGGCTCGGCCCGGTCGCCATCGTCCAACCCATCGGCGCGGTCTCCCTCGTCTTCGCCGTCCTCATCGGCCGGCGGTACTTCGGGCTCCGCTTCGGAGCTCCGCTGCTCATCAGCATCGCGGTCACGCTCTTCGGGATCTTCTCCTTCGTGGCCACCTCGGCGAGGTTCGCCCACGATATCTCCGTGAACGCACAGTCGGTGACCTGGCTGCTCACCGTGCTCATCGCCCTCACCCTCTTCGCCGGGCTGTTCTCGTTCAGCTCCGCCGGCCACATCCCCCGGGTCGTCATGACCGGGATCGTCTTCGGCACGGTCGCCGCGGCCACGCACGTCCTGGCTCGGTCGATCGTCATGTCGGGTCTGCCCGGACTCGATACATTCGGTCTGCGCTGGTGGGCGCTGCTGGCTGCGGTCGGTCTGGCCTCGGCGGCGGGGTTCTGGCTCGTCCAGACCGCGTATGCCTGCGGCCCCGCCGAGACGGTTCTGGCCGGTCTCACGGTCATCGACCCGATCGTCGCCGTCATCATCGGTGCCGCGTTCTTCGGCGAATACACGGGACTGACGCCCCCGGCCGCCATCGGTCTGCTCGTCTCCGCGGCCGTCGGCATCGGCGGAGTGTGGATGCTCTCGCGCTTCCACCCGAAGGTCCTCGAATCTCGCGGCACTGCCCACACCGCCTCGACGGTGGCCACCTCGCAGACAGCACAGGAAGGAATCACACTGTGAACCACTCCCCCGCACCCGCCGACACGTACGCTGGAGACGTGCCCCGCCCAGCAGAGCCCCCGCAGATCGGCCCGAACGCCGCGACGACCGCCGATTCTCCGGCCGCGACCGCGCCGCGTTCGTGGTGGGCCAGGCTGTGGCGCAATCTCGGCCGCGATTCCGTTCTCGTCGCCCCGAGCCTGCTCATCTCGCTCATCGCGTTCCCGGTTCTCATCACCCTGTTCTCCGTCTCGATCGCCACGGTCATCGTCTGGGTCGGTGTGCTCCTCCTGCCGCTGACGCTGACCGTCGCCCGCGCGTTCGGCAACTTCTCCCGGGCCCGTGCCCGCGCATGGGGTGCACCCATCACCGAGGCGGCTCCCCGTCCCCGTGGACGCGGACTCCGCTGGTGGCTGGCTCCGCTGTCCGATGCCCGTGCGTGGTTGGATCTGCTCTTCGAAACCGTATTCGCACTGCCGATCCGGCTCCTCACGTTCTCAGTCTCCGTCGCTTGGTTCGCAGGCGGTCTGGGCGGGATCACGCACTTCTTCTGGGGCGCGTTCGTCCCGGACGGAGGCGGGAACACCGTCGACTGGGTCGTCGCGTGGGTGACGAACTCCCCGGTCACCGACCTCGGGTTCGCCGCCGAGGCGACCTTCCAGTTCGTCCTCGGGATCATCCTGCTGCTGACGTTCCCTTTCGTCCTCCACGCCATGGCGCTGCTCGAGATCGTCGCGATCCGCGCTGCCCTGTCCCACGATGTCGAGAGTGCAGGAGCTGCGCAGAATCCGGTCGATCGCAGGAACTCTCCGGCCGCCGCACTGCCGGTACCGGGTTCGCCATCACGACCGACCGTCACGGAAACCGCGCCGTCGGCGAAGCCCGAAGCCTCACCGAATCCGACGACCCTCTCGCAGATCGCCGGCGGTGAAGGGTGGATCTGGCTGATCTCCGTATTCGTCGGAGTCGCGCTCTCGGCGATCTCGTGGCCGGTCACGACGGTCCTCTACGACGTCCCGACGGTCTTCGCGATGCTCATCGCCCTCGCTCTGAGTACCGCCCTCGTCCTTGCCGTGCGCTGGCCGGTCCCGGCGATCGGTCTCGGACTCGTCGCTCAGGTGGCGAGCATTCTGCTCACCGCGGACGTCTCGGGAGCAGTCCGACCGTTCACGGTCACCTCGCTGCTGGCTCTCGTGTTCCTCCACCTCATCATCGGTCTGCGTCACAGTTGGGTCCACCTCGTCGCGCTGTGGACGGGCAGTGCGCTCATCGGCGTGCTCGCGCTGGTCCTGCCGCATGCCGGCGGGCTCGCCGGCGCCTTCGCGAATGTCATCACCACCGCAGCCGTCGCCGCTGGTGCCGGAGCCATCGGTGTCATCGGCAACCTGCTCATCAGAGGTCGCCGGCAGCTCGAATCCGAACGCGAACTCAGTGCCGCGGAACTGGCGAAGCGGCAGGAGCTGGAAGAGCGCAACCGGATCGCTCAGGAACTCAATGATGTCGTCGCCCACAGCATGTCGGTCATCAGCGTGCAGGCGACCACGGCGAAGTACCGGCTGCCCGGACTCGATGAGCGCAGCCTCGGTGAGTTCGATTCGATGGCCTCATCGGCCAGACAGGCCTTGACGGAGATGCGCGGACTGCTCGCGATCCTGCGCGGGGGCCGGGACGCGGACCTGGCTCCGCAGCCGACCGTCGAGGACATTCCCGCTCTCGTCGATGTCACGCGCGGCTCCGGTGCCGTCGTCGACCTCGACTTCCCCGCCGAGCCTCTGTCGCTGTCGCCGACGACGAGCCTCACGGCGTTCCGCGTGGTGCAGGAGAGCCTGTCGAATGCACTGCGGCATGCCGCAGGCGCCCCGGTGGCGGTCACCGTCACAGCCCTCGGGACCCGACTCGAGATCTCCGTTCTCAACGGGGAACCCGACGGGTCGGTTGCGGGTGGGCACAGCCACCTCGGCGGAGGTTTCGGCATCAGGGGAATGCGCGAACGTGTCGAAGCATTGGGCGGGAGCCTGCAGGTGGGGCCGACCGAGCGCCGCGGGTTCGAGGTCAGGGCGTCGCTGCCGACGGACTGAGTGCGAGCGGATCGATGACATAATCGATCAGGGTTCCCTGCTGTCTGAAATCCCCTCCGAAAGGTGCAGAAACAGTGACTCACTCATCCCCAGCGATGCCATCTGGCCCCTCGACGCCGGCGCCCGAACCCGCGGCGCGAGAGCAGTCCCGATTCGTCCGGGACCTGCGGCGCACGATCGCCGTCATCATCGTCGTGGCCTTCAGCGTGGCGGCGATCGGCGGGATCATCGTCATGCTCGGCGATATCGAGTCCGAATCGACGTTCCAGGTCATCGCCATGACGTCGGTGACCGGCGCCTGCAGCGTCGCCGCCTTCTGCGGGGCGACGCTCATCGGTCGGCGAGTCCAATGGTTCGGCAGCGCCACGATCCTGCTGGCGTTCATCACCCTGCTGGTGAGCATTCTGTTCATCTGGGGCGATCCGTACATGTGGGATGACCCCATCCCCGGCTCCACCGGCCTGACCATCGGCGACATCCTCTACCAGGTGCTCGCGTCGATCGTGCTCGTCACCGCCGTCGCTTCGGTCAGTTCGCTCATTCTGCTGCTGGTGGCCCGGACTCGGGTGGTGCGGATCGGGTTGCCGATCACGCTCTGCCTCCTCGCGCTCGGCACATGCCTGGTTCTCGTCACGATCTGGATGGACGGAGCGTGGGAGCACGACTGGCTGACCCGCCTCAACGGCATCGTGTGGATCCTCGCCGCGCTCGGCGTGGTCGTCGTGCCCCTGACGTCGCTGCTGCTCAAGGCCGGGTCGACGCGGTCTCCTGCGACTCCGCCTGCTTCGACGCTGTCACCCTCGAGTCTTGACCGCCTCGAGGCCGCCGCCCGAGCCGAGGGCCTCACTGCCGACGAGCTCATCGATCGACTTCTGACCGCGGAGCCTCGAACCCCTTCGGCAGGCGAGTGTCGATGAACCCTGCGACGAAGGCACCGATGATGAGCAGGACGATGAGCGCGATGATGCCGCCGAAGTTCGACAGCACGGGATTCGTGAAGTCGAACAGTCCCGGCCAGATGGCATAGACGACCACGCAGCACACGCCCGCGAATCCGAACACGTTGAGCGTCGCCTGGCCTGTGGACCGTGCGCGCTTTCCGCTGTGCTTCGAGGCTTTCTCTTCGGGTGTGCCGAACTCGGCCTCGGGCGTCGTGCCTGCTTTCTGCGTCGAATCCTTGACCTCGCAGAGGAAGGTGAGGACCTGGTCTTCCTCACATCCGCGCCGACGCAGGTTCTGGGCCAATTCGCTGAAGTAGCTCATCAGAGGCTCGCCTTCTTTTCGGTGTCGGCATTCGCCTCGCGGTCCTCGTCGGCTCCCGCAGTCTCGGGGCCGTCCCCGCGGGGACCCAGCGGTTCGCGGTCGGTCGGGTCGCCTCGGCAAGGGGAAGGACCGCCTCGGCGACGGTGATCGAGGACGACGATCACGGCGAAGCCGATCGGGGCGATGATCGACATGACGACCTCGATCGTCGGTGAGCTCGTCGCGTTGAGGTCGGCTCCGGAGAGCACACCGAGGACGAACGCGAAGAGATTGTTGATGATGTGGAACGCGATCCCCGCTTCGAGGCCGCCGGTGATGATGGTCAGGGTGCCGACGATGACGGCGAAGATCCCGACGTCGATGAGCCCCGGCAGGTCGTAGACATGGCCGAAGACGAAGAACGGCACGGGGATGAGCACGGCCCAAGCGGGGTGGCGCAGCCAGGCGCCGATGACGTTCATGGCCAGGCCGCGGAAGACGATCTCTTCGGCCGTCGCCTGGAACGGGACGAGGAGGACGAACGCGATGAGCATGGCGAGCACGTGCTGGTTCCACACGATTCCCGAGGTCAGATCGCCCATCGACCCGTCGGAGAACAGGACCATCACGATCGCGCAGACCACCGACACGGCCGACCCGTACAGCATGTACCGCCCGAGCCGACGCAGGCGCAGTCCGCCGCGAAGCGAGATCATCGTGGAGAACCAGCGCCGATAGACGCAGAGGGTCGCGAGCTCGACGGCCGGCCACATGAGGATGACGTTGACGAGTCCGAAGAGGATCCCTGTGGTGGTGTTCATATCGATGAGACGTTCCGACCATGCGCTGAAGTCGCCGTCGCCGCCGAGGGCGAACAGAGCCCAGATGAAGAAGCCCGCGAATTGGGCGATGATCTCGACCAGGTAGAACACCGCGGCCAGGACGGCCACGAGGATCGGTTTGTACCACCGGTTGCCCCGTTGTGCGGCGAACTGCCGATGGTAGCCCCGAGGCGACTCGACGGAGGCGGGAAAGTGGAGTTGATTTCTCATGTCTCCACCCTTTCGGACACCGCGGCCGCTGACCATCGGCCAAGGGCATGATTCATGTCATCCGATCGGGTGAATGCGCATGTCAGAAGGCCTCTGGCGGGGCGACGGTCTCCGCACGACCATGCAGATCTCATCCTTTCGGACGACACTCCTTCGGCCGTCGCACCGGTAGGGTCGAAGGGTGACATCTCGCCCCGCCCGCCGCCCGCTCGCGCATGCCCTCCTCTGGACCGGCATCTCCGCGGTCGTCGGCGTGCTCCTGCTCTTCATTGTCATCGGAGACAAATGGCCGAACCCAGAGTCCACCGGTGCCGAGGCGAATGCTCTCAGTGCAGAGATCTTCGTACACATCGTTTTCGGGCTCGTTTCCTTCGTCTGTCTGCCTATCGTCCTCGTCTTCGACGGACGCCGGGTTCTGCGCAAACAGCTGCGTCCGAAGGTGCTGGCCGCGGAGAAGCTGCGCGAGTTCCTCACTGTCACCGGCCACGGTGGTGATGAGTTCCTCGCCTCCGACGGGTCCGTCGAATCTCTCCAGCGCCGTCCGGGCGGCTGGGTTCCCGTCACCGTCGGGATCATCGGACTCCTCCTGGGCACGGTCAGCATCCTCGGCGCCTTCGCCGCCTCGATCATGCTCATTTCGCTGTCGGCCCGTCGCAGTTGGGCCCTCGACTTCGTCGCACTCGCCGCCACACTGGCAGCCTTCTCGGCGACCTACGTCCTCACCCCGCAGGCGGCGGGAGCCTTCGATCTTCCCGTGTTCGTCTTCGGCGGCACGATGTACGCCGTCATCGTCATCGTCGGCGTCATCCGCGGCGCCCGCGAGCAGGGGTTCATCGACTCCGCCGCGCAGACCCTGCTGCGCGAACGCTCTCGGCAGGACCGCGCCATCGCTGAGGTGCGCCGCGGCATCGCCCGCGACATGCACGATTCCCTGTCCCATCACCTGTCCGTCATCGCCATGTACTCCGGCGCCCTGTCCGTGCGGCAGGACCTCGACCCCGATGAGGTCCGCGAAAGCGCCCGTCTCATCGCCGATGCCGCCCGCCGCTCCGGTGTCGAACTCCGTGAGGTGCTGACGATGCTGCGCAGCGATGACGAGGGCACGGTCATCGACCCTGACATCGACCGCCTCGTCGCGGCCAGGGGCGACACCGCCGAGCTGCGCTACCTCGAACCGGTGACCGCCGAAGTCCTCCACCGGTGCGGGGCACTCGAGCAGACGACGATCTACCGCTTCGTCCAGGAAGCGATCACGAATGCGGTCAAGCACGCCCCGGGCCAAAGAGTGACGATCAAGGTCGGCTTCGACGAGGCGGACGGACACCTCGAACTCGTCGCGAGCAATCCGCACACTGGGCTGGCCCCGGCGTTCCGCGCCGGAGCGCAGCAGCTCGTCACCGGATCCGGGCTGGGACTGCTCGGACTGCGGGAGAGAATGGAGGCCATGGGCGGCGATCTCACGGTGACGACGACCCCGGAGTTCACCCTCCGCGCCCGCATCCCCATCGACGCAGGCATCTTCACAGAAGACGACTCAGCGGGCACTGTCGGCACGGTCGGCTCCCCGGACGAACAGGAGAAAGCATGAGCATCCGCGTCATCATCGCCGACGACGAATCGCTCATGCGCTCGGGCCTCAGGCTCCTCCTCGGCGCTGCCGACGACATCGACGTCATCGCCGAGGCGGTCGATGAAGTCGAAGCCATCGATCTCGCTCGCCGACTGAGTCCCGATCTCGTGCTCATGGATATCCGGATGCCCCGTCTCGACGGGCTCGAGGCCGCACAGACGCTCCTAAGCGATCCCGAGCACCCGCAGGTGCTCATGCTCACGGCCTTCGGCACCGACGATTTCATCCACCGTGCCCTGCAGTCCGGGGCGGCAGGCTACATCCTCAAGGACACCCCACCGGAAGAGCTCATCAATGCCGTCCGGGCAGCCGCCGACGGCACTCGCACTCTGTCGGCGACCGCCTTGGCCACGCTGATGTCGTCTCGGCCGGCCGCCTCGGTGCCGGGTCAGGATCCGCTCGCGTCACTGTCGACCCGGGAGCGGGAGATCGCCGAGGCGGTCGCTAAGGGTTTGACGAACGCGCAGGTGACGCGGTCACTGTTCGTCTCGACGGCGACGGTGAAGACCCACTTGGCGCGCATCTTCGACAAGCTCGAGGTGACCTCGCGGGTGCAGCTGGCGCTGCTCGTCAACGCACACCGCTGAGCCTCCCATCAGGCGACAGAGCCGCCCTTCCGCGACTGCGAAAACGGGCGGCTCTGACGGTCAGGCGATCCTCGGTGAGGAATTCCTCGGGGTGGGCATCCTCGGCGAGGGCGTCAGTCGATCATTTCGGGGCCATGCGGATGGCGCCGTCGAGGCGGATCGTCTCACCGTTGAGCATCGGGTTGGCCACGATCGACTCGACGAGCTGTGCGTACTCGGCCGGTTTGCCCAGTCGGGCCGGATGCGGCACGGACTTGCCGAGGGATTCCTGCGCCTCGGCGGGCAGTCCGGCCATCATCGGGGTCTCGAAGATGCCGGGGGCGATGGTGACGACGCGGATGAAGGAGGCGGCGAGCTCGCGGGCCATCGGCAGGGTCACCGCAGCCACGGCACCCTTGGACGCAGAGTAGGCGATCTGGCCGATCTGACCGTCGAAGGCCGCCACCGATGCGGTGTTGACGATGACGCCGCGCTCTTCGCCTTGCGCTTCCTGGCTCTGCATGGCCGCGGCGGCGAGGCGACAGACGTTGACGGTGCCGACGATGTTGATGTTCAGAACCTTCTGGAAAGCGTCGAGCGGCAGCGGCCCCTTGCGGGAGACGAGCTTTCCGGGGGTCGCGACGCCGGCGCAGTTGACGACGACGCGCAGGGTGCCGAGCCCGGTGGCGGTGTCGACGGCGGCCTGGACCTGCTCTTCGTTCGTGACGTCGGCGGTGACGAAGTGGGCGGAATCGCCGAGTTCGACGGCGACCTGCTGCCCCACCTCGGCGTTGAGGTCGGCCATGACGACCTGGGCTCCGGCGGCCAGGAGGCGTTCAGTGGTGGCACGGCCGAGCCCGGAGGCTCCGCCGGTGACGAGGGCGACGGTGTTCTTCAGTTCCATGAGTGTCCTTTGCATCGCTGAGCGAACGATTTATCACTGCGACTCTAACGCAGGTGTGGGGACGGTCACGGTGCACGGGCGGGAGAGGGCCGCCTCGGCGGGAGGTTCGCCCGTGCGGAAGTGGCGGGCGCAGCGGGGACGACGAAGCCCGCCGGTCGGGCGACCGGCGGGCCACTTCAGCGATGCAGCCAGACTCAGGCGGCCTGCTCCTCGGCGCCGGCTTCACGCACGGACTTCAGGGCCTCGCCCCAGGCGACGATGTCGTCGACCATGGATGCGAACGGGGCGGCCGAGACCGCGGTCGGGGCGAAATCGCCGTCGGCGACGTCGGTGAAGATCGAGAACGAGGCCTGGTCGCGGACGACGGCGAGTTTGTAGTTCGCGAGGATGTGGCGCAGGTGCTCGGCGGCGCGCACTCCCTTGTCGGCGCCGTAGTTCACGATGCCTGCGACCTTGTGGTTGAACTCGGTGGCGACGAAATCGAGCGCGTTCTTCAGCGAGCCGGAGATCGAGTGGTTGTACTCGGGTGTGACGAAGATGAAGGCGTCGAACTCCTCGAGCTTCGCACCCCAGGCCTTCGTGTGGTCGTTGGCGTACATCTTCGCGCCGGCGGGGACGACCTCGTCGAGCAGGGGCAGGTCGAAGCTGCCGAAGTCGACGACCTCGGCGCGGACATCGTCATTGGCGTCCAGCTGCTGCTCGACCCAGCTCACGATCTGCGGGTTCAGCGCCTGCGGGCGGGAGGTTCCGGGAATGATGGCAATGTTGAGCATATGCGTCCTCAAATCGTTGAGCGGTGCCCGCCGGCCGGGCGGCCGAGGCGGTCGAGTTCACGGGTGCAGCCTGCGCCTCCGGCACGCCGGATCGTCTGCGACTCCACCCCACCAACATCGTTGAACACTCAATCATTCCCTCTTTCGGAGTGACGCCGCCCACATTGGACGGTCGGTGGTCGCGACCGGGCCGGCCGCCTCGGCGCTCATCGATTCGACCGCGCTCCGGCGAAGTTCCCCGCGAAATCAGGCCCGCAGGCACCGGCTGTCGTGTAAGGTCGTGGGGCAAGTGAAAGACTGTTCGTTAAAAAGTCGGCTACGACGGAAACTAGGCAAGGAGTCCGGTCATCGTGCGCTCAACCAACGGCCGCAACAACATTCTCCGCTCGGCCCGGGACACCTTCGCGGATAAGGGATTCGACGGCGCGTCCATCCGCGATATCGCACAGACGGCAGGTCTGAGCCTCTCCGCGCTCTACTACTACTTCCCGTCCAAGCAGGAAGCACTCTACGAGCTCGTCCACACAGCATATTCCTGGTACATCGAACACTGCCGGGCCGTCATCGCCGAAGTCGATGACAATCCTGTCGACCAGCTGGCCGTGGCGGTGCGCTACCTCGCCCGCTATCGGATGGAGAACGTCTCGGTCTCCACCGTTCTGCTGCGCGACACCGAACGCCTCACCGGCGACAATGCCGTCCGCGTCAAGGATCTCCAGCGGGAGGCTCGCGAGATCATGGGCGATATCGTCCGGGCCGGCGCCGACACCGGACACTTCACGATCGCCAACGCCGCCCTGGCCACTCGCGCGATCCACTCGATCTGCAATTCGCTGTCGCTGTGGTACCGACCGACGGGTGATCTGACGCCCGACATGATCGAGCGCGACTTCACTCAGTACTCGATGCGCATCCTCGGCCTCGACCCCGATGACACCGAACTCGACCGCCTGCTGGCCCTGCCGGTCAATCAGGACGGCATGCTCGACTTCATCGCCGACACCAAATAATTCCCTCCTCCACTACCTGACGGCGGCCCAGCAACCTCGCGCGAGGTTGCTGGGCCGCCGTCGGGTAGCAGTTAGGGGGTGCGGAGGGTGCGGGCCAGCTCACGTCGCTCGGCCTGCTCCGCCGGATCCGGGACCGGCAGCGACGCGATGAGACGCTTCGTGTAGTCGTTGTCCGGTGATCCGAGCACCTGCTCACCCGTGCCCTCTTCGAGCAGTTCGCCGTGGAAGAGCACGCCGATGCGGTCGGAGAGCATATCGACCACCGCGAGGTCGTGGCTGATGAACAGGGCCGCGAAGTCGAAGCGGTTCTGCAGCTCGACGAAGAGTTCGAGCACCTTCGCCTGCACCGACACGTCGAGCGCCGACGTCGGCTCATCGGCGATGAGCAGCTCCGGATCGAGCGCGAGACCACGGGCCAAGGACGCCCTCTGCCGCTGCCCGCCGGAGAGCTCATGCGGATACCTCGCCGCATACGCCTTCGGCAGCTGCACGGAATCGAGGAGTTCGAGCACACGCTGCGAGCGGTCGGACGGGCTCATCTCCCGACGGTGGATCGCAAACGGTTCGGCGATGCACTCCCCGATCGACAGATGCGGATTGAACGAGGCCGCCGGGTCCTGGAACACGAACCCGATCCGTCGCCGGATCTTCGTGAACTCCCGCTCCCTGAACCCGACCATCTCATGCCCGAGCACCGTGAGACTTCCACCGCTGGCCCTGGTCAGGCCCGCGATCGCACGTCCGATCGTGGTCTTGCCCGACCCCGACTCACCGACGAGTCCGTAGACCTCGCCGGCCTTGATGTCGAAGCTGACCTTCTTCACCGCGTGGAAATCCGACTTGCCGAAGCCGCCCGGATAGACGATGTCGAGACCGCGGGCGGACACGATCGATTCGTGCGTGTTCCGGTTCTTCGCCGAGGCGGCCCCGGGCTGATCGTCCCCCGCCGAGGCGGCCCCGTCCCGGGCATCCCCCGCCGAGGCGGTGCGCGGTGAGCCGCTGCCGACCGACTCGGGATCCGCCGTCGACGCATCCCCCGTGATCGCACCCGGCACGGCCCCGGCCTCGGCGGCGGCCGCCTTGCGACTGCCGGCCACGGTCGACCCGATCCGCGGCACCGCGGCGAGCAGTTCACGGGTGTACTGCTCCTGCGGGTCGCTGAAGAGCTGCTCGACGGGCGAGACCTCGACGAGGTCGCCGCGCAGCATCACGGCCACCCGATCGGCGAGGTCGGCGACGACACCCATGTTGTGGGTGATGAGCACGATGGCCGTGCCCGTCTCATCCCGCAGCTCACGCAGCAGGTCGAGGATCTCCGCCTGCACGGTGACGTCAAGCGCGGTGGTCGGTTCGTCGGCGACGATGAGCTTCGCTCCCAGCGCCAAGGCCATGGCGATGACGATGCGCTGCTTCTGCCCGCCCGAGAACTGATGCGGGTAGTAGTCGAATCGGCTGTCCGCATCCGGGATTCCGACCTGCCGCATCGCCTTGACGACGCGCGCCTTGAGGTCGGCCTTGCTCGCCTTCCTATCGTGCGCGCGCAGGCCCTCGGCGATCTGCCACCCGACCGTGTAGACGGGGTTGAGCGCGGTCGACGGCTCCTGGAAGACCATGGCCACATCGCGGCCGCGCATGGCCCGCAGCTCGTCGGCCGAGACGCTGAGCACGTTCGCACCCGAGATGACGATGGCGCCTGAGCGCTGCGCCGTCTCCGGCAGCAGGCCGAGGATGGACCGGGCGGTCACGGTCTTGCCGGAGCCCGATTCGCCCACGATCGCAAGCACCTCACCGGGTGAGACGCTCAACGACACGTCCTTGACGGCGTGGACGTCCCCGCCGTCGGTGGAGAAGGTGACGTCGAGGCCCTCGACGTCGAGGATGCTGCCGGTGGTCGAGGCTGTCTGCTCGTGTTTCTGCTTGCTCATGCCGTGACCTCCGCGGACTTGACGTTCTTGACCTTGGCTTTGCGTCGCACACGCAGACGCGGGTCGTTGAGGTCGTTCATCGACTCACCGACCAAGGTGATCCCGAGCACCGTGAGCACGATCGCCAGACCCGGGAACACCGCCGTCCACCACACGCCGGATGTGACGTCCGGCAGTGCCTTGTTGAGGTCGTATCCCCATTCCGACGCCGAGGTGGGTTCGATTCCGAAGCCCAGGAACCCGAGGCCGGCGAGAGTCAGAATCGCCTCGGATGCGTTGAGTGTGAAGATCAGCGGCAGGGTGCGGGTGGCGTTGCGGAAGATGTGCTTGGAGATGATGCGAGTCTTCGAGGCACCGAGCACGATCGCCGATTCGACGAACGGTTCGGCCTTCAGCCGCAGGGTCTCCGCCCTCACCACACGGAAGTACTGCGGGATGAAGACGACCGTGATCGAGAACGCGGCCGCCGCGATCCCGCCCCAGGCGCTCGACTGTCCGCCGGAGATCGCGATCGACATGACCAGTGCCAGCAGCAGGGTCGGGAAGGCGTAGACGGCATCGGCGATGACGACGAGGATGCGGTCGAGCCAGCCGCCGATGTAGCCGGAGATGAGTCCGAGGATGACACCGGCGAACAGGGACATGACCACGGCGACGACGATGACGGCCACTGCGGTCTGCGCACCCCAGACGACACGGGAGAACACATCGTAGCCGCCGACCGTGGTGCCCCAGATATGGGTGCCGCCGGGAGGCAGCTTCGACCCGAAGTTGCCTTCGGACGTGCCCAGCTGGTTGAAGCCGTACGGGGCGATGAGCGGAGCGAAGATCGCGCAGATGATGACGATTCCGCTGAGGATGAGCCCGGTGATGAGCATTCCGCGCTGCAGCCCCACGGACTGGCGCAGATGGGAGACGATCGGCAGACGGGAGAACCAGGATCTCTTGGCCCGGTCGTCGAACGCCAGAGCGGGTACGCCTGCTCCGGGGGCCGCCTCGGCGAAGGTCTCGGCCGTCTCATCCGGGCCTTGGCTGCGTGGATTCTGTGGAGTGGACATCAGTACCTCACTCTCGGATCGATGAATGCGGCGATGACGTCGACGAGGAAGTTCGTGACCGCGACGATGACGGCGAGGAACACGACGATTCCCTGGACCGCCACGAAGTCGCGGGCCGTGAGGTATTCGGCGAGTTTGAAGCCGAGTCCCTTCCATTCGAACGTCGTCTCGGTGAGCACGGCGCCGGCGAGCATGAGCGCGATCTGCATGCCCATGACGGTGATGATCGGGATCAGCGCCGGACGGTAGGCATGCTTGGTGACCAGGCGGTATTCGGAGATGCCGCGGGATCGGCCGGAGTCGATGTACTGCTGTTCGAGCGTGCCGATGAGGTTCGTGCGCACCAGTCGGAGGAAGACTCCGGCGGTGAGCACGCCGAGGGCGATCGCCGGCAGCACCGCGTGGGCGAGCACATCGGACAGGACGGAGAAATTGCCGATGCGCAGCGCGTCGATGAGGTAGAAGTGCGTCGGGCCGACGACGCCGGACATGATGTATTCGGTCTCTGTGGTGCCGCGGCCGGCCACCGGCAGGACGGGCAGGAAGACGCCGAAGATGAGCTTGAGGACCATGCCGGCGAAGAACACCGGGGTCGCATAGCCGAGGATCGCGAGCACACGCAGTGCGGCGTCGGGGGCCTTGTCCCGGTGGTAGGCGGCGAGCATGCCCAGCGGGATGCCGAGGATGAACGCGACGATGAGCGCGTAGAAGACGAGCTCGACGGTGGCCGCACCGTAGTTGACCAGAATGGACGAGACGGGCTGACCGTCGGAGACCGCGGTGCCGAAGTCGCCCTTGAGCAGATTGCCCATGTACTCGAAGTACTGGACGAGGAGCGGCCGGTCGTAGCCGGCGGCGTGGACGCGCTCGGCCAGCTGGGCCTTCGTCAGGCGACCGCCCAGCGCTGCGGTGATCGGGTCACCGGTGATGCGCATGAGGAAGAACACCAGAGTGGTGAGGATGAAGATGGTGGGAATGATGAGCAGGAAGCGGATGAGGACGTAGCGTCCCAGTCCGCCTCCAGTGGGCTTCTTGACCGCGACCGAGGTCTCGGCGGCCTCCGCCCCTGGTTCGCTGATGGCAGCAGACATGTGTTCCTTATGTGTGTTTCGGTGCGCTCGCGGCAGGAGACACCTCGGCGATGGTCTGCAGGTGCACGGACCTCACCGCGAACGCGCCACGAGGTGCAGGTGGCCCGATCGGCTCACCTGCACCTCGTGTGGGTGATCACTTGCTCAGCAGCGCCAGTCGGAACTGGAACGCGGGGTCGAGGGTGTCGTCGACACCCTTGACGTCCTTGCCGGACACGGCGATCTGGTTGCCCTGGAGCAGCGGCAGGGTCGGCAGCTCATCGGCGAGCTGACCCTGGATCTTCTTCAGAGCCTCTTCGCGCTTGCCCTCATCAGCGATGGAGGACTGAGCGTTGAGCTCCTTGTTCATCGTCTCGTCCCGGTAGTGGTTGCCGAGGAACGACGGGGTCTCGTCCGTGTCGTAGAAGAACGGCACGAGGTAGTTGTCAGCATCCGAGTAGTCCGGGAACCAACCCAGCTGGTACATCGGGTACACGTCATCGGTGCGGTCCTTGTTGTACTGCACCCATTCGGTCGACTGGAGGTCGACCTTGAACAGACCGGTCTTGTCCAGCTGGTCCTTCACCAGGGCGTACTCGTCGCCCGAGGACGGACCGTAGTGGTCCGGGTTGTACTGCAGCTTGAGCTCGACCGGGGTCTCGACACCTGCGTCCTTGAGCGCCTTCTTCGCCTTCGCGACATCGGCACCGCCCTTGCCGTCGCCGTATTCGGACTTCAGCGGCTCGTCGGCACCGGGCAGCCCCTCGGGCACGTGCGAGAACAGCGGGGTGAAGGTGTCCTTGTAGACCTGGCTGGCGATCGCCTGGCGGTCGACGGAGTCGGCCATGGCCTGACGAACGGCGAGCGCCTTCTTCTCATCGGCTTCGTCGGTCTTCGCGCCGAAAGGCATCGTGTCCATGTTGAACACGATGTAGCGGATCTCGCCGCCGGGGCCCTTGTGGACCTTGAGGTCGTCGTTCTCGCCGAGGTCGTCGATGTCCGTGGCCGACAGCGAACGCCATGCCACGTCGATGGTGCCCTCTTGGACGTCGAGCTTCATGTTGTTCGCGTCCGAGTAGTACTTCATCTGCACGGTCTCGGTCTTCGCGGGCTCGATGAAGCCCTTGTAGTCCGGGTTGGACTTGTAGGTGAGCAGTTCGTTGAACTTGAAGCCGTCGATCGTGTACGGACCGGCGAAGGCCTTGCCGTCGACGATCTCCTGATCCTTCGTGACCTTGTCCGCCGAGAACACGTCTTCATCGACGATCGGTCCGGCGGCGCTGGCGAGCACTCCCGGCCACGTCTGGTCGTTCTTGCGCTTGAGGTTGAAGATCACGGTCTTCTCGTCAGGCGTCTCCACGGACTTCAGTCCGCCCAGCAGCGAGGACGGTCCGTTGGGGTCCTGGATCTTCAGCTGCCGATCGAAGGAGAACTTCACATCCGAGGAGGTCAGTTCGTTGCCGTTGGCGTACTTGAGCCCGTCCTTGAGCTTGACCTCGTACTTCGTCGGTTCGGTGAAGTCGGCCGATTCCGCGATCGAGGGGTTGAGCTCAGCGGTGCCCGGCTTGTACGCGAGGATGAAGGGGTAGACCTGCTGCTCGACGAGGGAGCTTCCGTTGTCGTATGCGGCAGCCGGATCCAACGCCACAACCTTGTCCGTGGTTCCGACCGTGAGCATGCCGCCCTCGTCGTCTCCGCCCCCGCCTCCGGTCGTCGAGGTCGAGCAGGCGGAGAGGAGCAGAGCGCCCGCCGCAGCGATGGCCACGGCCTTAGCGCCAGTTCGTCGTTTCATGGTGTTCCTGTCGTTTCAAAAGTGCTCTTCGTGTCGTCTTTGCTCGAAGAGATCCGCACCACATCTTACGATCTCCGTCCCAAATAGTGAACTGACCCACAGAAGGTGACCCACTTCGCAATCACATCGCAATCATTCGCCGAGGCGGCCCTGCCCGATACAGCGAAACCCCCCTTGCCGCAACGCGGTGAACAGCGGGGTGACCCGCAGGACCACGCATGGGCGGCTGCGGGATTTCGATTTGCGCGACAGGTCACAATCGGTTTCACTTATGAGGTGCATCACAGAGAACGCTCGGAGAACTCTCGTGAATCCGGCCGCTCAATCGCTGGCCGGTGCTCTGGCACAGACGCTAGATAAGCAACACCGTGTCGGCGATCCCGGCACGGAAGAACGAATGGAGAAGCGTGTCCGCTTTCATCGACTGGCTCAACGGGGTTGTGTGGTCTTCCGCCCTCGTCTACCTGTGCCTCGGCGCCGGTGTCTATTTCACGATCCGCTCACGCGCGGTTCAGATTCGTCAGGTCCCTGCGATCTTCAAGCAGATGTTCACGGGAAAGAGCTCCAATGAGGGAGTCTCGTCCTTCCAGGCTCTGGCGATTTCGCTGGCCGGCCGCGTCGGCGTCGGCAATATCGCCGGTGTCGCCACCGCCATCGGCTTCGGTGGTCCCGGCGCTGTCGTGTGGATGTGGATCTCCGCTCTCCTCGGTGCCTCGACGTCCTACGTCGAATCCACGCTGGGTCAGATCTTCAAGGAACAGGATCCCCGCACCGGTGAGTACCGCGGCGGTCCGGCCTTCTACCTCGAGAAGGCCTACCGCCACACCAAGGCTCGCGGACTGTTCAAGGTCTACGGCATGGTCTTCGCGGCCGTGACCGTGATCGCCATGTCCTTCATGCTGCCGGGCATCCAGTCCAATGCGATCTCCGGCGCCGTCGAGAACGCCTGGAGCGTTCCGACCTGGGGCACCGCGATCGCGCTCGTCATCATCATGGGCTTCATCGTCGTCGGCGGCATCAAGCGCATCGCCCACTTCGCCTCGCTGGCCGTTCCGTTCATGGCCGTCATCTACATCGTTGCGGCCATCGCCGTGACCATCATCAACGCCGACCAGATCATCCCGGTCTTCCAGCTGATGTTCAATTCGGCCTTCGGCATCGACGCCGGACCGGAAGCTGCCTTCGGCGGCATCATCGGCATGGCCGTGCAGTGGGGCGTCCAGCGCGGCATCTACTCGAACGAGGCCGGACAGGGCACCGGACCGCACGCGGCATCGGCCGCCGAGGTCTCGCACCCGTCGAAGCAGGGCCTCGTGCAGGCCGGTTCGGTCTACATCGACACCCTCTTCGTGTGCTCGGCCACGGCGTTCATGATCCTCTCGACCGGCATGTACAAGGTCTTCGATGCCGACGGGACGACGATCATCGGCACCGGCCGCGGCCAGATGGTCGAAGAGATCGCCGCGACCCCGGGCGAGAAGTGGCCGCAGGCGGGACTCGACTCGATGATCCACGGCTTCGGAGCCGGGTTCATCGCGATCTCGATCTTCCTCTTCGCGCTGACCACGATCGTCGCCTACTACTACATGGCCGAGACGAACCTCGTGTACCTGCTCGGCAAGGCCAAGAACACCATGGTGCTCGCGGTCGGCAAGCGCCTGCTGCAGCTGCTCATCCTCATCGCCGTCGCCGTGGGTGCGATGTCGACGGCCGGCAGCGCCTGGGCGCTCGGTGACATCGGCGTGGGGCTCATGGCCTGGCTGAACATCATCGGCATCCTCATCCTGCAGCAGCCGGCGTTCAAGCTCCTGCGCGACTTCGAGCGCCAGACCAAGCTCGGCCTGGACCCGGTGTTCGAACCCGAGAAGATCGGCGTGCGCAATGCCGACTTCTGGGATCAGCGGGTCGCCCTGCTCAAGGCAGGCAAGGCCGTGCCGCAGGGCTGATGCCCCGTCGCTGACAGTGCGAGGTCCGGGACAATGGCGTCCCGGACCTCGCGTCATTCACCCCGGCCCGCCGAGCCTCAGGCAGAAACACAGGTCTCGTGCAGGCCCTGCCACGCGCAGACTCAGCGGTGGACCAGCCGCGCTCAGGCATACAGAAACGGCCGCCGCCCCTATCGGGCGACGGCCGCTGTCAGTTCGCTGAGTCCGCGACTCAACTCACTTCTTCAGGCTGGTGCCTGCCGAGCCGAGGTTCTGGCAGGCTTCGACGATGCGCTCGGCCATGCCCTTCTCTGCGGCCTTGCCGTAGGAGCGCGGGTCGTAGAGCTTCTTGTCGCCGACCTCGTCGTCGATCTTGAGCACACCGTCGTAGTTGCGGAACATGTGCTCGACGACCGGGCGCGTGAAGGCGTACTGGGTGTCGGTGTCGATGTTCATCTTCACGACTCCGTGACGGACCGCCTCGGCGATCTCTTCCGCGCTCGAACCCGAGCCGCCGTGGAAGACGAGGTCGAAGGGAGCGTCCTTGCCGACCTCGGCACCGACCGCGGACTGGATCTCACCGAGGAGTTCGGGGCGCAGCTTGACGTTGCCGGGCTTGTACACGCCGTGGACGTTTCCGAAGGTCAGAGCCGTGAGGTAGCGGCCCTTCTCACCGGTGCCGAGCGCACGTGCGGTGGCCAGTCCATCCTCGGCGGTGGTGTAGAGCTTGTCGTTGATCTCGTTCTCGACGCCGTCCTCCTCACCGCCGACGACGCCGACCTCGATCTCGAGGATCGAGTGCGCAGCCGCCGAGAGCTCGAGCAGCTCCTCGGCGAGGACGAGGTTCTCCTCCAACGGAACAGCCGAGCCGTCCCACATATGCGACTGGAAGTAGGGCTGACCGCCGTTCTTCACACGTTCGGTCGACGCGGCGAGGAGGGGCTTGACCCACTCCTCGACCTCTTTCCTCGGGGCGTGGTCGGTGTGCAGGGCGATGTTGACGTCGTAGCTCTTGGCCACCTCGGCGGCGAAGACGGAGAAGGCGATCGCACCGCGCACACGGTCCTTGATCGTCGGGCCGGACAAGTATTCGGCGCCGCCGGTGGAGATCTGCACGATGCCGTCGGATCCGGCCTCGGCGAAGCCGCGGATGGCCGCGTTGATCGTCTGCGAGGAGGTGCAGTTGATCGCAGGATATGCGAAGCCCTGAGTCTTCGCGCGGTCGATCATCTCGGCATACACTTCAGGACTGGCGATGGGCATACATGCTCCTTGGTCGGGGTCGGCCGTTTCTGCTCCCACCAGCCTACTCGTTCCGTCCCGCCTGTGGCAGGACGTCCCGCTTGTGGCAGGACGTCCCGAAGCGACATCACCCCACCGAGGCGGCCGCCCGCTTCCCCGACTCGTGACCGGGCCACATCGAGCAGTGAAGCGCCACCCCGGTGCGGGGAGGCGGCGTCCCTTCACGCAGCGAGGCGGCCCCGCCGGAACGGGGCCGCCTCGCTGTAAGCTGATCCGCACCTCGGCGAGGGACCGCCTCGACGAGGGGACGGTCAGGACTCGGAGTCCGGTGTCCCTCTATCCCGGGCCGGCACGTCGCGTCCGCCGCGCTTCTCGGTGCGACCGGCCGACTTCGCTCGCTGCTTGCCGAGCAGACTCTGACTTCGCGTCAGCCGGTAGTCGATGCGTTCGTCGACCTTCTCGCCGAGGTACTCATCGAAGTCATCGGCGAGGTGCTCACCGACCTGACGGAACCGCGCGGCCCGTTCGATCGCCGCATTGCGCTTGGCCTCCATGCCGAAGGCCTTGAGCGTGGCCACGCAGATGAGCAGGAGCACGATCGAGAACGGCAACGCCGTCATCAGCGAACCAGCCTGCAGTGCGGTCAGTCCGCCGGCGACGAGAAGTGCGATCGCAATCGCGCCCTCCATCAGAGCCCACAGCACACGCGACCAGATCGGCGGGTTCGGGTGTCCGCCCGAGGCGAGCATGTCGACGACGAGCGAACCCGAGTCCGAGGAGGTGATGAAGAAGATCGCCACGAGGATGATCGCGATGACCGAGAGGATCGAGCCCAGCGGCAGGTTCCCGAGGACGTCGAAGAGGACGCGTTCGGCCACGACCCCCTCGTCCGGGTCGACAAGGTCGCCGGAGCCGAAGATCTGCCTGTGGATGCCCGTTCCACCGAGAACTGAGAACCAGAAGAAGCCGACGATCGAGGGGACGAGGAGGACACCGGCGATGAACTCGCGGACCGTTCGACCTCGGGAGATGCGGGCGATGAAGACGCCGACGAAGGGCGCCCAGGAGATCCACCAGCCCCAGTAGAACAGCGTCCACGTCGAGTTCCACTCGGCGCCTTCCTCGCCAGAGTAGGCACCGATGTCGAAGGTCATGTTGAGCACATTCGCCAACCAGACGCCGAGCGACTCGACGAAGTTCTGGAACAGGAAGAGCGTCGGTCCGAGCACGAGGACCGTGACCAGCAGAACGCCGGCCATCGTGAGGTTGATGTTCGACAGCCACTTGATGCCTGCGCCCACACCCGAGACCACCGAGGCGGTGGCGAGGAAGGTGATGATGACGATGAGGATGATGAGGAAGGTGTTGTCGTAGTCACCGACGACGCCGATGTGCTTGAGCCCGGCCGAGATCTGCTGGACGCCGAGGCCCAGCGAGGTGGCGATGCCGAAGACGGTGCCGAAGATCGCAATGATGTCGATGACGTCACCGGCCCAGCCCTTGACCTTGTTGCCGAGCAGAGGCTCGAGGGCCCACCGGATCGACAGGGGACGGCCGCGGCGGTGGATGGCGTAGGCCAGAGCCATGCCGAGCACGGCGTAGAGCGCCCACGGGTGCAGACCCCAGTGGACGAAAGTCTGCGCCATGCCCATCTGCGCATTCTCGACCTCACCGCCCGGCCAGCCGGGCTTGGGCCCGGTGGTGGCGTAGGTCAGCGGTTCGGCCACACCGTAGAAGACGAGACCGATGCCCATGCCGGCGGCGAAGAGCATCGCGAACCAGGACATCACACCGAATTCGGGTTTGTCATCGTCCTTGCCGAGCTTGATCCTGCCGAACTTCGAGAAGCCGACGGCGATGGCGAAGGCGACGAAGAGTCCGACGACGAGCATGTAGTACCAGCCGAGGTCGGTGACGATCCAGTTCTGGATGCTCGAGATGACCTTGCCCGTGCCGTCAGGAAGTGCCACGGAGAACACGACGATGGCGACGATGATGATCAGTGCCGGCCAGAAGACGCGCGGCGCGATCATCCCCTTGCCGATGCGCACCCCTTGATGCTGCAGCTTCTTCGTGATGGCGTCGTCGGAGTCACTCTCCCCGATATGCAGCTTCTCAGGCAGGTGCAGCTCCACCGGATCGGGTTCTCCGAACAGCAGCTGCTCTTCTGGGCCCGGACCGAGCCCGGTCCCCGATTCCCCACTGGTGTCGGGATCGCTCATGATTCCTCCTGATCGGTTGTCGTTCACTGAGCACACTCTGCCGTATTCCCCAGGTCGCTTCAAGAAAACTTCCAGCGTCGCACCCGGCAGTTGCTGCAAACTCCCTGGTCGCGCCCGTGATCGACCTCTTGCGAAAATCGGGTTCCGGACTCGGGCATTCAGTACAGTGGCCTCATGGCCTCGACGAAGAATCCGCCCGCTGAGGGCAATCGCCTGCGCATCTTCAATTGGGCGCTGTGGGACTGGGGTTCGGCGTCCTTCAACGCCGTGATCATCACCTTCGTCTTCGCCCCGTACCTGACGAAGTCCGTGGCCGCCACCGAGGAGGCCGGCTCCTCGGCATTGGGCTGGTCGATGGCCGCGGCCGGCTTCGTCATCGCCGTCGTCGCTCCGGCCGCCGGCACCCGAGCCGACGCCGGAGGTCGGCATCGGCTGTGGTTGGGCGTGCACACCGGAATCGTCGTGCTCACGATGTTCGGGCTCTTCTTCGTCCGCGAGTCCCCCGACTACCTGTGGCTGGGTCTGCTGCTTCTGGCCGTGGGCAGCGTGTTCTTCGAATTCGCCGAGGTGTCCTACAACGGCATCATGGTCCGCATCACCAATCCCGACAACGTCGGCAAGGTCTCCGGGTTCGGATGGGGCATGGGCTATGTCGGCGGGCTGGTCCTGCTCGTCCTCCTCCTCGTCCTCGTCATCCAACCCGAGGTCGGCTTCCTCGGCGCCAGCGACGAGGAGGGGCTGAGGTTCCGCATAGTCGCTGTGCTCTCTGCGGTGTGGTTCGCGATCTTCGCGATCCCCGCCCTGTTCTCTGCACCGGGAGCGAAAGTCAAGGGCACCTCGGGCGGACATGCGATCCGGGCGTTCCTGTCCGACTACGCAAGCCTCGTGCGACGGCTGATCCGGATGTGGTCGACCGAGCATCAGACGCTGCGGTTCTTCATCGCCTCGGCAGTCTTCCGCGACGGCCTGGCCGCGATCTTCTCCTTCGCAGGGGTGCTCGCCGCCGGCAGCTACGGCTTCTCCGCTTCGGAGATCATCGTCCTCGGAGTGGCCGCGAATGTCGCCGCGGGCGCCGGCGCGATGATCGCGGGCTGGTTCGATGATCGGCTCGGACCGAAGCCTGTCATCATCGCCGGGCTCATCGTCATCATCGCAGGCGGGCTGCCGATCCTCTTCAGCGCCGAGGCGGCCGTGTTCTGGGTCTGTGCCCTGATACTCAGCTTCTGCGTCGGTCCGGTCCAGGCGTCGAGCCGGTCGTTCCTGGCCCGCATCACCCCGCCGGAGTCGGCAGGAGAGAACTTCGGACTCTATGCCACGACCGGACGGGCCGTGAGCTTCCTGGGTCCGGCGATGTTCGCCCTGGCCATCACGATCTTCGGCTTCCAGCGGGCCGGGACGCTGGGCATCCTGCTCGTGCTCGCAGTCGGCCTGGTGCTCATCATCCCAGTCAGACCGGATGCTCCGAGGCACTCCATGCAGGCCACCGTAGGACCTGCGCGTTACTCCGCGGGAGAAGAATGTTGATTTCAGCGGCGAAAACCAACATTCGCCTCCCGCAGAATCGTCCTATGCGAGTTCGGTCGGACCGTGGCTCAGTCGCGGGCGAGCAGCCCGTCGATCTGGTTGATCGCTCCGGTCGAGCCTTCGATGACACCCATCTCCAGCACAGTGCGCAGGCCCTCGACCGAGTCGAAGACCGATTCATAAGCCGCACGCGTTCCGGTCTCGGTCGCTTCGAAGGTATAGACGCACCGACTTCCGGGCATCGACTCGACGATCGTGAAGTCCTCATCGGCGAAGTAGTCGCGGAACTCCAGGCGGGTGGGTCGATCGACGGCGGTCAGTTCCCACAGTCCGCAGAACTTCTCGCCCTCCGGGCTGGTCATGAAGTACGTGACTCTGCCGCCGGGTTCGAGCGTATGGTCGACGACCGTCGCGGGGTACGTCGGAGGGCCCCAGATCTGCTCGAGCTGGCGGGGGTCGGCGTAGACCTCCCACACGCGCTCGACCGGCGCCGCGAATTCGGCAACGATCGTCAGCGTCAGTGTCTCTTCGTTTTGTATTGTGTCGATGACCGGCATGGCTGCTCCTCGAGCATTGTGGTGGTTGGATTCACGACCCGGCCTGTTCGTCCTCGGCCAGAAGGTCGTCGATTCTCTGCACTCGTTCGACCCACTGGTCTTCGAGTTCGACGAGCATGCTCCTCACGGCGCGGAGCGGACCCGCCTCTGCGTGAGCGATCTGTTGCTTGCCGACTCGTCTCTTCGTCACCAGTCCTGCGCGTTCGAGGACGGCGACGTGCTTCTGCACCGCGGCGAAGCTCATGTCGTAGTCGGCCGCCAGATCGGACACCGAAAGCCCCTCCCCTGCGACCCGGCGCACGATATCGCGCCGGGTGCGGTCGGCCAATGCCTGAAAGAGCGCATCCGCCTCGTCATCGAGAAGACCTTTCATGCGATCCATCATACAACCGTTTGGTTGCATGTAAACAGAAGGGCACGAACTTTCCGAGCCCGGTCATTGACATCCGTGATTGAACACGCGTTTAATATTAAACATGCGTTCAACGAATCCTGATTCCCGCCCTCGCCGCTCTCCCAATGCTTCCCCGGAGACAGCCGAGAGAATCCTCTCGGCGGCCGTCGCCGAGTTCGCCGAGCACGGGTTCACGAAGACGACGATCCGCGGCATCGCCGCTGCAGCCGAGGTCTCCCCCGGCCTGGTCATCCACCATTTCGGGTCCAAGGAGGGGCTGCGCACCGCGTGCGATGAGCACGTGTTCGAACGGATCGCTGACTCGAAGGCGAAGAACGCCGAATACGCCACCATGGCCGTGCAGATGATGTTCGACGATCCGGAGATGACCACCGCAGTGGACTACCTCGTCAAGTCCCTGCTCGACCCCAGCGCGCACGGTCAGCGCTACTTCGACCACTACGTCGACCTCGTCGAGTCCTACATCACCGACGGTTTCGCCGGTTACACCTTCCGGCAGAGCGAGGACACGCGCGGGCAGGCGGCGACCATCGCGGTCATGGCCCTGGCGCCTGCAATGCTCGATCAGCGCCTGCAGACCAACCTCGGCACCGAGAACACCACCGGCACGATGACCCGCCTGGCACCGCATCTGCTCGATCTCTACCTGCACGGCGTCCTCGAAACCGTCCCGGCGGACGCCGACATCAGCACGTCTCCCACCACTCAGCACTCCGAGCAGACTCGCTCGGAAGCATCCGCTCGATCCGATCTGCGAGAAGAGGAATCATGAGCACACTGACCAGCACTCGCCGCGCCCACGACCAGGGCGCACCCGCCTCGGCGGCGATCTCGATGCGAGACGTTGTGAAATCCTACGGCCGCGTCCGCGCGCTCGACGGCCTCGACCTCGAGGTCGCCCGCGGCGAAGTCCACGGCTTCCTCGGCCCCAACGGCGCCGGCAAGTCCACGACGATTCGGATCCTGCTCGGCATCCTGCGGCACAACGCAGGAACGGTGCGCCTCCTCGGCGAGGATCCCTGGGCGAAAGCGGTGCCCCTGCACCGCAGTCTGGCCTATGTCCCCGGCGATGTGGAACTGTGGCCGGGGCTGACCGGCGGTGAGGCGATCGATCTGTTCGCCCGGCTGCGCGGAGGGGTCGACAGACGCCGCCGCGATGAGCTCATCGAAGCCTTCGACCTCGATCCGCGGAAGAAGGGCCGGACCTATTCTAAAGGCAACCGACAGAAGGTCGCGCTCATCTCCGCTCTCGCCTCAGACGTCGAACTGCTCCTCCTCGATGAGCCGACGGCCGGACTCGATCCGCTCATGGAGGCGGTGTTCCAGGACTGCATCCGAGCAGCGAAGGACGCCGGGCGCACGGTGCTGCTCTCGAGCCATATCCTCGCCCAGGTGGAGGCGCTGGCCGACCGGGTGTCGATCATCCGCTCCGGGCGCATCGTCGAGACGGGGACTCTGTCCGAGCTTCGGCACCTGTCGCGGACGACGATCACCGTCGGACTCGAACACGATGTGCCCGCTCTGTCCGAGATGGCAGGAGTCCATGACCTCGTGCGCGAGGGTTCGCAGCTGCATTTCAGCGCCGATACCGCTCAGCTGCCCCGTATCATGCGGGCACTCGGCGAGCATGATGTCGAATCGCTCACCGCCACACCGCCGACCCTCGAACAGCTGCTTCTGCGCCACTACGGCAAGGAGGAATGAGTCATGAATCTGCTTGCTGCGCACACGGAAGGCGGGGATCGTCCCGTCCACGGCGGCGGGGCGATGGCACCACGATCCGGGCGCCATCATGGTGCACATGAACGCGAGCGGGGCGGCCGCCTCGGCGAGTCAAGCCTGGCCGGGCTGGGTCACCTGCTGAGGTTCATGCTGGGCCGGGACCGGCTGTGGCTGCCGATCTGGGTGCTCGCCCTTTCCGCGCTCACCGCGTATTTCGCGAATGCGATCGCGGTGGTCATGGACTCGGATTCGCTGCAGGCGATGACGGCCTTTGCGAAGAATCCGGTGATGGCGCTCATCACGGGGCCGGGGTACGGGCTCGATCAGGTGACGATCCCCCGGTTCATCGTCGGAATGTACGGGGTGTTCCTCATGATCGGGTCGGCCCTGATGTCGATCCTCACCGTCTCTCGGCACACTCGTGCCGAGGAGCAGACCGGGCGGGCCGAACTCGTCCGCGCCGGGGTCACCGGTCGGCATACTCAGCTCATCGCCGCCCTCGTGCTCACGGTATTCATGAATGTCCTGCTCAGCGCGGGAATGGCGGCGGCGTTCGGATTCTCGCAGGCCGAGCCGGAATCGTGGTCGGCGACGGTCCTGTTCGCTGTCGGGATCGGCGCGGTGGGATGCGTGTTCGCGGCGGTGGCCGCGGTCACCGTGCAGCTGAGCGCATTCGCCAGGGCCGCCTCGTCGATGGCCGGTGCGGTGCTTGCGCTCGGCTTCGTCGTCCGCGGTATCGGCGATATGTCGGCGGTGTCCGGGGGTACGCTCGATTGGCTGTCCTGGCTCTCACCCTTCGGGTGGGCGCAGCAGACGGCACCGTTCACACTCGACCGCTGGTGGCCGCTGCTGTGCTCGGCCGGCCTGTTCTTAGTCCTCATCGTCGTTGCCGTGATGCTGCAGTCACGTCGTGACCTGGGCGCGGGGATCATCGCCGAACGGCTGGGCCGGTCGCAGGCAGGACCGCTGCTGGCGACACCCCTCGGTCTGGCGCTGCGCCTGCAGGCATCGAATCTGATCTGGTGGTCGATCAGCATGCTGGTCATGGGCGTGGTGTTCGGTTCGTTCACGGGAGCCATGGACGAGGGCGCGGCGGGAATGCCGCCGGAGATTCTGGCGATCATGGGCGGTCGGTCGGGAATCGTCGACGGCTACCTCGGCTATATGGCCCTGTACTTCGCGATCATCGTTGCCGCGTATGCGGTCATCGCCGCAGGTGGGCTGCGGTCTGAGGAATCCGCCTTCCACACCGAACCGGTGCTCGCGACCGCGGTCTCCCGCAGCGGCTGGTTGGCTTCTTGGGCCGCCGCGACGCTGGCCGGAGCCGGTTGGCTGATGGGCATGGCGGGTCTCGGCGAAGGTCTCGGTGCGGCGGTGTCGATGGACGATTGGTCGCTGCTGTGGCCGACGACCCTCGGGCACCTCGCGCAGACGCCGTCGATCTGGGCCCTGCTCGGCTTCGCCTACCTGCTCTACGGCTTCGCCCCGCGGTTGATGAGCCTGAGCTGGATCGTCTTCGGAGCGTCGGCGGTGCTCGCCCTCTTCGGCGGGATGATGCAACTCGACGACGCGGTCCTCGACCTCTCCCTGTTCACCCATATCGGGCAGTATCCGGCTCAGGATCTCTCCGCCGAGGCGGTCCTGTGGTTCGGCGGGATCGCTGTGGTCCTCGTCGGGGCGGGGACGGTCGGGTTCCGGAGGCGGGATCTTGTGACGGCGTGAAGTGGCAGGGTCGATGGGCCCCGACTGTGTTCCTAGGCGAGGTAGCCGAAGGACCTGGCACGAATGAGCACTTCCGCCCGGCTCGACACCCCGAACTTGCGGTAGAGCGCCGAGAGCCGGTTCTTCACGGTGCCGGTGACCTGCTGCAGTTCGACGGCGATCTCAGCGACGGTCAGACCTCGCGCCAGAAAGTCGATGAGCTGGGCCTCTCCCGCACTGAGCTGGGGCATCGACGCTATGTCCACGGAGACCGGGCCGATCGTGCGCAGCCGGGTGGTGAGTTCTTCCGGCGTTGCGAAGGTGTCGGAAAATTCCGCCGCGGCTTCCGCCCATGCGGGCGAGTCGGCGGTGAGCTCGACGAGCAGCTTGCGGTCGGACAGGGGAAGGAGCGCGAGCGGGAGCAGAGAACTCACCCAGGCCGAGAGGCTCACGGCCATCACGAAATCGCTCCTCGCCGCGGCCTCGTCTCCGCTGCGCAGTTCGGCCGCCGCTCTGATCGCGGCGAGCTCGGCCCGGCTGTGCGGGCTCAGCGAACGATGGTAGAACCAAGTGTCGGCACACGAAATCGCCTCAGAGCTGCGCCCGGCGACGAGCTTCGATCTGACGTCGAGGACGATGCGGGCGTCGCATGACGGGGAGAGTCGTTCGCGGTCGATCTCCGCCCACCGCAGCTGTCCCAGGGCGATGAAGACCATGCTGCGTCCGAGCGCCAGCAGATCCTTCTCCGCCTCGGAGAGAACACCGGAGTCTCGGAACCGTTCCGCATCGTCGTTGACGAACAGCAGTCCGGACTCCGCCTCGGCCGACAGAACCGCCAGTGACCGGGAGATATACGGCAGGTAGACCCACAGCGTCCGCAGTTCCGGATACGTCGAGAGCGCATCGAGTTCGCGTTTCGCCCGGGCGAGATCGAGTCGGTCGAGGGCCCGCAGCGCCGAAGCGATGCGACTGGCTGGGGTGACCAGTTCGTCGATGATGACTGCAGGTTGCGGCACCGGGTCGGCTGAGTTCTCGCCCGGGCCGCGACCGGGTCGCATTGCGCTCGAAGACTCCACGGCCGCCACCAGGTGCGCGTCGGCTCGTTCATGATCGCCGCTGATCGCCGAGATGAGAGCCGTCCAGGCGCTGATCGCCGGCAGAAGGAAGTCGCCGTCGATATGCCCGGCACGGGCCGGTCCTTCGATCTCGTTGAGAAGGGACAATGCGCGGCGGGACGCTCCCGTGTGGTGGAGAGCGGTCGCGGTGAGGAGCCGGACGATGGAACGCGCACGTGCGCTGCGGATTGTCGCGGCGACCCGCATTCCCATTTCCGCCGCCTCACCATGGCGGCCGGCATCGGCCAGTCCGATCATCGAGCGGATCGTGCCGACGAATATGGTCGGCTGCTCCTGTCGTCTGACGTCTCCGTGCTCGACCGCCGCGGGATCCGGCGCCTCAAGTGTTCCGGGCATCCGTGATCTCAGCATTCCCGGTCCTGTCTGTCTCACCGTCGCCGTCCGAATCTCAGCGGGCGTTCCGGCAGCGGTGTCTGCAAGGATGTCCTCAGCAAGTGTTCCGAAGAATTCGAGACCCGACCAGGCCGCACGGACCTTGGGCGGCAGGAGGCGAAACGCGGTGCAGGCGGGCCGGGGTGCGAGCAGGAACATCGGTATGCCCACCGCCTCGGTCACCCGTTGCAACAGGGCCCAGTGCCCACCGTGTCGAGCCAGGAGCAGCACATCCCCGAGAAGGTCCGCGTCGACGGTTCCCGCCGACTCCATGTGGTCGATGAGCACGTCGAGCAGCGAGGCGACCACCGGTCCCGCCCCGGCCTCGGCGGCGAGATCGTGACGCAGCTTGGCCGCGATGAGAGTCGGGATCTGCAGCAGCGTTCCGCGCGCGGCGTCGTCGACTCGGACGAGGACCCCGTTGGACTCGAGCCTGTCGATGACTCCTTCCGGATCATGGAATCCGGTGCCGCCGAGAAGATCATCGGACACCGCCGTCAGCACTCGCAGAGTGGTCGACTCGGATACGGTGCTGAGTTGCGCCAGCACTGCCGCCGCAGTTGCGTCGCCGGGACCGAGCTCCAATGTCAACGGCGGGCACGCCTCGGCCACCCACTCGGAGAAGGTCGCAGATTCAGGATCCACGCTGACGCCGGCCGCTGCTGCAGCGCGGAGCACCGAGATGGCGAATCGAGCACGACCGGCACTCCCGACCCAGAGTCGTCGACAGAGCTCGGGATCGACCGGGCCGGTGCCTGCGGACTCGAGCTCGACGATGAAGTCGCCCAGACTGCGACGAGGATCCTGTCTCCCACCCTCGGCGTTCGAGCTCATGGCCACCCATCCTTCACCTCGTCGGACCAAGCCCGCGTCGCATTCGTCGACGTACACGTCAGTTCTCCCTTCAAAGTCAGGTCTTCTCTTAGCCGTCCGGTCAGTCAGCGCACAGCCAGCAGATCTGACTTGACTCCCAATGTGCCCGTATTTCGCGAGCTTTCGTGCTCCACACCGCGCGGTGTGCGGTAGTCCGCTACGAGAATGCGGATGCACGAACCGCTGGGGAGCGCCCATCCTGGTACCGTCGAAATCAGCGGAAGCCGATCGTGGTCTGCCGCTTCACAATCTCTGTTCTCATGTCTGCCCAGGACCGTCTGCCCAGGACGCTGGCCTCTGTCGCGGAGATGACCACGCACATGCCGAGGTCGGTCCAATCCCCGACAGCAGCGATTGCGATCCCGAAAGAAGTGCCGAACGTCGGCAGCGAGGTGTGCCCAAGTGGCTGCACCTGCTGCTTGGAGATGAGGAACAGAGAAGCATGGCTGATGCGCTGAAGCAACTGGTCCGACCGGGTGAGCCGCCGACACCGTCGTATGTCCTCGACCTCCCGGTCCTTGAAGAGCAGGTCGGTGGTTTTCGCCGTGCGCTCGACCGTCACTGGCCGAACGCGATTCTGTCGTACTCGTTCAAGACCAATTCCCTGCCCTGGCTGCTCTCGTTCATGCACAGAAGAGGGATCTGGGCCGAAGTGGTCTCGGATTCCGAGTACGAATTGGCGCTGGCGGTCGGTTTCTCACCTGATCGGATAGTCTTCAATGGTCCGGTCAAAGGCCGTGATCGTCTCCGACAGGCGCTGTTCTACGGGGCCGTGATCAATCTGGATTCGAAGCGGGAGGTCCGCTGGGCGGCCGAACTGGCGGCGGAAGAGCCGGACCGTGTGCTGCGTGCAGGATTGCGTGTGAACTGGGATCTTGATGCCCGCTGCCCCGGAGAGAACACCTTGGCGGGGACCAGCAGCCGTTTCGGGTTCAATGCTGAGAACGGCGAGCTCAGTCAGGCGATCACCACATTGGAGTCCGCTGGAGTGCAAGTCACGGGCCTCCATATGCATAGGAACTCGCGCACGCAGAGCCTCGAGGTCTTCCGTGCCGCAGCGGCGGTGGCCGCAGAGGTCATCAGCTCTCATCAGCTTCGCCTCGATTGGATCGACATCGGCGGCGGGTTCTTCAACAGTCCCGGAGGGAGCCCGACTTTCGGTCAGTATGTGTCTGCCATCCGCGAAGAACTCGATGCCACGATCGATTTCGAACAGACTCGCCTGATCGTTGAGCCCGGAGGGGCGCTCATTGCCGTTCCCGTCGAATTCCACGCACAGGTGATCGATGTGAAGAAGATCGGCGGTCAACGCTTTGTCATCACAGATGCGAGCCGCACCGACATCGATCCGCATTTCCGGCGCGAGAAGGATTTCGGACTCCGCCTTGAAGCGGCATCGACGGAGTCCGTTCCTGAGCAGGTGATCTGCGGATTCACCTGCATGGAGAATGACCGGCTGACCGTCCTCAAAGACGCCCCGCTGCTGTGCGAAGGTGATCGGATCATCTTCGAGCGGGTGGGCGCCTACACCATGTCCTATCAGTCGTCATTCATCGAGTTTCCGCCCGCGGTCTTCGTCCGTCACGGAGAGTCCTTGGAACAGGTCAGGAGAAAGGGCACCGCAGAAGACTGTTTGAGAGGAAACATCTGGTCAGAATCGGCTTAGCCGACCACCGCGAAGCCTTCAGGCCCGGCCGAGCACCATGAAGTCGTCTCGTCGGGCCGAGGTGAGTCCGGGTTCGCACCGCAGCAGAGACGGATCATCGTCCCACCCGACCAACGTTCTGACGATGTCAGCGGGGACGTCGGCTCCGGCGAGATGGCAGAACGGGTAGCCTCCTCCGAAACGCGGATTGACGTCGATGATGAGCGGCTCACCATCGGCTGACTCTTTGAAATCGACGTCGATGGGACCGACCGGTGTGAGGACTCTGCCGAGAGCGCCCAGGGAAGCCGCGAATCGTTCAGCGGGCACTGTTGTGGCGACGTCTGTGTCTCCGTTCCGCATGCGATCCTTGCGGCGTGCCAGCACTCCGCGCAGCTCTCCGGTCCCATGCAGCGAAAAGATCCCGTCGACACCGTATTCGGCGCCTGGCAGCTGTTCTTGGATGATCACTGCGTCGAGACCGGCTGAACTCGTTCTGCCGTCCGGGTTCTTCGCGGATTGCGCCGACTCGTCGACAGCCGCGCGAAGAGTCTTCGCGGAGGCGAACCCCAAACCTGCCGAACCGCTGCCGAATCGATGCTTGACGACGAAGTCGCCGCTGGGGTTCACGCTGATCGCCTGCTCGGCTTCGCTGCCCAGCCACGTCGTGGGAGTCGGGATGGCGCAGTCATGGAGAGTCGAAGCCAAGAGGCGTTTGTCGAGGACAATCTTCTGGGCAGCCGAGCCGAGGGAGGCCACCGTACATCCGAGTTCCCGGAGATCATCGGCAAGACCATCCGCAAGGATCTGCAGTTCATAGTCATTGAGCGAGATGAAGAGGTCAGGAGACTCGCTTCGGGCCCACTCCAGCACTGCGCCGCGATACTCCGGTGAGTTGTAAGCGGGCAGGATCACGCTGCAGTCTGCTGCTGCCAACGTCGGCGCCGATGACCGATACTCCAGCGCAATCACCTCACCCCGGATGCCCTGCGAGGCCAGAGCATCCCTGAACCAGCTCACATAGTGCGCTCGATAGGAGGCGGAGGCGATGGCGATTGTGAGGGACTCCGTGACGGTCATGGACAGTCCTTCATTCACTGTGAATCGAAGTTCGCGAGAGCGAACGCCTGGGCGATGTGCGCCGTTCCTGCGTTCCGAAGGACACGTAGGAGGGAAAGACCTGTGCCGGGGAATAGAACGTGACCGCCCAGAGCAGAAGCAGTGCTGCGATCCGGGCGTACATGCGCACGATCCAGGTGTGGAATCCTGCCCAGACGATGTCGCCGACCCCGCCGAGCAGCGAGGCGAAGAACACGAAGTACAGCAGGTCGCGCGGACCCTGTGCCGCTCTCCGATAGCTGCGGACCGTCCACACATCGATGCGGTCAAGCATCAGAGCGAGCAGCGGGACCCCGATGACCAGTCCAAGTGGGCCGAAGTTCCACCACAGGTCTCCGTAGATGGAGGCGACGGTGGAGAACCCGGTTCCGTAGAGTTCCGGGTCGGTGAGTGCCGCGAGTTCGTAGCCGATGGCTTCGGGGATCCAATGCGGGGCCAGGTCGTCGGGCAGTGCCGATCGCAGCGGAGACAGAAGAGAAGCACCGAGGGTGGGCAGGCGTCCCAGTTCGGAGTCATGGATCAACGAGCCGAAGTTGCCGATGGCCACGAACATGGATGACAGTCCGGTGTCGTTGCCGTAGTCCCCGCTCAATGACACCTCGTATTCCTTCCTCCAGGCACCCAACCCCGCCAAGAGGATGGGCGCGAGGATGACACCCACGGTCTTCATCCAGCGCCGTCCGTAGCGGAGGAAGAAGACATAGGCGAGGGCCAAGATGAGAGCGATCGCTCGCAGTCTGCCCGTACCGGAGATGATCAGCGTCGGGTAGGTCACGAGTGCGCCGAGCACGAGGACGATGTTCCACACACTCTGCAGACCCTTCGGGCTCAGCAGCGTCGCGACACAGAAGAGCAGGATGGCTGAGAACCCGACTCCGTCGAGCACGGGCTCGAGGCGGTCGCCGAGGACCGCTGCGATTGTGAGCACGACGGCTCCGGCGCCCTGCGCCCACTGCACAGTTCGCAGCGGCAGCACCACCGGCTCTGGGCGTCCTGTCGAGTCTGATCGCAGGCACAGCGCTCCGATGCCGATCTGAGTGAGAGTGCTGGCGAACAGTGCCGCATTGAGGTAGACCTCGGGGCGGGCTCCTTCGATGAAGTAGGGGTCGGGGATGACGAGCAGTCCGCTGATCCCGACGATGGCGGCACTGGAGGCCATGAAGTAGCCGGGCATCGTGATGCGGTCACGGCCCAGGAACACGAACAGCGTCATTCCATGGACGAATGAGACGATCGACATCACCTCGCTGGAGATGTTCACGACTGAGGCGTCTGTCGAGAACCACAGACGAGCCACGATGACGACGAAGAGGCAGGCAGACGTGAAGACGATGACGAAGAGCGGAGAATGGACGGGCGGATCCGAGTCAGCGGGGCGATCGGCTGACAGCTTCTTCTCCACCAATGTCAGGGACACGACCATCCACCTCCTGTCACTCTCTCTGCTGTATGGACAGCCAGGTGCTCAGTCATCGCCGGCAGCCCACAGCCCGTGCGATGCCGAACGGCGACTCCGGCTGCGCCCCGGCAGACTCTCCGTCAGTTCGTCCACGGCTGCGCGAACATCCGGTTCGACGGCTGACACGTCTGCACGCTGTTCCGATGCGCGCGCTCCACGGCGCAGACGACGTCGCGGCGCTGCCGTTTCCTCAGTCTGCGGGGCCTGTGCTGCATAGGCGTCTCTGTAGATCTGCGAATAGGTCGTGCTGTCGGTCTTCGGCATTCCGTTGAGCACCACGCCGAGGAGGCGCCGATCGACGAGCTGCAGCTTCCGCAGTGCCTGCGACATCTGAGTCCGACGGACGGTTCCGCTGCCGGCAACGAAGATCGTCCCGGATACCCGCCGGGCGAGCGCGGCAGCGTCTGTGGCCGCCAGCAGCGGAGCTGAGTCGAGAATGACGACGTCATACCGGGCTGCGGCTTCGTCGAGGAAGGCCGTCATCTGGTCGCTGTCGAGGAGTTCAGCGGGGTTGGGAGGAACCCGACCGCTGGCCAGGACAGTGAGGTTCGGCAGTTCCACGGGCTGCACCACATTGTCCAGATCGGAATCGCCGATGAGCACCGTCGACAGCCCTGCTCCTCCTTCGAGCCCCAGATAGCTGTGCAGTGAGGGATCCCGCAGGTCGGCGTCGACGAGAAGGACATTGCAGCCGGCACGGGCGAGCGCAGCAGCGAGGTTGATGGACGTCACCGACTTCCCCTCTCCTTTCACCGATGAGGTCACGAGCAGTGAGCGACTCGTCTCGCCCAATTCGAGGAACCGCAGATTGGATCGCAGTTCCCGATAGGACTCGGACTGATCATCTTCAGTTCCGTACTGCGAAACGAGGGTGTGATCGTCTCCTGCCGTCATCCGGGCCACGGTGCCGATGACCGCTGCATCGGTCAGAGCCTCGACATCGCTGGTCTTGCGGACCCTGTTGTCGAGGAGATCTCGCAGCACAGCAGCGAGGAGCCCGGCCAGCAGCGCGGCAAGCAGACCGAGGACGAAGTTCTGCACCAGGTTCGGTGACGCCGGACTGCTCGGAGCGGTGGCGGGGGTGACGACCGTGAGTTGGACGGTTGCCGGTCCACTCGCCGTTTCGAGCTCCGCCACCTGCGACCGGAGACTCGCTGCCACTGCGTTCGCCAGTTCTGCCGAGGATCGGGCATCGCCGGCCTGAGCCGTGATCGAGATGAGAAGGGTGTCTTCTGGAACCGTGGCCGAGACTCGTTTCGCGAGTTCTCCGGCATCGGTGGTCAGTCCGAGCGAGTCGATCGCCGGGTCGAGGACGATCGGGCTGGTCACCAGGTCGGCGTAGGTGGAGATCTGCTGGCGCGCATAATCGGCGGCAGCGGAGCGGTCCGCAACAGAGCTTCCGGGGTCCGTGCGCACGAAGACGTTCGCCGATGCCTCGTAGGTCGGCGGCTGAAGTGCAGTCACCCCGCCGACGGCGGCCAATACAAGAACAACCATCGACAATGCGGCAACCCACCGCTCGCGGAGAATTGTGAGATAACGCTGAACGCTCATGATCGGCCTTTTCCATTGGAGGGATTCTGATGGTTGTCTGTTGGGCTCCCGGCTCTGTTCCGGTGGAGCATGCCGGGGTGTGCGAGTTCAGCTGGCATCGAGGACCACCTCACCCAGTCGTTCATAGGTCACGGCACGGTCGAACCGTTCTTCGGCCATGCGGCGGGATCCGCGTCCGCGTTCGGCCAGCTGCCTGCCGGTCGCCATCTCCACCAGGGCCTGGTACATGGATTCGATGCTCGGATCACAGCTGATGCCGGCACCATAGTCCTCGAGGAGGTCGCGGTACTCTTCGCATTCCTGAGAGTTGACCACGGGCAGGCCTGCCGCCGCGTAGTCACCGATCTTGTTGGTAATGGACTGTGCGGCCCCGGCGACGATGGGATTCATCGCAATATCGCAACCGCGCAGGCGGGCAACCATCTCCGGGAATTCGAGTCGTCCGTAGAAGATGACTTCGTCCGGCAGATCGGCCAGTTCACGCCTCCATTGGCTTTCGAACGGCCCGGTGCCCATGACGTGCAGCCGCATGCGGATGCCATCGTGGTTCAGCTTGCGGACAGCACCGAAGACGGTGGGCAGATCATAGCTGTGGCCCAGGGTCCCGATATAGGCGAGTTCGACGTATCCGTCGTCGCTCGGTCGCTCTGCTGTGAATCGGTCGAAGCGGCTGAGATCCGTTCCCAGGTAGACGGTGCTCACTGTTGAATCGTCACCGCGTGCATCGGCGACTCGGCTCGAATAGGTCTCGGAGACAGTGATCACTGCGTCGGCTGCCCGGTAGATCCGTTCGGCCGTTCGGCGCAGCGGCGCGAACAGAGGACGACCTGCCCACTGCGGTCTGAGCACCATTTCGAAGGCCTCTGGCCACAGGTCCTGGACATCGATGACGAATCGCACTCCGTGCCGTTCGGCATAGTCGGCAGCGACCTGCGCGACCTCGAGAGAGGGGACGGCACAGTAGACGACATCAGGGACTCTGCGCTGTTGCAGATACTCGCTGAGTCTCTTGGCCAGCACACGATGACTGCGCAGACGTCCGATGGAGACATTGCCTCGGTAGTCCGGTTCAGCCAGATACGTCGTCAGATACTGCGGGTTCCGGATGAGAGTGAGATCCCGCTGCGACTTCGACAGGTGATGGAATGACGAGGTGACGAGTTCCACCTGCGCTCCACGCCGAGCGAGTATGCTCGCCAAGGTGTCGAAACGGTCATTGGGGTGGCTTCCACCACCGGTGAAATGAGCGATCATAAGGATGTCCATGGGTTCACTTCCTCGTCTCGTCTGTGAATCGGTCGGTCGTCTCAGGGGCAGATTCCTCGGTCGCCGCCATCAGCGCGGGCGTCTCTGCGTCGCTCACCGCACCAACCGGCTCACATTCCGGTGGTTGTGCTCGCATCGTTCCCTCACTTCTGCTCCGTAGCACCCTGGCAAGGGCGATCGCACCGGCCGCAGCGCAGACGCTGTAGCCGATGATCGATCCGTAGGCCGCGCCGAGCATTCCGAAGGGCGGAATCAGAGCGAGGTAGGCCAGCAGCGAGGCTGCGGTGCCGATGATCTCGACGATCGACACGGTTCCCGGTGCATCCGCGGCGATGAGCAGTCCCTGTTGGACACGGGTGAGGCCGAATACTATGGCGGACACTGCGAGGGGAATGATCACCGTGGTCGCCGGAAGGTAGGACTCCGGGAGGACGAAGAGGATCATGGCCCAGGCTGCGGCCCCGAGCAGCCCGGCGAAGACGGCGAGCAGGAGGAGGCTGCCGCCGATGAGCCTGACGACGGGGAGCGGACGCGATGAGAACGACGTCGACCAGCTGCGCAGGGAGGCATCCACCCACTGCTGCACCGGCCAGGTGGCCATCTCCAGGACAGTGGCCACGGTGACGTAGAGACCGAGCGCCGCCGAACTGCTCAGCACGGGCAGCAGCAGTCGGTCCGAGCGGAGCATTGCAGTGTTGCTGAAATCCGAGGGCAGCAGGACCAGGCCGCGGCGGCGCAGCCCCCGACTCTCCTCCCGCGACGGGGTCGCAGACTTCCACGACCTGGGCACGAGGAACAGCAGCGCCACGGCTGGCAGCGCTGAGGCGGCGTAGGCCCACATCCACAGCACCGGATCGTCCACTTTGAAGAGCACCAGCAGCATGGCACCGATGACGATGATGACCTGGGTGGCGACCGCATTGACCGTGAACCATTTCCATTCACGGCTGCAGACATAGGCGACGCGCAGTGCCCGCACCAGGGAATTGAGTGCGACATAGCCGGCGATCGCAATGACGCCCAGCCACAGCCAGTCGGTGCTGAATGGCGAGAACATGGCGGCAAGGACCACGACCGGCACGATGCAGAGAGTTCCCGGTGTCACCATTTTGGAGAAGACTCGGTACTCGGCGCCGAATCCCCCGGAGCGTGCCGCGATGAAGGGTCGTTCGAGGCCCATGATCGCGAAGACTGAGAGAAAGTACGCAAGCTGAAGTGCAAATGCGAGATCACCGCGCCCGGCGGGGCTGAGCACGAAAGCGGCCAGCAGGTTCACTGCCACGGCGCCGCCGGCGGCCAACACCTGCGAAGCGACCAGCACCGCGGCGGCGAGCTTGGCGCCGCCGAAGCGGTCACGTACGTTCATCGCCGGGGTCCTTCTCTCGGGTGAACGTCGGCATCGTATCGAATCCGCCTTTGTTGATGCCCTGTCTGCCCAGCACGGTCTGCACCGTCTGCAGCAGAATGTGCAGGTCGAGACGCAGGCACCGGCGGTCGACGTATTCCACATCGAGGCGGAACTTGTCATCCCAGTCGAGCTCATTGCGGCCTCGCACCTGTGCCAGACCGGTGATTCCCGGCAGAGTCTCGTGCCGTCGCGATTGCTCCGGCGTATAGCGCTCGAGGTATTCGACCCGCAGCGGCCGCGGTCCGACGAGGCTCATATCGCCCCTGAGGACGTTCCACAGCGAGGGCAGCTCATCGAGACTCGAAGCCCGCAGAAACCGTCCGAGCGGGGTCAGGCGCTGGCCGTCGGTGACATGTTTGTCGTCGGGATGGAGCATGGTCCGGAACTTGAGGATCTCGAAGATCTCCTCCCCTCGCCCCGGACGAGGCTGGCGGAAGATCACCGGCCGGCCGTGCACGGCGAGGACGATCACAGCGACTCCCGCTTGCACCGGTGCCGTCACAATGATTCCGAGCGCGCTGGCACAGACATCGATCGTCCGCTTCACCGTGTCATACGGCTGCCTCCGGCGTACCACGGTCGGATGACCTCGCGGCCGTCTCGGCGTCTTCGGATCGAACTCGCCCATCATTCTCCCTCCCCGAGGTTGAGCGCCCTTTGGAACAGAGCCGCGACCCCTTCGACCGCGGGAGCCAGCTGAAGCGCCGAGCGGGCGTAGGTGTCACGATCGCAGCCGTAAGGATCGATGACATCGTCGACTGTGACCTGTTTCGGGGACCGCCGCCGGCTGCGTCGCCGTGCGGCTGCTCCGACTGCGGCGCGCAGGCGCGCGGCCCGGTCTGCTGATGGCCCGCCGCCTTCGCTTATGATGTCGGCGTCGCGGGTCACCGCGGCGAGGCTGGCGAGTTCACGGATCGTGAAGGTTCTGCGGATGATTCGCGGATTGAGTTCGACCACTTCCCGCCTGTGGTCCCGTGTCATCACGAGGACGAGGTCGGCATCGCCGAGAGTCTGCTCGCTCACCTGCTTCGTGCGACGGGTACGGATTTCCTCGACGCCCATGTAACCGCCGATCTCTCGCACCTCCTCCGGAATCAGCCACCCCGACGCGGCCCGTGTCCCGGCCGAACGCAGACGGATCTCGGATACGTCGGCGAACCTCTTTGCGAGCGCCAGCTCTGCGATGCGCGACCGGCAGATGTTGCCGGTGCAGACAGCGAGCACATGGAACGTCTGAGGTGTCACTGCTCCTCCGTACTCTGCATCGTCACCTTTGCGTCGACAGCAACCGCCGACAGCGGATCCACTTCGAACTTGCCCATGAACGTGTCCTTTCACACTGCGGAACCATTGCGCGCAGGACTGCTGTCGATGATTGCGACCGACGACACCGGCGAGCTCTCAAAGACTCTTCTGCACCGTTCTGACCGGCTCGGAGAGCTCGGCGTTTCGGGGTTCACGCTACCGGCGCGGAAGGAGCCTGGACCGGGTCTCCACATGAGCCTGCGGTGACCCGCAGTGACCCTGCGGTGACCCGCTCGAACGGGTCTGGAGCAGAGCGAATCCTGGTTCGTCGTCTCAGAGGCGGATAAGCTTCTGAGTAACAGGCCGACGACGGTCGTTCAAAGGTGTCAGCCTTCTTCGCGCCGAGGAAACATACGCCCATAGCTCGCACTACGCTGAGTGATTGCAGGAGGACCACATGACGTCGATTCCAGCCACAGTCGTGATCGGTTCAGCCGGTCGACGCCTGTATCTCATCGACTGGTTCCGCAGGGCCTTCAAGACTCTCGGCGTCGAGGGGCGCGTAGTCGTCACCGAGAACGACGAGACGAGTTCGGCCGCGTCTTATGGCGACCTGGCCAGGATCATGCCGAAATACTCGGATCCTGCTTACGAAGCTGCCCTGCTGGACCTCGTTGACGAGCTTCAACCGCAGCTGTTCATCTCCGTCAACGACTATGAGCTCCTTCATCTCCATGTGAATACGGACCTCGCGGACCGAATGCGACAGTTGGGAGTGCTCGTCCCCGGTGTGTCCGCCGAATGGCAACGCGGCTGCGTCGACAAGTTACGGATGGCGCAGATGCTCACCGCGATCGGCGTGCGAACTGCGCCGACAGTCACCGGCGGAGACGGTGCAGGCCTGTCGGCACTTGCAGCGTATACCGATGACGTCGTCGTCAAACACCGGTTCGGCAGCGGTTCGTCGGGTCTCGCAATCGTGTCCGCTGCCCGGGCAGAAGAAGCTGTGGCCGAATCGCTGCTCTCCGCACCTGCGCAATCGGGCGGTGAGCCGACTGCCGACGATGTCGTGGTCCAACCCAAACTCTCCGGCACCGAACACGGTGTCGATATCGTCGGTGCACTTCATGCCCCCGGTGACCTCGCCGCTGTCCTTGCCCGACGCAAGCTGCGGATGCGAGCGGGCGAGACGGACAAAGCGGTTACCGTGGATCCTGCCCCGTTCGTTGCGAATTCGGCTCTCATCGCGAAAGCGGCTGGGCTCACCGGACTCATCGATGTCGACATGTTCCTCGACGGGGAGGGACGCAGCACTGTCATCGACATCAATCCGCGCTTCGGCGGCGGATATCCATTCGTGCATCTCGCGGGAGCCGATGTCCCGCTGTACTATCTGGCCCAGGCCATGGGCAGAGACAACGGGTTCGAGTGGAGTCGTTATGAGCCCGGCGTTGTCTCCGCGAAATACGAAAGCATTCGAGTCGCCGGAAGGGTGCCGGTGACTCCTACCAGTTCAGTTGAGTGATCGGGACCTGAACAGACTCTCTGGATTGGGAATCTCGTTGACGAAGCTCTGACGTTTACCGGACCCGACGACGAGTTGCTGCGAATCATAGGTGAAGTCACAGCGCACGATGTCCCCGACGCAGTCGTCGAGGATACTGCGAAGACGGAGCTCGAGGGCTGCGGATCGGGGCGCGTTGAGCACCCAAGTGAACTTCCCAATATCGTTCTGACGAAGCTGGAACTGTCGGATCTCCTGGAGCTGGTCAGCAAGTTCCATCATTCCCATATGCAGTATCCTCTGAGGCACCTCTGCGGTACCGCCGATGCAGAAATCCCGGTTGCGCCCACTGAGCTCCTGCAATATGCCGGGAATCGTCGCACCGGCGTCGTCGACACCGAACCGCCCGACGTCCCCTGTGTCATATCGGATATAGGGCGATGCGCGATTGAACAGGTCTGTGACCACAATTCGTCCGATTCCACCCGGCGGAGCTGGGCGGTCCGAGTCCAGGTCCAGGATCTCGAAATGGAAGGTCGCAGTGTTGAGCCTATAACGGGTCAGCGCGCCGTCCGAGATTCCGAAGATCCCATTCTCGGTATTGGAGTACCTCATAGCGAGATCAACTCCTGCTTGGGACCGGATGAGTTCGTTCAATGAGCTGGTAGCAGGCTCACCGATTCCAAGCACTGCACCGATGACTCCTTCTGCGAACTCGATGTCGTACCTGCGAAAGCCCTCGAAGAGCGCATCCAGATAGGAGCACAGCGCAACGACGATGGTCCCGCGTCGGCGCCTCAGCCATCGAGCGATCGCCCGAATACTCTGCTCATCGTGCTCTCCGCTGTACATCCGCTTGCCTTGTAGGAAATACACCAGCTTGGATTTGGCCGAAACGTCGAACCATGTCGTGCCATGGAGGGTCGGGGCAAACGGGTCGGCGCCGAGGAATCGAAAAGCAGCCACCATTTCGGCTCTGTGATGAGAGATCCGGTTGGCGTCGAAGTAGGAATCGTAGAGTACACCAGAAGTCCCGGACGAATAACGGCTGGCAAGGTTGTCAGAATTCACCCGCTCATCGAAGAACTGCGAACGGTCCGCCACCATCATCGGTTTTGTGACCACCGGCAGCGACTCGAAACCCTCGCCCTTCAAGTTCTGGTAGAAGGGCACATGAGTGCGAGCATGTTGCGCGATCTGTTCCAATGCGGCAGAGGAAGAACGGGATGTGGGGTTGTTCAGAGTCGAATAGACCTCTTCGACGACTGACGGTGAGACTCCGTTCGGCAGCATCTGAGCCGCGAATCGGCGGGCTGTGGACAACATGAGGTTTCCCTTCTCCTCTTCCGAGTATCTGTGTCAGGTTGCGTTGGCGCGCTGGGGAATTCGAGTATGGGGCCGTCTGCCATGGGACTGGGTCACTGTGCAGCTCCATCGACGGCTGCGCCTCGAAGCTCGAAGTACGCAGTCGCAATGACAATGACATGATCGATGTCGGCATCGGTCATCTTCGATCCGCTCGGCAGGTTGAGGCCGGTGGCGAAGATGCGTTCGGAGACCTCTCCGCCGTATATCGGCGCCTCGGCGAAGACCGGTTGCAAGTGCATCGGCTTCCACAGCGGTCGGGTTTCGATATCGTGTTCAGCCAGCCAGGCTCCCAACTCGGCCGCACTGAATCCGGTCCGACGCTCGTCCACGAGGATCGCAGTGAGCCAGCCATTGTCGCGGTGGTCGTTGTCGTTGCCGAACACAGAAACCCCCTGCACCGAGGCGATTGTGTCGCTGTAGCGTCGACGGATCTCCCGGCGACGATCGACCATCGCGTCGAGCCGGGTCAGCTGCGCCCGTCCGAGAGCGGCGAGCAGATTGCTCAGCCGATAGTTGAACCCGATCTCCCGGTGTTCGTAGTGGGCCACCGGCTCCCGGGCCTGGGTCGACAGGAAACGGGCGTACTCTGCCAGTCGGGAATCGTCGGTGAGCAGTGCTCCACCGCCCGAGGTGGTCATGATCTTGTTGCCGTTGAATGACACGACCGCGGCGTCGCCGAAGCTGCCGCAGGCGACAGCTCCATAGCGGGATCCCAGCGATTCGGCGGCGTCGACGAGGACGGGGACTTCGAATTCGGCCGCGATCGGCAAGATCCGGTCGTAGTCGGCGGGCCGTCCGAGCAGGTCGACCGGGACGATTGCCGCCGGCTTCTTCTTACCTCGGATCGAGTTCTTCAAAGCCCGGTGCAGCTGTGCCGGATCCATGTTTCCGTCCGAGGAGCAGTCGACGAATACAGGTTCGGCTCCGCAATAGGTGATGGCGTTCGCCGTTGCGGCGAAAGTCATCGTCGACGTGATCACCAGGTCTCCCGGCCGCACTCCGAGACCGAGAAGGCCGAGGTGGAGAGCCGCCGTGCCGGATGAGAGCCCAACTGCATAAGAGACTCCGACTTTTGCCGCAAGCTCGGTCTCGAACGCTTCGAGGTCCGGACCGACAGGTGCTATCCAGCCGCTGCGAAACGCGCGCAACAGGAATTCCTCTTCGAGCTCCCCGACGTCGGGGCCCGACAGGAGGATCCGGCTGGCGGCCGGGACAGGCTGAGGCTCCGGTGCGGTCTGCGGCTTCGTCGGTGCCGCGTCCGAGATCGTCATGGCCTGACCTCGTCCGAAATCAATGTGGTCGGCACCGGCAGGTGGACAGCTCCGCCGGCGGGTTCTCGGCGGTCCACTTGATGACCGAGTTCCGGTTGGGGACGGCAGCTGCGGTCACAGAACTCGTCGATGACGCCTCGCTCGGCCATCACGACCGGCAGCTCAGCGGGTGAGAGCTTCGGCGCCTCCACTCTGCTGATCTTGTCGTGGATGCGAATGACCGTGCCTTCGTAGTCGCCGAAGAGCTCCTCATCGAGCTTCTCGCCTTCGCGCAACCCGGTGTAGACGATCTCGGTGTCCTGATTCGACATCGCAACCAGGCTGCGGGCGATGTCGACGATGCGCACCGGTTCGCCCATATCGAGGACCATGACGTAGCCGTCTTCGCCGATCGTCGCCGCCTGCAGCACCAGCTGACAGGCCTCCGGGATCGTCATGAAGAAGCGTCGGACCTCCGGATCGGTGACCGTGATCGGACCGCCCTGTCTGATCTGCTCCTGGAACGACAGGAGCACCGATCCGCGCGAACCGAGGACGTTGCCGAAGCGGACCGAGAGATAGGTGCCTGGAGACTTCGCAGCGAATCCGCTGACCAGTCGTTCGGCGATCCTCTTGCTCCGGCCCAGTTCACTCGTCGGTGCGGCGGCCTTGTCCGTCGAGATGTTGACGAAGGTTTCGACTCCGACAGCGTGCGCGGCTTCGAGGACGTTGAGAGTGCCATGGACGTTCGTCTTCCAGGCCTCCTCAGGGAACCGCTGCAGCATGGGCAGATGTTTGAGTGCCGCCGCGTGAAAGACGATCTGCGGTTTCGCTTCAGCGAAGATCTGGTCAAGGGCGCTCCGGTCGCGGATATCAGCGAGCACGGTGTTCGGCGACATCAGCAGCGCCGAGCCGTAGAGCGTGAGTTCGACTCCGTGCAGCGCGGTCTCATCCCGATCGAGCATGACGAGGCTCTCGGGGTGGAGAGCGAAGAGCTGCCGGCAGAGTTCACTGCCGATCGATCCCCCTGCCCCGGTCACGAGCACCCGTTTGCCGGCCACCTTCTCGGCGATCTCTGCCAGATCGGTGTGCACCGGGGCACGGCCGATGAGGTCCTCGACCTTGATATCGCGGATATCGCCGATCTCGACCCTTCGATTGACCATCTCTGCCAGCGGTGGGATCGTCCTGAGCCATTTCCCTGTCGGCTGCAGACGATCACGGCAGGTCTGCAGGAATTCCGCTTCCGAATCGGCGATCGCGACGATGACGCCGGAGACATTGAGCCAGCCGGCCACCTCGGCGATGTCCTCACTCGTCCCGCGGACACGGACCCCGTGGATACTCAGATGACGTTTGTGGGGGTCATCGTCGATGAGCCCGACGGGAAGATATGCGCCATCCGAATCAGAGAGCATCTGCCGAATGAGGGACTCGGCTGCGGTACCGGCGCCGACGACGAGCACTCGCTCACCCTGCAGAGGGCGCGTTGCGATCTGGTGGGACCAACGGATGAGGTAACGGCTGCCGGTCATGAAGATGACTGCGGAGAACACGGTGAGCAGAACGAACGGGGAATCCCCCAGGGTGACAGCCATCAGTCCGCAAGCGATGATCAGGGCGATGATGGCGATGCCGCCGTATTCGGCGAAGCTGCCGTAATGGTAGCGGCTGCGGTAGAGACCGATGAGCAGGCCGAGGAGCAGCTGCAAGACCGGCGCGGCCGTGAGCGCGGAACCGAGTTCGACTCCGCTGACGACGCCTGTGCCCATGACGGCCGATGCGAGCAGTCCGGCAATGGCCCAAGCCGCGATGTCGAAGACCAGCTGGAATCTGGTCTTGCGCCTCCAGATCCGCGTCACCAGTCGCGCCGGCCACGACGCACCGGAGGTCACCGGGGCCGGTGGTGCCGCGCCCACAGTTCCCGTGCGGGTGAGTGGATTCGGATGTTCTGACACAGTCATCGTGATCTCCCATGCTCGACTGATCCGGCCCAGTCGTTGTGGTAGCCGGGCATCGTCGGTGAGAGCCGGCGATGCAGCGATTCCAACTGCGGAATGCGTCGACTTCACGCTATGGGGGTTCGGTGGCTGCTCCCCCGCTTGCGGAGGAGGGACTGCGGTCAACCGCGACGGCCGTGCGGTATGCCGCTCAGAGGGTTCCTCCTCCGCCGGTGCTCAGACGGCGGCGAGACTCGGGTTGCCCGCCAAGCGGGACACGAGTTCGGTTCGCGAACCGACGTCGAGCTTGCGGTAGACAGCGGTGAGTCGGAGTTCGACGGTGCGCAGCGAGACGAAGATCCGTTCGGAGATCTCCCGGTTCTTCAATCCCGCACGGACCAGCTCGACGACCTTGAGCTCCTCATCGCTGAGTTCGCCGAGGCGCGGCAGCTCAGGCCTTGCCGGTGCCTGAGGCTCTTCGACGATCTGCCCGGTGCGGAGGTGTTCGGCCAGTCGACCGGCCCCGATTTCGCGAAGCAGTGCCGCAGCCGCGAGCCTCTGTTCGCGCGCCCTCAGCTTCGAGCCGTTGTCGGTGAGCCTCGATGCGAAAGCAGCATGGGTGACTGCCTTCTCGAAGACGAATTCGGAGGAGCTGGCCTGTCGCAGTGCTCGCCCGAAGAGATCGGTGGCGGTATCCCCGGCGGCCAGGAGTGCTTCACTCCGGCCGACGACCAGTTCGGTCCACTGAGAAGGGCATGTCTTCGCGCGGCCGCGCAGCTTCTGCAGCAGAAGAGTCGCATGTTCCCTTCTGCCGACACTCACCAGCGCCTCGATGAGATCGCCTTCGAAACGACGCACGTTCGCATTGGTCACAGCCGCGGAGAGCTGTTCGCAGCGCCGAAGGTGTCCGAGGGCTTCGGCCGGACAGTCGGTGCGCAGCAGGTATCTGCCCTGAAGCGCATTGAGTTCGGCCAGCAGGCGGTGGTTGTTCGTCGCCGAAGCCAGCGCTGCGGTCTGTTCTTCGACCGGCCCCGCTTCTCCGACGCGTCCGGTCAGCAGCAGCTTCCAGGCGTGCAGCAGCAGAGTCCGGTCCCGACGGACGACAGCGAGTCCTCTGCTCTTGTCGGCGGCCGATTCTCCGATGATCCTGTCGATGATGTCGACGGCTTGGCTGACACGGCCGAGGCGCACTTCCAGATCTGCGCGGACGCAGTCAACCTGTCGCTTCCAGACTCGGTTCACAGCGCTCGTCTCACCGATGTGGTCGAGCACAGCTGCGGCGGCTTCGTAGTGTTCGGTGAGCATCAGCCCGGTGGCAACGGCGAGTCCGAAGCTCGGTCTGATCGAATCCTGGTGTTCCTGCAGGCTCGCGAATCCGGCGAGTGCCGATCCGTCTTGTCCGCTGTTGCTGTCGAGCAGGATGCGAACCGCCTGCGCAAGCTGCTGCTCTCCTGCGCGAAAGTGCTCGCTGGTGGTTTCGGCGAGCGCCAGGAGCTCCTGCGCTCGGGAGAATTCTCCTCGTTCACAGTGGCAGAGCGCCAGAGTCAGCTGCAGGCGCGCCACTTCGGCGGGCGCCTGCTCCGATTCGTCCCTGCTCCACGACGTGAACAGTGAGGAAGGCAGTGTCTGCGTCTCAAGGAAGACGTTGCGGACTTCGAGAGCCCGAGCGCGGACGACAACCGCTGCCCGGTTCGATCGGGAGGCGATCCGCACATAGCGACGGGAGAAGGCGAACTGCCCGTGATCGGACAATGTCTCGGCGATCTCGACCAGCTGACCTCGCAGCTCTTCGAGATCGCTGCAGACCCGGATGGCTCGTTCGGCGAATTCGACGCCGCCGGCGGTGAGTTCGCGTCGGACCAGTCCGAGAGCGTGCGCCGCCAGATGCTGCGCGGTCTCCTCCCCCGGGTCGACGAACGAGACATGCCACGCCTCGACCTGCGGCCAGGTGTCGGCACAGTCCTCGACCAGTGCGAGATGGGTTCTGCGGCGCTCGCTCGCCCCCATCGACTGCTGCACCATGGCGCGGACGAATCCGTGCGGTATCCGCAGAAAAGCTCCCCGGCGTTCGATCGTCCCGCGCGACTCCAACTCGTCGACAGCTTCCCAGAACCCGGACATCCTCCTGGCCAGGGGCCGCAGAGGAGTCAGCGGGGACAGGGACAGGCACCTGAGCAGCGCATCGGCATCGGGCGTCAGCCCCTCGACATAGTCGGCGATCATCGGACGGCTGACCGGTCCCACTCGCACCGGGATCGTCAATGCGATCTCACCGCGCATCTCACTCGGCGCCATCTCCTCGAGGATGTGGCTGACCGCCAAGGGCCGGCCCGACGCGGCGTGGGCGGCGATCTGGGCCGCCTCCTCGGCGATCCTCGTGTGTCCGAAGCGGGCGAGCGCGAGGTCGCGGGCAAGCTCGATGAGTTCGGCAATGGTCAGCTCCGCAAGTTCGATCTCCGGCACCGAGGCGAACGGACCGTCATCGTCGATCGACCGTGAGGTGATGACGATATGCAGGCGTCCGGCCTTCAGACGGCGGAGGACCTGCCCGAGCATCCGCTGCGAGTCCATGTCCATCTCGTCGGCATTGGGTACGAGGATGAGCGTGTCCTCCTCTCCCGGGATCGATCGGAGGGCCGTCATGATGCTCGGCACGATCTCATCGGCGGCGAGCTCCGCCGGATCCGAGGGTCCGTCGGCGGATGCGCTGACGGCGGCGAGCAGACCGCCGATCCCGGAGAAGGGGGTGTCCTCGTCGAACGGGCTCGATGCCACCCTGATGACTGTCCCCTCCCACTCCGATTCGAGTGCGCGCAGGATCGACCGCCTGCCGGTCCCGAAGCCGCCGGTGAGAGCTGCGGAGCGGTGCCGGGAGAGGAGGGAGCGGAGGTCGCCGACTTCTTTGCGACGAATCACCTGACGCATGATCCACCTCCGGTCAGGGAGTCCGGGGAGATCATTCGGAGAATGATTCCCGGTCCGGGGACGGACGCTGTCGTTCGTGCAGCGCGGGGAACGGTTCGCAGAGGAGGCTGAAGGTTGATGTCCATACACCGATGGTGCTCGCCGGGAGCTCTCCGCAACCAGGTGGCCGACACGGGAGTCCCCAACGGGTAACTACTCAGTCACCACCGGGTCACCACTGGACCATCGCATCGAGTACTCACTCGTGGCCGAAATCCCGCAGTTGCGGATACTCGCTTCCGGCTCAGGCCCGCATTCGACCTTCGGAATTCCGCATCGCCTCGGCGACCTGTTCTCTGCGCTCGACACCGAGTTTGCGGAACAGTCGATAGGTGTGACCCTCGACCGTGCGTACCCGCACCCCCAGTTCCGACGCGATCTCCGCATTCGATCGGCCTGCGACGATGAGTGCGCTGATCTGCTTCTCTCGTGCAGTCAGCTCCGCGAGCCGACCGCCCGAGCCGCGATTCTGAACTCCGTGAGCGCCGAATCGCGCAGCCAGTGCCATGCACTTGCCGGCCAGGTCGGGCATCGACGGTCCGTATTCTTCCGCGAGAGCCGTCAGCGCTGCCCGATCAGCGTTCCGCAGAGCTGCGCCGAGGCGGCCGACGATATCGAACTCCCGCCCGGTTCCGTGCGTGGCCGCTTCGCACATCGCCTCCGGCGCGATCTCGTCGAAGTGCAGGAAGAGGTGCAGCCGGATGAGCACGACGATCGCTGCGGCCCCATCGGCTTCGGCTTCTCTCAGCCTCCGTCGCAGCTCGTGCTCGTACCGGGGCTCTCCTGTTCGGATCGCTCGTGCGGTGGTTCGCAGCACGAGTGCCCGGCGGTATTCGTGGTAGGGAGCCGTGACGGGCAGCTCGTCGAAGCGGGCGTGCAGGTCATCGGCCTCAGCCGGGGTTCCGACACGTGAAACCGCATATTCGGCCTCGGCCAAGGCGATGGCGAGCTGAGTGCCCTGGTTCCAATAGGTGAGCGATTCGATCGCCGCACGGAGTGCCTTCATCGCCCCCGGGAGGTTGCCCTCAAGCAGGTGGGTCTGCGCCCACAGCAGATCGACCGGACCCGAACGGGCTGACAGATATGCGATGTCATGCGTCGGCAATGTTGTCATCAGCTCTTTCGCTTCGGCGATACGTCCCAACTGCAGCAGCGTGCGCCCCCGCAGCATGATCAGGTGAAGCACCCCTGTGCTTTCGAAGTGGAATTCGGTCTGAGCGGATTCGAGGAGGGCGAGCGCTTCCAAGGTGAGGCCCGAGTCGAGCATGTCCGTTGCATGCAGCATGGTATCGAGGAGGTGGAAGTTGCCCGGCGCCGCAGTCTCGTGGGAGAGCCCTGCGAAGACATCGACGGTGAGCGGTCGGCCTTCAGCCACGACTGCAGCGACTCGGTCGAGCAGCCTGAGCCCGAATTCTGCATCCACTCCCGCTCCGGGATGCCCGTCACCATCGAGTTGAAGCCGTTCCAGAGCGGTGCGGAAATCCGCAAGCCGCAGAGCGGGAGACATCGTGCTGAAGGCACGGTTCATCCAGACCACGAGGGAGTCGACGACGAGCTGAGCACAGCAGGCGGTGCGAACACCGTGGGCCACGAGGTCGAGGCCGAGCGGAATCTTATTGCATCCGCAATAGAGCAGCGCGACCGCGAACAGGTCGTGCGGACCCATCCGCTCCGTCGGGATCTCCGCGATCAGCCGCATGGCCCGATGCCAATCCCCGAGGCGGGCAGCGATCAGTGCCGCTTCGATGGTCCGTGACTCGCTGATCTCTGCCCCGCAGATCAGTCCCCATTCGGCCCTGACCATCTGTGCCCACTCCGAAGGCGCATCTCCACACGCATCGATGAAATCGAACCGCTCTCGGCTCCGACCGGTCGGCGTTGTGTACCTGATCGTGTCCGAGGTGTGGTTCTCCACCGCCTCGTAGATATGAGGCCTCCTCGGATCGGTCTTCAGCTCTCCGGCGGCCACGAGCTCGTCTGCGGCTTCCCCGAGTCCAGCCTCGAGCAGTGTCGCAAGCTCCACCTCTCCTGCGAGGACGACCAGTTCGAGGGCTTCGGCCTCTTTCGGCGAATGGTCGGCGAGACCGATCCGTGCATAGTCGCGGGCACGCGCATCGTAGTCGATGTCGAGACCGTCGAGAATCCACACTCCTCGACGCATGAGGAAACGCGAACGCCTTCCGGTGTACTCGAGCAGTTCGATCAGCCTTCCGGGGTTGCGCTTCGAATGGAAGTCGACGATGTCGACCACGGCTTGGGACACGATATGGCCGAGGCGGTGTTCGATCATCGACCGATAGGCTTCGCGCGGCAGAGGGCCGAGGACGAGATGCTGGAGCACATGGTCCTCGACCAGGGCCGAGAACGGAATCAGCCCATCGTCGGTGTTGGTGCGCGACATCGCGACGAGCCGGATCGATCCGACGCTGGCCAGGTCCGTCAGGATCTCCTGCGAACGGGAATCGAGCAGATGGGCATCATCGACGAACACCGCCCGCGGGGCTCGGGTCGAGGTGAGTCGGGACACGATACGCCCAAGGAGCGTGGACGGGTCTCCGTCGAGATCCACGAGCAGACCGAAGACACCGAATTCGACGTTCTGATGGACCCGGTCTCCGCGGATCCAGATCGCGTCGCCCGTGTCGTCGAAGACCGTTCGCGCCAGGAAGGTCTTGCCGACGCCGATCTCGCCTTCGATGAGGATGCCCGAGCATTCCGAGCAGCGCAGAGACTCATGGATCAGGTCGAGTTCGGCCGTGCGACCGAAGATCTTCGTCCCGGTCTGGGTGCTCGCGGCCGATGCAATGCTCACTTCCTCAGCCATTCCGCCACCACCTCTCGCAGCTCGTGCCGATTGACCACATGCGTCCGGCGGTAGAGACGACCGAGGTGCCATTCGACGGTTCTGGCCGACAGATGCAGCTCCTCTCCGATCTCTGCGCTCGTCCGGCCTTCGACGACGCCGGTGATGATCGAGTGCTCGAGTTCGCTCAGGCTCTCTGCGAATCGCTTCCCGTCGGCGTCGAAGTCGAGCACACGTCGGCTCCTCCCCAGGAGTGCCCGGGCTTCTTTGGCGGCTGCGGCATCGCCTGCGGCAACAGCGCGCTTCCGGGCCTCGCCGGACAGCTGGGCACAGAGCACGACGGCGCCGAACAGAAGTGCCTCACGCGCCGCACCGATGAGGGCCTGCAGATCGTCTGTGCTGAAGGCATGAGCCATGGCACGCAGCAGGCGACCGAGTGCGCCATCGATTCTGCCTGCCGACGCGGACAAGCGGCAGATGGCCTGTTCATGCCCGAGTCGACCGGCTTCGAGCCACGCGAGGCAGGCAAGAGTGTGCGCGCCGTGTTCTTCGGCCCACGTTCCGAGATCATTCAGCTGAGGAGCCGCGGGCACCGGCGAAGCCTGCGCCAGTGCTTGAAGATCGAAGAGTCTGGCTTCGAATGAAGCCCACCACGAATGCCGGCTGGCTTCGGCCTCCTCGTCGACAGCGATTGAGATGACGTCGGTCCGCTGGTGTGTCAGCACGGCAGAGAGACTCTGCGCCGATCTCGCCATTCCCGCTATATCGACGATGTCGGATGGGTCGGCGACGAGATTGAGTGCGCTGAGGGTGCGGTGGGCATTCGCCACATTTCCGGTGCGCAGGTCGATGAGCGCGTTCGTCAATCTGGTCAGGCGCCGGCTGGAGGTCAGTTCGTCCATGGCGGTTCGCGCATCGGCCCAGTCTCCGGCCACGAAGTTCGCCACGAAGAACTGTGGAACGGCGTCTTCCCGTTCGAAAGATTCGGGCCCTGGAAGTTCGAACATCAGCCGGGCTTGGGCAATATAGCTCAATCCCAGTTCGATCCGGCCGGCCAACACTTCGGCAACGCCGAGGAACGCACATGCCCGCAGGCGGTGGCGCACCAGACTGGCATGGTTGAGATAGACGCTTTCGGCCAGAGAGCAGGCAGCGGCGATCCGACCTCCTTTGAGTTCGAATCGGGCCCGAGTGGCGTCGAGCCGGCCGAGATCAGCAGGCGAGGCCAGCCGGTCACGGACCCATGCCAACTGCAGTCGTTCAGGGGCGCGCGGGTCCGTCAGCCGCAACTCCATCGAGGCGAGCCGAGACAGGTACTCCTCTGCCCCAGACTCTGGGTTCAGGCAGGCCTCGGAGACGAGCGGGCCGATGATCTCCCTGGCTTGTCGGAGTCGGCCGGCGCCCCATTCGCAACGGGAGAGTTCGAGGTCGAGCTCGGGCCCCCGGTAGCCGCTGGTGCGGATGATCTCCGCGGCTCCGAGGTACCTGCCGCGTGAGTTTCCCCAGGTGGCGGCGTCCAACACCTGCTTGGGAGTCGGCACCCGCCCCAAGGAGATCGACCATGCTGCATAACCGAAGAGCGCCCTTCCGTGGAGAGCCGAATGGTCGACTGCGGTATCGAACCGGGTGAGCAGTTCGAGGCTGCGAGAGGGCGGGACCGCAGCGCGGACGTTCTCGGCCGTGACTGGTTCATGCATGCTCACCTCCCCGCCTCTCCCCTTCGAAATCGCCAGGAGCCCATCCTCGGCCAGAGAATCGATGATCCGGGGACTGGTCAGTCCGACGAGCACCTCATAGGGCACTGCTTCGATGAGCGAGACGGTTTCGATGACCTCTCGGCTGGGCTGATCGGCACGGGCGATCGCGGTCTCGACTCCACTGGTCCGGCTGCGCCCGAAGAGCAGTCTCTCGAGCAGCCGCGGATTGCCATGGGCAAGAGCGCTCAGTTCCGAGACCGATCTCGTCTCTGCCTCCATGAGTCCGACGCTGTTGATCATCGCAATCGCATCTGCCTCGTCGATTCCGTCCAGATCGACCCTGACGACGCTTCCGGTCAGCCACAGCCCGGCGATGAGATCGACCGGGGGCCGCGCGGATTCGGCGGCGATGACGACCTTGATCCGACGCGCGTCCGTCAGCTGCGCCAGCACGGCCAGAGAATGATCGTCGACGAGGTCAGCATTGTCGACGACGACGAGAGGGCGTCCTCCCGTTGATCTGCGCTCGAAGAGATCGCCGATCACCGACAGCGCTCGACCGGGCGGAAGGTCGGTGCCGAGGCCTTCGCGAGAGAGGAGTATTTCGAAGATTCCGAGATTTCGGACTCGAGCGCTGCCCGATCCGCGCAGGCGGGTGACCGACAGATCGACGTCGAGGCGTGAGAGTGCGGCGTTGACCAACGCGGTCTTCCCGACGCCCGCCGCGCCGATGATGAGCGCTCCCAGATGCTTCTCACCGGCGATCGCATCGACGACCGTCGACATCTCGGACCCATATCCGAAGAGTCGGCGCGACGGTGCGACCGGGGGGATGCGTGTAGTCCGACCTGACACGTCACTCAGCTTTCCGTACCCCTGGGGATGTTCTGCGGCGGGGAATGCGGAGCCCATCGGCACGGGGTTCACTCCGGATGCGCTCTCATTTCGGATTCAACAATGAAATTCCTGAGTTAGTCTTAACACTCGCGATAGGTGTAGTAATACATTTTTGAAACAAAGTTAGCCGATTGTGACATGAACATCCGATCGCACGGCAGGGCCGCCTCGGCGAGGATCTCGGCCTCACCCACTTGTGAGCCCGAACACCGGACCGTACCATTGGAATCAAGTTACTGAACGATCTATAAGGAGTTCGCATGGACACCCTACTGAGTGCTGAAGAGCGCGATTTCGCGCAGCAGATGCGTCAGTTCTACCGCACGGAGATCCCCGAGGAGCTCCGCTTCAAGGTCGCCACCGGCCAGGAGCTGAGCAAGGACGACATGGTCACCTCGCAGCAGATCCTCAACCAGCACGGCTACGCAGTTCCGAACTGGCCGGTCGAATGGGGCGGCCAGGACTGGACTCCGGTGCAGCGCCACATCTGGCTCGAAGAGATGCAGCTGGCCTGCGTCCCCCAGCCGCTGCCGTTCAACGTCTCCATGGTCGGACCCGTCATCGCGACCTTCGGTTCGCAGGAGATCAAGGAACGCTTCCTGCCCGCCACCGCGAACATCGACATCTGGTGGTCGCAGGGATTCTCCGAACCCAACGCCGGCTCCGACCTCGCTTCGCTCAAAACCACGGCAGTGCGCCAGGGCGACAAGTACATCGTCAACGGGCAGAAGACCTGGACGACTCTGGGCCAGTACGGCGATTGGATCTTCAACCTCGTCCGCACCGATCCGGATGTGAAGAAGCAGGCCGGCATCTCCTTCCTGCTCATCGACATGAAGACCCCCGGCGTCACCGTCCGTCCGATCCAGCTCATCGACGGCGGCCACGAGGTCAACGAGGTCTTCTTCGACAACGTCGAGGTGCCCGTCGAAAACCTCGTCGGCGAAGAGAACAAGGGCTGGACCTACGCGAAGTTCCTCCTCGGCAACGAGCGCACCGGAATCGCCCGCATCGGCGGGTCGAAGGTCAACCTCGCCCGTGCCAAGGCCTATGCCGCGGTGACGAAGACCGCGCGCGGCACTCTGCTCGATGACCCCCTGTTCTCCGCTCGTCTGACGAAGATCGAAGCCGAACTCACCGCGCTCGAGATGACCCAGCTGCGGATCCTCTCGACCCAGGCCGCCGGGTCCGACAAGCCGGATCCGCGCTCCTCGGTGCTCAAGCTCAAGGGCTCCCAGCTGCAGGAAGACATCTCCGAACTCCTCGTCGATGTGCTCGGTCCGCAGGGTCTCGACTTCGTCTCCGACCGCGTGCAGGGCCAAGATCTGTCCGACCTGCCCCACGGCGCCGTGGATGCCCTGCCCGCTTACTTCAACACCCGCAAGGTCACCATCTACGGCGGTTCGTCCGAGGTGCAGCGCGGAATCATCTCGAAGGCACTGCTCGGTCTCTGAGATACCGACGCTCACACGATCTCTGAAGAAGGACAACAATGGATCTTGAACTCAACGACATTCAGCAAGAACTCGCCAGCACCCTGAATAAGTACCTGCGCACCGAGTACGACACCGCCCAGCGCGAAGAGATCCTTCGCAGCGAAGAGGGCATCTCCCGTGAGAAGTGGCAGGCCTTCGCCGAGATGGGCCTGCTCGGTCTCGCGATCCCCGAGTCCTACGGCGGCGCGGATATGACCTTCAACGAGGTGGCCGTGGTCGCCGAGGCGTTCGGTCGTTCACTCGTGCTCGAACCGTTCCTGGCTACCGCAGTTCTCGGCGCCAACGCCGTCCTGCTCGGCGGCAGCGAAGAGCAGAAGCAGGCCATCCTGCCCGGTGTCGCAGAAGGCCGGACGTTCCTCGCCCTCGCCGCGCTCGAGCCAGGACTGCGATACGCCGTCGACGCTCCGCAGACTCATGCTTCGGGATCCGACGGCGGCTTCACCCTCACCGGTGAGAAGAACAACGTGCTCGGCGGAGACGTCGCCGACCACTTCATCGTCACCGCCACGCAGAACGGCGAACTGGGCCTCTACCTCGTCGCCGCCGATGCCCAGGGTCTGTCCCGCGTCGCTCAGCGTCAGGCCGATGGTCTGGGCAGCGCGAACCTCAAGCTCGACGGAGTCGCCGCTCAGCGCCTCGACGCCGCCGACGCCAACGCCGTCCTCTCCGAGGTCCTCGACCTGGGCAATGCCGCGATCATGGCTGAGGCCGTCGGTTCGCTCGAAGCCTCGCTGACGATGACCGCCGAGTACCTGAAGACCCGTGAACAGTTCGGTGCACCGATCGGGGCGAACCAGGCCCTGCAGCACCGCGCCGCAGACCTCTACGCCGAACTCGAGTACGCGCGCAGCATGGCTCTGTACTCGCGCCTGGCCGTGACCTCCGAGGTCCCTGGCGCCGAGAAAGACCGCCACCGCGACGTCATCGCCGCGAAGATCATCGTCGACCGGGCTGCTCGCAACATCAGCCAGGAGTCGATCCAGATGCACGGCGGCATCGGCATGACCATGGAGTATCCCATCGGTCACTACGCCAAGCGCCTGACGGTCATGACCCGCACCTTCGACGACGCGGATTCGCTGACCGCGGAGCTCGCCGAACTCGGCGGACTCATCGAACCCCACGCCGCCGACCTCAGCTGAGGCAGCCGGCAGCATAGAAGCGCCGAGGCGGCACGACGTCAGTCGCGCCGCCTCGGCGCTTCTTCATTGACGGGGAAGCTTCGCAGCGTCCGTGTCTCCTACGGGTCGATCCACCGCGAAATGTCGTCCGAACTCGAGGCGGATCAGCCCGCAGGAGACATGACGTCCCGGCCGGTTTCCCACAGACCCTGCTGCTGAGACCTCCGCTGCCGGCAGCGAACTCAGTTCACGGGCTGGCTGTACACGTGGCGGCGGATCCACGAGTGCATGGTGATCGCGGCGGCTGCGGCGGCGTTCATCGACCGCGTCGAACCGTACTGCGCGATCGAGAGCACGTCCCGACTCGCCTGGTGCGCCTCTTCGCTCAGACCCGGCCCTTCCTGACCGAACAGAAGCAGGCAGCGCCGAGGCAGGTCGTAGGTCTCCAGCGGGACGGAGTCCGGGAAGTTGTCGATGCCCAGCAGCGGCAAGTCGTTCTCGACGCACCAGCTGAGCAGGTCGTCCACACTCGGATGGTGGATGACGTGCTGGTATCTGTCGGTGACCATCGCCCCGCGCCGGTTCCAGCGGCGTTTGCCGACGATGTGCACGGCTGCGGCGTTGAAGGCGTTGGCGGTGCGCACGACCGAACCGATGTTGAGGTCATGCTGCCAGTTCTCGACACCGACGTGGAAGTCGTGCCGCGAAGCATCGAGGTCGGCCACGATCGCATCGTGCTTCCAGTAGCGATACTTGTCGACGACATTGCGTCGATCGCCCTCACTCAGCAACTCCGGGTCGAAGTGCTCCCCCACAGGCCAGGGGCCGGTCCACGGACCGACCCCCACCTGCGGTTCAGCGCTTTCGGTCACTTGTCGTCGCGGGAATCATCCGCCGACTTCGCGTCCTTTTCGTCTGTCGCGCCGGACTTCTCGTCCGACTTCTTCGCGCCGGATTCCTTCGCCGAGGCGACGGCGCCGACCTTCTGCGCGCGCTTGCTCATCTTCACGGTCTTGCCGCTGCGTCCGCCTCCGGCAAGCACGGAGCGCACGTACGCACCCGAGGCCAGAGCGTGGAGGATGACGGCGAGCACCAGAGCGATGCCGGCGGCGACGAGCCCCTCCCACCACTCGGTCTGACCGGCGAAGGAGCGTCCGGCGATGCCCAGCGGCGAGGTGAACGGCGTCCACGACAGCACCTTCGCAACGGTGCCTGAGGGACCGATGATGACCGGGGCGAAGAAACCTGCCACGGTGATGACGCCGATGATCGTGACGAACGTGGCGCGGGCCTTGGAGCCGACGACGGTCGATGCCCAGACCAGCAGCGCGAACACCGACCAGGCGGTGAGCAGCAGGGTCAGTGCGAACCAGCCGAGGCCCGGCAGCATGGCGAACGCCAGCGATGTCTTGCCCGACAGCGAGAGTCCGAGCTCGGTGACGACAGCGGCCGCAACGAGGTGGACGACGACCAGGGACAACATGCCCGTGATCCGACCCGAGGCCGAGGCACGCGGCGGAATCGTGGCGGCGATGATCTCGGTGATCCGGTTGCGCTTCTCCAAGCGCAGATTCTGATACAGCGCAGTGCCCAGAGTGGCGACGACGAGGAGCGCCAGCGCGACCATTCCCCACAGCAGCGGGGTGGCCACGGCGCTGTCGACCGCCGGGGTCTCGAGCAGCGTCGCCTCGGTCTTCGGCGCGAGCTTTTCGAGCAGGGCATCGGGCTGCTTGTCGAGGGCGATGATCGTCGGCTGACCCTGACCGCTCGGATCCTGGATAAATGCGGCGTCGACCTTGCCCTCACGCACGAGCTTCTCGGCTGCCTGCGCGTCCTCGGCATCGGTGATCTCCACACCCAGCTGCTGTTCGTACATCTGAGCCTGCTCGCCGACTCCGACCATCGCCATGGTCGGGGTGCCCGAATCCTTCTGCACGCCGGCGACGATTCCGGAGATGATCGCAGCCAGCACACCGAGGATGATCACAGCGGAGGTGACCAGGAAGTACGGACTGCGCATGGCAGTGGTGCTCTCACGGTTCGACACGAGCCACGCGGCCTGGCGGTTGCCGACGTCGACGAACTCCGAGACCAGTCCGGTCTCCGGCAGCTCGTCGGGGCCGGGGGTGTCCTCGGCGAGTTCGAAGGGAACGTCATCGAGGCCGGCGGTGGCGCCGGAATCGTCCGATTCCTTCGCCGCAGAATCCTTCGCCGAGGCGGCCGCACCCTTGGTCCCACCAACGGTGGCATCGTCCGACTCGGCTTCGTCAGCGGTGGTCTCGTCTTCGATCACATCGTCATCACCCGGGAGGCCGAGGTCGTCGATCCCTTCACCGGCAGTGCCCTTCGAGACGAGCGGTTCCTGGGGCTCGTCATTCGCACCCTTGTCCTTGCGCGCCATTACAGAGCCTCCTTGTACTGCTCGGCCAGTGTCGGGCGGACACTTTCGAAGTTCTTCACACTCTTCAGCTCGGCCACGGCAGCGGCGGCTGTCTTCGCATCATTGGCGCGGAAGCTCACGCCTTCGCGACCGGCGGTCTTCACGTCGCTGATTCCCGTCCGGGATCTCAGCGCGGAGGCGACCGCCTCGGTGTCGGTCGTCTCGATCCGGTAGCGCGGGTCACCGAGCAGCTTCTCGACGCTGCCCGAGACGGTCACCTTGCCCTGGCCCAGGACGATGACGTCGTCGGCGAAGCTCTGTGCGGCTTCCCAGTCGTCGGTGGCCAGAATGACGGGCACTCCCGATGACGCGTGGGCCCGCAGCAGAGACGTGACCAGTCGCAGCGAGGCCGCGTCGAGGCCGGCGAAAGCATCGTCGATGACGACGACGTCCGGGTCGGCGGCCAGGGTCGCGGCGATGTCGACGCGTGCGACCTCGGCTCCGGAGAGGTTCTTCAGCGGAGCGTATCCGCGGTCGGCGAGCTCGAGGTGGCCCAACAGGGTCAGCGCATTCCGTTCGGCCGCACCCAGGGTGATCCCGTGCAGGCGGGCGAGGTAGACGATCTGGTCGAGCACACGCATGTTCGGGTATCCGCCGCGTTCGGCGGGCAGATAGCCGAAGTTCTGCCGGTCACCGAAGTCGAGTTCGAAGTCCTCGAGTTCGATGGTGCCCTCATCAGCGGCGATGAGGCCCATGATGATGCGCACCAGTTCGGTGCGGCCCGCCGAGCGGGTTCCCACGATTGCGGTGATCCGGCCCGCCTCGGCGGTGAAACTCACCTCGTCCAGATATGTCCGCTTCCCTTTGCGCAGGGAAACCTCTTTCAGTGTGAGCACGCGTCATCCTTTACATCAAACAGTTCTTGGGGAGTGTCTCATCTATCGTGTTGAAATAAGAGACTTGTTTCAAACCACGTCCTCGATTTCGACAGAATTGCCAGTCGAGTCCCAGGTCGTGATCGGTGAGCCGAGGGGGCACCGTTTCGCCGCACCTCGCCGAGACGGGGCTCAGTCGAGTCCGAGATCCGCGGTCGTCAGCGCGATCAGGTACGGAATTCCCGCGGCTTCGACCCGCTCCTTGGCGCCCGTGTCACGGTCCATGACCACGGCCACGGCGACCACCTCGGCGCCGGCCTCCTTGAGCGCTTCGACGGCGGTGAGCACGGAACCGCCCGTCGTCGAGGTGTCCTCGACGGCGATGACGCGCTTGCCCTCGACGTCGGGCCCTTCGACCCGGCGGGACATGCCGTGCTTCTTCGCCTCCTTGCGCACGACGAAGGAGTCGAGCGGTGTGCCGCGCACCACCGACCGGTGCATGACCGCGGTGCCGACCGGGTCGGCGCCCATGGTCAGGCCGCCGACGGCGTCGACCTTGTCGAGCAGATCATGAGACTCGAGGAGGTCGAGGACGACGTCGCCGACGAGCGGTGCCGAGCGGTGATCGAGGGTGACCCGACGCAGATCGAGGTAGTAGTCGGCCTCCTTGCCGGAGGAGAGGGTCACTCTGCCGCGCACCACGGCGAGATCGTCGATGAGGTCGAGCAGTTGTCGGCGAGTGTCAGCGCTGTCGGTCATGGTCTCCAGTCTACTGGGCAGTCGGCCCGCGACCGTTCAGCACCGTCTCAGTGACCGGGCGCACTTCTGTGCGACCGACTGCAATCGTGCGTGAGGATCCGGTTGGTCCTGCGTCCGTATAGATGTCATAAAGAATCAACGAGGCTTGGCACTGACGGTGGGCTTCGGTTGTACAGTGGCAACAGCACCGTGCAACCCAGCCGGTCAACTGTCTCAGAAGGGACGTGAGCAACATGGGTTTCATCGCATATCTCATCCTCGGACTCATCGCCGGAGCGATCGCCAAGGCGATCCTGCCCGGCAAACAGGGCGGCGGCATCTTCGCCACCCTCATCCTCGGCGTCATCGGTGCCATGCTCGGCGGCTGGCTCGGCGGCGCGATCTTCGGCGCGGAGATGAATTCGTTCTTCTCGCTGTCGTCCTGGCTGTGCGCAATCGGCGGTTCGCTGATCGTGCTCATCGTCTGGGGCCTCATCACCGGACGGTCGAAGAGCAAGACCGCCTGAGCCGCCGCTCCTCCGGGAGAGCCGCTCCTCCGGAGAGCCGGTTCGCGGCACGGCCGGTTCGCAACACGGCCGATTCGCGGCACAGCCCGTTCGCGGCACAGCCGGTTCGCAACACGGCCGATTCGCGGCACAGCCCGTTCGCGGCACAGAAAAAGGCGAATAGTCCAGTTTCGAACTTGGGCTATTCGCCTTTTTCTGTGGCGAAAGCAAGTTGGCCCGCACCAGTCACGGCTGAAGCGGGTTTGTGGTACACCCTTCTCTGAAGTGCACAGTTTCCTCAGTGGGCAATTCAGAGCAAGGTGTACCGAAAGTGGAATCCGCTGTTTTCGGGTGGCTGTCCCGCCGGCGGACCGGGCTCAGCGCCTGCGGCTGACGACGCGGACGTCGATGTCGATGTCCCCGACGGCCCCGTCGACCGCGGCTCGCAGGTCGAAAGCGATGACGGCGAAGAGCTCATCGACGATCTCGGTCACGGGTCGACTGTCGTCGAGGTGCGCATCGACACGGACGCTGAAGTCCTCGTCTGCTCGCCACACCTCGACCCGCAGCGGCTCGGACCCGGATCGGCGCATCACTCGTGCGGCAGCGCTGGCGACCATGTCGCGCAGCCCCGGCGCCAGACCGGTGACGCCGTCGACTCCGGTGACGGAGTCGGTCAGGCGGGCCGAGACCTCCGCCTCATCGAACCCGCGGGGGGTCTCGTTCTCAGCGATCGGTTTCTCAGCCATCGGTTTCTCAGCCATCGGCGGCCTCCTCGGCGACGAATACGTCCTCGACGGTGATGTCGATCTGCTTCGCGGGGATTCCCAGCTGAGCGGTCAGGGCACCGGCGACGCTGCGGCGGACCTCCTCGGCGGCTGGAACAGAAGCCGTCCCCGCACGAATCGCCACGGTCAGGGTGATGTCGACGGCGCTGCCCTCGGGATCGCCGGTGGGGGTCGCGGTGACGCTGCGGGCGCGGATTCCGGGCACCGCGTCGACGGCGTCGCGGACGATTCCGCGCACCTCGGCCGTCGTGATCCGGAAGGGGTTTCCGCGTTCGGTCGTCAGCTTCGTGGTCGGCGCCAGGGCCGCGTCCTCGCGCACGATCTGGAAGATGCGCTCGCGCAGGCCGACGGACTCCCCGGGGTCGGGTTCGAAGGCCCCCATGTATTCGTCGATGATGCCGCGCAGGTGGGCGTCCGTGGCGCTGACGGACTCGTCGCTCATACCCATCCTTCCATGCCCTCGGCGATGGCAGTCCGGGCGCGGTGGATGCGTCCGCGCACGCTGCCTTCACTGATTCCCAAGGTCTCGGCGACCTCGGCGTAGCTGAGACCTTCCATCCGATGGAGCACCCACGTTACACGCTGCTCCGATGACAGAGTCTGCAGAATCTCGGAGAAATGCTCGAGTGCCGTGCGCGCTTCGACGGACCGTTCGACCGAAGCGGCGCCGTCGACATGATGGCCCAGATCCTCTGGATCCGAAGCGTCGGCGGGCCTGGATGTGCGGCGGCGCAGCACATCGGTGCAGCGGTTCGAGGCCATCCGATAGATCCACGTGCCGAAGGCCGCGGGCTCGGCCAGGGCGTCCAGCGACTTCCACGCCTGGACGAGTGTGTCCTGAACGACGTCCTCGGCATCCTGTCGATCCCCGAGCGTACGCCAGGCGAAACGCAGCAGCTTCCGCTCGTATTCGTCGACGAGAGCCTCGAAGGAGGCGATGTCGCCCTCACGAGCGCGCACGACCAGGGTGACGATGTCGATACGATCATCTCCCCTTGTCATATCCACATCGTATGCCACGGAGAAAAATTTCTGCGAAATCCACGTGAGGATTCCTGCGAGGCTGCGTCTGTACCTATGTCAGCAGCTCTGAAAGCAACGACGAAAAGGAAGAGGCAATGCCAGAAGCAAAGCAGTCACCGTCGAATCAGACCCCGGTCGAAGACACCGTGCGCAGCCCGCTCGTCACCGAGATGGGCACCACCACGATCGCCGAGAACGTCGTCGCCAAGCTCACCGGAATCGCCGCTCGCGAGGTTCCCGGCGTCTACGGAATGGGCACTGCCGCACGCCGCGCCTTCGATACGCTCACCGACCGCATCCCCGGTTCGCAGACCAACGTCTCCGGCGGAGTGTCCGTGGAGAAGGGTGAGAAGCAGACCGCCATCGACCTCACCATCGTCGTCGATTACGGCACCTCCATCGTCGAGGTCGCCGAGGCGATCCGCCGCAACGTCATCCGCGCCGTCGAACAGGGCACCGGGCTCCAGGTCGTCGAGGTCAACATCGACGTCACCGACGTCCACCTGCCCGAGGACGACGAAGAGGCCCCGGCCAAGGATTCGCCGGAACTCAACTGACCCTCATCCGCAGCACCACCTCGGCAGAAGGAATGCCATGTCGAAAACTCTCATCGGACTCCTCGTCGGCCTGACGCTGGGAATCGTCGCCTACTTCGGCGGCTTCCTCGCGTTCCTCGTCGTCGCCATCTGCGGCGGACTCGGTCTGGTCGTCGGCATCGTCCTCGACGGGCGCCTCGACCTCTCCGCGCTGAGCTCGCGCTCGACGACGCGGAGGTAGCGCCGTGGCCCCCACACTCGACGACGCTCTCGCGCGCCGAGGCGGCCTGACGATCGCGGACAAGGTCGTGGAGCGCACCGCCGGGCAGGTCCTCAAAGACCTACCCGGTGTCGGCGGCACGAGCTCGGGCCTCTTCGGAATCGGGGCGAGCTCCGGCCTGGACACCCGCCCGTCCGTGGATGTCACCCTGTCCGGACGCAGCTGCACGCTCGCCGTCCGGCTCGGCCTGGCCTACCCCACCCCCATCGCCGAGGCGACCGAACGACTGCGCACAACCCTGAGCGCCGAAGTCGAACGTCTCACCGGCGTCACCGTCCGTCAGGTCGACATCAGCGTGCGGTGGCTCGCCCCGGATTCCGCCGGTGCGAATCGAGGAAGGAATCGACTGCAATGAGCACACGCCTGCTGCGCAACCGGCCCTCTCGCATCGGGCCGGCCACGCTCTCAGCGATCGTGCTGCTGGCCTTGGCCGTGGCACTCGGCTGGGTCGGCATCGCCGCTTTCGTCGCCACCGGATCCGTCGTCGCCCCGCTGACCGGGACCTCCGGCACCTCCGCCGCCGAGGCGGCCGGGAACCTGCACTGGAACTCGGCCCTCGTCATCGCCGTGGGGGTGGTCCTCGCTCTGCTCGGACTCATCTCCCTCATCCTCGGCCTCTCCCCCGGAGCTCGCCGGATCCTGGGTGTGAGGGCCGACGGCTCCGAACACATCGGTGATTTCGAGGTCGCCATGCCCACCTCGGCGCTGTCGCAGATCGCGGCCGCTGCCGCCGACGGGGTCGATGGCGTCAGCGGGGTCAAGGCCTCGTCGAACGCGAAGTCGACGATCGTGACGTTCTCGACCCCGATCCGTGACTTCGAGCCGATCCGCGCCGAGGTCGAGGCCGCTGTCAAGGACCGCTTCGCCGCGATCTCGTTCGACCGCACCCCCGCGGTGAAGGTCCAAGCCAGAAGGAGCCAGTCATGAGACGCACGGCTGCCGCCGCGAACCGCACGGGGCTGATCATCCTCGGCCTCATCGCCGGGGCTCTCGGGCTGACGGTGCTCGCCATCGGCTTCGGTCTCACCGCTTCGATCGACCCTGCCCTGGAGGCGGGTGCCGATCTCGGTCCGGTCGCCTCGGTGCTCGCACTGCCCTACTCGGCGCTCATCGCCGTACTCGCAGCACTCGTCCTCGCCGTCATCGGACTGCGCTGGCTGAGTGCGCAGGTGCCGCGGAAGGACTTCGCGAAGCCCTTCCGGATGCAGGCCGACGCCAGGACGGGACTGACGACGGTCAATGCGGAAGTCATCGCCGAGGCGGTCGCCGGCGACCTCGAATCCACCGATGGGGTCTCCGATGCCCAGGTGATTCTGCGAGGCACAGCGCGCCGCCCTGAGCTGCTCATCCACGTCGATGCCGATGAGAGGGCTGACATCGATGCGATCATCGTCGAGACCGCACACCGTGCCGTGGGCAATGCGTCCCTGGCACTCGGCGCCCCGCTGAGAGCGGTGGCACTCGAGATCGGCATCGCCCGCACCCGCTCGCGCCGCCAGCGCACCGTCAACGTCCAATAGCCCGCACATCAGCGGGTCGAAAGTTCATACGTGCTGAATCCAGATCACTGCGTACACACTTCTGACCCGCGGATGCGAATACCGGCTGTGAATGACAAGAACCCCGGGGCGCGTAATCGCGACATCCCGGGGTCCTCGCAGCACTCCCCTCGAGTACCCGGACGCATCCCCATACGTCCGTTATGTCCGCCCGATCCCCACCGGGCGAACATCATAATTTGACCACACTTTCGTGTCGCTTGTAAAGAATCTCACGCACCGTCTTGAATCCCATCAGGCTCTATAGCACAGAAGCCATCAGAATAAAACCCCTGGTCACAGCCTCATGCACAGGTAGTTCAAACCTCAACTCAGTTTTGCCGAGCATGCGAGAAACTGCATATAGGTCACATTCTGCAGCCGACGTCTGACCCGCAGGTCACTGCCTGCGGGTGCGGGCGAAGGAGAACCCGGTCGACCCCCAGCGCATGAGCGGACGCGGCACCACGGGAGCTACGAGTGCGGCCAAGCGGTACCCCCACCCCGGCACCGAGACGACCTTTCCCGCACGCGCATCACGCAGCGATTCCCGCACCACCTGATCGACGTCGAGCCAGATCAGACCGGGTCCGGGACGCTCCACGCCGAGGCGGCTGTGGAATTCCGTCCGGATGAAACCGGGCAGAACGGCCGTGACCGTCACCGGCCCGTCCTTGAGCTCGCCGGCGAGGGCCTCGGTGAACACCAGCGTCGAGGCCTTCGACGCTGCGTACTGTCCCATCGTCGTCACCGCCGCCAGCGAGGAGACATTGACGATTCCGCCGCGGCCGCGGGCCTGCATGCGTCGAGCGGCAGCCAGCGACAGGTCCCTCACCGCCCCGGTGAGCACCCGATCCTGATCGTTGAGTTCGGCGGCACTGGTGCCCAACAGGGTGCCGCGCAGACCATAGCCGGCATTGTTGATGAGCACATCGATCGGCTGCGTCGCGATGATCTCGACGACGGCGTCGATGCCGTCACGGGTCGACAGATCGGCCACGGCCACCTCGGCGAGGATGTTCTGCGTGGTCCTCAGCTGCTCGGCCAGCTCCTCCAACCGGGCTTCCCGGCGGGCGACCAGGACGAGGTCGTAGCCCTCGGCGGCCAGGGTCCGGGCATAGCCGCTCCCCAGGCCGGAGCTCGCCCCGGTGATGAGGGCACGCGGCCGCCGGCTCATACCGCTCCGCGGCCTCTGCGCACGGTCAGGGACTGCACCGCGGTGCCGACGGGGCCGCCGGCGTCGCTGAGCACGCTCGTCGTCTGTCCCAGGCCGGTCGGCCCGAATGCGACCCGGGTGTCGAAGCCGATCCACCCGGCAACGGGAACGCGGTTGAGGTGGATGGAGAGGTCGACGTTCGGGAAGAAGGTCGTCTTCGGGTCCTCGCGGACGGCCAGTCCGTTGGCGGTGTCGACGTACTTGACGAAGGCCGCGGTCGGCGGGTCGGTCTCACCGTCGACGAGCGGGTAGGGGCTGCGCAGCCAGGACTGCGCGTAACCGGGATGGGCATCCGCCCCCTGATGGCCCTCGAGCGAGGCGATGTAGCCGCCGCCCCAACGATTGGTGAACGGGATCTCGGGCATCTCGGACACGGGCGGCAGCGCGGACCATTCGTCGCCGGCGACCTCCTCGGTGTCCGAGGCCTGCAGCCGCCATACCCGCGCGGTCACGCTCGTGCGCTCACCGTGGCGCATATGCGCCTCGACGAGTTCGATGGTGCGACCGGGGCGGACGACGTCGACGTCGATGGTGAACTCACCGGAGTGGATGACGCCGAGGACGTCGAAGGTCACCCGGGAGATGAGCTTGTCGCTGGGCAGCCGACGTTCGATCTCGGCGAGCACCATCCCCGCGGCAGGAGCCAGGTGCTGCTCGCCGGGCTGCCAGGCACCCTGGCTGTGCAGAGTCGAGTGGAGGCGATCCTCGGACAGGCGCACATAGTAGGAGTCCGGGTAGGCGGCACCGTCGTGGCCGAGGTGTTCATTGGGAGCTTGAGGCATGGTCCCAGCCTATCGAGCCCTCACCGATCAGTTCGTCGCAGGGGCCGTGCACGCTCCCTCCCTGAGTGCCTTCCCTGTGCCTTCGGCACATTCCCGCCGAGGCGGCCCGCCGCGGGGGTCGGCACCTCGCTTTCACCTCCGGCGCGGACGGCTTAGGGTGGGAGGGTGAGAATCGCTACGTGGAATGTGAACTCGATCCGCGCCCGCCACGACCGCATCGGGGCCTGGCTGGATCGTTCGGATGTCGATGTCCTGGCCATCCAGGAACTCAAGTGCAAGGACTCGCAGTTCCCTGAGGAACTGTTCACCGAGCGCGGCTACGAGGTCAGCTATCACGGCCTCAATCAGTGGAACGGCGTGGCCATCGCTTCGCGCGTCGGACTGGCCGACACCGAGATCGGCTTCAAGGACATCCCGGCCTTCGGCTCGGAAGAACCCGTCGTCGAAGCCCGAGCCCTGTCGGCGACCTGCAACGACGTGCGCGTCTATTCGCTCTATGTGCCCAACGGCCGCGAACTCGATCACCCCCACTACGGCTACAAGCTGGACTGGTTCAAGGCGCTGACGGCCGATATCGCCGCTCAGCTGAGCGGCGAACGAGAGAAGAAGCTCGTCCTCTGCGGTGACTTCAACGTCGCCCCGCTCGACGAGGACGTCTGGGATATGACCGAGTTCGACGGCGCCACCCACGTCTCGGATGCCGAGCGCGCCGCCTTCGACGAGCTGCTCGGTGCGGGCCTGTCCGAGGTCACTCGGCAGTTCACTCCCGGACCCGGCGTCTTCACCTTCTGGGACTACCAGAAGCTGCGGTTCCCGAAGAAGCAGGGCATGCGCATCGACTTCCAGCTCGCTTCTCAGGCGCTGGCGCAGACCGCGACCGCCGGCGAGATCGACCGTGAGGAACGCAAGGGCAAGGGCGCGTCCGACCACGCCCCGGTCATCGTCGACTACGACGTCTGAGGCGCCTTCGTCTCACCTTTCGGCACCCCCGCGCAACTTCAGCGTCGAAGCCATAGACATCTCCTCTCTCTTCTGGTGAAGTTGAATCAGGAGCTAGGAAGGTGACGAGGATGTCAGCAACTGTCCGCGAATTGGTCGACGAAGCCTACGACCGGCGTGAGTCCACCTGGAGGGCCGCCCTCGAGACGGTCAACGACTGGGTCGAGTCCGTCCGCGCCCCTACTGCCCTGCTCTCCGGGGATCGAGTGCGCGTCGTCGACGGTCGGATCAAGGATCGGATGCGCACGGGGGAGAAGCTGCGCCGCAAACTCGCCGATGCCAATGACGAGATCCACGAATCCGTCGAGGTCGAGAACCAGGTCATCGATGTCGTCGGCGCCCGCGTCGTGTGCCGCACCGAACGGGAGCAGTCCGCCCTGTGGGATCTGCTCACGGCGGCGGGCGACGATACGAACCTCTCGATCGCCGAGGTGCGCGACTACTCCGCAACCCCGAAACCGTCGGGATACCGCGGCCGCCACCTCATCGTCGAGGTTCCCTTCGATTCCGAGCCCTCCGTCCTCGTCGAACTCCAGCTGCGCACGATCATGCAGGACGCGTGGTGCGTCCTGGCCGAGGAGCACCTGTTCAAACCCGGCCAGGCACTGAAGTCCGACTCGCAGCAGGAACGGCTGTCCGTCATCCTCGCCGGGCTCATGGCGCAGGCCGATTCCGTGGCCGGCTATATCGCCGATGACGTGGGCGCCTACTTGGGTCTGGGCAATTCCGCTCAGCCCCGTGCCTTCGCCGAGGCGGACGAACCGACCGATCCGGCCATCGAGGTCACGATCCGCGAACTCAACCACTCCTATGTACTCGCCGCCGACGAGGTGGGACGCCACGGCATCATCCGTCTGGAGACGCTCGGGCTGACCCCCGACAATCCGGAACGCTCGGCTTTCCCCCATCCCGGCGACAAGCTGCAAGTGCGGATGGACGAGTCGAACACCACTCGCTACTTCATTCCCGTCGGCAGGGAGAGTTAGACGCATGTGGGTTCGTCGGGCCCCGAGCTCGGCTCACGCGCAACACCGAACCCCACAGTCGCACACGCCTGCGGACCCGTGAACCCGGTCTCCGCTCCACCGACTAGACTTGCGTCCCATGGGAAAGAAGTCGAAGCGCTCCAAGGAAGAACTCATCGCCAAACGCCTCGCCAGGGCGCAGGCCACGGCATTCGTCGCCCGTCCGTTCGCGGACCTGCCGTTCGAATCTGACCTCATCTGCCTGCGCGAACTCGTGCCCGCGGCCACCGCGACCGCGAAGCTGACCGACGAATACGGCGGCCACGAGGTGACCATCGCGTCCCTGCTGCCCGCCGCATGGCAGGCCTGGCGCCGCGACGACGGTGAGATCCTGGCCGGAATGCAGGTGCCCGTGTCCTCGACCGACGCCTCCCGCGACGTCGCCCGCGGCCTCCTCGCCGCCGTCGACGCCGAACCCGGAACATCGATCGAAGCGACGACCGAACCCGGTGAGGGCCCCCGCCTGCAGGACATCCTCGACACCTCGCACCCCTTCGACGTCCGGGTGCTCGAGAACTTCGACTATTGGGCCCTGCCCGAGGCAGAGAACGACCCCGACGTCGCCGCCGCCCTTCAGCAGGCCAACGACTCCGTGGCCCCGACCGAGAAGCTCGCCTCCGTCGACTCCGCCTACTGGACCGAGATGTCCGGCCGCACCTACGTGCGCTGGGCCCGACCCGAAGGTGAGGACCGCGTCGTCGATGCGATGGCCCGCCTGCAGGCCGAGAGTGCCAACGACCTCGGCGGAATCGGCACCTTCCTCGGCTACTTCCGCGCGCACGGGATCATCGTCCCCGTCTGGGAACTCGAGTTCGGCACCCAGGTCGACGACGTCGAAGAGCCCATCGCCGCGTTCGGCAAACGTCTCGACGAGGCGCTGAACACGACCGAGCCGATGAGCACCGAGGCCCGCCGCGTCCGCTCCGGCATCGTGTCCCGCCAGCTGACCATCCACTGACATCCGGCACCACCATTACCGAGGCGGGGCCCGGAAACGGTGCCCCGCCTCGGTGCCGGTGACGGACAGGAGAACCCCCATGAGCACACAGCCGCACTCTGCCCCCGAGGCGGTCGCCGCCATCATCCCCGCGATGAACGAATCCCAGCGGATCGGTGCCACCGTCACCGCGGCCAAGCAGATCCCCGGGGTCGACATCGTCCTCGTCGTCGACGACGGATCTGCTGATGACACGGGGACCCGGGCCCGTCGGGCCGGCGCCGAGGTGATCACCCACCCGAAGAACAAGGGCAAGGCAGCGGCCATGATGACCGGGGCCTTCGCTCTGCGCAATCGGGAGATCTCCGACGCCGACCCGGGCGTCGACCCGCACCACCGAGCGCTGCTGTTCATCGACGGCGACCTCGAGGACTCCGCGGCGGGCACCGCTCCCCTGGCCGCACCCGTGCTCGCCGGTCGGGCGGACATGACGATCGCTATCCTGCCCGCGCAGAAGCGCAAGGGCGGGGGCTTCGGCTTCGTCGTGGGACTGGCGAAGAAGGGCATCGCCGAGCTCTCCGGCTTCGAAGCCACCCAGCCCCTGTCGGGAATGCGCTGTCTGTCCCGTGAAGCCTTCGACGCGGCCCTGCCCTTCGCCGCCGGCTGGGGTGTCGAAGCGGCCATGACCATCGACGTCGTCAACGCCGGACTGCGCGTGGAAGAGGTCGAATGCGACCTCCACCACCGCGTCACCGGTCGTGACCTGAAAGCGCAGCTGCACCGTGCCGCCCAGTACCGCGACGTCGCCCGTGCCATCCTCGTCCGCCGCCTGCGAGCGAAGCGAAGCGACGGGGCACACGCCGGGCCCGCCGATGCTGCGCAGAACCCCTCCGATGACCACAAGGAGACCGGCCAGTGAGCCTGAACCGTTTCGCATACCTCGGCCCCGAGGCCACCTTCACCGAGGCGGCGCTGCTGAGCTTCCTCGACTCCCGCAACCTGCGCGCCGACGCCTCGACGCACCCGATGCGCAATGCGCCCTCGGCACTCGATGCGGTGCTCGAGGGCGACTGCGATGCCGCAGTCGTGCCGATCGAGAACTCCCTCGAAGGCGGAGTGCCCGCCACGATCGATGCGCTGACCGAGAACGGACGTCTCCAGATCATCGCCGAGGTGGTCGTGCCCGTCCGCTTCGTCCTCGCCGTGAAGCCGGGCACCACCAGGGAAGAGATCTCCTCCTTCGGTTCGCACCCGCACGGTGAGGCGCAGGTGCGGACATTCATGAACGAGAACTTCCCCGAAGCCGTCTATCTGCCGACCTCCTCGACCGCCGCGGCCGCCCGGGATCTGGCCAACGACGCCGGTGACCATATGGCCGCGGTCTGCCCGGCCCTGGCCGCACAGCGCTACGGCCTCGAGATCGTCGCCGAGGACATCGGCGACCGCTTGGACGCCGTCACCCGATTCGTCGTCGTCACCCGCCCTGGCCCTCTGCCCACACCGACCGGTGCGGACAAGACGACCATCGTCGCGGCCCTGCGTTCGGACCGCGCGGGCTCGCTGCTCGAACTGCTCGAACAGTTCTCCAGCCGCGGGGTCAATATGTCCCGCATCGAATCGCGGCCGACCGGGGACGGACTGGGCCTCTACCAGTTCTCGATCGACCTGCTCGGACACATCCACGAGGCCCGGATGGCCGAAGCTCTGCAGGGCGTGCATCGGGCGGCGCTCAAGCTGCACTTCCTCGGCAGCTACCCGAGCTCGGACGGAGCCGTGGTGCCGATCGACCCGACGACGTCCGATGAGTCCTTCGCCGCAGCCGCCGACTGGCTGGAGTCCACGCTGGGCGGCTGACTATCTCCCTCACCGGGAGAGTCTGCGATACTGATTCCTACTGGCAGGTAAGCGACAGAGGAGTCGACGATGAGTTCTTTCGGCAGCACAGACCCAGACAGCAGAGACCGCTCGCCCGATGCGATCATCGTCGGTGCCGGACTCGCCGGGCTCGTCGCCGCCCATGAACTCACTCGGGCCGGCAAGCGCGTGCTCATCCTCGATCAGGAGAACCGGGCCAACCTCGGCGGTCAGGCGTTCTGGTCCCTCGGCGGGCTCTTCCTCATCGACTCCCCCGAACAGCGGCGACTGCGTATCCACGATTCGCTCGAGCTCGCCAAGGATGACTGGGCCACCTCGGCGGGCTTCGACCGCGACGACGATCACTGGCCGCGGAAGTGGGCGGAGGCGTACCTCGAGTTCGCGGCCGGGGAGAAGCGCCGGTACCTGCGTGACCTGGGCCTGCGCCTGACACCGATCGTCGGCTGGGCCGAACGAGGAGGGTCCGGGGCGGGCGAGCACGGCAATTCCGTGCCCCGCTTCCACCTCACCTGGGGCACCGGCCCCGAGGTGGTCCGGGTCTTCCGCGAACCCGTCGAATCCGCGGAGGCCACCGGACTCGTCGAGTTCGCCTTCCGGCACCGCGTCGACGAACTCATCACCTCAGACGGTGCCGTCGTCGGCGTCCGCGGACGCACACTGTCCCCCAGCCACACGGCCCGCGGAGTCGAGTCGAACCGCGACGAGGTCGCCGACTTCGAGCACCGCGCTCCCGCCGTCATCGTCACCACCGGCGGAATCGGGCACAATTTCGAGCTCATGAAGAAGTACTGGCCGACCGACCGCCTCGGCGAGTTCCCGGACACGATGCTTGCGGGCGTGCCCGCGCACGTGGACGGGCAGATGCTCCAGATCGCCGAGGATGCCGGAGCGAGCCTGATCAACCGGGACCGGATCTGGGCGTACACGGAGGGCATCGAGAACTGGAACCCGATCTGGCCGGGGCACGGGATCCGCATCATTCCGGGACCGTCGTCGCTGTGGTTCGACGCCGAGGGCAATCGATTCCCGGCGCCGAACTATCCCGGATTCGATACGAATCGGACGATGCGCACGATCCTGGACACCGGGCACGACTATTCGTGGTTCGTGCTCAACGAGTCGATCATCCGCAAGGAGTTCGCCCTGTCCGGTTCGGAGCAGAACCCGGACCTCACGGAGAAGGACATCCGGATCACTCTCGACCGGGTCCGGTCCTCGGATGCTCCGGGACCGATCGAAGCGTTCAAGAAGTACGGCTCCGACTTCGTCGTGGCAGACACGACCGAGGAGCTCGTGGCGGGGATGAACGAACGCTCCCGCGGACCGATCATCGATCACGACCACCTCGTTGAGCAGATCCGGCAGCGGGATCGGCAGACCGAGCATGCGTTCTCGAAGGATGCGCAGGTCCAGGCCATCCACAATGCGCGGTCCTACCTGGGCGACAAGATCGTGCGTGCAGTCAAACCGCACAAGATCCTCGATCCGACGCACGGTCCGCTCATTGCTGTGCGTCTGAGCCTGCTTTCACGCAAGACCCTCGGCGGGCTGGAGACGAACCTCGACGGACAGGTCCTGGCCGTGTCCGGCACCGACGCTGCGAGATCCGGCGCCGCACGAGACGGTGGGTCCGCTGCCGCCGACAGTGTGGGCGTCCGGGGCGCCGAGGACCGCGGCACGCCGATTCCTGGCCTCTATGCAGCCGGCGAGGTCACCGGATTCGGAGGCGGTGGAATGCACGGGTACAACGCGCTCGAGGGAACGTTCCTCGGCGGGTGCATCTTCTCGGGTCTGCGCGCCGGGCGTGCGGTCGCGGAGCAGTCCGCCCGCAGCGCATCCGGTCAGCCCGGCAGCAGGGCCCCGATCGGCGGAGGAGAGCAGGAATGACCGGCGCCGCGCAGGCAGATCTCATCGTCCTCGTCACCGGGGGCACCTCCGGAATCGGCAGAGCCGTCGCGGAGGCACTGGCCGCGAAGGGCTGCACGGTGCTGGCGACCAGTCGGAATCCCGACCGCCTCTCACCTGCCGATCGAACCCCGGGTGTCCGCTATCTGCGACTCGACCTGGCCGACCCCGATGGTCCGGACCGGTTGGCCGGAGAACTCGACGACATCGGCCTGCTCGACGACATCGAGGTGCTCATCAACAACGCCGGTGAGAGTCAGTCGGGTCCGTTCGAAGAGCTGCCGACCGATGCCGTCGAACGACTCTTCCGCACGAACGTGTTCGGACCCGTTCGGTTGAGCCAGCTCGTTCTGCCCGGAATGCGTGCGCGCAGCCGGGGACGCATCATCATGGTCGGGTCCATGCTCGCCAGCTTCCCCCTGGCTCATCGCAGCTCGTATTCGGCGGCGAAGGCGGCTCTGCGCGCTTTCGCCACGGCCGCCCGACAGGAGCTCTCACCGTTCGGCGTGTGGGTGAGCACGGTCGAACCGGGATCGATCGCCACGGGCATCGGACAGCGCCGGACGAAGTACCTCGACGAGGATTCGCCCTATTCGACGGACGTCACGACGATGCTCGAGCATCTCGACGCCAATGAGCGCGGCGGCATTCCGGCAGAGAAGGTCGCTTCCACGATCGTCGATGCCATCATCGTGCCGAGGCCGCGGGAGTTCTACGCCGTCGGCAGCAGGGCGCCGCTGCCGTTCATCCTCAAGCGCGCGCTTCCGCGGTCGCTGGTGTCGAAGATCGTTGCGGCTCAGCACGGGCTGAAGCGGTGACAGCATTTGCCGGACCGCGGCGGCCGTCTGCGCATCTGACGTCAGGCTCAAGCGCTGAGCCTCGGTCGCTTCGCCGCCGCCCCATCACTGCAGGCGCGACGGGATGAGATGCTGGGTGGTCGAGATGCCGAGCACCCGCTGCTGTCGAGACAGGTTGTAGGTCCGGTCAGATTGCAGGTACTTGACGAGAAAGAGCTTCGTCTGGTCCCCGCGTTTGAACATGCTCTTGATCTTGAGGCCGAGCTTCGCCGACACCAGCGCCTTGTCCTTCGCCACACCCTCGATGACGACCTGGTCATAGCCCATCCGCGCAAAGTGAGTGACCACGGCGTCCTTGAGGCGGTAGGGAATCGGGTCTCCGATATTGAATGGTCCCGCCGCCGACGGCACGTCGAGGCAGGCGAGCGCGGCCCGCACCACGTTGTCGACATGGGTCAGGGTGAGCTTCTGCCGACCGCCGCCGGGCAGCCGCAGCACACCCTTCTTCGACAGTCGCGCGAGCAACGGCATGAGCATCGTCTCACCCGGGCCATAGACCGCCGCGGGCCGCAGGATCGCAGCATCGGGGCGGATCCTGGTCACGAGCTGCTCGGCGAGCGCATGAGTGCGAGAGTACGCGTCGGAGAATTCGCTGGGATCCTTCGGCCCGGCCTCCTCCCACAGCTCGACATGGGGTCCGGTCTCCGAATACACCGTCGTCGACGACAGGTGGACGGCGCGCGCCTGAGGGAAGGCATCGAGGACATTGCGAGTGCCCGTGACCTTCACGTCGTAGAGAGTGTCGTCATCGGCGCTGACCGTCGAGATCCCGGCACAGTGGAAGACCGCTGTCGCGTTCTTGGCCAACGAGGTCACCGACGAAGGTGCGGGTTCCGTGATGTCCCAGTGCTGGAAGTTCACCCCGGGAATCTCCGGGTCTCTCCGGCACAGGGCATAGACCGTCTCATCCCGTTCGGCGAGCGCCCGTGCAATGGCACCGCCGATGAAGCCACTGGCTCCGGTCACTATCACCGCCACGACGGTCCCCTTCTCATCGTCACACCCACCGCCTCAGCGGCGGTGCTGCCACTGCGGTTCCCTCTTCGTCAGGAAGGCGTCGATCCCCTCCTGCGCATCGGCCGCGACGGCGTTGTCCGCCATCACCTGAGACATCCGCGCGTAGGCGTCGGCCACAGGCAGTTCTCGCTGTTCGTAGAACGCGGCCTTTCCTAGGGCAACTGTAGCCGACGAGGCGGACGCGACCTTGAGAGCCAATTCCAAGGTGGCGGACTCCAGCTCGGCGTCGGCGACGACATCGGAGACGAGACCGTACTTCAGCGCATCCGCAGCGGTCACGAAATCGCCGGTCAGCAGCATCCGCATCGCCTGCTTCGCCGGCACCGCACGCGACAGCGCCACCATCGGAGTCGAGCAGAACAGACCGATCTTCACCCCGGGAGTCGCGAACCGTGCGGACTCGGCGGCGACGGCCAGATCGCAGGTCGCCACCAGCTGGCAGCCGGCCGCCGTGGCCACGCCCTGCACCTGTGCGATGACCGGCTGCGGAATGCGCTGGATGAGCTGCATCAGCCGTGCACAGGCATCGAAAGTGGCCTGCTGCGCCTCATGATCCGCCCCGCGGATCTCGGTGAGGTCATGCCCGGAACTGAACACATGGCCGGCGGTGATGAGGATGACTGCGCGCACATCGGTGCGGTCGGCCACCTCGGCGAGGGTGTCGATGAGGGATTCCATCACCTCGAGCGACAGCGCGTTGCGCGTGGAGGGCCGATCGATCGTCACGGACGCGACTCCGTCGTCGAGCGGCGCGAATACAATTGATTCCGACATAGCCTCATTCTGCCAAAGGTCGCCGGGCCCGGCGCGGAATCTGCGCCACTATTTTCCGCCCGCCTCCGGACACATCCGCCCCGGTGGGAGCGGTTCGGAGGGACTGCCATGACCACGCTGCTGATGATCATCGGATTCGGTGCCGCCACCTCGGTGGTGGTCGGATTGGGGCAGAGGCTCAAGCTTCCGTGGCCGGCGCTCATGGTCCTCATCGGCGTCGCCGGCGCGTTCATTCCCACGTTCGCCGAGGTGGCCATCGATCCCGAGCTCGTCCTCCCCCTATTCCTGCCGCCCCTGCTCTTCGCCGCCGCGCAGAAGACGTCGTGGGCACTGTTCGCGATCCGGTGGCGCACGATCCTCGGCATGTCCGTGGCCCTGGTCGGGGTGACCGTGGCCGCCGTCGCCGGGTCCGCGGTCTTCCTCATCCCCGGAATCACGATCGCCGCTGCCATTGCGCTCGGTGCCATGCTCGCCCCGCCCGACCCGGTCGCCGTCGAGGCCGTGGCCAGCACCGTGTCGATCCCGCGCCGCATCATGTCGACCCTGCAGAGCGAGGGTCTGTTCAACGATGCCGCCTCCCTCGTCATCTTCCAGACCGCGATGGCCGCGGTCCTCGCCGACACCGAGGTGGACTACGCAGATCTGGCCGTGTCATTCATCGTCTCCGCCGTCGTGGCGATCATCGTCGGCCTGGTCCTGTCCTTCGCCGCATGGTGGGTGATGGAGAAGATCGACCATACGATCGCTCGGTCCTCGCTCATGCTCGTTCTGCCCTTCGGCGTCTACCTCGTGGCCGAGCACTTCCACGCCAGCGGAGTCATCGCCGTCGTCGTCGCCGCCCTCGAAGTCCGTCGCCGCGATGTCGAGGGCAACTCGGCGGAGCGGGTGACGCAGAATTCGACGTGGCAGGTCCTCGAGATGCTCATCACCGGAATCGCCTTCGGACTCATCGGACTCGATCTGCGCCTCATCGTCGAATCCGAACATGCCGACCTCGGGCGGGCGCTGCTCGTCGGCGGGCTCATCGCCGTTGTCGTCGTCGCCGTGCGTTTCGTCTGGCTGCTGCTGGGCACTGTCATCGAACGCAAGAGACGCGAGGAGGATCCCGATGCGGCACCTCTGAGCATCCGCGATGCGACCCTGATGACCTGGGGCGGGATGCGCGGCCTGGCCACCGTCGCCCTGGCCCTGTCGATCCCGGCCGCCACGAGCTCCGGAGCCCCGTTCCCCGGCCGGTCCTATATCGTCGTCGCGGCCGCAGTGGTCCTGCTGGTCACTCTTGTGCTGGCCGGTCTGAGCTTCCCGACCATCGTCGGCATCCTCGGCATCGACGACGAAGCGGAGAAGGAGCACCAGGCGACGAGGGACATCGCTCTGCGCGCCTACAAGGCGGCGATGCGCGAGATCAAGAACGATGACAGCCTGCCCGACGACGTCATCGAACCGCTGCGGGCTCGATTCAGAGTCCTCCACGACCAGCTCAGCGGCACCACCGACGAGCAGGCGAGCTCGGAGCAGGTGATGGCGTTCAAGGAGCACCGCGAGCAGATGCTGCAGGTGCAGAAGAAGGCCATGCAGTCCGCTCGCGCCGAAGTGCTCAAGGCTCGTCGTGAGCGCGGCACCGACCCCGAGATCGCCGACCGGGTGCTCCACCGCTTCGACCTCCAGTCGGTCATCGCCCGGTAAGGGCGGAGCGCAGCTCCGGCACCACAGGCCCGGGTCGGCAGGGCGCGGTTCCGGGCGGGCCGGTCGCGGCCGGACGCGGACACGGTTCCGGGCGGGCCGCCTCGGCGATGCTCTTCCTCGAAATCCAAGGTTGAGCGGAATAGACTCAACTTTGTCGGTGTTGATCCTTTCGAGAGCTGAGATCAGCACAGATTTTCATGAAGGAGATGCGCATGGACGCACAGATGACAACGAAATCCCGGGAGGCGCTGCAGACTGCGGTCAACGACGTCGTCGCCCGGAAGAACAACCAGATCGAACCGGCCCACCTCGTCGCCGCCCTGCTCGGCCAGCCCGATTCGCTGGCCGCGACCCTGCTGACGAAGGTCGGCGCCGATCCGCAGACCGTGCTGCGGTCCATCGAATCCGTGATCGGCGGATTCCCGACCGTCAGCGGTTCCACCGTCAGCCAGCCGGGACTGTCCCGGGCCGGGCTGGAGATGATGAACCTCGCTCAGGAGGAGATGACCGCCCTCGGCGATCAGTTCGTCTCGACCGAGCACCTGCTGCTGGCCGCCGCGGCCGGCAAGGACGGCACCGGTGAGGCGCTGCGCTCGAACGGGGCGAACCGGGACGCGCTGCTCGCGGCGTTGCCCGAACTGCGTGCCGGCAAGAAGGTCACCTCGGAGAACCCCGAGGAGACGATGCAGTCGCTGGAGAAGTACGGCATCGACCTCACCGCCGTCGCCCGTGAGGGCAAACTCGACCCGGTGATCGGCCGCGACAAGGAGGTGCGCCGCGTCGTGCAGGTGCTCTCCCGCAGGACGAAGAACAACCCCGTCCTCATCGGTGAGCCCGGCGTCGGCAAGACCTCCGTCGTCGAGGGCCTGGCCCAGCGGATCGTGGCCGGAGACGTGCCCGAATCACTGCGCGACAAGACCCTCATCAGCCTCGACCTCTCCGCGATGGTCGCCGGTGCGAAGTACCGCGGCGAATTCGAGGAGCGGCTCAAGGCCGTACTCGAGGAGATCAAGAACGCCGACGGCCGGATCATCACCTTCATCGACGAGCTCCACACGATCGTCGGCGCCGGCTCCGGCGGGGACTCCTCGATGGACGCGGGCAATATGCTGAAGCCCATGCTCGCCCGCGGTGAGCTGCGCATGATCGGTGCCACGACCCTGGACGAGTACCGCGAGAACATCGAGAAGGATCCTGCCCTGGAGCGCCGGTTCCAGCAGGTGTTCGTCGGTGAGCCCAGCGTCGAGGACACGATCGCGATCCTGCGCGGACTCAGGGAACGCTACGAAGCCCACCACAAGGTCACCATCAACGACGGTGCCCTGGTCGCGGCGGCCACGATGTCGAACCGGTACATCACCGGTCGACAGCTGCCGGACAAGGCCATCGACCTCGTCGACGAGGCGGCTTCCCGCCTGCGGATGGAGATCGACTCGGCCCCGGTCGAGATCGATGAGCTCCGCCGTGCCGTGGACCGCCTGAAGATGGAGGACATGGCTCTGGCGAAGGAGACCGACTCCGCGTCGATCGAGCGTCTGAGCGCCCTGCGCGCCGATCTCGCCGACAAGGAGGAGGAGCTGCGCGGCCTCGAGGCGACATGGGAGTCCCAGCGTGCCGGCCTCAACCGGGTCGGTGAGCTGAAGACGAAGCTCGACGAGCTGCGCTCGGCTGCGGAAAAGGCTCAGCGCGATACGGATCTCGAGACCGCGTCCCGTCTGCTCTACGGCGAGATCCCGGCCGTGCAGAAGGAGATCGCCGAGGCCGAAGCCGCCGAAGCCCAGGCCGAAGCGGGACCGAATTCTGATCAGATGGTCTCGGACAAAGTCTCGAGCAACGACATCGCCGAGGTGGTCTCCTCGTGGACGGGCATCCCCGCCGGACGCCTCGTCCAGGGTGAGGTCGAGAAGCTGCTCGGGGCGGAGAACATCCTCGGTCAGCGGCTCATCGGGCAGAAGAACGCCGTCGCCGCGGTCTCCGACGCCATCCGCCGGTCGCGTGCCGGTGTCGCCGATCCGGATCGTCCGACCGGTTCGTTCCTGTTCCTCGGCCCCACGGGTGTCGGCAAGACGGAGCTCGCGAAGTCGCTTGCGGACTTCCTCTTCGACGACGAGAAGGCCCTGATCAGGATCGACATGAGCGAGTACGGTGAGAAGCACACCGTGTCCCGCCTCGTCGGTGCTCCTCCCGGCTACGTCGGATACGACGAGGGCGGCCAACTCACCGAGGCGGTCCGCCGTCGCCCGTACTCCGTGGTTCTGCTCGACGAAGTGGAGAAGGCGCACCCGTCCGTGTTCGACATCCTGCTGCAGGTACTCGACGACGGTCGGCTCACCGATGGTCAGGGACGCACGGTCGACTTCAGGAACACCATCCTGATCCTGACTTCGAACCTCGGCTCGCAGTTCCTCGTGGACAACAGCCTCTCGACCGAGGAGCAGAGGTCCAAGGTGCTCGATGTCGTGCATTCGACGTTCAAACCCGAATTCCTCAACCGTCTCGATGACATCGTGCTCTTCGACGCGCTGAGCCAGACCGAGCTCGCGTCGATCGTCGACCTGCAGATCGCGCACATGTCGCGCAGGCTCTCGGATCGTCGGGTTTCGCTCGAGGTCACTCAGGGTGCCGAGGACTGGTTGGCCCTCGAAGGCTACGACCCTGCGTTCGGTGCCCGACCGCTGCGCAGGCTGGTTCAGCGCGAGATCGGCGACAAACTGGCCCGCGCTCTGCTGGCCGGCGACATCGTCGACGGGGACACTGTGGTCGTCGACCTGCCCGAGGACCCCGAGGCCACCGGCCTGGAGCTGCGCCCGAAGCGGTAACGCTCCCGGGGCGGTAAGCCTCCCGGGGCGGTAACGCTCCCCGGGGCGCGGAGCGGCGAGCGCGCGTTATGAAGCGTGCGCTGCGGCTCCGCGCGGGCACGGGGCGGCGAGTGCACGACTCGCGGGCACGCCTCGCGGATTCAGCCCAGCTTGAGGTGGATAGCTCATGTTTGAACCTGTGCTGTTCACCTCAGACTGGGCTGTTCCGCCGGGTGCGGCGGCGGTCTTTGCTGCCCACGGGCACCTTCGGCGGCAGTCCTCTCAAGTGGCCCAGAGCCGAATGGGACACGTTCTTCTGATTCGCCCACTTCCTTCAGTGAGCATTTCAGAGAAACGTGTCCCATTCGGCATCTGTCGGCACACGAAGACGTTGTCACGCTCCGGTCTGCCCGAAATGTGATGCCCCTCCGACAGTTGTGCGCAGGCTACTTCTTGCGGGAGCCGGCGGTGGCCTTCGAACCAGTCTTCGCACCGGGCTTCGCATCAGCCTTCGAACCTGACTTCGAACTGGACTTCGAACCGGACTTCGCAGCGTCGCGCTTGGACCTGCCGCCGACAGACCTCGAACCGGCCTTCGCCCCGGCACCACCAGCTGCAGCACCTCTCGCGGCACCACCAGCGGCAGCATCTCTCGCTGCACCACCAGCGCCAACACCTATCGCGGTCCCGCCGGCCGCCCGCGGCGCCGACGACGTCCACCAGTGCCGCAGGTAGGCGCTGAGCTTTGCGAACGAGCGGTCGCGGATGAAGATCGCATCGACGGCGATCATGGTCAGCGAGAACCACGGCAGGCCCATGAGCAGCGCGATGCCCAAGTGGAAGGACAGGATGCCCAGCAGCGCGATGATGCGGGTGTAGCGGTTGAAGAGCATGAACGGGAAGGCGCACTGGAAGAGGATCGATCCCCACGAGATCGCCACGACCATCGGCCCCCATGCCGTCATCAGGTCGGACAGCACCGGCCAGGTGCCGAACTGCTGAGTGTGCAGCGGGTTGTAGACGGCGAAGCCGTGCTGCCAGGCCGAGCCGTCGGCCTTGTACAGTCCGCCGGACATGTAGATCGCGCACACCTGGAAGGCGAGCACGCCGATCGCGAGGTTGTTGGCCATGATGAGCGCCCAGCGCCACTGCCCGCCGTCGTGGTCCGGGAACTCCGGGTTCCGCGCCCGCCGCCTGGCGTCGAGGGACCATCTGCGGGTCGTATCGGCGAAGAGCATCGCGATCATGAACATCCGGTACGCGTTGTCGCCCTGATCGCCGGCACCGTCGTTGAGCTCGATGAAGCTCACCCACAGCACGAGGTAGACCGGCAGGACGATCCGCGTGCGCCAGCCGAGGATGATGACGATCGCCAGCAGAGCGAGCCCGATCATCATCGCCGTGAACAGCGGCGGGGTCGTCACCGCCTGGTGGAAGAGGGAGAAGAGCCAGATGTTCGGGAAGTCGCTCTTGGGTTCGGCGATCTCCCCGTTCCAGGCCGACCCCACACCGAAGGCGTAGTGCCGAGCGCTGAAGTTCGTGAGTATGAGGCCGAGCCCGGTGAATCCGATGAGGATCCGCGTCACCGCCAGTCCGTAGGTCGCGTGATACCGACCGGTGAGCATCTCCTCGAGCCAGTTCCACCCCTGCGCGAGTTTCGTCCGCACCAGGGTCGTCACCGGAACGAGTCCGAATTCGGGTGCGGAATCCTTCGCCGAGGCGGCCCCGTCGTTCTGGCGGCCAGCGGAGTCCTTCGCCCGGTCCTTCGCCGAGGCGGTCGTGCCGGACCGCTGGTCCGTGACCTCGCGATCGTCCCCGTCCTGGCGGGTCGTGTCGTCACTGTTCACCGACGCACCTCACTTCATCGGAGGCGCAGAAGTACTTCGTGAACTCCTCCTGGGACTGATGGTCCTCCACCACGAGTGCGCGCCATCCCACGGGGACGGGCTGGATGTTCGGACGTTTCGCGCTCTTGTCGTTGCGTTCGGCGAAGGGCACGACGTTCTGACGGGCGGCTTGGTACTGGACGCGCTGGGCATCGTCGCCCCAGATGGCCTTCGCCACCTGCGTCGCATACGCCGTGGCCAGGTGTTCGCTCTCCAGGTATGCCGGAATCGCGTTCTCCGGGTCGTCGTACTCCTCCAGCTTCGTCTCCAGACGGTCGACGGAATCGTCTCCCTTGAAGTAGTCGAGTTTGACGATGGCCTTCTGATCGTCGGGCAGATCCTCCCAGGAGCCCTTGATGTCCGAGGCCACGCCGATGCCCAGTCCCGCCGATCGCGGTGGGAACAGCTTGTAGGTGGAGTGGTCGAGTTCGACATCGGTGGCCCGCACCCATTGGGTGATCTCCTCGCCGCTGTCGGTCTTGATCACCGCCCGCACGTCGAAGTAGTAGTCGCCGTTGATCGGCTCGGGGGCGAACACGCTCCACGACTGCCCCCACAGCGGGATCATGTATTTGGAGAGCAGGTCGCCGGGAATCACCTCCCGCATCGTCGAAGCAGGGGCGATCCACAGGAAGCTGGCGAAGATATGGAATCCCGTGATCGCCATTGCGATGACCATCAGGGTCCGTTTCACCGCCGATCGTCGCCGAGGTGCGACCTCGGTCGGCTCATTGTCCATCTCGGTTCCGGAATTCTCTTGGGAATACGACTGCCGTCACCACGGGTTCCGCGACTCGTCGGCCGCTCTGCTGATCCCTCGGTGACAACGCACAGTGACTAGGGTACTTCAGCTGTGGCAGTGCCCGCCCGGATGTCGGCGGAATCATTCGCGGTCACAGAACGGCCGATGGCTCGCCGATACGCTGCGCACGGACGCGGTCTGCTCCACCGCCCGCAGCCAGGCCTTGACCGCTTCCGTGGAATCGCCGAGCGTCGGCGGAGCCAATTCGTAGCTGGGCGGGGTCTCGGACAGCCGGATCGGGTTGCGAACGGTGGGGATGACGCGGTCGCCGGCCCCCGCCTCGGCGACGGGCTCGAGTCCCAGCGACGAAGCCACGTCCACGCCTTGGGCGATCGAGTTGATCGGGGCACAGGGCAGGCCCGCCTCGGTGAGGATGTCGAACCATTCCTGGTTCGTCTTCTCACTCAGTGCGGCGATGAGTTCGGGCTCGAGCTCATCCCGGTGGACATTGCGATCGGCGAAGTTCGCGAACCGTTCATCGGCCGCCCATTCGGGGTGGCCGAGCACCTCGGCGAGGCGGGCGAACTGCTTGTCGTTGCCGCACGCGATGATGATCTGCCCCTCGGCGGTGGGCATCGGCTGGTACGGGTAGAGGCTCGGGTGCTTGTTGCCCATCGCCTGCGGCACGACCCCGCCGGCCACGTACGCCGAGGTCTGATTCGCCAGCCCGGACAGGGCCGAGGACAGCAGGTTCGTCTCGACGAGCTGCCCCACTCCGGTGTCCGTGCGGTGGGTGAGCGCACCGAGGACGCCCACCGCCGTGTGCAGTCCCGTGATCACGTCGACGACGGCCACACCGGCCTTGACAGGGCCCGAATCCTCGGAGCCGGTCACCGACATGAATCCGGACAGGCCCTGGATGAGCAGATCGTAGCCCGGCTGCGGGTTGCCCCGACCGAAACCGGTCACCGAAGCGTAGACGATTCCGGGATTGACCGCGCTGACCGTCTCATAGTCGAGACCGTACTTCGCCAGTCCCCCGGCCTTGAAGTTCTCCACGAGCACGTCGGCACGCGCGGCCAGCTGCTGGGCGAAGGCGAGGTCGTCGGAGTCCTTGAAATCGAGGACGACGGAGTGCTTGTTCCGGTTCGCCGTGAGGAAGTACGTCGCATCGTCCCCTCGCCGAGGCGGCGCCCAGTGACGTGTGTCGTCCCCGGTCTTCCCCTCCACCTTGATGACCGTGGCACCGAGATCCGCCAGCATCATCGTCGCGTAGGGACCGGCGAGGACTCGGGAGAAGTCGGCCACGATGGTTCCGGCCAGAGGCCCTGTCCCCCGCCTGCCGAACATCTCCTGCAGATCCTGGTCTTCCACTTCCTGCCTCCTTCGCACACGTTCGAACGCTGGCTCCGTGTCCGGGCTCCGGTGTCCCGGCCAGCTCTCTGACTCCCTGCCAGACTATACGGACTCCCGCGACCGGCCACTGTCCCAGATGACTACGTGGACTCCTCAGGCCGGACGGAGCGCAGATGCGGCGAGGGAGCTGCGAAATCCGTCGATCACCGCGGCGACATTCTGGCTACACTCGGGCTCAGTGACCGGCCAAGCGAAGGGACGAACGATGACGTTGCACATGCCGGCGGAGACCGGCGCCCAGGACCGAGTCTGGATGGCGTTCCCGTCGTCGGGCTACGCCCTCGGCGACACGGAGACCGAGGCCGAGGCAGCACGCGCCACCTGGGCCGCCGTTGCCCGCGCCACAAGCGAATTCACCCCTGTCACGGTCGTGGTGACAAGTGCACAGGCCGAGCATGCTCGGGCCCACCTCGGCGAGGGGATCAACCATGAGATCACCGTGGTCAATGCCGAACTCGACGATGCGTGGATGCGCGATATCGGGCCGAGCTTCGTCGTCGACGAGGCGGGGGCGCTGCGCGCGGTGGACTGGGTGTTCAACGGATGGGGTGCGCAGGAGTGGGCGAGGTGGGACCACGATGAGCACATCGGGCAGTTCGTCGCGGATCTCGCCGGAACTCCCGTGGTGTCCTCGGACCTGCGCAACGAAGGCGGCGGATTCCACGTCGACGGCGAGGGCACGGTGCTCGCCACCCGCAGCGTTCAGCTCGACCCGGGCCGCAATCCGGGGCTGATCGAGGCCGAGGTCGAAGCGGAATTCGCCCGCACGATCGGGGCGAAGAAGGTCATCTGGCTCGACCGCGGACTGCACCGGGACAATCAGACCTTCGGCACTCGGGGACACGTCGACATCGTCGCCACGATGCCCAGCCCCGGGGTCGTCCTCGTCCACGATCAGCGCAATCCCGAACACCCGGACTTCGAATTCAGTCGCGCGCTCAAGGACCAGTTCGCGGCTGAGACCACTGCCGACGGCACTCCTTTCGAGGTGGTGCCGATCCCCGCCCCCGAAGTGCTGCGCGACGAGGAGGGGTGGGTCGACTACTCGTATGTCAATCATCTCGTCACCAACGGCGGGGTCATCGCGTGCACCTTCGACGATCCGCTGGACGCCGAGGCGGTCGCCGTGCTCGAGCGCGTCTATCCGGGGCGGAAGGTCGTCGGCGTCGATGCGCGCGCACTCTATGCTCGCGGCGGTGGAATCCACTGCATCACCCAGCAGCAGCCGAGCGTCGGCGAGCCCCGCTGAGGACTGCGCGAATCCATACCCCTACGGGCCCGACTCGGTATAAGCTGGATGCCGAGGACACAGTGCCCGTGCGCTGCCACATCGTTGCCCGGACCTGTGTCGCACAGCAGAGCCGAATGCGGTGACGTCTAGTTGCGAAGAGGAGCAAGACCATGAAGAAGAGATTGATTCTCCTAGCCGGTCTCGGAGTCGGATTCATTCTGGGATCACGCACCGGGCGTCAGAGCTACGAGCGGCTGAAGGCTCAGGCTCAGGATCTGTGGACCGACCCGCGCGTCCAGGACACCGTCGAGAAGGCCAACCAGTCGATCCGCGAGAAGTCGCCTGCTGTCGCCGATGCCGTCCAGACCGCGGCCGACAAGGTCAATGCCGCAGCTGCCACGAACGCTCCCGTCTCCGAATTCGACGGCGACGAGGATTCGGCTGCTGCGAAGGCAGCGGGCGGTGCTGACAAGCACGCGTCGTCGCCGAAGGCCCACGACTCGATCGCCGATCCCGAACGTCACCTCGACGATGAGGGACCGGCCGGAGTCGCCGACGACGACTGAACGTCGCCGGCAGACTGACGCAGCGACCTGGTCGGCGTCTACAGCAGCGAGCTCGTCAGTCGGGCGACGTTCTCCAGATACTTCTTCAGCAGCGGCCGGCTCGCCCACTCGTCGGCGTCGAGTTCGACGGAGTTCGGGGCGTAGTGTTCGGCTTCGAGCTCGTACATGCGCTGGGCGAACTCCTCGTTGACGATGAACATCGTGACTTCGAGGTTCATGGCAAACGACCGTTCGTCCATGTTCGAGGAACCGATGATCGAGACGTCGTCGTCGATGATGAGGAACTTCGAATGCAGCACCGTGGGCGCGTGGTACATGAAGATCCGAACGCCGGCCCGCACGAGGTCATCGTAGTAGGACTGCTGTGCTTTGTGAGTCAGCGAATGGTCGCTCGTCTCCCCGACGTAGAGGCGCACATCGACACCCGAGCGCGCTTCGGTCGTCAGCGCGTGCAGCAGCGATTCGTCGGGCACGAAGTACGGTGAGCACACGACGATGCTGCGGTTCGCGTTGTAGATGAGGTGGTTGAACAGCCGCAGGTTGTTCTCGTCTTCGAACCCCGGCCCCGAGGGCACGACCTGGGCCTGGATCCCGCCGGATTCGGGGGCATCGAGTTCGAAGCTGTCGGGTTCGTCGACGATTTCGTCGGTCTCCGAATACCAGTCGGTGATGAACACCGCATCGAGCTCTTCGACGACCGGTCCACGACATTCGAGCGAGAGGTCCTTCCACTGGAAGCCCTTCCGCCGATTGCGCGCCTTGTTGTAGGAGCGGTCGATGATGTTCTGGGAACCGGTGAACGCGACGTCACCGTCGACGACGAGGATCTTGCGGTGATTGCGCAGATCCGGACGCTGATACTCGCCCCGCCACGGCCGGATAGGCAGCGCCCGACGCCAGCTCACGCCCGAGGAGTCGAGCCTCTTGACGAGTTCCGAATACCCCGGATAGCCGAGTGACCCGACATGGTCGATGAGGATGCGCACGCTCACCCCGCGCTCGTGCGCGGCCAGGAGCGAATCGAGCAGCCGCCTCGTCGTGTCATCGATGGCGACGATGTAGAACTCGAAGTGCACGAACCGCTTCGCCTCGTCGACGGCGTCGGCCATCGCGTCCATGCAGGCGTGGTTGTCGACGTGGAGTTCGAAGTCGTTGCCGTGGGTCATCGGCAGGGCGCCGAGGTCGAAATTGAGCTGTGCGGCGGTGCTCAGCGGTTCGGGCATATGGTCCTTCTGCCCGATGATCGGCCGATTCCGGATCTGATCACGGATGAGGTCGTTGATCTGCGACTGTTTGTCCCTCCGCCGCTTCGGGAGCTTCGCCGAACCGAGCAGCAGGAACGCCGCGATGCCCACATAGGGGATGAGGAAGATCGCGAGCAGCCACCCGAGTGCGACCGACGGCTTGCGGTTGTGCGGAATCCAGCCGAGCGCGACGATGCGGATGATGAGATCGATCAGCAGAAGGGTGATGATCACCCAATTCGGCCATGCCGAATCGATGTCGATGAACGGATAGATCCCGAAGCTGCTCATAACTTGCCCGTTCAGTCCCGCCCTTGATCGTCACCGGTTGGGTCTTGCACCTCAGTTCGAGGTTCTGCATCGCCCACCATCGTATCCTGACCGGGTTCGCGCACGGACCGGCGCATCCCCTCTGACCACGGGCATCACCCGTCCGGGCACCCCGGCTCCGCCTCGGCGAGGGTGCGCGGGCATACTGGAAGGCGACATCAATTGCTGAGAGCGAAGGTGCTGACCGTGATTCGAGATATCAACCCCGAGGGCTCCGACCGTTCGGATACGGCCGACAGCGCGAGCCGCGGTCCCGATATCACCGACCCCGAGGCGGTGCCGATCAGGCCCGCCGTCAGCGTGCTCATGCTTCGCGACGGGGACGAGGGGCTCGAGGTCTTCGTCCAGCACCGTGTGTCGACGATGGATTTCGCCGCCGGTGTCGTCGTCTTCCCCGGCGGTCGCGTCGACCCCGTCGATTCCACGACCGCTCCGACCATCATCGTCCCCGATCCGCAGGTGCACACCTCCGCATGGTCCCGATCGACCATCGCCGAGGATGCCGAGGGGTGGCGCGTCCTGCTCGCCACCGCCGTGCGTGAGGTCGAGGAGGAGACGGGCGCGATCCTCGACCCGGCCGGGCTCCTGCCGTGGGCGAATTGGGTGACTCCCCTGGGACGGCCCAAGCGCTTCGACACGTATTTCTATACGATCGCGGCCACCGAGCTCGTCGGCGCTCACCATCAGACGACGGAGGCGCACACGAGCGAGTGGCGTTCGGTGACCGGCATCCTCGCCGATGAAGGAGCCGGGCGGCTGAAGCTCATGCGTCCGACATTCGTCCTGCTGCGTGAGCTCTCCGAATTCTCCACCGTCGCCGAGGCGGTCGCCGCAGACCGGATCATCGACCCCGTCCGCCCGGAGTTCCCCTCCAAGCGCGGTTCCTGAGTCCGGCCCGTCGTTCGATCCGCGCGCCCGGCTGTTCGCAGCAGGACACGGGCGAGGACGACCTCAGCCCTTCGCGCGGGCGAAGCCGACCTCAGCCCTTTGCGCGGGCGAGGACGACCTCAGCCCTTCGCCCGGGCCTTCATCGCGGCCAGGCGTGCGGCTACGACCTGCTTCTGCTCGTCGGTTCCCAGCAGCTCGGCCAGCGCTTCCTGCTCGGCGTCGAGTCCGGTGGTCAGATCTGAGTCGTACGAGAGGTCGACGAGGCGCTTCGCCCACACCAGCGCCGGCCTTGACTGTCCGGCGATCTGCCCGGCCAGTTCGAGTGTCCGGGCGAGCGGATCCTCGGCGATCTCGTCGACGAGGCCGATGCGCAGCGCTTCTTCGGCACCGATCGTATCGGCGGTGACGATGAGCTTCTTCGCCTGCGCCGGTCCCACGAGGCGCGGCAGCAGCTGGGTGCCGCACATATCGGGGATGATTCCCCAGTTGAGCTCCATGAGCGAGAGCTTCGCATCGGGGCCGGCCACGCGCATGTCCGCACCCAGGGCGATCTGCAGCCCGCCGCCGAGCGCCGCCCCGCGCACGGCCGCGATGACCGGAACCTCGACGAGGGACCACACGTGCACGGCCTTCTGTGCCAGGGCCCGGGCCGAACCGAGTCGCTCTCCGACATCGACGGCGGCGGCCACGGAGTCCGCAGCACCCGACTCACCGGTACCGGGGGTGTCCTCGGCGGCCTTCTCAGCGGCCGCTTCCTCAGCCGACGAACGGGTCGCGGTTCCCGCCTCGGCGATCCGCGCGAGTTCGGTGAAGTCGAGGCCCGCGCTGAAGGCACGACCGCGACCGGACAGGACCACGGCCTTGACCTCGGTCGAGTCCTTGAGCGCGAGCCCCGCCTCGACGAGGTCCTCGAAGACCTCTCGGGTGAGCGAATTGAGCTTCTCGGCACGGTCGATCTCGACATGGGCGACCCCGTCGGTGATCGAGTAGACGATGGTCGAGTCGGTGGTCTCGGGCATGAGCTGACCTTTCGAAGGCGGAGCCGGTGCAGCAGCAGCCGGCGAAGGCGGGACACGTTCCGACCGCAGGACGCCGGCGCAGGCACCGGTGACCCTGAACGAGCGATCAGTTGCGTTTCCTGAACCCTATCGGAGCTCCCGTCAGCGTCAAGACCAACACGGCGATCAGGGACGCCGCGCACATGCCGACGACGCCGGGCCAGGCGAAGTCGGCGAAGAGGACCGCCGAGAGCCAGGCGCCGAGGCTCGTGCCGAGGTAGTACACGGTGAGGTAGATGGCCGACGATCGGGTCGAGTCGACTCCCGGGCGGGCGGCGCTGGCAGCCGCGGAGGCACCCGTGTGTCCGAGGAAGAATCCGGCGGTGAGCAGCGACATGCCGAGGATGATCACCACGAGCGATTCGACGAGCGTCAGTCCCGCGCCGACGAGCGCGATGACCATTCCGGCCAGGGTGATCCGGGTGCGCGGGTACTTCGTGGCCAGGCGCCCGTAGTACGTGGTGACGACGGTGCCGACGAGATAGATGAGGAAGAACAGGGCGACCGCGCCCTCGCTCAGATGCCACGGGTCCTGCTGCAGGCGGGTGCCCAGCATCGTGAATGATCCGCCGAAGACGATCATGCACAGGAACCCGGTGAGGTAGATCCGCCACAGTCCCCCGCTCAGCGGAATCGCCCGCCGAGGCGGTGGTGCGCTCCCGGCCTCGTCGACCTCCCCGACTGCGGTGACAGCGTCACGGTCGGCCGCCTCGGTGATGGTGGAATCGGCCTCGGTCGGATCGGGCTCGCCGGGATCCGTGTCGAGGACGGCGCGGCTGCGGGCGGTGGAGAAGAGGTCGTGGCGCAGCAGCCAGACGACGATGAGGCCGAAGATCAGTGACACGGCCGCGGTGAACGCGAGTCCGCCGTGCCAGCCGAGGAATTCGGAGGCCAGCCCGGTGAGCAGCCTCGAGCAGAGTCCGCCGATCGTGTTGCCGGCGATGTAGACACCGATCGCTCCGGGCAGGGCGGCGGGCGGCAGCCGCAGGGACAGGTAGGCCATGGCCGTGGCCGGCACCGAGGCGATCGCCAGGCCCTGGAGGAACCGGACGGCGATGAGCAGCTCCGGGGTCGGTGTGAAGGGCAGGACGAGAGCGAGGATCGCCGCGACGATCACTCCCGCACCGATCTGCCGGGCATGGCCGATGCGCGGGGCGAGCATGGAGAACGGGATGAGGAAGCAGGCCATGGCCACGTTCGTCGCGGAGACGGTCAGGCTCGCGGTCGGACCGTCGATTCCGTAGGCGTCCCGGATCGCCGGCAGCAGGCCCTGGGTCTCGTAGAGGACGAGGAAGACGGAGACCCCCGCGAGGAACACCGCCGCGACGGTGCGCCGAGTGCTCGTCGGACTCGGCTCACCTGTGCTCATGGTCCCCACGCTATGCCCGCCAGGAGCACCGGCTCAAACGATTCCGAGTCCCGGACCGTGTGAGACCGGACACCGCGGGGTCCGCGGATGCGGAGCTGATGCGCGAACGCGCGGTCGTGCGGTCTTGCGGTTCCGCGGATGCGGAGGATAACCCCATCGCCGAGGCGGCCCGCCGCTTCATAGGGTGAGACCATAAGTTCGACGAGCAGTGAATGGACGACCACAGCGATGACGGCGACCGACGAGATCCCCGCACCCGGCGAAGCTGCCGCGAACAGTGTTGCCGCGCCCTCCGCCTCGTCCGCTGCGGAGCACAATCCGGCAGTGCCCTCCCCTGGTGTCTCCGCCTCGTCCCTCGAATCCCTCGCCCCGCTCGACGACCCCGACCCGGACGGCCTCGGCAACCGCTCCTTCGTCATCACGTGGCTGCTGTCCCTGCTCTTCGGCTTCCTCGGTCTGGATCGGTTCTACACCCGCAGATACCGCACGGGCGTGCTCAAGCTGGTCAGCCTCGGCGGGTTGGGGATCTGGTGGATCATCGATCTCGGCATCGTCCTGGCGGGCGGTCTGCGTTGCGGGCGGGGCCCGCTGCGCGGTTTCGCCCAGGACAAGGAGATCGCGTGGATCGCCACCGGGCTCACCCTCATCGTCGCCTACTCGCTGCAGGTCGACGAGCTGCTCAGCGGGCTGTTCTGAGTCTGCTTCCCAGCAGTCCGCCGCCTTCTCAGGTCTGCCTTTCCTGAAATCCGCGCCCTCCCGGTCTAGGCTCGAGGTCAGGACAGTTCAAGGAGGCACAATGAAACGGCAATTCCCCGTTGTCCGGATGGTCACCGGCGACTCGGCAGGCAAGCAGTTCGCCGGAGTGGCGGCGGCCGCCTCGGCGATCGGGCTCGGCGCACTCGCCGCATGGGATCTCACGCAGAAGAAGCACTCGATCCTGCGCAACTATCCGGTCGCCGGACACGCACGGTTCCTGCTGGAGTCGATCCGGCCGGAGATCCAGCAGTACTTCATCGAACGCAACTGGGACGGGCGCCCCTTCAGCCGCGACACCCGCACCACCATCTACGAACGCGCCAAGGGCACCCACTCCGAGCACGCGTTCGGCACCGAACGCGATGTCGACCGCACCGGCTACGAGGCTCTCATGCACTCGAATATGCCGATCCCCAATCCGCCGCGTCCGCCGCGCGTGCACATCGGCGGTGACGAATGCACGCAGCCATACGACATCTCGCTGCTCAACGTCTCGGCGATGAGCTTCGGCTCCCTGAGCGACAACGCCGTCCGGGCACTGAACAAGGGTGCCGCGATGGGCGGATTCGCCCACGACACCGGCGAAGGATCCATTTCGCCGTATCACCGTGAACACGGCGGCGACCTCATCTGGGAACTCGGCACCGGCTACTTCGGTGCCCGCACCTCCGACGGAGAATTCGATCCCGAGACCTTCGCCGAGAAGGCGCAGGACCCGCAGGTGAAGATGACCTCGCTCAAACTCTCCCAGGGCGCGAAGCCCGGCATCGGCGGTGTGCTGCCGGGACCGAAGGTCACCGAGGAGATCTCACAGATCCGCGGCATCCCCGTCGGACAGACCTGCATCAGCCCTCCCGGACACAATGTGTTCTCGACTCCGATCGAGCTGCTGGAGTTCATCCGGACGATGCGTGAGCTCTCCGGCGGCAAGCCTGCCGGCTTCAAGCTGTGCGTGGGTTCGCGCACGGAGTTCCTCGGAATGGTCAAGGCCATGGTCGAGACGAACATCCTGCCGGACTTCATCATCGTCGACGGTTCAGAAGGCGGCACCGGTGCGGCGCCGCTGGAGTTCGAAGACAATGTGGGGCTGCCGCTGACCCAGGGGCTGATGATCGTGCACAATGCGCTCGTCGGCGCGGGGCTGCGCAAGAAGATCAAGGTCGGCGCATCGGGCAAGATCGCCACCGGCACCGACATCGTCAAACGACTCATCCAGGGTGCGGACTTCACGAACTCGGCCCGGGCGATGATGATGGCCGTCGGCTGCATCCAGGCCCAGGTCTGCCACACGGGCAAGTGCCCCGTCGGCGTCGCCACTCAGGATCCGCGGCGAACGCGGGCCATCGATGTGCCCACCAAGGCCGATCGGGTGCGCAACTACCACGACGGAGTCGTCGCCGAGGCGGTCCGCCTCATGGCGTCGATGGGTGCGGCCGCACCGGACGAGCTAGAACCGACGATGCTGCGACGCAATGTCTCGGCCTCCGAGTCCTGGTCCTATGCCCGTCTCTACGACTGGCTCAAGCCCGGCGAGCTCCTCGATGACGCCCCCGAAGAGTGGGCCGACGACTGGGCCACCGCCCGCGCCGACACCTTCACCATTCCTCGCGGTCACAGCCGCTGACTCGCCGAGCCGACCACTCAGGTGCCGGCCCCGATGTCCCTTTCGAAAGGATTGCTCATGACCACTCTCGTTCTCCTCCACTCGGCACTGGGGCGGACGTCCGGAATGGACGCCATCGCCGAACGCTTCGCCCTGGCCGGACACGCCGTCCACACCCCCGACGTCTACGGGGGCAAGACGTTCGACACCGCCGAAACGGGAGTCGCCCACTCCCAGGAGGTCGGGTTCTCAACCCTCGTGGACCGGACGAAGGAAGCGTGCGAGGACCTCGGTGACGATCTCGTCTTCGGCGGATTCTCGCTGGGAGCCGCGCTGGCACAGCAGATGGGCAAGAACGATCCGCGAGCCGACGGCGTCCTGCTCTTCCACGGCGGCGGCTTCCCGAAGCCGACCCGCTGGCAGGCAGAGGTGCCGGTGCAGGCGCATTTCGCCGTCGATGACTCCTGGCGCAGCCCGGGCACGATCGAGACTCTGATGGAATCCGCGGCGAAGGCGGGTGCGCAGGCCGAGTACTTCCTCTACCCCGGCGATTCCCACTTGTTCAGCGACCCGACGACCCCGGACTACCGCGAGGCCAGCGCCGAACTGCTCTACGAGAGGGCCTTGGCCTTCCTCGATCGCTTCTGAAGCCCTCTCCCCGACTCCGGGGCCACCCTTGCAGGCCGCCCGCCGCTCACCCTCGTCGAAGCTGGCGGGCGAGGCCCGCCCATCTCAAGGTCGGCCGCCTCAGCCCATGACGAGACCGTTGTCGACGATGAGGTTCTGACCGGTCACCGCACGCGAAGCGGGAGAGGCGAAGAACACCACCGCCGAGGCGAAGTCCTCCGGAGTGGTCACCCGTCGCAGCGCACTGGCGGCCGCGATCTGGTCGAAGACCGCTTCCGGTGTCGCCGAGGAGGCATCCGTAGTGCGCAGCAGTCCACCGGAGACCATGTTCACCCGCACCCCGGCCGGCCCGAGATCCTTCGCAAAGGTCCGGGTCAGCGACAGCAGCGCCGCCTTACCGGCCGTGTAGTCGTGATAGGGGACGACCGGGTCCTGGAACAGGTTGGTGCCGATGTTGATGACCCGGCCGGAACCGATCTCACGGAAGCCGTGCATCGCAGCCTGGATCGTGTTGACCGCGCCTTCGACAGAACCGCGGAACTGATCGGCGAAATCCGAATAGTCGATCTCATCGGCCGGCTGGCGCTCATCGCCGTTGAACGAGAAGTCTGCGAACGCATTGTTGACCACTGTGGACACGGGCGCCCCGAACTCGGCGGCCGCCGCTTCGACCATGGCGTCGACGGCTCGGGAATCGGTGACATCGGCCTCGATGGCCATGGCGCGTCCACCGCGAGCGCGGACCGCCTCGGCGAGCTCTTCGGCGGCCTGGGCCGAGTACCGGTAATTGATGACCAGCGCCGAACCCTCCGGGGCGAACGCCTTCGCGATCGCAGCGCCCAGGCCGCGTCCGGCTCCGGTGACGAGCACAACCTGCTCATCGAGAGGCAGGGCCTCGGAGGTGAATGCCTGTGGGTTGCTCATCGCGTGTCTCCTTCGGACGTCGGTGGCGGATCGCGCAGACCTGACCCCACCATACTCAGGAACCGCCAGCACCGAGGCCGAGTGACGCGAGACGGTCTGCAGCGCGGCGATTGTTGGGTCGATCCACGGTGATATCGCGGCTCAGAACACCGTGGATCGACCCAACAATCGTGCGACAGCCGCGTCCGCACCCCTCTCAGGCAGGAGTGAACCGCCGGAGCGATTTCCTGGTCGATCCAGGTCGTTTCGACGTCCTGAGCGCCGTGGATCGACCAGCAGATCGCGCCGAAACGCGCGCACATGCGGGACAGAGCGTGCTCTGAGGGGCATGAGTCCATAGACTGAAATGACGACCACCGTTGTCCATCCCAGGAAGTCATCCTTATGAACGAGCTCGGCGCCGGCATCTCCATCGGAGTCCTCGCGGCTCTCGTCGTCTTCGCCATCTACTTCATCGGAGCGAAGCTCGGACGATGGCAGCCCCGGAACCCGACAGGCGGGTCGGGTGCTCAGGGCGGCTACCCGCAGACTCCGGGCGGCTACGGCCACAACCCCTACGGACAGTCCGGCTACGGCCAGTCGGGCTACACCCAGTCCGGCCGCCCGTGGAGCAGCGAGGATGAGACCCGTGTGCTTCCCGGCAACGCCCAGGGCTATGACGACGGGGACGGCGATCTGCCGCGGGCCACGAAGAACGACCTCGCCGCCAACATCCAGCATTCCGGACAGATGATCGAAGCGAACCGGCGGGCCGCCACCGCGGCCAACGGCGACACCGTCGCAGTGTTCACCTACATCCTCGGTGCCGCGCTCATCGCCGTCGTCGCCTTCGTGTTCTTCAACAATCTGCTGCTGCCGGCCACCATCGGTGCGCTGACCGGCGCGATCATCTGCGTCGCTCTCTCGGCGACCTATACGCTCAAGCACCTGGACTTCTGGCCGGACAATGCGACGATCTCGATCATCAACCTGCTCGTCGCCCTGGCCGCCTCGATCTTCATGTACATCGGATCCGTGCAGACGGTTCGCGACAACATCAGCCTGTCCACGATCACCGACTCGTTCGATGCCCTGCCCTTCAGCGACGGCTTCTCTGCGTTCGCCGTGGCCATCGGCGACCGGGTCGTGACATTCTTCAAGGACTTCGGCTTCTTCGGCTTCGTGTTCCTGCTGTTCATGGGCATCGGCTGCATCATCGTATTCACCCTCGCCGCGAAGTCGCTCATCGACGTCATGGACTGGCGGATCTTCGCCCAGTTCGGCCATAACGTCACCGATCGCCCCATGTCGTATTCGCGTGCCGTGCGCTTCCAGACGTCGAAGGTCTCACACACCGTGACCTCGTTCGTTCTTGCGGTCATCGCCGTGCTCGCCGCCACGGGATTGCTCTACGACGGCTTCACCTGGTTCACGCGCTGATGAACATCTCAGAAACCGGGCGGTAAGATAGGTCCGGAATTCCCCCGTCGTGACGCGTCACGCGCGCGCCTCTGCGGCCGATATCGACACCGACGAACGACCCGAAAAGGGATGAGTACCTCAATTGGCGAATGGCAACGCAACATTTCGGCACTCGAACGTGGCCCTGCTCGGCCTGACCGAGACCCTGGCCCCGAACGAAGTGACCTCCCAGGAATTCGACGAGCGCCTCGCCGATACGCTGTCATCCCTCAACCTGCCGCAGGGTCTGCTCCAGCGCGTCGCCGGCGTGTACGCCCGCCGCAACTGGGATGAGCCCCACCAGTTCGCCGACGGTGCGATCGCGGCCGGGAAGCAGGCCCTCGCCGAGGCAGGGATCCCTCCCGACGCCATCGGACTGATGGTCAACACCTCCGTGACCCGTGAACACCTGGAACCGTCCGTGGCCGTCGGTGTCCACGCCGGCATCGGACTCGGCCCGCAGGCGATGAACTTCGACATCGCCAACGCCTGCCTCGGCTTCGTCAACGGCATGACCTTGGCCGCGAACATGATCGACGCCGGGCAGATCGAATACGCCCTCATCGTCGCCGGCGAAGACGCCTCCCGCGTTCAGGAGGCGACGCTGCGCCGCCTCAACCGTCCGGACATCACCCGGGAGGAATACCTCAACGAATTCGCATCTCTGACCCTGGGCTCCGGCGCTGCCGCCGCCGTCCTCGGACCGGCCGACAGACATCCGGACGGCCACCGCATCCTCGGCGGCATCACCCGTGCGGCCACCCAGCATCACGAACTGTGCGTCGGCGACCACAACGGAATGTTCACCGACACGAAGGGACTGCTCTCCGGCGGCATGGAACTCGTCGTCGCCGCATGGGAGGAAGCCCACGAAACCGGCTGGGACTGGCGGGAGATGGACCGCTACGTCATGCATCAGGTCTCCGATGTGCACACGAATTCGATCACGAAGGCCGCGAACCTCGACCCCGACCGGATCCCCGTGAGCTACCCGGAACTGGGCAACGTCGGCCCCGCCTCCCTGCCCATCACCCTGTCCCGTGAGGCCGAGAACCTCAGGCCCGGCGACCGCATCCTGTGCATGGGCGTCGGCTCCGGCCTCAACACCGCCATGACCGAGATCGAGTGGTAGAGACCTTCATGAGATTTCCTGCACGGCCGGCCACGATTCCCCCGCAGCTGCCCGAGTGGGACCCCGCCTGGTCCCGAATCGTCGAGGCGAGCACCGCCGATGGGACGCATGCGTTCCACGTGCTCGACACCCTGCCCGCCCTGACCGCGGCCGGTGTGGAGCCGGCGGGCACGATCGTCGCCCTGCACGGCAACCCGACGTGGTCGTATCTGTGGCGTCGGCTGGCCCGCGCCACCGTCGAGGCCGCCCAGTCCGGCGGCCGCGCCTGGCGGCTCATCGCCCCCGATCAGCTCGAGATGGGCTTCTCCGAACGGCTGCCCCATTCGGCGATGCCGACCCCGAAATCCGCCGAGGTGCGCCGGATCACCGATCGCATCAACGATTTCGACGCCGTCGTCACGACCCTGATCGCCGAGGTGGCCGACACCGGATCTGCCGCCCACCCGATCGTGACGATCGGCCACGACTGGGGCGGAGTCCTCTCGCTCGGCTGGGCCGCCCGCAACACGGACCTCGTCGCCGCGGCCATCAGCCTCAACACCGCCGTCCACCAGCCCGAGGACGCCCCGCTGCCCGCACCGCTGCGCGCCGCTCTGGCCGGGCCCATGCTGCCGACGGCCACCGTGCTCACCGACTGGTTCCTGCGCGTGACCATGGGACTCGGCGACCTCGATGCCGAGACCAAGGACGCATTCCACGCCCCGTATCGTACGCCTGCGGACCGGTGGGCGATCGGCAACTTCGTCGCCGATATCCCCGTCGATGCCGATCATCCCTCGGACCCCGAGCTCCAGCGCATCGGCGATGACATCGCTGCCTTCGACAAGCCGGCCCTGCTCGTGTGGGGCCCGAAGGATCCGGTGTTCCTCGAACGCTATCTGCGGGACCTGCGTGGGCGCCTGCCACAGGCCGACGTGCACCGCTTCGAAACGGCCTCCCACCTCGTCAGCGAAGACCATGATGTTCCCGGTCTCGTCCTCGACTGGCTGAGCGCCCGGTTCGATGCGCCTGACACCGCGAGCTCCCCCACCGAGGCGGCCCTCGCGAAGGGATCGTCCGAGCGGTCAGGCACGGCCGCCTCGGCGAAGGGATCGACCTTCGGCGCCGACCCTGCCTCGGTGCGGGATTCCGACGCCGCGGACATCCGCGCGGTGACGGCGATCCTCGATGCCCGCCGTGACGACGAGACGATCGCGTCGGTCGACTTCGCGCAGAATCCGGCGCAGCAGATCACGTGGCGCCACCTGTGGCACGTCACCACGTCGATCGCGAACGGGCTGCTCGACCTCGGCGTGAAGCCCGGGGACCGGGTGTCGATGCTCGTCCCGCCGGGCAACAATCTCACCGCCGCACTCTACGCGTGCCTGAAGATCGGTGCGGTCGCCGTCGTCGCCGATGCCGGACTCGGCCCGAAGGGGATGACCCGGGCGATCACCTCGGCGGATCCGCAGTGGATCATCGGCGAACTGCCCGGACTCACCCTGGCACGTGCCTTCGGGTGGCCGGGGAGACGGATCTCCGTCAGCCCGCTCGGGCCCGTGCGCTCCCGCCTGTTCAAGGCCGAGACGAGCCTGACCGAACTCTCCCGCACACCGCACCGGCACGAGCTGCCGTCCCCGGCACCGGATGCCGATGCGGCGATCCTCTTCACCTCCGGTTCGACCGGACCGGCGAAGGGCGTGCGCTATACGCATGCGAACATCTCCGCACTGGCGGCCGTGCTCACCACGACCTTCGACGTCACGGAGGGCACTGGCCTGGTGGCCGGCTTCCCACCGTTCGCCCTGTTGGGGCCGGCCATCGGGGCCACCTCGGTGACACCGGACATGTCGGTGACGAAACCGAAGACGCTCACGGCGAGCGCGATCGCCGATGCGATCATCGCCGGGCGGGCGACCATGGTCTTCGCCTCACCGGCGGCGTACGCGAACGTCGCCGCGACCGCCTCGGAGCTCGATGGCCAGCAGCGGGCCGCGTGCGCCGGGGTCGAGCTCGTGCTCTCGGCTGGTGCGCCCGTGCCGCTGGAGCTCATGGACGCCATCGCCGAGGTCTTCCCGAACGCGTCCATCCACTCCCCCTACGGAATGACCGAAGGGCTGCTGCTCACCGACATCGACCGTAACGGTGTGGCCGCCGCCGATGCCACCGGTGGTCTCGGGGTGTGCGTGGGGCAGCCGATCGACGGCGTCGAACTCGCTCTGGCCGCCATCGACGAGTCCGGCCGATCGGCCGATGAGCTGCTGCAGGGCGAGGCCGCGCAGGGCCGCCTCGGCGAATTCGTCGTCAGTGCCGCCCACATCAAGTCCGGCTATGACAACCTGTGGCGCACCACCGCGGATTCGGCCCGCGATGATCTGCACGGTCTGCACTGGCACCGGACGAACGACATCGGCCATATCGACGAGAACGGTCGGGTGTGGCTCGAGGGACGGCTGCAGCATGTCGTCACGACTGCGCGCGGACCGGTCGGGCCCGGCGGGCTCGAGGCGCTCATCGACGCCGACGCACAAGTCAGCCGCAGCTCCGTGGTCGGAATCGGGCCCGCAGGCACCCAGGCTCTCGTCGCGGTGCTCGATGCCGAGGGCACTTCGCTCGCACCCGGTCTGGCACCCTTGGGTCTGACGGCACGTCTGCGGGAGAAGGTCGCCGAGGTCGGCGGTCATGACCTGACAGCGGTGCTCGTGGCACCCGAGTTCCCCACCGACATCCGCCACAATTCGAAGATCGACCGTTCCCGCCTCGCCGCCTGGGCCGACAGTGTCCTGGCTGGTGGGCCGGTGCGAGGAAGCGTCTGAGGAGCTTAAGTGAGAATCAGCGTCACCGGAGCCTCCGGGCTGCTCGGTTCGTCCGTCGCCCGCGCGCTCGTCACCGCCGGCCACGAGGTCACGACCCTGCAGCGTCGTCCCTCCGGGGTCGACGGTGCCAACGATGTGTTGGGTTCGGTGACCGATGCGGCTGCCGTCGAGCAGGCGGTCACCGACGCCGAGGCGGTCGTGCACTTGGCCGCGAAGGTCTCCATGATGGGGGATCCCAAGGATTTCGAGGCCGTGAACATCGGCGGCACTCGCACTCTCGTCGATGCGGCTCGTGCCGCCGGCGTGCAGCGTCTGGTCCATATCTCATCGCCGTCGGTGGCACATACCGGTGATTCGATCATCGGCGACGGTGCCGAACCGGCGTCTCCGGAGTTCGCGCGCGGTGAGTATGCGCGGACGAAGGGGGCCGGTGAGCGGATTGCCCTGGGTGCGGATTCGCCCGACTTCCGGGTGCTGGTCCTGCGCCCCCATCTCATGTGGGGTCCGGGCGACACTCAGCTCACGGAACGGGTCATCGACCGCGCCCGTGCGGGTCGGATGCCGGTGCTCGGATCGGGAGCCGCCCTCGTCGACACCCTGTTCGTCGACAATGCCGTTGAGGCGATCGCTGCGGCGGTGACCGCGGTCGATTCCACTCATGGTGAGGCGCTGGTGGTGACGAACGGTCAGCCGCGCCCCATCGGTGAGCTGATGTCACGCATCGCGATCGCCGGCGGCGCCGCGGAGCCGAAGCTGCGCATTCCGGTGGCTCCGGCGCTGGCTGCGGGAACCGTAGTCGAGAAAGTGTGGGAGCTCGGCGAGCATGATGACGAGCCCCCGCTGACCAGGTTCCTCGCCGAACAGCTGTCGACCGCGCATTGGTTCGATCAGCGGCGGACACAGGAAGTCCTCGACTGGACTCCCCGCGTCAGCATCGAAGAGGGCCTGAAGATCCTCGCCGACCACTACGCCTGAGCCGGCTCGCAGACGCGGAACCGGCGCTGACTCAGAGCCGGTACTGGTTGTTCTCCTCCGCTGAGGGACCATTGCGTTCAGGGGCCTGAGCGTCCTCGGCTTCGTCATCGGCAGGCGCTTCTTCTGCCGAGTCTGCGGACTCGTCGCCCTCTTCCGGCAGCTTGCCGGCGAGCGCGTCTGCCGACATTCCGGGTTCCCCGGTCGGCGGCGCCTCGAGCGAGGAGCCACTGGCGGATTCGTCGAATTCCTCCGGGTCGAGCGTCGCCGGATCGTCTGCCGCTTCTTCGAGTCCCTGGTCGGACGCCGAAGCGGGCCCGGAGTCTCGGGCCTCGCCCTTGTGCGGCGACGGCACCGCTGTGACGTCGTCGGTCCTCGCATCAGCGGCACCGGCCTGCGGGGCGGAGGTGGGCCGGGCAGGCAACGACGGCGGCATCGGCGGAGGCGGTGGCAGTTCGGACGATTCCGATGTCGGCGCGGCCGGCTTCTCATCGGTCGTGGAGGTTTCGCCTTCGACAGCTTCAGCACTTTCGGGCTCCGCCGACTGGGCGGACTTCGCCGGGTCGGGCTGCGCTGCGTCGGGCTGCACTGCCTCGGCGGTCTGCCCCGGATCCTGCGATGTGTCGTCGCCTTCGGTTCCGTCCGCTTCCAGGGATGATTCCGTGTCCCCGTTCTGCTCGGTCGAATCCTCGGTCGCGTCTGTCTCAGGAGCTTTCCCTCGAGCGGATTCCGCATCCTCGGTCGTTTCCGACTCGTCAGATTCCTCCAGCCCCGAGGCTTGCCCAACGGCTTCGGAATCCGTCGTCGCCGCAGTCTCAGCCGAGTCCTTCCTGTCGGAAGACTCGCCCCCGGAAGACTCACCCTTGGCGGGCTCATCCCCGTAAGACTCACCCTCAGAAGACTCGCCCCCGGAGGCGGCCACCTCAGCGGACTCACCCTCAGAAGGCTCGGCCTCGGAGGCAGCCGCCTCAGCGGGCTCACCCTCGGAAGACTCGCCCTCAGCGGACTGAGCGGTCGATCCCGGCAGGGCGCCGTCGATGCCTTCGAGGCTCACTCCCGCCTCGGCGGCCAGTCGGGCACGCCGTTCGGCACGGGCACGGGCCCGCTCGTCTTCGCTCTTCTGCGCCTTCTGCTTGGCCTTCGCCGATTCGCCCTTCGGGTGGGTCGGGCGCACGGCCTCCCAGATGAGCAGGACGATGAGCATGGTCAGTCCGACGATGACACCCATGAGGATCGAACCCCACGGTCGCGCCATCGCGAAGAAGTCGAAGACGGCGTTGAGGCCGAACATCACGGCCAGGCCGAGGATCAGTGCAACCAGGAATCTCATATCCCCATTGTGCCTTCTCCTGGTCCGAGTGCAGGGAAACGGGTCCACTTTCGTGCCGGCCCCACTCCACCGAGGATGTGCCCCCACCTCGGCACGAGACTGTGCCATGAGTCACAATAGGATCATGGACACCACCACCGAGAACCACGCAGCCGACTACGAAGACGTCGTGACCCGCATCGCCGAGGACCCCGAAGGGTTCTGGCTCGAGCAGGCCCGGAAACACATCGACTGGGTCACCGAACCGACGAAAGCCGTCGACGATTCGAATGCGCCGATCTACCGCTGGTTCCCCGACGGCGAGCTCAACGTCTGCTACAACGCGATCGACCGGCATGTTGCGAACGGCCGCGGCGATCAGGCCGCGCTCATCTACGATTCGCCCGTGACTGACACCGTCCGCTCGATCACGTACTCCGAACTCCTCGATGAAGTCTCCCGCTTCGCCCGCGCCCTGTCGGACAAGGGCGTGACCGAGGGCGACCGCGTCGTCATCTACATGCCGATGATCCCCGAGGCGGCAGTGGCCATGCTCGCCTGCGCCCGCCTCGGCGCGATCCACTCCGTCGTCTTCGGCGGCTTCGCCCCGAACGAGCTGGCCGTGCGCATCGACGACACCGCCCCGAAGGCCGTCATCTCGACCTCCTGCGGGGTCGAGAAGAGCCGAGTCCTCGAATACAAGCCGATGCTCGATGAGGCCATCGACATCGCGGAGAACAGACCGGACTTCACCGTCATCGTCCAACGCGACGAACATCGCTGCGAACTCGGCGAGAACGACTTCGACTACGCCGAACTGCTCGGCCAGACCCCCGAGGGCATCGACCCGGTGACCGTGAAGGCCACCGACGAGCTCTACGTCCTCTACACCTCGGGCACCACCGGCAAGCCGAAGGGGATCGTCCGCGATTCCGGCGGATATGCGGTGGCCGGGGCCTTCTCGATGCCGACGGTCTTCGGCCTCAACCCGGGAGACACGATGTTCACCGCCTCCGACGTCGGGTGGGTCGTCGGGCACACGTACATCATCTACGCGCCGCTGCTGGCCGGCGTCACCTCGGTGCTCTATGAGGGCAAGCCCGTGGGCACCCCGGACGCGGGTGCGTTCTTCCGCGCCATCGAAGAGCACAAGGTCAACGTCCACTTCACCGCCCCGACGGCCATGCGCGTCGTGCGCAAGGAGGACCCGAACGGCGAGTTGATGAAGAAGTACGATCTCTCGAGCCTGCGTGCGGAATTCCTCGCCGGAGAACGGCTCGACCCCGACACCTACGACTGGACGACGAAGATCCTCGCCGAGGCGACCGGGCGCGACATCCCCGTCGTCGACAATTGGTGGCAGACGGAGACCGGCTGGCCGATCACTGCCAATCCCTTGGGTCTGACCCGGTTCCCCCTCAAGGCGGGATCCTCGACGAAACCGACTCCCGGCTTCCACGTCGAGGTCGTCGACCCCGGCGGTCGGCCCGTTCCTGCCGGAGCGGAAGGACTCATCGTCATCAGGCTGCCGCTGCCACCGGGCACCATGGCCACGGTGTGGGGCGATGACGAGCGGTTCATCTCCTCCTACCTCGCCGCCTTCGACGGCTATTACCTCACCGGCGACTCCGGCTACCTCGATGAGGACGGCTACGTCTTCGTCATGGGTCGCACCGACGATGTCATCAACGTCGCCGGGCACCGCCTGTCCACCGGCATCATCGAGGCGGTCGTCGCCTCCCACCCGGCCGTGGCCGAGGCCGCCGTCATCGGCGTCCACGATGACATGAAAGGACAGATCCCGCGTGCCCTCGTCGTGCTCGGGGACTCCGCTGAGGGGATCGACCCGGACACCGTCATCGACGAACTCGTGGCGCTCGTGCGCAAGGAGATCGGGCCGGTCGCCGCGTTCAGACGCGTCGACATCGTCGCGGGTCTGCCGAAGACACGGTCGGGCAAGATCCTGCGCAAGACGATGCGGCAGATAGCCGATGGCGTCGACGACCCGGCTGTGCCGTCGACGATCGAAGATCGCGCTGTGCTCGATGACCTCGGGGCGGTGCTCTCCCGCAGCTGAGCGCACCGAGGCTCCGGCACCCAGCCGTTGTCTCAGCAGCCGCGACGGCCGCGGAACCGCCGCCCGGCGGGAGGTCTCCGCGCGCAGACGCGATCCGGTCGAAACTGGAGGTTCGGCCGGATCGCGTCGATGTTTCACGGTGCCGTTCTGTTGATGGACAGCGCGGATGTGCGGGTCGGCATCGCGTTCACGGGTGGTCGGAGCCGCACCCTGCGAAGACAGCAGTCGGCCCGGCCGATTCCGCTATGAGCTGCGTCCCTGGTCGAAGCCTGCGGCGAATCCGCGCTCGAAGGCCTCTTGGACCTCCTGCTCGCGGCTGCGGCGCTCATCGGCCCAACCGAAGGGGTCGAATCCTCGTCGGCCCGGACCGAAGCCGGGACCGAAGTTCGGGCCGAACCCGCGGCGTCCGCGGCCTCCCCCGCGGCGTCCATCACGATCGCCGCGCCCTCCGTGTGGCCCGTGAGCCTCGTGGCGGTCAGGGCCGCCTCGGTGCGCATGGTCATGATCGTGAGAGTGCTCGTGCGGCCCGTCGTGCCGGTCCGAGTCGTCTCCGCAGCGTTCGGGGCCGAAGTTCTCGACGATCTTCGACAGCGAGGCCTTGAGGTTCTCGAACTCCTCGGAGGTGAGCACCTCTTCGATGCGGTCACCGACTCCGTCGCGCATATCGCGGAAGCGCCGGCGCAGCTGCTCGGGGTCGATGTTCTTCGATGGCCCCCCTCCGCCCCGGCCGCGCGGCGGGCCGTAGGTCACCGGTTCGTCCGGGTAGGCGGCGCCGTCGGCGACCACGTCCTCGGCGTCCCAGCGGCGACGTCCTCGCCGCATGCGTCCGAAATCGCGAGGGTCGAAGCCGGAGTCGGCGGCGGCTGAACGGAATTCGCGGCGCAGCACGTGGCTGAACTCGCGCAGCAGCTGCGGCAGATCGGCATCGGAGTCATCGTCCTTGCCGCCGCGAGCGTCGGCGTCGCTCGTGGGCTCTCCGCCTGCGGCCGTGTCGCTCTCCGTCGCATCGGCCTGATCCGCCCCCGCGCCGTGATCGCGATCGGCGTCGAGGCGCGAGGCATCGCCTGTGCCGGTGTTGTCGTCAGTGTTCAGTGAGTCCTCCTGGTTGTCCGCACCTGCCGCGCCGTCGGACGGAGCAGTGGAGTCGTCATGGCCATCGTTGAAGTCATTGTTGGCAGTCATCTCATCTCCTTAGTTGTCATCTGACATGTACATGCAGAATGACATGCAATTCGATTGCATGTCAAGTAACATGTAAAATCGAATCATGAGCACGAACGATGACATTCAGGCGATCGCCGAGGCGCTCACCCGCCTGCAGTGGCGGCGCGGGCCCGGCGGCCCCCGAGGTTTCGGACCTTTCGGTGGTTTCGGTGAGCACGGCGGCCCCGGTGAGCGCGGGGGCTTCGGCGAACGCGGAGGCTTCGGAGGCGGGCGACACCCGGAGGACTTCCCTTTCGGCGGCAAACGTCATCCCGGCGGACCGTTCGCCGCTCACGGTCGCGGGCGTGCGCTCATCCGTCTGCTCATCTCCCTCGTCCAGGCGGGCACGGCCTTGGGGGTCAGCGCTCTCGGCGATGCCATCGGCGTCGACCAGCCTCGCGCGTCCCGACTTGTGTCCCAAGGCGTCGAGCTCGGTTTTCTGCGTCGCGAGGCCGACCCGGATGATGCCCGGCGGACCCTCATCGCCTTGACGGACAAGGGGCGTGCGATCACCAACAGGTTCCGCGGCGCCCAGCGTGAGAACGTCGATGAGGCACTGAGCACATTCACAGAGGACGAGCGGGCGCAGCTGGCCTCACTGCTCACGCGCTTGGCCGACGCCTGGCCGAAGTGACCCGACCGATCGGCTCTTCGACGGTGGGGCCCCGGCTGCGGCTCAGCTCTCGGCGAGCTGTTTGAGCCTTTTGAGTGAGGCGAGCAGATTCGCCGCCGTCGTCGACTGCGCCCGAGACAGGCGCTGCGGGTCGCGCAGCTCGGTCCAGTCATAGATATGACGAACCAGGACCGAATCGTCCCCGACCGGTTCGATCTCCCACACCCACTTCTGCCCGAACGGCTCTCCCGCGACTTCGGAGGGCTTCCACGCGATGCGCCGCCCCTCTTCGAAGTCGACGATGTGGTTCTCCCGGTCCACGCCCTTGGTCAGGGTCGTGATGAAGGAGCCGCCGGTCCCATGCATTCGCTGACCCTCGACGGCCGAGCCGAGGTTGTCATTGCCGTCCCACTCCGGTTGTCGCTGCGGATCGGCGATGAGTTCGAACACCGCTTCGGCGGGAGCTGAGATTTCGATCTCGGCGGTGACGACTTTGAGAACCGGGTCGACCGCATCGAAGGCGGAGGCATCGGGGTTCTGGTCGGTCATGGAGTCCTGCCTTCGTGAGTGTTCCAGCCTCGGCGTCGAGCTGGAGTGCGGAGTGGATCGGACACGGCCAGAATACACGGGTCCGCCGCATCAGTCCTCGAGTGCTCGGTCCTGCCGTTCTGCGCGGAGTGCGGCGGTACTGAAGCGGGTGAACATCCGAGAGGAGTCGCTCGACAGTGCCAGCAGCACTGCCACCTGCATGGCGATCGTCATCAGCGCATACATGTTCGTCGCCAGGCCGCGGTCCCCCGTGAAGTAGTTCGTCATCGACACGATCACGGAGATCGTCGAGAGAGTGAGGATCCACAGTCTGGCCCGGTTGCTGCCGCGGAACACCGACGCCGAGGCGATGACCTGGAGACACCCGATGATGAGGCTGACCCCGATGAGCACACCCGCGACGATGCGTGTGGCCGTGTCGTCGCTGAGTACGGCGATGTCCGAGCTGTAGCCGACGACTTCGGTCCGCAGTCCGTTCCAGTCGAGGAGCATACTGATGACATCCCATGCCTGGAAGATCAGGAGGACGAGGACGAGCGCCGCCCCGACCACGGTCTGCAGCGGGCGTCGGCGCCACAGTGTCTTCGTCACCTCGGACACGGTTCGCGATTCGGAGTAGATGCGAGTGGCGTCGAGGGCCAGCTCCAGGCGTTCGGGGTGGTCGGCGTCGTTCGCGACCACCTCGGTGACGTCGACGATCGGCAGGTGCCCATCGGTGATGATCGAATCGCCGCCGCCGTTGCGGGAGTGGTACCCGGTGGAGAAGTCCTTGATCCGATCGACCGAGATCGCTTCGTCGACGCCGGTGACGGTGGCGACGATGTGGTCGCGTTCGACATCGGTGTTCTCTTCGATCTTGTGGGTGAACTGGAGAGTGAACAGGGAGATGCCGACGGCTTTGTCGTAGGTTCCCGCGGCCAGCCAATCGGCTTGGTGTCCGCCGGGCAGCAGCCATCCGTGCGGGCATTTCCAGAACCGCACGTGGTGACGCTGCCCCGGATCGCCGTCGATCTCCTGCTGGTAGGCGAAGTCCTGGCGTCTGCCGAACAGCAGCAGCGGGGACACCGGAGCCTGCGGGTAGCTGCGCTTCGTCACCGTCGACCGGATGATCTCCCACGTCGATGCGGGTGTGATGCTGTCGGCGAGGATCCACCCGGCTTCCCGCATCGCGTGGTGGATCTGCGCTTCCTCGCCGCGCCAGGCGAGGTTGACCGGATCACCGAGCAGACCGTCGGAGGTGCGGGTGCGACCGATGAAGTAGTTCGGCACATAGATCTGGGTCAGGATGCGATGCAGCCTGGGCAGGGCGAGATAGGACACGACTCCCCAGAAGACGAGCAGCGTCAGCACCTGCCACCAGCCGAGGCTGAACCCTTTGAGCAGAATCAGCAGCGCCAGCCAGGTCGAGGCCGCACCGGCGAAGAGGAAGAACAGGTAGTCGAGCACCCCGGTGGGTGTGAAGTGGTGTCGCCGATAGACGAACGGCTGCCTCAGCCGCCGTTTCTGCTCACCGCTCACAGTCATGGGCGCCAGTTTAGCCAACCGCCTCCAGCGCCCGGAATGAGGATTCCCTGCCTCCCTTCACCGAGGCGGCCCGACCGGAGGCGGTCAGGTTCGCCCCCTGCGCGGCGGCTGTTCCCGACGGCGGCGGTCGAGGGCGGCGAGGGCGGTGGCCGCGAGTTCCGGACTGTCGTCTCCGCTGAGTTCGGCGATGAAGTCGTCGCTGCACTCTCCGGGGATTTCGACGAGGACCTGGAGCACCCGGAACCGTATCGTCGTATCGTCGGAGTCTGCGTGCCGGTGCAGCTCGGTGACGATCTGGTCGCCGATGTCGGCGTGCGATCCAGTCGCGACGAAGGCGGCGAGAGTCTCTGCCGCTTCGATGTCCTTCGGCCCGTTCATGGCCATGTCGAGCAGCATGGGCACGGCCTTCGCATCGCCGGAGTGGCCGAGGGTGAGCGCGGCGCTGCTGCGGATGTCGGGATCGGCATCGTCGAGGCCGCGACGCAGCGCCTGCCGGATCATCGACCGTACACATGAGCCGAGCTTCTCAGCTGGGGTGGTTCGGCGGATCTCGTCGAGGGCGAGCAGAGCGTTGCGGCGCACCAGGGCAGATTCGTCCTCCATGCCCTTCGCCACATGAGGCACGGCCTCGGCGCCGGCCTGGGCGAGTGCCCATCGCATTGCTCCTGCCGCGTTGAGCACAGATTCGTGCAGAACCGCTTGCACCAGAGTCTCGATCGGCATTCCTCCGTCGACTCCGCTGCCGAGTGCGGCTTTGTGCCGTTGGATGACGTCCTCGGATTCGAGGGAGCGCATGAGGTCGATGGTGTACAGGAGCGATTCACCATCGGCTCGGCCGAGTCGGGCGACGGACTGGAGGTGGTCGAGCAGACGTTGTTCTGCCGCGATCCGAGCTCGAGCCTGGTCGATGAGGTCTCCGAGCACGCGGCCCGGTTCGAAGTCCGCATCGGACAGCGCCCGACCGACTTCGGTCAGGGACATGCCGAGTCTCCGCAGGCCCTCGATATGGAAGATGCGGCCGATATCGGCATCGGAATACTCCCGGTAGCCGCCGGGCGTCCGCTGGCCGGGTGCCACAAGCCCAAGTGATTCGTAGTGACGCAGCATGCGTGCGCTCACGCCGGAGCGCCGAGCCACTTCGCCGATGAGCATTGCCACCTCTTCTCTGCTGTCAGCCACTCTATGCCGCAGTCACCTCCTGCTGGGAGAGCCGGCCCGAAACTCTTCGGGATCTGGGCCCTTTCGGACTTCGCTCAAGGGTCGCAGGCGGACTCCGCACAGGTACTGGACCCATGCGCCGGAGGAAGGGGACCGAGACCCCGGCCGTGTGCCGGCGGGCTTGCCCCGCCCGCCGGCGCACGCACGATCAGACCTTCCCTGTGCCGATCTGGACCGTGGCCTCGGATCCCAGTGCGACCACACGCTTGGCTGCGTCCAAGGCGTGGGCGAAGCCGGCATCCGGGTCATCGAACATGTCCCGGGTCGCCATGGCGTGAGCCCGCACTGTGTCGTCCTCTGCGTGAAGCCTCTCATCGACCACTGACACGAGATCGTCGCCAAGGGCCACGATCGCCCGGCTGAGGCTCTTCTGCATCTCGACTCCTCCGCGACCCAGCTGTGTCACCAGGGCCGATGCCAGTTCTTCACGACTCTCACCGGGCACCAGGGCAACGGCGGCTCTCCACGCACTGCGGGCCGCCTCGGCGTCGGAATGGGCGATGAGGGCCGTGCCGATCCGGGCCGGATCCATGGGCGGCCAGGCGCGGATGTCGCCGATCTTCGACAGGGTGTGCAGGGATTGGCTGATCGCCTGCGGCAGGGTCGAGTCGAGTTCGGCGATGAGAGGTTCGACGGTGACATCGGCGGGCAGACGGGTCAGCGCCCAGGTGAGCATGTCGCGGACGAAGAAGTCCGGTTCGACTCGGCACCGGGCGATGAGCACGTCGAGGTCCCGGGGCTCGGCACGTGTGCCGATCGCCATCGCCGCCTGCAGGCGCCGCTGCGGGTTCGATGCCCTCAGCGCGTCACGCATGCGGTCGCTGGTGTCGCTCCTGCTGTCTGTCTCGCGCAGGAGTTCCGGTTCGCGAGCCTGGTGGCTGTTGAGTGGGTTCGTCATGATCTCCACCTCCTTGTCACCCAGTGAAGACCTTGACATGGTGTCAAGGTCAAGCGGATGCGACTCGATCCATCCCACCTCGAGAGCGGAGCCGCGTATGGACACGATCGATGCCACGGAGGAGCTTCAGCCTCCGCTCGACCAGCCTCCGCCGGCCGGGGAGGTGGTGACTCCAGATCCGCCGTCGGCGTCGGCGCTCGATGAGGACGACCCGACCGACGAGGAGACCTCGGTCGGCGATGAGCCTGACGAGTCCGCGGAGACGAAGACGAGGGCGATGACGATGCCGGCGATGATCATGATGCCGACGGCAGCGAATGCGAAGACCACGATGAGGCAGGTCATCAGGGGCGGGCGATTATTGCGCCGAACGATTCTCACCATGGACCAAGCCTAATGTGCGGCACTCATCCCACTCCGTCGTGACCTTGCTGTGACAAAAACCTCGGTACGGTCCCATGCGCTCTTAAGTTTGTTGCATTATCGTTATATTCATGCCTCGTCCGACATCATCACGCAAGGGCCGCCGGTCCGTGCTCACCGGTGCCCTGATCGGGCTCGGGGCAGCGGTGATGGCGCTGATCGTGGGTGCCGTCGTCATCATCAATTCACCCGTCTCCTTCGGCTCCACGAAGATCAGGCAGATGCAGATGGCTTCGGTCAATCAGCTCAGCGAACAGCAGATCGACAATGCTCGGCTCATCATCGGCGTCGGCCGCGGCGGCGACTTCGGCGACCATGCGATCCGCATCGCCCTCATGACGGCTCTGCAGGAGTCCTCGCTGCGCAATCTGGATTCCGGCGACCGCGATTCGGTCGGTCTGTTCCAGCAGCGCCCTTCGCAGGGATGGGGCGAACCGCATCAGCTCACCGACCCCGTCTACGCGGCCAAGGCCTTCTACGGGATCAACCCCGAGGTCGAGAACCCGGGCCTCGACCAGATCGAGGGCTGGGATTCGATGTCCCCGACCGAAGCCGCACAGTCCGTGCAGCGGTCGGCGCTTCCCGATGCCTACGGGCAGTGGGAGACCTTGGCCGATGACCTCCTCGGCTCGCAGGCCGACGTCGAAGCCCTCGACTGACGCTGACCACGCCGGTTGTCCGGTAATCTGCACTCATGGCTTCCATTCCCGATTCCGTTCCCGTCAATGACGAGGTCGAGCAGCTCCTGCTCAACCCCGAGGACCATCTCGAAGCCATCACCGAGACCGCCGACCTCTTCAAGGCACTCGCCACCCCCTCCCGGCTGAAGATGCTGCTCGTCCTCACCCACGGTGAGGCCACGGTCACGCACATCGTCGAGGCGACCGGACTGTCCCAGCCCCTGGTGTCCCAGCACCTGAAGTTCCTCCGCGGACTCCACCTCGTCGGTGTCAATCGGATCGGCCGCGAAGCCTACTATTCGCTCAAGGACGATCACGTCGCCCACATCATCGTCGACGCCATCGCCCACACGATCGAGGCCCACGAACACTGAGCCGCATCCCGGGCGCTGGCCCCGATTTCCTCGCCGAGGCGGCCCACCGCTGCCCGATTCACCGCGGTGGCCCGCGGTGCCGGGGCTGGTCCGGCGCTACTGTCTTCGACGACGCGTCAGCGCCTCCGGGCCCCCGCCGACGACCCACACGATCAGAGCCACGAGCACGGCACCGATCCACTGCCCGGTCTGCAGCTGCTCCCCGGCGATGAGGGATCCGAGCACCACCGCCGACAGCGGCTGCAGCAGCATGAGCGCCGCGGTCATCGGCACGGGCACCAGCGGACTCGAGATGCTCAACAGCACCCATGACAGCGCTTGGCCGCAGACGGCCAGGGCGATCATCCATCCCCACCCGCCCCAGCCGAGGTCGAAGTCGAGCCCGCCGAGGGTCAGCCCGGCCACCGCGGTCATCACCCCGGCCGCGATCGTGCCCACCTGGACCGGGGCGACGACGAAGTCTCCGGCGACCTTCCGGCTGTGGTGGATGCCGAAGATGTACACGCCGTAGAGCACACCGGACAGCACTCCGAAGATCGCTCCCCGCGTCGGGTTCGCCGCCGTCTCGTCGGCGCCGAACACTCCCCCGGTCAGCAGCATGCCGATGATCATGATCGGCACGCAGCCGATGAACAGCCACCCGGGCCGGGAACCGCCGAATGCCCAGACCAGTGCCGGGAAGACGATCACCTGAACGCTGATGAGCACCGTGGACACACCCAGACCGGCGTCGAGGACGCTCTGGGCCCACAGCACATAGTCGATCCCCAGCGCCCCGCCGGAGACCGCGGCGATGAGGATCGCCTTCCGCGGGAACCGTCCGTGCCGGCGCAGCTCGAGCACGGCCAGCGGCGCGAGCACGACGACGGCGATCCAACACCGCAGGAAGGCGGCGGTGGGGGCGGTCGCCTCGGCGAGGATGACGAACAGACCGGCCGATCCGAGCAGGACCGCGGCCAGGATGACGCCGAGCACCGGCAGGGCCTTCGGCGCAGGAGGCGGCCCTCCCGCCCGCGTCTCCTGAGAGCTCATCCCATGAAGTCGAGGATGCGGTCGATGGCCTCGGCCGTCCGGTCGGCTCCGACAGCCAGCGACAGGCGCACCGAGCGGGGGCCGTCGACGGAATCGAAGTCATCACCGGGAGCGAGCGCGACGCCGGTGGCCTCGAGCACCTGCTCACACCACTGGCCGGCGGTGTCAAGCCTCGCGCGGTCGAGGATGTCGTCGACGCGGGCGTACATGTAGAACGCGCCGTCGGGTGGGGCCATCTCGCCGAAGCCCAGGTCGGCGCGAGCGCCCAGCACATGGTCGCGGGCGCCGGCGAACGAGGCCACAGCTGCCTCGCATTCGGCATAGGACTGTTCCGTGAAAGCCGCAACCGCCGCGTACTGTGCCGGCACAGGCGCGCACAGCGACAGGTTGCCCGTGACGTTCTGCGCAGGGGTGACGAGGGCTTCGGGCAGGATCGCCCAGCCGAGTCGCCACCCGGTCATGCCCCAGTATTTGGAGAACGAGGAGATGACGATCGCTGAGTCGTCGTGGGCGAGCGCGCACTCGCCACGGGTGCCGATATAGCTGATGCCGTGGTAGATCTCGTCGGAGATCACCTGCACCCCGTTGTCTCGACACCAGTCGACGAGTTCACCGAGGGCTTCGGGGCCGATCATCGTGCCCGTCGGGTTCGCCGGGGAGGCGAGCATGAGTCCCTTGAGCGGCGCCTCCGCGTGGGCGGCGGCCAGCAGGTCGACGCTGGGTTGGAACCCTTCGTCGGCGCCGCAGTCGAGTTCGACGACGTCGCAGCCCAAGGCGGCGAGGATGTTCTTGTACGCACCGTAGCCGGGCCGAGCCAGGGCCACCCGATCGCCGACGTCGAAGCAGGTGAGGAAGGTCGTCTGGAAGGCGCCCGAGGATCCGGTGGTCACGGCGATGCGTTCGGGTGCGATGTCGAGACCGTACCAGTCGCGGTAGTGGGAGGCGATGGCCTCGCGCAGTTCGGGAATGCCGAAGATCGGCGAGTATCCGAGTCCCGTGCCGTCGCGAGCGACCTCGGCGGCGCGGGACAGTACGGGGCTGGGCGCGCCCTGAGTCGGTTCGCCCAGGCACATGGCGATGGTGTCGCGGCCGGCGCGCTGCATCTGCCCGACCGTGGCGACGATGCCCATCGCCGCGAACGGCTTGACGAGTCTCGAACGGGCGGAAACGGCGGAGGCACGGGTGGTGGGGGCCGCCTCGGCGGGGATGGATGAGGTCATCGGTTCACTTCTTCTCACGCGGGAGGCGGCCGAGGGTGTAGAACTCCGGATTCGGGAGCATCCCGGAGATGTGGGCCATGCGGTTGGACAGACCGAAGAAGCCCGTGATCGCGGCGATGTCCCAGGCGTCCTCGTCGTCGAATCCGTGTTCGGCGAGCGTGGCGTGGTCGGCATCGTCGACTGCCCACGGTTCCTCGCAGACCTTGACGGCGAAGTCGAGCATGACCATCTGACGTGGGCTGATATCGGCCTGACGATAGTTCGTGGCGACGACGTCGGCGATGAGGGCGTCCTTCTGGAAGATCCGCAGCATCGCCCCGTGGGCGACGACGCAGTAGAGACAGTGATTGATCGCTGAGGTGGCCACGACGATCATCTCCCGATCGGCCTTGGTCAGGTTCCCCGTCTCCTTCTCCATCAGCGCGTCATAGTAGGCGAAGAAGGCGCGGAATTCGTCCGGTCGGCGGGCCAGGGCGAGGAAGACGTTGGGCACGAAGCCCGACTTCTCAGCCACTTCGAGGATCTGGGTGCGGATGTCATCGTCGACGTCGTCGATGTCAGCAAGTGGGTATCGCATACCCCTCATGCTAGCCCGGGTGGATCGGTTCGGGTCGAGCCCGTTCACGGTGCGGCTGGGGTCGGTTGCGGGCAGCGCTTGAGCGGTGCGCGTCAGCACAGTGCGTGCCTGAGCGGCCGCGCAGGGCGATGCGCGCGGTGTGCGCAGCGCTTCGAGAGCGATACAGTGAGGGCGTCAGGTCCGCTAAGGCATCCGCACATGCGTCGAAGGAGATCACTATGACCGCAGACAATGCAGCAGACACCGGTTCGACCGGCGAGGTCCAGCTCGACAACGGAGTCTTCCGAGTGACGAAGTGGACGATCCGCCCCGACGGCGTCATCCCGATGCACAAGCATGACTACGAGTACGTCGTCGTGCCGATGGTCACCGACACGATGCTCGTGCGCAATTCCGACGACACCGAGATCCGTGCCGAACTCGAAGCCGGTGTCTCCTACACACGTCCGGCAGGGTCCGAGCACGAGGTCTCGAACCCCGGAGGCAGCGCCGACGTCGTCTTCGTCGAGATCGAACGCCTCTGAGACTCCTGCCGTCGACCTCAGAGAATAGGTCAGCGAGTGGGGATCTCCCACGTGTGGACGGGCTTCCCGGTCGCCTGGTTCGCAAGGTAGGCGTCCAACATCGCCTCGATGCCCTCGGCGCGTTCGGGTGAGTCCTGTCGGCTGCCGGGGGCGAGGCTCTCGAGTGCCCGCAGCTGCCAGGTCGCGCCGTTGACGCGGCTCTCCGCCCGGCCTTCGATGATCGACATGAATTCGTCGATGACGTCCTTGTCGATGTTCAGTCGTGAGAGCCCCCGCCTGGCCTGAGGTGCGAGCACATCGGTGACGAGGTCGGCCACGCCGATGCGTCCGATCTTCGGCCACGTCACTCGCGCCTCGATCCCGTCCTTGGCGCAGGCATTGAAGTTCTCCTCCGCCTCGGCGAATGACATCCGCGACCACACGGGGCGGTTCTCTCCGACGAGGAACTCGGCCAGCCCGTAGTAGAAGGCGGCGTCGGCGACCATGTCGACCGGAGTCGGCCCGGCCGGCAGCAGCCGGTTCTCGACACGGATGTGTGCGCCGCCGTCCCCGGAGTTGTAGATGGGCCGGTTCCAGCGCCAGACGGTGCCGTTGTGCAGGTTGAGCTCGAAGAGCTTCGGGGCGTCGGCGGCGCGGAATTCGACGAAGTCCTTGATCTCGGGCAGCAGCGGCGGGAAGTAGCGGACGTTCTCCTCGAAGAGGTCGAAGACGCTGGTGATCCACCGTTCGCCGAACCACACGCGGGGCCGCACACCCTGGTTGACCAGTTCGGGTGTACGCGTGTCGATGGACTGCGCGAAGATCGGGATCCGGGATTCGTGCCACAGCTTGCGGCCGACGAACAGCGGCGAGTTCGCCGCCATCGCCACCTGCGCCCCTGCGATCGCCTGCGAGGCGTTCCACGCATCGGCGAACCGGTTCGGCGCCACCTGCAGGTGCAGCTGCATCGACGTGCAGGAGGACTCCGGGGCGATATCGGCGAACTCCGCCTTGTACCGCTCTTCACGGCCGAGCTCGATGCGGACATACTCGCCGCGGGCATCGATGACCGAGTTGCTCAGCGCCTCATAGCGGTTCTCCTCGGTCATCCACTTCTCGTCGGTGAGGAACTCGGTGGTCAGGGTCGGCAGCGTGCCGATCGACACCACCTTGAGGCCCTCCTCCTCGGCGGCCTTCTGCGCTTTCCCCAAGCGGTCGGCGACACCGGCTTCGAGGGTCTTCAGACCGCGCCCGGCCACCTGGAGCACCGGATGGTTGAGTTCGAGGTTGAAGGCGCCGATCTCAGACTGATAGTCGTCGTCGAGTCGGGAGAGCACCTCCTTGTTGCGCAGGCTCGGCTGATTGCCCTCGCCGACGAGGTTGAGCTCGAGTTCGAGGCCGATCGTGCCCGCCGATTTGAAATCCGCATGACGAAGGTAGGTATCGAAGAGCTCGAGATTCTCCGCGAGCTTCTCCCGATACAGTGTGCGTTCCTCCGGCGTGTACCGCTTCGAGCTGACTGCCTCACCCATAGGACTAGCAAACCACAGACGGCCGGGTCTGTGCGCGACCGCCGTCCGCTGCACCATCCGGACACCCCCGACGCCGACAATCGACCTTCCGTAGACTCACCCTATGTCTTCGACCACATCACCTGCGTCCCAGCCCGCTGACTTCGTCGAACAGGCGAGGAGACGCCTGCCCGACATGCTCGCCGACATCGAACGGGTCATCTCCATCGAGACCCCCTCACACGACACGGCGGCCGTGGCCGCCGGAGCACGGGACTTCGCCGCGCTCCTGAGGGACCGCCTCGGCGCAGAGGCGGAGCTGCTCGACATCGACGGCACCGCCCACCTGCGCCTGCGCTTCGGCACCGGTCCCGCCCGCGTCGTCCTGCTCAACCATCAGGACACCGTGTGGCCGCACGGCACACTCGAGCGTCTCCCCTTCTCCACCGAGGACGGCATCCTCCGCGGTCCCAGCAGCTTCGACATGCTCACCGGGGCGATCATGAGCGTGCACGCGACCGCGATGGTGGCCGACCACCTCGGCGAGGGCGGACTGGACGGCCTGTCGATCCTCGTCACCGGCGATGAGGAGATCGGCTCGCTGTCCTCGTCGGATCTCATCCGCGCCGAGGCCGCCGTTGCCAAAGCCGTGTTCGTCATGGAGGCGAGCGCCGGCGGCGCGCTCAAACTCGAGCGCAAGGGCACGAGCAACTACGTCCTCAGGTTCACCGGCAAGGCCTCGCACGCCGGGCTCGAACCGGAGAAGGGGATCAACGCGGGCATGGCCCTGGCCCTCACCCTGCCGCTGGTGGCCGACCTCGACGACGCGGAGGCCGGGACGACGGTGGTGCCGACCGTGATCAGCGCGGGCACGACGTCGAACACCGTTCCGGCCGAAGCCCGGGTGGACATCGATGTGCGCGCCCGCACTGCGGCCGAACTCGAACGCGTGGATGCGCAGATCCGTGAGCTGACCGTGAACCCGCAGGTGGCGGGCTCGACGATGGAGGTCCTCGGCGGGATCAACCGGCCCCCGTTCGAACGGGAGCAGTCGGCTGGGCTCTTCGACCGGGCGACCGCTCTTGCGGGTGAGCTCGGGCTGCCCGCACCGCAGGGAGTGTCCGTGGGCGGTGCCTCTGACGGGAACTTCACCGCCGGAGACGGCATCGCCACTCTCGACGGCCTGGGCGCCGTCGGCGATGGGGCGCATGCCGAACACGAGCACGCCGTCATCGACGAGATCGCTCCGCGCACCGCTCTGCTGGCCGCCCTCATCACCGACCAGCTGCAGAGCTGAGGGCCCGCGCCGGCTGCTCAGTCGACGGGGCAGCCGGTGGCGGTTCCGGCGCCGGTCTCTGCGCCCACGTCGCCGGGGCCAGGGACTTCACCAGTTAAGTGGGTTCAGCTTGCCAGATTCGAATCTGTGCATTCTCAACCCACTTGATCGGCGGCAGCCGCGGTCGCGCTCGGCAGCTAGCCGACCGGATAGCCCGCTGCCCGCATCTCGTCGGGTGATCTGAGCGTGAAGAGCCAGTCGCGCAGGTGCACATCGGGCCGGATCGTCGTCCGCGCGTACAGTCGATCTTCGCCGACGAGGTAGAAGTGGTAGCCGTGCTCGCCGAGGTGGCCCATGAGTTCTCGTGGATTCGCGCGGTCTTCGAGCACTTCGCACAGAATGTCCGGGTGGATTGCCGCGAGGAATTCCCGCCCGTGGGCGAAGACGTCGTTCTCCCCGCCTTCGACGTCGATCTTCACCGTCACACGCGGCTCCTCGCCTCGACCTGAGGCATCGGGGAGCCCTTCCCCTGGCAGCGGCTGCGTGTCTCGCCTCGACACCTCGGCCATCACCTCGGGCAGGAGGGCGTCGAGGGAGGTGAAGCGCACCTCGGCGTCGGAGTCGAACTGCATATCTGAGGAGTAGAACGAGGGCAGCGCGGATCCGCCGTCCCCGATAGGCACTTTCATCCAGGTGTCGGGGCTGCCCACTCCGGTCGGGTGGACGGTGACGCGTCTGTTGAAGCCGTTGCGGTCGATGTTCTTCTCCACGCCCGCGACCACTGCGGGGATGATCTCGAAGACGTGGGCGTGCACCTCCTCATTCGCGGCCAGGACGGCCATGGTGAAGACCCCGGTGTAGGCGCCGATGTCGAGGAAGACGTCGGCGTCGGCGCTGAGCGCGACCATGAGGTCGAGGGCGAACGCGTCTTCGGGTTCGGTGCGTCGGCCCTTCCCCCAGTAGAACTCCTTGGCGATTTCGCAGCGGAAGGGTTCGACGAGGATGAACTCTGATCCGCCCGCCCTGCCGCGGATTTCGGTGAGTTCGATCGGTGCGGGCAGGCGACCGATCTTCAGCCCCTTGATCCGGGGCGCGATCGTTCGCAGCAGAGGGTGGAGTGCCGGTTGGGCGAGAGCGATTTTGACCGGCAGCTTGAGACCGAACCAGGACTGTCTGCGCGCGGCGAATGTGCGCAGGTGATCGTTCACGACGGTGGCCCCCTTGCTGACAGGAAGACTTTTGTTCACACTATCAATGCTCGGCCCGCCGCTCCAGGGTTCTGGCCTAAGCTGAGGAGAAGAAAGCATCCGCCGCACTGCGCAGAAGGAGCCAGGCTCATGAAGCTGAAGTCAGTCACTCTCCATCAGGTGTCGATCCCGCTGGTCACTCCTTTCGAGACATCGTTCATGAAGGAGACCGAGAAGGACTGCTACCTCGTCGAGGCCGTGTTCGACACCCCGCAGGGTGAGATCACCGGGTGGGGTGAGTCCGTGGCGATGATCTCTCCGCTGTACTCGGCCGAGTACGTGGCTGCCGGGATCGATGTCACTCGCCGTTGGCTGGCGCCGCTGCTCTTCGAGGTCGACGACCTCAGCGCGGAGACGGTGTCGTGGCACCTGCGTCACGTCATCGGCCACCCGATGGCGAAGTCGGCGCTGGAGATGGCCGTCATCGAGGCTCAGCTGAAGATGCACAACCAGTCGTTCAAGGACTATTTGGGCGGAGTCGTCGACTCCGTGCCCTCAGGCGTGTCGGTGGGCATCCAGGATTCCGTCGAGGAGACAGTGAAGGTCATCGGCGGCTACCTCGACGAGGGGTACGCCCGGATCAAGCTGAAGATCAAGCCGGGCAAGGACATCGCCCCGGTGGCCGCCGTGCGCAAGGCCTTCGGCGACGATTTCGGCTTCCAGGTCGACGCGAACGCCGCCTACACCCTCGTCGATGCCGCACACCTGCGCCGCCTCGACGACTATGGTCTCCTGCTCATCGAACAGCCTCTCGGCGAGGCCGATATCCGCCAGCATGCCGAGCTTGCCAAGCTCATGGACACCCCGATGTGTCTGGACGAGTCGATCGTCTCCGCCGAGGCGGCAGCCGATGCGATCATGCTGAGAGCCACCTCGGTGATCAACATCAAGCCCGGACGTGTCGGCGGTTTCATCGAGGCGAAGAAGATCCATGATCTGGCCGCTGCCCACGGCGTCGCCGTCTGGCACGGCGGAATGGTCGAAACCGGCCTGGGACGGGCGGCGAATGCGGCGCTGGCATCGCTGCCGGGCTTCACCCTGCCCGGCGACATCTCCGGATCGAACCGGTTTTTCCACGAGGACATCACCGAGGAGATCGTGATGCACGACGGCAAGGTCGATGTGCCCACCGGCGTCGGCTTCGGCGTCTCGATCGACCCGGGGAAGCTCGAACGCTTCCGCACCGATTCAGTGGAGATCCTGCCCGGGCAGTGACCCGCGTCAGTCGTGGGTGTGGGTCTCCTCGGCGGCGTCCTCTGCTCGGTCGAATTGGAAGGTCGAGTGCTCGATCGCGATCTTGTGGTGCTCGGTCAGGCATTCCTGCAGAGCCTTGAGGATGCGCGGGGCGTGTCCGTCGTAGAAGCACTCATCGGCGAGGACCACGTGTGCGGTGAGCACCGGCAGGTTCGAGTCGATGCGGGTGACGTGGAGATCGTGGACCTCCTGCACATGCTCGACCGCCTCGAGATGCTCGCGGACCTTGTCCAGGTCGAGCTCCTTCGGTGCCGCTTCGAGCAGGATCGACCCGGTCTCGCGCAGAATCGCGAACGCCCTGGGAACGATGAGCGCCGCGATGACCAGGGCGGCCACCGCGTCGGCACGGTCCCAACCGAAGAGCCAGATCGCCAGAGCTGCGAGGATCACGGCCACAGAGCCGAGGGCATCGGCGATGACCTCGAGGAACGCCGCCTTGAGGTTGAGTGAGTCTTCCTTCGACGAGCTGAGGATGACGATGGAGACGAGATTGCCCACGAGGCCGATGGCGCCGAAGATCAGCAGGCCCGGACCGGGCACCTCCGGCGGGACGAAGAATCGACGAATGCCTTCGATGAGGCTGTAGACGCCGAGACCCAGCAGCAGCGTCGCCTGGGCTCCGGCTGCGAGCACTTCTGCCCGGCGGAATCCCCAGGTCTTCTGCCCACCCGTCGGCTTGGTGACCAGTGTCGCGGCGAAGAGCGCGATGCCGATGCCGATGAGGTCGACGGCATTGTGGCCGGTGTCGATGAGCAGCGCAAGACTGCCCGTGACGACGGAGCCGATGAGCTGGAAGACGAAGATCGCCGCTACGATGCCGAAGACGATCCTCAGCTGCCGCCACGAGCCTGAACCATGCGCATGATCATGAGCCATGTTTACCTCCTCGACTCAAAATATTAACATATGCACATTTTTTTATATATGGATCCTGAAGTGACTCTTCTCACCAGCAGAGAGAGGCCTCCGACGCCAGCGGACACCGACCGATGTCTCCGATCGATGCCCGCTGTGTGCGCCCGCTGCCTCCGAGCCTGCCCGTCAAGGTCAGCCCTGGGAGCCCTTACCGCCGTCGCCGTCCTGATCGTCGCCCGGTTCATCGCCGGCGGCCGAGCGCCCGTCTTCGCCTGAGCCCGAATCCGCGTCCGTCCCGGCCGTGCCGGCACCACGCTCGTCGAGGCGGCGCTTCGCCTCGTCGATATAGGCCTGCACATCGAAGCCGGTGGCCTTCTTCACCTCATCGCCGATCCGATCGAGGTCGACACCGCTGTCATCGAGGAATGCCTTCGGGTCGAAGCCGGCGCGGTTCGCACGCTCTCCGGCAGACGCGCCGTCTGCGACGATCCCGTCGACGACGTCGTCCGGGTTCTCCCCCGCAGAAGAGGAACCGGTCGGTCCCCCACTCTCGGATCCGCCGGACCCTTCAGGTCCTTCCGGTCCTCCGGACCCGCTCGGCCCGGCCGAGTCGGCTCCCCCGGCGCCCTTCGCCTTGGCCACGAGGTCGGTGAGGTCGACTCCGGTCGTTCCGCGCACCACTTCGAGGACCTGGGAGAGGTTGTTCGACACGGAGTTCGCTAGCTTCGACTCACCATCGGTGGACACGATCGAGAGGTCCTTGATGTTCGCGTACGGCGCCACCAGCTCTCCGGCCACGGTCGGCAGCACCTCAAGCACCTTCGACAGCACTGCCGCATCGTTGAACTGCTTGTAGGCCTCGGCCTGTGCGCGCAGCGCTTCGGCTTCGGCCTCGCCGCGCGCCCTGATCGCATCGGCTTCGGCTTCACCCTCGAGCCGGATCGCTTCGGCGTCTTTCGACCGACGGTGCAGGTCGGCGGCCGCCTCGGCCCGGCCCTGCGCCTCGATCTCATACGCCCGCGCATCGGCGGAGGCCTGCTGCCGGTAGCGTTCGGCATCGGCAGGGCGCCTGACCTCGGCATCGAGCTGTTCGGCACGCAGCTCCGCGGCTTCCTTGGCCACGACGCGGTCTTTCTCGAGCAGCTTCTGCTTCTCGGCCGCAGCGGCCAGAGGGCCGGCGTTGTCCGCGGAAGCCTGCCGCTGGTCGGCCTCTTCCTTCAGGGCGGCCCGTCGCAGAGCCAGCTGCTGCTGCTGTTCGGCGATGGCCTGATCGGTCAGCGCCTGCTGCTTCTGGGTCTCCTCGTTCTGCTGGGCTTCCTCGACGGCCGATGCACGGCCGGCGTTCGCCTCGGCGATGGCGGCGTTCTTGGCCACCTCGGCGGCCTGCGGGCGGCCCCAGTCGCGCAGGTAGCTGCCTTCGTCCTCGACCGCCGAGATCTGGAAAGTGTCGATGATGAGGCCCTGGTTGTTCATCGAGTGCGCGGATTCCTCCTGCACCTGAGCGGCGAAGGAAGCGCGGTCCTGGATGATCTGCTCGACGGTGAGCGTGCCGACCACGGCGCGCAGGGTGCCGGAGAGGATCTCCTTCGAGTAGTGGTCGATCTGATCCTGCTGGTCGAGGAAGCGCTGCGCGGCCTTGCGCACGTCATCCTCGGTGCCGCCGACCTTGACCTGGGCGACTCCGCGCAGACGCAGCGCGATGCCGTTGATGGAGATGCCGTCGATCTCGACGGAGATCTGCCGCGAGGACAGCGAGAGGATGAAGGCCTTCTGCACGATCGGGTAGACGACCGAGCGCCCGCCGATGACGATGCGCCCCGTCCCCGACGCCCCGGAGGCATTCCGGCCTGTGATGATGAGCGCCTCCGACGGCGAGGCGATCTTGTAGGAGCGCAGGATCACGAGCAGCGCGATCAGGATGATGACAACGAGTACGCCGATTCCTCCGACGCCGAAGAGCAGGTCCATCAGTGGGCCTTTCATCGTTTGAGCTGGTGCACGGTCGACCGGCGCGCAGCACCGGCCCTGTCGTGCTCATCCTATGCGAGCTCACCGAACCGGCATAGAGATCGGCCCCGCCGAGGCTGCCCCCGCCTCCCAGGGCGAGCACAGTGCCCGCTCACCGCCCCCTCAGCGAGGAGCCCGTCACCGCGCCGAGGCGCTGCTCCTCACTTGACCCAGTCGCCGGGAGGACCTGCCAGCAGCAGCCCCGAGAAGACGAGGATGACGAAGATGATCCCCAGACCGATGGCCAGCCAGGGTGAGCGGATGCACCAGGAGGTGAGCTCCTCGAACCAGCCCTGCGGGGTGCGGCCGTTGCGGCCCAGCCCCCAGTCGCCCTCGAGGGATCCGGTCTTCTCGACCGAGCGCTCGAAGGGGATGGTGGCGTAGGGGATGATCGCCGATCCAAGCCCGGTGGCGATGCGGCGCTTGCTCCACTGCTGCGAAGTGCCGACGCCGACGACGGCGATGACGAAGCAGATGAAGATGAATCCGTGGATGCCTCCGCCGATGCGCACGCCCACCTCGGTGGTGTGGGTGACGTACTTGAGGAACATGCCGATCAGCAGCAGAGTCCACGTGATGGTCTCAGCGATGGCGAAGAATGTGAAGAAGCGTTTGGGAGTCACGGTCTCAATTGTGCCTGCTCAAGGTGGACGAGTGCTGAGTGATGCCGGCGGCGCTCGCGGGCGCGGAATCGTCCACCGGCGGCGGTACGAGCACGAGTTTGCCCGGGAACTTCTTCGCGATGAAGTCCTCCTGTGCCCGATGGATCTCGCTCAGCGGGTAGGACTTCGACACCAATGGACGGATTCGCCCCTGGTTGATGTATCCGATGAGATTCTCGAAGACCTCGTCCTCCTGGAATGTGCACCCGAACAACGACAGGTCGTTGAGGTAGATCGTGCGCAGATCGAGTTCGGTCAAGGGCCCTCCGATCGCGCCCGCGATCGCAAAGCGGCCCCCGCGGCGAAGCAGACCCAGCAGCTGCGCCACCCCGTCTCCTCCGACGACGTCGACGACGACATCGACCGATTGCGCACCGATCTCCGCGGTCGGATCCGCATGGCGTGAAACCACGCGGTCCGCTCCCGCCGCGAGCACCACATCGGCCTTCGATTCGGAGCAGACGGCCGTGACCTCGGCGCCTCGCAGCTTCGCGAGCTTGACCGCGGCGAGGCCGACTCCGCCGGAAGCCCCGGTGACGACGACCTTCTCCTCACCGACCCCGGCTCGATGCAGCATCCCCTCGGCCGTCGAATAGGCGATCGAGAAAGAGCCGAGCTCAACCGGCGAGAGGTCGGAATGGACGGTGTAGGACTCGCTCGACGGTGCGATCGCGAACTGCGCGAAACCCCCGTCGCAGTCGCTTCCGTAGGTCCAGCACTCAAAGGGACGGCGGTCGACATAGTGACGCATGAGATTGCGCACGATCACCTTGTCGCCGATTCGCGCCGGGTCCACGGCACTGCCCGCTGCGACTACCTCGCCGTAGACGTCACCACCCTGGATGCGGGGAAAGGTGAGCGGCACACCCGACCAGGACGCGTCACCCTCATCGGCCTGTGTCGCATCGTCCGCAGCAGTCGTATTCGTGTCGCCGCTGACGGACTTCGAATACCAGCCGATGTGCGTATTGATGTCCGTGTTGTTGACACCCGCGGCTGCGACGTTGATGAGCACCTCATCGGGACGCGGTTCGGGCACGGGCACGTCGGTGCGATACTCGAGCTTGTCGAGTCCGCCATGGCCGGTGAGCAGCACAGCGGCCATCGTCGAAGGCAGAGTCATCGAAGATCCTTTCGTCGGAGCATTTTCTGATGGGGTCGGCCAGGCGGGCCGAAGGCAGTGAGCTCAAGGAAGGCTGAGCTGCGTCATCCGTCCTCCGTCCACGGCGTAGACCTGGCCGGTGATGAAGCCGGCTTCCTCTGCGGCGAGGAAGGCGACCACGGCGGCCACCTCCTCGGGCCGGCCGGACCGACCGACAGGGTGGATCCCGCCGATCTCACGCCTGAAGGTCTCGGGGTCGGACAGGGAGTCGATGAAATCGAGGTTGAGGTCGGTGTCGATCCACCCGGGGGCGACCGCGTTGCACCGGATTCCCTCGCCACCGTGGTCGACGGCCACCGCACGAGTCAGCCCATGCAGCCCTGCCTTCGAAGCGGAGTAGGCCGCATGCCCGGGGTTGGAGCCGAGCCCCTCGATCGATCCGACGTTGACGATGGAGCCCCGCGTCTCGCGCAGGCGGGGAAGAGCTGCCCTGATCATGAGGAAGGGGCCCGTGAGGTTGACTGCGAGGTTGCGCTGCCAGTCCTCGACGGACATGTCCTCGACTCTCGCCTCCTGCATCATCCCGGCACAGTTGACGAGGACGTCGAGGGCTCCGAATCGCTCGACCACCTCGGTGACCGCCGCCTCGGCGCTGTCGGGATCGGACAGATCGACGGCGACCGAGGGGAACTCCTCATCTGCACCCCGCTGTGCGGTGCAGATCTGGGCTCCCTCGTCCCGCAGACGACGAGCCACTGCGCGCCCGATCCCGCTCCTGCCGCCGGTCACGAGAGCTGTCCTGCCGTCGAACCGATTCATAGACTCCGCCAATTCTCCGAGGCCTGCCCCGGGACACCTCGCTGTCACGATCGGCCTCAGTCTGGCAGAGTTCCTCAGATCTCGCGCGGGCCTCCAAACGACAGACCGACGCGGGGCGGAGACCTCTCCGGTCTCCGCCCCGCGTCGGCCCGTAACCCTCACCGAGGCGGCGCATCAACGCCGATCGAATCTCGACGCAGCCCCGACTGACGGCGGGATCATTCCGTTCAGCTGCGACGTCGCGTGCCGACCGTCATCGCGATGCCGAGCACGATGAGCGCACCGGCCGAGAGGACCAGCGGCAGGGCTTCATTGCCCGTGCGCGGCAGATCTCCGCCGCCTCCGTTGCCGCCGTCACCGGCTCCCGGCCCGTCACCCTCGGCGACGACCTCGAAGGATCCGGTCAGCGGGTCTCCGCCTTCGCAGTCGACAGAGACCTCATAGGTGCCGATATAGCTGTCGACCATCGACGCGTCGAGTCCGCGGACGCCGAACCGTGCGACGGTGTCCTCGCCGACCTCGGCGGTCTGCTCGAACTTCTCGATATCGCCGTTCTGCGGGTCGACGGTCATCGTCGCCGTGGTGTCGGCGGCGCAGCCGGTGGCCGCGACCTGGACTCCCTTCTCACTGACGAAGTCGGGAGCTTCGATCGTCTTCGGATCGATGCTCAGTGTTCGTTCGGCAGGAGTCTCGGTCGGCGTCTCCGTGGGCGGATCGGTGGGATCCGTGGGCGGAGTCGTCGGATCGGTCGGCGGATCCGTCGGCGCGTCAGCGAGCTCATAGGCCAGCGTGTGGACGGCGAAGCCGATGGCGGGAGCGAAGATGTCGACGGACTTCTTGCTCACGTTCTCGATCGTGTCCGTGGACTGGTGGTAGTTCGTGTCGTGCTTCTCGCCGACGGTGCCGCCGAACATCTCGGCTTCCTCAGCGGTCTTCGTGCCGTCTGCTCCGGAGAACAGGCCGCTGGCGGGGATGCCGTTGTCGATGAACGCCTGGTAGTCCGACCGTCCGGAGAAGTCGGTGCCGACATTGGGCTGGTCGATATCGGCGAAGTAGTCCGTGAAGACCTTCTCGAGTTCTGCCGAGCCTTCGGGCACGTTGACGCCGTCCGGGATCGGCACATCGGAGCCGTCGGAGTCGAGCGTGCCGACGATGAAGTTGTCGGAGCCGATCATGTCGAAGTTCATGTACGACTTGATCTTGCCCAGATCGGCATCGTCGAGGCTCGCGACGTACTCCGTCGAACCGACGAGCCCGACCTCTTCGGCACCCCACCAACCGAAGCGGATGGCGTTGTCGACCTCGGTCGGCTGCTCGGCGAGCGCTTCGGCCGAGGCGAGGAGCGCGGCAGATCCGGAGCCGTTGTCGTTGACGCCGGGGCCCTCTTCGACACCGTCGAGGTGGGCACCGAACATCTGGACGTTGTCGTGATCGCCGGCCTTGGTTTCGGCGATGACGTTCCAGGTCTTCTCGGTGACGAACTCGGTCTCGAGCGTGAAGTCGGCGGTCAGGGCCGCGGCTTCGGCCGCCACATCGTCTTCGGCGGCTTCGTCGGCCTCTTCGGTTCCCTGACCGAGTCCTGCCTGGCTGCCCGCTTGCGAGCCTGCAGCCTCGACCTTCTCGAGGAGGTCGGTGCCGACGTTGTAGGTGACCGTCACCGTCGGCGCGCTTCCCTCCATGCGCCCGCCGAGAGTGGCATTGAGCTCCTCGTCGGGGTTGTCCTTGTCGTTGTTGTAGATGATGACCGCCGCAGCACCGGCGTCGGTGGCAGCCTTGGTCTTGTCGCCGAAGGCGCATTCGCCGCGGGACACGAGCACGAGCGCCCCTTCGGCGCTGTCATCGAAGTCACCGGCCTGGCAGCCGAGCTGTCCGCCGGCGAAGTCACTGTTGTCGTCATCGACCGGCAGCACCACAGGCAGATCCGTCAGCGGATCCGTCGTGCCCTCGGTGTATTCGGCGGTCGTGACCTTGACCGCCTCTCCGTCGACCTTGACGTCGACGGTGCCGAAGTCCTGGCTCTCGACGTCGAACGCCTGCCGCTTCACATCGAAGGCGCCGGTCGCCTCGAGGGTGGATTCGACGTATTCCACGGCTTCTTCGTAGCCGGGCGTGCCCAGCGCGCGGAACCCTTCGTCCGCGTGCGAGGTGGAGATGTCGGAGATCTTCTGCAGATGCTCCATCACGGCGTCACCGTTGACGCCCATATCCGTGTGTTCTGTCGGTCCTGCGGTGCCCGCCGCCAGTGCCGGGCTCATCCCGCCGAGGACCAGGCCGGCCGTGGCGGTGACCGCCAGCCAGCTCTTCGTGCGCAACTTCATGGAGTTCCTTTCGCTCCTTCGTCTGTGTCTGAGGAATCGCACATGACGGCGCACCGGAAGTGACCGCCACGGTAGGACTGCTGTCCACTCCGGTGTCGGCCTCTTGACGGCTGCACTTGCGGGGAAGCTCGATTCTGACGTTTCGCTATGATCCGCCATAGGTAACGAATCACATGCTTCTATAACGAAACGGTGACACAACTCACATTGGTCATTAATCTAACGCACCTCAGTCGGCTTTAATATTACGAATTGATAACAACCGGTCACTGATCGGTTTCGCACTTGCGGGGCGCCTGCGGTCCGAGTGCGGTGCTCATGCGCATCACTGCGGCTGATCCGCCTGTGACCAGCGGCATCCGACCCGCATTCCAGCGTCACCCGCGAAGCCCGCCGCCGTGCTGAAACCGCACCGCCGGATTAGACTTGGACCAGTGACGACCAACGACTCCGCCGGAGGGGCCCCGCCGGCCTCCCCCGACAGACGAACCATCCGCCGCTGGCAGCGCTACCTCGCCAACGAACGGCTCGAAGAACGGGTGTATCGCAACCTCGCCGAACGCCGCAGAGGCGAGGACCGCGAGATCCTGCTCGGCCTCGCCGCCGCGGAATCCCGTCATCAGGAGCATTGGATCACCCTCCTCGGCGAACATGCGCACAAGCGCCGCTCCGCCGATCTCCTCACCCGCTGCCTGGCCTTCCTCGGGGGCATGTTCGGCTCCGTGTTCGTCCTCGCTCTCGCTCAGCAGTCCGAGACGAGCTCGCCCTACGACGAAGACGAAGCCGCCTCCGCGGAGATGGCCGCCGACGAACGCATCCACGCCGAGGTGGTCCGCGCTCTGGCCGCCCGTTCCCGCGCCCGTCTGTCGGGGAACTTCCGTGCCGCTGTCTTCGGCGCCAACGACGGCTTGGTCTCGAACCTCGCCCTCGTCCTCGGCGTCGGAGCGGCGGGAGTCTCGAACACGGTCATCCTGCTCACCGGCGTCTCGGGGCTGCTCGCCGGCGCCCTGTCGATGGGAGCCGGTGAGTACATCTCAGTGCGCTCCCAGCGCGAACTGCTCGACGCCTCCACCCCGGATCCCGAGTCCCGGCATGCCCTGGCCGATCTCAACATCGACGCCAATGAGCTCGCCCTGGTGTTCCGCGCCCGCGGAATGGAGGCCCGCGAAGCCGAGGCCCGCGCCAACCGCACGATTGCGGCGGCGAAGAACAGACAGGCTCCGAGGCTTCCGGCCATCGACTCCGGAGTCGACCGTGACGAACTGGGCACCGGCATCGGTGCCGCCCTGTCGAGCTTCTGCTTCTTCTCCTCCGGCGCGCTCATCCCGATCCTGCCCTATATCTTCGGCATGTCCGGACTTCCCGCCGTGTTCCTCTCCGCCGGTCTGGTCGGCATCGCACTGCTGTTCACCGGCGGAGTCGTCGGCCTGCTCTCAGGAAAATCGCCCGGCCCCCGAGCCCTGCGTCAGCTCGGCATCGGCTTCGGCGCCGCCGCCGTGACCTACGCCCTCGGCCTGCTCTTCGGAGGAACCGCATGACCGATCTGCTCATCCTCGTCGACCCCACCGCGGCCACGTTCGAGCTCACCGATCTGACCGCCGCGCAGCTGCCGGTCACCGATCTCTCCGCTCATCGTGGCGACGGGATCTTCGAAACCGTGCTGGTGAGCATGGGTGCCCACGGCGCCACCGTGGTGTCGAGACAACGGCACTTCACCCGGTTCCGGGCCTCCGCCTCGGCGCTGGATCTGCCCGACCCCGACCAGGGGCTGTGGGATCGGGTCATCGATTCCCTCATCGCCGAGGTGGCCGCCGCCGATCCCGGAATCGTCGAGTTCGGGATCCGCTACGCCCTCTCCCGCGGGGAGCAGGGTGCCGACGGTGAGTTCCGTCCCCGCGGGTGGGCCTTCCCCGTGACCGTGGATGATCACATCCGCAGCGCCCGCGAGCAGGGGGTCACCGCCGTCAGCCTCGACCGCGGCTTCGAAGCCTATATAGGCAGCAAGGCGCCATGGCTGCTCATCGGTGCGAAGACTCTGTCGTATGCGGTCAATCAGGCAGCCGGCCGCTATGCCGCGGCGAACGACGCCGATGAGGCGCTGTTCGTCTCCCACGACGGCATCGTCCTCGAGGGCCCGACCGCGAATCTCCTCATCCGCCGAGGCGACCGCCTCCTCACCCCGAATCCGGACGCGGGTCTGCTGTCGGGAACGACGCAGCGCCTGATCTTCGATCATGCCGAGGTTTTGGGGCTGCAGGCCGAATATGCCGATCTTCGCCTCCAAGACGTCAAGGATGCGGATGGGGCCTGGTTCGTCTCGTCGATGCGCACCGCGGTTGCATTGCGCGAACTCGACGGGAACGCGATATCTGTTGATCAGAGGCTGACCGAGCGGTTCCAGGAGATCGTCCGCGGTCGGTGACCTCCCGGCGGCTCTGTCCGTACCGGCTCATGTGCCCGCAGCCGATCTGCGGGGATGCGCTGCCCCGAGCGCTCAGGCTCGGGGCAGAGCGTCGGCGGGTCTCGCCGAGGGGAGAGTGAAGGCGAGAACGAGTCCGAGGATGCAGGCGGCGCAGCTGATCAGCCACACCGGCCAGAAGACGCCGGAGAGTCCCGGCAGCAGCGCAAGCAGGAATCCGAGAGCGCCACAGACGAACAGTCCGGTGACGACCCGCGTCTTCCACTTCCTCAGCATCGTGTGCCTTTCTCTTCACGTTTCGACTCGGACCTTCCCTTGCCCGACCGAAGCGTGCTCTCACGCTATCCCCGCCGATCTGCCCGGCACATCCCCCAAAAGTATGAAATGAGCGAACTTTCTTCGACTCGTTCAACCGCGGGTGACCTTGCGCGCATCGTCCTGCGTTAGTGTTGTCTTCGACGGAGTACGTTCCCGCGGCGCTTGAGGGTCGTGGGACCCGAGGTTCGAGGAAAGGACACGAGCATGGGAAAGCTCGCTTGGCAGATCATCGGCGTGGGAGCGCCCATCGCAGCCGCATTCGTCGCTCGCAAGACCCTGACCTTCGCGTGGGAGAAGTCGACGAAGCGTCCGGCGCCGTCGAACCCCGTCGATGACGAGATCTCGATGTCCGAGGCCCTGGCCTGGACGATCGTCTCCGGTGTCGGCGTGGCCGTGGCTCAGCTCGTCGTGCAGCGCATCGCCGCGAACACCGTGCGCAACAACTTCGGCGAGGAAGCCCTGCCGAAGAAGTTCCGCAAGCAGATCGAAGAGACCACCGACTGATCCTCTGCTGACCTTGCAGCAGAAGAATCGGCACGCGAAGCACTGGCTTGGCGTGCCGATTCTTCTGTCTCCTCCCTCTGCGCGGCCAGGCTCGTGAGGTGAGGATCCGGGTCGGGCTATAGGCCAAAAAGCGTGTATGGTCCCGGCCTGTCAGTACTCGCGGGTTCGAAATTCATACGCACTGATCAAGATCACCACCTATGAACTTTGAAGCCGCTCATGCACACCAACACCCGGGCTGCGATTCAGCCGGTGACGCGATCGAGGATCTCGGCGAGGACGACGGCGTCGATCTGCCCCGGTGCCGACCCCTGACCGATCTGAGCGAAGGTGGCGCAGCTGCCGAAGTCGGCGCCCATGATCCGGCTCGTCCGGCCCAATGGCCCCATCGAGATCCCGAGCACGGAAACCGGCGACGAGGCATCCGCGGTGGCAGTCGCCTCCAGGAGACGCAGAACGTCGGCAGGCGTCTGCGGCATCATCGCCACCTTGGCCACATCCGCGCCGGCCTCAATCATCGCAGCGAACGTCGCGAGCAGGCGTTCGGCGGAGTCCGTGGCTTCGAAATTGTGGTGTGAGGCGACGACGGGAACGCCGGCTTCCTGCGCCGAGGCGATGAGGGAGCGCGATTCCGCCCGGTCGATCTCGAGGTCGACGGCGACAGGAGCGCCCGATGCGCCGGCTCCGCCGATCAGCGCCCGCACCGCCTCGGCGTAGTCGCCTTCCGTGATCTCCACGTGCCCGCCTTCGAATCCGGTGCGCACGGTCAGGAGGATCGGCAAGCCCGCTGTGAGCGCACGAGGAAGCAGACGCAGGGCCGCCTCGATGCGGGTGAGCACGGAACCGGGGGCGGCGGCGAGCAGCGGATCGATGCGCCATTCGATGGCGTCGACGATCTCGGTCGCGGCGGCTGCGGCGCATTCGGCGGTGAGCTCCTCGGCAGCGGCGGCCTGCGTCGGCACGACGACGGCCGGTCGGCCGGGATTGCGCACAGCGGGCGATCCTGCGGCAGGATTGAGGAACGGCAATGGTTTCATGGGTCAAGCGTAGGCGGTGACGCGGCGCGCGCGGGCAGGAGGACACGGGTGGAGACGATGCAGGTGCGAAAGATCGGCGCACGCGATGGCTTCCCCCTCGAAGTCCAGGTCAGCGGGCCGGATGACGCTCCCGCACTGCTCCTGCTGCAGGGCCAGGCGAATTCTCACGAGTGGTGGGACGATCTGCGCGGAGATTTCGAATCGGACTTCCGCACGATCACTTTCGACTATCGCGGAACGGGCGGCAGCCGCGGTGAGCTCGGCGAACTGTCGACTTCGAGCTTCGCTGCCGATGCCGCGGACGTGCTCGACCACCTCGGCGTGGAGCGGACGGCGGTCTACGGTACGTCCATGGGCGGGCGCATCACGCAGATGCTGGCGCTCAACCACTCGGAGCGGGTCAGCGCGATCGTCCTCGCGTGCACGTCTCCGGGCGGGCCGCATGCGGTGAAGCGTCCGCGCGAGGTCGGCCAGGCACTGGCGAGGCTGCGCGGCGAGGAGCACACCCAGTACCTCTTCGACCTCTTCTACACCCCGGCGTGGACGGTGTCGGCGAAGTACAGCAAGATGCTCGGCGATGACACGATGACGGCCGTCGAGTCATCCGCCCATCTGCGCGTCAGCGCCAACCACGATGCGTGGGACCGGCTGCCGGAGATCACCGCTCCGACGTTGATCATGCACGGCGATGCGGACCGGATGAACCCGGTCGGAAACGCCCGCATCCTCCGCGACCGCATCCCCGGATCACAGCTGCTCATCCTGCCCGAGGGCCGGCACGGATTCTTCGAAGAATTCGCCGAGGAGGTCACTCCTGCCGTGATCCGCTTCCTCGCCGAATCTCTGCAGAAATTCTGAAAGCAGGGCCGCCTCCTGCATCAAAATCCCATATCCGGTAACAAATCCATTAAGGACATATCTATCTGCCCCAACCGATGATTATAACAATCAAGTAACGCACCAGTATCTGTTTGCCCAGGTCAGAGCACCAGTCAAGGGTGACGCGCCGCATAATCCGGATAAGATCTCTACCGAAAACCCTGAACAAAACTACAATGGTGGATCAGATATCCGTGTGCGGTGAGGCGCGTGCGCAAGTGAGCTATTCGGATCTGCGAGCACCGAACCGTGCAAACGGGGGTGAAGCCTCTCGTTCTTGCGGACTGCCAAGAATGCAAGGAGGAAGCACGTGAGCGTTGTCAAAGCGTCACACGTCTACAAAGTTTTCGGAAAGCGTGAGAACGAAGTCGTCAAACGACTCGAAGAGGGCGCTGACCGTGATGATCTGACGAAACTCGGTACGGCCGCCGTCATCGACGCGAGCTTCGATGTCCAAGAGGGCGAGATCTTCGTCGTCATGGGCCTGTCGGGTTCGGGCAAATCGACCCTGATCCGCACTCTCAACGGTCTCTGGGCGCCCACGGCCGGATCCGTCGAGGTGCTGGGCACCGACATCGCGAAGATCGATTCGGCCGACCTGCGCAAGGTCCGCAGCGAACACATCTCGATGGTGTTCCAGCACTTCGCACTGCTCCCGCACCGCACGGTCCGGGACAATGCCGCCTATGCGCTGGAGATCCGCGGAGTCGCGAAGTCGGAGCGGGACAAGGCTGCCGATCGCTGGCTCAGGGCCGTCGGTCTCGAAGGCTGGGGCGACAAGTTCCCCGAACAGCTCTCCGGCGGCATGCAGCAGCGCGTCGGCCTGGCACGCGCGCTTGCGGCCGAGACCGACATCCTGCTCATGGACGAAGCATTCTCCGCACTCGACCCGCTGATTCGCCGCGAGATGCAGGAACAGCTCGTCGAGCTGCAGCGGGAACTGAAGAAGACCATTATCTTCATCACCCACGACCTCAATGAGGCGATGTTCCTCGGCGACCGGATCGCGGTGATGCGCAACGGACGCATCGTCCAGGTCGGCACCCCGGAGGACATCCTCACCGACCCGGCCAATGACTACGTCGCCCAGTTCGTCCACGACGTCGATCGGGCGCGGGTCCTGACTGCCAACAACGTCATGGAGAAGGCACGGCAGACCGTCTCGAACCAGAACGGTCCGCGTGTAGCCCTGCGCAGCATGCGCGAGAGCAATGCTTCCGCAATCTATGTCATGGACCGGCACAGGAAGTTCCTCGGCGTGGTCTACGACCGCGACTGCATCGACCACCTCCGCAAGGGTGGGACGACACTGGACGACATCATCAAACCTGCCGCCCAGACGGCCTCCCCCGACGATCTGCTCATCGACCTCTTCCTGCCGTCCTCGGAGTCCCCCCTGCCAGTGCCGGTGACCAACGAAGACGGTCAGCTGGTGGGCGTGGTCCCCCGCGCAACTCTGCTGGCCGCCCTCGGCAATCAGAACGGCAACGACGAGGCGCCCCAGGAAGAGGCTTCTCCGGAGTGGCCGGAACCCGTCGATTCCGGTCTCATCGATCAGGTCCTCGCCGAAACCGGTGATACGACCCAAGCCGATGCTGCGAACGAAAGGGGTGGCCTCTGATGGAGAACATCAGAATTCCGATCGGAGCCTGGGTCGACACAGCATTCGACTGGCTCAAAGAGAACGTCGCGTGGTTCTTCGACGCAGTCACCTGGCTGTTCAACTTCCTCATCGAGGTCCTCACCGACGTGCTCGTCGACCTCCACCCGCTCGTCATCATCATTCTGCTTGCGCTCATCGGCTGGATCTTCCGATCGTGGCAGATGGCCGTGGGCACCCTGATCACCCTGTTCTTCATCATGACGATGGACCAGTGGGTGGCCTCGATGCAGACTCTGGCGCTGATCATCATCGCCGCCGTCATCGCCATCATCATCGCCGTCCCGGTCGGCATTCTGGCCGCACGCAATGACAAAGCCTCAGCGGTCATCAAACCGATCCTCGACTTCATGCAGACGATGCCGGCATTCGTCTACCTCATCCCCGCTGTCACCTTCTTCGGAATCGGCGTCGTTCCCGGCCTCGTGGCAACCGTGATCTTCGCCCTGCCCCCGGGCGTGCGATTCACGGAGCTCGGCATCCGCGGGGTCGACTCGGAGACGGTCGAAGCCGGACAGTCCTTCGGTGCGACTCCCGGCCAGATCCTGCGCGGAGTCCAGCTGCCATTGGCCACGCCGACGATCATGGCCGGCATCAACCAGGTCATCATGCTCGCACTGGCCATGGCCGTCATCGCCGGCATGGTCGGCGCCGACGGACTCGGAAAGAACGTCGTCGAAGCGATCGCCACTCAGAACCTGCCGCTCGGTGTCGAAGCCGGACTCGGCGTGGTGATCATCGCGGTCTACCTCGATCGCGTCACCGCGGCCCTGGGCAATGCGAAGGACTACCCGCGCTCGCTCGTAGCGGGAATGCGCCGTCGCGGTGCGAAGAACAAGGCGGCGGCTTCGGCAGCGGCCTGAATCGCTGGACCACACAGTCTGAATAGTCGATCACTAGAGAAAAGGAACACACAATGAAGAAAAGATTCCTCACCCCGATCGTCGCTGCAGCCGCAGCTCTCGGCCTTGCTCTGACCGGTTGCTCGCAGGAAGCGGCGAAGGACGACGGCGGAGGCGGCGACAAGGGCGACATCAAGCTCGGCTACGTCACCGGCTGGACCGACGGACAGAGCATCTCGCTCCTGCTCGAGAACCAGCTGGGCGAGATGGGCTACAACGTCGAGACCCAGACCTTCAACGACGCCGCTGTCCTGTATGCCGGTGTCGCCAACGGCGATATCGACATGTATCCGTCCTCGTGGCCCGAGGTCACACACAAGCAGTACATCGATGAATACGGTGATGACCTCGAGGACCTCGGTGCCTACTACGACAACGCCGTCCTCACGATCGCCGTCCCGAAGTACATGAAGGACATCAACTCGATCGAGGACCTCAAGGGCAAGGGCAAGGACTTCGGCGGCGAGATCATCGGCATCGAGCCCGGTGCCGGTCTGACGAAGGCCACCAAGGCGATGATTCCCGAATACGGTCTCGATGACGAGTACGAGCTCGTCACCTCGTCGACAGCTGCCATGCTCACCGAGCTCGGCAATGCGACAGATGCGGAGAAGGACATCGTCGTCACCCTGTGGCGTCCGTTCTGGGCCAACAACGAGTACCCGGTCAAGGACCTCGAGGACCCGAAGGGTGCGATGGGTGATCCCGAGAAGCTCCACTTCACAGCCACCAAGGGCTTCGGTGAAGAGTTCTCCGATGCCGCCGACTACATCGGCAAGATCAAGCTCGATGACAAGCAGTACGGAGAGCTCGAGGACCTGGTCGTCAACGAGTATGGCAAGGACGGCAAGAATGATCCCCCAGCGGCCATCACCGAGTGGCTGAAGGCCAACCCTGACGCCTACGAAGGTGAGCTCGCCGAAGAGGACAAGTGATTCGAGCTCTCTGAACTCGACACTCATTCTCTGTAGCACCGGAAGTCCCTCCATCCGCAACCGCGCGGGTGAAGGGACTTCCGCATTCACAGCCGAGCTCACTCCTCGGTCAAGGTAAACTCGCCTCCACCATGGCGGCCTAGCTCAACCGTGTCCGTGCTGTGCGCTAGCTTTGCCCTGCGAGAACGGAGGAGTCGAGAGAAACGGCGACCATGGTCCCCTGTCCGCCCACAGTCGATCACGAGCGGCGGGCGATCGAACGCCCGGGTCGCATGAGTACGCGAGATCCCCTCCGAGGGTCCCCGTGACCGAGGACCCACCTCCGATGCGGTCTTCGCGACACACTTTCCCATCCCCGAAGCGGCGGTCGCCTCCCGCGGATCTGTCTCAGACGATTCAACGGATCCTCTGTCGTCCCGAGCGCTTCACCAGATGTACGTCCATTTCTATGGCAGCCTCATGAGTTCGCCCTGCCGGTCGACTTCGGCTAGCTCTCCGAGGTTGCACGTGCGGTCCTCTCCACACTCGCAGACTCCGTCGCCCACGGAGAAACCCTCAACTACGGTCAGCTTGCTGAACGCAGCGGCACCGGAATCCCCGCGCGTGCCGTCGGCGGGATCATGGGGCTCAATCCGATCCCGATCATCGTCCCCTGTCACAGAATCGTCGCCGGTGGCGGACTCGGCGGGTATTCGGGCGGTCTGCCCGGTCACCAACTCGAGACCAAGAGGCGATTGCTCGAAATCGAAGACGCCCTGCCCTAGCCTCGGGATTTCATGATTAGGACCGGTCGGATAGTGGACGGGTAAGAGAAAAGTGCTCCTGACCAGGGATCATGGTGTTTACCACAACAACCAGAACCCAGATCAAAGGAGCACTCTCAAAGTCAAGCCTACCCGTAGCTATCCTCGCTTGCACGTCGATACCACGCCCAACAACGCCCTCGGGCAAGCCGGCGGACTGCTGCTGACCGAAACCGTGCACACCAGCGGGCTGGGCCACCAGTTGAAGCAGGCGCTGGCAGCATGGAAGAAACCCTTCGCTATCCACGACCCCGGCAAGATTCTCACCGACAACGCCATCACCCTCGCCTTCGGCGGCGACGCCATGTCTGATAGCTCCGTCCTCCGCGATGAACCCGGCCTCTACGGCCCAGTGGCGTCGAACCCGACGATCACCCGCCTCATCCGCACCCTCGCCGATGACACCGATCGAGTACTGGCTGCGATCAACACTGCTCGGGCGGCGGCCCGTTCCCGGGTTTGGGCACTCGCCGGCGATCAGGCACCCAACTACGAGACAGATGCTTCGACTCCGTTGATCGTTGACATCGATGCCACCTTGGTCACCGCTCACAGTGAGAAGGAAGACGCGAAGCCCACCTACAAGAAGGAGTTCGGGTTCCATCCGCTGCTGGCGTTCATCGACCACGGAAGACCAGGCTGTGGCGAACCCGTTGCTGGGCTGCTGCGTCCCGGTAATGCGGGTTCGAATACCGCCGCCGACCACATCACACTGGTCAAGGATGTCCTCGCCGGTCTTCCCGGCGGGAAGCCTCGTCCGGGGAACAAGGTGCTCATCCGCACTGATACTGCTGGCGGCACCCACGCTTTCCTGAATTTCCTCACCAGGAGGCGTCTGTCGTATTCGGTCGGGTTCATGCTGCCTGCGTCGATGCCCGACCTCTACCGGCAGCTGACGAAAATGAAAGCGTGGGAGCCGGCCTACGACACGAACGGCTGTCCCCGTGATAGCGCCGATGTCGCTGAACTCACCAGTGTCCTTGACCTCGATGATTGGCCGGACGGGGTGCGAGTCATCGTCCGCAGTGAACGTCCCCACCCGGGTGCCCAACTGCGATTTGACGATGTCGACGGATACCGACTGACCGCGTTCGCGACGAACACGAACGGCGGGCAGTTGGCGGATCTGGAAGTCCGTCACCGATCGCGAGCCAGATGTGAGGATCGGATCCGCAGCGCCAAAGACACCGGGTTGGCCAATTTCCCCCTCAAGGGGTTCGACCAGAATCGGATCTGGTTGTCCATCGTCGCTCTTGCCGGGGATCTGCAGGCCTGGAGCGGCCTATTGGCGTTTACCGGTGACGAGATTCGCAGGTGGGAGCCGAAGAAGTTGCGTATGCACGTGTACGCAGTCCCGGCGACGATCGCGAGAACAGCGCGCCGGGCCGTGGTGCATATGAAGGAGACTGTCCGCTGGGCTGGATCCATCGTTGCTGGCCTCGACCGGTTGCGGAGTCTGCCGGGGCCGGCCCCTGGATAGAGCTGTGGTGGCAGTGTTCGTTCGAGTTGAGGAAAGGGTTGGGGTTGGATCCCCGCAGGACCGTGGCGACACACGGTGGTCGTGTCATGCTCGAATGGCAGAATCAGTGTCAGTACGCGGCAACGGAGCCGAAATCATGGGCAACAGCTACCCATGAAAAATCGAGGTTAGTCCCCGAGGTCACCGGAATGGCCCCACAAATCGCAGCGGGGCTACTGCACGGGTGATTTTCGGGACACAAAAGCTGTGGAACTCAGGTTCAAACCCGCTTGAAAGTTAACTGGCTCTTCGCAGTTGAGAGTGTAGTCGCGGTTGGGGAGTTGTTGACCGGAGAGGCGTCACGCTACTTTTGCGATCCCAGCCCGCGCTCTGTCTACCAATCCTGCCCCTGGGGCGGCATACCGCAGGGAGGCCATGGACCCGGTTCCAAGAATTGACCCTTCACGTCGTACAGATGTCGTGATAGTGTGCTTCCAATCAAACAAGAAGATCTATCATGAAAATTTCGAAGAGTTCTACCATTGGTCTGTCCGCAATCTTCGCGTGTGGGCTAATTATGATTTCAACTCCCGTATCGGCGGAACCGGTTAAATCCGGTAATGAAGGGTTGATCGGAACAATTGAGGTACCGGCGCAGGGGACCTGCGGAGGTTCGTTTAACCCGAAAATTCCAGGCGGCGAGGCTCACTGGACTATCGACTGCGTTAACGGGAATGCCGGAGTAAATGGTTGGGTCAAAGACACGCGTTCAGACGGTAAATGCATTCAGGTAAAAGCTACCTGGAACGACGGCACGACGAAACTCTCGCCTCGCGCGTGTCCTAAAAATAGTAAGAAATCGTTTGAGCTAAGGGGGCCCGGAAAGACTGTGAAAGCCTACATATTTCAGTCGTAAAACCGAAGGAAGGTAGTCTGATGAAACTAGAATATTTTAAAGCACGCTATAGGCTCTCCGCTGCATGCGCTTCTATCACCCTTGCAGCAACGACACTCATGGCTGGCCCGGCAGCAAGTGCCAGCCTTTCGAAGTCGCCAGGCAGCACCCCGGGGGGCGCGCACGCTAATGTGCCTGCCGAGGTCCTAGCTAGTGCGCCGCGGTACATAACAGGTTACACCGACCACTGTGAACTTCGACTGAAACAGCGGAAAATCAGTAAGGGCCACGCGGAGTCTGTTGTAGAGAATAACTGGAGAAGCGCCTACAAGGACAGAGAGCATGGGACCTGGCAGTACCAGGACAGAACGGTCCTCATATCATTGAATAACGGCGGCGCCTGTGTAACTGCAAAGCGCCTGTGAAAGACATGCCCGACTATCTGCTGCTGAGCTACAAGGCAGACGAAGACAACAGAGTTGTATATTTTTCCACCAACCTTGAAAAGAATGGCGATATTGAAGTAGTTACTTTGCACGCTTCCAATCCAGGCGACCCGCAAATAAACGTTGACTATGTTGAATCCGGAAATCTAGCAGGGATTGAAATCCTAGCCTATGATGCCTATCTACCTGCGGAACTATTATCAGTGATCTCCGAGCAACTTTCCGGAAATATAGAACTATACGTCGAAAAGTCGTTGATCTACTTCCAGCGGGACATTTCATCAAGCAGATCTCGTGAGCTTATGGAATATATTTTAATAAACTCTGCAAGCTCTTTTGCGGCATGCTGCCTGTTTACAAATGACGGTAAAATACATAGTATCAACCTCCCTCAAGAACTATTCTTTTAGCGTAGCGATCATCACGTGATGGTCGTATTCTTGGGACCCTCCTAGTAATCTTTTGTTCTCTTAAGGGCTCTGCTTGTCTAGGAGTGTAATCGGGCTTTTAATCCTCCAGCTTCGAGCAAGTTCCGGACGATGTGATGTAGTGAGTGAGGTCCCGGAACCCCAGCGCTGATCCACTCAGGTGTTCCAGCCGGCCGTTCAACGCCTCCGTCGGACCGTGCGGCGTCCCCGGCCGATTGAAATACGCCAGCACATCCACTGCGCGCTTCTTCAATGTCCGGCCCAACCGGCGCAGCTCAACAAGACCGGCAGGCACCCCCTACGAGATCGACTCGATGGTCAACTGCAACGATTTCCTCCCCGCGGATCGGTCCGGGTTGCGGTACGCAGTAATAATGTCTTGGAACGGGTATGACGCGGCGACCGTGTGTCACCACGGCTCGGCGGGGAACCAGCCCTCGAGCTTTCCTCAACTCGGCGTGAACACGGTCACCGGAACATCTATCCAGGTTCTAGGCCCGTCCGGCGCGTAACTGGCTGAGTCCAGCAAAAATGTTCCCGGGCCAGCGGACGGTGTTCTCCACATGCACCACCCCTCGCAATCGTCGCCGACGCCGTGTAGTTGTGCATGCGTAGCTTCTACGGCTCCCATCGACGAATTTCATGAGCGTCAGTTGTCAGGCCGCTCCAGGCTTGTAGCACTCTGGCGTGGGCAACGTTGGCCAGCCAGATCCGATTCTGATGCCGTGACGAAGGATTCGATGATGCCGGCGTACGACCTGGAAAAGGACTTCGAGCTCGTCACCTCCTCGACTCCCGCGATGCTCACCGAGCTGGGCAATGCCATCGATGCGAAGGACGACATCGTCGTCACCCTGTGGCGACCGTTCTGGGCGAACAACGCCTTCGACGTCAAGGAGCTCGAGGACCCGAAGAACGCCTGTTCGGAAGCGGCATTCGGTAGCACCTGTGTAACGAAGTGGTAGCAGCTATGTAAGTACCCGGTAGCAGTAGAGCAGGATTGCTTTCACCCACGACAGTGAAGTCGTGAACAGTGAAAGGAATCCTGCTCATGGCCGACTACCGGCTCATTCTCTCCCTGATCGTTCAGGGATACTCCTACCGCCAGATCGAAGCGATGGCGCAATGCTCGCACCGCGCGATCGCGAAAGCCCACACGATCGTCAAGAATCAGTCATTGACGACAAGGGAGCAAGTCGATGCCCTCACCATCGACGACCTCGACCGGTTCTTCACCGACGGCCGCAAAAACACCGACGAGGACTTCGTCCCGATCAATATCGATGCCGTCATCAACGCTCGCATCGGGCGGAAGAAGCCACCATTGAAAGTGCTGTGGGCCCGCTACCTCAACACCCCAGCACCCACCCCAACGGCACGCCACTACAGATACGAACGGTTCTGCCAGATCATCGCCGAACACGTCCGCACCCACGACCTCACCAGCCCGATCACTCACATCCCGGGGCATACGATGCAAGTCGACTGGGCCGGAACCCCGATGTGGATCACCGACCCGATCACCCGCGCGGCCACAAAAGTCTCGATCTTCGTCGCCACACTGCCCTATTCGGGAATGATCTTCGCCTACGGGTGCCTCGATGAGAAACTCTCTGCCTGGTGCGATGCCCACAGACGGGCCTTCGAATACTTCGGCGGTGTCGCTCAAGTCATCATCCCCGACAATGCTGCAACAGCGTCGAACCAGATCAGCAAGTACGACAAGACCCGCGACGTCAACGCCTCCTACGCCGGATTCCTCGAGCACTACAACACGGCGGCTGTGCCGACTCGGGCCTATAAACCGAAGGAGAAAGCCAACGTCGAATCCGGCGTCAAGATCGTCACGAACTGGGTCATCCACTACCTCGCCGACCGACACTTCGCCGACATAGACGACCTCAACGCGGCTGTCGCCGACCGAGTCGAGTGGATCAACGACCGCACCCCGTTCCGCAGCCAACCGCGATCCCGGCGGGACTGGTTCACCGACGATGAAGCAAACGACCTGCTCAGCCTGCCCGACCAGCCCTGGCAGGACGTGACCTGGAAGAAGGCGAAAGTCTCCCGCGACTGGCACATCCAGATCGAAACCATCAAATACTCCGTGCCCGCCGCCTTCGTCGGCACCACCGTGGATGTGCGCATCATCGGCACCCGACTCGACATCCTCGCCGCCGGCGACATCATCGCCAGCCACCGAGTGGCGACGAAGAAGCACTCATATGTCACCGACGCCGACCACGCCCCAGCCTCTCAAGGCCAGACTGCTGGGTTGTGGACTCGCGGCTACTTCCTCCGCCAAGCCGCGAAGACGGGACCGAACACAGTCGAAGCACTCACGCGGCTGCTGGATGCCAAGAAGATCGAAGCCCAAGGGTTCAGAGCCTGCATGAACATCCTCTCCCTGGGCAAAGGCGACAACCGGCCCTTACTGGAACAGGCCTGCCAAACATTGTGCGCCGATGAACGCCGACCGATCAGCTACACCGCGGTCAAACACCAGCTGACAGCTGTTCGGGCTCAGGCCAAGCAACGACCGGCAGTCACACCACCACCATCACCGGCCCCAGTCCCTGCAATGTCCCGGGATACCAGCCGTGCTCACCTGACTGGAGTTGACCAATTCCGGCTGACGGCGCTGACGAACGATGAGAAAGGCTCCGACCAATGAGTAATCACCTGACCACTGATGACATGGCGACGTTCACCCAACTGCGCATGACCGCGTTCGGACAAGCCGTGGTCGATATCGCCAACGATTCCGACTACGACGACTGGACGTTCTCCGCCAAGATTCACCACGCTCTCGATATCGAGCTCGCTGCCCGGGCAGAACGCCGCGTCCACAAACTCCTCAAAGCCTCGCACACCCCGAACCCTGCAGCCTGCGTCGAAGACCTACCTGACCGGACGCTGACTCGCGACGTTGTTGACCGGCTCGCCTCGTGTGCCTGGATTGAGAATGCGACGAACGTGATCATCCTCGGCAAGACCAGTGTCGGCAAGTCCTATCTGGCCCAGGCTCTGGTCAACGCTGCCTGCCGGAAGGACTACACCGTCGCGTACTGGCGGCTTGATGATCTGGGGAACCGGTTAGCGGTCTATCAACCGTCTGATCCTGGAGGATTGCGGTTCCTCGACAGTCTGCGCAACTGCGATGTCCTCGTCCTCGATGACTTCCTGACCACTCCGATCTCGATGGACACGACGGCGAAGATACTGAACATTCTTGCCAGCAGAGAAGGCCGCGGAGCCACAATCGTCACATCCCAGTTCGACCCCGAAGACTGGTACAAATCACTCCACGATGCCGTCATCGCCGAGTCAATCCTGAGCCGGCTGGTATCTGTCAGCGAGATCGTCCAACTCGATGGCCCGAACATGCGGAAGAAGACTCGACAGCAACCCGAGGTCGATAGTCCGGCGTGACCGTAAGCTGGGAGCGCGGGGTGCCGGAGTGGTGCTACCGGATCCCCGCGCTCCTGCTACCACTTCGTTCCACGCGTGCTACCGAATGCCGCTTCCCTACAACGCCATGGGCGATCCGGAGAAGATGCACTTCCTCGGCACCGACGGCTTCAGCGACAAGTTCCCCGAAGCGTCCGAGCTCATCAAGGGAATCAAGCTCGACGACAAGACGTACGGAGAGCTCGAAGACCTCATCGTCAACGAATACGAAGAGGGTCAGGAAGGTGACGCCGTCGACCAGTGGGTCAAGGACAACCCGAAGGCCTTCGACTCCGAGATCACCGACTGAGCATCCGGGCGCTCACACGATGCGGCCGCCGCACCCGCGACTGCGGGGACGGCGGCCGCTGCCAGTGCAAAGAGGATGCGGCCGTGGCGGTTGGCCCGGCGGCCGCGCCGCTTCCTCACCCGTCGAACAGCTCCTGCCCGACGTAGCCGCCCTCGGCCGCTCCGGGCGGTATCGCCCACACAGTCGACCCGATCGGGGTCGTCCATTCGTTGAGCAGGTCCACCTCGGCGAGGCGGCGTTGGATCGGCAGGAACTGCCGCTCGATATCGGCCTGGAACGACGCGAACAGCAGCCCCGAATCCCCACCCGCACCAGTCTCATAGTTGAACGTGCGCCGGTGGATCTGCGCCTCCGGACCCAGCCCGTCGCGGGCACGAGCGATATGCGCGACCTGCGAGATCTTCGTCAGCCCGCGCCCATCGACGGCGGTGAAGTCCGGGACGCCGAACTCGTCCTTGCCCGACAGCGGTGCCCCGGTGTCCATGGTCCGCCCGACCGCGAACTCCCGTGCCGGACGGTCGGCCTGGTCCCAGGTGTCGAGGTTCATCGCAATATCACGCAGCACCAGAGTCGTTCCCCCACGCATCCACACAGGCAGATGCGCGCCGAGATCGGCCGGCGGCTCCCCGCGAGCGGAGAACACCGGGTCCGCAGTCTCGGTGCCCTGGCCCCAGATGATCCGCGCGAAGTCCTCGGAGCCGGGCCCCGGATTCGCCGTGCCGTCGAGCTGACCGAAGAGGTTCCGCTGGGTCGTCCCCTCCCCCGAGCTGCCGTAGGCACGTCGGAATCCGTCCCGCTGCCAGGCCACCTTCGCGAATGAACGTGAGTCCTTGAACAGCATGCGCCTGGCATGTGCCAAGGTCAGCGGGTCGTCGCCGCAGATCTGCAGGAGCAGGTCACCCGTGCACCGGTCCTGATCGAGGCGATCGATCGAGAACGCCTCCAGTGGCCTCAGCCAGTCCGGGACGTGGTCCCTTCCGGCCAATGCCACCAGTTCGGCCCCGAATCCGAAGGTCACCGTCAGCCGGGCGGGGTCGACGGCGAGTTCCGATTCGGAGTCGGCCAACGGCGCCTGCCCCTGCGTCAGTGCCGCCGCATCCGCGGTGAGCAGCCGCAGCCAGCGCACCGCCTCGGCGGCCGTGATCCCGGGCCCCAGCGTGAACGCGATGAAGTGCGCATACGCCTGCGCCGGGGTTTCGACACCGGATTGATGAGTGCCGAAGAACGGCTCGGTCTGCGGCCCGTTCGCCCCGTCCAGATCTCGTCGAGGCGGCCCTCCGTCACCGGCGCTCGTGCCCTGCGCCCCGGAGTCGCGACCGAGCGCGAATCCGCCCGTGGCACCGACGATTCCGACGCCGCCGGCCGCGGCCGCCGAGGTCAGGAGACCTCGGCGGCTGAAGCCGGGGCGACCGGGCTCAGTGGTCACCGTGGTCTCCCTGGTCGGAGTCCTCGTGACCGTCATCGCCGTGGTCTTCGTCGTGGCCGTGGTCGGCGTGGTCGGCATTCTCTCCGTCGCTGGAGCCTTCGGCCTCACCGGGCGCGTAGTCTTCCTGGGCTCCGGAGTACTCCTTCGCCACGGCCGTGACCTCGACGGTCTCGCCGTCGGCGGTGACGAGGTCGAGGCTGATCTGCTCGCCCGGCTTGATGGCCTTCTTCAGGCCCATGATCATGATGTGATCGCCCCCGGGCTCGAGGTCGAGGCTCTCCCCGGCCGGGATGGTGAAGCCGCCCTTCTTCTCCTGCATGGACATTCCGCCGGAACCGTCGCCTTCGGTTTCGTGGAGTTGGACCATCTTCGCGTCCGCGTACTTCGCTTCGACGAGGTTGATGTCCTGGTCGGTGTTGTTCTTCAGTTCGCCGAAGACTGCGGTCATTCCGTCGTCAGCAGCCTTGACCCAGGCGCCGTCGAGGCTGAGCGCCTCGGCGTCGACTTGGCTGTCCGAACTGTCCGCTGAGGCGGAGCTGCTGCTGCCTTCGGTCTGTGTCGACCCGGCTGCCGTGCTGTCGTCGTGACCGCAGCCCGCCAGGCCGATGGCGACGGCGATGGGCAGGGCAACGGCCAGGGTGATGTTCTTTCGCATGATGTCTGCACTTTCGTCATTCAGGTGCAGTCGAGCACGGGTCGACGTGAGCCGCGGTCTGCGCGGACGTGTTCGACTGTCACCGAGGGGCGAGCCGCCGCTGTTTCGGCGGTCGCCCGAAGATGGATGGTCACCCGGGAAATCGGGTGTGGGTCGGCGGTGCAACCGCCGAATGGGAGGTCAGACGAGTGCGGGCGGTCCGCGCCGATAGTTCGGACCGACGACCGCCGAGGTGACCGGCTGCGGCAGCCGGAACGAAGCGCAGAGCTTGCGGAACGGTTCGTCGGCCAGGACTCCGGCCGCCTCGGCGAGGGCACGCAGTGCACCGATCACCGGCCCCAGGGCCAGCTGCAGAATGCTGAGGACGATGTCCTCACCGCGCTTGAGGATCACGGCGGTGACGAGGACGGCGACGAGGTGGGCGATGATCATCCCCACCGAGGTGGCACCGTGGTTGGCATGTCCGAGCGCGGATGCGGCCGGACCGAGATCAAGGGAGCCCGGGGCCGGGACGATGTGTCCGGCGTGGGCGTGGAGGGCCGCCTCGGCGGAGGTGGATCCGGTACCTGAGGTCCCGGTACTTGTGGCTCCGGTGTGGGCGGCTCCGGCGTGAGCCCCCGCATGGGCGAGGGCGTGGGCGGACCAGCTCATCGTCAGGTGCATGAGCACCTGCCCGAGGCCGAGCAGACCGGCCAGAGTGAGGTAGCCCAGGCGCCTGCCGGCGACGATCATCGCCGCCCAGAGGACGAGGACGAAGACGACCACAGTGCCGGGAACCGAGATTCCGCCACCGGCGGCGAGGTGCATGAGCAGGGCGAGAAGGGTCGTGAAGAGAGCGGCGAAGAGCGCGCGTACGGATTTCGTCCATCCGGTCATGGGCCCTCCTCTCAGGTCGCTCCCACATTCTACTCAATGTAGAACACTTTCGGGAAGGCGGCTGAGCCTACATCCGCAGCCAGGTATCGGCGGTCTTTTTGACCATGGCACCGGCTTTCGCTGCGGCATCGCCCCAGGTGACGAGGTTGCCATCAGGGTCAGTGGTGGAGTCGGAGAGAACGACGACGTCGAAGTTGCACACAAGACCCGCCATCGCCGAGGCATAGACGGCTCCGGGGGTGCTCGCCGAGGAGGTGCTGGCGTCGACATCGCCTCCCGCCTGAGCGGCGGGCCCGGACTCGGAGTCGGCAGTTCCGACCCCGCGCGCCCCTGTGCTGACGTCGGCACCGGGCACCCCTGTGGTGGCGTCGGCGCCGGCGATGACGATCCGGTCGACAGACAGGTCATGCAGGCCCGCGGCCAGATCGTCGACACCTTCGAACACATCCGAGCTCTCGGAGCGGAGCACGAGGTCCTCCTCATCGGGAACGAAGATGCTCAGCTCCTCGTCGGGAGTGTCGGCGAGGTCGGCCTTTGTCGAAACGAAGATGAGCACGCCGCCCACGGCGCGGGTGCGGGTGACGATATCGCCGAGGGTCTCCATGGCGTCATCGCTGGGGTAGCTGGCATCGTCGGTGTCAATGAGGAGCAGGGCATCCATACTCCAATCGTGCCACGACCCGGTGACACATTCGAAGCCGGGAAGCGGCGGCAGAGTTCGCTGCGACTCGGGCCGGCGGCGGCACGGGCCGGCGGCAGGCTCTCCGGCAGCCATGCGACAACACCGACCCACCGGTCGCCGGCAGGCACTCCGGCAATCTTGGCACAACCGAGCTTGCTCTACTTATCGTACATCTACGAACTTATGATCCATGTTCGAACTATTTTTCGATTATCTATGGCGTTTTTCTGCGCTGGTGAGTACACTGGACATCAACAACAACGATGTTGGTGAACGGAAACCATCCCCATGACCCTCACTCCCGAACGCAGCTCCGATCATTCAGATCGGGATGCCGACAGCTCACCTCAGACCAGCGGTCACCCGCTGCTGGCCGACGAGGAGTGGGCAGATCTCAGCCGCTTCGCGCCCGAGGTCACCTCTTCGATCACTCAGCTGATGAGCCTCAAAGATGAGTTGCGCGCGTTCGATCGCCCCATGGGACCGGACCAGGCCATCATGCTCGCCGATGGGGTCGAGGCGATCACACGCATCAACGATGCCCTGTCGACGCTGGCACTCTCCGTCTGCGAACGCGTCGGGACGCCCAGTGACTTCGGCGCCAAGTCGACTAAGTCGCTCATCGAGAACCGATTCAACCTCACCGGCGCGGAGGCGAACCGCCGGACCGATATGGCCAAGAACCTCGGCGGACGCGTCGATATGGCCGGACAGGCGCTGCCGCCTCTCTACCCGGTCGTCGCGGACGCGCTCCATGCCGGTACCATCTCCGCCGCGCAGGCCTCCGTCATCGAAGACTGCATGCGCAAGCTGCCCACCTGGGTCAGTCAGGCGGTCCGCACCGACGTCGAGTCGCGACTGGTCCGCAACGCACCCAAGGTCCGTCTCAAGGACCTGCGTGAGATCTTCGGCAAGCTCATGGGCTATATCGACCCCGACGGTGCAGAGCCGAAGGACTCGGCCGACCGCTCGGCTTACAACATGTCCATGCGAGCCAAGGCCAACGGCGACTGGGAGCTGCGTGGACTGCTCGACCCTGTCACCGGGGGCACTCTCAACGGACTGCTGACCTCACGGATCCAGGCGGCAGGGGAAGACGACAACGCCAGTTGCAACAATGCTGGTGCCGAATCAACAGCAGCCGACGGGGACGTTGCCGCGACCGGCTCGTTTGGTTCCGCAGCCGCGGGGAATCCCACCGCTACCGCGACCGTTGCTCCTGAGGGAACGAGCTCACCGCTTGCCGACAAAGAGCTGCTCGAGATCGTCGATGCGGTGCTCTCCGGCGACCGGTATGACGCGAAGCGAGTTCCGAAACCCGATCTCGACGCAGCTCGCACGACCGGGAGTCCGGCGGCCGTCCCCGGCGTCGGTATTCGTGAGGACGGCGGTCTCGTCGACGTCAGCGCCGAACAGCCCTCGGCACGCGAATGGATCTACGAACGATTCGCCGGCCTCGTCACCACGATCGATAAGCAGCGGACGGCGGCAGGAGCGCCTTATGCTCTCGTCATAAACGCCACCGCCGAAGATCTGGCCAACGGCACGGGACACGGCACCACGGGCGCCGATAATCCCATTCCTATCAAGGAATTGATGAGAAACGGCCTCAACGGCTCACTGTTCTTCCACCTCATGAGCGACAAGGCCAAGACGATGCAGGTGGCCACAGAACAGCGCTTCGCCAATCGAAAGCAGCTGGCAGTGATCACCGCCCGTGACCGAGGTTGCACCTTCCCCGGCTGTGACGCCCCTCCCGGTTGGTGCGACGCCAACCACGTGTGGCCGTGGGCGCGCGGAGGCAGGACGGAGATCAACAACCTCGCGCTGCTCTGCAGCTATCACCACCACCTGCTCGACCGCACCGATTGGGACACGGTGATGCTCTTCGACGGCCGACCGGCCTACATCCCACCCGCCGCAAAGGACCCCGCTCGTAAGCCGATCCTCCACGCCCGCTTTATCGCGGACGACATCGTCGACTCTCTGTTCGACAAATAGCCGACCCAGCTTTCAGGGGACAGCTGTGCCCATCTTCCGAGCAGAGCCGAGTACGGCCTCTTTCACGGTGAAGTCCTGCCCGACGGCCGCCCAAGTTCGGTCGGGTCCGATCCGACTATTTTCCGGCCGGGTGCGGTCGAGTCCGGGATCACCCGCCCGCGAACCTCAGATGTTCATGTCCTCATTGATCGGATACTCATGTCCTCATTGAGGAGCAGGAGGTCAGCCGGCATTCCGGGAGCCAACAGGCTGCCGGCATCGACAGTACCGCCCGCCGCATGCAGAGAATCACCCGCCTCCAGCACTCCGCCCACCGCGCGCAGTGGAGTGAGGCTCGCGGCCTGCACGGCGTCGAACGGACTGAGCCCCACCTCGGCGACGGCCCGCTTCACGGCCTCGTCCATCGTCAACGTGGACCCGGCGATGGCACCGGGAGAGCCGTCCGGGGTGACCAGACGAGCCACCGAATCCTTGACCTCGACCGGGAGCGAACCGAGGTGATAGCTTCCGTCGTGCAGCCCGGTTGCCGCCATGGCATCGGTGATCAGCGCAAGGCGTCCGGGCACGAGTTCGTGGAGCATGCGTGCGACCGGGCCAGCGACGTGGACGCCGTCATTGATGAGTTCGACGGTGACATGCTCAGCCTCGGCCGCGGCAAGAACCGGCCCCGGAGCACGGTGGTGGATGCCCGGCATCGCATTGAACGCGTGGGTGAGGATGCTCGCCCCGGCCTCGAACGCCGCAGCGGTCAGCTCGAAGTCGGCGGCCGTGTGACCGACAGCCACACGCACCCCAGCCTCGGTGAACCGGGCGATCGCGTCGAGGGCACCGGGCAGTTCGGGGGCGATGGTGATCTGCGCGAGCGTTCCATCGGCCGCCTCCAGGATCGCCTCGACCGCCGCAGGAGTCGGCGATGTGAGCACCTCAGGCGCATGCGCCCCCTTGAAATCCGGGGACAGGAACGGACCCTCGGCATGCAGGCCCATGACCGGGGCGCGCTCGCGGACGAGCCCGGCCCCGACGCGCAGGGACCGGCACAGCCCGTCGACCGTGTCCGAGACGAACGACAGAGCGAGCCTGCCGGTTCCGTGAGCACGATGCACGTCGAGGACCGCATCGATCGCCTCGGCACCGTCCTCGGCGCTCGCTCCGCCAGCGCCGTGGCAGTGGATATCGACGAACGCCGGAGCCACGAATCCGCCTGCCGCGTCGATGACGTCACCCCTCGCCGAGGCGGCCCTGTCCTTCCAGCCGTCCCCGCGGCCCCGTGCGGTGACCGTTCCCTGGGCGATGGCGATCCAGGTGTCGGCGGTCTCCTCGGCGAACGTCGCCGGCTCACCGTCGAGGATGCACGCATTGTGGATGACCGCCTCGGCGGGGATCTGCTCGGTCTGTGTCATCAGGGTCCTTCCATCGCTCTGCGTTCGCCTCATTCAAGGTACGGAATCGGTGCGTGAACTCCTCACCGCAGGGTGCCGGCGAGCAGGGTGTCGGTTCACCCCAGTGTGCGGACCCGGTTCGCGTCGATTCCGAGCACATGCGTGTCGAGGAACGCGAGCACGGTGCGGTACCAGACCTCGGCATTGCCGCGCCCGAGGATCCAATGCCCCTCGTCCGGGTAATAGAGGAATCGATGCTGAGTGTCACCGTCGGCGTCGAGCGGAGTCTTCGCCTGAGTGAGCAGATCCAGCCACAGTTCCTGACCTTGCCCGATCGGCACCCGGTAGTCCTTGTCCCCGTGGATGACGAGCATCGGCACCTCGATGTCACCGGCGAAGAGGTGCGGCGAATACTGCGCCGACTGCTCCCGCATCGCCTCATCCCAGGACGAATTGTCCGTCGTCCGCCCCATCGACGTGGTGTTCCACAGGGAGGCGTGGGTGACGATGCACCTGAAGGCACTGCCGGTGTGCCCGGCCACCCAGTTGGCCATGTACCCGCCATAGGATCCGCCGGCCAGGGCGATGCGCTCGGAATCGATATCCGCCCGCGCCCCTGCCGCCTCGGTCAGCGTCATGATGTCGGTGAAAGGCGTGCCGCCCAGCTGCTGCTGACCGCGGTCGATCATCGCCTGCCCGTACCCGGTGGAGATCGCCGGATCCGGCAGCAGCACCGCATAGCCGGCAGCCGCGAAGGGGCCCGGATTCCACCTAAAGGTCCACGCATTCCACGATCCCCAAGGTCCTCCGTGGGCGAAGACGACGAGCGGATGCGGCCCTTCGCCGTCCGGCAGGACCAGCCACGCACGGATCGGGGCGCCGTCCTCGGCACGGACCTCGACCTCGGTGAGGGTGCCGCCTTCGTCGAGCACCGTCGCCGGGTTCGCGAGCTCGCTGATCACCCCGGTTGCGAGGTCGACGGAGATCGGCAGGGGTGCGACATCGATCGCCGAGGCGGCCGCCACGACCGTGTCCCCGCGCAGGGCCAGACCCGAGAACGAATACTTCTGATCGACTCCTCCGACGAGCCGCCTGGGCTGCGCATCCTTGATGTCACCGATGAAGATGCTGCCGCGGCCGTGGTCATCGGCGGTGGCCACGATCGTCGAATCGTCGGCCCAGATCGGGGAGAACCAGAAGTCGGCGTCCGGCCACACGGGTGTCAGTTCCGCGGTCTCGAGGTCGAGGACCATGAGTTCGGCCGAGAGGTTGGTCTGGGGAGTCCAGTTCTGTACGCGGGTCACCAGTGCTTTCGTCCCGTCCGGGCTGATGGCCTCGATGTCGAAGCTGTGATCGGCAGCCGGTTTCGTCAGACGGTGCAGCTCGGGCTCCCCGTCGAGGTCCACGCGCCAGATCTCACTGGCCTCGAGCTGGCCGGGGATCGGCTTCTCGAGCTGGACGAGAACGAAGCGAGCCTCATCGTCGACGGCCCAATCGACCAGTCGACCGGACGGCAGGGACAGGTAGCGGAAGTCCAGGCCCGCCGGAGCACTCAGCTCGTCACTGACTTCGGGGAAGTCGGCGCCCGCCTCGTCGAGGGTGGCCACGGCCAGGGTCTGCCGGCCCGGCCCCAGATCGTGATCCCAGCGGCGGACGGGGAAGCCGGTGTGGAGGATTCCGCTGACCTTCGCGTCGCTGCGTTCGGAGCTGAACTCCTGGTGGTCGTTCTCGTCAGCGGCCCATGTATGGACGGGGAATTCGACGATGAGGGTCTCGCCCTTGACCTCGATTCGGGAGAAACCACCCTCGTGGTCGGCGAGCTTGCGGGCCTCGCCGTTGTCCGGCAGTGCCCACAGGCTCGGAGAGTCGGCATCCTTGCCGTCTTCGCCCTTGCGTTTCGAGGCGAAGACGATCGTGCCGTTCTCACTCAGCGCGGTCGGTCCCACGGACTGGTCACCGCGGGTGATTCGCCGCGGTTCCTCCCCGCTGATATCGGCGAGGTGGCTGAGAGAGGAGCTGCCCTCGGAGTTGAGGAACGAGTACTGGGCGATGACGCGCCCGCTCTGATTCGTCAGGAGGCCTTGCAGGCGGCGGGCGTCGAGGAGTCGGGTCACTGCGTCGTGGGTCGTCATCTTCCCATCCTAGATCCCAACGTCGAATCCGGGGCGAAATCCCGAAAACCCCAGATCACCGAGGCGGCTGGTTACTGCCGTGCCCCCGCGGGACCGCCGAAGCGGCCGATCGAATCCTGGTCGCGCGACATCGTAGAACCGAAATCCGGGCGGTCGAACACCGCGTCGTTCGAAGGTCATTCGAAGGTCACTGGAAGCTCGGCGCCGGAACCTTCTCACCATCGATCGTCACAGTCGGCAGCATCTTCTCGTAGTCCTTCTCTGTTGCAGCGTTGTCCTTGAGAGTGCGCATCTCAATGGAGAGATTCACCAGGCGACCGTTGATCTTGTATCCGGTCTGCACTCCGAACGCATAAGTGGGTTGGCTGTCGAGAGCGAGGATCTCGGTAGGACCGAGGACACCCTGATAGCTCCAGAACTCTCCTGCGGCCAGAGATCCCGTCTGCTCGGCCAGCACCTGCGAATCCTGCTTGGAGAAGTTGAAGCGCCGCTTCTGATCGACGACTTCCTGGGCACTGTCACCGTACTCGTCGGTGCAGTTGACGAGGATGATATCGGAGCGGACGCTGTCGTCCCCGCGGCTGAAGACGTGGAATTGATCGGTGCTCCCGGTGCTGTCCGTCCAATCATCGCCGAGCGCGAAGCTGAGCTCGACCGGGCAGCTGTCGCCGAACGTCACCGAAGTCTTCTCCATCCCCTCGGGGATCCCGGCTTCGGTGGGTTTGCCAGTGGGCTCGGGGCCGGCAGTCTCCTGCACACCGATCCGGACGGGACCCGCGGACTTGTCTTCGGTGCGGATCTGAAACACCGAGCACCCGCTGAGCAGTACGGTCAGTGCGAGTGTGCCGGCAGCCGCGGCTCGCCGCGCCGAAGCGGATCTCAGCAATGTCGTTCGTCCAGTCGCCGGTCTCACTGCTGGTCACCCTGCGGGCGACGGTTCGAGTACCCCGCTTCCGGACCGTTCTGAGTCGGCTGCGGCTGTCGGTTCCCGTACTGAGGCGGCTGCGGACCGGAATTGGGCTGGCTGCCCACGGGTGCCTGCCCTGGATACTGTGGGCCCGAGTTCTGTGACCCTGCGGTCTGGGGGCCCGGGTACTGTGGTCCTGAGTTCTGCGGTCCCGAATTCGCCTGGCCGCCCACCGGCGGCTGCCCGTAACCCGGGTTCTGTCCTCCGGCGTTCGGTGCCTGACGGGGTGGTTTGAACTGCGAATGTTGCCCGGAATCCGGCGGGAATCCACCGGAGACGGATTCGCCCGTCCGCCGGTTGACGAGGTTGCCGTCGACGCGTTCGAGCCGACGCTTCGACGTGCGTCGCGGGGTGCCGAGGATCCGCCCCTGCAGTTCGGCCTCGTTGGGCTGCCTCGGCGGCAGGAAACCGGGCGCCCGCCGAGAATCCGACTGCTGCACGGGTTGGACCGCATGCGAACCGGCAGCGACCCGATCCATATGATCCGACATCTGCGGAACCGTCACAGGGGCGGCATCGGCGAGGACGGGAAGGACCATGCGCACCGAGGTGCCCACACCCTCCTGGCTGAAGAGCTGCACGGACCCGCCGTGGCGGGTGACGATGGCACGCACGAGTGAGAGGCCCATTCCGGAGCCGGCGACCGCACGCACACGGGAGCCGCGAGACAGCTCGTCCCAGACGTTCTCCTGCTCGGGCAGCGGGATCCCGCTGCCCGTATCGGCGACCTCGACGACGACCCAGCGGTGCCCGTCGATGATCTGCTCATTGGCGCGCAGCTCGACGACTTCGGCCTGCGACGAGTATTTGAGGGCATTGCCCAGCAGGTTGAGGATCCCGGTGAGCAGCAGATCCTCTTCACCGGCGACATCGGGCAGCCGCCACGGAGCACGTGCCACCGTGGCCACGATCATCCGATCCTCGGCGCCCGGCGCCGTCGAGGCGTCCTCGACGGCCTGGTGGATGAGCGCGTCGAGGTCGACGCGTGCGTATTCGATGATGCGGGTCTCGACATCGGCGAGTTTGCGCAGATCAGCCAGCAGACGGGCGACCCGGCGCGAGGACACGTCGACCTGCTTGGCGGCCGGCTCAACCTCGCTCAGCGCGCCGCCGTCACGGACGACCTCCCGGATGCTCGCCGCCGAGGTGCGCAGCGCCGTCAGCGGATTCTTCAGCTCGTGGTCGAGTCGGATGAGCATCCGATTGCGCTTCGTCATCGAATCCTCGGCTGCGGCCGTCTCGATCGATTCTCGCAGCGCGGCCTCGCGTCTCTTCAGGTGCCGCCAGCCAAACCAGGCGCCGACGGCCAGACCGCCGAGCACGATGACGAGCAGCAGCAGGAACAGCCAGACCTGGATCTCGAAGACAAGGAAGTTCGTCATAGACGACTCTGTCCGTCCTCGCCGCGGACCTCACCGACGAAACGGTAGCCGCGCCCCTGCACGGTCGCGATCCACCGCGGTTCGGCGGCGTCTTCACCGAGCACACGACGCAGTTCGGCGACGCGCGAGTCGACGGCGCGCGTGCCCACGGCCTCTTCGAATCCCCACAGCACTTCGAGCAGGCGGGAGCGTTCGATGAGTTCGTCCTTGTGCACCATGAGGTATTCGAGCAGGGTGAAGCCCTTCGGGGTGATGACGAGCTCCCGCTGGCCCAGCCAGGCGCGGCGTCCGACGCGGTCGACGCGCAGACCGAAGCTGGACACGAGCACCGGAGCCGTGGCCAGGGGCGGCCCGTCATTGCGGGTGCGGCGCAGCACGGCCCGGATGCGGGCGACGAGCTCGTGCGGATCGAAGGGCTTATTGAGGTAGTCGTCGGCACCCTCTTCGAGGGCCATCGCCCTCTCGACGCCTTCGCCGACCTGGGTCAGCAGCAGCACCGGAACCCAGTTCTCCTCCTGCCGCAGACGGCGCAGCACCTGCCGGCCATCGGCTCCGGGCATGAGCACGTCGAGGACGCACACATCGGGTCTGTGGCGGTGGATCTCGTCGAGGGCGAGCAGTCCGTCGCTGGCGGGCAGCACCCGGAACCCGGAGCGTTCGAGGAACGGTACGACCGCTCCGAGTACGTCCGGCTCATCATCGGCGACCAAGACGAGTGGTTGGGGCTCGGTGTGATTGTCAGCCGTCATGGTGGTCTGTTCCGGTTCCTCTCTGGCGTTCCCAGGCGATCTCTCTGGCCTCGGCACGGTCGACCGCTTCGGCGAGTTCATCTCGGTACAGCATAGATCGACGCAGGTGTTTGGTGCGATATCCGGCGCGACCGACCATATGGGTGGCGACGGGAATCGTCACGAGCTGGAAGGAGATGATGATCGCCAGCGTCGTCACCGTCGCCCAGGTCGGGAACTGGATGGCGATCGCCACCGCGACGAGCACCAGGCCCAACACCTGGGGTTTCGCACTCGCGTGCATCCGTGAGAGGAGGTCGCCGAAGCGGACGAGGCCGACCGCGGCGGCCAGGGACAGAACCGCGCCGAGGAAGATGAGCACGGCCGAGATGATGTCAAGAACCACGGGTGTTCCCCTCCCCCTCGCCGGACGACATGCGCTCGGCGTCCTCGGGTCCCGGGTCCGGTCCGGTGCCCTCGCCCTCTCCGCCGCTGTCGGCGTGAGCGTCGTAGGTCGGATCCGCGATCTCGGTGACCTCATCGCTGGGACGCACCGGTTGCGCCGCGCCCGATCCGGACTCAGCGCGCGGCCGGGTCCGGTCGGCCGCCTCGGCGGAATCCTCGGCTTCCGTGTCACGCGGCATGTGCCAGTCCGTGCTGGTGAAGTCCGACAGTGCCCCCGCCTCGGCGCCGGGCGTCATCGAATCGGACTTCGACACATACCTCGACACGCTCACCGAACCGACGAAGCCGAGCATCGCGAGCACGATGAGCACGGGCAGCAGATCCGTGCGGTCGGACAGGGCCATATACCCGCCGAGGCCGCACATGATCGAGGCGAGCACCACGTCGGTGCCGATCATGCGGTCGAGGATCGAGGGACCGCGGACGATCCGGAAGAGCGCAACGACCACCGAGGTGGCCAGCAGCACCGAACCGGCGATGATGAGCGCGTGGAGGACGGTCTCACTCATGAGCGGCCTCCTTCGGACTCATTCAGAGGATTCGGCCTGGCCCGCAGGGCGGCGAGGTCACGGTGCGAACCGAGGGTGCGGATGAGCAGCTCTTCGATGTGGTAGACCTGGGCCTTGGCCCGGCGCAGCTTCTCCTCGGAATCGCAGTCGAGGAAGTGCAGGTAGAGGATGCCCATGGCGCGGTCGCTGTCGATGATGATCGACCCGGGGATGAGGCTGGCGGTATCGGCGATGAGGGTGAGCACGAGGTCCGAGCTCGTGCGCAGATCGCAGGCGATGACGGACCCGGCTCCGACCGCGCGGCGGCGGAACGCGTACCAGGCGACCTCGATGGAGGCGTGGAGGACCGAGTAGAGGAACCACAGCCCGAACACCGTCGCATGCCAGACGTTGAACCGTCCGGAGAGCACGATGGGCGGGAGGTAGAACACGCGTGTGACGATGAAGGCCAGCACGACTCCGGAGACCACGGTGACCACAGTGATCGAATCCCACAGCATCAGCCAGAGCAGGACCAGCGAGATCAGCAGCACGAGCTGCTGGATGATTCCGCGGCCCCGGCTCATCCGCGCGCGGTTGGGTGCCGGGGCGCGGTTGGGCGACGGGGCGCGGTTGGGCGACGGGGCGCGGTTGGGCGACGGGGCCCGGTTCTGTCCCTGCGCTCGATCGGAGCTCATGACTCATCACCTCCGAGCACGTTGTTGACGTAGTCGACCGGGGTCGAGAGGTTCTCCGCCGCCCGGTTCGACATGTCCCACAGGGGTTCGGCGGCGACCGTGAGAACGATGGAGGCGATCACCACCACCGAGGTGGCCACCACCATGGCAGGGGGAACGCCGATCTGAGACTTCCACTTCTTCCCCGCCAGCAGGGTCTTCTTCCGCTCTGTGAACTCTTCGACGAGATCCTCGTTCGCCTCTTCCGCATCGGCCGGATCACGCCAGAACGCGAGGTTGAAGGTACGACCGATGACATAGAGGGTGAGCAGACTCGTCACGGTGCCGGCGACGATGAGGACCGTGGGCAGCCACGCGTGATCGTCGAAACCGGCGAGGAAGAGCGCGACCTTGCCGATGAACCCGGAGAACGGCGGAATTCCGGAGAGGTTGAGAGCCGGGATGAAGAAGATGATCGTCAGCACCGGCGAGAGCACCATGAGACCGCCCAGCGACCTCGTCGAGGTGGACCCGCCGCGCATTTCGACGAGTCCGATGGCCAGGAAGAGTGCGGTCTGGACGATGATGTGGTGGACCGTATAGTAGATCGCCGCGGACAGCCCGATGCTCGTGCCCAAGGCCACGCCGAAGAGCATGTAGCCGATATGGGAGACCAGGGTGAACGACACGATCCTCTTGATCTCCGACTGTGCGATGGCTCCGAAGATGCCCACGAGCATCGTCAGACCCGCCGCGATGAGCAGCGGCACCCGCAGTGAGGATTCGGTGAACAGCAGCGTTTCGGTGCGGATGATCGCGTAGATGCCGACCTTCGTCAGCAGTCCTGCGAAGACCGCGGTCACCGGCGCCGGGGCCGTCGGATAGGAGTCCGGCAGCCAGAAGGACAGCGGGAAGATCGCGGCCTTGATTCCGAAGCCCAGCAGCAGCAGGACGTGGAGGATCATCTGCACATCGGCGGGCAGATCCGAGATCCTCTCGGAGAGCTGCGCCATGTTCACGGTCCCGCACGCGGCGTAGATGACGCCGATGGCGGCGAGGAAGATCACCGAGGACACCAGCGAGATGATCACATAGGTGACTCCCGCCCGGATCCGCTCCGCCGTGGCGCCGAGCGTGAGCAGAACATAGGAGGCGACGAGGAACATCTCGAAGCCGACGTAGAGGTTGAACAGGTCCCCGGCGAGGAACGAGTTCGCAATGCCCGCGCACAGCACCAGATAGCTGGGATTGAACACGGAGATCGGAGTTTCGTTCGAGTCGTCGTTGGCGTCCTGACTCAGCGCGTAGACGAGCACGCACAGGGTGACCAGCGAGGACACGATGAGCATGAGCGACGACAGCCGGTCGGCGACGAGCACGATGCCCGCCGGGGGCTGCCAGCCGCCGATCGCCACGACCTGCGGTCCGTGCGCATCGACGCCGAAGAGGATCATCGTGGCGATGACCATCACCGCGAGCAGGATCGCGATCGACACGAGGTTCTGCGCCCGCGTGTGCTTGGACAGGATCAGCGCGATTCCGGCACCGATGAGCGGCAGCAGCACGGGAAGAGGCACGAGCACGGGCAGAAGATCGATCATGCGTCGTCTCCCCGCTGCTTCGCGTCCCGGGCATCGTCGGCGGCCTCGGCCTCGCCGGCACTGTGGGCCTCCGTCTGGGAGTCCGCGGCCGCCTCGGCGAGGGCATCGGCTTCAGCCGGACTCGACGCATCCTCGATGTCTTCGGCGAGATCCTCCCGCTCTGTGGGGGTCCCGTCGTCGTCGAGGTCGATGGCACCGGTGATCGGGGACTCCGCTTCGTCACCGAACTCGGTGTCGTCGTAGTCGGTGCTCGCCTCCGCCTCGGAGTCGATGATCTTCGTGATCGCCACCTGGAGGTCGGTGTCGTCATCCTGCAGCGAATCGGCGCGCATGAGCCTCCAGGATCGGTAGATCATCGCCAACAGGAACGCCGTCACGGAGAAGGTGATGACGATGGCCGTGAGGATGAGAGCATGCGGCAGCGGATCGGACATGCCCTCGGTCGACAGGTTCTCTCCGTCGGTCAGGGGCGGGGAACCGCGGCCGGCGGTGAGGATGATGAGCAGGTTCACTCCGTTGCCGAGCAGGATGAAGCCGAGCAGAACTCGGGTCAGCGAGCGTTCGAGCATGAGGTAGATGCCGGCGGCGAAGAGGACGCCCATGGCCAGGACCATGACGAAGGACACGCTCACAGGCGGCCTCCTTCCGCACCGTTGTCGACGTCGAGTTCATTGACCCGGTCCATGATCTCGGACACGGCACGGTGCTCGGCGGTGGCGCCCATGTTCTCGGAGAAGTTCACATTGTCGTGGATGCGGCTGGTCAGCATCGTCTCGTCGCGCTCCTGATGCAGGTCGACCTCGGCTCCGAGGGAGCGGAGGATGTCGAGCATGAGGCCGACGACGATGAGGTAGACGCCGATGTCGAAGAACGTCGAGGTGCCGAAGGACAGGTGCCCCAGCAGAGGCAGATCGCCTTCGAGGTAGACGGATTCGAAGACCGTGCCTCCCCAGACCCAACCGCCGATGACGGTCAGGATCGCGGTGATCATGCCGGTGCCCAGCATTCCCGAGGGAGTGAAGGGTGCCGCCTCGGCGAGTTCGTACTTGCCTCCGGCGAGATAGCGCACGACGAGGGCGAGACCGGCGACGAGGCCGCCGGCGAATCCTCCGCCGGGCTCGTTGTGGCCGGCGAAGAGGAGATAGACGGAGAAGACGAGGACGGCGTGGAAGATCAGACGCGCGGTGACCTCGAGGATGATCGAACGGTTGCGTGGGGCCAGGGTGCGTCCGGCGATGAGCCAGGACACGCGCTTCTGCGACAGGCCTTCGCCACGGCCGGCGTGGTGGAGGTCGACGACGTCTTCGGAAACGGGTTGGAAGCGGATTCGGCCGGCCGTCTCGGTGCCGTCCTTCTTCCGTTCGAACCGGTGCAGGTGGCCCTCACGACCGCGCACGAAGATGAGGCCGGCGATGCCGGTTCCCGCGGCCACGAGCACCGAGATCTCGCCCATCGTGTCCCAGGCGCGGATGTCGACGAGGGTGACGTTGACGATGTTCTTGCCGTGGCCGAGTTCGTAGGCGAGCTGCCCGAAGTCGGTGGAGACCGGGTCGCTCATGCGCACTCCGGCGGCGATGAGGACCACGAGCATCACGGTGATGCCCACGGCACCGCCGATGATCGCCCGCCAGGCGGGGGTGAGGCGACCGGTGGACTCACCGATGCGCGCCGGCAGGCGCCGGAGGACGAGGACGAAGACGACGATCGTGATGGTTTCGACGAGCACCTGGGTCAGGGCCAGGTCGGGAGCGCCGACGAAGGCGAAGTAGGCGACCATGGCATAGCCGGAGATGCCGGTGACGACCACGGCGGTGAAGCGCTTCTTCGCTCGGGTGGCACCGATCGCGACGATGATGAGCACCGCGGCGACGATGAAGTCCAGTGGAGTGTCCCAGAGCCGGAAGGTGATGTTCCACGTGTCGTTGGCGATGATCGCCAGACCCAGTCCGGCGACGAGGACGAGGTAGACCACGCCTTGGTAGAACGGCAGCGAACCGCGCTGGGTGCGGGCGGTGACCCACAGTGCCAGGGCTTCCATCCAGCCGATGAGCATCCGGTAGAGCTCGTGGAAGTCCAGCCCCGACGGCAGAGTCTGCTGGACCCTCGCGAAGGGACGGCGGAAGATGAACAGGGCGATGCCCGCGGCGACGGTCACGGCGGTGAAGGCGAGCGCCGGTTCGAATCCGTGCCACAGCGCGAGGTGGTAGTGCCCGTCGCCCTCGGCGACGGCCGGAAGGCCGGTCGTCCAGGCGGAGAAGTAGCCGTCGAGCAGTCCGACTCCCGGACCGAGCGCCAGAGTCAGCGCGGTGAGGATGAGCGGAGAGACGACGAGGGTGAGCTTCTCGTCGCGGCGGGCGATGTCGTCGACTCCCGGCTTCGAGGAGAACGCGCCCCAGACGAAGCGGGCCGAATAGGCGACGGTGAGGATCGAGCCGATCATGATGCCGATGAAGGCGATGACCGAAGCCTTGTCCGGTGAGGACAGGAGGGTCGAGTACGCGGCTTCCTTCGCAGCGAAGCCGAGCAGCGGAGGCAGCCCCGCCATCGAGGCGGCCGCGATCGTCGCGCACACGGCCACGACTGGGAAGGCCTTCCAACCGCCGGAGAGCTTCGTCAGGTCACGGGTGCCTGCGCGATGGTCGATGATGCCGACGCACAGGAACAGACAGGACTTGAACAGGGCGTGAGCGATGAGCAGACCAAGGGCCGCTTTCGTGATGTCCGGAGTGCCGAACGACGCCATGGTGGTGAGGAACCCCAGCTGGGAGACCGTGCCGAAGGCCAAGAGCAGTTTGAGGTCGGTCTGCTTCAGCGCCTGCCAACCGCCGATGAACATCGTCAGCAGACCCAGGGTGAGCAGCACCTCGGACCAGCCGGGGATGTTGTTGTAGCCGGGCGCCAGGCGCAGGACGAGGTAGATTCCGGCCTTGACCATGGCGGCGGCGTGCAGATAGGCGCTCACCGGGGTGGGGGCGGCCATGGCGCCGGGCAGCCAGAAGTGGAACGGCATGAGCGCGGACTTCGAGATCGCGCCGACGAGGATGAGGATGACCGCGGAGACGATGACTCCGCCGGTGTCCATTCCCGATTGGGCGCGGTCGACCAGGGTCGAGATCTGCCCGGTGCCGGTGGCGGTGATGAGCAGGATCATGCCCACGAGCATGGCGAGGCCGCCGGCGGTGGTGACGATGAGCGCCTGCAGTGCCGCCTGCCGCGAGCGGCGACGTGACTGGCTGTGCCCGATGAGCAGATAGGAGAAGACCGTGGTGCCTTCCCAGAACAGGTAGAGCATGAGCAGCTCGTCGGCGACGACGAGTCCGTACATCATTCCGGCGAAGGCCATGAAGATCCCGGCGAACCGGGCCAAGCCGGGCTCATCGGGCAGGAAGTAGCGTGCGCAGTAGATGAAGACGAGGGCTCCGACCCCGGTGACCAGCAGTGTCATGACCCAGGAGAGCACGTCGAGGCGGAAGACTCCGCCGAGCCCGAGTTCGGGCAGCCAGTCGAGGTTCTCGACGAGCGGCTGGGCCGCGGGGCCGAAGAGATCGGAGATCGTCGACAGGCTCCACAGGAGTCCCGCGAAGGGGACGAGCGCGAGGAAGACGAAGGCGTTGCGGCCGAGCAGGCGGACCAGAGGGTAGGCGATGACAGATGCCACGAAGAAGGCGCCTGTCATGACTATCACCGGCGGCCACCTCCGTCATATGCCTGTTTGTGAAAAAGGTTCGTCAGGTCATTTTCGCATGGACAGGTGTCGTTCCCCCAATCAGCGGGTGTGAGCTGAGACAGGTTCTGCCCCGGCATGGCACCGATCACGTGCGCAGCTGTCGACTGGTCACGAGGAAGCCGTTCTCGTCGAGTCCGATGCCTGCGGAGCCGACGAGCAGCTCGGCTCCGATCGCATCGGTCAGTTGAGCCACCTGGCCGCGCATCCGCCGGAATCGGCGTCCCTGATTCGGCTGATAGCGCTTCGACTCGGTGTCCATCCAGTGCACGTGGTATTCGATCTGCGGGGCATCGGTGTGGGCAGCGACGATCGGCGGCACCCACTCGGCCTCCATCACACGGATCTCGAGGCTGCCGGCGGATTCATCGATCTCACCGAGCGGGACGAGCAGGGCATAGCCGTCGAGGACGACCGGGGCGGAAGGGTCGAAGAGAGGATCGTCGATGCTCGCCTGGGCCAGCACATCCTCGTCGGGGGTGGGCAGGGCCTGCTGGAAGGCGTGCGGGGCGCGGCGGCGCACGAAGTCGAGAGCCACCGGCGGTTCCATCCAATACGAGGAGTAGATGTAGAGGTCGACCTTCGCCTCGGGGTCGGGGATGATCACCCGCGTCGGCAGTCCGGGCTCGTCGGCCAGGCGCACGCCCGTGTGGAGGCGGGAGGCGATGGAGAGCACGAGGCTGAGCATCCGCTCCTCCTCCCGGTCCGGCATTCCGTCGGGAAAGGCCTCGTGGAGTCCGTCGGCATCGGCGAACCAGTCCGGCGGCGGGGTCGGCTGCCGGTCGCGGGGGCAGTCGATGACAATCGCATGCCGAGCCCAGTCGGGGACTTCGAGCGCGGCGGCATCGGCGGGGTCGAGGGCGGCCCCCGAGCTCAGCCGGGAGTGCCGGCTCAGTCGCATCTGTCCGTGCTCGTCGAGCACCGGGTGGAGATCGGGCAGTTTGTTGTGGATGAGCGCGAGGACATCGGAGACCTCGAGGGCGTCATCGAGCAGGATGAGATGGAAACCACGCAGATCCGCCGAGGTGGCCGTGTCCTCGGGCGCGGAGGCGTCACCGCCGTAGCCGGGCCGTCCCGTCGACGGCATCCCGCTCCGCCGCCGACTCGCCGCGGAAGCTTCGGGAGCACGGGCAGGAGCGCTCGCGCCGGGGACGCCGACCTCCGGCGGTGCGGAAGTGTCGGCGGTGTGGGCGGCCGGGTCTCCGGCCGCATTCGGCACGCCCGGAGCCTGAGCACCTGGAGCCCGGTCGGCCGGAGCCTGGTCGTCCGGAGCCTGGTTCTCCGGGACCTGATAGCGCGCGGCGTCGGCCTGTTCACGGGCGGCGCGTTCGGCGGCTTCGCGTTGCAGCCGCAGTTCGCGGCGGGTGATCACATGCCCCTCCGGTAGAAGTTGAGGTGCGAACGGGACGCGGTCGGACCGCGTTGACCCTGGTAGCGGTTGCCCGTGGCCTGGGAGCCGTACGGGTTCTCTGCCGCGGAGCTGAGTCGGAAGAAGCAGAGCTGACCGATCTTCATTCCCGGCCACAGCGTGATCGGCAGGGTGGCGACGTTCGACAGCTCCAGGGTGACGTGGCCGCTGAAGCCGGGGTCGATGAATCCGGCCGTCGAGTGGGTGAGAAGGCCGAGACGCCCGAGCGAGGACTTGCCCTCGAGGCGAGCGGCGACATCGACGGGCAGAGTCACGAGCTCATGGGTGGAGGCGAGGACGAATTCGCCCGGGTGGAGAACGAAGGGCTCCCCCGGAGCGGCTTCGACGAAGCGGGTGAGCTCGGGCTGTTCGAGACTCGGATCGATGACCGCGTACTTGTGGTTGTCGAAGAGCCGGAAATAGCGATCGAGACACACATCGACACTGGCCGGCTGGATCAGCGACGGGTCGTAGGGGTCGAGGGCGATGCGCCCGGAGTCGAGCTCGGCGCGGATCTCGCGGTCGGAAAGGAGAGTCACGTTTCCGATGGTAGTCGTTCCGGACCTCACACGCTCGAGATCTCATGTCCCACACACCCGAGACCCCATAGGCCGAACGGGCAGAATCAGCGAACGACTTCCACCGACACGCCGCAACTATGTCACAAAACAATAACGATTCTCCCGAATTCTCCTGGTTTTTACCCGTGTGTCTCCCCATAGCGGCGGATGAATGCTTTAGGGTAATGAGCTGTACGGACCCGCGCACGATGGTGCCTTCCCCTTCTTGAGCCAAGGAATGCCGGGAGTCCATCGTCTTTCGTGGGTAGACAACAATCGAAAGGCATTACTGTGAAGACCTCGCGTCTTGTGCTTGCCCCCGCAGTAGCCGTTGCATTGACAGGTCTTGCTGGCGCCCCGGCGTTCGCAGCGACAGAGTCCACCGCTTCGGTCCCTCAGCAATCGCTGTGCGCCCAGGGTGATCAGCAGTCATCGAGCAGCTCCGAATCGGATTCCTCGGTTCCCGACGAGTCGGACCCGCAGGCGACCCTTGCGCAGGCGCAGGTGACCCGCGACGACATCGCGAACGACAAGAAGGGAATCGGCTTCTCCGGCACCGGATTCACCGAGGACGAGAAAGCCACGGTGACCGTTGTCGGCACCGATGGCACCGAATACTCCCCGGATAAGAAGCTCACTGTCGACGAGGACGGAAAGGTCTCCGGCACCTACTTCTTCACCGTCACCGACGGCGCTCAGGTGCCTGTCGGCGAATACTCCCTCTACCTCACCGACCTCAAGTCCGAGAAGAAGTCCTCCAAGGTCTCCTTCGAGGTCGTCTCCAAGGCCTCCGACGTCGACGACTCCGGCAACGGAGACGACGAGTGCGACTCGGCCACCGGTCCGATCAAGACCCCGGATGAGACTCCTGACGAGTCGGAGAGCCCCAAGCCGTCGGAGACGAAGACCGAGGACCCCACCACCGAGGCTCCCGAGCCTTCGGAGACGAAGACTGAAGATCCGACCACCAAGGCCCCGGAGCCGACCGAGACGAAGACCGAGGATCCGACCACCAAGGCTCCGAAGCCGAGCCCGTCGGAGACCGATAAGACCGATGAGGCTCCTGCCGACGATGTGAAGCCGGGACCGGCCAAGGCCCCGGATGAGGATCCCACCACCGAGGCCCCCAAGCCCACGGAGACCGAAAGCGAAGCTCCGAAGGACGAAGAGCCGAAGGTCGACGAGACCGAAGGTGCAGGCGACGCCAACGACTCCGACGACGCTGATCAGGCGGGCAAGAGCCAGCCTGCGGAAGACGGCGATGGAGGCGACGAGAAGGCCGCGGACGACGCAGCTGAGTCCACCGGTCCGGCCAGCCCCGGCACCGAGGATAAGAAACCTGCCGCTGAAGCACAGCCCTCCATGTTCATCGACCCGACCGAGGTCAGCTCCGAGGACTTCCTGAACGACGGCATCAAGATCGGCGTCAGCGGGGCTCAGCCCGGCGAGAAGGTCTCCATCACGGTCGAGCATGCCCAGGGCAAGGTCGATCGCTACACGATGACCAAGGAAGCCGATTCCGACGGCAAGGTCACGTTCGGCGTCCAGGCGAAGGTCAAGGCCGTGCTCGGCACGTACAACGTGCGTGCCCAGGCCGAGAGCTTCGATGAGCCCCAGGGCGGAAGCTTCACCGTGCTGACCAACGGCACCGCCGTCGACGAAGGCGGAAACGGAAACGGCAGCGGCCAGGGCGAATCGGGCAGCGATCTGCCGCGCACCGGTGCCGAGATGACCGGACTGGCACTCGGTGTCGGGCTGCTCGCAGTCGGTGCAGCCGCCGTCATCATCACCCGTCGGCGGATGAACGCCTCCGACGATCCCGCGGAGTTCTAAACTCACGGTGAACGATGAATTGTCCCTCGCGGGGCTGCAGCTCGACGGACGCGAGATCGACCTAGGACGTCTGCGAGCAGGGACAATGCTCGGACTCATGGGCAGCCCGGACAGCACCACTTCGGTGGTGCTGTCCGCGGCGGCCCTGCCTCACGTCGCACCACCACCACGCTTCCCGACCGGACGCCGGTCGGGTCGTTCGCGTGTGCGCAGCTGGATGAAGAGCTATCTTCGCGAAGCCGATGCCGGATCTGGGGAGGCGGCATCGGCAGCGGATCCATCAGCTGCACTGACAACGTTCGGGCTGCGGCCCGAAATCCTGCGCCTCCGCCTCGAGGACCTCGATGCGACCGATCGTGCCCGCCTCGCCCTGGCCGCGGCTTGGGCGAGCGGCGCGAAGTGGCTGACCCTCATCGACCCCTTCGGTTCGGTCCCCGGCCATCTGCGCACCGGGCTGCGCAGCCGCTTCGCCGAACTCGTCGCCCACGAAGGCCGCGGAGTCGTGTTCAGCTCGAATTCGCTGACCGACCACACCATCGCCGAGGCGGGCGTGGCCGATATCGAAAAGGACCAGCTCGTCGCCCTCGGCTCGCTGGAGCAGATCGTCACCGAACCGCGCGGTTCGCTGCCGGCCGAGCTCAGCGGGGTCAACGTCTACTCCGGGTTGGCGCGGAAGGGATGGCTGTCCATCGGCCATTCGGCCGTGCGCGCCCGCACCGAACTCGACGGGAAGGTGTTCGTGACTCTCGGGTGGCGTGCCGCCCTCCTGTCACTGGACGAACACGACCCGGCGTTCACCTCGGCGACGGTGTTCGAAGCCATCGTCACCGGACTGCGCGATCGCGGTTCCTGCCTGCAGGCGAAGCTCTCACCGGTCGACACGGAGATGGGCCTCGCCCTCGACGTCGACCTCGCCGATCTCGCCGGAGTGCCGAACAGGCAGACGGCCCCGGAGGTATCGACGAAATCGGAGGCAGCGGCCGAACCAGCTGAGGATGCAGCGACAGCCGCCGAATCCGACGCGGGCGCTAAGCCGACCATCGGCTTCGGTGTCCTGCACCCGGGACTCGGCGCGACGATCACCGAACTGCGTGCCAACGTCAAGGTCGGCACGCATGTCTTCGTCGAGGTCGACACCTCTGCCCTGCACGCCTACCCGGTTGAGTGACGCGCGGCAGATAGACTGAGAACTGCCCAGTCCCCTCAGTCCCCAACCGAATCAGGAGCGCCATGCGAACGTCGCGCAGACTTCTGATCTCAGCGCTGACGGTCATCGTCCTCACGGTTGCAGCGGTCCCCCTCCTCAACCTCACCGTCTACACTCCCGCCCGAGCCGCCGAAGCCTATATCGCGGCGATCGGAGACGGCGATGCGCAGCGAGCCTTCTCCTACCTGTCCACGCCGACTCCGACATCGACCTTGGCGCTCAGCGACGAGGTCCTCTCGGCGGCTCCCGATCTGCCGCGCGAACCCGAGGCCGAGACCGTCTCCGTCGACGGCGACCATGCGAAGGTCCGCCTCAGCTTCAACCTCTCCTCACAGGAGCAGACCGTCGATCTCGACATGGTCCGGCTGCCGGCCAGCGCGGGTCTCTTCAACCGATGGGCCATCGAACAGCAGGACTGGCCGACCCTCACCCTGGACGTCTCCGGTTCGTCGACGGCGACGGTCAACGGCTACGGGGTCAGCACGGGAAGTGTGCCGGTGCTGTTTCCGGCGAGCTACCTCGTCGGGTTCGACGCGACGTATCTGAAGTCCAAATCCCAACGCGCCGAGGTGGCCGCCCCCGGCGATTCCCCGACCGTGAAGCTCTCGCCCGAGCCCACGCCCAAGCTCGAGCAGACTGTGGAGGAGCAGGTCACCGACCACCTGCAGGACTGCATGAAGTCGAAGACGCTCATGCCTGCCGGCTGCGTCTTCGGCTACGACACGGACAACGAGATCATCGGCGACGTCTCCTGGTCACTCGAGCGCAGCCCGCAGATCGGGCTGACCTCGTCCGGCAACGATCTCGAGCTCACTCCGTCGACGGTCGAGGTGCGGGTCAAGGGACGCTACCGGGACATCGTCACCGCCGCCGAACACGACTTCGACGAGAAGCTCTCCTTCGTCCTGGGTGGATCGGTGGTCGTCAAGTCCTCGCAGGTGAGCTTCGAACCGCGCCGCCTCGGGGACGTCACCATCGCCTGAGCGGGCGCTCCTCCAGCGATTCGCCCCGCCATAGCGATTGTTGGGTCGATCCACGACGTTCAGGGGGCCGAAACCAACGTGGATCGACCCAACAATCGCACGGCGAGGGGCTTCAAACGTGTCTCAAGGAGCCCCACTCGCCCACTCTTTCCTGTGGATGAACTCCTCGCCCTGTCGTTGCAGACTGCGACCGGACCGTGTATTCGCCAGCGTTGGCCAGGGTCGGGCGGTCTCTGCACTCTCACGCCGATTCCTGAGGACCGACGAAGATTGTCCACAGACGCATTCTGACGCGTTCACTATTGACTGTGCGCGGATGATCCTGTCTTTCATGCACAGAACAATTCGGTCGCTGCCGACTTCCAGACAGCTCCCGTCCCCTTTATGCGCCGCGATCTCGCAACGCGTGGGCTCACGGAATTCGCACTGAAAGACCGGTCTCGCTTCTTACAGGTCTTCCGGGGTGTATGGATTGAAGCCGACCCCAGCTCTCGTGTTCTTTGCCCACCGTGGGCGGATCAACAGTGGCTGCAGCAACAAGTGAGACTTTCAGCTCTTCTGCTCTTACACCCGAATGTCATCGGCTGTTCGCTGACGGCCGCTATACTCTACGGGCTGCCGCTGCCTAGCCGGCGCAAGGACTTCGACACCCACATCATCAGCGGCGATCGAGGTCTGCGAATTCGGCGAAAAGCCGTGAAGCTCCACCGAGGATCCGGCTTCGACATCACTGAGTTCTACAATCTGCCGCTGGTTTCAGCCACAGATCTGTTCTTCGAACTCGCACCGCTGCTCAGCCAAAACGGCCTGATCGCACTGGGTGATGCAGCGATCAGCCGACAGAACAGTGGTCCGCTCACCAGTCTCGATCAGCTTCGGGAGAAGGCCGACGCAAGCCACTACCTCAAGGCGCGAAAATCGGTGCGGCGGGCTTTGACGTTGATCCGCGAGACAGTCGACTCTCCGCGCGAAACACGGTTGAGACTGTGGATCATCGAGAACGGTTTCCCTGAACCGGCAGTTCACCCGGAAGTGAAGTGTTCGACGGTCTCGGCGACTCTCCGCCCTGACCTCGGATACCCCGACATCAAGCTCGCCATCGAATACGAAGGTGACCATCACAGAACCTCGTCCTACCAATTCGGCGTGGACATCGAGCGTCGTCAGCTGCTGGAGGCCGAAGGATGGGTGGTCCTTCGCGTCTCGAAGCGAACAGACATGGACACGTTCAAGCATATTCTGGCGACTCACCTCGGCTGAGCAGCCATCCGGGGCGTCCATGCAGCCCCACCCCAACTGGGCACGGCGGGCGAAGGGGCGAATCCGCCGATTGTTGGGTCGATCCACGGCGTTCACAACACTGAAACCACCGTGGATCGACCCAACAATCTCCGTGCATGGGCGTCTCAGCGATTGCCATCCGCCTGATCGACATCGGCCCGCGCTCTGGCGGCCGAGGGCTCAGGCGCCGCGGAGGTCGAGGGTGAGGTCGTTCGGCGCCGAGTCCACGAGTTCGACGGGGATTCCCCAGTCCTGCTGGTAGAGGTGGCAGGCGGCGTGCAGGGGGATCTCTCCCCCGGGCTCACCGTCGCAGGCTGCGGCGCGCGCGGTCACGTGCAGCACTCCCTCGGCGAACTCGGGGTTGATGACGATATCGCGGCTGAGTCCCTCGGCTCCGCCCTCGCCGGAGACGATGAGTTCGGGCGGCGTCGCGGACACCTGCAGGAACGTCGGGTCGCCCCACCGGTCGTCGAGCTTCTGACCGGTCGGAACAGTGAAGCTCACGGTCAGCGACACCGGACCGGAGGCGATCTCGGTCGACGGGCGCTTCGTCGTCAGCGCGCCTTCGTCGACCTTCTGGGCATCCTTGGGCAGCTTCACCCGGGTGAGCGCATGCGCCGCGGACTCGACGACGAGGAGCTCGGCCTCGGAGGAGTCCCCGTTGTCCGCACCGACGTCACCGAGACCGCTGCCGCTGTCGACGACGAGGATGTCCGAGGGTTCGCGCAGACCGCGTGCCAGGGTCGTGACTTCATCGGTATTCGGGTCGAAACGGCGGATCGCACCGTTGTAGGTGTCGGCGATCGCGATCGATCCGTCGGGCAGGCTGCGCACACCCAGCGGGTGCTGCAGGCGCGCCTCGGCGGCCGGTCCATCACGGAAGCCGAAATCGAAGAGTCCGACGCCCACCAGCGAGGAGACCTCACCGGTGGCGGGGTCGAGGCGGCGGATCGCCGAAGTCTCGGAGTCGGCGACGAACACCTCACCCTCGGAGCCGAGGTCGAGGCCCGAGGACTGAGCGAACCACGCAGACTCCCCGTCGCCGTCGACCAGTCCTTCATTCATCGTGCCCGACAGAATGCGGATCGTGCCGTCCCTCGGATCGAATGACCAGATGGTGTGGTTGCCTGCCATCGCCACGACCACCTCGGCGGTGGAGGGGACGAAGAGGACATCCCACGGCGAGGACAGCTTCACATCACGCGCGGGTCCGTCGTATCGTCCCAGCTCACCCGGCTTGCCGCGGACATTGTCGATGGCGCCGACCATGTGCTGCTCCCCGGTGCCGGCGATCGTCGTGACCGTCTCGTTCACGAGGTCGATCCCGCGCAGGGTGTGGTTGACGGTGTCGGCGACGATGAGCTGGTAGCCGACTTCGGCGGCCAGGTCGGCGGGCAGCACGGTGATGCCGCCGGGTTCGCTGAAGCTCGCCGAGGCGAAATCCCCGTCGTCGGATCCGCGAACGCCTGTGCCGATGCGGCGGATGATCGTGGCCGCATCGTCGTCGTATTCGACGAGGCTGTGGTGTCCGGAATCGGCGACGATGAGATGTCCCGAGGGCAGGCGCGTGGCCTTTCCGGGGTAGAAGAGGTCCGTCTCCGCGGCCGGTGGCGGGACGTAGGGTCCGTCGCCGGAGTGGAGGGTGCCCTTGGCCGAGTGCTCTTCGATGAGGCCCTCGATGATCTCGGTGAGTCCGGCCGCGTGGCCCTCACCGGACATGGTCGCCACGAGGTAGCCCTCGGGGTCGATGACGGCCAGCGTCGGCCAGGCGCGGGCAGTGTAGGCCTGCCAGGTGACGAGGTCGGGATCGTCGAGGACGAGGTGCTCGACCTGGTAGCGCTCCACGGCCTGATCGACGGCTTCGACGGTGCGTTCGAACTCGAACTTCGGCGAGTGGACCCCGATGATGACGAGTTCCTTGGAGTACTTCTCCTCCAGCGGGCGCAGCTCGTCGAGGACGTGGAGGCAGTTGATGCAGCAGAATGTCCAGAAGTCGAGGAGGACGACCTTTCCGCGCAGGTCGGCCAGGGTGAGATCCTTGCCGCCGGAGTTCATCCACCGGCGACCGACGAGTTCGGGCGCACGGACCTTGACGTCCCGTGCCGAGGAGGTGGCTGACGCGGAGAATTCTGGACTGCTGTTCATGGTTCTATGATCGCAGATCCCCCACCGAGCCGGGCTCCCCGGTGTCATCAAGCGTCAGCTCTCTTCGCGTCCGACACCAGGTAAGACGACCGGTCAGGAGTAGTCGCGGGCACCGAAGACGCTCGAGCCGACCCGGACCATCGTCGCCCCTTCGGCGATCGCGAGTTCGAAGTCGTTGCTCATGCCCATCGACAGCTCGACCGCCTCGGCGGGCATGACCCCGGAATCCCGCAGCTTCTCGCTGAGTTCGCGCAGGTCGGAGTAGCTGGGGCGGATCTCTTCGGGGCTGCTGCCGGGCAGGCCGATGGTCATGAGCCCGCGCAGGCGCATCCTGCCGAGTTCCCGTGTCGCGGTGATGAGCTCCTCGGCGTCTTCGGGGGCGACACCGAACTTCGAGTCCTCGCGGGAGGTGTTGACCTGGATGAAGTAGTCGACGGTCTCGTCGAGGACGTCGAGGCGGTTGTTGATCTTCTCGGCCAGAGTGAGGGTGTCCACGGACTGGATGCAGTGCGCATGACGCAGTGTGTGGTTGACCTTGTTGCGCTGCAGGGGTCCGATGAGATGCGTCTCGGGGTTGAGGTCGGCGAGCGCCTCGGCCTTGCCGACGATCTCCTGCACCTTGTTCTCGCCGATGAGGGTGAACTCGTGCTCCAGGGCGACGCGGATCTTCTCTGCCGGCTGCGTCTTCGTGGCCAGCAGCACCCTCACATCGTCACCGCGGCGACCGCTCGACTCGGCGGCGGCACGGGAACGGTCGGCCACCTCGTCGAGGTTGCCGGTGATGGCTGCGTTCTCAGCGGGACTGATTGAGTGTGCGGCAGGGTCTGTGGTGCTCATGGCTCCAGTCTTCCACGTCCCCGCGGAAGTTTCAGGTCCCTGCCGCAGCCCCGCGAGCTACTCGGGCAGGCCGGCGGCCTTCGGGTCGATGTTCTTGATCAGCGCGGAGGTGTCAAGCCCTTCGAGGCCGGCATCGACGAGCTTCTGCAGCTGCTCGTGAACGAGCTTCGCGGCCGGCAGGTCAAGCCCTGCCGTTTCGGCGCCGGCGAGGGCAAGTCCGACATCCTTGTGCATGAGCGCGGTGGCGAATCCGGGCTTGAACGCATTGTTCGAGGCCGAGGTCTCGGTCACACCGGGCACCGGATACCAGGTGCGCAGCGGCCAGGAGTCACCGGAAGAGACCCTCGCAATGTCATAGATGGTCTTCGCCTCGAGGCCAAGCCGTTCAGCGAGGACCGCGCCCTCGACGACACCCTGAAGGCTGATCGAAAGCATCATGTTGTTGACGATCTTGGCCGCCTGACCTGCAGCTTCACCTCCGGCATGGAAGATGTTGCCGGCCATCGGCTCAATGAATGTCTTCGCCTCGGCGACGTCGGCATCGCTGCCGCCGAGCATAAAGGTCAGCGTGCCGGCTTCGGCGCCGCTGATGCCACCGGACACGGGACCGTCGACGAAGCGGAACCCGGCCTTTGCCGCCTCGGCGTGCAGCACACGAGCGGAATCGAAGTCGATCGTCGACGAATCGACGAGAAGGGTCGTCTTATCCGCGTGAGCCAGCACTCCGTCGGCTTCGAGATAGACCGCGCGCGCATGCTCACCTTTGGGCAGCATCGTAAAGACGATATCCGCACCGGCAACCGCCTCGGCGATGGACGACACAGGATTGACACCGTGTTCGGCCGCTTCCTTGACCGCAATCTCCACAAGATCGAATCCGTTGACGGTGTGACCGGCCTTGACCAGGTTCGCAGTCATCGGGCGGCCCATATTCCCCAGGCCAACCCATCCAATCGTCGACATAATATGCCTCCTCGCATCATGCTCAGCAACTCTTACGTGTTCCCTCTCACAGTACGCCAGTCGGCGTGTGGAAGTCCGGCGGGACGCCTCACCTATTCCGCACCGGTTATGTGCGCGCACGCAGATAGAATGGGAACACTATGGCCTCTTATGCACCCGGCAGCTCCGGTCCGCAGATTGCTCCCGAGGATCTGCTGACTCTGCTCGCCGTCGCCCGCCTGGGGAAGTTCACGGCCGCGGCGCACAGCCTCGGCCTCAACCATACGACCGTGTCACGGCGCATCGCCGCTCTCGAGAAGGCGTACGGCGATCGGGTGCTCGTAGCCTCTCCCGACGGGTGGGAGCTCAGTGCCGCCGGACGTCAGCTGCTGCCGATCGCCGAGGACATCGAGGCCGCGCTGGGCCGCATCGATGCGCATTCGAACTCGGCCTTGTCCGGGACGATCCGACTGGCGTGCCCGCAGGCCTTCGCCCTCGAGTTCGCCGTTCCGGCGCTCACCGAATTGCAGGCGCAGCATCCGGGCCTGCAGGTCGAGCTGATCACCGCCACTCAGCGGGCCCGGCAGTACCGGTCGGGTGTCGATATCGAGATCGTCGTCGGGCGCCCCGATGCCCCGCGCTCAATTGCCAAGCACATCCGCGACTACCGGCTGCAGCTCTATGCTTCGCAGGACTACATCGCCTCGCACACGATGCCGCAGACGCTGGATGATCTGGGCGACCACCGGATGGTCTACTACATCGAGAATTCGCTGCGGGTCGATGATCTCGACGAGGCGGCCGATGCCTTTCCGCGCGGGACCGGGTTCTTCAGGTCCACCTCGGTGCATGCGCATGTGCTCGCGACCTCGCACGGGGCCGGGATAGGGATCCTGCCGGACTTCCTCGCCCACGGCAATTCCCGTCTGGTGCAGGTGCTGCCGGAGCTGTTCTCCAAGCGGGTGTCCTATTGGGCCTCGGTCCGTCATGAGTCCCTGCGCAACGCCGGAGTCCGCAAAGTCCTGGAATCCCTCTGATTGCTACCTGACGGCGGCCCAGCAACCTGGCGCCAGGTTGCTGGGCCGCCGTCAGGTAGTCCGGAGGGTGCGGGAGGGCAGAGTGGGTCAGGCGGCGACCCAGCCGCCGTCGATGCTGTGGGCGCTGCCGTTGATGACTGCGGCATGCTCCCCGGCGAGGAAGAGCGCGATTGCCGCGACGTCCTCGGGTTCGGCGAGCTTGGGCACCGCGGAATGGCCGAGGAAGACCTGTTCGAGCACCTCGTCCTCGCTGATGCCGTGGGTCTTCGCTTGGTCGGCGATCTGCCCCTTGACCAGGGGCGTGAGCACATAGCCGGGGTTGATCGCATTGCACGTCACTCCGCGCGGGCCGGCCTCGAGCGCGGTCGTCTTCGTCAGTCCCATGAGACCGTGCTTGGCCGAGACGTATGCGGACTTGTTCGTCGAGGCGCGCAGACCGTGGACGGAAGATAGGTTGATGATGCGTCCCCAGCCGCGTTCGTACATCTTCGGCAGCACCGCCTTCGTGAGCACGAACGGTGCCTCGAGCATGAGCGTGTTGATCAGCCGCCAGTCCTCGAGCGGGAATTCCGTGATCGGGTGGATGCGCTGGATGCCGGCGTTGTTGACGAGGATGTCGACGTCGAAGCCGGTGTTGTCCAGCGCCGAGGTGTCCGCTAAGTTGACTGCCCACGCTTCGCCGCCGATTTCGTCGGCAACGGCCTGTGCTGAGTCAGCGTCGACGTCGGCGACGACGACGGAGGCACCGGCCTGAGCGAAGGACTGAGCGATCGCCTTGCCGAGACCGGATGCTCCGCCGGTGACGAGGGCGCGTTTGCTGGTGAGATCTCCCATGAGATGCCCCTTTCGTGGTTCGGGTCTGTGGTGCGTATCCATCTTCCACCTTGCAGGTGCCGACCGTGGCGCCGAGGTGGGCGTCGAGCGTGCGCCGAGGCGGGCGTCGATCGTGGCGCCGAGGCGGGCGTCGAGTGTGTGCCGCAGCCCGACGGACGCGCTCGGTGCCAGGCGATGGGGGCGATGCCGGTCTTCACCGACACCGCCCCCATCAGACATTGACCGGCTGACTTCAGCTGGCCGTGGCGACTCCGCGGCGCACCTTGTCTGCATGGTCGAGCGAGCGCAGATCGATGCCCTTGGTCTCACGAGTGAACATGAGAGCGATGAACGAGATGATCGCTGCGGCCAGGAGGTAGAGCGCAATGGGAATCGAGGACTCGAATGCGTCGAGCAGCGCGGTGGCGATGATCGGCGCGAACGACCCAGCAACGATGGCCGTGACCTGATAACCGGTCGAGACACCGGAGTTGCGCATGCGTGTCGGGAACATCTCGGACATGATCGCCGGTTGCCCCGCGTACATGAGTGCGTGGAAGACCAGACCGATGAGGAGGGCCAGGAAGATCATGACCGCGTTGCCGGTGTCGTACATCGGGAAGGCGAAGAAGCCCCAAGACGCGGTGAGCACGATGCCCACAGCGTAGGGCAGCTTGCGTCCGATGCGGTCGGTCGCGGCACCGACGATCGGAACGAGGACCGCGTGGATCGCATGCGCACCGAGGAGGAGGCCGAGGATCTCGGACGCTTCGATCTGCACCTGCGTGGCGAGGTAGGTGATCGAGAACGTGACCACCAGGTAGTAGTGGATGTTCTCGACGAAGCGCAGACCCATCGCGGCGAAGACCTCACGCGGGTAGCGCTTGAACACAGCCTTGACGCCGTAATCGACGCCCTCTTCGATCTCTTCGGCCTGCACCTCGTCGAAGATCGGTGCGTCAGACACGCGGGTGCGGATGTAGTAGCCGATGAGAACGATGACGGCCGATAGCCAGAATGACACACGCCAGCCCCACGACAGGAAGTGCTCTTCGGTCAGCGTCGCGGTGAGGATGAACAGAACCGCGGTGGCGAGCAGGTTGCCCAGGGGGACGCCGGACTGTGGGAACGACGCCCAGAAACCACGTTCCTTGTTCGGAGCATGTTCGGCGACGAGGAGGACAGCTCCGCCCCATTCGCCGCCGACGGCGAAGCCCTGGACGACGCGCAGCAGGACGAGGAGGATGGGAGCGAGGTAGCCGATCTGGTCGAATGTCGGTAGGCAGCCCATGAGGAACGTGGCGACGCCGACGAGGATGATCGAGAGCTGCAGCAGCTTCTTGCGTCCGTATTTGTCACCGAAGTGACCGAAGACGATACCGCCGACGGGACGGGCGATGAAGCCGACCGCGTAGGTGGCGAATCCGGCCAGGATCGGTGTCAGCGGATTGTCGGAAGGCGGGAACAGAATGTGGTTGAACACCAGGGTGGCGGCCGAACCGTAGAGGAAGAACTCGTACCATTCGACGACCGTTCCGGCCATCGAGGCAGCGACGACCTTGCGCAGCTGAGCGCGGATCGACTTCCTCTCAGCATCGTTCTGAGAACTCATGGGACTCCTTCGTTTCCACAATTCGCGTCACCGTTGAATGCGCGAATCGACTTGCACTGGCGCCGACCGGCTGACGGCTCGGAGAACGCGGGCCGCATCGATGCGGCTGGCGAACACCTGCCTCAGCGCAGCATTTCGGGCGCTCGGATATTTCTCATCCAAGCATCAGTGTGCGCCACGTTACGGAGTTTTTGGTAGCGACCTGGCCATAATCCGAGAATTTCCGGTGCACATTCGTGCACAGCCGATGTGCAACGGTCAGTTGTGACTGCTTTCAGTTCGCAAGGGTCTTTGTGACGCGAGCGGAACGCCGCGGCAGCTCATTCCTCGCCGGCGAGGAATCACCCATGCAGTCCGAGTCTCACCGACGGCGCGGAGGAGCCTTCGCGTCGTGTTCGGCCATCGACGCGAGCATCGCGTTGTAGGCGCGCAGCTCGGCGTCGTCGGTGCGGTCCTCGCTGCGGTCGATGCGTTTGGCTTCCCGGTCCGAGGACTTCGCCCACTGCACGCAGACCATGATGGCGATGAACAGGGTCGGGAATTCGCCGATGCCCCACGCGATGGCACCGCCGAGCTGCTGGTCTTCGATCGCCGTGTAGCCCCACCCGGCGCCGATGTTGCCGAACCAGTCACCGGCGATCAGGACGTTCGAGCTCATGATCGAGATGCCGAAGAACGCATGGAAGGCCATCGTCACCAGCAGCATCACGAGCCGCATCGGGAAGACGGGGCGCTTGACCCCCGGGTCGATGCCGATGAGGGCCTGGGCGAACAGGTAACCGGCGCCGAGGAAGTGCGCGATCATCAATTCGTGCCCGAGATGCGTATCGAGCGCGTAGAACATGATTCCCGAGTAGTAGAAGACCACCAGCGAGCCCGCGAAGTTCACACTCGCCACGATCGGGTGCGCGAAGAAGCGCAGATACGGCGTGTGGACGAGCCAGAGGACCCATTCGCGCAGACCGGCAGACCCGTCCCGACGGGCCTTCGTTCCGCGCATGAGCATGGTGATCGGTGCGCCGAGCACCAGCGGCAGGGGCACGACCATGACCAGAAGCATGTGCTCGATCATGTGCGCGGAGAACTGCACCTCACCGTAGACGCGGGGGCCGCCCGAGGTGACGTAGACGAGGAACACCATGCCCACCAGCCAGCTGATGAGGCGCAGCACAGGCCATCTGTCGCCTCGGCGGCGGAGGTTGACGAACGCCACGACGTAGGCGATCGAGGTGCCCACCGCGATCGCGATCCACAGCGGATCGATCGACCATTCGCTGAAGTAACGGTCCAGGTTCGGCTTCGGCGGCAGCGGGTCGCCGGTGAGGATCTCAGCCGGCGTGGGATCGCCCACAGGCTCCTGCGGCACCGGCGGCTGCGACCGGGCCAAGGCCACGGCCATCCCCATCGTCACCCCGAAGAGGATGAATTCGACGGTGATGAGACGCCAGAACTCAACCGTCGCCGAGGCGGCTGTGCCCAATCGTGAAATGACGAACTGACGGTGCCAGAAACCGATCAGCCCGAGCAGGACCGTCGCGAACGCCTTCGCGAGGATGACCTCCCCGTAGGGCGTCATGAGGTCATCGAGGCCCTGCACGCGCAGGAGCGCGTTGACGACTCCGGAGAAGACGATGAGCCCGAAGGAGATGAGTGCGATGGTCGAATAGCGTTCGATGATCGGTTTGAGGTTCTTCGAGGCGGCCAGGCGTGTGCCCAGCAGGGCGACGGCGAAGAGTCCACCGAGCCAGAGGACCGCTCCGAGGATGTGCAGACCGAGGCTGTTGACGGCCTGGGTGTGCCCGGAGGCATCGGCGGAGTGACCCATCGAGGCCAATGGGAAGATCACGGCAACGCTGAGCACTCCGGCGGCGGCGATGCCCACGTGGGAGCGGGTGCCGAAGCACAGGGTCGAGGCGACGGCGATGAGGACGACGACGAGCACCCACAGCTGTCCGTAGGCGATCTGAGTGACGAACACTCCGAGCTGGTTCGAGAAGTCGAGGTAAGCCTGGGCGCCGACCGTATCGATGAAGGAGAAGACGAGCACGGCGACCGCAGACAGCGTCCACACCACCGAGGAGTATTCGGCGATCTGGACGGACCTCGTCCACAGCGGGTCGAGCTGAACGTCCTCATCCGTCTTCTTGTGTCGGCGAGAGCGACCACCGGCGGTGCGCGGGAGGATGAGGACGGCGAACATGAGGGCGCCGACGGTCAGCGACATCGCAATGTTGAAGACGAACTTCGCGGCAGGCAGACCGAAACGGACGACGGAGCCGGGGTCGTTGAGCAGAGTGGGGTTGGCTGCTCCGGTGAAGAAGAGTGCGGCCAATCCGACGATCAGCCCGAGGAAGACGACGATGGGGACGGTGGCACGTTGGACGAACCGTGTGATCGGTTCGAAACCTGAAGAATTCACTGCGCGCGGACCGCCCCTTCTGACATGACCCAAGGATATCGTTCGGCGACGGCACACTGCCAGCCGGCAGGTCCCTTCGTGGCCGAGATCTCGGGGAGCCGCCTCGGCGAGGGTGGACGATTTCGTCCGCGACGATGATTCCACCTGTTCGAAGACGTTCTGAGACAGCAAATGGCCCGGATCAGTCGATCCGGGCCATTCGACGCTGCTGCGTAGATCAGTTCGGGCTGCCAGCGGCACCCTTCAGCTTCGAACCAGCGGACAGCTTCACGGAGTAGCCGGCCTTGATCTGGATTTCTTCACCGGTCTGCGGGTTGCGACCCTTGCGAGCGGCACGCTCGGTGCGCTCAACGGAGAGCCAGCCGGGGATGGTGAGCTTTTCGCCCTTGGCCACGACGTCGGAGAAGACATCGAAGACACCATCGAGCACGTCCGAGACCTGCTTCTGGGTCAGGCCGGACTTCTCGGCAACTTCTGCAACGAGCTCACTGCGGTTCTTAGCCATAAAAGTGTCCTCCTTAGGACAAGTCGGTAGGTCATCGGTCCGTTTTTCCGATGACGAACTTCCTCGAGATTACCAGCTCGACTTGGTAACGCCGGGCAACTCGCCGTTGTGTGCCATTTCGCGGAAACGAACTCGCGAGAGTCCGAACTTCCGGAGGTAGCCGCGCGGACGACCGTCAACCTGGTCGCGGTTGCGAACGCGAACCGGCGAAGCGTCCCGGGGGAGCTTCTGCAGTGCGAGACGTGCCTCTTCGCGCTGCTCATCGGTGGAATCAGGGTGGGTCAGCTGACGCTTGAGAGTCGCGCGGCGCTCTGCATAGCGTTCAACGATGACGCGACGCTGCTTGTCTTTTGCGATCTTTGACTTCTTAGCCATGTGCGCTCAGCGCTCCTCTCGGAAATCGACGTGCTTGCGGACTACGGGATCGTACTTCTTCAGCACGATGCGGTCCGGGGTGTTGCGGCGGTTCTTGCGGGTCACGTAGGTGTACCCGGTGCCGGCCGTCGACTTGAGCTTGATGATGGGACGAACATCCTGTGCCTTAGCCATCAGAGCTTCACTCCCTTGGCGATGAGTTCGTTGACCACAGCGTCGATTCCGCGAGCGTCGATGACCTTGATGCCCTTAGCGGACAGGGTCAGGGTGACGCTGCGGCGCAATGACGGAACGTAGTAGCGCTTTTTCTGAATGTTCGGGTTGAAGCGGCGCTTCGTGCGGCGCTTCGAGTGGGACACGTTGTGTCCGAAACCGGGGACTGCCCCGGTTACCTGGCAGGTTGCTGCCATGTCTCTCCTCCAGTTCACAAGTTACCGACTCTCGAAACAAGCTCCTGCGGGATCACACGTGAGTGTGCTCCCCGCTCGCTTGCGCCGATGTCGGAAGACATCAACAAATTTTCTCGACTGTCACCGTGAAAATTGTGTACGCCGAAACAGGTCTGCCCGTTCGGGCGAGATGTCTCACCAGCGCTGAAGCCGTAGCCTGTGAGAGATGGCCGAAGCTGGAGTGCAGCGGTGGGTGAGCACCATGCGTGTCCCAGCAGATCGATCGGCGACCTGCCTGCTGCGACACAACAGGAATCAATCTTACTGAGACAGCGGGCCGGAGGGCAAATTCATCCCGGCTTCTGCGGTGGGGTCTTCGTCACTGACACCGACCCCCTTGGGGGGGCCCGTTCTCACCCCCATGGACGTTCGGAGGAACTTTCACAGCTGGGGTCAAGGCAACTCGGGGAATTCCGCAGTAGGCTTTCGTCGGCAACGCGTCCTGTTGGCGTTCCTGTTGAACGCCTGCTCGACTCGTGCCAAGGTAAGTAGATGAGTGCCACCACATCTGGCATTCAGGAGGACTGATGAGCGACGTTCCACAGAGGCCGCGCATTCGTCCGGCGACTAGTGACGACTGGCACAAGGGTTCTGGTGAATCCGCTGGTCAGGCCCGGTCGTACGGGAATGAGGCGGACCGTACGTCTGCCGATTTCGACAACTCGACCTATTACGAGTACCTCGAACGGCACACGGGGGAACAGTCGATCTCGAAAGCTCGCAGCGTCAACGTCTTCGCCCCTGCGGGTCACTCACCTTTCGGTGACGCAGACTCTGCCGGTTCACATCAGTATGCGAATTCTCAGCAGACTCATAGATCTGCCGGTGGTGGTGGTGCCGGCGACGCTGGTGCCGGTGGTTCGGCAGGGAACGGACCGCACACCCCGCCTCCCCCGCAGTTCCCTCCCACCGTTCACAGCGAGTCATCCTCGGGCAATGGACTGAAGATCGCCGTCGTGATCATCGCCATCATCATGATTCTCGCGCTGGTGGGATTCTTCGGCATCCGATGGCTCGCTCCGTCGTCGGGAACCGTTCCTGTCGATGTCGGGACCAGTGAGCCGGCGAGTCCGTCGCCCACTCCTTCCGAAGATCTGGTCCAACCGTCGAAGAGTCCGGAACAGCAGCTCGGCGCCTATACGGAGGAGGGCACCAAAAAGGCCGCTGACCTCGAGGGACAGTGGGTGAGCCAGGTGAGCGCGAAGAATGTCGGCCTCAAGGCTGACGGCAAGACGTGGTCGGCGCAGGACATTCTCAACGAGTACGAGGCCAACAAGGTCAAGTATCCGGGGGCGATCCTCATCCACAGCGGCGACTGGGCCTCATATAAGGACGACGGCTACTGGGTCACGGTAGTCGACACCGGCTACAGCGATCCGGAACCGGCTCTCGACCAGTGCCGCTCTTGGGGCCTTGACCGCAACCACTGCCTGGCCAAGCGGCTCGTCAAGAACGGCAGCCCCAAGGACAACAGCGCCTATCTCGACGAATAGCACGAACAGTCGGGCCGCCCGCTGAGGACGTGGATCGGCCCGCGAATGAACATTCTGCTTAATGCGTCAGCTGCATTGTCAGCAGGTGATAGCTCAGCGTCTTTCCGTGCCCGTCGAGGTGGCTGACTCCTGTCACTCCGCTGCCCAGCATCCCCTTGAGTTCGAAGCTCATGGCATTGAGCCGCGACAACAGGAAACAGCTGACTCGTGAGACCGGCAAGCCGAAATGATTCGCCACTGTCTCCTCGGTGATGGCGTGACTCAGCTCGGAGAATCCAACACCTTCACGGGCGACGACGCCGAAGCGGAACGACGCATCGGCACGCCCCTGTTCGAGCGCACCACCCGGAAAGTCGCCGCAACGGTCACCGGCAATGAGGTGGCCCTGTACGCCGCGCACGCAGTTCGATCTTTCGACTCTGCGCTGACGCGGATCTCCGGCTTCGTCACCGGCAGTTCAGGCCAGGTGAGGATCGCCTGCCTGCCGTCCTTGGCGGCGACAGGCCTGCCAGAGGTCGTTCATACATTTCGACGCGAGTTCCCGGAGGTCGAACTCGTCATCCGTGATGCGCCTCAGGATCAGGTCGTGCCGATGGTGGCCGACGGAACGGTTGACATCGGTCTCGTCGCCTTCACAGGTTCCCTCCCTGCCGACCTGGCTGTGAAACCGTTCCTCTCCGACCCCTTTGTTGCAATCGTCCCCCGCGATCATGGATTCGCTGCACGAGCTTCGGTGCGGTGGGAAGATTTCCATGGTGAGGAGTTCGTCGGCTTCAATTCTGTGACGAGCATTGCACCGATGGTGCGGCGAGCTCTGCTGCAGGTCGGAGCAGAGACCAAGGAGGTGCAGACCGCCGACACGATTCCCGCAGTCGGTGGAATGGTCGCAGCAGGTATGGGCATCACCGCAGTGCCGCGGCTGGTCGTCCCGCTGATGAACTTCAACGATCTCGTCAGCGTCCCGATCACGCCCACGATCGAACGCAAACTGGTCCTCACCTATCTTGCCGAGGCTCCGCTTCCGCGCCCAGTCTCCAATTTCAAGCAGCGACTGCTCGCTGCAGCCACCGACTGACGGGCGCAACGCTCGAGCGCCCCAGCTTCTGCTCGGGCCGCCTGCCATTCGATCACGGCCCAGTCTGAGCCGAACAGCCCTGGTTGTGTTGTCGAGTGACTTATCGGACAGGCTGTATCGTCACCTCGCGGCCGGTGCTCCTGCTCACTCACCGGGCAGTGCCCGGGTCATTTCTGCGGTTCGCAGACGAGGGCCAGCGGCGAAGACTGTTGTGGTCTCGTCTTCTCTGAACTCATCACGTCCTTCGGTGAGCAGTTCAGAACAAGGTGTACCTATTCGCCGGATCGCACCGTGGCCGCGACGCCGCTGCAACCGGGCCGGCGTCGAAATGCGGCAGTGTGGCCCGCAGCGGCGAACGGATGCGGCTCAAGGGGTCTCCAGAGTCCGCGAAGGTGTGTGCTGATGCGTGAGATCATTGCCCCACGCAATCGTGGCGGTGCCCGACCAGCGAGTAGGCACACAGAGATGTCCGAGAAGTGTGTAGGGACACTGGGCCGAGACCGGCAAGGGGAACAGAGCGCCCCGGCCTCGCACTATGCGAAACCGGGACACTCAGCCGCCAGAACCGGCAGAAAGCCGGCACCAGGGTAAGACCTCAGGCCAGCATCAGGGTCGGGTCCTCCAGGCCCCGTCCGACGTCGGCGAGGAACTTCGAGATGATCTCGCCGTCGACGACACGGTGATCGGCGCTGACCGACAGCGTGGTGATCTCACGCTGAACAATCTCGTCGCCCACCACCCACGGCTTCATCCGAACCTGCCCGAACGCGAGGATCGCGGCCTCGCCCGGGTTGATGATCGGCGTACCGGCGTCGACTCCGAAGACGCCGACGTTCGTGACCGTGATCGTGCCGCCCGCCTGATCGGCCGGCGGCGTCTTGCCCGACCGCGCCAGAGCGGTGAGATCCTGAATGCCCTGAGCGAGCTCGCCCAGTCCCATGGCCTGCGCGTTCTTGATGTTCGGCACGATGAGACCGCGCGGGGTCGCCGCCGCGATTCCGAGGTTGACGTACTTCTTCACGACGATCTCGTCACCTTCGAGGCACGAGTTGATCCGCGGATTGCGGCCCACCGCCCACGCCACGGCCTTGGCCACGATGAGCAGCGGCGAGACCTTGACGTCCTCGCCGAGGAATTTCGTCGACTTCAGCCGGCGCACCATCGCCATCGTCTCGGTGACGTCGACATCGAGGAATTCGGTGACGTGCGGCATCGTGAATGCCGAATCGACCATCGCCTTGGCCATCATCTTCGTCACGCCCTTGAACGGAATCCGTTCCTCGAGCGCTCCTTGGTCACTCGCCGAGGCGGCCGCCGGTGCAGTCGCACCCGCCGTGGGAGCCGCCGTCCGGTTCGCGGCCGCGTGCACATCATCGCGGGTGACGTCGCCGTGGGGACCGGTCGGGGCGACCTGGGACAGATCGACACCCAGATCCTTCGCAAGCTTCCGCACGGGCGGCTTCGCCAGCGGCTTGACCGGCGAGGCAGGTGCCGCCGCGAGCTGCGCATCCGCGGTTGGAGCCGCAGAGGGCGCAGGAGCTGCTGCGGGTGCAGGCGATGCCGCCGGAGCCCGCGCCGCAGCCGGGGTAGCCGGGGCCGCCGATGCTGCGGAAGCGGCAGGAGCGGGGACGGAAGCGCCCTTGCGCGGACGACGCTTCGACGACGTCTCCTTCGCACCGTAGCCGACGAGTGTGGCTCCGCCGTCGGCGTCCCCGGATTCTTCGACCGGCTTCTCAGCCGAGCCGGAAGCGGGCGCACCAGCGGTGGCGGGGGCCGCCTCGGCGCTGGAATCATCTCCGCCGAACCGGATGATCGGGGTGCCGACCTCGATGGTCTGGCCCTCCTCGACGAGGAGCGCACCGACGGTGCCGGCCTGCGGACTGGGCAGCTCGACGAGCGACTTCGCGGTCTCGATCTCGACGAGGATCTGGTTGACGGTGACAGTGTCGCCGGGGGCGACCTTCCACGCGACGATGTCGGCCTCGGTCAGGCCCTCACCGACGTCGGGAAGAGGAAATTCGAATGACATTCTTGACTCTCCTCGAAATCAGTAGGACAGGGCCCGATCGACACCATCGAAGATGCGATCGAGGTCGGGCAGGTAGTGCTCTTCCATCCGCGACCCGGGGTACGGGGTGTGGTAGCCGCCTACCCGGATGACCGGGGCCTCGAGGTTGAAGAAGCAGCGTTCGGTGATGCGCGCGGCGATCTCCGAGCCCAGCCCCAAGAAGGTCGGGGCCTCATGGGCGACGACAAGACGGCCGGTCTTGGTCACGGACTTCTCGATCGCGGTGAAGTCGATCGGGCTGAGGCTGCGCAGGTCGATGAGCTCGACGCTCTTGCCTTCCTCAGCGGCCGCGGTGACCACGTCCTCCGCCGTCGGGACCAGCGGACCGTAGGCCACGAGCGTGACATCAGTTCCCTCGGACACCACACGGGCGTCGTGCATGCCCAACTCGCCCCGTGCAGACGTGTCGACGTCCCCGCGCATCCAGTAGCGGCGCTTGGGTTCGAAGAACATCACCGGGTCGTCGCTCTTGATCGCGTCCTGGATCATCCAGTACGCGTCATGCGCGTTCGACGGGGAGACCAGCCGCAGGCCGGCGTGGTGGGCGAACACGGTCTCGGGGCTCTCCGAGTGGTGTTCGGGTGAGCCGATGCCGCCGCCGTAGGGCACGCGGATGACCATCGGGATGTTCTCTTTGCCCAGTGTCCGGTTGTACAGCTTCGCCACCTGGGTGACGATCTGGTCGTAGGCCGGGAAGATGAACGCGTCGAACTGGATCTCGATGACGGGACGGTAACCGCGGATGGCCATGCCGATCGAGGTGCCGACGATGCCGGACTCGGCCAGCGGGGCATCGATGACGCGTTGGGGACCGAAGTCCTTCTGCAGTCCCTCGGTGACGCGGAAGACGCCGCCGAGTTTGCCGATGTCCTCACCGATGAGGACGACCTTCGGGTCGTCCTCCATGGCCTTGCGCATTCCGGCGGTGATCGCCTTAGAGAGGGGAAGTTTCTCCATCAGGCCTCACCCGCATCGGCGAACGAGGCCTGGTATGCCAGGAATCCGGCACGTTCCTCGTCGACGAGGGAGTGGGGTTCCGCGGTGACGTGGGCGAACATCTCGACGCCGTCGGGGTTCTCCATAGTCATGCAGTTGTGGCGGATGCGGGCGGCCAGGGTGTCGGCCTCGGCGTCCACCTCGGCGAAGAACTCTGCGCTGGTTTCGGTGTGCTTGTCCAGGTAGGCCTTGAGGCGGATGATCGGGTCGCGGTCCTCCCAGATCTCCTCTTCGGCCTTGTCACGGTACTTCGTCGGATCGTCGGCCGTGGTGTGGGCGCCGCGACGGTAGGTGAACGCTTCGATGAGCATCGGGCCGTGGCCGGCGCGCACGGAGTCGAGGCTGGCGCGGGCGACGGAGTACATCGCGATGATGTCATTGCCGTCGACGCGGATGCCGGGGACTCCGAATCCTTCGCCGCGGGTGGACAGCGGTGCGGCGGTCTGGACGTGTGTGGGCTCGGAGATGGCCCATTGGTTGTTCTGGCAGAAGAACAGGACCGGGGCGTGGAAGGCTCCGGCGAAGGTCAGCGCCTCGGAGACATCGCCCTGCGAGGTCGCACCGTCGCCGAAGCAGGCGATGGCGACCGTGTCGCGCTCGATGTCACCGGTGCCGACGTCGCCGTCCATGGACACGCCCATGGCATAGCCGGTGGCGTGCAGGGTCTGCGAACCGATGACGATGGTGTACGTGTGGAACCGGTGCTCCTGCGGGTCCCAGCCGCCGTGGTTCTGACCACGGAAGATGCTGAGCAGGGTCTCGGGCTCGACACCGCGGGTGTAGGCGAGGCCGTGTTCGCGGTAGGTGGGGAAGACGAAATCTTGAGGGCGGGCGGCCCGTCCCATGCCGATCTGAGCCGCTTCCTGTCCGAACAGCGGTGCCCACAGGCCCAGCTGTCCCTGACGCTGCAGGGCGGCTCCTTCGGCGTCGATGCGGCGCACCAGGACCATGTCCCGATAGAAGCCGCGCAGATCCTCATCGGTGAGTTCTGCGGCGAAGGCATCGTACTCACCGGATTCGACGCGATTTCCGTCTTCGGTGAGCATCTGGATCATTCTGGGCTCCGAGGACTGACTGTGGGCAGCGCCGGTTCCCACTGAAATGTTGGAGGTCATTTCAGTTCTCCTTTGTTCGAGGTCCATCTTCACCGGAGGTGACCAGTGGTGGACCGTGTCCGTCGGGCAGGCCCTCGGATGTGAGAACTCGCCCTCGAGTGATCTGATTCACAGGTGGTATCACAATACCGAATCCACTCACTGCTTGCCACTTTTCCCTTGCGGTTCGAGTATCAAAAGTGCAGGTCAGGAACAGACTATGGCCTGAGCTCGACACATGTGGCCGAGTTCCAAAGCGTTCCGCGGACAATTGTCGATCACGGCAGAGATGCTCCACCGTCCGACCAACGCACGTCCGATCACCGAGGCGACCCGCCCCTGCGTCCAGGTTGCGCGAGGTCCGGCCCACACCGAGGCGGCCCTCCGGTGCGTCGTCGAGTTCCGGTTCCACGAGGTCCGGCCCACACCGAGGCGGCACTCAGGTGCGGGATCGAGTTCCGGTTCCGTGCGCCGGGACCGGGCTCGGACGCGGTGCATCGCTTCGATGCCGAGTTCCGTATCCGCGAGCCGAGTTCAGTGGCGTTTGCGCTTGCCCTGGTAATCGCGCGTCTTCGTCAGGTCGCCGGTGAAGAACCCCGAGTTCTTCGAGGTGAAGCGGTCGAAGCCGGAGTTCCCAGCCCGCAGCAGCAGACCGATCGAGGCGGCATAAGCCACGGAGGAGTGCGCCGCTCCGGCCGAAGCGAACATCGCATCGAGTTCGGCATCGGTCTTATCCGCAAGCTCGGGGGCTTTGCGCAGTTCCTCCGGGTCGTAGCCGACGGTGACCGTCGACCAGTTCTTCGTCGCCGGGTTCTCGTTGCCGTCGAGGTCGGGCACGAGGTCCTGTTCGTGTTCGATCGAGAGCACGTCGATACCGGAGTCGATGGGGAAATCAGAGACCGGAGCACCGACCGTCATCAGCGCCGTGACATTGACATCGTCCAAGAACGCGGGGTCCGCGGCCAGTGAACCCGCAGTGATGCCTCCCTGCGAATAGCCGACGAGCATCACTTCGGCATCGCCACCGATACCGGCGTCGGCGATGGCTTGCCGCACCATTTCGCGCATCACCGTGTCATTGCCGGCCATGCCCTGCACGTTCGTCGTCAGGTCGGTTGTGTTGTCCCCGGACTTCGGGGACCAGTCGGTGGTGGCAGGGACGTAGACGATATAGCGGGTCGTCCCATCGGGGCCGACGATCTCCTCGATGCGGACCTGCCCAGAATCGGTTCCGCGGTGACAGTTCGCTTCGCGGATGAAGAGGTCTTCGACATCCCGCGGCGGCTCCTTGTGTGGCGGGGTCAGACCCTTCGCCTTCCACACCTCGACGTCAGAGGGCAGCAGCAGATCGAACTTGTTCGCCCCGGCCAGCACCCAGATCGTCATCGACTTCGAGTCGTGCGGCCAGAACGCGTGGTCGCCGTCGGCGTTGAGGACGAACGGAGGCAGCCCCATGAATCCGACGACGATGCCCGGCAGAACGTGTTCGATGATCGCCCCGGTGACGTCGGACTGTTCGAACACGAACGTGATCAGCGCTTCCTTCGCTTTCGCCTTCGTCTTGCCCAGGTTGATGCCGAACTGTTTGGAGATGACATCGTCGAGTCCGGTGGCGTCGAGGATCTTCGTGACCACGACGACCTGGGCGCCGACGACGAGTGCGACGGGAATGAGGACGGGCAGACTGAGGGCGAGGGCCCGTCCGGTCGCGTAGCCGAGCGCGTCGAGCAGCCCGCCGAAGACTTCGCTGAGGCCCTTCTCCGCCTGGCGATAGGCGAAGGCAGCGGCCCGAACGGCGAGCAGAGTGGCCTCGAGCTCGAGCACCGAGGCGGCCAGCTGACTGTGGAATCGGACCCGGCAGGCATCGAGGTTGAGCGCTGTCACCGGCGCCGGAACCTGAGTGAGCAGGGTCGCGAGGTCGAAGTCCCCGACGGCTGCTTCGACAGCCAGGTCACCGACGTCGGTGATGACGGTCTGCAGTGCGTCTCCGCTGCCGTCGGCGCGTTCGTCGACGGTGATCCGCCCACCGCCGCGCGTTGTCGAATCGATCATCGCGGGTCTCCCCTCATGTCCCGGTCCCCTCAAGTCCAGATCGATCCTCGTCGGATCCCGCCGCCGTCAATTCGCGGCACTTGCCGTCAGCGTCCGTGTGAGCACGGCGCTCAGCAGCATCCGCACCGCTGCCTCTCCTGCGGCGACGTCGTCGTCGACGGTGACGGAATCGCCGGCGCGTTCGATGACCGGCCGGAACCAGGCGCCGCCCTTTCGGCGGAGGAACTCCAGTCCCGTGGTGCCCGTTCCAGAGGCCCAGCTGAGCGTGAGCACACAGTCGTGTTCGACGAGCTCGGCGAGATCCTCGACGACGTGCCCGATCAATCGGGCTTCGATCCGGCGCAGCAGCTGGTGCTGTGCGAAGTCCTCAAGCCCCTCTCCCTGCAGCGCCAGGATCGCATGCCCGACGCCCGACCCCAGGCACAGCGCCAGGTGGACGGTTTCGACTCCGGATGACACGACGACGCTGATGCGCGTGCTCGCCCGGTCGAGTTCGGAGGCGAAGCCTCGCAGCCATGCGGTGAGCACGTCGAGTTCCCGTTTCGCTCCCCCGCCGCCCGCCTCACCCCTCCCCGGGGCTGCACCGGCATTTCCCACCTCCGCCGAGGCGGCTCCGGGCTCCCGATCGGCCCGGTGCGGGAGCAGATCGGGCGGCCAGAGTCGACGCAGCCGTTCGGGCAGCCTGAGGATCCGGTCGAGGTCGACGACGATCCAACTGTCGATTCCGGCTGTCTCGCGTGCGGCGGGATGGGCGTTCACAGTTGGATCCGCCCTCCCACCGACACGACCTGCAGGTGGAGGTCATAGGCCTCAGCGAGCTTCTCCGCCCGTTCACCCAACAAGTCGATCGACTCCGCGCACGAGACCACCCGGTCATCGAGCAGCTTCCCCGCAGGGGAATCCCATCCGTCGATCTGCCGGCAGCTCTGCGCCAAGGAGTGCAACACCTCCGCTCGCCGTCTCCACTGCTCGCGATTGCGCTCCAACTCGTCCGTGATCATACCTCTGCCCTCCCAGCTGCCTGTTCGGCATCCGTGCCCGAATCACTCGACCGTAGGAGAGCGCGGCTCGAGTGCGGAAGCCTCGATCTGAGGGCTGGGGAAGCGCCTTGAGCATCCACAGGGCACAGATGTCGAAGTCACCACCGAATCCACAGGCGGCGACTCCCGAGTCCCGCCCTCCGCCTTCGCTTACCAGCGGGTAGGCCCGGACAGGTGCCGCCCGGTTCGCCGCTCATGAGAAAATGAGGACATGCCGACTGTTTCCCTTGCCGAAATCTCGCCCGCCATCGCTCTCGGACCGCTTGATGGGCGCTACCGCAAAGACACCGCTGACCTCGTCGATCACCTCTCCGAGGCGGCTCTCAACCGCAATCGCATCACGGTGGAGATCGAGTGGTTCATCCACCTCGCACAGAACTCCGTGATCGACGGCGTGCGCACCCTCACCCTCGACGAGGTCGACGGTCTGCGTGCCTTCGCCGCCGACTTCGACGCCGACACCATCGCCACGTTGTCCGCCCATGAGGCCGTCACCGTCCATGACGTCAAGGCCGTCGAGTACACAATCAAAGAAGCCCTAGTGACGATCGGCGCCGAGGACCTCGGCGAGCTCGTCCACTTCTGCTGCACGTCCGAAGACATCAACAACCTGTCCTGGGCGCTGGGAGTCAAGGGGGCCACCGAGCAGGTGTGGCTGCCCCGCGCGAAGGCTCTCATCGACGCACTCGCCGAGTCCGCCGCGGAGCTGGCCGAGGTTCCGATGCTCGCCCACACTCACGGTCAGCCGGCCACCCCGACGACGATGGGCAAAGAACTCGCGGTCTTCATCCACCGCCTGCGCCGCCAGTACGAACGCATCGCCGCCACCGAGTTCCTCGGCAAGATCAACGGCGCCACCGGTACATATTCTGCGCACCTGGCCGCCGTGCCCGGAGCAGACTGGCCGCAGATCGCCCGCACCTTCGTCGAAGACCGACTCGGGCTGACCTTCAATTCACTGACCACACAGATCGAGTCCCACGACTGGAACGCCGAGCTGTTCGCCGATATCGCTCGGTTCAACCGGATCGCACACAATCTGGCCACCGATATGTGGACCTACATCTCGATGAACTACTTCAAGCAGATTCCCGTCGCCGGTGCGACCGGGTCATCGACGATGCCGCACAAGGTCAACCCGATCCGGTTCGAAAACGCCGAAGCGAACCTCGAGCTCTCGTGCGCCCTGCTTGATTCGCTCGCGTCCACCCTGGTGACCTCCCGGATGCAGCGTGACCTCACCGACTCGACCTCGCAGCGAAATATCGGTGTCGCTTTCGGCCACTCGCTGCTCGCGCTGAACAACCTGGTCAAGGGGCTCGGCACCCTGGCCATCAACGAGGAGGCCCTGACCGCCGATCTCGACGGCAACTGGGAGATCCTCGGTGAAGCCGTCCAGTCGGTCATGCGTGCCGCCGGACTGCAGGGAGTGCCGGGAATGGACAACCCGTACGAAACGCTCAAGGAACTCACTCGCGGCAAGCGCATCAACCAGGTCGATCTGCAGAATTTCGTCGACGGTCTCGGGTTGCCCGACGAGCGTGCCGAACTGCTCAAGGCTCTGACCCCTGCCACCTACACGGGTGTGGCGGCTCAGCTCGCCGAGTCCGAGGTCTCGGACTGGAAGGCCTTCAGCGAAGGCTGATGTGAAACGCTGACGAGGCATCGAGGCCGGCCTCCGAATTCGGAGGGCCGGCCTCGATATGCTTTTCGGTGATCGGCGGGCTCCGCCTGCCGCAGGCGTCCTGGACGGCCGCGAATCAGACGGAGGGGATGTCGAAGGTGGTCGTGAACTCCGGAACCTTCTCCTCGGTTCCCATCACCTTGCCGGGTCCGCGTTCGTACCGAATCGTGTAGGTGTCCTGCTTCTCGTCGGGAACGTAGGCGAGCCAGCCCTGATGGGTTCCGCCGTCGCGGCGAGTCACATCTTCAAAGGGTTCGTATCCGGCAGCTCTCATCTCGGCTTCGAGGCCGTCGGTCTGGTCGTACCGATAGTCGGCACCGCCGTCGTCGGAGATCTTGAAGGCGCCCGACTGGATGAGTCCGCTGTATTTCTGTCCCGGGGTGATCTTGACCTCGAGGAGGACGACTTCGCCGCCGAGTTCGATGGACGTGGCTTTCTGGGACGAGTCGAAGTTCCGCACGGCCGAGAGCACCTCGATCTTGTCCTGCATCTCCGGGTCCTCGAAGCTTTCGCCGATGCTCACCTCGCCCTGGCTGCCCGACGACTGTCCTGCATCCGATCCGGTCGTCCCGTCGTCCGAGCCTGCGGTTCCGCCGTCCGAACCCTCGGTGCCGTTCGAACCGTCGGTGCCGTTCGATGTGCCCTCGGCCGAGGAGGACGATCCCGAATCGGAGGAGTCCCCGCCCGCGTCCTGCGAGGCGTCGTTCTCTCCGGTCGGCTGCTGGCCTTCGGTCTGCTGACCGTCGGCCTCGACCTGTTCTCCGGCAGTCCCGTCTTGGTCCGGCACGACCTGGCTGATGAGCGAGCAGCCCGAGAAGGCGAGTGTGCAGCTGAGCAGGGCGGCGGCGGTGAAGGTGGCGCGCTTCGTGCGTTTCATGGTGACTCCTTGGTCGGTCTCTCGCACCCGGGACCAGGTCGCCCGAATGCGTGTTCTGAAACCAACCTATGAGCTCATCGCGCTCGAGATGTGCGCAGCGTGTGGCAGAACGGCAACGCCTGTCACCGATCCGCCGCAGCGGCCGATTCGGTGCCTTCCTTCGATCGCCGCATGGTCGTGAGCCGACAGCCCACACTGCGCTCGGGCCGCCCCGGCCACGCCCTCAGGCGGGCACGAGATGCTTGTCCGCGTCCACCTCGGCGAGGGTCTTGTTGCCCATGCTGCGGGCGAGGATGAGGGTCGGGACTCCGGCGACGACGATGACGACGGTGGCGTAGATCGCCGGTGCCAGCGTGATGCCCGTCGAGGACATGAGCGCTGTGGCGATGAGCGGCGAGAGTCCGCCGAAGAGGACGGTGGCGACGTTGTAGCCGATCGCCATGCCGGAGAAGCGGCTCGTGCCGGTGAACTGTTCGGGCACCATGGCAGCGGCCACCGCGCTCCACCCGGCCGCCGGAATCGCGAGGAACGCAGACCCTGCGATCGCGATGCCCGCGGACTGATTCGAAAGCAGCACATATGCGGGAATCGTCGTGAAGACGAAGACGACCATGAGTGCGGCCAGAGCGGGTTTGCGCCCGAACTTGTCCGAGGCGAGACCGAAGAACGGAGTGACGACGATGGCGACGACGGCCGCAACCGTGCCCAGGGCCAGGGAACCGGAGTTCGGAACCTTCGCGACCTCTTCGACGTACGTGGGCACATACGTGATGTTGAGGAAGTAGCTGACCGAGCCGATCGAGGAGATGAGGAAGGCGACGAGGATCGCGCGCGGCTGTTCGACGATCGCGGTGATGAGCGGGGAGCGCTTGAGAGCGACGTCCTTCTTCTCCTTCTCCGCCTGCTGGAGCCGCTTGAAGGTCTCGGTCTCCTCCATCATCGAGCGCAGCGGCACCATGAGGATGGCGAGGACGGCACCGAGGACGAACAGCAGCCGCCAGCCCCAGGAATCCATCGCCTCGGGGCTGAGCGTATTCGCCAACAGCGCACCGGATCCCACCGCCAGGAGGGCACCGACCTCACTGTTGGCCGCAGCCCAGCTCGCGGCCAGGCCGCGGCGTCCCGGGCGCGCCGACTCCATGAGGAAGACCATGATGCCGGTGTATTCGGCACCGACGGAGAACCCGGACAGGCAGCGCAGGGTGACCATGAGGACGCCCGCCCAGATGCCGATCGTCTCGTAGTTCGGGATGACTGCGATCCCGAGCATCGAGATCGCCATGAGGACCGCGGAGATGATGAGCGTGGATCGCCGTCCGATCCGATCACCGAGGTGGCCGAAGACCATCGCACCCAAGGGCCGGAAGAGGAATCCCGCCGCACCGACCCCGAGGGTCAGCAGCAGAGAGTCCGTCTGATCGCCGAAGAACTCCTTGGTCAGGGTCGTGGCGACATAGAAGAAGATCGAGAAGTCGTACCACTCGACGACGGTGCCGAAGGCGGCGACGAACATCGACCTGCGCCGACCCCTCTCGCGGTCTCGGCTGCTTGCCTGGGCGGGTGATGCGGGATGGTTCCGATCCGACGCGGTCATTCCCCGAGCGTACCAGCACTCCCGGACTCGCCGGGGATGTGAAATCAACAGTTATTACCAATCAGTAGCATTCTTGTCTCCGACTCACTACGCTGAAACGTATGGACACGCTCACGCCACAGACCCTGCGCATTCCGGTCTCGAGCCGGTACGGCTCCAGCGAGCTCGAGGGGCACCTCTTCCTCCCCGAGGGCGCTGCACAAGCAGTGCTGACGATCCACCCGGCCACCGCGACTCCGGAACGCTTCTACTTCTCCTTCGCCGAGGCGGCCGCCGCCAGCGGGTTCGCCGTGATCACCTACGGCTTCCGCGGAGTCGAGACCGGGCCACGGCCCGCGCTCATCGGCACATCCGCATGCGCGACTGGATGCTCGAGGACGTCTCGGCCGCAGCCGCCTGGGCCGAAGCGTCCTTCCCCGATCTGCCGCAGGTCGCGTTGGGCCACAGCGTCGGCGGCCACTCCCTGCTCTTGGGCTGCGGCGGCGAGCGCCTGAGCGGCATCGTCACCATCGCCACTCACATGGCGGCGACCCGCGACATCGCACCCCGCAGCGAGCGCCTGCGCGTCGGAGTCGGGCTCGGGGTCGTCGGCAGGGCCGTCACCCGGATGCTCGGGTACATGCCCGGCAGCCGTGTGGGCCTCGGCGAAGACATCCCCGCCGCCGCACTCTATGAGTGGACGAGCTGGCTGCGACGGCCCCACTTCTTCTTCGACGATCCGACTTTCGACGCCGAGGCGCGCATCGCCCGACTGCGCACCCCGGTGCTCTCCGTCGGCACGACCGACGATCTGTGGGCGGCTCCTGCGCAGATCGATGCGCTCACCGACCGACTGCGACTGGCGCCGGTGACCCGGCGGACCGTCTCCCCCGCGGAGCTCGGCATCGACCACATCGGGCATCACGGTCTCATGCGCAGATCCATCGCCGAGGCGGCGTGGCCGGAGATCCTCGACTGGCTCGAAGCAGCTGCCGGCACCTCGCGCTGAGCGCCACGCGCCCAAGCCCCGGCGAGCAGCGAGCAGCGAGCATCCGAAGAACAGGTCACTATCGGAGACTTTCTGAGCTTCGACGCGCGAAGTATCCGTTTGCGACCACTTCGCGGCTGACAGCTCTCAGCGCCGGGTGAGACCGAACAGTGAGTCGGTGAAGCGGTTGCCGAACATGGCTTCCGGGTCCAGGCGAGCCCGCAGGTCACAGAAGTCCGCAAGACGCGGATAGAGTTCGTGCAGGTCAGCGGCCGTGCGTGTGTGGATCTTGCCCCAATGGGGTCGCCCGCCGTGCCGGCACAGAATCTCCTCGACGACGCGGAAGTACTCGGCGAAGTCCTCCTTGATGAAGCGATGGACGGCGATGTACATCGTCTCCCGCCCCGACGCCGTCGACAGCGGCACGTCATCGGCGGCCGCGCACCGGACCTCGAGCGGGAAGGAGATCGCCCACCCCTTGGCCTCGATGACATCGCGGATCTCCCGAATCGCCTCGGGCCCGGCCGCGAAGGGCAGTGCGTATTCCATCTCATTGAACCGCACCCGGCGTGGAGTCACGAACACGTCGTGGCCCGGCGCCCGGTACGTCCGATCCGCGACGACTGACTGGGCGATGCGATTGATCGGGGGCACCACGGCCGGGATCTTCGCGCCGAGTTCGACCGCCAGTCGCAGCGCCCCGTTCTCCACCACCTCTTTGTCGAGGAGGTTGAGCCACCGGTTGCGCACCCCCGCCTCGGCGAGGCGACCGGGACCTGCCTGCCCCGGCGCGACCCGGGTGTTCGTCTTCGTCAGGACCGAATCGGTGTGCGGGAACCAGTAGAACTCGAAATGGTCGGATCCGCGCATCCGCTCGGTCAGTCCATCGAGGAGCTCGTCGAATCCGACCGCTCTCTCCTCGGCGATGAGGTCGAAAGCCGGCACGCACTGGAGTTCGACCTCGGTGATGACACCGAGGACGCCGAGGCTGACCCTCGCAAGGTCGAAGGCCTCCGGTTCCGCCTCGGCCGACAGCGCCCGCACCTCACCGTCGGGACCCATGAGGCTCAGCCCGGTGACGGTCCCGGCGAACCCGGTGAACCCGATCCCGGTGCCGTGCGTACTCGTCGAGATCGCACCGGCCAGAGACTGCGGGTTGACGTCGCCCTGATTCTCCAGGGCCAGACCGAAGGGCTCGAGCAGGACCGGGATGTCCCGCAGCCGGGTGCCCGCACGAAAGCACACCCGCATCCGCGACTCGTCGACGGCGACGATCCCGGACAGGCCGTCGAGGCTGACCATGACGTCGTCGCTCGCCGCCACCGGGGTGAAGGAATGCCCTGCCCCGACGATCCGCAGCCGGTCCCCTGCCGCCGCTGCGGCGGTGACGATCCCGGACAATTCCTCCGCCGAGGCGGGGCCGGAGAAGGTGTGCGGATGTGCATGGACGTGACCGGCCCAGTTCCGAAACGCGTGCCTGCCCTGCCCTGACTGCACTGCGCTCACAGAACGAGCCCCTCTCCTCGATAGGTCGTCCAGGCATCGCTGATCCGGCCCTGGGACACGATCTGGAATTCGTTGAAATGCTCGGCCAGCTCACCGGCCTTGGCATGCCTGAACCACACGAGATCACCGATGCGCAGTGACTCAGCACCCGGCCCGGTCAGCGGCGTCTGCACCTCTCCGGGCCCTTCGAGGCTCGAGTAGGCGAGTCCCTGTGGCCAGGCGATGGTCGGCAGACGGTCAGGGCCGGGGACTCCGGAGGCGATGTATCCTCCCTTGAAGACCGTCACCCAGCCGGGAGCGGGACGGCGCACGACGGGGCTGCCGAAGTAGGCGGCCGGGCGGTGTCGGAAGTGCGTATAGCCGTCGAAGAGTCCCGGGGAGAAGAGGCCTGAACCAGCGGCGAGTTCGGTCAGAGTGCCTTCGACGGAGCTGGATTCGAACGAACCGGTTCCGCCGCCGTTGATGAATTCCAGGTCGGCGATCTCACGCACTGCGGCGATGACGGCTGCCCGTCGTTCCGCGAGTTCGGCGATCGAGGCTTTCTGCATTGCCCGCACGATCGCCTGCCGCACCGAGCGCCCGGCATCGGCGGTGCCGGCGATCTGCCCTTCGTAGAACATCAATCCGACAAGATCGAAACCGGGCCGAGCCGCAACCTGCTTGGCGAGCGTGACAGCGGATCGAGCATCCCGGATCGGTGAGCGCCTGCCCCCGATATGGACTCGGTCGCCCAACCAGGACTCGGCCGGGCGATAGGACGAATCGACGTCGACGCACACCCGCACCGAGGCGGCTCCCGCCTCGGCGACGGTCGTGCGGGCCTGATCGATGATGTCGAGGTGATCCACGGAATCGATCATCACGGTGATGTTCTCGCACGCTCCTGCCTCGGCGAACATCCGGGCCAGGGCGGGTCGGTCGAGGCTGGGATAGCCGATGACGATATCTCGGATGCCGCGGGCGTGGAGATAGAGTGCCTCGGGGACGGAATACGCGAGCACACCGGAATAGGCGGGATGGGCGAGCGCCCGGTCGATGGCGGCGGGCACGCGCAGGGATTTCGTGGCGAGGCGGATCGGCAGTCCGCGAGCGCGCTCGGCCAGAGCGTCGAGGTTCGCATCGAAGGCGTCGAGATCGACGACGGCGGTGGGTGCACCGGTCCCTTTCAGCGCACGCCGGAGACCACTCGAAACCATATTCGGTAGTCTAGCCTGCGATGACCTACGTCACGGGGAGAGGAATCCGATGAAATCAGAGACCACCGCCCACGCCTCCGAGGCGGGCACTGTCGGGACCGCATCCACGCACGTCACCGCGGCGCTGCGGGACTTCCTCGACACCGATCCGTACGCTGACGCTTCCGGCTCGGGCGAGGTGATGCGCGGCGTTGAGCCGTTCACCGGCACCGAGGTCGACCGGTTCGCCCGGAACACTCCCGCCGATATCGAGACCGCTTATGCCACCGCCCGCATCGCCGGCGGCGCGTGGGCCGCTCAGTCGGTTCAGCACCGGGCGAAGGTGCTCACTCGACTGCATGCGTCGCTGCGCCGCCACGAGGATCTGCTCCTCGACATCATCCAGTACGAGACCGGCAAAGCCCGGATCCACGCCTATGACGAGATCCTCGATACCTTCAATGTGCTGCGCCACTACGGGGTGATGGCCGCCCGCTATCTGCGTCCCGAACGTCGCCGCGGGGCGATCCCCGTGCTCACCCGCACCGAGGTCACGCGCACTCCGCTGGGCGTGATCGGGTTCATCACACCGTGGAACTACCCGCTGACCCTGGGTGCGACCGACCTATTCGCGGCCATGACCGCCGGCAACGCCGTCGTTCACAAACCCGATTCGACGACGACGCTGACCTCGGTCTTCATGCGCCGACTGGCGATCGCCGCCGGTCTGCCGCCGGAGGTGTGGCAGCTCGTGCCCGGCCCGTCCTCCGAGGTCGGGCCCGCGCTCATGGCCGGTGCCGACGGAATCTCATTCACCGGGTCGACGGCCGCGGGACGCTCGATCGCCGCCGAGGCGGGGCAGCGTCTGCTCCCCGCCGCGCTCGAGCTCGGAGGCAAGAACCCCCTGATCGTGGCCGCCGATGCGGATCTGGAGAAGGCCGTCGAAGGTGCCGTGCGCGGGTCGTTCTCCTCGGCCGGGCAGCTGTGCATCTCCATCGAACGCATCTATGTCCACGAGGACCTCTTTGAGACCTTCTGCGCCCATTTCGCCGAGGCGGCTCGCGCTCTTCGCCTCAGCTCCGAGTTCGAGTACGGCCCGGACTTGGGCACCCTGGCGGGGCCGAAGCAGCTCGAGACGATTACCAGACATGTCGAGCAGGCTCGCAGCGTCGGGGCCACGGTCATCGCCGGCGGTCACCCTGTGCCCGATCTCGGCCCCTACTTCTATGCCCCGACGGTGCTCACGGATGTTCCGGCTGCGGCGGAGCTGCACCGCGAGGAGACGTTCGGCCCCGTCGTCTCCGTCTATTCGGTGCCCTCCGACGCCGCGGCGATCGCTGCCGCCAATGACAGCGACTACGGACTCTCGGCTTCTGTGTACTCCCGCTCCCACGGGCGTGAGATAGCACGGCAGATCGAGGCCGGAATGGTCAACATCAATGAGGTCTACCCGGCCAGCTGGGGGTCCATCGATGCTCCGGCCGGCGGCGTCAAGGCCTCGGGGATGGGCCACCGGCACGGGCCCGAGGGCCTCTTCCAGTTCATGCACTCGCACACGATCGCCGAGCAGCGCCTCCACCCGATCGCACCGGCCGGACCCCTCGACCAGAAGACATTCGCGAAGGCCATGACCGGCGCGCTGTCAGTGATGCGGTCCCTGCGCATGAAATAGCTGCGGCCCGGGCGCGCACCGAGGCGGGGATGCCCTCTGCCCCGGTGCGACTCAGTTGACGGCGGTGAAGAATTCGTGAGCCACCGGCACCGCCGCCTCGGCGCCGAATCCGCCGTCCTCGACGAGCACGGCCACAGCCAGATCGTCCTGGAATCCGGCGAACCATGAGTGAGTCCGCGGCGGGGTGTCGTTGCCGTATTCTGCCGTTCCGGTCTTGCCGTGGACGGGATCGCCGGGAACGTCCTTGAGGTCGGTGGCGGTGCCGGCGGTGACGGCCTTGCGCATCATGTCCGCGATCTCCTTCGCCGCGTCCGCGTCGAGTGGGTCAGCATCACGGGTCGCCCCATCGTCAGCTGCGTTCGCGTCGCCGGAGTTCGCACCCTCGAGTGCATCGCCGAGGATGAGCTGCGGGCTGATCGTCTCCCCTGCCTCCACCGAGGCGGCCATCGTCGCCACCGCCAGCGGGCTCGACTGCACCTTGCCCTGACCGATCATCTGCGCGGCATGCGTGACCTCGTCGTCGGCGGCCGGCACCGAGGCCATCTTCGCCCCGAATCCGGAGGCGTCGCCGAGCATTCCGAGTTGGGCGGCGGCGTCGGCCACCTCGTCGCCGGTGACCGTCTCACCGGAGGAGACGAAGGCGGTATTGCAGGAGTGGGCGAAGTCTTCGGCGAAGCTCACGGACCCGAGCACCTCGTCTTCGGCGTTCTTGAACTCCTTTCCGCCGATGTTCACGGTCTTCGGACAGTCGATGTCGTCGTCGGGCTTCACCCCGGCGTCGAGGAGAGCCGAACCGGAGGCGATCTTGAACACCGAGCCGGGAGCGTACTGGCCGCTCAGCGCCCGATCCCAAGCGGCCCCTTCCGGGTCGTGGTTGGCCACGGCCAGCACCTGTCCGTCGCTGGGACGGATCGCGACGACGGCGGCCGGCTTCTTCGCGGTCGCCGCCGCCTCGTCCGCGGCAGTCTGAATATCGACGTCGAGGGTGGTTTCGAGGTCCTCGCCGTCCTTCTGCTCGAAGGCGTGCAGGCTCGTCAGCTTCGTCTTCCCGCCCTTGTCATCTGTTGAGTCCCCTTCGGCGAAGACTTCGACGCTGCCCGGACCGCTGAGGCGGGCGTTGAAGCTCTTCTGCAGACCGGTGCGGCCGACGATGTCACCGGCGATGATCGTGCCGTCTGACTCCTTGATGTCTTCGGCGCTGGCGGGCCCGGCCGAACCGAGTGTGGCCTGCGCGAATCCGCGGGACCGGGTCAGGGTCTGGGTGTCCTCGGAGAAGAGGACACCCGGCAGATCGTGGATCGCGTCCTTGACTCGTCGATAGTCGTCTTCGCGCAGGGTGACGACGGGGACGAGCTGGTTGCCTTCGGCATCGTCGACCTTGTCCTCGAGGTCACCGGCGTCGAGATCGAGGGAGTCGACGCCGTCGTTGAGCCCTCTGACGAGCTTGCCGATGGTATCGGGCTCCAGGCGATTCGGGTGGACGCCGATGTCGACGACCTCCCCTTCCTCCATGAGCACCTCGCCGTCGGCGCCGAGGATGTTCCCCCGCTGCCCCGGATTCGCGCGCAGTTCGAAGCTGCCGCCCTTGCTCAGCTTCGGGTGGATGGCCGTCTCCGTGAGATTCGCCCACCAGAACAGACCGTTCTTCTCCAACGGCAGCTCAGAGCTGTACTGCCAGGCCTCACCGTCGGTGTTCGCCCAGGTCCAATCGAGGACCGCCACAATCCGACCGTCGGCTTCGGTGATGTCGTCGACGGCGACCGACCGCAGGTCGATTCTCGTACCCAGCGATTTCGTGACGCGGTCGAACAGTCCTTGGGCGAGGTCCTTCTCATGCCAGATGTCCGAGCTCAGCTGCTCTTCGGCGAGATCGTCTGCGGCGGCCTCGGCGGCGGAGGATTTCGTCATCGGGAGTCGGAACACCGCGAAGACCCCGGCTCCGACGAGCAGCACGATGACGAGAGCGATGGTCAACCAGACCCGGGACTTCTTCGACATGGAACCATCCTCTACCGAGGGTTCCGCAATGTCCATTGCCGCTTGCTGAGTTCTGTCGTCTGCTGAGTTCTGCCGCTTGCTGAGTTCGCCGTTGAGACTCGGCTTCCGGACGGCAGGAGCGCAGTTCGGTGCCTTCGCGACCGCTGACTCGACCGTCAGTCTTCGCGAAATCGCTCCCTTGGGCGATTGTCTGGTCGATCCACGGCGTTGTCCGCCGGCAGAGCGCCGCGGATCGACCAGACAATCGCTGCCGGGCCGGGGTCAGCCGGCTGATCCTGCCAGTGGGCCGACCGTGGGGTCGATCTCGGCGCCCGGCGACGCACCGCGCCGTGTGACACACCGGACGAGGTTCAGCCGGGACGGTTCCCGATCAGCGGGCCTCAGCCTGCGTCGGCGACGACGGTGTATTCGAGGACGGGGCGCCCGGCGGCACCGTACCGGGGACGGCGTTCGAGCATCCCGGCGTCGGCCATGGATTCGAGGTAGCGGCGCGCGGTGACTCGGGAGACTCCGAGGCCTTCGGCCAGTTCGGCGGCGGATTGCGCCGGGGTCTCGTTCAGCAGGGTTCTGACCTCCGTCTGGACCGCATCGGGCACGCCCTTCGCGGTTGCGGCCACAGTGTGGGTGCGCAGCGCAGAGATCGCCTTGTCGACCTCGGTCTGGGTGACCTCCCCGTCGTTCGAATCCCCGCCGAGGCGGTTGCGGAAGGACGAATACGCCTCGAGCTTGGACTTGAATACGGGGAAGGTGAAGGGCTTGATGATGTACTGAGCGACTCCGTACGACAGCGCCTCCTGCACGATCTGCATGTCGCGGGCAGCGGTGACGGCGATGATGTCGACGTCGACGCGCTGGCCGCGGATGGCGCGGCAGACCTGGAGACCGTGCCCGTCGGGCAGGTTCATATCGAGGAGGACGAGATGGACGCCGGAGGGATCGAGGCCGTAGATCTGCCCCGTGAGAGCAGCCATCGCCTGGGTGGCGCTCTTCGCGACTCCCGCGACGTGATAGCCCTCGATGCGGTCGATGTACTTCGCGTGAGCACGGGCGGCGACGACCTCGTCCTCGACGACGAGCACACCGATGCTCGGTTCAGGCGCAGTTGTATCCGACATGCTTTCAGTCTAGCTTCAGCGGTTTGACAGCGCCCCGGATCGTGTTGCAGTCCCGTCACATCGGGTTGCGGCCGGCTGAGCTTGCGGGGCCGGCCCGACCTTCGCCCGCCTGACCTTCGCCGGCCCGCCCGCCTGACCGCCGCCGGCCTAGTATCCGCCGCTGACCTGAGCTGTACCGCTCGGGTCCGGCAGCCACACCGTGAGCACGGCGCCCTTGAACCGGTCGCAGTCCTCCCCGTGCCCCTGCACATCGACGGCTCCCCCGAGGCGGCGGATCGCCTGCACGACCAGCGACAGCCCGACCCCGCGAGTGCCTGTCTGCTGGCGGCCCTGTCCCTGGTCGGTCTCGACACCGTCGTGCTTCGTCGACCAGCCGCGTTCGAAGATCGCGTCGAGATGTTCCTCGTCGATGCCCGGACCGTCGTCGCTGACCTCGATCGTGAATCCGCCGGCACCGCCCGAACCGGAGAGCTCGACGTGGACCCTTTTGTCCTCTGACAGAACATCCTGCCTGCTCAGAGCGTCGAAAGCATTGTCGACGAGGTTGCCCAGAATCGTCGCGAGATCGCGATCATCCCCGCCGAGGTTGCCCGTGAGATCCGCGGTGTCCACCGTCATCTCGATGCCCACCTCGGCGGCTTGGGCGATCTTCGACAACAGCAGGGCCGAGAGGACGGGGTGGTCGAAGGTCATCGACCCGTCCCCGTTGACCCGGTTGAGATCGTCGATGTCCTTCGCTGCGAAGTCGATGGCCTCATCGACGTGCCCGGTCTCGAGCAGGGACACGACCATGTGCAGCCGGTTCGCGTATTCGTGGGTCTGCGCGCGCAGGGAATCGGAGAAGGACCGCACGGAGACGAGCTCGCCGGAGAGTTCGGCCAGCTCTGTGTGATCGCGCATGGTCACGACCCACGTATCGCTGGCCGCCTCGGTGGGCTGCTGATTGACGACGAGGACCCGGTCGTCGGTGTAGTGGATCTCGTCGCGGGCCCACCGCCCTGCCGCGAGCAGATCGTGCAGCGCTTCGGGCAGGTCGAGTTCGCGCAGCGGCATCTCCTCCGCCGAGGTGGGGCCGGGGTCCGCGTCGTCCTCGACCGGCGGCATGCCCAGCAGCTCCCGGGCTTCGGCGTTGATGAGCACGATCCCGCGAGCTCGGTCGACGAGCAGCAGTCCTTCGGAGACGGCCTTGAGCACAGAGGAGTAGAAGTCGAGCATGCTGCGCAGCTCGTCGGCACCGTAGTCACCGGTGACTCGGCGCAGACCCCGCGATGTCACCCAGGAGGAGCCGATGCCCAGGAGGAGGGTGAGCACGGCGATGCCGATGAGCCATTTGCCCTGGGCCAGGAAGCCCTCGCGGACCGAATCGGCGGAGCTGCCGACGATGACGGCGCCGACCACGGTGTCGGACCTCATTCCATCGACGCCGACGTGTTCGGCATAGACCGGGGTGATGACGTACATGGTGCCGTCGGCCGGCCCGCCGTCGTCGATGAAGCGCACGGTCGACTCGCCGTCCTGCAGGGCCTGTCCGTCGACGGCCTGGGCCAGCTGGTCGATCGAATCCTCGGGGATCCGCCCGGAATCCGCCGAGGCGGTCTTCGCCTCCAGCGCCTGCTGCCGTCCGGGTGAGCCCAGAGTCGGCGGGGTGAGCAGGAAATCCATGGGGACGACGGCGGCGATGTCGAAGCCGTACTGGCTGATGACGTTGCTCAGCAGCGTCTGGACGTCGTCGCGGGATTCGGAATCGAGGTAGTCGTCCTGACCGACCTCACCGGTGCCGACGAGGCCCAGCGACATCGAGATGTTGTCCGCCGCCGACCGCAGCAGGTCCTGTTCGCGTTTCGTGTTCAGCTGCGAGAGCTGGAGGTAGAGCAGACTCGTCGTGAGCACCATGATGCCCACGAGCATGATCGAGTTCGCGAACATGATCCGCCCGGCCGCGCTGAGGCGGACCCACCGACTCAGGCGGCCCACCGGTCCGGCGGGCCCCTTCGACAGCATGGTGCGCTTCTTCTTCGGCATGGAAACCATTGTGCCACCCGGTCGGGCGCCGTCTGCCGGGGTCAGAGAGCCAGACTGATGGGTCCGGCGGGGACCGCGGAGCACACGAGCACTTCGTCGTTCTCGACTCGGGCGGCCGGTTCGATCGGGTAGAGCACGGACCCGGCGGCCAGGGACACCGAGCAGGTTCCGCAGGATCCGCCGCGGCAGGAGCTCGGGGACCCGAATCCGCGCGCTTCCAAGGATTCGAGCAGGGTGCCTTCCTGCGGCTGCCAGACGAAGCTCGTGCCCGAATTCTCCAAGGTCACCTCGGCGGGGGAACAGGCGGCGATGGCCTCGCTCATTCCCGTGTTCGGGGAGGCGAAGGTCTCCTGGTGGACGGCGGGGACTCCGGCCTCGTCCGCGGCGGCGAGCACGGCCGCCGTGAAGTCGCGGGGCCCGCAGACCATGACATTGTCGCAGCCGGCCACCCAGTCGACGAGGTCCCGGTGGCCGGGCCGACCGGCGGTCGCAGTGTCGCGGTGGTGCGTCTCGACGGGCACCCCGCCCGAGCGGGCGCGGTCCTGCAGGCGGTTCCACAGGCAGGCGGTGCGATGGTCGCGGTCGACGTGGACGAGTCGGATCCGGTCGGTGGCGGGCAGGTCGGCCAGCCCGTCCCCGCGCAGCAGACCGAGGCTCGGGGTGATGCCGATTCCGGCCGTGATCAGGGCCGTTGTGCCGCCGAAGACGCGGGAGGCGGTCATGGTTCCGTGCGGCCCGGAGGTGAGGATCCGCGCTCCGGTCTCCAGCGATGCGACGGCGCGCGAGCCCTTGCCCTGGGTGCGCACGGCGATGCGGACGATGTCGTCGTCGACGTCGGTGATCGTATAGGTCCGCCAGAACGGTGCGCCGAGGTCGAGGTGGACGCGCAGGTTCGTGCCCGGCTCGTCGAATGCGCGGATCCAGCCGAGATCATCGCGCAGGGACACCTCGACGATGTCGTTGCAGATCTGCTGCCGCCCGACCACTGTCATGAACCTCGGGGTGCGGGCGGTCTTGATCAGTTCGCGCGGTGCCTCGCCTTCGACGACGACCTCATCGCCGACCGTGATGTCCCCGGTCTCGAGGATCTCGCCGTAGACGCCGCAGTGCAGGTGGCCGCATGCGGAGTTGAGCAGCCGCGGGACGTTGACGTCCACAGCCTTCGTCGAGGGGTTGACCGTCGTCGCCGGGCAGCGTTCGATCGAGGATCGGATCGCCAGGCGCACGCCGCCGAGGCGGACGATCGACCCGATGAGCGCGAATTCCGCGAACGGGGCGAGGCCATCGAGCAGGACGTTGCCGCGGAACCGCAGCGGGTCGAGCTCGTCGTTCTCGGCACCGAGGGCCGCGCGACCCTCGTCCGTATCGGCGATCGCGGCGACCGTGGCGGGGTTGATGAGCGAGATCCCCGAGCGCTGCGAGTCGAACATCCCCTGATCCGCGACGGCCAGGCAACGCGGGAATGAACCCTGAGGGGGTATCCGTTCGGAGAGGAACCCCGCCGAGGCGGCCCTGCCGCTCTCATCGTCCGTGGAGAAGGTCGTCGACTCTCCCGTCGGGGCAGTCAGGGTCACGGTCGCGGAGTCGTCATCGGCCGCCTCGGGGAGGGACACGCCCACACGCCATCTCTGCAGGTCGGTGTCGTTCTTGAGCACGGTGAAGGCGGAGTACGAGTGCCAGGCGTCGGCGGGAACGTCGAGGCTGCCGTTGGTGAATGCCGCGATCCGGTCGCCGCGGATTCCGCGGTCCCTGACCACCCGAGCCTCGGTGAGCTCCTCGGCGGGGAATCCCTTGACGGGGAACCGGAACAGTCTGGCAGCACGCATACTCACGATTGTAGGAGCCGGACGGCACGGACGGGTCGGGGTGAGAGCAAACGCACAGCCGCCTCGGCGAGGACCATCTTGATTTATACCCTGTAGGGGTATACGGTGCAATCATGACTGAGCAACATGGATACACCTCGCAGAAGGACGCTCTCGCGCGGAGGATGAAGCGGATCGAAGGTCAGGTCCGCGGCATCGGGAAGATGATCGATGAGGACAAGTACTGCATCGACATCCTCACCCAGGTCTCCGCCGCGACAGCCGCGCTGCACGCGGTCTCCATCAACCTCCTCGAAGAGCACATCGCTCACTGCGTGGTCGACGCCGCCTCATCCGGCGACGACGAGGAAGCGCGGAAGAAGGTCGAGGAGGCATCAGCCGCCATCTCCCGACTCATCAAGAGCTGAGCCTGCCGGCCGCGTCGGCCCGATCGGGGTGCGACGACGCCGGAGGTTCGGCCATCGGGAAACGTTCACAGCTGATAGGAGAGCACAATGACGACCACCACCATCACCGTTTCGGGAATGACCTGCGGACACTGCGAAGCCGCGGTCAGGGAAGAGCTCGGGTCACTCGCGGGCGTCTCGGACGTCGCGGTCGACCTCAACGCCGGCGGCGATTCCCCGGTCACGATCACATCGTCGGCCGCACTCGACGACGCGGCGATCCGTGCCGCCGTCGATGAGGCCGGCTACGAGGTGAAGTGATGTCACGCGAGCTCGAGCTCGACATCACGGGCATGACCTGCGCGTCGTGTTCGTCTCGGATCGAGAAGAAGCTCACCCGCCTCGACGGGGTCACGGCGGAGGTCAATCTGCCGCTGGAGACCGCGCATGTGGTCATCGACTCCGATCTCAGCGACGACGACATCACCGCCGCCGTCGCCAAGGCCGGCTACGGGGCCGCGGTGCGCGGCCCCGGTGCCGGCGCCGATGGTCCGGAGATCGTCGACTACGATCCCCGTCATCTGCGGCCGCGCTTCATCGGCTCGCTCATCCTGGCCGTCCCGATCGTCGCGATCTCGATGGTCATGAGCTGGCACTTCACCGGCTGGCAGTGGATCGTCGCGATCCTCGCCCTGCCCGTCGTCACCTGGGGTGCGTGGCCGTTCCACTCGGCGGCGTACAAGGCCGCGCGCGGCGGCTCGACGACCATGGACACCCTGGTCAGCGTCGGCATCGCCGTCGCGAGCCTCTACTCCTACTACACCTTGGGCCGGGCCGTCGCCGACGGCTACGGCTGGGCGATTCCCGCCGAATACCACGTGTGGTTCGAGGCGGCCGCGGCGATCACGGTGTTCCTGCTCATCGGCAAGCTCACCGAAGACCGGGCGAAGAACCGGGCGACGGCCGCGCTCAAGGCACTCCTCGATCTCGGGGCGAGGTCCGCGACCGTGCTGCGCGAAGGCGCTGCCACGGATGGAGCTGCTTCGGGCATCGGTGCCGCGGGTGTTGATTCCGCGGGTGGGGGCCGTGTCGAGGTGCAGGTGCCGATCGATCAGCTGGCCGTCGGCGATGTCTTCCTCGTCCGTCCCGGTGAGAAGATCGCCACCGACGGTGAGGTGCTCACCGGCCATTCGGCCATCGACGAGGCGATGCTCACCGGCGAATCCGTGCCGGTCGAGGTCGCTCCCGGCGATTCCGTCACCGGCGCCACGATCAACACCTCGGGTGTGCTCGAGGTCCGCGCCACCCGAGTGGGGGCGGACACGACGCTGGCGGCCATGGCAGATCTCGTCAGCCGCGCTCAGACCGGCAAACCGGCCGTGCAGCGACTGGCCGACAGGATCTCGGCGGTGTTCGTCCCGATCGTCTTCGGCATCGCCGTGCTCACCCTGCTCATCTGGGGCTTCGTCACCGGCGACTGGGCGACGGGGCTGCATGCGGCACTCACCGTGCTCATCATCGCCTGTCCGTGTGCCCTGGGTCTGGCCACGCCGACGGCCCTTGCGGTCTCGTCGGGGCGCGGATCCCAGTTGGGCATCCTCGTCTCCGGGCCCGAGGCGCTGGAGTCGACGCGGTCGATCGATACGGTCGTCCTCGACAAGACCGGCACCCTGACGACCGGCGTGATGAGCCTGACCGGAAGCGAGCTCTCACCGGCGGACTACGACATCCTCGCGCGGTTGGAATCGCGCAGCGAACACCCGATCGCCCGTGCCATCGTCGAGGCCGCACCCGACATCGTCGGGGCGGGTTCGGCGGGGGCCGCCTCGGCGAGGTCGGCCGGAACGCCGGCCGACGCAGCGGTCACGGATTTCGAGAACATCCCCGGCGGCGGACTGCGGGCAGCGATCGACGGCGCCGAGGTGCTCGCCGGTCGCCCGGACCTGCTCCGGGAACGCGGAATCACGGTCGACTACCCGGCCGACTCGCTTCCCCGCGGGGCCACGATCATCGCACTGGCGATCGACGGGCAGTTCCGAGGATTGAGCTTCGTCTCCGACGAGGCCAAGCCGACGGCCGCGGAAGCGATCGCCGAACTGCATTCGCTGGGACTGAGCACGGTGCTGCTGACCGGGGACAATGCCCAAGCCGCCGAGGTGGTCGCCGAGGCTCTCGGGATCACCGAGGTCCGCGCGGATGTCCGCCCGGAAGGCAAGGTCTCCGTGGTCAGCGAACTGCAGGGGCAGGGCCGGGCCGTGGCCATGGTCGGCGACGGTGTCAACGACGCCGCCGCTCTGGCCGGCGCCGATCTCGGCATCGCGATGGGATCGGGCACGGATGCGGCGATGGCGGCGTCGGACATCACCATGGTCAAGTCCGATCCGCAGCAGATCCCGCAGGCGATCCGGCTCTCGCGCCGGACCTTGGGGCTCATCAAGGGCAACCTGTTCTGGGCCTTCGCCTACAACACCGCGGCGATCCCGATCGCGGCTCTCGGACTGCTCAACCCGATGATCGCCGGGGCCGCGATGGCTTTCTCGTCGGTGTTCGTCATCCTCAACAGCCTCCGCCTCCTGCGCTTCAAGTAGGTGCGCCGGGGCCCGGCCGGCGACGGCGGGTCAGAGCGACGGAGCTGCACACTGCGGAATCCGACGAGCCGTCACCCCTCGACCGCGAGCATCCCCCACTGAAAGCGCCATAACACCCTGCAGGAGCAGGGCGTTATGGCGCTTTCGGTGTCTGATGCCTCAGCAGCTGTAGGCAGTGACAGTCACGCGACGAACTGCCGCGAAAGGGAAGTCGATGCTGGCGCCGCAGTGGACGCCTCAGCGGAGGGCCGGCGCGTCTCGGTGCGTGGCGAGGCGTCCTACCGCATGACCGGGTAGGACTGGTTCTGGTTCTGCGTGTCCTTGCGCATCACCCAGTTGAGGTAGCTCGCGAAGCCTGACACCACCACAAATGCCGCTCCGGCGTAGAGGAATGCGTAGCCGAAGGCGCGGCCGTCCTGCCAAGCTCGGGTGACGATGATCGCAAGGACGAGGGTGACGATTCCGCAGACGAGGCCGACTTTGATCGCATCCTTGTAGGACACCGTGCTGGTGGGCCTGCCGCCTGTGGACTTCTTCTTCGGGGTGTTCGTGGGCGCCATGCCCCTCATTCTACCGGTCGGACCTGAGAGCCGACCCATCCTGTGCCCGAGATCATCACCCCATACCGTTCCATCTGGAACCACATTCCCATCGGCACCGAGAAGGCCACAAGCCGCCTTGAAACCGGCGAAGAGCGCGGCGACCGGTGGATCCGAGGGAGGATCCGACTCGCCTGCGCCGATGATCAGGTGGACTACGGGCTCCGAACAGGCAAAAATGAGTGTGTGCCCGTCACCGTCAGACGCGCCTCCGGGGAGGCGCTGCGCTCTTTTCACTCCAGCCAGGCCCCGCCTGGCCGTGAACCATGCGCAGACGCCGCGACCCCGACGGCCACAGCTGCCGGCATCGCAGCCGGCGGCCCCGGCACCCTCGACAGTCCCCACTCACGATCCTCCCGCCGCACCGTCCGGACCGTCACAGCACTCCTCCTCGCGGCCGTCATGGCTTTCACCGTCACTGCATGCGGACCCGATCGCGGCCTCAAGGTCTCACCGGAGGGCAACCCCTCCCCCTCCCTCTTCGCCCCCAATACCGTGGCCGCCGGCCAGCCGAACGAACCGTTCTCGCTCGACGAGGTCCGCAGGGCCATCGAATCCTCGTCGGGGATCGCCGTCACCGGCAGTGCCTCGGAGACCGCTCAGGTCGTCGCCGACTGCAAGGACTGTCTGAAGTTCTCGACGCCGTTCCTCAGCGGCGAACAGAAGTTCCAGCTGGTCACGGTGGCCAACCCCAAACAGCGGGACGAGATCATCGCCGGCGCAGTCATCAGCGAGCACAAGGGCCGGCCCCGCCTCGAACTCATCGCCACCGGCAATCAGCTCAAGGTCAGCCCCGGCAGAAATGGGACACTGGTGGTGCAGGAGGCCATGTTCGCAGACGGGGACAGAGCATGCTGCCCCTCCGGATGGTCGGTGCAGGTGTTCCGCCTGCACGACGGTAGGTTTGAACCAGGTCAACGCTTCACGCGGCTTAATGGAGAAACGTAATGCATATAGTTCTGGTCGAGGATGACGAGGTCATCCGCGAAACGACGCAGATCGGACTCGAACGCTTCGATTACACGGTCTCGGCCTTCGCCGACGGCCGCGAGGGGTACGAGTTCGTCTCCGCCAACGGCGCCGACGTCCTCCTGCTGGATCTCATGCTGCCGACGATGAACGGCGCCTCCATCTGCCGTGCCGTGCGCGAGCGTTCGACGATCCCGATCATCATCATCTCCGCCCGCTCCGACGCCATCGACATCGTCCAGGCCCTTGAGGCCGGAGCCGACGACTACCTCACCAAGCCCTTCGACATGCAGGTGCTCAACGCCCGCATCCGCGCTGTCGTCCGCCGGTTCATCACCACCGGCACCGATCGGTTCGGCTACTCCCCCGCCCCCGAGGCGGATGAGCATCACGAAACCGTGATCGGACCCGGCGGCATGGTCACCGGCGACGGCATCCCCGAGGTCCTCGGCGCCAGCCCCGGCATGGACACCCGGGATCGGCTGCGAGCGCAGCTCGAATCCGATGACACCTACCTCGGTGCCGGTGGGAGATTCACCACCGCCCCCGAGGCGGACGACGACGAAGAGGCCATCGGCGGCGGCACCGGGGTCCCCCCTCGACCGAGCGGCTCCCCCACGGTGGCCCCGGAAACGTCCGGCTCCGACGGCGGGCTGGGCCCGTTCCGCACTCAGCTGGGATCCCTCGTTCTCGACACCGGGCGGCTGACCGTCGAGGTCGACGGGGAGGAAGTCCACCTCACCCCGACCGAGCTGCGTGTGCTCCTGCTGCTGACCGAGCAGCCCGAGCACGTGTATTCGCGGGAGAAGATCGCGTTCACGGTGTGGGGCTACGAATGGGCCGGCGACTCCCGCGTCGTCGACGTCCACATCCAGCGCCTGCGGAAGAAGATCGGGGCGAACATGATCGAAACCGTTCGCGGATTCGGTTACCGCTTCGCAGGCTGATCGTATGTCGCTGCGCTGGAAGATCTCTCTGCTCATCGTCGCCTCGGTGATCATCGCCGTCTTATCGTGTTCGATCGTGCTGCGCCAGTCCGCTGCCCGGGCCGAGGACGACCGGATGCGGTCGACGGTGACCGAGCAGCTGACGAATGCGACGGCCATCTTCTCCGAGACGGGGGTGCTCACCCTCAACGCCCGCATCGAGGATCCGCAGCTGCCCAAGGAGGCCCGCAAGTCCGCGCTCAAGGGGCAGAGCGTGACGATCCGCTCCGAGGTCGACGGCGAGGAGATCGTGTGGGCCGCGGCCCCGATCGAGGTCGGCGAGTACACCGAGGTGATCTCCGTACGCGCATCGACGAAGGACAGTCAGGAGCTCATCGGCCGCATCGACCAGGCGCTGCTGGTCGGCATGATCGGATCCGCCCTCGTCGTCGGCGGCGTCGGATCGATCGTCGCCGGCCGCATCTCCCGCAGGCTCACCCTCGGCGCACAGGCGGCCCGGAAGATCGCCGCCGGGGACACGACGACGCGCATCGCCGACGTCATCGACGAATCCGATCAGGAGGTGTGGGCCTTCGCCACGGCCGTCGACACCGCGGTGGCAAGACTGACCGAACGCATCGACTCCGAGCAGCGATTCACCGCCGACCTCGCGCACGAGATGCGCACCCCGCTGACCGGGCTGGTCAACGCCGCGAACCTGCTCGAAGAGGATTCCCGCCCCGCCGAACTCGTCAAGGACCGGGTCGTGCGCATGCAGGTCCTCGTCGAGGACCTCCTCGAGGTCTCCCGCCTCGACGCGGGACGGGCCAACCCCGAGTTCACCCGCGTCGACGTCGATCAGGCGATCCGATCCCTGCTGGGCACGATGGAGGCCTCGGGCGCTCTGGCCGGGCACCAGATCGAAACTCATCTGGCCGCACTGAATTCGACGCTGGTCACCGATGTCCGCCGCTTCGAGCGCATCGTGTCGAACCTGCTCGTCAACGCGATCAAACACGGCGGGGATCCCATCCGCCTCGAGACGAGCACGCGCAGCATCGTCGTCACCGACTCGGGCTCCGGCTACCCGCCGGATATCGTCAACACCGGTCCGACCCGCTTCGTCTCCGCCGGCGGAGGAGGAATGGGCCTCGGCCTCGTCATCGCCCAAGGGCAGGCCCGCCTGCTCGGCATCAAGCTGATCTTCAGTAACGATCCCGTAACAGGGGGCGCGCGGACCGAAGTGATCTTCCCCGACGAAGAGGCCCAGGAACGCGCTCTCCGACAGTACGTCGAGAGCCGATCCGAATAACCTCGCCGAGGCGGCCCTCCGCTTCCGGAAGCCAGCTGAACTGGCGTGATGCAGGGTTCGCAGCGGTCCGACCGAAATCGGCCTGAGCGTCGGCTGAGTGCCCGTCAGTGTGACTCGTCACCTGTATGTGACAGCTTCTATATATTCCCGTTACACTTTTGTGATGTTGGATTGAAGTCGTCGAAACCTCGGCGGTCTTCGACGAGTCACAGTCACACGGAGAGTTATGTCAGAGTCATCATCGGCCACAGAACCACCGGTGCGTCGACGGGATCTGCACAGGCGTCGCTCATCGTCCCCGTTCTCACGCGCACGCACCGCGACGCGCGGGACCGGGACGCCGCCAGCCCCTGCTCCCGCTGACTCCTCGGCCGACACCTTGTCGCCCAGGCGTGCAGCGATGGCCGCCGAGGCCCGAGCAGCGGAGACGCCCCCGCGTCGGGCCGCAATGGAGCGTGAGGCCGCCGAGGTTCCTGCGACCTTCGGCTCACACTCCGCCTCATCGATTCGCCGGGTCAGCGCAGGAGCCGCCGAAAGCCGCGGGTCCGATGGTGCTCTGCTCAAGTCCGTGCGCAAACGGAAGCTGCGGACCATGTCGACACTGGCAGCCGTCTCCGTGGCAGGTGCCGCCACCGCCGTGACCATGCTCGTCAACAACCTCAGCGGAGGTGCCGAGGTCAAAACCGATCCGACCGCTGCCGGTGAGCCCGCCGCCATCAACGCCGAGAAGGTCAACGCCGACGTCCCCGCTGCCGAGGGGAAGTCGTCGATCGAGATCGGCGTGCCGAGCGCCGAGCAGAAGAAGGTCGAAGCCGCGTCCCGCGCAGTTGAGAAGAGCGCTCTGCCCGGCTGCGATGCGAAGCAGGACTTCGACCAGTCCGCCGGCAACGGCGAACTGCCCGATGAGTGGCTGTGCGACCTCGGCAAGGGAGACCACCAGCTCCGGGCCGACGCCGCCGTCTCCTTCGCGAAGATGAATGCCGCATACAAGAAGGACACCGGCAAGGAACTCGAGATCACGGATTCCTACCGTGACATGGCCGGCCAGCTCTCTGTGGCCAGCCGGAAACCGGGACTGTCGGCCGAACCGGGGACCTCTCTGCACGGTTGGGGAATCGCCCTCGACCTCGGCGGCGGAGTCGCCTCGAAGTCCGGAGCCTGGGGCTGGCTCGTCGAGCACGGCGACGAATACGGCTGGGAGAACCCCGACTGGGCCAAGGCGAGCATGTACGAGCCGTGGCACTGGGAGTACAAGCCTGCTCGGAGCTCTATTCCCGGCAAGTGATCGAACAGCGGTCTGTCCGGCAGCACGCACTTCTTGCCGCCGAGGCAGCCCATAATGTGCGCCCAGGCACCCGAACCCGCAGCTCGCAACCGGATCGCCTCTGCGCTGCACAGTCAGCGGCGCAGCGCCCGCCCGTAGCGGTGCCGGTAGACGATCTGAGCGAGCCGGACGATTGGTTCGCCGAGTCGCCAGATTCCCAGCCCCGCCCGCGAGACCGACCTCAGAACGAGAAAGACCCGGTCATCGGCGGTGCGGATGAGGATGAATGACTCCTCGCCGGTGATCGGATGCCCCGACTTCGTGCCGTAGGTGAAGCCGCACCGATCCTCAGTCTCGAAGACATCGATGACTCGGGAAGGCTCGGGCAGCCGGAACGGTCCCAGGCGCACCCGAATCGTCGGTTCCTGCTCACGCTCCACACGCGGCGGCCGCGCAGCTCCGTCGCCGTCCACGTCGATGTCGCCGTCCACATCGATGTCGAAGCCGCTGCGGATCTTGACCTCCCAGTGCAGCAGCTCCTCGGCGCAGCGGTCGAACGTGTCCCGGCCACGGCCGACGAAGTACGCGGATTCGAAGTGACGGTAGCCGTCGGGACGCTCCAGCCACCTCGGCGAGAGGGGATGCGTCAGCGCATCGGGACGTTCCTGTGCATTGTCGGCCATGCCTCCAACCTAACGGACGCGGAGCGTGCGACTCACAGTCCGGACGCCCGGGCGGCCTCGGACGGCCCGCCACGTATGATGCCAAGGACAGCGGACCTCGATCGAATGTCCGCTCACCATCTGAGCCAGGATCAAAGGAGAACCACTTGCGCACAATCAATGGCATCGACGAGATCGAATCGCTCATCGGCCAGGAGCTCGGCTCCTCCGAATGGATGACGATGGACCAGGACGCCATCAACACCTTCGCCGACGTCACCGGCGACCACCAGTGGATCCACGTCGACGAAGCGCGCGCGGCCGAGGGCCCTTACGGTGCGACGATCGTGCACGGATTCTTCACCCTTGCGCTGATCCCGAAGTTCTCCACCGAGGTCTTCACCATCGAAGGCGTGGCCATCCGCGTCAACTACGGACTCAACAAGGTCCGCTTCCTCCAGCCCGTCGTCGTCGGCTCCCGACTGCGCGGAACCATCAGCGTCAACAACGTCATCCGCGGCGACAAGGGCACGCAGGTCATCCTCGAGCACACGATCGAGATCGACGGTGAAGACCGTCCCGCATGCGTCGCCGAGGTGGTCACCCTCCTCGTCGAGTGAGGCTGCGAGGTCTCTCGAGTGAGGCAGCAGCTCCTGGGCACTCAATCCAGTCTCAGGTGGGCGAAATGGTCACCCTCCGGCTGGCGGTTTCTGTGACCATTTCGTCCACCTAAGGCACGGTTGAGCGGCCGGGAGGTGTGCGGCCGCCGCGTTCGGGCGGCTCGCGGCTGGGGCTGGCGCCGCTGCGACCGCCGTACACCTCAGGTGGGGCGGTACGCGTCGAGCTGCTGGGCGACGCGGATGTAGCCGAGGTGCGAGTATGCCTGCGGGTGGTTGCCCAGGTGCATCTCGGCGACCGGGTCGTACTCCTCCGACAGCAGCCCTGTGGGTCCGAGCAGGGCGTCGACCTGTCGGAACAGGTCCCAGGCGTCGTCGATGCGGCCGACCTTGATGAAGGCTTCGATGAGCCAGGTCGTGCAGATGTGGAACCCGCCCTCGAGACCGGGCAGCCCATCGTCGTAGCGATAGCGGAAGACCGTCGGCCCGACCCGCAGTTCGCGTTCGATCGCATCGACGGTGGACACGAATCGCGGGTCGTCGGCGTCGAGCAGCCCCGAGAGCCCGACGAACAGCGCCGCCGAATCCAGGTCGGTCTCCCCGTAGGCGACGGTGAACGCCCCGACTTCCTCGTTGTAGCCGTGAGTGAGCACATCCTGGGCGATCTCCTCACGCAGCTGCCGCCACGCACCGGGCGGCTCCCGATCGAACCGGTCCGCGATCCGCAGCGCCCGGTCGACCGTCACCCAGCACATCACCCGCGTGTACACGTTGTGCTTCGGCGGGCGCCTGGCCTCCCAGATCCCGTGATCGGCCTCGAACCACCGTTTGCCCACGGCTTCGACCATCTGACAGGTGAGCGTCCAATAATCTTCGGGCAACTCGCCGAGGTGGCCGCTGAGTTCGTCGAGCAGCTCCGTGACCGGGCCGAACACGTCCAGTTGGACCTGATGTTCGGCGGCGTTGCCGACCCGCACCGGCCGGGAACCGGCGTATCCGGGCAGGTGGTTGAGCACCGCCTCGGTGGTCAGGGCCGAACCGTCGACGGCATAGAGCGGATGGAGCTGTTCGGGAGAGACCGTGCGCTCGAGGACCCCCGACAGCCAGGTGAGGAATCCTTCGGCCTCACCGGTGGATCCGAGCGCGAGCAGGGCGCGGACGGTCATCGATCCGTCGCGCAGCCACGTATAGCGATAGTCCCAGTTGCGGACGCCGCCGATGCCCTCGGGCAGGGAGGTGGTGGGGGCAGCGAGGACTCCGCCGGTGGGTTCGTGGCACAGTGCGCGCAATGTGATCGCCGACCGGATGACCTCCTCGCGGTGGTGGCCAGGCAGGGTGAGCGACTCGACCCAGTTGGTCCAGAAGTTCAGGGCGCGCTCGCGCACATGGTGCTCCCCGCCGGTGGCCATATATCCGGCGTCGCCGGTGCCGGTTCCGCAGGCGAGGACGAGGACGACGGATCCGCCGGGCCGCTGCGAGGGGATGACGGTCGCCTCGGCGGTGTGGGAATCTCCGTGCTCGACGATCTCGAAGTCGATGCCGGGGGCGTGGAGTTCGATCGGCTCCGCCGTGCCGAGCAGCGCCACACCGTCATCGGTCCTGGTCATGCGGGTAGGAATCGTTGCGTAGTCGAGTCGGGGTGCGAAGCGAATGCGGGTCGGGACGTCGCCGGTGAGCACCCGGACGACGATCGTGTCGTCGCTGTGTCCGTCGACGGGAGCGAGGTAGTCTACACAGCTCAGCCCGGCCCACCGCGTCTCGAGCAGAGTCGAGTTCCCGAGGTAGCGCTGGGTCAGCGGAGCGGCTCCGTTGGCAGGGGCGACAGCGAAGAAGCCGGCCGCCTCGCTGCCCAGGACCTCGGAGAACATCGACGCCGAGTGCGGCATCGGGTGCGGCATCCAGCAGATGCTGCCTGCAGGGTCGATGAGCGCGGTCGACTGACCGTTGCCGATCAGGCTGTGCCGCTGGATCGGGGTGGCGCGGCGGCCGAAGAGCCAGGACTTGCGCAGTTCGAACAGCGCGCCGAGGACGGTGGAGACCTCGTCCGGTGAGTCCAACCGGAAATCGGCGTGCGTGGGCGCTGCTTCGGCTCCGACCTTGAGTCCGAGGTCGTCGGCCCTGAGGGTTTCGAGGGCGAATTCGTCGGCGGTGTCGTCTCCGATGAACACGACGGCTTCCGCTCCGGTCTGGCTGCGCAGGCGGGTCAGCGCATCGGCCTTCGAGGAGGGCACGACGGTCAGGTCGATGACCTGCTTGCCGCGGGTGGGATGGATCGGATGGGCGGCGGCGAGCTTCTCGACAGCGGCTTCGATGTCGCGTCGATTCGCCTCCTCGAGTCCGCGCAGATGCACGGCAGCGCCCGTGGTCTTGTGCTCGATGACCTCTCGCGGCAGGGTGCGGGTGAGATCGGCGCGGAAGTCGGCCAGGACCGCCCGCTGCGATTCGGTGAGGGCGTCGATGGTGAATGTGTCGGTCTCGCCGCCGTGAGATCCGAAGAGGTGAACCTCGCGGGGCAGTCGCGACATCGCCGCGAGATCGCGCAGGCTGCGACCGGAGATGACCCCCGCCGAGGTGGTCGGCAGCAGGGCGAGCGCACGCAGCGAATCGACCGAGCCCTCCAGGGGAAAGGCTTGGCTGGGCACGTCGACGATGGGCGCGATCGTCCCGTCGTAGTCGGTGGCCACCAGCAGGGATGGGGAGCGGGAGAGTTCGAAGAGACGCCGGAAGAGGGCGGGGTCGAGCGCTCGGCTCGCTTCGGCCAGGTCGCCCAGAAGCTCGGAGGACCTCACCGAGGCGGCGATGGTGGCCAATCGGGATTCGGTTGCGCTCTCGTATTCGACAGTGCTCATCTCACCTCGGATGTCTCGGTTGGCTCGGGTGCCGGTCAGGGCTCTTTCTTCACAGGGGCGTCGTTGTCCGGATCATCGGGATGCTCGGACTCGGCTGCGTGACCGGCATCGACGGCACGATCGGATTCGCCGGCGGGGTCGGTCGACTCGCCCGATTCGACGGCGCCCGAGGGGTCTGCGGCACCGGAAGGGGCCGTGGCGTCATAGTCGTCGGAGGAGTCCGCGGCGCCGGCGACGTCAGAGGAGTCGGAAGGGGCGGCGGGAGTGTCGGCGGGGTCGGCCGCCCCGGCGGGGTCGGCCGCCCCGGCGGGGTCGGCCGCCTCGGTGGGGGTGTCGATCTGCTCGGGCAGGGCACCGAGCTTGGCCAGTTGGCGACCCTTGCTCAGGCGGGAGTACCCGCCGATGATGAAGATCACACCGGCGATGAGGGTCGCGGCGCCGGTGAAGCCGAGGATCGACAAGGCTTCCATTCCGTCACCGAAGACGAGGATGATGCCGAGCAGGACGTGGACTCCTGAGGCGATGAGGAAGTCCGAGGCCATGGGCTGGGACCGCAGCTGTCGGTAGGTCCAGAATTCGAGGGCGCCGTGCAGCAGGGCCCAGATGCTCAGGGCCGCGCGCAGTTCGGCGGGATTGTCGGCGAGGAAGAGGAAGACGATCGCCGGGATCGCGATGACGGCCTGGCCGAAGACCGCGGTGCGCACGTTCAACGGCGAGCGCACGGCCTGGAAGACCAGCGCCAGGGCGAAGAGGATGAGGTAGCCGATGGCGAGGTGGTCGACGACCTCGGTCGGCAGGCTCAGCTGCAGCGGATTGCTCGCATCGCGGGGCCAGAAGACGGTGACGATGCCGAAGACGACACCGAGGATTCCGCGCACGACCATGGGCCAGCCGAGTCGCCTCGCTGCGGCAACGGCCTGCGGTGCGGCCTCGGAACGCGGAGGCGTGGATTCGGTGCGCGGTTCTTCGGTACTCATCACGGCACCAGTCTAGGTCTCCCAGCTGAGTCTGTCCGGTCAGTGTCGTCTCAGGGACTGACGGGCACCGCTGTTGTGGCACCTCTGTATTTACGTAATTACGTATTTATTGTATTGTCGACACATGGAACCGATCGCATCAGCTGACGAACGCCTCTCCGCGCTCGAGCGTCGAGTCGCCGAACTCGAGGCTGCGACCGCCACGCCCGGGTCGCCTCAGGAGACTGCGGCAGCACAGGAGAATCCGGACGCACGATCGACAGTCACAGCGGAATCGTCTGCGCTGTCCGACAGAGCGGGCACGGCCCTGCCGAGCGACACGGAGACGTTCTGGGCTCTGCACGGACTCGTCGACCACCTCGGCGATGGGGTGACCTACACCGGGTACACCACTCCCCCGGGCAGCTCCGATCCCGTGGCGTGGCAGATGGGTCTCAACAGTGCGGGGCTGGCGCAGATCGACTTCGCCGAGGCGGCCGAGTCCCTGGCAGCACTCGGTCATCCCGTCCGACTCCAGCTGCTTCAGGCGATCTACGAGGGCACGAGCACCGTGGCCGAGCTCGGAAAGGACGAGCGCTTCGGCACGTCCGGGCAGATCTACCACCATGTGCATGCCCTCGCCGGGGCCGGATGGCTCGAAAGCGCCCGCCGCGGACACTGGCGCGTGCCTGCCCAGCGGGTCATCCCGCTGCTCACCCTCGTCCTCATCGGCACGCACTGACCACACCTCTCGACCGCACCGCGCACTGTGCGGCCCGATCCCGACCACCGCACATCCCACCCCTGCTCACCAGGAGGAACGATGACCACCACCGAGGAACACCGCACTCCCGCGACAAACCCATCCCTGCCTCGGTGCCGGTTGATCGCAATCATCGCCGCCGCGCTGACGGCCGCCGCGCTCGCGGCGATCACTCCGTGGCCACGCGGGTTCCAGGGCGCAGCGACCGGCGATGCCGGTCTCATGGCCGACGTCGAGCAGAGCCTCGGCAGCAGGCATTGGCAGCATGTGGCCGCAGCCCACATCCACGGCGACGAGGTGACGTTCGCGGGCACCGGGGCCGATGAGCACACCGAGTTCGAGATCGGCTCGATCACGAAGACGTTCACCGCCGCCCTCTTCGCCGATGCGATCGACCGCGGGGAGGTCGAGGCGGACACCCGCCTCGGCGAGGTCTGGCCGGATCTCGAGGGAAAGGTCGCCGAGGTGACGCTCGAGTCGATTGCGATGCAGCGGTCCGGGCTGCCCGCGCAGGTACCGGCGCCGAACTTCATCGACGGAGCGATGAGCACCCTGTCGAACTATCTGCACACGGATCCGTACCGTGCGAATTCGGCGGAGATCGTGACGAGTCTCATCGACGTGGAGATCGGCGACCCTGAACCCGCGTATTCGAACTTCGGTTTCGCCGTCCTCGGCCAGGCTCTCGTCGAGGTGACGGGCATGGAGTATGCGGACCTCGTCGCAGAGCGCATCACCGCACCCCTGGGAATGAAGGAGACGTTCGTACCAGACTCTGCCGAGGGCATCGGCCACGGGTACACGGCCTCGGGGCTGCCGGCGGCTCCGTGGACGATGAGCGGTTCGGCTTCGGCCGGAGCGGTCCGCTCGACGACCCACGACATGAGCATCTGGCTGCGGGCCGTGCGGGACGGAACCGCACCCGGCGCGAACGCGGCCGAACCCCGCGCCGAGTTCGAGGGCGGCGACCGGATCGGCTGGGCCTGGTTCACGACGACGAACCGAACGCCGAACCTCACCTGGCACAACGGCGGCACCGGCGGCTACAGGTCGTTTCTCGGCTTCGATCCGAAATCCGGGAATGGTGTCATCGTGCTCAATGATTCCGCGAATGACGTCGACGCCGCCGCGTCGATCATCTCGAAGAAGGGACCTCGCTTATGAACCCCGAACTCGTCTCAACGGTCATCGGGGCACTGATCGTGGCCTGGGGTGCGTTCACCGCGTGGCGCGCTCCCCGCGCGGAGACCCGTCTGAGTCTGCTTTCAGGGATTGTCACGGCGGTCGTGTTCATCCTGCTCATCCGCCTCATCACACCGTTCGGAGGGTGGGACGGCTGGTTCATCTGGGTGTGGTCGGCAGGCATGCTCGTCATCGTCGTCGCCGTCTTTCGGACCGCGCGCGTATGGCCGGACCTGCCATGGCGGGCCGAGGACACGAAGACTCGACGCAGCGAGTCGAGCGGACTGGCTTTCTCCGCTCTCCTCGCGGTCTTCGTCGCCGGAGCCCTCGTCCTGCCCGGGCTCTTCCTCTGAGTGCCGCTCGGCAGTCGGCCTCGGCGCTACTTGCCCGTGACGGTGAGAGTGCCGCCGCTTTCGGAGACCTCGTACTTCGGCAGCGGTTCCTCGGCCGGTCCGGACACCACCTCTCCGGTGGTCACCGAGAAGTTCGAGGAATGGCACGGGCAGATGATGGCCTCCTCGGTGATCCGGGTGACCTGGCAGCCCTGGTGGGTGCACACCGATGAGAACGCGAAGAACTCGCCCTCCTTCGGCTGAGTGATCACGTAGGTGTCCTCGATGACGGTGCCGGAACCGACGGGAACATCGGAGGCCGGCAGGCTCGCGTCCTTCGTCGGCTCCGCCTCCTCGTCGGACGAACACGCCGAGGTGGCCGCCGCGGAGCCGCCGATGACCGCCACCGTTCCGGCCACGCCCGCCGTCTTCATCACTCGGCGCCGGCTCGGATCCGCCGGTGCGGTCGGGTCGGCTTCGGCGGGGCTGTTCGGGGTCGTGGTCATCGGAATCTGCTCCTTCTCGCGGGTGCGCACAATCCGCCATGCTCTCACGCAGGCATGGGCATCGGAGTTCCAGCGTACAATCGCAGACGGCTCGTGGCTCTCAGGTGGGACCCGGAGGCCGGGAAGGCGGTGCGATTGATGGCGGAGGAAGCTCCCGCGGCGAACCGGCGCGATCCGGAATCGCGCGCCGCGACGGGATGGGGATTGGCCGCCTCGGTGTACATCTTCACCGTCGTCATGATGGGCACCACACTGCCGACCCCGCTCTACCCGCTCTATGAGGAGCGATTCGGGTTCGGCACCGCGTTCACCACGCAGCTCTTCGCGATCTACGCGGTCGGGGTCATCGCCGCGCTCGTCGTCTTCGGTCGCCTCTCCGACGGACTGGGGCGGCGTCCGGTGCTCAGCCTCGGGGTGATCTTCTCAATTGCCTCGGCGATTCTCTTCCTCATCGGCTCCGACGTCGGCCTGCTGCTGACCGGACGCGTCCTCTCCGGGCTCGCGGCGGGGATCTTCACGTCCACGGCCACCGTCACCGTGCTCGAGAACGCCCCGGTCGGCCGCGAACGGCTCGCCGGGTCCCTGGCGACGGCGGCGAATATGGGCGGCCTGGGACTCGGAATTCTGTCTTCCGGCCTGCTCGCCGGCTTCGCACCCGCACCCCTGTTCACACCGTTCCTCGTCAATGCGATCATGCTGGTCATCGCCGGGGTCGCGCTGCTCCTCGTCCGCGACCGCACGGGCGGGCAGATGCGAGGCAACCGGGGTGCCGTGCGGCTGCAGCTGCCGGGGATTCCCGCCTCGGCGAAACGGATGTTCCTGGCTGCCTCACCTGGGGCGATCACGGGATTTGCGGTATGCGGACTGTATTCGGCGATCGCACCGAGCTTCATCGGCCAGACCCTGCACGTGACGTCGACCGCGGTCACCGGCACCGTCGTGTTCCTCCTCTTCGGCGCCTCGGCGAGCGCGCAGCTGGTCTTCCGCGCACTCAGCGACCGCCGGCTCATCATCGGCGGGACAGTGACGATGATCGTGAGCATGGGCGCCCTCGTGGCCGCGCTCCTGGTCAGCTCGCTGACAGTGCTCATCGCCTCCTCTGTGCTGGCCGGAGCCGGACAGGGGCTCGTATTCATGACCGGGATGCGCGCGATCACTGCGGTGACCGCACCCGAGCACCGCACCGAGGCGACCACCTCGTACTTCATCCTCGCCTACGTGTTCATGTCGGTGCCGGCCATCGGTGCCGGATCCCTCGCCGCCACTGTGGGGTTGGCGAATGCGACGACGATCTTTGCCATCGGGGTGGCGTTCGTCTGTGTGTTCGGGTTGATGGCGGCACGGAGGTTCTCTTCCCGGTGAGGGCGGCGCGGAGGTTCTCTGCCCGATGAGGGCGAGTGCTGAGTGGTGTGGTGGGCCGTGATCGGAGGCTGTCAGCCGATGCCGAGAGTTCGGCCGATCCCGGGCCCTCGGCCGAGAGGTGGTCACTTTCGGACAGTGGGTCGGAAACAGTGGTCGCCTTCGGATACTTTTTCGGCGCCGGCGCGCGGAGTATCCGATTGTGACCTGAGTTTCGGCTCGAGTATCCGATTGTGACCGATATTCGGCGGGCACCCGTTACCTTTTAACTAGCCCCACCATCCGTCAGGATAGAAGGGGTCGCTGGCCTGAGGACCCCGGCATGATTTATACCCCCAGTCACCCATGATCCGGGGGGTGTTGTCACCGGGGTTCGAAGGCACCAGGGAAATCGCTGATAGGGGCCAGAACCACTGGCAGAACCCATGCCTTGAGCCCGACCGTAACGTGGATGCCGAACCTTGGAGCCACCCAGCACTACCGGCCAGCCGAACCACAACCACTATCCGGTCACATGAGTCGAAGAAGATGAGTGACATGATCACCAACCACGCTGACATCGACGTATTCATCGGCATCGATGTCGGCAAACACAACCACCACGCCGTCGCGGTGGATCGCGACGGAAAACAACTGTTATCGAAGGCGCTGCCGCAGAACGAAACGAAACTGAAGACCCTGCTCACCCGGCTTTCCAAGCACGGAACCTTACTCGTCATCGTCGACCAGCCCGCCACGATCGGGGCCCTACCAGTCGCGGTCGCCCAAGCCGAAGGCATCATGGTCGCCTACCTGCCGGGGTTGGCGATGCGCCGCATCGCCGACCTACACCCTGGTGAGGCGAAGACCGACGCCCGCGATGCCAGCATCATCGCTGACGCGGCCCGAACCATGCCCCACACCCTGCGGGACATCCGGGTTGCCGACGAGAACGTCGCCGAACTGTCCATGCTGTGCGGCTACGACGATGACCTCGCGAAACAAGCCACCGCGACGTCGAATCGCATCCGCGGGCTACTCACTCAGATCCACCCCGGATTAGAGACCGTGATCGGTCCCCACTTGGATCATCCGGCCATGCTGGCCCTGCTGGCGAAATACCCGACACCGAAAGCACTGCGGCATGCCGGCAAACACCGTGTCGAGACTCTGCTGCGTAAGCAGGCACCGAGGGCGTGGAAGAGGTGGGCGGCAGCGATCTTCACTGCCATGGACGGTCAGACGGTGGTGGTGTCGGGCACCGACGCGGCCGGCCTCGTGCTGCCCCAGTTGGCGACGTCGTTGGCGCAGACGCGGTCGTCGCGGGATGACGTGCTCGCCCGGATCGAGGAGCTGGTTGAGGCGCATCCGCTTTTCGAGCTCCTGACGTCGATGCCGGCAGTCGGCGTCAGGACAGCGGCGAGGATCCTGACCGAGGTCGTGGGTAAGGACTTCGAATCAGCCGGACACCTCGCATCCTATGCGGGACTGGCACCGGTGACGTGGCGGTCAGGAACCTCGATCCGCGGGGATCATTCCTCGCGTCGGGGCAACAAGATCCTCAAACGAGCGTTGTTCTTGTCCGCGTTCGCGGCGTTGAAGGACCCGTTGTCGAGGGCGTATTACGACAAGAAACGTGCCGAGCACAAGAAACACAATCAAGCACTGATCGCGTTAGCGCGCAGGCGCTGCAACGTGCTGTACGCGATGTTGCGTGATGGTGCCTATTTCCACGCACCCGAGCAGGGGACTGCGGCCTGAACCGTTCTGCAGCGAAGTACCTGATCAGTCTGGGAAACAGTTCCCGGACCGATCACCCCTGCCCTTCGAGTCTTCCCAAATATTCTTGAAGAATCTGGGCGCTACCCCTTGACTTAAAACATAGGGGCACCCCCCACATCCTCGTCATCGAACGGCCTCTAACGACCGCACGACCCGGAGATTCGAGTCAGTGACGTGAACTAGGGTGGGTCCCATGACCTCCGCAGCCACGACCTCCGCCCTCGATGTCCTCCACGATGTCTTCGGGTATGAGGAGTTCCGGGGGCAGCAGGCGGCTGTCGTCGATCAGGTCGTCGGCGGCGGGGATGCGGTCGTGCTCATGCCCACCGGCGGCGGAAAGTCCCTGTGCTATCAGATCCCCGCTCTGGTCAGGCCCGGTACGGGCGTGGTCATCTCCCCGCTCATCGCGCTCATGGCCGATCAGGTCGCTGCCCTGGAGAACCTCGGGGTGCGCGCGGCCTACCTCAATTCCTCCCTCGATTTCGACACCGCGCAGCAGGTCGAACAGCAGCTGCTCGCCGGTGAGATCGACCTGCTCTACCTTGCGCCCGAACGGCTCGTCCTGCCGCGGACGATGCGACTGCTCGAGCAGGCTCAGATCTCCCTGTTCGCCATCGACGAAGCCCATTGTGTGTCCCAATGGGGACATGACTTCCGCAGCGACTATCTGGGTCTCGGAGTGCTGGCCGAACAGTTTCCCGACGTTCCGCGCATTGCGCTGACGGCCACGGCGACTCCCGCCACCCATGCCGAACTCACCGAGCGCCTTCACCTCCAGAACGCCGAGCACTTCGTCGCCAGCTTCGACCGGCCGAACATCACCTACCGGATCGAACCGAAGGCCTCGGCGCGGTCGCAGCTGCTGAACTTCATCACCACCGAACACCCCGGGGATTCCGGGATCGTCTATTGTCTGTCGCGGCGCGGAGTCGACCAGCTCGCCGAGGCGCTCGTCGCCCGCGGCATCACCGCTCTGCCCTATCACGCGGGGCTCCCGTCCGAGGTGCGGGCGGAGAATCAGGCGAGGTTCCTCCGCGAGGACGGCATCGTCATGGTCGCCACGATCGCCTTCGGCATGGGCATCGACAAACCCGATGTCCGCTTCGTCGCCCATCTCGACCTGCCCCGGTCGGTCGAAGGCTATTACCAGGAGACCGGCCGAGCCGGACGTGACGGACTGCCCGCGGATGCGTGGATGGTCTACGGCCTCGGCGATGTCGTCTCCCAACGCCGCCTCATCGAATCCGGCGAGGGCGACCAGGTGTTCAAACGCCGCCAGATGAGCCACCTCGATGCGATGCTCGCCCTATGTGAGACCGTCGACTGCCGCCGGGTGCAGCTGCTGCGCTACTTCGATGAGGAATCCGCACCGTGCGGAAACTGTGATACCTGCATGACACCCCCGGTGACCTGGGACGCGACCGTGGCCGTGCAGAAGCTGCTGTCCGCGGTCATCCGGCTTGACCGGGAACGCGGGCAGCGTTTCGGCTCCGGTCAGGTCATCGATGTGCTGCGCGGCAACGACAACGACCGGTCACGGGCATCGGACCATGAGAGCCTGAGCGTCTGGGGAGTCGGCGAGGACCTGTCCGAGAGCCAGTGGAAGACCGTCATCCGGCAGGTGCTCGCCCGTGGGCTCCTCGAATCCCACGGTGACTACGGAGTGCTCGTGCTCGGCGAGAACGCCGGACCCGTCCTGCGCGGCGAAGAGGAGATCTCCCTGCGCGTCGACCCGGTGAAGAAGTCCGGCGCGAAGAGGACTCGCCGAGGCGGTCCCGAGGCCGAACTCGACCCCGCCGACGCCTCCCTGTTCGAGGCTCTGCGGTCCTGGCGCGGCGAGCAGGCGAAGGAGCAGGGCGTGCCCGCCTACGTCGTGTTCCCCGATGCCACGCTCTACGGCATCGTGGAGGCCAAGCCATCGACGATCAGCGAACTCGGTCAGATCAGCGGTGTGGGCCTGAAGAAGCTCGACCGCTACGGCGACGACGTGCTCGAGGTGCTTTCCGCACACGCGGGCTGATCCCTGCCCGCCCCTCGCCCCTCGCCCCCAATTGCTACCTGACGGCGACGCAGCAATCTCGCGCGAGGTTGCTGGGCCGCCGTCAGGTAGTTCTGGAAGGGCGGAGCGGGACTTTGTGACCTCAGTTGGTCTTCGTGACGCTGACGTCGATCGGAGTCGGGTTCGTGAAGATGTCGAAGACGGGGCAATGAGCATCGACGGTCTCCTGCAGCTTCCGGTAGTCCTCCTCGCTGTCGGGTCCGGTGATGCTCACGCTCACGCGCACGGCGGAGAACCCGGGACGCACGGTCTCTTCGGCACCGAAGAGCCCCCGCACATCCAGGTCGCCCTCGGCGGTGACATCGAGTTCGTCGATGGTCAGCCCGAGGTTCTGGGCGTAGAGGCGGTAGACGACGACCTGGCAGGAGATGAGTGCGCCGAGGGCGTATTCGACGGGGTTCGGGGCGGCATCGTCCCCGGCCAGCGGGGTCGGTTCGTCGACGGTGAAGGTGTGGCGGCCCGCCGTGATGACCGAGGACACGGACCCGCGAGCGATGCCGGAGGCCGAGAACGTCAGCTGCCCGTTCGTCGCCGAGGCGGCCAGACGCTCGTTCCATGCGTTTCCGGCCGTGGTCAGTCGCGTGGCGCGTTCCTCGTCACTGATGGCGATAGTCGTGTCGAAGTCGGTGGTGGTCATGAGGGTGGTCTCCTGATCGAAGGGTGAAGCGATTGATCGAGATCGTGCGGGTCGGTGCTGGTCTCAGACTAGAAACGGCCGCCTGACTGCCCCCTTTCCACCGTCGAATACCGTCGTCTGATGTCATCAGCAGGTCATAGATCGTCATCAGCCGACGCACGGTAGCCTGGGATGCGGACGAACCCACCGGTTCCCTCACCACGTGGAAGGCGACGATGACGACCCCTGACCGGACAGCCACCTCGGCGAACTCAGCTCTCTCCCCGACTGCAATCACCCGCACGGACTGCGAACAACGCGATGCGAACGATCCCCTGCGCGACTTCCGAGGGGAATTCCTGCTCCCGCCGCGCACGATCTACCTCGACGGGAACTCACTCGGTCCCCGCACGAAGGGAGCCGCCGAACGTGCCCAGGAAGTCATCACCGACGAGTGGGGCACCGGCCTCATCGGGTCGTGGAACACGGCCGGGTGGTGGGATCTGCCGGCGACGCTCGGGGAGAAGATCGCCGGGATCGTCGGCGGCGGGGCCGGGTCGACCGTGGTCACGGACACCACCTCGATCAACTTGTTCAAGGCCGCCTCGGCGGCGCTGAAGATGCAGGTCGAGGACTCCTCCGAACGCCGCATCATCCTCACCCAGCGGGAGAATTTCCCGTCCGATATCTACATGCTGCAGGGCTTGGCCGACCAGCTCGGCGACGGGTATGAGGTTCGCCTCGTCGACGATGAGGAAGTCACCGCGGGGTTCCCGACCACGATGTCCGACGAGGTGGCTCTCGTCGTCCTCACTCATGTGAACTACCGGACCGGTCGGCTCTTCGATATGGGGTTGACCACCTCGGCGGTCCATTCCGGTGGGGCCATGGTCATCTGGGATCTGTGCCATTCGGCCGGTGCCCTGCCGATCGATCTCGCCGGGTCGGGCGCGGACATGGCGGTCGGCTGCACGTACAAGTTCCTCAACGGCGGGCCCGGCTCTCCGGCGTTCATCTGGGTCGCCGAAGCACTGCAGAACCGGTTCAGTCAGCCCCTGTCGGGGTGGTGGTCGCATGCGCAGCCCTTCGAGATGGCCCCGGACTACCGGCCTGCCGAGGGCATCCGCCGATACCTCACCGGCACGCAGGGGATCCTGTCGATGTCCGTGGCAGAGCTCGGCCTCGACATCCACTCCCGTGTGGACATGGAGCGTGTGCGAGAGAAGTCCCTGGCCTTGTCGGATCTGTTCATCGATCTCGTCGACACACGGCTGGCCGACCACCCGGTCGAGGTCGTCACCCCACGCGAGCACGCCCACCGCGGATCGCAGGTCTCGATCAGGCATCCGCAAGGGTTTGCGGTGATGAGCGCCCTCATCGAACGCGGCATCATCGGCGACTACCGGGAACCGGAGGTGCTGCGGTTCGGGCTGACCCCGCTCTACATCGGGTTCACCGAGGTCTGGGACACCGTCGAAGCTCTGCGCGACATCCTCGACAACCGCCTCTGGGACTCCCCAGCCCACAAAGTCCGCGGCGCCGTCACCTAATTGCTACCCGACGGCGGCTCAGCAACCTGGCGCCAGGTATCTGGGCCGCCGTCACCAGCGTCTGAGCGCGAGGAAGTGCCGATCACCTCGGCGTAGACACCGAAAACGGGTTCGCCGGCCGAGTTCGCCGGTCGGAAACCGGCGAGCGTCTTGAGCACCGGGGCGTTGCGTTCGCCGGTGATCGGGTCGAGATCCATCACCGCGCAGCGCGGGATCGGCGACCCGATCCGTACCCGCAGACCACCGAGGCGGAGCACCCGACCGACCCAGGCCTCCTCCGCATAGGGGTCAGTTGTGTCGAGGACGACTGTGGCGCGGCACCGAGCTGCCTGCCTGGTGAGATCGGTCGCGACCTGTCGTGTATCGGCCATCCTGTCGCTCAGATCGCGCAGGGACGCCGTCGTGACGATCGACAGCGGAGCCCCGTAGACCACTGCTCCGCGCGGCACCCGGGCCAGACGGACCGCGCGGTCGAGCCATTCGGAGGCGAGCTGTGCATGCGGCCCGTCGGTGAGCTCGAGATCGACAGGTCGTTTCCAGTAGTCGCAGGTCAGCCGCTCACCCGACCCATGTGGAACTCCGCTCACGGATCGACCGTCGGGCAGGGTCATCGTCAGCCGACCGGCCTCTTCACCGTCCTCGCCGCCCTCACGGCCGGCTCTGTTCAGGCTCGTGGCGATCTGGATGAGCCGCGGGTTCTGCACTGTCTTGAGCACCTGCCGCGTGTCGACGTCGACGAAGCAGAACTCGCGGTCACCTCTCGGGCCGTGAGCGTCGATGACTGCGCCGGGCCGGGCCTCGTGCCGCGTGCCTTTGATATGGGCGAATCCGATCGACAGCACGCCGAAGCCCCGCGCCGGAGCAGGTGACGGCGGCGCAGATACCTGGCGCCAGGTTGCTGCGCCCCCGTCAGGTAGTAATTGGGGCATGGGGGTTGCGTCTTCCTGTGACGGCGTAGGTGCCGATGGCCACAGCTCCGATGGCCAGGACCGTGCCGCCGATGATGACGGCTCCGGGAATCGTGGCGATTGTGCCGAGCACTCCGACGGTGACACCGGAGAAGGTCTGCATGCCGGGACCGAACGTCGCATAGGAGCCGATGACGCGGCCGCGGATCTCCGCGGGTGCTTCGAGTTGGATGATCGCCATCTCCGTCGATTCGGCGGTGATCTTCGAGACTCCGGCGATGACGAGCATGACGACCGCCACCCACAGGTGCGAGGTCAGGGCGAAGAGCAAGGCGCTGACCCCCATGGCCGCGGCGGCCAGCGCGGCCGCGGCCGGGACTGCCTTGATCCACCCGGTCGCCTCGAGCCCGAAGCCGCCGAGCACCCCGCCTGCGCCCATGGCGAAGAGCAGCACACCATACGTGAAGTCGCTGTCCCCGCCGACCGGGTTGAGTATGTCGCCGAACACCGGCATCGCCGTCTGCAGCACCGCCCCGATCGTCGTCGAGGCGAGCGCGGCCAGCAGCAGCATGCCGACGATCGCCCGATTGCGGCGGACATCGATGAGCACCCGCAGCGACTGGATGAGGGTCGTCCGCGCAGTGCGCACTCCTCCGCTGCGCAGATGTCCGGTGAACGGGGTGCGGATGAGGAAGATCGTCAGCGGCAGGTAGAAGAGGATGTTGATGAAGATGCCCCAGGTGGCGCCGACCCCGAGCAGCAGAGCGGAACCGACGACCGGACCGAAGAGGATGCCGAGGCTGCGGAACGTCGCATTGAGGCGGACCGCGCTCGGCAGCTCCTTCCGATCGACGAAATCATGGAGCATCATCTGCTCTGCCGGACCCCACAGACATCCGGCCAGCCCATGGATGACGAGCAGCACGCATGCCTGCCACAGCTGCAGCGAGTCCGTGAGGAAGAGGATCCCCCAGCACAGGGACACGACCATGAACATGATCTGCCCGATCTGGATGAGACGGCGGCAGTCGAAGCGTTCGGCCAGGGACCCCGCATAGACGGAGAGCAGCAGGAACGGCAGCCAGTGGCTGATGAGCTGGAACCCGACCAGCGCCGGGGATTCGAACTTCTGCCACAGCACCCAATAGGTGATGACGTGTTCGATGTTGTCGCCCATCATCGCCGTGCCCGATCCGACCAGGTAAGGGGCAGTCTTCCAGCTCCGGAGCACGCTGAAACGGCGCGGGACAGCCGCTTTGCCGACGCCCGCCTCGTCGCCGGAGTTCTGGGAGGTATCGCTCACTCCCCCATTCTCACACCCTCACAGCGAACCGGCCTCTGCCTCTTGTCTGCTGGGATCGAGGCGAGGACAATGATCCTTGATCAAGGAGGATCACATGTCCACAGCACAGCCGCCGACGTCCACTCGCCCGAACACCGCCCTCATCGTCATCGACGTCCAGAACGGGGTGATGCAGGCCGCGTGGAACTCCGAGGGCGTCATCTCCACGATCTCGGATCTCGTCGACCGCGCCCGGAACACCGGCACCGAGGTGGTCTGGGTCCGGCACAGCTCCGGTGAGCTGCCGATCGATTCCCCGCAATGGCAGATCGTCGACGCCCTCTCCCCCGCCGACGGCGAAGCGATCGTCGAGAAGACCCATGGCAACACCTTCGAGGACACGGATTTCGAGGAGGTGCTCGCCAGAAAGGACGTCGGCCACCTCGTCGTCGCCGGCGCCCAATCGGATGCCTGCGTGCGTTCGACCATCCACGGCGGCTTCGCCCGCGGCTACGACGTCACCCTCGTCGCCGACGCCCACACCACGGAGGACCTCACCGAATGGGGCGCTCCCCCACCGGAACAGGTCGTCTCCCACACGAACCTGTACTGGCAGTTCGAATCCGGTCCCGGTCGGCAGGCGCGGGTGCAGGAATCGAGCGAGGTCGACTTCGCCGAACCCTGAACCCCGAACCCTGAACCCCGGACCCCGAACCTCAGACCCTGACCACCACCGGACCGGATCGTCGAAGCCCAGCCCCAGACGCCGTCCCGCCCGGGATCTGACATCATGGGCTCATGAGTGAAGACATCCGCAGCATCGAACTGACCCGCATCGCCGAAAACCACTACCGCGCCACCGCACCGAGCGGAGCGAGCATCGAATTCGGCCGCGGCGAGGGCCTCATGACCCCCGTCGAACTGCTCCTGGCCGCCGTCGCCGGCTGCTCGTCGATCGACGTCGACACCGTGACCAGCCGTCACACCGAACCGACGAAGTTCGACGTCTCCGCGACCGCCGACAAGATCGACGAGGACGGAGTCTCCCGCGTGGACAACGTCCACCTCGACTTCGACCTCGCCTTCCCCGACGACGAGGAGGGCCGGAAGGCCGATGCCCGCATCGAACGCCTCGTCGGGCTCTCCCACGACAAGTACTGCACGGTCTCGCGCACCGTCGAACATCCCACGAAGGTCGACTTCAGCATCCGTCGCGACTGAGTTCGCGAACCGGTGACGGCGTACCCTCGCCGAGGCGGCTCCACCTCCCGTACGGCCGTGACCGTGCGAGCCTGATCGACGTTGTGCCGCAGGCCCGTGCCGAACATAACCTCAGCTCTCGGCCAGGCGCTTCTTCTCGTCTTCGACGTCGAAGTCGGCCGCCGGCCACTGCGGATCGATCGCGTTCAGGGCGTCGGTCAGCAGCCGCTGCACGGCCAAGCGGGCGTACCATTTCCGGTTCGCGGGCACGACGAACCAGGGTGCCGCCTCGGTGGAGGTGCGGTCGAAGACGGCCTGGTAGGCGTCCATGTAGTCCGGCCACAGGAGACGTTCGTCGACGTCGCCGGGGTTGTACTTCCAGTGCTTGTCGGGTCGGTCGAGGCGTTCGGCCAGGCGTTCTCTCTGCTCGTCCGGGCAGATGTGGAGCATGACCTTGATGATCCGCACCCCCGCCTCGGTGAGTTCGGCTTCGAAGTCGTTGATGGCCGAGTAGCGGCGGTCGATCTCGGCCTCATCGGCGAGTTCGCGGACCCGACCGATGAGCACATCTTCGTAGTGGGAGCGGTCGAAGACACCGATCATTCCCGGTCCGGGCACGCGAGGGCGGATGCGCCAGAGGAAGTCATGGGCGAGCTCTTCCTCGGTGGGTCTCTTGAATGTCGCGAGTTCGACGCCCTGCGGATCGACGGCACCGACGACGTGGCGGACGATGCCGCCCTTGCCCGCGGTGTCCATGGCTTGGAGGACGAGGAGAACGGCGGGTCCGGAATCTTCGTCGTGGTGGGCGGCGAAGAGCCTCTCCTGCAGGTCGCTCAGCTCGGTCGACAGCGCCGCCAAGTCGCTCCTCCCGCTCTTCTTATCCCCCTCGTAGCCGGGGGTGGAATCGGGGCCGACCTCGCCGAGGCGGAACCCCTCCCCCACGCGCAGAAGTGGGGCGGGGTCGCTCGCCCAGTTGCTCGTCGGCTCACTCATGCGTTCATCTTTCCAGGTGAGAGGGTCCGCGTCTATATGGACCGTTCGCCCTCGGGCCGGGTGGAGAGTTCGGAGACGGACTCGTCTGAGGTGTGTCGATCCCCGGCAGCGGGCTCTCGTTCCCCAGCCCGCGACGGCGCCGGTCGTCCAGGAACTGCTGGTAGGAGGCGTCGCGTTCGGCACCGGTCATCTGCCGACTCGGTCTGTCGATGACATTGCGCAGAGCGGCGATGCCCGTCAGCGCGGCCAGGCCCGACAGCGCCACAGCCAGCCAGATCATCGTAAAGAGCAGACTCGGCGGATTCTCGAAGACCCTCAGACCGGCGAAGAGGATGAGGAAGACGAAACCGAGATAGGGCAGCAGCAGCCAGAGAGCGATCTTATAGCCGCCGACCTTCATGGGCAGCATCAGGGTCATCGCCCACGCCATGCCGCCGATGAAGAAGAGCAGGACGAGGAAGAAGCTCGCCGGATCGCTGCTGAGTCCCGCCGCGACCGTTCCGGGCACCGCCCGATCACCGAGGATGACGGGCCATATCAGCGCCACCAGGGTCACGATCACTCCGCTGCAGACCACGCTGAAGGTGACCAGCGGAATGAGACCATCACGCCTGAACCCGTTGTCCCGGCGCTTGTGTTCCATGAACAGGAAAGGAAAGAGAAAAGCGATCAATCCGGCACAGATCCCCGCCCAGCCTGCGTTCGCTTCGATCGCTTCCAGGTTCTGCTGCAGCAGCAGCCCGGTCGAGGCGAACCAGATCAGAAATGTGAAGAAGAGCGCGCCGAAGAGTGCGATGCCGAGGACCCGCAGGAAGTCACGCGTCCACGTCGGGACCGGCTCGACCTCGTCGACCCTGGACGATCCGGGCGGGGGCGGTCCAGCAGGTGTCTGACTCATGATTTCATCGTCGCACTCGTCCCGGTCGGCGAAGCCGATGCCGATGCGGCAGATCTGTCGCCCCTGTGACGACGCTCTGATATCATCAACCGCTCAGTCCGGTTTCCGGAACACCGACGGCAGCTTCTTCTTCACTCGACGGCCGGTGTCCTTGTACGACCACTGCCGCATCGGCTGCGGCACCCGCCATTGCAGCTTCCATGCGAGCATGCGGAAGCCGAAGGCGGCGGCCGCGATGACCAGGGAGACGATGGCACCCAACAGCCCGGTCACCTCGGCGATGATCGTCAGCCCCGACCCGAACAGCGCGGGGATGAGGTAGAGGTCGGTGCCGCGGAAGATCGCCGGATCCTCACTGGCCACGGCATCGCGCATCAGCCCGCCGCCGCACGCGGTCAGCGCCCCCATGAGGAGAGCCGCCGGATAGTTCGTCCCCGCCGACAGCGCGATCGTCGTCCCGGTGACGCTGAAGAGCCCGATGCCCATCGCGTCGAACGCGACGATCCAGATCCGGGCCCTGGAGATGTGCGAACCGATGATGTAGATGAGCAGGGTCGCGATCACCGGCGGAGCGAGGTAGATCGGTTGGCCGATGGCGTTGGGCACCCGGTCGAGGAGCACGTCGCGGATCATGCCGCCGCCGATGCCGGTGAGCGTGCCGAGCACGAGCCCGCCCGTGATGTCGAAATTCCGGCGCGCGGCCAGCAGCACTCCGGATACGGCGAACGCGAAGGTGCCGGTGAGGTCGAGCGCGAGGAACAGGAACTCCTGCAGGTCCGTATCCACCTCGGCTCCTCTCAACGACCCGTGCCCGGCCCGGTGCCGAATGCCCTACCCGCCACTGTAATCCGCTTCGGCGCCTGGTGAGCCATTGTCTGGTGGACCGTTCCCCATCGCCGAGGCGACCGCTAGGCTGATGAGATGACGCAGCCGACGCTCATCCTCGTCCACGGTGCTTTCGCCACTTCCTTCTCCTTCGCCCCGCTGCAGGCCGAACTCGCATTCCACGGTGTGCGCTCGGCAGCGGTCGACCTGCTCGGCCATGGTTTCGCCGCCACCTTTCCGCACGGATATCAGGCGCCGCAGGATCTCGCTCAGTTCATCTCGGCGCCGGGGTCGATCAGAGGTGTGAGCCTGGACGACAATGTTCAGGCTCTCGCCGAGGCGGCCGCCCGCGCCAAGGACAATGGACCAGTGATCATCCTCGCCCACAGTCGCGGCGGGGCCGCGCTGACCGCCTTGGCCAATGCACGCCCCGAACTCATCGACCATATGGTCTATGTCTCCGCTTGGGCACCAGTGGCGCTTCCGGCCGCCGAGTACAACGGAGAACCGGAGATGGCCGAGGTCGACAATGCCGCCCTCGGACAAGCCTTGGCCGGTGATCCCGGGGAGCTGGGACTGCTGCGCTGCAATTTCCGCCAGGCCGACACCGGAGTCCTCGAGGGATTGAAGGATCTCTTCTGTGCAGACGTCGGCGACGACGAGTTCCGCATCTTCCTCAACTCGCTCCAGCCGGATGAGAACCTCGATGCGGGTGGTCCCGAACACCGGGCGCAGGCGGAAAACTGGGGGACGATTGCGCGCACGTTCGTCCGTCTCGGCGAGGATCGGAGCATCCCGATCACGATGCAGGACCGCCTCATCCGCGAGGGCGATGCCCTCACACCGGACAACCCCTACCGAGTGCGCACGCTCGCATCGTCCCACGTGGGATGGCTGATCCGTCCTACCGAGGCAGCCGTGCAGTTGGCGCAGATCACCGCCGAGGTGAGTGGTGAACTCAGCTGAGCTGGAAGTTGTCCGGGTTCTTGTACGGTTCGATCTCGACGACCGGGGTGCCCTTGCCCATGAGCAGTTTGGAGATCGGGCAGCGAGCGTGGGCGCGGGCGGCGTACTTCTCGGCGTCGGTGTCCGGGACCCCTTCGATGGAGATGAACGCCTTCGGGGCGAAGTAGAAGCCGTTGCCGGAGGGTTCGTTGTGCAGTTCGACCTCGACGCGCACTCGTGAGAGCGCTTCGATCTCATTGACGGCGAGGACGACCTTGAGCGTTTCACCGAGGCAGGTCGACCAGGCCATGGCGAGGAACTGTTCCGGGTTGTTGCCCTCCTCGACCCGTGAGGTCGGGGCGGTGGGCAGGGTCTGGCCGTCTTCGACGCGCACCTCACCCGAGGTGCCGCCGAGGTTTTCGACCTTCGCGGTGTAGATCGGCGCGCTCGGGCTCTTCGGCTCATCCGCATCTCCGGTCGGAGCCTGCGGCTGGGCGTATCCGGGTTTCTCAGTCATTGCACCATGCTACGACAGGAGCGCAACGAGGTCACTGGCGTTTCGGTGAATGGTCAGTGACGAAGGCTGTGAACCCATCCGCCGTCCCGATGGCTCCGAATGATCACTATGAATCGGAAAACCCGTGTTGCACACCGTTTCCGCGGCGCCTTGGCCGGAGTCGTCGCCACCGTCGTGATGTTCGGCCTCGCCGACGTCCTTGCCCGCGCCTTCAGCCCGAGCGCCGCGCCCCTGCTCACTCTCGGGCAGGCGATCATTCCCTTGGCTCCGCCGGCGGCAATCAAACCCGTCATCGCCCTCTTCGGCGACAACGACAAACTCGTCCTCATCCTCTCCACCGGCCTCGGTGCGATCGTCCTCGCCGGTCTCATCGGAGCACTGGCGGTTTCCCGCCGGCGTCTGGCCACGACGCTGCTGGTCGTCGCCGGGCTCGTCCCAGTCATCGTCATCATCATCCGCCCCGAGGCGGGTGCCATCGACGTCATTCCCACGCTGATCGGCATTGCGGCGGGTGTTGCGGTCTTCCTACTTCTGCTGCGCTTCGGGGTACCGGCACCCCTCGCCGAGGCGACCGCGCACACCGCCCGGCCACAGCAGTCCGATCCGCTGAGCCGGCGTCGCTTCTTCACCCTGGCCGGAGCCGTCGGCACTATCGGCGCCGTCACCATCGCCGCCGGTCAGACCGTGGCCTCGCTCGCCCAGGAGGCCGGAGCCGCGGTGGCCAAGCTGGTTCTGCCCACCCCCGCGAAGAAGGCGGCCGCGATCCCGGCCGCAGCGAGCACCGACGTCGAGGGCACGGTTCCCTTCGTCACCGAAGCGAAGGACTTCTACCGCATCGACACGGTGCTCTCACCCCCGGTCATCGACCCCGAACAGTGGTCCCTGCGCATCCACGGGATGGTCGAGGAGGAGGTGACCCTGACGATGGACGACGTCCTCGATCTGCCCCTCGAAGAGCACCACATCACGCTGACCTGCGTGTCCAACCCCGTCGGTGGAGAGCTCGTCGGCAACGCGGCCTGGCTCGGCTATCCCGTGCGCGAGCTTCTCGCCCGAGCACGCCCGAGCACCGACGCCGACATGGTCCTCTCCCACTCCTTCGACGGATTCACCGCCTCGACTCCGCTCGGAGCGCTGACCGATGACCGTGCCGCTCTGCTGGCGGTGGGGATGAACGGCGAACCGCTCACCCCGATACACGGCTTCCCCGCCCGCCTCGTCGTGCCCGGACTCTACGGATTCGTCTCCGCGACCAAATGGGTGACCGAGCTCGAGGTCACCCGCTTCGATGAGAAGACCGCCTATTGGACCGACCGCGGGTGGGACGCGAAGGCGCCCATCCTCGTCGCCTCCCGAATCGAAGTGCCGAAGCCGCTGGCCAAGGTCTCCGCTGGGACCGTCCGGGTCGGCGGCACTGCCTGGGCGCAGCGTTCGGGGATCGACCGCGTCGAGGTCAAGCTCGACGACGGCGACTGGACGCAGGCGGATCTGGCCGAGGAGGTCACGATCGACACCTGGCGACAATGGCGTGCCGACTTCTCCGAGGTGGAGCCCGGCACCCATACCCTCACCGTGCGCGCCACGGACAGGGACGGCACCGTGCAGACGGGGAAACGCCGGGATTCGATTCCGAACTCGGCCACCGGACACCACCACATCCAGTTCCGCGTCGAATGATCTTGCAAAGGGAATCGTCCGAGCGGCAACGTCCGAACGGAATTATCCGTGTAGGAACGTCCGGGCGAAATCTCCGGGGCCGCCTCGGCGAAGAGAATTTCAGATTTCTTCCCGATCGACCCATCCGGATGCTCACCCGCTGCGAATACCCAGTACACAGCGAGCAATGGAGATCACTTCACAGCTGTGCGCGAATACGCATCACTGTTGATTAGGAGAAGAACAATGAAGACACTGCTTCGCACACGCACCGCCACCATCCTCTCGGCCGGCGCCATCGGCCTGTTGGCTCTCAGCGGCTGCGGAATGGACTCCGGCTCCGAAGGGGAGGAATCCGGCTCGGATTCGAACAGCTCCGAATCCCAGCCCGCCGACTCGGGCGAGTCCGAGATGCCCGACGAGTCCGGTGACTCCTCCATGGCCGATACCGACCTCGTCGGTTCCGGCTGCTCGACCTACGCCGAGGAGAACCCGGACGGGGCCGGATCAGTCGAGGGCATGGGCCAGGACCCGGTGGCCACTGCCGCTTCGAACAACCCGATGCTCACGACGCTGACCAAGGCGGTCTCGGGTGAGCTCAATCCCGATGTCGACCTCGTCGACACCCTCAACGGCGACGAGTTCACGGTCATCGCCCCGGTCGACGACGCGTTCGCCGATGTGCCCAAGGACGACCTCGATGCCCTGGCCAAGGATTCGGACCAGCTGACGAAGGTTCTGACCTACCATGTCATCCCCGGTCAGCTCTCCCCCGATGAGATCGCCGGTGAGCACGAGACCGTCGAAGGTTCGAAGGTCAAGGTCTCCGGTGAGGGTGAGGACATGAAGTTCGACGATGCCGGACTGGTCTGCGGCGGAGTCAAGACCGCCAACGCCACGGTCTACATGGTCGACGCCGTGATGATGCCGGAGAAGTGACCGGAGTTACCGCAGCGAGAGAGCACCACGATGCAGTGGCCGGGAACCGATCAGCAGCAACAGGATCGGCTTCCGGCCGCCTTCGGTTCCTCGCCGGTTCGTGCGGCTTCATGCGACCGCCGGCTGACCGTGTCTGCTGCACACACTCCCACCACTGCGCTCGTCCCGCCCGACTCGCTCACCTGGGAAAGGTGTGATCGGTTTCTGCATGCATGGCATGATTGGGCAATGAGCTCTGATCACCAGCCGGCGGATTCCGCCGATCCCGGCGGAGCCCTGCTGATCCGCATCGCCGACGGCGACCGGTCCGCATTCGAAGAGCTGTTCACCACCCACTCCCGTATCCTCATGGCCGTCATCGTGCGGATCGTCAAGAGCAGATCTCTCGCCGAGGAGGTCCTCCAGGACTGCTTCACCGAGGTGTGGACCCGGTGTGCGGGCTTCGACCCCGCCCGAGGAACGGGCAGGGCGTGGCTGGTCACCCTGTGCCGCAGACGAGCCATCGACTGTGTGCGCAGCGTTCAGTCCCAGCAGGACCGTGACCTCGCCGATGGGCTGCGCACCTCCGTCGAGGCCGCCGAAGGGGTCGAACAGACCGTGATCGACCGAGCGGAGTCGGACCGGACGGTCTCCGCCTTGAAGATCCTCCCCGAGGAACAGAGCAGGCCGATCGTCATGGCCTTCTATCAGGGTCTGACCCACACCCAGATCTCGGAGGACCTCAAGGTGCCGCTGGGTACCATCAAGTCACGGATCAGAGACGGAATGAAGAAGCTGCGAGACGAGTTGGAGGCGAGTCGATGAGCACCGATCGTGACTATCTGGCCGCCGGCCTGGCTTTGGGCGGGCTCACCGACGACGAGCTCGCCGAGGCTCGGGCGCTGGCCGAGTCCGATGCAGACTTCCGTGCCGAGGTCGCCGCCTATGCCGACGTCATGGCCGACGCGGCCGAGTCCGATGAACCGGTCGAGGTCAGCGCGGCGACTCGCGATGCGATCCTCGCCATCCCCGAGAACCACGAACAGCAGCCGACACCCGAATCGTCACCGACCGCCGAGGCAGGTGCCTCATCGGCACCCGCGCCATCACCGACCGCCGCGGATACCGGCACCGAGGCACCGCCTGCACCGACGTCGCTCAGCGACCATCGGCAGGCTCGCCGATCCGGCGACCATACTGAGGGCCGTGGCGGGCAGCAGTCTCGCCGACGTTCCTGGCTGCCCTGGGTCGCAGCCGCGGCGGCGATCGTCGTCGCAGCCGGTCTCGGTGCGACCGTCTGGCAGCAGCATCAGCGGCAGAACGCTCTGGAAGAGGACCTGGCCGCGACCCAGCAGCAGCTGAACGACTCCGCCCGCCTGATGGAGGCCGGCGACCTGCGCACAGACACTGCGGACATGCCGGAAGGCGGCTCTGTCACCGTGTTCTCCTCCGAGAGCGAGCAGCTCATCCGCCTCAGCCCCAAAGACCTCGGGCAGCCGCCGGCCGGAAAGTCGATGCAGATGTGGGTGATCGGCGCCGACGGACCGGAAAGCGTCGGGCTGATGTCGGACGAGCCGGTGACCATCGCCGGTGAGAAGTTCTCCGCCGGCAGCGTCTTCGGCATCACCGTCGAGCCCGAAGGCGGCTCGAAGCAGCCGACCACGGATCCGATCGTCGCCATCGACCTTTAGCGGCTGCGGGGAGTAGGCTTCCTCGCATCGGCGGCGAAGGAGCTGATATGCCCGAATTCGAGTGGGACCCGGAGACCTACCAGGCGCTCATGGCCGAGGAGATTCCCGACTATCCGCGCCTGCAGACCGAGGTGGCTGCTGCAGCGGCTGTGGGAGCACCGAATTCGATCCTCGATCTGGGCGTCGGCAGCGGGCTGACAGCACAGCGCGTCCTCGACGCACTCCCCGGGGCCGGGCTGCTCGGCATCGACGCGAGTCCAGAGATGCTCGCCGCCGCCGAGGCGATCCTCGACCCCGAGCGCACCGAGCTGCGGCTGGGTCGCCTCGAAGACCCGCTTCCTCGGGGACCCTTCGATCTCGTCATGTCGACGCTCGCCGTCCATCACCTCGACGGCCCCGGCAAGGCGGACCTCTTCGCCTGCATCGCCGCAGTGCTCGCCCCAGGCGGGCGGTTCGTCCTCGGTGACCTCGTCGTGCCAGCCGACCCGGCGGACGTCGTCACTCCGATCGACTGGATCGACGACACTCCCAGCTCCCTCGATGAGCAGCTGACCTGGCTCGCCGAGGCGGGGCTGACCACCCGCGTGCACTGGCAGCACCGAGACCTGGCCGTCATCGTCGCGCAGAAGGACTGAGCAGGTCTCGCCGACAGTTATGGCTCGTGCCGCCTCCAGGGTCTGTTCCGACCCGCACCTCCACCACCAGTGGGAGAGGCGCCCCGCGAATTCCTCACTGAGACGGATGCCGACCGACCCGACCACTGTCTAAGCTGGAAGGATGACGGAGAACGAGTCATCCACACGAACCACCAGGGGCGATGTCTACATCGTCGTTGCCTTGTCCGTGTCCTCGGTGCTCTTCGCCGTGCTCTACAGCGCCTCCAGCATTCAGGTCCTCAAGGCCCCCCTGTGGGCGTGCGCCCTTGCGTCAGTGCTTCTCACGGTCCCTCTGCTCTATCGCCGCCGCTATCCGAGTCAGAGCGCTGCCGTCATCTGCCTCGTCTATTCGGTGGCGCTGGTCAACAGTGCCATGGAGATCGGTGTCTCGCAGATCATCCTGTTCCTGGGAGTCTATTCGATCGGTCCGTGGCAGCGCAGCCGACGAGTGGCCTTCTGGTCGCGTCTGCTGCTGTGCATCGGTATGGCGGTCCTCTTCACGGTGTCGCTGACTGTCCAGTTCCGGACGCTCGGAGACTTCACTGTTCTTCAGTTCGCAGCTTCGGGCGGGGTGTCCTTCTTGACGAATGTCGCCTTCTTCGGTGGAGCGTGGGTCTTCGGCAACAGAGCATGGAAGCAACGCAGACTCATGGCCGATCTCCGAGCCGCCAATGACGAAGTCCGTGCACAGGAGAAGCAGCTGACCCGGCAGGCGCTCGACCTCGAACGGGTGCGCATCGCCCGCGAACTCCACGATGGGGTCGCCCACCATATCGCCGGAGTCGGCATCCACGCCGCAGCCGCCCGTCGCAGCCTCGAGAAGAACCCCGACAAGGCCAAGGAATCACTGCAGGTCATCGAAGCCTCGACCCGAGAGACCGTCGACGAACTCCGCGCCCTCGTCTACACCCTCCGCGACACGGACTCCCCGACCGATGGCACTGCCGACACAGACGACCCGGCCGACACCAGCGACGATGCGGCAGCCTTCCCGACCGACTCACCGACGGCGTCGTCGACGAAGGGCAACCCCGGCCTCGGCGACCTTCCCGAACTCATCGAATCCGCCCGACGATTCGGCCGAAGCGTCGAGTACACGACGATCGGAGACCCTCGCCCGCTCACCCCGATCACCGAGATGTCGATCTACCGTGTGATCCAGGAATCCCTGACCAACTGTTCCCGCTATGCGGGCGCCGACGCCGAGGTGGAAGTGCGGCTGCGCTATGGCCGCAGTGACCTCGAGGTCGAGATCAGCGATTCCAGGCCGACGAGCACCGCCGTCGCGTCTGTTTCCTCTGAGGCCCGACCCGAGGCTGAGAGACGGTCCACGAGCGAAGGACTGGGACTGGGCATCGTCGGGATGCGGGAGAGGATGAGCGCCCTCGGCGGCAGCCTCGAAGCAGGACCGAAGTCGCGCGGCGGCTGGCTCGTGCGTGCCCGCATCCCCTACCCGCGCAGCACTGCGGACTCCCCAGCGCCCGACACAACGGCAACTGAATCCGACGCCGCCGCATCCGCCGCTCCGGTTCGCCCCACAACCGGTTCCGATCCCTCAGCAAAGGCATCCATATGATCAGGGTCCTCCTCGTCGACGACCAATCCATGGTCCGCACCGGATTCCGCACGATCCTCGAATCCGAAGACGGGATCACCGTCGTCGGAGAGGCCGAGAACGGGCAGATCGCCATCGACAGGGCGCTCGAGCTCGCCCCGGATGTCATCTGCATGGATGTGCAGATGCCGGTCATGGACGGACTCGAGTCGACCGCGCAGATCGTCCGCCACGGGGCGGCCGGAGCCGTCCTCATGCTCACGACCTTCGACCGCGACGACTTCCTGTTTCGCGCTTTGGCCGCCGGCGCCAGCGGGTTCCTGCTCAAGACCGCTGAAGCCGAACAGCTCATCGACGCGGTCACCGCCCTGGCCGCCGGCGACGGCCTGCTCTCCCCCGAGGTCACCCGCCGTGTCATCGAACGCTCCGTGTCCACCCCGGAACCGGCTGCACCGACCGCCCCGGAGCTCGAGCAGCTCACCGACCGGGAACTCGAAGTGCTGCGACTGGTGGCGACCGGGGCGAGCAACTCCGAAATCGCCGGCAACCTCTTCGTCGGTGAGGCGACCGTGAAGACCCACGTGTCGAACCTGCTGTCGAAACTCGGCATCCGCGATCGAATCCACGCGGTGATCTGGGCGTATGAGAACGGAGTCATAGCCGTCGGTCAGCAGGAACGAACCCGATGAGCCGATCTGTCACAGCCGTCTCGGCGAGGGGATCGCCCGCCTCGGCGCAGGTGTCGCACAACAATTTCGGACAATGAGCGCTCCTCCATCAACAACGGGGGTAATGTTGTTCGCGTCGAGTCGCCGCAAGGCGACCCGTCCCTCCCCACAGATACCCACCCATCCCATTCACGGTCACCCCCGGCGAACGGGACCGCGGCCCTCACGGCTGCCCCGTTTCGCAGACCGGAAAGGCTGCACTCCCATGCACAGTGTGGACGGCTTCGCCCCCATCGATCCCGCCTACGACCGGCTCGTGCACCAGGCACCGACTCGCAGTCGAGAATCGGCCCAGATCCTCGATATCCTCCGGTCCGGCCGCTCTGTCGTCGTCGCCTGCCTGACCGGCGACGGAGCCCTGGACTTCGCCCGGTCGCTCTCGGGCGCCCTCGGCCAGTCCGAGCAGTCGCTGCTGCGGGTGAGCACCCACACCACCACCGAGGAGGTCGCGGAGTTCGTCGACGCCCGCCGGCTGGGCGGGGGACCGCGGATCATGAGCGGAGCGCATCTGCTTTCGGCCGCCGCCGAACCTGTCATCGATCAGGCCCTCCACGCCTCAGGGGTGCCGATCGCCTACCTCGTCGACGGTGACCGGCTGCGTTCCATCCACAGCGGAGGCAACGGCGTCCTCCAGCAGATCGCCGACGCGTGGAGCACCGGGCAACTCGAGAGGCTCGACCTGGCACGGCTCACCGGCAGCGAGTCCCTGGCCCTGGTGACGGGGCTGTCGGCGACGATTCCGCTCGATGATCTGCAGCTGAGGACCCTGGCCGCACTGTCCGCGGGCAGACCGCTGGTCGCCGCCGATCTCGTCGCCTGGGCGGAGGAGGCCCCGCACCGAGTTCCGCGCCACTACCCGCATTCCAGTTTCGACACCCCGTTCTTCGGCAACCGGATCCTGTCCCGCCTCGCAGTCCAGTATCCGCAGCTGCGCAGCTCCACACTCATCGCCGCCGGCCGTCTCGGCGATCTCAGTCCGATGCCCATCCGCACGGCCAAGCAGCTCTTCGGCGAAACGGTCATCGCCCGACTCGTCGACCTGCGGCTGGCACGGGAGTTCGAGGTCAGCGGTCAGCCGGCGGTGGCGGTCTCACCGCTGCACGTCGACGCCATGGCCAACCAGCTCATCGGTGAGACCGATGCCGCGGACGAGGAGAAATTCGACCGTCGCCTGACGATTCTGTGGAAGGCGGGCTACCCAGTCGGGGAAGCCGCCGAGATCCGCCTCGCTCGAGATGCCATCAACGACGGCCGCGACATCGATCGGCCCCATGCCGCCCTGCTGCTCGGGGCGGCGCGCTCGCTCAACCGCCTCGGCGACCCTCTGGAAGCGATGATCATGCTCCACATGGTCGAGGACGAGGTTCACGACGAACCGCCGATGCTGCTCGAGTGGGAGCTGCAGATGATCACGGCGCGTCTGCTCACCGGTGACCGCACCGGAGCGATCCAGCTGATCAGATCCGCAACCACTCACGGAACGATGGGGTGCGAGCGGGATCCGGTCGGACTCGAGCTGCTGTTCACGGCGGCCGCGGGCCTCGCTGCCGAGCCGGAGCTGCCGCCGTGGTGGACGGACTTCCTCCGGGATGAGATCGACCCGCTGATCCCGGGCATCGCGAACCTTGTGTCCTCCTTCACCGGGGGTGGGATGACTCGTGTCGAAGAGGTGCGCGCCGTCGCAGCTTCGCCTCTCGCAATGCCGGCCCTGCGGTTAGCCGCGTTCGCGGCCCTGTGCCAATATCACCTCAAGACCGACGATGCCGAAGGGCTGGCCGCCGCCGCGAGCGAAGGGCTCGACCTCTACGTCGACCTCACAAGCGTCCGGTCCGGGCCCCTCTCAGGCTTCACCCTCACCATGGCCTGGTTCTTCATCGTCGGCTCGACCGTCAACTGCCTGCTGGCCGGCATCGAACCCCAACGCTGCGAACTCACCACTCGCACACTGCTGTCTATGGCCAGCGGAGCCTCCACCCACAGTGGTTGGCAGCTGACCGCGACAGCCTCCTGGTGCATCGGAATCCAGCGTCTGCTCGATGGGGAGACCGATCTGGCCGCCCGTGACTTCGAGGCCCTCGCCGCCACGGCCACCCCGGCCCTGTTGGCAGTCGGATGGGGCCTGCGCGACACACTCGGCCGGTGGCAGCGCAGCAATGCGCCGTATTATCACCCGACGACCGCCGATGAGTCCGCTCCCCCGCAGGGCTATCGTCTCCACGACGGCCTGGCCTCGTTCCTGCTCGGTCCGGGCGCGAAGAGTCCCGGACCGATGCCCGCATGGATGCACGCCGTCTTCGCTCATGCCCGCGTCCTCGACGGCACCCTCAACGCCGCCGAGGCGCGCGAGACGCTGCCCCTCGAATCGACCGAGCTCGGTCTGCCCGGCCCCCGGGCCGCGCGCAGACACATCGAAGCCGTGGCCGACGAGGACGCCGAGGGGCTTCTGACTGTGGGGCGGGAACTGCAGGAGGCCGGCTACAGGGGTGCCGCCCGTCACGCCTACACTCAGGCCAGGGCTTTGTTCCTCGGCCAGCGCCTCAGCTCCCGCGCCCGGGTGGCCGGGGAAGCGCTGGATGCGCTGCGGCAGAGAGCGGCAGCGCCTCCCGAGGACCCTCAGCCGCAGGAGGACACCGCGTTGGCTCTGTCCACGGCCCCTGCCGTGACCCTGTCCGAGCGTGAGCTCGAGGTGTGCCGTCTCGTCGCCGACGGACTGACGAATGTGCAGATCAGTCAGCGTCTCGTCCTTTCGGTGCGCACCGTCGAATCACATGTGCTGCAGGCCAGGGCCAAGCTCGGAGCCGAACGCCGCCGTGATATTCCGCGGCTGATGCTCACGCTGCGTGACTCGGGTCGGATCAATGCCGTGGGCCGCGCGAGGTCGTAACGGCCTTGGGACGGGACCGGCCGCCTCGGCGGGGCCGACCGCCCGCGCTCGGGGTCTTCGGGCGCACCGGTCGACCTGACCACCAGACGTAGATGCCGGCGGCCACGAGTCCCGCTGCCATGATGACGATCCACCAGGGAAACCCGGGCACATCGGGTTCGGCCGTGCCCGCTTCGAGATCGGCCGCCGGCGTCGGAAAGACCCGTTCGGCCGTGACGAGGATTCGCTGGGAATTGATGCCCAGCGGCGTGCATGTGACGAGAGTGACGAGGTCACGATCGGAGATCGCGCCCAGGGACTCGGTCTCATCCGGGTCGACGACCTGAGTCCTCACAACCTGGTAGCTGAGCACCTGGCCGAAGGTCGTGAGTGTGAATCGGTCGCCCTTGCCGACCTTGTCGAGGTTCGTGAACATGGTCGCCTCGGCGAGCCCGCGATGTCCGGTGATGACCGAATGTGTGCCGTTTCCGCCGACGGGCAGGCTCGTGCCTTCGAGGTGGCCGAGGCCCTTGAGCAGGGTCGCATCATCCGTGCCGTGGTAGACGGGCAGGTCGACGTCGATCTCGGGGATCCGCAGCCTGGTCATCACTCCCGGCCCACCGTCGTCGAGCACCTCGTCGTAGGTCGGCGCCCCTTTCGCTGAGGTGCCGCTGCCCGACGGCAGACGGTGATTCGACTCGAGCTGAGCGCCGGACTCCAATGCCTCGTTGTACTTGTGCGCGAGGGTGATCTGTCGAGCGTTCTCGACCTGACTGCCTTCGGTCACTCCGGCCGCATTGTCGATGATCTTCGACTGGTCGAGTTGGGAGAACCACGCGGCCGCACTCGGGTAGGTCCAGATGCCCAGTCCGGTCAGCGCGATGAGCGGGATGACGAGGGTGAGGATGGGCACGCGCCAGCGGCGTCCGTCGGTGGACGGGCGCCGCGTGGTCGTGTCCGGCACGGCGGCCTCGGCGGCCGGCCTGCCACCAGGTGAGAGGGTCACACCTGGTTCTTGCGGCGGTTGGCTGCGACGATGCCTGCGCCACCGGCGATGAGCATGAGGCCGATACCGGCGATCATGGCCAGCAGTTTGCCGTCAGCACCGGTCAGAGGGAGCTCGGGGTGGCCCTGCTGGGTGTTGGCGAGCTTGTACTCGACGGCTGCGGTGGTGGAGCCGGCCTTGACAGTCACCTCATTGAGTGAGTCATCGAGGATGTAGCCGGTCGGGGCCTTGGTCTCCTTGACCCAGTAGGTCTGAGAGGTGTCGTCGTTGTTGCCGACCCACAGCGTGATCGAGGCGGTGCCGTCCGCCGCGGTCTTCACCGAGGCGACCTTGTTCTGCGCGTCCTTGTCGGAGAAGATGTCGAACTCGGCTCCGGCTAGGGTGTGGGACTGATCGCCGGCGACGTGTTTGATGACCTTCAGCGAACCCCAGTTAGTGCTCACCTGAGGGGTTTCGACCTTGGAGTCATTGGTGTTGACCAGCGCAGTGTTCTCGATGGTCCCGTCGCCCTGCGAGGTGACTTTCGTGGTGATCGTCGCGACGACCTTGTTGCCGGCCGTGAGCTTGCCGAGTCCGACCTTGGTGAAGTTGATCGTCACGGTCTGACCGTCCCTGACGATGTCGTAATCGGTGCCTTCGGTGAAACCGGCGACCTTGGCGGAGACGAATTCCAGGCGCGAGTCGAGCTGGTCGACGATCGAGAACTTCTTGAAGCCGTTGTTCGCTGCGGGAACCGGTGCCGTGATCGTCCAGTCGACGGTCGAGCCGAGGATGGGCGCCGACGGGTCGGAGACCTCCTTGGTCGGCTGCGTCTTGTTCACCGAGTTCTTCGGGTAGACGTTGACGTCATAGAGCCACTTGCCGTTGGACTGGGACAGCGGCAGCGTGACGAGGAACGGATCCGTGGTCGAGGTCGCGTTCGCCGGAGCCTTGGTCTCCTCCACGAGGTAGAGACCCAGGGGAAGGTTGCCGAACGTCGCGAGTCCGCCGTTCGCGGTGGTCTTCGAGACACCGTTGCCCAGCGAGAATCCGCCGGCGGTGACCTCGGAGGCCTTGAGGCCGCTGATAAGGTCCCAGCCCTCGGGGGTCTTCAGATCGAGAGCCTGGCCACCCTTGGCCGTGACCTGCTTGACCGTGAACTCCGCACCGTTGAGCGGGGCGCCGAGGTTCGAGGTGTCGGTCTTCACCGAACCGTCACCACCGTTGGTGCCGTAGGCGCCGTCGTACTTGTGGACGATGATCGAGCCCGAGCGACCGGTGTCGATGTTGCCCACGCTGCTGTCGGCCTGCGCCGTGCCGGCCACGCCGAGCACGCTCAGCGAGGCGATCGTGGCCACCGCGGTCAGACGCCGCAGAAGACCCAGTTTCCTATTTTTCATTGTTTCCCTTTCAGTGCTTCCGGTTCCTGCGGCGCAGGCCCTTGAGAAGTGCGATGGCACCGGCGGCCGCGAGCAGAGCTGCTCCGCCGATGAGGTAGATCTGGCTTCCGGTTCCACCCGTGAGCGGCAGCGCCATCGGGGGCTTCTGCTCGTTGGTGAACGATCCGAGCGACTTGTCGAGTGCGGATCCGGAGACCGTGAACGTGTGGGGCGTGTCGTCGAGGATGTATCCGGCCGGAGCCTTCTTCTCGACGAGAGTGTGCTTGCCCCACTTGAGTCTGTCGACGGAGAATTTGCCGGCTGCCGGGTCCTTGTCGGGCCCCGCGCATTTGTCCGCCGAGGCGGCCGTGCAGTCCTCGATCTCCGTCGATTTCCCGTCGGGATCGGTGAGGGTCCATACCGAGCCCTCGAGTGCGTTTCCGGCTTCGTCGGTCTTGCCCCAGGTCACGGCACCGGTCTTCGCGGTATTCGTGATGGTGCAGGCGACATCGTCTCCGTTCTTCAGCGTCACCGAGCTCTTGTCCGAGGTGACGACTCCGGAACCGGAGGTCGGTGCGCAGGCCCAGTCGGAGGCCTCGTAGCCCTTCGGAGTTCCGGTTTCGGACAGCGCGTATTTGCCGGCCTTGACCTTCGCCTTGGTCACCGGCTCCGAGCCGGTCTTGCCTTCGATCGTCTTGTCGCCGGAGGCCGCGTCGCCTTCGGCCTTGAGAGTCCAGTCGGTGTCCTTGGCGGTACCGGCTGCAGCCGTATTGTCGACCTTCTTCACCAGTGTCAGCGACGTGTCCTTAACCTTGTTGAGGTAGGAGCACTTGACGTCGTCGCCGGGTTTGATTCCGGTGAGGTCGAAGCTCTTGTCGCTCGTGAGCTTCCTCGTCGTGGCCTTCGACCCGTCAAGGCGAGTGATGTCGCAGCTGCCGCTCTTGAACTCGTAGCCGTCCTGCTGAGTTTCGGAGACCGCGATGGTCGCCCGACCGGTCGTCTTGCTGAATCGCAGTCCCCACTTCGCATCGCCGTTTGCATCGGTCTTCTGCGTGGCTGCCGTCGGGGTCGAGGACACAGTGTCGGACGTGGCTGTCGCCTTCGCACCGACGGACCAGTCCTTGCCCGGCTTCTTGTTCTCACCGTTCTCGTCGACGACATCCTTGTGGATCGAAACGTTTGCGGTCAGTGGCGAGTTCGTGATCGTACAGATCACAGCGTCGCCTTGACCCGCAACAGGAATCTTCACAGATCCCGACGTGGCCTCGCCCGAAGCCAGTACCTTTTGACTCCCTTCAACAGTGCAGGAATATTCGCTGTAGTAGTCATCGAGATCTGTGTCGGACGTACCAGCCGTCTCGGAGAAGTCGATGGTCACACCGCGCTTGGCAGGGAGCGGGCCCACAGTACCGACCTTCTGCAGACCAGTGGTTGAGCCCGCAGTCGTACCAGTCGCCAACGACGACCCGTTCTGCTCGAGATTCAGTCGGAATTGGTCGCTGGCTTTCGCCCGCCCGTTCTTAATGTCCTTCTGTAGAGTGATTGTTGCCGGCGAAGAGCACGATGCAAGATCGGTGCTGCCGGTGTCGCCAATCCAGTCCCATACTTCTCTCCAACCAAAGAGTCCTTCTCTATGAGTCCCCGCGAAAAACTCCTGTGCGTTGGACCAATCTGGTGTATCCCAGCCTGAAACGGTTGATTCAGCACCCAAATAGCCCGTGCCGTTCGCATCGAAGGCAACACCATTCACTTTGTCTGTGGTGCTACGCTCTTTGGAGTCTCCGGCAACGATTTCGTTGTTCTCTCCGCTGCCCGCCACCAAGCTCGTTGATGTTACGGAGAAGATGGTGGTCTTTTTCCCAACACCGCGAACGACAAAGAGGTTCCCTGAAGAATCAAACGCGATATCGCCGTTTGACGACCCACTCGCACTTGTACTCGTGTTGATCCAGCCCTTCGAAGTAAGCTCTCCTGAATTCGGGTCGTACACGAAGAGTCGAAACTTCTTACCGTCTGCGGTATATCCTCCGAAATAGAACAATCCGCTTTTGAGATCCACCGCGCCACCGATGAACGCAACATCACTCGACTTCTTCTTTTGCGTTGAATACCACCGGCCCGTTGAAGTATCGAAACGATAGATCTCCACAGTCTCACCACCGGAGCCACTGCTCGAGCGGTTAAAAGCGTAGACAGCCGAGTCCTTCTTGCCGATCCCCAAGCCATTGAAGTTACCGACGCCGCTCGCGGGACTGCCGATGTCTGTTGAGACACCCCCTGCAGCCTTCCGCAACTGCCCCTTCCCCGACACCGAGTAGACCACATCCGGTTCGCAGGTGATCGAAACGGCAGCTTGCGCCGGAGCGGCCGGCAACACAACAGCACCGCCGGCCATCACGATGAGCACAGCGGTGAGTGCAGCCCACAGGGCGCGCACGCGCAGACGTACCCGGGTCATATGTCCCTCATTTCGAAGTCGAGCAAGGTGTTCCAGCCCGATTCGGTTCCCTGCCTGCGCACGCGCATGTGTCGCAGAAATCAGGGGTGGGGGAGAGAAGAGCTGGTCGAACTCCTTCAACCTAGACAGTTGCTCGTTCAATCACATTGCCCAGACCACACACTTCAGCAAGAGTTGAGTAGTCGATCGTGATCTGAGTAGTTTCGGTTTCGACTACTCAGTAGTTTGATTTTCAACCATTAAGCATCCGTTCCTCCCCCGCAGGCGGGGGAACGAATTCACCCTCACGGCTGATCCCCGATCTCTGATCTCCGCATAGCGTTGAGACATGATCACCTTGGAGAACATCAACCGCAGCTTCGGCGACAAGCAGGTGCTGCACGACCTCGGCTTCGACATCGGCGACGGCCGGATGACCGGTTTCGTCGGATCGAACGGTTCAGGCAAGACCACGACCATGCGAATCCTCCTCGGCGTGCTCGCCGCGGACTCCGGCCGTATCCTCGTCGACGGCGCACCGATCACTCCCGGCCACCGCAGCACCATCGGCTATATGCCTGAAGAGCGTGGCCTCTACCCCAAGATGCCGATCATCGACCAGCTCGTCTACCTCGCCCGCTTCCACGGGCTGTCCCGCCAGGCAGCGAAAAAGCGCGGGCTCGAGCTCCTCGAGCAGCTCGACCTCAAGGGCGAACCCACCGACACCCTCGAATCGGTCAGCCTCGGCAACCAGCAGAAGGTCCAGATCGCCGCGGCCCTCATCCACGACCCGCAGGCCCTCGTCCTCGACGAGCCATTCTCCGGACTCGACCCCGCTGCCGTCGAACGCACCCTCGACGTCCTCACGTCCTTCGCCTCCTCCGGCGCCCCGGTGCTCTTCTCCAGCCACCAGCTCGACCTCGTCGAACGACTCGTCGACGATCTCGTCATCATCAACGACGGCCGCCTCGTCGCCGCCGGCACCACCGCGGAACTGCGTCGCCAGCGCAGCCTGCCCGAGTGGACTCTGCAGACCGACGCCGACCTCGGCTGGGTGCGCGGCCTGCCCGATATCTCCGTCATCGAACTCGACGGCAGCTGGGCCCGGTTCACGGCCCCGAACGCCGATGCCGCCGAGGCGGTCCTGCGCCAAGCGCTCTCCGTCTCATCGGTCTCTTCCTTCGCTCCCCACGAGGTCGCCCTCAACCGTCTCTTCCAGGAGGTCACGCAGTCATGAGCACGACGGTCACAGACTCGGCAACCACCGACGTCATCAGCAGAGGCTCCGCTCGGGCGGGCTTCGCCACCGCGATCGGCCTCGTCATCGAACGCGAGATCATGGTCCGTCTGAAGTCGAAGGCCTTCATGGTCTCGACGATCCTGAGCATCGTCCTCTTCGGTGTGCTCGTCGGGGTCTCCGGATCGCTGCCCTCACTGTTCTCCTCCACCGACAAGGTGGCGGTCACCTCGGCGGGGGCGAAGGCCGTCGAGGGCATCGACGATATCGAACCGGTCGCAGTCGACGACGCGGCCGAGGCGAAGGCTCTGATCACCTCCGAGGAGGTCGAATCCGCTGTCGTCGAATCGACGGATTCGCCGACCGGGGTCGCAGTGCTGTCCCTGCGTTCGGCACCGGAGTCCCTCATCGGGGCGCTCAGCCTCACCCCTGAGGTCGAACTCCTCGATCCCGACGCCCCGGACCCTGCGCTCACCTACTTCATCGGGCTCGGCCTCGGTCTTGTGTTCTTCATGGCGGCGATGACGTTCGGGAACACGATCGCCTCGTCCGTGGTGGAGGAGAAGCAGTCGCGGATCGTTGAGATCCTCCTCGCGTCCACCTCGGCGCGGGTGCTCATGTTCGGCAAGGTCATCGCGTGTACGATCCTCGCCTTCGCACAGATCGGACTCACCGCGGTCGCGGTCCTCGCGGGCGCCGCCATCAGCGGAAACGACCTGGTGCTGGGCAAGGTCGCCGAACCCATCGCCTGGTTCGTCCCGCTCTTCATCGTCGGCTTCGTCATGGTCGCCGCCCTCTATGCGGCGGCCGCCTCGATGGTCTCGCGCACCGAGGACCTGCCGTCGACGAGCACCCCGATCATGATGCTCATCTTCCTGCCCTACATGGGCGTCATCATCTTCTCGTCCAACGAGACGGTCATGGCAGTGCTGTCCTACATCCCGTTCTCGGCTGCGGTGGCGGTGCCGATGCGAGTCTTCCTCGGCACGATCGAGTGGTGGGAGCCGCTGGTCTCCCTGCTCATCCTCATCGCCACCACTCTGTTGGCGCTGCTGTTGGCCACGCGGATCTTCGAACGCTCGATCCTCAAGTCAGGGCCGAAGCTGACGTGGGGGCAGGCGCTCAAGCGGTGACGGGCTGAGGCCTACAGCCAACCGTTCTCCGCGGCGATCCGGGCGGCATCGGCACGGTTGCGGGCGTTCGTCTTCCCGATCGCCGAGGACGGCTCGGCTGGATCCGATGATGCGAACGCTGTCGGACGCTCCCAGCGAAGCGTCCGGCATCGTTCGTCGTCTCCACAGGTCGACCTGGCAGAGTAGGCCCATGGAACCGCTCGAACTTCCGCTGACCACCGACCGACTGCGTCTGCGCACCTATGTCGAATCCGATGCCGAGGAGCAGCTGCGCATCTTCTCCCGCGAGGACGTCTCCCGTTTCCTCCTCGAAGATCCGTGGACCGCCGAGGCGGCCCGGACCAAGGTCTCAGAACGCATGCGGCGTACGGGGCTCGAGACCGAATCCCGTGCCCTGGCCCTGGTCATCGAGACTGCCGATGGTCTCGATTCTATTGAAGGCTCACACGTCATCGGGGACATCGCGATCTGGCTCGAAGACGGAAGTGATGAGAAGGCGGAGATCGGCTGGATCCTCGATCCGGCCGCCAGCGGCCATGGCTTCGCCACCGAGGCAGCCATCGCGGTCCTCAACGTCGCTTTCGATCATTACGGCCTCCACCGGGTGTTCGCGCAGATGGATTCCCGGAACGCCGCCTCGGCGAAACTGGCTCGCAGGATCGGAATGCGGGAGGAAGCGCACCTGCGCAAGGACTGGTGGTCGAAGGGCGAATGGACCGACACTCTCATATTCGGAATGCTCTCAACCGACCGACAGACGGCCTGACTCTCGGCCGTCTGTCCGACTCGACTTTCTGAGATCTCGGACTCTTTCTCCCGGCATCCGTTCTCTGCCGCCGTATCGGTGTGAAAGTCTGATGTGGCCCTGGGGCCGGTCAGACGATCAAACAGGCAAGGTGACCTCGGGCAGTCGAGAGAAGAGGACTACAGACACCGATGGCTCCAGCCGACAAGGACCGCAACGAGGCGCTCCCCAGCGACGAAACCGCGAACGGACACGAAGAGAACGTCGGCCTGAAAAGGGAACTGACCGCCCGTCACATCCGCTTCATGGCCCTCGGCTCAGCCATCGGCACCGGCCTCTTCATGGGCTCCTCCGAGTCGATCCAAGCCGCAGGACCGGCTGTGCTGCTCGCCTACATCATCGGCGGTGCCGCCGTCTTCATGGTCATGCGCGCCCTCGGCGAACTGGTCGTCCGCCACCCCGTCTCCGGCTCTTTCGGCCAGTACGCCTCCCGCTACATCCACCCCTTCGCCGGATTCCTCGTCGGCTGGACCTTCGCCTTCGAAATGGTCCTCGTCGCCGTCTTCGACGCCACCGCGATCGGCGTCTACATGGGCTTCTGGTTCCCGGAAGTCCCCCGCTGGATCTGGGTGCTCGCCGTCGTCTTCTTCATCGCCGCGATCAACATGATCGGCGTCAAGGTCTTCGGCGAGCTCGAATTCTGGTTCGCTCTCATCAAGATCGTCGCGATCATCGCCCTCATCGCCGCCGGGGTGGCCATCATCATCTTCGGCTTCGGCATCGCCGACCACGACCAGATGGGCCCCCAGGCACTGGTCGACCACGGCGGCTTCTTCCCCAACGGATTCTGGGGGCTGCTCTCATCGTTCACCATCGTGATGTTCGCCTTCGGCGGCATCGAGATCATCGGCGTCACCGCCGGCGAGGCGCAGAACCCGAAGCAGGTGCTGCCGGCCGCCATCAACTCGGTGCCGGTGCGCATCCTCCTCTTCTATGTCCTCACCCTCGGCGTGATCATGTGCATCCTGCCCTGGAACCAGATCACCTCCGAGGTCAGCCCCTTCGTCGCGATCTTCGACTCCGTCGGATTCAGTGCAGCCGCCGCCATCCTCCAAGTCGTCCTCATCACGGCGGCTCTGTCGGCCATCAACGCCGATATCTTCGGCGCAGGCAGGATGCTCCACGGCCTGGCCGAACAGGGGCAGGCCCCACGATCCTTCGCCCGTACCTCGCACAGCGGCGTGCCCGTGATGACCGTGGTCACGATGATCGTCGCACTCCTGCTCGGCGTTCTCCTCAACTACCTCTACCCCGATCAGGCGCTGTTCCTCCTCGGTGCGCTGGCGACCTTCGCCACGGTGCTCGTATGGCTGATCATCCTCGCCTCCCATATCCGGATGAAGAAGGTGATCGCCGAGGAGGCACGCCTTCCCAGCGAATTCCCCATGCCGCTGTGGCCGGCGGGCTCCTGGATCACCGTGGCGTTCATCGTCTTCGTCGTCGTCATGGTCGGCATCGTCCCCGATTCACGACCGGCGCTGTGGGTCGGACTGCTGTGGGTGGCTGCGCTGTGGCTGTGCTACCTCGCCTTCGTCCGCGGTCAGGGCCGCCGACCCTTTGAACTCACCGACCGCACCGAACCCATGGGGCCCGGACGGAACTGACGCTCCGGTTCGCGACGAACCGCGACGTCGCCGCCAGATCTCACGGCGTCCGACGCCGCAGAGTCAGCGATCCGATGATGATGGCACCGACGATCCAGCAGGCGATGAAGAGCACCCGCAGCCAGATATAGGCATTGTCCTCATCTCCGGTCGAGACCGCCCCGAGCGCGTCGATCGCGTGTGACAGCGGCAGCCAGTCGCCGATGACCTCGAGCACGTCGGGCAGCTGATCGCGCGGGAGGAAGATCCCGCCGAGCAGGATCTGCGGGAACACGAACACGGGCATGAACTGCACGACCTGGAACTCCGTGCGGGCGAAGGCGCTGGCCAACAGCCCCAACGCCGTGCCGAGCAGAGCATCGGCGATCGCGACGACGAAGAGCAGTCCGACCGATCCCTTGATCTCAAGCCCGCACACCAATGTTGCGTACCCGACGGCCACCGCTGTCTGCGCCACGGCGAGGAGACCGAACGCCAGGGTGTATCCGAGGATGAAGTCGCCGCGTCCCAACGGCATCGACAGCAGACGCTCGAGAGTTCCGCTGCGACGTTCGCGCAGTGTGGCGATGCTCGTGACGAGGAACATGACGATGAAGGGGAAGAGCGCGAGCATCGCCGGTCCGATGTCGGCGAACACTTCGGTCTCGTCGAAGATCCACGCCACTAGGCCGATGAGGAGGCTGGGCACGATGAGCAGCAGCGCGATCGTACGCGGATCGTTCCGGATCTGAGCGAGGACGCGTCCCGTCGTCGCCAGGGTGCGCATCGGATTCATCGCCTGCCTCCTCTGTCCCCGGCATGGCCTCGTCGCCCATGCCCCCGTTTCCCTGGCCCGTCGATTTCGCGCGAGAGCAGATGAGTCCCCGAATGTTGTCGCCCGGCCGATCCCCGACCGGTCGTGTCCCTGTCGATGATGTCGAGGAACGCTTCCTCCGCCGAGGCGGCCCCCGTGGTCGCGAGCAGATCGCGCGGCGTCGTATCGGCGATGATCGCGCCCTCCCGCATGAGCAGGAGCCGATCGCACCGAGTGGCCTCATCCATGACATGGCTCGAGACGAGCAGCGTGGTCCCCTCCTCGGCGAGACCGCGGAAGAGATCCCACAGGTCGGTCCGCAGCACAGGGTCGAGGCCCACGGTCGGCTCATCGAGGACCAGCAGGTCCGGGGACCCGAGCATTGCCGCGGCCAAGGACACCCGATTCGCCTGACCGCCCGAGAGCGTCCGAGCCAGCTGATCGGCCTGCCCGATGAGATCCGTGCGCTCGAGCACCCGGTCGACATCGGTTTTCGGAGCGCCCTGCACCCGGGCGAAGTAGCGCAGATTCGCTCGCACGCTGAGGTCCTCGTAGATGCTCGCCGACTGAGTCATATACCCGACCCGATGCCGCAGATCCGCCGACCTGGCATGCCGACCCAGCACCTGTACCCGCCCGCCTGCGACGATCTGGACTCCGACGACGGCCCTCATCAGCGTCGTCTTCCCGCTGCCGCTGGGCCCGAGCAGGCCGACGACAGCGCCCCCGGACACATCGAGGTCCAAGGAGTCGATGACGGTCCGACGGCCCCTCCGGATCGTCAGTCCTCGTGCTTCCACCGACTTATTCATCATGTGATGAATATGACATCCGAGAGTGCTCCGGTCAAGAGTTGTCACCCACAGATCTCATAAGCGCCGCCCCATCGCCGATGAGCGGCAGCTGCGCTGGAGCCGTTCGGGCTCAATCCGCGTCGCTGACCCCATCGAGATGCCCCTGCACCGCGGGCGACAGGCGTGCGGTGAGACTGTCGACGGACATCGACGCCAGCGGTTCGAGTTCGAGGACGTGGCGAAACATGAGCGCACCCGCCATCTGAGTGAGGACGAGCGTGGCCCGCAGGTCCGCCTCGGCCCGGTCGACACCGCTGTCCTCGATCCTCCCCGCCACTGCTCCTTTGAGCTCGCGCAGCAGAAATTGTCTGATCAGCCGGCCGGCCGCCGAGTCGCTGACCGCAGACCGCAGAACGGTCACCCCGATCGACTTCACGCTCGAGTGTTCCCAGGCGCTGAGCACCGTGTGCACGAGAGACTCGCCGAGGCGGTCGTCCGATACGTCGAAAGCCGAGCGGATGATGCGGTCGGGTCGAACGGGAAGCCTGACCACCTCGGCGAAGAGGCCGGCCTTGGACTCGAAGTAGTGGTGGACGAGCGCGGAGTCGACCTGGGCACGGCGGGCGATGCCGCGCAGAGATGCCTTGTCATAGCCCTTCTCGGCGAATTCGGCCGCAGCGGCGTCGGTGATCGCGGCTCGCGCGTCACTGCTGCCCGCCTTGCGCGGGCGCCCCCTCCGGCGGGGCCCCGGGTTCAGATCCGCCATGGTTCCCAGAGTATCGTGAGACCAAGCTGCAAAAGGTCTGCACAACAATCCGCCGCGCCCGGCAAAGGTCTGGGAAACGGGCCTCTGTTTGGTCAGAACCACCTCGGCGGGGGTCCTAGCGTGGATATAGCAGCAGTCGTATGAAAGGTTTTTCGGTTCACATGTTCAGGCAGTCGTCGAAGTTGGCCAATGTCCTCTATGACATTCGGGGGCCCGTCCTCGAAGAGGCCCAGGCGATGGAAGCCGCCGGGCACACGATCCTCAAGCTCAACATCGGCAACCCTGCCCCGTTCGGCTTCGAAGCCCCCGAGGCGATCGTCCAGGACATCGCCGCGAACCTGCCGGTGACCCAGGGATATTCCGACTCGCGGGGAATCCTCTCCGCCCGCCGTGCGGTCGTCCAGTACTACGAGACTCGCGGCATCCACAATCTCGGCACCGACGAGGTCTTCCTCGGCAACGGTGTCAGCGAACTCATCACCCTGAGCCTCCAGGCGCTGTGCAACCCGGACGACGAGATCCTCGTGCCCGGTCCGGACTATCCCCTGTGGACCGCCTCGGTCGCACTGTCCGGCGGCACCCCGGTCCACTACCGCTGCGCAGAAGAAGACGCCTGGCAGCCGGATCTGGCAGATCTCGAATCCCGGATCACCGAACGCACCCGCGGAATCGTCGTCATCAACCCGAACAACCCGACGGGCGCGGTGTACTCGAAGGAGACGCTGCAGAAGATCGCCGACATCGCCCGCCGTCACGACCTCATCGTCTTCTCCGACGAGATCTACGAGAAGATCACCTACAACGGCGTCGAACTGGTCAACATGGCCACGCTCACCGGCGACGACGTGCTGTGCCTGACCTTCTCGGGTCTGTCGAAGGCCTACCGGGTCGCCGGCTACCGTTCCGGCTGGCTTGCGATCACCGGACCGCTGAACGAGGCGCACAGCTACCTCGAGGGCATCAAGCTGCTGGCGAATATGCGCATGTGCTCGAACGTGCCGGCACAGCACGCCATCCAGGCGGCCCTCGGCGGGAAGCAGTCGATCGACGACCTCGTCCTGCCGGCCGGTCGCCTCGGCCAACAGATGCAGGTCGCCTACGAGGGCCTGAATTCGATCGACGGGGTCTCGGCGCACCGGGCCGACGGAGCGCTGTACATGTTCGCGAAGCTCGATGTCGAGAAGTTCGGCATCACCGATGACGAGCAGTTCGCCCTCGATCTGCTGCGCGAACAGAAGATCCTCGTCTCCCACGGCACGGCCTTCAACTGGCCGAAACCGGACCATTTCCGGCTCGTCACCCTGCCCTCGGTCGAGGTGCTCACCGAGGCGATCGAACGCCTCGACACGTTCCTCTCCGGTTACCGGCAGGTCGCTCCGACGACGTGTGAGCTGCCCATCGTGCGCGAGCATGAGGTGCGCGGAGCCGCAGCCGCCGGCTGACGGCGACGACGGCCCGGGCGAATCATCCGTCCGATGCCGGGTGCGGCAGAGGCACCGAGCCCCTGCGACACTGGTCTCATGACAGAGATCGATGATGAGTCGGGGACCGTGTCCGCGGCCGCCGTGGCCGAGATCGTCAGAGCCCTCTCCCGCGGAGTCGATCTCGACCGCGCGGCCCTTGCCCGCGGTCTCGAGCACCACCCCGACCTCATCGACTCCTTCTCCGATCTCTCTGCGACCATGACCCGGTGGAAGCAGAAGGATCACGAGCGTTCGGCCCTGCTCGAAAGCGCCTCGGAGCTCATCCGCGTGCGAGACACCGAGAAGCTGCTGCAGAAGCTCGTCAATCGTGCCCGAACACTCATCGGATGCGATATCGCCTACCTCTCCCAGTACTATCCGGAGACCGACGACCTGCGTGTTCAGGCCAGTCGCGGAGCGATCTCGGCGAATCTCAATGAGCTGCGCGTGCCTCCCGGCGTCGGCCTGGCAGGACAGGTCGTGCGCGATCGCGCCGCACAGTGGACGTCGAACTACGATCTGACCCGACTGCCTCACGAAAGACGCGTCGACTCCGCGGTGAAGGCCGAGCGCATGGAATCGCTCCTCGGAGTGCCGATGGTCGTCGACGGCGAAGTCCTCGGCGCCCTCTTCGCGGCCAACCGCTACCCACATGACTTCACCGCCGACGAGATCACCCTGCTGTCGGCTCTCGCGGACCACGCTTCCGTGGTACTGAAGACGGCGCAGCTGATGGGAGACCTCGCAGAGGCGGCCCAGGCCTCCGCGGACGCCGAGGAGACAGCAGCCGCGCAGGCCAGCACCCTCCGACGGCTTGTCGAAGTCGAGGAGCAGCTGACGCAGCTTGTCCTGCAGGGACGGGGAGTCCCGGCAGTTCTCGACGCCATCTCCGAATTGCTCGAGGCCGACGTGATCGTCGTCGACAGCGGACGCCTCGGCTCTCCGAGCTTCCTCGCCGATGAGACGTTCTTCGACGGCATAACGGTGAACAATGCCGACGTCCGAACGGCGCTGAGTCGCAGCCGGGCGACGGGCCGAAGCGCACAGGTCGCTGGTGCACAGCACCTGTACGTCGCCTCAGTGGCGTCCCACCGCCGACAGCACAGCGGACTGTTCGTCCGTTTCAACCACGAACCGGCGGACGGCGACGCGAACATCGTCGCCCAGGCGGCGCAGACGCTCGCGCTCATCCGAATGAATGAACAGGCCCGGGCCGATGCCGAGAACCGAGTCCGTGGAGAACTCGCAGTCGACATCATTGCCGGCACACGTGATCTCAGTGAGCTCGAGGCCCGCTCCCGAACCGGCAGCTTCAGTCTCTCCGGCCCGTGGAGACTGATGACGATTCAGGGCGACATCGAAAACGATGACCGCATCGGCGCTCGCCTGGTCCGCGTCGAGCCGCGAATTCTCATGACGCAGCGGTCCCCCGGGATCACGGTGCTCCTCCCCAGCACCGTGATCCGCGACAGGCCCACCTTGGACACGCTGTTCGAAGAGTCGGGCGCCCTCGACAGTTCGCTGGTGATCATCTCCGACACCGACTACGACCGGAAGCAGCTGCGCACTGCCGAGGACGAAATGTGGTCGTGCATCCGCATCCTCAATTCCCTCGGCATCAGCGAAGGGATCTTTCCCACGGAGGACTTCGCGCCTTACACCGCAATGTTCGGCACCGTGCCGGAGCAGGCGGAGAGTTTCATGCAACGGATGCTCGAGCCGCTGCGCCGATGGGACCGAACCCACTCGGCCGAGCTGCTCTCGACGCTGCGAGAGTATTTCGAGTCCGGCATGAACATCCGCAGAACCGCGACTCAGATGTCAGTGCATGTCAACACCGTCAAGCAGCGGTTGGAGCGAGCCGATCTCGTGCTCGGTCAGGAGTGGAGGGCACCGGAGCGGGCGTTCCGCCTCCAGGTCGCGCTCCGCTTGGACAAGCTGAAGTCATCTCTCTAGACCGTTATGTCTGGAACAGCCATAGCTGTGCGACATTCACGTCCGAAAAGGACATGGAAGATTCGCGCGTGCATTGTTTGACTGACCTCTGCGGAGGAACTCCGACCGACGGCCGATGTCGGCCGAAGACGACCTGACTGGAGATACACGATGGCAGAGAACAGCCGAATTGCCGACTTCCGAAACATGTCGGTCGACGATCGCAGGAAAGCCGTGGCAGCCTCGACCGGGCTCGACGCCGAACTGTTCAGCCAGCTCGATGCGGACGCTTTCGGTCCCGAAGACGCCGCCAACCTCAGCGAGAACATCTTCGGCGTGTTCTCGCTTCCTCTCGGCGCAGCCACCAACTTCACGATCAACGGCACCGACGTGCTCGTACCCATGGCGACCGAAGAGGCCTCGGTCATCGCCGCCGCCAGCAATGCAGCACGGATGGCACGTCCGCACGGCGGCTTCTTCACAAGCTCGACCGAGCCCGTCATGCAGGCGCAGATCCAGCTCATCAACGTGGCGGACCCGCAGGCCGCGCGCACACGGATTCTCGAACGCCAAGCAGAGATCATCGACCTGGCCAATGCGCAGGACCCCAAGCTCGTCGAGGTCGGCGGCGGAGTCAAGAGCATCGAGGTCCGCCTCGTCGAGGCGCGGACGATGACGTATGTTCTCGTCCACCTCCTTGTCGATGTCCGAGACGCGATGGGGGCGAATGCGGTCAACACGATGGCTGAGGCGGTCTCCGGGACCGTGGCAGCCATCGCCGGAGGCGACGCACTCCTGCGCATCCTCACCAACAAGGCGGACCGTCGACTGTCTCGGGCACGGGCAGTCTTCGACCGGGAACTGCTCGGCGGAGACGAGGTCATCGACAACATCCTCCATGCCTACGGACTCGCCGCGGCCGATCCCTATCGAGCGGCCACTCACAACAAGGGCATCATGAACGGCATCTCCGCAGTCGTCCTCGCCACCGGGAACGACACCCGCGCGGTCGAGGCCGGAGCGCACTCCCATGCGCTCGTCGACGGCCGCTACTCTTCGCTTTCGACGTTTGAGAGGAATGCCGACGGCGACCTGGTCGGCACCCTCGAGATGCCCATGCCGGTCGGCCTCGTCGGAGGCGCCACCAAGGTCCATCCCGCCGCGCGCGCAGCTCTGCAGATCGCCGAGGTGGCGAGCGCACAGGATCTCGCCGAGATGATCGTCGCCGCCGGCTTGGCGCAGAACCTCGCGGCACTGCGAGTTCTCGCCACCGAGGGCGTGCAGCGCGGACACATGTCACTGCATGCGAAGAACCTCGCTGCCTCTGCCGGAGCGAACGCCGAGGAGACCACGATCATCGTGGACCGCCTGATCGAAGAGAAGGCCTTCCGGTTCGACAGAGTCCAGTCCATCCTCGACGAACTCCGCTCCGCTGGGTCGCGATGACGGCACAGCTTCCACAGCAGTTCGCGCCGTCGGACCTGCCGACCGCGGTCAGTGTCTGCGAAGTCAGCGCTCGAGATGGTCTGCAGTCGCAAGCACGCACGCTTCCTGTCTCAACCCGGCTCGAACTGATCCGGCGGCTCTCCGATGCCGGCCTGAAGACCATCGAAGCCGGAAGCTTCGTCTCTCCGCGGGCCGTTCCCCAGATGGCCGACACCCGATCGGTGCTTGCAGGGCTCGACCTGGACTCCGATCTCGCGTTTTCCGTCCTCGTCCCGAACCGGAGGGGTCTCGATGATGCCGTCGCAGCGGGAACGAAGGATGCTTCGGTCTTCATCAGCGTCACCGAATCATTCTCGCAGGCCAACCTCGGCGGTTCCCTCAATCACACCACCGATCGCAGCCTCGAGGTGGCACGAGCGGCGACTGCGGCGGGCCTGCGGGTGCGCGGCTATCTGTCAATGGTCTTCGGGGACCCCTGGGAAGGCGCGGTCGATCCTGAACGCGTCGCGACAGCTGCGCGTCGCCTCGTCGATGCGGGCTGCCTGACGATCTCGCTCGGCGATACCATCGGAACCGCGACTCCCGGTCATGTGACCGCTGTTCTTGATAGCCTGGTCGGCGCCGGGATTCCGATCGATCGGATCGCCCTGCACACCCACAACACCTATGGCCAGGCGCTTGCGAATGTCTACTCCGCGCTTCAAGCAGGTGTCAGTCAGTTCGACGCATCGGCAGGAGGGATCGGTGGCTGCCCCTTCGCCCGCACCGCCTCCGGAAACCTGGCGACCGAGGATCTTCTCTGGATGCTCCAGGGTCTGGGCATCTCGACCGGCGTCGACATCGACGCCGTGGCGACGGTCAGCCAGTGGCTGGGCGAGCAGCTCGGCATTCCGCTTCCATCCGCAACATCCTCGGCCGTCCTCGGCCGGTAGTTCCATCGTTCACGTTCCCGACAGCCGTCGGCCTACAGAAGGCAGGCAATGATGCCGCAATTGCTCGAGGTGTGGAATGACACCGTCGACCCCAGACATCTCATCGGCGGTATCGCCATAGCCGTCGGGACAGCAGTCCCGGCCTATCTCATCGCCGATCATCTCTTCGCCGCCGGAGGAGACGAAGCGCTGGGTCACTCCTATGCGCTCCTCGTCGGCATCGTCGGCTGCATCGTCGGCGCCGTGATCTCCGGGCTTCTGTTCAAACCCAAGAGAGTGATCACCACCTCGGCAGCCGACACCCGCAGCCGCCAGGAGATCATCGACGAGGTCGTCGAGGAATACGGGGATCTCGGTGACCCCCGTGACCTCGGTCCGGCGGTTCAGGCCGAAGTCCGAGCCCTCGGTCTCTACGACGCCCTCGTCGACAACCATGAGGCGCGCGCCCAAGAGAAGGGCGGGCACCAGTGACTGCGGAACTCATCGAACCGATCCTGTGGGCAGTCGGGATGGCGCTGCTGGCCGGGGTGCTCTTCACCGGCATCGGATTGATCTCGGGCACGGACGAGACGGCGATCGTGGCACCGCTGGCGCTGCTTGTCATCCTCATCGGTGTGCCGCCTGCCGGGGTGATCGCCTTCTTCCTCGCCGCGATCATCGCCAAACACATCTCCCACGCCGTACCGACGACTCTCCTCGGAATCCCGGGTGACACCACAGCGGTGCCGATGCTGCGTGAGGCGCAGCTGCTGAGGTCGCTCGGAATCCCGCATATCGCGCTGCAGAAGGCGATCTCCGGTGGAGTCGTCTCAGTGGCCATCGCCATTCCGCTGTCGATCGTGTTCGCCCTCGTCCTCACCCCTTTCGCCGAGGCGATCGGCGCTGCCGCGCCCTGGATCTTCATCGCCGCGGCCGTCCTCGTCGCCTACACCTCGAAGGGCAAGCTCGCTGCGATCGCCGGGCTCATCCCCTTCGTCCTGCTCATCGTCGGCCTGCAGGCCTTCATCATGGAGCAGAAGGAAGCGACGTTCACCACTTCGTTCTTCCTCGGCATCGCCACCGGGCCGCTCATCTTCGACCTGTTCGCGGCACTCTCCCCCGTCGGACGCCGCTCGATGCAGCAGTCGGGCAAGCGGGAATTCAACCTTGCCCCCGACGTCCGGCCCGCAGGGGGATCGAGGATGCCGAACCCCTTCAAGGTGCTGACCGGAAAGCAATTGGCATACACCAGCGGTTCAGCTGCGATCACCAGCGCGACCTTCGTCTTCTCCCCCGTCGCCATGGCTGTGCTCATGGGCGAGATCGTCGGAAGCCGGGTCAAGAACGGGTACGAACGACTCACCACCGTCATCACTGTCCGCAACGGAACCACAGAGTCGACCTACATCGCCGAGACTCTCATCCCGCTCATCGCGATCGGCCTGCCGCTGTCACCGATGGCGGCCGGTCCCGCAGGACCCCTGTTCAACGCTCCCCCCGTCTATACCCTCGATGCTGAAGCGGGAACGACGAACAATCTCCATGACCTGCTCACGACCGGTGAGTTCGCTCTCTTCTCCGTCATCGCGGCGATCATCGCCGTCGCCATCGCCTACCCCTTCGTGATGACGAATGCCCATCGGGCGGCGACCTGGGTGATGAAGTCGGTCTCCCACGAAGCGATCATCGCCGGTTTCGCCGCGCTCATCTGCGTCATCTGCCTCTATGAAGGCGGACTGTTGGCTCTGGGTGTGACGCTCACCGTCGGACTCGTCGGCGGCCTGTTCAACCGGTTCATCGGCATGCATGCGGGAGTCCAGTTCATGGGCTACTACGTCGCCGTGCTCACCGTGCCCGCACTCCTCGCCCTCTGAGACGCATTCTGACCGCCACTCTGAAACCGCGGCGTCACCGCCACTGCCGGGTGACGGTGCGGACGTCGGCGACCACCTCGGCGATGGCGGCGTTATGCGCATCCACGATCGGATCGTGGCGGGTGCGCGCCGGCGGCTGTGCGGCACGCGACACGAGCAGCACATCGCGGCGACAGTCGCTCAGCGGCATCGGGATGACCTCGATGTCCGGGTCGGTCGACAGCGAGGACTCGGGGATCATCGCCACCGCCAGACCGGCCGAGATCATCCGGTTGATGGCCGCATAGTCATCCATCCGCATCCCCACCCGGGGTTCGAATCCCGCGCTCAGACAGAAGGAGCGGACCACCTCATCGATGGCGTCACCGGGGTCGATGCTGAACGCCCAGGTCTGTGAGACGAGTGCCTTGAGGTCCGGCAGCCCGTGGTCGTCCACGCCGATCGGGCCGATGGACTTCGGCACGCACAGGAACAGCCTCTCCGAATACAGGTGGGCGGCGGTGAGCGTCGCCGGAATCCACGTCCGATCGAGATCGGTCGACACGAGCAGCGCGAGGTCGAGATCCCCGGATTCGAGCCGGGAGACGAGCTTCGCGTGCTCGTCCATCGTCACGTCCAGGGCCGCAGTGAGGACATCCGTCCGGTCGCCGGCGACCGCCTCATCGCGGGTCTGCCACCTCGGGCGGACCTGCAGCTGATCGTGCAGGCGCGGGATGACGCGGGCACCGACCGTCGGCACGGCTCCGATGCGCACCGGCACCGCCTGGGATTCCCGCCAGAGGGCCACCTCGGCGCCGAGTCGCTGACACAGACCGAGGATCTCCACAGCCCGGGTCACCACGAGGTTGCCCACTGTCGTCGGCTGCGATCCGCGCGGTGTGCGATCGAGCAGAGTGGCGCCCAGTGCCCGCTCCAGATTGCGCAGATGGTGGTTGACCGTCGGCTGGCTCCACTGCAGCTGCGCGGCGGCCGCGGCCACGGATCCGTTCTCGGCGACGGCACGCAGAGCGGTGAGCCCGCGAGTATCCAGAGGTTCCATTGATCTCCCCCATTGAGTTCAATACTGACTATAGAGCAAGGGAGGAAAGTTGCTATTCTCTCGGACCTGCTCGCCTCCTTAGTCTGGACGCATGACCGTGCACCAGGACTCCCCCATGCCCCCGGCCCCGCACACCTCCTCGGGGTCACCGACGCATCCCGCCCTCACGCAGTCCCGCGCACCCTATGCCGAAGCTCTGGCACACGCGGCCGACCGCAGCTCGCTGTTCCTGTCCACCCCCGGACACGGCGGCACGACTGAGGGCATCTCCGCAGGTCAGGCCGAATTCTTCGGCGAGCACACCCTCTCCCTGGACATCCCCCCGCTCTTCGACGGCATCGACCTCGGCGTCGATACCCCGAAGGACGAAGCCCTGCGCCTGGCCGCCGAGGCCTGGGGCGCCCGCCGCACCTGGTTCCTCACCAACGGCTCCTCGCAGGGCAACCGCATGGCCGCCCTGGCCGTCGGCACCCTCGGGTCCGGCGTCGTCGCCCAGCGCAGCGCGCATTCGAGCTTCATCGACGGCATCGTGCTGGCCGGACTCAACCCCGGCTTCGTCTACCCCAACGTCGACGAGGTCAACGGCATCGCCCACGGCGTCACCCCCGACGCCCTGCGCCGGGCCATTCGCAGCCATCCCGAGCCGGTGACCGCCGTCTACCTCGTGACCCCGAGCTACTTCGGTGCCGTCGCCGACGTCGAAGCCCTCGCCGAGGCGGCTCACGAATCGGGTGCGGCACTGATCATCGACGCCGCCTGGGGTGCGCACTTCGGCTTCCACCCGGACCTGCCGGCCTCCCCCGTCACCCAGGGCGCCGACATCGTCATCATGAGCACGCACAAACTCGCGGGCTCGCTCACTCAGTCCGCGCTGCTCCACCTCGGCGACACCGAGTTCGCCGATCGTCTCGAACCGGCGCTGGCCCGCGCCTTCATGATGACCGCCTCGACGAGCGAGAACGCGCACCTCATGGCCTCGATCGACCTGGCCCGGCGCGAACTCATGACCTCGACCGAGGCGATCACGGATTCGCTGGAGAACATCCGTCAGATCCGCGCGCAGATCGAGGCGACCGACCGCTACCACCTGCTGTCCGGCGAGTTCCTCGGCCATGCCGATGTCGTCGACATCGACCCGTTCCGCCTGCCCATCGACATCACCGCCACCGGACTCGACGGTCACACGGTGCGCAAGCGCCTGGCCGAGGAGTTCGACATCTTCCCCGAGATGTCGACGGCGACCACCCTCGTCGCACTCATCGGCATCGGAAAGTCCCCGGACATCGGCCGCCTCATCGATGCCCTGGAGATCCTGCGCCTCGAAACCGCAGACTCCGCCTCGGCGACGAGCCCGGCAGCCGCCCTCCCGCCGCTGCCCACGGCCGGCCGACTGGCCATGACCCCGCGCGAGGCGTATTTCGCCGGTTCCGAACTCGTCACCGCCGCCGAGGCGGTCGGACGGGTGAGTGTGAGCTCGCTGGCTGCGTACCCGCCCGGGATCCCCAATGTGCTGCCCGGTGAGGAGATCACCGCCGAGACGACCGGCTTCCTCCAGGCCGTGGCGGCGAGCCCCTCCGGCCACGTCCGGGGTGCCGTCGATCCCGGCCTCGAGACCTATCGCGTCGTCAGGGACTGATCGATCAGCGCTCCGGCCGATCCCGATGCCCTCGGCCGACAACGTCACTGGACAAGTGACGCTGCGAATTAGGCTATATCCTTGTTGCGTATCTTCTGGACCACTGGACGGATTCCAACGAAGGCAACTGCCCGCGGGTGCATTCGGCGTGAACTGTGTCACAATTTTTATTGACATGCTTTCACCGCCACGTAAGGATGTTCTGCATTGTCGAAATTCGACAGCAACTGCCGCGCAGAGTTCGCTCCATTCCGGCGACTCGGCACTGCAACTTGCCCAGCAGCAGCTGAAACGAGGAACCACTGATGCCAGAGGCCCACGACAGACCCGCGCAGAAAGACAAGAAGCCGACCCGCAGGGAACGGCGTGCGATCAAGAAACAGAAGCGGTTCGAGGCCGATGACTGCATCGTCGTCGAAACAAAATCGATCCGCACCGCCATCGGCGGCACCACAGTCGGCAACTTCATGGAATGGTTCGACTTCGGTGTCTACGGCTACCTGGCCGTGACGATGACCTCGGTCTTCACCGAAGGCATGGATCGACAGATGGGTCTGCTCGTGACCCTCCTCGGCTTCGCCGTGTCCTTCCTCGTCCGCCCGCTCGGCGGCATGGTGCTCGGACCGCTCGGCGACAAGATCGGACGACAGAAGGTCCTGTTCTTCACGATGGCCACGATGGCCACCGCCACTGCCCTCATCGGCGTCCTGCCTACCGCAGCCCAGGTCGGCCTGTGGGTGATCGTCCCCCTCTACCTGCTCAAGATGATCCAGGGCTTCTCCACCGGCGGCGAGTACGCCGGTGCCACCACGTATGTCTCCGAGTTCGCTCCGGACAAGTCCCGCGGCTACTGGGCCTCCTGGCTCGATGTCGGCTCATACCTCGGCTTCGCCGCCGGCGCCGGAACCGTGGCCATCACAACAGTGGTCACCACGTCCATCAACGGCGAGAACGCCATGCTCGACGGCGGCTGGAGGATCCCGTTCCTCATCGCCATCCCGCTCGGTGCCGTCGCCATCTGGTTCCGTCTGAAGATCCCGGAGACCCCGAGCTTCGAGTCGAGCGAGGAAGCCGGCCGCGACGTCAAGGTCAAGGACGACAAGTACGCCCGCCACGGTCTCATCGGCGTCGTCCGCCACTTCTGGAAGGAGATCCTCATCGGCATCGCCGTCGTCGCCGGCTCCCAGACGGTCGGCTACGCACTGACGAGCTTCATGCCCACCTATCTGGAAGAGACCGTCAAGGTCTCGAACGTCCAGGCCGCCGTGGCCACGATCCCGGTCCTCGTCATCATGTCGCTGTGCCTGCCGCTCATCGGCAGGCTCTCCGACAGGCTGGGACGCAAGTTCGTCTTCCTCGCGGCCGCGATCATGACGATCGTCCTCATCGTTCCCGCTTTCGCCGTCATGCAGATCGGTGAGATGTGGGCGGTGATCGTGGCCCTGTTCATGGTCGCCCTGCCCGCCGGGTTCTACATCGCGTGCCTGGCCTCGACGCTGCCGGCTCTGTTCCCGACCGCGTCGCGCTACGGTGCGATGGGGCTGACGTTCAACCTCGGCGTCTCCCTGTTCGGCGGCACCACGCCGCTGTTCGCTCAGGCACTCATCGACCTCACCGGCAACTCGTTTATGCCCGCGTTCTACATCATGTTCTTCTCGGTCGTCGCGCTCGTCGCCGTGCTGCTCATGAAGGAATCGGCACACAGGCCGCTGCCGGGCTCATTCCCGACGGTGAACACCCACGAGGAGGCCGAAGAGCTCGCTCGCACCCAGGCCGACAACCCGGACATGGACATCGATTCCATGCCGATCGTCGACATCGACCCCGACAAGGCACCTGCCTGATCGAGGTGAGAACCTATCGGCTGCGATGCCAGATCGAGTGCAGAAGAAGCTGGGCCGTTCCGTTTCGGGGCGGCCCAGCGTCGATTCGTCGTTTCTCGGTGCGATTCGTAGGCGTGAGCAGGCGGCTAAGGCCATTTCGGTACTGTCTTCTCTGAACTGCTCACGTTCCTCCGTGTGCAGCTGAGAAAAAGGTGTACCGATTCGCCAGGTCGCATCGATGCAACGGCGCCGCAATCGCCTCGTTCAAGCCGCAGCGCGTCTGTCGAAAGGTGCAAGGCTCGACAGTGACGACTCAGCCCTCGGCGTCCGTCGTGGCCGGGAACCGTTTGAAGAAGTAGAGGTTCGACGTCACGAGCTCGGCCGCCTCGGCGGAGTCTCCCGCTTCGATGAGATCGACGATTCTCGGCAGCTCGCCGGCCGAGTCCACTGCGACGGTCCCGATGTGGTCCTGTTGCCGGTAGAGGCGGGACTGATCGCGCAGGCGCAGGCTGATCGATGCCGCCCGCCCGCCGAGACCGAACTCGAGCAGAGCCTCGTGAAACCGGCGGTCCTGCGTGTAGAACTCCGCGAATTCGCCGGCCACGGCGGCGGCGACGGTCGCCTCGGCGAAATCTCGCAATCGTGCGATCGCCTCCGTCTTGGTCGCTGTTTTCGTCGCCCAGATCGGCTCTGCATTCGCCCCGCCTGCTTCCCCGTCAGCGTCCGCCGCACGGCCGACGATGTCATCGCTGCCCGCCTCGGCCAGGTTGCGGGCGGCCGGAACGGCGAGGAGGACGCGGATGGCGATGATCTCCTCGAGGTCCGCCTCGGTGATCGTGACCAGGCGGAAGCCGCGATTGGGCACGGCTTCGACGGTCCCTTCGGTCACGAGCGCCATCATCGCCTCACGCACCGGGCTGAGCGAGATGCCGAGCTGCTTGGCGAGGCCGGCGGCGGAGTAGATGCGATCCTCGGCGAGCTCACCTGCGGTGATGGCATCGCGGATGATGCCCAATGCCTGCTCGCGCAGCGATTCGGCCTGCGGTCTCACTCGCTCCATCTCACACACCCCTTCGAATCGCCGTCGGCCCGCCGGCTCGATCTCTGAGCCCCGATCTGCTCGCCGACTATTGACAGCATATCCGCGAGATCGCACCATTGACGTAGGTAGTCGGTAATCGATTACCCACCTCGACTCCTTACCGGAGTCGTTCCCACAATGACGTTCCTGCAACGAAGGAGGAACCCATGACTGCCGAACCCGCACCCGGCACATCTGCACCGACCACGTCCGCGGCCGACACATCCACCGACCCACTGCTCCGACCGTTCACGCTGGGCCCCGTACAGCTGAGGAACCGCATCGTATCCACGGCGCACGAACCCGCCTACACAGAACTCGGCATGCCCAAGGACCGCTACCGCCTCTACCATCGGGAGAAGGCACGCGGTGGAGTCGGCCTGACGATGACCGCAGGTTCGGCAACAGTCTCCAAGGACTCCCCCGCCGCCTTCGGCAACGTCGATCTCTCCACCGACGAGGTCATTCCGTGGCTGGCCGCGATCGCCGAGGACTGCCACGCCGAGGGCACTGCGGTGATGATCCAGCTCACGCATCTGGGGCCGCGGAACTCGAACTTCACTGCCGACTGGCTGCCGCTGATCTCAGCCGGCCGCCATCGCGAGCCGACTCATCGTTCGTTCACGAAGGCGATGGAGGACTTCGACATCGAGCGGGTCGTCGACGACTTCGCCGCGGCCACGGCGCGCGTGAAGGCGGCCGGCTTCGACGGGCTCGAGTTTCTCCACACCGGGCACCTCATCGACTATTTCTTCGCTTCCCGGTTCAACGACCGGGACGACGAGTACAACGGAGATCTCTCAGCCCGCCTGCGTTTCCCACTGCGAATCATCGACGCGATGCGCAGGGAGTCCACCGGAATGGCGCTGGGCGTGCGCATGTCAGTGCTCGAGCAGGTCGCCGAAGGCACGTCCGAGGAGCAGGCCATCGAGGCACTCACGGAATATGCGGCCCACGGCATCGACTTCCTCAACCTCAATGTCGGGACGATCAGCTCTGATCGGGAACTCGCCGAGGCGATCCCGGGCATGGGCACACCCTCGGCACCTTGGCTCGAGACCTGCCGACGCATCCGTGAGGCCATCGATCTCCCCGTTCTCCACGCCGCGCGCATCGCTGATGCTCCGACCGCCCGCTTCGCGATCGAGGACGGCTGCCTCGACCTCGTCGGCATGACCCGAGCACAACTGGCCGATCCGTATCTGGTGAAGAAGATCGAGGAGAAGCGCGAGGACGACATCCGGCCCTGCGTGGGTGCGAACATGTGCCTCGACTCCATCTACACCTCGGGAGCGGCGACCTGCATCCACAACCCGGCCAGCGGCCGGGAGGCCGACCTGCCCCAGGAGATCCCCCACGACGTCGAGACCGGACCCAAGCATGTCGTCATCATCGGTGCCGGTCCCGCCGGGCTCGAAGCCGCCCGCGTCGCCGCCGTGCGCGGGCACCGGGTGACCCTGCTCGAGGCCGAGGACGCCCCCGGAGGGCAGGTCCGCCTCGCCGCCCGCTCGCAGCGCCGCCGCGATCTCATCGGCATCATCGACTGGCGCGTCCAGCAGTGCAGGAAGCACGGTGTCGATCTGCGCCTGAACACCTTCGCCGAGGCGGACGACATCCTCGCGCTCGACCCCGGCGTCGTCATCGTCGCCACCGGAGGAGTCCCCGACGCCGGGTATCCCTTCCGTGAGCAGGGCCCGAGCTTCGACGTCTGGGACGTCATGGACGACCGGCTCAAGTCGAAGCAGCGGGTGCTCGTCTTCGACGATCATGGGTTCTACCCCGCCCTCGACGCCGTCGAACGTCTGGCTCGGGGCGGCCAGCAGGTCACCTATGTCAGCCCCGAACGCACGATCGGCATCGACGTGGGATCGATGAACTCCCCCGCCTATCTGCAGGCGTTCTCCGAATTCGGGGTCGAGGTCCGCCTCGGCGAGCGCCTGACGGAGAAGCCGCGAATCGAGGGGAAGGAGATCGTGGCGATGCTGCGCAACGACTATTCGGATCGGGAGACCGAGGTCGTCACCGATGCCGTGGTCGTCGATTTCGGGACGACCCCAAACGATGAGGTCTACTTCGAGCTCAAATCGCAGTCGTCGAACCACGGGGCGACGGATCTCGAGGCGTGGGTCCGGGGACGGCCGCAGCCGGATTCCGGTGCCGACCCGGTGAGCACATCCACCGACGCCGAGGCGGGGCCGAAGTTCGCGCTGTACCGGATCGGTGACGCTGTCGCCTCCCGCAATGTGCATGCGGCGGTGTTGGAAGGATTGAGAGTGGGCATGGGTCTGTGAGCACGATCTGCACGAGCATCGACTTCCACACTGCCGGCGAACCGTTCCGGATCGTGGCCGAACCGCCCGTGGACATCCCCGGCACGAACGTGACCGAGCGTCGGGCACTGGCCGTGCCGGGCTCGGCGGTCGATGATCTGCGCAGGCTGCTGTGCTTCGAACCGCGCGGCCATGCGGACATGTACGGCGGCTTCATCACCGCCCCCGATGACGACGGGGCCGATTTCGGGGTGCTGTGCTGGCACAAGGATGGCTTCTCCACCGCCTGTGGGCACGGGACCATGGCGCTCGGGGCGTGGGCTGTGGCGTCGGGAATCGTCGCCGTCGATCCGTCCGGGATCACCGAGGTCACGATCGACGTGCCCTCGGGTCGGGTGCGTGCGCAGGTGCACACGGATGCCGATGGGCGGGCCACCTCGGTGGATTTCGTCAATGTGCCCAGTCGACTCGTCTCCTCGGGGATCACAGTGCCCACTAGCTGGGGACCGGTATCGGTCGACCTCGCGTGGGGTGGGGCGATCTACGCGATCGTCGATACCGCGGAGTTCGACGCCGCCGCAGTCGACGCGACCCGGTTCGGTGCCCCCGGTCGGCAGGTCGTTCCCGAGAATCTCACCGCGCTCATCGCCGTCGGCAGGGAGATCAAGGCGGGTCTCGCCGAGAATCCGCACACCGTCCACCCCGAGGACGACCGCCTCTCCGGCGTCTATGGCACGATCTTCGTCGACCGATTCGGGACCATGCCCGGCGGGGCGCTGCATCAGCGCAATGTCACAGTCTTCGCCGACGGTCAGGTCGACCGCTCACCCTGTGGTTCGGGAACGGCGGCTCGAGTGGCCGCTCTCCATGCCACCGGTGAGCTTCGATCGGGACAGACGCTGATCCATGAGTCGATCGTCGGCACGCGTTTTCGGGCGAGAGTGCTCGAGGAGACCGCTGACGGCGTCGTTCCGGTCATCAGCGGCAGTGCCCACCGCGTGGCAACCTCGACCTTCGAAATCGACCCGCTCGATGACCTCGTGCCCGGGTTCGTGCTGCGGTGAGCCTCCGTTCCTCGCCGATCAGTGCTCGAGGATGATCTTTCCGGTCGTCGCCCGGGACTCGAGCGCTGTGAACGCGGCGGCCACCTCGGTGATGGGGAACCGGTCGCCGATATCGATCTTGAGGTCTCCGCTGCGGATCCAGCCGAAGATCTCGTCCGTGTGAGTGCGGAGCTCTTCAGGGGTCCGGACATGGTCGGCGACGGTGGGACGGGTGAGGAAAAGCGAGCCCGAGGTGTTGAGGGTATTGACGTCGACCGGATCGACCGGTCCGCTGGCGTTGCCGACGACGACGATGGTGCCGCGGGTGGCAACGGCTTCGAGGTCGCCGTCGAAGGTGGTCTTGCCGACCCCGTCGTACACGACCGAGGCGCCCCGGCCGTCGGTGACTGCGCGGGTCCTCTCGGCGAAGTCCTCGTAGCCGAAGATATGGGCGGCGCCGTTCTTCCGGGCGATCTCCGCTTTGGCCTCGGAGGAGGTCGTGCCGATCACTGTGGCTCCCTTGAGCACCGCAATCTGGGTGAGCAGCTGACCGAGTCCACCGGCGGCCGCGTGGATGAGGACGACGTCGCCGGATGAGACCGAGTAGGTGTCCGTGGTCAGGTAGTGGGCGGTGATGCCCTGCATGAGGGCGGCAACAGCGGTCTCGTCATCGATGTCATCCGGCAGCGGCACTGCCTTGTCGGCATTGACGAGCGCGGTCGCTGAGAAGCTTCCCTGACCGCCTGCCATCCAGCCGACGCGATCGCCGATGGAGAAGCCGTCGACTCCGTCACCGACGGCGGTGACCGTGCCGACCCCTTCGACTCCCGCGCGGAAGGGGGTAGGCAGGGCGGCACGTCGCTGGACGACGTCGAGGAAGTTCACTCCCGACTTGCTCAGACTGACCTGCAGCTGACCCTCGGCGGGCGCGGCGGATGCGCTGGAGTCATCAGCGGTGACCACGTATTGTTCGGGTCCCCCGTGTTCGTTGACGATGATCGATGTCATTGCTGCCTCCTCGAAGTCGAGATCGATGCGGACTATAGTCCGGATATGGAAGAGATTACCGGACCGCAGTCCGCTTATGGAAGAGGGGACGAGAAGGTTCTCCCCCTGGTCCCCTCACAGGCGCCTCTGCGCGCCGATGCGCAGAGAAATCGGCGGAAGGTCCTCGATGCGGCCGCTGACATCCTCGTCGAATACGGAGTGGACGGGCTGACGATGGACGAACTCGCCCGGAGTGCCGGGGTCGGCAAAGGCACTCTCTACCGCAATTTCACCGACAAGGCGGGGATCGCCTCCGCCTTGCTCGATGACCGCGTCAGGGACATGCACGCCAGAATGCTGCAGGGGCCGCCCCCGCTGGGGCCCGGCGCCTCAGGAGGCGAGCGCCTCCGAGCATTCGTCGCCGCCTACCTCAACCACATCGCGCGCAATCTCGACCTCGTGCTCCTCACCGAAAGCAGCTCCCCGAAAGGACGCTTCGACCGAGAGACCTACCCCTTCTGGCGGCGCCACGTCGAGATCCTCATCACCGACACCTGGACGACCGGGGCCCCCGAGCCGTCGGACGCGAACGCACCCGAGCCCGATCTGATCCGAACCCGTGCCGAGGCGGTCATGGCAGTTCTGTCCGCCGCACAGATCGATCAGTGGCTGCACAGCCAGGGGCGCGCACTCGACGAGCTGATCCCTCAGATCCAGACGATCGTCACCGCGATCGCCTCACGGTAGGGACCGACACGCCGCATCCCGGATCGCAGAGGCAAGGCGTGGTGCGAATAGACTGACAGGTGTAATCCCGGTCACACTGCGAAGGGGTGGGTGTGGGCAAGTACATCCTCCGGCGTGTGCTGCTGATGATTCCGATCGTGCTCGGTGTCGCCACGCTGTCCTTCATCCTCATGAAGCTGGCACCGGGCGATCCCGCCGCCGCCTATCTCGGCGATAAAGCCACTCCGGAGAACGTCGCTCAGCTTCGTCGGGCCTGGGGCCTCGACGAACCGATGATCATCCAGTATCTCCAGTTCCTTGCGGGCCTTCTCGTCGGTGACTTCGGGCAGTCGTTCATCTTCCAGACCTCGGTGCTCGAGCTGCTGAAGCTGCGGATGCCGGCGACGCTGCTGCTCATGCTCGTGTCTCTGGTGTTCGCTGTCGTCATCTCCGTCCCGCTGTCACTGTGGGTGGCCGCGAAGCGATCTGCCGCCTCGGCGATCGTGTCGAGGGTCTTCGCCGCCACCGTACAAGGCATGCCGGCGTTCTTCGTCGGCACTCTGCTCATCCTCGTCCTCGGCGTGAACCTGGGAATCTTCCCGGTCGGCGGCTACGGCAGCAACTTCGGTGAGCACCTCTACTCCCTCGTCCTGCCCGGACTTGCTGTGGCGCTGACGATCTGCCCCGTGCTCATCCGCAGCCTCACGGCGGCACTGAACGATTCGATGTCGGCCGAGTACACGAACTTCGCCCTGTCGAAGGGACTGAGCAGGAAGCGGACCGTGATCGACTACGCATTCCGCAATGCCGGAATCACGGGTGTTTCGATCCTCGGCATCCAGGTCGGCCACCTCGTCGGCGGTGCGCTCGTCGTCGAGAACGTCTTCGCGATACCCGGAGTCGGCTCACTCCTCATGGAAGCCGTCCTCGCCCGCGACTACGACGTCGTGCAGGCCCTGACCGTGATCTTCGGTGTCCTCGTCGTCCTCGTCTACCTGCTCACCGACGTCGTCTACAGCCTCGTCGATCCGCGCGTGCGTCTGGGGGCCTGATGACCGAACCGATGACCTCCCCAGCGACGGCCGGCCCCGGTGGTCCGGGCGGCAAGCCACCGCGGACTCGCGGCGGCACGGCGTCCCGGGCGACGCCGACCGCGCGGTTCTCGCTTCCCCTGCCGGCGTTCCTGCGGCGGCACAATCTGCAGCTGTGGATCGGTGCGGTCATCCTCGGTGCGATGGTGCTGCTGCTCGCCATCGGACCGCTCTTCGTCACCGATGATCCCAACCGGCAGGACCTGCTCAACACCTTCGCTCCGTCCTCGGTCGCGCACCCGCTGGGCACGGATCAGCTCGGCCGTGACGTCCTCTCCCGCTTCCTCCACGGCGGACGCGTCGACCTCATCGTCGCCGTCGTCGCCGTCATCGTGCCCTTCCTCCTCGGCACCGTCCTCGGTTCGCTGGCCGGGTACTTCGGCCGATGGGTCGACATCGTCATCATGCGCCTGGCCGATATCGTCTCGGCCTTCCCGTTCTACGTCCTGGTCATCGTGCTCGTCTTCGTCATGGGCAACGGCATGGGCAGCATCTTCGTCGCCATCAGCGCCGTGTCCTGGGTGGCCTACGCCCGCATCGTCCGCGGCGAGGTGCTCGTCCTGAGAGAGCAGGAGTTCATCTCCGCCTGCCGCGCCTCGGGGCTGAGCACACCCCGTATCCTGTCTCGCCACATCATTCCGAACACCGTCAGCCAGGGCGTCATCTACGCGATGTCCGACATCGTGCTCAACATCGGAGTCGTCGTCACCCTCAGCTACTTCGGCATGGGCATCGTCCCACCGACCGCCGACTGGGGTCAGATGATGAATGACGGTCAGCAGTACATGGGCACCGGCAACTACGGACTCATCCTGTGGCCGGGATTCGCCGTCGTCATCGTCTCCTTCGCACTGGCGCTCATCGGCGACGGTCTGACGAACACCCTGAAGCCGAAGAGGTGACAATGTCGATTCTCGAAGTGGACTCCCTCACCGTCGACATCGACGGAGAGGCCGGTCGACGCCGGATCCTCCACGACGTGTCGATCAGCCTCGAGGCCGGTGAGCCGATGGGGCTCGTCGGCGAATCGGGGTCGGGTAAGTCGATGACGCTGCGCAGCATCCTCGGAATGCTCCCGCCGGGCGCCTCCGTCGTCGACGGAGAGATCCGATTCGACGGTCGCAATATCCTCTCCTCCGGGCCGGGCGGACGATTCGACCAGCGCATACGCGGCACCGGCATCTCGATGGTGTTCCAGGAACCGGCCATCGCGCTCAACCCGGTGATGAAGGTCGGACGCCAGATCACCGATGCCATCGCCGAGCGCAGGGGGCTGTCGAAGAGGCAGGCGCACGACCTCGCCGTCGAGCTCATGGACCGCGTCGGCATCGCCGAGCCCGACCGCAGAGCGTCGAACTACCCGTTCCAGCTCTCCGGCGGCATGCGTCAGCGCGTGATGATCGCGGCGGCGCTGGCTCAGGAGCCGCAGGTTCTGCTCTGTGACGAACCGACGACCGCGCTCGACGTGACGATCCAGGCCCAGGTGCTCGACCTCTTCCGCTCCATGCAGCAGGACGAGGGGCTCGGCCTGCTCTACGTCACGCACGATCTCGCGGTCGTCGCTCAGCTGTGCTCGACGATCAGCGTGATGAAGGACGGACAGATCATCGAACACGGAGTGCTGCAGGAGGTCTTCGACGCACCTCAGGAGGAGTACACGCGTCGACTGCTCACGGCGACTCCGCGCATCGACGAGGGCGTTGCCGAGGAGGCGCGATGACCGAGACCCTGACTCAGTCTTCGCCGACGCCGGCACCGTCGCTCGGCCTGCGCGCCGAGAACGTCACCGTCACCTTCGGACGCAGTGACCGCGCCTTCACCGCCGTCGACTCCGCCGATCTGCATGTCCGACCCGGCGAAATCGTCGGACTCGTCGGCGAATCGGGCTCCGGAAAATCGACGCTGTCCCGCGTCATCTGCGGACTCCAACGCGAATACGAGGGAAAGGTGAGCGTCGACGGCAGGGAGTTCGCGCAGAAGCGCACGAGCGCACAGTGGCGGATCGTGCAGATGGTCTTCCAGGATCCCTTCGCCTCCCTCGACCCCCGTTACACGGTGCGGGCGACCCTCGCCGAGGTGATCCGCCATCACCGTCTCGCCTCCGGGTCCGCGCTGCGGGACCGCTGCCGAGAACTCATGGAGATGGTGCGGCTGCCCGAGGAGTTCCTCGACCGCACCCCGACCGCTATGTCGGGCGGGCAGAGGCAGAGGGTGGCGATCGCTCGTGCCCTGGCCGTCGAACCCAGCGTCATCGTCGCCGATGAGGCAGTCTCCGCCCTCGATGTCAGTGTTCAGGCGGAGATCGTCGCGCTCTTCGCCCGGTTGCGGGAGGAGCTCGACCTGTCGATCCTCTTCATCTCCCATGACCTGGCCGTCGTCAGAAAGCTGTGCGAGCGGATCTACGTCATCCACCGTGGCCGCCTCGTCGAAGAGAACACCACCGAGGCGATCTTCACGTCCCCGCGCGACGACTACACGAAGACGCTGCTGAAGGCGATACCGACTTTCCACAGCGCCTACCTCGACCGGATCCGAGGAGGTGAAGGGTGATGGCCAGAAGATTCGCAGCAGTGACTGCAGCGCTCTGTGCCTGCCTCCTGGTCCTCGTAGGGTGCGGTTCGGGAGGGGAGAAGACCGCTCGTCCCGGAGGCGATCTCGTCTTCGCTCGCGCCGCCGATGCCACTACTCTTCTGCCGCCGACGACGACCCAGAACGAAGACATCTGGACGCTGCAGCAGGTCTATGAGACTCTCACCCTCAACAAACCCGACGGGTCCGGGGTCGAACCGGGTCTGGCAACCGATTGGGAGGAATCCAAGGACAAGATGTCCTGGACTTTTCACCTGCGCGAGGGAGTGAAGTTCCACAGCGGCAAGACGCTCGATGCCGACGATGTCGTCTTCTCCCTCAACTATGCCCGCGATCAGGAGGATGAGAACAACCTCTGGGCGGCCGAGTTCGATCCGATCAGAGACGTGAAGAAGGTCGACGACAAGACGGTGCGCATCGACTTGAAGCAGCCATGGGGTCCTCTGCCGAGCTATATGGCGCTGTTCGCCGCATCGATCTATCCCGATGACTTCGGCGGACACGACGCCGAGTACATGGCCGCACATGCCGACGGAACAGGGCCGTTCGAGGTCGGCAGATGGAATAAGGGGCAGAGTCTCGAACTGGTGAAGAACCCGGACTACTGGGAGAAGGGCGTTCCCTCACTGGATTCCGTGACCTTCAACGTCGTCGCCGATGACAACACTCGTCGTCTGCAGCTGCAGGGAGGCCAGGCCGATATCAATCAGGAACCTGCACCGTTGAGCATGAGTCAGCTCTCGCGCTCCCAGGACATCAACGCCCAGGCATTCACTTCGACGAAGATCCTCTACTTCAACCTCAACAATAAGGAGAAGGGACTCGACGATCCCAAGCTGCGACGCGCCATGTCATACGCGGTCGACAGGAAGTCCATCGTCGAGGTTGTGTACGCCGGCTATGCCGAGCCCGCGACCTCGTTCATCTCCCCCGGCCTCGCGGGTCATTCGGACGAGGTCGACAGCAGCCAGTTCGACATGGAGAAAGCCAAAGAACTGGTCAAGGAGTCCGATCATCCCGAAGGCATCGACATCACCATCCAGATCCCCTCGGGAGTCGCTGATCGTGAGCTGCTCGCGCAGATCGCCCAACAGGCGTGGCAGGACATCGGGCTGACCGTCCACGTCCAAAAGCTCGACGATGCGACACTGACGACGAACCGGACGAACGGTGACTTCCAAGTCCAGGTCAGCTATGCGACTTCCGATGTCTCCGACACCTCACAGATGATCAATTTCCTCGCCGTCACCGACGACTCCGGAATCCGCTCCGGCTATGCGAATCCCAAGGTGGAGAAGTGGGCGGAGGAGGCCGTGGCCGAAGAGGATCCGGAGAAGCAGAACGAGCTCTACGCCCAGATCCAGCAGCAGGTCGCCGAGGAGGCACCGATCGTTCCGATCGCCTACCAGCGAGCGCTGTACGGGATGAGCAGGGACGTCGTGGATTTCCAGCCCTATGTCCTCGGCACCTACGGGCTGAAGGAGGCGAAGCTCAAACACTGAGCCGGATTCCACCCGGACATGTGCAGCCGCCCCTCCCTCAGGTCCTAACGATCGGGATCCCGACGACATTCTCGGCGTCCAGGGACAGGGATCCGAGTCCCATAGCGGCCGGCCCGACTATCGGTACATTCACCTCGCCGATGACCGGCGGGAGTGAGGCTGTCCCGCCGACGTCTCAACCGGCACATCGTAACGATAGCTGATTGGTTCGCCATTGGTCAGTCCGATGAATATCGGCCGGCCGACAGGCGTGTACCCCGCTTTCCACGTTGCGTCAGTGGCTTCGTCATCGAGTTTCACGATTCGCTCCCCACGTTGGTACACGGACTGAATTCGCTTGGCCTCGATCTGATCGGTCGCGGTGATTTCAATTCTGAGCTTCGGCATGGAACGACCATAGGTCGCTGTTCCCTGAAGATTCCCGTGGGCTGAAACTGAAAATTCCCTGAACGACCTACCCCGCGACAACTAGCCTTCGGCGAAGACCGGCTTCGGCGACCTCCTGATGACCACGATCTCGGCCACGATGAGGTTGACGATCCATCCCACTGTCTGACCGACCGGAATCATCGAGTCCACCTGCTCCCTGATCACATCGGGTTCGGCTCCGCTCACGAGAATCTGAACCAGCAGCAGCACGGGAGTGAGGATGCGCGCAGTGACCGCGAGGAGAGCGAGCGCATAGTTGCGGATCATCCACGCCCGGTGGGCGGCGAAGTCACGACGGACGGCGGCTCTGTATGCCAGAACGCCCGTGATCAGCCAGAGCACTGCGGCGGTGGTCAGTCCGATCTGGGTGATGATGCGCCCCGACCACAGGGCGACCGGGACCGCGCTCACCGCTGCGGGCAGCACCCCTGCGAGGAGATAGCTCCGGCCGATGGCCCTGTGGATCCGCCGGTGGGCCCGCAGTCGGGGCATGAACTGCAGAGGACCGAGGACCAGAGCCACGGCGGCCGTGCAGATGTGAACGATGAGCACCGAATACTGCAGCTCGCTGCCGACCGTGAGGCGACTCTCCGTGATGTCGAGGTTCCAATAGGGGAAGGTGATGGCGATGCCGAAGCCCAGCGCCAGGACCAGTAGGATCCACGCGAAGGGATTCCTGCTGCGTGCGGAAGATTCTGAGACGGCGACATCCTTATTCATGTTGTCGACCGTAGACAGCATGGGCAGCCGAACACATCCGCTTCTGGGAGTATCCGGGTATCAGCTCGCAGAAGTACCGGCGATCCGGATCGTCTCTGCCTCACCGCTGGCCAGCGGGGCCTTTGCGCCCGAGGACATGAAAGGTGCGACTGAGTTGGCGGTAGGGGTCTCGGCGACTCGCTTCGAGTTCGACCTCGGCCATCGCCGACAGTTCTCTGGAATCGATCGATGCCAGGTCGACTCCGCTGAACTCGAGCTGATCGACCCACAGCCACGTCCCGTACCAACCGAGTGGTTCGACCCCGTGACCGCGCAGGTGTTCGCTGACCTCATCCACGGTGTGGGACTGGCCGTGGACGCCCAACTCCTTGATGTCCCCCGAAGTCTCATCGAACGAGGCCAACGCATCGTCCCACCGTCGTTCCAGGGCCGGGCGCACCGCCATCGTCGCGGCGTTTCCTGCCATGATCGAGACCACACCACCGGCCCGAGTGCACCGACACAGCTGTTCGATCAGGGGTTCCGGCTCAAGATAGCCGAGTACGCCATGGCACAGGACGGCGGCGAAACGCCGGCCGTTCATCGCATCCTCGGCCTTCTCCCCGTCCGCCAGCACGAGTGTCACCCGTCGTCGGGCTTGAGCGGACAGCTGCGGGAGCCGCTGTCTGGCCTTCTCCAGCATCGCCGTCGAGGAGTCGAGCAGTGTCACGTCATAACCGGCCTCGGCCAGCGGAAAGGACTGGTGACCGGCACCGCCGCCCACGTCGAGCACGGGTGCCGGTGGCGGCGGCAGCCGCTCCAGCAGGTGATGGTGCAGCACATAGGTGCGCACGTACCCCTTGGCTGAAGCGTAGACGTCATCGGCAAAGCGGTCGGCCAAGCTGGCGCTGGACCAGATGTCAGCATCCATGGTGCCACGGTACTCGCCCCGGCCCGACACCATCGAGGAGTCCCCGTGGTCACGGGCCTGAACCACTCACCGTTCGACGACGAGGTCGGTCAACGGGGTCGAGCAGCAGGGCAGGAACTTCCCGGCGGCGATCTCCTTCGTCCGGATCCCACCGGCATGCTTCATCTCGACCTCCCCGCTGACGAGGACGGACTTACAGGTCCCGCAGGCGCCTTCCGAGCAGGAGGAGGGCACCGACAGTCCAGCGTCCAGAGCCGAGTCGAGGACGGTTGTGGACTCATCGCAGTCGACCACGCGCCCGGAGACCGTGAACTCGACCGCATGGCTCACACCGGTGACTCCAACGGCGCCGGCTCCTGCGGCCTTCGCCCTCGCCCCGGCCCTGGCCAGACGATCGGCAGGCGAGGTGGCGAAGACGAACGACTCCTCATGCGTCCGAGCCTGCGACACCCCCGCCTCGGCGAGCAGGGGACGCACCGCGTCCATGTACGGACCGGGGCCGCAGACGAAGGTTTCGCGATCGGCCGCGTCGGGGACCACCTCGGCGAGGGTGGCCGCATCGATCCGACCGTGACGGCCGGTCCAGGTCTCCGCCTCAGTGTCCCGGGAGCAGAGGATGGTCACGCTGACCCCGGCGACCTCGGCGAGCTGTTCGAGCTCGGCACGGAAGATGATGTCTTCCGGCGTCGAGGCGCTGTGGACGAACACGATGTCGGTGCCGAAACCGCCCTGTCGGGCAAGCAGGTTGCGCACCATCGACATGATCGGGGTGATCCCGGAGCCGGCGGAGAGGAAGAGGTGGCGTTCGGCCTGATGGAAGCTCGTGCTGAAGAGCCCGTAGGGCCCGTCCACGTGGAGCCGATCGCCGACCTGAACATTGTCATGCAGATGGGTCGACACCGCTCCCTCGGGCTCGCGCTTGACCGTGATGGTGAAGATGTTCGTGCCGAAGGGCGCCGAGGAGATCGAATAGCAGCGCTCGAGTCCGAGCTCGGGGATGCGCATCGTCACGTACTGGCCCGGCGCGAAGTCGACGGCGGACATCCACCCTGCCCGCAGCTCGAAGGTCTTCACGTCGTGGGTGACCTGCGTGATTCCGGTGACCTCGACGGGTCCGGTGAGCAGTTCCGGGTCGAGCGGCTCCTCCACGACGGCAAGTTGCCCGGTCGGGGCAGGCGGGACGCCCGGGGTGGTCGCAGCCGGATACGTGGACGGGGCGGCCGGAGCAGCCATGGTCGCTTGAGCGGGCCAGGCGGCCCCGGCGGCCGCGCTCGTCTGGGCAGGCCACTCGGCCCAGGCCCGCCCGGTCCTCGCGGGCACACGGAAAGTCGCCTTGCCTGTCGGAGACGGAGTCGCCGGATCTCCTGTCGCAGTGACTGCCGCAGCTGCCGCGTCGACGAGCCTGGAGGCCAGCGTCGAGTGACGGTATCTCATCGCCGCGCTCCCTTCTCCTTGTGGGCGTTGAGCTCCTTGTGTGCCTGGAGCCGTTCGATGTACCAGGTGACGAAGTCGTCGACCTGCGATTCGGTCGGTGCGTAGGGGCCGGGTTCATACGCCGGCGACGAGATGCCCAGATGTCCGCGTTCGCAGAAGGTCGCGTCCTGTTCGTTCGTCTTGATCCACACCTTTGTGAGGTTGTCGAGGTCGTAGTCGACGCCTTCTTCCGCATCGGCGTGGACGAGCCAGGTCGTGCGCACCAGCGTCTTGTCCTCGGCCAGCGGCAGCAGGCTGAACGTCACCACATGGTCGCCCATCGCGTGGAACCACATGTTCGGCTGCACGTGCAGCGAGGCCCGGCCCAGAACGAAGGTGTCGAGCTCGCCCAACAATTTCGCCGAGGCGGCCGAACCGTCCATCGTGTACGACTCACCCCGCCCATCGAGGGCGGCCCGTTCGATTCGGAACCCCGTCGGCCGTCCGCTCAGTTCCTCGACGAGGGCATAAGGCAGGCCGTTGCGGTCGCAGTCGGCACGCAGCTGCTCCTCGGCGTCGAGGTAACGCTGGTAAGCCGGCTGCAGACGCTTGGGAATCTCGTCGGGTGCGTAGCCGTACGTGGGGAAGAATGTGCAGGTCAGCTCCGGGTGACCGGCTTCGCAGTGGTAGCACTCGCGGTTGTTCTCCATGACGAGCTTCCAGTTCGAGTCCTCGATGAGGTCACTCTGCGCAGCCACCTTCGTCCCGGCGATGTCATGCCCTGCCAGATACGGTTCGATGACGGCGGCCACCTCGTCGATGTCGTCCGGCGGGGTGGGGCTGAGGCAGATGAAGATCAGCCCGCCGATGACGCGCACGTTCACCGAGCGCAGCGAGAAACAGGTCCGATCGAAACCGGGAGCTTGGACGCCCGCGGAGATGAGCTCGCCTGCGGGAGTGTACGTCCACTGGTGGTAGCCGCACACGATGTTGCCCACCGACCCGGACAGGTCGTTGAGCAGTCGGGTGCCCCGGTGCCGGCAGACATTGTGGTGGGCGCGGATCTCGCCATCGTCATCGCGGATGACGATGACCGAGTAGGTGCCGATGTCGATCGTGAGGTAGTCGCCGGCTTCGGGCACTTCGGCGGTGGAGGCGACGAAGATCCAGGTCGAGGCGAAGATCGCCTCGATGTCGCGCTCGAAGAACTCCGGGCTGATGTAGAACGGTGCCGCCAACGAGTAGCCGGGTACGCGTTCGTCGATGAGTCGGTCGATGTCGGTCCTGCCGTGCCCGCCCGATCCAGCGACCGCACCCGATCCGGCGGGTCCGCTCGTACTGGAATTGGTCCTCTTCTGCTCTGGTGCCAGAGTCATTTCGTCCACCACCTCGTCGTAATGTCTCGACCGCTTCTCCTGCCGGCCCCTTCGCCGGCCGCGGCCCGGGAGTTCGTGCTCCTGCCCCCAGTGTCCGCCACAGGTATGCTGAAGAAAAGCGAATCTTCTTCATCCGAAACGTGCAATACTATTGCATGATCGATCCGCGTCTCCACGTCCTTCGGGTCCTTGCCGAAGTCGGCACCCTCACCGAGGCGGCACACCGCCTCGGGTACACTCCTTCGGCCGTATCGCACCAGCTCAGAGGCTTGTCCAAAGATCTCGGCGTGCGTGTCGTCGAACCGCGCGGCCGCGGTCTCGTCCTCACTCGCGCCGGTCAGCTCCTCCTCGAGCGTTCGCAGGAGCTCTTCGCCCGGTGGGAGGAGATCCGCGGTGAGCTCGACGGCCTCGGCTCCGGGCTCGACACGCGCAACAGGCGGCTTCGTCTGTGCGGGTTCTCCACTGCAGCAGCAGCCCTGCTGCCACCGACCGCCCTGACGGTGATGGAGCGGTTCCCGGGTGCCGAAGTCACGATCATCGAAGCCGATCCCGAAGAGTGCTTCGATCTTCTCGTCTCCGACCACGCCGACGTCGCCGTGGTCGTGGCCACCGACCCGCTGCCGCCGCGCAGCGATCCTCGATTCGAGCAGTCCGCACTGTTGAGCGATCGTCTCGATCTGCTGGTTCCCGTCGGGCATCGTCTGGCCGAGAAGGCGTCGGTGCCGTTGAGTGAGGCCGCCGAGGAGTCCTGGATCCTCGATCGGTCGGGTTCGCCGTATCACCGTCTGGTGCGCACGGCGTGTGCGGCGGCCGGCTTCCAACCGGAGCAGGCCCATCAGTCACGGGAGTGGGAGACGGGTGCGTCGTTGGTCTCGGCGGGACTCGGGGTCGCGCTCATTCCTCGTCTGGCCCGCCTGCCCGATGGCTTCGATGTGGTTCGGGTGCCGCTGCGCGGTGATCCGGTGCCGTCGCGGAAGATCCTCTCCGGCATTCGCCGCGGTTCGGGCGCTCAGCCGATCATCGCCTCGGCGTTGGAGGTCCTCCGGGAGGCTGCTGTATCTGCGGCCCGCCAGGGGGCCTGACCATCCAGACCTGCGGTCGCATTCTGCGTCGCTTTCTGGCGACGACGGTGGTGAGGACGATCCCGGCGATCAGCACCAGAACGGATACGACGGCGACGACGAACCCGGTGGTGTAGAAGCCGGAGGCGAAATCGTCGAAGGCATCGACGTTCCCGCCGCCTCCGAGGAGGAACAGAAGCATGGGGATGACGAGGATGCACAACCCCATACCGAGCCCGAGGACTCCGGCGATGATGAGGAGGATTCCCGGCACCACGGACGGTTTCTTCGCAGGCACCCCACCCGGCGGGAACCCACCGGGCCGGATCATGTGCGGGTGATGCGTCATCCGGGCCTCCTTCGTCTCCCCCGATCCTATCGGGGACCGGAAACCACACCATGACCGGCGCGTAGAGTTGAAGCGCACACTCCCCGATCGCACACCGCGGACGGAACATAGCGAATCGAACCTCGCTGCGAAGGGACGGCACCACGATGGACGACACGACTGCCGACGACCGATCCGGAACCGGAACCGATCCGTCAGCGCCCGAGGGCACGGCCGCCTCGGCGAGTGGGGGGAGCCTGCGACGGACGATCGGCCTGAGCGAACTCGTCTTCTTCGGTCTCGTCTTCATCGGTCCGGCGGCCGCCGTCGGAGTGTTCGGCACTCTCGACGCCCGCTCGGGCGGGGCCGTGGCACTCGTCTACATCGTCGCGACGATCGTCATGGCCTTCACCGCGGTCAGCTATATGCGCATGTCTCGGGAGGTCCCCCGCGCGGGAACGGTGTTCGCCTACGCCTCGGCGGGAATCGGAAAGCCGGCCGGCTTCGTCGCCGGGTGGATGATCCTCCTCGACTATCTCTTCATCCCCTCGGTCGCCTATCTGTTCACCGGGATCGCCCTGAACTCGATCTTCCCCGCACTGCCCGTCTGGGTGTTCGTGGCCGTGGCCGTCATCCTCACCACCGGGCTCAATCTCGCCGGGGTCAAGGTCGCATCCCGCGTGATCACCGGGGTAGTCCTCGCCGAGGTGGCCGTCCTCGCCCTGGTCCTCGTCCTCGGCATCGCCTACCTTCTCCAGCATGGTCCGACGCGCGGGTGGATGACCCCATTGACCGGGGTGGATGCGTTCTCCGTGACCGCGGTGCTCGCGGCCGTGTCCGTGGCTGTCCTGTCATATCTCGGCTTCGATTCGCTGGCGACGTTCTCCGAGGAGGCCAAGGGCGGGCCGCGGATCGTCGGCCGGGCCACGCTCATCTGCCTCGTGCTCGCCGGTGTCTTCTTCGTCGCGCAGACCTGGGTGGGCAGTCTGCTCTCACCGCTGACCCCGGCGCAGCTGCAGGCCGATCCCGCGCTCGGAGGGGCCGCGTATTACAGCGCCGTCGACTCGACTCTGGGTCCGTGGCTGCACTGGCTGCTCGCCCTGGCCAAGGCCGTGGGCGCAGCGTTCTCCGCGATGATCGGCCAGGCCGCCGGCTCCCGGATCCTCATGGACATGGGACGGTCCCGGCAGGTGCCGAAATTCCTCGCCGAGGTGGCCCCGAAGACCGGTGTTCCGTGGAAGGGGATCCTCGTGGCCGCCGCCGGCAATGTCATCGTGGCAGGGTGGGCGGCGACCCGTGCCGATGGTCTCGACCAGCTGACCTCGATCGTCAACGTCGGGGCGCTGACGGCGTTCATCTTCCTTCAGGCCTCAGTGGTCGGATACTTCCTGGTGAAGAAGCACGGCTGCGAGGCCCCGAACTGGGTCAACCACGGGGTGGTCCCGGTCATCGGTGCCGGGCTGCTCATCGCGGTCCTCGTCAGCGCGAATCCTCTGGCCCTGGTCATCGGCAGCGTCTGGCTCGTCATCGGGCTTGCGGTCTTCGCGGTCAACAACCGGCGGCGAATCCACGGTTGAGCCTCCTCGGCGAGGGAGTCGTCAGTCCTGCAGCCGGGTCGTTCCGTCGTGGCCGCCGGAGGTGTTGAGCTGTTTGGCGTAGCAGCTGTCGGGCCCGAGCCCGTGCGATGAGCACCACGACAGAGCGTCGTCGGGGTCGTCGTAGCCGATGCCGACGACGGTGACCCAGAAGTCGTCTTCCTTGAAGCTGTCGAAGTCGCCGGACCAGAGAAGCTTCACCCGGGGAAACTCTTCGCGCAGTCCTTCGAATTCCTCGAGGATCGCCTCTTCGTCCCAGGTCTTCCCTTCGGCTTCGAGGCCGACCTTCTTCGAGCTCAGCTGGGGCACCCATCTGCCGTCGAGTTCGCTCTTGGCCGCTTGACCGTCGGAGTCGGCGAGCTGTTCGAGCGCCTTCTTCGGATCGTCAGGAAGCGCCGATTCGGTCTCGGTGGGTTCGGGCGCTTCGCTGGCTGCGGACGAACCGTCTTCGCTGTCGGCGTTTGTCGGTTCATCGGTGGAGGCGACGGTGGCGGGGTCGTCGGAGTCCTGCGAGAAGAAGGTCGCCGCGCCCCAGCCGATGCCCACGGCGAGTACGATGACGACGACGGCGAGGAGAGCGATCAGTCCGCCGCGCTTCTTCTGCGCAGGTTGTCCGGCCGGCTGGTACGGTCCCGGTCCATAGGCGAAGGGCTGCTGGTGTGCGGGCTGGCCGGGCTGCGGGGGCATGCCTGCGGCGTGTGCTTGGCCGCCGACGTGATGGGCCTGGGTGCCCTGAGGAAGAGGACCGCTCTGCTGCTGGGGAGGCTGCCCGGTGCGGTGAGGTGGGCCGGTCTGCGGGTGCGGGGTCTGGATATACGGGCGCTGCGGCGGCTGAGGTGGCGGAGGGGGCGTGCCCCAGCCATTGCCTGACTGAGGTCCCGGTTGGGATCCCGGTTGAGGCCCCGGTTGAGATCCGGGCTGCGGAGACCATTGGCTTCCCGATCGGTCGTTGACGTCCCATTCGTCCTCATCCCCGCGTCCGGGAGGGTTCGTACTCATCCGCAACTCCAGATCGATCACGCCGTATTCCAGAAAAAGTCCCGATATAGAACTTCTCTTGCATTAACAGCCTAATATAAGTTGTGAACTACACATGCTTGATCTGCTCAGTTGATTGTTTCGGTTTGAACTACATTGCGGAGCTGTCGGGCGACGGCACTTGAGGACTGGGTATGGACGACGAATCCGACGAGACGACACCGACCGCCGCCGAGGAGCCGAAGGATCGGAACGCCGAGGCTCAGGAGAGTCCCGAGCCTTCTGATGAGGCGAGCGCCGAACTCGAGCCGGACCCTGAATCCGAGAAGAGCGTCGACTCCGAGGCCCCGGATGGTCAGGCCACCGAAGAGACTGCTCGCTGGGCGCCTCCGGAAGACGGCACGCGCACCACCCCGCAGACAGTCGATCCGTACGAGAACGCCGCCGAGAACGACTCTGCGAACACCGGCCCTCAGCCCCAGGGGGCGAGCGCGTACCCCCAGGGTTCGGGTTCGCATCCGCAGACGGCAGGTCCATACGCTCAATGGCCCGGCCCCTACCAACCCGATCCGTACCAACACGGAGCCTTCCCGCAGGGCTCGGGCCCCTACCAGCAAGTCTCTCACCAGCAAGGCCGCTACCAATCCGTCCACTCCGGTCCCATGCCCTACCCGGCACCACCGGGTTACCCGGCGAACGCCCCGAGGTCGAAGTTCGCCTCGGCGCTGGCGAAGGGATCCACGTGGAAGACGGCCCTGATCCCGCCTGGGATCGCCCTCCTCGGCGGCATCATCGTCTCCATCATCCTCACCGTCATCCTCGCGTCGATGTCAGAATTCAGCTCCCTGACCGAGGAGACCGGCTTCAACCTCGACAGCCTCAGCTACGCCCTGCCGTTCATCCTCATGGCACTGTCTCTGTTCGGTTCGGCGGCGCTGCGCCTGGACATCAACGCCCCTGACAGCTTCAATGCCCAGCTGAGCCTCTTCACCACGGGAGCACCTCTGCTGGTCACCATCGTCATCGTGGGTCTGCTGTGGTGGATGACGAAGATCAGCGAACGCCGTTCCCCCGCGCCCAACCGGGTGTCCACATGGATCCGCATCGGAGTCTCCACCCTGGCGACGACGCTCGTGCTCTTCCTCCTCCAGGTCATCTTCGCCGCCCGCTTCTCCTCGTTCGAAGAAGACGGTGCGCTCACTTTCTCCTACTCGACGGTCACCGTCCGGTCGTTCTTCCTGCCTCTGCTCGTCATCCTCGTCGCGAGCATCGCCGGTCGGGTCGCCGGGCACTTCAAAGGCACCGAGGCGATCGGCGCACCGTTCCTGCGCTGGGCGGTCCCACCGCTGCTGGTGACCTGGATCCACCTTGCTCTCTGCGTGGCCGTATTCTCGGTCGTCGCGCTCTTCGTCCTGCCGCTGTCCGTCGAGATGCCGGGCCAGCTGGTGCCGCTGACGTTCGTCAACATGGGGCTCATCCTCACCTCGCTGACCCACCTCGGCGGAATCGGCGCCACCGTCCAGGGCGACTTCGGCGTCTACTCGGACACTTTCACCGAAAGCCTCACCCTGTTCAGTCGCGACGCTCCCGGCCTGCTGTGGCTGGGACTGCTCGTCGTTGCGGTCGCGGTGCTGATCGCCACGATCGTCGCCACCGTCACCCGAGGTCCAGCCTGGACCGTGATCAAAGAAGACAAACAGCAGTGGTCGAGTGCCTGGAAGCTGCCGGTGGCGTTCTGCCTCGTCTGGGGTCTGCTGTCGCTGCTGGCCGTTCCCGCGAACCTATCGATGTCCGGATCCGCCGAGGCGGCCATGTACTTCGGTGGGTCCGGTGCGGCCCGTGCCGGGATCGGTCCCCTGGCCTGGACGTTCCTCATCTTCGCCCTCTGGGGTGGGATCATCGAGGTGCTCTCGCGGACCCTCGGCCCACGTCTCGCCCTCACCTTCCCGGCCCTGGCCCGGATCGCCGCCGGACGGACCGTGCATCCGCACTGGGGACCGTATCTGGGCATGAGCGAACCGCGTTTCGCCTTCGCGCATCCCGATCTGGCCCAGGCAACCGCCCCGACCCCGCCGCCGGTCGCTCCCGTCCCCGGCGAAGTCGGCCCCGTCCCCGGCGAAGTCGGTCCGCAGGGGCCCGGCGGATACCAGGGTCAGCCGGCATCGCCTCAAGGGTTCGGCTCGCCGGGCCGACCGGTCGGGCCGCCGCAGGGTCCGCAGCAGTTCTCCGCCCCGGTTGGGCCGCAGCAGGCTCCGACACCGTCAGACCAGCAGCCTTATGCCTACCCGCAGGGTTCGGCCGGGCAGCAGTCGTACTCGGCTCCGCAGGGAATGTACGCCGCGCAGCCGTATGCGGGTCCGGCCAAACCCTTCGACAAGAAGAAGACGACGCTCGTGTCGGTCGTGGCCGGAGGGGCCGTCCTTCTCCTAGTCGCCGCGCTCATCGTCGTCACCCAGCTCAATGGTCACATGTTCGGTCCTGAAGCGACGGTGGAGAAGTACTTCGCGGAGCTCTCCGACGGAGACGCCGAGGGTGCGCTCAAGGTCGCCGACGTCGATGTTCCACAGGAGTCACGGACCCTGCTGACGAACGACGTCCTCGGCGACTCCAAGGCGCTGCCCGACGATGTCACCGTCGAGGATGCCGAGATGTCAGGCGACACAGCGAAGGTCGCGGTCACCTATGACGTCGGAGGGTCCAAGGGCAACAGCACCCTGACCCTGCACAAGGCGGGGAAGAAGGCGCTGTTCTTCGACGACTGGACGCTCAAGAGCCCGGATCTGCTCACCCTCACCGTCGACACTCCCGGCCTCAAGAAGGTCAAGGTCAACGGAATCGATGTCGACAGCGACGGGTCGACGCTGTCCCTGCCGGCCTTCCCCGGTCTCTACACGATCGATCTGGCTGAGAAGTCCGATCTCATCACCGCCGACGCGGTCGAGGTGCGGGCCTTCCTCGGAGACGACGCGGACATGGAGGGTGAGGAGACGCCGCTGCTTGCCGCCCACCCCTCGGACGCGTTCCGCAGCGAGGTCGACAAGCAGGTCAAGACCCTCATCGACAGCTGCGCCAAGAAGACCGTCGCCGAGCCCGACGGGTGCCCGTTCGGCTCCTCGATGGCGGAGAGCTTCGATGCCACCGGACTCACGTGGTCGATCTCGTCGTATCCGACGGTGACCGTCGCCGATGACTCCATCGGTGCCGACCAGTATTCGGATCCCGCGGATGCGACCGGTCCGAACGGCGGACCTGCGTGGCTGATCTCCTCGGACACCTCCGGTGAGGCGCTCGTGACCGGCAGCTACGACATGTTCGACGAGTCCGAACCCTTCGATGACACCGTGACCTTCGACCTCACCGGCACGGCTGAGATCGTCGACGGCAAGGTCGTCATCACCGTCACCGACGATCCCTGGGACTGGTGAGCTGGCGCGTCAGTCGACGAATATCGCCGAGGCGGTACCGCCGATCCTCTCCAGCAGCCCTCGTCCTTCATCGACGTAGGCAGCCCGCTCATCGTCGGGAACCATCGCCCCACCGGTGAGCCACACCAGGTGGACGCCCGCCGGAGACGCAGCCGCTGCGTCGCCCATCCGCCACGGAATGGTCAGCCCAGCGGTCGCCGAGGGCTCGACATCGATGCCTTCGGTCTCATAGAGCACGCCGACTCCGGCCCGGATGACCTCGTCGGGGAGGGCGGCGAAACCGGAGATCAGCGGCCCGATCGTCGGTCCGATGAATCGTGACGGGCGGGCGACCGCCAGTCCGTCGGCAGCGGTGGCCCCGGTCAGTCCGATGTCCTGAACGCAGATGTCGCTGTGCCGACCGGTGCGCACGCCGAGGAACATCGCCGGTGCCTGGCTCGGTTCGACGAAGACACAGCGCACCGCAGCACCGAAGACGCGTCTGAGTCCGAAGGTCACTCCCCCGGGACCGCCGCCGATTCCGCACGGCAGATAGACGGTGAGCGGATTCTGCTCATCGATGGTCACTCCGGCGGCATCGAACTGCCGTCTGAGCCGCAGTGCGGCCACCGCGTATCCGGCGAAGAGACTCACCGAGTCCTCGTCGTCGACGAAATGCGTGTTCTCGGCGGCTTCCGCTGAGGCTCGGCCGGCTTCGACGGCTTCGACGAAGTCACCGGCGTGTTCGATGACGTCGACTCCGTGATCGCGCAGCCGGTCTTTCTTCCAGGCGCGGGCGTCAGCGGACATGTGCACCGAGGCGGCGAATCCGAGGCGAGCGCTCAGGATCCCGATCGACAGCCCGAGGTTGCCCGTCGAGCCGACGACGATGCGGTGGTTCGCGGCGATCTCACGGAACTGCGGACTCGAATAGGTGGCGGGATCATGAGCCTCGAGGCCGCGATCGGCGGCGACCGCCTCGGCGAATTCGAGCACCTCGTGGAAGCCGCCTCGCGCTTTGATCGACCCGCTCACCGGCAGGCTGTCGTCGCGCTTGAGCCACAGCTGTCCGACGAAGTCCGATCCGAACAGGCCGTCGAGGCGCTGCTGCGTCGCGGGGGCGGGGACCAGGGCCGATTCGATCATCCCGCCGCGGGCCTCGGGGAATGCCGATTCGAGCTCGTCCGGGATCGTTGCCGTTTCCGGGAAGGTCTCGGCGAACCAGGGGGCGAAGCGGTCGAACCGGGCCGCCGCGGAGTCCATGACGTCGGCGAGATCGGGCAGGGCCGCCTCGGTGGGGTTGGACCGAACCCATATGGTCGGTCGGCCCGTTGCCAGAGATCGGATGACCTCGTCGGTGCTGAGTTCGTCAGGCAGTTCGCTCATGCACCGATGGTAGCCGGGCCAGACGCAGATGCTCAGCTCTTAACGATCTTCTTCGCGGATTCGAGGACGTCGGCGAGTTCGTTCAGCCATTTCGCATAGCCGTCGTAGGTGTAGGCGCGTTTGTCGTCCCAGGTGCCCAGCTGCCCCGCCTCCACCGCGGGCAGCCGTTTGTAGACGGGGTTGTCCTCATAGTCGGTCGAGGCGTCGTGGACGAGGACCACGTCGGCCGGGTAGTCCGACATCTTCTCCCAGGAGACCTCGGCCCAGCTGCTCTCACCCGTGGCATCGGGACCGACGAGGGTGAGTCCGTCCTCGCTGAGCATCTCGGCGATGCCCAGGGAGTTCGAGGTGTAATTGATCTCCGCGGTGAAGTTCGCCAGCAACACGGTCAGCTCGTCCTGCTTCTTCGCCACGCTGCGGATGCGGGTGCGGGAGTCGTCGAAGTCCTTGCGTCTGTCCGCGATGTCGCCGGTGTCCGTGTCCTTGCCCAGCGCTTCGGCGATGGCCGCGTACTGGGCGAACATCGCATCGGGCCCCTGCCCGCCGAGTTTGACCGGGACGAAGGGCACGAGCTCGCTGACCTGGCCTTTCACCTTATCGTCCCACCAAGTCCACCCGTCGCCGGCCTCATTGCCGTAGGCGACGAGGATGTCCGGTTCGGCGACCGCGAGGGCTTCGATATCGAGTTCCATATCGGTGCCGACGACCTCGACTCCTTCGGAGTCGAAGGCCTTGCCCGGGGATTCGTTCTGCCCGAAGCCGAAGACCGCGACCGGGGTGATTCCGTACTGCGCGAGCCCGGCCGCCGAATAGAAGTCCGCTGCGATGCGCTTGGCAGGCCGGTCGAGTTCGATCGTCAGCCCGTCATAGCCTTCGGGCGAGTATGTGAAGTTCGGGACGCCGCCTGTGGAGCCGGAAGCACCGCTTCCTGCGGCGCCATCGGCCTCACTTCGACAGGCGACGAGGGCGAACGGTGCGAGAACGGAGAGGGCAAGAAGCTGACGACGACGCATCGAGAGCCTTTCGGTGAGCGTCCCCGCGGGGACGGAACGGGTGAGTCCCGGCGAGGACGGATCGGGCAGGTCCCCGCGGGGACCTTGGACGTGACGGAACGGTGGAAGTGCTGGTCAGAGCGCTGCTCGGCTGCCCTGTTGATGACGCCTGTGGTGACGCCGGAACCACCGTAACACTATTTGGAAAGGCTAGCCTTACTGAATTAGAGTAGAGCAGTGTTGTGGATGTTCCGACGTCCTCGACAGCTGCACACACGAACAGAACGCGTCCCCGCGGGGACGAACCCACGCCCCTATGGTCGTGGGATGCGAAGGAGAATCAGTGTCACGAGCCCCCATCGGTGCCTTCGAAGCAGAGGTCCTCGCCGTCGAAGACCTCAGCCCGTCTTTCCGTCGGGTGACATTCGGGGGTGCGGGACTCGAGGAATTCGGCCCGAACACGCACCCTCGTGACCTGCGGATCAAACTCGTCATCCCTCCTCAGCGTGCTGCCGCGCCGCAGTTCGATCTGCCCGCATTCCTCACGGAGCAGGAAGCCGCCGGTGTGTCCTGGTACCAGGCCTGGCTGCAGATCGATCCCGAGGTTCGCGGCGCGATGCGCACCTACACGGTGCGGGAATGGAACGATGCCGAGCGCAGACTCGTCATCGACATGGTCCTCCACACCGATGAGCACGGTCATTCGGGTCCGGCGGCCCAATGGGCCGAAGCCGCCGAGGTGGGGCACAGTCTCCACATCATCGGCCCCTCCCGTGCCTCGGAGACCCCGTGCGCCGGGATCGAATTCGCCCCCGGCGACGCCCACCAGATCCTGCTCGCCGGCGACGAGACCGCCGTGCCCGCGATCGCCTCGATCCTCGATTCGCTCAAGGACAGCCAGGCCCTAGGCAAGGCCGTTCTCGAGGTCCCGAGCGCCGAGGACATCATCGACATGACTGCTCCCGCCGGCTTCGAGATCGAATGGCTGTCGCGCGGCAACGCCGATTTCGGACAACTGCTCGAACCCGCCGTCCGTGAGGCCGTGCGCTCTGAAACCCGGATCCCCGCCGAGGCGGGGGCCGGATCGGCAGGGTCGGCCGGCGGGCCGAGTGGTCCGGTGCGGGAACTCGATGATGTCAACATCGACGAGGAGATCCTCTGGGATGTTCCCGCGGCCCTCACCGAGGCGGCCCAGGGCAGTTCGAGTGCGACGGAGAAGGACGACCGTCCCTTCTATGCCTGGATCGCCGGAGAGGCCGGACCGGTCAAGCGTCTGCGCCGCTACCTCGTCCAGGAAGTCGGGGTCGATCGCAAGCAGATCGCGTTCATGGGCTACTGGCGGCAGGGCAAAGCCGAGGGCTGAACGCTCAGATCTCGGCGAGCATCTTTCCTGGGTTGAGGATGCCCTGCGGGTCGAGGGCGTTCTTCACTGCCAGCTGGATCCGTCGTGAGCCCTCGTCGAGTTCGTTCGGCAGCCAGGCACGTTTGAGGAACCCGACCCCGTGTTCGCCGGTGATCGTGCCGCCGAGGTCGAGGCCGACGCGCATGATCTCTTCGAAGACCTCTTCGGCCTTCGCCGTCTCGGCCGCATCCGCAGAGTCGAAGAACACCGAGGGGTGCATATTGCCGTCACCGGCGTGCGCGACGAGAGCGATCTCGAGTCCGGATGATGCCCGCAGCTCGGCCAGTCGGTCGCAGAATTCGGGAAGCGCGGTGCGCGGCAGGCACACATCGTCGAGCAGCTGACCGCCGCCGTGGGCGTTCGCGAACTTCTCGTAGGCCGGCTGGATCATCCGCCTCGCGGTGATGAGGGCCGCGGAATCCGTCGGGTCGTCGGAGTACGCGACGTCGAGGGCACCACAGCCCTGAGCCACCTCGGTGAAGGTCGACATCGCGGCTTCCGCTTCGGTCGGGTTGTCGTCGACCTGCATGATGAGCATGGCCCCGGCATCGCCGTCGAGGCCGAAGTCGCCATAGTCGTTGAGCATGCGCAGGCTCGCCCCGTCGAGGAACTCGAACAGACTCGGCACCCCTCCTCCGGCCATGAAGTCGGCGACGGTCTGCAGCCCGCTGCGCTCATTCGCAAACGTCGCGATCGCGGTGAACGGCTCGGGCAGGGCGGGCACCAGGCGCAGCGTCGCCTCGACGACGATGCCCAGAGTGCCTTCGGATCCGATGAAGAGGTGGCGCATGTCGAGTCCGGCCACACCCTTCGCCGTCTGCGGGCCGAGCGTGGTGATGGTCCCGTCGGCGAGAACAACCGTGAGCGACCGAACATAGTCCCTGGTCACACCGTATTTCACACAGCACAGTCCGCCTGCGTTCGTCGCGATGTTCCCACCGATCGATGACAGCGCCACCGAACCCGGATCCGGTGGGTACGACAGTCCGAACGGGGTGAGGTGGTCCTTGAGGTCCTGGTTGATGATGCCCGGCTGGACGGTGACGAGACGTTCGGCCTCGTTCACGGCTACGACATCGTTCATCTTCGACACGTTGAGCAGGATCGCCCCGGGTGAGGCGTTCGCTCCACCCGAGATTCCGGACCGTGCCCCTTGTGGGACGACGGGGATGCGATGCTCGGTGGCGAACCGCATGACCTCTTGCACATCCTCCGCCGAGGCGGCCCTGACCAGGGCGATCGCGCCTTCGCGTGGACAGAACAGGGCTTCGTCGCTGGAGTGGGCGTCGATGACGTCGGGGTCCGTCGTCAGTACGCCCGGGCTGAGCCGCGCGGCGAGATCGTCGAGAGCTGTCGGGTCGAGGGCGGGGAAGTCGGGTGCGGTGGACGTCGGGGTCGTCAATGCTGCTCCTCGGATCGGTGGCGGCGAACGCGGACGGGACACGGTGACGATCGGCCGCCTCGGCGACGGGAGACGTCAGCTCTGCCTGCCTTCACGTGTGGTTCGCGTCCAGGTTATCGGGCGCGGGAGCGGCCTTGAGGATGAGGGTGACGATTCCGGCGGCGATCATCACAGCCCCGACGACCCACATACCGGCATTCTGGGTGCCGGTGAGATCGGCGAGCCAGCCGGTGATGTACGGGGCGAAGAATCCCGACGAATTGCCCAGTGAATTGATCAGCGCCAGCCCGGCGGCCGCACCGGCCCCGGCGAGGAAGGTCTGCGGCAGCGGCCAGAAGGTGGGCAGGGCCGCGCAGATGGCCATGCAGGTGATGGTCACGGCGACCATCGTGGTGAACGGCGAGGACAGATAGAGGGCGATCGGGATCGCCACTCCGCCGACGAACAGCGGCAGGGCGACATGCCAGACTCGTTCGCCGGTGCGGTCGCCGTGGCGGGACCAGAAATACATGGCCAGCGCCCCGAAGACGTAGGGGATGGCGGTGATGAAGCCGATCTCGACGATCGAGTATTCGACGCCGAAGGTCTCCTGGAAGCCGGAGATGATCGTGGGCAGGAAGAAGCTCATGGCGTACAGGCCGTAGACCATGCCGAAGTAGACGAAGGACAGCGCCCAGACTCGCGGCTGCAGCAGGGAGCGGCGGACCGGGTAGTGGAAGGTCTCTTCCTTGGACTTCTCTTCGGCGTCCATCGTCGTCTGCAGCCAGTTGCGCTCCTCGGGGCTCAGCCACTTCGCGTCGCGCGGGTGGTCGGTGAGGTAGAAGATGCACATGATGCCCAGCACGATCGCCGGCACGCCTTCGATGATGAACATGAAGCGCCAGCCCGCGAAGTTCTCGAAGATCGCGTTGCCGCTGGAGATCAGCCACGAGGAGACCGGTGTGCCGACGACGCTGGAGAGCGGAATGGCGAGCATGAACAGGGCGGTGGCCCGGGCGCGCATCGAGGTCGGGAACCAGTAGGTGAGGTAGAGGATGATGCCGGGGAAGAAGCCGGCTTCGGCGACGCCGAGGAGGAACCGCAGGACATAGAGCCAACCGTGGTTGGGCACGAAGGCCATCGCGGCGGCGACGATGCCCCAGCTGATGAGGATCCGAGCGAGCCAGATACGAGCACCGAACTTGTGCAGCGCGAGGTTCGAGGGCACCTCGAGGATGAGGTAGCCGAAGAAGAAGATGCCTGCGGCGAACCCGAACTGGGTTGCGTTCATCGCGAGGTCTTCGTTCATTCCGCCGGGTCCGGCGATGCCGAGGTTCGTGCGGTCGAGATAGTTGATGAAGTACATCGCGATGATGAACGGGATGAGGCGGAGGAGGACCTTGCGCAGGGTCCTCTTCTCCAGGGCCGAATCGGCGGGGGTCTGTCCGCTGGTCAGCGGGCTCACCTCGGATGACATGGGATCTCCTTCAATCAGGCCGGCCACGGTGGTGGCACGGGATGCGCCGCGGTGGCGGCCGTCGGCGCAGTACGGCAACACATTACGACAGCGCGGGCGGCTGGCCCAGGGTTCGGGCGCGAAGTTCCGAATACCGGGACGCGGCGCGTGCCGAAGCGGCGGCGGGACGAGACGGCTCAGCGGTCCCGATCGCCCCTCAGCAGCGTGCCGACCCCGCGCCTGATCACTGACCAGCTGGTTCAAAGTGCAGACGCGCAGCCTTAGTGCCGTGGCGTTTGCACTCATAACCAGCTGCCGCGCCATCAGGCTTCGAGAATTAGCTTTGGGCGACTTGGTTACGATGAGTGCAGACAACCCGATTGCGAAGGGGAGCCACGGTGCAGCCGATGACTGAACTCGACGCCGAAACCCTGCGCGACTACTATCGGACATTCGCCCGCCTCGAGGCCGCCGGCACCTCCCCGATATACACTGCCTGGGCCGAGGGCGTGTCCGCCGATGACGAGATCATCGCACTCCTCCTCGAACTGCCCCGCCCCAAACGCCGAGCCAACCTCCTCTTCGCTGCAGCCCGCCACCTCGGCGCCGGTGAGGGCTCCTATGCTGAGCTGCGGTCGTGGCTGCTTGATCATTGGGCGAAGGTGCGCGAACTCATGCTCGCCCGTTCGACGCAGACGAATGAGGCCGGCCGGTGCGCGGCGCTGCTGCCGGCGCTCGCGCAGATCGACCGACCGCTAGCACTCATCGAGGTCAGTGCCTCTGCGGGGCTCTGCCTTTATCCCGACCGTTACAGCTACCGCTACACCGTCACCGAGGTGGTCGGTGCGGAAGGAACGACCGAACGTGCCGGGCACGCATCGCCCAGTTCGGAGTCCGCTTCGCCCAGTTCGGAGTCCCGGACGGAGCCCGGAGCGAAGTCCGGCCGCTTGGTCAGCCTCCACCCGCCGAAAGGCCTCAGCCCGGTCGTCCTCGAGTGCGAACTGACTAATGTCGAGGCACCTTTCCGCATCCCCGAGGTCGCGTGGCGGGCAGGCATCGATCTCAATCCGCTCGACATTACCGAACCTGACCAGCGGGAATGGCTCACCTCACTGATCTGGCCCGAGCACGATGAGCGACGCGAACGGCTCACTGCGGCGGCTGCGCTCGTCGCCGCCGCACCGCCCCGGCTCGTCTGCGGTGACCTGCTCGACACCGTCGAGTCCCTGCTCGCCGAGGTACCGGACGGCACCCAGCCGGTCGTGTTCCACAGTGCGGTGCTGGCCTATGTCGACGCCGAGGCGCGTGCCAGCTTCGCTTCGCTCATGCAATCGTGCGAAGACCTCGTGTGGATCAGCAATGAGGGAGCTGGCGTCCTCCCCGAAAACCGGGCACAACTCGAGGCGCTTGGAATCAACCCCGATGGGCGATTCATCCTCAGCGTCGACGGCCGAGCAGTCGCTCTGACCGGACCACACGGGCAGAGCCTCACCGGACTGCCGCAGCCCCGCCGCGACCAACTCACGCCCAACCGACGACGAGACGGGCCGCCTCGGCGGGGATCATCGGGTCGACACCGGTGAGTTCGGCGAAGCGGCGCAGACGGTTGGCCACCGTGTTGCGGTGGCAGAACAGCTCGGTCGCACTGGCGCCGATGCTGCCCGAGGCCAGATAGGCGCGCACCGCCTCGATGAGGCGCTCGCGCTCGACCGGACCGCAGGCGGACAGCGCCGATTCGACATCGGCGAGGATCGGGTTGCCCGCCGCGTTCAGCGACCGGGCGGCCAGGCGCGCCCATCCGCTGCGCCACGTCATCGCGGACGTCTCATCAGCGGCGATGACGTCGGCGAGGTCTCGGGCCGTCAGCGCCGAACGCCGCAGGGCCCCGATGCCCTCGGCGCGCACATACCCCACCCGGGCCTCGGCGATCCTGCGGGCAAGCGTCTCCGAGGAGTGGCCGGGAGTCTCGTGAACACTCGTGAAGGCGATGAGAACCTCGCCGAGGTGGTGCGTGAACATGGTCCCGCCCGCGCGGGCATGATCGGAGACGATCACCCGCAGGGCCCGGACATCGTCCCCGGTGGCGGCGATGACGAGCAGCGGTGAGTCCACGCCGAGGCCGAGACCGGTCGCGATCGTCGATAACCTCTCGCCGGTCGGATCGGGATCGTCGAAGAGGCTTGCGATGAGTCCCGCATGCACCGAATCCTCTTCCGCCCGCATCCGCGCCAGCTCGGCCGTGTAGGCCTGTTGGACCTGGGAGACGTACTCGTCGACGGTGGATAAGACGATGCCGGTGTGGCGGATGACGAGCTCCGCATCGTCCTGGCTCGCCACCCGGGTGAGCACCTCCCAGAGCACATTGAAGTCATGCCGGATCGCGGTCATGAGCGCCTCGAGAGGGATGCCTGCACGAGCCCGGGAGACCCCGACCTCCGTCGAGACCGCCACAGGCCCGTCGAAACCGCCTGCCCGCAGCCCCTCGATCAGGGTGGAGAAGGACAGTCGCCCGGTCCGGCGCAGCTCCGAGATCGGAATCGGGGCGGGATCGTAGCCGGAGACCGTGACCACGCGCGTCATGAACCGCTCGGTCAGCTCATCGAGGTCGAGGGCGTCGAGGAGTTCGAGCCACCGTCGTTCGTCCCCGGGCACCGGCCGGTCCCGAAGCTGTCGTGTGCCCTTAATTCCATCCTGTTCTTCCTTCACACCCTCAAGATTATGTGCATCCGCACAAACACGGTCCGCTTATCGGCGACAAATGTGCCTGGATCAGGACATGTGGCACTCTGTAAGGTCGATACCTGCCGGTCGAACACACCGGCCAGTGCACCATCCGCAATCGGATGCGGCCGATCGGGCCGCTATCCCAGTACTCGACGGAGAGAACCATGAGCGAGCAGAACATCACGGCGTCCGCCGAGCTCAATGCCACGACGGAACTGAGCATCAAGGACGCGAACAAGGTCGCCGCCGGGGCGCTGATCGGCACCGCCCTCGAGTGGTACGACTTCTTCCTCTTCTCGGCAGCGGCCGCCCTGGTCTTCAACGTCCAGTACTTCACCAGCGAGAACGCCACGGCCGCCGCGATGGCCTCGTTCGCCACCTTCGGCGTCGGTCTGGCCGCTCGCCCCATCGGCGGTCTGATCTTCGGCCGCATGGGCGACAAGATCGGGCGCCGGAAGGTCCTGCTCATCACGATCATCGGCATCGGCGTCGTCACCGGCCTCATCGGCCTCCTGCCGACCTATGCGGCGATCGGCTTCGCCGCCCCTGCCCTGCTCGTGCTCCTGCGCATCCTCCAGGGACTCTTCGTCGGCGGCGAATGGTCGGGCGCGATGACCCTCGTCGTCGAGAACGCCCCGCTCCACCTGCGCGCCCGTTACGCGGCGATCCCGCAGATCGGCTCCCCGATCGGCACGATCCTCTCCTCCGGCGGCTTCTTCGTCATGACCCTGGTGTTCTCCCAGGACAGCTTCAACTCATTCGGTTGGAGGATCCCGTTCCTCATCGCCCTGCCGCTGCTCGTCGTCGCCATCTACCTGCGTGCCCGCCTCGAGGAGTCCCCGGTCTTCCGTCAGCTCGAAGAGTCCGGTGAGGTCGAGAAGAGCCCCATCCGCACGACCTTCCGTGACTCGTGGAAGCAGATCATCATCGGCATGGCCGCGGCCCTGCTCGGCGTCGGCGGCTTCTACCTCGTCACCGCGTTCTGCGTCTGGTACGGGGTCAACATCCTCGGCTACGACGATTCGCTCCTCCTGCTCGGCAGCATGGTCGCGGCCGCCGTCGAGATCCTCGCCCTCCTCTGGGGCGGTGCCCTGGGCACGAAGTACGGAGCCTCGAAGGTCATCCTCTGGGGTGGAGTCGCCTCGGCGGCCGTCGCGGTGCCTGCGTTCTTCATGTTCGAGTCCGGCAATCCGGTCCTCGTCGTCATCGCCATGACCCTGGCCGTGTCCACCCTGTCCCTGCCCTACGCGGCCTCGGGCACCGTGCTCACCGGTCTGTTCCCCGCCACCACCCGCTACACGGGTGTGGGGATGGCGCAGAACGCCGCGGGCATGATCTCCGGATTCATCCCGCTGCTGGCCACGAGCTTCGTCGCCTCCGCCGGTGACCACTGGTGGCCGGCCGCGGCGATGCTCGCCTTCCTCTCCCTGTTCACCGCCTTCGCCGGATATGTCGCTCCCCGCATGAGCGTCGCCCTGCCCGGCTTCAAACACTGAGAACCAGCACAGCACCGATCCGGAAGCCCCGGACCCTCACCGCTCGATCGTCGAAAGGACACCCCATGTCGCGTTCCGCCGGCCACCTCATCGTCGACACCCTGGAGAGCGCGGGAATCGAACGCGTCTACGCGGTCCCCGGCGAGTCCTACCTCGACGTGCTCGACGGGCTCTATGACTCGTCCATCGACACCGTGGTGTGCCGTCAGGAGGGCGGTGCGGGGTTCATGGCTCTGGCCGAATCGCGCCTGACCGGTCGTCCGGGAATCGCCATGGTCACCCGCGGGCCCGGTGCGGCGAACGCGATGATCTCCGTCCACACGGCCTGGCAGGATGCGACCGCGCTCGTCCTCTTCGTCGGCCTCGTCCCGCTCACCGACAGGTCGCGGGAATCGTTCCAGGAGTTCAGCCTGCCCGAATGGTTCTCCTCGACGGCGAAGCGCGTGCTCACCATCGATGACGAGCACCGTGCCGGAGAGCTCACCGCCGATGCCCTGCGCATCGCCGCGTCCGGTCGGCCCGGCCCCGTCGTCGTCGGCCTGCCAGAGGACGTCCTCGTCCGTCTCACCGAATCCCCCACCCCGACCCTCACCGAGGCGGCCCCGCCGATCCCGGCGAACACCGAGCTCGAGTCGCTGACCTCCCGCATCGCGGCAGCCGAACGTCCCGCGTTCGTCCTCGGCGGTGACGGTTGGCAGTCGGGCTGCGGTGCCGATCTCGCTCGGTTCGCCGCCTCGGCGAGGGTGCCGGTCTTCTGCGATTGGCGCGCCTACGATGCGCTGCCGCATTCCTCGCCGGCATGGGCCGGGTGGCTCGGCTATGGTCGCGCCGATGCGGTGGCGGCCGGGTTCGCCGAGGCGGACCTGCTCGTCTTCGTCGGCTGTACCCGTTCCGATGTGGCCAGCGACGGTTACACGATCGGCTTCGACGCCGAGACGGTGCTCGTATCCCTGGACGCCGAAGCCACACAGCATGCCGGCCGGATCGATCAGCAGATCTTCGCGTCACCACGGTCCTTCACCGAGACTCTGACCAGTCTCGATGCCGCCGCTGCGCGCGGTGCGCGAACCGATGACTGGAGGGACGAGCGCGTGGCAGCACAGGCCCGGTTCGCCGCTTACAGGCCCGACGCCGAGGCGGCACCCGCCGATTCGCAAGCCACCGCCGGAGACCGGCCCGGGGTCGATCTGGGGGTGGCGATCGGGATCCTCGACGACCGCCTCGGCGGGGAAGCGATCCTGACCTACGGGGCGGGCAATGCCACCATCTGGGGGCACCGCTTCATCCGGCACGAACGGCCTGCGACCCTCGTCGGGGCCCGCAACGGAGCCATGGGGCTCGCCGTTCCCGCAGCTGTCGCCGCGTCCTTGGCGTGCCCGGACCGGCGAGCCGTCGCGATCTGCGGCGACGGGGACTTCCTCATGAACGGACAGGAGATCGCCACGGCCTTCGCCCACGGAGCGAAGCCGCTCATCATCGTCATCGACAACGGTGTGTACGGCACGATCGTGTCCCACCAGGAGAACCACTATCCGGGCCGGCCCTCGGGCACGCGGATGGTCAACCCTGACTTCGCGGCCTGGATGACGGCGTTCGATCTGAGCAGCTCCGGGGTCTCCTCGGTGGGTGACGATTCCGGGAACGGGGCAGGGCCTTCTGTGTCCGGTCTGACCGGGCACGGGGAACGCGTCGAGACGACCGAGGAGTTCGGGCCGGCGCTCGACCGCGCCTTGGCATCGGATTCTCCCGCGCTCATCCACGTGCTCATCGACCCGGCGACCAAGCCCCCAGCCGCCGACGAAACCGCCTGACCCCGTTGTCGAAAGGACCCATCATGACCGTTTCACCCACTCTGATCAGTGCCGATCGCGAAGCCGAGTTCCTCGCCGATTGGGCCGTGCATTCGCGTTTCGGTGCGGTCGAGGGCACGAATGGGGTCGACCGACAGGCGGCGAGTGCTGCCGATGGTCAGCAGCGGAAATGGTTCGAGGATCTGCTCGTGCAGCACGGTTTCAGCGTCCACCGGGATGCGATCGGCAATCAGTTCGGGCTTCTCGAGCTCGTGCCGGGCGCCCCGTACGTGCTCACGGGTTCGCATATGGATTCGCAGCCCACGGCCGGGCGCTTCGACGGTGCCTATGGGGTGATGGCCTCGGCGCATGCGTGCTTCGCTGTCGCCGATGAGCTGCGGGCGGATCCCTCGCGCGCGAGGTTCAATCTGGCCGTCGTCAATTGGTTCAACGAGGAGGGCTCCCGGTTCAAGCCCTCGATGATGGGCAGCAACGTCTTCACCGGCAAGGCCGAGCTCGAGGCGGCCCTGACCACGCAGGATGCTGCCGGCGTCACCGTCGCCGAGGCGCTCGATGCGATCGGCGAGCGCGGTGACTTCACCGCCCCCGAGATCGCCTCCTATGCGGAGATCCACGTCCAGCAGGGTCGCAGCATGGAAGAGGACGGAGTGACGATCGGCCTGGTCAACGCCACGTGGGCGGCACACAAGTACGAGTTCAAGGTCACCGGTGCGCAGGCTCACAGCGGGTCGACGCTCATGTCGGATCGGCAGGATGCCCTGCTCGGGGCCGCCCGTCTCGTCGTGGCTGCGCGTGAACTCGTCGACGATTTCGAGCCCGGCGCGCTGCACACCGCGTGCGGTCAGCTCACCGTGTATCCGAATTCCCCGGTCGTCGTCGCCAGTGAGGTCAGCCTGCTGCTCGACCTGCGCTCCCCCAACGCCGAGGTGATCGCCGCCGCCCATGAGAAGCTGATGTCCACGATCGCCCAGGTCAGCGCCGATGATCACGTGGATATCGAGATCGTCGCCGAACACAGCTGGGATCAGAATCCGTACTCCGAGGACGGGGTCGAGCTGGCACGGTCGGCCGCGGACGACCTGGGACTCACCTCGGCGCGGGTGATGACCGTGGCCGGGCACGATTCGACGAACATGAAGGACGAGGTGCCCACCGTCATGCTCTTCATCCCCAGCGTCGACGGGATCTCCCACAGCCTCGCCGAATTCACGAAGGACGAGGATCTCGTCTCGGGACTCCATCACCTCACCGAGGTGGTTCGCCGGCTCGCCGCCGGGGCCCTGGCCTGATCTCTTCGGAAGGGCTGAGTCCGGGCCAACCCAATTGACTGCGCCGCTGGATCAGTCGATGTCGTCGACGTCCTGGTTGTCGTCGACGAGCTTCTCAGCCAGCGGCTCCCACTTCGCATATTCGTCGGGGAAGGCAGAGCGCTGCACCTCCTGTGCGGCGTCACCGGGGTCGATGCTCTCCCAGTTGTCGATCTGGGTCAGGCCCGGGTTCGCGCTTCCGGAGTCGACTCCGTAGAAAGCCTTCGATGCGTACACGGTGTCGGTGACTTCATCGACCGATCCCCACTTCATCGACGGACGCTGCTGGAACGCACCGGCGGAATCGCGGTCCCCGCCGTCGAGGTCGTTGAGGCTCGATTCCTGCAGTGCGGTCATCACAGCGATCGTCTGCGCCTGCTTCGACAGATCCGCGCCCTTGCCGACGCCGATGATGGTGCGCGCATTGTCGATCTGCTCCTCGCTCAACTCGTCCGGGTCGTCGATCCCTCCGGTCGATCCGGCTTCGGAGCCGTCACCGGCCGGTGCTTCTGCGTTCTCCTGGCTGACGCCTCCGGAGATCGGGCCGGCCGAGGCCGAGGTGGCCGTTGCCAGGGAGACTCCCCCGGCGAGGACGGCGGCGGACAGTGCAGTCACCGCAAGAGTGCGCGCACGTTTCATCTGTTCTCACTTTCTCTCGATCGGGTCCTCGACCCGGTCGGCGACTCCTGGTGCGCGGCATACGTGTTGTGTTCTGCGGTATTCGGTCTGTGGTCGGCACAGGAACACCAGAGCAGAAGGTGCCGTGGAATCGCCCCACACCACACTGACGGACCGAGCGGCCCCGTTCAATGCAGAGAGACTCCGAGGAGGCTCATTCTCGTCGCAACGAATCGTCACGGTTCCGTGTGCATGCGATCAGAGTTCGCTGAACGCCTCGCGGTCACCAGCGGCGCTCTCACCTGCCCGTGACCGGGGTCTCGATCGGCTCGTCGGGCTGCTTGCAGGCGCGTGCCACGGAAAACTCAGGGCCGGAGAGGATCACACCGTTCAGGCGGTAGGGGACGAAGCTGTCGTCCTGGTCGTACGGGTACGAGACTTCGTGGGCGACCGAACCGAGGGAGCCGTTCTCCTCGAGGGCGTGGCTGACCGCCTCCGCGATGGACGACATCCTCCCAGCAGCCCTCGGGTATCGTGGATCACACTCCGACGACCCTGAGGACTGACATGGCTGACCTGAATGAACTGACCGAAACCCACTTGGCGCTTGCACGCGAAAATGAGAACGGACGCAGCGCCGAACTCGTCGCCCACGACGGCGAACTGCGCCAATCAGTGATCGCTCTGGCAGATGGCGTTCGACTTCCCGCTCACAATTCGCCCCCTGCGGCCAGCATCCAGGTGCTGACCGGCAGCATTCGGGTCGAACTCGGCGAGGAGATGCAGGGGGAGTTCGGGGCCGGCGAACTGTGGATCCTCACCCATGAGCGCCACTCGGTGCTGGCACTGGAAGAATGCGCATTCCTGCTCACCACGGTGACCAGCGTGGACAAACCGTCCTATTCCTGAGCGCTGCGAAGATCTCCTCACCATAGGATTCCGAAACCCCGCCGCCTCACCAGTGCTGACTCCCCTAACGCACGACCTCGCGATGCGTACCGTCGAGGCGACGAGTCCATCCGCGCGCGTCGAGGTGTTCGAGGAGGGGGATGACGGTCCGCCTGGTCGTCCCCAACGCCTGCCTGGCCTGGCTGGTCGTGAACGGCTGTTCGAGACCGGCGAGGATCCGCATCGCCTGCGCGGGCGTGCGCGGTGAGACGACGATCCCGTCGCCGAGGCGCAGGATCCGCCCCGCTTTCTCGGCGACCGCGAGCTCCCGCCCTCCGAGGCCGAGTTCGCGCAGGTCATCGGCCTCAGGGGCGGCGAACGGGTCGGTTGAGAGTCGACGTTCGATCTCGGCGAGCCCGGCTTCGGCGGCTCCGAGGTCCGCGGAGTGACCGGGCGGGCGAGCCATTCCGTCGACGGTTTCGAGTCCCGCTCGGGAGATGATAGCGCCGAGCAGTGTGCGAGTCGCGCCGCCGGAGTCTTCGGGCAGGGGCCGCGTCGGCCGCCCTTTCGCCTTCGGCGAGGCACCGCGACTGGTCTCGGCGCTTCGTCTGCGACCTGCGCCAGGGGTCCGGCGCAATGCCTCGGCAATGGCCTTGACGGGTACTCCCGCAACCATCGGTGCAGCGGCGAGTTCACGACTGACCAGGGATTTCGCCGCCTCGACCCAGGCGGTCAGCGTCGGCGAGTGGACGAGCCACCCACCCACCTCCTCGACCTCTCCAGGCAGGTCCTCGTCGACGGGAAACTGAAGTCCGAACCGGGTGAGGACGGCGCGTTCGACGGCTCCGCGGCGGGCCACCTCGGCGAGGATATCGCCCTCGATGGGACGGTCGGCCAGCTCTTGAGCTCGCCGGGCACCGTCGCCTCGTCGGGACAGTTCGGGCGGGTCGACGTCGAGCACGAGGAGGCCTGCGAAGACGTTGCGGCTTCCTGGGGCGCGGAGCACAATCCGGTCGCCGACCTGGAGGGGAAGCGGTCGGTCGAGGGTGAGACGGGCGTGGTCGGCATCGAAGGCCCGCAATCGAGCGGGGACGGCGGCGGTGCCGATATGGGCCATGAGTTCGTGGATGCCGGAGTCGAGGGCCTCGCCCATGGTGCGGCGAACGTCGATCGTGTCGACGATCGGCCAGGTGTCGGCGGTGAGCAGGGCGTCGCCGCGGTGGAGGTCATCGGCGGGAACGTCGCGGAGGTTCACGGCCACGCGGGCCTGCGGGACCACCTCGGTGGTGGTGGAATTCCGGGACTGCAGACCGCGCACGCCCACGGCCCGGTCGATGGTCTCTCCGCGCAGTTCGACGGTATCGCCGGTGGTCAGGGTGCCTGCGGTGAGTGTTCCGGTGACGACGGTGCCGGCGCCTCTGATCGTGAACGCTCGGTCGACCCACAACCGCACACGCGCCGAGGCGGACGGGGGCTCGGCTGTGGCCGTGACCTCGTCGAGGACGCTGATGAGTTCGGGCAGACCCTCCCCGGTCGTGGCCGAGACCGTGACGATCGGGGCCGCTTCGAGTGTTGTTTTACGCAGCTGGGCGCTGGCCTGCGCCTTCGTGGTCTCAAGGGAGTCAGGGGCGAGGTCGGCGCGGGTGATGACGACGAGGCCGTGGGTGATGCCGAGCGCGTTGATCGCGTCGCGGTGGTCACTCGATTGGGCCTGCCAGCCCTTGTCGGCGGCGATGACGAAGCAGGCGATGGGGGCGGGGCCGAGCCCGGCGAGCATGTTCGCGAGGAACTTCTCGTGTCCGGGGACGTCGACGAACGCGAGCTCCCGGCCCGAGGGCAGAGTCGTCCAGGCGAAGCCGAGGTCGATCGTCAGACCGCGCTTCTTCTCCTCGGCCCAGCGGTCGGGTTCCATTCCGGTCAGGGCACCCACCAGCGTCGACTTCCCGTGGTCGACGTGCCCGGCGGTAGCGATGACGAAGGTGCCGGCGGTTGCCTCTTCGGCGGCGTGGGGCATCTCAGCCATTGTCACCGAGGTGGCGAGGTCCCAGCACCCCGCCGATGGCGGCGGCGACGCACTGGTCGTCGCTTTCGGGTACGCAGCGCAGGTCGATGAGGCATCGCCCCTGATGGACGCGAGCGACGATCGCGGGATCGCCGGCACGCAGTGCGTGGGCGCAGTCTTCGGGCAGTTCGACGGCCCAGCCGTGCAGGGGGACTCCGGGGGCTCCCCCGCCGCCGACTCGACCGTCGTGTTCGACGACTGTGGCACCGACTGCCTCGGCGAGGGTCTCGGTGCGTTCGCGCAGACGGTCCGGGTCGATGTGGAGGGCATCGTGGATCGGGTTCGCGGCGTCCGTGATCGTCGCCTCGAGCGCGGCGAGGGTGAGTTTGTCGGTCCGCAGCGCCCGGGCCAGGGGGTGTTTCGCCAGTGTCTGCACCGCTTCGGTGCGGCCGAGGATGAGCCCGGCCTGCGGTCCGCCCAGCAGTTTGTCGCCGGAGACGATGACGAGGTCGGCGCCGGCGCGCAGAGCCGAGTCGATATCGGGTTCATCGGGCAGGGCCGGGTCGGGAGTGAAGAGTCCGGAACCGAGGTCGACGATGAGCGGCAGTCCGTGGTGATCGGCGAGTCCGCGCAGGTCGGCCACGTCGACGGCGGAGGTGAACCCCTCGACGCGGAAGTTGCTGGTGTGCACCTTGAGCAGACTCGATGTGTTCGGGCCGATCGCCTCGGCGTAGTCGGCCAGGTGGGTGCGGTTCGTCGTGCCGACCTCGCGCAGCCGTGCACCGGTCGTGGTCATGAGGTCGGTGAGGCGGAACCCGGCACCGATCTCGATGAGTTCGCCGCGGCTGATGACGATCTCGCCGGGCTCGGAATCAGCGCGGGAATTCCGCGCAGAATCGCCACTCGCCGAGGCGGTGCCCACCGGGGAGCTGCCGCGCAGTGCCGTGACGGCCAGCAGCAGGGCCGCGGCTCCGTTGTTGACGACGAGGGCGTCCTCGGCGGCAGGACACGCCCGCAACAGGGCGGCCTTCGCCCCGGCCCCTCGCTTGCTGCGTTTGCCGGTGCCGAGGTCCATTTCGACGTCGACGTAGCCGGCCGCCTCGGTGATGGCCCGTGTCGCCGCAGTAGAGAGCGGTGCGCGGCCGAGATTCGTGTGGACGAGGATTCCGGTGGCGTTGAGCACCGGGGTCAGGGAGGAGGCCGAACGGGAACCGAGCCTGGAAATGATGGTGGGGGCCACCTCGGCGACGGGGATCTCACCGGTTCGGGCCGCGGTCTGCACCTCGGAGATGATCGCCTTGATCGTCCCCTGCTTGAGGTGCTCACCGGCGGCGACGACCTCAGGGAGGGCGAGGAGATGATCCGTGCGCGGAATGGACCGACGCGGGTCGGACTCGACCATCTGCCCTCCTTGGGTGTGCCGACGCGGGTGCGCCACCTCGTCGAGGTGACCACGAAAAGGTTGGCGGAGGCGGACGGGAATCGAACCCGCCAGACCGAGATACTCGGTCTCACTGGTTTTGAAGACCAGGGCGCCCACCAGGACACGGACGCCTCCACCGGTCATCCTATCGCGGCCGTCAGCGGCTGTGTTCGCCCGCCTCGCCGCGGTCGGTGGGGCCCACACGCGGCGTCTGGTGACGGGTCGTCGCCACCAGTGTTAGTCTCACGGTATGACTGCGACTGTGGACCGTCTGACCTCGTTCGCCCACGGCGGAGGATGCGCCTGCAAGATCCCGCCGGGTGAGCTCGAGGACGCTGTCCGTGGGCTCACGGGACAGTCTTCCCCCGATGTCCTCGTCGGCCTCGACGATGGTGACGACGCCTCGGCGGTGCGGGTTCGTGAGGATCTCGCGGTGCTGTCGACCGCGGACTTCTTCACTCCCGTCGTCGACGATGCCTACGACTGGGGACGGATCGCTGCCGCGAATGCGCTCTCCGACATCTACGCGATGGGTGGGACACCGGTCACGGCGATCAACCTCGTCGGATGGCCGCGCGAGAAGCTGCCGATGGAGCTGCTCACCGAGGTCCTGCGCGGCGGGCTCGACGTTGCCGCGCAGGCGAGCTGCCCCGTGGCCGGCGGACATTCGATCGATGATCCCGAACCGAAGTACGGGATGGCCGTGACCGGCATCGCCCACCCGGATGAGATCTTGCGCAATGACGCCGCCGAGACGGGGCTGCCCCTGACCTTGACCAAGCCGATCGGCGTGGGCATCCTCAACAATCGGCACAAGGCTACGGGTGATCGTTTCGATGAGGCCATCGCGACGATGACCGCGCTCAACGACGAGGCGTCACGGGCCGCTGTTGCCGCTGGTGTTCGGGCGGCGACCGACGTCACCGGTTTCGGTCTGCTCGGCCACCTCTTCAAGATGGCTCGTGCCTCGGGGGTCGGTGCCGTCATCGACGCGGCCGCGGTGCCGCGCCTCGACGGTGTCGATGAGTCGGTCGCCGCCGGTTATGTCTCAGGCGGAACGCGGCGCAACCTCGACTGGGTGCGACCGCATCTCACCGCTGATGATTCGGTGAGCGAGGATGACCTGCTGCTTCTGGCCGATGCGCAGACCTCGGGCGGACTGCTCGTCGTCGGCGAGCTGCCCGGTCACCCTGTCATCGGCGAGATCGTCGCCGGCTCGGGTGTGCACGTGCGGTGAGTTTCGCCAGGGGCACTTCACACTCGGATGCGGGTGCCACCAGTCCGCGGCTGCTATTTCCTTTGGCTGGGCGGGGTCACGTCCTCGTCGCGGAACTGGCGGAAGCTGGACATGAAGAACCAGAAGAAGACGCCAGTGAATAGGCCACCCAGCAGTGTCTGCCACCAGTTGAAAGACTCGTTGCCCCAGCCGAGCAGATTCATGCCGAAGTAGACCAGCGGGAAGAGCAGCGCCACGAGCACACCACTTCTCAGGCTTTCGCGGTCCTTGAGCAGCTTCTTCATAGGTTTCTCACGTTACCCGACGAGACTCTTTCCGCAAGCCTCGTTGCCGAACCGACGGGCATCACACGCCGTCAGCTCCGAATCGCACCGCTGCACCGAGTGGTTTCGGCGAGGCTTCGGAGCTCACGGTGAGAGATGCCGAGCGAACTGTAGGCGCCGACACCAACAGTAGCCAGAGCCACTATCGGTGAGGGACGCTTACCGTCCGGTGGTGATCGAGTCGTCGGTGATGCCGGCCGCGCGACGCTCTTCGAGGCGAGCGCGCTGGGGTTCGACGACCTGCCTGGGATCCTTCGTCGATTCGATGCCTGCCTCGAGTACACCGAAACGCGTGTACGCCGAGGCGGCCGCAAGAGCCGCACCGGAGACGACGGACAGTCCGCGCAGCACAGCGCGGGTCTTCCAGCTGCGTTTGCCGCGGCCAGCTGAACCAACAGCGCGGCTCACGGCATCCGCAATCGCACCAGTCGCGCCACCAGCTGCACCGCCACCGCGCGCCAGCTTCTTCGCGAACACCCTGGCGCCCACCTCGGCGACGGCGGTGCCGATGGCTCCGGCGATGAGCAGCTTCTCGGCCCGATGGAGCTTGTGACCGGGTTCGCCCTCTTCCATGGGATCGACCTCGGCGGGATGCATCCCCTTCTTCATCCGGTCCATCGCCACCACTTCACTCGCGGCACCGGTCAGCGCGAGCAGACGAGCGGGCCCCGCCTCGCGAACCGGCGCCAGCCCCATGGCGGCACCACCGGCGGCCAGCGCGGCAGACGACGCGAACACGTACGTCAGTCCATTGCGACCGGCCGCGTTCCAGGTGGGAACCGCGGTATCGCCGAGCAGCACCCCGGTGTACGCAGCCAGAGGAGTGGCGAAGAGAGCGGACTCGATGGCGGCAGGCGTCTCGAAGGCGTGGAGCAGACGTCGCAGCGGGCCGAAGGGCAGCAGCTTGTCACCGGTCAGCCGATCGACCTCGATGGCAGCGAGCACTCCCGAGCCGACGCCGAAGCCCGAGAGTATCCAGGTGCCCAAGCTCATCGGCGAGGACACCTTGAACACACGCATCATGTTGATGAAGCGCTCCGGCCGCCCGAGGTCGGCCACGAGGGCCGCGCCGCCCACACCGGTCGCGGTGAGCGCCGTGAGCCTCGTGGCGATGCGCAGACCGGGGCGATCGGTGAACTGTGCACCCAGGCCCAGCAGGGAGGAGCCTCCGGCCAGGCCTCCGAGGAACAGGTAGAGGGCGATCTCGTCGCCCCACGGCGGAGCCTTGACGATGGGTCTGCCGTAGTAGGACGTGAATTCGACGTCCTCGACCATCGGCATCTCACGATTGCCCTCGGCCCCCCGGTTCTTCCAACCCTGACCGCCGGGCCCACCGCGGCGTCCGCCGGGACCGCCGCGGCCGCCTCGGCGACGTTTCTTCCGTCCGCCTTCCGGCTCGGGTGGTCGGTAGGAATCGAATTCGGATGTGCTCAACGCCTGCTCCCCAGGAACGCGAGACCGGCCGCCGCCGCCATGCCGAGCGCCGCCAGGCCGGCCTTCGCATACATGCCGGGCAGGTCCTTCGTCACCACCCTGGGATCCGGCGGCAGCCCGTAGACCTCGGGCTCGTCGAGGAGGAGGAAGACGGACCCGGTGCCGCCGACGCCGTCGTTCGGGTTCGCTCCGTAGAGGCGGGCCTCGGTCAGCCCCTTCTCGTGCAGTGCGGCCACGCGTTCATGTGCCTGGGCGACCATGTCGTCCCGGTCGCCGAACTTGATCGACTGAGTCGGGCAGGTCTGCGCACAGGCCGGTTCCTGGCCCTCGACGAGGCGGTCGTAGCAGAGCGTGCACTTGTTCGCGGTGCCCTTGTCCGGCACGTCCATATCCGCGGCCTTGCGATCTTCCCGGTCGGTGGGAGTGTTGATCGTGCCGTCGTCGCGGCGTTCGATGACACCGAAGGGGCAGCCGGCCACGCAGGTGCCGCAGCCGTTGCAGACATCGTTCTGCACGACGACGGTGTCGAATTCGGTGCGGAACAGGGCGCCGGTCGGGCAGACGTCGAGACAGCCTGCATGTGTGCAGTGTTTGCACACGTCCGAGGACATCAGCCAGCGGAAGTCGGCGGTGTCCGGCGGGGTCGTATCGACGCCGGTGAAGTCTGCAGGGTCAGTCGGCTCCAGGGCACCGGGAGCCAACAGGTCGACACCGAGCTCCGGTGTCGTCGGCAGTCCTGCGCTGGTCCGCCCCTCCGCAGCAGCACCGAGGGCGCCGTCGAGAGGCTGGGCCCCCGATGACTCATCCGTGCGGGGTCGGATCGTCGGCATCCCGAGGTTGACGAGCTTGCGTCCGGATTCGCGGGCCTTCTCGATCCGGTCGGAATCCTGTTCGACGAAAGCGACGTGACGCCACGTGTTCGCGCCCAGGCCGCCGGTGTTGTCATAGGAGGAGCCGAGGAGTTCGAAGGTTCCGTCCTGCGGATTGTGGTTCCATTCCTTGCACGCGACCTCGCAGGCCTTGCAGCCGATGCAGATCGAGGTGTCGGTGAAGAACCCCTTGCGGCTGTGCGAGGAATCGTGCCAATGCCCGTCGGCGAGCGTGCCCTCATCGATCGTCGGTGTCGACATCAGTCGTTGTCCTCCTCATCGTCGTTGCGCGCTTCGGACTCGGCAGAGCCGGTGTCGGACTCGGTCGAGTCGACACCGTCCGCAGCCTCGGATCCGAGCGAGACCTCTCGCGCCTTCATTGCGCGGGCTTCGGCCGCTTCCGCCTCGGCGTCGGTGATCGCCGTGCCGTCGTCGCGCCGTCCGCGGGCGGGGTCGCCGTCGCTGGGGTCGCCGTCGTCGGCGCGGTTGGCCACTGCTGTTTCGACGGGCTCGAGGCCGATCCGTCCGGTGCGGTCATCGGCACTGTCGACTGTCGCCGAGGTGTCCGTGTCCTGATCCGATCCCTTCGCCGAGGCGGTCGTGCCGTTCTCGTCGGAGCCTGCCCCCGGTCCCCCGGCCAGAGTCCTGCCCGGGGTGACTCCGACGGCCGAATCGCCGCCGCGGTGAGCGTGCCCGCCGACGCTGCGTCCCCGTCCGGCATCGTGGGAGGTCTCGACATCCTCGGCGGGCACTGTGACCTGCTGGTTGCCGGATTCGGGACTCAACCCGGCCTCTCGCTGGTACTTCTCGACGAAGTCGACGAGCTCGGGGCCGCGCGGACGCCTGCCGGGGATGATCGTTCCCGCGACGTACTTGCTGTTCTGGATATAGACGTTGGGGTCCATCGTCACGCCGAGCAGGTCGTTGGCGGAATCGCCTTCGACCACGGCTCCGGTTCCGCCGACACCCCAGTGGTAGGGCAGGCCGATCTGGTGGACCGTCGTCCCGCCGATCGTCAGCGGGGTCATCCGCCTGGTCACGAGCACCCGGGCCTCGATGGCCGACCGTGGGGAGACCAAGGTCGCCCAGCCGTAGGGTTCGAGGCCCACCTCCGCGGCGAGCTCCGGGGAGATCTCGCAGAACATCTCCGGCTGCAGCTCGGACAGGTACGGCAGCCAGCGGGACATCCCGCCTGCGGTGTGGTGTTCGGTGAGCCGGTAGGTCGTGAACACGTAGGGGAACACTTCGGAACCGGGCACGCCGGCACCGGGTGCGGACAGATTGTCCTCGCGGCGCATGACCATCCGGGTCGGAGAGTTCTGCTGGGGGTACAGCGGGTTCGTCACCGCCGATTCCTGCGGTTCGTAGTGTGTGGGCAGGGGGCCGTCGACCATGCCGCTGGGAGCGAACAGCCAGCCCTTGCCGTCGGCCTGCATGATGAAGGGATCATCGCCGTCGAGGTGGTCGGGTCCGCCATAGGCGACATCCGATCGTGCCGAGGGTGCCCGGTCGATAGGGAAATCAGGCACATCCTTGCCCGTCCACTTCCCGGATTCCTCATCCCACCACACGAACTTCTTCCGTTCCGACCAGGGAGTTCCGTCGGGGGCCGCGGAGGCGCGGTTGTAGAGGAGGCGGCGGTTCGCCGGCCATGCCCACGCCCATTCGGCCGCGGTCTCGTCCTGTTCGCTGCGCGGTTTGCGTCGGGCGGCCATGTTCACGCCTCCCGCGTAGACGCCCGCGTAGATCCAGCAGCCGCCGGCGGTGGTGCCGTCGTCGGTCATCTGGTTGAAGTTCTCCAACGCCTGCCCGTCCCGCTCACCGCCGACGAAGTAGCCGTTGATCTCCCTGACGACCGACTCGGCGTCGACTTCGCCCTCGTCATCGACCGGATAGTCCCAGGTCATGTCGAGCAGCGGCCGATCGCGCGGGTCATCGGAGTCTCTCAGCTTCTCCCGCACGGCCTTGCCGAGCTCGAAGAAGAAGTCGAGTTCGCTCTGCGCGTCGCCGGGCGGGTTGACGGCCTTGTGCCGCCACTGCACGAGGCGTTGGGTCTGTGTGAACGTGCCGGCCTTCTCCGTGTGGTTGGCGGCAGGCAGGAAGAACATCTCGGTGTCGATGTCCTCGGTCTTCAGCTCCCCGGTCGCGATCTCCGGGCCGTCCTTCCACCAGGTGGCGGACTCGATGAGGCTGAAGTCGCGGACGACCATCCACTTCAGGTGGCTCATCGCCATCCGCTGCATGCGTCCGTTCGCCGACCCCACGGCCGGGTTCTGGCCGAGCAGGAAGTATCCGTCGACGCCGTCGGCGAGCATCCGCACCTGCGTCTGGTAGGTGCCGTGGGCTCCGTTGATCCGCGGCAGGTAGTCGAAGGCGAAGTCGTTCTCCGGCGTCGCCGCGTCGCCCCACCAGGCCTTGAGCAGGTTCGCCGTGTAGGCGCGGCCGTTGGCCCAATAGCCCTTGTGGGTCTCGGGGGTGCCGACGGCTGCGACGTAGTCGTCGAAGGTGTCGTGGACTCCGGCGCTGGGCATCGGCAGGTAGCCGGGCAGGAGGTTGAACAGCGTCGGAATGTCGGTCGAGCCTTGGATCGTGGCATGACCGCGCAGGGCCATGATTCCGCCGCCCGGGCGACCCATATTGCCCAGCAGGAGCTGGAGGATCGAGGCCGTGCGGATGAATTGCGCGCCGAGGCTGTGCTGGGTCCACCCGACCGCATAGGCGAAGCACGTGGTCCGGTCCCGGCCGGAGTTCTTCGTGACCGACTCGTAGAGGTAGTCGAAGTCGTTCGGCTTGATGCCGCAGTTCTCGGCCACCATCTCCGGGGTGTAGCGGGAGTAGTGATGCTTCAGGATCTGCAGCACCGAACGCGGGTCGCTCATCGTCTCGTCACGGACCGGTGCACCCTCGGCGTCGGTGTGGTACGACCACGACGAGTTGTCATAGGAGTGCGTGTCCGTGTCGAATCCGGAGAACAGACCGTCGAGGTCTTCGGCGCCGATGAAGTCGTCGCTGATGAGGTTCGTCGCGTTCGTGTACGCCCGTACGTACTCGGAGAAGTACGTGCCCTCGGACAGGACGCGATTGATGAGCGCACCGAGCAGCACGATGTCGGAGCCGGCCCGGATGGGCACATGCCTATCGGCGATCGCGGTGGTACGCGTGAAACGAGGATCGACGTGGATGACGCGGGCACCTCGGGCCTTGGCCTCGGTCACCCATTGGAAGCCCACGGGGTGGCACTCGGCCATGTTGGAGCCCTGAATGATGATGCAGTCCGCATTCGCCATATCCTGGACGGGTTGAGTGGCGCCGCCGCGCCCGAACGAGGTTCCCAGACTGGGAACCGTGGCGGAGTGTCAAATACGCGCCTGGTTCTCGATCTGTATCGCCCCGGCCGCGGTGTAGAGCTTCTTCGCGAGGTAGTTCTCTTCGTTGTCGATCGTCGCCCCGCCGAGACTGGCGATGCCCATCGTGCGCCTGAGCGGGTGGCCCTTGTCGTCGACGTCCTCCCAGTGGTTGCGGCGGGCTTCGATGAAGCGGTCGGCGATCATATCGATCGCGGTGGACAGGTCGATCTTCGTCCAGTCCTTGGCCTTCGGGGCCCGGTAGAGGACGTCGGTGACGCGGCCGGGGGCGTTGACGAGCTGTTCGCTGGCTGCGCCCTTCGGGCACAGTCGGCCTCGTGAGATCGGCGAATCCGGGTCGCCTTCGATCTGGACGACCTTGTCGTCCTTGACGAAGATCTTCTGCCCGCAGCCGACGGCGCAGTACGGGCACACGGATTGGACGACCTTATCGGCCGTGGCCGTGCGTGGAGTGGTGTCTCGAGTCGTCGGAGACACGACTGATTCTCCGCGTCCGGACTTATCGGACGTGCGGAACTGCCGGAGTACCGGCCACTCGAGGAAGCTGAATCGAGCCATGGCTCCACCATAGACCCTCATCGGGCGGAAATGCACCTGGTGAGACCGGGTGATTCGCCCCTGTCTCAGAGGCTGGGAATCACCCGGTTCACCGAGGCGGCTCCGCCGTCGGTCTCGACTGCGGAGCTCTTCGTGCATAGAGCTGAACTCGGGCTGTGGAGTTCAGACTCGGCGGGCCAGGAGAACCGCGTCGTCGAGTTCGGCGGGTTCGCCTGACGGTGAGATCACCTGTCGTGTCCGGGTATCGGCGAGTTCGATCTCCCACCGGTTCGGGCTGGCGCCGATGAGGAGTGCGAAGTCTCCGTTCGGGCTGACCAGTTCGTGGTGGTGATCCATGCCGTGCTCGAACTTCTCGCTGTGCTCTTCGGCCCACGGCGGCATCGTCGCATGGGAGACGAGCAGAAGCGCCCCTCCCGGTGCCACGTGCGCGGCGACGCGGGCCAGCAGCTCCTCCCGGGTGTCGGGCAGCCGGGTGTGGAGGAAGAATCCGGTGACGAGGTCGAAGCCGCCTCGGCGATCGGGGTCTTCCGGATCCCAGGAGGAGACGTCGGCGACGGCGAATTCGGCGGAGACTCCGCGGGATTCCGCGGTCCGGCGGGCACGGTCGATGGCCGTGGTCGACAGATCGATGCCGGTGGCGTCCCAGCCGTTCTCGGCCAGCCAGATGACGTCGGCGCCCTCACCACAGCCGACGTCGAGGACGCGGCCGGGGGTCATGTCGGAGACGACGGCGACGAGGGATTCGTTCGGGTTTCCGGACCAGATGGCGTCGTCCGAGTCGGCGTAGCGCTCTTCCCAGGCGGCCACGGAGTCGGGCGCGCCGAAATTGCCTGCGCCGGCGCTGTCTGCGTGGGTGTGGTCGTTGTGGCTGCTGGTCGCGGTCACTTGTCGACGCCCGGGTCGGCAGGGATCGAATCGGGGGCGGCACCGTCAGCGCCGTCGGTCTCGGCGGCAGCGGCGGCTTCCTGTTTGGCCAGTTCGGCACGGACCTCGTCCATGTCGAGTCCCTTGACGGCGGTGATGACCTGTTCGAGCTGCGGGGCGGCGAGCGCGCCGGGCTGGGCGAAGACGACGATGCCCTGGCGGAAGGCGACGAGGGTCGGGATCGAGGAGATCGCGAAGAGTCCGGCCAGCTGCTGCTGGGCTTCGGTGTCGATCTTGCCGAAGACGATGTCGGGGTTGGCCTCGGCGGCCTGTTCGAAGACCGGGGCGAACTGCTTGCAGGGGCCGCACCAATCGGCCCAGAAGTCGAGGAGGATGATCTCGTTGTCGTTGATGGTCGACTCGAAGTTGTCTTGCGTGATTTCGATCGTAGACATGCCGACCAGTCTAGAAGCCGCGGATGAATATCGCCTGGACGGAGGTCATCGACGGCTCCCTGCCGGCTTCAGCCGGGGCAACCAGCGCTGCAGCAGTCTGGGGTGGCGCGAGCCGGGTCAGCGGACGAGCCGGGTCAGCCGACGATGTCCGTGATCGGTTCGTCGTCGATGATGGAGGTGAACACGTCGTCCGCCTCGGCGGATTTGACCACCCGGTTGGGGTCCTCCGGTGCGGGTGCCCACGGCATGATCTCGAATGTGATGTCGTCCTCGGGCACGGAGGCCACCGTCGTGGCCAGGGAGGCGAGCGCTCGCATCGAGTCGAGTTCGTCGTCGACGCCGATCGTCGAGGTCACAGCGTCGAGGAATCCGTAGAGGCGGTCGGGCCGAGTGAGGACCTGCCCGCTCTTGGCGCGGTCGATGATGGCTTCCATGACCATCTGCTGGTTGCCCATGCGGGAGATGTCGCTGCCGTCTCCCACGGCGTGCCGCGTCCGGGCCAAGGCGAGGGCGTCGTCACCGCCGATCGTCTGGTGCCCGGCGGGCAGATCGAGGTTCGCCTTCGGGTCCGTGAGAGGCTCGTCGAGGTCGACGGTGATTCCGTCGAGCGCGTCGACGATCGCGGCGAATCCGTCGAAGTCGACGTTGATGAAGTGGTCGACGCGCACCCCGGTGAGTTCCTCCGCCGCTGATACCGAGCAGGCCGGACCCGCGTTGAGGGCCGAATTGATCATTCCGTGCGTGGCTGCCGACGCGCCGTGGCCGGTGTCGTCGCAGGCGGGAATGTCCATGATCGTGTCACGTGGAATCTGCACGGCGTCGATGCGGCCGCCGTCGGCGGCGACGTGAGCGAGGATCATCGCATCGCTTCGCGCACCCTCGGCGCTGCCGAATCCCTGCCCCGAGGCGGTCCCGGAGTTCGCGCCTTCACCTGTGCCCGAGTCATCGGAGGCTTCCTTCGCCGATTCGAGATCGCGAGTGTCGGATCCGATGATGAGGACGTTCGTCTCATCGGTGAGCTTCTCGGGAACGTCGCCGCCGTGGGCGCGCAGCGGAGAGGACGAGATATTCGCGCCGAGGTTGTGCACCGCCACCGCGATCGTCACGGGGGCACCGATGATGAGGACCGCAGCCACGGCGACGAAGGTGCGCCGGCGCCGGTACTTCGCGGCGAGGCGTCGCTGTCGGCGGGGTCCTGGCGGCGGTGACGATTCTTCGTTGTCCACGGTTCGGGTGCTCCTGCGTCGGGGTCACGGCGGATTGCATACAAAACGGAATGTATACAATCCTAAATGCCTGCGCGGTCGAGTGCACATCGCTGTGTTCCATCTCTCGACTGAAATCATTCGGCCGAAATCACCCGCAGAGCGATCACTCTGTTAAGCTGGAATCGTTCTCGCACAGAAATGTGCGGAGCAGATGGTGTCTGAAGAGCAGGTAGATTCGCTCGTCACCATGTGTTTGCCCGTCGGCGCGTGTCTGCCTTCCGCGCCCCTCATGATTTTCCCAGTTCAGTCGTCTGACGACTTCCGTCCAGCACCTTCGAGTGCATGATCGAAACCGAGTATCCCCACGATTTCGTCTGAGACAGAGACCTCACATCAGAGAACTCATCCTCACCAGCGATTCCGAGTCCTCGGTTCACCCACAGATTTTCGTTGGATCTGCGTCTGAAGATCCAGTCCAGCCAGCGGGAAAGCCGGATCCAGCAATGGGTTCGACCATCACGATCGCAGCAGCGGTCATCAGTTAAAAAATAAGGATACAAAGATTATGGCAACAGGTACCGTGAAATGGTTCAACGCGGAAAAGGGTTTCGGATTCATCCAGCCTGACGACGGTTCGGCTGACGTGTTCACTCACTTCTCCGCGATCGAAGCCTCCGGCTACCGCGAGCTCACCGAGGGTCAGAACGTCGAGTTCGATTCTGAGATGGGCTCCAAGGGCCTGCAGGCGACTCGCGTCCGCGGCCTCTGAGACTCTTAGAGGGTCTCTTCTAGAGACTTTGTCGGTCTCCATTCGAGGCCGCTGAGACACACCGGCGATCTTTCGCCCTCGCAACCGACCATGTCCGATCTCTCGGGCTGGCTCGGCGGCTTGGGTGGAGGGTCGCCGTTCTCATGCCCGGCCCGGCAGCAAGGCGCGCAGCTGCCGGGCTGCGGAAAGTGAAGCCCAGCAACCTCCTGCAAGGGATACGCATCGCTTGCATGACCAGAGTCACGCATTGACAGGGCGCCCTGTGTTTCCTAGTCTCAGACCAACGGAATGGGAGGGAAGATGCAGAACTCGAGACTGACTCGCTGGATTGTCGCTTTCACCCTGTTGGCCGTAGCCTGCATCCTCACCGCACAGGTGGGCCTGCTCCATGACTTTGCCGCGTTCCTGTGGCTGTTCGCCCTTGTGCTGCTGATCACCGCCACGACACTCGCGGTCGTTCGCGATCGTCGACGACGACGATCCAGCTGATCACTCCCGCAGCTCGACGAACCTCCGCTCTCCCTGCTACCTGACGGCGGCCCAGCAACCTTGCGCGAGGTTGCTGGGCCGCCGTCAGGTAGCAATTGGGGTCAGTGATGGGCTAGCAGGGCAACGAAGTCCTCGACTCCGCTGAGTTCGATGTCGTCGCGCCGACCGGCCTCCCAGGCCTCGCGAGTCAGTCGCCATCGCTGCAGAAGCCCGGGCTCGCCGCGGCGGATGTCCCACTCGACACCATTGCGGGCATATCCCAACGCTTCGGATACTCGATTGGATCCGATGTTGTCGATGAAGGCGTCGGAGCCGGCCTCCCTGGCGTCGAGTCCGGCGAAAGCGAGGTGGAGCATCGCGCTGCGCATCTCCGTGCCGAGGCCGCGTCCGCGCACGTCCGTCGACAGCCAGGAGAACGAGAGGACCGTCCCGCAGGTGTCGAACTTCTCCGCGATGAGGTCCTGCATGCCCACCGCTTGACCGTCGACGAGGACGGCGAATCCCAAACGGAACTTCGCGGGTCCGAATCGCCCGCGTCCGCGCCACACGCTCTGCAGCCATTTGCTCACCCGCACGTCCGGGTCGGATTCGTAGAAGGACATCGGGTCGTCGTAGGGGGCGGGTTCGACGAAGACCTTGCCCTCTCGCACGAGTGGCGCGAGCGCCGCGAGCATCTCGTCGTCGGCACCGACGAGTTCGAGTCGGGGCGTCTTCACCCGGATCTGCAGTGGCGGGTAGCCGATCATGAGACCAACCTAAGCCAGCCGGACCGAATCCACAATGGCTTGCTGACCGCGCATGGGACCCGGTTTCGCAATCGCCCGGTAGCCTGGGAACAGTCCGAACGACGCCGACCACAGGTGGTGGCCCCATGGCCCGATCAGTTTCACCCGCTCAGTCCGACTCGCACACGAATTCGGCCGATTGTCCGACCCCGACGGCCGTCGTCTTCGACCTCGGCAATGTGCTCATCGGCTGGGACCAGACGGGGCCGTTGGCTGATCGCATGAGTGCCGAGGAGTGGCAGTCCTTCGCCGAGGCGGCCGACTTCCCCACGCTCAATACCGCAGCCGACTCCGGGGTTCCGATCACCGAGGTCATCGCCCGCGCCGCCGAAGCGGACCCCTACCACGGTGAGATCGTCACCGGCTATTACGAGAACTTCGCAAAGTCCCTGACGGGTCCCATCGACGGCATGGCCGAGATCGTCGCCGAGCTGCGCGACTCCGGCGTCCGCCTGCTCGGACTGTCGAACTGGTCGGCTGAGACCATTCATCACGCGCCTGTCGTCGCCCCTGCGATCAGCGAACTCGAGGACATCGTCGTCTCGGGTCGAGTCGGACTGGTCAAACCCGATCCGGCGATCTTCGAGCTGACCCGCGACCGTTTCGGTCTCGACCCGCACCGCACTGTCTTCGTCGATGATCTGCCCGCCAATGTGGAGGCGGCCGAACGCCTCGGCTTCGTCGGCCATGTCTTCTCAAGCGCCGCCTCGCTGCGAGAGGATCTGTCCGATCTCGGGCTGCTCTGCTCATAACAGCATCCTCTTGGGTGTCACGCACCCGCAATCGGCCTCGAGCACCCGCGCGGGGACCCCGCTGATACTGTGAGAATCGTCCGCGCCTGGAGAGTCCACCCGCGACCTGATCACAGGAGACACGATGACGACACCCGCATTCCTCGACTCCATCGACACCCAGCTGGACTGGCAGCGTGAGGTCTACAAAGACCTCCACCGCCACCCCGAAGTCAGCCTCGACGAGCACCAGACCGCCGATCGCATAGCTTTGGAATTGGGCGACCTCGGCCTCGAGGTCATCCGGATCTCTGCCACCGGGCTGGTGGCCGTCATCGACAACGGCACCGAGCCCACCGTCCTCGCGCGAGCCGATATCGATGCTCTCCCCGTCGCCGAGGACACGGGCCTCGACTTCGCATCCGAGGTCGATGGTGTCATGCACGCCTGCGGTCACGATATGCATGCGGCCGCCCTCCTCGGCGCGGTGCGCCTGCTCAATGAGAATCGTGTTGCCTGGTCAGGCACCTATATCGCCTTGTTCCAACCGGCAGAGGAGAACGCGGCAGGAGCGAAGGCGATGATCGACGACGGGCTGACGTCGAAGGTTCCGACACCCGATGTGGCCTTGGCCCAGCACGTCATGCCGTTGCCGGCCGGCACGATCTATACCGCCTCGGGCCCGGTGATGTCGGCCGGGGATTCGGTGAAGGTCACGGTCTTCGGCCGGGGCGCTCACGGGTCGATGCCGCACCTGTCCGTCGACCCCGTGGTGATTGCCGCCTCGATCGTGCTGCGCCTGCAGACGATCGTGTCCCGGGAAACCGAGCCGGGTGAGTTCGCTGTCGTCACCGTGGGGGCCTCGAACGCCGGATCGAAGTCGAACATCATCCCTGACCGGGCCGAGCTGCTGCTCAATGTCCGCACCTACGACACCGCGGTGCGGAAGAGGGTCATCGCGTCGATCGAGCGGATCGTCCGCGGCGAATGCGAGGCCGCCGGGACCCCGAAGGAACCGACGTTCGAGTACTTCGACCAGTTTCCGCTGACGGACAACAGTGAGATCGTCAACGACACCGTCACCGAGGCGCTCACCGAGTTCTTCGGCGCCGAGGCGGTGCAGGAGGCCGACCCGGCGACCGCGTCGGAGGACTTCAGCGAACTGCCGAATGCTTTCGGCATCCCTTATGCCTACTGGTTCGTCGGATCCTTCGACGCCGAGAAGTACAAGGCGGCCGAGGAGGCGGGAACGGTGCTCACGGATGTTCCGGCCAATCATTCGCCATTCTTCGCCCCCGAACTCGAGCCGACCCTCGAGATCGCGACGAAGGCGCAGGTGGTCGGAGCTTTGGCCTACCTCGGCTGATCTCGCGTGGTCTCTGCTCGACCTGCGATCGGTCGCGCGGACACCGGTGCCTCACTCATCGATCGTGCGCACAACGTGCGCCGGTGATCCGACGACGACAGCGCGGGCGGGAACATCCCTGGTGACCACAGAGGCCGCTGCCACGACGGCGTCATCACCGATGGTGATGCCCGGCAGAACCGTCACGTTGGACCCGATCCAGACGTTGCGTCCGATGTCAATCGGGGCCGGATGCATATCCGCACGACGGTCCGGTTCCATCTCATGGTTGAGGGTGGCGAGGACCGTATTGTGCCCGATGAGGGAGTCGTCGCCGATCGTGATGCCGCCCTGATCCTGGAAGCTGCACCCGGAGTTGATGAAGATCCGCTGTCCCAGCGTGATGTTCTTCCCGAAGTCGGTGTGGAACGGCGGGAACAGGGTCACGGTCGGGTCGACGGGGCGACCGGTCAGTTCGGCCAGCAGGGCTCGAACCTCATCGGGTTCGTGATAGCTGCCGTTGATCTCGGCCGTGATGCGCAGGGCTTCCTGGCTGCTGCGATGCATGACCTCGTGCAGGGGCGAAGCGCCCGTGATCGTCTCTCCGTCGTTGAGCGCTGTGAGCAGATCGTTCAGTTCCACTGTGTCGCCCTTTCCGCTTGGATGTCTGACGACGGTGTCATGGTCTCAGCAGAACCTTGACGGCTTCGCGACGGTCCATCGCCGCATAGGCGTCCGCGGCATCCTCGAGACTCATGGTCCGGTCGAAGACCTTGCCCGGATCGATCGTTCTGTTCCAGATGAGTTCGATGAGATCCGGCAGGAAGCGGCGGACCGGTGCGGGCCCGCCGTGCAGATGAACAAGGCCGAAGAACAGCTCTCCTCCGGGCAGCTCGACGTCGTGTGAGACTCCGACATAGCCGACGTGTCCGCCGGGTCGTGTCGACCGGATCGCCTGCATCATCGATTCCTGTGAGCCGACCGCCTCGATGGCGCTGTCGACGCCGAGTCCGTCGGTGAGTTCTCTGATCTTCTCCACACCATCGTCGCCGCGCTCTTCGACGATGTGGGTGGCACCGAATTCTCGGGCGAGGTTCTGCCTGTCGGCATGACGGCTCATGGCGATGATCGTCTCCGCTCCCATCTGCTGTGCGGCAAGCACGCCCATCAGGCCGACCGCGCCGTCGCCGATGACGGCGGCCGACTTACCGGGGCCGACCTCGGCGGCGTCTGCGGCGAACCACCCGGTGCCCAGTACATCGGAAGCGGCCAGCAGGGACGGGATGAGGTCCTCAGCGGGTTGTCCCGGTGTGGGGACCAGCGTGCCGTCGGCATGAGGAATGCGGGCGAATTCGGCCTGAGTGCCGATCCCACCGTCGACGAAGATGCCGTTGACGCACCGTGACTGGTACCCGGCGGTGCAGATCGGGCAGGTGTTGTCCGAGATGACGAACGATCCGACGACGAAGTCGCCGGACGCGACGGTGCGCACCTCGTCGCCGACCTCCTCGACGATGCCGACGTATTCGTGGCCCATCAGCTGCTGATCCGGTGCATCCGCACCGCGATAGGGCCACAGATCGGACCCGCAGACACAAGCGGCCACAATACGGATGACCGCATCGGTGGGTTCCTGGATTTCGGGATTGTCGCGCTCCTCGACCCGGACGTCGCCGGGTCCGTGCATGATCACTCCGCGCATGGCTGTCTCCTCAGTTGTGGATTTGGGGTCGTTTCGTTCAGGTGCCGTCGTGCGGCACCCTCAGTGTCGGGGCGGTGTCAGCCCCGCGGGCGGTGGTAGTCCTCGTCGGCGACGTGCTCCAGCCAGGTGGTGGTCATCGACGGGTCGTCCGCGTTCTCGAGGATCGCGATGTGCTCCATGAAGTTCTCCGGGGTCGCCCCGTGCCAGTGCTCTTCATCGCTGGGGCAGTACACCGTCTGGCCCGGATGTGCTTCGATGATCTCCCCGTCTCGGGTGCCGAACAGTGCGATTCCGCTCGTCACATGCAGAGTCTGACCCTTGGCGTGTGAGTGCCAGGCGGTGTGTGCTCCGGGAGCGAAGCGGACCCGAGCGACGACCGTCGTCTGACCGTCTTCCTGCGGGGAAGCGATGGGGTCGACCCACACATCGCCGCTGAATTGCTCGGGCGGGTTCTTCGCAGTCGGCGTCTTAGGAAGCATACGGTGAGTCATGATCGGTTTCCCCTGTTCTCGGGCAGTCGTTCGGTGTCGGATGTCGGTGCCGTCCAGGAAGCGAGCAGCCGGAGTCTCTGCTCCGAATCCGACCCCGGTTCCGGGGTGTAGATGATCAGAGCGAGTCCCTCTTCGGCGGTGATCCGCAGCTCCTCGAAGGCGAGGACGAGTTCTCCGACGATCGGATGATTGAAGCGCTTCATCCCCGTCCCATGCGTGCGAACGTCGTGCTGGGCCCACAGAGCTCTGAACGTCTCACTCTGGGTCGACAGTTCGCCGACGAGGTCTTGGATCCCGCGGTTGTGCGGATCCCTGCCTGCCGCGCTGCGGATGATCGCCACGCACATCTGTGCGAAGAGATCCCAGTCCGGATAGAAGTCCTTCGAGGAGGGATCGAGGAACTGGAATCGCGCCAGATTCGGAGTCCGCCCGCCATCTCCGATCACCGGCGAGTAGAAGTTCCGACCGAGTTCGTTGACGGCGACCATGTCCTGCATATCGTTGCGGACGAAGGCAATCGAGTCCTTGATCGAATGGAGCATCCAGAACAGCGTCTCGTGCGGTGGACGTTGGGCGGTCGCGGGACGACGTCTGCGGCCCGACGTCGGGACGCCGTCGGCGGCACGAGCGAGATCGACGAGGTGGCCCCGCTCGGTGTCGTTGAGCAGCAGCGCCTCGGCGAGGGCTTCGAGGACAGCTGCCGAGGCCCCGCCGATCGCACCCCGCTCGAGCTTCGAATAGTACTCGACGCTCAGTCCCGCGAGAGCCGCGACCTCGCTGCGACGCAGGCCCGGAACCCGCCTCGTGCCGTGCGAGGGAAGGCCCACACGGTCTGGGGTGATCTTCGCCCGCCGCGACATGAGGAATTCGCGTACTTCGGCTCGGTTGTCCATGGTCTCCAGGCTAGACGCGTTCTCGCCTGTGAGGGATACCCTGTCAGGGCACCTCAGAGCCTCACCGGTCTGCGGGCAGAGAGGTTCATGCCCCTCGCTTGCTGATCAACGCTTCCTGTGCCGCGTGCCTCACCGCTGTTCGAAATCATCCTTCAGAGCCGTCAGCGTCCGCCGGATATTCAGACGCTGGAAGTCGGCGAAGCTCCTGCCGCGAGTGACGATGTGGTCGAAGGCCCAAGCCAGCCAGTCTGGCCAACCACGGCGATCATCCGTCCACGACTCCGTCACTCGTGTCACCTCTCCGAGGTCCTCGAATTCGTATGCCCAGCTCGCGTTCGCCCCTTCGATGCTCGGAGTGCGGCGGCCGATCCGGCGCACGGTGAAGGCGAACCGCTTGCCGGGAACAGAGTCGGTGACGACGCATTCGGTCACCCACGTCGCCGGCCCGCGACGGTTCGTCCCGTCGAACACATCGCCTGCCTGCAGAGGACCGGAGGATGAGGGTGTGGTCGCACCGGTGTTCTCCGGACTCCATCGGGGCATCTGCGTCGGATCGGCGATCTCCTCCCAGAGCTCGGCGGGGTCTGCTTTGATCATCACGCTGTCGCTGACCTGCATTATTCGTGCCATCACTGTCCCTTCGTCTCTCGTCCCACCCTAGGGGCACGGGGTAGCCTGACGTCTATGCACCCGCCCCGGACGTCTCATCTGAGACTGCGCGAGATGTCGATGGCCGACCTCGACGACATGGCCGCACTGCTCGGCGATTCCACGGTCATGGAGTTCTATCCGGCCCCCAAGAATCGCGACGAGGCGGCGGCATGGATCAGCTGGAATATGCGCAACTACGCGGAGCACGGTTTCGGCCTGTGGATTGCGGAGACCCATGACGGCGAGTTCATCGGCGACTGCGGTCTCTCCTGGCAGACGGTGAACGGGGCCCCTCATCTTGAGGTCGGGTTTCACGTGAGGGCCACGGCTCAGAGGAAGGGCTTTGCCACCGAGGCGGCCCTGGCCTGCCGTGACCATGCACGCGACCTCGGGGTCGCTCAGCACCTCGTCGCAATCATCCACCAGGCGAACCGAGCGTCTCAGCGGGTCGCCGAGAAGCTCGGCATGCGACGAGATCCGTCACTGCGGGACACCTCACCGATCCACGATGTGTACTCGCTGGACCTGTCATCGCCGTCGCCGACCGAAGCGGGCGGGGACGAATGACGGTCCGGGTCTCCGATGACGAGGTCATTGCCTTCCGCCTCGCCGCTCACCACCTCGACGAGCGGTTGAGCAGTGACGAGCTGATGACGGCTGCCGGGGCCTGCGGGATTCAGAACAGCCCGCCCGGTTCGGCCCTCACTGCGGTGCACGCACGGGTGAAGGATCTCGATCGGGACCGGTTCGAGTCGGCGGTGGGCGAGGAGAAGAACTTGGTCCAGAGCTGGTCCATGCGCGGGGCGCCGTTCTTCTTCCCGACGGCGGACCTTCCGACTTTCACCACTGGCGTGCTGCCGACGACGGAAGCATCGAAGCGACACTTCGTGCTCGGGGTCGAGCGATCCCTCGACGACCTCGGCATTGATCTCACCGACCTCCTCGACGCGGCCCGAGAAGAGATCCACGCTGTTCTCGGCGGGCGGAGACTTCCGGTCGGCGAGCTCGGCCGTGAACTCGCCGACCGTGTTGAGTCCTCGCTGACGAAGGCGCAGCGAAGGACCTGGAGAAGCGAAGGACCGTATGCCAAGGGGCAGAGCCTCGGCGAGGGCGTCGTGCATTTCGGCCTGCGGATCCTCACACTCCAGCGCGTGATCTGCTTCGCCCCACGCGAGCACAACACCGCACCGTTCGTCCTCCTCGACGAATGGCTGGAGAATGCGTCCGAGGGCATCGTGGTCGGTCCGAACGCGGGTCCGGTGTCCGACGCTGACCGGGATCGTCACCGTGCCGAACTGCTGCGGCGCTACCTCCACTGCTGTGGGCCGTCGACCCGCGCCGATTTCGCAGCCTGGCTGGGCATCCGATCCACCGAGGCTCAGCCCTGGTGGGACCTGCTCGACGCGGAGATCACCGAAGTCGATCGGGGCCGACGGGCCTGGATGCTCGCCGAGGACGTGGAGTCCCTCCGTGCGGCCACGATGCCCCGCGGTGTCCGTCTCCTCCCTCCCCGAGATCCGTACACGCAGATTCGTGATCGCGAGACGATCGTGTCGAAGGATCACCACTCCGAGGTGTGGAAGACGGTCGGGGAACCGGGTGCCGTCCTCGTCGACGGGAGCATCGCAGGGACCTGGCGAGCGAAGAAGAGCGGACAGCGACTCAAGGTCGACGTTGCGACATTCGCCACCGCCTCGTCGCAGGTGAAGAAGGCGATCAACACTGAGGCAGAGGCGATCAGCACGCTGCGCGCAGCGAACGACCTCGACATCGCGTTCTCCTCGGACTGAATCAGTCGGCGAGTTCACTGACCAGAGTGCGGACCAGAGCTCCGAGCCTGAATCGTTCCGGGATCACGGTTCTGATCCCCTGTTCATGCAGCGGAGCCGCGGTGACATCGCCGACCGCAGCCGCCACCACACCGTGTGCATCGTTGAATGCTTCGATCACAGCGGGCAGCAGGCCCTGTTCTTCAGCCACCGCAAGGAACGCTGCGGCACCGGGTGCCGATGTGAAGGCCACGGCGTCGCATCCGCGCTGCGCAACCTCGCGAACCGCGTCGATCACGGCGTCCGCATCGGGGGCCGGACCCCAGCGGTAGATGATGAGTGAGCGGACGTCGGCTCCTGCTGCGGCGAAGGCCTCGTCGAGCCCGTCGGCGCCGGCGCCGTGATGCTGCACGGCGATCCGCAGACCATCCACGCCCTCACCGAGAAGCACCTCCTCGATCTCTGCGCTGGTCTCGGACTCGGCGACCCAGTCAGCAGTCAGTCCGGCAGCCTGAATCGCCCCGCGCGCTTTGGGGCCGCGGGCGACGATCCGGGCTCCTGTGAGCATCGCCTGCCACTCCTCGTGCAGTCCCGCGGTCTCGGCCACTTCACCCCAGCCGGTGAATCCGATGCCGGTCGTGACCACGACGGTGTCGGGTCGGAGTTCGATGAGCTCACGGGTGCGCGCGACGAGTTCGGGGTCGTCGCTGTGCGGGATGACGGACAAGGTGGGTGCATGCACGATCTTCGCGCCGTGCCTTCCGAGGGCGGATGCGAGCTGTTCTGCGCGCCGCTGAGCTGTGAGCACGATGCGACGTCCGGACAGTTCATTGCCGACATCGGTACGGGGCTGGATCATACTCATATCCTCATCTCCCAATTCCAGCGGGGCAACTCCTGAGAGGAACAGCAACGCGCTTCTTCCGCCAGTGAGTCCGTCGCCGGGCGCAGCTCAGTTATGCCGATTGGTTCCGCCCCGGCCCTCCAGGGCGCCGCGGTAGGCGAGCATCTGATCCTTGAGCGCCTGCACAAGTGCGGCGATGGCCGGACGACGCATCGAATCGGGCCGCAGCACCAGCCAGTAGGGCAGACGTTCGGCCGCCGTGTCGGGGAAGAGGCGCACGAGGTCCGGGTGACGATCGGCCATGAAACACGGCAGGAAGCCGATACCCGCACCCGCTCGCGTGGCTTCGACGTGAACGAAGACGTTCGTCGAGGTGAGGGCATCTTTCATGGAAGGGAAGAGTCGCCTCGGCGCGTCGAGATCGTCGACCTGGAGCATGGAATCGACGAAGTAGACGAGTCGGTGGTCGCTCAGTTCGTCCACCGAGGCGGGAGTTCCTCGGGCGGCCAGATAGTCGCTCGAGGCATAGAGGCCGAGTTCGTAGTCACCGAGCTTCATCGCCTCGGCTCGATGCACGCGCGGCTCGCCGACGACGACCTCGATGTCGAGCCCCGAGCGCTGCTGCAGGGCTTGGCGGGTGACGGTGACGATTTCGACGCTCAGCCCCGGGTGTCGGCGCCGCAGCTTCGCCACCGCCGGGGAGGCGATATAGGCGCTGAATCCGTCGGTCGCCGTCATGCGAACGACTCCTGTGACCGTGTCAGGGCCCTGCCTCGTGTTCCCGAGTTCGGCAACCGCGGTCTCCATCTGTTCGGCCACCGCGACGGCTCGCTCCCCGAGGTCGGTCAGCTCCCACCCGTCATCGGACCGGGCCAGCACACGTCCGCCCAGGGACTTCTTCAAGGCGCTGATGCGTCGGGAGACCGTCGAATGGGTGAGCCCGAGGTTGTGTGCCGCCGTCGTGAACTTCGCAGTGCGAGAGACGGCCAACAACACGAGGAGGTCGTTGGGCATGGTGTCCATGTCTGCCATAGTAGGCATACCGTCACGGCTGGTCCTGTTCTCAGCGCTCAGCCGGGTGCCTGATCGCCCCGGAGCGCGACCGCCCAGATCTCAGCCGGACCGGCGTTCGTAGGCGCGTCGGCTGAGAACGGTGACGACCGTGAGGACGAGCATGACCGCGGCGGTCGAGGCGAAGAGCACAGTCCACTGGGCTGCCGCGCCGATAGCACCACCTGCGGCGGCACCCAGTGCGCTGCCGCCGAAGAGGCACCCGGCGAAGAGCGAGACCACTGTTCCTCTGGCCTCCGGCAGCACCGAGGTCGACCACGTCTGCAGGGAGGAATGCAGAAACGACCAGGTGGCTCCGAGCAGCGCGGCGGCAATGAAGATCGTCGGAATCGAAACGTGGACGGCGACCACTGCGTAGCCGATGACGGTCGTCGACCCGCCGAGAGCCATGAGGCGCGGCATCGTCAGTCGTGCGGACAGGAACCTGATCATGCGGCTGGTGACGATGACCCCGAGACCATAGGCGGCCGTCGCCAGACCTGCTGGTCCGGCGCCGACGCCCTGTGCCTGCAGCGCCGGTGCCATGAGTGTGAGCACACCGAGCACTGCTGCGCCCTCGACGAAGGCCAGGCCCGCGACGAGCAGAACCCAGCGGTGGCTGATGGCCGACCACAGAGTGCGAAGCATCCCGCCTCCGCCGTCGCTGCGGATCTCACGCAGTCCGTTGAGTCCGAAGCAGCAGACGACGGCGAGCACGGCAGGGACCGCGAAGACGATCCGCCAGTCGAGCCAGTCGGCGATGAGCCCCGAGGCCGCCGTGGCCAGGGCGGTGCCGATGGCGATGGCGGCCATGAGATCGGCCAGAGCCGGTTGGCGATGCTTCTCGGCGACCGTGTCGCCGACATAGGTCAGCGAGGTCGGAACGATCGCCCCGTAGAAGGCCCCGGCGAAGGCACGCGCGATGATGAGTGTGATCAGCCCCGGAGCCAGCGCCGAGGCGAGTCCGGCGATCGCTGCGGCGACGAGGGTCAGACGCATGAGACGAACGCGGCCGAACCGGTCGGACAGTACACCCCAGACCGGTTGGCTGAGACCGTACGCGAGGTAATAGAGGCTGGCGACGGCGAGGCTCTGGGTGAGTGAGGCGCCGAGGTCGGTGGCGATGAGGACGAGCAGCGGGCTGACCGCGAACCGGTCGAAGCTCGAGACGAAGGCCGCCGCGGCTATCGACGACGGAGGCTTGGTCGCTGGCGGGTCGGCTGGAGTCTCACTCACAGCCATTCACCCTACGCCCGTTCTTCAGATCGAAACATCATCGAACGACCGCGCGGGGACGATCCGGCTCAGCGGACCCTGCGCGGTGAGGGCGAGCGCGTCCATCGCAGCAGAACGACGACTCCGCAGATGAAGAACACGATCCCCGAGGTGACCAGCCCGGTGACGAGGACACCGATGTCTGCCGGTAAGTCGACGTCATCGGCCGGTTCGGTCGGCGCATTCCCCTCCGGGTCGATGAGGACGGAGACCGCATCGCCTTCGTCGAAGTCGTCGAATCCGTCCTTGCCGCGGTAGATCATCGGCTCGGCGACCGGAGTCCCATCCGTGCGTTCGAGAGAGTAGGTGTGCGTGTAGACCTTCCGTCCGCGAGGGTTGTCGGAGTCGTGCTCGACCTTCACGTCGACCTCATGGTCGACGACGACCACTTCGGTGAGTTCGCCCGCCTGGGACAGCGCCACATCTTCGGCGAGCATCACCGTGCCGATGAGCGCAATGGCGACGAACGGACCGGTGTACCAATACGCCCACGCCGTCCCCATGAATCGGCGTATCGCCAGGGTGACGCCGACGAACACCAAGCATCCGAGGATGATGGTCACCAGCAGCACGGACGGGAACAGGCACCCGACGGCGAATACCACGCCGATGCCGATGAGGAAGACGACACCGGTGATGAGAATACTCAGCGGGTTCCGGCTGCCCTGGCTCCAACGGCCGTCCCTCCCGCCCTCGTACATCCCGGCACCGCCCATCACTGCGGCATGTTGACGAACCGGGACTTCGCGCCCTGGAACGCCACGGGGATGTCCATCGTCGGACCGGCACGGTGCTTGGCGACGATAATGTCGGCCTCACCGGCGCGTTCGTGTTCCTTGTCGTACATGTCCTCACGGTGGATGAGGAGGACCATGTCCGCGTCCTGCTCGATCGACCCGGACTCACGCAGGTCGGAGATCATCGGCCGCTTGTCCGTGCGCTGCTCGCTGCCGCGGTTGAGCTGGGACAAAGCGATGACCGGCACCTCGAGTTCCTTGGCCAGCAGCTTGAGCGAACGGGAGAACTCCGAGACCTCCTGCTGTCGGGATTCGACCCGTTTGCCCGAGGACATCAGCTGCAGGTAGTCGACGCAGACCATCTGCAGATTGTGCTGCTGCTTTAGCCGCCGGCATTTCGCGCGGATCTCGGTCAGCGCCATGTTCGGCGAATCGTCGACGAACAGCGGCGCACTGTTGATGCGCGCCTCGGTCGCGGCCAGGGTCGTCCAATCGTGCGGGCTGAGCTCGCCGCGGCGGAGGTTCTGCAGCGGGATCTCCGACTCGGCCGAAAGCAGACGCATGACGAGTTCGTTCTTGCCCATCTCGAGTGAGAAGAACACGGCGGCGGCATCGTTGTGGATCGCGGCCGAGCGGATGATGTCGAGAGCAAGCGTGGACTTGCCGACACCGGGACGGGCGGCGATGACGATCATCGTGCCCGGATGCAGACCGTTGGTGAGGTTGTCGAACTCGGTGAAGCCGGTGGGCACACCCGCGGTCTGACCGTCGGTGTTGCCGTTGCGTTCGATCTCCTGGGCCACCTCGCCGAGGATGTCGGAGAGGATGACGTAATCCTCTGTCGTATGGCGTTCGGTGACCTTGTAGATCTCCGCCTGCGCGGAGTTGACGACGTCATCGGTGTCGCCTTCGGCGTCGTAGCCCATCTGCACGATGCGGGTGCCTGCCTCGACGAGGCGACGCAGCACGGCCTGTTCGCTGACGATCGCGGCGTAGTAGCCGGCGTTGGCAGCGGTCGGGACCGACGAGATGAGCGTGTGGAGGTAGGCGGCACCGCCGATGCGGGCGAGGTCGCCGGTCTTCGTCAGATAGTTCGCCACCGTCACCGAGTCCGCGGGCTCACCGCGGGAGTAGAGGTCGAGGACCGCCTCGTAGATGGTCTCGTGAGCGGGCTTGTAGAAGTCGTCACCATTCATCGTCTCGACGCAGTCGGCGATGGCGTCCTTCGACAGAAGCATCGCACCGAGCACGCTCTGCTCGGCCTCGACGTCCTGCGGCGGGGTCCTCAGACCGTCATAGCCCTGGTCGTTGCTCACTTAAGTTCCTCTTCCTCACAGCCTCGGATCGCCCACCCTCATGTGGTGCGCTCCAACTGTACCCGGAGACCCGTGGAGGGTCCCATCGACCCGACACCTGCCATCGTAGGACGCGGCACTGACATCGCAGTGACCCCGCCGACTCCGTCGCAGCACGTCACCGAGGCGGCCCCCCGTGAATGGGTGAGCCGCCTCGGTGATGGTGGGGGATCCTCAGTCCCGCGCCCGCCCGGCGGTGGCCACCGAGCGCAGGATCGGCTTCGTCAGCTGCAGCCCGGCACGGATGATTCCGATGCCCACGACGATGGTGAGGAGGATCGTGAGGAACGTGACAGGTTCGAACACGAGGGCGGCCCCGGCCAGGGGCAGGACGAGCATGAGCCCGAGCCCTCCGGCCAGCAGCGACACCCAGATCGCCGGTGCCATGACCGCTCGCACGAGCGCCCGATGCATGAGCTGGGGATCGGCGCCGGCGGCATAGAGGTCGGCGAACGTGTCGGCTCGGTCGTGGATGTCGGCGACCTGGTTGATCAGCGCCGAGACGGCGATGAGCACGATCGCGATACCCATGACGAGCAGCACCCCGGTGAACAGGTCATGGAAGAGATGGACCTCGGAGGCGCTCATCGACTGCGGGTCGTCCTCGGCGGCGTCGAGTCCGAGCTGCATGAGCGCCACCCCGGACCCGCACACGGCCGCGGTGAAGGACGCCATCGCCAGACCGGAGACCCGACGCCAGAACCGCTTCGGCTCATCGGAGACCAGACGGGCGGCGATGAGTCGGTCGGCGGTGGCCGCCCGACGTCCGCTGAGGTGGGCGAACCAGCGGACGAGGAGCCCGCCGACGAGGTCGACGACGACGAGGCCGAGGACGAAGAATCCGACCATCGCGGCCAGGACGACTCCCATGCCCAGCCCGCCGGCCTGCGTGAGCGCATACACGATCGGCAGCAGGCAGATCACGAGCACCGTGACGATGACCTTGGCCACGGGGAACTTCCGCTCCATGCTCTTCGTGCGCACCCCCAGCGGGGAGACCGCGACCTTGCGCAGACCGAGCAGCGCCGAACCCGCGCAGACGAGGACCAGGAGGACGACCACGATGACGAGCAGCCAGGCCGGCATGAGCAGATTCTGGTACCCGATGGGTCGGCCCATGAAGTGGATGAGGCTGACCGGCAGCGCGAGCCCCAGATAGCCCACAACGCCGAGGACGATCCCGGCCAGAGCCGGAATCAGCGGTTCGGCCACGGCGAGCGCGGTGATCTGTGAGCGCCTGGCCCCGAGCAGCGACATCGTCGATAGCCGTTCGTCCTGCCTGCGGGCCGACAGGGTCGCCGAGGCCGAGGCCAGCGTGGAGGCGGGGATGATCAGCAGCGCCGTGGCCAGTCCGGCCAGGGTCTTGTACATGATGTCGAGCCCCTGGTCCGCGGGATTGGAGCTCGGCGGAATCTGGAAGAACATCCAGGCTCCGGCCGCCACGGTGAGGAACAGCGTGGCGCAGGCGAAGAACGCCGCGGCCACGAGCACGGAGCTCGCCGAGGTCAGCGATCTCCGTCCGAGGACGAGGGGAACTGCTGCGAAGGATGTGGACATCGTGTCTCCTCTCAAGCCACCGCCGCCACGGCGTTCGCCCGGTTCTCGGGGGCCGCCTCGGCGAGGGTGCAGTTCTCGGGGTCGATCTCGGTGACCCGGCGGACGAGCGGGCGGGTGGCCTGCAGTCCCAGCCACACCATCGCCACCCCGGCCATGAGGACGGCGGTGACGACTCCGATGGTGAACGGATCGCCGAGGTCGCTCACCGAGGCCATGAGCCAGGCGAGGATCCCACCGAGGAACAGGGAGACGACGGTGACGAGGAGGATCGGCGACATCACGGCGTTGACGGTCACCCGGTGCATCATCTGCTGGGTCATTCCCGCGGCGTGGAGCTCGCGGTAGGTCGTGGCGCGGTCGAGGATGTCAGCGGCCTGGTTGATCGTGGCCGAGATGATGACGAGGACGAATGCGATGACCAGGGTGAGGATGAGCCCAATGAAGATGTCGTCGCCGAGGTGTTGGTACGGGCCCATGACGGCCCGATCCTCGGCGGTGAAGTCCTCCTGGCCGCCGCGCATCATCGACGTTCCCGCCCCGCCGACGACGGCGATGAAGGTGATCATCGCCAGTCCGGCGACCCGACGCCAGTACTGTCCGGGGGCGTCGGCGATCATTCCGGCCGCCATCACCGAGGCGGGACCGCGGGCGATCCGCGCCGAGATGCCGGCGTGGATGCGGATGCACAGGACGCCGAGGACGCTGATGAGCAGGAGCGCGATGCCGATCGTGGCGATGCTGTAGATGATGGTGGCCGTCGTCGACAGCTGCATCTGAGTGGAGACGTAGGTGGCGATGGCCACGAGGAGGACGAGCAGGATGGTCGCGATGACGCGGGCCAAGGGGAACTTCCGTGCCATGGACCGGGTGCGCACGCCCAGCGGGGAGATCGTGATCTTGCGCAGGCCGATGAGCGAGGCGAGCAGGCAGACGGCCAGGAGACCCGCGACGACCGCGGCGAGCAGCCAGACCGGCATCAGCAGGGCCTGGTAGCCCAGCGGTTCGCCGACGAACGTGATGAAGCTGAGCGGCCAGGCGACCAGCAGGTAGCCGCCGATTCCGACGAGGATGCCCAGTGAGGCGGGGATGAAGGGTTCGGCGACGGCGACGAGGCGGATCGTGCTGCGTTTCGCGCCGAGCAGGGACAGCGTCGAGAGACGTTCGTCCTGGCGACGGGCGCTGAGCTTCGCCGAGGCGACTCCGAGGCTGGTCGCGGGAACGACGAGGAAGACCGTGGCGAGGACCGCGAGGAGCTGGTAGAGCCCGGCCACCTCGGCGTACCCGGTGACCTCGGGGCGGTCGGTGAATGCCCAGGCGCCGGCGGCGACGGTCAGGAAGATCGTCGAGCAGGAGAAGAAGGCGATCCCGACGAGCCGCGCCGTTGTCGAGGTCAGGGACTGTTGGGACAGGAGGATGGGAAGGATATTCATCACTGTGCGGCTTCCTGCATCGCCGAGTCGGCGACGATGCGGCCGTCGGCGAGTCTCACGACACGGGAGCAGCGGGCGGCGACGTTCTCGTCATGGGTGACGACGACGAGGGTGGAGCCACGGCCGACAGTGGAGCCCAGCAGCTCGGTGAGGACTTCGGAGGAGGTGCGCGAGTCGAGGGCGCCGGTCGGTTCGTCGGCGAAGGTGACGACCGGCTGGGTGACCTGAGCACGGGCGATCGCCACTCTCTGGGCCTGGCCTCCGGAGAGCTGCCCGATCCGCTTGTTCACATGTTCGCTCAGGCCGAGGCGGTCGAGCCAGGCCCGGGCGTGCGCGGTGGCGTCCGAGCGGTTCATTCCCGCGAGCATGGCGGCGAGCGCGACATTGTCCACGGCCGTGAGCTCGGGCAGGAGCAGTCCCTGTTGGAAGACGAAACCGAAGACTTCGCGTCGCAGAGCGGTGCGACCGGATTCTTTGAGTGAGGTGATCTCGGCGGCGGCGCTGCGGTCGGTCGGCGAGAGGCGGATCCGGCCGCCGTCGGGGCTGATGATCCCGGCCAGGCAGTGTAGGAGGGTGGTCTTACCGGAACCGGACGGTCCCATGATGGCCAGCGATTCGCCGAGGCCGATCGTGAGGTCGACTCCGGCGAGAGCGTAGGTCTGATTGAAGTGCTTCGTGACGTTGCCGGCGGTGATGATGGGGTTCTGGTGAGCAGTGTGCTGTGCAGGCTGTTGTGCGGAGTTCGGTGAAGAAATCATGTCTCCATGTTTTCGTCCAACGGGCCTTGGCACTATGCAGTCAGCCCGTCAGCCGGTGCGGGATTTCCCAACCTCCGTTGACGGAAACCCGAGTACGGGCACCGGGCTTGACAGTCTCCTGACACCATCTGTTCGACCGTGCAGACACACCACTCGTCCCAAGGAGCCACCATGAAGATCAACTGGACTTCCATCTTCGTCAATGATCAGCAGAAGGCCCTGGACTTCTAGACGGACAAACTCGGATTCCTGCCCAAGCACGATATCGACATGGGAGGCCCACGCTGGCTGACGGTCGTCTCACCGGAGGACCCCGAGGGCGTCGAGATCGTCCTCGAACCCAATTCTCATCCCGCGGTGGTTCCATTCACCGAGGCGCTCGTGGCCGATGGGATCCCGATGAATCAGTTCGCCGTCGATGATGTTCAGGCCGAGTACGAGCGGTTGAAGGATCTCGGAGTCACCTTCACTCAGGAGCCCACGACGATGGGGCCGATCACCACGGCCGTCCTCGACGATACGGTCGGCAACCTCATCCAACTCGTCCATCAGGCCGAATGACCGTGCATCAGTATGCCCGTCCGAGTTCTTCGGCCGCCCGACGCAATCGCTTGTCACACGTCCACAAGAGTGCACCGTCGACGAGAATCACCGAACCCAAGAGGTGCGTGTCTACAGCGCTCAGGCCCCGTCCCCACAGCGAATGTGACGAGATCAGCATCATGAGTTCCTCGTGAGTGAGATCGGGGAAGTGGAAGAGATCTTCGAGGCTTGAGAGCACCTCAGTGCGAGAACGGATCGAGCCGAGGGCAAGCTCTTCGATCACCGCCGAGTGGCTGCCGACCTCACCATCTTCCAGCTTGCGAACAAGCGATTCGTCCCGACTGTGCAGGTGGTCGATCCAGACCGAGGTGTCGACGAGAATCATGCCACGTCGTCACGACGTCTTGGCGCAGCTGAACTTCCAGGATCGGTTCCCCCCAGCGCAGCCAGACGCCGAGCACTCTCGAGCCTGACCAGCGTCTTCAGTGCTTCACGGACCAGAGCTGAACGTTCAGTGATTCCGCTGAGCTCGATGGCCTTGGCAACGAGCTCATCATCAACTGTCACCGTTGTCCTCATAGCAACCTCCTAAAGCATCAATTCTATCACCGTATGATGCGGACAATGATGGCGATCAGTCTGAGCCATCGTGAGTGCTGCTGATCAATGGCCGCCCGGACGGTGTTGCATCCGTGCGGACTGCGACTCAGCCGGGCAGGAGCACGATGACGGTGTGGATCGCGAGTCCGACGAGGGCGCCGATGACGGTGCCGTTGATGCGGATGTACTGGAGGTCGCGGCCGACGTAGAGTTCGATGCGCTCGGCGGCTTCCTTCGCGTCCCACCGTTCGATGGTGTCGGAGATGACGCTGGCGATCTCGGGTCCGAAGCTCTCTGCCAGGTCCCCGGCGGTCGTGGCGATCCGGTCGTCGATGCGGCGGGAGAATTCCGAGTCGGTCTGCAGACGCTCGGCGAGTTCGCCGATGAGCTGCCAGATGCGGGCACGGACTTCTCCGCTTTCGTCGATGATCGCCTCGCGCAGCAGCTGCTTGAGCGACGTCCAGATCTCGAGCACGGAGTCGACGACTCCGTCCTGGCTGAGCAGGTCGTCGATGATCTCCTCGGCCCGCTGGGACAGCGATGAATCGGATTCGAGGTCGTCGGAGAGGTCGACGAGCCATGCATCAAGCGCCTGGCGAGCCTTGTGGTATTCGTTGTCGCGGACGTCGGCGACCCAGCCGAGCACTTCGCGCTGCAGCCGGTTCGCGAGCTGGTCATTGACGAAATCGGGCACCCAGGACGGTGCCCGATTGTGGACGATCTCGTCGATGACCTGCGGATTGTCACGCAGCCAGGAGTAGGCCTCGGCGACGATGAGATCAACGAGTTTGTGGTGGGCGCCGTCGAGCACGATCTGGCGCAGCAGCTGCGCCAGCACTGGAGTCTTCCTCGTGGCCACGAGCCGGGGGATGATGACATTCCGGGTCAGCGCCTTGATGGAGTCGTCATCGATGCGCGCGAGCACATATTCGAGGCCCCCCGCGGCACGGTCGACGACGATGTCGCGGTTGCCGGGCTTGGCCAGCCATTGTCCGGCCCGATGGGAGATCTCGGCGGATCGGATCTTCGTGGACACCGCTTCGGCGTGGAGGAAATTCGCGGCGACGAAGGCCGACAGACTCGCACCGAGGGTGTCTTTCTTGCGCGGGATGATCGCGGTGTGCGGGATCGGCAGTCCGAGGGGATGACGGAAGAGCGCGGTGACGGCGAACCAGTCGGCGATCGCGCCGATCATAGCCGCCTCCGAGGCTCGGGAGACGAATCCCCAGACGCCCGTGTTGTCGGTGAAGATATGGGTGGAGAGGAAGATGAGCGTGGCGAGGATGAGCAGCGAGAGCGCGAGTGTGCGCATCTTCTTCAGCCCGCGAGCGCGCTCTTGATCCTCCGGCGTGAGCTCTGCCGGCCCGCCGGTTCCGTTTCCGGCGCCGAAGCGCGGCACGGATGGTGTCTTCTCGATCGACATCGTTACCCCCTGCTCCACGACTTTAGCGAAACCAGCGCCCTCGACCCGCATCCTCAGCCGGGTTCACAGCTGAGAATTCGGCGTGCAGCCCGAGCGCGAGATCAGCGGAACCGCGATCAGGCATCCAACATCGTTGGCATCACACCTACCCGCTAGCGGCGCGGCGCACCGGTCGCGACTTAACGCCCCGGACTTAACGCCCCGGTGCATCGGTTGGTTATGCGGCTGCCCGTAGGAGAAGACCTCCTGCCCCGACGCCGGCAGGGCGGACCCTGAGCCTGTCGAATTCACGGCGTTCCCCGAGCCCGCGTCGATCATCGTGTGACAGGGGATGGTCGCCTGCGGAAGTGCCGCGAGATCCTTCGTGGGCGATAGGCTCGGTGGATGGAGTATTTCGAGAATCGTGAGCGGGCGGAATCCTTCGGCGAGGTGGCCGCGGACTACGACGCCTACCGTCCGAAATACCCTGCCGCGCTCATCTCGACCGTGATGCAGGCCGCCGAGGCGGGGGCCGGCTCTGGCTCTGGCTCAGGCGCCCCGCGCATCCTCGACGTCGGTTCCGGCACCGGTCTCCTCGCTTCCCAGCTGAAGGATGCGGGTGCCGAGGTCCTCGCGGTCGAACCCGACTCAGAGATGGCCGCCATCGCGCGAGCCAAGGACCTCAAAGTGGAAGTCTCGGTGTTCGAGGATTGGGACCCGCAGGGGCGCATCTTCGACCTCGTCTGCTTCGGACAGTCCTTCCATTGGGTCGACCCGATTATTGCTCTGCCGAAAATCCGCTCCGTGCTCAAGGCCGGTGGCAGTCTGGCTCTTGCCTGGAACGACATCGAACCGAGGGGTGAACTGAAGACCCGGCTCGATGCGATCACGGCACGCTTCCACGCCGAGGGATCAGCTGCGAGTCTGGGCACTGCGGGAGCCGAGGACAACTTCGCACATGTCGAACATCCGGCTCTCACACAGCTTCGCGGTGCCGGATTCACCCCGGACGAGGCCACTTTCACCGAAGACCTCCGCTTTTCGAGGCACGATTGGCTCTCGATGGTCTTCACCTACTCGGCTCAGCTGACAATGGACCCGGTGAAGAGGGCGGTCATGCGCGAAGAGATGTCGAAAGTCATCCCGAACAACGGCCTCAAGGCACGAAATGAAGCTCTTCTCGTGCTCGCGCACGCCTGAAGAGCCTCCGTCCGCAGCCGACGCCGAACCGAAGCTGCGACCACCACACCGCTTCGCACCGCACCTGCGCCCACTGACCGGGCCGGTTCCGCGCGGCATGAACCTGACCCGTAGAGTGAGGAGTGTCCGGTCACGCAGGGCTGCACGGGATCACGGCCCTCTGGGGCCCACCACGGCCCCGTCGCCGCAGCCGACGCGAGACGACCACATCGACGCCAACAGCATCCGAGAGTCAGGAGCAGTCGTGCCAGCGACACCCGCCGACGCCACCATCACCGAGATCACGAACCTCATCACCTTCGATACGACGAGCCGGGACACGAACCTGCCGCTCATCGAGCACGTCGAAGCCCGTCTCGCGTCCGTCGGCATCGAATCCCGTCGGATCCCGAACCCGGAGGGCACGAAAGCGAACCTGCTCGCGACCATTCCCGCAGCCGACGGCACCACCACCGGCGGCATCGTCCTCTCCGGGCACACCGATGTCGTCCCCGTCGACGGCCAGGACTGGTCCTCGGACCCGTTCACGCCTGAGATCCGCGACGGAAAGTACTTCGCCCGGGGCAGCGCGGACATGAAGTCCTTCGTCGGTGTCATCCTCTCCCGCCTCGAAGCGCTCAAGGCCGCGAAGCTGCGCGAACCGGTCCACCTCGCCTTCTCCTATGACGAGGAGATCGGCTGCGTGGGTGCCATCTCCCTCGTCGAGGCCATCACCGAGGCGGGACTCGCTCCCCGCGGCTGCGTCGTCGGCGAGCCCTCGAGCATGCGCGTCATCCGCGGCCACAAATCGATGAACGTCTTCCGCGTCGACTTCCACGGCATCGCCGCCCACTCGTCACTCACTCCCGAAGGCGTCAACGCCATCGCCTACGCCTCCGAGTTCGTCGCCTTCGTCCACGCCGTCGCTGCCGAATTCCGCACCGAAGGTCCCTTCGACGACGCCTATGTCGTGCCCTTCACCTCGGTCACCGCGAACACGTTCAACGGCGGCATCGCCATCAACACGATCCCCGCCGAGGCGACCGTGCAGTTCGAATTCCGCTCGCTCGGGGCTGTCGATCGCGAAGGACTCATCGCGCGGTTCCGCGCCGAGGCCGAACGCTTGGGCCGGGCCATGGCCGCCGAGAACGAGACCGCGGGCGTCGACTTCATGATCGAGGCCGAGGCACCTGGCTGCGAGACCCCTGCCGATGCGGACATCGTCTCGCTCGCCGCGAACTGGGGCGGCATCGCCACCGACGACAAGGTCACCTACGGCACCGAGGCGGGACTGTTCTCCGAAGCCGGCATCCCCACCGTCGTCTGCGGCCCCGGGGACATCGCCCAGGCCCACGCACCGGACGAGTTCATCGAACTCGACCAGATCGCAGCCTGTGAGTCCTTCGTCGACGCCCTCATCTCCGATCTCTCGGACCGCTCCTAGGACAGCCTCCGGCGCTTCCGTGCCTCCGGGCTGTTCGGGGCCCGAAAGTGCAGCGGCCTCCCGGATCTGCACCGGGTTCCCCTCCACGGCGGTTCGTGCTTGGATGGAGTCGACAGCGATCATCAGCAGCAAGGAGGGGCACCCATGGGATCCGAATTCTCCGTCGGCGATCACGTGGCGTGGAACTCAGAGGCCGGAGAAGTCTCCGGGACGATCACCAAAGTCCACACCTCGGACTTCGAGTACAAGGGCCACAACCGCCGCGCCTCGGCCGATGAACCGCAGTACGAGATCAAGAGCGACAAGACCGATCACATCGCCGCTCACAAAGGCAGCGCCCTCCACCTCGTCGACGACGAATGACGGAACAGATCAGTTCGTCGACGCGGAAGACGGACACCGCACCGCATGCCTGGATCGACACGGAATCGGAAGACACGAAGAACCTGCCGCACCTGCTGACCGTCGGGCATTCGAATCGGGAACTGAACGAGTTCATCGGACTCCTCACGAACACCGGCACCGAGGTGGTCGTCGATGTCCGCAAACTCCCGGGATCGAACCGGAATCCCCAATTCAACGCGGACACCCTTGAGACCGACCTCGCCGAGGTGGGGATCGAGCTGCGGCGCCTCGAGGGACTGACAGGCCGGCGACCGGTCAGCCGCACGGTGCCGTTCGACGTCAACGCTTGGTGGCAGAACAGAAGCTTCCACAACTACGCCGACCACTGCCTCTCCGAGGAGTTCCGCACGGACCTCGAGACCCTCATCGGCTGGAGCGAAGGCACGCGTTGTGCGCTCATGTGCTCAGAAGCCGTGTGGTGGCGCTGCCATCGCAGGATCATCGCCGATCAGCTGCTCGCCCGGGACCTCCCCGTCGCACACATCCTCGGCGAAGGGCATGTCGATGCGGCAAAGCTGAGCGAAGGAGCCCGCCTCGACACCGAACGAGTCCCCAGTGCCGCCAGCTCGGCGGTCGGCATCCTCACCTACCCAGCCGACAGCTGACTGGTCCGAATCGCCCGGACTCCTGGGCATCCCTCACCGGTACCGGCACACTCCACCGATGGAACGAGAGGAGATGTCGGCCACGAGATGTTTTTAGAGCATCACAACGTCGTGTCGGAAACGCGTAGGGATCCTCCACCGTCCGCTCCAGGCGCCTTCGACGCCAGGCACGATCGGTTGCGCGCCCAGCCCAGCCCCACCCGCGAAAGACGCCGAGGCGGCACCTGGACTCAAGTGCCGCCTCGGCGGTGGTGTGGTGGTGTCGATCAGCGATCCCGAAGGATCGGGGCAGGACCCGAGATCGACTCACCACGTCCGGATCATCCGGACAGGGCCTGGATCAGGCCTTGCCGATGACCTCGAACTTGATCTTCGCGGTGATCTCGTCGCCGATGCGCACAACAGCGTTGTAGCTGCCGGGGGTCTTGACGTGACCGGTCAGCGCGATCTGACGGCGATCGAAGTCGCGTCCGGTCGCGGTCTGCAGGGCCTCGGCCACGAGGGCAGGGGTGACGGCGCCGAAGAGGCGACCGTTCTTGCCGGCCTTCATGTCGATGCGAGCCGTGGTCGACTCGAGTTCGCCCTTGACCTTGATGGCTTCGTCGTGATCGGCGATCTGCTTGGCCCGGCGGGCCTTGCGCAGAGACTCGATGTGCTTCTCAGCGCCGGCGGACCAGGCCGAAGCCCAGCCACGAGGCAGAAGCAGGTTGCGTGCGTATCCGGCACGAACCTCGACGACATCGCCGGCGGCACCGAGGCCGTCGACTTCCTGGTTCAGAATCACTTTGCGGTTAGGCATGTCTGTCTCCCTCCGATCAGCGAGCTGAGCTCGAGTAGGGCAGAAGTGCCATCTCGCGGGCGTTCTTGACAGCCTTTGCGATGACGCGCTGTTCCTGCACGGTCACACCGGTGACGCGACGTGCACGGATCTTGCCGCGGTCGGAAATGAACTTACGGAGCGTAGCGGTGTCCTTGTAGTGGATGTTCGCCGCTTCGCCCTTCTTGAGCGGATTAGCCTTCTTCTTGATAGGCTTCCGGATCTCTGGCTTTGCCATGAGTATCTCCTGTTAACGAATGTCTCGAAATGTCTTCAGACGTGGATCAGAACGGGGGTTCGTCGGCGCCCGGGTTGCCCCAGCCGCCGTTGCCGCTCTGCGGGTTCGATGATGCCCACGGGTCGTTGGCGGGACCGTTGCTGCCCTGGCCGTAGCCCTGGCGCTGACCACCCTGCTGGCCGCCCTGCTGGGGGTTGTTTCCCCATCCGGAGGACTGCTGGTTGCCGAAGCCGCCCTGCTGGCCGCCTCCGCCCTGGCCGCCTCCACCGAAGCCGCCACCGCCGCCGCCGAAGTTTCCTCCGCCGCTGGGGTTGTTCTTCGTCACCTGGGCGGTGGCGCGTCGCAGGCTGGGGCCGACTTCGTCGACATCCAGCTCCATGACCGTGCGCTTCTCGCCTTCCTTGGTTTCGAAGGACCGGGACTTCAGTCGGCCCTGCACGACGACCCGTGTACCGCGCTGCAGAGATTCGGCGACGTTCTCTCCCATTTCACGCCACACCGAGCAGCGGAGGAAGAGAGTCTCCCCGTCCTTGAACTCGTTGGCCTGACGGTCGAAGATACGCGGCGTCGAGGCCACGGTGAAGTTTGCGACTGCCGCACCGTTCGGTGTGAAGCGCAGTTCGGGATCGCTGGTGAGGTTCCCGACGACCGTGATGACTGTTTCGCCTGCCATTGAATCTCCTAGAAGCGAGGTAGCTTAAGATGCCTTACTTGGCGTCCGGGCGGAGGATCTTCGTACGCAGAACGGACTCGTTGAGTCCGAGCTGACGATCGAGTTCCTTGGTCGTTGCAGGCTCGGCGTGGAAATCAACCACGACGTAGTAGCCTTCGGACTTCTTCTGGATCTCGTACGCGAAGCGACGACGTCCCCAGATATCCACGTTGTCGACGGTGCCGTTCTCAGCCGGGACAACCTTGATCAGGTTGTTCACGGTGTCAGCCAGCGTCCGCTCTTCGAGGTCGTTATCAAGAATGAGCATGAGCTCGTACTTACGCATATGTCACCCACCTCCTCTGGTCTTTGCGGCCATGGTCGGTCCATGGCAGGAGGGTATATGCACGCCCGCTCCCGATCCCGTGATCGTCACGAAATGGGAACAGACCTCACTAGTCTAGTCGACCGGTGCGCAGGCTGTCATGTCCGGATTCGTGCTCTTCCTTACGCTTCCCATCGTGATGATCCCCCTCCGCTGCATCGGAACCGTCCGCAGGCGTGCCCCCGGGTTCTTCCCCTCGCCGAGGCGGCCCTGCCGTGACCGTGCCACCGCGGATCCGTCGTCGGTAGAGATTCTCCCCGGCCATGATCACGACGAGGACGAGCGCGAGGAGCCGCAGCAGGGTGAACAGGGCGACGAAGGTGGAGTCGAGTCCCTTGTCCGCTTCGAAGCCGGAGACATCGCCGAGTTGGACGGCGATGGCGAAGACCGCCTCGGCGAGGGTCCAGACGATGAGCACCCACCAGCGGCGGATGGACAGCGCGATGAAGGGCAGCAGCCACAGGCTGTCCCAGGGCATGAATCCCGGTGCCAGCAGCAGACAGCCTCCGATGAGCAGGCAGGCGGCCGCTGCCGGGTCGAGTCCTGTGCGTCGGACCATGTAGAGGCTGATGGCGACGGCGAGGATGACTCCGCCGCTGGCGATGATCCACAGCGGCGCCCAGACGGAGACGTCGCCGAGTTCGGCCATGAGCAGGATCGAGGCGAAGGATCCGCCGTCGACGGCATCGGAATACCAGTGGATGATCCGGTCGATCGCGGTCGGGTCGAGGACGAGCAGCACCGCCGAGGTGATCGTGGCCGCGGCGAGCATCATCCGCGGATTCCGCGGCCTCAGTCCCCGCGCCGGATTCGGCCCGCCCAGAGTCAGGGCCAGGAGGACGAGGAGGGCGAGCGGGTTGATGAACGCTGCGATGCCCAGCAGCACTCCGGCCAGCCAGCCGCGCGGGCGCAGCGGTGGGGGCCCGAAGAAGAGGGCCGTCGCCCACACGGCCAACGCCAAGGCGAGCGGATCGAGAGTCGATCCGAGAGTGAAGAGGATGAGCGGGGAGGCGAAGACCGCGACCAGCCACCCCCTGTGGCGGGCAAGGACGAGGAGTCCCACACCGAGGGCCGCGATCCCTGCGGTGTTGAGCAGGAGCACGACGACCATGAACAGGGAGACGTCGTTCGTGAACAGGTGGAACAGGCCGGCCAGGCGGGCTTCGAGAGGCGCCAGTGCCGCCGCCCCGCCGTGGGCGCGTCCGAGCACCTCGGGGTTGACCTCACCGACGAAGGCCGTGGACAGGGGCCCTGCACACATCCTCGCCGAGGCGGCCGGCTGTTCGTATCCCGAGCTCAGGCATGGGCCCTGCAGAGCCAGGCCGAGGAAGGTGGTGACGCCGAGGACCGCCGCCAGCGCATAGGCCTGGCTACTGCGGAACCGGCGACCGGCAACACCGAGGTGAATGCCGACCGGACCGCCGAGCAGAGGCTCGGCGATCCGGGTGCTGGACTTCGAGGGCATGACTCGAGGTTACCGGTCAGCCACCGACACCAAGAGGTCCATCATCACCATCTGTGCTGCCGCCTCCATCACCACCGGTGATTTCGCCGCCACCGTTCTTGCTGTCGCCACCGCCAGGGGAGTCGCCTCCGCCGCCGGAGTCGCTGCCGTTTCCGTTGTCAGAGCCGTTGCCAGGTCCGTCGCCGCCGGTGTCGCCACCGCCTCCGTCTTCGGACCCGCCGTCCTTACCGTCGGAGTCCCTCGAATCTTCGTCGGAGCCGTCCTTCGAGCCTTCTTCCTTGCCCTTCTCGTCTCCCTCGGAGTCCTTGTCCTTGTCCTCGTCGTCCTTCGGCGTCTCGATCGGAGCCTTGGGCTCTTCCTCGTCATTGCCCCCGTCGCTGCCGTCGTTGCTGCCCGACGGTGCCTTGGGTTCGGGCTTCGGAGCGGCCGGCTCATTCGTATTCTTCGGCTTGGGCTTATCAGGCAGTTCACCGCGGGCCGGGAACTGTTCGACCTTCTCACCCTGGAGAGCCTTCTGCATGTAGTCGGTCCACACCTGGACCGGGAACGATCCACCGGTGACTTCGCCACGTCCGCCGTAGGCACCTATCGACATCTGCTTACCGTCGACCTCACGGTAGAGCACGACCGAGGTCGCGAGATTCGGGGTGTAGCCGGAGAACCAGGCCGCAGTATTGCCCGTCGTCGTACCGGTCTTGCCGGCAGCTGGCCGGCCGAGGTTCTGGGCGTAGCTGCCCGAACCGCCGTTGACCACCTGACTCAGAGCGTACGAGGTCTCGGCACCAACAGCCTTGTCGAAGACGCGCTTGCCCTTGGTCTCGCCCTTGTACACTTCCTTGTCCTCGGCGCCCTTCGTGACCTTCTTGATCGAGTGGGTCTCGTGGTGAACGCCATTGGCTGCGAAGGTCGCATATGCCGAGGCCATATCGAGGGGCTTGACACTCGGGGTACCGAGCACGGTGGACGGATTCGCCGCATCCATGTCTAGTGTGCAGCCGCCGGTGTTGCCTGCCTTCACCTCCTTTTCGGTGCAAGCAGGACCGACTCCCGCTCGAGTGGCAGCGTCGATCGTCTTGTCCGTACCCACCTGCACATTGAGCGCGGCATAGGCGGTGTTGATCGAGGACTGCGTCGCCTTGAGCAGGCTCACCGGTCCGTAGCTCGAGCCGCCGAAGTTGTTCACCAGCCACGGCTTGCCGTTGTTGTCGATCGAGGTCGGGCTGGATCCAGGATACGTGTCAGTCAGCCGCACACCGTTCTCGAGCCCTGCGACGAGCGCGAAGGGCTTGAACGTCGAACCGGCCTGCACATGGCTCTGTGTCGAGGCGTTGAACGCCTGGTCGAGATAGTTCTTGCCGCCGTAGAAGGCTTCGATACCGCCGTCGTCCGGGTCGATCGAGACGAGTCCGGCCTGCATGCCTTCGGGCTGGTCCTGCGGGAGCGTCTTGATGGCCTGCTCGGCGGCCTTCATCCGATCCTTGTCGAAGGTGGTGACGATGTTGTATCCGCCGCGATCGAGCTGTGCTTCGTCGATGTCGAGCTTCTTCAACGCCTCACGGCGGACGAAGTCCCACATGTAGCCCTTCTGACCCGACAGTGAGGACTCCTTGTTCTGCTTCCTCACGTCCGGCAGCTCGACCTTTGCGGCCTGCTCTTCGGTGAGGAAGCCCTCGTCGACCATGTTCTTGACCACATAGTTGAAGCGGTCTTCATAGGCCTCGGGGTTGTCCGAGGGGTCGGCGGCACCGGGGCGCTGGATCATCGCGGCCAGCAGAGCGGACTCGCTGACGTTGAGTTCCGAGGCCGGCTTGTCGAAGTAGTTCTGTGCTGCCACCTCGACGCCGTAGGAGCGACGGCCGAGGTAGATGGTGTTGAGGTAGTTCGCGAGGATCTCGTCCTTCGACTGCTGCTGGTCGATCTTGAGCGAGATGAACATCTCCTTGACCTTGCGATCAAGCGAGTGCTCGTTCGTGAGGTAGAAGTTCTTCACGTACTGCTGGGTGATCGTCGAACCGCCGCCCGCGTATTTGTTCGTGGCCACGCCGACGACGGCTCGGGAGAGACCCTTGATCGAGATGCCGCGGTTCTCGTAGAAGGAGGTGTCCTCTGCGGCGATCGCGGCCTTCTGCATGGGTTCGGAGATCTCATCGATCTCCACGGACTTGCGGTCCTCGACCTTGTACTGACCGATGGGCGTCTTGCCGTCGCTGTAGTAGATCGTCGAGGTCTGACCGGTCGCCTCGAGGTTCGGCTCAGGGATGTCGGTGGCGGCATACCCGACGGCGAAAGCCACGCACAGGGCGATGACGAGGCTGAGCCCGCCGACGACGAGCACGCGGATGCTCGGCAGGAAACGAGTCCATCCGCTCACACCCGCTCTGGGGTAGTTGAGCAGGTTCTTCGTACTCCTGCCGATATTTTTGGCTGTGTGTTGTCCCTTAGCCACCCAAGGTCCTCCAGGTCAGTCAGCCTGCCGCGATGCGTGGCGACGAGGTCCGAAAAAGGTCAAAGACGCCAATCAGTCTCGCACGCCTTCTTTAGTAGAGGGTGAAAAAGTGCTGAGCCTGACACGCTGCAGAGGCACGGGGTTACCGAACAGTTCTGTGAGTAACCTGGAACTCGGCGTCTCACCAGGCATTTTAATTCACGGGCGAAGAATCAACCATGACGGATGCGTGTTTGCTCACATTCAGCTGCCGACCCCACGCAACGCAAGTCCGCGCCCCGTCCAAGCGCGGACCCGCTTTACGGCTCCCACCGACACTCCGCGCCCCGATCAAGCGCGGGCCCGCTCTTCGGTCCGGGTAACGGTCGAAAAGCGGGGGCCCGCTTGACCGAGCGCCGCTGCACCCTCAGCTCTTGAGCTCGAAGTCCGTATCGGCGTACTCGTTGCCCTCGACGGCGGGTTCACCGCTGAATGGGTGCAGCTGGTCTTCACGCGCCCGCAGCTCGACACGACGGATCTTTCCGGAGATCGTCTTCGGCAGCTCGGCGAACTCGAGCCGGCGGATGCGCTTGTACGGTGCCAGGTGCTCACGGCAGTAGGCGAGGATCGAACGCGCGGTCTCGGCGTCGGCCTCGAACCTGCTCGACACGACGACATAGGCCTTGGGCACAGCCAGTCGCACCGGATCCGGCGAGGGCACAACGGCCGCCTCGGCGACGGCCTCGTGTTCGATCAGCACGCTTTCGAGCTCGAAGGGGGAGAGTCGGTAGTCGCTGGCCTTGAACACATCGTCGGCGCGACCGACATAGGTGATGTATCCGTCCTCATCGCGAGAGGCCACGTCACCGGTGTGGTAGACGCCGCCTTCGAAAGCCTCTGCGGTCTTCTCCGCGTTGCTCCAGTAGCCGGTGGTCAGGCCGATGGGACGAGGATCGAGGCGCAGGCAGATCTCGCCCTCGTTGCCCTCCTCACCGGTCGCCGGGTCGATGAGAACGACGTCGAATCCGGGCAGCGCCTTGCCCATCGAACCGTACTTGAGCTCCTGATCAGGTGAGTTGCCGATCTGGAGGGTCGATTCGGTCTGGCCGAAGCCATCGCGGATGAGCACACCCCATTCGCTGTGAACGCGGTCGATGATCTCGGGATTGAGCGGTTCACCGGCGCCGAGGGCCTTCGTCGGGGGATTCTTCAGGTGGCCCAGGTCGGCCTGGATGAGCATGCGCCATACGGTCGGCGGGGCGCAGAAGCTCGTCACTCCCACTCGATCCATGGTCTCCATCAGGGCGTTGGCGTCGAAGCGCGAGTAGTTGTAGAGGAAGACACAGGCTTCGGCGATCCACGGGGCGAAGATATTCGACCAAGCGTGCTTGGCCCAACCGGGCGAGGCGACGTTGAGGTGGACGTCGCCGGGTGTCAGCCCCATCCAGTACATCGTCGAGAGATGGCCGACAGGGTAGGAGACATGGGTGTGGGCGACCATCTTCGCCTTCGAGGTGGTGCCCGAAGTGAAGTAGAGCAGCATCAGATCATCGGCGCGCGACGTGCCCTGCGGGTCGAATTCGGTGCTCTCATCATCGACGTCGGAGTAGCTGTAGTCCTGCTGGCGGGTGGGCTCCCCGCCGACGACGATGCGGACGACATCGACTTCGACGTCATCGAACTTCGCGGCATCCTCGACGCCGGCGACGACGAACTCGGCGTGCCCACGCTCGGCACGGTCGGTGAGGTCGATGGGGCCCAGCTGCGTGGTTGCGGGCATGAGCACGGCACCGAGCTTGATCCCGGCGAGCATCGTCTCCCACAGCTCGACCTGGTTGTTGAGCATGACCATGACATGGTCCCCGCGCTTGATCCCGGCCCGGCGGAAATGATTCGCCACCTGGTTCGAACGGGCGGAGAGTTCCGCGAAGCTCCACTTGCCCTCGGAACCGTCCTGTTCGACGATCCACAGAGCCGGCTTGTCGTTGTTCTCGGCGATCTCGTCGAACCAGTCGAGTGCGAAGTTGAAGTGTGTGAGCCGCGGCCATCCGAACTGTTCGCGGGCGGCCTCGTAGTCGCTGCGGAGTTCGATCAGCTTGTCGCGGGCCGCGCGGAATTCCTCGGTCACTGTCATTGTGGTCTCCTCACCTCTCGCCTCCGCCACAGCCTGTGACGTCAAACACAAATCTAAACGATTACGAAGCTATCAGCACTGATCGTTCGGTGAGTAAGTGGGGGTCGGTCACTGACCGTGGGTCTCCCACCAGGAGCGCAGTTCCGCTTCGGCGCGCTGCGGACCAAGAGGCCCGTGCTCCATCCGCAGCTCGAGCAGATGTTTGTACGCCTTGCCCACCAGCGGCGATGGTTCGATATCGAGGATCCCCATGATCTGCCGACCGTCGAGATCCGGACGGATCGAATCGAGTTCCTCCTGCTTCGCCAGGGCCTCGATGCGCGCTTCCAGGTCGTCATAGGCGAACGCCAGCCGGTCGGCTTTGCGTCTGTTGCGGGTGGTCACATCTGCGCGGGTGAGGATGTGCAGGCGCGAGAGCAGCCGTCCGGCGTCCGTGACATAGCGACGCACCGCAGAATCCGTCCACCCGGCATCGCCGTAGCCGTAGAAGCGCAGATGCAGTTCGACGAGGCGGCCGACCGCCTTCGTCGTGTCCTTGTCGAAGCGCAGCGCCTTCATCCGCTTGGCGGTGAGCTTCGCACCCACCGCATCGTGGTGGTAGAAGGTCACTGCGCCACCGGGCTGGAAACGGCGAGTGGCGGGTTTGCCGACATCATGCATCAGCGCCGCGAAGCGGACGACGAAGTCCGGCACGCGCAGGCGCTGCGGGTCGTCGTCGGCCATTCCGGCTTCCTCCTGAGCCGCGGCGTACCGGCTCTCGAGTTCGACGGCCTGACGCAGCACGGTCAGAGAATGCTGGTAGACGTCCTTGTGCCGATGATGCTCGTCCGTCTCGAGCTGGAGTCCGGACACCTCGGGCAGAACATGGTCGGCGATGCCGGTGCGCACCAGCAGGTCGATTCCGGCGACGGGATCGCTACCGGTGATGAGTTTGAGGAGTTCGACCTGGACGCGTTCGGCGGAGATGATCTCGATCCGATCGGCCATCGCCGTCATCGCCTCTTCCACCTCGGCGACGGGATCGAGTCCGAGCTGGGAAGTGAACCGAGCTGCGCGCATCATCCGCAGCGGATCATCGGAGAACGAGTCCGCGGCCCTACCTGGGGTGCGGATGCGTCCGGCGATGAGGTCGTCGAAACCCTGATGCGGATCGACGAAGGTCTTCGAGGGCAGACGGATCGCCATCGCCCCGATCGTGAAGTCACGGCGGACGAGGTCGGCGTCGAGGTCCGTGCCGAAGGCCACCATCGGTTTGCGCGAGTCCTCTTCATAGGCTTCGGCTCGGTAGGTCGTGATCTCGATCTGCACGCCGGACTTCACGGCCCCGATGGTGCCGAATTCGCGTCCGATGTCCCAGTGCGTGTCGACCCAGCCGGCGATCAGTCCGAGGATGGCGTCGGGGTGGGCATCGGTGGTGAAGTCGAGGTCGGGCATGGGGCGGCCGAGCAGCGCATCACGGACGGAACCGCCGACGAGGGCGAGTTCGAAACCGGCTGAGGAGAACCTCTGACCCAGCGGGCCGAGGATATGCTCGAGCTCATCGAGCTTGTCGTGCAGTCGGTTGTGCGCGGTCTGCGGATCCACCGAGCTCCTTCGATTCTGTGATTTCTGCTCTTGCCCAGGGGAACTCGCCTCCCGCGTCCGGGCGCGAGTTCCGGTCTCCATAAGCCTACCGGGAGCCGATGACACGAAACTTCCAAGCTTCGCCTACTAAGGTAGGAGAATGACCACACCGATGCCCAAGCCGGGACCCCGCACGTCCCGCCGCACCACAGTGGAGGAGATCTCCGCCGGTGGCATCGTTGTCGACTTCTCCCATCCGTTGCTGGCTGTGGCCGTCATCGCCCGCATCAATCGCGCCGGTCGGATCGAGTGGTGCCTTCCCAAGGGGCATCTCGAAGGAACGGAGACCCCCGCCGAGGCGGCCCGCCGTGAGGTCGAAGAGGAGACCGGGATCGCGGGGCAGATCATCTGCCCGCTGGGAACCGTCGACTACTGGTTCACCGTGACCGGAATCCGGATCCACAAACTCGTCCACCATTTCCTGCTGCGTGCACAGGCGGGGACTCTGACCGTGGATAATGATCCTGACCAAGAAGCGATCGATGCGGCGTGGGTGCCCTTCAATGACCTGCGTTCGCGACTCTCGTTCGCCAATGAGCGCCGAATCGTCGCCGCCGCCCGACCGATGGTGTCCCGACTGGAGCAGTGAAACCCATTCCCATCCGCCGACTGCGATTCCTCACCGCCCTGCTGAGCACGCTCCTGCTGCTCGCAGGGCCGGTTTTCGCATACCCGCTGCTGACGGCCGCCCCCGCCGCCGCCAGCACCGATGCGGACAAGGACGAGGTCTCGATCACCCTCGACGAGGTGACTCCCTGGATCGATGACAAAGGCACACTGACCGTGCGCGGAAAGATCTCGAACACGACGAAGAAGGCGATCGAGAAGCCGAGCCTGAGTCTGCAGATGTCGACCCGCAAACTCGATTCCGAATCCCGCCTGAGTTCCTGGAAGCAGGGACAGGCCCAGCACCGCACCGTCGCCGACCTCGAACACGATGGGACCGAAGCCAGAGAGAAGGCGAAGAAGGACAAGGACGACGATTCCGACGACTCCTCGGGAACCGCCCTCGACACCTCCTTCGATGACACCATCGATCCCGGGGCCACCGCGGAGTTCACGTTCCGTGTGCCTGCCGACGACCTCGACCTGAGCACGTCCTCACCCGTGAGTTCCTGGGGCCCACGGGGATTGGCGGTCCAGATCGGCGATGACACCGGTCTGCGGGCCTCTGCTCTCGGCTTCACCACGTGGTACCCGGACCCGGAGTTCGATCAGACGAAGATCAGTCTGCTCGCTCCCGTCACCCTGCCCGGTCATTCCGAAGGCGGGCTCATCCCTTCCGACTGGCTCGATGCAGCCATCGCCGAAGGCGGCTCGCTGGATACGATCGCGAAGCTGCTTCGACACAAAGAGCTCGCTCTGGCGATCGACCCGCGAATCATCGCCTCCTTCGAAGCCGCGATCGCCGAACCGCCCCCCGCCGACGCGCCGGAGGAGACCGAAGAGCCCGGCGATGAGAAGGGTGAAGAGACTCAGTCACCGCCGGTCGGGGCGCCCGAGAACGATGAGGCCGATTCCAGTGCCGCCGAGCTCGAAGCCGCCGAAGACCAGCGCAGACGCCTCGACTCCTGGTATCAGGACTTCGTGGGAGCGGCGCAGAAGCATACGATCGTCGCTCTGCCATACGGCGATCCCGACCTCAGTGCTCTGCGCGGAACGAAGATCGACCGGTTGAGCACCTTCGCTCAGAAGCAGCGCGAGGTGGTCAAGGACGTCTTCCCTGATGCTCGGACGGATATCGCTTGGCCGGTGGCCGGAAGTGCGACGAAGAACGGGCTGCGTGCGCTGAAGAAGTCCGGCAATTCCACCGCGATCGTCAGCGATGGCCAGCAGCCCTCGATCACCGGCATCCACGATGACGCACATTCGCACACGACGATCACCGATGACGGGGAGTCGACGATCGACACTCTCATCTCGGATTCGAAGCTCACGGATATGAGCGCCGAGGTGATCGCTGAGGAGAACCCGGCCGGGCCGCTGTCCGAACTCGTCGCAGAGTCCGCGGTGATCCAATCCGAGGCTCCCTATCGCACCCGCAGCCTGTTCGTTCCGCTCCCGCGGGCGGCCGCCTCGGCGAATTGGGAACAGACCGTCGAGGAGCTGAGCTCGGCACCGTGGATCGCCCCCACCGGGACCGACGAGATCCTCGACTCACCCTCCGAGGCGCGTGGACTGCTGCGCACGGATTCCGACGCCCCGCACATCCGGAAGAAGGCCGTGGAATCCCTGGCCGAGACCCGGGCGAACCAAGAGGACTTCAACAGCGTCTTCAGCGACCCGGACAGCGCCGATATCCGGCTCGACCGCGAGTTGCTCACCTGCACCTCGGCGGCCTGGACTCTGGGCCGTAACGCGAACATCTGCGCCGACCAGGCCCGCACACAGAGCGAGAAGCTCATGGACAGCCTGCACCTGCGCAAGGGATCGTCCGTCCTCCTCGTCACCGGCGAGAAGACGACGATTCCGGTCACGATCGTCAACGATTCCCCCGCCGAGGCGACTCTGCGGATCCGGATGAGACCGGCGACTCCGCAGCTGCGGGCGCAGGAGACGGAGACCGTGAAGGTGCCCGCCGCGGAGACGATGCGCGTGGACGTGCCCGTCGAGGGCCTCGCCAACGCCGATGTGCCGACGACGATCGAAATGGTCACCGCCGACGAGGTGACCCTGCCCAAGCACGAATCGCTCATGGTCCGGGTCCGTGCTGATTGGGAGAACATCGGTACCGCTGTGGTCGGATTGGCTCTGGCCGCAGTTTTCGTGATCGGCTTGGTCAAGACGATCGCACGCGGACGCCCGAAGATCCCCGAACAGCAGCTGGCCGATGCGATGGCCCGCGCCAAGACCGACGACCCCGAAAAGAGGTAGCGCTTGTCCAGCTTCTCATCCCTGGCCCGGTCCTCGGCGATCATGACCGCAGGCACCATGACCTCGCGTGTGCTCGGCTTCGTCAAGGCCTCGATGCTGGCCACCGCGATCGGTGTCACTGCAGTCCAGGCCGATGCCTTCGACATCGCGAACAAGGTGCCCAACACCCTCTACATGCTGCTGGCAGGAGGTGTGGTCAATGCCGTGCTCGTCCCGCAGATCGTGCGTGCCTCCAAACGAGAGGACGGCGGTGCCGACTTCACGAACCGGCTGCTGACGCTGTCATTCCTGCTCCTTGCAGGCGTGAGCATCATCGCGACCGCCGCGGCCCCGCTGCTCGTCTGGCTCTACTCATCGGGGTGGAGCGATGAGCAGATGGCGCTGGCCACCGCCTTCGCCTTCTGGTGTCTGCCGCAGCTGTTCTTCTACGGCCTCTACACGCTGCTGGGCCAAGTGCTCAATGCGAAATCATCATTCGGTCCCTACATGTGGGCGCCTGTGCTCAACAACGTCGTCGCGATCGCCGGGCTCGCCGCCTTCATCCTCATCTTCGGCACGAACAACGCCTCACCGCACGGACTCGACACGTGGACTCCGGACAAGATCGCTCTCATCGCCGGGTCGGCAACCCTCGGAGTCGTGGCTCAGGCACTCATCCTCATCTGGCCGCTCAAGCGGATCGGCTTCAAATATAAGCCGACCTTCGGGTTCCGCGGGGTCGGACTCAGCTCGGCCGGCAAGGTCGCTTTCTGGACGTTCTCCGCGATGCTCATCGGTCAGATCGGCTTCCTCGTCATCTCCCGTGTCGCCTCGGGTGCATCGATCCCCGGCGACGGGAACGCATCGAACGCCGCATATACGACCGCCTACCTCGTGTTCATGCTTCCGCATTCGCTCATCGCAGTCTCTCTGGCCACGGCCCTGTTCACCTCCTTGGCCAAGGATGCGGCGAACAATGACACCGAGGCCGTCGTCAGCGATTTCTCCATGGGCGTGCGGATGGTCGGCTTCATCAATTCCTTCGCCACCATCGCATTCATCGTCCTCGCCACACCGGTTGCGATGATCATCGCCGGTGAGGGACGGGAGCAGGCCACAGCCATCGGTCTGGTCATCATCACGATGGTCTTCGGTCTCATTCCCTTCAGCGCGAACTATCTGGCGCAGCGGGTCTTCTATGCCTACGAGGACGCGAAGACTCCGTTCCTCATCCAGCTGCCGCAGATCGTCTTCCAGTCCCTGGCGGTGGTATCGGCGACGATCTTCCCGAAGTCGGTGACGGTGGCGATCATCGGTCTGATCATGAGCCTCGGCTACCTGATGGCGATGATCATCTCGTTCGCGGTCCTGAAGAAGCGCCTCGGCGCCATCGATCTGCGTGAGATCCTCACATCTCACTTCAAGTTCCTCCTCGCAGCGATCGTCGCCGGTGGGGCAGGGTTCGGTCTGCTCTACTTCTTCCCGGACTTCTCCTTGGCAGGACGCTGGCAGGCCTTCGCCTCCACGGCCATCGTCGGCACCGTCATGCTGCTGTTCTTCATCGGAGCTTGTTATTTGCTCAGAGTCAGAGAGTTGCATTCGATAATTGGCGTAGTAGCTGGAAAACTAAGAAAAACAGCCTGAGCCCTGTCAATCCCCACCGGAGGTGGTCGCCCTGATCGATATCGAACCCGGCATGGTGGTGGCCGGCCGTTATGTCGTATCGACCGTCGACCGTCGGTGGCTGCCCGAGAAGCCTGAAGTAGGTGCCGTCTGCACGGGCCTCGATGCGATCCTCGACGAACCCGTGCTCATCCTCGTCGCTGATGCCGATGGTTCCAACGACGTTCTCGAAGCCGCCCGTCGCGTATCGATCCTCGGTGACCCGCGTATCGCCCCTACGCTCGACGTCGGACATTCCAACGGACTGGACTACATCGTCATCAAGCGTATCGCGGTGACGCCGTTCAACCAGATCCTGCCGCGTTCGCCGCTGCCCGTCGACGCCGCGTGCGCCCTCATCGGCGAGGTCGGTTCAGCGCTCGTGACCTCGGCCAGGCGGGGACTGTTCCACATGTTCCTGCGTCCGAGCGTGGTCGGTCTGACCTCGAAGGGTGGGGTGGTCATCGCAGGCATCGGCATCGATGCGGCATTGGCGCTGGATACCGGGCTCGTCGAGCAGAAGGACTACACGCCGACGAAGGCTTCACGCCGAGACGCCCTGGCTCTCGTCCAGCTCTTCTACACGGCTCTGACCGGGTTCTGGCCGGGAGCAGAGACCTTCGACGGCATTCCGCCTGCGGAGAAGGAGAATGCCCGGATCGCCCGGGCCCAGGCTCTCAACCCCGACGTCCCGGACAGACTCGATGATTTCGTCAGCGGAATCATCACGGGCTCGGATCCCGGTCCGGGTTCGGTCGCCGAGGTCCTCGGCTACATCGACACCTGGGATCCCGAACTGCTGCGCTACGTCAATCGTGCTCCTGTGGCGGAGAACGAGCACCTGTTCGAGCAGTCGCCCCGCAGCTTTGACGAAGCCACCAGTCTTCCCGCATCCCGTTCGAAGACCATCGGACCCGGCCCCGGCGGTTCGGCCAGTGCCAGTGAAGATCAGGTGCAGGCAGCACTCGTGCGCATCGGCATCACGCGCCCGGGGACGCGGGGACTGGCTGCCGGAGTGGTCGGACATACCACGGGCCGATATGCCGACCGGATGCAGATGCGGGAGGCCTCGAGCTTCCCCATTGCCAAGGAACAGCTCGACAGCGCCGCCCAGGACTGGGAGGAATGGCAGCCGGAGCAGACGTACTCGGAGTACTCGGAGTACGCAGAGCACGAATACGACGAGAACCTCACGACCCCGATCATGAGCCGGGAAGACGATTCGGATCCCGATACTCAGGCACTCGAGATCGTCCCCGAGGACGAAGGCGATGAGAACGATACTCGCGTGATCATGGACAACGACGAGGATGAGGACGACGGTTCCTGGTTCCTCGGCGGCATGTTCGAAACCCATGAACAGCAACGCGAGCATCAGCGACGTGAGTATGAGCGCGAACGTCGGATCGCGAAGGCCAAGGAGGACGAGGCGCGCAGGCGTCTTGCCGCCTTCGAAGCGAGCTCGGCTGCCCGTCAGCAGGAAGCCAACGCTGCCGCACCTCCGAAGGAGATGCGTCGGCTGTCACCGGACACCGTTGATGATCGCAACGACGTTGATGATCAGAGCGCCGCTGGTGAGCGCAGCGCCGAGGCGACCGCGGGCTCATCATCTGTCCGTCCGGCCGAGCGCAAGGCCGGGAAACCACGCCAGCAGCACAGCGATTCGACCGGTGCGGCTCAGGCATCGTCTGCGCAGAACCGATCAACAGCTGCCGGCGTCGCTGGGGCTGCCGGCGTCGCTGGGACAGCGGGCGTTGCCGGTGCTGCCGCAGCAGCGGGAGCCGGAACGAAAGCCGGTGCGAACAGATCCGGCGGCTCGGCCGGGGCAGACACCGGTTCCAACAGATCCGGCGGCTCAACGGGCGCGAGCTCCGGAGCGTCTGGTGCCTCGGCCGGAGCAGGGAATGCTGGTTCAGGTACCGGCGCCGGTGGGGCCAGCGCTGCTTCGGGCGGCGCAGGCAGCGGTTCAGGTGGCTCCGGTTCCGACGAGCGTGATCCTGCGGCCACTCGGAAGCCCTTCCTATGGCTGGTTCTCGGCCTCGCAGTCGTTGCCGCCATAGTGCTCGGAATCGTCATCATCGGCTTCAACGCTGGGGACGAGGAGTCCACCCCGGTCACAGAGACCTCGGCGCCGAGCGAACAGCCGACGAAAGAAGAGAAGAAGACTCCGAAGGCCGATCCGCCGAAGATCGATACCGTCGAATCTCTCGACCCCGAGGGCGATGGAGAGGAACACGACAGTGAAACCGAGAACGTGATTCCCAAGACCGAGGGGTCATGGAACACCGACCGGTACAACTCCGCGAGCTTCGGCAATCTCAAATCGGGTGTCGGTCTGCTCTTCGAGTTCGAGGATGAGACCACCATCAGCGAGGTGAAGGTGGCGTCGGGGAACTCTGGCGGCAAGTTCGAAATCCGCGACGGCGACGATCCCGAAGATGCGAAGGTGATCGGCGAAGGCGTCTTCGATGCCGATGGCGCGGTCACCGTGGAGTTCGACGAGAAGGTCGAGACCGACAAGCTCATCCTCTGGATCACTGAACTGCCGCAGACCGACGGCGGCTATAAGGCCACCATCAGCTCCGTGAAGTTCTCCTGAGCGCACAGACAGGTTTCACACCCTCGTCCGGCATCATCTGGTGCCTCACCGCAGCGACCTGGGCAGGATGCCTGCCCAGATGCAGGTGCGGAATAGTCCTCGGCACCGTACCGTTATAGATACGAACGTCATTTCGCGCGGCACTCCGTGGCGCGAGGAGCAGAGCAGATAGAAGCAGGGAACTTTTCACATGACTGATACTCAACTGGTGATCATCGGATCGGGTCCAGCCGGCTACACCGCAGCCGTCTATGCGGCCCGTGCGAACCTCTCACCGGTCGTCATCGCAGGTTCGGTGACCGCCGGAGGTGAGCTCATGAACACCACCGATGTCGAGAACTTCCCCGGATTCCCCGCCGGCGTTCAGGGACCCGAGCTCATGGAGAGCATGCGTGAGCAGGCTGAGAAGTTCGGTGCCGAGGTCATCTACGACGATGTCGAGACTCTCAAGCTCAATCCCGGCGCCCACGAGATCGAGACCGCTCTGGGCGCGCGCTACACGGCCAAGGCTGTGATCCTCGCAACCGGTTCGGCCTACCGCGAGCTGGGACTGCCCAATGAGAAGAAGCTCTCCGGTCACGGAGTCAGCTGGTGTGCCACCTGTGACGGATTCTTCTTCCGCGACCAGCACATCGCTGTCATCGGCGGAGGCGACTCCGCCCTCGAGGAAGCGACCTTCCTCACCCGTTTCGCGTCCAACGTCACCTTGGTTCACCGTCGGCAGGAGCTGCGTGCTTCGCAGGCCCTGCAGGATCGTGCGAACGCCGATGAGAAGCTCGAGTTCCTCCTCGACTCCGAAGTCGCCGAAGTCCATGGTGAGGACTCGCTCACCGGCCTGACCATCCGCAACACCGTCACCGGGGAGACCTCAGAGCTGCCCGTGACCGGAATGTTCGTGGCCATCGGTTCCGACCCACGAACCAGCCTCTTCGCCGATCAGCTCGAGATGCGCACCGATGGATATCTCAGCGTCGATGGTCGCACCTCGAAGACGTCTGTCGAAGGCGTTTTCGCTGCCGGCGATGTCATCGACTCCGTATACCGGCAGGCGATCACTGCAGCCGGTTCGGGATGTTCGGCGGCACTCGACGCCGAACATTACCTCGGTGATCTCGAGGCTGCTTCCAAGCCCGCCCTGGTGGAAGCAACCGTGGCGGAAGCAACCGTCGCTTCCTGATCACCACCCTGCTGTGTCCGGCTCCGTTCTCCCGCATCGCACGGGAGCCGCGGACCGGTCAGGGAATGAAAGACCCAGCTCCACTGTTCTGCTAGAGACATTCGTTGTGAAGGAAGGTTACTCATGTCGACAGAAGTCACTGACGCAACATTCGAAGAGAACGTCTTGAAGTCCGACAAGCCCGTGCTCGTCGATTTCTGGGCTCCTTGGTGCGGCCCCTGCCGGATGGTCAGCCCGATCGTTGACCAGATCGCAGAAGAGCACGGAGACAAGCTCAACGTGGTCAAGGTCAACACCGACGAGAACCTCGAGACCGCGAGCACCTACGGAATCACCTCGATTCCCGCGCTCTACGTCTTCAAGGACGGCGAGGTCGCAAAGACCATCATCGGCGCGCGTCCGAAGCCTGCTCTCGAGGATGAGCTCTCCGACTTCATCTGATCGAGTTCCAAGGCGCCTGTTGTACTATCAACGGGCGCCTTAGGCATATCTGAGCGCCATTGGACACTGACCCTCGAACCGCATCACCGAAGATTGGCACCGCATTGACGAACACGAACCTACCGCGCTATTCGCGTGGCGACATTTCTGAGATGCTGCCCAATATCAAGGCTCAGATGGCCCGGCTGGGACTCAATGTCGGCGATACCGAGACCGCGGACTTCGATCGCGCCTTCGAGCTGGGTGTCAGGCAGTTCCAACAAGACCGTGGAATCCTGTGCGACGGTGTGCTCGGCCCCGAGACGTTTTCAGAACTCGAACAGGCCCGGTATCAACTGGGCGACCGAGTGCTCCGATTCGACCCCGTCAGAGTCCTTACAGGCGACGATGTTGTCAACCTCCAGACCAAGCTCGCGGGTCTGGGCTTCTATCCTGGACGCATCGATTCCGAGTATGCTGCTCGCACCGAGGCAGCTGTCAAGGAACTGCAGATGAGTCTGGGTACGAAGGTCGATGGCGTGACAGGACCTCAGACTCTCCGCGGGCTCGACGCGATCGACCGCAATCAGGACACCGGCAATCTCTTTGCGCTCCAAGAGCGAGCACGGGTGGCGGCATCGGGAACCTCGTTGGTCGGTCGGACGTTTGTCATCGAGGCAGCAACTACAGTTGTAGATTTCCAGACGCTGCCGATGACTGATGAGCAGTCAGCTCTCGAACGTCAGATCACTCTCGATATATCAAGCCGCCTTGTAGGCCGGTTGGAAGCGATCGGTGCGGGAGCGCTGCTCTTGGAAGGCGACGCGGTTGAGGTCAATCGGGCGGATTCGCTAGGAGCATCAGCTGTCATAACGGTGACCGCTGACGTGAGCAAGTCCAAAGACGCCAACGGCATTGCAACCTTCTTCTTCGGGCATGAACGTCAGTCAGACCTGAACTCGCCGACAGGACAGAAGCTCGCGGAGCTCATTCAAGGTGAAGTCGTCGCTCGCACTGGAATGCTGGACTGTCGCACACACGCTCGCACGTGGTCGTCGCTCAAACGTCTCAAGACTCCTAAGGTCCATGTCGTCAGCGGATACCTGACGAATCCAGAGGATCTTGAAAGCCTGCAAGATCCGCATGTCCGTGATGCAATTGCCGATGGCATCGCGGCCGCCTTGCAGCGTGTCTACATCCTGGAAGACAAAGATCCGCAGACCGGCACGCTCAGTCTCGATGCCATCAAAGCTCTGAGCTGATTTCCCCACTAGTCAGAAATAGCGCCTCAATGCCGTGCTTCCCCAGTGGAGCACGGCATTGTTGTCTTGATTCGCTTTGGCAACGACCCGATTCCCTCTGAATATCGACTAGGACAGCCTGAAGGACGCTCGCCGAATCCACAGCTACGACTATTGAGCTCGGTGGTCATTCCTTTCCCTCGTCGTAGAGCGGGTGAAACAGAGGCGCGCAGATCCAAACCGACTAGAAGATGGAAGATGCATTGCGACCGATAGCATGTAACGAGTCCTGAAGTTTCATGTGAAACGTTATCCGCCCACTGTCATCTTCCAACGAGGCTCGGCTCTTATGGAGTTGACTTCTTATAAGCAACATATTTCGATCCAGCATCCACGAACAATAGCTTCTACTTGTCGGCCTGAATGCACGTGCAGTATTTTGCCCGCAGGCACACTGTTTCACGTGAAACCCCGAGTGGCTGGGGTTTCGAGTCCCTAGATCGGTAGAATACTCAGCCCCCGCGGCGGTAAACATTGGCGTTTCACGTGAAACGTTATCCTGATAGCGTTTTGTACCGGCCTACCGAGCTCTAGGCAATTAACGGCCCAATTGACGAACTCTAAGAACCCCCGGAATGACCGAGCACTGTTCTCCCGCCTAAATGGCGCTTCTCAAACCGTGAGTAACGGCGAGAAATGGTGCTCTCTCGCATACGACCATCCTGAAGTCGTCTGCGACCGCAAAATGGCGTTTCACGTCAAACTAGAGGACGGCTTCAGGGTAGAATTCTACAATCCCGCCACAGCGACCGGCTGATGGTGCTCCTTCATGCCTAGTAGGACGCGCTAAGAGACGCCGATTCGCTACCTTCAGTCGAGGAATGCTCGCGAATGCATAATCCTTCATAGTGATCCACGAGCGCACACCACAGCAGATCGGTACTACACAGTCTGCGAACCAGAAGCTGCTCCGACCGTGGCATAGAATCGACGAATTCTGATCCGTCAGCGGTACGTTTCACGTGGAACAGACCCGGCGTCAAATGAAAACAGATTGCACGCTAGAAGCGGTCTTCTGAGTACTCTTCACACGGTGTTCGACCTTCACCGGCGGCCAAGGATCCAAAGGCAGACAAGCGCTCTGCACAGCGATGACACCGTCGTTTCACGTGAAACGCCAGTTCACATGTCCGTACCTGCAGCTCCGGATGGTCACGCTAGGCGAGCGTACTCAGGTTCAAGTATCAGATCCCGCTAACATAACCGACGTCGATAGTTCCCCTCAGATAGAGATGCCCCAATAGATATCGATACGGGAATTGGTGCGGCTACGAGTTCTGTACAGCACAGCCGAGGACCAGCAGAGTGTCAGCCGCCTCCAGACATTAACGTTCACGGGGACCCGACCGATCCGGACCAAATGACCGCCCCACAACTGGGCAGAGCCCCTGGTCGGCCGAGTTCCGTGACAGGAACTTATCTAGGCACAACTGGGGTCATCCGAAAGAACCTCATAGATCATCGAACAGGGTGGGCCGAGGATAGCGGGCGTTAAGCCGAATAGACCAGCTTCCGCGGGGCCGCCCAGGGGTTTATCTCTTGAACAACGTACGATTGGACGCGTTTCACGTGAAACAAACAATAGCCTGGGTGTTTCTGAAGTCTGGGTGTTTCTGAAGGGCGTGGACCTCAATCACCATCTGCCAGTTATGGAAGTTGTAAAGAGTGGCTCAGACACACCCCCAGAACATCGACCGAGGTCAGCAATGGTCTGTTCGCCTATGAGGCCCAAAGGAGAATCGCCCAGTGCCGGTCGGGTCGACTCTGCCACCGTCGCAGAGTTCAGAGCTCAAAGCAGCGAGCTAGAATCTCACGGCCAATTCCCTATTGTTTCACGTGAAACGGGGCCTCTACCGTCCTAATGAACTTAGCCGGTATACGAGGGTCTGCAGCGCTAAGGCGTCCGCAACCGTCGGTGTGCCGGTCATTCCGGTTGATGCAATCGTCTCGGTGCCAACCCTTACCCCAGTACGAGGAGGCCACAAGCATCCGGGAACGCTGTCGTCTGCGTAGCACTCAAGACACTGGCCATCCAGAAGTCTCTGATTCCGAACACCGGCTTGAAATAGGATCCCTGGGTTTGTACGAGTTCACGTTGGTCCAAAGTACCAATCCAACAACAGTGGATTGTTTAAACCATACTAGGGGCAAGGCCCGTATCCGTGATTGAACCGTCGAATGCAAGGCCAGAGGTCTAAGCACATTTGTACTTCCCCGTAAGGTTTCACGTGAAACACCATCTAATCACGAGTACGCCAAGGAACCCGTACTGAAGAGCGGCAACCCGGTGGAACCTGTCGGGCGAAGAGTCACGTTGGTTTCACGTGAAACGCAATTACGATAGTCACTTTTCCGCGCGAGGGCAGTCCGCTTCACCTCTGCGTACTATTGGCACTAATGACTACCAATCTGTAAGTCTCACCAAGGACCTAATTGAACGGAATCCTCAATTCAAAGAAGGGAAAGGGCTATGTTCAGCAATTTGTACCCGCCACTCACACGGAGGGGTCGTCTTAGACCCATTCGCGGTGGGAACCAGTCGCTGCCTTCTTTCGAGAGGACTGGCCGAAGCCCACGAGCGCGTTTCACGTGAAACGCCGACTGAACGGCCGAAACCAAAGGAGTCTCTACCGGTGACATGTGGGGTGCTGACATGCCTACGGACCTATTTCCAGTCCTTGCCCCGAACACGGCTGATTCCAGCCGCCCTGAATGAAGCTGGGCCCCGCGCTATGAATCGCAGGGCCCTTCGTGTTCTATTGCTGGCTGCTCAGAGTGCATCCTGATTCGAGATCCCCAGCAAGCTGAGGATGCGGTCAAGATCCTCGTGGTTGGCGAACTCCACGCTGAGCTTACCTTTCTTCTTACCGACGGAGATATTCACTTTAGTATCGAGCCGGTCGCCCAATCGCTCCGCCACAGCCAGGAACTCCGGGGCCACCTTCGTTGTTGCACGTGAAACGTTGATCGAATCCCCACGATTGAGGAGGACGACGGCCTCTTCGGAAGCGCGTACAGACAGTCCTTCTGCCACGATTCGCTGTGCAAGCACTTCCATATGTTCAGGATCCCGCAATCCCAGAATGGCCCGAGCGTGGCCGGCCGAGATGACGCCGGCTGCCACCCGGCGCTGAACCAGAGGGGGAAGGCGAAGCAGCCGCAAGGTGTTGGAGATCTGGGGACGAGAACGGCCGATACGCTCTGACAGTTCTTCCTGCGTGCACCCGAAATCCTCGAGCAGCTGCCCATATGCCGCTGCCTCTTCAAGAGGATTGAGCTCCGCACGGTGGAGATTTTCCAACAGTGCATCCCGCAGAAGATCGGTATCTTCGACATACCGAATGATCGCCGGAATCGTGGATAGCCCGGCATCCTTCGTCGCACGGAGACGACGTTCACCCATAATGAGTTCGAAGCGCGAGCGGTCACTCGGTTTCTGCCTGACTACGACAGGCTGAAGGACTCCGATCTCACGGATACTGTGGACCAATTCGGCGAGCAGATCTTCGTCGAATACAGTACGAGGCTGCCTGGGGTTCGCGTCGATCAGCTCGACGTCGATCTCCCCGAATTCTGTGTCTGGGATCGACTCGACACCGTCGTAGTCCTCGAGTTCGCCATCGCCGGAGCTCTGCGACTTGTGATTGTCGCTTGCGTCGTCAGTTGCGGTGGACGACCCGCCTTCTTCCTCGGAATCGGCAACGGCGGAGGTCTGACTTGCAGCATCCGACGTTGCCGCCGTCTGGACATCGTCGTCCCCGGCCCCTGAGGCTGAAGTCACTACATCAGTAGTGCTATCCTCTTCCTTGGCCCGGAGTTCTTCCGCCTTGTCGTGGTCCTCGTGACGATCGGAGGAGGTGTACACACCCGGATGAGTTTCACGAACATCTTCGTCCGCCGATCTCGTCGACGAAGCGGTCGATGCTGACTCCGCCGCCTGCGTATCTGTATCTTGACCTGCAGTGACCTCAGCCGACTCATCGGCGGCGGCTTGAGCACCCTTGGATTCTGCAGATGAGGCAGAAGCAGTGGTCTTGTCATCGGATCCGCTTACAGCCGAGTCTGAAGCTGGAGCCGAGGGGGCCTTCCGGGTAGGGGTCTTCGGCGCTGCAGAGGCCTTCTCTGCCTGCTCAGCAGTGGACGAGGCGGTGGAAGAGCCGGCCTTCGTCTTCGATGCTCCCGACTTCGCCGGAGACGACTTTGACGACGTCGACGTCTTGGAAGTCGTCGTCTTGGATGCCGCCGGCTTAGTGGTCGTGGACTTGGACGCGGTCGTCTTCGGCCGCGAGGAGTCTGATGCAGACGTCTGGGCAGCCGAGGACTTGGAAGCTGCCGACTCGGAGGATGTCGAGTTCGACTCGGCCGCCTTGGACTGCTTTGCGTTGGAAGTTCCTGCCTTCGATGTTGCCGACCTCGATGGGGTCGTCTTCGCAGCAGTCTTCGAACCGGTGGTCTTCGTCTCTGCAGCCGTCTCGGATGCCGTAGTCGTCGACTTCGTCGTACCTGCCGCCTTCGGCTTCCGGCGCCGAGATGACTGCATCGATGCAGCCGGGTCGGTACGGGCGGTACGCGAGGTCTTCGCCTCGCCCTCACTCTTGCCCTCTTCCGTGTTGCCACCGGAGAAGAAGACATCAACCGGACGATCATTGGAGTTCGCGTCGGGGATCAATGCTCCGAGCCCGCGGCCCAGGCCTCTCTTCTTTCGTTCAACCACGACTTACTCCTCGATTCGCAATTTCTTCAGCTGCTTCCCGATACGACAGGGCGCCGCTTGAGTGTGGGTCATATGAGATCACGGTCTGCCCGTAGCTCGGGGCTTCGGAGATCCTCACCGATCGAGGAATCGCCGTGCCCAGCACCTGTTCCGGGAAATGAGTGCGCACATCCTCTGCGACCTGAGCGCTGAGATTCGTGCGTCCGTCATACATCGTCAGCAGAATCGTCGAAATCGCCAGTTCGGGATTGAGATGCTTCTGAATGAGCTGAATGTTCTTCAGCAGCTGACTGAGGCCCTCGAGAGCATAGTATTCGCACTGGATCGGGATGAGGACTTCGCGAGCGGCCACAAACGCGTTGACGGTCAGCAGGCCCAGGCTCGGCGGACAGTCGATGATGATGTAGTCGACGCGGTCTCCGGCTGCCTCCTCTTCTCTGAGGTAGATGCCCAAGGCACGCTGGAGTCGCTGTTCCCGCGCAACGAGCGATACGAGCTCGATCTCCGCACCGGCCAGATCGATGGTGGCCGGCACACACTTCAGCGTTTCGAAGTCAGGACACTGAGCCACTGCCTCCCGCATCGGCACATCGTCGATGAGGACGTCGTAGATGCTCGTGACCTCGGAATAGTGGTCGATGCCCAGGGCGGTGCTCGCATTGCCCTGCGGATCGATGTCAACGAGCAGGACATTGAGCCCCTGGTTGGCCAGGGCCGCTGCGATGTTCACCGCCGTCGTGGTCTTTCCGACGCCACCCTTCTGGTTCGCGATCGTGAAGATACGGGTCGAGTCCGGCCGTGGAAAGGTTGTCTGCGACAGTCGATCCGCACGCCGGTTGTCCCGTGCAATCGCGGCACCAATGGGAGACGACTCATCCATGATCGGCATAGGGCGCACTCCATCATCCATCGGTTTCACAAGGCTCTGGTCCAGCCTAGACCCACTCTACTTCGTACTATTTCTTGACGATCTCGACGACACGACTCGGGACTTCGAGGAGGCCGCCGCCATCGACGACATGGACCTTCGGCTGTGACAGTCGGTATCGCTTGATCAGCTTCTTCGCCTTGATCAGCTCACCTTCGACCGAGGCTCCCTTGACCGCGAGGATCCGGCCTCCGGGGCTGATGACCTCGCGGGTCCATTCGATGAGAGTCGTCATCGCTTTGACCGCCCGTGCGGTGACGACCGTGAACATCTCCTCGTCGACGAGTTCCTCGACGCGTGCCCGGACGATGCGCACATTGCTCAGTCCCAGATCGTCGACCACCATGCTCAGCCATTCGACGCGGCGCTCCATCGGCTCGATGAGCACGACCTTCGCCTCGGGGCGCATCAGTGCGATCGGGATGCCCGGCAGGCCGGCCCCGCTGCCGACATCCCCGACGACATCGTTCTCATCGATGTGCTCGGCGACGACGGCGCAGTTGAGGATATGCCGGGTCCACAGACGATCGACTTCGCGTGGACCGATGAGGCCCCACTCGATTCCGGTCGTGGCCAGGTGCTCGGCATACCGCTGTGCGGCAGGATACGCCGCACCGAAGTACTCTTCGGTGCCGGTCGGAGGCGTTTCGATCTCCGCCGTCGTCGACTCGTTCGAGAGCTCGGCATCGGTCTCGGGCTGGTCAGTCATCGGCGAGCCGGATGACGACATGACGACCGTCGCCCTCACCGTCGGACTCCGACACCAGACCGGCGCGGGCCGCCTGGTCGTGGATGATCTTGCGCTCGAAGCTGTTCATCGGCTTGAAGGCGAACTCGTCGCCGCCGTCCTTGACTTCGTCGATGGCACGCTTGGCCGTTCTGATGAGCTCTTCGCGACGGCTGTTTCGGAAGCCGTCGATATCGAGCATCAGCCAGGAACGCTGACCGGTCTGCGTCTGCACAGCCAGACGGCTGAGTTCCTGCAGCGCCCCGAGGGTGCGTCCCTCACGGCCGACCAGAGTGGCCAGGTTCGAGTCCTCGTCGTCTTCGCAGACGATGGACAGCTGGGCACGGCCATCGGCGACGTCGATGTCGATGTCGCCGTCGATATCGGCCAGATCCAGCAGCTCTTCGAGGTAGTCTGCGGCGATCTCGCCCTCTTCTTCGAGGAGTTCGGCACGGCTCGGCTTCGTCGAGGTCTCCTCCGAAGTCTGTTCGGAGGTCTCGTCGATCTTCTCTTCGGTCATGTCTGTCCTCAGCGCTTCTTGTTCTTCTTACGGTTCTTGCTCACAGGCTGCTGCCGCTGGCCGCTCTTCTTCGGGGCCTCCTCGGTGACGGTCGATCCCTTGAGCTCATCCTGCTTCACGGTCTTGCCCTTGCGAGCCTTGCGCTCAAGCATCTCCTTCTCGGCCTTCGAGCCGGGAGCGGGCATATTGCGGATGACCATGTGCTGCTGGGCCATCGTCCAGGTGTTCGAGACCAGCCAGTAAATGAGGACGCCGAGCGGGAAGTAGATGCCGCCGATGCCGAAGACGAGCGGCATCACGTAGAGCAGCATCTTCTGCGACTGCATCATCGGGTTGGCCATCGCCGACTCCGACATGTTCTTCGCCATCATCTGCTTCTGCGTGATGAACATGGTGGCGGCCATGACGACGATGAGGACGCCGGTCAGCAGCTTGACGCCGAAACCATCATCGGTGAAGACCGCCGAAAGGCTGATGCCGAAGATCGAGGAGCTTTCGGCCTGGATAGCAAGCTGCTGCGTGAAACCGCCGATCGCGCCGACAGAGCCATCGGCGACCTTCGGCATATTGTGGATGACGCGGAAGAGCGAGAAGAAGATCGGCATCTGCACGAGCAACGGCAGACACGAGGCCCAGGGGCTGGTCTTGTTGTCGCGGAACAGCGACATCTGCTCTTCGGCCATCGCCTGGCGCGAGTACTGGTCCTTCTTGCCCTTGTACTTCGCCTGCAGGCGCTGGATCTCCGGCTGCAGCAGCTGCATCTTGCGCTGCGACTTGATCTGGTAGACGAAGAGAGGGATGAGGAGTGCGCGGATGACCACGGTCAGTCCGGCGATCGAGAGCACCCAGGTCCAACCGCTGTCGGCAGGCAGGCCGATCGCGGTGAAGATCTCGTGGAAGATCGCGAGGATCCAAGCAACTACCCACTGCAGCGGATAGAGCAGCTTGTCCATCCAGTCCATTCAGTTCTCCTCGTTACACCGATTCTTGCGCGAAGTTCATTTTGCCATTGTTCACAGGTCTGCGCGACACGACGTGTGCCCCGAGGCAGTCCCCTTGTTCGCGCCCGCAAGCGGGCCGCGAGTTCGTTCTGTTCAGCTGTGTGCCTGACCGCGGTGGATGGTCTTGGACCTGGCCTCCCGCGCTGAGCCCGGCACATGGTCGACACCGCCGTGCGACCACGGATTGCAGCGCAGTATGCGCCACCCAGTTAACACCACGCCCTTGAGAACTCCGTGTATCTCGAATGCCTCGAGACCGTACATGGAGCAGCTGGGATAGTAGCGGCAGACTTGGCCGTAGAGGGGTGAGATCACGATTCGGTAGGCCCGGATGAACCAGACGAACGGCATCCTCGGTCCGACCAGGGCGATCCAGCCCAGTGTGGGCCAGAATCCGACGGGCCGGCCGGGCACCTCGGAGACATGTCTCAGATCATGCTCGGCGTCCACGACGTTCCAGCTTCTTCTCTGCCTTGGCCAGCAGTTCATCGACCTCGGCCGACAGAACAGCGAAGTCGGCCTGCCCGGCATGCGGCAGCGCTCGGATGACGAACATGTCTCCTGCTCTCAGGTCACCGAGGCGGGCCCGCATGATCTCTCGCAGGCGACGTTTGGTGCGGTTGCGCACCACTGCGTTTCCGACGGCCTTGGATACGATGAAACCCACGCGCGCAGCGTGGGTATCATCGGTGTCTCTCAGGCTGTGCGCCATGAGATGCTCTGAGCGCACCCGGACCCCGGCCCTGAAGATTCGTCTGAAGTCTTCGCCGCTGCGGATCCGATGTGCCGCGTCAAGCATGCTCAGGCCGAAATGTCGGAACGTCCCTTGCGACGACGTGCAGCCAGGATCGAGCGGCCCGCGCGGGTGCGCATACGCAGACGGAAGCCGTGCTTCTTGGCGCGCTTACGGTTATTGGGCTGGAATGTACGCTTGCTCACTTCAGTCTCCGATTTCTAGGTTGCGGGTGAACGCCGGTGCGTTCTCACAAAAAACGGCGGTGCGAGTCTCGACCGCCGAGCACTCCTGTGCATAAGAGCCAAAAGATAATCAGGATAATCGGATGAAGCCCGGTACACAGGACACTCCATCTTAGCGAGGCGGCATCCGAGCGGTCAAACGGGATCCGCATGTTTCACGTCACGCTCGTCCGGAATTCATCCCCGTCCGCGTCCCCGTCACCAGAGCTCGTCCACAAGTCACACCCATGTAGTTTTCCACAAGCTTATCCACCAGTGTGGAGATTCACTGGGCAGAGTCGGCAAGAGTCCACATTCTGTGGAAAACTATGTGGAAGTCATGCACAGGTGTGGATCACGCCAGAACGAATCTTTTTGAAAGCTGAGGAAATGTGACGGTGTCGAATTCCAAGAATGAGCTCATCAGCCGCTGGCGCACGGTGGTCTCTACCCTGGATCAGGACCCTGAACTCACGGCCCACCAGAGGGGATTCCTCTCCCTCGCCGTGCCCAAGGCCCTCGTCGACAATGCCCTCGTCCTTCTCGCCGTGCGCGACGAACACACGCGCCGCACCATTGAGACCCGACTGCTCGGACCGCTGACCAGAGAATTCTCCAAGGTCCTCGGTTTCGAGGTGACCTTCGGCTTCGTCGTCGATCCCGAACTCGACGTGCCGATCCGCTTCGAAGATCTCATCGGAGAGCCGACCCCGGGACCGCAGGTTCCCATCGATCCGGTCACGTCCACCTCGGCGACGGGATCGCCTGATCCCGCCCCCACCGAGGCGACCGAACCCGTGCGTCCGAGCCCCGCCGATCATTCAGCGCCCGGGTTCGCCCAACCGCATCAGAGTCAGCAGCCGGCCGCGCAGCCTCAGAGTGCGCAGATGCCGAATGCCCAGACGTCGGCCCCCCAGGCACCCGTGACGCCGATGTCGGCCCCGCAGCAGCCTCAGTCTCCGGCCGAATCGGGGATGACCGACCGTGAGATGAAGATCGCCGAGGCGACCGCCGCCCCGATGGGCCCTCCCGTCGATGCACCCGGTGTCGCTCAGCTCAACCCGAAGTACACCTTCGACACTTTCGTCATCGGTGCCTCGAACCGATTCGCCCACGCCGCGGCCTTCGCCGTCGCCGAGGCCCCGGCCAAGGCCTACAATCCTCTGTTCATCTATGGGGACTCGGGGCTGGGCAAGACCCACCTGCTCCATGCGATCGGCTACTACGCGACGCAGCTGTTCCCCGAGATCCGCGTGAAGTACGTCTCCAGCGAAGAGTTCGTCAACGACTTCATCAATACGATCGGCTCGTCGAAGACCTCGAACGCGCTGCGTCCGGCATTCCAGCGCCGCTACCGTGAAGTCGACATCCTCATGATCGACGACATCCAGTTCCTGCAGGGCAAGGATGCGACCGTCGAGGAGTTCTTCCATACCTTCAACGCCCTGCACAACGAGGCCAAACAGGTCGTCATCACCTCCGATCAGCCGCCGAAGATGCTCAAGGGCTTCGAGGAGCGACTGCGCTCCAGGTTCGAATGGGGTCTGCTCACCGACGTCCAGCCGCCGGACATGGAGACCCGGTTCGCGATTCTGCGTCGCAAGGCCGCAGCCGAACAGCTCGATGTCCCCGACGATGTCCTCGAATACATCGCCTCCCGTGTGTCCTCGAACATCCGGGAGCTCGAAGGCGCCCTCATCCGCGTCACGGCTTTCGCCAACCTCAACGATCAGCAGATCGACGTCTCCTTGGCCGAGACCGTCCTCAAGGACTTCATCACTCCCGACGACACCCCCGCTGTCTCGGCCGCAGACATCATGGGCCAGACCGCCGCCTACTTCAGCCTCACCCTCGACGACCTGTGCGGAACCTCCCGATCACGGACGCTGACCACGGCCAGGCAGATCGCCATGTACCTGTGCCGGGAGCTCACCGATCTCTCCCTGCCGAAGATCGGCCAAGCATTCGGTGGACGCGATCACACCACTGTGATGCACGCGAACAAGAAGATTCGAACTCAGATGGCCGAACGACGGGCTGTCTACACACAGGTCACCGAACTCACAAACCGCATTAAACAACAGCACCGCCTATAGAAGACGCCATACACATCTGTGGATAACCCTGGGGACAATTGCTCACAGCTGGGGACAGGGCGGTGGACAGAACCGCTGTACGAGTGGAAAGATGTGAACT